>NZ_CP178845.1:0-3379736 GCF_047344965.1 Flavobacterium sp. W1B
ATGAACAAAACTGCTCAATCAGTATGGGAAAACTGTTTGTCTTTTATCAAAGACAACATTCAAGATCAAGCCTACAAAACTTGGTTTGAACCGATCAAATCAGTTGAACTTACCGATAACGCATTGTACATTCAAGTTCCAAGTAAATTTTTCTACGAATGGCTAGAAGAACATTATGTGAAATTATTAAAAGTGGCATTAACTAAAGAACTTGGCAAAAATGCGAAGTTACTTTATAAAATCAAAATGGAGAACACTTATGGCAATAAACAACCTTTTACGGAACAGTTGCCAAGTGCTAATCGGGCTCCAATGAAACCACAAAATGTTGACGCTCCTTTTAAAAACCTAGATCCAGAATTAAAAAATCCTTTTGTAATTCCAGGAATTAGAAATTTAAAAATTGAATCCCAACTAAATGCCAATTACAGTTTTGATAATTTCCTTGAAGGAGATTCTAATAGACTGGCGCGCTCTGCCGGTATGGCTGTTGCCAATAAACCTGGCGGAACATCATTCAATCCTTTATTGATTTTTGGTGGCGTAGGTTTGGGTAAAACGCACTTGGCTCATGCTATAGGAGTAGAAATAAAAGACAAATATCCTGAAAAAACAGTTTTATATATTTCAGCTGAAATTTTCACCCAACAATATATTGATTCGGTAAAGAAGAACAATAGAAATGATTTCATTCATTTCTACCAACTTATTGATGTTTTAATCATTGATGATGTTCAGTTCCTTTCTGGAAAATCAGGAACGCAAGATGTGTTTTTCCATATTTTCAATTATTTACATCAAAACGGAAAACAGGTTATCCTAACTTCTGATAAAGCACCAGTTGATATGCAAGATATCGAGCAACGCTTGTTATCTCGTTTCAAATGGGGATTATCAGCTGAGTTGCATCAACCGGATTATGAAACCAGGATTTCAATCCTGAAAAATATATTGTACCGTGATGGTGTAGAGATTCCTGAGGAAATCATAGAATATGTGGCTCGTAACATTAAATCAAATGTTAGAGAACTTGAAGGTGCTATTATTTCATTGATTGCACAGTCTTCTTTCAACAAAAAAGAAGTAACCATTGAATTGGCTAAAAGTGTTGTTGAAAAATTTGTCAAAAATGTCAAAAGAGAGATTTCTATCGATTACATTCAAAAAATCGTTTCAGATTATTTCCAATTAGACATCGAAACACTTCAATCAAAAACCAGAAAAAGACATGTAGTTCAAGCAAGACAGTTGGCTATGTTTTTTGCTAAAAAGTTCACCAAAGCTTCTTTAGCAAACATTGGTTCTCAAATTGGAGACCGAGATCACGCTACCGTTTTGCATGCCTGTAA
The DNA here is from genome assembly GCF_047344965.1 of Flavobacterium sp. W1B. NCBI lineage: Bacteria > Pseudomonadati > Bacteroidota > Flavobacteriia > Flavobacteriales > Flavobacteriaceae > Flavobacterium > Flavobacterium sp. W1B. The sequence continues at coordinate 1,350 of NZ_CP178845.1, forward strand.
AACAGTTGACAACTTAGTGGCTACCGATAAACAATTCAAAAAATTTGTTGAAGATATCCATAAAAAATTAACGCTATAAAAGCACCATGTCCGTAAAAATTCTAATGGTTTGTTTGGGGAATATTTGCCGATCGCCTTTGGCCGAAGGTATTTTGTCCTCAAAACTTCCAAAAGACAAATTCAGGGTTGACTCTGCCGGTACAGGTTCATGGCATATTGGTCAATCTCCTGATGTGCGTTCTATCGCTACAGCAAAAAAATACGATATTGACATTTCCAATCAAAGAGGAAAACAATTTCAAAAATCAGATTTTGAAACCTACGATTATATCTATGTCATGGATCAATCTAATTACGAAAACGTAATTGAACTATCTGAAAATCCCGATCAAAAAAATAAGGTGAAGATAATCCTAGATGAATTGTTCCCAAACGAAAATGTAGATGTACCCGATCCTTATTTTGGATTGCCAAACGGATTTGAAATCGTATACAAGATGCTTGACGAAGTTTGTGACATCATCGCCGAAAAATTAATAGAGAAACATCGGTAATTTTTATTTTAAAAAAATATTTGTTTCGCATTTTATCTTGCCCATTACATCTTATAATCAGAATAAAAAATAAAAACTTTCAATGAAATCAGCTACTCTTTTAGGAAAACTCTATTTAATCCCTACCACAATGGGAGATTGCGACCCTATGGACGTTTTACCACAAACGATCAAAAGAGCTATAGATCTCATTGACTACTATATTGTCGAGAACGACAAAACGGCGAGAAAATCGATCAAAGCCGTAAGCCCTGAGAAAAAACAGCCCGACTTAGTGCTTTTTACCTTAAACAAACACACCGAAACTAAAGAACATCTCGATTTCATAAAACCATTATTAGAAGGAAAAAACATGGGTTTAATGAGCGAAGCCGGATGCCCAGGCGTTGCCGATCCCGGTGCAGTAATCGTAAAACTGGCTCATGAAAAAGGAATCCAAGTGGTGCCATTAGTAGGACCCTCTTCTATCCTTTTGGCTATGATGGCCTCGGGGATGAATGGACAAAGCTTTACATTTCACGGCTATTTGCCTATTGAAAAAGACGAGAAAAAAGCAAGCTTCAAAAACTTAGAAAAAATATCATTCGAAAAAAATCAGTCTCAAATTTTTATTGAAACCCCTTATCGTAACAACAAATTGTTGGAAGATCTTTTGCAAACATTACATCCCGAAACACATTTATGTATAGCAACTGATATCACTTTGCCTACAGAATATATTAAGACTAAGAAAATTTCAGCTTGGAAAAAAGAGTCAATCGATTTACATAAACGCCCAACTATTTTTATAATTCATAAAATGTAATTTTAAAAACATAATCAATCCTGAAAACTATACCCTCAAGTTATAGTTTTCAGGATTTTTTTATTCATAATTCTCCGAATCAATTCAGAACACAAAATAGTCACAAATAAAACTGATTATCAATAAAATATATTTAATTTTATCCTCCCTTAATCTCCAAAAAGTTATTCCTAATTAAATTTAAAACCAAATATAATTATGAAAAACAAGATATCTAAAGGAGCATTTGTCATCGCTATTATTTCTTTGATGATAGCTTGCCAAGAAAGAGAGATCCCAATGGTCGCAGCCGAAAAAGAGCGAATTAAAAGCGAAATTCAAGCAATGGAAGACGCTTTTGCCAAGGCTTTTAATGAGAAAAACACAGAGGCAATCAGCTATTATGCCGATGATGCCATAAGCTATTCTAACAATAAAATGCCATTAATGGGCAAGAATGCGATTCATGAATCAATAAAAGAAGAACTGGCTAAATTTCCAAAAGGAGCCAAAATAACCTTCAAAACCAAAGAAGTTCATATAGCCAATGATGGAAATCAGGTTGTGGAAGTTGGTGGATATCAAGTCTCGGATTCGACAAATACAAAAATGATGAGCGGAACCTTTATGAGTCTCTTTGAGAAAAAAGACGGAAAATACATTTGTATTAGAGATATGGCAAATTCCGATATACCGATTCCTAAAAAATAAATCAAAAAACCAAAGCATTTCAAAAGAGATGCTTTGGTTTTTTATAAATCCAAGAATTACATTTTCTTAACTCGAAGCATTTACTTACTTTTAGATCACTAAAAAAAAAAGTATGTCTAAACTTCCCAATATTGGCACAAGTATTTTTACGTTAATGTCAAAGATGGCTTCCGAATATAATGCTATCAATCTTTCGCAAGGATTTCCAAATTTTCCGGTGGATGAGCGTTTAACAGATATCGTTGCCAAACTCGCCAAAGAAAATGTGCATCAATACCTTCCGATGGCTGGCTATCCTCCATTACTTTCCAAAATAGCTGCCCTTGTCAAAAAATCGTATGGAAGAATCATTCAGCCCGAAAGTGAAATACTGGTAACTGCGGGCGCTACAGAAGGAATTTTTGCCACAATTCAGGCTTTGGTAAAAACAAATGACGAAGTAATCATTTTAGATCCTAGTTATGATTGTTATGAAGTTCCTGTATTATTGAGCAATGCTAATCCGGTACGTGTATCTCTAAATGATGATTATACCCCTAATTGGACAAAAATTGAGAAAGCCTGTTCTGCAAAAACCAAAATGATTATCATCAACAATCCGCATAATCCGACTGGGAAAATTCTAGGCGAATCGGATTTTGATGCCTTAGAAAAATTACTACATAATTATCCGGAAATCATTGTGCTTTCGGATGAAGTCTATGAATACATTACTTTCGAGAAAAAACATATTTCGGCGCATACCAGAGAAAAACTCCTAAATCGTACCGTGATGGTTTCCTCATTCGGAAAAACATTTCATGTTACAGGCTGGAAAGTGGGTTATCTTGTAGCTCCCGAATATCTGATGAAAGAAATCAAAAAAGTGCATCAGTTTTTGGTTTTTAGCGTCAACAGTATTTCTCAAGTCGCCATTAGTGACTATTTAGACTTGGTTTCTGTTCAGGAAATTGGAAGTTTATACCAGAAAAAAAGAGATTATTTCAGAGAATTACTTCAAACAAGCCGATTCGAACTGATGCCTTGCGAAGGAACTTATTTTCAAGTTGCATCCTATGCTTCCATTTCAAATGAAAATGATGTGGATTTCTGTAAAACATTAATCAGCAAATATGGAGTGGCCGCCATACCCATCTCTACTTTTTATGCCGATGGAAAAGATCTACATTTGATTCGTTTCTGTTTTGCCAAAGACAATGCAACACTTGAGCAAGCTGCTAAAAAACTGTGCGCTATATAACAATCCGGCTTTTGTTTCTTTTTTTATTATGCGTGCATAATATTTATTTCATATATTTACAATTCAAAAAATAAAACGACATGAGTTATACCGATAAAATGCTACGCGATGATGCTCTAAAAGGCAAAGTAATTGTTGTTACTGGTGGTGGCAGTGGCCTAGGAAAAGCAATGACCAAATACTTCTTAGAATTAGGAGCCAAAGTCGCAATTACATCTCGAGATTTAGAAAAATTAAAAAACACCGCAGCGGAACTAGAAGCCGAAACCGGAGGTACTTGTCTGCCGCTACAATGCGATGTGCGTCATTACGAAGAAGTTGAAAGTATGCTACAAGGCGTATTGAAAACCTTTGGAAAAGTAGATGTTTTATTGAATAACGCCGCAGGAAATTTTATTTCTCCAACCGAGAGATTATCTGCCAATGCATTTGATACTATAATTGATATTGTCCTTAAGGGATCTAAAAACTGTACATTGGCCTTTGGTAAACACTGGATAGATACCAAACAAACATCTGCAACGGTTTTAAATATAGTAACTACTTATGCCTGGACAGGTTCTGCCTATGTTGTGCCAAGCGCCACTGCAAAAGCCGGAGTTCTCGCCATGACCCGAAGTCTTGCCGTAGAATGGGCAAAATACGGCATCCGTACCAATGCTATTGCCCCGGGACCATTCCCTACTAAAGGAGCATGGGACAGATTATTGCCGGGAGATTTAGCCCAGAAATTTGACATGTCAAAAAAAGTACCTCTAAAACGTGTTGGCGACCACCAAGAATTGGCCAATTTGGCAGCCTACTTAGTATCTGATTTCTCAGCTTATGTAAATGGTGAAGTTGTGGTTATTGATGGTGGCGAATGGTTAAAGGGTGCCGGGCAATTTAATCTATTAGAAGCCATTCCGGAAGAACTTTGGGATCAACTGGAAATGATGATAAAAGCAAAAAAGAATAAATAATTAAGATCTGAATTCTTTTTTAGAAGAGGAAGCCTGAAAAGACTTCCTCTTTTTGTATAAAAAAATGCCGATAATAAAACTCCAGAATTTCATTCACAGATAAAAAACACAAAACAAATACAAACAATAAAGGTTTGAAATAATGAGCCTGATTGGCTCTTTACCTTAACTGATAAGCAAACTAAATATTTATTAGAAAACAAAATTCGCTCCCAATAAAATTCCTATTTTTGCCCCAACAATTATAACACAATATTATATGCTTATTATAGGGATTGCAGGCGGAACGGGAAGCGGGAAAACAACCGTAGTTCATCAGATTATGAATGAGTTACCGGAAGCAGAAGTAGGTATTATTTCGCAAGATTCATACTATAAAGAAAATCACGGACTATCATTTGATGAAAGAGCCTTAATCAATTTTGATCATCCAAGAGCCATTGATTTTGAATTATTGGTTGCACATCTCAAGGAATTAAAAGCCGGAAATAACATCGATCAGCCTGTTTATTCTTTTGTGACCCACAATAGAACAGATGATACCGTTTTTACCCATCCCAGAAAAGTTATGATTGTAGAAGGAATTCTAATTTTGGCAAATGCCGAATTAAGAGAACTTTTTGATATCAAAGTATATGTTCACGCTGATTCTGACGAAAGATTAATTCGCCGTCTAAAACGCGATATTGCTGAGCGTGGTCGCGACATGGAAGAAGTTTTAAGCCGTTACCAAACGACATTAAAACCAATGCATGAACAATTTATAGAGCCTACAAAAGCATTTGCCGATATCATTATTCCAAATGACAAATACAATACAGTTGCTATAGATGTGGTTCGTGCCGTCATAAATCAAAAAATTCTATAATTTTTTGTAATTTTATAACATTACAATTTTCAGGAGCTAATCCCGCTTTACACTTCAATCTTTATATTCTGAACTTGTTTCAGGATCCTGAAACAAGTTCAGAATATAAAGGATTTTCGTTGCAATCGGGGCTAAAAACAAAATAAAATGACAAATCCATACAAAAACAAACCTTGGTTCAAATTCCTAAGTAACAAATACATATGGGTTTTACTGTTTTTCATAACCTGGATGCTTTTCTTGGATAACTATTCTTATTTTGATCATCGAATTTTAGACAATCAGATTAATGAACTTGAGGACAACAAAGAATATTACCAACAAGAAATAAAGAAAGATGAAGAGCAAATCAAACAGCTCAAAAATCCGGAACAAATAGAAAAATATGCTCGCGAAAAGTACTATATGAAAAAGGACAACGAGGATATATACCTGATTGAGTTTGAAGGTGACAGTATAGAAAAAAAATAATAAATCTTGAATTATTAAAAATCAGAATCAAAATGAACAGTAATTTATTCGAAGATTTCGATCCCGTTTCTTCCAAACAATGGAAACAAAAAATCCAGTTTGAGCTCAAAGGCGCGGATTACAATGAAACCTTAATTTGGAATTCCCCCGAGGATATTAAGGTAAAACCTTTTTACCATAAAGACGAATTCACAAACCCGGTTCCGGTTACCACAAAGGCATCCGATTTTAAAATCTGCCAAAATATTTTTGTTTTCGATATGGAAAAATCTATCGAAAGAGCTTTAGACACCCTAAACAGAGGTGCCGAAAGTCTTCGTTTTACCATTGAGGATGAAACCACAAACATCGCGAAACTTCTTGAAAAATTACCTTTAAAAGGAGTAGCTGTTTACTTTAATTTGAATTTTCTCTCAATCGATTTCGTCCAAAAAATAGATACTATTGCAAGACAGAAAGAGGCGAAAATATTCTATAATATAGATCCTATTGGGCAATTAGCCAGAGAAGGAAATTGGTTTACTACAAGTGAAAAAAATAATTTTGATTCACTTAACTTACTTTCTACAAGCATCCCTAACAGTTCCATTATCAGCATCGATTCCGGCTTATATCAAAACGCTGGTGCGAATTTAGTGCAACAAATTGCCTATAGCATGGCGCATGCCAATGAATATTTTAATAGAATTCCTATTATCAACCAAGCCATCGTTTTTGAGATTGCCGTGGGAACCAATTATTTTTTTGAAATTGCAAAACTGCGCGCATTTCGATTATTATTCAATTTAATTGCCAAAGAGTACAACCACGATCTCGATTGCCATCTCTTGGTTTCTCCAAGCAAACGCAACAAAACATTATACGATTACAATGTAAATATGCTGCGTACCACTACCGAGTGCATGTCAGCAATATTAGGAGGTGCAGATGCTATTGCAAATTTACCTTATGATTCTTTATACCATAAAGACAATGAATTTGGTGATCGAATAGCCCGAAATCAATTACTGGTTCTTAAAAATGAAAGTTATTTTGATAAAGTAAACAATCCTGCAGACGGAAGTTATTACATCGAATCATTGACTAACCAATTGGCCGAAAAAGCATTGGTTTTATTCAAAGACATCGAAGCTAACGGAGGATTCTTGAAACAATTGAACGAAGGAATCATCAAAAGAAAAATCCAGGAAAGTGCCGATAAAGAGCAGGAACTCTATGATTCAGGAAAAGAGGTACTATTAGGAACCAATAAGTACCCCAATAAAGATGACAAGATGAAACAGGATTTAGAACTATTTCCTTTTGTAAAAATCAAACCCAGAAAAACCTTGATTACTCCGATAATCGAAAAACGCTTGGCGGAGAAAACAGAACAAGAACGTCTGGATTTAGAATAATTTCAAATCATTGCAATCAGTTAATTAAACCGCTTAAATTAGTGTCAAAAATGATCAGAAATGACCTCAAACATATTCAATTAGACAGCCAAAAGTCGAAAACCTCAAACCAAGATTCATTGACGGAAGGTTTTTTAACGGCCGAAGGCATCGAATTAAAACCCAACTATTCCGAAAAAGATATTGAAAATCTCCATCATCTGGACTTTGGGGCTGGCTTTGCGCCAAATTTACGTGGACCTTATGCAACGATGTACGTGCGCAGACCATGGACAATTCGCCAATATGCCGGATTTTCAACAGCCGAAGAAAGTAATGCTTTCTATAGAAGAAATCTAGCCGCAGGCCAAAAGGGATTATCGATCGCTTTTGATTTACCCACACACCGCGGCTATGATTCAGATCATGAACGTGTAGTAGGCGATGTAGGAAAAGCAGGAGTTGCCATTGATTCGGTTGAAGACATGAAAGTGTTATTTGACCAAATTCCATTAGACGAAATGTCGGTTTCAATGACCATGAACGGCGCCGTTTTGCCCATCATGGCTTTCTATATCGTGGCTGCCGAAGAGCATGGCGTAAAACCAGAGCAACTTTCGGGAACCATCCAAAATGACATCCTTAAAGAATTCATGGTGCGCAACACCTATATTTATCCGCCAAGTCCTTCGATGAAAATCATTGCTGATATATTTGAATTTACGAGCAAGAAAATGCCCAAATTCAATTCGATATCTATTTCTGGTTATCACATGCAAGAAGCTGGAGCTACAGCCGATATTGAATTAGCCTATACTCTCGCCGATGGATTGGAATACATCAGAACTGGATTAGCCACGGGAATGAAAATTGATGAATTTGCTCCTCGTCTATCCTTTTTCTGGGCTATTGGCATGAACCATTTCATGGAAATTGCCAAAATGCGTGCTGGAAGAATGATTTGGGCCAAATTGGTGAAACAATTCAATCCCAAAGACGATAAATCTTTGGCATTAAGAACTCATTGCCAAACCAGCGGATGGAGTCTAACAGAACAAGATCCGTTTAATAATGTTGCCCGTACCTGCATTGAAGCTGCTGCTGCTGCTTTTGGCGGAACACAATCTTTGCATACAAACGCTCTTGACGAAGCCATTGCCCTACCAACGGATTTCTCTGCAAGAATTGCCCGAAATACCCAAATATTTTTACAAGAAGAAACTAAAATAACAAAAACGGTTGACCCTTGGGGCGGTAGCTATTATGTAGAAAATCTGACCCATGAAATTGCCGAAAATGCCTGGAAGCTGATTCAAGAAGTAGAAGAACTTGGAGGCATGACCAAAGCCATTGAAGCCGGAATACCAAAACTTAGAATCGAAGAAGCAGCAGCCAGAAAACAAGCCCGTATTGATAGCGGACAAGATATTATTGTAGGTGTCAACAAATACCGATTGGATAAAGAAGATCCTTTGCATATCTTGGATGTCGATAACCAAATGGTGCGCAAGCAACAATTAGAACAACTAGATCGTATTAAGGCAAGCAGAAATACCGAAAAAGTACAGGAATCACTAAAAAAATTAATTCTTTGTGCCCAAACCGGAGAAGGAAATCTACTAGAATTTGCCGTAGACGCTGCCAGAAACCGAACCACTTTGGGAGAAATCAGTGATGCCTTAGAAACAGTTTTTGGAAGATATAAAGCACAAATTAAATCCTTTAGCGGTGTGTATAGTAAAGAGATAAAAGACGACAAAAGCTTCGAAAAAGCAAAACAACTAGCCGATACCTTTGCTAAACAAGAAGGTCGTCGCCCTAGAATTATGATTGCCAAAATGGGGCAAGACGGACACGATCGTGGTGCCAAAGTAGTTGCCACTGGTTATGCAGATGTAGGTTTTGATGTAGATATTGGTCCTTTATTTCAAACTCCAGCCGAAGCAGCTAAACAAGCCGTGGAAAATGATGTGCATATTTTAGGTGTTTCCTCTCTTGCTGCCGGTCATAAAACCTTAGTTCCTCAAGTAATTGAAGAACTAAAAAAATACGGACGCGAAGATATTATGGTTGTTGTGGGTGGCGTTATTCCTGCCCAAGATTACCAATACTTATTTGATGCCGGAGCACTTGCCGTTTTTGGCCCTGGTACAAAAATTAGTGAAGCTGCTATACAAATATTGGAAATTTTGATTGGAGAATAGCCAATAATTAAAAGATACAAAAGAACAAAAAAACACCAACTTAGTTGGTGTTTTTTTGTTATTACCCAACAATTTAAACAATCGATAAAAAAACAAGTACTATTTATTATTATCAATAACAAAACACCTCTGATAGCATTCACAAATTAACAAAAAAATACACAACTTATTGATTATTAGATATTTAAAAAACAATACCTTTATTGATAACCACGATTTTATCAAAAAAATTTCCAAAGATTAACTTTATTTAAAAAACTTTAGAATGAATTTATATCATGAAAAGGGGAAGTAACTGTATGCCTTAAAATTCATTCAACAGCATATTATTAATAATTAAAATCGACTATTATGAAAGCGTATATTATTGTTTTTTTATTTTTAGGATTTACAAACTTATCCTATTCCCAGAATGAAACAGAACTAGAACCTTACAATGGCAATATTAGTATGGAAATTTCACCTACAGTAGCTATTAGAAGTATTAAAGATAATTCTTCGGTATATTTAGCAGATAGGAATCCGGATCCAAAAGTTAGAAAGCTTCAAGATAGTTTTATAGCACATGATCTTGGTAAAAAACTCTTGGACTATGAAACTTACTTAGTTCATATGGAAATGAAAGGATCTACATTAACGGCTACTTACAACGAAAAAGGCACATTGGTTCGCGTGGTTGAGAATTATATAAATGTAAAGCTTCCGCCAAAGGTAATTCACTCCGTTAATAAAAAATTTCATGGATGGGAAATCGTTTCTGACAAGTTTTTATATTCTCAAGAAAAAGGAGATATTTTAAAAAAACAATATGATATTGAAATAAAAAAAGGGGATGAAACCCGTAAATTAACAGTTGAGCCTGATGGTAAAATTATAGCAGAAATGTAATTTAGAAAAATACTTAACTTCAAAAAAATTACACAAAAAATAGGCTGTTTTTTTATTTAATCATTATAAAATAATAAAATTATTCAAAATTGAAGAATATTTCAAAACAGACTTTCATAATTAACAAAAATTACGCAAAGCATTAACTATCAGATAAATACATTTTAAGTACCTTTATACTTACCTAATAAGTTGTAATAGAATAAGCTCCAAAATTGACTTTTTTTTTAAATGCATACTATAGAGTTAAATAATAATAATAAAAAGGGGAAGCAAACAATAGACCTTAAAATTTATTCTATAGTAAAGATTGAAACAATTAAAATCAACTATTATGAAAGCATATGTTATTGCTTTGTTAGTTTTAGGACTGACAAATTTATCTTACTCACAAGATAAAAAAAATAAGGAAGAAGGCAATGTAAGTATCGAGAACTTGCCTGCAGTAGTTATTAAAAGTGCCGGGGAAGATTTTTCTGTTTATTTACCAGACAGAAATGCAGACCCAAAAGTCAGAAAGCTGGAAGATCATTTTATTGCCTATAACTTGGGTAAAGACTATGAAGGCTATGACACTTATCTAGTATACATGGAAGTAAAAGGAGGCACATTGACAGCCACTTATAATGAAAAAGGAAAATTAATTCATGTTGTGGAAAATTATAAGGGCATACAACTTCCTTCTAAAGTAATTTATACTGTTTATACTAAATTCCCTGGATGGGAAATCATAAATGACAAATATCTATATTCCCAAAAAGAAGGAGACATTGTTAAAAAACAATATAATCTTAAAATAAAAAAAGACAAGCAAACTCAAAAATTAGTGGTTAATGCTAATGGGGAAATCATAGAAGACAAATAGCTAGAGAAATGAATCAAGACTGCCTTAAAGAATTAAGGCAGTCTTCTTTGTCTTAAACAACCATTTTTTATTACCCAAAATAGCATTACTTTTTATATAAAAGATTTATCTCAAAATAAATCATAATAACTCCAAAATAAACACTCTCATTAAAATGAGGTTTTATTTAAAAAACTTTTCTGAGTATTAATTTTAATCTAAATATCATGAAATCATTTACGATTACTTTACTCTTTTTAGCTTTATGCGTTTCGTCCTATTCCCAAGACAAAACAAAAAAAGACACACAACAAGGAAAAATTAAAATTGAAGAATTACCAGCTGTGGTAATTAAGAGAGTCGGTTCTGATTTTTCAGTATATCTTCCAGATAAAAACCCCGATATGGATGTCAGAAATATGCAAGAAAAATTTATAGCTTATGACATCGGTAAAGATTATGAAGGTAATGAATCCTATTTATTGATAATGGAGTCAAAAAAAGGCTCTTTGGCAGCAACTTATGACGATAAAGGAAAGCTAACTCGCGTTGTGGAGCAATATAAAAATATTCAACTTCCTAACGAAGTGATTCATTCTGTATATAGAACCTATCCTGATTGGTCAATTGTAAACGATAAATTTTTATACACCCAAGAAAAAGGAGATATTCTTAAAAAACAATATAATCTCAAAATAAAAAAAGGGAAAGAAACCATCAAGTTAACAGTTCGTCCAAATGGTGAAATTCTAAAATCAAACTAAAACAATACCATTAAACAAAAAAAGACAGCCAAAATCTGGCTGTCTTTTTACTTTTTTACAAGCTATATTAATTTAAACTAGCAATAGCATTAACGTTTGCTTCTATTATTGAAGTATCATATCCTCCAAATGCCTTCATATAACTTCTTATCGAAGTCCCGTAAGCATCTCTAAAGTATCGCTTACCATTACTTTTGAAGAATTTTTTCACAGAACCAGCACCACCGAGATGAGCCGCAGCTAAAATTCCAGATTCCGTTACTAAGATTCCAGCAACCACTTTACCCTCGTATTTATCGATTACATCCTGCAAAATCCACTTGTTTTTTGACAGAAGAGCCACAAAAGCTCTTTCTTGCATCTTTGGACTCTTTAAAAACAAAGTAGTATCGTGAATTCCTACTGACTTTAATGTTTCGTTACCAAATTGGTATTTTCCTAAATAACCCAGAGAATTAACCATCTTGTATTTCCCTTCCGATTCTCTAAAACCAACTGCTTCTTTGAAAGCAATAAATAAATTTCCGGTAAAAGGAATATTCAAATTGGTGTAATCATCTGCTTCAAGCGATGGAAATAAGTATTGAATTCCATCTGTGTTTTTTATCAGAAACCATTCATCTGAATCTATTTTAAGGGGTTTAAAACCGGAGCTTAAAAAAGCTATAATAATAGTTAAACTTGTATAAAAATACCACTTCTTTATCATAAATTGTTTTTCTTCAAAACGCTGTCCCGTTATGAAATTTCTGGGTGCAAAGATACCATTGTTTTTCATAATATTGATAATCAGTATGTTAAACTTTATTTAAAAACCAATCATAGCCCTTTAAGTCTCTCTCTAGAAGAGCGTTCCGTCATTACAATTGTGATTAAAACAAGACCCAAAACCCAAAAAAAGTACCCTTTAAAAAAGGAAAATTGGTTTTGATTTTGGTTAAAAACGTCGTCAAAATGAATCTGAGAACGGATAAAAAAATGCTACTAATTCACTCTATTTGCATTTAAAATTTTGCTTTTAGCCTCACAAATTATGTCCTCTATTCTAAGACTAAAATTAGCCTCCAGATTTTCTCGAACTTCTCAAAAAAAGACAGAAACTAACAACTACTAAACCGCTTTGTTAACCTATACTATTTTTGGCTTGTCTCTTAAAAAAAATTGAAAGAAAAATGATTCAAATGAAATAGAATTTAGAAACATTTTTTTTGCTCTTTCAATACTAATCTTTTCAAAAAAGCAATATAATTCCAAGACCATTAGCTCTAAAGTTATGATTGCGATTTTCTTTCTTTAAAAAAGACAGCGATAAATTCAAATAGATTTTTTCTTCTAAAGTAAACTGATATCCTTACACTTAACTTTTAAATTATACACGAATCTCAAATACTTTAAAAATCACCAAATAGGTTTTATAAAAATTTTAAATTAGCATAAGTTGATGCTGTTATAACTAAAAAAGTCCAGAATAAAATCCTCCCCCAAGTGGGTTACGCCAATTCTACAGTATCATTAATATTTTCTAGAATTATCATTAATTTAACTGAAACCCTGATATTGTTAGATTTCTGTCAAGAAATCACCTTTTAATTTAAATTAAATCAATAAAAAAAGATTTATTGATATTTTTCTATAGCTAAATGTAAAACAAAAAAAACACTTCTCAATACATCCGTTCTAATAATAGATAAAACGACATTTTATTCGGTCAAACCGCTGTATTTCAATTGTGGGAGCAGGAATTTTTAAAGTATTAAGAACAGAAAAGAGCGTTTTCAAAAAATGGGATCTTGTTTCTATTTTGGTCAAATCTACATCCAAGCTCAAATAAAACTGTCTAAATCTTTCTGTTTTTGGAGTCAAAAACAAGTTATCATTTTCTCTCTTCCCATTAATCATTCCCTCGGCTCCATAACCAATTGCCAAATTAAGCCATTTGGGAATTTTAGAATCTTTGTAAAAAGAATGCAAGTTGACCGAAAGCCAATAGGTTTGCCCATTGTAATCTTTTAATAGCTGTTGCGGCAGCGAACTCCCTAAAACATTGGGATTATACTTAGCATATTGAGTTGTATGGAATGAGAATTTAGGAATTATCCTTTGTTCGTCCCAAATTAATTCTTGCGAAACATACAAAGCCGTTCCCGAAACATTTGCAACTATATCTCCAACAGAAGCCCCCCATTCTGATGAAAATCCATCCAAGACCTCAACAGCTGTCAAAAATGCGAATCCTAAGCCTGATCCATAAAGTAGTTGCTCTTTTTTTCAGCTCCACTCCATTCTAGCATTTCGGCACCAAACCTGCCCAATTGATAAGACGAATAGAAATGTCCTACTTTGTCCATTTGCAACCATTCGGCATTATCATTTATAAAATGAAACTTAGATTTGGGATAATCTGCATACCAAAGTTGGTCCAAACCTACCAAAGTTCCCGAAGCCAGAGCGATTTCGGAGATGATTACTGTGTTTCTCTTTTTGACATTTAAGCTGTCAGAAGGCGTCAAAAAACCGTCAATTGTATTTTGAGCAAAAGCGCTATAATATCCCAAAACTAAAAAGAGTAAAAAAAGGGACCTTTTTTTACTCTTCAAAACTATCTTTTTACTCCTTGGCTGTTGATCCAATCCGAATATTTTTTAGCATTTACATTATGCTCTTTTAAAGTAGCCGCAAATTCATGGTAACCAAAACGGTCTACACTAGCACAGAAATAAAGGAAATCATTCTTTTCCGGATTCAAGACTGCCTCCAGAGCAGTTATGTCCGGCATGGCAATAGGACCTGGAGGAAGTCCCGTATTCATATAAGTATTATAAGGAGAAGTCATTGTTAAATCATTATAAAAAACCCTTTTTATCACTTGGTCAAAATCATTGTCTCTTTTTTTAATGGCATATATAACTGTAGGATCAGCTTGAAGTGGCATCCCTACTCTCAAACGATTCAAGTAAACTCCAGCTATTCTAGGTCTTTCGTCTTTCTTAACCGATTCTTTATGTACAATAGAGGCTAATATTGTAGCTTCAATAGGAGTCAATCCTTGTTTTTTAGCCTTAGCAACACGTTCCGTATTCCAAAAATTACGGTATTCCTTGATCATTTTCTCTCGAAATTTTACTGCCGATGTATTCCAATAAATTTCGTAGGTATTGGGAATAAACATTGCCAAAACATTTTCTTCATTAAAACCATTTTCTTTCAAGAAAATAGAATCCTTAAAAGAAGTCAGTAATGATAAACTATCCGCCTCGATTTGCGAACCAACGCGACCTGCAAAATTCTCTAAACGCTCTTGATTATTGAAGGCTAATTTTACGGGAATATTAGCTCTCATGGCTTTCACCAATGCATAACTGTTCATCCCTTTTGTGAATAAAAAACGCCCTGATTTCACATTTTCAGGATAGCTCATTTTATTTGCCACCATTTCAAATCGATCTATGTTTTCTACATAAGGCGAAACTATTTTTTTTACGGCTTCGTAACTAGCATCCGTGGGTACATAAACAAATACTTCCTGCTCAGTAAATTTAGTGTTAGCCGAAAAAATTTGTTTAATCAAAATAAATCCATAAACGATTAATCCGGTGACTATAACAACTGATACTATTGAAATGATTTTTTTAAAGTTCAAAATTTAAAATTTAAAATTGTTGATTAATTAATTGAAAAATTGCTTCATCCTTATAATTGCCATTTACAAGATTCCAATCTTTTTTTATGCCAATGCATTGAAAGCCAAATTTAGTAAAAAGAGCTTTACTTGCTACATTTTCGGTACCTATATTTGCATATAATTGATGTAAATTGAGACTATGAAAAGCATAATGGATTAATAACTCCAATGCTTCCGAACCGATATTCTGATTTCGGTTTCCATTCCCTTGTATCACTATGCCAACTCCTGCTCTATTATTCTTTGGATCAAAATCAAACAAATCAATCAATCCAACAGCAGGAAAGTCTTCATCCTGACAAATAGCCAATCGCAGCTGCTTGGCTTCATAAATATCTTGATGGGCATTTTCGAGGTATTGTTTCACTAAAAAACGACTGTAAGGCGTATGAGTATTGCTTACTTCCCAAATACTTTGATCGTTTTCTATGGCATAAATAAACTCCAAATCATTGGGTTCTAATGCTCGTATATAAATATTTTCACCTTTTAAAGTTATCATTTTGAGGTTTGGGGTTTAAAATGAGCCTTTAGACTATAATTCTATCGTTCCTTTAAAAACGAATTCGGCAGGTCCTTTCAGGTAAACATTGGTAAACTGATTGTCTTTTTTATCAAAAGAAACTACTAATTTCCCTCCTTCTACGTTCAGATCAATCGAAGTAGCCTGAGTTGCTCCGGTGGCATTCATAGCAATAGCAACTGCCGTTGCGCCCGTTCCGCAAGCTAATGTTTCATCCTCAACACCTCTTTCATAAGTACGCAACGAAAAAGTGGTTTCGTCTATTTTTTTAACAAAATTGATATTGCTTCCTTGTTTTCCGTATAATTCACCATAACGAATTTCGGCGCCTTTTTCTTTTACATTATAATGTTCCAGATCGTCAACCAATTGCACATGATGAGGAGAACCCGTGTTTAAAAAAGTGTAATCAGTAGCTTTTTTAATATCCGTAACATCAATCATTTGTAACGAAACGATTCCGTCTTCACTCACAGAGGCATGGTGCAATCCATCAATGGCGTTGAATACTGCCTTATTATCAATTACATGGAGTTTTTTAGCGAAAGCCACCAAACATCTTCCTCCATTACCGCACATGGTACTTTGATTTCCATCAGAATTGTAATACACCATTTTGAAATTGGCTTCTGGATCATTTTCCAATAAAATAAGTCCATCACCGCCAATCCCGAATCGCCTATCACATAAATGGGCAATACATTTTATATCTTCTTTTGGAAAAGTATTGGAACGATTATCAATCATCACAAAATCATTTCCAGTTCCTTGGTATTTATAAAATTCTATTTGCATTGTCTTTAAATTGTATTTCACAAAAGTACGAACTATTAACTAAAAGTTAATCATTGTTAAAGAGCGTTAAACTGTTTTATAAAAAACCAATTTAACGCTATTTTTACTCAACAAATAACGTAAAACCAACTCTATTATGAAACAGTATTCTCAGCTTTTTTTAGTGTCTTTATTAAGCGGAGCCATGACTTTAGGGGCTTACAAATTATTATTTGACACCAATGGTTATTTTTCATCCAACAGAAATTCGATAACAAGCCTCGCCAGTGATTCCTATGCCAAAAAAGTGGGCTTATCCGGCGAAGTACTGGATTTCGCGGAAGCGGCCGAAAAAACCATACACACCGTAGTACACGTAAAAAATGTATCTTATAAAACTATTTCGAATCCCATGCTGGAATATTTTTACGGCTACAAAGGAGGACAAGCCCAAGAACAAGTAGGAACAGGATCCGGAGTGATTATTTCTGAAGACGGCTATATCGTGACCAATAATCACGTGATAAAAGACGCCTCAGAAATTGAAATTACCCTGAACAACAAAAAATTGTACAAGGCAAAACTCGTTGGCACCGATTCAAAAATGGATATTGCCCTTTTAAAAATTAACGCCGACGAGAAATTACCATATACTGCATTTGCAAATTCTGATTCTGTTAAAATTGGCGAATGGGTACTCGCAGTTGGGAATCCTTATAACTTAAATTCGACCGTTACTGCCGGAATTGTCTCGGCCAAAGCCAGAAACATAGGAAACAGCGGAATTCAATCCTTTATCCAAACGGATGCCGCCGTAAACCCTGGGAATAGCGGTGGCGCTCTGGTTAATACCCGCGGTGATTTAATCGGAATCAACACCATGATTTCCTCCACGACGGGTTCCTATGTAGGTTATTCCTTTGCGGTTCCTTCTAATATTGCCCGAAAAATCATCGAAGACCTAATGGAATACGGCAATGTACAAAGAGGAATTTTAGGTGTAGAAGGTGGAGAATTGAATGCTACGGCATCTAAAGAACTGGGTATTAAGCAAACGGAAGGCTTTTACATTAATAATGTGACAAAAAATTCCGGAGCTTCTAAATCCGGACTTCAAAAAGGAGATATTATTGTAAAACTAGACAAGCAAAATATTTCAACTTATGCCGATCTTTCGGGTTATATTAACACCAAAAGACCCAATGACGAGGTAGAAGTTACTTTTATCAGAGATGGAAAAAACAAAAATGTTACTGTAGTCTTGAGCAAAAACGAATTTTTCAGCACGGAATTCAAAGGAATAGAATTAGAAAACCTAAATGCTTTCGATAAAAAGAAATTTAATATTAATTACGGTGTAAAAATTAAATCCATCACCAATGAAAATTTGATGCAATATGAAGGCGAACTAAAAGGAAATATAATTCTGAGTATCGATAATGTAAAAGCAACGGACATTGAAATGGTTTCCAAATTATTGAATAAAAAAGAAGATAGCCAAAGCATTCGTCTCGAAATGATCAATAAACACGGGGAACTGATTCGAATCATCATCTAACTTTTCGATCTCTCAAAAACATAAGCCAGCTTGTAAAAAAAACAAGTTGGCTTTTTTTATTAAAAAAACTCACAAAATAGTTTACGAAATCGATTGAAATGGGTACTTTTGCGCCAAATTTAAAAAAAGAGTAACTCAATTTTTACAAATTTTCATCTTATGAACAATACTGTTTTGTACCAAAAAGAAATTTCATTTCAAGTTGACAGGCGTCGTGCAGGAGTCGAATTAATCAAAATCATCAGTGATTTATGGTATGACAAATCCATAGAAATGGTTTTGTTCAAAAATCAATTGCTCGATAAAAACGTAAGTGAGATTATCAACTTACATCAATATGCAGGCGAATTTGTGGGCAAACCAATTACTGTTTTTGATTCGGTAGAAATTGCAAGAGTCGTTTTAGAATTAGACTTGCCGCCTTCAAAATTAGATATCGGTAAACTGACTTACGAATACCTATTAGAAGACGAAAAATATCCAGATGCAAGACATTTTGTATTGGACAAATTGAAAGATGCTAAATTCTCTGAAGAAATTCAGCCAAAAGATGTAGTCCTTTATGGTTTTGGAAGAATCGGACGTTTATTAGCCAGAGAATTAATGTCAAAAACCGGAAAAGGAAATCAATTGCGATTGAGAGCCATTGTAACCCGAGATAAAAATGACGCTTCAACCCTAGAAAAGAGAGCTTCCTTATTGCGTTATGATTCTATTCATGGCGATTTTGAAGGTTCTGTTACTGCTGATCCAGAAAACAATGCCTTAATCATCAATGGAACAACTGTTCATGTAATTACAGCAAACGCTCCAGAAGAAATTGATTATACGGCTTATGGTATCGACAACGCTTTGATTATTGACAACACAGGTGCTTTTACCACCAAAGAAGCCTTAAGCAGACATTTGGTTTCTAAAGGTGCTGATAAAGTTTTATTGACCGCTCCAGGAAAAGGCATACCAAATATCGTTCACGGTGTAAACCAAAACGAATATAATCCAGATGATAACGACATTTTCTCTGCGGCATCTTGCACGACAAACGCTATTACGCCAATCCTAAAAGCTGTTGAAGACACTTTAGGAGTTGTAAAAGGGCATTTAGAAACAATCCACGCTTATACTAATGACCAAAATCTAGTAGACAATATGCACAAAAAATACCGTCGTGGTAGAGCTGCAGCCTTGAATATGGTTATTACTGAGACTGGTGCAGGAACTGCTGTTGCAAAAGCCTTACCGTCATTAGAAGGTAAACTAACGTCAAATGCCATTCGTGTTCCAGTTCCTAATGGATCTTTGGTAGTATTGAATCTTGAAGTAAACAAAGAAACTTCGATTAAAGAAATCAATGCTATCATGAAAAAATACGCATTAGAAGGAGAATTGGTCGAACAAATCAAATACTCTTTAAATAACGAATTGGTTTCTTCGGATATCGTGGGTACATCGGCGCCATCAATATACGATAGCAACGCCACCATTGTATCGGCAGATGGAAAGAACATCGTATTGTACATTTGGTATGATAACGAATATGGTTACAGTCACCAAGTCATTCGCTTGGCCAAATATATTGCTAAAGTAAGACGTTTTACGTATTACTAGCCTACTGTTTACAGGTTGGGTGTTGCGGTTTCAAATTTTTAGTTTTTAGTTTTTAGTTCAAGTTTTAGATTAAAGTTTACAGCAACCCAGCCTGAATTAAATAGAAAATCCGTCAAGTTTATACAACGAGACGGATTTTTTTTGGCCTTAATATTAAAAAACAGCTTTTTTCACCATATAGAAACATTCAATCTTAACACTGACTTCTAATCCCTAAAAAACTATTCCTTTGCCTTTGTAAGATAATAAACTGGAATACCCAGTAACATTATCAAAACTCCCCAACCGCTGGTACTCGTTTTAGTAAACAACAAGGCAATACAAATTGCACTTGCAACAACAATATAAAGCCCCGGTAAAAACGGATAACCAAAAGCCTTATAAGGTCTTTCGGCATCTGGCATTTTCTTGCGAAGAATAAAAATTCCTAGAATAGTCAGGATATAGAATATCAAAACGATGATGACCACAAAATCCAATAAATCACCGTATTTCCCTGTCAAACACAAAGCCGAAGCCCAAAAACACTGCACCCAAATAGACCAAGCCGGAACACTGGCTTTGTTCAATTGAGCGGCTTTCTTAAAGAAAACACCGTCCTGAGCCATTGTATAATACACACGTGCACCTGCCATAATCAAACCGTTATTACAGGCAAAAGTCGAAATCATTATCATCACAGCAATAATCAGCGTTCCAATAGAACCAAAAATATATTGTGAAGCCACCACGCCCACACGATCAGATTCGGCCGTGGCAATTTCATGCAAAGGCACAACGGCAAGATACATCAGATTTGCCAAAACATAAATAATGCATACCGTCATAGTCCCCAGAAACAAACTCAATCCCACATTGCGCTTTGGATTTTTAATTTCACCGGCAATAAAAGTCACTCCTTCCCAGGCAACGCTAGAAAACATAGATCCTACCAGTGCTGCCGACATAGCCGCAATCAATGCGGTTCCGCTGATAGGCATCCAACTTCCGCTGCTTGTGTCAAGCGAAGCAGAAACCCAGGCATTGGTCCAGTTGGCATCCCAAACTTCCGCTTTGGCAGCCACAAACCCAAAAACAATTAATCCTAATAAAGATAAAATTTTGATTAACGTAAGTACCGTCTGTAGAATTTTGGAGTTTTTCACCCCGCGACTGTTAATATAACTCAAAAAAACAATGGTAACAATAGAAACAATTTGGGCAGCATTGAGTTTAAAACCACCTAATTCATATAAAATATTGGTATCGCTAAAAGAAGGAAAGATATAAGCGGTAAACTTAGCAAAGGCCACTCCCACCGCGGCAATTGTACCGGTTTGAATCACGGCAAAAAAGCTCCAACCATAAAGAAAAGCAATTAGTTTTCCGTAAGCTTCTTTGATATACACATATTGACCGCCAGCTTTGGGAAACATCGAACTCAACTCGCCATAGCTCACAGCAGCAATTACGGTAGTAAGTCCTGTAAGTACCCACATTGCGATGAGCCAGCCGGCAGAACCCAGTTGACGAACCATGTCTGAGCTCACTATAAATATTCCTGAACCTATCATCGAGCCCACCACGAGCATGGTTCCGTCGAGAAGCCCGAGCTCTCTTTTAAAATCTTCTGGTTTGTTGTCTTGCATATAAAATTGGTTTTGATTTTGGTTTGGCTAAAGATATACTTTTTTTGAAAATTCTAATCCGAAACATTTCAACTAGAATTCTAATTTCAAAACATAATCTAAAATCGTAAATCTGCAATCTAAAATCTTTTGGGCGTGCCCTCCGCAAAAGCTCCGGTCGGGTCATCCGTTTCAATCTCCAGAAAAAATGCAAACAGAGATTCCAGCTTTCCCACAATGCTATCGTAAAAATAAAAAAGCTGCATTTATAAAAATGCAGCTTTTTTATCTTCTAAATAGAAAACGAAATTTCTTAATTCGTTTTCATAGGTGGCAAATCAAATGCCTCAGCATCATGCTCAAAATTATTGCGGTGAGAACCATCACAAAAAGGTTTATTAGAGGATAATCCGCAACGGCAAAGTCCCAATGCAGCTCTACCTTGCAGTCCATAAACGCTACCTTCTTGATCCATTATTTCGAAATCACCTTCTATTTTTATAGATCCGTTACGATTGATGATTAATTTTGTCTTGCTCATAATGCTATTTTTTTTTTGAGTTCAAAGATTGCAAAATATATTCTGAAGACTTTACTTTTTAACACTTCTAGCTCTAATTTACATTAATTCTATTTTACGTAAAACCATACTTCACATATACACGGTGCATTTTGACATTATTCCGCTAAAAAAAAGAGCTTAAAATTCCCAATTAACGACGATAACAATCGACTTTTCACTTAAAAAATGAACTAATCGCTATATTTATTAAAATCTTTTTTTAAGCGCATTTAATTTCGTAACTTAGTCGTTCAGTTGAAAAAACAATGAACAAACAAACATTTTTTCATAAAAACACTTGCGTATTAGGACTACTTTTTCCGTTGTCCTACTTGCACGACGACTTTTTCTAAAAAGTTCAAAAGAATTTATATATTAATCCCTGTCTAACCCAAGGCAGGGAAATCTTCAGATATCCTTTACATATAATTTTAAACCGTCAATAGCTATTGGTGTAGCTTTTTATCATTAGATATCAATCCTGTAAGGACAATTGATATTTAATGCTTGGGTCGTTCACAAAACTCATCAAAAGCATTGGTACTAAGAAAAGAAGAAAATGTCACAAAATATTATTTTAACAACCGGTATTTATGATCTAATAAAAGACCATATTAGAAGAAAAAAAGCAACTCCTACAGAAGAGGAAATTTTAAAATTACAGCTTAAAAATGCACAACAGGTAACTAGAAAAAACTTACCCGAAGGCATTGTGACTATAGATGCACGTGTGACCGTTAAGAACCTTGATACTGATCAAGAAGAAATATATACTTTTGTTGCTCCGGATAAAGCAAAAAAAAGAAACAATACCGAATCGATACTAACTAAAATGGGATTAGCACTAGTGGGCTGCAAAGTAGGTGATATCATTAATTGGGCTTTCGAAGACGAAGAAAAAAAACTAGAAATTCTAAAAGTAGAAAGACTGGATTAAAATAAAAAAACAGCATTCCTTAACGGAATGCTGTTTTTTTTTAATAACTCGATAAAGTTCAGTTTGGCTAACGAAATTATAGGCATAAACTCCATCCTTGATCTCCAACAAAAGCAAGAAACACAATCAGAAAACTACATTGCATAACTAAAAGCATAGTAGTTTTTTTGCTTTAAAAAAAGCAAGAAATAGAACTCTTCAATTCCATTATTCTTCAATTTTTTTCGTAAATTTAATACCCTTTTTAATCGAAAAAATAGTGTTTTAAGAAATATTTTTGACAAACCTACAATCAATTATTTATATTTAAAAACTAGTAATTTCTTTATCGCAATACACCAGCAAAAAACGTTTATACATTGAAATGAATATTTAACCAATAAATAGTTATCATGGAAAATTTAAGACAAAGACCAAAAGGTGATTTTACTTGGCAAGCAGAATGGCAACAATTATATATATTGACTAAACACTGGCAATCTGATTTGAAATTCTATAATGAAGATTTGGAATTCTTGAACCATCTTGTTGACAAATATTTTATTGCACTAATCCAAAAAGACAACTTGGATGAAATGAGAGGCCTGACAAAAAGATTAACCGAAGAAAACAAAGAATGTGATTCATTACTCGAGAAAACCGCTAAGCATTTGAAACATCTGGCCGAACTTATTGATGATCCATTTAAATATGATTCTCATCAATTTAGAAGCGAACACGAAAAACTAGAAGATGGGATTGCTTCTTTTATAAAAGAATTCAGAAAAAACAAAAAAGAGACATTCGCAATTACAGAAAAGGTTATCGCAAAAGAAATCAAAAAAAGACTCATGCCGTAGATCGAGAAGAAGGCTAAAAAAACTCATAAAAAAAACTCTCAAGCTAGCTTGAGAGTTTTTAATTTTAGTTAGCTATCTAAAGCTAAACACACTATAAAATTATAAAATGCGATTAACCTGAGTGACTCTTTTACTGTAATATTTTTCTTTTACTGAAGATATGATAACGCCACCACCTACTGAGGCATGTATGAATTTGATATCACCTTCATTTACCTCTACAACCATACCTACATGATTGATTTGTCTCCTGCCATTGGTTTTAAAGAAAATTAAATCTCCTTTTTGCGCATCTTCTGTATTAATTTTAGTGCCGTATCTGGATTGCTCAAAAGAAGTTCTAGGCAATTGAATATCGAAAGCACCAAAAGTAGTACGCATCAACCCAGAACAATCAAAACCTTCCTTAGTAGTTCCTCCTATTCGGTATCTTGTACCTATGTTTTCTGAAGCCGTAGACACAAGTTGATCCAAGAAATCAGTACTATGAAATGATTTTATATTGTAATTTCCAGCTTCATTTTCTATTCCTTCTTTGGCTGCGATTTCAGTCTTTTCTACCGGTTTCTCAACTGGTTTTAAACTTCTAATATTCAATTTATAGCCTACAGGAAGTCTTTTTACTATCTGCGGATTTTGTCGTTCCAATTCTTTTACTGTGATTCCGTATTCTTTGGCAATCCCATACTTTGTTTCTTGAGCCAATACCTCGCGTACTACCTCGGTTTCCAAAACATTATTTTCGACAATTGACTGCGTCGAAACCGTAGTTTCGTTTTTCGCTATCTCTTTATTTGCAACGGCCGCGTCCTGTGTTAAATTTTTAGCTACTGATTGAGACGTAACCGCTTTCTCGATTCCTTTGTTCGTGTTTTCTTTTACAACTATTGTATTAGCTGTATTTTCTTGTTTTACAGGAATTATAATTTTTTGCCCAATTTTTAATGCTTCAGATTCTAAAGTTGGATTAGCTTTATCTAAATCAGCTATTGTAATCCCGTACTCTTTTGCAATTGCATATTTGGTTTCTTTAGGTAAAACCTCACGTAAAATTCCATCGGCTGTAGTTTCTACATGTGCCACTGATTGTGGTAAAGCAACTGCCTCTGTTTTTGGATTTATTTTTTCTGAAGTTGCTGTTTTTTGAATCTCTTTTACCGATTCCCCTTTAGACACAACTAAATCTTTATCGGATGCCGTGCCTGGAATTTTAATTTGCTGACCATTTCTCAATCCTGATTTCTCTATTGTAGGATTGATTTTATAGAGATCTTTAACTGTTATTCCATATTGCTTGGCTATGCCGTAAATGGTTTCCTTTGGAAGAACTTTGTGATTTTTTTCAGGATAATTAGAAACAACCTCAACGGTTTTATTCTCAT
The DNA here is from genome assembly GCF_047344965.1 of Flavobacterium sp. W1B. Classification (NCBI taxonomy): domain Bacteria; kingdom Pseudomonadati; phylum Bacteroidota; class Flavobacteriia; order Flavobacteriales; family Flavobacteriaceae; genus Flavobacterium; species Flavobacterium sp. W1B. The sequence goes on from NZ_CP178845.1 coordinate 26,488, forward strand.
TCTTCTCAACTTTTTTAGTAGGTATCAATAAAACCGACTTAAATTTTATTCCTTTTCGCGCATCTGGATTGAGCTCGTAAATCTCTTTGGATTTTAAACTATAGTGTTCGGCAATTTTAGAAATTGTTTCCCCTTTTAAAACAGTGTGCTTGGTGTATTTTTCCTGGGAAAAAACACTAAAACCACTAAAAAAAACAAAAACTAAGATCCAATTATACCGCCCCATAAATTAAATTTTATTCCAACACTCTATACCTTATTAATTTACAAATAAATAACTTTTTACTTACATCAAAAAACTACTTTCTGATGTTAAAACATGTAAATAAAATATTCAATAATGCTAAAATAGCTTTTTAATACAAATACCGCAATTTTTTAACAGCCTTTTATAAAGTTTTTAACAAATATCTAAACAAAAAAACTCCCAAGTTGCCTTGAGAGTTTTTAATATAATTTAAAACTTGAATTATGCTTTACCAGCAGCAATTAAGTTTAATGCCGATCCAGCAATGAACCAGCCAATTTGTCCTTCATTATAAGTATGGTTAGCCAAGATGATATCTTTGCTTCCATCTGCGTGAACAAATTCTAATGTTAATGGCTTTCCTGGAGCAAAATCTACTAGATCAATAAAATTGATGGTATCGTCCTCTTGGATTTTATCATAGTCAGCTTCATTAGCAAATGTCAATCCCAAAAGACCTTGTTTTTTAAGGTTTGTTTCATGAATACGAGCGAATGATTTTACCAAAACAGCTTTTACACCTAAAAATCTTGGCTCCATTGCAGCATGTTCACGAGAAGAACCTTCACCGTAATTATGATCTCCAACAACAATTGAAGGAACACCAGCTGCCTTATAAGCACGAGCTACAGCAGGAACCGCATCATACGCACCATTCAATTGGTTCTTAACAGAATTTGTTTTTTGATTGAAAGCATTTACTGCACCGATCAACATATTATTAGAAATATTATCTAAATGTCCACGAAAACGCAACCATGGTCCAGCCATAGAAATATGGTCAGTAGTACATTTTCCGAAAGCTTTAATCAATAATTTTGCACCTGAAATATTTTTTCCGTCCCAAGCTTGAAATGGCGCTAAAAGTTGCAATCTATCCGAAGTTTCTGAAACTGCTACAACTATTCCACTTCCATCAGCAGCTGGAGCTTGAAAACCGGCATCTTCTACAGCAAAACCTCTTTTAGGCAATTCATCACCGTAAGGAGCACTTAATTTAACTTCTTCTCCATTATCATTTATCAAGGAATCAGTAATAGGATTAAAATCCAGTCTTCCTGAAATTGCCAAAGCAGCAACCATTTCTGGAGAAGTTACAAAAGCATGTGTATTTGGATTACCATCTGCACGTTTAGAGAAGTTACGATTGAAAGAATGTACAATTGTATTTTTTTCTTCTTTATTTGCTCCCTCTCTATCCCATTGCCCAATACACGGACCACAGGCATTGGTAAATACTTTTGTCCCCAATTTTTCAAAAGCGGCAATCATTCCGTCTCTTTCTATTGTATATCTAATTTGCTCCGAACCTGGATTAATACCAAATTCTGCTTTTGGAGTAATTCCATGCTCAACTGCTTGGTTTACGATAGACACAGCACGAGCCATGTCTTCGTAAGAAGAATTAGTACAAGAACCAATTAATCCCCACTCTACTTTTATTGGCCAACCATTAGCCTCGGCCTCGGCTTTCATTTTAGAAACCGGAGTACCTCTATCTGGAGTAAAAGGACCATTAATATGTGGTTCTAATTCTGAAAGATTAATTTCAATTACTTGGTCAAAATATTGCTCTGGATTAGCATACACTTCAGCATCACCAGTTAAATAAGAAGCTACTTTATCAGCCGCATCAACAACGTCCTGACGTCCTGTAGCTGCTAAATACCTCCTCATTGAATCATCATATCCAAAAGTAGAAGTGGTCGCACCAATTTCAGCACCCATGTTACAGATTGTACCTTTACCTGTACAAGACATATTAATAGCACCTTCTCCAAAATATTCAACAATAGCTCCTGTTCCACCTTTTACGGTAAGAATGTCAGCCACTTTTAAAATAACATCTTTTGGAGCCGTCCAACCAGATAATTTTCCAGTTAATTTCACTCCTATTAATTTTGGAAATTTTAATTCCCAAGACATTCCAGACATCACATCAACCGCATCAGCTCCACCAACACCAATTGCCAGCATACCTAATCCACCTGCATTTACAGTATGTGAATCGGTTCCAATCATCATTCCACCTGGAAATGCATAATTCTCTAATACTATTTGGTGAATAATACCTGATCCTGGTTTCCAAAAACCAATTCCATATTTATCAGAAACTGACGATAAAAAATCAAAAACTTCTTTAGATTGCGTATTTGCAACAGCCAAATCTGTAGAAGCTCCTACTTTGGCTTGAATTAAGTGATCACAGTGTACCGTTGTTGGAACAGCAACTGTTTTCTTTCCTGCATGCATAAACTGCAACAAGGCCATTTGTGCTGTTGCATCTTGACACGCTACTCTGTCTGGAGCAAAATCAACATAATCAACTCCTCTTTTGTAAGCTTCTTTAGCTACTCCTTCCCAAAGGTGGTTGTACAAAATCTTCTCTGTTAAAGTAAGTGGACGACCAACAATTTCTCGTGCTTTATCAACACGAGTTACCATGTTGTCATACACTTTTCTAATCATTTCAATATCAAATGCCATAAGATTTATATATTATTGTTTTTGTTATTTTATATTAAACATAAATATACAAAAAAATAGAGTAGCTATAAAAAAAAGCCTGAGTCAATGACTCAGGCTTTTTGAATTATGATTAAAATAATCGTTTGATTATTTAACTAACAGTTTATGAGAAGGAGCAAACTTAGTCAAGTTGATACCTTCTACTGCAGTTTTATATTCTTCTATTGAAGGTGTTCTACCAAGGATTGTTGACAATACTACAACCGGTGTAGAAGAAAGTAATGACTCTCCTTTTTTACCTTCAGTATCTTCAACAACTCTTCCTTGAAAAAGACGCGTAGAAGTTGCCATTACGGTATCTCCTTTAGCAGCTTTCTCTTGGTTACCCATACAAAGATTACAACCTGGACGCTCTAAATACAACATATTTTCGTATCCAGTACGCGCTTCACCTTTTGGAGCGTTATCGTCGAATTCGAAACCAGAGTATTTTTGTAAAACTTCCCAATCCCCTTCAGCTTTCAATTCATCAACGATATTATAAGTTGGTGGAGCAACTACAAGTGGTGCTTTAAATTCTACCTTGCCTGTTTGTTCTTCAATATTTTTAAGCATTTGAGCAAGGATTTTCATATCTCCTTTGTGAACCATACAAGAACCGATAAATCCAAGATCTACTTTTTTATCTCCTCCATAGAAAGATAAAGGTCTAATAGTATCGTGCGTATATCTTTTAGAAACATCTGCATTATTTACGTCTGGATCGGCAATCATTGGCTCAGAAATCAAATCTAAATCAACAACAACTTCAGCATAATATTTAGCATTTGCATCTGGTCTTAGCGCTGGTTTTTCACCTGATACAATTTCTTTGATTCTCTTATCAGCGATAGCAATTAATCCTTTCAACACTTGTGTATGGTTATCCATTCCTTTGTCGATCATAATCTGGATTCTGCTCTTCGCAATCTCCAATGATTCAATCAAAGTATCATCTTCAGAAATACAGATAGAAGCTTTTGCTTTCATTTCTGCAGTCCAATCTGTAAATGTAAAAGCTTGATCAGCAGTAAGTGTTCCAATATGAACCTCGATAATTTTACCTTGGAATACATTTTCTCCACCAAACTGTTGTAACATCTGAGCTTGAGTAGCATGAACTACATCACGGAAATCCATGTAACTAGCCATATCACCTTTAAAAGTAACTTTTACAGACTCTGGAATTGGCATTGAAGCTTCACCAGTAGCCAATGCCAAAGCAACAGTTCCTGAGTCAGCACCAAAAGCAACACCTTTAGACATTCTTGTATGAGAGTCACCACCAATAATGATCGCCCACTCGTCTACAGTAATATCATTTAATACTTTATGAATTACATCCGTCATTGAATGATAAACACCTTTCGGGTCACGAGCTGTGATCAAACCGAAATCGTTCATAAATTTCATCAATCTAGGAATGTTTGCTTTCGATTTATTATCCCAAACTGAAGCTGTATGACAACCCGATTGGTAAGCACCATCAACGATTGGAGAAATCACAGTAGCAGCCATAGACTCTAATTCTTGAGAAGTCATCAAACCTGTTGTATCTTGCGATCCAACAATGTTTACCTCTATACGAACATCAGAACCAGCATGTAATACTTTACCTGGAGTTGTACCAACTGCATTTCTATTGAAAATTTTCTCAACCGCAGTAAGACCTTGTCCCTCTATAGAAACCTCTTTTGATGGAGCATAAACAGATACTAGATCAACACCTAAAGTTTTAGCAGCAAATGTTTGAAGTTTCTTTCCAAATACAATTGCGTATGAACCTCCAGCTTTGATAAATTCCATTTTCTGTGGAGTAAAAGCTTTAGAAATATCAATCAGCTCTTTACCTCCACTATATAATTTCTTTGTTTTTGTATTTATTGTAAGAACTGTACCAGTCGCAACTGAATATACTTCTTCTAAAACAGCATCACCACTTTCATTAAGAACAGTGTTACCATTTTCGTCTAATTTTTTAACCCAGTTTTTAAGATCCAAACCAATACCACCAGTAACATCAACTGTTGTTAAGAAAATTGGAGAAATACCATTTGTTCCAGCAACAATTGGAGCAATATTAATAAATGGAACATATGGGCTAGCTTTTTTTCCAGTCCAAAGCGCCACGTTGTTTACACCTGACATTCTTGATGAACCCACACCCATAGTACCTTTTTCAGCAATCAACATCACACTTGCGTCTGGATGTTGTGCTTTCAACGCCTCGATTTCATTTTGTGCTTCAGTAGAAATCAAACATTTTCCATGAAGTTCACGATCTGAACGAGAGTGCGCTTGGTTACCTGGAGAAAGTAAATCGGTTGAAATATCTCCTTCACCAGCAACAAAAGTAACCACCTTAATTTCCTCTACTACTTCTGGTAGTTTAGTAAAAAACTCAGCCTTAGCATAACTCTCTAAAATTGCTTCAGCGATTTCGTTACCACTTTTGTATGCTGCTTCTAAACGAGCTGTATCTGCCTCATAAAGAAAAACTTGAGTTTTAAGAACTTTTGCCGCATCTTTTGCAATAGCAACATCATTCCCTAAAGCTAAATCAAGTAAAACCTCGATAGAAGGCCCACCTTTCATGTGCGATAATAACTCAAACGCAAAATCAGGAGTGATCTCGCTTACTACAGATTCACCAAGAATAATCTCTTTTAAAAATTTTGCTTTAACACCAGCTGCAGGAGTAGTTCCTGGAACGGTATTATAAATAAAGAATTTAAGAGAATCTTCGCGGTTTGCGTTGTCTGAATCTTTAATTTGTGCTATGATTTCGCTAAGTAATTCAGTTCCATCAATCGGTTTTGGGTGAAGTCCCTGAGCTTTACGCTCTTCGATTTCATTAAGATAATCGTTATAAGTCATAATATTAGAAGTCTTTATTTTAATGTTAAAGGCAGATTTTATTGATTATTTCAATATCAAAAGCCATAACATATAATTTTTTTATTTTTTGTAGTGCAAATTTAAGTATTTAAGATGAGAATTAAAAAAATTTAATAGAAGTCCTTTTTTAAAAAATTATTATTGCAAAATAGCAGAATCTGTTGCGTAAAAATACGAAAAAGTCAAATTTCAAGCATTAAATTAAAAAATTAGCAATCTTTTAAACAAACTCTTTTTTTTCAATTCACAGTAATCTAAACCTAACTGATACTGTTTTTATCAAGAACCGCTCTTCGCAATCCTACTTAACACCCAGAAACGCCAATAATACAAAAACTGGAACTGCATTTTTGTTAAAAAACACAATTCCAGTTTCATCATTTTTTGCAAAAGACAACTATAAAAAACACTTAAAGAAATACATTTTGCATTCTAATAATTAGATAATCTTTTGAAATCCACTATTAAACTATCTTCCAAAAAATCTAGAAAAAAAACCTCTGCTTTCAGTTTCTTCCTCTTCTTGTAAATCAGCTCTTTTTTGTGAATTCTGAGCTTGTTCGTAATCCAGAATACACTCTTTAACAAACTCCACGTAACTTCTGTTTTTTTCTTCTAAAAAACCTATCAAATACCGCTCGCTAGCTTCCATCCCGCTCACCAACTCAATTTGCAACAATCTTTTGTATAATGGCTCAATATGTTTTGTGATTACATCTTGAGGAACAGCTTTTCTTCTGCCAAAATAATGGGTAATATCTCCATTTTTATCTTTTGAAATTTCAAAATCAGTAACTACCCAATAGTATCTTCCCGACTTGGCAAGGTTTTTCACAACAGCATAGAAATTTTTTCCCGCATTTAAATTCTCCCAAAGTACCTTAAAAATAACCCTAGGCATATCAGGATGCCTAATAATACTGTGAGGTTGCGACATAAGCTCGTAATCTTCGTAACCGCAAACATCTATAAAAACCTCATTGGCATATTCTATAATTCCCCTAGAATCCGTTTTACTCATAATGGTTTGGGTTTTATCCCATGAAACCTCTTTATCAATTGGAATTGGTCTTGTAAAAATTTGATTGTTCTCGATCATACCTTTTTTTGTAAATAAATAATTCTTCAAAATTATAATTTGAAGGCAAAATCCTAAATGATTTTTGTCATGTTTTCCTCAAACAAAAAGTCGTTATGAGAAAAATATTTTTCTCATAACGACTTTTTGTTTCGATTTGTAAGATCGAAATAAATTTAACTAAATTTTTAAAATATAAGTTTCAAAACCACACAATAAATATTCATTTACTGATTCGTCTAAAATCATAACATGATCAACCTAACTTATATTTTTTATTAAATCAGCTTAGCAATTATCATTTCCTCGGTTATTCCTTCTGCATCTGCTTTATAATTTTTAATGATTCTATGACGCAATATCCCAACTGCAACCGCTTTTACATCTTCGATATCTGGCGAAAATTTCCCATTGAAAGCGGCATGGGCTTTGGCACCCAAAATCAAATTCTGTGACGCCCTTGGTCCGGCTCCCCAATCTAAATAATTCTTAACAAACTCATTAGACAATCTGTTATCAGGACGCGTTTTACTAACTAATGTTACCGCATATTCAACGACATTGTCGGCCACTGGGATTCTACGAATTAAATGCTGAAAATCGATGATTTCCTGAGAAGTAAACAATGGCTTTACAACTTCCTTTATATCCGAAGTGGTGCGTTTAACCACCTCTACTTCTTCTTCAAAAGAAGGGTATTCTAATTTTATGGCAAACATAAATCGGTCCAATTGCGCTTCTGGTAATGGATAAGTCCCTTCCTGCTCAATAGGGTTTTGGGTTGCCAAAACAAAATAAGGCAGTTCTAACTTATAATTTTCACCTGCAATGGTAACCGAGCGTTCCTGCATTGCCTCAAGCAAAGCCGCCTGTGTCTTAGGAGGTGTTCTGTTGATTTCATCGGCAAGTACAATATTCGAAAAGATTGGTCCTTTTATAAACTTAAAATGACGATTTTCATCTAATATTTCGCTACCAAGAATATCCGAAGGCATTAAATCTGGCGTAAATTGAATCCTTTTAAAATCTAATCCCAAAGCCTTTGCCAGAGTGTTAACCATTAAAGTTTTGGCTAGCCCGGGAACTCCTACCAAAAGTGCATGTCCACCAGAAAAAATACAAAGTAAAATTTGATCTACCACGGCGTCTTGACCCACGATGACTTTTGCGATTTCGCTTTTTAGCTCGTTTCGCTTTTGAACCAAATTCTGTATTGCTGCTACATCAGACATTTTTTGAAAGTATATTAAATTAAAAAAGAGTTAGCTTTATGAATTCATAAAACTAACTCTTTTTATTTATTTTATAAAAATTATTTTTTCAACCAATTGTTTGTAAAATCACAATCTCTATATTCTCCAAGGATTTTAATATAGGTGTCTTTGATTGTGGTATCAAACCATTTTCCGATAGCCCTGATTTGTTTTTCTTTTAAAGCTAGGTCCTTAATCTTAATATAATCTGTGGCATAATCAGCTGTGTGCTCATTTATTCTGTTAGTCACCGTAATTAGCTTATAGAATTTTCTCCCGTTTTCATCTGTATCCAATATCGGCTGAGAAACTTCATCGTCTTTCAGATTAGAAACCTGACTGTAAAGAGATGGATCCATTTTGGTTAATTCAAAACGTGTATCACGTGTATTTGGGTTTATTAATGCTCCCCCATTTGCTCTTGTCTCTTTTTGATCTGATTCTGTTCTGGCAGCATCGGCAAAAGTCAACTTCTTATCAATAATTTTCTCTCTAATCAAACTGATTTTTTCTTTGGCTGCCTTAATCTCATCCTCAGATACCGAAGGAGTCAATAATATATGACGCAATTCAATTTCCTGTCCTTTTATCTTCTCTACATAAATAATATGATAACCAAAAGTGGTTTCAAAAGGAGCTGAAATTTCCCCCTGTTGCAAACTGAAAGCTACATCTTTGAATTCTTTAACGAATGGCGTTTTTCTATTCATTTTATAATAACCACCATTAGAACTAGAGCCTGGATCCTTAGAATACAAAACCGCTTTAGTGGCAAAACTAGAACCTTCTTCAACCTCTTTTTTGAATCCATTTAGCTTGTCAATCACTTTTTGCTTCTCTGCTTCAGATACCTTAGGTGTCACGACAATTTGCGCCACTTCCATTTCTGCACCAAAAAGTGGCAATTCGTTTTTAGGTATTTTTTTGAAAAAATTTCGAACTTCTTCCGGAGTAATTTCAACTGCATCAACAATTTTATTAGTCATTTCTGACGCTAACTTTTGTTCTTTCAAAATATCAAAAAAGCTACTTCTTAATTCTTCTTCAGAATTTTTCTTGTACATACTTAATACCTTATCCATAGAACCCACCTTATCCAAGATATAGTTCAAGCGTTCCTCCATCATTCCTTTAATTTCAGAATCACTAACCTTAATACTATCCTGAATGGCTTGATGCGCATATAATTTATCTTCAAGCAATTTCCCTAACATCTGACATCTTGTAATGTCTTTTATAGATCCGCCTTGAGACGAAATTTCAAGAAACGATTTATCAATATCCGAATCCAAAACTATATAATCTCCAACAGTAGCAATTACACCATCAATTTTTTGTCTTTGACTCTTTTGAACCTTATTTACAGTAGTGACAGCAGCGTCTTTAATAATTTCTTGGGCGCTAATCAATGTGCTCGAAAATAGTAACAGAAAAAAAAGAAGTGCACTTTTATTATTTACGGAATTCATTTGCATTATTTTTAATGGCATTGTTTGAAATTTATAGTATGATAAAATATCGTTATTTTTTGTCTTTAATATACATTTTAAGAATCAAGAAACGAACTGGTTTACTAACACAATTACTTACAATTCTTTCAACTTAAAACCAACAAAAATAACAATTCAATTACATAATCCAACTTTCCGCACTACTATTAACAAAAAATTATATACGAATGCATAAGTTTCCCAAGTCTGAACGTTTTTGAATTTTAAATTAAATCTTTCTCTATATATAAGGAGTCTATCATTTTGACAAAAGATTTAATGATTTTAAAGATATCCAAAAAGGCATCCTCTTTTTTTTATTCGCATTTATAAATAGTACTTTTGCAAACTATTTACATTATACATGAGCTTTTTAAAAGAAATACAAAGAAGAAGAACTTTCGGAATTATATCACATCCCGATGCCGGTAAAACTACACTTACAGAAAAACTCCTCCTTTTTGGTGGTGCTATTCAGGAAGCAGGTGCAGTAAAAAACAACAAAATCAAAAAAGGAGCCACGAGTGACTTTATGGAAATTGAGCGCCAGAGAGGAATCTCGGTTTCAACATCCGTTTTGGCTTTTAATTATAAAGACAAAAAAATAAACATCCTTGATACTCCCGGACACAAGGATTTTGCCGAAGACACTTTTAGAACTTTAACTGCCGTCGATAGTGTTATCGTGGTAATTGACGTTGCAAAAGGAGTCGAAGAACAAACAGAGAAATTAGTCGCTGTATGTAGAATGCGAAAAATCCCTATCATTGTTTTCATCAATAAACTGGACCGTGAAGGAAAAGATGCTTTTGACTTAATGGATGAAGTGGAACAAAAACTGGGATTAACTGTTACGCCATTGAGTTTTCCGATAGGAATGGGTTATGACTTTCAAGGAATATACAATTTATGGGAGAAAAACATAAACCTTTTTAGCGGAGACAGTCGTAAAAACATAGAAGAAACGATTGCTTTTTCGGATGTACAAAGTTCAGAATTAGAAAAAATAGTTGGACAAAAACCTGCCGATAGATTACGTGAAGAACTAGAATTGATTGATGAAGTTTATCCGAAGTTCAACCAACAAGACTATTTAGACGGAAAACTACAGCCGGTATTTTTTGGTTCGGCATTGAATAATTTTGGAGTTCGTGAGCTTTTGGACTGTTTCGTTCAAATTGCACCATCGCCAAGACCAAAAGATTCCGAAACAAGATTAGTCGATCCTAAAGAAGAAAAAATGACTGGTTTTGTTTTTAAAATCCATGCTAATATGGATCCAAAACATAGAGACAGACTCGCTTTTATAAAAATTGTTTCCGGAACTTTTGAAAGAAACAAACCTTATTACCACGTACGTCAAAAAAAGAATTTAAAATTCTCAAGTCCGAATGCTTTTTTTGCAGAGAAAAAAGAAATTGTAGATATTTCGTATCCTGGCGATATTGTAGGACTACACGACACAGGAAATTTTAAAATTGGAGACACCTTAACCGAAGGCGAAATCATGAGCTTCAAAGGAATTCCAAGTTTCTCTCCTGAACATTTTAGATACATCAATAATGCCGACCCTATGAAAGCCAAACAGCTTGACAAAGGTGTAGATCAATTAATGGATGAAGGTGTTGCCCAATTATTCACCCTTGAGATGAATAATCGAAAAATTATTGGAACTGTTGGAGCGCTTCAATACGAGGTGATTCAATACCGTTTAGAACACGAATACGGTGCAAAATGTACATATGAAAATTTCCCGGTACACAAAGCTTGTTGGGTTAAACCGGATGACGCAAAGAATGATGAGTTTAAAGAATTCAAACGCATCAAACAAAAATTTCTTGCCAAAGATAAATACGGTCAATTGGTTTTTCTTGCTGATTCTGATTTTACAATCCAAATGACGCAGAATAAATATCCAAGTGTAAAATTATTCTTTACATCAGAATTCGAATAATCTAATCAATCTCAAGCTATTTTTCACAACAATAGAAATAGCTTCCATAAAAAATCCCATCTTATTAAATAAGATGGGATTTTTTTATGAAAAATAATTCTTTATCTAATGACAAGTTTTATCCAAGTACTTTTTGATTCGAGCCGAATTAGTGGTATTTCCATCACAACTAGGAATACTTAAAAAAGGATAAGGCAATCCAGTAACAGGATCTTTAATTTCTATTTTTGTAGAAAAGCCATCACCATCATCATCAACATCCAAGAAATCCGGAATACCGTCACCATCTGTATCATCAGGGTTCGCCGTCGCAGGCTTTGTTGGGAAATTAATTGTATTTCTATAGTCATAAATATATCCATCTCCGTCTAAATCTTCTAGATAAGATGGTATACCATCTCCATCTTGATCTAGTCTTTGAATTTCAAATAATTTAAAACTAAAAACTAAAGGTGAATATGCTGGAATACTAGCACTTCCTGAAGCAAAATACCCCAATCCTGAAGGAATGAACATAACCCCTGCCCCAAAACCTGAATAACTAACTGTTCCATCAGTGTTTGAACTGTAACTTCCTGTTCTAAATTGAGGAAAAACTTCACTCCAGCCGCTTATAACTGATTGCAAACTCAATACCTGTTGCGGATTATTAGATTGTTCAAAAAAAGTAGAGCTAATTGTGGTAACTCCATCCGTAGTTTTACTTGATAAATATTCTCCTTTATATGCCGCAAATACACCATCAGCATTGGAAGGCTTCTCTCCCGTTCCTTCACTTAATACTAAATAATACAATTTATAAGTGATATCATGAAATTTAGCATCTCTACTCAATAATTTAGGAAAAGTAGGGCTATTCAAATAAGACATGATTGAAGCTTGGGTTCCTCCTACAGGAATCTTCGTAATTGTTACATCTTGATCAGCCGTAATATCTATATAATTTTCTTTCAAATAGGTTTCAATATCAGCTAAATCAGTAGCATATTGCACTGAGTAATCACGAGGCGGGGTAATTTCAGTATTATCAGTATTTTTCGAACATGAAAATAAAGATAGGGTTGTAATTGATAAAATAAAATAAAACTTAAATTTGTTCATTATAGCTGATTTTTAAGTGCGCAATATACAATATTGATTTATTTTTGTAAACTATTTAACTCCGATTTTAGAATTTTTATGAGAATAGATAAATATTTATGGTGTGTCCGATATTACAAGACCAGAAACATGGTGACCGAGGCATGTAAAAAAAACCACATCACTGTAAATGGTCTTATTGCAAAACCATCAAAGGAGGTTTTCCCGACTGATAAAATTACCTTTCGAAAAGACCAAATTACCCAAATTATAACTGTACTAGACATCCCAGAGAGTCGCGTAGCAGCTAAATTAGTTGATATTTACAGACGGAACGACACTCCGCCTGAAGTCTATCAGCATTTGGAACTATTAAAGCTTTCAAAAGAGCACTATCGAAAAACCGGAACCGGAAGACCTACTAAAAAAGACCGAAGAGATATCGATGAATTTGGAAACGATATTGAAGATGAGGAAGACAACAATTAAAAAAACCCAAAAGCTTAAAGTTGATGTTAAACCTAAATTTTACAAACATTTACAATAACATCTCAAAGCTTTAAACTTACAAACCCTTAAACAAATAAAAAATGGGCAAAAATATTATCCTAACAAATCTAGAAATTGAGCACAAAATAAAAAGAATAGCCTACCAAATCTACGAGACATTTGTAGACGAAAAAGAGGTCGTTCTTGCCGGAATAGCAAGCAACGGATTCGTTTTTGCCGAAAAAATTGCTCAGGAGTTAAAAACCATCTCTCCTCTAAAGGTTAGCTTATGCGAGATTCAAATCAACAAATTAAATCCTGAGCTTCCCATTCACACTTCTTTACCAAAAGAAGAATATGCCAATAAGGGCTTAATTCTTGTTGACGATGTATTAAATTCAGGGACAACATTAATCTACGCCATAAGGCATTTTTTAGATGTCCCGTTAAAAAAATTCAAAACCGCAGTGCTGGTAGACAGAAATCACAAAAAGTACCCTGTAAAAGCCGATTTTAAAGGAATCTCCCTATCTACCTCTTTACTAGAACACGTTCAGGTCGTATTTGACGAAAACGGCGATAACTACGCTTATTTAAGCTAAAATTTTAAGAATATCCAAAACGGTCTGATCAATCGTCTTATCATCTACTACAACGGCACATTGTGCCTGATTGTAATAAAAGCTTCTCTCAAAGAGATGCATTGCAATAAACTCCTTCATTTCCGCATCATTTTTGTCGGCAATAAGGGGTCTTTTGCTTTTATTAGCAGACAGCCTATTAAATAAAGTCTCTATCGAGGCTTTCAAATAAATAGAAACCACATTATCCCCTTTCAGTAATTCATGGTTATTGGCATAACAAGGCGTACCTCCGCCCAAACCTATAATAAATTTTTCAGGCGAATCCAATAATTCAAGAAAAGCTTCATGCTCAACTTTCCGAAAATAGATTTCTCCATGCTTCTCAAATAGTGCATTTATCGACAAATTTGTCTTTTTCTCGATATACTCATCCAAATCAACAAACGGAATTCCGATATTTTTCGACAATGTTTTGGCAATGGTTGACTTTCCGCATCCCATATAGCCTAATAATACAATTTTCTTCATAAAATAAAACCCTATAAACTAAGGCGTTAAAAATTAATGTAAAAAAAAGTCAAATTTATGACAAAATTCCTTGGAAAGCTTCAAATAAAGTCCTTATATTTGCACCCGCATTCAAGCAAAGAATATATGACTCGATAGCTCAGTTGGTAGAGCACATCACTTTTAATGATGGGGTCCTGGGTTCGAGCCCCAGTCGGGTCACAATCAAAGTGATCAACATATTTTCTTGAAAGCATTGACTCGATAGCTCAGTTGGTAGAGCACATCACTTTTAATGATGGGGTCCTGGGTTCGAGCCCCAGTCGGGTCACAAAAGGTTATTCGCAATGGCGAATAACCTTTTATTTTTTAAGGCCACGTGGAGAAACGGTAGACTTGCCATCTTGAGGGGGTGGTGCTCGTAAGGGCGTGTGGGTTCAAATCCCACCGTGGTCACTACTAAAGCGATTAAAATACATTTTCTTGAAAATAATGACTCGATAGCTCAGTTGGTAGAGCACATCACTTTTAATGATGGGGTCCTGGGTTCGAGCCCCAGTCGGGTCACAATTAAAGTGACCAGCACCTATTTTCTTGAAAAAATGACTCGATAGCTCAGTTGGTAGAGCACATCACTTTTAATGATGGGGTCCTGGGTTCGAGCCCCAGTCGGGTCACAAAAGGTTGTTCGCAAATGCGAATGACCTTTTTTACTTTTTGGCCACCTGGAGAAACGGTAAACTTGCCATCTTGAGGGGTGGTACTCGTAAGGGCCGTGTGGAGTCAAATCCCACCGTGATCACTACTAGTATTGATTTTGATGACTTAATATGTTATTTAGTTACCATTTGTCAACAAAAACAAAAAACGTCTTATATCTTATGATTTAGGACGTTTTTTTTTGTTTAATAGCTGTTCCAAAATCAAAAAACCATCTAATTTGATTATAATTGTAATAATACAATGCCTGGGTATTATTATTTGAACAAAAAAAGGCGTTATCATATTAGCCATCCTCTTTTTTATACTACGATTAAATCCAAACTCTACCATATTTAGTACTAGTCGAGACTTAACATCATCTCTGCTTAAATATGCCGCTGAGTTAAACAGGTAGACCACTATTACTTTACTACAATCAGTAGAATTTATTTTAGTAATTCAGAATTACAAATAAATATTCCGCAACTTTGTAGTATCAAATTTAAATCTTTTAAAAAAGAAATAAAATGGAAAAAATAGCAAAAACAAATATACATTAGAGCCAACACACAGTGAACTTACTTTTAAGGCAAAGCATATAATGATTACCAACGTAAAAGACGAGTTCAAAAACTTTTCTATAGATTTAGATGGAGAGGATATTTTTAAGTCGACTGTGAATGTTGCAGTAGATGCTTGTTAAGAGTGTATCAGCAATATAGGCTAAACAACTAAATTGAGCATTTTGAAGGATATTGATTAAACCATACCCTCAATTTCACAAAGAACGAATATGAATAAAACAGATTTAACAGCGACCATTGATTTTAGAAAAACGCTTCACCAAAATCCAGAAATTTCTGGTTTTGAATTTGAAACAGCCAAAAGAATACAGCAATTTTTAGCTCAAAATCAGCCCACCGAGATAATCGAAAACATTGGTGGAACTGGGGTAGCTGCGGTTTATCAATTCTCAAATACCGGCAAAACCATTACTATCCGTTGTGAATTGGATGCATTACCAATACAGGAAGTGAATCAATTTAACCATCAATCAACAACGAAAGGTGTATCACACAAGTGTGGTCACGATGGCCACATGGCGATTGTTTCAGGATTAGGATTTTGGTTAAAACATCAAAGTTTCAATTCAGGAAAAGTTGTTTTATTATTTCAACCGGCAGAAGAAAATGGTGAAGGCGCACATGCGGTTGTCAATGACGAAAAATTCAAGAACTTAAACACAGATTATATTTTTGCCCTTCACAACATCCCCAAAGAACCAATGCATTCGATTATTAGCATTCAAAAAGGGTTTTCTGCCGAAGTGCAAAGTTTTATAATTAAAATTAAAGGAAAAGAATCACATGCAGCAGAGCCCGAAAACGGAATCAATCCAGCTTTGGCAATGTCACAAATTATTACCTCATTATCGAATTTGGAAGTCATCAATCCCACATCTGAAAACTTTACTATCATGACACCTGTTCATCTCAATATGGGACAAAAATCCTATGGAATTTCTCCTGCTGATGGCGAATTACATTATACTTTAAGAGCTTGGGATAATACTAAAATGGAGCTTGTAAAATCTCAAATTGTAAATGCTGTAGCAAAAATTGGTGAGCAATATAAATTAAAACACAATATTGAATGGCTTGAATATTTCCCAGCGAGTATCAACGATAAAGAATGCAATGCTTATGTGATAAAAGTAGCTACAGAAAACAACTTTAACCTCATAGAAAAACCACATCCGTTTAAATTTGGAGAAGATTTTGGCTGGTACGCAAAAGAATATAAAACAACTATGTTTGGTCTTGGCGCTGGTTTGAATACACCTGCTTTACACAATTCAGATTACGATTTCCCAGACGAATTGATCGAAACAGGAATCAATATGTTTCAATCTATTATTTCAACTATTCTGAAAGAAGATTTTTGATTAAATTGCAATAACAAAAAGCCTGAAGCTAAAATCTTCAGGCTTTTTGTTTAGTTGAAAGTCAACTAAGGAAATTTAAAACTTTTTATTTTTCAATGGGAATAAGCACAATTAAACTTCCGATTGGAAATATTTTTCTAAAAAACAAAACCTATAAATGGACGCGCTATTAAAACTTGAAGTAGATAAGCAAAAATAAAATTCAGAACCATATTCGAAATCCATTCTCGAGGAAGATCAGAAGAAAACCCGACCATTAAAGTAGCTCCGTATAATGACATTAAAGTAACCATACCGGAAACAATTACAAGTCGAGAAATCAACATCTTTTTTAAACCAAAATCCTCTTCTTTCAGAATTTTAAATATCAATGCCATTCCAAATCGACCAACTATAAACCATTCACAAAAAAAGGCTACTAAAAAGGCTAAGGGAAAATTTAGTATCCGATCACGCAAGTTATTTAGATGAAACAATTCCGAAAGGATTACAAAAAGCAAAAATATTATAAACAACTTGCAAAATGACAACCGTAAACATTTTTACTTTTAATGGTAATTGTGAAAAGGTATTCAACTTCTACAAATCTATATTCAGTGACGAGTTCACTTATATGGGGCGTTTCAATGATATGGGTAAAAAAGAAAAATAAAACCGCATTATGCATATTTCTTTACCAATTAGCACCGAAAGTATTTTAATGGGAAGCAATACGGGCGAACAATAGACTTCAGATTTAATGATTCCAATCAAAAAAACCCTCTATCCAATTGGATAGAGGGTTTTACAGAATCTAAAACAGGTCCAGATTAAACAAATACGTCGAACCGAGCCCTTAGACAAACACTTCGATGCTATAAAAACAAAAAAGCCTGTCTTTTCAGACAGGCTTTTCTAAAGAAAGGCGACGACATACTCTCCCACATAACTGCAGTACCATCTGCGCAGGCGGGCTTAACTTCTCTGTTCGGGATGGGAAGAGGTGAGCCCCGCCGCAATAACCACCTTAAGGTCGTTTTGCAATGGGTAATCCATTATTTATGGATCAACATTACACAATATCTTAACATACTGAGATAAAGAAAAAAGTATTTATTTAGAAAGTTTCTTCCTCCGGGTTACCCCGGAGGAAAAGGTGTACATAAGCTTACGGATTATTAGTACTACTCGACTATGACATTACTGCCTTTACATCTATAGCCTATCAACGTGGTCATCTCCCACGATCCTTAAAAGAAATCTCATCTTGTGGTGGGTTTCGCGCTTATATGCTTTCAGCGCTTATCCCTTCCAAACGTAGCTACTCTGCGGTGCCACTGGCGTGACAACAGATACACTAGAGGTTTGTCCAATTCGGTCCTCTCGTACTAGAATCAGATCCACTCAAATTTCTTGCGCCCACAGTAGATAGAGACCGAACTGTCTCACGACGTTCTGAACCCAGCTCGCGTGCCACTTTAATGGGCGAACAGCCCAACCCTTGGGACCTTCTCCAGCCCCAGGATGTGACGAGCCGACATCGAGGTGCCAAACCCCCCCGTCGATATGAGCTCTTGGGGGAGATCAGCCTGTTATCCCCGGCGTACCTTTTATCCTTTGAGCGATGGCCCTTCCATGCGGAACCACCGGATCACTATGCTCTACTTTCGTACCTGATCGACCTGTATGTCTCTCAGTCAAGCTCCCTTATGCCATTGCACTCTACGCACGGTTACCAAGCGTACTGAGGGAACCTTTAGAAGCCTCCGTTACTCTTTTGGAGGCGACCACCCCAGTCAAACTACCCACCAAGCAATGTCCCCCGCAAAACGGGGTTAGGCCTCAGATAAACAAAGGGTTGTATTTCAACAATGACTCCACAACGCCTAGCGACGCCACTTCACAGTCTCCAACCTATCCTACACATCATTTATCCAAGGTCAATACTAAGCTATAGTAAAGGTGCACAGGGTCTTTTCGTCCCACTGCGGGTAAACGGCATCTTCACCGTTACTACAATTTCACCGAGCTCATGGCTGAGACAGTGTCCAGATCGTTACACCATTCGTGCAGGTCGGAACTTACCCGACAAGGAATTTCGCTACCTTAGGACCGTTATAGTTACGGCCGCCGTTTACTGGGGCTTCAATTCAATGCTTCTCCGAAGATAACATCTCCTCTTAACCTTCCAGCACCGGGCAGGTGTCAGGCCCTATACTTCATCTTACGATTTTGCAGAGCCCTGTGTTTTTGATAAACAGTCGCCTGGACCTCTTCACTGCGGCCAGCATTGCTGCTGGCGACCCTTCTCCCGAAGTTACGGGTCTATTTTGCCTAATTCCTTAGCCATGAATCTCTCGAGCACCTTAGAATTCTCATCTCGACTACCTGTGTCGGTTTGCGGTACGGGTACTATTAACCTGAAGTTTAGAGGTTTTTCTTGGAAGCCCTTAGGTGCACTATCTCTTTGTCCGAAGACGCCGAGTACTATCGTATTTCCCCAAAACCCGTGGATTTGCCTGCGGGTCTTATAGGTAGGTACTTCAACGAACTATTCCGTCAGTTCGCGGCACTTTCATCACTCCGTCACCCCATCACAGTTAACAGTAGTACGGGAATATTAACCCGTTGTCCATCGACTGTCCCTTTCGGGTTCGCCTTAGGTCCCGACTAACCCACAGCTGATTAGCATAGCTGTGGAAACCTTAGTCTTTCGGTGTGCGGGTTTCTCGCCCGCATTATCGTTACTTATGCCTACATTTTCTTTTCTAACCAGTCCAGCATACCTTACGATACACCTTCTACCCTGTTAGAATGCTCCCCTACCACTTAGAGTAAACTCTAAATCCATAGCTTCGGTAATATACTTATGCCCGATTATTATCCATGCTCGTCCGCTCGACTAGTGAGCTGTTACGCACTCTTTAAATGAATGGCTGCTTCCAAGCCAACATCCTAGCTGTCTGGGCAGACAAACCTCGTTCTTTCAACTTAGTATATATTTGGGGACCTTAGCTGATGGTCTGGGTTCTTTCCCTCTCGGACTTGGACCTTAGCACCCAAGCCCTCACTGTTATGAAACATTATATAGCATTCGGAGTTTGTCAGGAATTGGTAGGCGGTGAAGCCCCCGCATCCAATCAGTAGCTCTACCTCTATATAACTTTACGCATAACGCTGCACCTAAATGCATTTCGGGGAGTACGAGCTATTTCCGAGTTTGATTGGCCTTTCACCCCTACCCACAGATCATCCCAAGACTTTTCAACGTCAACGGGTTCGGTCCTCCACTGTGTGTTACCACAGCTTCAACCTGTCCATGGGTAGATCACACGGTTTCGCGTCTAACACTACTGACTAAAGCGCCCTATTCAGACTCGCTTTCGCTACGGATCCGTGGCTTAACCACTTATCCTTGCCAGCAACGTTAACTCGTAGGCTCATTATGCAAAAGGCACGCCGTCACCCCACGAAAGGGCTCCGACCGCTTGTAAGCGTATGGTTTCAGGATCTATTTCACTCCGTTATTCACGGTTCTTTTCACCTTTCCCTCACGGTACTGGTTCACTATCGGTCTCTCAGGAGTATTTAGCCTTAGCGGATGGTCCCGCCAAATTCAGACAGGGTTTCACGTGCCCCGCCCTACTCAGGATACCACTATCCTTTACACTCGTTACCTATACAGGACTATCACCCTCTTTGGTTCTACTTTCCAGTAGATTCTAGTTCCTTGTGCAAGAAATGTCGTGGTCCTACAACCCCAACATTGCCGTAACAACATTGGTTTGGGCTAATCCGCGTTCGCTCGCCACTACTTACGGAATCACTTTTGTTTTCTTCTCCTCCGCCTACTTAGATGTTTCAGTTCAGCGGGTTTGCCCACCTATCGGTGTACTATGTCTTCAACATAGTGGGTTGCCCCATTCAGGTATCTACGGATCAATCGGTGTGTGCCCGTCCCCGTAGCTTTTCGCAGCTTATCACGCCTTTCATCGCCTCTGAGAGCCAAGGCATCCCCCATACGCCCTTATTTTGCTTATTGTACCAATCTTAAATTTAATTAAGACCGTTTTTGTTTGTCTTTTACTATAAATAGTAAAAAACGCTTTCTACTTTTTAATATTTTTCTTATCTCAATATGTCAATGAACGGTTATCTGTGGATTTATGGATTCGGTGATTCGAATAAACGAATGACCAAAAAACCAAATCAACTGATTTGTGGAGAATAACGGAGTCGAACCGTTGACCTCCTGCGTGCAAGGCAGGCGCTCTAGCCAGCTGAGCTAATCCCCCAATACAGTTGGCAGTGTTCAGTATTCAGTTTTCAGTAACTTTACTTTACATCCAAATGAGTTGTGAATTGCTAACTCTAGATTCTTCTTTGTATTTAAGTGTAAATAGTTGTCTCGGACAGACTCGAACTGTCGACCCCTACATTATCAGTGTAGTACTCTAACCAGCTGAGCTACGAGACACTCTTATTCTTAAATTGTATTATTTGAACTAACAGCAAGAGTAATAAATTCTTTAGATATTTTTCCAATATCTCTTTTCGTCTTCTTTCTTGAAAGTGTATTGCTACTAACATTCAAGCTCTAGAAAGGAGGTGTTCCAGCCGCACCTTCCGGTACGGCTACCTTGTTACGACTTAGCCCTAGTTACCAGTTTTACCCTAGGCAGCTCCTTGCGGTCACCGACTTCAGGCACCCCCAGCTTCCATGGCTTGACGGGCGGTGTGTACAAGGCCCGGGAACGTATTCACCGGATCATGGCTGATATCCGATTACTAGCGATTCCAGCTTCACGGAGTCGAGTTGCAGACTCCGATCCGAACTGTGACCGGTTTTATAGATTCGCTCCTGGTCACCCAGTGGCTGCTCTCTGTACCGGCCATTGTAGCACGTGTGTAGCCCAAGGCGTAAGGGCCGTGATGATTTGACGTCATCCCCACCTTCCTCACAGTTTGCACTGGCAGTCTCGTTAGAGTTCCCGACATGACTCGCTGGCAACTAACAACAGGGGTTGCGCTCGTTATAGGACTTAACCTGACACCTCACGGCACGAGCTGACGACAACCATGCAGCACCTTGTAAATTGTCTTGCGAAAAGTCTGTTTCCAAACCGGTCAATCTACATTTAAGCCTTGGTAAGGTTCCTCGCGTATCATCGAATTAAACCACATGCTCCACCGCTTGTGCGGGCCCCCGTCAATTCCTTTGAGTTTCATTCTTGCGAACGTACTCCCCAGGTGGGATACTTATCACTTTCGCTTAGCCACTGAGATTGCTCCCAACAGCTAGTATCCATCGTTTACGGCGTGGACTACCAGGGTATCTAATCCTGTTCGCTACCCACGCTTTCGTCCATCAGCGTCAATATATTAGTAGTAACCTGCCTTCGCAATTGGTATTCCATGTAATCTCTAAGCATTTCACCGCTACACTACATATTCTAGTTACTTCCTAATAATTCAAGTTTAGCAGTATCAATGGCCGTTCCACCGTTGAGCGATGGGCTTTCACCACTGACTTACTAAACCGCCTACGAACCCTTTAAACCCAATGATTCCGGATAACGCTTGGATCCTCCGTATTACCGCGGCTGCTGGCACGGAGTTAGCCGATCCTTATTCTCACAGTACCGTCAAGACTCTACACGTAGAGTTGTTTCTTCCTGTGCAAAAGCAGTTTACAATCCATAGGACCGTCATCCTGCACGCGGCATGGCTGGATCAGGCTTGCGCCCATTGTCCAATATTCCTCACTGCTGCCTCCCGTAGGAGTCTGGTCCGTGTCTCAGTACCAGTGTGGGGGATCTCCCTCTCAGGACCCCTACCCATCGTAGCCTTGGTAAGCCGTTACCTTACCAACTAGCTAATGGGACGCATGCTCATCTTTCACCGTTGTGACTTTAATTATAAAATGATGCCATCCTATAATACTATGAGGTATTAATCCAAATTTCTCTGGGCTATCCCTCTGTGAAAGGTAGATTGCATACGCGTTACGCACCCGTGCGCCGGTCTCTAATTCCGAAGAACTATACCCCTCGACTTGCATGTGTTAAGCCTGCCGCTAGCGTTCATCCTGAGCCAGGATCAAACTCTTCATCGTATATTATGCGAGAACCATAAATGATTCTCTGTTTTTATTCGACTGAAGATCTATCGGTTTTTTCAAATCTATCGATTCTATTACTCTTATTCTTTTGTTTTAAGATCTCTCTTAAAACGGCTGTCAATTCAATATGTCTAGGAACGTGTCTTATCGTTTTTTCGTCTCGTTCTTCACATCTAAATGTGTTTCTCGAAGCGGGTGCAAAAGTACAACTTCTTTTTAATCTCGCAAGAAAAATTTAAAGTTTTTTTGAAGCTTTAAAACTTCGTTTTCTTTATTCTCTCTTACCAATCTCTCAAAGAACTTTGCGTATTTTGCGGGGTGCAAAGATAACAAGCAAATTCAAATCTCACAAGCTTTTTTTGACTTTTATTTTAGAAAACTAAATCCCTAAATCAAATAATCGCTGTCAGTGTTTTAATGAACGTTTGTCGCTGTTGCGGGTGCAAAACTACCACCTTTATCTGGGTATTCAAGCTTTTTAAACCCCTTTTTTTTAACTTTTATTAACTTTAATCTTAAACCACTGAAAACGTGGTTTTTGAAACAAAAAGTTTTTTCAGCGTTTCACGGATTACAACCTTATTATGTTGCTAGCTGACGAAAACACAGCCCCAGCAAGGCTTTTTAACAATCAATACTACCTTATAATAAAGACACAATTATAAGTTTTGATTCAAATTAAGAGGACTTAATGCAGTTTTAATCGTCTCTAAAAATTTTAAAAACGTTTTTTACCGAATTCACATATTCAAATTAAAGATAATAACCAAAAACCCAGACACTCATAAACAAAGAAAAAACAACTCTATATAGAAAGGCAAATATGAGGCTCATTGCTAAGAAATGTTTTTTTAACACTTTGAGAGTTACCTAACGATTTCCTGTACAAAAACTCGCCTTAGAGTCTTTGTAAAAAATCAGAATCAAACACCGATGAATAGCCATTGATTTAGAAAATGATACTATTGAAAAGCCATGAAAACAAAAATAAGTTTTCAGCCAAAGATACTCTTAAATAGAAATACCGTTAAGCGATTACAAGCTAGAAGTTGCATGCCTTGAATAAAAACAAATCAAAATGATCTAAAAACTAACAAGAACGCGCTACACTATTATTTACTTTATATCTTAATATTGAAAAGGCAAACAATCAAGTACAAGACCTACGAAATATCCTCGAAAACACAACCGAAAAATATACGACTCATCCAAATTAGCCAAGTAGCACGAAAAGGAAAGCCAATCTGAATTCAAATCATTTAATACTATATCTAGAAAAATAAAAAAACATTATCAGTCAATAGTAAACTATTTTAATAATGAAATTATAAATGCTTCAACGGAATCTTATAATACAAAAATTAAACCTTTTAGATCACAGTTCAAAGGAGCCAAAAACATTGAATCTGTCCTTTTTAAACTAACTAAAATATATCCAATGTTTACTGCTCCACAACTTTTAGACTTGATCAATCACTATTTAATAATTCCAATCAAAAAAACCCTCTATCCGATTGGATAGAGGGTTTTACAGAATCTAAAACAGGTCCAGATTAAACAAATACGTCGAACCGAGCCCTTAGACAAACACTTCGATGCTATAAAAACAAAAAAGCCTGTCTTTTCAGACAGGCTTTTCTAAAGAAAGGCGACGACATACTCTCCCACATAACTGCAGTACCATCTGCGCAGGCGGGCTTAACTTCTCTGTTCGGGATGGGAAGAGGTGAGCCCCGCCGCAATAACCACCTTAAGGTCGTTTTGCAATGGGTAATCCATTATTTATGGATCAACATTACACAATATCTTAACATACTGAGATAAAGAAAAAAGTATTTATTTAGAAAGTTTCTTCCTCCGGGTTACCCCGGAGGAAAAGGTGTACATAAGCTTACGGATTATTAGTACTACTCGACTATGACATTACTGCCTTTACATCTATAGCCTATCAACGTGGTCATCTCCCACGATCCTTAAAAGAAATCTCATCTTGTGGTGGGTTTCGCGCTTATATGCTTTCAGCGCTTATCCCTTCCAAACGTAGCTACTCTGCGGTGCCACTGGCGTGACAACAGATACACTAGAGGTTTGTCCAATTCGGTCCTCTCGTACTAGAATCAGATCCACTCAAATTTCTTGCGCCCACAGTAGATAGAGACCGAACTGTCTCACGACGTTCTGAACCCAGCTCGCGTGCCACTTTAATGGGCGAACAGCCCAACCCTTGGGACCTTCTCCAGCCCCAGGATGTGACGAGCCGACATCGAGGTGCCAAACCCCCCCGTCGATATGAGCTCTTGGGGGAGATCAGCCTGTTATCCCCGGCGTACCTTTTATCCTTTGAGCGATGGCCCTTCCATGCGGAACCACCGGATCACTATGCTCTACTTTCGTACCTGATCGACCTGTATGTCTCTCAGTCAAGCTCCCTTATGCCATTGCACTCTACGCACGGTTACCAAGCGTACTGAGGGAACCTTTAGAAGCCTCCGTTACTCTTTTGGAGGCGACCACCCCAGTCAAACTACCCACCAAGCAATGTCCCCCGCAAAACGGGGTTAGGCCTCAGATAAACAAAGGGTTGTATTTCAACAATGACTCCACAACGCCTAGCGACGCCACTTCACAGTCTCCAACCTATCCTACACATCATTTATCCAAGGTCAATACTAAGCTATAGTAAAGGTGCACAGGGTCTTTTCGTCCCACTGCGGGTAAACGGCATCTTCACCGTTACTACAATTTCACCGAGCTCATGGCTGAGACAGTGTCCAGATCGTTACACCATTCGTGCAGGTCGGAACTTACCCGACAAGGAATTTCGCTACCTTAGGACCGTTATAGTTACGGCCGCCGTTTACTGGGGCTTCAATTCAATGCTTCTCCGAAGATAACATCTCCTCTTAACCTTCCAGCACCGGGCAGGTGTCAGGCCCTATACTTCATCTTACGATTTTGCAGAGCCCTGTGTTTTTGATAAACAGTCGCCTGGACCTCTTCACTGCGGCCAGCATTGCTGCTGGCGACCCTTCTCCCGAAGTTACGGGTCTATTTTGCCTAATTCCTTAGCCATGAATCTCTCGAGCACCTTAGAATTCTCATCTCGACTACCTGTGTCGGTTTGCGGTACGGGTACTATTAACCTGAAGTTTAGAGGTTTTTCTTGGAAGCCCTTAGGTGCACTATCTCTTTGTCCGAAGACGCCGAGTACTATCGTATTTCCCCAAAACCCGTGGATTTGCCTGCGGGTCTTATAGGTAGGTACTTCAACGAACTATTCCGTCAGTTCGCGGCACTTTCATCACTCCGTCACCCCATCACAGTTAACAGTAGTACGGGAATATTAACCCGTTGTCCATCGACTGTCCCTTTCGGGTTCGCCTTAGGTCCCGACTAACCCACAGCTGATTAGCATAGCTGTGGAAACCTTAGTCTTTCGGTGTGCGGGTTTCTCGCCCGCATTATCGTTACTTATGCCTACATTTTCTTTTCTAACCAGTCCAGCATACCTTACGATACACCTTCTACCCTGTTAGAATGCTCCCCTACCACTTAGAGTAAAC
Source organism: Flavobacterium sp. W1B (assembly GCF_047344965.1). Lineage (NCBI taxonomy): Bacteria > Pseudomonadati > Bacteroidota > Flavobacteriia > Flavobacteriales > Flavobacteriaceae > Flavobacterium > Flavobacterium sp. W1B. Next base: position 52,886 of record NZ_CP178845.1, read on the forward strand.
TCTAAATCCATAGCTTCGGTAATATACTTATGCCCGATTATTATCCATGCTCGTCCGCTCGACTAGTGAGCTGTTACGCACTCTTTAAATGAATGGCTGCTTCCAAGCCAACATCCTAGCTGTCTGGGCAGACAAACCTCGTTCTTTCAACTTAGTATATATTTGGGGACCTTAGCTGATGGTCTGGGTTCTTTCCCTCTCGGACTTGGACCTTAGCACCCAAGCCCTCACTGTTATGAAACATTATATAGCATTCGGAGTTTGTCAGGAATTGGTAGGCGGTGAAGCCCCCGCATCCAATCAGTAGCTCTACCTCTATATAACTTTACGCATAACGCTGCACCTAAATGCATTTCGGGGAGTACGAGCTATTTCCGAGTTTGATTGGCCTTTCACCCCTACCCACAGATCATCCCAAGACTTTTCAACGTCAACGGGTTCGGTCCTCCACTGTGTGTTACCACAGCTTCAACCTGTCCATGGGTAGATCACACGGTTTCGCGTCTAACACTACTGACTAAAGCGCCCTATTCAGACTCGCTTTCGCTACGGATCCGTGGCTTAACCACTTATCCTTGCCAGCAACGTTAACTCGTAGGCTCATTATGCAAAAGGCACGCCGTCACCCCACGAAAGGGCTCCGACCGCTTGTAAGCGTATGGTTTCAGGATCTATTTCACTCCGTTATTCACGGTTCTTTTCACCTTTCCCTCACGGTACTGGTTCACTATCGGTCTCTCAGGAGTATTTAGCCTTAGCGGATGGTCCCGCCAAATTCAGACAGGGTTTCACGTGCCCCGCCCTACTCAGGATACCACTATCCTTTACACTCGTTACCTATACAGGACTATCACCCTCTTTGGTTCTACTTTCCAGTAGATTCTAGTTCCTTGTGCAAGAAATGTCGTGGTCCTACAACCCCAACATTGCCGTAACAACATTGGTTTGGGCTAATCCGCGTTCGCTCGCCACTACTTACGGAATCACTTTTGTTTTCTTCTCCTCCGCCTACTTAGATGTTTCAGTTCAGCGGGTTTGCCCACCTATCGGTGTACTATGTCTTCAACATAGTGGGTTGCCCCATTCAGGTATCTACGGATCAATCGGTGTGTGCCCGTCCCCGTAGCTTTTCGCAGCTTATCACGCCTTTCATCGCCTCTGAGAGCCAAGGCATCCCCCATACGCCCTTATTTTGCTTATTGTACCAATCTTAAATTTAATTAAGACCGTTTTTGTTTGTCTTTTACTATAAATAGTAAAAAACGCTTTCTACTTTTTAATATTTTTCTTATCTCAATATGTCAATGAACGGTTATCTGTGGATTTATGGATTCGTGATTCGAATAAACGAATGACCAAAAAACCAAATCAACTGATTTGTGGAGAATAACGGAGTCGAACCGTTGACCTCCTGCGTGCAAGGCAGGCGCTCTAGCCAGCTGAGCTAATCCCCCAATACAGTTGGCAGTGTTCAGTATTCAGTTTTCAGTAACTTTACTTTACATCCAAATGAGTTGTGAATTGCTAACTCTAGATTCTTCTTTGTATTTAAGTGTAAATAGTTGTCTCGGACAGACTCGAACTGTCGACCCCTACATTATCAGTGTAGTACTCTAACCAGCTGAGCTACGAGACACTCTTATTCTTAAATTGTATTATTTGAACTAACAGCAAGAGTAATAAATTCTTTAGATATTTTTCCAATATCTCTTTTCGTCTTCTTTCTTGAAAGTGTATTGCTACTAACATTCAAGCTCTAGAAAGGAGGTGTTCCAGCCGCACCTTCCGGTACGGCTACCTTGTTACGACTTAGCCCTAGTTACCAGTTTTACCCTAGGCAGCTCCTTGCGGTCACCGACTTCAGGCACCCCCAGCTTCCATGGCTTGACGGGCGGTGTGTACAAGGCCCGGGAACGTATTCACCGGATCATGGCTGATATCCGATTACTAGCGATTCCAGCTTCACGGAGTCGAGTTGCAGACTCCGATCCGAACTGTGACCGGTTTTATAGATTCGCTCCTGGTCACCCAGTGGCTGCTCTCTGTACCGGCCATTGTAGCACGTGTGTAGCCCAAGGCGTAAGGGCCGTGATGATTTGACGTCATCCCCACCTTCCTCACAGTTTGCACTGGCAGTCTCGTTAGAGTTCCCGACATGACTCGCTGGCAACTAACAACAGGGGTTGCGCTCGTTATAGGACTTAACCTGACACCTCACGGCACGAGCTGACGACAACCATGCAGCACCTTGTAAATTGTCTTGCGAAAAGTCTGTTTCCAAACCGGTCAATCTACATTTAAGCCTTGGTAAGGTTCCTCGCGTATCATCGAATTAAACCACATGCTCCACCGCTTGTGCGGGCCCCCGTCAATTCCTTTGAGTTTCATTCTTGCGAACGTACTCCCCAGGTGGGATACTTATCACTTTCGCTTAGCCACTGAGATTGCTCCCAACAGCTAGTATCCATCGTTTACGGCGTGGACTACCAGGGTATCTAATCCTGTTCGCTACCCACGCTTTCGTCCATCAGCGTCAATATATTAGTAGTAACCTGCCTTCGCAATTGGTATTCCATGTAATCTCTAAGCATTTCACCGCTACACTACATATTCTAGTTACTTCCTAATAATTCAAGTTTAGCAGTATCAATGGCCGTTCCACCGTTGAGCGATGGGCTTTCACCACTGACTTACTAAACCGCCTACGGACCCTTTAAACCCAATGATTCCGGATAACGCTTGGATCCTCCGTATTACCGCGGCTGCTGGCACGGAGTTAGCCGATCCTTATTCTTACGATACCGTCAAGCTCCTTCACGAAGGAGTGTTTCTTCTCGTACAAAAGCAGTTTACAATCCATAGGACCGTCATCCTGCACGCGGCATGGCTGGATCAGGCTTGCGCCCATTGTCCAATATTCCTCACTGCTGCCTCCCGTAGGAGTCTGGTCCGTGTCTCAGTACCAGTGTGGGGGATCTCCCTCTCAGGACCCCTACCCATCGTAGCCTTGGTAAGCCGTTACCTTACCAACTAGCTAATGGGACGCATGCTCATCTTTCACCGTTGTGACTTTAATTATAAAATGATGCCATCCTATAATACTATGAGGTATTAATCCAAATTTCTCTGGGCTATCCCTCTGTGAAAGGTAGATTGCATACGCGTTACGCACCCGTGCGCCGGTCTCTAATTCCGAAGAACTATACCCCTCGACTTGCATGTGTTAAGCCTGCCGCTAGCGTTCATCCTGAGCCAGGATCAAACTCTTCATCGTATATTATGCGAGAACCATAAATGATTCTCTGTTTTTATTCGACTGAAGATCTATCGGTTTTTTCAAATCTATCGATTCTATTACTCTTATTCTTTTGTTTTAAGATCTCTCTTAAAACGGCTGTCAATTCAATATGTCTAGGAACGTGTCTTATCGTTTTTTCGTCTCGTTCTTCACATCTAAATGTGTTTCTCGAAGCGGGTGCAAAAGTACAACTTCTTTTTAATCTCGCAAGAAAAATTTAAAGTTTTTTTGAAGCTTTAAAACTTCGTTTTCTTTATTCTCTCTTACCAATCTCTCAAAGAACTTTGCGTATTTTGCGGGGTGCAAAGATAACAAGCAAATTCAAATCTCACAAGCTTTTTTTGACTTTTATTTTAGAAAACTAAATCCCTAAATCAAATAATCGCTGTCAGTGTTTTAATGAACGTTTGTCGCTGTTGCGGGTGCAAAACTACCACCTTTATCTGGGTATTCAAGCTTTTTAAACCCCTTTTTTTTAACTTTTATTAACTTTAATCTTAAACCACTGAAAACGTGGTTTTTGAAACAAAAACTATTTCTCTCTCCCTGCCCTCTCCGAAGGAAAAGAAGGCTTGACAGAAGCAGATTTTAATACAAAATACCTCAATACAACTATTACTTCATCTATTCACTACTATATAATAAGGATAAAGATTAGGTAATATTATCGAAATCTCCTTTTTAAACCAATCAAAGCAGTCTTTATAGTTCGATTTCTCTAGATAAACCGATACGTATTAATAAAAGCCGCTCCCTAGCCTTGATAGTCCCGAAGCGTCGGGAGAAATCCTGCCCAGCCGGTGTTCGGCTAGGCAGATTGCAGCGAATAGCAGGAAACAGCTGCTATATATAGGTATAACTACTTTTCATAAGTACGAAAATTTATTATTTGTCCTTTTACAGTCTTTGCTTCCCAAAAATCTTTTAGATTCTCCATATTGATAGGACTTACAGCTAGCTGACTTTACAATAAATAACAAAGCTTTTATCTTAAGGCATGTTTCACATAATTAATAACACCGCCTTTTAGAATAATTTGAGTTTGTCTTTCACTAATACTATATGTAAGCGGAATTTCAATCTCTTTTCCCACTACTATAGCTATTATCGAATCTTTATTAAGAATAGCAGCCCTTAAATCCTGTATACGTAAAACATCGCCTTGCTCTAGCTTGTCATAATCTGCCGCATTCTTGAATTCGAAAGGAATAATACCAAAATTAATCAGGTTCTGCCAGCCTATACGGGCATACGATTTGGCAATGGCAAACTTTTGGCCAAGGTATTTAGGAGCTAAAGCCGCATGTTCCCTGCTTGAACCCTGCGCGAAGTTTTCTCCGGCAACAACGCAATAACCCTGATGTGTTTTTTGATTTAGAACGGCTCGATCATAGAATGTCGGATCAATAGCATAATAGGAGTACTTACTTATTTCAGGGATATTGGAGCGCAATGGGAGTACATCGGCACCCGCTTTCAAAATTCCATCTGTAGAAATATCGCCTCCCATTTTCAATAGAATGGGGATTTCCAGTACATCGGGCAGTTCTTCAAAATTAGGAAGTGTTTTAATGTTCGGTCCCTTGATTAACTGGGTAGTCGTCCCATTTGGAGCAATTAACATCTGTTTGTTGATCTTTATTTGGGTGGGTTCTATCCATTTTGGATAAGGAATATTCAATATTTTCTCGAGTTCTCTTGGATCGGTAATTTTCCCCACAAGTGCAGAAGCTGCGGCAGTTTCTGGGCTACATAGGTATATTTTATCATCGAGTGTCCCAGAGCGCCCTGGAAAATTACGGGGCATGGTTCGGAGGCTTATTGTATTGGTAGCAGGAGCCTGTCCCATACCGATACATCCCATGCAACCGGATTGATGAAGGCGTGCCCCGGCAACTATCAAAGGACCAAGAGCCCCCATATCGGTCAGGCTTTCCAACATTTGACGAGAAGAAGGATTGATATCGAGAGAAACATCCGGAGAAACCGCTTTACCTTTTACAATTTGGGATACAATCCAAAAATCTCGTAATCCCGGATTTGCAGAAGAACCTATAACGACTTGCTGCACATTTAATCCGCTAACTTCCCGCACTGGAACAACATCTCCGGGGCTACCAGGAAGTGCTATTAAAGGTTCTAAAGCAGCTAAATCAATTTCTATATTTTTATCATAGGTTGCGCCTTCATCAGCTTCGAGTTCAATCCACTGTTCCTCCCTTCCTTCCTGCTTAAGGAATTCGCGTGTGATTTCATCCGAGGGAAATACCGAAGTTGTAGCACCGGTTTCCGTGCCCATATTGGCAATAACATGACGATCCCAAGCACTGAGCGATTTCAAACCGGGACCATAATATTCTAGAATATAACCGCGTCCGCCAGTGACATCATATCGGCGGAGTATTTCCAAAATAACATCTTTAGCACTCACCCAATCAGGTAATTTCCCAATGAGTTTGACACCCATAATTTTTGGCATTTTCACATAATAGGGTTCGCCCGCAGCAGCAAGGGCAACATCCAGTCCGCCTGTACCGATGGCGAGCATTCCGATGCCGCCTCCCGCCGGAGTATGGCTGTCTGAACCCAACAATGTTTTGCCCGGTCTTCCAAATCGTTCCATGTGTACAACATGACTGATTCCATTTCCAGGTCTGCTGAACCAATATCCAAAACGCGCCGCAGCGGACTGCAAAAACAAATGATCATCCATATTCTTATAATCGGCCTGAAGCAAATTGTGATCTACATATTGAACAGCTATTTCGGGCTTGATTTTTTTTAAATTAAAAGCTTCCAACTCAAGCATTACCAATGTTCCGGTAGCATCTTGTTGCAATACCTGATCAATTTTTAACCCGATTTCGGTTCCGGGATTCATTTCCCCAGAAATGAGATGCGAACTGATTAATTTTTGGCTAACATTTTGTGTTTTCATTCTAGATGATTTTTTAAGATGTTATACAATGATTTATGCGAGTTGTTTTTCAACAGCTATAAACTAGAATTAAGTTTAAAAATTGGCATATGCAGGAAAGTAATTAACTTGAATTATGCAAGCTACAAAAACATATAGCACTGGAAAACAGTATCTAAGTTAAACAAATAATCAATTTAAAGTATCAAAACAGACAACTATTATACTGATTATAAACAATATTCAACATAGATAAAGTCCAAGAAGTAATTAGGTTATTTTCCTTCAAAAGAAAGAGATCACGATTCAAAACAAAAAAAACGGAAACTTACTTCCGCTTTATCAACTTTGATCTCCTTCTACTAATATGTAAAGAATAATCCCCGATTTGGTTCTATCGAAATTATTCCACTAACCGTTCACTCCTTTTAATTCAGGATTTTTATTTCTTAAGTCGGAGCAGTTTTCGTAAACCGATTTTAAATTGGTCAAAAAAAATGTCCAACCTTCTACACAACCAATACGGATGTTGAATTTAGATTTTTCATCAGTAGGAATATTCTTTTGTGTCAATGTAACCAATACATATTCGCCTTTTTGGGTAAGCTCAATGTCAACCAAACATTCTCCTGCAAAAGTAAATTGAAAGAAATCCTTTCCGTTGGCTGCTACGATTTTTCCTTTTTCTATTCCATCGTACAAAAACCAAGTCCACTCGTATGTATTTCCTGCTATTGCATTTTGGTTTTGATCAATGTTTTGATTTTCGCCACTATATTTACAACTAGCCAAGAACCATTGTTCCATTTTATCCGATTTTGTCCAAGCATCATACATTTCTTGTAAGCTAGCTTTTACGCCGATATTCATCTTAAATGATGTCCAATCTTGTGCCATAATTTTGTAATTGAAATTTGATTAAAAAACACCTTGAAATTAAGAAAATTAAACTTTTAGTCTTAATCATCCTCATTTCTCAATGGTTTATTTCATCGAATGGAATCCAATTGAATTACCTTCGGTATCAGTACAAATTCCGCAAAAACCGTAATCACCTATTGAGAATTTCTCCTTACACACTTTTCCTCCTGCTGCAGTAACTCTTGCTATTTCAGTAGCACAATCTTCACAAGTAAAATATGCTAAAGTTCCGCTGGCACAGGGTTTCATCATCTCTGATTTCACTAATGCTCCGCTGATATTTGGTTTGCCTTCTGCCCAAGGAAAACTTATCATTTGAAAATCGTCCATACCTTCGGGCATTGGCATTGCTACCATTTCAATTTGCAGTACGGTTTCGTAAAATTTTTGTGCTCTTGCTAAATCTTCTACATAGATTTCGAGCCAAGTAAACGGATTTTTGTTTGCTGTCATTTTTATTTGTTTTTAAAATTAAAATCATAAAAAAGCAACTAATGACGAACCATCCGACCTTAATTTATTTTATCTTTTAATGGTTCAACCACTTATTTACAAAGTGTTAATCAAAGTTGTGCTCAACTTTAGAGCCACTTACCATCAGTTTAGGAAACTGGAAATAAGTCAACCCAACTGAAGCAAAACGAAGTTATGAAAAAAACAAGCTTAAACAACACAAAATCAACAATTTAATACCAATTAAAAATATTAAAACATACAAAATCAATGCACGAATTTTTTATCAACTCATTTGCATCTCTTTTCCGAAAACTCAGCAGCTTGTATGATTACAAAAGTAAAGAGATCACTAAAAGAGTTATGAAATTCTACCGGAAAGGTAAAAAAATTAGAATTATTTGTAGAAGCTCAAAAATTCAAGATCCAAACTTTATTTTTCTAAATTATTCAATAAAACAATCGCATGGTTTATTTTTGGATCTTTCGCACCATACAATAAGCTTACAACTGTGGTTTTGGCCAATTCCTTAATCTTTGTCAGTCTTTCTTGCTTATGCGAAAGTTCCTCGTTATATAATTCTGTAAACTGTTCAAAACGTTCTGGCTTATGTCCAAACCATTTTCTGAGTGCAGCCGATGGCGCAATATCTTTATCCCATTCGTCAAAATCCAAGTCTGATTTTTTTATACCACGTGGCCACAATTTATCCACCAAAATCCGATAACTCCCATCAGCTTTTTTGTTATCATAAATTCGTTTTATGTTAATGGTTTTCATCATCTCCTATCTTTTAATTAATAAAAATGATTCTTCAGATAAAACTGCTAAACTTTAGTAACATACAATATAATCAATTCCTCTTCGAATTCCTAAACAATATACTCCTTAAAAGTGCCTCAATTTAAAATTAAATAAAAAAAGGTCTTAGAGTTCGTTAAAACTCTAAGACCTTTTGTAAGATAATTTCTTTTAGCATAAAGCTACTGCCCTTAGCTAACTATCTTTAATTCTCATCAGGCATGGGCGCAGCTGTATTGCTTTTTTTGTCTATTGGCATAGTTGCCTTCCATTGTCTTAACTGCGTTCCCAAATCTTTAGACAGTGTTTTTACCATATCTGGTTGTTTTGCCGCAAGATCGTTATTTTCTCCGATATCAGTTTTTAAATTATAGAGCTGTTTACTTCCGTCACGCATATCGTATATCAGTTTCCAATCTCCTTTTCTAATGGCACTCTGATAGTTGATTCCCGGTCCGTCTTTTGCTGTCCATTTATTTGGAATATGCCAGATCAAAGTTCTGTTATTATCTTTATAATCTGGATTTTTCAAAATAGGCAAAAAGCTTTTCCCATCTAAGTCTTGTACCGTTTTATAAGAACTTACCTTTGCCATTTCTAACAGTGTTGGGAAAAAATCTTCGATAATCACATACTGATTTGCCACCGAAGCCGGCTTAGTTACACTAGGCCATTTTACAATCATCGGCACTCTTATTCCTCCTTCGTTCACAGACCCCTTACCTGCTTTCAAAGGCAAATTTTGGGTATGAGGTTCCCCTGCTCTTGATGGCGCAAGACTTAAACCACCGTTATCGCTCATAAAAATAATAATGGTATTTTTATCGGCTTTTTTAGAAACGAGATAATCCATTATATCGCCTAGACTCTGGTCCATACCTTCCACTAAGCTGGCGTATTTTGCTTCTGTCTCATCTAGTCCTGCATCTACATATTTTTGATAATAACGGGGATCAGCCATCATTGGATCATGTACAGCATAATGCGCCATATTTAAATAAAAAGGCTGTTTGTTTTTTATCGGATTTTCAAGTGTTTTTATTGCTTCTTTGGTGAGCGCGTCTGTTAAAAAAGTACCCGTTCCATAATATTCTCCCAAATCAGGAACCGCCTGCCAACTTGCTTTCCCGGGTTTGTTACCATAATTATCCTCAGATAAATAACTTTGGGGATGCCCCGCCGAATGGCCAGCAACGTTTACAATAAATCCCATGTTCAACGGATTGGCTCCTGGAGTTCCGAACGATCCCCAATGCGCTTTGCCTACATGCACCGTAAAATATCCTGAGTCTTTTAGTAATTGCGGAAAAGGAGTAGCATATTGGGTATGTGCAATTCCTGGCACCGGACTCATCCCATTGTAATTCCATTCTGGAGCAATAAACTGTTCGTCAGGATTATCAGTTGGATTATTATTTGCCGGCGAAGTCCAATTTGTGATTCGGGCATGAGCCGAGTTCATACCGCTTAACATACTTGCTCTTGTTGGCGTACATACCGGTTGCGCATAGGCATTGGTAAATTTCATTCCTTCTTTAGCCAATCGTTCCATATTTGGGGTGTTATAGCGTTTATTCAACGGCATAACACTATCTCCAAAAGGAACCGAAGTATCCATCCAACCCATATCATCTATCAAAAAAACAATGATATTGGGGCGCTTGTTTTGGGCTGTTAATTGCAAACAACTGAAAACCAAAACTAAGGGTATGAAAAAATAACGATAGACTATTTTATTGTTCATGTTTTTTTATTTTTAATATCTCATTGGCTTTCTATCTGATAACCATAAAATATTGTTTCTTTTTATTCATAATTTAACTTCTCTTGAATTTGTATTATCTTTTACAAAACATTCAAAATAAGTTTGGCTTCTTTAACCATTTCTTCTGCTGTTTGCTGCGATAACTTTTCAATTTCAAATTTCATTAAAGCTATTTCTAGTTTTTTTAATTTCTCTTCTTCGCCATTTTTTTTGTACTGTTCTTTCAGTATTCTTATTTTTTCAAAATCCTGAATACCTTCAATCAATTTTTCAAAACGGATAGAAGTCATTGGACCGGGATACACCTGATAAGTATCGCCAGCTGGCCAGGCGGTAAAACGACTGTCTTTTAGAGGTTCTTTTGGCCAACTGTTATAAGCCCAACGCAGATAGCCATCCATGTTCTTTGCTGCAGTGTACCATCCCAACCATACGTGCTCTGCTGGTGGTGAAAACGTAAATCCGTTCGGATATTTCTCCGTACAACAGGTGTACCAAGTACTTAACTTTCCTTGTTGCTGACGAAGTTGTAAAACATCCTCAGGAAAGCTCCAGCGAGAGGCAATACAATAATCAAAAATATCTTTTTCTATTTCGGGATGATAATCTCCCGCCAACGTAATTTTCCAATCCTTGTCAATTTCTTTCAACAGTTTGATAACTGACTGCATGGCTGGCATAGGGCGCTCATCCATAGCAATTGCAGTAATAGAAAACCATCCTTTTTGTTTCAGGTGTTTTGTAAAATCTTTTAGCATTGATGACCAAAAAACATTGTATGCTTCTGAACCAATTTCCTCAGTAAAAACAGTATCCTTAGCCAAGCCCTCATCATAATATTGAAATGCGACTTTCCAAGGCACCATACTATAACAATTGATGCGCTGATTGATACCACAACTCATCACAAAAGAAATATATTTATCAAACAAACTATAATCATACACCCAACTTCCGTCTTTCTTTTTTATCCATTTGATAAGGCTTGGATAATCGTCATAAGTTTGATGCCCCCAAGGTTCATTTACAATACTTGCCGTAATGTTCTTTTGTCCTGCATTGGCCAGCATGGTATAATATTTTTTCATTGAAGCAAAATGCGCATCGCTCCACAATTTCTCATTATGTACCCTGGCGATGGCTGCGGGATGCTGCCAAAAGTCAAGATTAAATACCCATTGCGATGGAGCGGGCAGCGTTTTATTTACCACTTTCACATTAAGTTTCAATTGATAACTTTTATCGGCATTGACAGTTACAGTTGCTACATAATTCCCTTCCGGAGCATTTGAAGGAACATTAATACTAACCCAAATCGGTTGTACTGTATTCTTCTTCAAAGCAACTGATGAAACCATTGTATTGATGGGGTCAGCTACCAATGACGAATCAAAATTTTCGGGTTTACGATAGCCACAACCACCTTTAAATTCATCGGTTATCACATAATCGACAAAACCAGTGTAGCTGTTGCTCTTTGAAATTATGTGACCATTGTTTGACTTTAGATCCGTTATTGCCACACGAATAGACGGAACATTTGTTTTGGCCCAAACCATAATCTGTGCATTCAATTTTTCTCCTTTCCAGGCGGTAAGCGTCAAATTATTTTGCGACTTGATCTCGGGAAAAACATCCTGTGCATATCGGGTATTGCTATTGCCAAAACTTACATCTACTTTATTTTTCATGCCGTTCCATTTTGCGGCTTGCGCAATCGTATCGAACAAAGGTCGCTTTTGCAAATCGAGACTTACATCTTGTGCATTAGCATTTGACATCGCGAAAATGGATATACAAATCCATATAAAAGTTTTTTTCATATCTACTATTTAACCTTTTTATACTTTAAATAAACCATTGCTAATGGTCATTAGTTCTTTTTTCAAATTTATTTTAAAAAGAAATTAATTTGTTTGAATATTATATACAGCAAAATTTATTATATCTGGCTCCGCTACTGATTCATCAATCACCAACCTCAGCTTTTTTGTAAAAATAGCCTTGTCAGATAGAAAAATATATTTATTACCGATAGCAGTACCGTTGTTCACCGTTTGCCATTTTCCTTTCTCATACGCTTGAATCCTGAAAGCCCTTATACGATGTCCCAAGGCGATATTTTCCTGTATAACAAATTGATTTACGCCTGTTTCCTTGTCCAATTTCAATTCAATTATCTTCCCTTTTCCTTTTGTTAAAGCTATAGGATAATCGAATCTCTTTTTAATTTCATCTCCCCATTCCTTTAGGCGTTGTACATCCTCTTTTGGCATAAGCCCTGTGTTATCCGGTGTTAATCCCATAATAAGAGTAGCATTTCTTCCAACCGATTTATAATAAATGTTCATCAGTTCTTTCAAAGGATAAATACTCTTTTCATCACCAGGTTCCCAAAACCATTCATGTCTTCCATTAAAACCGCGTAAAGGAGCATCCGCCATCGCTGGTACCCAATATTTACCGTTTACATCTCCCTCTTTCAGTAAAGCAAACCCATTTTTAGAGATTCCGGGTATAGCACTCTCACCCGAACCTGTAAAATTGTATGGAAATGTAGACCAGCAAGGATAGTTTACCATACCACTTTCAGAACCGCCCCAACGTGCTTCGGCCAACTGGTCGTTGTGATAAAACAAACAATCGGGTTGGTATTTTTTTACTATTGGCAACACATCTGGCGCACCTTCTTCTGGTCTACTAGCGCCACCATCAAACCATATTTCGAACAAAGGACCATAATTGGTACAAATTTCTTTTACCATTCCTTCGACCATTTTATTGTAATAGGCTTGCCTTCTTTTCTGCATCTCTCCATTTGGTTCACCATCTACTTTAAAATCATGTACACCAAAAAATGAATTCCAACGAATCCCTAAATAAACACCTGGTTTAATGTCATGTTTTCGACAGGCATCTACAAAATCCTTTAGTATATCTGCTTTTCCATCTTTCCATTTCAAGGCTTTCATCGAATAAGGATTTACATCTGATTGATACAGGGCAAAACCAGTTTCATGAGTTACGGTAAGGATAGCAAATTTTGCACCCGCAGCCTTGGCAGAGACAACCCATTGTTCCACATCCAATTGTTGAGGATTAAAAATATTGTAATCCACAACTGGGGTAATCCTGTTCGTACCTTGGTTGTATTTTGATGTGTCAAATACATGCAAATCATAATGAAAAACGACGCCAAATTCGGCTTTCTGCCAGGCTAATTGTTGTTTATTAGGTAAAGGCAAGGTCTTTAATTGTCCGCTTACCGAAAAAACACACATTAAAACAATGCTTAATGTCAACTTTACACATTTGATACTGATTCCTACCATTATTTTTTAAATACAATTAAAACTATTTTACCAAAATCACTTAGTTTAGTCAATTATTTCTTTTCAAAGCCTTAAGTAAAATGCTATTATTTTACATTCTAAAACATCTTAATAATCAAAAATCACCTTTGTTTAATTATCGCTTATCGTCACTCAAAAAAAAGATTGATACTAATACTATCAATCTTTTTTTAAAAGAAATAAATTTTATGGAACCACAGACTTATACAATATTATTTATCTTCTGCAATTGAAACTACTACCCTTTTAATAACGCTTTGGCGTCCTGATCGTCATATTGATCGATCAGCTTATTAAGCTTAACTTTCATCTCGGCAGTAATTTTTTCAGATCCTTTTTGCCCATATAAATTATTCATTTCATTAGGATCTTTCTTTAAATCATACAATTCCCAAGAACTGACACGCTTATAGAAACGTACCAGCTTGTATCTCTTGGTTCTTATTCCAAAATGAGGTGATACCGAATGTTCTCCATTTTCATAGTAGTGATAAAATATAGCATCACGTCCTTTGGCTTTTTTATCGGTAAATAATGGTAACATAGATTCTCCTTGTTCGTCTTTTGGAGTAGCCACACCTGCCGCATCAAGCATCGTTGGAGCAATATCTAAATTCATCACCAAATCATTGGATACCGTACCGGGCTTAATCACTCCAGGATAACGCATAACCATAGGTGTTCTAAAAGATTCCTCATAAATAAAACGCTTGTCAAACCAACCGTGTTCACCCAAATAAAATCCCTGATCCGAAAGATAAATGACAATCGTATTCTCGGTTAAATTATTTTTGTCTAAATAATCTAAAGTACGCCCGATATTTCTGTCTAAAGAAACTGCGGTACTCAGATAATCGCGCATGTATCGCTGGTATTTCCATTCGGTCAATTCCTTCCCGCTTAAATTACGGGATTTCAAATCGGCAGCTATTGGCAAATAATAATCATCAAACTTTTTTCGTTGTTCGGCGTTCATTCTAGAAATAGTCCCTTCTTTATTCGTGTCTGTTTCGTCTTTAAATACTTTTAGATCATATCCCATTACCATAGTTTTTGCAATAGACATATCCTGAACTTTGGCGGCCTCACGGTTTTTGTAATCATCATAAAAATTATGAGGCAAAGGGAAAGTAACATCATCAAACTTACCCATATCCTTAATATCCGGTATCCAGGTACGATGCGTAGCTTTATGCCCGATAACCAAACAAAAAGGTTTGTCTTTATCGCGATTATCCATCCAATTTTCGGAAACATCTTCGACTATATCCGAAACATATCCTTCGGTGCGTTTTCGACTTCCATCCATCATATGAAAATCCGGATTGTAATAATGTCCTTGTCCGGGTAGAATTTGCCAATAATCAAAACCCTGAGGATCTGTTTCTAAATGCCATTTTCCAATCCAAGCGGTTTCATAGCCGGAACCTTTCAATTGTTTAATAAAAGAATCCTGACTCCCGTCAAATCGGGAATTTTCATTATCCTTAAAACCATTTTTATGGCTGTATTTACCCGTCAAAATTACCGCACGGCTGGGACCGCAGATAGAATTGGTAACATATCCTTTATTAAAAAGCGCTCCTTCTTTAGCAATACGATCGATATTAGTCGTTTTTGCATATTTATTCCCATAAGCACTAATAGCCTGAAAAGCATGATCATCAGAGATAATGATAACTATATTGGGTCTTTTGCCAGTTTCCGTTTTATTTTGAGCAAATAGCTGAGCGGAAAAGCTACAGGAAAAAGCAAATAGTATTGCAGGTATTTTAAATATTTTCATTCCTATTTATTTTTCATTGTTATTGTAACAGCGGTACTTTGTAAACCTTCGGAAGTAGCTGTAAGTGAAAATTCACCTTCTTTATCCATAGACTGTAGAATGATTTGGCATTTCCCATTAAATAGCGAACGTTTCCAGTTACCGTCTAGGCATTTATCGTCTTCATGAGAACTTGGATCTCCATTACCCACTCCCAAAATAGTTGCATCTCCTTTTAGCTTAAACTGAATCAAATTCATCGCATCGGGAATCTCTCTGCCTTGTTTATCAAAAGCCGTTACATTTATTACAGAAACATCGTTTCCGTCAGCGGATATTGTTTTTCGGTCCGGTGTCAGAACAATTTGATAAGGTGCTGAAGTGGTTTCGACCGCTGTACGAATGGTTTTCCCTTTTTTGAAACCAATAGCTTCCAATTTTCCAGGCTCATAAACAACGTCCCATTCCAAATGTCCGTTGCGTGGCATTACTTTTTTGCCGAGACTTTTTCCATTTAAAACTAATTCAACCTCATCGGCATTGCTATTACACCATACATTTACTTTGTCACCAGCTTTATGACCGTTCCAATGTGGATAAATTTTGATAACGTCTTTGTCTGTCCACCAGCTTTGGTAGTAATAATAGGTGTTCTTTGGAAATCCGCAAACATCCATTATTCCGAAATGCGAATTTACGTTTGGCCAAGTAAACGGTGTTGGCTCTCCACGATAATCAAAACCAGTCCAAACAAAACCACCCATTAACCAAGGTCTGTCAACGGTAAATTTCCACCATTCTTCGGCTCTTTGTCCCCAACCTGGCTTATTCATATCGTAATCGGGCAAATATCCTTTGATAGAATCTTTGGCATACATTCCTCTTGAACTTACCATACTAGAAACTTCACTAAAAACAATCGGTTGAGTAGGATGTTCCTTATGATAATCATCTAATTCTTTAATGTGATAATTAAATCCTCTTACATCCATTTCTTGGTTAATCCCCTTGAAATTGATTCCGTTATTCCCTCCATAAGTACTCAATCGTGAAGGATCTAATTCTTTTTGTCGTTGTACCAAAGTATGCGCCATTCGTCTACCTAAATCGGTATTCTGAACGCCCGTTTCTTCGTTTCCTAAGCTCCAAAGCATGATACTCGCGTGATTGCGGTCTCTTTTTATTAATTTTTCAAATTGTTCGTAATATTCTTTACCGGTACCTATTACGCGAATTTCGTCCATAACCATCATTCCGAGTTTATCACAAGCTTCTAACACTGATTTTGAAGGTGGGTTATGGCTACAACGGTAGGCATTCACTCCCATTTCTTTCAATAGTTTGATTCTGTAATACACTAAAGCGTCCGGCACTGCAGATCCCACACCGGCGTGATCCTGATGCACACACATTCCTTTTATTTTCATGGATTCTCCGTTTAGAGAAAATCCTGTAGTGGCATTATAATCAAAAGTACGTACGCCAAATTCAGTTGAAAGACTGTCTACAGTTTTTCCTTCTTTTTTTACAATAGATACTAATCGGTATAAATTAGGTGTATCAAGTCCCCACAACATTGGTTTTTTGATAGCGAAATTTTGTTCAACCTGATGTGTTTCGTTATTTTTTACTTTAACTTTCTCTGTCAAAGATGGGGTAACTTTTGTTCCTTTCGCATCAATAACGTAAGAAACTACAGCGCAGTCAACCGTTTTACCTTCTTGATTTTTAACCGCAGTTTGAGCCGTAACCTTTGCTTGTGATTTTTCCACTTTTGCCGCTACATAAACTCCATATTCCGGAATATGAACCGGAGTAAATGTTTCAAGAAATACGTTTCTGTAAATACCGGCTCCTTCATAAAACCAGCCTTCATATTGTGTGGCATCAACGCGAACTACAATAAGATTATCCTTTGAAAACTCGATAAAATCCGTAATATCGAAAGAACTTTCGGTGTAACCTCCAAAATTTCCTCCAATATAATTATTGTTTACCCATAATTTAAAATCACGGAAAACACCTTCAAATCGAAGAACAAAACGTTGTCCTTCTTTTTCTTTATCTACCGAAAAACGTTTTCTATACCAACCAACGCTATTATCCGGATAAAAACCACCAACGGGTCTATAGCCATGACTTTGAACATCAAAATGTTTATGGTATTCAAAGGGAAGTTCTACCGCCCAATCATGAGGTACATTTACAGTACGCCATTTGCTGTCGTCAAATTTTGGTGCTACAGCTCCGCCACCTCCACCGGCAATAGTGAAATTACGAACAATACCGTAATTGAAATCTTTAGCAGGATTATTAGCGCTCCCTAAATGGAATTTCCAATTTTTATTGAGTGATACAGTTTGTCTAGCTGCTGCAGTTTTACCCTTTTGTTGAGCAGAAGTGTTTTGTACGGAAAAGCACAATATCCAAATCCAAAGGAGTAATCCGTAGCTATTTTTTAAAGAAATCATCATGTTTACTATAATTATTTAGGTTTTAATTTATTCTATTGTAAGAAATTCTGAGAAGAAAAATCCGATACCGCCGATACCGAGTCTATTTGTGTGAACTGGAACCTTCTCTTTAAATTGATTCCAATTTTTTTGTGCCAATGGAGACCATAAAACCTCCGATAATGCAAGCATACGTGGCATTGTCATTTGTTCTAAATGTGGAACCGAAGAAATAAATTCTGTCCAAAGGCAAGCTTGTGCACCCAAAACAAAACGGGCTTCATCAGCATTTAGTTCCTTTGGTACAGGCTCATAATCATACACTTTCTTAAGAGAATTGATCGAAAATTTTGCAGCTAGCCGCTGTTGTACTTTGAGCGTATCCGCTTGATACCTATTAAAGTAAAGTACTTTGGCTGGCGTCATGATTA
Source organism: Flavobacterium sp. W1B (assembly GCF_047344965.1). Lineage (NCBI taxonomy): Bacteria > Pseudomonadati > Bacteroidota > Flavobacteriia > Flavobacteriales > Flavobacteriaceae > Flavobacterium > Flavobacterium sp. W1B. The sequence continues at coordinate 71,044 of NZ_CP178845.1, forward strand.
CATCGTGCTGTAGTTTTGCTGCATCAATTCCGCCCTTTTCTCCGCGCCAGCTCATTACAGTTGCATTGGGTGCCAAACCTCCTTCAAGGATTTCATCCCATCCAATCATTTTTCGCCCCTTTGCAGTCAAGAATTTACCAATTCTTTTTATAAAATAACTTTGCAGTTCCTTTACGTCTTTAAGCCCTTCGGTTTTCATTCTTTTTTGACATAAACTACAATTCTCCCAACATTTCTTATCCACCTCATCACCACCTACGTGGATGTATGAAGATGGGAATAGCTGTATTACTTCCTGCAAAACATCTTGCAAAAAGAGGAAAGTGCTTTCTTTTCCGGCACAGAAATTAGCCTCGGCACCTGGAAAAGGCCCCATAGAAGTTCTTACTCCTTGCGGTTTTCCTGTACAGCCAAACTCGGGATAAGCAGCTATAGCTGCATCCGAATGTCCTGGCATCTCAATTTCGGGAACCACCGTAACATTTCTTTTGACAGCATAAGCAATAATCTCTTTAACTTGCTCTTGGGTATAATAACCGCCATAGCTAAATGGTTCTCCTGTTAGCTTTTGCTCTTTTTTATAAAAGATACTCCCTGGCATTTCCTGTCTCCATGCACCTACCGAAGTCAATTTTGGGTACTTTTTTATTTCCAGTCTCCAACCTTCGGCATCGGCTAAATGCCAATGAAAAACATTCATTTTGTAAGAAGCCAATAAATCAATATAGTTTTTTATAGCCTCGGGCGAAAAAAAGTGTCTACTGACATCCAGCATCATTCCTCTCCATTGAAAACGAGGATAATCTGTTATAGCAAGTCGAGGTATTTGTAGTTTTTGATTGGTACGAATTGCTGGCATTATCTGCAACAAGGTTTGAATGCCGTAAAAAATTCCTTTATCCGTATTAGCCGAAATAACAATTCCTTTTTCAGTAACCCTCAAATTATAGCCTTCCTTTCCGATAACATCAGATTTTGAAATTACTAATTGAATTGCTGCTTTGTTTGCTGATACAGCCTTTTTGAGTTTAATTCCTGAAAGGGATTCTATTGCTGTAGATAAAAAACCGGCGTGTTTAGAAAGCTCCGCATCTTTTGAATTAAAATAAATACTCGCAGCTCGATCTATTATATATCTCCCTTCAGAAATTTGCATGCTTACCGGTTCAGGAATGATATTTACGGTACGATTTTTATCATTGCTAAAACGCTCAACAAGCGTATCTCCCAAAGTTACTTCATTGAAGTAACCGTTTAATTTTATCTTATTTAAAGTTGGTAGAACTTCACTTTTTTCATGAAAACAAACAAATGCAATATTCTTTGAAAAACCTTTAACAGTCATTCCAAATAATAGAAACAATAAGGCTGTTTTAGTAAAACTTAATCTCATTTTATCAATACATTATTATAATTAAAAAGCCCTTTTTAATCTAGGACGATTAATAGTTTAAAAAAAATTAAAAAGTATTCTCAAAAATAGAACAGATTATTTGCAATATATACCAGTCCCTACCAGTTTTTTTTCGCGAATACACAAAAAAATCTACAACTACTTTTTTAATGAAATCTATTCTTAGTAGAAATAAATTTTCAATTTATATACTATTATTAAAAAGTAAAAACTAATTCATCTCTCCTTGTCAGCCAATAACTCTACTGTAAGACACAATCTAACTATTTAAGTCGCATGACTATATAAAAAAGTTTTGCCTAGAGTATCCAATATACCCTAGACAAAACCTTTATATAACAATAATTATATTACCAACCTGGATTTTGTGTGTATCCAGCTAATGTAATTTGATTTAAAGGGATAGGTAATAAATAATCTCTATCTGCTTTAAATTTATATCCTGTTGCCATAGCACCCACATTTTTGTATGGTTCTACATAACCATCAACATTAGTGTTGTAGAGGTTTATACCTGGTACATTTATCCATTGTGCTTTTTTAGCTCCTAATGGTTTTTTACCTGTAATCAACTCATCTGCTGCAGCCCATCTCCAAATGTCATCATGACGGAAACCTTCAGCGGCTAATTCAACACGTCTTTCTCTTCTTACTTCATTAATAACCGGAGATAAGGTAGGAAATGCCCAATTTGGGTCAGCAACTATACTTCCTATCAGTAAATCTGGCATTTGAACTCTAGCTCTCAATTTATTAATTGATATATCCAAATCAGCTTGAGTTATATTTCCTAATTCAGCTTTTGCTTCAGCATAATTTAATAATACTTCAGCATATCTAAAGAAAATAAGTCCAGCATCTCCCATACCGTTGAATTGTTTAACATAATTAGGATCTGTTCCTTTAAATCTCTGAAAGCCAGTAGAACAGTTGTCTTCTGTTGCTTGGTCTACTATCGGATTTGTAAATAGAACATCAGCTAAGCCTCCAGGACGAAGATTAGTTATTGGATGTGCACCATCATTTACATGAATAGATTGATTTAATCTTGGATCTCTATTTTTAACGATATCAATTAAAGTAGCATCCCCTTGATAAAGTGAACTTGTACTAATTGGCATACCATCTGTACATAAATAGTCATCAACTAAACTCTTAGTAAATCCTTTACCATTACCACGAGCTCCATATTCGGCCCAACGATTGGTAAAGTTTGAAGCTACATCAAATCTTCTCCAGAACATAACTTCTTTACTACTATCATAATTGGACTGATTAAAAAGAGACCAATATCCTCTGTTATTTCCAGTAGTTTTATTATCTAAATCAAAGATACCAGAATCTATAATGACTTTAGATACAGCGGCAGCTTTAGTCAGGTATTTATCTCCATTAGAGCCCGCGACACCAAAAGCAGTTCCTGCATGATATTTCTCCCAAGTCCCTTCGTATAGTGCAATTCTAGCTTGCAATGCCATAGCAACCTCTCTGTAAACACGGTTGCTTGCAGAGCTGGCTTTGGTAGGTAAATAAAGGATAGCCTTATCAAGATCGGCCAATATATTATCGGCGATTATTGATCTTGATACTCTAGCGGTTTTCAAAAACTCAGTATCATTAGGAGTTAAAGCTTTGTCAACCCAAGGTAGATCCCCGAATTTTTTCATTAAATCAAAATACAATAGGGCTCTGAAATAATGAGCTTCTCCTACATGTTCTTTAATTACTTCAAAGTTCTCTGTACTTTTAGTATAATTTTGCAGAAAGTAGTTAACGTTTCTAATCCTACTCCACTCCGTTATAGTCCATCCTCCACCAGAAGAAGGTATTAGGCGTTCGCCGTTAAGGATTGTTCCATTAAAATTAAGGTGAACCATGTTATCCGTTCCTTCATCAGCATCTAAACCGTAAATTCCTTGTGTAAAATAACCTTGATAAGAAGGAAGGAAATTATTGTAAAAATTATTGGCATATAACTTTAGATCATTTTTAGTTTTCCAAAATTCACCATCACTAATATTCACCTCTGGAGAACGCTCCAAGAAGTCTGCTTCGCAGGAAGTAAATACCAAAAGGCAAACCAAACCTGCACTGAAATATTTTATAAATTTCATATTATTATATTTTTAGAATTATTATTGTCTTTACAAAGTGATGTTAGCACCTACAGAAACGCTTCTTTGTAAAGGATAATTTTTAGCATCAGAGAATGTATTTTCCGGATCTAATACGGAGTGATCGTTCATTTTAGTAAATGTTGCTAAATTATCAACGCTGATGTAAAAACGTAGTTTCTGAATTCTTATTTGATTAGAAATAGTAGTTGGAAGAGTGTATCCAACTTGTACATTTTTGATACGTAAGTAAGCAGCATTTATTAAATATTTAGTTTGGGCCTCAGTATTTTTCCACCAGTTACCTCCACCTATATACGCTTTTGGGAAAAATCCATTTGGAGTTTCAGGAGACCACCTGTCAAGATGTTCTGTAAACAAAGAACTTTGCCACTCACTTCCAACAATACCAAAATACATATTACTATTGGTATAGTAATCTCTTTTACCAACTCCTTGAATGAAGATACTGTAATCAAATCCTTTCCAGCTACCATCCGTAAAGAAACTATAGCTGTATCTTGGTGTAGAGTTTCCTATTACTTTTCGGTCTCCAGGATTATCTACAGTTGAATTACCCCAATCTATTTTTCCGTCTCCATTCAAATCAACATACTTAATATCTCCAGCTGACCAATTTGACAGACCAAATTGTTGTACATTAGCTAAATCATCGGCATCAGTAAAGTAACGATCTGTTTCAAATCCCCATATTTCGCCCATATTTTGTCCTTCATACCAGGTGTTCAACAACTTGTTAGGGTTAGGATATTTAGTAACACGACCTTTGTAATCACTTAAGACACCTCTTACACCATATTTGAAATCACCAATATTGTCATTCCAAGCTAAGGTCAATTCAAATCCTTTAGTTTCCATGGCAGTACTATTTGTTCTAGGTGCTGAAATACCTAATATTCCCGGTAATTCCTGCGCAGGTCCTATGTAGTCATCCATTTTTCTAGTGTACATATCAAAGTTTGCTGTCAATCTTTTATTCAAAAACGAAGCATCAACACCAAAATTTCTTGTAGTAGCCGTAACCCATGTTAGGGTAGGATCCACTAATCCTGGAGTATTTACATAAGGTTGTCTAGTAGGACCAAAAAACCAGTTGCTTGAAGTAGGAGAAACCGTTCCTAAACTTGGATAAAAAGGATAGTTACCTAAAAGATCAGGATCTTGAGAACCTAAAGAACCATAAGAAGCTCTGAATTTAAGTGTATTAACTACATCTGCAATTCCGTCTTTCCAGAAATTTTCTTTATTTACGTTCCAACCAACAGAAACACCCGGATAGGCTTTCCAACGTACGTCTTTTAAGAAACGAGAACTACCATCATAACGACCTGTAATCTCTAGCAAGTATTTATCATCATAAGAGTAATTAATTCTTCCGAAATATCCTTGAATGGCTAACTTATAAGCATTGTCAGAAACAGAAGGCGTAGTTCCGTATGATGTTGATATTGATGGGATTTTATCTGAATACAAATTATTATTAGCACCAGACAAAGAAGAATAAGTCGTTAATTCCTGAACATAACCTCCTAAAAATTTAAGCTGATGCTTTTTAAGATCTAAATCATAGCTAGTAAAGGCATTTATGATACTTTTTTGGCTTTTAGAAAAGAATCTTGCAAATCTATTTGGAGCAGTTCCTCCAACTTCAGCTAATGAACCACTAGGTAGCGGTGCATATAGTGTTTTTGTATGATTGGTCTGATTGTAAAATACACCATCAAAAGTATAATTTACAGTTCCAGTCCAGTTTTTAGTAAATTTAGTTACAAACTCACCTGTAAATATCGGTTTATCGTTTGTTTCTATGTTTCTACCACCTTCTTTCAACAATAAAATATCACTTAAATCAGCGATACTTCCATCAGGTGTGTACAAAGGAATATTTGGATGTTTTCTACCAATTTGATGCATAAAATTTCCACCGGTTCTTCCTCCATAGGTATTTGGAGTATCATATTTGTCTTGAGAGAAAGCACCTCTGAAATTGAATGTAAGCCATTCTGTAAGGTTGCTGGATAGGTTTGCACGAAGATTATAACGTACATAATTATCGTCTCCATAACGGTACATTCCTTCTTTTTTATTATATCCTAAACCAACATAATAATTAGAATTATCAGTTGCTCCACTCACACCAATATTATGTTGTTGGCTAGCCGAAATATCTTTGAAATATATTTTATACCAATCATTATTAGCATTTGCAGATCCCCAACCTTTCCAAGAATCTCCTGTAGAGTTCGCTTGTGTTTCGGTTGCAAGAGTTCCATTTTGATAAGCAGCCATTCTATCCAATGCATCTTGATTGAAGAAAGGAGCGCCTCCTCCATTTGCTAGAGATTGGTTGTAAATTTTTGCAAACTCTAATGAATTCAGCATTTTAGGAAGTCCGATTGGTGTATCAAAAGTAAAATTATTATTGTACGTTATAGAAACAGGCTGGCCTTTTTTACCTTGCTTAGTCTTAATCAATATTACTCCATAAGGAGCACTTGATCCATAAACAGCAGAGGCTGCAGCATCTTTTATGACTGAGATACTTTCAACATCATTAGCATTAATAGAGTTAATATCACCTCCTTGAATTCCATCAATAACAACCAATGGTGATCCTGCAGTACCTAATCCTGTAAATCCACGAATATTGATTGACTGTGTTGCATTTGGAGCCCCACCATTACTAATAATATTCAAACCCCCAATAGCACCTTGTAATCCTTGAGATAATCTTGTAATTGGTCTGTCTTTTAAAACCTTAGCATCAATTTGAGTAACTGATCCAGTCAGATTCGTTTTTTTCTGTGAACCATACCCCACTACAACTACTTCGTTCATTACCTGAGCTTCCGATTTTAAAACAATCTTTAAAATCTTATTATCTCTAATTTGTATTTCTTGGTTAACGAACCCTATATAAGAAAAAACCAAAATTTCCCCTTTATCAGCGTTAATTGTAAAATTACCGTCTAAATCAGTAACCACCCCTGTTTTAGTACCTTTTTTAATTACATTAACCCCAGGAAGAGAACCTCCTTGCTCATCGACAACTGTACCTGTAATTTTCTCAACCGCAATACGGTTTTGCCTTTCATTTTGAAATTCCTTAGAAGCATTTTGAATATTTCCAATACTTCCATTTTTAGTCCCAGAGGAAGTATTCCCTACTAAAAGTCCCTCTCCGTTACTATTTCCAGCATAAGATGTACCGACCATAAAGGTTCCCAGTACAAGCTGAGCAAATACGATTTTCTTTATCTTAAAAATCGTTTTATTTTTGTGAATTTTAACCATACTTTAGTTTTTTGTTAGTTTATGACTAAATAAAATCAGTTATCGTTACTTGGCAATAACTTCTTTTCTTAAGGGTAAGTGCTACAAAAGTTTTTCCCTTTTTTTCTTGCAATTGTCTGCTAAATCGTTTTTCTCTTCCTCATGTTTTACTGGTTATGTTAATAATTTTTCGTGGTAGTATTTTTAGTTAGTGTATTCCGTTTAGTTCAAAATCTAAATCGCCAAATCCTGCCATGAATTCACAAATCATGTCTATCGAATTGTAAAAGAATTATCAAACTATTTTGTAGGTATATAAATTATTCTGAAATCTCTTTATTAGGACAAGCTCAAAAAAAAGTTCGAACTAAAACGATTTAGTAAAAGAGGTGAAAACGATGCAAGGATTTCGATAATAAACTTTTCATTTGGTTGGTGAGTTTGGTATTTGGTGTTTGATTTTAATAAAAAAATATATTCAAAAATATAACAAGTATAACTGTTAAACATAGCGGTACCTACCAGTTTTTTTACGACTTGTGCAAAAAATAATAAAATATTTTAAATTAAGTATAATTACAAAAAACCAGGTTCATACCATTAAAAAAAAACAAAAAGACTGGATCTTGAAGCAATTTGTAAACTATCTACTTTTACAAAACCATTGCAAAAAAACATCAAATTTGCATTATAATAAAATGATGGACAACTGTTTTTTTAACTTAACCACTATGAACCGAAAGCCCATATATTTTGTTTTGTCGACTAAAATTCCACAAAGTTGATTTACAGTTTTTACCGCAAATTATTATATTATAAATATTCTAAAATTCGCGAATTTGTGATTTACTTTTTTCAGAAGCGAAATCCACTAAAAGCACATAGCTTTAAACTTTATTTGATACTAGTAAAACAGCAAAAGGACTGCTTTCTGAACCTATAATTTATATAAAAACAAAAAAGAGTAACAAGGCTATTAAACCTCATTACTCTTTTTTAAAACACTAAAAAATTGCTTTTAAAATCAACTTTTTGTGCCTTTTATATTACTCATTTAATTAGCCTACTATTTTACTTTTGAGTTAGCATACTCTTTTGATAATTTCAGCATAGACTCTTTAGTTCCTTTTTCGAAAGGGATTAAGTAGTAAGAATAACCTTGAGCTACCTCTCCTTTGATTTTATATTTGTCCTGTGGTGTAGATCCCCAGCTATCGTCTCCAGCTACACCTCTTTGACCTAAATCAATATTAAGCTCTACTAAATCGCGCTCTTTTATGTCATTAATGTGTTTACTAGCGTTAATCTGTGGAATTCCATCAGTTCTATATTTTGTTTCAATTTTGGAAGCTTTTCCATAATCTAAACCATCAGCGGTATCAAAGTCTTCCATAGTCATATGCAAAGCGCTTATTCCTAAACCTTTCTTTACATTATCAGCAACAACTAACAGACCGTTATCTTTTTCATCAGCTAATGCAACCCATCTAACATTAGTTTTATAACCATTCTCTTGAGGTCTTACATAAGGAACGTATTGATCACTTACACTAGACTCATAAAGATCTACAAAAGCAGAATGGTATCTGTCAGAATAATTCTCCCATGGACCACGACCAAAATAAGTCATTTTACTATACTGCTTAGGCAACTGCATACGCATTCCGAGTCTTGGTAAATCAGCCTTATAAGCCGTTTTATCCAAAAGATTTTCCACTTTTACAATTCCATTACCGTCTATTTGATACGTACTATAAAACTTAGTGTTCACACCTGGCAAATCGTAAGTAACTTTTAATTCGATTAGATTGTCAGCTAGTTTTTTTGTTGTCATACTTGTAACTTCAGAAAACAAGGTAGCTTTCTTCCATTCAATATTATTAGTATACATCCTGTTTCCTGAATCATTATCAGTTACCGCTCTCCAGAAATTAGGTTTTGGCCCATTTCCGTCTTTTAAAAGTTCATTCCCTTTGTACACATAAGAAGTGATGCGGCCTTGCTTTTTATTAAATTCAACGCTAACAACCTCATTAGATATTGTCACTCCTTTATCTGTACTTTTAACTTTCAAAGAAGCTCCTTGTGCCACTGCTGCTTGCTCTTCAACATGCAATTTGTCAATTTTTATTTGCTCATGAGCCACTTGAAATCCTTTTGGCAAAAGTCCCCAGTCCTTTTTTGTTACAGCTTCTACTTCAACATAATACTCTGTATTTTTCTTATAGTCAATTCCTTTTAGATCAACACGCAATAATTTACCTGTTTGAGTTTCAACATCTAAAGTTTGAGCTGGAATGGTTTTTAATATTTTACCATCTGCTTTTATTTTAGCGATTAAATCAAATTCATTCAGATTAGTAAAGTCATATAAATTCTCAACTAAAATTCTCAACTCATTATGGCCGTTGATTCCTTTTTGTTTAAAATTGATAAACTCATGGGCTTTTTTCACTTCAAAAAGTGCCGGTTGTGGCGTTCTGTCCGGGAAAACAATTCCGTTATTTAAGAACGAATTATCCGTTGGCATATTTTTACCATAATCTCCACCATAAGCATAGAAGCGTTCTCCTTTTTCGTTTGTTTTCCAAAGAGACTGATCAACCCAGTCCCAAATAAATCCGCCTTGTAAATTTTCATATTGTTCAATGATATCCCAATAATCCTGGAAGTTACCTGTACTGTTACCCATTGCGTGTGCATATTCACTCGGAATAAATGGACGGTCAGTTTTTGATTTACCTATCGATTCAAAATGAGCAGGCGAAGGATATTGAGGAACAATAATATCTGTATTCCAATCCATATCATAGTCGCTACCATCGTAATCTTTATAAGGACGCTCGTACTGAACAGGTCTTTTAGATTTATCCATTGCTTTGATTGCTTTGTAACCAGCGTAAAAATTCACACCGTTTCCAGCTTCATTACCCATAGACCAAATAATTACCGAAGGATGGTTTTTGTCGCGGGCAACCATACGAGTCATTCTATCAACATGTGCTTTTTCCCAACTTGGTTTCTTAGCTAAAGAGCGGTCTCCATAATACATACCATGGGATTCGATGTTAGCTTCATCAACTACATATATACCGTGCTCATCACATAACTCATAGAATCTACTTCCGCGTGGATAATGACTCAAACGTACCGCATTGATATTATTCTCTTTCCACATACGAATATCTTTCAAGATTAATTCTTCAGACATTACGTGGCCAGTTTCAGGATCAGTTTCTTGAGCATTGACTCCTTTAAGTTTAATGCTTTTTCCATTTACTAATAACAATCCGTTTTTGATTTCAACACTTCTAAAACCAATCTGACGAGTTGTAGATTCAATTGACTTCCCTTTTGAATCTAAAACATCAATATTTAAAGTGTATAAATTAGGGTGTTCTGCACTCCACTGTTTTACATTTTCAATTGTTGTACTAAATGATAATTGAGCCGTTGAATCTTTTTGAATAGAAATTCCTTGAAGTCCTTTTTGTAGCAACTGCTTTCCATCGAGGATGCTATAAGCAACTTTTAATTTTTGATTTTTAAGCAAATGATTCTTAAGTTCAATATCCAAACTAAAAAGTCCGTTTTCATAAGCTTTATCTAAGTTCGAAACTACTTCAAAATCTTTGATTCTCACTTTTGGCTGGGCGTACACATAAACGCTGCGCTCAATTCCGCTAATTCTCCAAAAATCCTGACATTCTAAATAACTACCATCAGTCCATCTGAAAATTTGCAGGGCAATTGTATTCTTTCCAGCTTTGGCGTATTTCGTGATATCAAATTCAGCAGGCAATTTACTGCCCTGAGAGTATCCTACGTATTGGCCGTTTATCCAAACAAAACCACCCGATTTCATTGCTCCTACATGCAGAAAAATTTCTTTTCCATCCCAATCATTGGCTAAATCAAAATCCCTACGGTAAGATCCTACTGGGTTATTTTCGTGAGGAACTTTCCCCGGATATTTTGGATAAATCCCATCTAACTCCATATCACTGGCGATAGGCGCTTTATAATCGGCAAATTCATATTGATGATTTACATATATAGGAATACCATAACCTTCTACCTCCCAGTTTGAAGGTACTTTTATATTATCCCAACCATTTACATTCTCTGAAGGATTCATAAAAGTGGTAGGACGGTCTTTTGGAGAAGCAACCCATTTAAATTTCCACATACCATCTAAAACTTGCTTGTACTTTGCTTTCCCATTTGTAGCATCTTCAGCAGAAGTGAAGGATGTAAATGTTGCACGAGCAGGTTCTTTGTTCTCACTGATCACATTTTCGTTTTCAATATAATGCCATATATCAGCTTTCTGACTATAGGAATTAACACCAAAAAGAAATAAAGAGCTAATAACTAAAAGGCTATTAATTTTCATATTCAAAGGTTATAAATTAAGCGTTTAACATTGTTTTTATTTTTTGTAAAATCTAAGATGTCAAAGTATAATTACTTAAATGACATATCATTCTTACCGATATTATTATTTACTTTTATCAATCAGCAAAAAAAAATCTTAATTTTTCTTATTCGGTTTTCATTTAATTAATTGGTCTTTTAGATTTTTAGAACCAAACCGTTTCTAATTTTAGTTACAAAATCAAAATGCTGCCCATTTTCTGACGTTTACTATATTTTAGAAAAAGCATCTTAAAAAATAAGAAAATTCAAATATATACTGAAATTTAAATTCAACAAACCAGTACCTACCAGTTTATTTTGCGACTTGTGTAAAAAAAGATAAAACATTTTTAATTAGTCATAATTACCTCAATCAATAATTCCAGAAAAAAAAACATCATGTTTTACTAAATAGTTTCAGATCTGAAGTTAAAATACAAATCTAATGCCCAGAACTTCAAATTAATCAAAACAACAAAAGATGCTTCTCAGCATCTTTTGTTGTTTAACACACACAATCAAAATCAATAAAAATATTCAATTAACGGTATGATTAAATTATGTTACAAATTACAGGAAAATTTCAAAACGGTTATTATGCCTTCATCTCTCCTGCAATTAATTTCCCTTTATAAAAGACTCCTTCTCTTTTAGGCAGACGCGCTACTGCTTCGGCAGAACAACTCGCTTTTACCAAAATAAAATTGGCTTCATTATCTACTAGAGGCCAAGTGCGAATACCTGCATCATTCAGTGGTAAAATTTCGTTAGTAGTTGCAATATGTAAAGCGCGACTTAAACTAAACTCATCCGTCCATCCGTAAAGTTGGGCGCATAATTTTGCTTTTTCAAGCATATCACAATTTCCAAAAGGTTGCCAATGATCCACAATACTATCTGTTCCAGTCATTAATTTAACACCATATTTCTTCAAAGTAGGAATAGGCATTATTGTTCGTCCGATAGGGATTGTAGAAACAACACCAATACCAAGTGCTCCCATTTGTTCGGCAATTTTTTCTAAGTCCTTTGGTTCCATTCTTGCAAGTGCAAAACCATGACTTATATATGATTTACCTTGTAGCTGCTTATTTTCTTCTGTTTTTTTAATAATATATTCAATTGCCGCCTTTCCAGTTGGTAATCCTTCATGCAAGTGAATATCGATTCCTTTATTATTATCAATTGCAATTTGGAACATAGAATCAAGGGATTTCTCCAAATTCCCGTCGACACTCGTTGGGTCAAGACCTCCAATAAAGTCGACACCCATTTTTGCAGCTTCTCTTAACAAAGGCTCTGATTTTGAATATAGAATTCCGTGTTGCGGAAAAGCCACAATTTCCCATGCAAAACTATCTTTGTTTTTTTCTAATGCTGCTAACAAATGTTCCAAACTTTTTAATCCGCTTACGGGATCAATATTAGTTTGGCATCGGGCAAAATATGTACCTTGACTTTGCATAAGCTTAATCGCTTCCTCCGCTTTATGCTGTGAATCTGTCAATAATTGTGGAATTATTTTTTCCTCTAACACAATCATATCTTTTACGGTATATCCTTTTCTTGGCGCAGCGTTCCATTTTCCAGCGTAATACGTTTTATCGATATGTATGTGCATATCACGTAATCCTGGTAGCATCAAGAAACCCTTGGCATCAATTGTTTTCAATTTTAAGTCCAATTTACCTTTGGCTATCTTTTTAATTTTGCCATCGGCAATATGTAAATTGTATAAATCGGTTTTGGTGGCTACAACTTCATTTTTTTCATTGTATTCAAAACTTTCTTCCAGTCTTACATTCGTTAAAATATATTCCTTCAAATCAGCTGTTTTTTTATCCTCTGGCAACACATCATTTGTCATTGCCGAACTACCAATACCAGAGAATAAAGCTGCACCTGTTGCAGCTGCACTCATTCCCAAAAACTTTTTTCTACTAATCTTGTTCTGTTCCATTATTATATTTTTGTTATTTTGCCCCAGCTTCTTCCAATAATTTTACCATTTCGACATAACCTTGTTTTTTGGCATGAATCAATGATGTTATTCCATTTTTATCTGCAATGTTTACATTACAACCTCCGTCAATCAATGCAGCTACAATATTTATATGAACCCTGCCTCCATCGCTCAATAAAACAGCTTCTAACAATGCTGTCCATCCCAGATTATTAATATGATCCTTAGGAAAACCCGGAGTATTCACCAATAATTTTACAATTTCCAGATGTCCCTTTTCGGCAGCAGGAATCAGTGCAGTACCCCCGTAACGGTTATATACACCAAAATTTGCGCCATGATTCAATGCCTTTTTTACTATTTCTAAATTACCTTCTGCTCCTGCATATAAAAAAGGACTGTTTTTCATATCGTCTTGCGCATTAACATCGGCACCAGCGTTGATCAGTAAAATGGCAATATCATTATTCCTTTTGTAAACAGCCTGCATCAATGCCGTTCTTCCCTCTTTGTTTTTCGCCTCTAAAGATGGTTTTTCTTTTAAAAGGTCTGTCACAAGTACTGTATCACCATTATCAACAGCTTCAAAGAGCGTTATATTTTTGTCCATACTATCTAATTTAATTTCTGGTTGTTTGGATGAGCAACTCCATATCAAAATAATAATCAAAGTCAGTATACTTAGTAGCTTACTGGTGTTTTGTTTCTTCATCACAACCTTTTTTTAATTAACAAAAATGATTCTTTATCTTAAAAATATTCTCAATATTACTATATGTATCGTAGCAACATATAGCGTTTATTAAGATTTACAAAAATCGATTAGAAATTTAAGACTGAATTGTATTATTAATGATAAGGATGGTAAAAATTATAACTTTCTCTAAAATCACTCGGAGTTTTTCCTGTGTATTTCTTAAATACTTTGCTAAAATAGCCATTGTCATTATACCCTAGTCGATACGCAATTTCCTTCATCGATAAACCAGTACTAACAAGCAATCGCTTGGCTTCGAGCATGATTCTGTCATTTATAAAATCACCTGCCGGCATCTTTAAATGTCTTTGGGAAAGAATATTCAGATAATTAGATGTAATATTTAATTTATTGGCATAAAATTTCACCAAGGATTCTTCATGAAAATGGATCTCCGTTAGATCAATGAATTTTTGGATCAATTTTTCAGGTTTGATAACAATTTCACTTTCGGGAAATTGAATCAAATAATCCTTTTGTAATAATTTAAGTAGCAAATGCAAACGGAGAACAACTATTTCTTTTATAACCACATCATTATGTGGAAGCAATAGTTCTATTTCGTGCAGTTGTTTTTTAAATTCATCAAACTCTTTTGGGGTTAAAGAAAGACAGGATGGTGAGCTGGGTTGAAAAAAAGAAAACGGGGATAAATTAGAAAAGATATTTACTATTTCATTAGAAAGCATCAGCTGAAAGCCCGCAGTTCCTTCCTTAAGTGACCAGTTATGTATTTGTCCCGGTCTCACAAAATAAACCTGATTATCAGCTACAGTATATTGTGTAAAATCTACATCGTGAATTCCTGAACCGCTTTCAACAAAAAAAACAAGGTAAAAATCGTGCTTGTGTGGCTGTTCAAACGCATTTCGTCCCTTCACACTATGGCGGAACAGGGTAATACCCAAATTATCTTCGCCAAGTATATTACCAATAGATAAAGTAGGGACAGAAAATTTGCTCACACAGATGGTGTTGTTAGTTATAGTCTTTCAAAAATAAAGAAATAAATAAGACGATACAAATTCTAGCCATAACGCCTATTCGATTTCAATTCGAATCAAGCTCCTAATATTTGAATATATTTACAATAATAA
This sequence comes from Flavobacterium sp. W1B, assembly GCF_047344965.1. Classification (NCBI taxonomy): domain Bacteria; kingdom Pseudomonadati; phylum Bacteroidota; class Flavobacteriia; order Flavobacteriales; family Flavobacteriaceae; genus Flavobacterium; species Flavobacterium sp. W1B. The sequence goes on from NZ_CP178845.1 coordinate 86,102, forward strand.
ACAGCCAATCAACTTAATATAGAGTTGAATCTTGCAATATTATTAGAGCAAAACAATTGTAAAATTTATAAATAAAAACGGCTCAAAAAATAAAATAGTTAGATTTTACCTTAATGAGCCGCCACACTAAACCTTATAAACTAAACCAATTTTTAATTATTTCTTTTTCTATATTAATGTTACTGTTATGAATGTAGTCATTCTTATCGGCATCATAACGGTAATCCTCTTCCCATTTTTTGAAGTTTTCTGCAACATCTCTGATGGCATCGCATACAAAATTAATTTCGGCATTAGTCATTGTTGGATGAATAGACATACGAATCCATCCCGGTCTTTCAACCATACAACCCTCTAATATTTTCTTTTCGATACTTTTTGAAGTTTGCTGATCTACGTTTAATAAAAAATGACCATAGGTACCAGCACAAGAACAACCGCCACGGGTTTGAACACCAAATCTATCATTCAGTAATTTTACAATTAAATTAAAATGAGCATCTGTTATAAAGAAAGAGAAAATACCAAGTCGATCCGTATGTTCGGAAGCCAAAATATTTAGGTTGGAAATTTTAGAAAGTCTTTCGAAAATGATTTCGTTTATTTCGTGTTCACGCTTTATAATATTTTCTACCCCCATTTTTTCTTTCAATTGGATTGAAAGCGCAATTTTAATAGTCTGCAAAAAACCGGGTGTTCCACCATCTTCGCGGGTTTCAATATCGTCAACATAATCGTGGTCGCCCCATGGATTTGTATAACTTACGGTTCCTCCGCCAGGATTATCTGGCACTATGTTTTTATATAATTTTTTATTAAAAATCAAAACGCCTGAACTCCCTGGACCTCCTAAAAATTTATGTGGCGAAAAGAAAATAGCATCTAAATAAGAATCTTTATCCGTTGGATGCATATTTATAGCTACATAAGGTGCCGAGCAGGCAAAATCGACAAAACAAAGTCCACCATGCTGATGAATGACAACAGCAATCTTATGATAATCGGTTCTTATTCCCGTTACGTTAGAGCAGGCGGTCACCGATGCAATTTTTATAGGTCTATTTTTGTAATGAATTAAAAGTTTTTCGAAACCGTCAAAACAAATTAATCCTGATTTATCACAAGGGATTATTTCGACATCGGCAATGGTTTCTAACCAAGAAGTTTGATTGGAGTGGTGTTCCATGTGCGTAATAAAAACGATTGGTCGTAATGCATCCGGAACGTTAGTATGTGCTTTTAAGTTTTCTGACACTTTTAATCCTAAAATACGCTGAAGCTTATTGACAACTCCTGTCATACCGGAACCTTCGGTAATCAAAACATCATCCGAATTAGCATTTACATGCTTTTTTATTATTTCTCTGGCATCATGGTAAGCCATCGTCATAACGGAACCCGTTATTGATGTTTCTGTATGTGTATTGGCTACAAATGGACCAAATTCATTCAACAATTTATCTTCTATAGGGCGGTATAATCTTCCGCTAGCTGTCCAATCAGCATAGATAATTTCTTTTTCGCCATAAGGCGATTGAAATTTTTGATCGAAACCTACAATTTTTTCTCTGAATTGTTGAAAATACTGTTCTAATTCAGAAACCTTGCTATGCTTTTCAATAGTAAGTGGAACCAACTCTTTTGAAAAAATATTTTTTAAAAAACTCATCGTCAAAACATTTTAGTTTATTATTTTAAATAAAAAAACACTCTAGTTTTAAAAACTAGAGTGCATTATAACAATCTTATCTTACTTTTTATTAAAGTTAGCTACACCTGTTTTTAACCAATTGTGGTATTCTTCCACATCCGGAGTATAACCAACGGGATTAATTAAGTTTTCTCCTTCATGATCCGTCAACACATAAAAAGGCTGGGCATTTGCCTTGTATTTTATGGTTTGAAATTCACTCCATTTTTGCCCAACATATTTTAATTTCTTACCTGGTCTTAGCTTAGATTCAATTTCTTCGCCTGCCGGAAGTGGTCTTTTATCATCAACATACAAGGAAATAAGAACTACATCATTGTTAAGAATGGATAAAATTTGCTCTTTTGGCCAAACTTGTTGCTCCATTTTTCGGCAGTTTACACAGGCATAACCGGTAAAATCAAGCATAACCGGCTTGTTTACTTTTTTGGCGTAAGCCATTCCCAAATCATAATCCGTAAAAGCCAAAATATTATGTGGCGCCATCAAATGTGCTCCTTCGGGAATTTCTGTCGTAGCTGCTGCTGCACCGCCACCTTGCGTAAATCCAACTCCATAAGGAGATTCACTGTAATGTTGCGCCGGTGGAAAAGCGCTGATCAAATTTAAAGGTGCGCCCCATAAACCCGGAATCATATAGATCGTAAACGTTAATGTCAGTAAACCCAAACTTAATCTTCCAACAGATATATGTGTTAAAGGCGAATCGTGTGGCAATTGTATTTTTCCAAAAAGGTAGAAAGACAAAGCACCAAAAATAGCAATCCAAATCGCTAAGAATACTTCGCGCTCCAACAAATGCAATTGCAGAACCAAATCGGCATTCGACAAAAATTTAAACGCTAAAGCCAATTCTAAAAAGCCTAATACCACTTTTACGGTATTCAACCATCCGCCTGATTTTGGTAATGAATTTAACCATCCTGGAAATGCTGCAAATAATGCAAATGGTATGGCTAATGCCAATGAAAAACCAAGCATTCCAACGATAGGTCCAACTTGATTTCCGCCGGCTGCTGCTTGTACTAATAAGGTTCCAACAATAGGACCTGTACAAGAAAAAGAAACGATAGCCAAGGCCAAAGCCATGAAGAAAATCCCGATAAGTCCGCCTTTATCCGCTTTTGTGTCTACTTTATTTGCCCATGAATTAGGAAGCATAATTTCGAAAGCTCCCAAAAAGGAAACCGCAAAAACAACCAAAAGCACAAAGAAAATAACATTAAACCATACATTGGTAGAAAGTGCATTCAAAGCATCAGCTCCAAAAACGGCGCTGACCAATGAACCCAAGAGTACATAAATAATTACGATTGATAATCCGTAAATGATTGCATTTTTGATTCCCGAAGCTCTGTTTTTACTTTGTTTGGTAAAGAAACTCACCGTCATTGGAATCATTGGAAACACGCATGGCGTCAATAAAGCCGCAAATCCGGAAAAGAAAGCGATAACAAATATGGCCAACAAACTTCTATCCGAAGATTTTTCTCCTTTGTCAGCAGCCGTCTTTTCAACTGCAACCGCTTTAACTTCTGTTTTTGCTACCGAATCAATTGCTATTTCTTCTTTTGCTAGCGTATCAATTGCAGTTTGTTCTGCCACAACCAAGGTTGGTGCATTTTCTGTTTTTTCAGCTTCCTTTGCTTTAGTAGCGCCAACCATTGCGGTTTCTGGGATTTGAAAATTCAAATCAACATAGGATGGTGGCAAACAATTCGCATCATTACAAACCATAAACTCCACTTCTCCCGAGATTTTGAAAGCGGTTTTTGAAAGTACATTTATACGCTGTTTAAAAACGGCTTTGCCTTCAAAAAACTTAATCTTCATATTAAATATAGGATCATTAACCGTATGTCCTACTTCTTCTGAAGTTTTTCCAATCAACTCAAAACTAGAATTCTTATTGAAGGTAAAAGCTGTAGGAATAGGACCGTTCTCGGGAACACTTTGAGAATACAAATGCCAGCCATCCCCAATGGTTGCTTGAATTATTAAATCATACTTGGTATCGGAAACAGCCACTACCGAAGTAGACCATTTCACCGGTTTGTGTATTTGTGAAAAAGCGCTAGCACTTATAATAAAGGCTAACAGTAAAACTATTTTTTTCATTAGAATATGATATATATTGTGCATTAATAAAATAGGGCCATTGTTTCAATGACCCTATAAATCCTTTCGTTGTTTGTGTACTAATTCAAAATACTTATAAAAAAACTAAGTAGTAACGAAAGATGCTTTTAGAATTATTTTTGAGGTTTAAATATAATTTCGAAACTTTGGACATCATTATTCATCATTACATTAACGAACTTTTGAACGTCTTGTGGTGTAATTGCATTAATGATATCCACATTATTTTTAGTGTCATTTTTATCATAACCTTCAATAAAGTAATCATAAAGCAAATTCAACTGATAAGCCGTATAATTTTTTTCTTCTTTTAAGTCCTTTAAATAACTGCTAAGTGCTTTGCTTAAGTCCTCTTTCTTGATTGTACCATTTTTAATTTTATTCATTTCTTCGTGAACGATAGTAACTAATTTATCTGCCTTATCAGGATCACAATCAAAATAAACGTACAAACTAGCTAATTGCTTAGGTCTTTTAGTCAAAGAACTAAAAACGCTAGCTCCATAAGTACCACCTTCTTGCTCTCTTAAGGTTTCGGTCAATCTAAGTTCAAGGATATCCTGGAAAGTCTTTAAGAGGTACGTATTTTTTAAACTGTATTTAAAATTGTTTTTAAAAGCAATACGCACAGTCGCTTTAGGATCTTCCATTGCCATGAAAACATCCTTTTTAGTGGTTTTATTTAACCATGAAACCGAATTATCTTGCCATTTTTCTTTTTTCTTAACTGTTGGCAAACTAGCTACATATTTTTCTAATAAAGGTTTAAGAGCCTCTTTTGAAATATCTCCAGTAATAAAAAACACAAAATCAGAAGCATTGCTAAAACGATCCTGATAAATCGATTTTATTTTTTCGAATGAAATGTCTTTTATATAATTTTCATCAAACAATCGTTTTTTAGAATTGTTAAATCCATACAAAGTTGTAGTAATGCTATCTTCCATTTTATAAGAGATGTCATTTCTTCTTTGAATCAAATTATTATTCAGATTATTTTGAAGAACTTTAAAGCTGTTTTCGTCAAATCGAGGTTTTACAAATTGTAAATGCAACATTTGCAACATCGTTTCGATATCTTTTGTCGTAGTCATTCCCGAAATATTTTCTTCTAAATCAGCAATACCCACTCTTGAATTTGCATTTTTACCTGCCAAAACTTTTGATAAATCTGTAGCATTGTAGTCTCCTAAACCGGACATTCTCACTAAAGTACTCACCATAGCTGCCGAAGGAAGATCAGCATCTTTTATCAAAGAATTACCTCCAAAACTAGCCGCTTCAAATAATACATTATTCTTTTCGATGTCACTAAACTTATAGTTCACAACTACTCCATTACTTAAAACAAATGTTGTAGATCCTAATTCTTTATTATTTTTTTCCGAAACAATCTTACCCGCTTTAATTTCAATACCAGAAGTCAATGTTTTTCCAACAAATTCGTCTGCATAAGCAACCAAAGTAGTATCATTTTCTACTTCTTTGATTAATTTTAAAGCCTCTTCTTGAGAAAGATTTTTTTCTCCTTCAACTCCTGTTACATCTAAAACGCGATTCTCAGCCGTATATAATTTTTTAATGAAATCATGTAAATCTTTAGCGGTCATCTGACTGAAAATCAGCTTAACAAGATCATATTCTTTTGCCGTATCAGTCATCGCCTCATTTTCTAAATAGTTTTTCTGAATTGTATTTGCTATTTCAGCATGAGAGGTTTGATCAATTTTACTAATTTTAGTTTGGTACATATTGTTAAAAACAGCGATTGTTCTATCAATTTCTGATTGGGTAAAACCAAATTTAACAGCTCTGTTTAATTCTTCTAAAGCAGTTTTAAAAGCTTCATGTTGCATATTTGGTTTTGGCGAAATCATCAATCCAAAATTGTTTTTGGCTCTTGCCAAACTTTGATAACTAGAACTTGCAGACACAAATGGGGCGTCTGGTTTTTGAGAAATCTCTCTAAGTCTAGCATTCAACATTCTTGAAATCATTCCACTAAACAAGAATTCTTTTAAATCGCTAACCGTTTCATCTTTCAATGATTTTGGCTGATTAATGCTAAAAGAAATATTTGAAGTAGCTACTTCTTTATCCATTCCTAAATTATAAAGCATGACTTTATTATTAGGAATTGCTATTACCACTCTTTCCAGCGGATTCTTTATGGCTGGAATTGGAGAAAATAATTTTTCAATTTTTTGTTCAATTTCCGCTACATCAATATCACCTACAACCGCTATTGCTTGTAAATCGGTTCTATACCAATCGTGGTAAAAATCTCTTAATGCCTTGTATTTAAAATTATCAACAACACTCATCAGACCAATCGGCATACGATCAGCATATTTAGTGTTATTAAACATAGTTGGCAATGATTTTTTAAAAAGTCGCATGTACCCATTTTGTCTGGTTCTCCACTCCTCTTTTATTACGCCACGTTCCGCATCAATTTCAGCTTCTGTAAGCGACAAACCATCAGCCCAATCATGCAAAATTAATAGTGAAGTATCAATTAAACCTGGAACATTTGTAGGAATGTTATCCATATTGTAAACTGTTTCATCAAAAGCAGTATAAGCATTGATGTCTTTGGCAAAAACAGCTCCATGTTTCTGAAGTGTATTTAAAACGCCTTTTCCAGGAAAATTTTTAGTCCCGTTAAAAGCCATGTGTTCCAGAAAATGCGCAAGCCCTTGTTGGTCATCGTTCTCTAAAACGGAACCTACATTTTGAATGATATAATAACTTGCTACATTTTTAACTACATCTGTTTTGTAGATATAATAGGTCAAACCATTTTTAAGAACTCCTTTTTTTATTCGGGTATTTACCGGGAGCGGATCATTCAATTTCAGTTCTTGTGCGCTAACAGTGTAAGCTGCCAAAGAGAGAAATAATACAATTAATAGATTTTTCATGTTTTCTTTATAGTAATTTTAGGTAAATTTCTTATTTGCAGTAAAGTCTTCTAAATATTCATTAGTTGAGAACTTTATTATCTACTCCTAAGTGGTCGTTTATATGTTATTTTTTAATACAAAACATTCAATAGAAATCCTGCCCAGCTTTAAAATAAATTTTAAAAGGGAAGATGATCTGAAACAATTAATGGTTACAAATACAATAGCATTCTATAAAAAACTATTATTTATTTACAAACATTAACGTTTAACAAATGGGAAATAAAAATTTCTTGATTTTATATGAAACTAAATTTTAATGGATTTTAGTAGATTACTATCCAAAAAATTTAGCTCCGGATTTTATTTAAAACCAGAAAAACTAAATTCTCTGGTTTTAAATAAATCTTAAATAAGCTAACTTATCTCATTCGAATAATTAAATATCTAGAGAATTTAAGATATCAGTCAACTCAGGCTCAGAAGGTCTTGGCGAATCAGAATTAACTATCTTACCTTCCTTGTCTAATATGATAAAACGCGGAATCCCTTGAATATAATAAGAAGCAATGAATGAAGATTCAATTTCTTTGTCAGCTAAAAGTTGAACTCCGGATAAACCTTGAGCTTTGATCATATCACGCCATTTTTTTTCATCGGCCAAACGATCTACAGATATACTTACAAATTTTATGTTTTTGTCATGAAATTGTTTTTCTAATTTCCCTAAATATGGCATTTCATATTTACATGGTCCACACCAAGTTGCCCATACATCAATAAAAACATAACTTCCTCTGAAATCTGAAAGAGATGATTTTCCGCCTTTATAATTGATATAATTCTTAAAGTCTGGCGAAGCCATTCCCGGTGCTAATTCGGTATTGTTTCTTTGTTGTCTTATGTATTCATCTTCTACACCATTGTTAAACTCCTCAAATCTTTTTTGTTGAGAAGTCACAAAATCAGCACTAAAAACTGATTTTTTCTGATCCAATTCAGCTTTAAAATCAGCTTTAAATTTATTCATTTTGGCATCAAATGCTTCTTTATCTAAATTTAAAAATGCGTGGTAATCAGCTCCAAATAATTCGCCTTCTAATTTAGCTTTGGCTCTTAAGAACAAGTTCTCTTCTACGCCTTTTCCTTTAAAAGTGATCGTTTTAGAAATACTTTTGGCATCAAAATTAATTTCTAAATTCATATCATTAGTTAGATACAAAACAAAAAAATTATCATAAAAAGTATTATAAAAAACAGGTTTGTCTAACTTAATGGTATCTCTATAAGTTCCGTCAACGGCTACTTTAATGTTAATGGCTTTTGAGCTAACAGGATCAAAAAGCCTTATTCCTAATCCTTCTATAGGGTTTTCAATTTTCCCGTGTAAAACCACATAATCCTTTTGTGATATTACTTTTTGACAAGAAAGCAAAACCATCAGTAGTGCTATCAATGATAAATTTCTCATTTTTTTTATTTTTTTTTGATTAATTGATTAAAAAAATGAGAGTGCATAATCAGTTGGAATACATTATTTATTTATTCATTACTGTTTGCTACACTCTCATTTAAAAGTTCACAAAGACTTAATAGCCTTTATTCGGAATAATAGCTTTATTTCCTGCTATAACTTGCAATGGAATAGGCAATACAAACTGATTGGTAGATATCAAACTAGGCTTAACTGATGAAGCAGTAAGATTTCCAAGTGAATGATAACGTACGATATCAAACCATCCTTCTCCGTTTTCAAAGAAAAGTTCCAATAATTTCTCTTGACGAATGTCGTTTAATAAAGTTGCTTTATCAGAAAAGTTTTTTTCTGTAACCCCAACACGATTTCTAATTTCGTTTAGACTTTCCAATGCAATATCAAGATCTCCTCCTGTCTTACGTGCTTCGGCTTCAGCCTTAATCAAATATATTTCAGCAAGACGTAAATGATACAACGTATTTCCTTGGGATGCAATCGTACTTAAGAATGGGTATTTACCATTGGTATTCGATTTTTTAGTGGTTTCTGCATAAGCAAAAGCAAAACGAGGATCGTAACCTGAACCAAGACCATCTAAACTACCATCATTCGTAGCTCCAACTTGGGCATCTGCTAAATTTTTCAATGATTGGCTATAAGACGTTCGGTTTACCTGATCCATTGAGGTCTTTCCTTCATTACCAGGCCCGGTAAATGGTGCAAAAATAACCTCTGATGAGTTGAAACTCTTCGAAAAAATATCAGCATAATTAGCTTCTAGAGCATAACCTTCATCATTATTGATCACTTCATCTGCTAAGGCTGCTGCTTCGCTAAAGTTTCCTTTGTATAAATATACTTTAGATAATAAAGCTTTGGCAGCAAGACTTCCTGAGTAAAAATGATCTATATAAACAGGACCATTAGCCGCTGCATAAAGTAAATCCTCTTCGATCTGGTTGTACACCTCTAAAACCGTATTTCTTGGTTTTGCCTCAAGTGTAGTCGCAAAGTTAGTTCTTAACACTACTCCATAAGTTGAATTTAAGTCATAAAATTCTCCAAAATAACGCAGCAAATTAAAATAAGTAAAGGCTCTTTGAAACTTTGCCTCGCCTACCATTTCTGCTTTTTTGGTATCAGAAATACCGATAGCCTTACCTGCTTCTAATTCTTGAATTAAAAAATTACAGGAATTAATAATCTTATAATGACCGTTATACAAATTAGCCAAAAAGATATTATCAACCGGAACCTCATTAGTATTAAATCCTTTACTACCACTTATGGAACCTGTAAGAAGTCCCTCATTACCGTAAGCGGCTAAGTGTAATGGAAAAAAGCTTACATCAAACTCTTTACCTAAATCATAAACACCGTTAAGAACGAGCTGTGCCGAGGCTTCATCTCTTACTGTATTCTCGGTTGTTAATTTATTATATGGTTTTATATCGTCAATACTACAACTAGTAATAGTTGCTGCTACTGCAAAAAGTAAGACCGTATTAATTTTTCTTATATGTTGTTTCATCTGTTTTAAATTTAAAATTGAACTTGAATTCCTAAAGAGAATGACTTAGCTAATGGATACGGATCTTCATTACTTATTTGATCTGTTATATTTCCTCTTTCCGAGAAAGTTTCAGGATCCATTCCAGGCCATTTTGTCCAGGTCAATAAATTTGTTCCTGTCAATGTAAGCGTCGCTCTATCAAATCCAATTTTATTCAACAATTTTTGATCAAAATTATAACTGAACTGCATACTCTTTAAACGCAAATAAGAAGTATCATAAACATATCTATCAGAAATTCTTCCATTAGCAGAAGGATCTGAATAAAGCGTTTTTGCATAACGGGCATTCGGATTCTCAGGAGTCCAAGTATTTAAAGCATATTCGCTATATTTATTTTCTCCTAATGAATTATATGTCCCCATAGGAATGGCATTCCAAATTGATTTTGCTCCTACTGAATACTGGAACAAGGCGCTAAGGCTAAAATTCTTGTAAGCGAAAGTATTTGAAATTCCACCAAAAAAGTCCGGCTGAATATTTCCTATTATAGTTCTGTCATCAACTGTTATTTCGCCATCTCCATTAACATCTTCCATCATAAAATCTCCCACACCAGTTGAAAATTGGTCATAGAATCCTGATGGTGAAGCTGCATTTAGAGCATCTACTTCATCTTGAGTTTGGAATATTTTTGCCACTTTATACCCTTTAATAGTACCTACTGGCTGACCTTCAATAAAATAATCCAATTGGAAAGGATTAATGCTGGCACCGTTTAATTTTTGTAATTTATTTCTGTTAAATGACCAATTCACGTTAGTTGACCAAACAAAATCGTCACCTCTGATAATATCACCACCCAAACTGATTTCAACACCTTTATTAGTAACATCCATAAAGTTTGAAAAATAGGAATTAGGACCTAATTCTAAAGGCAAAGGTGTTTTTACTAAAGCACCTGTTGTTTTTCTATCATAGATATCAAAACTTCCTTTTAGTCGGTTATTGAAAAAGCCGAAATCCAAACCTAAGTTTACCTCATCAGTAGTTTCCCAACCAATATTCGCATTTGGAAAATTATTATCCGGAAGAATAGCAGAACCGCCATTGTAAATATTAGATGATTGGTTTTGAAAAAACTGTAAATAAGCAAAATCAGAAACATTCGTAGAACCTACTCTCCCTACACTCGCTCTCATTTTTAAACTACTTACTTCATCGCTATTACGTAAAAAGTTTTCATTAGAAATATTCCAACTTGCAGATAAAGATGGGAAATACCCTCTTTTATTATCTGGACCAAATTTTGAAGAAGTATCTGTTCTAAAGTTCAAAGTGGCATTATACAAATCTTTGTAACCATAGTTCAAACGAGAGAATAATGAGTACAATCCAGTTTCTAATCTATTGCCTGAATAACCTATTAATGACCTTGCTGAAGAAGCATTGATTAAGATCTCATCATCAGGAAAACCTGCGTAAAATTGATTTGAATTATTAAAATTTGTATTATCCCAAGCTGCACCCGCCAATAAACCTATTTTATGGTTCGAGATTTTAAAATCATAATTAGCAGTTAGATTCGTTGTAATATTAGAAACCAATCCATTCGATTCATTCAAGTAAGAATCATTAGGAAAAAAGACAAAATCCGTTTCTACAATTTTTGGTACAAAAGAGCTGTTTTTATTGTAAAACACAGAAGCATTAACATCTGTCTTAATCTTCAAATCTTTTAATGGCTCTACTTCAATATAGGCACTACCAATAAAATTATAGGCTTTGTTGTTCGTTTTACTACTCAAACGCATTAATGGATTAGGCTCAAAAGTCATAAAACCATATTGATAATCAGTCTGTCCTAATAATTTTCCATTTTCATCTCTTACAGGCAAATCCGGACGAGCACGAGCAATAGAAGTATTAACCGTATACTGATTTGAAATATCATTTTCTCCCGATTTTGCTTCGGTATGACCTACATTAACAGAAGTTCCCATCTTTACATAATCATTTACATCTGTATCCAACGAAAGACCTAAATTATACTGTTTCATTCTATCATTAACAGTCAAACCTTCTTGGTCTATAAATGAAGAACTAAAGTTATAATTGCTTTTATCACTACCTCCACTCAAACTTAAATTAGCCTGTCTTGTTACCGCCATACTTCTGAAAACTTCTTTGTTCCAATCTGTATTTGCCGTACCAAAATAGTCGTCATTCATACCATCATAATTCACCATGAAAGTATCAAAATCTAAATCTACCTTAGCAATATTGGCTAAATCAAAAGACAAGAAAGGATCTAATTGACCATTATTCATGGCATTAACACTATTAGACATCAAGAGATTATAGTACTCTTTATACTGGCTAGAATTCAAAACTCCAACTTTCTTTATAGGTTGAGCCAAAGTAGTTGCATAGGAGAAATTCACTTTTGGTGCCTGGCCTTTCTTACCTCTTTTTGTCTTAATGATAATCACACCATTGGCTCCACGAGAACCGTAAATAGAAGTAGCTCCAGCATCTTTCAACACATCAAAACTTTCTATATCATTAGGATTCAAAGTAGATAATGGATTAGCACCTTGCAAAGCATCAATATTAAATGGCACCCCATCAATTACAAATAACGGTTGATTTAACCCGCCACCCGATGATAGTGGTGAAGTAATTCCTCTAATATTTATACGAACCGGCGCACCAGGACGACCTGTATTTTGAGATACTTGAACTCCTTTTACTAAACCTCCCAAGGCTCTGTCAAAACCGATGCTTCCAGTTGCAGCCTGCACGATATCTTTGGCATCGATAGAAGAAACCGCACCTGAAAACTCGGTACGTTTTTGCTTGCCGTAACCAACAAGCACCACTTCTTCAAGCTCGTTAAGTTCTTCTTGAAGAACTATTTTCATCGAAGATTCCCCTGCATAAGCAATACGTCTTGATTGGAATCCCAAATGTGAAAACAGCAAAATTCTTCCTGTAGCATCAGCATTCAGTTTGAATTTACCGTCAAAATCTGTAGAAGCACCATATTTTGTTCCTTCAATCGTAACAGAAACTCCTACCAAAGGAATTCCTACTTTATCAGTAACTACTCCTTGCACTTGTTTTTGATCAACAGCAGAAGAAACATTTTCACTTTTGTTTTTCTCTACTTTCTTAAGAACAATTTGATTACCTAATATTTGGTATGAAATATTGGTATTATTAAATAGTTTTCCTAAAACGTCTACTAATTGCTTTTTTTCAACGTTTAAATCAATTTTTTGATTAACATTCAATTCATTGCGGTTATAGAAAAAATGAAAATCAGTTTGATCTTCAATAATCTGAAAAACATTTGTCAAAGCCACACCATTAACATCCATGGTAACCCTGTTTTTCTGTCCATAACTACTTGATGCATTGACCTGTAAAAGACTGGTAAATAAAAATAAGAGTGTGAATTTCATCTTTAAGTTAGAGTTATTCAAAATGCGCATCAACGCACCTTTAGTTCGTTGTTTTTTCATAAGTTTACACTGGTTTAATTTTGTTAGTTTAAGATTAAATCATTTTTTAAAATGACTATGGAAGGTGTTGGCGCACCTTCCTTGTTTTTTGGTTAAATTAATTTATTACATATTTTTTGGTTTGGTTATGGTTATTACTCTATTGTTAACGGTATAATTAAAGGCTTTATAAGTTTGAAACGTTTTCAAAACTTGATCAATATTCTCATCTTTAAAAGTTGCTGTGATAACAATATCGTTCAGCTCATCGTAATTATTTACAATATCAACATTGTATTTTCGCTCTAACTTATTAGCAATAACCCCAAACGAATCATCAATAAACATTAGCTCTCCCGAAACCCAAGCCACATATTTCCTAATATCCACCAGCTCCGTTTTTAAGTGCTTGTTTTCAAAATAAGCACGATTACCCGGTTTCAAAAGCACTTCCTCATTCTCTAGAAGCTTATTATAAGCAGCAACGCTTCCCTCAACCAAAACAGTATATGTTTTTGCATCTTTCTTATAGGAAGTCACATTGAATTTAGTACCCAAAACTTTAACATTCATATCGTTTGAACCAACAAGAAAAGGATGTCTTGCATCCTTAGTAACATCAAAATAAGCTTCTCCATCTAAAAACACCTGACGACTTTCTCCTTTGATGAATCGCACGGGATATTTCAAAGAAGTTCCTGAATTTAAATGCACATTGGTACCATCGGATAATTTGAGTTCAAAACGTTTTCCATAAGGGACGTTTATCGTATTATATACTAAGGTGTCTTTTACTAAAGAATTCGTATATACTAATTGATTTCCTTTTTGAGTTCCAACAACATTACCTTTAGCGTCAACTACCTGAGTCGATCCGTCCTCTTTTATAATTTGGATATCGCCATTTTCTAATTGTAACGTTATAGCCTCATTAGGCACAACAAAAGTAGGCTTGCTAACAAAATCCTCCTGATAATAAAAATAACCTATTGATAAAAAAAGAGAATAACAGCAGCATACTTAAAGACGGTTGATGCTTGCTTTAAAAACCTAATTTTGGATTCTGGTTTTTCTGAAATTTCAATAGATTGTAAAGGTCTCTCTAATTGAGACACTATATTATTCCAAGCTTTGTCTTTATCCGTATTTTCTAGGAAAGCTATTCTTCTAGATTTTTTATAAAAAAGCAAATACTCCGAGAAAAATTTTTCATTTTCCGAGCTTTCATTTATCCATTCTTTTAAAGCACAAAATTCACTTTCACTTATTTCTTTTGAAGTATAAGCTAAAAGGAGTACCAAAATATTTTGCGGAATATTATTCATTATTGACATCTTATATTGTATAGATAACAATAGATCAATAATGGGTGAAAAGAAATTAAACTTTTTTTAAACTAAAAGTAACACTATAATTACATCTAATGAATTTCGTAATTGTTTTAAGGCTCTTGAATAATGCGTTTTGACTGTATTTACTGATACTCCAAGCTCTAATGCGACTTCTTTATATTTTAAATTTTCTAATACAATGGCTTTAAAAACTTCTCTACTTTTTAAAGGCAAAGCTTCAATTTCCTCATACAGTTTCTTCTTTTCTTGTTCAAGAAATTCCATATCAAAATTCTCCTCATCCATTAACACATTGATCTGATCTTCTATTTCTTCAAAAAAATATTTATTTTGTTTCTTGGCAGCCTGCAAAGTGTTATTTTTCACCGACTTAAAAAGATACGGACTAATCGTTTCGTCTAATTTTAAGTATATTTTTTCATCCCAAAATTTTATAAATAAATCTTGAACAATATCTTCGGCTAATTCAAATGAGTCACAGTACTTTAAAGAATATATACTAAGAGGCATATAGTATAAATCGAACAATTCTTTATAAGCGGAAGAATCTCCCACCTTAAGTTTTTCAAGGATTAATAAATCTTGTGACTTCATAAAGAATGATTGCTAATAGGAAAAATGTGGTTTTAAATTTAAAATCTTATACACTGCCATAAAACTCCATCCCTACAAATAAACTTATAGACACGGAAAATTAATCGTTATTAAATATTGGCCGAATATAGTATATTTTGATGCATAATCAAATCCCGAAATTTTTCTAATTACAACTTTCACAAAGTATTGTACTTCTTTTTTTACAAAAAATAAAATTGCTTCTTCAACAAATCAAACCATTAAAACACTTAAAACAAATCATTTACACTCTAAAAAAAACAACCCATAAAGATGAAATATTATTTAACATTTTTTGCTCAAAAAACGCAATCATCATCTTAAAAATTTAGCTTTTTCCAAAATATGCACAATCAAAATCAAAACCGACAATGCGATCCCAAGAATTGACACACCTATCCATTGAAAATGTCCCCAAGCCATCGCTCCCGCTACGGTTCCAAAAGCGCCACCAATAAAAAAGCCTACCATATAAATGGTATTGACCCGGTTTCTTGCTTCTGGATTTTTGGAAAAAATAATCTTCTGATTAGTGATATGCAAAGACTGTAAACCTAAATCAACCAGCAAAACCCCAACCATCAAACCTATAAGAGAATTTCCAGAAAACAATAAAATGCCCCAAGAAACTATTAGCAGAGATACAGCCACTAAAATCACTGAATTATTGCTAATGTTACTGCTTATTTTCCCGACAAAGGTAGCAGCCAGAGCTCCAACAATTCCGAGAATTCCAAATGCTCCGGTAACCGCGCTTCCGTAGCCGAAAGAATCCTGCATCAAAAAAACCAAAGTAGTCCAGAATGCACTTAAGCCCGCAAAAGCCAAACCACCTCTTAAGGTAGCCAAACGCAATGAGGCGTCTGACATAAAATAATGGTAAAGCGATTTCATCAAACTTGCATAACTTCCTTTAAATTGCGGTTCAATTCTTGGCAACTTATATTTTAGGATTATAAATAAAATAATCATCATCAATGCCGCGGCATAAAACATAACTCGCCATCCAAATTGTTCGCCTACAAAACCACTTATTACACGACTTCCTAAAATCCC
Organism: Flavobacterium sp. W1B; assembly: GCF_047344965.1. NCBI lineage: Bacteria > Pseudomonadati > Bacteroidota > Flavobacteriia > Flavobacteriales > Flavobacteriaceae > Flavobacterium > Flavobacterium sp. W1B. Next base: position 102,377 of record NZ_CP178845.1, read on the forward strand.
AATCAACAAACCGCTCATCACAATACCTATAGCTCTGCCTCTATTTTGATCATCTGAAAGTTGGGCAGCCATAGGAACAAATAATTGTGGTATGGCCGAGGTAAAACCAACAAGGAAACTACTAATAATAAGAATCAAAACTGAATTAGCCATTCCTGCCGCAATCAAAGAAATAACCATGATTAGGAAATCCAATTGCAATATTTTCTTGTTTGATACTTTATCTCCTAATGGAATAATAAAGAGCAATCCTAAAGCATATCCTAATTGGGTAAACAAAGCTACGTTGCTCACCTCTGCTTCTGACACCTTAAAAGTAACTGCTATTTGATGCAATAATGGCTGATTGTAATATAGATTAGCGACCACAAGACCGGCCGAAATACTTAATAAATACAATACTTGATTGGTAAGGGTAACTTGTTTCATTTTATTTTTTGGAAATGGAATCTAAACAGACTATATAAAAATGTACGCTATTCTAAATTTTAATTATTAATCAACTACTATTCGCCAATGAAATTATAATGAGAATAGCTTTTTGTATTTGTTTTCAAAATTAAAAATAATAACAGCGATAAACATTGTTCTAAAGCAACGTTTTTTTATTACAATTTGGATTTTATCCTGCTCAAAGTAGATGGAGAAATACCTAAATAGGAAGCTGCCATTTTATTCGATACCCTTAACAAAAAATGAGGTTGGTGTTTTATGACCCATTTTACTTTTTCTAAAGCATTAAATCCCTGAAAACCATAAATCCGTTTCTGCGCCGATATAAAACCCAATTCTAAAATTCTTTTATAAATTTTATCGAATTCTGGAAATCGTTCAACAGGATCATAAAAATCCTTTCTGGATATAACTAACAATTCCGATTTTTCAATAGTTTGCAAATACTCATATGTTGGCTGCTGATCTATAAAACTAGGCAAAGCCGTACAAAGCATACCTTCAAAAGCAAAATAACGCGATGTTTCAATTCCCTCATTATTTATGGTATAAAGCCTTATACAGCCTTTGTTTATAAAATAATAACTATCGCAAACGTCATTAAAATCTACCACTATTTCATTTCTCGGTTTGTTTAGGCTCAAAATAATAAGATTAAACGCAAGTCCTCTTCGTTTATTTCTGTTTGACTTTTGATAAAGCTTTTTAAGAGTGAATACATGTTCAGAATTTAAAATATTTCAGAATTACAATCACGTCAAAATTCGGATTAAAACTCCAATATTCAACAAATAATTTCAATTAAATCATTGCAAAGCATTCAAAACAAAAAAGCATCTCAACAATTGCAGAGATGCTTTTTATAACTGTTACTTACTATGAAACAAATCAAAATTAAGTTCTATTTCACTAATTGTTGCAAAGGTTTCAACTGCTCTAAATCAATATTCGACTTTTGAATCAGCTGCAACATCGTCATGATATTGGCGGGATTCATATCATTTCCTAAAACCGAATCACGGCAAAACCGGTTTCTTTTCTATTAGCATACAAAACAAACTCCTTAATATGATCGTCAGATCCAACATAGCTTACCGAAGCGCCTTCTTTTCGGAACTAAACTTCATCAATTGTTGGTATTTTTTATCTTTTAAAATTGCATTTACTTTGGCGCGTTCTACTTCAAACTGTGCTTTATTAGTATCATTTAATTTAAAAGCCAAAACATTCATCTTATCAAAAGATTGCAAAGCGGTACTCTGCTCCGCGGTCAATTTCGCCTTATCAACATTCAAAATACTAGGCGAAATATCTAAGGCTATGAAGTTTTTGTTCTCTGTGTTTTCTACAAAATACTTCTGCAATGTTGGCTCTGAATTACAGCTCACCAACAGCAAGCACAAAAACAATGTAATACTATAGATGATTTTCATACTATCGTTTATTAGCAGCTTTCTTTAACTCGTTTCCACCCGGGATTTTCATCTTATCGGTAAGCACCGAAATTTCATTCAAATCAAAATTACCGGTCAGAGACATCAAAACCGTTTCATTTGCCTTACTTCCACCTTCAATAAACATCAAAAGTTCTTTAATCTGGGTATCGCTTGCACCTGATTTTACGAGTATTTTTATATTCTTACCGCTGTCATTTATACGCATTAACTCTTCTAGTCCTGTCGTTTTTATGTATTTATCAGCGGCAGATTTCATCTCATTTGTCACCCTTGTACTACTGGTCGTAAAAACTTTTAAATTGTCTAACTTTTTTATCAAATTCAAATATTGTTGTGCTTCTTTATCAGAAACATCCACTTTGACCTTACTCATCAAGTCAAACATTTTTCTGTTGACAATAATAGAGGTAACATCATCCTGTCCATCGAATTTATCAAAAGCCGTTTGTGCAAAAAACGGACTTGATACCAATACTATAATTAATGTAATTAGAAACTTTTTGCTCAGATTTAAATTACTGCTTTTCTTGTCTTTGTGAATCGTTGATTTCATTTTCTTTTATTTATTATTGTTTAAAAACTAACTCTTTTGAATTTTGGTATTCCTGAATGTACTGTACACTTTCTATGCCAGTATTTACGTGATTTGACAACAAAGCCAAAGCTTTTTGTGTTTGTCTAAAAGCAACTTGAGGATCGTTATAGGTTCCTAACTCTTGTTTAGTGCTTGCAACATTATAATATGCATACGTTCCATGCCAAGCAAAAATACAGCCACTCAATAGATACCCATATCCTATTAGGTTTTTTATCCCATGTTTCGAGAGTGTTGGAACCCCTTGCTTAAACTTTTGCTCTTTTGCTTGAGAAAAATAAACGAATAAAGATTGGTACTGCTCCAAATGCTGCGCAACATCTGAGGAAGAAAAATATTTTCTCAATTCATTTTCTTCGGCAATACTACTTTCTCCTTGAAAGTATTTTTCTAATAGTATTTCTATTTTAACTAATTCCATAATTGTGTGTTTTTGACATAAATTCCCGTATCGTTTTCCTCCCTCTCGAAAGCGCCACCCGAATGGCAGTTTCATTCATATCTAAAATTTTTGCTATTTCTTCAAACTCATATTGTTCGATGTCTCGCATTTGAATAATTAACCTTTGTTGCTCTGGCAGTTGATCAATGATTTTTTCTACCCAACTCATGCTGTCTTGATCTTCTATCTTTTGTTGTAATCCAGCTTCTCTATCCGTAAAATTAGTATGTACAATTTTTAAATTCCCGGCTCTTTTTGATTTCAATTGATCCAAACAATAATTTTTGGTCATTGTCATTGCAAAAACCTCCACATTATTATAATCGCTCAAGCCTCCATTTTTATTCCACAATTTCACCAAAACTTCCTGAGTTGCATCTTCAGCTTCTTCTGTACTAGTCAACAATCGCTTGGCTAGTCGAAAGACTTTGTCCTTAAAAGGATTAATTAACTGGACAAACTCATTTTGATTCATTGCAATGGTTTTAATAAGTCGGTTATACAATCAAGACGAATTACGTTTATTTTTGTTACAAAGAAATAGGAAATAAAACTAAAGTTACTATTTTTACGTTACTATCTATAGAAAACCATATATATGAAGACCCCATTCAAATTTGCATTACTATTCTTTTTATCAGGATTTATTTTTCAAAGCTGTCAAGATAATGATGACATTGCAGCACCAAAAAACCTAGAGGTTCAAAATTTCATTTGGAAAGGTTTAAACCAATATTATCTTTGGCAGAATGATGTTCCTAATCTATCTGATGATCGATTTGAAAACCAAGCCAAATTAAATGCCTTTTTGGAAGGATATCCAGAACCTGAAAAATTATTTGACGCTCTAAGAGTCGACAAATCAATTGATAAATTTAGTTGGATCGTAGACGATTATTTAGAACTCGAAGGATCACTTCAGGGAACTACAAAAAATGATGGTGTCGATTTTGGTTTAAGCTATAAACCAGGAAGTAACACCGAAATTTTTGGTTATGTTCGCTATATCATACCTAATTCGGACGCGGCTAACAAGGCAATAAAACGCGGAGACATGTTTACTGCTGTAAATGGCACCCAACTTACCATTAACAACTATCAATCTTTATTGGCCGCCGAAAGCTACACCTTAAACTTAGCAACCTATAATGGAACCACGATAGTTGCCAATGGAAATTCAGTACCATTAACAAAAACTGTTTTATCCGAAAATCCAATTTTAATCAAAAAAGTAATCAATTCCGGTTCTCATAAAATTGGCTATTTGATGTACAATGGTTTTTATGCTAATTATGATACCCAATTAAATGAAGCTTTTGCGTTTTTTAAATCAGAGGGAGTTACCGATTTAGTGCTCGATTTAAGATATAATGGCGGTGGTTCAGTTGAAACTGCTACTCGATTAGCCAGTATGATAACAGGGCAATTTAAAGGGAAAGTTTTTGCAAAAGAACAATGGAATCCTAAAATTCAAGCCTATTTTGAAGCTGAAAATCCCGATTATTTAAATAATTATTTTACAGACAAAATAGAATCTACACCAATAAACAGTTTGAACATGACCAAAGTTTACATCCTGACCACAAAAAGCACGGCATCTGCAAGTGAATTAGTAATCAATGGCTTAAAACCTCATATTGATGTAATTCAAATTGGAGATGTAACCACTGGTAAAAATGTAGGCTCAGTGACATTATACGATTCCCCAACTTTTGGCAAACAAAACAGGAATCCAAATCATAGATACGCCATGCAACCAATTGTATTAAAAATAGTAAACTCCGTTGGTTTTGGCGATTACTTTAATGGGCTTACACCTGATGTTGAACAAAAAGAAACGATAACAACTTATGGAGTTCTGGGCGAGTCTACAGAGCCATTATTGAGTACCGCAATAGGAAAAATAACCGGAACAGCGAAAATGGCAAAGCAAATTGGAAAAGATTTCAACTACTTTAAAGATTCAAAATCTTTAAACGGGCAAAACCAAATGTATATTGAAGAAGCTCCTGAAGGGCTTTTGAAATCATTAAAATAATTTTAATACAACAAAAGGCAAAACAAACCGTTACTACTTAACTATCAGTACTATAATAATACCGAAATGAAAAAAAACACCCTTTTCTTTTTAGTTCTAGCAGTGATTGTTTCTTTTGCCTTTACCAAACCAAAAGTTAAAGCATTAAAACAAATCAATGTAGTTATTGATGCCGGTCATGGCAGAAGTGAGTTAGGTACTAATGCTGGTGGCAATGCTGAAAAAAAAATTATAAAACAGCTAATTACCAAAATTCAGTCTTTCAATAAAAATAAAAATATCGTTATTCATTTCATCAGATCCTCGGATAAATTTGTACCTCTAGAAGACATAACTACTTTTATAAATACGATCAAACCTGATTTAGTTTTATCGTTACATGTAAATTCAAGCACCGACACAAACACCTGTGGAATGGGCTTTTATGTTTCTATAGAATCTAAATCTTATGAAACATCAAACTTAATTGCAGAGAAATTTCAAACAAAATTTATAAATGCAAATTTCAAAGTCTCTGAAATTAAATACGCCGATTTTCAAATTTTGAAAAAATCAGAAGTACCGGCAATAATGATGGAACTCGGCTATCTAACAAATGAGAATGATAAAAAAATTCTTGTGAACAATATTGAGCAAAAACAAATAGCAAAAAAAATAATAGAATGTATCTCAGAATTGGAGTAGCATCTGAAAATAAAAAAACAATTTCCTAAAAGTCTTTCTGCTTTTCAGGGCATGACAAAAACAAAAAAGCCCCATTTTTCAATGAAAAATGGGGCTTTTTGCAATAATTTCACCAACTAAGATAGTTAATTGTAACTTTTTCTTTTAAAAACAACTAATTTAAATTCAACTAGTTATTAGAATAAAAACCATTTGGTCCTTTACCAACAGTTACTGTTTTCAATTCAGCCCCAGTTGTAGATAATATTTTAACGATACCACCGGCTGTGAATCCATTTGCGTCGCCTGAATAAATTTTATCATTAATAACACCAAAACCATAAAAAGTAGACCAGCTATTGTCAGTAACTGAAAACAATGGTGTTTCGCTGAAAGTTGTTGCATTCAAAGCCATAGCATATACACCAGTTCCTTTGGTATAATATATTTTATCACCATCGATATCCATATTTAAAGCTTTAGTTAATGTAGTAGATTTGTATTTGAAGTTGCCGTATCAGTAGTAGTGTTAATTTTAAACAACTTACTTCTTGTAAGTATCCGCATAAAACATACACAGATCCGTTTTTCTCCTCTATAGAATTAATACCATTCTCAACAGTAATTGTGCTCATAGCATTATTGCTTTGAGGACTAATAACCGTTACCGTATTTCCGCTACCATAAGAGCCATTCATAACGTATAATTTACCATTGGCTGCAACTATTTTTTCAGATGTCTTGCCAATAACAATAGTCTCTAAATAAGTAAAAGTTTTTGCATCGTAAACCGTTACAGCCTTAGTTCCTGAATTAGTAACATATAGTTTTCCATTTAAAGCAACACTATAACGAGGGTTTTTAAGATTTTGGGTTATGGTTGCTAAACTTTTAAAAGTATATCTATTTACCACTTCAACTGTATTTGAATTGTTCATCACAATAAATGCTTTGTCTTCATAAAAACTTAACGATTGCGCTACATCTCCTAATACTTCCCCTGGATTTTCAGTACCGAAAACATCTTCCATGAAAATAGTTAAATCATTTGAAATATAAGACACTGATGCGTTTGGCGTACCAAAGTTTCCTTCATTCAGGATAACAACGCCATTATCATAAGCACCTAAGGGAACATCTTTATCGATTGCATCATCGTTACTACAAGAAGCAAGTAATAAGGCACTTGCAAAAATTCCAAAAAAAACATTGTTTAGTTTCATTGTTTAAAAATTAAGGTTTAAATAAAGAGTTAAATTCCTTCCCGGCATTAATTCTATTCTTAAAGATTCATATTTTTCATTCCAAAGATTAGATACTTTAAAACCTATCTTACAAACATCTTTTTTGCTAAAATTATAATCAATCCCAAAATTAGAGACATTATAATCGCTTAGAATATATTTCGGATTATTATCAGAAGTTGTAAAAACTTCACCGGTAAACATAAATTGATAATAAGAATTAAACTTTTTATAAGAATAATAAGATCCTGTACTTTATGATAGGGAACATAAAAAAGCTGCTTGTTGTTTTTATCATCCAAAGAAACGGTATAGGAATATGTTCCATTAAAATCCAACAAATGACCGTTGAGATTCTTATTCCATCCTAATAAAGCCTCGGCTCCATAAATAGAAACCTTATCCGTATTTACAGGAGACCAATTACCTGAGTTATTAGGCAACCAACGAATCATGTCGTCAATTTTAGAGGCATAAACAGTAGCCGTTAATCGAAAATTATTATACTGAAACTGATTCCCCACTTCAGCCTGATAGGAGTTTTCTGGTTTCAAATCAGGATTTCCGCTACCTTCCCAATACAGATCATTAAAAGTTGGAATTCTATAATTTCGAGAAACATTAAATTTTAACTGATAAACCTTTGAAAAATCAATACTGGAACCCGCCGAAAATACAACTGGACTTTTATAAACATCCGAAACCTCTTTTCGAGCGCTAAGCTCATAATTCCATCTTTCAATAAGGCTCTGTTTTAACAAAACGCTCAAACCTCCTATTTGCCTAGTACTTCTACCAATACCTGAACCAAGTCCATTATTTTTATTGTAATCTAGAATTGTATTTAAGCTTATTTTTGGTGCTAATTCATACACAAAATCATATTTTGCAATAAGACTTTTAACACCTCCAGAGGTAAATCCTTCACTTTCTATGTCTTCAAAATAGTTGTAATGTTCCGTAATGTAGGCCAGTTTAAAGTTAGAAACCGATCTTCCGATATAACGAGTCCATGTCAGTAAATTTCTGGTATTAAAATCTTGGTATTTTGTTTTAACAGCATTGGGCGATGTCAAAGAAAAATGACGCTCTCCATCATAAATTTGACTGTAGAATTTAATACTATTTTTGGCATTTATTTTGTATCCAATGGCGGTGCTCAAACTGTTATTGTAATACTGACCGTTGGTGTTTCTGTCTTCTTTTCCTATGAATTTAAAATCATTATCAGAACTATTTCTAGAAAAACTGGCGTTTGTACTCCACTTATTTGTTGCAGCAGTAATTCCATAAATGGTGCTCAGCGTATTAAAATCTCCGTAATAGATCTCAAAGTTGTTTTTGAAAGTATTTGTGAATTTTAAATCATTGTTCAAATGAATAGTTCCACCTATAGCCCCGCTGCCGTAAACGACACTTCCTCCTCCTGCTTTCACATCAATCGAATTATATCCTCTGGTAGAAACCGTATTAAAATCCGTTTGACCCAATAACTGCGAGTTGATATTAATTCCATTCCAAACAACTACCGTTTGTTGCGCAGTTGTTCCCCTAAACGAAGGCGAAGAAACCATCCCTAAACCATTTTCTTTAAAATAAATAACCGTGTTGTAATTTAAAAGAGAAGTCAAAGAAGACTGATTTTTGCTGATAATGGAATCGTTCAATTTTTGAACGGATTGTGAGCTCGAAAAGTTTTTGAGCTGGCTATCAGAAACAATAACTTCGTTTAAAGGTATTGCGGGTTTATTTTGAGCCAAAAGGAATTGACCCAATAATACAATCGAAAATAAAAATATGTTTTTAGCTTTCATAATTTCTGAACTTTTTCTCCCGAAAGTTCGATATTAGTTAAGAAAAAAGGCAGGTCTCCTGGCTTGCGTCTTGTTGTTTACCTTCCCATCACGCAAGGCGTAACAGTGGTTTTGTAGATAACAACAAGCTTTATAGCTTACAGTTGCGGGAACAGCTTAGGTTTTGAACCTAATTCCCTTTTAATGTGATTTGCAAAAAACAAAACACAACCTCAATTCGGCGGCAAAGATAGAGTTAAAATTATTATAAAATCAAACTTATGTCATTTTTGAAACTTAAAAATAGATAAAACACAGTTTGTCAGTATTTTAAATCAAATAATTACAGCACCACTTTTATCACAGCGCCAAAATCCACTTTATTTTGAAAAGCATTTTTTAACGGCAAATTGGATATTTTACACAAAACACTTCTAATAACGCCGGCATGGGCAACGATAACTACTGGCATATTGTGTGATTTTTGAAGTTCATTTTCTAAAAAATCATTCACCCGATCGTGTAAATCAACAAAAGATTCTCCGTTAGGCACGGCAACATTTACAAAATCAGTCATCCAAGGCGTAAAATCATCCGGAGGAATTTCATCCCAATTTTTCATTTCCCAATCACCAAAATTCATTTCCATCAAACGAGAATCGGTAATTACAGATGTTGACAAATAACCCGCCAATGCGGTGCAACGAGACAAAGGACTGGAATACACTATTGCTCCTGCCGGAATCTGATTTTTAATAAATTCAAATTGTTCAGAATAAGGCTCTAACAAACTCACATCCGATTGTCCATAACAGATTCCTTTCTCGCAAACCGTTTCAGTATGGCGAACTAAATAAACTTCCATAACGCAATAATCGATAAATAAAATACTAGCTCACACACTTGTTGGGTTGCTCCAAGACAATCGCCTGTATACCCATCAATCCATTTCTGGAAATATCGCGCCAAGAAGAAACGGGTCAAAAAAACCGGTACTAAAACAAATACGAATTGCCATTGAAAATAAGTCAATACCATCAGAGGCAACAATCCAAAAAAGAATGAACCAACTATTTCTCTCCAAGTAAAATTTTTCGCAATAGGCTTGCTTTTACTTGTTGCATCTTCACGCGAATACTCATGGGTAAAAACGATTGAAATCGCAGCCAATCGACTCACGGAATGGGCGGAAACAAACAATATAAAAATTAGGATTTCTGAATTAAGATTCAGGATTTCTGAAGAAACAATTTGAGAAAGTGATTGATATTTCAGCAATAAAAGCAGTACAACACCAATGGCACCATAAGCACCAATGGCGCTGTCTTTCATGATTAAAAGAATTTTTTCTTTGGTCCAACCGCCTCCAAAACCATCACAAACATCGGCAAAACCATCTTCGTGAAATGCGCCGGTAACTAAAATAGAGGCAATCATAGAAAGAAGAACCGCTATCTCAGGACTTGTTAGGTAATTGAAAAAACAAAAAACACCAAAAGCCACACTACCCACAATCCAACCGATAACAGGGAAATACCGACTCGCTTTATTCAAATAATCTGGATTGTGATCAATGTTTTTGGGACATCGAATACGGGTATAAAACATTAAAGCCGTAAAAAATATATGGATTTCTTTTTTCATTCTTTTTTAAAATACGTAATAGATTATGGGTTATTCGTTAACTGTTTTAACTGACATCTGTCAACTGATTACTTCCTGCTCACTCCAGCACTTTCAAAACTTGCCATTTCATTCAAAAAAGCCACCGCCGACTCGATAATGGGAAACGCCACGGCGCAACCGGTCCCTTCACCCAAACGCAAATCAAGTTGAAGAATGGCTGAAACTTCAAGATAATCCAACAATTTTTTGTGTGCCTGTTCAGCAGACTGATGACTAAAAACAGCATTTTTGATGATCAAAGGATTTTTTTTACTTGCAACCAAAAAAGCGACACTACAAATGAATCCATCTACCAAAACCAACATATTATTCTTGTAAGCTTCCAACATTCCGCCTGCCATTTGCAATATTTCAAACCCTCCAAAATAAGCTAACTTACTATCTAAATCCGCTGAACTATCATAATTGGCAATGGCTTTTTCGAGAATCATTTGCTTTTGAATTAACTTTTCGTCATCTACGCCAGTTCCTCTTCCGATGCAATCCTCAATTGGAAAACCGCACAAAACACTCATCAAAACCGAAGCTGTAGACGTATTTCCAATTCCCATTTCGCCAAAACCGATGCAATTGCTCCCACTTTTGGTAATCGCTTTAACGATTTCACCACCTTTTATAAAACAAAGTTCCATTTGCATTTCACTCATCGCCGGACCTTCAATAAACGACTGTGTACCTTTATCAATTTTAGCCGAAATTAGCTTTGCATTTGGTGGAAAATCATAATTCACCCCAGCATCTACAATAGAAAGATTGATGCTGTTTTGCTTACAAAACACATTTATCGCAGCACCACCTTCGAGGAAATTAGTAACCATTTCTCGGGTTACATCCTGCGGATAAGCGCTCACGCCATGTTGAGCGATTCCATGATCTGCTGCGAAAACAACAATATGAGGTTGGCTAATTTTTGGTTCCAATGTTTGGAATACTTCACCAATTTGTTTGGCTAATTTTTCCAAAACACCAAGCGCACCAATAGGCTTCGCTTTATGGTCTATTTTGTATTGTAAATCTGCTGATAAAGAAATCAACGAATCGTTAATTAGCTCCTTATCTTTTTCTATTTCAGACTCTTGATACAAAATTGCAATTTCCTCAACAAAAGGAGACTCTGATTTGTGTTTCCAATTCAGTTGTTGCAACATCGGTTGGTTATCATAATTTGTGGCGGGTTTTCCCACGCAGAAATATCCCAAAGGTTCAATATATTCCGGCAAGCCTAATAATTTTTTAAACTGATAATAATTCAGAATAGAAACCCAACCCATAGAATAACCTTGCTCTGTCAAAGACAACCATATATTTTGAGCCGCACAAACTGCACTGAACTTAATAGATTCATTACTTCCTACGGTTCCAATCGTAAAATTATTCAACACCGAACGATCGTAACAAATAACCAATCCGAGCGGTGCTTCCTCGATTGCTTCTAATTTCAAATTTTGATATTGCGCCTTTTGAGCTTCATTATCCGTTAGATTGGCTGCTTTTTTATCAAAATCCAAAAACAAATCTTTGACTGCTTTCTTTATTTCAGCCTTCTTCACCAGATAAAATTTTGTAGCATCGGTTAAACCTACCGAAGGCGCCCAATGTCCTGCCTGAAGTGCTTTTTGGATTACGCTATCAGGGACTTCATCATTTGTAAAATGACGGGTATCGCATCGGGATTTTAAAATTTCGTCTAATGTTTGCATTTACTTATCCTTTTTTATTGAAATTTTTAAAATTGGTTTTCACTCTGCTTTGGCAAATTAAAAATTCAGATTTAGCCTTTAATTGTTACCGGAATTCCAGAAACCATCAATACGACTTTATCCGCTTTTTTTGCCAAATATTGATTCATCCATCCTTGCAACTCCGTGAATTTCCTTCCGATATGCGTTTCTGCATGAACTCCCATTCCAATTTCATTGGAGATAATGATAATGGTTTTATTTTCTTGTTTGCAAACCGCATCAAATTCAGCTTTGGCCTGTTCTAAAGAGAATTCCACATCGTTTTTAGTATCTACAAAAAAGTTGGTTAGCCAAAGTGTAACGCAATCAATTACGGCAACCTGTCCCGAAAAATCAATTTCGCTAAGGTACTTTTCTTTTTCGATGTTAACCCAGCGCTCGTCACGCCCTTTTTGATGGCGATCAACTCTTTTTTTAAAATCATCATCCCACTTTCTGGCTGTTGCAACATACATTGGTTTATCAGACAACTCTTTTGCCAAATTCTCTGCATAACTGCTTTTGCCGGAGCGTTCCCCTCCTGTTATAAAATAGATCATCTTAATTGGTAGTTTTAATTCAATACGGGCAATGTCGGCACCCGTTTTGGCAACAATATCCTCTTTTTAAATGAAACCAAGTCTTAAAAACATAGTTTCCATCCTCTAAATAATAGTCAATTCCTTCAACTAAATGACTGGTTTTGGGTAAATCTTTTGCCTTATTATGGAGTGCTGTTTCCGGAGTGATTGTTTCAACATATTCTTCAATTTTTAGCGAACAGCTGTTTTTAAAACAAACAGGACAAAGGCAATCCACCACTTCCGATGGAACAAAAATAGGCGGAAAATCATTGCACCAGCATTTACTTCCTTCGGTGTTATCGCCGCAATCAAAGGGCGTCCCACAAGTAGAACAGTTTTTCACTTTTCTCATATTCATCTGGTAAAGATACTATTTGTTGATTTTTTGGGACCTAAAAATAAACAAGATTTTTTTTGTAATTTCTTATACCTTTGCCCTAATCATAAAAATTACTATGAAAAACTCCTTTTATAAAACCGTTTTCATCTTTATTTTAGCCACGTTCATCGGCTGCAAAAAAGTCGAAAAATTGAATGATACAAAAATAACAAAAGCGCAAAACGACATCGAATATGCAAGCAGCCTTTCCATTTACAAATACGATGGTTATTCGGTTGTAAAAATTACAAACCCTTGGCCCAAAGCCGATAAAAACTTCACTTACATTCTAAAACAAAAAAATAGTGTTGTCCCTGACAGCTTACAAAAATACAGCTCAATTCAAGTTCCTTTGCAATCTATTGTTGTTACCTCAACCACCGACATTCCTTTTATGGAGATGCTAGGTGTCGAAAAAAACTTGATTGGTTTCCCTCATACCGATTATATTTCTTCCGAAAAAACCAGAACATTAATTGACAATGGAATTGTAAAAAACGTAGGACAAAATGAAAAACTGAACATCGAAAAACTCATCGAATTGGCTCCGGGTGTTATTATGACCTTTGGCCTAGACAATAATAATCCGATGATTGATAATCTGCAAAAAAGTGGTTTAAATATATTGATTCAAGCCGATTGGATGGAGCAATCTCCTCTTGGAAAAGCAGAATGGATTAAACTTTTTGGCGCTTTATTTGGTAAAGAAAAAGAAGCTAAAATCCTTTTTGATAGTATCGTAAAAAACTACAATGATGCACTGGCTTTAGTAGCCTCAAAAAAACCGGAATCTACCGTATTATATGGATCAATGTACCAAGATCAATGGTATGTTGCCCGAGGAAACAGCTGGGTCGCGCAATTTTTTAAAGATGCAAAAGCCAATTATCTTTGGAAAGAATTAGAAGGAACGGGAAGTCAGGCTTATTCCTTTGAGAACATCTTGATGAAAGGCAAAAAAGCCGATTTTTGGATAGCTTCCGGTTCTTACAAGACAGTCGCTGAATTAGGCGAAAGCAACCCGCATTACACGCAATTTGATGCCTTTGCTAAGAAAAACGTGTATACCTTTGAAAGCCAAAAAGGCGCAACTGGCGGCACTATTTATTATGAATTAGCCCCTAGCCGACCGGATTTAGTTTTAAAAGACTACATCAAAATATTCCATCCTGAATTACTACCTAATTACACTTTTACTTTTGCACAAAAACTGAACTAAATTGACTAATAAAAAACGAAATAGCCTTTTATTTTCTCTGCTTGCTACTGCTCTTGTTGTCTTGTTTTTTGTAAACATCAGTTTTGGGTCTATCACCATTCCTTTCAAAGAAGTTTACATCAGCCTAACAGGCGGACAAGCCAGTAAAACAACCTGGGAATACATTATCATCAATTATCGATTGCCAAAAGCCATCACCGCAATACTGGTTGGAATGGGACTTTCCATTAGCGGATTATTGATGCAAACCTTATTTAGAAATCCATTGGCGGGACCTTATGTTTTGGGTTTGAGTTCGGGAGCGAGTTTGGGTGTTGCCTTCGCAATATTAGGAGCCTCTTTTATACCTGTTTTTTTAGGTAATGTTTTACTGTCTTCATATGGCGTGGTCATTGCTTCTACATTGGGAAGTTCTATTGTTTTACTGGCGGTTTTATTGGTTTCGCATCGCTTGCGTGACACCATGGCTATACTGATTGTAGGACTAATGTTTGGCAGTTTCACCAGCGCTATCGTAGGAGTTCTTACCTATTTCAGTTCTGCAGAACAATTGCAAAAATTTACTTTTTGGTCAATGGGCACTTTGGGAAATTTATCTTGGTCCTCGATAATTATTTTATCCGTTTGTGTATTCATAGGATTACTATTGAGCCTTTTTAGTATCAAACCATTAAACGCCTTACTTTTAGGCGAAAACTATGCTCGTAGTTTGGGAATGAATTTTAAAAGAACCCGATTAATCATTATTTTTGCAACAAGCCTTTTAGCCGGAAGCATCACCGCTTATGCCGGTCCAATAGCGTTTATAGGATTGGCCGTTCCTCATATAGCAAAATTATTATTTCAAACCAGTAATCATTCGGTTTTATATTGGAGTACGCTGCTTTTAGGAGCCGCCATAATGCTTGTTTGTGATGTGGCTTCGCAAATGCCGGGAATGGAAATCACCCTTCCGATAAATGCTATAACTTCTTTACTCGGAGCGCCGGTTGTCATTTGGTTATTGGTACGCAAGCGCAAAATGATGGGATAATTTTTGAGTGTTCAGATAGCAGATTTTAGATAAAAGCAACCGTTTAGTACCCAGTTTACCGTTCTCAGGAAGGACTCGAAAAAAAATATTAAGATGATTGATTCAAAAAATATACTTCATACTTCAAATCTAAGTATCGGCTACAAAACCAAGCATTCGGTGACAACCATTGCCGAAAACCTCAACTTGAATTTGAAGGAAGGAAAACTCATTGCATTGATTGGTGCCAATGGAATTGGGAAATCAACTTTATTGCGAACCATTACTGGCATACAAAAGCCATTAAATGGCGATGTTTTTTTGAATGACAAAAAAATCTCTTCCTATTCTTCTTTAGAATTAGCCAAAAATTTAAGTATTGTCCTTACGGAAAAATTACCTCCTAGCAATCTGACCGTTTTCGAATTGGTTGCTTTAGGACGACAACCTTATACCGATTGGATTGGAACTTTAACAAGTGAAGACATATCTAAAGTAAAAGATGCGCTTGAGTTAACCCAAATAAGTCATTTATCCCGAAAAAAGCATTACGAAATCAGCGACGGACAATTACAAAAAGTATTGGTGGCACGTGCTTTAGCTCAGGACACGCCCTTAATAATTTTAGATGAACCTACCACTCATTTGGATTTATTACACAAAGTGGCATTGTTTAAACTCTTGAAAAAGCTAACCCAAGAAACCAATAAATGCATCTTATTTTCAACCCATGATATCGATATGGCGATACAATTGAGTGATGACATGATTATCATGACACCCGAAACGGTGATTCAAGATGAACCTTGTAATTTGATTTCCAAAGGGAGTTTTAATACGATATTCAAAGATGAACATATTGTTTTTGATCAAGAAAAAGGAAAATTTATGATTGTCTAAAAATTTGATTCGAACAAATTAAGTCGCATTTTTTTATTAATAATTGTTCAATTCAATAATGAGTCTGAAAACTCAAAAACTTAACACTTCTATTTTCCTTTCAATAAATTGATACTAACGGTTGCCAAATTAGAATCTGGGAATTTTTTAAAAACATCAACGTCCGAAAACAATCCGGCTTCCGCTGCAATTTTGTGCATTACTTCAATTTCCACAATATATTGATCCGAAAAACCATGGGTGGCATCGTAGGCAGTAGCGGCAGTTTTGCCAAGATTGCTTGCCGTCAAGTCAGGTGAAATGGTATGTAACTCAATCATCAACAGTCCGAATTTTTTGACATATGGCGACCATTTGTTGAAATGCTCCAATAGATTATCCTCTACCAAATTATTTTTGATTCGAATTCCCCTATGAGCAAAAGCTCCCGTAGATTGGCTAATTCTATCCGCAGTAGTCTTTTTAGGTTCTTCCCAAATACGATTATGGTCTAGGAACGTCCTCACATTCAACAAGTCTTTCAAATTGATATTGTAATTTTCCATCAAATCAGTAGCCAACAAATCAGGACGACCAATATCACCCCAAATGACTTTTGCCCAAATATTAGCGTTTATCAAATTAGCTCTAGTTACTTTCAGCGCCGCTTGATTATAATCGACACCAATTAAAAACAGAGGATAGTCATCGAGTATTTTACCTCTTAAGGTTTGCCTGTCAATTACATCAAAAATGTGTTGCAAAAAGGCCCCATTGCCACAACCCATATCCAAAATTCCTTTAGGTTGCTCTTCTATCGGTAAATTGAACAACTTGATGATAATCTCATCCACCACTTTAAAATAAGTATCATGAGCTCCACCACTTCCCCATACATTCATTTCTCGGTCTACATGAATTTCTTCTTCACCTTCGGGAATATTCCTTAATATCTCGGGATTACCAAAAAGCAAATCATCCATTTTGGCAAAAGTAGGCAGGTAAGAAACCGTCACTCCATAAGCGGTGGCTCTACGTGCAAAAAACAAGCCTGTTTCGGTAAATTGATAATTTCCGTTTTTCTCTATAAACCAACCCAGATACACAAAAAAATCCAATATAATTTTGAAATGAGCCGGTGACTTATGAAACTCTTCTGGGCGGAAAGAAATCTCCATAAAATACTTGTGAAACATCCCGCTCATCGCCAATCGCACTAAGGTTGATCCTACCAAAGAACCTTCAATATGAGTCAGAATCTGATGCTGGATTTCTTTTTCCAAAGAGTTATTGGAGAATTCAACGCCGTAGTTGTTTTTATATTTTTCTAAAATTATTCTCAGGCGTTCAAATGGAGATTCTTCAAACAGCCGAGGATGAAATTGCATCGAAAATTGCAATAAATCGACAACATCTTTATACAAAGGAAATAGAGAAAAAGCAAATTCGCTTTTATCTGTCAAGGAAAATTTAATCTCCTGAGTTGACTTATTGATGTGATATTTCAAAAAACCCTGTGAGCATAAAACACGTAAACCTACATTAAGATAGCCTTCATTTGCTTTAAATTCAGAAGTGAGTTCCTCAAGAGAAGCTTCTTTCTTATTCAGAATATAAATCAAAACTCCTTTTTTGTGCAAGGCATAGGATACCGGCGCAGTAACTAAGCCGTCCAAATGTTTAAAAATGGTGCTTCTGAGTAAAACTTTGTCTATCATAAAACAGGAATTAAATGCAGAAAGTACTTTAAAATGACATACTCAAATATATGAAATTTTCACCTAAAAATTTTATTTCCGTCTACTTAAACCGATTCTAAAACCTTGAGTTACTTCAGACCAATTTGTCTTTTGGCTTCTCCAATAACAAAGGCTACCGAATTCGCAATATTAAAACTTCTAATTAATGGCGACATTGGTATCGTAAGATGATTCTCGAATTGGTTCAAAACTTCGGCACTCAAACCCTTGCTTTCTTTTCCAAAAACCAGCCAGTCACCGTCTTGGAATTCCGTTTCCAAATAGGATTTCTCGGCATGGGAACTCATCAGAAAAACGCGTGATTTATCCGGAATCTGAGCCGTCCATTCGGCTACATTTTGGTATTCCGTCACATCGAGATGTACCCAATAATCCAATCCCGAACGCTTTAAGTTTTTATCATTAATTACAAACCCAAACGGATGGACCAGATGCAAACGACTTTCGGTGCCAACACACAATCGACCAATGTTTCCGGTATTATTAGGTATCTCAGGTTCTACTAAAACGATATTTAACATGTAAAAAAGATTTTTGATTATCGATTAACGATTTTTAGATTGTTGAGTTGATTATTTGGTTTTCAGTCGAAAAGTCCTTCACCTCTATCACTTCACCGGATTGTAAATCATTCAAATATACATTTCCAATCCGAACTCTTACCAACCTCAGAGTTGGGAAACCAACTGCTGCGGTCATTTTGCGCACTTGCCGAAACTTGCCTTCATTGACTGTTATCGAAGCCCAAGAAGTTGGTCCATGGCGTTCATCCCGTATTTTTTTTCCCCTCACTCCAAAAGCAGGAATTTCATATATCAAAGAAGCTTCACAACGTTTGGTGATGTACTTTGTGCCATTAAAACCAATTTCGACACCAGCCTTCAACTTATCTATGGCTTCCTGATTAATAATGCCGTCCACTTGTACATAATATTCCTTGTCTACTTTTTTAGAACGAATGATTTCGCTCATCTTCCCATCGGTGGTAAGCAGCAACAAGCCTTCGGAATCTTCATCAAGCCTGCCAATTGCCATCGTTCCTTCAGGGAAGTCATACAATTCGCCCAAGAGTTTCTTTTTACGTTTCAACTCGTAAATAAACTGACTTAAATAACCATAGGGCTTGTGAAGGATAAAATGGTGGTGTGACATGATAAAGCTAAGAATTTGTGCAAAAGTACATTTTTAAATTGTCTATCATCAATTTTAGATAACTCTCCTATCTTTTTCATACTTTTACTTTTTATAAAAAACAATCCTTTTATGTCAACTATCCTCCCGTTTTTATTGGTTTTTATCATTGCGCTTGCCCTTGGTGTTTTCATTGGAAAACTCATTTTCTCTGCCCGATTCCAGTCGGAAAAAATTAGCCTTGAAGAGAAATTAATTGCTCTAAATTCTCAATTCGATCAACTGAAAGAGCAATTTTTGAACGACAAAACGACATTCGAAAAACAATTGCAAAACAGTAATCTGGAAAAAGAAAGTATCCGCAACGAGAAAGACAGTCTGGCGATTCAACTTTCTAAGAAAGAAGTTGATTTTGAGAACCTTTGGGAACGCAACAAAGAACAAAAAGAAGAAGTTGAAAAACTACAGGAAAAATTTACCAAAGAATTTGAGAACCTCGCCAACAAAATATTAGACGAAAAATCAAATAAATTCACCGAACAGAACAAAGAAAACATGAAAAACATCTTGTCTCCTTTGCAAGACAAGATCCAATTATTTGAAAAAAAGGTTGAAGACACCCATAAAGAGAGTATTGATTATCATGCGGCTTTACGCCAACAAATCCTAGGTTTACGCGAGATGAATATCCAAATGAGTAAGGAAACCATCAACCTGACTAAAGCTTTGAAAGGCGACAGCAAAATGCAGGGAAACTGGGGCGAATTGGTATTAGAGCGCGTTCTAGAAAAGTCAGGTTTGGAAAAAGACCGAGAATATTATGTACAACAATCCCACACCAATAGTGATGGACAGCGCGTTTTTCCGGATGTAGTCATTAATTTACCTGACGGAAAAAAGATGATTGTAGATTCAAAAGTATCTTTAACCGCCTATGAAAAATACATCAATGAGGAAGACGATAATTTAAAAAACGGTTTCTTGAAAGAGCATGTCAATTCGATTAAACGCCATGTGGAGCAATTGGGAGACAAAAACTATCAGGATTTATACCAGATTGAGAGTCCTGATTTTGTATTGCTTTTTATCCCGATGGAACCCGCTTTTGCAATGGCACTCAACGAAGACACTACTTTATACAACAAAGCATTCGAAAAAAACATTGTTATTGTAACTCCTTCTACCCTTTTGGCTACTTTGCGAACCATTGACAGTATGTGGACTAACCAAAAGCAACAGGAAAACGCTTTTGAAATTGCCAGACAAGCCGGTGCTTTGTATGATAAATTTGAAGGTTTTGTAGCTGATTTAATAAAAATTGGAAAAAAAATAGACGAAAGCAAAGCCGAATACAGCGGTGCAATGAATAAATTGGTCGAAGGAAAAGGAAACCTAATTACCAGCGTTGAGAGATTGAAAAAAATGGGTGCCAAGGCCAAAAAATCGCTTCCAGAAAACATCTTGTCAAGAGCGGAAAAAGACGAAAACCAATTATTAAATTAAACGTTATGAATCCTACCTACAAGGCTGTAGCCTCATCGAATATCAGCATTTCAGAATTAATGTTGCCTTCGCATGCTAATTTTAGCGGTAAAATTCATGGCGGATATATTCTTTCCTTACTCGATCAGATTGCTTTTGCCTGCGCTTCCAAATTTTCAGGAAATTATTGCGTTACCGCCTCTGTAGATACTGTCGATTTCTTGAATCCGATAGAAGTGGGCGAATTAGTGACGATGAAGGCCAGCGTAAATTATGTAGGCAAAAGTTCAATGATTATTGGCATTCGGGTAGAATCTGAAAATATACAGACTGGTCTTGTCAAACATTGTAATTCTTCTTATTTTACCATGGTTTCAAAGGATAAAGATGGTAAGAATGCCACTGTTCCGGGGCTAATTTTATCCAGTTTAGAAGAAGTACGCCGGTTTCAGAATTGCCTTAAACAAATTGCCTTGAAAAAGGAAAAGAACCGCGATAAAGATTTTTTTAATCACAACTCCAAAGAAACGTTAAATAGTTTAGAGAAAAACTACAACATCTTAATAAAATTAGACTAATTGGATAGATTTTAAGTCTGTATTAGACGAAATAATTCACATCTAATAAAAGAGCTGAAAATATTTTTTTTCGGCTCTTTTTATGCTTTTTTAAGTCGTGTTTTAGTAGCAATTTGGGGATATTTTTCGTAACTTTAAGTAACATCATTTCAGTAATCAAGATGAAAAAAATTCTACTTCTTTCTCTGTTACTTGTGGCAAATGCAATTTATGCACAAGAGAAAATGACGGCCAAAAACAGTAGTATTGTTTTTGAAGCTTCGGTTCCTTTTTTTGAAGCAGTAGAAGCTAAAAACGAAAAGGTAAATTCTATTTTAAATACTAAAAAAAGCACCATCCTATTTGTGGCATTTATTACCCAATTCCATTTTGAAAGAAGTCTAATGGAGGAACATTTCAATAATAATTATATGGATAGCAAAAAATATCCAAAAGCAATATTTAAAGGAGTTATTGAAAAATTTGATATGAAAAATATAAATGAAAAAAAAGGCGAATATCTAATTAGAGGCGAAATCGTTATTCGTGGAAAATCAAAAAAAATTAATGTTATTGCTCAAATTAAAAAAATCGATGAAGGCATGGAACTCATTTCCAGCTTCTCTTTGAACACCGATGATTTTAACATAGAAGTTCCTTCTATTGTGAGAAGCAAAATATCTAAAAACGTCAATGTTAGCGTAAAAACTGTTTTTTAGCAAAACTACTTATCCAAACAAACCCGAAGTGCTTCCTCTAAATTTTCATGTTGAAAATGAAATCCTAATTTTTCTATTTTATCAGATGAAACCCGTCTTCCTGTCAAAACAATCTTTGCCATTTCGCCCATTGTTAATTTCAAAATAAAAGCAGGAACATTGGGTAACCAAATCCTATAACCAAGAACTTTTGCCAATGTTTTGGAAAAACTGGCATTGGTTGTATTGTCATTTATAGCGGCATTATAAGCGCCTTGCATATTCGGATTCTTAATCGCTTCAAGATATATCCCACACAAATCACCCACATAAATCCAAGGCATATATTGTTTCCCTGAGCCCAATGCCGAACCCAATCGCAACTTAAAAATAGGCATTAGTTTATTCAAGAAACCATCGTTTTTTCCTAAAACCAAACCGGTACGAATTTTTACCGTGCGCATGCCTAATTCCCAGATATAGTCAGCCGAAGCTTCCCATTTTTGACAAGTAAGCCCTAAAAAATCATTGGCGGGGATCATTTCTTCTGTACAAATTTCTTCACCATCTACTGCTCCATAAATCCCAATTGCCGAGGCAGAAATAA
This sequence comes from Flavobacterium sp. W1B, assembly GCF_047344965.1. NCBI lineage: Bacteria > Pseudomonadati > Bacteroidota > Flavobacteriia > Flavobacteriales > Flavobacteriaceae > Flavobacterium > Flavobacterium sp. W1B. The sequence goes on from NZ_CP178845.1 coordinate 124,777, forward strand.
AAGCGTCCAATTTCTTATCGTATTTCTTTAAGACGCCATAGATTAATTGTGCTGAGAGTTTTCTACTAGACACTATTTCTTCTTTGCGTTTTTTTGTCCAAGGTTTTTCGGCAATATTGGCTCCGGCCAAGTGAATGACATAATCTGCATTCAAAACGGCTTCTTTCTCTATCGTTTGTTTTTCAACATCCCAGGTGTAATAAAAGATGGCTGTTGTATTTTCCTTTTTACTTCTGCTTAAAATAGAAACAGTATACCCTTTTTGTATTAATAAGTCTGTTAAATGCTTCCCCACAAATCCTGTACCTCCTGTTAACAATACATTTTTTTTCATAATGTTTTAATTTTAACCTAATTATAACAAATATACGAAACAATCGCTGTTTAGCTTAATCTGTATTTAATTCAACATTCATTACCTTTATAGTCTAATTAGAAAATAAAAAAAATGGCAACTAAGAAATCAAAAATAACAAAAGAATCTATTGTCTCTATGTATATGAATTATACATTAGAACACAATGAAAAGCCTAAATCAGTATATCTTTTTACAAAATTAAATGAATTTACAGAAGCTGAATATTATAATTTCTTTGGAAATTTAGAAAGCATCGAAAAAGAAATCTACAAATTGTTTTTTGAAAAAACCATCGAATTATTAAATAAAGACACTAATTATGAATCCTATGATATGAAAAGCAAGTTGCTGAGTTTTTATTTTACTTTTTTCGAATTGCTTGCAGCCAATAGAAGTTATGTAGGTATGAGTTTGAAAGAGGACCGAAATCAGCTGAAAAACCTGGTGCAATTGTCAGCTCTGAGAACCAATTTTAAAAATTTCATTGGCGAGATAACAACCGATGATTTTCGGATTCAGCAAGAAAAAATGCAAGAATTTCAAGAAAAAGCACTTCAAGAAAGCGCTTGGATTCAGTTTTTATTCACCCTAAAATTTTGGCTCGAAGATGGTTCAGCCGCTTTTGAAAAAACAGATATTTTTATAGAAAAATCAGTAAAACTCAGTTTCGAGTTAATTAACGTGGCTCCCCTAAACAGTCTAATCGATTTTGGGAAATTCATTTTTACAGAAAAAATACAAAATAAATAATGAAAACAATAGATTATATCCCGACTTCAAAAATTGAAAGGGCAACAAAACTGGTTCAAACTGGCGCTAAAATAGGCGTAAACTATTTAAAATATTACGGCGAAAAAATGGTCAATACGGACTTAACTCGGGATAAATTAAATGAGAATAACGCCGAAGACATTTACGATGGTTTAAAAAGCCTAAAAGGCAGCGCTCTAAAAGTTGCTCAGATGTTAAGTATGGACAAGAATTTCTTGCCTCAGGCTTATGTTGAAAAATTTTCATTATCTCAATTTTCTGTTCCACCACTTTCGGCGCCTTTGGTGTTAAAAACTTTCAAATCTAATTTTGGAAAAACACCCTATGAGATTTTTGACGAGTTTAATGCCAATTCGGTCAATGCGGCTAGTATTGGACAAGTGCATTTGGCGGTAAAAAACAATAAAAAATTGGCGGTAAAAATTCAATATCCCGGTGTCGCCAATAGTATTTCGTCTGATTTAGCCTTGGTAAAACCTATTGCCATTAGAATGTTCAACCTTCAGGGAAAAGATTCCGATAAATATTTCAAAGAAGTTGAAGACAAATTGATTGAAGAAACTAACTATCTATTGGAATTAAAACAAAGCCAAGAAGTAGTTGCTGCTTGCAAAAAAATAGACAATTTGGTTTTCCCAGAGTATTATCCTGAATATTCTTCCGAGAAAATAATTACCATGGATTGGATGTCTGGCGTTCATTTATCAGAATTTAAAAATTCAGATCCCGAAATCGCGAATAAAATAGGCCAGGCTTTATGGGATTTTTATATGTACCAAATTCATGTTCTCAGAAAAGTACATGCCGATCCACATCCCGGAAACTTTTTGATAAACGATAAAAATCAACTGGTTGCACTTGATTTTGGATGTATGAAAAGCATCCCAAATAATTTTTACATTCCCTATTTTGAACTTGTAAACAAAGAGGTAATTGATAATAAAAAGCTCTTTAGAGAAAAATTATTTGAATTGGAAATCCTCAGAGCTGACGACAGCAAGGAAGAAATCATCTATTTCACTGAGATGTTTTACGATTTATTGTCTTTGTTTACCAAACCTTTTCAAACCCCTACATTTGATTTTTCGGATGAAGTATTTTTTGAAAATATCGCAAAATTAGGAGAACGATTTGCCAATGATACCAATCTCAAAAAGATGAACGGCAATCGTGGTTCAAAACATTTTATTTATATGAACAGAACCTTTTTTGGCTTATACAATCTAATGTTTGATTTGAAAGCAAGTGTTACGGTTAATGAATATTTAAAATATCAAAAATGAGAAATATTGTAATCATAGGCGGTAGCAAAGGAATTGGAAACGCTATTTTGCTAGAACAATTAGAGCGCAATCTGGTTCATAATATCAGCAGGAATGCTCCTGAGGTTTCCCATCCCAACCTTAAACACTATACCGTTGATGTATTACAAGATACGCTCCCTGATATAGAAAACATCGATTCCTTGATTTACTGCCCAGGTTCTATCAATTTGAAACCCATAGGAAGTTTAAGTATCGATGATTTCAGAAATGATTTCGAAATCAATGTCATTGGCGCCGTAAAGACCATCCAGAAATATTTACCTGGTTTAAAAAAAGGAATTAATCCATCGATAGTCTTGTTTAGTAGCGTTGCCGCAAAACTAGGCATGCCTTTTCATGCGAGTATTGCCACGGCCAAAGCCGGTGTGGAAGGACTGGTAAAATCTCTTGGCGCCGAACTGGCATCGGTAGTAAGAATCAATGCCGTTGCCCCTACTATTACCGAAACTTCCCTTTCGGCAAATATCCTGAGAAATGATCGAATGAAAGAAAACATGGTAGAACGACATCCGATGAAAGGATATCTGAAACCCACAGAGGTCGCTGAAATGGTCGATTTTCTAATTTCAGAAAAAGCAAAATCCATGTCAGGACAAGTATTCGAAATGGATTACGGCATAGTAACATTTAAAATCTAGAAACATCATTGTAGTAAGAAACAGAAAAATGATATTAAATAAAACAAAAAGTTACGAGAAAATAGAGCAATACGATACTGAAAAAACAACATTATTGGCTGCTAATTATAGATCTATAATAGAAAACTTAGGGGAAAACATAAACAGGGAGGACTCGAAAAAACACCGGAAAGAATTGCAAAAGCCTTGCAATACTTAACACATGGCTACGAATTAAATCCTTTGGAAATATTAAAAGATGCCTTATTTACAGAAGACCACAAGCAAATAATTGTTGTAAAAGACATCGAAGTGTACTCAATGTGCGAACATCATATGTTGCCTTTTTTTGGTAAAGCACATGTGGCTTATATTCCCAATGGAAAGATTGTTGGATTGAGTAAAATTCCAAGAATTGTAGATGCTTTTGCCAGAAGAATGCAAGTCCAAGAACAACTAACAGACCAGATCAAAAACTGTATACAGGAGGCATTAAATCCGCTTGGCGTTGCCGTAGTAATTGAAGCGCAACATATGTGCATGCAGATGAGAGGGATCCAGAAACAGAATTCCGTCACCACCACTTCTTCTTTTACCGGCGCTTTTAAAAAAGACAAAACAAGAAAAGAATTTATTCGCTTAATTTCCAATAAATTAAATTAACTTTAAATACTGAAACAAAACAGATGAAAATTCTCTTAACAGGTGCGACAGGTTATATCGGCAAGCGGCTTTTACCTATTTTGATAGCCCAAGGTCATGATGTTATTTGTTGTGTAAGGGATAAAAATCGGTTTTATTACCCCAAAGAATTTCAAAATAAAGTAGAAATAATAGAAGTCGATTTCTTAAAAGAGGAAACCCTATCGAAAATTCCCGATACTACTGACGCTGCCTATTACCTAATGCATTCTATGTCTAGTTCTTCTGATAATTATGATGAATTAGAAAGTACCTCTGCAACCAATTTTGTTAATAGAATTAATAATACTAACGCGAAACAAGTTATTTATCTGACGGGAATTGTAAATGACAATACCCTTTCTAAACATCTTTTATCCAGAAAAAATGTAGAAAACATTTTAGGCACAGGCCGTTTTGCATTAACAGCCTTACGAGCTGGGATAATTGTGGGGTCTGGAAGCGCTTCTTTTGAAATCATTAGGGATTTAGTTGATAAACTCCCTATTATGATTACGCCAAAATGGCTCAATACCAGATGCCAGCCCATTGCCATCACTGATGTTTTGGAGTTTTTATCTAAATCCTTATTGAATCCTGCAACTTACAATCAAAACTTTGACATTGGAGGACCCGATATCCTCACTTACAAAGAGATGCTTTTGGCTTTCGCAAAAGCAAAAAACTTAAAAAGATGGATTTTTACCGTTCCGGTAATGACTCCAAAATTATCATCTTATTGGCTGTATTTTGTCACTTCTACTTCCTATAAACTCGCCACAGCCCTAGTCAGCAGCATGAAAGTTGAAGTGGTTTGCAGAGACAACAGAATCAATGAGTTATTGAACATAAAACCCATGTCCTATGGGCAAGCGCTGTCTAAAGCATTGATAAAGATAGATGAAGACAAAGTAGCTTCGAGCTGGAAAGATTCCTTAGTTAGCGGGCGATTTACAAACAACATTTCACAGTATTTAGACATCCCTACAAAAAATTGCTTCATTGACCATAGAAAAAAAGAAATCATAAATCGCGATTTTACCATTCAAAGAATTTGGTCCATCGGTGGAGAAACTGGCTGGTATTACGGAGATTGGCTGTGGAGTTTTAGAGGATTTATCGATAAATTATCAGGCGGAGTCGGCTCCCGAAGAGGACGAACCAACAAACATGAAATTCATTCAGGAGATGCCTTGGACTTTTGGCGCGTTTTGTATGCCAATAAAGAAGAGGGAAAACTTATCTTATACGCCGAAATGAAATTGCCCGGCCAGGCTTGGTTAGAATTCAAAATTATCAATAACTTTTTATACCAATCGGCAACCTTTCAACCTCGAGGGATTTTAGGAAAATTATATTGGTATTCTGTTTGGCCTTTTCATGGATTTATTTTTAATGGTATGCTGAATAAATTAATTCAATAAACTTTAAACATATAAGTTTTAAATAATAAAAACATTAAGACATTCAGCTTTTTATTTCTTAATAACTAATAAATCCTTAACTGTCCTAATTTTAGAGATAAGTAGTGCTAAGAAATAATGGTAAAAAACTTATATGACTCCTATGTTTCAAAATCATTTCAAAATCCCTGCTTTATACGTCGCAATGGCTCTTTCTCTGGCAAAAGCATGATCGACCATCGGCTGGCCGTAACCCAAATCAAATTCCGGAATCCATTTTCTGATGTAAATCCCTTTTTCGTCAAACTTTTTGAGTTGGATCTCCGGATTGAAAACCCTGAAATAAGGCGCCGCATCACAGCCGGTTCCTGCAGCCCACTGCCAGTTTCCTACATTGGCAGACAAATCATAATCCAACAATTTTTCGGCAAAATAAGCTTCTCCCCATTGCCATTGAATTAGTAAATGTTTGCACAGAAAACTTGCCACGACCATACGCACTCTATTGTGCATATAACCCGTTTCATTGAGTTGTCGCATTCCTGCATCGACCATCGGATAACCCGTAGTTCCCGTACACCAACGCTTGAAATCTTCTTCGTTATTACGCCATTGAATCCCATCATAGGCTGATTTAAAATTCTGTGTTACTACTTTTGGAAAACTGTAAAGGATTTGCATAAAAAACTCCCTCCAAATTAATTCACTTAAAAAAATAGCATTCTTTTTTGCTGCAAAATTGACCATTTTTCGTATGCTTACCGTTCCAAAACGCAAATGCGGCGATAGATAAGAAGTCGAGTCTAAAGCCGGAAAATCACGTGTATCTTGGTAATTTGCCACCCCATCAAAATTATACGGTTTTACTTTAATAGAACTTTCTACAAAACCAATTTGTTCTAAAGTAGGAAAAACAAAAGCAATTTTATAAAAATTAGAAAAAAAATCGGTTAAATCATATTCCCGAATCGGCGGGATGGAATGGTATTTTTCCAACCATTTATTTTTATAGGGAGTGTAAACCGTATAAGGTAAACCATCGGCTTTTGTGATTTCTTTCTCTTCAAAAATGACTTGATCCTTGAATGAGAAAGAAATTATGTGATTACTTTCCAGTAACTCACAAATGGCTTCGTCACGCTTAATCGCATAAGGTTCATAGTCTTTATTGAAGAACACTTCCTTGACATCAAACTCTTGAATAAGGGCTTCCCATACTTCATGAGTCCTTCCTTTTTTTATCAAAAGAGAACTTCCTAATGCGTTTAATTGTACATTAATCTTTGATAAGGATTCATGTATAAAACCTACTCTGGCGTCGTCTTTGGGCAAGCTATCCAAAATGGTTTCGTCAAAAATAAACAATGGAATCACCGGATAATTAGATTGCAAAGAATAGAACAATCCAATATTATCATCGAGTCTTAAATCGCGTCTAAACCAAAAAATAGAAACTTCATTTTTGCCCATTATTTTGAATTAAAAATTTCATTCACTTTTGCCACTCTGTATTCAAAGATTTCTTTCAGTTTGTTTTTTACAACCAAAGCATTAACGATACGCCCAATAAAACCAAGCGGCAATGCATAATGGACTAAATCAATCATTTTTGTTCCGTTTTCAGTAGGCTCAAAAAAATGTTTGTGATGCCATAACGTATAAGGTCCAAAACGCTGTTCATCTATAAAATAACTGCGTTCTTTTACGCAAGTAATTTCAGTTACCCAAGACAATTTTATTCCCAAAAACGGCATTACTTTATATTGAATAATTTGGCCTGGATACATAGATTTCTCATCAAAATCAGTGATTTGGAAACCCATAGTTTTAGGGGTTATTTTTTGCAAATTGCGCGGATTGGAAAAAAATGCCCAGCATTCTTCGATGTTCGCATTTATATGTTGAGTGGTTTGTTTTGTATATACTTTCATTGCAATTATTTTTTTTTGAAATCTATTCTTTAATCAAAAACTAGGCTGCGTTAGGGATAGCAGCGGAGTTCTTTATAAATTAGACTTTTTGTCTAGTCTATAAAAATGGGAGCGAATAGCCTTTAATATTCTAAAACTTAAAAATAGTTATTTTTGGATAAAAAAAAGAGGAATGTTCAAGATGTTTTTAAATTACATTCCTAAAGCTGAATCAGAAAAATTGCTATTTAAAGTACAAATCTGGTTATCAATAAAATAAACAAACCTCGAGATTATCACAAAAGTTAACCCAACAAATTCAACTTCAACAGATAAATTTTAAAATAACTACATCTGTTAAAAAAACGGAACGATTTGGCAACAATGAATTGGGAACTATGGGAATTTTCGCTAAGAAAATTAGAACGCAGACAATTGCCAAGGCTTACGAAACAGAAATGATTTTTTTTAAGCAAAAACACTCAAATAAATTAGCACTTTTTAATCGTAAATAACTGAAATTCAGTATCTTTATATCTGTCAGGATTAATATTAATCACATCAACATTGTGTTATGTACGACGAGACACTTGAAGATAGAGTTGAGGCAGGCTTGTTGCTTTCGGAGAAATTAAAAAAATACAAAAACAGCAATTCGGTGGTTCTCGCTGTTCCAAGGGGAGGAGTACCTATAGGTGCAATAATTGCCAAAAACTTACATCTTCCATTGGATATTATCCTATCCAAAAAAATAGGACATCCAAACAACAAAGAATTTGCCATTGGCGCAGTATCTATAGACTCGATGATCATTGATGAACATCCTGAAGTTCCGAAACAATACATAGAAAAAGAAGTAATTAGAATCAGAAAGTTATTGCAAGAAAAATACAGTCTTTACATGAATCATCGCAAACCCATTAATATAAAAGGAAAAAACATAATTATTATTGATGATGGCATAGCTACAGGAAATACAATTCTTGCAAGTATAGTCATGTTACAAAAAAAGAAACCTGCAAAAATCATAGTCGCGGTACCTGTAATTCCTTATGAGACCGTAAAAATATTTGAAGAACATACCGATGAATTTATCTGCCTGATTGCCTCATCTTATTTTAGAGGAGTCGGGGGATTCTATAATCAGTTCCCTCAGGTTGAAGATGATGAAGTGATTGAGATATTAAAACACTACAGCCCCAATTGAATAGAATAAATAAAAAAAGGATCACTAATTTTAAAATTGGGCAACATGAGAAAATTAGAAATTGACATTCCCTTATCAACTGTTACATTGAAAGGGGATTTGGTAATTCCCAAAAATGCCATCGGAATAGTTATCTTCTCACACGGAAGCGGCAGCAGTAGATTCAGTAGCCGAAGCATAATGGTTGCCGAATTGATTCAGAAGCAAAACATAGCCACTTTATTGTTTGACTTATTGACTGAAGAGGAAGACAGTAATCACGAAAACCGATTTAATATTGATTTACTAGTCAGCCGGCTGATAGAAACCACCGAATGGCTTATGAATTACGACGAAGTAAAGGATTTAGCCATAGGTTATTTTGGAGCAAGTACGGGAGCTGCATCAGCGTTGCGGGCCGCTGCTTATTTTGGAGACAGTGTAAAAGCGGTGGTATCACGTGGTGGCCGACCCGATCTGGCCTTAAACACTTTAAATCAAGTAACAGCTCCAACCCTATTGATTGTTGGCGGTATGGATGTTCCAGTTATCGGGATGAACAAAATGGCATTTGACGAACTGCAATCTATAAAAGAAATGAAAATTATTCCCAGAGCCACCCACCTATTCGAAGAACCCGGAAAACTACAAGAAGCAGCCGATTTAGCCATTGCCTGGTACAAGAAATACTTGATACAGAAAGATTAATCGAAATTTAAAAAAACTAAAAAGAAAACAGTCTAACATTTAAATACAACAACAATGGCAACATTAACTACCTATATCACTTATAATGGAAATTGCGAAGAAGCATTCAATTTTTACAAATCAGTATTTGGCGGTGAATTTTCTTATCTTGGAAGATTCAAAGACATGCCGATGACAGACGGCAAAAGCTGTCCTCCTAACGAATCAGAAAAAATAATGCATGTTTCGCTGCCCATTAGCAAAGAAACAGCCCTATCAGGTAGCGACAGTTTTGATTCATTTGGAAGCAAAACCATATATGGCAATAACTTTTCACTTTCTATCAATGCGGAGAGCAAAGAAGAAGCCGATAAATTATTTGCAGCGCTTTCAGCCGGAGGAAAAGCGGGAATGCCAATGGCAGATGCCTTTTGGGGTGGCTATTTCGGAATGTTTACAGATAAATTTGGAGTCAATTGGATGATAAATTTTGATAAAAGTCAAAAATAATAAAGCTATTTAAGTCCCAATTTACACCAAATCAATTATAAAAAAAGTCCCAATAAAGGGACTTTTTACTATTATCCCACACTGGTGTAAGTTTCTAACTCCTAGCTCAAAAAACCAGCGATTAGTCTATTAACAAAATATTCTTTTTTCTGGTGCTAAAAACGTTTCTTTTTTTATAATTTCGTTTATAACAGCAGATAAACTGTTCAAAAATCACAACTTCACTAATCTAATGGATATTAGTACAATGCCTACTAAAATTCAACAATAAACTAGTATGATATGCTAAAAAAAGGAGAACATATTGAGGGAATTCCATCGGAACTTCAAAATTTAATCGACCAAGACCAAAAAGCGAAAGATTTTTTCGACTCATTAGCAAAATCGTACAAACAAGGATATTGTGACTGGGTTGGTTCTGCAAAACAAGAAGACACTAGAATAACAAGAGCAGAAAAAGCACTCAAAATGCTACAAAATGAACAAAAAACTTTAAAAACATAAATACTGTTTTTCCTCATTAAGGCGAACTTTTCTTTGAAAACATGAACCTCTTTCTGAAAAAAATACACAAAAAAAGCCACTCAAATCGAGTGGCTTTTTCAATATCTAAAATTCAAGCTTATTTGCTCAAATACATTTTTCTTCTAGAGTACAATTCGTAGAATTGGTCGTCTTTTAAGTCATCAATAAACAAAATGCTTTCTCCTGTTGATTTCATCTCTGGTCCTAATGCTTTGTTTACATTCGGGAACTTGCTGAAAGAGAAAACTGGCTGCTTGATCGCATATCCTTTCAATTGCGGATTAAAAGTAAAATCGGTTACCTTGTTATGACCCAACATTACTTTCGTAGCATAATTTACATAAGGCTCTCCGTATGCTTTTGCAATAAATGGCACCGTACGAGATGCTCTAGGATTAGCTTCAATGATATAAACCGTATCGTCTTTAATCGCAAACTGAATATTGATTAAACCTACTGTTTTTAATGCTTTTGCAATTTTATTAGTATGATCTTTGATTTGTTGCATTACAAATTCTCCTAAGTTAAACGGAGGCAATGTCGCATTACTATCTCCAGAGTGTACTCCACAAGGCTCGATGTGCTCCATGATACCAATAATGTAAACATTACCGTCAGCATCGCAGATTGCATCTGCTTCGGCTTCTATCGCACCATCAAGATAATGATCTAAAAGTAATTTATTACCTGGAATCGTTTTCAATAAATTTACAACGTGCTCTTCAAGCTCTTGCTTGTTGATTACAATTTTCATCCCTTGACCACCCAATACATAAGAAGGACGAATCAATAAAGGGAAATCCAATTGGTCAGCCAAAGCCGAAGCTTCATCAGCTGTTTCCGCAATTCCGAATCTTGGAAAAGGAATTTCTAACTCCGTTAACAACTGAGAGAAACGCCCTCTGTCTTCCGCTAAATCCAGCGCATCAAAGCTAGTTCCGATGATTTTTATTCCGTATTTAGACAATTTTTCCGCCAATTTAAGAGCCGTTTGACCGCCTAATTGCACGATTACACCTTCTGGCTTTTCGTGTTGAATAATATCATAAATATGCTCCCAGAAAACGGGTTCGAAGTATAATTTATCAGCAGTATCAAAGTCTGTCGAAACGGTTTCAGGATTACAGTTAATCATGATCGTCTCGTAACCACATTCTTTAGCAGCAAGAACTCCGTGAACACATGAATAATCAAATTCAATTCCTTGTCCGATTCTGTTTGGTCCAGAACCTAAAACTATGATTTTCTTTTTGTCGGTAACAACACTTTCGTTATCGACGTATTTTTCTCCGTTGGCTTTTTCAATTTCAGCTTCGAAAGTCGAGTAATAATAAGGTGTCTTTGCTTTAAACTCAGCGGCACAAGTGTCAACTAATTTAAACACACGGTTGACATTCATCGTATCACGTAAGCTGTGTACTTCACTTTCCAGACAACCCATCATGTGAGCAATTTGTCTGTCGGCAAATCCTTTTTGTTTTGCCTCAAGCAATAATTCTTTTGGCAAATTGGCAATCTTATAATTTGAAATCTCTTTTTCTAAAGTATATAGTTCTTCATATTGTTTCAAGAACCACATATCGATTTTGGTAATTTCATGAATACGACTCAACGGAATTCCCATTGCAATAGCATCGTAAATCACAAAAACACGATCCCAACTTGCATAGGTTAATTTCTCGATTATTTGCTCGTAATTCGTATATCCTTTTCCGTCAGCACCTAAACCATTTCTTTTTATTTCTAATGATTGTGTGGCTTTGTGCAAGGCTTCTTGGAACGAACGTCCAATTCCCATTACCTCACCTACAGATTTCATTTGAAGTCCCAAAGTTCTATCAGAACCTTCAAATTTGTCAAAGTTCCAACGAGGGATTTTTACAATTACGTAATCCAAAGTTGGTTCAAAAAGAGCCGAAGTCGATTTTGTAATTTGGTTTTGTAATTCGTCTAAGTTGTATCCTAAAGCTAGTTTAGTAGCAATTTTTGCAATTGGATAACCTGTCGCTTTAGAAGCTAAAGCTGACGAACGAGATACACGCGGATTGATTTCGATAGCTACAATATCTTCTTTTTCATCTGGAGAAACTGCAAACTGTACGTTACATCCTCCAGCAAAATTACCAATACTACGCATCATCAAGATGGCGTAATCACGTAATTTTTGGAAAGTGGTATCCGATAATGTCATTGCTGGTGCAACTGTAATAGAATCTCCAGTATGGATTCCCATTGGATCCATATTTTCGATAGAACAGATAATTACAACATTATCATTTTTATCTCTTAAAAGCTCTAATTCGTACTCTTTCCATCCCATCAAAGCTTTGTCAATCAAAACTTCATGAATTGGAGAAGCTTCAAGACCAGCAGTTAATAATTTATCAAAATCTTCTGGTTTGTAAACGATAGCTGCTCCAGTTCCACCAAGAGTAAACGATGGACGAATTACTAACGGGAAACCAAATTCTTGAGCAATTTCTTTTCCTCTTAAATAAGATGTACAAATTTCGGCAGGAGCCGTAGGCACATTTATCTTTTTAAGTAAGTTTTTAAATTGATCTCTATCTTCGGTAATATTAATTGCATTAACATCAACCCCAATTAACCTTACTCCAAAATCTTCCCAAATTCCTTTTTCTTCAGCCTCTAAACACAAGTTTAAAGCAGTTTGTCCACCCATTGTAGGCAAAACAGCATCAATTTGAGGATGTTCTTTTAAAATTTCGATAATCGACTTGGTCGTTAAGGGCTTCAAATAAACATGATCAGCCATAGAAGGATCAGTCATTATCGTAGCTGGGTTTGAGTTTATCAAGATAACTTCAATTCCCTCTTCACGAATGGAACGTGCAGATTGTGAACCTGCATAATCAAATTCGCAAGCTTGTCCGATAACGATAGGGCCAGAACCTATTATTAAAACTGATTTTATAGATGTGTCTTTTGGCATTGTAATATAATTATTGTGTTGTGTAGTTGCTTTTTGTCTGTGCTTTTAGTTCAAAGTTACTCCACTTTAGAACTTTAGCCCCTAATGTTAATTTAATTTTAACGATTAGGTATAAAAAAAGGCGATACTAAAAAAAGTAACGCCTTTATTATGTTTATAGAAACATTATTTTTTGTGTCTTGGTTCGCAAGAAACAGTCAATTTATGTCTTCCTTTAGCTCTTCTTCTAGCAAGAACTTTTCTTCCATTCGCAGAAGCCATTCTGTCCATAAATCCGTGCTTATTTCTTCTTTTTCTTTTCGATGGTTGAAACGTTCTTTTGCTCATTGCTTTGTATCTTTAAAATCTTAATTTATATGTCTCCTAATTTTAGAACAACTGTTATTCTAAAACCGAGTGCAAATATACAAAGACTTTTTTTCCTAGCAAGTAGTTTTATAAAAATATTTTTAATTCCTTTTACTATCTTTGCAATCTCAAAATATACACATACCATGTTAAACAAGAATATCAAACTTATTATCGCTGGACTTATCGTAATTACAAGTATTTGGCAATTTACAGAAAACAATATTGGTAATGGAATTTTCCTTATTTTATTGACTGCAATTCCTATTTTTCTATACTTTAAAAATGAATTTATCTTACTTGCCTTCTTAAAATTAAGAAAACAAGACTTTGAAGGCGCAAAAAAATGGCTTGCTTTCATCAAAAATCCAGAAACAGCTTTAGTAAAAAAACAACAAGGCTATTTTAATTACCTGCACGGGATCATGCTTTCGCAAACTAATATCAATCAGGCAGAAAAATATTTCAAAAAAGCCATTGAACTAGGATTATCTATGGACATGGATTTAGCCGTTGCCAAATTAAACCTTGCCGGTATGGCCATGTCAAGAAGAAGAAAACTAGAAGCTACTGCCCTATTGAATGAAGCAAAAAAGCTAGACAAACAAAACATGTTGAAAGAACAAATCACCATGATGAAAGAACAGATGAAAAAAATATAATTTCTATTTCATAAAAAAAACATCCGCAATTGCGGATGTTTTTTTTTACACACAAACTGACTCTCTGTCAACCAATTCATTACTTATACCTTTTTGGGAAATAGCTAAATTATCCGTTCTCATTTGTTTCTTCTCGCAAAATAATCTCCGGCAAATAAGCATTAAACCACCTATATTTATTTAGAATCATGATATGAGTACCTCCCTCGATCACGATACAATTCTTTATATATTTTATCGGAAACACATCATCCAGACTACCGTGAATATGAATTACCTTTTCGTCAACCACTGTTCTGTCCCACATAATCACCTTTTCTACAGACCATTCTAAATAACCAATATCACGAACCGACAGAAATTTTTCATATAATTTTAATCTATGATTCATTTTCTCTCCAAAAGAAAATTTAGCTAAATTCTCTAAATTCAAAATTAAATTCATCGGAATCAGCTTGTAGGCTTTAGTAATTTTAGCAATTTTCATTCTTCTAGGAAATTCTAAATTACTTTTCACACTCGAGATGATAATCACTTTTCTAGTAACGATGTATTTTGCCATTTCCTGAACTAAGATTCCGCCAAATGACACTCCAATTAAAACGGGATTTTCATGCTTAATTTTTTGCGACATCCTTTTAGCATAATCACCCAAAGACTCTTTATCCAGAGGAATTTCCCATTCTAAAAGATGGATTTCAAAAACAGCCTCAGGAAGCACAATCCTCTCAAATATCAAGGCGCTTGCGGCTAATCCAGGCATAAAATAAACTGGTATTTTACTCATAAATGTTTTTAACTTTAAAAAAAGACATTCCGTTTAAATTTCAGGAATTGATTATAAAATTAATTTTTTTTATTGAATCCAGCTTTGATTCCAATATTATATTGACATTAAATTTAAACAATATGATTTTACAAATAAAAATCTAGAAACACAATCCAATTGAAACTATTTAAAGCCATAAAAAGACACCTACTTTAAAAAAAAACGGCTAAAACACTACCTTATCCAAACAAGAAACATATCATTTCAAGACCAACCCCAAAAACGTTTGATATTGAAAACCAAATCGGTATCTTTGCAAATATTTTATCTCAAGATAAAACCACAGAAATATTTTTCTTTAGACTCATCTATAAACATTTTCTATTTAGAAATATTCAAATTACAACTTTTCTCAAACAAGCTACATGAAGTAGCCTATCGACATGGAAATAAAAGACAATACTTTTGCAAGACAATTCGAAGCAACAGCCGAAGAAGGATTAGTTTCGGTTGAATATTCATTTCAGGAAAAAAAGATATTTTTAACAAAGATCAACACTCCTGAGCATTTTGACAATGAGGAATTCATTTCTCAACTTTTATCCAAAATTATGGATCTTGTCATCCAAAAAAAATGGAAAGTAGTCCCAATATTACCCAAAATAGTTATGTTTTTTAAGAAAAACCCAACTTACAAAGAATTGTTACCACCCGGAATTAGATTATAAAAAAAGAGGCTTCATCAATAATGAAGCCTCTTTTTTTATAAATTTTAAATTCGTTATAACTTAAGCAAAGCTAATTTTGCCTTTCTGGAGGATTCGACTTCTTAGCTTCCCTAGCAGGCTGTCCTTGTGGCCTTGCTGATTGTCGATTCTCTTGTCTAGCTGAAGGTGGTCCTTGTGGCCTTGCCGATTGTCGATTCTCTTGCCGAGCTGGTGGCTGTACTTGCGGTCTTGCCGGTTGTCGATTCTCTTGCCGAACTGGTGGCTGTACTTGTGGTCTTGCCGGTTGTCGATTCTCTTGCCGAACTTGCGGCTGTACTTGCGGTCTTGTCGTTTGTTGATTTCCAGGTTTTCTTGAAGATTCTCCTTGCGGTCTTGTCGTCTGTTGATTTTCAGATCTTCTTGACGGTTCTCCTTGCGGTCTTGTTGTCTGTTGATTTCCAGGTCTTCTTGAAGATTCTCCTTGTGTTCTTGTCGTTTGTTGATTTCCAAGTTTTCTTGAAGCTTCTCCTTGCGGTCTTGTCGTCTGTTGATTTCCAGGTCTTCTTGAAGATTCTCCTTGCGGTCTTGTCGTTTGTTGATTTCCAGGTTTTCTTGAAGCTTCTCCTTGTGGTCTTGTCGTTTGTTGATTTCCAGGTCTTCTTGAAGATTCTCCTTGCGGTCTTGTCGTCTGTTGATTTCCAGGTCTTCTTGAAGATTCTCCTTGCGGTCTTGTTGGCGTTGTCGGGCGTTTAAAAGTCCTACCCTCATAAGTCCGATCATAGGTACCGCTTCTTCTATAATCATTCACTATTGGCGAAACATTTCTTCTTTTAACATAATTAGAATAATAACTCGGATATCTCACAGATACATTTCTACGATAAAGATTATTCTGGTAATAATGATGATTAAAACTCCAATAATTGTAATAAAAAATTGGAGACCAAGGACGCCAATATGAAGGGTAATATCCCCAATACCAAGGGGAAATATAAACCCTGAATGAAGGCGTGAACAAATTAATAACAATAGGCCAATCATTAATATAGAAATCGAAGTCTCCTCTTAGGCCACTAATCGAATAGCCATCCGGATACACATAACCAGGATTTGGTGTTCTTGTAGTGTAAATTGCTCCTGAGGGCTCAATTATATAATCCTCCCCATACAAATCTTCATCACCAATAATCTGAATAAAAACCGCACCTCCATTTGTTTTGGTAACCTCTATAACCGCAACATCTTGAAATCCCCTATCATTTATTATATCTCTAAGCACAATTAAGTTTGTATTTCCTTCCTTATGACTTACCACCCCTATATAATCAATATAATTATCATTATTTAAATCCAAATTATTGATGTTATTCTCTCTATCGTTTATCTCTCTTTCAAATTCCTCTAATGTTTTTGATTTTTGAAAAACATCTAACACAGCATAAAGATTAAAATTATCGCCAGGCAAGCCTAAAGCAACTGGCTCTGTTTCTGTTTGGGAAAATAAAGGAAAAACCAAGACACTAGCCATTAACACTAAAACGGTTAAAATTAACTTTTTCATGATTTCAAATTTTAAACATTAATACAAAAACTCAATACAAGTTACAAAAAACAAAACCATAAATTATTGATTAAAAACCAATTAACATTATTTTTGAATTACTATTTTATAAATTTAACAATATAAAAGCACCACTAATTGACAAAAAACAAAAAAAGACGTAATTAGATTACGTCTTTTTCATATAGTCTTAAAACCTTTTTTTACTTCTCTATTTCTCTCATGCTTTCCATTTTCTTGTGAGCCAAGAAACCATTAATATCTTCAAAATGTTCTACAACACGCTTGTTTCCAAATTCAAAAACCTTTGTCGCCAATCCGTCCAAGAAATCACGATCGTGAGAAACCAAAATCAAAGTCCCATCAAAATCACGAAGGGCATCTTTAATAATATCTTTAGTTTTCATGTCTAAGTGATTCGAAGGCTCATCCAGAATTAGTAAATTAACTGGTTCCAACAATAATTTAATCATTGCCAAACGCGTTTTCTCTCCTCCCGAAAGCACTTTTACTTTCTTAGTCACATCATCACCTTGAAACATAAAAGCACCCAAAATATCTTTAATCTTAGTTCTGACATCTCCAACTGCTATATCGTCAATGGTTTCAAAAATAGTAGCATTTTCATCCAACAAGGCCGCTTGATTTTGAGCAAAATATCCAATTTGTGCATTATGACCAATTTCAAGACTTCCGCCATCAATACCAATTTCTTTCATGATAGCCTTAATCATTGTTGACTTCCCTTCTCCATTTTTACCAACAAAAGCCACTTTTTGCCCTCTTTCAATAACGATATTAGCATCCTTAAACACCACGTGATCGCCATAGGCTTTTGACAAATCCTTAACAATTACAGGATATTGTCCGGAACGAGCCGCTGGAGGGAATTTTAATTTTAATGCTGAACTATCCACTTCATCCACTTGTACTATCACCAGTTTCTCTAACATCTTAACCCGAGATTGCACGGCATCTGTCTTAGAAAACGTCCCTTTGAAACGGTCAATAAAAGTCCTATTATCTGCAATCATACGTTGTTGTTCATCGTATGCTTTTTGCTGGTGCATACGTCGATCTTTTCTCAATTCCAGATAATGAGTGTATTTAGCTTTGTAATCATAAATTCTACCCATTGTCACTTCAATCGTACGATTGGTAATATTATCCACAAAAGCTCTATCGTGCGAAATTACCACAACCGCTTTTGCCGAATTAATAAGGAAATCCTCTAACCACTGAATACTTTCGATATCCATGTGGTTGGTAGGCTCATCAAGCAAAATTAAATCCGGTTTCTGCAAAAGGATTTTCGCCAGTTCAATTCGCATTCTCCAACCTCCTGAAAATTCCGAAGTTTGGCGGGCAAAATCCTCGCGAACAAATCCTAAACCTATTAATATTTTTTCAACTTCCGCCTCATAATTCACTTCTTCGATGGCGTAGAATTTCTCGCTTAAATCAGAAACTCTTTCAATCAATTTCATGTAAGCATCACTTTCATAATCGGTACGAATAGTCAATTGCTCATTGATTTCGTCGATTTCTGCTTTCATACTGAAAATTTCACCGAATGCTTTTGAAGTTTCCTCCATCACTGTAGCCCCATCAGTAGTCAATAAATGCTGCGGCAAATAAGCCACCACGGCTTCTTTTGGCGCCGAAATATTTCCAGTTGACGGTTTGCTTTGACCTGCAATTATCTTAAGAAGCGTTGATTTTCCGGCTCCATTTTTACCCATAAGGGCAATTTTATCATTTTCATTAATAGCAAAAGAAACATCACTAAAAAGCGTAGTACCACCAAACTGTACTGAAATATCGTTAACTGTAATCATTATTTTTGTTTAAAGTTTAATGTTCAAAAGTTTAAAGTTCTTATTATAGTATTGAACATTTTTTTTGAAGGTGCAAAGATAGATTAAATAATTAATTGGTTTATTATAAAAATGAAAGCTTCTGGAGACAGAATAAAACTCATATCTCCAGAAGCTTTCAAAAATAAATCACATTAACACTAAAGCTCTTTGTTTTTATGTATAGTGTTCCAAATATGTGCATTTGTAACCCCAATATCTTCCGGATTAAACATAGGATTTTTTCCTGCTTTACGCTGTTTTTCATAATCCTTCAAAGCAGCCAAGGCAGGTTTTTGTAAAAGAATTATTGCTACAATATTAAACCATGCCATAAGTCCAACCCCAATATCCCCAATATCCCATGCTAATTTAGCCTGGTTGACAGAACCATACATAATCACCAACATCATAATTATTTTTAGCACATAATTAAAAACAGGAGATTCAAATTTTCTCGTCAAGTAGGAAATATTAGTTTCAGCAATATAATAATAAGCCAATATGGTGGTGAATGCAAAGAAAAACAAGGCTATAGCCACAAAATAAGAACCAAATCCAGGAAAAACACTATCCATGGCGCTTTGTGTATATCCCGGTCCGGCCGAAAGACTCTGAACTCCGTTATACAAAAACTCAGTCGCTCCATTAGTCCCAAAACTCGGATTATGAACATTATATTTCCCCGTTATCAACAACATAAATCCGGTTGCTGAACACACTAATAAAGTATCAACATAAACAGAAAACGATTGCACTAAACCTTGCTTAACAGGATGCGAAACATTTGCCGCAGCAGCAATATGAGGAGCCGTTCCTTGACCTGCTTCATTAGAATAAATTCCTCTTTTCACACCCCATTGGATTGCCAAACCAAAAACAGCACCAAAGCCGGCTTCCATATTAAAAGCGCTCTTAAAAACCAACGAGATAACCCCCGGAAGCTGTTTAATATCTA
Source organism: Flavobacterium sp. W1B (assembly GCF_047344965.1). Lineage (NCBI taxonomy): Bacteria > Pseudomonadati > Bacteroidota > Flavobacteriia > Flavobacteriales > Flavobacteriaceae > Flavobacterium > Flavobacterium sp. W1B. The sequence continues at coordinate 144,564 of NZ_CP178845.1, forward strand.
CAATTATAATCACTAAGGCAATTAAAATATAACCAATTGCCATAAAAGGAACTATATATTCAGTGAATTTTGCTATTCGTTTAACACCTCCAAAAACGATAGCGGCAAATATAAGAACAACACCTATTCCTGTAATCCAAGTATCAAGATTAAAAGCATTCTTAATTCCCTCGGCAACCGAGTTTGCCTGAACTCCTGGCAACAATAAACCCGCAGAAATAACCGAAACTATGGCAAACAAAACACCAAACCATTTCATTCCTAATCCACGCTCTATATAAAACGCAGGACCTCCTCGGAACTGTCCCAAATGTTTTTCTTTATAAATTTGAGCCAAGGTAGCCTCCACAAATCCGGTACTAGCCCCCAGAAAAGCTACTAACCACATCCAAAACATAGCTCCCGGACCACCAAAAGCAATAGCAGTAGCTACTCCGGCAATGTTCCCTGTACCTACTCTACCCGCTAAAGACATAGATAAAGCTTGAAAAGAAGAAACTCCCGACTCTGAACTTTCACCATCAAACAACAATCGAAACATTTCTTTAATATGTCGCACTTGCAAAAATTTAGTTCTCAAAGAAAAATAAAGCCCTGTTCCTAAACACAAAACAATTAAGGCATTACTCCAAACGATGTCATTCAACATCCCAACAACTTCTCCCATATATTTAGTTTATTTATAATTATCACAAAACCAATAAAAAATTATTTTATCACTATTTTTTTGCTAAAACTATAACATACCACTAAAAAAAACTAACTATAAAGCTTACAAAAAGCAAAAAAAATATTAATCAACTAAAAATCAAGCTTTAATAAGTCAACCTATTTTTACAATAAATAAAAAATATTAACAATTAAAATTCATAATATTAAATTTTAACTAAAAAATAAAGCACAAAAAAACTGCCTCATTACAACAAATGAGGCAGTTTTTTTATTTTAAAATGCTTTTAAATCAAAAGATTATTAGCTTTTTCTCCATTTCTTAGTTTCTTCAAAAATATGCTCTAAAATAGCCGCTTCTATTTCGTCAAAATCCATATTTCTACGCCCCATAACGATTCGCGCAGTCTCAAACGCCTTCTTAGTCATATAAGTCGTAAAACCGGCAGCTCCTCCCCAAGAAAAACTAGGTATAAAATTGCGCGGAAATCCGGTTCCAAAAATATTAGCACTAACTCCTATCACTGTTCCGGTATTAAACATGGTATTAATTCCACATTTGCTGTGATCACCCATCATCAATCCACAAAACTGAAGTCCAGTTTTAGCAAAACCTTCGGTTTCATAACTCCACAATCGCACTTCTTCGTAGTTATTTTTTAGATTCGAATTATTACTATCAGCCCCAATATTACACCATTCTCCCAAAACAGAATCCCCTAAAAATCCGTCATGACCTTTATTGGAATGAGCAAAAAGAACCGAATTCTTAACTTCTCCACCAATTCTAGAATAAGGCCCCACAGTTGTCGCTCCATAAACCTTGGCTGCCATTTTCACCTGAGCTTCTTCACATAGAGCAAAAGGACCTCTAATAACAGATCCTTCCATAATTTCGGCATTTTTTCCTATATATATAGGACCTGTCGAAGCATTCAGAGTAACAAACTCTAATTTAGCACCTTCTTCTATAAATACATTCTCGGGCGCAATTACATTGACGCTTTTAGGAATCGGCTGTGACTTTCTGTCTTCAGTCAAAAAAGCAAAATCTTCCCTGATAGCCGCCCCATTTTTCGAAAATATATCCCAAGTATTTTCAACCGTCAAGCATTCGCCATTGTATTCAATTATATCGTAAGTATCAAAGTTCACTTCTTCCTGCTCTTCATTGGTATAAAAAGCGATCACTTCGTCTCCTTTAAAAATAGCCTGATTTGACTCCAAACTACTAACCATTTCAGCCAAAGTGGCATTAGGAAGAAAAGAAGCATTAATCATAACATTTTCTTCCAACTCAACCATAGGAAATTTAGCGGATAAATATTCCTCCGTTATTGTAGTAGTTGTAGACCCTAAATACATTTCCCATTTTTGACGAATGGTCATGATTCCAATAAGGATATCGGCAACCGGCCGAGTAAATGTAAAGGGAAGCAAGGCATTTCGGGCAGGTCCGTCAAAAAGGATATAATTCATAAAAAGTATTTATTTGTTGTTTTTTTTTATTGTATTATTTTTTAAACACAAAATTAATCATAATAACGCATTATTTTGATGTAATTGACAGCAAAGTTACAAAGTTTTCAAATAACTAAAACACAAAAGCCCTCCAAATGGAAGGCTTTGAGTTATATGAAAACATGTTAAAATTATTTAACGTGTTTAGCGTATTTAGTTTTAAATTTATCAATACGTCCTGCAGTATCAATAAGTTTGTTTTTACCTGTGTAAAAAGGATGAGAAGTTCTAGAAATCTCCATTTTCACAACTGGGTATTCAACACCTTCGTGAATGATTGTTTCTTTAGTATCTGCAGTAGATTTAGTGATAAAAATGTCTTCATTTGACATGTCTTTAAATGCAACTAATCTGTAATTTTCTGGGTGCGTACCTTTTTTCATCTTTTTTATTTGTTTGGTTATAACTTATTTTGAAGCTTTTCTTTCAACAGAAAAGGTGTAAACTCATTATAACTTTTTGTTTTTACACTATTATTTTGAGTCTGCAAATTTACAATTATTTTTCAATAAACAAATCTTTGTTTCATTTTTTTTTATAATTGTAAAATGCGTTTTTTATTCTTGAATATATTGGGAATTGCTATATTTGTGGATTAATTATAAATCAACTATAATGATAAATGAAACCATTAAAAGAAACGGGATTACTTACGGTGTAATAACAGGCATTGCCTTGTCATTAATAACCGCTTTCATGTATGCTATAAATATAGAGCTATTCATCGCTTGGTGGACCACTCTTTTAAGTTTTTCTATATTTATCATTGTTCCCATTCTATTACTTTCTAAAACAAAAAAAGAATTGAATGGTATCCTTCCTTTTAAGGAAGCCTTTACAACCTATTTTATTTCGGCAGTAATTGGAGTAATTATTTCCGTGGCTTTTAAAATTGTTTTATTCAATTTCATTGACCCTAGCATAAAGGAAACTCTTTTAGATCTAACCATAAAATATTTAGTGAGCACCTCTGAAAAATTTGGTGTACCGGCATCTTCTTTGAATGAAACAGTTTCAAAACTAAGAGAAACTGATCCTTATTCAGTAGTTGAACAATTAAAAGGATCTGTTTTTGCCATCTTTTTCTGTGCCCTATTAGGTTTAATCATGGCCGCTTTCTTTAAAAGCAAACCTTCACAAGAATAAACAATAAATGAATTTATCCATACTCATCCCTCTTCTCAACGAGGAAGAATCACTTAAAGAATTGTACACTTGGATTATTAAAGTGATGCAATCAAATAATTACTCTTATGAAATTATCTTTTTAGATGATGGAAGTACGGATAATTCCTGGTCGATTATCGAGCAATTTGCTTCCGAAAACCCTAATGTAAAGGGAATTCGTTTCATGAAAAATTTTGGTAAATCTCAGGCTTTACATGCCGGATTTGCTAAAGCTCAAGGTGATGTCATCATAACGATGGATGCTGATTTACAGGACAGCCCCGAAGAAATCCCCGGGCTGTACGAAATGATTACTGCTCAAGAATTCGATTTGGTTTCCGGTTGGAAAAAGAAACGTTATGATTCTGTGGTTGCTAAGAATTTACCTTCCAAATTATTCAATTGGGCCGCCCGAAAAACATCAGGAGTGGAATTGAATGATTTCAACTGTGGATTAAAAGCCTACAAAAACGTTGTCGTAAAAAACATTGAAGTTTCGGGCGAAATGCACCGTTACATTCCGGTTTTGGCAAAAAATGCAGGATTTGGCAAAATTGGAGAAAAAGTAGTACAACACCAAGCCAGAAAATACGGAGAAACCAAATTTGGAATGGAACGTTTCATCAATGGTTTTTTGGATTTAATTACCATTTGGTTTCTTTCCCGTTTTGGAAAAAGACCAATGCACTTATTTGGCGCCATAGGATCGCTGATGTTTATTATTGGTTTTTTGTTAGCGGGATACATCGGCGTTTCAAAATTATATCACATGTACAACAACATGCGTTATAACCTGGTAACCGACAATCCTTGGTTTTACATTGCACTGACAACTATGGTACTGGGAACTCAATTGTTTTTGGCTGGATTTCTTGGCGAAATTATATTGCGCACAAAAAACAATGAGGAACGTTATAAGATTTCGAGAGAAATTAATTTATAATTTATCTTGATTTTTCAAACATAAGCGATTAAAAAATAGCGCTAATGGAAATAGAAATTATAAAGAATAAAATTTTCGAAATCCGAGGTCAAAAGGTAATGCTTGATTTTGATTTGGCACTTTTATATAATATTGAAACAAAACGACTAAAAGAAGCCGTCAGAAGAAATACCAATCGGTTCCCTGAAGACTTTATGTTTGAACTCACTGAAATTGAGTTTAATAGTTTGAGGTCGCAAATTGCGTCCTCAAACAGAGGAGGAACACGATACATGCCTTTTGCCTTTACCGAACAAGGTGTAGCGATGCTTTCGAGCGTTATAAATAGCGAGAAAGCAATTGAAATTAACATTTCGATTATTCGGGCTTTTGTGACTATCAGACAATTTACCTTGACGTATAGCGAACTAAAAGACCGAATTTTGGCAATAGAAAATCAGTTTCCAGATATTTACAAAGCATTGAATTATCTAGTTGACAAAGATGCTGATGCGAAAAACAATACAGATAGAATCAAAATAGGTTATAAAAAATAATTTTTGGCATACCGAGACTAGCCCTGATAGCAGCGAAAAGCCTTTTTGACTTGCTTTTTTGCGAGGACAAAAAGATTGTAGCGAATAGCAGGAATAGCTCCTAAAAAAGATACTTACATAAATGAAAATAGAACAAAACATTTTAGACGCAGCAAACAATTGGCTTACCCCCACCTTCGACATTGAAACACAAGAACAAATCAAAAAAATGATTGCTTCTTCCCCAAAAGAACTAGAGGAAAGTTTTTATAAAAATCTTGAATTTGGTACTGGTGGGATGCGAGGTATAATGGGAGCAGGAATCAATCGCATTAATAAGTATACCTTAGGGAAAAGCACTCAAGGTCTTTCTGATTATTTGCATACTGTATTCCCAAACCAATCTATAAAAGTAGCCATAGCATATGATTGCCGTCATAACAGCAATACTTTAGCAAAAATCGTTGCCGATGTTTTCTCTGCCAATAGCATTGAAGTCTATTTATTTTCAGATTTAAGACCCACACCTGAATTATCATTTGCCGTTAGGCACTTAGGTTGCCAATGCGGAATTGTACTTACCGCCTCTCATAATCCACCGGAATATAACGGATACAAAGTATACTGGGAAGACGGCGGACAAATCGTACCACCAGAAGACAAGGCAATCATTAACAGCATCGAAAATTTAAACTACGACCAAATTAAGTTTGACGCAAATGAAGATTTGATTCATTACACTGATAAAGAAGTTGATCAAGCTTTTATAAAATCATCAATTGAAAACGCAAGCTTCAATACTCCTGCTGATGCAAAAGAAAATCTAAGTATTGTTTTTACTTCATTACACGGAACTTCCATTGTATCAGTTCCTGAAACCTTATCGCAGGCGGGTTACACCAATGTACATATCGTTGAAGAACAAGCCGTTCCTAATGGCGATTTCCCAACAGTAAAATCACCAAATCCAGAAGAGCCGGAAGCTTTGGCTATGGCGCTGGCATTGGCCGACAAAACAAATGCAGATATTGTTGTTGGTACCGATCCTGATTGTGACCGTTTAGGAGTTGCTGTTCGAAATAATGAAGGGCAAATGATCTTGTTAAACGGAAACCAATCGATGATCTTAATGACCGCCTTTTTATTGGAACAATGGAAAAAAGCAGGGAAAATTAACGGAAAACAATTCGTTGGTTCCACGATCGTCTCCACTCCTATGGTGATGGAATTAGCCACAAATTATGGCGTGGAATGCAAGATAGGCTTAACCGGGTTCAAATGGATTGCCAAAATGATCAAGGACTTTCCGGAATTAGAATTCATTGGCGGTGGCGAAGAAAGCTTTGGATTTATGGTTGGTGATGCTGTTCGCGATAAGGATGCTGTTGCGGCAACCTTATTAATCTGCGAAGTTGCTGCACAAGCCAAAGCCAAAGGAAGCTCTGTTTACAAAGAACTATTACAATTATATGTAGACCACGGATTTTACAAAGAACATCTCGTTGCCATAACCAAAAAAGGAATCGAAGGATTGCAAGAAATCAATCAAATGATGATTAACTTGCGTGAAAACCCATTGAAAGAAATCAACGGTCAAAGAGTGATTATGATGGAGGACTATCAATCTTCGATAGCAAAAAACTTATTGAGCGGAGAAGAAGAAACAATGGCTATTCCAAAATCGAATGTGCTTATTTACTACACTGAAGATGGTTCTAAAATTTGTGCGAGACCTAGTGGAACCGAACCAAAAATTAAATTCTACATTAGCACAAATGCCGAATTATACGATGTAGAAGATTTCGAGGAAGCGGATACCATTCTGAACGAAAAAATAAAAAATATAATCTCTGATTTAGGAATAAAATAATGGACGAAAATATAAAAAAAATTATCCCTTTTGCAAAAAAGTATAAGATACATGTGATATGGAATGTAATTCACAACGTATTATATGCTCTTTTTGGAACAATAGGAATGATAATGATTTTTCCTGTATTAAAAGTTCTTTTTGGTAATGAAGAAAAAGTTACTAAGTTACCTGAATACCAAGGAATTTCTAGTATAGACAGCTATTTAAATGACACTCTTTTTTATTATGTGAATTATTTCTCCGAATCACGCGGGGCTAATTACGCCTTATTATTAACGGTTTCATTAGTTGTAATAACCTTTTTGTTCAAAAACTTATTTGGTTATCTAGGATTGCAACATTTAACCAAAATTAAAACAGGGGTTCTTCGTGATTTGCGTCAAAAAATGTTCAAAAAAATCATCGAACTTCCAATTCCTTATTATTCCGAGAAGCGAAAAGGTGATGTAATGGCGCGTATGCTTGGTGATGTCAATGAAGTTCAAAACTCTTTTTTCATGGTTTTAGAACTCATCATTAAAGAACCATTGACAATCATTTTCTCCTTGATTGCAATGATTAATATTAGCTGGAAGTTGACTCTATTCGTGTTTATTTTCATTCCAATTTCAGGATTTATAATTTCCAAAATAGGAAAATCCCTGAAAGGGCAATCGACAAAAGCACAGCAAGAAAATGGACATCTAATCTCGATTGTAGAAGAGACATTAAGTGGCTTGAAAGTTATAAAAGGATATAATGCCGAAAATTTCTTCTCCAAAACCTTTAACGACTCAATCAATCAATTGTATATACTAACAAATAGTATCGGAAAGAAAAACAATTTAGCTTCTCCGATGTCAGAATTTCTGGGTATTGTTGTTATTTCCATTCTTCTTTTTTACGGAGGTAATTTAGTATTAGTAGATAAATCTTTAGACGGCTCATTATTCATCGCTTATATTGGTTTGGCTTACAATATTTTGACTCCTGCCAAAGGAATTGCAAAAGCTTCTTATCAAGTAAAAAATGGTTTAGCTGCAGCTGAAAGAGTTTTTGAAGTATTGGAAGTAGAAAACACAATTAAAGACAAAAAAGATGCTGTCGAGTTAAAGGATTTTAAAAATGAAATTCACATAAAAAATATTACGTTCTCTTATGAAGAAGAACCGGTATTGATAGACTTCTCGTTGACGATTCCCAAAGGAAAAACGGTTGCTTTAGTTGGACAATCTGGAAGTGGAAAAAGTACAATTGCCAATTTACTGACTCGTTTTTATGATGTAAATATTGGAGAAATTTCAATAGATAATCATAACATAAAAGATGTCACGATGGAGTCTTTGCGTGGTTTGACCGGTTTAGTTACTCAGGACAGTATCATGTTCAACGGAACGATCAAGGACAATATTAGATTGGGTAATCTAGAAGCGACAGATGATGAAATTATCGAAGCCTTAAAAATTGCCAATGCCTATGAATTCGTAAAAGACTTGCCAAAAGGAATCCATACCAACATTGGTGACAGCGGAAACAAACTTTCCGGCGGTCAAAAACAACGTTTGAGTATTGCTCGTGCCGTACTGAAAAATCCTCCGATTATGATTTTGGATGAGGCTACTTCGGCATTGGATACCGAAAGCGAAAAATTTGTACAAGTGGCATTAGAGAATATGATGCAAAACAGAACATCAATTGTAATTGCGCATCGTCTTTCGACTATCCAAAAAGCTGACACTATTGTGGTAATGCAAAAAGGAAAAATAGTTGAACAAGGAACGCACGATGAATTAATTACCTTAAACGGAACCTACAACAAGTTAGTTATGATGCAGTCATTTGAATAATGATTAAAGACTAACTTTAGATTTCGAAACGTATGAAAATCTTAAAATAATTTAATTTTTAAATCTACAAAAATGTACCTCAATAGTCCAAACATAAAACTTCCGGAAGATCCTGATACCATTGTTTGGAAATATTTAGACTTGTCTAAGTTTTTGGATTTATTGATGTCCAAAAAACTATTCATGTCCCGATCCGATAAATTCGAGGATCAATACGAAGGTACTTTTAGCGAACCCACTTATGAAGAAATCAGAAAACTTTCTATTGACAATCCTGATTTCTTAAATTATTACAAAACCCACCGAGAAAAAGTAGCCGTCAGCAGTTGGCATATCAATGAATATGAGTCTTTTGCCATGTGGCAAATTTTTACCCAGAACAGCGAAGGACTCGCCATTCAATCCACAATTGGGAGATTACAAAAAGCACTTAGTCCTGAAACTAATTACAAACAATATATTGGTGAAGTCAACTACATAGATTACAAGAAAGAATACATCCCTTTTGATGATATGTTTTTTCCATTTTTATTCAAACGTAAAAGTTTTCAATACGAGCGTGAGGTTCGCATCATCACTGATACAGCCGAAAAAAAAATCATACTCAATGACGGTTTAAAAATTAACGTGGACATTTGTCAATTGATTGAAAAAATATACATCCATCCCAAATCTGAAAACTGGTACAAAGACCTAGTCATTAAGCTGGTAAAAAAACTTGACTTTGACTTCACTATTGAAAAATCAGATTTAGAAAGTGACATTCTGATTTAAAGAGAAAAAGATGTTCGTTTTATATCGGTTCGTAACTGCTCACCTTCCATTCGTCATTTGATAGATTGACATAATTGTAATGCACTACATCGTTTTTATCAAATTGCCCATTTTTATTGGTATCCTCAATGGTTCTGAAATACAAGCGGTTTTTAGACTCAATTAGGTTCCAGTCTATTAACTCATGGTAGTTTTTGGAAATTTTAGTAAAGCGATCTCCACTTATTTCACTCAAATAAATAGCTTTAATATCACTTGCGTCTAATTTTCCATCTCTATTGGTATCCATATCAAACATGGTGTAAACCATAATTTGTTTTTTAGTTCTATCGGAAACTGATTTCAAATAAGTTGCTGTTTGTATCAAAGCGGGTTTATCTGTTAAGGTTCTAATAGAATCTGAATCTGTTTTTTGAAATTTTAGATTTTGCAAATAACCCGTAATTTCATTCTCTCCATAATTAGAAATCGTAAAACTCAAATCAATCACACTCGAAGAACCATATCTAGCCTTTGTTCCTCTTTCATAAACTCTTAAATCTCCTACTGGATGAATTAAATAATCGGTTCCTTCCATCTGAATTGGCAAATCAGAAATCGAGATTTGAGTAGAATCCATTTTAACGACTCCTTTATCTTTATTAGCGGCATCATAAATTACTTTTGGCTTTTCTACCTCTTCCCTACAACTAGCTAAAAGTAAAACCGAAAAACCCAATAATGCTATATGTAATTTTTTCATAACGATGTAATATTAAAAATAAATTCAAATGTAATCAATTTTAAAAATGGTTCTAATATTTACAAGCTTTTTATGCTCTAAAATCGATAGAACAAATCTCATTTCACTACAACTTGGCATTTAACTTTACATTAAACACCCTTGTGGTCATATAATTTGGAATGGCATATTCTCTTTTTGAATAGACGTCGCGAACCCAAGTATTGGTTATTGCATTTTGGTTATTGAAAAGATTAAAAATTTCCAATCCTATAGCTAATTCTTTAAAATTCCCTAACCAATTTGTTTTTGTCTTCGCTGCCGAATTAGCAACCAAAACCTTAGAAAAACCTATATCTACCCTGCGATAATCTTTTAACCTATTTTGATACAAATAGGGATCCGAATAAGATGGCGAACCTCCCGGTAATCCGGTATTGTAAACCAGATTCAAATATAATTTCATACTTGGAATATTAGGCATATAGTCCTGAAACAAAAGTCCAAATTTCAAGCGTTGATCCGTTGGTCTGGCAATGTATCCCTTACTGGCGCTGTTTTCTTCTGTTTTAAGATATCCAAAACTAAACCAAGATTCGGTTCCTGGAACAAACTCTCCGTTCAATCGAACATCCAATCCTTGCGCATACCCTTTGGCAACATTAGAAGCTGCATATCGTATTCTTACATTGTCAATAGTATAAGTATTTACATCCGTCAGAGATTTATAATACAGCTCCGAAATGAGTTTAAAAGGGCGACTCCACATTTTAAAACTATAATCATTGCTTAAAACAAAATGAACGGATTGTTGCGCTTTGACATTGGGTTGAACCAGTCCATCAGCATCTCTAAGTTCCCTATAAAACGGCGGCTGATGAAACAATCCTCCCGATATTCTAAAAACCATTTCTTTTTCCCAATCCGGTTTTAGGGCAAACTGCATCCTGGGGCTAAAAGTAAACTGAGACTCACTTTTTTCTGCCGTGCCCAAAACTTCCCAGCTGTGCAAGCGAACACCTGCATTATACCAAACTTCGCTATTTCCGATGTGCCCTTTTCGACCCCATTGTCCATAACCCGAAAATCTATTGATAGTATTGAAATTTGTGGCACGTATATTTTGATAAGGAACCAATGGTCCTTCATAAGAAAAATAAGGCTGATCCTTTTTGGGCAAGTCAATAATAGGTGGGTTTATCGAAAAACCAGCCGAATCAATCACTTCCCATTCTATTACTCGATCCCGAATCGATTCCCGAGTATATTTGATTCCCCACTCCAATTGATTCTTTTTCCAATCATGAAACCCTTTTATTTCAGCATTGACAATAAAGGCGTCTAAATCATTTCGAGCGTGATTCAATTGCGAACCAATTCCCCTGGTAAAAGAAACATCACCATAGCTATCAGAACCAATATTTGAATCTACTTCTCCCAAACGGTATTGTGCCAAAATATCAAAATATTCTTGTTCTAAAGTATGAAATGCCGAACCAATAAATTTCAATGTAAAAGAATCTGATGCCTTAAAAGTTGTTTTTATGGCCCCAAAATAAGTATCGTATTTATCCTTTTCTTGTCCTTCATAATAAACAGTAAGCGCCATAGGCTTGTCAATAGTACCAAATTTAGTTTGCCTTGTCAATGGCTCGTATTGGTAATTATTTTGCGAGATATTCCCTAAGAAACTCCATTGCCATTTTGCCGAAGCCTGATAATTTACATTTGTTTGAACATCAACAAATGTCGGTTTAAAATTAGTTTGAGTATCCTGACTTTTCACCAAAAGACTATTGTTACGATAACGAACCCCAGTGATTGCGTTCCATTTCTTATTTTTCGAAACAGCATCGACAGACAGACTTCCACCAAGTAAACTCGCTTCAAGAGTGGCGCCAAATTTCGTTGGTTTTCTATAAGTAATATCCAAAACAGAGGAAAGCTTATCTCCAAATTTGGCCTGAAAACCTCCTGCCGAAAAATCGACATTTTGAACTAAATCGGTATTGGTAAAACTCAAACCTTCTTGCTGTCCCGAACGAATCAGGAAAGGACGATAGATTTCTATTTCGTTGACATAAACTAAATTTTCGTCATAATTTCCTCCTCGCACCGCATATTGTGTACTTAGTTCGTTATTGGAGTTTACACCCGGCAAAGTTTTAAGAATATTTTCGATTCCGGCATTGGCTCCAGGCATTTTACGGATAATCTCCGGCTCAATAACAGTAATCCCCTGAATTTCTTTTTTATTATTCGCGGTAACTATAATCTCACCTATTTGTTCTTGTTGGTCATTCATAACCAAATTAAACTCATAGTCTTCATTAGCTTTTAAAGCGAGAGAAATTGTTGCTTTTTTTAATGCTAGGTGCGTAAAAACAACAATCACCTTTTGATTTACGGGTATTTTTATCTGGTAAAAACCATTTGCATCGGATCGAGTTCCAATGCCAGAACAAGACACATTAACATTGTCTATTGGCTGATTGTTTTTGTCTAAAATAATCCCTTTAACTCGCGCCGTTTGAGCAAAACAAGAAAACCCCATCCACAATGCAACAAAAACAAGAAGTATTTTATTGATGCCCAAGTCCGTATATGTGTTATTATTTTTGACTTCTAAAGAAACGTGTTTCAAATATAGTTGAATTTCCTACATTATCAGTAACCACTACTTTTAAATCATTAGCTCCTTCTGCCACAATGCCATCGCTGAAATTGTGTGTTATTTTTTTTGTTTTATTGTCATATTCGAATAAAATCCAATTCCCGTTCAAATAGCCGTTATATGTTTTTATTCCAGATCTGCTATCATTTATCGAAAGCTGAATTGTCTTCACTCCGCTCAACCATTTCCCTTCAATAGGATTTGCAATAGAAATCGTGGGCGCTATAGTATCAATCGCCAAAGCATATTTACCTAATAACCTTACTCTGGTCGAAAACACATTGTCTTTTCTGGAAGTAGAATTATAGCCCACTTTACCATTTTTATCTATATCAGCTATAAAAACCTTTTCTTTTTGAGCATCGGTATATTTATTATCCTCGATAGAAATTGTAAAATTAGAATGTACCGGAACCGTATCATCATGAAGAAATAAAGTATCGTTTCTTACATCAAAATTCATATCAAAATTTTCATAAAATATCCCCGCAGGAAAGAAAACTGACATGTTATTCTTGGCAAAGCTGTTGTCCTTATTCACTTTTACAAAATAATTTGACACTGCTGGTTCTTTATCAATAATAGGAGTTGACAAATCATAACTAATAGGGATAGAAACTGTATTTTTATTTCCAAAGAAATCAGAAACCTCAATGCGGTACACGGAACTCAAATTAGGAAGTACCGTTATAACTCCATTAGATTCATCCGTTTTTATGATACTCAATTTATAAGGATTAACCATGAATAATTTTTGCACCCTTTGAGACGTTTTTTTATACTTTGAATAATCAATCAAAGCATTTATATAACGCATTTCGTCAAAAGCATAAGTATCAAATTGGTATCCAAAATTAGGTTTCCCATTCAAATACGTCTGCACTTTGTATGCACCGTTTTTATTAAAAGAAACATTATCATAATCTACCGCCGTGATACCAAAACCGATTTTTCCGTTAGCAACGACTTTATTGGCTAAATAGGTTCCATCCTTTTGCAAAGAAACAGCGAGCAATAAAGGTCGTCGTGACTGATTTACTGATGTTTTTCCGTCCAAAGGATAAACATAAACGGCAGAAATAACCGGTTTTTTAGTGTCTGTCAAATATTTATCAAAACCAAATAACATCGGATTGATAATTTTTTCTGTTTTAGTATCTCGTAATTCAAAATGCAGATGCGGACCTTCGGAAGAACCCGTATTCCCAGAAAGAGCAATAGTTTGTCCCTTTTTGACAACCAACTCATTCGGTTTTAAAAACAGTTCCAATTCAAATGATTTTTCTTTATAATGCGCTTTCATGATATAATCGTCAATAGCATCGGTAGTTTTTTGCAAATGACAATATACCGAAGTATAACCATTTGGATGCGTGATGTAAATCGCCTTTCCATTTCCAAAAGTAGAAACCTTTATTCTAGACACATAACCATCGGCAACAGCATGAACGGTTAATCCTTCTTTTTGCAAGGTTTTAAAATCTAAACCGGCATGAAAATGATTGGGTCTCAGCTCACCAAAATTTCCAGACAATTGCATCGGAATATTAAGAGGTGACCCAAAATAGTCTTTTGGGTATTCAGTTTGTCCAAATACGGCACTACAAAACAATAGAAAAATAACAGTGAATTTCATTACATACATTTTTGCTAAGATAAAAAACTAATCCATAAAGCATTCTAAAAAAACACAATTTGTAACCGATTCCTTTGCAATATTTTGGCTTTTTTTAAATAAAAAAACAAATAAAATATTGTAATAATAAAAACTAATACTAAATTTGTCATATTAAGTAATGAATAGGATATATAATGAGTGTAATTGCAGAAATAATTGATACTCTTGAAAATAAGGTTGAAAAACTCATTCTAAAAATAAAAAATTTAGAAAAAAATAATCAGGAATTAAAAATTGAATTAACAAAATCTGCACACATCATAGAAACGCAATCAAATGATTTTGAAGCATTAAAGTTGCAATATGAAACACTTAAGATTGCCAATTCATTATTAGGCAGTGACGATAATAAAAGAGATACAAAGCTTAAAATAAATTCATTAATTCGGGAAATTGATTACTGTATAGCCCAGCTATCAGATTAGTAAAAAAGATGGACGAAAAGCTTAAAATTAAAATATCAATTGCAGACAGAGTCTACCCGCTAACGGTAGAACTTTCTCAGGAAGAAGGCCTTAGAAGCGCTTCTAAAAAAATTGACGTGATGATAAAGCAATTTGAAGAAAATTATGCTGTTCGTGACAAGCAAGATGTTTTAGCTATGTGTGCTTTGCAATTTGCCTCACAAGTAGAGCAAAAACAAATTGATAATACTATTAATGGGGAAGAAACTATTGACAGAATTAAAAAAATTAATGCGCTTTTAGATCAATATCTCGACAATTAAACGTTCTTTACAAAGACTAAGATACTGCCTACATTAGTTCACATTTGGTAAACTCAACACTAACAAATTAGAATGAGCAAATCATCACTACTAAAGCATGCCACGCCTAGGCGAGGAAACTTGAACAGTGAGTTAGCTCAAAACTTGTCATTCCGAGTTTATTCAATCATCCTAATGTAGGCTTTTTTTATATATAAATTTTAACAAACATGGACATATTAACGATCGTCATTTCAGGTATTATAGGTATTGCAGCTGGTTTTGGGATAGCCAAAATCATAGAGAAAAGCAATATTTCCAACTTAATCAAAAATGCTAAAAAAGAAGCGGTATCTATTTTAAAAGATGCCAATCTTGAAGCAGAAAACATTAAAAAAGATAAAATTCTCCAAGCAAAAGAGAAATTTATCGAATTAAAATCAGAGCATGAACAAGTAATTCTTGCCAGAGACAAGAAAGTAGCTGAAGTTGAAAAAAGAACCAGAGACAAGGAATCACAAGTTTCTAATGAACTTTCTAAAGCCAAGAAAGTAAACGACGATTTTGAAACAAAAACAGCTGAATATAACGCAAAAATTGAAGTTTTAGACAAGAAACAACTTGAAGTTGACAAATTGCACAAAAGTCAATTACAACAACTTGAAGTAATATCTGGTTTATCTGCTGAGGAAGCTAAAAATCAATTAGTGGAAGGTCTTAAAGCCGAAGCTAAAACTAAGGCAATGTCTCATATTCAAGATACAATTGAAGAGGCTAAATTAACCGCACAACAGGAAGCTAAGAAAATCATCATCAATACGATCCAAAGAGTTGGTACAGAGGAAGCGGTAGAAAACTGTGTATCTGTATTCAATATTGAATCTGATGATGTAAAGGGTAGAATTATTGGTCGTGAAGGAAGAAACATTAGAGCATTGGAAGCTGCAACTGGCGTTGAAATCATTGTAGATGATACTCCTGAAGCGATTATCCTTTCTTGTTTTGACCCTGTGCGTAGAGAAATTGCTCGATTAGCGTTACACAAATTAGTTACTGACGGTCGTATTCACCCGGCACGTATTGAAGAAGTTGTTGCTAAAACAGCCAAACAAATTGACGACGAGATAATCGAAGTTGGAAAACGCACCGTTATCGATTTAGGAATCCACGGATTACATCCAGAATTGATAAAAGTAGTAGGACGTATGAAATACCGTTCTTCTTACGGACAAAATTTATTGCAACACTCGCGCGAAGTTTCTAAACTTTGTGGAATCATGGCAGCCGAATTAGGTCTTAATGTAAAATTAGCCAAGAGAGCAGGTTTATTACACGATATCGGTAAAGTTCCAGATACTGAAAGTGATTTGCCACACGCATTATTAGGTATGCAATGGGCTGAAAAATATGGTGAAAAAGAAGAAGTATGTAATGCTATTGGAGCGCATCACGATGAAATTGAAATGAAATCTTTGTTATCTCCAATTATCCAAGTTTGTGATGCCATTTCTGGTGCAAGACCTGGTGCAAGAAGACAAGTATTAGATTCTTACATCCAACGTTTGAAAGACTTGGAAGAAGTTGCTTATGGATTTACAGGTGTAAAAAATGCTTACGCCATTCAAGCAGGTAGAGAACTTCGTGTTATTGTAGAAAGTGAAAAAGTTTCTGACGACAACGCCGCTTCTTTATCGTTTGAAATATCTCAAAAAATCCAAACGGAAATGACTTACCCCGGTCAAGTTAAAGTAACTGTAATTAGAGAAACTAGAGCGGTAAATATCGCTAAATAAATAATACATGTGTTAATTAGAATTAGCACTATACAAAAGCATTTCGG
The DNA here is from genome assembly GCF_047344965.1 of Flavobacterium sp. W1B. Lineage (NCBI taxonomy): Bacteria > Pseudomonadati > Bacteroidota > Flavobacteriia > Flavobacteriales > Flavobacteriaceae > Flavobacterium > Flavobacterium sp. W1B. The sequence goes on from NZ_CP178845.1 coordinate 161,471, forward strand.
TAAATCTGAAATGCTTTTTTTTATTACTTATTTTTTTCGGGGGTGAAAAGTATTAATCACCTCCGTCAAAAATTTCCTATCCAAATGCAAATAAATTTCGGTTGTAGTTATAGACTCATGCCCAAGCATTAACTGAATGGAGCGTAAATCGGCACCATTTTCCAAAAGATGTGTAGCAAAAGAGTGACGAAAAGTATGAGGACTTATTTTTTTATTCAATTGTATTTTTGCTGCCAAATCTTTTATAATGGTAAAAACCATAGCTCTTGTCAACTGACCACCTCTTCTATTTAGAAACAAAGTATCTCCAAATTCTTTCTTTATTTTCAGATGAATCCGCATAGTATCTTTATAAAGCTGTATGTATTTCTGGGCTAACTTACCCACCGGTACGAACCGTTGTTTATTTCCTTTTCCGGTAATTTTAATAAAACCTTCTTCAAAAAACAAATCGGAAATTTTTAAGGAGACCAATTCTGACACCCTAAGTCCGCATCCATAAAGTGTTTCAAGCATCGCTCGATTGCGTTCCCCTTCATTAGAACTTAAATCAATCGCCTGTATAAGAGAATCGATTTCTTCGATAGACAAAGTATCCGGTAATTTTCTTCCGGTTCTGGGCGCCTCAATAAGCTCCAAAGGATTATCCAAACGGTAATCTTCAAATATCAAATAACCAAAAAAACTTTTAAGCCCGGAAATTATTCTGGCCTGAGAGCGTGCGTTTACTTGGTCAGAAACAGCATAAACAAACTGTTGAATTGTTTCCTCGGTAATTTTAAGTGGCGAAACCTCAATATTATTCTCCGAAAGAAAAAGACACAAACGCTCGATGTCAAAAGTATAATTCTCGATGGTGTTCTTTGACAAACCACGCTCTATTTTTAAATAGGATTGATAGCTTTTGATATAGGAATTCCAATTCATATTACAAATTAACGATTTTTACAGACATAAAAAAACCTCCCGTTTGGGAGGTTTTCAATATTAAAATCTAAACTAGCACTAAAACTTGTAATTGAATCCTAAATTGATTGAAGCAGCTGTAGCTCCATCAGAAGAAATCCCTTTATATCCTGCGTAAAATTCAATTTTTTCTGTTTGGTATCCGAATTTTGGTTGGTATAAAAATCCACCATCTCCTTCGCCTTCACCAGCATAAATAGCATATCCTAAATCTGCGCCAACAAATAAATTATCTGAAAGAGAATATTGCGCTGTACCTGCTACTGGTATAAAACCAATCGTAGGATTTTTTATTTCACCAGAAATACCAAACCCAAAATCAAAAGTTTCAGTTTTCCCTAAATAAGCAGTATATCCAGTAGTTACACCCGCTTTAAATTGATCAGCTACATCCCATAAATAAGCTACATCAACACCTAAGTTTAGAGAATACGAATCTTTAATGTCCCCCATTGGCAATCCAACATGAGCTCCTAATTTAAATTTTCCTTCTTGCGCATTAGCAAAGCTAAATGCAAATACAGCCACCGCTGCTAAAATAACTTTTTTCATTTTTATTTTTATTAAAATTTAAAAGCTAATTTAGTATTTATCTTATTAAAAAAAATAAAAATCATATTCTAAAAAAATAAAACTTACAAAAAAAACACAAATAGCCAAATCAAACATATCACAAACCACTGTTTCACTTTTAATTACAAAATAGCCCTCACTATATTTAGTGATATTTATATCAAACATAAAAAAACAAATTTTAACACATTTAAACTTGTTTTTTATTTCCTCAGGACTAATTTCGGAGCTAAAATGGACATATTTAAAAAAAAACAATAAAAAAAACCTCCCGAAATAGAGAGGTTCTAAAACTAATTATTTTTTTAAAATATTAGAACTTACAAGCCAATGACAATGATAAAACAGAGTTATGAACTTTAGTCTTTTCACCTAAGAGAGCATCAAATTCTTCAGTAAAAAGATTTGACAAACCTAAATTATAACGAACCCCTACAGAAATTTTTTCTGTAAAATCATATCCGGCACCAAAGTTCAATCCAAAATCTGTTGATTTAAATAATTTTTTTACGTCACCTGATAGCCCTCCATCCTCTTTCACTTTTGCAGACGTCAAAAAACCGACTTGAGGACCAACTTCTAAATTAAATTTTGGAGCGGCTAAATACTTAATCATAACAGGAATATTAACATAAGCTGTTTTAAAATTCCCTCCATCACCATCAGCTCCTTGTGTAGAATATAATAACTCAGGTTGTATAGCAAATTTATCCGAAACATTAATTTCAGCAAAGCCTCCAACATTAAAACCAACTAATGTGGTATTATCTTGTATATCGCCAGAAAAATTAGCAAAATTCAATCCCCCTTTTATTCCAAATTTAGCTTCTTGCGCATTAGCAAAGCTAAATGCAAATACAGCCACCGCTGCTAAAATAACTTTTTTCATTTTTATTTTTATTAAAATTTCAGAGCTAACTTAGTATTTATCTTATTAAAAACAATAAAAACTCCTATTCTAAAAAAACAAAACATATAAAAAAAACACAAATAACCAAATTAAGCCCGTCATAAAACACTGTTTTACTTTCAATTAAAGAATAATCCCTCACTATATTTAATGATTTTTTTAACAATCAAAAAATATATATATTTTAACACATATTTCTTACACTTTAAAGATCAACTTTAGATCAAAACCGACATCATTTTAGTAAAAATTATCCATAAAAAAACCCTCCACATTAGCAGAAGGTTTTAAATATTTAAGCTTTTATAATATTAGAAATGCAATGCGAATCCAACTCTTACCTCAAAGATTCCTTTATCATAAAAATCTTCATTTAAACTTACGTTGTAACGTAAACCAGGCTCAATAGAAACATTATCTCCCAAAAAAATGGCATAACCACCCTGAATTCCGAACCAAAGAGGATTCTCTCCGGCGTCTTTCCAAGAAGCTCCCGTCAAATCCAATTGAACCGGAATCATACTGCTAATATAATACTTAGCCCCTACTTTATAAGTAAACGAAGTGACATCTCCATCAAAAACACTGGAATATCCAAGACCCGCCTTAATAGCCAGATCATCTATTACAAAATAACCCGCTTCAGCACCAATAGCCCATTCTGTATTGCCATCAGTTGTAGTAAAACCAAAACTTGTATTGGCCGAATGAGCAGCAGTTCCACCTCCAAAACCAGTATTGGCCTCAATTAGCCATTTCCCTTCAGAGGTTTGACCACCGTTATTATGCATTTTTTTGTCCTGCGCAGTTACAAATCCAAAAATGAATAATGCTACTGCCGATAAAGTAATTTTTTTCATGATGTTTGATTTAGAAATTAGTATACCAAAGTTACTTAACACCTCTAAAAACCACCCACTCAAAAACACAAAATCGTTGACTAGCAATATATCAGGATTAAACCCATACAAAAAAAACACTCTGAAAGTTTAAGATTACATTTTCGAAAAGATTCTTAAAAAAGAACAGGATAAAAAAACGACTTATTTTCAGACAAAAAGGTCTTGTGAAGAAAAATTAAAACGAACAAATAAACTGATTCTTTCACAAAAAAAGCAAAATAACACAATAATTATCCAACTAAAGAGTTTTAAATTGCGAACTCAAATTAGATGTAAATAAAAAACCCTACTTATGAAAAAAGCCTTTCTAGTCGCCACGATTTTTCTTGGTTTGTCTGCAAGTATCCAAGCTCAATCTATTAAATTCGGAATCAAAGCCGGACTAAATTACGCCAATCAAACAGGTACTGATATTACAATAAACAGCACCAATTACAAAACTGATGCTATTACTAGTTATCATGTAGGTTTAATAGCTGAACTAAACCTAACCAATGGTTTCGCTATACAACCAGAATTACTATACTCAACACAGGGTGCTTCTTACAAAAATTTAGGAACAGAATTCAAAAATGAATTGGGCTATATATCTATTCCAGTTTTGGCAAAAATAAATTTAAGCAAAGCCATTAGTTTAGATCTTGGCCCACAGGCATCTTTCTTATTGAGCGAAAAAAATGATTTTAATGTAAAAAATGCAGAAAGTTTTGAGTTTGGATTGGCAGGAGGATTAAGTTTAAATATCACTAAAAACTTTTTTCTACAAGGTCGCTATGTATTAGGACTAACAGAAGCTTCAAAAGAGGCAGAGGTTAAGAACTCTGTACTTCAAGTTTCGGCTGGATTTAAATTCTAAAATCACAAAACTAATTCCGTAAAAACCGTTCTTTAATTGGAACGGTTTTTTTATTTTTACAAAAAACTAAAAACTATGAAAATCTGCATCATCAATGGCCCAAACCTCAATCTTTTAGGAAAAAGAGAACCAGAAGTGTACGGAAGTCAAACTTTTGAGGAGTATTTTACCTCACTACAAATAAAATATCCTACAATCGAATTCAGTTATTTTCAAAGTAATATAGAAGGCGAATTAATTGATAAAATTCAGGAATTTGGGTTTTCCTATGACGGAATTATTCTTAATGCAGGTGCTTATACTCATACTTCTATTGGTATTGGAGATGCCATAAAAGCTATAACAACCCCCGTTATCGAAGTTCATATTTCGAATACATTTTCTCGTGAAAGTTTCAGACATCAATCCTACATTTCCGGCAATGCCAAAGGAGTTATCTTAGGTTTTGGATTAAAAAGCTATGACTTGGCTATCCAGTCTTTTTTATAAGCATCCTAAAACCATTAAAAATAATCCTACAAAGGTTTAACAAATTATTAATAGTCTAATTTTTAAGTTCTTATATTTTTGTGAAAGAAAAAACTCTCATGAAAATATTTTTTTTTATTACAGCCACTTTAGTAGCCACTGCCAGCTTTGGCCAAATCAAAGGAACCGTTGCTGATGAGAAAGGAAATCCTTTGCCCTTTGTAACAATATTCGAAGAAGACACTTACAACGGAACCACCTCAAACGAGCAAGGAAAATATGAATTGAATTTAAAAACTGCCGGTAAGAATCCCATCGTTTTTCAATATCTTGGTTTTAAAACTCAAAAAGTAGCTCTTCAAGCAACAAAGCAATCCTATACTTTGGACATTAAAATGACCGAAGAAAGTTTTTCTTTGAATGAAGTGGTGATTAATACCAAAATCAACCCTGCCATTGCCATTATAAAAAATGCTATTACCAGCAAAAAAGAAAATGCCGAAAAAACGGCTCGTTTTAAAGCCGATTTCTATTCCAGAGGTATTTTTAAACTCAAAAATGCGCCCAAAAAGATTTTTGGACAAAAAATTGGCGATATGAATGGCTCTTTGGATTCTACTGGCACCGGAATTATTTCACTATCGGAAACCTTTTCCAAAATTATTTTTGAAAAACCAAACAATTTAAAAGAAGTAGTCACGGCTTCAAAAGTAAGCGGAAACAATAATGGCTACAGCTACAATACCGCCAGATCATCATTTTATGACTTTTACGATAACAATGTCAATTTTGGCATTAACATGGTTTCGCCCATAGCTGACAATGCTTTCGATTATTATAAATTCAATTTAGAAGGCACATTCAACGATGAAAACAACCAAATGATCAATAAGATAAAAGTTATTGCAAAGCGCGATAAGGAACCTGTTTTTGAAGGCTATATCTATATCGTTGAAGATTCCTGGGCAATTTACGCGATAGATTTAGACATAAAAGGCTATCGAATGAAAGAAGATTTCGTAGATGTCATGACCTTAAAACAAAATTTCAATTACAATAAAAACAATAGATTATGGGCAAAAAACACCCAAAGTCTTGATATTACCGCAGGCGCTTTTGGTATAAAATTCTTTGGAAAATACACCTATGTGTACAGTAATTATGAGTTCATCAATTCTTTTGATAAAAAAACTTTCACAAACGAAATTACCACTGTCGAAATCAATTCAAATAAAAAAGACAGCCTTTTTTGGAATGCTAACAGGCCAATCCCTTTGACATTGGAAGAAAAAAGTGACTATATCCGAAAAGACAGTATTTACAAGGTGCGCAATTCAGAAAAATATTTGGATTCTATTGACCAAAAAGGGAATAAGTTCAAAATACTTAAAATCATTAACGGTTATACCTACAGAAATAGCATAAAAAAACAGTCTTTCAAATACGATGGTTTACTAAATCTCGGTTCGTTAAGTTTCAATACGGTTCAGGGTTATAATCTAGATTCCGGTTTTTCATTCACAGATTCAGATGCGGACAAGAAAGGAAAATATACTTCTATAAAAACAAAATTTAATTATGGATTTTCAGAAGATCGATTGCGTGTAACAGGTTTGTTTACACATCGCTTCAATAACCAAGATTACGCAACTTTAACCGCATCCGGAGGAAGTATGGTAAAACAATTCAATGAAAGCCAACCCATCAGCAAGACTATAAATTCTATCAGTTCCTTATTTTTCAAGGATAACTACATGAAATTGTATAATCTGGAGTTTGCCCAACTAAATTATGGTCAAGATATCGCTAATGGAATAAATTTAAACGGAAAAATAGAATTCCAACAACGAAAACTGCTATTCAATACTACCGATTTTTCTTATTTCAACAAAGAGGATTTGTACACTTCGAATAATCCGTTAGCTCCAAACGACTTTGTAAATCCAGGTTTTGAAGAACATCATTTGATGAAGGCAAGTTTGAATGCAAAAATTAATTTTGGAAACAAATATTCCAGCCATCCAGATGGTAAATTCAATATCAGAAACAACAAATACCCTACTCTATTTCTAGCTTACGAAAAATCATTTGCCGGAAGCGACAAAAAATATGAATTTGACCATGTTAGTTCCCGACTTTATTACGAATCAACAATCGGAAACAAAGGAAACTTTGCCTTAAATTTAAAGGCGGGAAAATTTTTTAATGCTGAAAACATTTCATTTATTGACTACAAACATTTTAACGGAAACCAAACACACATTGGGCAAGCTAATCGGTATTTGAATGTATTTAATTTATTGCCTTATTATTCAAACAGCACAAACGACAGCTATTTTGAGGCGCATATGGAACACAATGATCAAGGTTACATTATGAATAAAATTCCGCTGTTGAATAAATTAAAATCAACTATGGTATTAGGTGTCCATACCCTTGCCGTTCCTAATTCAAAACCTTATTCGGAATTCAGTATTGGCCTTGATAACCTTGGTTTTGGAAAATTAAAAATATTCCGTTTTGACTATGTTCGTTCTTACCAAAACGGATATCAAGGTGATGGCGTTATTTTTGGTTTAAAAATTTTGAACGTATTGGAATAACATTCTGTTTTAATAAAAAAACGAGTCCCATTTTTAATTGGACTCGTTTTTTTTATTTTATTATTTCGGCAGAAATAATTAATTGTATTTATCGGGCTCTACATGTATTAAAACATGACCTAATTCAGGAATTTCTTTTCGCAGTGTATCTTTTAGCTTATGAGCTAAATCATGTCCTTCTTTTACCGAAATATCAGCGTCTACTATAGCATGAAGATCAACATGGTATTTCATTCCCGATTTTCGAATAAAACATTTTTCGGTATCGATAATTCCATCCACTTGAAAAGATACTTTTCTGATACGCTCTATCAAATCGTCATATAAATGTTCATCCATAATCTCACCAAGAGCAGGTCTGAAAATCAAATAACTGTTATAAAGAATAAATCCGGAAGCAAAAAGAGCCGCCCAATCATCGGCTTCCTCATAGCCTTTGCCCAAAATCAAAGCAATCGAAATCCCGATAAATGCGGCAACCGAAGTTATTGCATCGCTACGATGGTGCCAAGCATCCGCTTTTAGCGAAGAACTATTGGTTTCCACACCTCTTTTCATGACCAAACGAAAAGAGAATTCTTTCCAAATAATTATTGCCCCTAAAACAATAAGCGTCCAAGGCTTAGGCAAATCATGCGGAACACTTATATTAATGATACTCTCATACGCAATGATTGTCGCAGAGGTAATCAAAAAACCTACCACCAAAAATGTTATTAATGGCTCAGCACGTCCATGTCCGTAAGGATGATTACTATCGGCAGGTTTGTTTGCATATTTGATCCCAAATAGCACTAAAAAAGAGGCAAAAATGTCTGTTGTCGATTCGATAGCATCGGCAATCAAGGCATAAGAATTGCCAAAAAAACCTGCTAAGCCTTTAATAATTGCTAAGCAGGTATTTCCGATTATACTAAAATAGGTTGCCTTTACGGCAGTTTGTTCATTGTTCATTATGCTTGTTGTGTTTATTCAACACGAACAATATTAGCTCCAATAGCTCTCAATCGTTCGTCAATTCTTTCGTAACCACGATCAATTTGTTCTATATTTTGAATGGTGCTTGTTCCTTTTGCCGAAAGAGCTGCAATCAATAAAGAAATACCGGCACGAATATCAGGTGATGACATCGTTGTAGCTTTTAATTGTGACTGAAAATCATGTCCCATAACTACTGCTCTATGCGGATCACACAACATAATTTTGGCTCCCATATCAATTAGTTTGTCCACGAAGAACAAACGGCTTTCAAACATTTTTTGATGAATCAACACATCCCCTTTTGCTTGTGTTGCCACGACCAAAACGATACTCAATAAGTCAGGTGTAAAACCTGGCCAAGGCGCATCGGCAACGGTAAGAATAGAACCGTCAATATCTGTTTTAATTTCATATCCATCTTCATGAGAAGGAATATAAATATCATCTCCTCTGCGCTCTAAGGTGATTCCAATTTTTCTAAAAGTACTAGGAATAACACCTAAGTTATCCCAACTTACATTTCTAATTGTAATTTCACTTCTAGTCATAGCCGCAAGACCAATCCAAGAACCAATTTCAATCATGTCTGGAAGAATTCTGTGCTCACAACCGCCAAGGTATTCTACTCCTTCAATAGTCAATAAGTTTGATCCTACTCCAGTAATTTTGGCTCCCATAGAATTCAACATCTTGCATAATTGTTGCAAATACGGTTCACAGGCAGCATTATAGACAGTTGTTATTCCTTTTGCCAAAACTGCAGCCATTACAATATTAGCAGTTCCTGTTACAGATGCTTCGTCAAGTAGCATATCAGCACCAATCAAGCCGTCTGTAGCCTCAACTCCATAAAAATGGTCTTCTCTATTGTAACGGAATTTTGCACCTAAATTAATAAAGCCTTCAAAATGGGTATCTAATCTTCTTCTTCCTATTTTATCTCCACCTGGTTTCGGGATATATCCTTTTCCAAAACGAGCCAAAAGCGGACCAACAATCATGATAGAACCTCTTAAAGCCCCACCTTCTTTTTTAAACGCTTCGGTTTCTAGATAGCCAACATTCACTTCATCAGACTGAAAAGTATAAGAACCTGAACCGATTTTTTGAATTTTAACACCTAAATTCCCTAAAAGCGTAATTAATTTATTGATATCAATAATATCAGGAATGTTGTTGATTGTTACTTTTTCAGGAGTAAGAAGAACCGCACACAAAATTTGTAATGCTTCATTTTTTGCTCCCTGTGGAGTGATTTCTCCCTTTAGACGAATACCGCCTTCTATTTTGAAAATTCCCATATTATTTTATTAAGATTATAAGGTTTTTAGACATTAACTCATCGAAATTTCTATAGCACTTCAGTGTTATTAACCGACAATTTAACTCCTTATTGCTGATTATTTTGTTTTTTTGAAAAAGGTTTTTGTTTAGCCGTTTTTAAGTTTTTATTGCTTTGGATTTTTGGTGGTCCAGCCGGCGCAATTTTATTGGATATACGCTTATTGGTACGTAATAAATCTGTCGTGTTTATAAGCTCTTCCGTACTTTGACGCAAGTCTAATTTACCGCTAGATAATTCATACAAATGCTCAAAAATGACATCATCTTTCACCGTGTCTTTGTTCCAACTTAAATAGGATTTCTTCATGTGATTTGCAATCACTTTCACCAAAGCACTTTTCATTTCGCCTTCATCCCACTTATTGGCAACATCAATCATGTATTTGATATTGTTACCATAATACCTGTATTTAGGAAAGTTTTGAGGGTAATTTAAAACATCCGGCTTCAATTGCAATACCTCACGGGAAGGTATTGGATATGGCGATTCAACATCCAACTTAAAATCAGACATAATAAAGAGCTGATCCCATAATTTATGCTGAAAATCAAGTACATCTCTCAAATGAGGATTCAAACTCCCCATTACTTGAATGATATACTTTGCCATTTTATTTCGCTCTTCCGCATTTTCAATTGCAGTCGCCTGATCAATTAATTTTTGCAAATGACGACCATATTCAGGAATAATTAAATGCGGTCTTTCGGCATTGTATTCCAAATGATGAACAACATCGTTCGCAATTTCTTTCTTGTATTTCGAATTCATAGGTGAATTTTATTTTGATTCTGTGTCACAGCTAAACTTGAAGAGCAATAATCCTAAAAATTCGAGTGCGCATCAAAAAAGCACATTACAATTATAGTGAAATAATACCCTTAATAACGGAGACTTCTTGGTATTTATTAATTACTGCTTGAGAATCTTTCATCTGAACATCAACAGATATACTGGTAAACTTACCTGTTCTAGACTTTGTTGTTTTAATAACGGCACCCATACAATCAAAAGCCAACTCAACACGTTCGATATTGTCATTTTCGGTAGGTACTATAAATTTAAATAGATATTCGGCTGGCCAAGTAGTACTCGCATCCAGCTCTGCTTTTAATCTATCATAAAATTCTTCGGTATTCTTATCCATTTTTTATTTAAAAATAATAGCAAAGATACTGTTTCAAATGTAATTTGCGAATTATGAATTATTATTTTTTTCAAAAACAAAAGTTTTAATGGCAATCATTTTTTCAAATTCCAATTAGTTTGAGTAAGTTTGCGCCTTATTTTCCAAAAAGTGCAGAAAGAAATTATAGTAATTATAGGTGGACCGGGAACTGGAAAATCCACAATCATAGATGGATTAACGGCAAAAGGCTTTTGTTGTTATCCTGAAATATCCAGAGAAGTAACTTTGGAGGCAAAAAAACAAGGAATCGAACAATTATTTCTTGAGAAGCCTTTATTGTTTAGCGAACTGCTCCTAGAAGGACGAAAAAAGCAATTTGCCCAAGCATTAAACGAACCTCACGATGTTGTTTTTATTGACCGAGGCATTCCTGATGTTTTAGCATACATGCACTATATTGGAGACAGTTATCCTCCTTCGTTTGATGCTATTTGCAGAGAACACACCTATTCTAAAATTTTCATTTTACCACCTTGGGAAGAAATTTACGTTAGTGATGAAGCTCGTTATGAAAATTACGAACAAGCTAAATTAATCCAAAGTCACCTTATAGAAACTTACAAAGGTTATGGATACAACCTTATAGAAGTCCCAAAAGATACTGTTGATAATAGAATTCTTTTTATATTAGACGAAATTTCTAAGTAATTTAGAAATATTGGATTCTGAATCATGAATCATCGATTTGTAATTCAAAATTTGTAATTCAAAATCAAAATTGATGTCTGAAGCATTACAAATTCTCCAAAAATACTGGAAACACGATACTTTTAGATCGCTGCAAGAAGAAATAATAGATTCTGTTTTAAGCGGTCAAGATACCTTTGCCTTGATGCCAACCGGTGGCGGGAAATCAATTTGTTTTCAAATTCCTGCAATGATGACCGAGGGAATTTGTCTGGTAATCTCGCCTTTGGTCGCTTTAATGAAAGACCAAGTTGCCAATTTACAAAAGCGAAACATAAAGGCAATTGCATTGACTGGCGGTATAAAATCGGACGAAATGATTGACTTATTAGACAATTGTCAGTTCGGAAATTACAAATTTCTCTATCTATCACCGGAACGATTGCAATCTGACTGGATTCTGGATCGAATAAAAAATCTTCCCATAAACCTAATAACAATTGACGAGGCACATTGCGTTTCACAATGGGGACACGATTTTCGTCCGGCTTATTTAAAGATTTCGAAACTAAAAACCCACTTCAAGAAAACTCCTTTTTTGGCATTGACTGCTACTGCAACTCCAAAAGTAAAAGAAGATATCATAAATGAATTAGGTTTACAAAAGCCTCAATTATTTCAAAAATCCTTTGCGCGTACAAACATTGCTTATATGGTTTTTGAAGTTGAAGATAAACTTTTTCGAATAGAACAAATTTTAAAAAAGAATCCTCAATCTTCGATCATATATGTCCGAAACAGAAAATCATGTTTGGATATTTCGTCTCAACTGCAATCCTTAGGATTTAAATCAACCTATTATCATGGTGGACTTACATCCAAAGAAAAAGATAAAAACATGCAACTTTGGATGCAGAATCAAGCGCAGGTAATTGTAGCTACAAATGCTTTTGGAATGGGAATTGACAAAGCCGATGTAAAAACCGTTATTCACATCCAATTACCCGAAAATATAGAAAACTATTACCAAGAAGCGGGTCGTTCCGGTAGAAACGGCGAAAAAGCTTTTGCCGTATTACTAACCAGCCCTTCGGATATTATTCAGGCAGAAAATCAGTTTATCGATATTCTACCCGATAAAAAATCCCTCAATGAAGTTTACGTCAAACTATCTAATTTCTTCCAAATTGCTTACGGAGAGGGAATAAACGAACAGTTTTCTTTCAATTTAAATCAATTCTGTTCAAAATACAAGTTTCCCGTACTAAAAACATACAATGCCATGCAGTTTTTAGACAGACAAGGAATCATTACTTTATCACAAGAATTCTCTGAAAAAATAACTTTACAATTTATTATTCCATCAAAAGAAACACTGCGTTACATGAGTTTAAATCCGAAGGATGAAGAAATCATTTTGACTATTTTGCGCACCTATCCCGGAATTCATGAAATGCTGATCCCTTTTAATCTAGAATTAATTGCAAGAAAATCAAATCATTCCGAAGCTCAAATACAAGCCGTTTTACAGAAATTAAAAGAAAAAGAGATTATTGAATACCATTCAAAAGGCAATGATTCCAAATTAACTTTTAATGAAGTAAGAGAGGACGAAAGAACAATTAGCAGAGTTTCAAAATATTTAGAAAATCAAAATTCACTAAAAAAGGAACAACTCAAATCAGTATTGAATTACATCAGCGAGAAAAAGACTTGCAAAAGTAAATTGATATTGGATTATTTTGGAGAAAAAACAATAGAAGATTGTGGAATTTGTTCTTATTGCATTACTAAAAAGAACAAAAAGACAAACACTAAGTCTCTTGCAAAAGAAATCATTTCCTTATTACAAACGGAAGATTTAAATTCCAGAGAGATACAAAACAGAACCAATAATCAGTCAGAGGATGTTATCTTTGTGATTCAGCAATTATTGGAAAACGAAAATATCGCAGTAAAATCGAACAATAAATATACCTTAAAACCATAATGGAGAAATTACGAATTGTATTTATGGGAACGCCGGAATTTGCCGTTGGAATCCTAGACACTATAATCAAAAACAACTACGATGTAGTAGGTGTTATTACAGCTGCAGATAAACCAGCAGGACGCGGACAAAAGCTAAAATACTCGGCTGTAAAAGAATACGCTTTAGAACACAACCTAAGATTATTACAACCCACAAATTTAAAAGACGAATCGTTTCTGGAAGAGTTAAAAACCCTAAATGCTAATTTGCAAATTGTAGTAGCGTTTAGAATGCTACCAAAAGTAGTTTGGGAAATGCCAAAATTAGGAACCTTTAACCTTCATGCTTCACTCCTGCCCAATTATCGTGGTGCCGCACCTATTAATTGGGCAATTATAAATGGAGAAACAAAAACCGGAGTAACCACTTTTTTTATCGATGACAAAATTGATACCGGTGCTATGATTTTGAGTTCAGAAACCGATATTGATTCTAACGAAAATGCAGGACATCTACACGACCGATTAATGGATTTAGGAAGCACGACCGTGGTTGAAACTTTAGCAATGATCGAAAAGGGCAATGTAAATACCATTATTCAGGAGGAAGATGCTAATATAAAAACAGCCTACAAGCTAAACAAAGAAAACTGTAAAATCGATTGGACAAAATCGGCGCTGGAAATTAACAACCTAATAAGAGGCTTGAGCCCCTATCCTGCGGCATGGTGTATTTTTTCTGATAAAAATGAAGAATGGAACGTAAAAATATATGACACAAAAATAATTATTGAAAGCCACACCCATGAAGTTGGCAGCATTATTTGCACCAAAAAAGAAATGAAAATTGCAGTTGAAAATGGATTTATACAAGTTTTAAGCTTACAATTTCCTGGAAAAAAGAAGATGACTACATCGGAACTATTAAACGGAATCGCTCTTTCTGAAGCCGCAAAAGCCTTTTAAAGCCAATAAAAACGTGACTTACCTATAAAATACAAGAAATATCGATTGTTTTATGAACAAAAAAACCAAGTTATCAACAAAATAAATTAAAAATAACGAAAACACTTGCAAGGAAGGGATTTCCTTCTAAATTTGTGTATTGACAATTTTTTTTAACCAACATTTAATAACTATTTATTATGAACAAATCAGAATTAATCGATGCTATCGCTGCTGATGCAGGAATTACAAAAGCAGCTGCGAAATTAGCTTTAGAATCATTTTTAGGAAACGTAGGTGGTACTTTGAAAAAAGGCGGAAGAGTATCTCTAGTAGGTTTCGGATCATGGTCAGTTTCTCCAAGAGCTGCTAGAGACGGTAGAAATCCTCAAACAGGAAAAACGATTCAAATCGCTGCGAAAAATGTTGTAAAATTCAAAGCTGGTGCTGAATTAGAAGGGGCAGTAAACTAATTAAAAGTTTCAAAAACCTAATATAATCTAAACCTTCCAGATGGAGGGTTTTTTTATACACTTAAACGATTATATTTGGTTTATTTTCATACTTTTTCTTAATTTTATGATATATTTATTTAAAAAAATTACAGCACCATGATTTCAGAAAAATTAAAAAAAGGACAACTACTTATAGCAGAGCCTTCTATAATTGGAGATTTATCATTTAATAGATCTGTAATTTTATTAGCAGACCATGACAAGCAAGGATCAGTAGGATTTATCATAAATAAACCATTAAAATATACGATTAACGACATCATTCCTGAAATCAATGCCAAATTCAAAATTTATAATGGAGGCCCTGTAGAACAAGACAATCTATACTTTATTCACAATATTCCAAAATTAATTCCAAACAGCATTGAAATATCCAATGGTATCTATTGGGGAGGTGATTTTGAGTCTGCTAAGAAACTCATTAACAAAGGAGAAATCAAAAAAGACAACATTCGTTTTTTCCTTGGTTATACAGGTTGGGATGAAAATCAACTAGAAACAGAAATGAATGAAAATTCATGGATTATCGCAACAAACAATTACGAAAATAAAATCATAGGCAAATCAGCAACCCATTTCTGGAAAGAACAAATCATGGAATTAGGCGGCGAATACCTTATTTGGTCTAACGCCCCAGAGAATCCATATCTAAATTAACCCTCTAGTTTATAGTCTCGTTTAATTTTAGCAATAATTCCATTGCCAAATTAACACCAAACTCTTTTTTTCGGTATTTAGTTATTGGCTGTATTCCTTTTATAACGTTTGTAACAAACAACTCATCTGCTTTCTGGAGGTCAAATGGAGAGATTACAGCTTCAACAACTTCTATTCTATCCACTTTTCTTGCCAGTTCTAAAATTTGCTTTCTCATCACACCATTCAAACAACCTTCTGAAACTGGAGGAGTAATCAGTTTACCTCCCAATAACATGAAAATATTCCCTTGAATAGCCTCTACTACATTCTTGCTATCATTCAACAACAAACAATTATCTAGTCCATTTTCGTTAGCAAATACACTTGCGGTAATATTCAAAATTCTATTGGTGGTTTTTATAGAAGACAACAATTGTTTTGTAACATAGAAATCTTTAAACAAATCTACTTCATATTCCTTTTGGTCAAATGAATACAGCGCATTTTCCAAAGCTATTGCGTTAATCAAAAATGAAATAGTATTAGTCATTGGCAAATAATAACCTCCATCATTTCTGAATACAGTTATTCTGGCACGAGCCGAATTAGATAATCCGTTGTTATTTACTAAAGAAAGGATTTGTTCCTCTAAATATTCCATGGTGAAATTCATAGGAATTTCCATTCTAACGACACGCATGGATGCCATCAGCCTAAAATAATGATCTTCTAAAAAAAGGATTTTAGAATTTACAATTTTCATCGTCTCAAAAACGGCATCGCCGTATAAAAAAGCACGATTCTCTGTCAATACATTTGTATCCTGAGATACAATAGTCCCATTATAATTAATCATAAAAAAAGCCCTAAATTTTGTTTAGGGCAAATATAAGTCATAAAATAGAATTTTACTATACTGATCCAATAAGATGTTTAAGATCTAAAATTTGATTTTCCCACAGCAATGTCGCTTCATTAAGTTCGTCTTTATCTGCAAAATCAACCACCATTAAAGAAACATCTTTAGTCAACTCATCCACTAAAATATGCAACTCAAAAAAATAATCGGTATCTTTTCCGTTTGCGTCTACCCATTTAAACTTCACTTTCTCCCCAGATTTTTTAGAGGCAAGTCTAGCCTTCTCTTCCGAATCATTCCATATAAAAGTATAAAATTCACCACGAGAGTTTACATTATCAGCAAACCATTCTGACAAACCCGAAGGGGTTGATATATACTGATATAACAATTGCGGAGAAGAATTTATAGGGAACTCGATTTCGTAACGTACTTTTTGATCCATGTGCTACAATTATTTTTTTCGAATATATAGATAATAAGCCCGAAAAAAAAATCTTTTTAAAAATATTTTTTTTTCTTTAAAATATGCTTGCAAGCTTTAATATAATGTCTATATTTGCACCCGCGTTCAAGGGCGGTTATCCTTGAAAACATTTGGCGAGGTAGCTCAGTCGGTTAGAGCGCAGGATTCATAACCCTGAGGTCACGGGTTCAACTCCCGTCTTCGCTACAAGAAACAAACCCTTAAACATCAATTGTTTAAGGGTTTTTTATTGGTATGAATTCAGAAAAAAAGATAGACCAAAAGAAAAAAAGTGAGGAATTAGAGTGAGGAATCTGATCCAAATATTTTTATTTCAACTGCCCCTTTTTCAACTACTGATAAAATTTGAGGATCAATATAATATGATTCTAATACCTTTGTAGTCGAATGTGAAGTTAATAACCCTGTTTCTTTTTGCATTACTTGATGTACCCAAGTAATATATGTTTTCCTTAAACTCTTCAAACTTATCTCTTTTTTGATACCTGCTCCATTTTTGTAATGGGTGAAAGATTTTGAAAGCGAATCCATAATTGTTTTTGATTGGACTTTTCTTTCAGGTAATAAAATAAAATCGTTAGTTTGCTTTTTTTCATGATAACCCATCTCTATTAATAGGTCAAACAAATCAGAATTTATTGGAATGTACTTATATAATCCATCCATATTGAGGCTTCGTTCCACTTTTAGATTTTGAATTCTAAAAAATTTCACCCCACTAACTGATACATAAATATCAGACCATCTTAAATCAACAATTTCCTCTCGCCTTCCTCCAGTTAACAAAAACAATCTAAAGCCATCTTTCAAATACGGTTTAAACATGTTTTTTCGCTCTCCCCTACCTCCAAGAACAAGGAAAGGACTAAACGTATCAACCGCATCAAGAATTGCAGTAAACTCTTCTTTGGTGACAGAATCAATATTTGCTTTTCGTATCTGTTTACGAGAATATTTCCTAAAAGGATTCTTCATTTCAATTTCTTCAATATCAATGAGAAAATCAAAAAAACCTTTTACTCCATTCATACATTTATTAAAAGTTTTCGGGCTATAATGACTATCAGCCCAAGAATAAAAATTCGATACATCTTGTCTACTAACATCTATAATTCTAGTCGATTCAATGTTTTTATTTTTTTTTAATGTCTTAGCAAAATATTTACAAAATCGTATTAATTCCTTACGGTGTTCATTAGTAACGTTCTTTTTAAATTGAGCGTATTCACTTTCACCATTTAGATAATGATTATACTTTATTATAGAGTCAATAACTGAATAGTCATTCCCATGTGTTGAATCAACAACTATTGTTTGATAATTTGTGGCTTCTAAGTATTTTTCAAAATTAATAGCTTCGATAACAGCATCACTATAGACCTTTGATTTCAATATTTTAGACTTTACACTCTTTTGGGTTCCTGGGATATGAACTCTTACTTTATACGAAAAGCTTTCAAAATGTTTACATTTAGGATTATCTACTTTACATTTTTTACAATAAATCTTAATCCCTTTATATTTGTTCTTTGGCAGTACTAACTTATTCATTTCATTAAGTCATTATATAATTTCTCATCCCCTGCATTTCTTTTCACCTTGGTGGTTGGGCCGAAGTCAAACTCGCCATCTAGTTGTAAAACCAAAAGATCATACACATCTTGATCTTTAACCAGATTTCTGTATATTCTTTTCCATTTTGTTGGATATTTTAATCTTAAAGATCTCACAAAGGGTTTGTCGATTTCACATATGACTTCAATTGTGTAAACGATATTTTGTTTTGAAAATCTATGAATTAAAATACCATTTCTTTCTAGCCATCTTTTAGCTGTTCCTTGATTTGCGATCTTTAGTTTAGCAGCAACTTCTGGGATTGTCAAAATTGATAAACTATTTACCTTCTCTTGTTTCTTTTCAGTATTCGCTACTACTTCCCTAGACATTCTTTTCAGCTGTTCAGAAGTTAAAGATCCCTCCTCAGCCTTTAATACTTTCAAAGCTTTCTCGATTGTGCTTTTACTTTTTTCAATCTTTTCTCGATTTCTCATTTTTATATTCCTCTCCATTAAAAAAAGACCGTTACTGGTCTTTTTTGTTCAACAATCATTATCACTTTAAAGATAAAATACATTTTTTACTTCACCCCAAGCAAAATATAGTCAGGATATTTGACATCAATGAACAATCTCATGCTTCTTTTCTTTTCAACAGCAAATCTCGAGATTTATCCAAAAACTCCGCTTCCTCGAATGGCAAAAGTTGTAATGCTATCTCTAACATGCTTCTTATATTAGTTGGTGGATTAGGTATTAAATTAGAAAATGGTTCATCCGTATCAAGTGTCATAATTGAAACCTTAATCAAATTAGCAACCGTAAAAAGCAAGTCCAAATATCCTTCTACTCCTATTTCAACATTATACATCTCTTTTTTGTGCATAGCTGGTTGGAGAGTTTTAAAACCATTTTTCGCCAGTTCTTGAAATTCCTTTAGGTCTTCTGTTTCATTTGTTTGCATAGTCATTCTTTTTCAATGTTTTTTTTAGTCTTATTCACTTCATCATCAATAAGTAATTGATAAACTTCATCTAAAACCTCTAACTCTCCATGTGGAAATAATTGCAATGCTAGTTCTAGTACTGACGAAACATCTATGTGAGGATCTTTTACCAAATCTGTGATATATGGCCCATCGGATTGGGTAATATAAGCGCACATTTTTATTAAATTACAACCAAGTCTAATCATATCTGAATATCCTGAAACTTTAATTTCAAGGATATGTCCTGCATATATGTTTTCTGCAGGTGTAAGGACATCAAAATGATAAGAGGCAAAATGCTTAAATTCTTCCAGAGTTTTAATTTCACTTGTCATGACTTTTGTTTTTTAGGTTCAAGATTTCCCAAGCGTTCCAATTCTGCGTTAACAAGTTCATAGGCTCTTTCACAAAAAAGATTACATCTTTTCTCTAAGAGTTCTGTATGTAAAAAACTGGAAGTTTTTAGATTAGCCCAACGAAGAGAACTTGGATGCATTTTTAATAAATCAAATAGCTTTTTATCTTCCTCTGTTTTTCTTGGAAATATTTCAGAAGTGAGCGAAGTGAATATTTCGCAGATATCAAAAAGATAGCCGAGTGAAAAATGATTAGGTTGATATCCTAAAAACACATCTATAAGTCCTAGACAAGTTTCCTCTACAGCTATATGCAGCATTGACTCTTGAATTAATTCAGTATTATTTCCATCAATTTGATTTTCACTTTCTAAAAAAGTTGTGGCAACTATATTTCTATTTTTCCAATGCGAGCGAATTGAATCTAATTTACGTTTTGGAATTCCATCAAAAGCAATATTGGGAGGAACATTCACATGTTCATACACCGTTTGGGATTTAGTTAAAACCTCATAGAAAAAATATAGTTTATGAGGAGTAAGATATCGTACTGATGTTGCTTTATGCATTAACAAAGTAACTGTGTAACGTCCTTCCGTTTTAGTTTTTATAACATCACTAATATCAGCAACTGCATTTATTATAATTTCATTGGTAAAAACCAATAAATAAAAATGTGTATGCTCTTTGTGTTTAGAATTAGATTCTTGAAATGGATTTTGTATTGCTTGAATCTGTTTTTTTTCTCCAAAGCAGTAAATACCGCTTGTGCTAATACTCTCAACAATAATGTTGCTAACCGTTTGTAATCCTGAATTGTCAATCGCTTTCATAATTTTACTTTTTTAGTTAATACTCGTCTGAAAAATTGTATTTTTGTCTAATACACAGCAAGTAAGCAATTGATTGTACTGTACCGAACTAATCGAAATTGTATCTTACAAAGAAGTACTTGTTTTTTACCAAAATTGATTTTTTAAAAGAATTTTAAATATCTTTGAACTATGGACACAGCTACAAAACCAAAACATATTGGCAGAAATATCAGCCGAATTAGAGAACTAAAAGGTATGAAACAAGAAGCATTGGCTAACGCTATTGGCGTAAGTCAACAATCAGTTTCTAATATCGAGGCAAGTGAGACAATTGAAGAAGAAAAGTTAATAGAAGTTGCAAAAGCTCTTGACGTAAGTGTAGAGGCTATTAAAAATTTCTCTGAGGAAGGCGTAATTAATTACTTTGCCAACTTTTATGACAACAGCTCTAATCATGGAGCAATACATGCTAATAATTGCACGTTCAATCCTCTTGACAAAGTGGTAGAACTTTATGAACGACTAGTTCAAGTTGAAAAAGATAAAATAACTTATTTAGAAAAATTATTGAAGGATAAATAGTTTAATCCTAATACCACATGGATACCCAATAAAAGAGCCTCGCAATTATTTGCGAGGCTCTTTTATTATACAATCGTATCCTAGGCAAAATATGGTTATGATCGTTTAACCATTTTCTATTTCTTAACTTCGGATTTGACCGAAAAATGAACTAGAAAAATATGCAGATATGGATTTCAGAAATAAAACACTTTCCACCGTGGAAGCCAAAAAATTAGACATTGTCAGTTACTTGTCTTCGTTAGGATACCAGCCTTTCAAAATTAAAAATGTGGATTATTGGTATTGTTCTCCTTTAAGAAAAGAACATACACCCTCTTTCAAAGTCAATCAAAAACTTAATTTGTGGTTTGACCATGGACTAGGCAAAGGAGGCACTCTTATTGATTTTGGAATACTATATCATAGTTGTACTGTTAGCGAATTTTTGCAAAAACTTTATAGTAATTTTTCTCTTCAACAGCCAACTATTTTACCTTCAAATAAAAGTATTTCTACCGAAAGCAAAATCAAAATACTTGGGGATTTTCCAATCACTTCTCCTTCGCTATTGCGATACCTCGAAGAAAGAAAAATCCACCTCGAAATTGCAAAACAATTTTGTCGTGAAGTTCGCTACGAGATCAATGGCAAAACTTATTTTGGAATAGGATTCAAAAACGATTCAGGAGGTTATGAAATTAGCAATCCATATTTCAAAACCAGTAGCTCGCCAAAGGATATTACGACCATAAATAATGGAAGCAATGAAGCAAATGTATTTGAAGGTTTCATAGACTTTTTAACCTTTAAAGAGACAACCAAAAACCTTCCCGAAAAAGGTCAGGATTTTGTTGTTTTAAATTCCATTGCATTGTTTGAAAGAGCACGCCCATTTATGGAAAAACACAATATAATCAACCTTTATCTTGACAGGGACATATCGGGAATAAATTGTACCCAGCGTGCACTTTCAATGAATCCAAAATACAAAGACGAAAGTAGCATTTACGAAAACTATAAGGATTTTAACGACTGGATCATGAATGCTTCAAAACCTCCCAAAAAGAATTTAGGCCGTAAACTATAAAAAAACACCCGCTACTTATTTACAATTTTGAGGAATGTAACCTTTTTTGAAGATCTTAAAAAACTAAAAGGCTGAAAGACCTTGAAAAGGCTATAAAGTTACAACGTTCCTGTAACGGCCAGATGAACGGTTGTCGGACAACCGGATCTGGCCACCTTATGCCTCGGAACTCGGCGGTGGAGACATTAAAAATAAAAGAGTTTGATAAACAATGAAAATGAAAGATGATGGAAAGAGAAAATTCAAACAGATCACGCAGAATCACACTGCGCCTAACACCCGAAGAATACGCAAAAATCGAGCACAAATACAAAAACAGCACATGCCGTAAGCTGAGCGATTATGTTCGCAAGCATCTATTTGACAAGCCCATTACTACAACTTACAGAAATCAATCCTTGGATGATTTTATGGAAGAAACAATAGTACTTCGCAATGAGCTGAGTGCAATCGGAAACAATGTCAATCAGGCTGTAAAAAAGATGCACACCCTGCAACAAATTCCTGAATTCAGGGAATGGGTTCTAAGATACGAATTGGAGAAAAGACTTCTTTTCAATAAGGTAAATGACATTCAAAATCACATGCAAAAAATCACGGACAAATGGTTACAATCATAAAAACAAGCCATTCAATCCGTAGTATTTTAAACTACAATGAGAACAAAGTGAAAGCTGGTGTTGCGGAGTGTATCGGTGCAGGTAATTATCCCGTTGATGTAGATAAAATGAGTGATGCTATAAAGCTAAATCGCTTTATAAAACGACTTGAATTAAACGAAAATGCCAAACGGAGCAGCGTTCATATTTCACTGAATTTTGACCCATCAGAAAACCATTCCAAAGAAAAACTAATGGCTATTACCAATACCTATATGGAGAAAATCGGGTTTGGAAAACAACCCTATTTGGTGTACCAACACCACGATGCGGGACACCCACATGTGCATGTAGTCTCTATAAATATTGAATGGGATGGTAAGCGAATTGACCTCCACCATTTGGGCATAAGAAAATCAGAACCCGCAAGAAAAGAAATTGAAGAGCTCTTTGGACTGGTAAAAGCGGAAGGAAGAAAAAAGAAAGAGGATTTTAATTTGAAACCAATTTCAATGAGCAAGGTGCAGTACGGAAAGATTGAATCCAAGAAAGCTTTAGCCAATGTTTTAAATATGGTTCTCAATGAGTACAAATTTTCTAGCCTTCCCGAACTCAATGCGGTATTAAAACAATATAATGTTTTGGCTGACCGTGGCAGTGAGAATTCAAAAATATTTTTGACAAATGGATTGGTATATAGAATACTTGACGAACAGGGAAAGCCAATTGGCGTGCCGATAAAGGCAAGTGATTTTTACTTCAAACCTACTTTAAAATTCTTGGAAGAAAAATTTAAGGTTAATGAAATTAGAAGAATTCCAGACAAATTAAGAGTGAAAAACATTATTGACAAAGCTCTGCTAAGAGATCGGGTAATATCCACAAACGAACTGGTAAAGTTATTGGAAAAAGAAGGTATTCACAGTGTGTTTAGAAGAAGTTCCCAAGGTCAATTATATGGCATAACGTATATTGACCATACGACAAAAAACGTTTTCAACGGAAGTAGCCTAGGGAAGCAATACAGTGCAAAAGCAATTGAAGAACGTTGTGAATTAAAGATTGCTGGTGAAGAAAAAAGGAATCAGATTTCTGAAAAACTCCCTCATCGAGAAATATTGATTGATGATCTTCAATATCAAAAAGACAGCCTTTCCATTCCTGATTTGGTAAAAGCATTAAATGTGATTATTCAGGCGGAATATTCTTCAGATTATATGCCTAATCAATTGAAAAATACACGAAAAAAGAAAAAGAGAAGAGGATTATCCAATAATTAAAGACAATTTTCAATTAATCTTACTTTATTTTTGATTTTAAAAAATCTATTTGTTCTTGAATTAATTTATTATAGAAGTTTTTTTCATTGGATTCTATTTCTGATAACATTTCCCCAAGTTTAATTCTAACTATTGGTTCGTCAATCAATGATATAATTCCTCTGTGATATTTTAACTTATCTTGGTCTAATTGGTATGATGATAAAGAGGCGCTTTCTTTTTCATAGATTCTTTTCTCATTAAGTGTATTATTTAACCACTGAATGGTTTCCTCAATTTTACTTTTTGCAAAATCACCAATAAACCCATTAGACATGAAAAAATTATCTATTAATAATTCATGAATATTTGCTCCAAAAGTTTTTCTATTGTTCTTTTTTTGTATTGCTTTTCCATCTACAACATCTAAAAATAATATATTATTATTTGGTATGTCTGATAAAATGAAAGGAGAATGGGTTACAAAACATATATTGATAGACTTTATGTTTTTAAGTTCAATTCTACTAATACTATCCAAAAAATATTTTATGAATGACTTTTGCATTTCCGGATGAAAATATAATTCTACCTCTTCTAAAACTATATTTACATTTTTATATTTTATTTTTGGCCCGTAAACAGAATCAAGATTATACAAGTGGTACAACAAAGAACTGACCATATAAATTTGCTGTTTTTCGCCAGAACTTAAACTCCTAAATTTAATAGGGGTATTTTCTTTTTTTGAAATTAATTTAATTTCCATTTCAAAAATTGGAGGAGGTATTAATTCTAATATTGATTGATCACGTTTTCTATTTTTTTTTATCGATTTTGAAAGGTCATCTATCGGAATAGCTTTTACATCTCCTTCAAAATTGATGTAGTCATCTTTAAGATAATTTAAAACTTGTATCAATTTAAAAGTAATATGACTTGTATCTTTTTTTAGCTTATCTATGAAAAATTTAAAAATAGAAGGATCAAATTTTTGATGTTTAGGAAGTAGAAAATCACGGTAATCTGCATACTTTTTACAAATACTAATTAATTTGTATAAAATATACATTTCTGCATGGTTATATCTTTTCTGGCTAAATAATTCGATATTAAAATTTGGAACGTCAACTATTTCAAACATTAATAACTTTACTATATCGTTTCGCTCATTTTTAGTAAAAACTCCTAATTTATATAACCTTTCTATATCGTTTCCTTTGCTATCTTTTTCCCAATATGAAACTTCCTTTTTCTTTGTTCCCAATTTAAATTCTATTTCAGAAGCAATTAAATTATCTCCAAACTTTCTAAAGTCAATATTGTTCTTAATTCTCGGCCTTAATAAATTCGCTAAGAGTCTTTGTTTTACTAAATTATTTTCCCGATTAATATCAAAATTACCTTCAGTACGCATTGGATTTAAAACCAATGGAGTTTGATATGAATCATTTTTATGGAATAATTCTTTTAACCAATCAATAAAAATGTCCTGCTTATAATAACCAAATTCAAGACTATTATATGCATAATGAGAATAATTAACTGCTTCAGTGTAAAATAATTTTGTTAATCTAAAGTTTTTCTCCTCGGAATGTTCGTTAATAACACCATTTGGTTTAAAAGAGAAAACTTTAAACCTTTCATTGTTAACTATTATTTTGTAAATTTTGTCCGTTTGATAATATAATTCAACGTGTAATCCATCAACTATCTTTAAATCAGCCATAATAGTCTTTAAGAAACTGCCGGGATGCCATTTATAATTGCAAGCAATATTATTAATTGCTCGAAATAGTAACTCAATTAAAGAACTTTTTCCCGATCCGTTTTTGCCTACAATTGCGCTAACATTAACATTGATTTCATCTTTAAATCCTTTTATATTAAATAAATTGCTTGGATAACCTTTATCATTTGCGTTACTAATTGTTTCAAGTCCATCCTCATTTACATCTATTTTGTAATCAGAATAGAAATAATAAATTTCCTCCTTTTTTAAAATTTTAGTGAATCCAGAACTACACTCATCTAAAGCTTTAACAGCAATAATCTTAAAATTACTCTTTTCCATTTTTTATTATACCTAACTCTATTAAAATATCTTTTTTCATTTTACTTAAAGGTCTTTTTTCAAATTTTGCCTCTTCTAGATAAACACCAAAAGCCAACCTGTATATTTCTTCTTCAGAAATAACTCCTTTATATAGGTTTGATAGATTTTGCAAATAACTTTCGGAATATGTATCTCTAATTTTTCTTAAATCAATAATTTCATCTTCATGTGTTTTGTATATCTCCTTAATTTTAAAAGCATCAATAGTGTTTTTGGCTTTTGAACTAGAATGCGTCATACTAAACCCGTATGTATCTAGGGATTTATTGTAATAACTGAATTTTATTTCATCATTTATAATTTTTTCACTATCTATATAGGGATGAAAATGTTCATCAAGAGATAAATCAATAGTTCCTTTTACTGAACTATTGCATACATGACAACTTGGAATTAAGTTGTGAAAGGATAATGCCAATAATGGATATTTGCTTTTAGAATACCAATGATCAAATTCTGGACGAGTAATTTTATTTGGATTAATTACTGTCCTCGTATATAATCTATTACAATATGTACATGTGCTTATATCAAGATTACTAGATAAATTATATGCAGAATAATTTTTCGATGTATCAGTGAACACGTCGTAATTAAATATATTTTTAATTTGTGTAAAAATAGAATCGTATCTATTAAAAATATCTTTTTCTATGAAGTTTCTGTCGTCTTCCTTCTTTTTTTTGCATTTCAAATATTTGTCTAATTCTAAATCGTTGAACCCCAAAATAAAATGCTCAAAAAAAATATTTTGTCTATTTTTTAATTGAATTGGTTTATTGACAATAATATTCTTAAGATTAATTTTTAAAAAGCTAATAATATCTTCTTTAACAGCAGTCCTTAATTTGCTAGTTTGTTTACATGTTAAACATGAGTCATTATTATGATCTTTATTTTCACAATCATAAGTTATACCGTAGATCTTTTTATTTACTAAACAATATATAGCTTTGGAGTGCTTATCTAAAGCATCTTTGATCTTTTTATCTTCAGGATTTATATAAATCATCTTTTTTTTGCATTAAAAAGTCAATCTCGTTTTGAATTAATTGTTCCTGTAATTTCTTACTATCTTTCAATTGTTCTAACATTTCAGCTAACTTCATTTTTATAATTTGTTCGTCAATAATTGATATTATTTTTTCGTGATGGTTGTATTCATCATCATTAATTGAATAATTACTTCCAAAATGTTCTTTCTTTTTTAATTCACCATTAATCCAGTTAATTGTAATTTCAATCTTTGCTCTAGCAAACTCACCAACGAGCGCTTTATCTTCACTACCAATAAAAAAACTGTCTGATAACAAATCAGTGATATTTGCACCAAAGGATTTTTTTAATCCTTTAGATTTATCCACTATTGACGTTATTTCATTATCTTTTTGTAAGTAAATAATATTTGAATTTGGAATATCAGAAACAGTTAAAGGATCATGAGTTGTAAAAATGATTTGCAATACTGGGTTTTCTCTAGTTTTTATATAGTTTTTTGAAATTTCATCATATACTTTAGGCACTATTTTGGAGAATAAAATTGGTAATGTTTTTACAATTGCATTTATAAATTTTTTCTTCCATAATGGGTGAAAACCTAACTCAGGTTCATCAAGCAATAATAAATAGTTTTCATAATTTGTATGCTGATGTGATTTATTTTTTTCAATATAAGAAAATATTGAAGCATAAAAATCAATTAATGCTTTCTCACCTGTTGATAGTTTTTTATTAGGGGAAAAATCAAATATTGAAATATCCATCGGAGAATTTGGGATCGAATCTAATAAAGATTTATAGTTCTCAATTAAGTTATTAAATATATCAACTTCATTATTCTGCAAATTAAATACTAATCCTTCTTTATTGGTCGATATCTTTGAGGATTGACATAATTCAACTATAAAATCATAAAATTCAAGAATTGCATAAAAACTAATGACATCATTTTTCATTCTATCACGAATTGGTTGAACATCAGCCCCACCCGTTTTTACCCAAGTATCATTATTAATTATTGAAATTATTTTTTCTTTATCATAAACATTAATACCTCCTAGATCAGATGTTATTTTTTCCGTTAACAATTTATATTCATTGATTAAATACATTTCTAAGAAAAAATTTAATCTTTCTTTGAAATTTCCAGTATTACCAATATTATTAAAATTCGTTCCACCTCCTAGTCCTGTTTGTGGAAAAACTGCTCCAAGTAAAAGATAACTAAGTAAATTAATTTCTAAATTCTTTATAAAATCATTTGAATTATGGATATAATCATAGCCTTCTTTATCTATATACTTATAGTCTTCTAAATCCCAAATTTTATTAAATTGCTCTGTAAAACTTTCACTTTCTAAAAGATTAACATTATTCTTTAGTAAATCGATTACTTCTTTTTTTGAGAAACTTTCTTTATGAAAAGTAGGATTCTCCAACTGCATAATTTGACCATCTATTTCGTGCTTAAGAGCATCTCCTCGGTGAGGATTACCAAAATTTGCCTCTAAGTAAATTTGTCGAAAGTTTGATTTTCTGTGTTTTTTTGCGGTGACCTTTATTTTATCATAATAAGGAAAATCAGTATAAACTTTTTTTATGTCCTTTATGATATCATCATTTAAAAGAAAAATATTTCTTGTTATGGAATCTAGATAATAATTTTCAAGACTGTCATTAAAATAATTTACTAATGATATTGGTGAGAAAGCAGATTTTAAATCATAATCAAGGACTGGAGAATAAAAAAGAGGTTCAAAACTTTTGTTTGTGATTACTTCTAAAACCAAATCAATTTTGTCAAGTACATTTTTAATAGTTTCATTTACAACTTTGATTTTATTCTCATCACCCGTTTCAATAATATAAACTAGCTTTTTATTACCACTATCCATTGGGTTATTTAATGCTCTTAAAATTGAAGTTTTACCAACTGCATTTTTACCAACAATTGCCGTTATTAATGCAATATTATCCCCCCAAAAGTTATCGATAAACTTATTTTCTTCTCTTTTGATTATGATAATATCAGTATCTGTTTCATTAAAAAAATAATTGTATTTACCACCTAAATTAAGTGTTTGACCTTTATGGCCTAATCCAAAAACATGGGGTAAAACCCCCTCCGGTATATATATCGACCCTAGTGTCATATTTTTTTTTCTATATAATTCAATACTCTTAACTGTAAAAAAACGTTACTATTAAACGATCTAAAAGCTAAAGGTTTTTTAATGATGTTTTTCCAAAAGGCATATAGTATAGGTAAATGTTCTTTAACTAGTGCACTAAGTTATCTCATTCTGCTTTTTCGTCTGTTTTTACAATTGTTATATAAGCCTGATAGGGATGATTTATCATATCTGGAATGGTATAATTTAATTTTTTTTCATCCAATAACGGCTTTAAAAATTCCCTAAAAATATACTTTTCTGTTTTCCCCAATATCTGCGCAATTACTTTGCCTTTCATAGGTTTATGCGAACATAATTGCAAAATAATATTAGCTATTCTTTCCTTATCATTAGTTCTTTTGCCTAATGACTCTATCAGCTGTTTGAGTTCATCAGGAATATCATCTTCAACAGGTAGTGCACTAAGCTCGAGAGGTGGTGCACTAAGGTCAGGAGGTAGTGCACTAAGGATTTCCTCTTCGTTGGAAATATAGGATTTCAGAAGTTCCGAAGTAGTGTAATACGTGAGTTTACTTTTGCCTTTCTGATTCAACAAATCCAATTCCCTTAATTTTCTTAAATCTGCATTTGCCGTAAGAATATCGGAACCATTGATTTGTCTGGCAGTTGAATTATCGATTGCATTTACTTCCCGAACGAAAATCAAAATTCGTTTTTGATTATCATTCAAATCGAAATTACTGAAGCTATTTAACCAATGAATATCTTCTTCATTAAGCAGGTGGTGCAATAAGAGTCTTACCGTAAAAGTGTTGTTTTCTCTACTGCTTTCAAAAGTAGGAGGCATCATATCGACTTTTTCCATCAAGTTTCTCATAGTACGAATACCGCTTCCTTTGGTTTCAGCTAAGTTGGTTTCGTGGAAAATTGCGGATATAAAAGGGTTTCTGTTTACAGAACCCGGTTCGCCCAATTGGTCTTCGGTTTTTAATGAAAACCCCGGATTTATAATCTCAATTCTGTTTGGGTATCGAATAATCTGTATAGGGCTGTTTTCCCTGTATGAACGATGGATTAGCGCATTCACCACAGCTTCACGCAAAACACGCATTGGCAACCCTATATTTTTGGCCTGAATATTATTGTCGTTTAACACAAATCCTTTAGGCAAATCATCTGAAATTGTTGAAATAATGCGTTGCACTAATTCTAAAAGGGAACCTCTCATATCGAGTGTTGCATCAAAACGCTTGTCTGCGTCTTCAATCCATTTGTTGGTGCTTACACGAATGTAATCGACTCTTACCATAGGCAACAATCTGCGGAGCGCCATTCTGGATCCGAAGCATAATAATCCCGTATAGGTAACCTGAAAGATTCCGTTGCTTTTTCGGATTGCGTTTAACGCTTTCAACAAATCATTATCATCATAGGTAAGTTCCTCCGCAGAAGGATTTACGTTTTTTCTGAAACGTCTATAAAGGGATATCGCTTCCTCTGATACATCATCCAAATCTGCATCTTTAATAATGGATTTATCCAAGGTTTCGTTTCCTTGGTAAAAAATCACCAAATCATCTTCAGTGCATTTGTGGTCTGCAGAACCAATACGGCGATAGGCTCCTTGTGGCAAACCTTTGTGTTTAAGAAACAGCGGTTTTTGTTCGGGACTTAGTTCGGGAACAAAAACTACAATCGCATATTTATCTGCAGTCGTTTTTTCAACTGTGATTTGAGGTCGAATAGGAATATTAAAGTTTTCGGCACACTGATTGGCTAAATCGGCCTGTATCTTATCAAGATTTTCTTGAGGGATTCCAGAAATAATATAGCTTGGAAACAAGCTTGTAACCTCATCTTCTCTTTCAACCCCTAATAGCAAATAACCACCACCAAGACCTGGTTCGTTGCTAAAAGCACAAACGGTTTCCAGCACTGATTTACCTATTTCGGAAGCTCGTTTTGCTTCCAAATCGGTGCATTCATCCGATAAGTTTAATCGTTCTACTAATTCTTTTAAGTTTTCCATTTGTTATATTAGTCAACTATTAATTATATCAACCTAATTAAATGTTATATGAAAACATTTATTAGTTTACTGCTCTGAATCATGCTGATTTAAAAGCATATCTTTCTCGTCACTAAATTGAATTTGCATAGATTCAGATCTACTTTTTAACTCAACTTTAATTGTATTGTTTTTTATTAAATCTTCTCTATTAACTATAAAAGCATCTACAATAATTTGGTTTAAATAACCTGTTTCAAAATCCAGACCATGTAAAGAATAGGTCGACTTAATATTTTCCGAAGCTAGGAAAACTCCTTTGTCTTTGCATGTTTCTAATAAATAATTTATCTCATCTCTATTTTTATTTACGAAAGTTAATCCGTTAAATTTAACTTTAAGAGCTCTATTCTCTATATATGCTAATACTTTTTCAATAATCTTTTCATTTATCTGATTAAGGTCTATATTAACAAATTTCACGTTAAAATGTTGCTCAATTTTTTTTAATTTCTGAAAGTAATCTAAAAGAGTTTTGGCGTCAAAAGAATCTTCTTCAAATTGTATTCTATTGTCATAGGTATAAAGCAGTTTGTTCTCTTTTAAGAGTTTAAATGTTTGATTATTAGTTATTCTTGAAACTATATTATAAAAATTTAAACCACTTTTTACAGATGAAATCAGTTTACTTGGAAGAATATTAATTTTATATTTTGTATTGTCGTCATCAAAAATGATTTCAATAATTACAGTAAAATCAATAAACACAATTTTTATATGGGATTTGTTTTCTTCTGGATTAATTATAAAAATCTCTATTTTATAATTGTCCAGTTCAAACCCATCTCCAAAAACAAATTCAAAATTACCATGAATATGAGGAACTTTTTTCACCCATAATTTTTTAATATTGTCTCTATTCGAAATCCGAATATCGTTAAAAAAATAACTAAAGTCTTTAATGATTTCAGCATCCAATATGACATCATCAAAATTTTTGCCATTGAGTGCATCTAATATTTTATCCTTTTTGTCGTCTGGTAATTCGAGATTGAATTTTATTTCAGATTTTCCTAAACCTTGTAGTGAAGAAAATTTGCCAATTTGTAATGCATCTTTGTGTTTGCTAATTTGAAAGTCAATTTGATTTAATAATCCAAAATTAAATACGGTATCTGCAGAACCATTCCCTTTAGTTAGTCCAGGAATATAATTTAATTTTAAATCTTCATCTATTTCTTTAATTAGGCTTTCCCCAGTACTTTCTATATAATTAATACCATTTCGATCTAAAAATCTCTTGGTGAGTTGATTAATTGATGGAGCTACAAAAAATAATTCTTTTCTCATTTCACCTAACTCTCTCAATATTCTTTCAAACATAAACCTTATGTTTTGATCTTCTAAAGCATACCCGATGAATAAAATATGTTTTGAAGCTAACCTATCTTTGACTGCAGTCCAAAAAATTGTTTCATCTTTATTTTCAATGAAAAAATTATTGTAATCCGACTTTGTTAAAATAATATTTTTAGTATCGGTTAGGTCACCATGTATTTTAAATAATTCTTGTTTTTTGGTATTAGCAATTGAATAATCAGAGCTTCTACGAATCACTTCCATATTTTTGTTTGTTCTTTCAAAAAGATCATCGTAATTGGTAGTTATAATAGTTTTGATTTGCGGAATTTTTGCTAAAAGTTGATGAGTTTCTGTTGAGTCAGGTTCTTTTTGAAACTCATTTTTTAAAATATTAATTAAGTAGTTTTTATTCCCGTTTTTAATATTGTAGATATCTTCTGTAACTTGAAGTAAATTAAAAGTTAACTCAATTTCCTCCTGCTCGCTTGTGGTCAGCCCGGCATGCATTCGTTCTGCTAATTCTTTGCCTGAAGGATATCCAGCATACCTAGACAAACCTGCTCCTGCAAATAATAAGACTTCCTCTTTTCTGATTAATTCAAAAATTCTTTCCTTTTCCATATTAATCAATTATAAGATTACTGTATTGATTTCTCTAGTTTTTTAGTGCCCTATCTAGTTTACGTAACTCCGGTATCGTTGTTAACAATTCGCCACAATCTTAATTTCCTCCTCACACAACCCATACAACTCGTAAACCATCCTTTCCATAGCCTTTGTTGGTAGATTAATTTATATCATTGCTTATTGAAGTGTAACTGCGAAAATTGTTTAAAGTAAAGCATACTCTTCCTCTCACAATACTCGGATGGATTTTTACTTTTTTGGCAAATGCAATAATTGTATGGTCATTATTGTTGAAAGCAATATTCCTTTTGAATTCATTCCAATCCTCGTCTTTAATTAGACCGTCCTGGGCAAAATGATTGGCTTGTTTTTCCTCTGTTGAGTTTTTGTATTCTTCTTCTTCTGTTTTGATTTCTAGGTCAATAAACTCGGCGGTATCATTATTAACCAAATGCTTGAAAATATGCCCTAATTCATGAAATAATGTAAATGCAAAATTATCTAAACGACTGTGTCTAAGTGTCATTCCGATAGCAGGATTACCTTCACTCCAAAATGAAACTCCATCTACAGGTGTTTTTTCTCCTTTTGCTTGATATATTAACTTTATGCCACTCTCATGTAATTTGTTTTGAACTTTAGTTAGAACCTCTTTATTTTCAAATAAAATAACTCTTAAGTCTGCAATTAATTGTTCTTGATTTTCATGATTGAAAGCTGGTACTATTATCTCTTTGGCTTTGTATTGCACCAGTTTTACCCAACCCATAATGTTTACGACATCGGTTTTTAGCTTTGTTGATTTTTTAAACCTGGCATAATTGTTTTGTACGCTCATTACTGCCAGTTGGTCTAAATTCGCTACTCCATATATTTCTCTTATTTTATAAATATCGTGTAGCGGGTTTCCAGAAATGGCTTGTTCTTTTTTAAAGAAAGAAACTGGAATGAAGTCCTTGGCCACATTCCAAATTTCTATAGCTTCTAATTGTTCTTTGTTTTTTGCCTCAATTCTTGCTTTGTCTAAATCGTAGTTTTTTTGTGCTTCCATCCAAAAATCGGCATCGATGCCCAAAGCTTTTTCTAGCAATAATGCTAAATCAGCGTTTATGTTTCGTTTGCCTTTTATAATTTCGTTTAGTTGGCTGCGTTTTAAACCTATAAGTTTTGCAAAATCAATTTGAGAATATCCATTTGCTTCCATTTCGTCAGCTAGAATTATTCCGGGATGTGTTGCAATAGAGGGGATAAGTTTTTTTGTCGTCATCATTTTTTGTAAGTTAGTTTTCGTAATGTTTACTTAAATCTTCGATTTCTAATACTTCGATTTTGAGATCATCTGAAGCAGAAGCTACCTCATTAAAAAGAATACGGTATTGTTTATTGACATAGACCGCACTAACGCCTTTGAGGTCGCCTTCTTTTTTTTCATACTGTAAACTTTTGATCTGGTACAACTGCTCAATACGAGTGACGGATTTTAACGTATTGATTGTTTTAACATACTGCTTGACCAATTGTGGATTGGATTTGTACTCTTTATATGATTTTACTTTTCCTATGTAAAGGTCTGCTAAGTACACCTTTTGAAATTTTATCTCCATAATTGTTTTGCAAAGATAAATTATTATTACAATTGTTCACTAATTTGTGAACAAATTTAAGCTATTTATTCACATAATTGTGAACATTTTTTATTAAATTATAGTTATGATAATTTTTTTATAAACCATTCACTATCTATCCCATTCTTTATAAGATCCGTTTTTAATAATTTCTCTTCCCTTTCGGCATCTTTCGAGAGTTTGTTGTTGAGCTGAATAACAGTCACATAATCCCCGTAATTCAAGTATTGTTTCAATTCTTTGGGACAATTGGTCATTTCCAGTGTAATCTCTTTTGTTAATTCTTTCAGCAATTTGTTCGTATAACCATTGATATCCGCTTCTAAATTCATCTTCCATTGCACTTCTGAGTTTTCTTTCATCAGTTGTATCTGATTGAAACTGTCTTTTATGGGTTTCAAAGCGTTCTCGTTCTTGGTTCTCAAGTTTTCCAAATTCTTGTTCAAGGAGTCTTCCTTCTTCTTCAATTCGAGTTTTTTCTCCTTCAAAATTTCTCTCAAATTCTGATTCGCGTTCCGTATCGTCCTCAATATATCCCTGCTCTCGCTTAATACCTGCGAGTTCATTCTCAATTCTGCTCTTTTCAGGCTCAAATTGTCTTCTAATGTCTGCCTCAGATTTTCCAAGATTGTATCGGAGTTCGAGTTGTTGGCTAATAATTGCTGTTTCGCTTTCAATTGTTTCTCTTTTTGCAATATATCGGCTTTCCAAGTTGCTGTATCGTTCTTCAATTGCTGAGTATTGGAGGTAATATTCATCGTATAAGTTGTTCTCTGTTTCTGTAACGAATTGTTGAAAGTCTCTTTCTGCTTGTTCAAGAGATTCCAGCGATTGGCTATGTCGGTTTTCAACTGCTGTTCTAAATTGGTTTCGTAATTGTTCCAATTGCAGTTTTGTTCTTTCTGAACTTGTCTTAACTCTTGATATGCTTGATTCAAATTGTTGTTCAACACTTCTGTATCGTTGCGATTCCAGACATCTTGTAATTGCCCGTATAAGATTGCTAATTTGGTTTTTTCGGCAGGTGATAGATTCTCTGAGAAGTCCCATTTGGAGTTCATCAATTTGTGAAATTCCTTCTGTATCTCCAGCGGGAAGTTGAAAGTAATTGGTGTTTTGTTCGACATGATTAAATACCCATTTGGTGTTTTTGGTTACAAGAAAGTTTTTGGCAATATTTTCTGGAGAATCTTTAGGAATTACTATTTGAATAGTATCAATTCCTAAACGCCTTATTTTAGCTTTTTTTTCATCATTCAATTTGTGGGAAACTACAATTTCGATAAGCAATATTGGTTTTCCATGAATATCGAAGAATGTTACATCCGGTCTAATCAATAAATTCTTATTGTCGATATCAGGGTTCTTTCCAAACTGAACTTCTCCATCATCACCTTCATAAAATGAAAGTTCTTTTTTTACAGAATGTGCCTCAACAAAAGTAGCTTCTTGAATTAGTTTTGCACTTTTACCGTCTGGTGCATATTTATACAAGTTTGGTACTTTTATTCGTTTCGTTCTTTGAAGAATGTCAATTGCTAAGTTGTGCCTATAATCCTGATTACTGAATGCACATGGGATTTCTCCCTTTTTTACATCTTTTGCTATATGCCGAAAATAAGATTTATAAAGAGTATTTTTCTTTTGAATAACCGCTTCCATTTCTGCATCACAGCCCATACACCAATAGCCTTTACGACCGCTTTCGGCTTCAAGGATGTATATAGGTTCTCCTTTTACGCTTTTAGCGTATTCGTTTTGTTCTTTTGGATTTGATTTATTAGTGATCATTTTAATTTGATTCAATAAGTCTATTTATTTCCGATAGCAAATCAAACATCGTTAAAAAAGATACTTCCAGAAAATTATTTTGAGCTTTTTGAATTAGCTCAATAATTTTATAGAATAACTTTTCGACATTCATTGCACTTCATATCCCTTAAAATTTTATCATATAAACTGACTTAAGATAACATAAATCGCTCATTTACAAATAGTATTTATCAATTATATCTTTTAGCGATTTAAAATCGTTTTCTTCTATTAATTCAAGTAACTTCTCTCTGTCATAAAAAACATCGAGCTTTTTGGGTTTAAAAGTACCCTTATTTAATTCTAACAAATGTACTATTGCTTCGGGTTCAAACATACTAGAAGTTATATAAACTGCTTTAAAAGCATAGCCATTATCAATATCTACTTGATATTTATCTTTTATAAATGGTAACGTTCGGTTGAAAAACCATTTTAATGTATATTTAGTGTCATATGTGCCTAAAGCTATTTGATGAGCCGAATGGTACCCTTTTAACTCGATAACTATTATTTCTTTAGGATGGGAAGATCTTATGACATAATCATATTCAAACCCTTTCTTTTCTTTTTCTTGAGTTTCTTTATTTGTTATGTATTTCGAGTAATAAACATTTGCATTTATATCAGCGTTAGGATATTGATGTTTTAAAACTTGGTACATCATTACTTCAAACAATGTACCTTTTAAAGCTCCTAACTGAACTTCTTGTCCAGACTCCTTAATTGTCTGTAAAGTATCTTCTATTGTTTTCTCAAAGTCCTCATTTTCGAGAAACTTTTGACTAAGTTGTAACTTGGAAACGTTTTCTAAAATAGAAAATATATTTGAACCATAAATTGAACCAATATCATAACATAAAAACCCCAGTGATTTTAAAGTATTTAGAATAAATGAAGTACAACTTCGATATATAACTATTGGTATAATTTTACGCGTACCGTTTATAACAGAATTTAAATTAATTTGCACCCTGCTCAAAAAACCATCTAAATCTATTTGAGTGTAATCTCTAGACAATAAAATATCAACCACAACTAAAGTTTGTTTTTCAATAGTTTTAGCTCCATTTACTATTGCAGGGTTTAATCCTGTTGCTTTTGTATATCCGAAAGCATCCCATAAAAGATTATTATGAACTGCTCCCAAGGATGGATTTGCCTTATTTCTGAATCTATTATTTAAAGTTAAAATAAGATTTGATTTTGCTAACCAATCTATAATGTCTTTTACAAAAAGAGCATCAATTAGTAATTTTGAAAAATGTGATTTAATTAATATATCTTCCGATTCTTTTACCGTTTGTAATAATATGTATTTGACATCATTTGCATCATTAGCCAAATAAACAAAATCGCCATTTTTTAAAATTTCAATTAAATCATCGAGTAAATCAATTTTAGCAGTTGTTCTTTCCAGAGGTGATGCTGTAATTTTTAATGCTTCATAATATGATATGATTCCATCGTTTATATCCAAACTTTCAATTAATCTAAATAATGGTGGTCTATATATTTTTGCAATTTCTTTTATAACATCTTTAGTCAGTTTTTGCTTTGGAAGAAAGTACACAAACTGACCTTTTCCAAAAGTCATTGGTGAAGATGATTTTACAAGGTTTTTAGCAACGACACGTTTAATAATCTGACGAGAATATACATTTGTTACATTAAATTTCTCTGAAAGCAAATCACATAATTCTTTACTTACTTGAAATTTTTTCTTTTCAAGTATTTGTAATAAGTAATT
This sequence comes from Flavobacterium sp. W1B, assembly GCF_047344965.1. NCBI lineage: Bacteria > Pseudomonadati > Bacteroidota > Flavobacteriia > Flavobacteriales > Flavobacteriaceae > Flavobacterium > Flavobacterium sp. W1B. Next base: position 199,962 of record NZ_CP178845.1, read on the forward strand.
ATCGTATTGGTTGCTATTAACTGATGTCATTTTTACAATTGTGTCACACTGCCCTTATCTTTTTCTTAATAACCTTTTAGCAAGCATCAAAAAAAAACTAAACAAGTGTATTTTTTATTTTTAAATATTTGATTGTTAGTGTTTTAATTTTTTATTAAAATAAAAATTAAATGAAAAAACATTGCTTTTTGTCACGAGCTTTCTCATTTTTATTAAATTATCACATTGTTTTTCCTCTAGATTATAAATTATTAATTAACCACTTGCTTTATTAAACTCATTATATATTCTAAATTTTTATCGTCTTCTATTTGAATTTGATAATCACCGTTGCCACGATGACCGATATTTGAAACGTCTTTTGCTAAACCTTTAGGGTCGTCTAATACCCCTATTTTAGCATTTATAAATATCTTTAATCCTTTCTTTTGCATTTCAATATCCGAAATGTTACTGCCTTTTTTGAAAGCGATGTAGAATTTCTGAGGAATAACTTCAACTCCATCTGCAAGATTTATAATTGCTGTTTTAAACTTTTCATATAATTCAATTGAAGCATCAGAACCATTATTATAATGGTCTTCCTCAGAATATACTTTTATATTTTCTTTTACTTCTTGTAGTTTTTCACTATTTTCTAAAAGTGGTTTTATACTAGGTGCTCCCGTACTCTTTTTAAGACTATTGATACTTATGGTATTATTCTCGAATTGTTTTACTTCCCATAATTCTATACCAAAATCCTTGAAATCACTTGCCGATATTTGATTTTCTGTAAAGCTTGGAGAAACAAAAGCAACTCTTGATTGTGACCAATCAACATCCTTACTATGTAAGGTATCTTTTAATGTTTCGTTGTAGGTCAGTATGAATTCAGCTTTGTTTTGAAGCATTAAATTAAGATATGTTAAACCTTGGTCTACCACACTATAGTTCTTGTCTCTTTTATACTCTATGATGATAAAAGCATTAGTTTGTTTATCATACGCAAGTGAGTCAATGCGTTTATTTTTGATCGCAAATTCTGACTTTACTAATTGTAAGCTCATCACTTCCTGAAGATTATTTTCAAAAATAGATTGAATTTCTCTTTCTAATTTAAATGGCTTTTCCTTTACTTGATTGAGTTTAGAGGAATTATTGTTATATAGGATCATTTGTTTCTATTAAATTCTTTATCTAGTTCTTTCCAAATATTACTGCTGTAAAAACCTTTTATCATTGATGAAGAGCTTGAGGGATCCAATTTACGTTCATGATATATTTTCCCATCTTGTTTAATCAAGCGCATAATCTCATTAAAACCTTTGCCTTGTTTAAAATTTGAATATCTTAACTTTGCTTTTTTTCTAACCTCATCGTATGTAAAAGGAAATCTATTTCTCATCTCCTCTTCACTAATTGTTACTGGAATACCATTTTCGTCATATTTAAAACCAATTGAATCGAAACTATTTGCTTTTGTAAAAGATACATCTATTGAAATAGCAATATCAAAATCTTCATCTTCCGAATCGTGACTGTCTATTTTATTTTTTACAAATTGAAGGTAATTTTTAATTTCACCCGTTACAACTCCTTCAGTTATTATTTTAGAATCTACATAAGCTAATGGCATTAAATAGAAATTGTAGCTCGACAAATCAATTTCTAAAGACCATATTTTTATAATATTCATATAGTTTTTAATACAAGCAAAGCCTAGTTCTTGTATTTCTTTTGATATTGTAGAATTATTATGAAAATGAATGGCATTATCCCTTAATTCCACCAATGCTTCTATACTATCATTTAAATTTTTTGATATAGTAAAACCTATTTTTTCTAATTTTTTTATTACTTCAAATAAATTTAAAGTCATAGGGTTTTTACTTCTACTTAATTTTGGTTTTGTATTTTTCTTATGTTGAACACCAGATTTTGTAATTACAGGTTCTAAAACGTAAATAGATTTTAAATTATAATTGTTAGATCTTAGTAATTGAGCTTTCAATAACAACTCCCACGAGTTAATTGCTAAAATTGCAAAAGTTTCTTCCCTATATGTGAAATTAGGTTTATTATAAATTTCAATAGCCGAAAGCATTGAATTTACAGACTTATCTAAAAGGCTTCTATAGGTTTGATTGACTCTCATTTACAACTAACTATTTTCCACAATCTTAATTTCCTCCTCACACAACCCATATAACTCATAAACCATTTTATCAATTTCCTTATCGGTTTTGTCTATTTGTGTTTTAAACTTAATGGCTTTTTGGCGTTCCTCATTGAAATATTCCTCCCATTGGGCTTCATCCGAAAGGGAAAGTTTTATTTTATTTTTAGCCAGTTCTTTGATAAACTCTCCATACGACTGTAGATGCCATTCTTGGAGTTTTTTTGGCAAATCAGTTAGATCAAATTTCCTCAGAATGGTTCGTTGGAATTTTTCGACAACTTCTCTTGATTCGACAGTTAATTGAGAGCGGTTTGTTGAGTATCTTGCAAGTACAGAAGTCTGCTCCATGTTTGCTCTAGGAACTGGAAAATGTTCGAAATAAACTTTACTAATTTCACGAGTTCCCCCTTGAAGCTCAGGGCATTTATACCAAATCCAAAGTTTTGCTAAGGAAGAATTAAAAACAGCTGTAAGGAACTGCAATGAAATAGAATCATCTTGTGCTGTGAGAATAAAACACTTCTGATTTGCTAACATTCCGCTTTCATCGTACATGAAAGGGAAAACAGAAGTCATATTTGGATAGATTATTTTTGGTTTTGCAAATTCTTTATGATATTTAATGCTGTCTTGAGTTTCAAACCAATTTCCTCCTGTCTTTTTACGTGCTCCTTTATCTCCTGTTTGTTTCAACCGGTCATACCCAAATGAAAGCAAATGTTCTTTAATGACTGGAAAATTTTCAATTTCCAGTTTTAGAGCAGGAAAAGTGCCTATCAAATATTCATGATCTGTTATGGAGTATGCAGAAATATCTCGTCCACGCGCCATTGGATTAATGAGTTCTGCACTTTTTGCATCTTTAGTTATAAGTCTCTGCCTAGTTTCTTCATCTATATAAAAAGCATCATTATAACCTGTGAGTATACCTCTGTAGATTGAAATTGGTAAATCCTTTAAAGATATTCCATTCAGTTTCATCTGCTCTAACTTTAGGGCATCGTTATAAGGTTGTATGCTCCACTCAGTTTCATCAAATTTAGAGGATGGATAATTGTAAATATTGCTTTTTATCTCTGCCAGAAAATCGTTTTTATAAGTTTTATTATTGAGTGACAACACTTTGACTTCTTCCAGTTGGTTGCCTTTTTGCGTAACGAAAATACATACATATGTAGTCGCTTCTTGGAAAAATTGAATATCACCAAAATTAAGTACTTGACGTAAACCTGTTTTTGAAAGGAATCTACGCAGTGGTTTTCCGTAAGCTACTAACATCCATTTGTTCGGCATAATGAATGATTGTACACCCCCCACTTTTAGCAAAGTATAACCGCGTTCAGTAAAAATACAGTAAAGGTCTCCTCCCTTATCGTAGGTTTCATAACCGCAATTTTTGAGTACATCACTTATTTTACCCATGCTTTGGAGTTGAACATAAGGCGGATTCCCAATAATTACGTCAAACCCTCCTTTAGCAAATACTTGTGGAAAAGCTTCCTGCCAATTAAAGGCTTTGTCACCAGCCATTTCGGGATCTTCAATCAGCGAGTTACCACATTTGATATTGCTGTTAAGGTCGTTCAGCTTTCGGTTGGGCTGTGCAGTACGCAACCAAAGAGAAAGTTTGGCAATTTCGACACTTTCGTCGTTGAGGTCAACCCCAAAAAGGTTATTTTCCAAAATGCTGTTTTCAATATCGCTCAATACCAAAGCATCGCCAAAGAGTTTGGCCTGCAATTCATCTACATAGCGGTGTTCCTCAATAAGGAAATCCAACGCTTGGTTCAAGAACGCTCCCGAACCACAAGCAGGATCACAAATGGTAAGTTGCAATAACCACTTGCGGTATTCTTCCAACTTGGCCACCAATCCCTGCATTGTTTTCTTTTGGCGTTTTTTATCGGTAGTGTAGTCTTCCTCCACCAATTGTAATTCGGCTTTCTTTTCGATGCAAAGTTTGCCAATGGTGTTCTCGACTATGTATTTGGTAATGTATTTTGGTGTATAAAAAACGCCGTCTTTTTTACGTTTGGTTTTGGTTTTGTCAATTTCCTGACCTTCGAGTTGGGCTTTGGTTTCGTCCAACTCATTCAATGAGTTTTCGAAAATATGTCCCAAAATATTCACATCGACTTCACTGGCAAAATCGTAATGGCTCAGTTTTTCGGTATGCGAAAACAATACGACATCATCAATGCGAATATTGTCAAGCATTTCGTCGGGTTTGAACAAACCGCCGTTGTAGGCAAAAATCAGGTGTTCTTCCTTTACCATCGCAACGGTTTCGCTAAAAGCTGGCAATGATACTTTGGCACCGGAATTCAAATCGTTGAAATAGATTTTGTAACGGTCGTACAAAGAAACTTCAATACGCATTTCACGCAATTGCTTCCATTCTTTATTGATTCGAAAAATTAGGTTGGTCGGCAATAGGTTTCTGTCTTCGGCAAAGAAAACAAACAAGAAACGATCCAATAATTTCTGTGACTTTTTGAACAATTCCAACGGTTCATAATCAGGATTCAAAGCGACCATGTTCTGATATAATTCCCTTTTGAAAACCGAATAATCTTTGTACAGTTTTTTGGTTATAACATCTTCCTGACTTACCGATTCGTTTTTGATTTTACGGGCAATGTCTTTAGAAATATTTTCATGGGCCAAGCACAAGTACAGCAAATTGAATTCTTCCTGTGTGAGCTTGAAAAGATTGAATTCTAAATGCTCAATGGCATTGTCGATATAAAAGCGAAGTTTCTCAAAATTGGACGTTATCACATACACACAATCCGGCTGGTTGTTTTTGTAGCCGAAAGCCTGAGTTTCTATTTTTCCTAAATCGGTCGTGTTGGTACCTTTTAACTCAATTACGGCGGTTACCTTTTGATTTATTACAATAGCACCATCAGCTTTTTTGCTGTCTTTGACGTTTTTGTATTCGGTAGTCAGATTGAAATCTGGTTGTGGATTTTTGGTATAGCCCAAAATAGCTACAAACAAGTCAATCAGGAATTCTCCCTGATATTGTTCTTCCTTGCTATTGCGTATATTTCCCTGAATGGTTGAATTATGAAAATGATTCTGGAACTGTTGCCATTTCTCCTGCAAAACGGTTTTATTTTGGGATTGTAAATGTTTTAGAACAACAGATTTTTGGAATAATGACATTTGGTAACGCTTTTTAATATAGAATTTTTAAAAATACGCAATTTATAAGGATAAAAAAGATATTGTTATCAACAAATTTAGTTGAAAAATCCTTCACTAAAAGTTTACTAAAAAATAAAATTATCTTAACCAAAAATTCATGTCACTTGGTTGTATTACTAGTACAAACCTGATTTTCGCGGTATAAAACATAACTCTTTCAAAACTTCCAATTTAATTCACATATTATCTTTTGCTACTCTATCAAATGCAATCAATTGAAACAAATACAACGAATCGACAGCAATAGAATTAGCCACTCACCAATGCTTTTGTTTAATTTTTGTTTCTACACAAATAGATAATCGGTAAAAAAACGATTATCTATGTTAATTTTTACAAGAATATATGATTATCTACTAAAAAAGATCAACCTGGAGACCTTTTTTCCAATTTTAATTGACCAGTCGAACTTATTAGCCAATAGATTTTTAAAATCAATTTATCTAAAACAAATTCAATTGCAATTAGATTATTACTTACAAAATGCATTAAAATTCAATGTCAGTACAAACTAGAATTATTATCAACGTTAATGGAATTTGCAAATATGTTCGAAAGTTATGTTCGAAAAAACAAAAAAACTTAACAAGTTGAAAACTTCATGTTAAAAAAATAGAAAAAAGTTAACGCGTAACTAAAGTCATGTTAAACAATGAAGATTTAACTAAATACAAAAATCTAACTTAATTATTCCTCCCCTTTTTATTTGGATAACCAGAATTTTAAGGAGACAAAAAGAGTGAGGAAACAGAGTGAGGAAAATTCGAAAACATGACAAATATCGGAGTATTCAAGATTCATAAAAAGCCCCTGAAAATGGGAACTAAGGAGGAATTACAGAACAATAAAACAGTATTCATAACCCTGAGGTCACGGGTTCAACTCCCGTCTTCGCTACAAAAACAAACCCTTAAACAACAATTGTTTAAGGGTTTTTTTATTACACTAAACATCTAAAAACCATCATTTTTTAGTATTGATATCCCCCTATATTTTTAAAGTGTTCTTTCTTATTTTGGTCAGTCAATTAATTATTTCATATAGTAAAGTATCAGGCAATAGAAATTTCTTTGGCTAAATATATTTCCTGTACTGCATTTATGAGTTTTACTCCTTCACTAAAGGGACGCTGAAAAGCCTTTCGTCCCATAATCATACCGGCGCCACCGGCACGTTTGTTAATTACTGCTGTCTTTATAGCTTCGGCCAAATCCGTTTCTCCTTTTGACTCCCCACCAGAATTAATCATACTGATACGCCCCGAATAACAATTCACAACCTGGTACCGGCATAAATCTATGGGATGTTCACTCGATAATTTAGTATACATATCAGGATTTGTTTTGGCAAATTTTATTGCAGTAAAACCACCGTTATTAGTCGACAATTTTTGTTTAATCATATCTGCCTGTATCGAAACACCCAAGTAATTAGCCTGTCCAGTAATATCAGCCGCCGTAGTATAATCAATGCCGTCTTTTATAAAAGCAGCATTTCTGGAATAGCACCAAAGAATGGTCGCCATTCCTAAATTATGTGCTTCTTCAAACGCTTTTGCTACTTCAATGATTTGCCTATCCGATTCGGCAGAGCCAAAATAAACGGTTGCACCCACAGCAACAGCACCCATATCCCAAGCATCTTTTACACTCCCAAACATAATTTGATCGTATTTGTTGGGATAAGTCAAAAGTTCATTGTGGTTTAATTTTACCACAAACGGAATTTTATGAGCATACTTTCTGGACAAGATCGCTAATCCACCCATTGTGGAAGCTACGGCATTACATCCTGCTTCAATAGCTAATTTTACGATATTTTCAGGATCAAAATAAATTGGATTTGGAGAAAACGAACTACCTGCCGTATGTTCTATTCCTTGATCTACCGGCAAAATAGAAATATAGCCAGTACCGGAAAGCCTTCCATGTTGATACAGCTGCGCTAAACTTCGAATCGTTTGTTCATTGCGATTACTTTGCAAAAAATTATCATCTAAGTGAGATGGATTAGGCAGATGAATATGATCTTTAGAAATTGTTTTGCAAACGTGATTTAATAAAAAATCTTTCTCTTGACCTAATAAAGCTAACAATTGGGTTGTATCTTTCATTTTCAACTTTTATTTGAAGAGTTACCAATAAACATTCATCAACCACTGTTAACCAAAATTTTTTAATCATTTTTATGAAATGGATAATCAGTATATCCTTTTTCATCAGCAGTGTAAAACAAATCCATATTGAGATCCTTTGATAAGGGCCAATTATTTTTAAATCTTTCAACAAGATCCGGGTTATTAATAAATGGTCTTCCAAAAGCTACCAAATCAGCAAGTCCGCTTTCAAGAACCGTTTCAGCACTTTCTTTGTCATATCCACCACAAAGGATAATAGTATTTTTAAAATTATCTCGGATCGTTTTTTTAATTTCCAAAGGAACAACCGGAGCACCCATTGCAGAGTGATCGACTAGATGAATATAAGCAATATCTAATTTATTAAGTTCTTTAGAAAGATAATCATAGGTGGCATTTATTTCAGGATAATGAGGCATATCACTCGCTACTCCATAGGGAGACAAACGAATTCCTGTTTTATCTTTTCCAATGGCATTTGCAACAGCAGCGGCTACTTCAATTACAAACCGACATCGGTTCTCGATACTTCCGCCATAATTATCTTGCCGGATATTACTTATGGGCGAGAGGAATTCTTCTAAAAGATAACCATTTGCCGAATGTAATTCAACCCCATCAAAGCCGGCAAACAAAGCATTTTCGGCGGCCGCGACATATTCTGTTTTAGCATGGATAATATCTTGAAGAGTCATTTCTTTTGGAACATCAAAATCTTGCATTCCTTTTAAATCGGTCCACATTTGCCCAGCAGCTTTTACTGCAGACGGAGCGAGAACCTGAGCTTCTTTATGTAAATTAAGCGAATGACTGATTCTCCCAGAGTGCATCAACTGAACTATTATTTTACCTCCGTTGCTGTGAACTGCAGCTGTCGTAATTTTCCATCCTTCAACTTGTTTCTCACTAAATATCCCCGGAATTCGGGCATATCCGAGGCCATTGATAGATGGTGATGTTCCTTCTGTTACTATCAATCCCGCATTTGAACGTTGTTTATAATATTCCGCCATCAGTTTGTTAGGGATATTTTCAATTGCTCTACATCGGGTCATCGGCGCCATAACAATTCTATTTTTCAATTCTATAGAGCCTACTATTTCTGGAGAAAATAATTGATATGCTTTCATCTTTTTTATCTTAAATAGTTAATATAAAGGTATTTATAATTATTTTAAAAAACGCAATATCATTTTCTTTATTAGCAAAATCCCTAGAAAAATTCATTCATTTAAAAATAGAAAATTTAACATGCCATTTTCAATAGTAGTCTTCTATTAATTATTAAAAAGTAATCTTAAACTTGTTAAAACATGTAGTTTGTCGCGGATAAAACCCTTTTATCGAAAAAAAAATGATTTTTTTAAAAAAATAACCATAATTAGTTAATTTTAAGACACATACATTTAAAAACATCAATTAAAAAAAATTAAAACACTTAATTCTTAATTGATTTATCTTGATTATTTTTTAAGTAAAAATTAAAATGAGTTTAAAATAAATGCTTGACTTTTTCATACAAAACAATATTCCGATTCTAAGATTATTGCGAATATCCTTAGCTACTGTATTTAACAAAAAACTGTTTGATTCAAAAACTGTAGACCATCATGAAAAAAAAATACTTCTTCATAATTTTATTACTGTTAAATTCTCTTTATAATTTCGGACAAGTTATTGGTGATTTTCAATCGAAAATAAATGGAAATTGGGACTCGGCTTCATCTTGGCTTACTTGGAATGGAGCTTGGGTCGATGCATCTAACTACCCAGGAGAAATCACAGGATCTTATTCAGTAGTGATTCAAGCGACTCATACAATTACAGTTTCAACTAATCTTTCTACAGCTTCGATGGGAGATTTAATAGTTAATGGTACTTTAAATTTACAAGGAGGCTCAAATCCTAAACAAATTAGTCTAAACACTACTCTTTTGTACCTCACTTCTACAGGAATTTTAAATTTTAGTACTCAAAAAACCCAATTATATTTACCCAACAACGCTGTTATTAAAGTTGATTCGGGAGGGAATATTTCAGGCGCATGCTCTAACAATACAGAAATATACATTAATAATAAACTTATTGCAGTATGTAATGGCAGTAGTGGAAATGTCTTGACTTTTGGTGAAATAGTGGCAGGTACAGGAACCCTTAATGCCAACATTATGAGTCCTCCAGATTTCACATCAACTATTTGCAATGGAACAAACATATCTCTAACTGGGGGATACACCGGAACTCCTAATGGAGCAGTAACTTATCTTTGGACGGTAAAAGATCCAAACAATAATGCTGTTTCAATCAGCAATAGCACCTCAACTTCAACCTCATTCATACCAACACTATCAGGTCAATATAGTATTTCTTTTAGTGTTACTGATGGTAGTAGTTTTAGCAATACAGAAACAAAAACGATTACTGTACAATCTTTAGTTACATCGGGTTCTATAAGTAGTGCACAAGCTATCTGTAGTGGGACAGCTCCTGCTGCTCTTACTTCTACAGATGGAAATGGAGATGGTACAATTACTTATGAATGGCAAACCAATGCAAGCGGTAGTTTTGTAACTATCCCAGCCGCTACTGCTGCAACTTATAGCCCTCCAACTTTAACTACAACAACTAGTTATCAAAGAAGAACCGTATCAACTTTGAATGGTGTAGCTTGTTACTCAGCCTATACAAGTCCTATAACAATTACCGTTGGAGACACAACTCTTCCAACTTTAACTACTGGAGCCAATCAAACTGCTAATACCGATGCAGGTCTTTGTACCGCTTCGGTTGTTGTTACTGACGCTATTTTTTCAGACAACTGTACTAATTCAACTATTTCTTACACTTTAAGTGGGGCTACAACTAAAACTGTAACGGCTGATCAGGTCGGAACTTATGTATTTAACAAAGGAGTAACAACTATTAATTATACCGTTACCGATAATACTGGTAATACAATTACTGGTTCTAAAACAATTACTGTTACCGACAATAGCAACCCTACCCTAACAGTTGACGCTAACCAAACTGCAAATACTGATCTGGGACTTTGTACGGCTTCGGTTGCTGTTACTGATGCGGTTTTTACAGATAACTGTAGTGGAGCGAATATTTCCTATACTCTTAGCGGAGTTACAACTAAAACAACTACTGCTGGACAAGTAGGAACTTATGCCTTTAACAAAGGAATAACAACTATTAGCTATACTGCAACTGATCAAACTGGAAACACTACAACTGGATCAAAAACTGTTACCGTTACCGATAATAACAACCCTACCCTAACAGCTGGTGCTACCCAAACTGCTAATACTGATCTGGGACTTTGTACTGCTTCGGTAGCGGTTACAGATGCAGCTTTTTCAGATAATTGTACTGGTTCAACTATTTCTTATACTCTTAGCGGAGTTACAACTAAAACAACCACTGCTGGACAAGTAGGAACTTATGTCTTTAACAAGGGAGTAACAACTATTAATTATACAGTAACTGATGCAGTTGGAAGAACCTCTACTGGTTCCAAAACCATTACAGTAACCGATAACACTCCCCCAACATTAAACGTAGGTATCGACCAAACTGCCAATACAAATGCTAGTTGTACAGCCTCGGTAGCTGTAACAAATGCCACTTTCTCGGATAACTGTACTGGTTCAACTATTTCTTACAGCCTTAGCGGAGCGACAATCAAAACAACAACTCTTGGACAAGTAGGATCCTATACCTTTAACAAAGGAGTAACAACTATTGACTATACTACAACTGATGTAACTGGAAACACTACAACTGGATCAAAAACTGTTACTGTAACCGATAATATCAATCCAACACTGACTGCTGGTACAAACCAAACGGCTAATACCGATGCTGGACTTTGTAGCGCTTCGGTTGCTGTGACAGACGCTAATTTTTCAGATAACTGTACTGGTTCAACTATTTCTTACAGCCTTAGCGGAGCGACAATCAAAACAACAACTCTTGGACAAGTAGGATCCTATACCTTTAACAAAGGAGTAACAACTATTGACTATACTACAACTGATGCAACTGGAAACACTACAACTGGATCAAAAACTGTTACTGTAACCGATAATATCAATCCTACATTAACTGCTGGTGCAAACCAAACGGCTAATACCGATGCTGGACTTTGTAGCGCTTCGGTTGCTGTGACAGACGCTAATTTTTCAGATAATTGTACTGGTTCAACTATTTCTTATACCTTAAGTGGAGTAACTATAAAAGCAATTACTTCGGGACAAGTAGGGACTTATGCATTTAACAAAGGTGTAACAACTATTAATTATACAGTAACTGATGCAGTTGGAAGAACAGCCATTGGTTCCAAAACCATCACAGTAACCGATAACATTCCCCCAACATTAACCGCAGGTATCGACCAAACTACTAATACAACTGCTAGTTGTAGTGCTTCGGTAGCTGTAACAAATGCTACTTTCTCGGATAACTGTACTGGCTCAACTATTTCTTATACTTTAAGTGGTGCCACAATCTCAGCAGGAACTTCTGGACAAGTAGGAACTTATACCTTTAATAAAGGAGTTACTACAATAAACTATACCGTTACCGATGCAGTTGGGAATATAACTACAGGTTCAAAAACAGTTACTGTAAACGATAATGTCAATCCAACACTGACTGCTGGAGCAAATCAAACTGCTAACACAGCTATAGGATCTTGTTCTGCTTCGGTAGCTGTGGCAAATGCCGTTTTTTCAGATAACTGTACAGGCTCAACTATTTCTTACACTTTAAGTGGTGCTACAGTCACAGCAGTAACTTCTGGACAAGTTGGAACTTATACCTTTAACAAAGGAATTACTACAATAAACTATACAGTTACCGATGCAGTTGGAAATACAATTATTAGCTCAAAAACCATAACTATAACCGATAACAGCAACCCAACTTTAACTGCTGGAGCAAATCAAACCGCTAACACCGATGTCGGGCTCTGCACCGCTTCAGTAGCCGTTACAGATGCTGCTTTTTCAGATAATTGTACTGGTTCAACTGTTTCTTATACTCTTAGTGGAGTTACAACAAAAACAACTACTTCTGGACAAGTAGGAACTTATATCTTCAATAAAGGAGTAACAACTATTAATTATACTGTTACCGATGCAGTTGGAAACATAATTACAGGTTCAAAAACCGTCACAATAGCCGATAACATTCCCCCTACATTAACCGTAGGTATCGACCAAGCTGCCAATACAACTGCTAGTTGTACAGCTTCGGTAGTTGTAACAACTGCTACTTTCTCTGATAACTGTACAGGCGCAACTATTTCTTACACTCTTAGCGGAGTTACAACTAAAACAACAACTGCTGGACAAGTAGGAACTTATACCTTTAACAAAGGAGTTACTACAATAAACTATACCGTTACCGATGCAGTTGGAAATATAAGTACAGGTTCAAAAACAGTTACTGTAAACGATAATATTGACCCAGTAGTAATTGCTACAAGTGATGTAATCACAACAACATCAATTGACGGTACTGGTAATTGTAGTGCTGCTATAACCATTATCAATGCTTTACCAAACGACAATTGTTCAGTTGCTAAACTGACTTGGAGCATGACTGGAGCAACGATAGCCAATTCTCTTCCAACAGGAACAAATCAAGTAGGCACTAAAACATTTAATAAAGGGACAACCTCAATAACTTATACTATAACCGATAGTAGTGGAAGAACAGCTACAGACATCATGACTGTTATAGTAAATGATAATGAAAAACCGACAGCTCCCTCACTAGCTAACATCACAGCACAATGCTCAATTACTGTTCCTTATCCAACTACTACTGATAATTGCGATGGCACCGTAACTGCTACAACAGGAGATCCTATTACTTACAATACGCAAGGAACATATGTAATACATTGGTCCTTTAAAGACAGTAGTGGAAATGAAACGTTCGCTAATCAAAATATCATTATTAAAGACATAACAGCACCGGTTCCAATCATATCCAATCTGTCTGCATTAACTTTTTCAAGTTGTCAAATAGACAATTTAATTCCCCCAACAGCAACTGATAACTGTACTGGCAGTATAAATGGAACCCCTAATATTACTTTTCCTTATACAACTCAAGGAACAAAAATGATTACCTGGACCTATAATGACGGAAATGGGAATATAACAACACAAACACAAAATTTAACATTGACTGCCCCAGCTATTTCTGGGGGAACTCTTTCAGGTTATATCAACAATATAAATCCATTACCAACTGCAACTGATAATATAGCTATAACATCCTGTCCGGACGATTTGAATCCAATAACAATTAATTTATCGGGACAGATTGGAACTATAATACAGTGGGAAAAATTTGAAGCTGGTAGTATAGCGTGGGGCATAATCCCAAATACTGCCCCTACCTACAATACTGTATTTAACTTTCAAAATACGAAATCTACTTTATTTAGAGTCTTAGTACAAGTGGGAAACTGTACTGAATATTCAAACATGGTTAATATACACGCAATCCCTCCAGATGTTCCCCCAATTCTAGAACAGAATAATTTTGTTATATGCTTAAATGCTCCAATCACCTTAATAGCTCATAATGGTTATAATTCTGCATCAGTGGCAGACGATGGTGGAGATTTTAATACTGGCCAATTCCCTAATAAATGGGATCCCACTCAATGGAAAATAGATGGCAAAACTGCAGGAGCACAATGGACTGCCGCAGGTAATAACACTAAATTTAACAATTGGTCGGGCACTAATAACCATCCTGTTGGTACGAACTATAAAATTGAGTATAATTCTAATAATCTTAAATTTGGTATCGCTCATGGAAATTACAATAGTGCCGCTTATATAGCTGCATTCCCTCCGGGAAATCCTACCACTTTAGAAACACCTATTTTTAGCCTTGTCGGATTAAAAACCGCCTCTGTTGATTTTGACCAAGCCTATAATTTACATGCAGGAGACATTGCTAAATTAGAACTGTCTTTGGATGGCGGGCTAACCTATACCATTGTATTGCAAGACTTAATAGGAACTAGTCCACATGCTCTTGCTTGGGGAGATACTCATGGAGCTCCAGTTCCTTATCCTTATCAAGCACCAAAATCCAATAATTCTACAACTACTTATTTTAATTTTCAAAATGACAACTCTTCCTTTGACATATCTGACTATATTGGAAATGATAATGTAAGAGTAAAATGGACCTTTTTTGGAACCACTGATGAAAGTGCATGGGCAATAGATAATATCACAATACCAGTAAAACCTTATAGTGACCAATTAGAATGGACGGACGGTATTGGTGAACCAAATATACCACCACTTGCATCTGGAACAATTGATGTTGCGTACACTTTTACTCCCTCATCCCCAGGTATTCATCAATATGGAGCTACCAGCTTAATTAATGGCTGCAGAGCTTATGATCCATCAGGCACAGCCATAGCAACAGTCAAAGTAAATTATTCTTATGCAGGGTTAGATGTTAGTTCTGTAGCAGGAAAATGCGGAGGAACTACAGCAACATTAAACGCATATGACAATACTAAAACTGCTTCTGAGAATAAAACTAATGGAGCATACCCAGGAGTTCTTGATGCTTATAGTAATAATCCCGGAACGGGACAAACAGGCACCTGGTCCATTGCTTCTTCAACAGGTGGTTGCGGTTTAGGCAGTTTCTCTAATGTAAATGATCCAAAAGCAACATTTACAGGTACAGCCGGAACTTATACACTTCGATGGACTGTTGCTGGGTGCACTGATGATGTTCAAGTCACATTGGAAAATTGTAATGTGGTTGATTTTGATGGTGAAGACGACCATGTGAATTTTAGTAATAATTACAACCTTACAAGTCCATTTACAATTAGTGTTTGGATAAAACCAGAAACTCAGCCAGCTTCAGGAACATCCATTCAAGCCATCTTTTCAAAAAGAAATGGAGATAATCTTTCTGCCGCTAATGGATATGATTTAAGACTTGACAACAATAATTATATTTCATTTAACTGGAATAATGGAGGAACCCTAAAATCAACTAATCCAATAAATACTTCTAGATGGTATCACATAGGAGTTACCTATGATGGAGCGACTTATAAATTATACATTGACGGAATCGAGATTGCCTCAGCTTCTGGTAGCGCCCCAGCAACCAACAACTTAAATTGTATTTTGGGCGCAATGAATCGAAATGGAAACCCAAATGAACCTATTAATTATTATAGTGGCTGGATGCAAGAACTCCAAATTTGGAATATTGCTCTTTCTCCAGATCAACTGCATCAAATGATGAATCAAGAAATTAACTCAAATGGAACTCAAGTAAGAGGGGTCATTATCCCTATTGATGTTAATGGGCTAACTTGGTCAAACTTGAAAGGATACTACAGGATGAACGATATAAGTTGTGGTTATTTAAAACCTTTTGGCGGCGTAGGCGTCGATGGAAGACTTAAAAATATAACAACGACTCAATCAAAAACAGCTCCATTGCCATATGTAACTATTAGAGATGGTAATTGGAAGGACCGAAGTTTATCAAGTACTCCTTGGCTATACGGCAGCACAGTTTGGGATTACCCGAATAGTACTGGAATAAATGGGCAACAAATTGATTGGAATATTGTAGTGGCATCCCATAATTTAAACTCAGACGATAAAGACATAACTTTGTTAGGCCTGATTACTAATACAAATACAAAGCTAAAAGTTGTCGCCCCTGGAGTGCAAGATGAAAAAAACAGTGGTCATATGCTTTGGTTAACTCATTATTTAAAATTAGATGGATTTATTGATTTAATTGGAGAATCACAACTTCTTCAAAAAAGGTATTATCCTTATCCACAACAATACAATGAAAGTATTTTTGACGAAGCCAGTTCAGGCTATATAGAAAGGGATCAACAAGGTCAAAAAAATAGTTTCAATTACAATTATTGGACATCACCTGTAAGTGTTCGTGGAGGTGCCAATAATTCGCCTTACACTATTTCAAGTATTTTAAAAGACGGAACAGATTCCGCTAATCCAAAAACAATCACTTTTGGAGATGGAGTCGGTTTTGCTGACGGAGCACTTTCCTCACCTATAAAAATAAGTAACCGATGGATATTGACCTATAATGCAACCACGCCTGTTTCAAATTCCGAATGGGATAACTTTTACCAATGGAAGCTCGTCGGTAGTGCAAGTATAATAAAAACAGGAGATGGATTTAGCATGAAAGGAACCGGTGGGACAGCGGCTATTGATGCAAAGCAAAATTATGTTTTTGTGGGCAAACCCAATTCGGGAGATATTAAAACCTCATTTCTAACCGTTGATCAAACTTATTTGATAGGAAACCCTTATCCTAGTGCCCTTGATGCTGATGAATTCATAAAAAACAACTTGAATGGATGTTCCGGTTGTACTGGTTCAATTAGTACATTTAATGGAATCCTTTATTTTTGGGATCATTTCGGTTTATCCAATAACCATATACTAGCCCAATATGAGGGAGGTTATGCTACTTATTCTTTACTTGGAGGGACACCTGCAATTGATGACTCCATCTTAACTTCAGGTACAAGCAATCCGGGATCAAGAACGCCTGGACGCTATATCCCCGTAGGGCAAGCTTTTTTTGTGGATGCAACACCAGATCCATCAACACCAGGTTCAATCGCGTCCGCTACAACGCCAGGCTATATCAATTTTAAAAATAGTCAGCGAGCATTTGCAAGAGAAGCCTTAGGGAGTTCCTTGTTCATGAAAACAGCTGGAACAAAAGAAGAAAATGCAACTCAAGATAAAAGATTAAAAATAAGGTTAGGTTTTAACTCTCCTATTGGTACCCACAGACAGTTATTACTTGGAGCTGATAGTAATACAACAAATCAATTTGACATTGGTTATGACGCTCCAATGATTGACTTGAATAAAAATGATATGTATTGGGATTTAAACAATCGACCATTAGTAATTCAAGCAATACCAAACCTAAATAACGACCAAATAATTCCTTTAGGCATTACAGTGGCTAAAGAAGGGGTATCTACAATCAAAATTGATGCCTTAGAAAACATCCCTAATACTCTCGAGATTTATTTATATGACAATCAAACTAAAATTTATCACAACATTAGAGATAAAGCTTTTAGCATTTCACTTCCGATAGGCGAATACAATAAACGATTCTCATTAGAATTTATGGACAAAACACATCGTGTAGACGAAGTTATCCCTGATGAAGGAATAATTATCTTTTATACAAATACCAATAAAATGCTAAATATTCAGAATAATTTAATTGATACCAAAGTAACTAAAGCCTACCTTTTTAACCTATTAGGACAAAATCTTGGGAATTGGGAAATTAAAAACAACAAACAGAACAACATACAAATCCCAATTAAAAACATCAGTTCAGCAGTTTACATTGTAAAAATCATAACTGAAAAAGGAGAATTCAGCAAAAAAATAATTATTCATTAGGTATAAAAAAAATAGAACTGTCTATATATAGGCAGTTCTATTTAAACAAACAAAAATCTAAATAAAAACTTGAAATTCTTAAGAAAACATTAACCTAACTAGTTCATCTTAAATAGTTTTTTTATTCATATATTTGAGTTAGTAATTTAAGTTTTAACAGAAAAAACCTTGAAAAATGAAAAAAATACTTGCCCTTTTAGCAATTACCTTATTTACAATTAATGTTAGCGCACAAGAAGTTAAACCAGACACAAAAGAAAAAGCAAAAAAAGAGTCTTGTTGTGCAAAAAAAATGACAGCAGATGAAAAAGCTAAATGCAAATCTGAAGGAAAAAAATGCGAAGTAGCTACGAACGATAAAAAAGATAAAAAATGCTGTTCGAAAAAAGCATAATTTGATTCATTCATAAAAAAAACGCTTCAGAAATGAGGCGTTTTTTTTATCATTTTTATATCCCAGCTGGGAAATAGTTTTTTTTATAGTAACTAGATTGTTTTTTGTTCCAAATTTTTAAAACCACAAATACTAAATATGGAGTTTTGAAATCCTAATTTGGAGAAATTAAATTATACAATTAAAATCCCCTTTATTTATTTCGCCCTAACGCTCCATTCAAAATCCATTTCAGACACTTGGTTTCCTTTCTCATCGGTTCCGATAGATTTCATCCAGAAAGTCTGTCCTTCTCCAGTAGCTATTGTTTGTCGAATGGCTTGTTCTATTAAATCTCCGTCTTTACAAACAAAAGTTATTCTTCCCGTTGCTTTTTTGGTGAAATTTCCTTTATTATTTGCAACTAACATCGATATTTTTTTTCCACTTTTTTGAATTTGATACATCACTAAAGCTCCAGTTGTTAATTCGGCTGCCATAGCTTGCACAGCAAAATACATCGAGTTAAATGGGTTTTGGTTTATCCAGCGGTGCTTTACAGAAACGACGCAATGGGTTTCCTCAATTTCTTTTACCCTCACTCCGCATATAAATGCCGAAGGTAATTTGAAAAACAAAAATTTATTCAATTTTGATGCGTTAAGTTTCATTATCACTGGTTTTTTGGCTAATATACAAAATTATACTATGCGTACATATAAAAACAATTTGTTAAAAATTTGTTAATTTACACTACTATGCGATACACGATACTGTCTTTTGTATATATATTTGTATAAGAAATTACTAGGTACTGAAATAGATTGTGCTTTAGGATTTTAATCATCATCAAAAAATAATCAAAATGGAAACAACTACAAAAAGAAACACCGCCACATTTACTCATCTGAGCACATTAACCCAATATTTCATTCCGTTTGGAAATTATATTTTTCCAATATTAATATGGTCTTCACAAAAAGACAAATCTGAATTTGTAGATTATAACGGAAAACAAGTGATCAATTTTCAACTGAGTTTGTTGCTATATTCATTAATTCTTATCGTCATAGCAGTACCTATTTTCATTATCACAATATTCAAAAACATTCCGTTCAACGCCATCATAAATGACAATGATGTTATCATTAACAATTTAAACTTTGAAAACAGTATTGGGTTAATCACCGCAGGTATAATTGCTGCTCTACTATTTTTCGCATTAAAAATAGCTGAGTTTTTCTTGATCATTTATGCCTCAATAAAAACATCAAATGGCGAAAAATACAAGTATCCAATTACAATTCCATTTATAAAGTAAATCGGAAGATAGAGAATGAAGATCGTTTCGTTCCTCACAATAAAAATCATCAATCAAAAAATGAATAGTTTAATCAACACAAAAATCAAAAAAGACGAATTATGAACATTGAAAACACAAAAGCCCAGATGCGTAAAGGTGTTCTCGAGTTTTGCATCTTATCGGTACTAAAAGAAAAAGATGCATACACCTCGGAGATATTAGACACATTAAAAAACGCAAAATTATTAGTCGTGGAAGGAACCATTTATCCATTATTAACTCGACTTAAAAATGACGGATTGCTAAGCTACCGTTGGGAAGAATCAACATCTGGACCACCAAGAAAATATTATGGTCTAACTGAAATAGGACACACATTTTTAAAAGAACTTAATGGCACTTGGACTGAATTATCTGATGCCGTAAACCTAATAACAAACCAAAAATAATAGCCATGAACAAAACTGTAAATATAAATCTAGGCGGAATGTTCTTTCATATAGATGAAGATGCATACCAAAAACTAACCCGTTATTTTGACGCCATAAAACGCTCCTTAAATAATTCATCCGGACAGGAAGAAATCATAAAAGATATCGAAATGCGCGTTTCGGAATTATTGAACGAAAAGCAAAAAAGCGAAAAACACGTAGTGGGTTTGAAAGATGTTGATGAGGTTATTGCTGTAATGGGACAACCGGAAGATTACATCATTGAAGAAGACAATAAATCTTCTCAAAATTATAGCGACAACACAACGAGAAGAACTAAAAAACTGTACCGCGATAAAGAAAAAGGAATGATTGGAGGCGTAGCGTCTGGTTTGGGTCATTATTTTGGGATTGATGCCGTATGGATTCGAATCGTACTTATTCTTTTGGTTTTTGCCGGATTTGGAACAGGAATTATTGCTTATATCATCTTATGGATTGTAACACCCGAAGCGATAACAACATCCGAAAAATTAGAAATGACCGGTGAACCAGTTAACATTTCAAATATCGAAAAAAAAGTCAGAGAAGAATTTGAAAACGTTTCTGGTAAATTAAAAAATGTCGATTACGACAAATATGGCAACCAAATAAAAACCGGTGCCGAAAAACTAGGAAGCTCTTTTGGAGATTTTATCATGTCTGTATTCAAAATTTTCGCCAAATTTCTTGGGGTAATTTTAATAATGACCGGATTAACTATACTTGTATTCTTGCTAATAGGCGTTTTTACATTAGGTTCAAATGTATTAATCGATTTCCCTTGGCAAGGTTTTATTGAGGCAGGAAATTTTACCGACTACCCAATTTGGTCCTTTGGTTTACTGATGTTCTTTGCTGTAGGAATTCCGTTCTTTTTCTTAGTAGTATTAGGATTTAAATTATTGGCTCCAAATATGAAATCAATCGGAAGCATTGCCAAATATACCCTATTGGCTATCTGGCTAATTGCTATTTCACTGGCTATTTCAATCGGAATAAAACAAGCAACCGCATTTGCTGCTGACGGAAGAGTGGTTAAAAAAGAAAATATTATTTTAAAAGCCAATGACACGCTCTTAATTAAATTCAAACATAATGATTATTACGCAAAAGGCATTGATAATCATAATGATTTCAAGATAACTCAAGATTCTGCCAACACAGATGTAATCTATTCTAACGAAATTAGTCTGAGAATAAAAAAGACTGATGAAAAATTGCCTTACATCCAAATTGAGAAAGAAGCAAAAGGAAAATCCCTATCAGAAGCCAGACAAAGGGCTGAACAAATAAAATACAGCTATAAAATTGAAGGAAATCAATTAACTTTGGATAATTATTTATTAACCGATTTAAAAAATAAATTTCGTGATCAACAAGTAGAAATTACTTTATACTTGCCAGAAGGAATTTTATTCAAAGTTGATTCAAGCGTAGAAAACTACGACAGATCAGATGATGATTTTTTCAATCTGAATGAAGGCTCGGACAAATACCTTTACAAAGTAATGGATTTACAAGTAAAATGTTTGGACTGTCCGATAGATGAAAATGAATACAATGATGACCAAATTGATTCTGAAAATAACGCAAAAACATCAGTAACAATAGATAAAAATGGAATCTCCATAACAAATGACACTATTATTAAGTCGAACAATGAAATAAAAGAGTTGAAAATAAACAAAGACGGCATAATCATTAAAACGAAATAGTCATGTTAAAAATCATCACAATCATCACAAAGTTCATTCTGGTTACCTTAACGGCTCTGCTGTTTGCATCCTGTAACCATTCGATAAACATAAAATCCATAAAAGGAAGCGGAAATGTAACAACAGAGAAAAGAGAGGTTTCTCGAAATTTCAAAAGTGTCGAAGTAAGTAATGCCATCGATCTTGTCATTGAACAATCAGATAAAACAGAAGTCATTGTAGAAGCTGATGATAATTTACAAAAAAATATAACTACAAAAGTAGAAAACGGTGTCTTAATTGTAGCTTGTGATTATAATTCTTTTGTTAATATTGAATCCAAAAAGGTAACCGTTAGAATGCCGATTATTGAAGAACTGAGTGCTTCTAGTGCCTCATCGATAAATAGCATTAATACGATAAAAGGAGAAAACATCAACCTTAGAACATCGAGTGCGTCCTCTATAAATTTAAATGTAAAATCAGATTATATAAATTGCAAATCCAGTAGTGGAAGTACAATATCCATAGCTGGTATGGCACTTAATCTTAAGGCTACGGCTTCTAGCGGAAGTAATATAGACGGAGCTCATTTATTAGCAAATGATATAGAAGCAAAATCGTCCAGTGGCTCTACAATTCGCGTTCATCCTATTGTGAAATTAAATGCCAGAGCTTCCAGCGGAAGTAGCATTTCTTACAATACTATACCTAAATCAATCGAGAAAAGATCTAGTTCTGGAGGAAGTATTTCGCATAATTAAATAAAACACACCCTGAAAACACCCTAATATCTTTTTAAAGATTGACAAAAAAACAAAGGCATCTAAAATATTTTTAGATGCCTATTTTTTTAAAATAATCAAATCAATTAACCTCTTTTAACTTGAAAACAAATGCTAATTGATAAATTATCAAATACAACTATTCTTTAGAAGCTAAATATCTTTCAGCATCAAGTGCCGCCATACAACCTGTACCTGCAGCAGTAATTGCCTGACGATATACATGATCTGCAGCATCTCCAGCTACAAAAACACCTGGAATATTAGTTTTTGCAGTCCCAGGTACATTCTTGATATATCCCGTTTCATCTAGCGTAATATAATCTTTAAAGATATCGGTATTTGGTTTATGACCAATAGCTACAAAGAAACCAGTAGCTTCAATTACTGAAGTTTCTCCTGTGTTTTTATTCAATACTTTAACAGCTGTAACCACTTGCTCATCACCTAAAACTTCCACCGTATCGTGATTCATTAATATAGTGATATTCTCGGTTTTTCTAACACGCTCTTCCATGATTTTAGAGGCTCTAAATTTCTCACTTCTAACCAGCATGGTAACTTTTTTACAAAGTTTAGATAAGTAATGCGCCTCTTCACAAGCTGAATCTCCAGCACCAACAATAACAACTTCCTGATTTCTATAGAAAAAACCGTCACAAACAGCACATGCAGAAACTCCTCCACCCATTTTTAAATAATGCTGCTCTGATGGTAATCCTAAATATTTTGCTGAAGCTCCAGTTGAAATTATTACTGTCTCACAATGCAATTCTTTAGTGCCGTTAATCCAAACTTTATGCACATCACCTGAAAAATAAACTTCAGTAGCCCAACCATCACGAACATCTGTCCCAAAACGTTGTGCTTGCGCTTGCAATTGAACCATCATCTCAGGTCCAGTAACACCATCAACATAACCAGGGAAATTTTCCACTTCATTAGTAGTTGTTAATTGTCCTCCCGGTTGTATTCCTTGGTACAAAACAGGATTCATATTTGCTCTAGCAGCATAAATAGCAGCAGTATAACCTGCAGGTCCAGAACCTATAATAAGGCATTTGATTTTTTCAATTGTATCAGACATAGTATGTTTTATATTTATTTTTCTAGATACAAATGTAGTTTTTTAATAAAAAATACCACTAAAAAAATATCAATTTTGGCTATTCCGAAATAATATTCTCCTATTTTTATTTTTATCTTGTTTGAATAAAAAATATTTCTATCTTTGCACCAGCGTTACGGGGTGTAGCGTAGCTCGGTTATCGCGCCTGCTTTGGGAGCAGGAGGCCGCAGGTTCGAATCCTGCCACCCCGACAAAAGCCGAACATTATTGTTCGGCTTTTTTTATATCTTTAAAGTACTTTTTTTGAAATAATTAGCTAATTAATCCGCTAGTACATATATAAGCCTGAAAAAGGAACTAACTTTCTGCTCGTCGTTATTCATAGGGAAACCTACTACAAAACCGATTGCTAACTCTTTATTTATCTGTATTTTCGTTTGCGGACGCATTGTCATTTTAAATTTTCCGTCAATTATTTCCTTATTAAATTCAATACCAAC
Organism: Flavobacterium sp. W1B; assembly: GCF_047344965.1. Lineage (NCBI taxonomy): Bacteria > Pseudomonadati > Bacteroidota > Flavobacteriia > Flavobacteriales > Flavobacteriaceae > Flavobacterium > Flavobacterium sp. W1B. The sequence goes on from NZ_CP178845.1 coordinate 224,172, forward strand.
AAAATTGTGACTATTTGGAATACTGTAATCTAAGGAAGTATTAATTTGCCAATCTACATCGGTAGAACGTCTGGCAAAATTGTGTCCAATTAACGGACCAGTAAATACCAATACATGAAAATTATCCCCCCAACGTTTTGCTGCAATAAAAAACGGACTGTAAATCATTTCTGTTATAAATCTACTGTTATTGTAACTTCTAAAATCCGTAAATTCAAATATGTGAGTATAACCAATAGCCAAAGTAGTTTTGTGCTTTAGCGAAACATAAAACGAATACTGCGCCGATAACTTCAAATTTTCTAATTTATTATTCGGCACTTCGTTAGCAGGATCTGTTCTTTTATAGAATGAAAAATCAGCCTCAGCTTCAAGTCCTAAGCGATTTATAGGTGCAAATTCATATTCAGCTAAAACACCGTATTGATTATAATTGTTGGTGTTTTTAAAATCTGCAGCTACATTAAGTTCTTTTTCTCCCTTTCTAGCACCAAGATCCCGTACTAAATCTATGTAAAGAGGCTCGACATGTCTAACTTTATCAGGAAGAACCTTTGTGCTATCTGTCTGAGCATAGCCAACTAGATTTAAAAACATAAATATGATCAATAATGCTGCTTTTTTTAAAGACATGCTGTTTGAGTATTTCATCTTATTTAAATATTAAGTATTATACAACAACTCAAAATTGGAAAGAATTATAAATTACATTTTCTGAACTTCCACATTTTTTGAGTTTTCCAAAAGCTGAAGTCCATTTCTTCCAGACAACATAATATCAAACAAAATACAATCGTATTCAAAAACAGCCATTTTTTCTAATGCGGCCTAATAGTCGCTTGTAGTTTCAACGATAAACCGCACCTTTTTCAGTAAAGTAGCAATGGCTTCCAACAATTCTTTTTTTGTATTCAACTAGTAAGATTTTCATACATCGCTTTATTAAATTGAAAAATCTCTAATATAAAATTCTTCTGCACCGCGATCTTATCATCTAAAGTTAAGCAGTTTACAGCAAATAAACCAATTTTAAACAAAGATTTTTACAACATAAATCATATCTAATCAACATATTACCAACTCACCCTTTTTCGAAAAACAAAAAATTAAACACCTAAATTTTTCGCATTTATAACGATTAAAACGAACATCAATTTGAATTATTAATAAGAAAATGAATTCTATTCCAAAATTAAAGACAACCTCCTCCAATTAAATTATTTACCTTATGACTTTTCTTTATTTCCAAAGAAAAACGAAACACAAAAAAACAAATCCACAATTAGACAATAGGCGACAAATCAGTCATTAACAAATGTTAACAAAATAGATTTTCAAAAACCATATTTAATTGTATTTTTACGGTTCAAAATTTAGAAAACAAATGGGCAAAATCATTGCGATTGCTAATCAAAAAGGAGGAGTTGGAAAAACTACAACATCTGTAAATCTTGCCGCTTCCCTTGGAGTTTTAGAAAAGAAAGTATTACTTATTGACGCTGATCCTCAAGCAAATGCTAGCTCAGGATTAGGAATAGATGTGGATGGTGTAGAAATTGGAACTTACCAAATTCTGGAACACAGCCACACCCCTATGGAAGCTGTTATAAAATGTTCCGCTCCAAACGTAGATTTAATTCCGGCTCATATTGACCTTGTTGCTATCGAAATAGAATTGGTTGACAAAGAGAACAGAGAATATATGCTAAAAAAAGCATTAGAAAGCGTGAAAGATCAATATGATTATATATTAATCGATTGTGCGCCTTCTCTTGGTCTGCTTACTTTGAATGCATTGACGGCTGCTGACTCTGTAATTATCCCTATTCAATGCGAATATTTTGCACTTGAAGGCTTAGGCAAATTATTGAATACCATAAAAAGCATCCAAAAAATACATAATCCCGAGTTAGATATCGAAGGATTGTTATTGACTATGTTTGACTCTAGATTGCGCCTTTCAAACCAAGTTGTAGAAGAAGTACAAAAACATTTTAACGACATGGTTTTTGATACCATTATCCAAAGAAATGTAAAATTGAGTGAAGCACCTAGTTTTGGGGAAAGTATTATTAACTATGATGCAACCAGCAAAGGAGCCACAAACTACTTACATTTAGCTCAGGAAATTATAAAGAAAAACAGCAAATAATTTTATGGCAAAAGCAATAAAAAAACAAGCCTTAGGAAGAGGGTTATCTGCATTATTAAAAGATCCGGAAAACGATATAAAATCAGTAAACGATAAAAATGCCGATAAAGTTGTTGGAAACATAATAGAGCTTGAAATTGATGCTATAGAAATCAATCCGTTTCAACCTAGAAGTAATTTTAATGAAGAATCATTAAAAGAACTGGCTATTTCCATCAAAGAATTAGGAGTTATCCAACCGATAACGGTTCGAAAATTAGACTTTAACAAATACCAACTGATTTCGGGTGAGCGTCGTCTGCGCGCATCTACTTTAGTTGGATTAAGTACGGTTCCAGCCTATATTCGTATCGCAAATGACAATGAATCCTTGGTTATGGCTTTGGTTGAAAACATCCAACGTCATGATTTAGATCCTATAGAGATTGCCCTTTCTTACCAAAGATTGATGGATGAAATTCAGTTGACTCAAGAACAAATGAGCGACAGAGTGGGGAAAAAACGTTCCACTATTGCCAATTATTTACGTCTTTTAAAACTGGATCCAATCATTCAAACCGGGATTCGTGATGGTTTTATCAGCATGGGTCACGGTCGAGCCATAATTAACATTGAAGACTTAGACGCACAAGCAAATATTTATCAAAAAATTGTTAGCCAAAATCTTTCTGTTCGTGATACCGAAACCTTGGTAAAAAACTATCAGGAAAGCTTAAAACCTAAACCGGCTGCCAAAGCAAAATCGACTTCTTTCGAAATTGACGAGGACCAGAAAAAGGTTTTTGCAAATTATTTTGGAAACAAAGTTGAGGTAAAAGTAGCTGGCAACGGAAAAGGAAAAATTACAATTCCATTTCAATCTGAAGAAGATTTCAACAGAATAATCGAATTAATAAAGGCATAGTGAATAAAATTATTTCCATAGGAATATTTCTTTTTATTCTAGGGAGCACAGGCGTTTTTGCACAAGCAAAAACGAATACCGTTCTAGTGGCCAAAGACAGCCTTAAATCAAACGACATAGATCCTTTGACTCCCGCAAAGGCCGCATTTTACTCGGCTATTTTACCGGGTTTAGGTCAAGCATACAATAAAAAATATTGGAAAATCCCTCTTGTCTATGGCGCCATGGGAACCAGTCTTTATTTTTACCTAGATAATAATAAAAAATACCATCAGTATAGAGATGCCTATAAACGAAGACTAGAAGGTTACACAGATGATAACTTTAGTTATTTAGACAATAATAGATTGATTGCCGGTCAGAAGTTTTATCAGCGTAACCGAGATTTATCGGCATTAGTAACCTTGGGCTTTTACGTATTAAACATCATTGATGCCAATGTTGATGCTGCATTAATACAATTTAATGTTGACGAAAACTTATCCCTAAAACCGGCTATTTACCCCAATGATGTAACATTTAAACCTAATGTTGGACTAACTCTTAATTATACTTTTTAGTCCATCTAAAATATTGTTCACTTAAGCATACGCTTTAATTCAAAAAATAAATACAAAATGAAAATTGCTCTTTTAGGATACGGAAAAATGGGACAGGTAATTGAACGAATTGCCATTGAAAGAGGACATGAAATCGTTTTAAAGAAAGACGAACATAATACCTATGAAGGTCTTTCGAATGCTGATGTAGCCATAGATTTCAGTATTCCAGCAGCAGCAGTAAGTAATATTTCAAATTGTTTTCATAATAATGTACCCGTAATTTCAGGAACAACCGGATGGCTAGAACATTATGACGAAATGGTAGCTCTTTGTACCGAAAAAAACGGAGCATTTATATCTAGCTCAAACTTTAGCCTAGGAGTAAATATTTTCTTTGAACTGAATGAATACCTAGCCAAAATGATGTCTAAACTGGACAGCTATCGTGTTGAGATGGAAGAAATTCATCATACTCAAAAACTAGACGCTCCAAGCGGAACAGCTATTTCACTGGCAAAAGGCGTTATCGAAAACAGCGCTTATACAGATTGGACACTCGAAAATCCAACAGAAAATCAAATACATATAGATGCCAAGAGAATTGGAACCGTTCCGGGAACACATACCGTGACTTACAATTCAGCTGTTGATTCTATTGAAATAAAACATACAGCTCATAACCGCGAAGGATTTGCTTTGGGCGCTGTAATTGCCGCAGAGTGGATTGTTGGGAAACAGGGTGTTTTTACAATGAAAGATGTATTAGAATTTAATTAATTCACTTAACCGAATGCAATAAAACGCTATCTAATCATCAAATAAACGATTAACCAAATAAACTTATTATGACACTATATCAATGGTTTGTATTTTTCTTATTAATCCAAATAGTTCACTTTTTAGGAACCTGGAAATTATATGAAGCGGCAGGAAGAAAACGTTGGCAAGCAGCAATTCCGGTATACAATTCAATTGTTTTAATGAAAATAATTGGTCGACCAACATGGTGGACACTATTACTTTTTATTCCAATAATCAACTTGATTATGTTTCCTGTTATTTGGGTAGAAACATTAAGAAGCTTTGGCAAAAAATCCAGCTTGGATACTTTTCTTGGAATAATTACTTGTGGATTATATATTTACTACGTCAATTACACTCAAAAATTAGATTATATAGCAGATAGAAGTTTACATCCCGAAAACAAAACTGCTGATACAATCAGCTCCTTACTTTTTGCCGTTATTGTAGCTACCTTTGTTCACACCTATTTTATACAACCTTATACAATCCCTACTTCTTCACTGGAAAAATCACTATTAATTGGCGATTTTTTATTTGTAAGTAAGGTGAATTATGGCGCCAGAGTCCCTATGACTACAGTTGCTTTACCAATGGTTCATGACTCCATTCCACTTACCAAAAAGAAATCCTATCTAAATTGGCCAGAACTTCCCTATTTAAGATTACCGGGAATTGAAGACATTAAACGTACCGATATTGTCGTTTTTAATTGGCCAGTAGATACCGTTCGTTATTTTTTTGAACCTAAAGGAAGACCCGGCGTAATAAAACCTATCGATAAAAAATCAAATTATGTAAAAAGATGCGTTGGTGTTCCTGGAGACAGCCTATCCATTAAAGACGGTATGGTTTATATCGACGGAAAAATATTAGAACTCCCAGAAAGAGCCAAGCCTCAATTCTCCTATGCTGTTGCCTTAGATGGAAAAACCCCTATTGATTTTGAATATCTGTTAAGAGAAATGGATATAACTGATGATGTGGGCTATAAAAGCGAATCAAAAGACACTTTAGTATTCCGCGCATTAACTACCGCTGGAGCAGAAAGATTAAGAAATGTTCCAGGAATAACAGCTGTAACAAGAATCATTGCAAAAGGCACAGAAGACGGCATTTTTCCACATATTAACAAATGGAATCAAGATAACCTAGGTCCAATTTATATTCCCCAAAAAGGAAAAACTGTAGCCTTGACAACCGCAACATTGCCTTTTTACAAAAGAATCATCACCGATTATGAGATGAATGACAATGGTGATAAAAATGATTTAAAAGTTAATGGAGACGAAATTAGATTGAACGGAAAAGTGGTTACTAATTACACCTTCAAACAAAACTACTATTGGATGATGGGGGACAATCGCCACAACTCTGAAGACAGTCGTTATTGGGGTTATGTTCCGGAAAATCACATTGTAGGAAAACCAATTTTCATCTGGATGAGCTGGGACACTAATGGAAAAGGCTTGAATAAAGTACGCTGGGACCGAGTATTTACAACCGTAAACGGCGAAGGACAGCCTCAATCTTATTTCAAATATTTCCTTATCGCTTTAGCAGCCTTCTTTGTTGGAGAATATTTTTGGAAAAAAAGAAAAGAGAAAAAAAGTTAATCTGACTATTTGTGAATTTGGTTATTTTAAAATTGTTTACTTTTAATATAAAATAACCAAATTAAAACAGATAAAATGTATACCTATTCATTTGAAAAGTTAGAAGTTTGGAATGAAGCAAAAGAATTTGCCAAATTAATTTATGCTTTAACCGCTATATTTCCTGATTCTGAAAAATTTGGATTAGTTTCTCAATTACGAAGAGCTTCTGTCTCGATATGCTCAAATATTGCTGAGGGTTCAGCGAGGAACTCTTATAAAGACAAAGCTCATTTTACTACAATGGCATTCGGTTCTACAGTTGAAGCACTGAATCAATTAATATTATCGTATGAACTAAATTTTATTTCTGAAAATGACTATCTAAAATTGCGAATAGCTATCGAAAGTGTCACCAATAAGCTAAATGGTCTCCGAAATTTCCAATTGACCAAATTAACAGAAAACAAATAACCAAATCACAAATGAATACCCTACTCCACCCTAGTTATTTCCCGTCTATTAGCCATTTCGCAGCAATCATTCAGGCTGATAAATTAGTTTTTGAAGTGGAAGATAATTTCCAGAAACAAACGAATCGCAATCGCACTTATATTTATAGTCCTAACGGAATACAACTATTAAACATTCCCATAAGACATTCGAAACTGGGTCACCAAAAAACAAAGGAGATTCAAATAGAGAATGATTCTGATTGGCAAAAACAACATTTCAAATCTCTGGAAGCAGCTTATAGAAGCTCTCCATTCTTTGAATATTTTGAAGACGATATCCGCCCTTTTTTTGAAAAAAAACATACTTTCCTATTAGATTTAAACTTTGAAACATTAGAAATAATCTCCAAGTGTCTAAGAATGAAATTTGACTTCGAAACTACAACGGAATACTTTCATGAAACTGATCCAAAAGAAATTCTAGATTTTAGATTTTTGGCAAATGGAAAAAAAGACAATTCCTCATTCGAAACTTACCCACAAGTTTTTGATGACAAGCATGGTTTTATCAATAATTTAAGTGTTCTTGATTTGCTTTTTAATGAAGGTAAATTCGCCATTGATTATTTGAAAAACCAAAAACTTCTAATCAAATAAAAACCCAAATCTTCTTATTCTAAAGACATTTGGGCCATGATAGGATAATGATCTGAATTTTCGAACTCTGGAAAGGTTTCAAATTTTTTGACCTTCATTTTCTCATCTACAAAGATATAATCAATTCTTGCCGGATAATACCTGAACTTATAAGTCTGTCCAAATCCCGTTCCAGCTTCCTCAAAACTGTCCTTTAGCTTTCCTTTGATACTTCTATAAACATAGGAAAAAGCACTGTTATTCATATCCCCACAAATAATTATAGGATAAACACATTTTCTTTTATGTTCTTTGAAGATTTCCGCTTGTTGTTGTTGTTGCTTGAAAGCCTTACTGATTCTGATCAGCAATAATTGGGACTTATCTTTATTAATAACATCAATATTATCGGAAATTTCATTTACGTCAGGAGAAATTTTTATCGACTGTAAATGCATATTATAAACCCTGATAATATCTTTTCCTTTCTTTATATCAGCATAAACAACATTGTTGTTAGAGTTAGGAAAAACGATATTTCCTTGAGCTATAATGGGAAATTTAGAAAAAATAGCTTGTCCTGTCTTGATTTTATTCCCTTCCATAAAAATATATTTATGGGGATACACTTTCAGATCAATATTTGCCGAAGTAGAATATTCCTGAATACATAAAATATCGGGGTTTTTTTCATTTATAAAAGCCAAGATTTCACCAGCTACATTGTCTTTATCTAACCATTTAAATAGATTAAACAAGCGCACATTGTAACTCATAACAATGAAGTTCTTTTCGTCTTGAGGATACTCTTCGGCAGAAAACTTGTAGAATTTATTAATAAAAGTAATTCCCATCAAAAGAACCAAACCTGAAATGATCATTCGTTTTTTGAATTGAATGGCCCAATACACAAAAAACAAGCCGTTGAGTATAAAAAACAAAGGCATGAAAAGTGTTAAAACAGATAAAATAGGAAATATTTTTGGTGCCAAAAAAGGCAAAACATAAGTAATAAAAGTAACTATTGTCAGAATAATGTTCAAACCAAACATCCCTCTATTGAACCATGAAAGGTTTTTCATATTATGTTTATTCAGTTAATTCCCTAATTAATTACTAACGCTTTTCTGTCTATTTTATTTTAGAAATTTATCCAAAAAATCTTATTTACCTGCTTTAAACAAAAACTCTTTTTCTTCTTTTGTCAAACTATCATAACCTGATTGACTAATTTTATCTAAAATCTCATCAATCTGCTGCTGTTGTTTGTCTTTTGTTATGATTCTCGACGCCGTTTTTTCTACAGGGCGACTATAATTCTTATGTACTTTCTTGAAAGGAGTCTTTGGGGATTTTTTAAATAAATTGGCAAAGAAATCGATTACTACCGTTACAACTTTGCTCATATCGGTTCCATTTTGTAATAATCTAATATACACAAAACCAAAAAAAGCACCTGCTAAATGAGATAGGTGGCCTCCGGTATTATCCAATCTAAACTGCATTAAATCCAGAATAAGAATCAGAGCCGTAATGTGCCAAAGCTTCACATTCCCTATCAGTAACAAACGCACATTCATCAAAGGTTGGTACGTAGTGACACCAACTAGAATAGCCATAATTGCTGCTGATGCACCAACAATAGAAGCACTTAAATTCAAAAAATAATACCCCAATACAAAGCAAATCCCAGCAAATATGGCGCTTAAAATATACAATCCCAGAAATTGCTTTTGGGTAAAAAAAGTCAAAAATAACGAACTGGAAAAATTTAAAATAATCATATTAAACAGCAAATGCATGAATCCACTGTGAAAAAAAGCATAGGTTAATAATGTCCAAGGCTTTAAGACAAAATCAGAAGGTTCCGAAGAAAGCGCAATCCAACTAGGAAAATTAAACGAACCGCTCTTAAATTGATAGAAAAAAACTAAGGAAACCAAAAAACAACCAACATTCCAATAGATTAACCTATTGACTATGCCCCCCAGCTTGTATTGTAATTTTAAGTCATCTAATATATTCATTTTTCTATATCGGTTTTATTTCAAATCACTTCATCGTGAAACAGATCTTAATTCCATCTGTTATTATTAAACTGGTTTTTTTTCCAATACCACATCATAAGAAAACCAAACAAAGCACCTCCTACGTGAGCAAAATGAGCGATACCCGAACCTCCTCCAAAAATAGACTGACCAGAAACTCCCAAATACAAATCTACCAAAACCAAACCAGGTACAAAATACTTGGCTTTAATTGGCACAGGAATAAACATTAAAGCCAATTCGGCATTAGGAAACATAAAGGCAAACGCCACAATAATTCCATAAATAGCTCCCGAAGCCCCAACTACAGTTCCCATAAAAGCGCTGGTAAAGTTCTGAAATTGAGAAACAGTCAATAACTCTTGCCATTGGGTATTTATTTTGCCTTCATTCAAAATTTGCAAAATTTCGGTTTTCGAAAACCCACTAGCAACCAGTGTATTTACAGCATCATTAAAATAATAATAATTAATACCAGTATGAAGTAATGCAGCACCTAAACCACACGAAATATAAAAAAACAAGAATTTCTTACTCCCCCAAAAATGTTCCAAAGCTGAACCAAAAGAATACAAGGCAAACATATTGAAAAAAATATGCATAAAACCGCCATGCATAAACATATGTGTTATAGGTTGCCAAAACTGGAAATCTTTATTTTCAGGAAAAAACATTGCCAATATTTTATAGGCAGGATCTCCAACAATTAGAGTTCCAACAAAAAAAAGAACATTAATTATAATTAATTGTTTTACCGTCTCGGTTACATTTCTCATAGTGCAAATTTTTTATCTATATCTTCCACACGCATGGTGATGAAAGTTGGTTTTTGAAAAGGGGAAACATTAGGATCCTTACAGGCAAAAAGACCATTTACCAAATTTTCCTGTTCTTTTAATGTCAAAGATGTTCCAGTTTTAACGGCTAAACTCTTCGCCATTGACTTGGCAATCGTATCATTTTGACTAAAACTGCTGTCCGGAATTCCGTCTTGTAAATCACTCAATAACTGCTCTAAAACTATCGAAACTTCGCTTTCGGTCACATTTACGGGAATTCCTGAAATGACAACATGATCTGAATCTGTTTCTTCAAAAACAAAACCGGTATTAATTAACGAGAGCTTTAATTCTTCAATCAATTCCATTTCCACTGACGAAAAAAACAAATCCAAAGGAAATAGCAATTGCTGGCTAGACGCCTGATGAACGGTCATATTGGTCAAAAATTGTTCGTACAAAACCCGCTGATGCGCGCGTTGCTGATCGACAATAACCATTCCTGATTTTATCGGGGAAACGATGTATTTTTTATGGATTTGATACGCGCTATTAACGGTCTGCTCCACTTCTTCTTCATTAAACAAAGAACCCGTCACTTCTTCGCTTTCAAACGAAAAATCATGATTCGTTGTTGTAAATTCAGGCTCTTGTTTTAGTCCCACATACAGACTTTCCCAGTTTGCTGTTGGTTCCGGCTTTTTATAACTTGATCCCGATGAATAATGTTTATTTATCTTGTCATCCGAAAAAGGATTAAAGCTGCGATCCACCTGAATTGTAGGCGTTTCTCCTTCTAAATCCTTATAATGATAAGGCGTATCTAAATTAGAATCCCGATCGAAGTCCAAAACCGGCGCTACATTAAACTGTCCTAAACTGTGCTTAATAGAAGCTCTCAGGATGGCATACAAAGCGTGCTCGTCATCAAACTTTATTTCAGTTTTCGTAGGATGTATGTTGATATCAATCGTATTTGGCGGAACGGTCAAATATAAAAAATAACTCGGCTGCGCGCCATCTTTCAAAATTCCGTCATAAGCAGCCATAACTGCATGATGCAAATAACCGCTTTTAATAAAACGATCATTAACAAAGAAAAACTGTTCTCCGCGGTTTTTCTTGGCAAATTCAGCCTTACTTACAAAACCCTGAATCGTGATAATATCCGTTTCTTCTTGAACAGGAACTAGCTTTTCATTCATCTTTCCAGAAAAAATATTAACTATTCGCTGTCTCAAACTAGAAGCAGGCAAATTGAACATTTCGCTGCCGTTATGATAAAAAGTAAAATGAATATTAGCATGCGCCAAAGCTACACGCTGAAACTCATCAATAATATGGCGGTATTCCACCGTATCCGACTTTAAAAAGTTTCGTCGAGCAGGAATATTAAAAAACAAATTTTTAACCGCAAATGAAGTCCCTTTGGGTAAAACGGCAACTTCTTGGGAAACAAACTTACTGCCTTCAATAATAATTTGTGTACCAAACTCTTCTTGATCTGGTTTGGTTTTCATTTCCACATGTGCAATTGCAGCGATTGAAGCCAATGCTTCACCTCGAAAACCTTTGGTATCTAAAGAAAATAAATCTTCTGCAAGTCGAATTTTAGACGTAGCATGACGTTCAAAACACAAACGCGCATCAGTAACGCTCATTCCTAAACCATTATCGATAACCTGTACCAATGCCTTTCCGGCATCTTTTATAATCAATTTAATATCCGTTGCTTTTGCATCAACCGCATTTTCAAGTAATTCTTTGACAACTGAAGCTGGTCTTTGTACGACTTCTCCAGCAGCAATTTGATTGGCAACATGATCAGGAAGTAATTGAATGATACTCGACATTAAAAATATATTTTATTTAAAAGTTTAAGCTTTATTTTAAAAACCAAAGTGTACAAATTTAATGATTTTCTATTGGGTTTTACCGTTTAGCAAATCATAAATAAAACAAAAAAACCTACACTATTTAAAGAATAGTATAGGTTTCATAATTTATTATGTACTCTTTTTATTCCTTTAGTTCTAAAGGCGAACCTTCTTCAATTTGCAAGGCACCGCTAGACAACAAATGTTGGTTATCGATATGGTGACTCATTGATGCTTGTTGACGAATATAAGCCATTTTTATAGCAGCAATAGCAGCTTCAGTCCCTTTATTTCCGTGAATTCCTCCACTTCTGTCGATAGACTGTTGCATATTATTATCGGTTAACACACAAAAAATAACAGGAACATCCGTCTGGACGTTCAAGTCTTTAATTCCTTGGGTAACACCTTCGCAAACAAAATCAAAATGTTTGGTTTGTCCTTGAATAACGCATCCAATGACAATCACAGCATCCACCTTTTGGGTTTGCAACATTTTTTTCGCTCCATAAATAAGCTCAAAACTTCCGGGAACATTCCAGCGAACGATTTGCTGAAGCGGAACCTGATTATCTAAAAGTGCTTCAAATGCACCATTGTAAAGTCCCTCAGTTATGGATTCATTCCATTCAGAAACAACAATCCCAAAGCGAAAATCTTTCGCGTTTGGGATTGAGTTTTTATCGTATTCTGATAAATTTTTATTTTCAGTAGCCATTTGATTGTAGATTTTTGAATTTAGACTTTTGATTTCAGATGTTAAAGGTAGTTTTTTGAAACCAAAAATCTACAATCTTAAATCAGCAATCTTAAATCATCTTTACTATTGCGCCAATCCGATCAAGACATCAACAGAAGCAGCCTCAGGCGTTGCATCATAATTGTCTTTGATATTGGTAAAATATTTCAATGCCTCTTCTTTATTTCCTAATGCCAAAGCCGTTTTTCCAGCTTTTAACAAGAAACGTGGTGTCGTGAAATCATTTTTATTAGACTCAAAAGCTTTGATATAATATTCTAAAGCTTCTTTTTGTTGATTTTTTTGAGAATATGCATCTCCTATTGCTCCTTTAGCCAAAGCTCCCAAAACAATATCTTTAGATTTAAATTTACCTAAATAATCAATTGCCTCAGCATATTTACCTGTATTTAAGAAAGCTAAACCTGCATAATAGTTTGCTAAATTTCCTGCATCAGTTCCTGAATATTCATCTGCAATTTTAATAAATCCAAATTTACCTTCAGAACCGTTCAAAGATAATTTATACAATGAATCACTAGCAATACCATCTGTTGCTTGTTGGAAATTTTGTTGTGCAACAAACATTTCGTTAGCCGCTTCCAACTGTTTTGGCTCAGCAACAAATTTTTGATAAACTAAATAACCTACTGTAAATAAAGCTACAGCACCAACTACTCCAAAAATAATTTTTTGGTTTTTAGCAACCCAGTCTTCTGTTTTTGATGCAGTTTCGTCTAATTTAGAAAAAACTCCGGCAGTTGTACTGTCTTTTTCATCAATAATTACTTCTTCAACTGTATCTTTAACTTCCTTCTCTTTCGGTGCTTTATACCCTCTTTTATTGTAAGTAGCCATTTAAATTTAATATTTAGTGAATCGCAAAAATAAAATTTTTATTCAAATTCACACATAAAAAACAATTATAAATTCACTTTTAATTTTTTTTAACGAAAGTACTTTCTTACTAAGCTAAAATAACCCTCAAAGAAAAAACTCAAAAGCCCTTTATATCGATATTTTTCAATAATTTGCACCCTCTTAAAAAAACGGCTCAAAAACAGCAAAGTTCTCAGTACCAGCAAGACTTACAGATGTATTTAAAAAAGATTACTTTATTCAATTATAAGAATTTCACCGAAGCAAATTTCGAGTTCGACAACAAAATAATTTGTTTTGTAGGCAAAAACGGCATTGGAAAAACCAATGTGCTTGATGCTATATATCATTTGTCTTACGGAAAAAGCTATTTCAACCCAATAGCGGCTCAAAACATCAAACATGGCGAAGATTTTTTTGTGATTGATGCTGAATTCATCAAAAACGAAAGAACCGAACAAATTGTTTGTAGCCTAAAAAAAGGACAAAAAAAAGTATTGAAACGAAACGGCAAGAACTACGATAAATTCTCGGACCACATTGGTTTTATTCCCCTAGTGATTATCTCCCCTGCCGACAGGGATTTGATTGTTGAAGGCAGCGAAACCCGCCGAAAATTCATGGACAGCGTTATTTCGCAATTGGATTCTCATTATCTGCAACAACTTATCCAATACCAAAAAGTGATGAGCCAGCGCAATGCTTTATTGAAATATTTTGCATTGAACCATGTTTTTGATAATGATACGCTTTCTATATACAATGAACAGCTTGACGGCTTTGGGAATTCTATTTTCGAAAAAAGAAAAGAATTTATCGAAAAATTCATTCCCATTTTCAACAGCCATCATCATGCCATAACGGGTTCGCAAGAAACCGTTCAACTGGTCTATGAAAGCAATTTGTTCGAAAATAATTTACTTTCCTTATTACAGGAAAACATCAACAAAGACCGAGCTTTACATTACACCAGCGTTGGCACACACAAAGACGATCTATCATTTGAAATCGATGGACATCCTATAAAAAAATTCGGATCCCAAGGCCAGCAAAAATCCTTCCTGATTGCTCTAAAATTAGCACAGTTTGAATTTTTAAAAAAGCAAAGCGGCGTAAAACCACTTTTATTATTTGATGACATCTTTGACAAACTAGACGAACACCGAGTTGCAAAAATCATCGAAATGGTTAATAGTGACACTTTTGGACAACTTTTCATTTCCGATACACATCCCGAGCGTACCGAATCAATTGTTAAATCCACGCATCAATCCTACAAAATTTTCAATTTGTAATTTAACGATTTAAAAATCCTCAATATTAATAATTTACTTAAATTAGCTTTTCCCATTTCAAATCAATTAACAATGAAATTTCGTACTATTTTTTTCCTATTATTATCGTTTGTAATTTTATCCTGCAACGGACAAACACCTACAAACATCAAAACTATCGAAGCAAAAGATTTTGCCGATAAAATAAAAACAACATCAAACCCGCAAATTCTAGACGTTCGTACTCCAGAAGAATTTACAGCAGAACATATAAATAAAGCTACCAATGTAGACTGGCTTGGCAACAGTTTTGTAGCTGATGCTGAAAAATTCGACAAAAAAAAACCGGTGTTTGTCTATTGCAAAAGTGGTGGTCGAAGTAAAAAAGCATCCGAAAAATTACAAGAATTAGGCTTCAAAAACATCTATGAACTAAATGGCGGCTTTTTAAAATGGGACTCCGCAGGGCTTAACAAACCTACCGATAAAGTGATTGGAATGTCAAGTCAAGAATACAAAGCATTATTAAACACCGATAAAAAAGTACTGATTAGTTTTTACGCAGAATGGTGCGCTCCTTGCAAAAAAATGGCTCCATACCTGACAAAAATGCAAACCGAGCTAGCTGACAAAGTAGTTATTATTCGCTTGAATGCCGATAAAAACAAGACTTTGATGACCGAAATGAAAATTGACGAACTTCCTACTTTATTATTATACGAAAACAAAGACCTGAAATGGAAACATTCGGGATTCATAAGTGAAGAAGACTTAAAAAAACAATTCTAATCCTTCTAAAATGTTATCAAAAGACAGCCTACAATTTTTGGAAGATTTAAAAGCCAACAACAACAGAGATTGGTTTTTAGAAAACAAAAAAAGATACGACATCTTCAAAAAAGACTATCATCAATTGGTTGCTGATTTTCTTGATGCTATGAAACCTTTGGATTCCTCATTAGAAATGCTAGAAGTGAAAAATTGCACTTTCAGAATCAATCGGGATATCCGATTTTCTAAAGACAAATCGCCATACAAATCCCATCTGGGAGTTTGGCTTTCTTCGGGAACAAAAGGACAAAATCGTGCCGGTTATTATGTTCATATCGAAAAAGGCGGTAGTTTTATTGCTGGAGGATTTTATTCACCCGAAGCAGAGGATTTAAAGAAAGTACGCAAAGAAATTGCTTTTTTCTATGATGACTTAGAAGAAATCCTAAACGAGAAAAATTTCAAAAAGGAATTTGGTGATTTTAATCGAAATGAAAAAAATACGCTTAAAAATCCACCAAGAGGTTACGAAAAAGACCATCCTGCCATTGAATTATTAAAATTAAAAAGCTTTGAGACTGTTCAAAAATTTGACATTTCCGAGGTTACACAAAAGGATTTTGTTTCAAAAATGAGCAACAAATTAATCCTTTTGAAGCCTTTGAATACTTTCATAAACAGAGCCTTAACCACTGACGAATTTTAATTTCCTCCGATGAAAAAAAGAAAAATACTTTTTCTTGGAGAATCTTATAGAGCTGACGCCATAACCTGGATGAATGGTCTGAAGGAATTTGGAGATTTCGAAATTATAGGCTGGGAATTAAAAACGCCAAACAACAGCATTTACAATCGGATTCTTCGGATTTTAGAATTCAAATTAGCTTATTTTAAAATCAGAAAAATAATCAGGCAGCAGCAGCCCGACATGGTTATTGCCGAAAGAACCACGAGTTACGGCTTTCTTGCCGCTTTATCAGGAATAAAACCGGCGGTCATAGCCCAGCAAGGCAAAACAGATTTATGGCCTGAGGACTCAATTCTCCTTCCTTTAAAAAAAATAATTCAAAATTATGCCTTCAAAAGAGCAACACTAATTCATGCTTGGGGTCCGGTAATGATCGAATCCATGACCAAAGCCAATGTTAACATGGATAAGGTTTTGGTTTTGCCAAAGGGAATTGACTTGGAAAAATTTAAAAATAAAAACACAGCCAATCCCGAAAAAATTTGCGCCATAGTCACCCGCTCTTTATCGCCAGAATACCGCCATGAGATTATTTTAAAAGCGTTTGCGATTTTGCATCAAAAAAACATTGATTTTTCTCTAACCGTTGTGGGAGATGGCATTCGGCTACACTTTTTGAAACAATTAGCCCAAAATTTACAGATAGAAACCAAAGTCATTTTTACCGGTAAAATCCCAAATACGGCATTGCCAGCGCTATTACAAGAATCCAATTTTTACATCAGTATGCCGGTAACCGAAGGGGTTTCGGCTTCTTTATTTGAAGCAATGGCATCCAATTGCTATCCGATTGTGACTGATATTCCCGGAAATCAAAGTTGGATTACGCATCGAAAAAATGGTCAATTAATCGCTATAGATGACTTTGAAATACTTGCAGAAGAACTAATTTGGTCTTTTAAAAAAAGCACACATAGAAACGAAGCCATTTCAAACAATCGGAAATTTATCGAAGATAATGCTGATTACAAAATCAATATGAAAATCATTGCCGATAAATACCACGAATTGATCAACGCCTCCAAAAACTAATAGTTGTTTACAAAAAAACATCGCCAAATCTTATATAAACCATCTGCAATTTATAAAGTATATCTGGTCGAAAAATGATCCTGAGTAAATTTTAATCCTTACTTTTGAATCGCGAATTCAATATTAAAAAGCACTTTCTTTTATGGAAATACAAAATGATTTTTCTTTAAAAAACTACAATACTTTTGGCATCGAAGCCAAAGCAAAACATTTTATTTCTGTTCACAATATCAGTGAATTGACCTCTATTTTAGAACAAAACAAATCAGAAAAAAAATTCATCCTTGGCGGCGGAAGCAATATGCTCTTAACAAAAGACATAGACGCTTTAGTTATTCACATTGATTTGAAAGGCAAAAAAATCATCGATGAAAACGAAGATCATGTATGGATTGAAAGCCTAGCGGGCGAGAATTGGCATGAATTTGTGCTTTGGACAATTGAGCAAAATTTTGGCGGATTGGAAAACATGTCCCTTATTCCCGGGAACGTAGGAACAACACCTGTGCAAAACATTGGCGCTTATGGCACCGAAATCAAAGACACTTTCGTTTCCTGTGACGCCATAGAAATAGGAAATTTAGAAGCAAAAAAGTTCACAAAAGAAGATTGTCGTTTTGGATACAGAGAAAGTATTTTCAAAAACGAAGTAAAAGACCAATACGTTATTACATCTGTAGTCTTTAAATTGACAAAACGCAATCATAAAATCAACACCTCTTATGGTGATATTTTGGCTGAATTAGAAAAAAACAAAATTACAGTACCTAGCCTAAAAGATGTTAGCAATGCAGTAATTGCCATTCGACAAAGCAAATTACCCGACCCAAAAGAACTGGGAAACAGTGGAAGTTTCTTTAAAAATCCGATTCTCCAAAAAACGGATTTCGAGAAAATTCATCTAAAATTTCCTGAAATGAAATATTACGAAGTTTCCGAAACTGAGGTAAAAGTTCCTGCAGGATGGCTGATTGAACAAGCCGGTTTTAAAGGAAAGCGTTTTGGAGACGCAGGAATCCATGAAAAACAAGCCTTGGTTTTAGTAAATTATGGTCATGCTACAGGACAAGAAATTCTGAATGTCTCAAAAGACATCCAGAAAACTATCTTCAATACATTTGGCATCCATATTGAAACGGAAGTAAATGTGATTTAAAATCAGAGATTAGAAGTTCGACGCTAGAAATCTAAAATCGTTAATCAAAAATCTAAAATTCTATGTACATTCCGGATATTTACAAAAACGAGAACAAAGAAGAAATAAATACTTTTTTAAAAGAAAACAGCTTTGGAATTCTTATTAATCAAACCGAAGGAAAATTATGGGCAACCCATATTCCGTTAGAATTAGATACTAACAAAGACGGAAAAGCGATTTTGCAAGGTCATATTTCAAAGGAAAACCCACAATGGAAAGGTTTTGTAGATAATGACGAGGTTTTGGCTGTTTTTTCGGGACCACACAGCTATATTTCACCGTCTTGGTATGACCATGAAAATGTTCCGACCTGGAATTACATCGCCGTGCATGTTTATGGAAAAATCAAAATAATTGAAGGGGAAGCTGTAATAGAATCTTTGAAAAAACTAGTGGACAAATACGAGAAAAATTCCGAAAACCCTGTTCGAATAGAAGATCTATCAGAAGAAACCATGATGCAAGCTCGTGGTATAGTTGCATTTGAAATCGAAATAACAAGCATTGAAGCCACCAAAAAAATGTCTCAAAATCGTGACGATAAAAATTACAAAAATATCATCACCGAATTAGAAAAAACCCAGAAAAATCAGTCAATTGCCGTTGCAAATGAGATGAAGAAATGCCCTAGGTAAATTCTTTTAAAATTCACAATTTATAATTTATATTCCATAATTCAATTCATACCTTTGCAGCCGATTTAATAACACATAAAACTCAAATGCTTATACTGATTCTTTACTTTTTCATTGCAGTTATTGCAATTCAACTTGGTTATTATTTAGGCGTTTTCGGGAAATTTGCTTTCGCGAAAGCACAAAAAATAACGCCCAAAAGAATTCCGATTTCTGTTATTGTTTGTGCCAAAAACGAAGAAGAGAATGTTGTAAAATTCATCCCGTTACTTGCCGAACAAGACTATCCTGATTTTGAAATAGTCTTGATAGACGATGCTTCGAGTGACACTACTTTAGAGATTTTTGAAGGCTTTGAAAAACAATACCCCAACATCCGCTTAGTTAAAGTCAAAAACAACGAAGCCTTTTGGGGGAAAAAAAAATACGCTTTAACTTTGGGAATAAAGGCAGCGAAAAAAGAATATTTACTATTTACTGACGCTGATTGTTATCCTACTTCAAAAGAATGGATTACAGCAATGAGTTCTCAATTTACCATGCAAAAAACAATAGTTTTAGGCTATGGTGGCTATGAAAAAATAGCAAATTCGTTTCTTAACAAATTAATTCGTTTCGAGACCTTGCTTACCGCAATTCAATATTTTTCATGGGCAAAAATAGGACATCCTTATATGGGTGTGGGCCGAAATATGGCTTACAAAAAAGAAGTATTTTTTAATGTTAATGGATTTATAAACCACATACAGGTTCGTTCCGGAGACGATGATTTATTCATCAATGAAGCTTCCGAATCAAAAAATACCGCGGTTTCATTTACCCCTGAAAGCTTTACCTATTCAAAACCCAAAACAAAATACAAAGATTGGATTACCCAAAAAAGAAGGCATGTTGCTACGGCAAGTCATTATAAAACTTTTGACAAAATACAATTAGTTACTTTTTATTGCTCTCAATTGCTATTTTTATTACTTCCTATCATATTATTGTCTTTTCAATTTCAATGGATATTAGTATTAAGTTTAATAGCTACCCGATATTTGTTCGTTTGGATTGTGATAGGATTTTCTGCAGCGAAACTTAAAGAAAATGACCTAAAATACTGGTTTCCTATAGTAGAATTAATCCTTATATACATGCAAATCAATATCTTTATAAAAAACACATTCTCAAAACCGGTAAATTGGAAATAAACGATCAAATAGAAAAAGCAAAAAAAGGTGACCAAACCGCCTTTACCTTTCTATTAAATTTTTATTGGAATGAAGTCTATGGCTTCATGCTAAAACGCACTGAAAACGAAACAAATGCGGAGGATATTACTATCGAAACATTCTCAAAAGCCTTTGATAAAATAGCGACATACAATCCTGAATTTCAATTCAACACTTGGTTAATCAGTATTGCAAAAAATGTACATATTGATTTACTGCGAAAAAAGAGGTCGAGTCTTTTTGTAGAAATCACAGACAAAGAAGATCAAAAAGCCTACGATATTGCTGACACTACTCCGTCAGCAGAAGACGAATTGATTACAGAACAAAACCTTTCGCAATTATTACAATACATAAAGGAATTAAAACCACATTATCAAGAAGTGATTCAATTGCGGTATTTCCAAGAAATGAGTTATCAGGAAATCGCTAACAAAATTGACGAACCCTTGAGCAATGTAAAAATCAAATTACTTCGCGCCAAAAAATTACTGGCAGAGATCATTCAAAACAAACGATAATATCACTTATTTAAACTTTTAGTTAAAAAAACTCAATAAAACTACAATACTGTTTTATTGAGTTTTTTATTTTTAAATAATTAACAATTTAGACAATAATTTTCTTACTATTTACGTTGTTAAATTTAACACCATTCGTTCATGATTTAATTAGTATCTAACCATTAAATCCATACATCATGTCAAAATCAAGCCTCTACGAAACCAACTGGATTAATCTAGTTTTCGAAAACAGAAACAAAAAATATGGAGCGTATCAATTGCGTCAGGAAAGCACCAGAACTTCCATATTTGCACTTTTTATGGGTTTACTGCTATGCTCTTCCTTAATGAGCATCCCTAGAATTTTGAGCTATTTTAATGTTGAAAAAAACATTCCTGTAACAATTCCCAAAATCGATCAAATTATACATATTGTCAATATTGCCCCAAACGCAATTAAAAAAACGATTCTCCCTAAAGCAACTCAGCAAAAATCTTTAGATATAACGACTAAAAAACAGTTAATTAATCCAATAATCGTAAAACCCAATGAAGCCACCCAAGATATCGCCAAGAACATTGAGAACACAGTAGCAACAGACCAAAACAATGGAGGCTCGGATACTATAGGAATCAGTTCAACCGGTTCAGGAACAGGAACAGACATTTCAAAGGCTACAGATTATGGAAATACCGTTGTAACGACTAATGCCTTAGATAAACTGCCCGAATTTCCAGGCGGTATTAATAAATTCTACACTTACATCAGTCGAAAATTCGAAAGTCCTGAAATAGATGAAATAAAAACCATTCGTATTTTTGTTTCTTTTGTAGTAGAAAAAGATGGTAGAATGACCGATATTCAAGTAAAAAACAATCCCGGTTACGGATTAGAAAAAGAAGCTATTCGTGTTTTAAAATCCTTAAAAACCAAATGGAGTCCCGGAATAATTGATTCAAAACCAGTGCGAACAGCTTATAACCTACCCATTACCGTCCAAATGAACTAATTAGATTTTACAAAAAAAGTGAGCTTGTTTAAAATTAAAATACTTAATTTTAAACAAGCTCAAATAATAAACTCGCAGTTTTGAATATTACAACTCTTTTTTTACAACAAATCTATACTGAACCTTAGGAAGCTAAATACCTAATTTTAAATCAACATTCCTTATCTTTGCGCATTGAAAATTGATTTATGGAAACTGTTTTAGAAAATACTTTACCTGTTGGAAAACCGAAATGGTTGAAGGTAAAACTCCCGATAGGGCAAAAATATACGGAACTACGTGGTTTAGTTGATAAATATAGCTTAAATACAATTTGCACATCAGGAAGCTGTCCTAATATGGGAGAATGCTGGGGCGAAGGCACGGCTACTTTTATGATTTTAGGAAATGTATGCACCCGTTCTTGTGGTTTTTGTGGTGTAAAAACCGGCAGACCGGAAACGGTAGACTGGGATGAGCCAGAAAAAGTGGCGCGTTCGATAAAAATCATGAACATCAAGCATGCGGTAATTACGAGTGTAGACAGAGATGATTTAAAAGATGGCGGTTCTATTATTTGGATAGAAACCGTAAAAGCCATTCGCCGAATGAATCCTAACACGACCTTAGAAACCTTGATACCTGATTTTCAAGGAATCGAAAGAAACATTGACCGCATTGTAGAGGCTAATCCCGAAGTGGTTTCGCATAATATGGAAACCGTGCGCAGATTGACCCGTGAAGTGCGTATTCAGGCAAAATACGACCGTAGTTTGGAAGTCTTAAGATACCTTAAAGAAAAAGGAATCAACAGAACCAAATCTGGAATCATGTTGGGTCTTGGTGAGCAAGAAGAAGAAGTTTTCCAAACCATGAGAGATTTACGTGATGCCAATGTAGATGTAGTTACTATAGGACAATATTTGCAACCGAGTAAAAAACATTTACCCGTTAAGGAATTCATAACCCCTGAACAATTTGCTAAATATGAAAAATACGGCCAAGAATTAGGATTCCGTCATGTAGAAAGTGGTCCATTAGTGCGCTCTTCATACAAAGCACAAAAGCATATTTTATAATTATTTCAAAAATTGAATGCCGACTTTTAAATGAATAAAAAAACAAGAATTGCTATAAATGGTTTTGGAAGAATTGGTCGAAATGTATTCCGACTGCTTTTAAACCATCCCTCCATTGAAGTTATTGCCATAAATGACATTGCCGATAAAAAGACAATGGCTCATTTATTGAAATACGACAGTATTCACGGCGTTTTACCTTATGCTGTAAGTGCCGATGAGAAAGGAATTCTTGTCGACGGAAAACAGTATCTTTTTTTCCACGAAAAAAACATTTCAAACTTAGATTGGAAAAGCATCGACATCGATTATGTCATTGAATCAACGGGAAAACATAAAACTTTTGAAGAATTAAACGCCCATATTATTTCTGGTGCCAAAAAAGTAATTCTCTCGGCTCCCTCAGAAATTGAAACTATAAAAACCGTTGTTTTAGGTGTAAACGAATCCATTCTTGACGGAACCGAAACCATCATATCGAATGCTAGTTGTACAACAAACAACGCAGCACCAATGATGAAAATAATAAACGAACTTTGCGGCATACAACAAGCTTACATAACAACTATTCACTCATTTACCACTGATCAGAGTTTGCACGATCAGCCTCATAAAGATTTACGCAGAGCTCGTGGCGCAAGCCAGTCAATTGTTCCTACAACAACCGGAGCTGCTAAAGCATTGACTAAAATTTTCCCTGAATTAGACAGAAAAATAGGTGGCTGTGGTATTAGGGTTCCCGTACCAAATGGTTCATTGACAGACATTACTTTTAATGTAAAACGCGACGTAACCATTAACGAAATAAACGAAGCCTTTAAACTTGCGGCACAAACTAATTTAAAAGGAATTTTAGATTATACCGAAGACCCAATTGTTTCTGTAGATATAATTGGCAACAGAAATTCTTGTGTTTTTGATGCACAATTGACTTCTGTTATTGACCGAATGGTAAAAGTTGTTGGCTGGTATGACAACGAAATTGGCTACTCATCTAGAATAATTGATTTAATAATGCTTACAAAGAAAGATTAATCAAAACCAAACCTTAAAATGAAATATTTTTTCATTTTTATCTTTTTTAATTCTTTTCTGTATTCTCAAAATACCGAGAAAATAGACAGCATTGCCTATTATGACAATCTTTCTAATTACAATATCAAAATAAACAAATACAAAGACGCTCTTTTTTTTACCCAAAAAGCCATTGTTTTTTGCCAAGCCAATCAAAAAACACAAGACCAAGCCAATCAAACTTATAACTTGGGCAAAATTTATTATGGCCTGCAAAAGTACAATGACGCAATTGAGAACTTTTCTGAAAGTATCACTTTGTTCGAAACCCTAGCTCCTTCTTCTGTATATGCTGAAGCTTATTATTATCTTGGGGTTTCTCATATCCGAAAAGAAAATTATAACTCGGCAGCGATTTGTTTGGAAAAAGCTCAGTCAATTTTTAACAAATTAAAAATTACTGATTATAACGAGTTACTCTACCTTCAAAAAGCGATTATTTATGAATCTAGAGGAAATTACGACTTAGCATCCAGCATATTTAAAACAATAATTGCAAAACATGAAAGTGACTCACAATTAGATCTAAAAGCAGAAGCATTATATCGAATTGGGCTAATCGAAAAGAAAAATAATCGAAATAATCTTGCCTTAAATTACCTCAACAAGGCCTTAGAATTAAATAATAAAACTGAAAATTTAGAACAAAAATCAGGCATTCTACTTGCTTTAAGTAGCGTTTATGAAAAAATGTTAGATAAGAGTAATGCTTATTCTTATTTGAAATTGCATTTAAATTTAAAGGAAAATATTTCAATTGCAAATAATGAAAAACTAGGAATAGACGATTACGAAAGCTTTAAAGAATCACAGCTGATAAAAAAAACAGCACAAATTAACAAACAAGAAAAAGAAAAGGAAAAAGAAAACAAGTTCTCTAAGCTTATCAACATTCTGGCTATAGCTTTAATTTCTATTTTATCCTTATTGAGTTTGTCACTTTACAAGAATAATATTATCCGAAACAGATCGAATCTATTATTAACCGAAAAAAATAATGAGCTAATTGCCGCAAAAGAAAAAGCTGAAAAAGCATCACAGGCAAGATCCGAATTTTTATCAACAGTTAGCCACGAACTTAGAACCCCATTAAATGCCATAAATGGGATTACGCATTTGTTATTAGAAGAAAAGCCAAAAAAGTCCCAACTACACTATTTATCTTCCTTACAATTTTCAGGGAATTACCTGACTACTTTCATCAATGATATTCTTGAAATCAACAAAATAGAATCTGATAAAATAGAAATCGAGAACATCAATTTCGATCTGAAAAAACTGCTAAAAGACATAAAAAAATCTTTAAAAGAAGTTGCATTAAAAAACAACAACCATTTTAATCTAATTATGGATGATGACATTCCCGATATTTTGAATGGTGATCCAACCAAATTATCGCAAATAGTCATGAATTTGATTAATAATGCATTAAAATTTACCAAAAACGGAAAAGTCACTATTATTGCTAAACTTCTGTCAATGGAAGATGATACTGCAAGAATAAGTTTCGAAATAGTTGATACCGGCATCGGCATACCCAAAGACAAATTAGAAAGTGTTTTTGAAAGTTTTTCGCAAGGCTCGATAGAAATTAATCGAAAATATGGCGGAACCGGACTAGGACTAACCATTGTAAATAAACTGGTCAATATTCTTGGCGGACAAATAAAACTTGAAAGTATTGAGGGGAAAGGCGCTAGTTTTTCATTCGATTTACCCTTTCAAATAAAGGAGCTTCAATTACCGATTGAGAAAAAGCTAAAAGTTTATGATGAATCCATTTTTGAAAACAAAAATATATTAGTCGTCGAAGACAACAAAATAAATCAAATGATCGCCAAAAAAATGGTCGAAAACAAAGGAATGATTTGTGAGATCATTGGAAGCGGAGAAGAAGCCATTGAAATCGTTAGAAACAAAAAATTTGATTTAATTCTGATGGACGTCCATTTACCGGGAATAAATGGAACCGTAGCCACGAAAAACATCAGGGAATTCGACTCCATCACACCTATCATTGCAATCACCGCGATTTCATTGGATGAAAACAGAGAAATGCTTTTATCATTTGGGATGAATGATGTAATTACAAAGCCATTTGCTCCCGCAGATTTCTATGATACGATAGCTCAAAACCTTAGTTAATAACTCAAAATCAAATTTTTAATCAACTCCCTAACTCTAGGTTCCGCATTTTGAGCCGCCTCCAAAACTTCATCGTGAGAAATGGAATCTATATTATCTTCATCGCCAATATCTGTGATTACAGAAACACCAAAGGTTTCCAAATCCATGTGTCGCGCCACAATAACCTCTGCCACGGTTGACATGCCAACGCAATCAGCACCCAATATTCGGACCATTCTGTATTCTGCCAAGGTTTCAAAACTAGGTCCTTGCAAACCAAAATAAATACCATCTTTAACTTCAATATTTAAACTTTTAGCCAATTCTTTGGCTTTGACAATCATTTTTCTAGAATAAGGTTCACTCATATTTACGAAACGAGGACCAAATCGTTCGTCATTTTTTCCACGCAAAGGATGCTCTGGCGAAAAATTAATATGATCTTTGATAATAACTATTTCTCCCAACTTATAATCCGGATTTACACCACCCGAAGCATTAGAAACAATTAATTTTTCGACACCCAAATATTTCAATACACGCACCGGAAAAGTAACTTCACTTATAGAATAGCCTTCATAATAATGAAAACGTCCCTGCATGGCAACCACTTTTTTATCTCCGATGGTTCCAAAAACTAAAGCTCCTTTATGTCCCTGAACTGTCGAAACCGGAAAATTTGGAATTTCATTATAAGGCAAAGTAAATTCTACTTGAATATCATCTGTAAAACTACCCAAGCCGGAACCCAAAATAATTCCGTATTCTGGGGTAAAATTATTTTTAGCTTTGATATAACTAACGGTTTCTTGTACTTGTTCCCACATAATTTGTAATTGTTTTTCTAAACTCTTCATCTCCTCTGAGAAATTTACTTTTTATTGGCAAATAAAAAAGTTGATCACTTGGTACACTTCCTTTTAATCGCACATAATCTTTCTCGGTAGTAATGATAATTTTGTTTAACGATTTATTTTTAATTTCTAAAATGTCTTTATCGGTGAAATTATGATGATCCGGAAAAGTTAAACAATCCTCCTTTTCAGCCTTTAAATAATCAAAAAAAGGTTCCGGTTTAGCAATTCCGGCCAAAAGCAACTTATCAGCAGCTTCAATATCGCTCACTTTTAATGTCTTTCCCTCCGAATAAATAAGCTCGTCATATTCAATAGTTGTGAAATACAACTCTTGATTCTTGTTGATTTTTAATTCCGACTTAATTCTATTTTGCGCATCAACCGAAAGATCCGAAGGGCATTTTGTAACAATAATTACTTTAGCTCTTTCGGCACCGCTTCTGCTTTCGCGAAGATTTCCGGTGGGCAACATAAAATCATCCGAAAACAAATCACCATACGAGGTCAAAAGAATATAAAATCCGGCTTTCACTTTCCTATGCTGAAAAGCATCATCTAGCAAAATCACTTCCGGCTTATCTGTTTGTGCCAATAATTGCTCTATTCCGTTTTTCCTATTGGCATCAACTGCAACTTTTATATTGGGAAACTTTTGAAAATATTGAAACGGTTCGTCTCCCAGAATTAACGCATTCGAACTGGCATCTGCCAAAATAAATCCCTCGGATTGTCTTTTATAACCACGACTTAAAGTAGCCACTTTGTATTTATCAGAAAGCAATCGAATCAAATATTCAATTTGGGGTGTTTTTCCTGTACCGCCAACGCTTAGATTTCCAACTGCAATTACAGGCAAATCAAAAGCATATGATTTTAAAATTCCTTTATCAAAAAGAAAATTACGAATACTCGTTATCAAACCATACAAAACGGCAAAAGGAAAGAGCATTTTTCTAAGTAAATTCATAATACGAAAGTAGAATAAATTATCTTTGAATTGAAATCAAAAGTGTATTTGTTGATTTGGTTATTGTTTGTTCAAAAACCAAATGATTAAAAAATTCCCAATCAGATGAAAATAAAAGAAATCCTTTCTGTACTAGAAGAAATGGCTCCTCTGGCCTATGCCGAAGATTTTGATAATGTAGGTTTATTAGTAGGAGACCAAAATGCTGAAGCAACCGGAGTTTTAGTTTGCCATGATGCTCTTGAAAACGTAATTAACGAAGCTATTACTAAACAATGTAATTTGGTCGTTTGCTTTCACCCTATTTTATTTTCAGGTTTAAAAAAAATTACAGGAAAAAATTATGTGGAGCGTGCTATAATAAAAGCCATCAAAAACGATATTGCCATTTATGCCGTGCATACGGCTTTAGACAATCATCAGGACGGTGTCAATAAAATATTTTGCGACGCTCTTGGTTTAATGAATACCAAAATCCTAATTCCGAAGCAAAATTTCATTCGGAAACTAATCACTTATACTATTGCTGAAAATGCCGAAAAAGTACGAAATGCTCTTTTTGACGCTGGCGCCGGAAACATAGGCAATTATGAAGACTGTAGTTTCAACTCTAAAGGAATTGGAACTTATATGGGCAATGAGCACAGCAATCCGCAATTAGGAGAACGATTCGAATTTGTAGAAAGCGAAGAAATAAAAATTGAAGTAACCTTCGAGAAACATTTGGAAACAAAAATCTTGAAAGCCCTTTTCAGTCATCATGTTTATGAAGAAGTGGCTTATGAAATTTATGATTTGCAAAACCAACATCAAAATATTGGTTTAGGGATGATTGGCGAATTTGAAACTCCGTTGAATGAAACCGATTTCTTGTCGCTCGTTAAAGACAAAATGCAATCGGATGGTATTCGTCATTCTGCTTTTATAGGAAAACCTATAAAAAAAGTGGCCGTTCTTGGCGGATCCGGAAGTTATGCCATAAAAAACGCGATTATGGCCGGAGCAGATGCGTTTTTGACCGCTGATTTGAAGTACCACCAGTTTTATGAAGCCGAAAACCAACTTTTATTGGCCGATATTGGACATTTTGAAAGCGAACGCTATACAAAAAATTATATTGTTGATTATCTTCGGAAAAAAATCCTTAATTTTGCAATCATTTTATCTGAAGAAAATACAAATCCAGTTAAGTACTTATAGAATATGGCGAATACGAAAGAATTAAGTGTTGAGGACAAGTTAAGAGCAATCTACGATTTACAATTGATTGACTCTAGAATTGACGAAATTAGAAATGTAAGAGGTGAACTTCCTCTTGAAGTGGAAGATCTTGAAGATGAAGTTGCTGGTCTAAGCACCCGTTCTGAAAAATTGAAAAGTGAACTTGAAGTAATCGAGGATCTTATCAAAGCAAAAAAGAATGCAATTGATGAGCACAAAGAAGCTATCAAAAAATACACAAAACAACAGGAAACTGTTCGTAACAATAGAGAATTCAACTCTTTGACTAAAGAAGTTGAGTTTCAAGAGCTTGAAATTCAATTAGCTGAAAAGCAAATGAAAGAAATGAAAGCTTCTATTGAACACAAGAAAGAGATCATCGCTCAATCTAAAGAAAGATTAGAAACAAAATCTAATCACTTAAAACATAAAAAGCTAGAATTAGACGCTATCATGTCTGAGACTGCCAAAGAAGAAGAATTTTTAACAGAAAAATCTGTTGAGTTCCAAGGTCAAATTGAAGACAGACTAATGGCAGCTTACACCAGAATTAGATCTAGCGTTCGCAATGGTTTAGCGGTAGTTTCTATCGAAAGAGGAGCTTCAGCCGGATCATTTTTCACTATTCCGCCACAAACACAAGTGGAAATTGCTTCTAGAAAGAAAATCATCATCGATGAGCATTCAGGAAGAATATTAGTTGACAGCGTACTTGCCGATGAAGAAAGAGAAAAAATGGAAAATTTATTTTCTAAATTTTAATTATATTTAAGTCCCGATAAACATCGGGACTTTTTTTTATGAAAAAATCAATCTATTTCGTTTTCACCAAGTCCGTCGGCTTATACATTAACTTTTTGAGCTTTGTATTTCCTGAAAAAGCAACACAACTTGCCTACTCTCTTTTTAGCGAACCTAGAAAAGGCAAATTATCCAAAGCTAATTTCCCCAAAGTCTTGCAAGGAGCCGAGAACGAAACATTCCAACACAATGAACACTCTTTTCAAACTTACACTTGGAAAGGAAATGATAAAACTATTTTATTGGTTCATGGCTGGGAGAGCAATGCCTCTCGATGGGAAAACATCTTACCCTATCTACAAAAATCAGGCAGTACAATTATTGCCATAGACGGTCCGGCACACGGTTTATCAAGCGGCAAAGAATTCAACATTCCGCAATATGCCGAATTTATAGATATCGTGGTACAAAAATTCAAACCACAATACCTTATAGGGCATTCATTAGGCGGAAAAACCTGTTTGTATTACCAATCCGTTTACCAAAACAACAGTCTTGAAAAAATGGTTATTCTGGGATCACCAAGCGATTTCAAAATCATCCTTGACAACTACATTCGCTTATTGAGTTTGAACTCTAAAATCTCCAAGGGTCTGGAAGCGCATTATTTAACGCATTTCAAACTGGAATTGGAACATTTCTCCGGAAAACGCTTTGCTTCAAAAATAAAAACAAAAGGATTTATCGCACACGATATTGACGATGCCGTTGTACTATTTGAAGAAGGAAAAAAAATAGCCAGCACTTGGGAAGACGCCATTTTCTTTGAAACCAAAGGTTTAGGCCACAGCATGCATGATGACGAATTATACAAAAGAGTTTCCGAATTTTTGTTTGAGTAATTTCATCCAATTCAAATCTTGAAACCGCAAGATTGACTTCAAAAAAAGGTTTTACACCTCTGTGCAAACATTTATCTAATTATCCAATTATCTTATTTTCCAATTATCCCATTTTCTAATTCTCAAATTGCTTACTTTTGCAGTATGGAAGAAAATCTAAAACGCCTCAATAAATTCATAGGAGAAACGGGCTATTGTTCCCGTCGTGAAGCCGATAAACTAATCGAAGAAGGACGCGTAACCATTAACGGAATTGTTCCGGAAATGGGAACCAAAGTAACTCCCGATGATGAAGTGCGCATTGACGGTAAATTGATTCGAGAAAAAACAGAAAAACCGGTTTATCTTGCTTTCAACAAACCTGCAGGAATTGAATGTACGACCAATCTAGAAGTCCGAAACAACATTGTGGATTATATCAATTACCCAAAACGTATTTTCCCAATTGGCCGTTTAGACAAAGCCAGCGAAGGATTGATTTTCATGACCAATGATGGCGATATTGTCAACAAAATATTGCGCGCCAGAAACAACCACGAAAAAGAATATACCGTAACGGTAAACAAACCTATAACGGATCGTTTTATAGAAAGAATGGGAAATGGAGTACCTATTCTGGATACAATTACCAAAAAATGCAAGGTAGAACAAATCTCTAAATACATTTTCAAAATTATCCTAACACAAGGCTTAAATCGCCAAATTCGTAGGATGGCTGAGTACTTAGGCTACGAAGTTACCGCTTTGAAACGTATTCGAATCATCAATATTTCACTAGATATTCCGGTGGGTAGATACCGTGATTTGACCGATGCCGAAATCAAAGAACTGAACGAACTAATAGAACCTTCGAGCAAAACGGAAGAAGCAAGTTTACCCAAAACAGAACCTATCGTAAAAAGAAGAACGGAATTCATCAAAAGAGACGATCCGAGATTTAAGAAAAGAGGGGATTATTAAATTTTATTCCTTGAATAATTAACTAATCGTAAGCTAAAAATTAGCTTCAAACCGTCTTAAATCAATATTATAAATTACAGAAAAACCCAAGACTTTCGCCTTGGGTTTGATTCTTAATTATTTCAAATCTACTGTTTCATAGTACAGCACTTTGGATAAAAAATCAGCATTTTTATATTCGAATAATTCATCGGCTTTAGAATTTTTTGGTTCAACTTTTTGAAGTTCTTCCGGATACAATCCATAAAATAGTGTATCATTAAAATTTAATTCTTCCAGAAAAGCTTTCTCATTCCCTTTTCTCACAGCCAGATTGTATTTAGTAATTAGATTCCCCCAATTGACATAACTACATAGGAGTATCAATGCATAAAAATACCATAGCATTTGGTTGAATAGATAGGCATTGGTTTTTTGCTTTGCTATTTTAAGAAAAGAATAAAATAATCCGACACTCGCCAATACTAAAAACGCAAACACTCCTAGCCTTTTATAAGTCAAACCATAGTAAGAAACATATTCGGTGTTTTTAATAATAGTGCTCAAGATCAACAAAGCATTTAAAAGAATCCAAACTTTAGCTAGACGCTTCAAGTTTTGTGCTTTTTGATCAAAATTAAAGCCATTTTTAAAATAAAAAAGAAGCACCCCAACCGCCATAATGATTGAAAAAATCACGGCATTTACTCGTTCATGGGTAGCGCTACTTAATTTTGAAAGCTGTACCTCTTCAAAAAATTGTTCGTAATTATAGGTTACAATAAAAACCAACAATAAAACATTTAAAAGTAACAAAGTGATTTCGCCACTTTTACGTTCAAAATCAATTTCTAAAAAAGAAAATGTTCTATTAAGTCCGTTTTTTTCATTTTCAGAAAAGTCATTTTGCAATCTTAAATTGGCTTCTACACAAATATCCGGAACCCAATAATTCCAAAAAGTAAATGACAGATAGAATCCTAAAATCGATATTAATAACAAGGGAAACAAATCAATATCTAAAGTATAATCGGTAAAAAAGGATGAGAAATGATTACTTCCAAAAGAATAAACTACAGTAAACAAACTTAAAAACACCACTGGAATCAAGACATAAGCAATCACTATTTTAGCCCAATTGCTATTTAGTTTCTTTTCAGGCAACCATTGGCTAAAAACAAAAATCCGAATAACCGAAGCCATTCCATTAATAAAAACCAGCGGAATAGACTGCACTATTTTGAGTTCTTTATTTTGCACTCTGAATTGCAAGAAAACCAGCGATAGAAATAAAGCCAGGAAAGACACAAAATCGCCATACCAGGCAAATGCCAAACAGGATACAAACGAAGTTGTAAACAATAGCTTATTAGTAGTATCATTAATTATACTTTCGGAATTGTAAGCTATTAAACCTAAGACAACTAATCCAAAAATAGCCAGATTCAAACCTACTGTCTCTTTATAAAATAGCAATGTAAAAACAAGGCTACTAACTAAAATTAAATGGTGTTTTTTCATGATTTTAAAATTTAAAAGTACTTTGCATTTCAAAGTAAATAGTTAAAAAAAAGGAGTTATTTAGAATTGATTAATTTTTCAAGATAATTTAGATGATCCTTAAATGCCAATCGGCCAATATTAGTAACACGATAAGAAGTCTTGGGCTTTTTACCCACAAACTCTTTCTTAATTTCAATATATTCTGATTTTTCTAAAGCCGAAGAATGACTCGCTAAGTTACCATCGGTAATATTTAATAAGGTTTTCATTTCGGTAAAATCTACCCAATCGTTTACGATTAGGACTGACATAATACCTAAGCGTACACGACTTTCGAAATTTTTATTTAATTTATCAATAATTCCCATGAACTATCTGTATTTTTTAAAAAGAAGCAAGCCATAAAAAATATGCAAAACCCCAAATCCTAACATCCAAAAAACAAAACCACTTCCTAGAAAAAATAATGCCAAAATCCCTAATACTACCTCGGATAATCCTAAATATTTGATATCCGAAAAAGTATATTTTTCCGCATTGATTAAAGCCAAGCCATAAAAAACAAGTGTGACTGGAGCAACCAATATGAACAAATTTTGATAAATCAACGCAACGCAGAAAAACCCTCCAGTTACCAGCGGTATCATTAAACTCATTAATAACTTTTTAGTAGAACTGGTCCAAATAGCTAAATTATTTTGCCTACTTTTTCTAACAGTAAACAATACTCCAAAAAACAAAGCCACCAACAAGATTAAAACTGCAACAATACTTAGTTGTAAGATTAAATCAAAGCTATATTGTTTTGATTCTCCATCAAAATAATGAATTCCATTATCTTCTAACAATTTGAAGGCATAACCACCTCCAATTAAAGCCGTAATTCCGGCAAAAACGCCGGACAAACCGCTTAAAGAAATAAATCTGGAAGAACGCTCCATCATGGAACGAATATGTAACAAATCTTCTTGATGCTTTTCACTCATAAATAAAGTACTTTGTATTACAAAGTTAATTTAAAAAATTATAAAAACAAAAATTATTTTTATTCTCACTCAACATCTTAAAAATTGACTATTATCAAATAAAAAAAATCAATTTTTGAAACGCTTTTTTTTAGAACCATCTTTTTCTTTTGAATAAAAACACACCTAAAGCGGATAAAACAATCGAGAAAAATAGCACTATCAATAAACCAAATGGGTTATTCTGTAATGTATTCGGGACATTCATACCGTAGAAACTGGCAATAACGGTAGGAATCATCAAAATGATGGAAATAGACGTCATCTGTTTCATAATATTATTCATATTATTAGAAATAACAGAAGCGTACGCATCCATTGTTCCGGTAAGGATATCACTGTAAATATTAGTCGTTTCCTGGGCTTGACGCAATTCGATTTCTACATCTTCTAATAAATCGAAGTCAAAATTCACTCTTTGCGACTTAATATTCTTAATTCGATGCAATAGAATATCATTCCCTTTCAAGGAAGTCATAAAGAACACCAAGCATTTCTCTATTTGAAGCAAAGCCTGCAATTCTTCATTTTTGATTGATTTCTCCAAATTATCTTCGGCCAATCTAATTTTTTGGTTGACTTGTTTTAAGTATTTCAAATACCAAACACTAGAAGACAATAACAATCGGAGTACCAAATCAAAATTATCTTTGATATCAATTCCTTTTTTTTGAGTATAAGTCACAAAATCTGTAAGCATTTCTGTTTTATGAAAACTCAAAGTAACACAAACTTCCCCTTTGAAAACAATCCCAACAGGAATTGTATGAAAAGGCAGTTTCACATCGTTACTTTTAACAGGAATACGCATAATGATTAAGTACCAGCCGTTTTCTATCTCAATACGGGGTCTTTCATCAATATCTTCTATGTCGTTGTAAAATGCTTCGGGAATTTGAAGCTCATCAAGTAAGTATGTTTTTTCGGCTTCTGTCGGACATTCTATATTTATCCAACAATTAGGAAACCATTCTTGCACAGCAATTAATCCGTTATTGTTTTTGTAAAAAGCTTTCATTTCAAAAAATTCTATAGGTTTAAGGTATAGCATTCTGAAATTACTTCGATTGCTATAATTAGTTCAACATTTCCGAATAATAATCGTCCATTTTAAGATTCTCTTTTTTAGTGGTGTAAAAGTATTCTTTATTTCTTATTCTATACCAATTTGGAAAAATTTTTGAGAAATTTTAATCTGAAACAATCCAAAACTATTTCACTTGAAACCAAAAAGCTTATTGTATCCTTCTTCGTCTGGCTTTGACGATTTGCTCATCAATCAAAATAGCTTCATGGATTTTTTGTTTCAAAAACGAAACATCAATCTCATTTACAGAAGTGAACATTTGTTTAGAAATAAATTGAGTAGTTTCAAAAGTTTCATCTAAAAAAGAAGCTCCTTTACAAAAACCAATTGCCACGCCTTTTTCTACTTTTCCCCAAGGAACAGAGGTCGGCCAAATATAACAAATCCGAGAATGACGGTAATAAAAAGGGACATTATAAGCTAATTTCTCTTTGTGATCAACTACACATTCCAGAAT
This sequence comes from Flavobacterium sp. W1B, assembly GCF_047344965.1. NCBI lineage: Bacteria > Pseudomonadati > Bacteroidota > Flavobacteriia > Flavobacteriales > Flavobacteriaceae > Flavobacterium > Flavobacterium sp. W1B. The sequence continues at coordinate 259,922 of NZ_CP178845.1, forward strand.
AATTTTACGTAGAAAAAGAACTATTTCCAGTTCATCTTCAGGTAAATAATCAAAAAACTCTTCTAAAGATTTAAATTGTACTCCCTGTGAATTTCCCATATATAAAAAAAGCCTATTCAATTGAATAGGCTTGGTGTTTATTATTATTCTTGAATTTTCAAAATTTTCATTTCTCTTGCTAAAAGTGTATTTTTCAGCAACATTGCGATAGTCATAGGCCCTACTCCTCCGGGAACCGGTGTAATGAAGCTTGCTTTCTTACTAACATTTTCAAAATCAACATCTCCTGTTATCACATAACCTTTGTCATTTGATTCATCAGTAACTCTGGTAATACCCACGTCAATCACAACAACGCCATCCTTAACCATTTCGGCTTTTAGATAATTAGGAACGCCAAGAGCCGTGATTATAATATCGGCTTGGGTTGTTATTTGGGCAATATTTTTAGTGTAACTGTGCGTTAATGTAACTGTAGAGTTTCCAGGAAAACCTTTTCTTCCCATCAAAATACTCATTGGTCTTCCCACAATGTGGCTACGACCAATAACTACAGTATGCTTTCCTTTTGTTTCTACATCATATCTTTCTAATAATTCTAGAATTCCAAAAGGCGTAGCAGGAATAAAAGTACTCATATCCAAAGCCATTTTCCCAAAGTTCTCCGGATGAAACCCATCAACATCTTTGCTAGGATCAACAGCCATTAATACTTTTTGCTCGTCAATTTGTTCCGGAAGAGGCAATTGAACGATGAATCCATCAATATTAGGATCTTCATTCAACTCTTTTATCTTTTTCAACAATTCCGTTTCAGACGTTGTGCTTGGCATTTTTACCAAAGTAGATTCGAAACCTACTCTTTCACATGCCTTCACCTTACTTCCTACATAAGTCAAACTAGCACCATCATTACCTACGATTATTGCTGCTAAATGAGGCACTTTCTCCCCATTGTTTTTCATCTTTTGTACTTCGGCTGCGATTTCATTTTTAATGTCCTCCGCTGTTTTTTTTCCGTCTAGTAGTTGCATTTTAATTTAGTTTAAAGCCTAAAAATCTAAAGTTTAAGGTTCTTGTTGAAACCAAAAAGCAAAAAATTTTATAACCGAATAATTATATGTTGTGATTGTTGTTCTATCTAAAATTTAAGGTTTAAAGCTCCATTAACTTGGAACCTTAAACCCTAAAAATAAAATTATCTCATTCCTGGCATACCGCCTTTCATTCCACCCATCATCTTCATCAGATTTTTACCTCCTGGACCTTGCATCATTTTCATCATCTTACTCATTTGCTCAAACTGTTTCATCAATTGATTGACTTGTTCAATTTTTGTCCCGGACCCTTTGGCTATTCTTGCTTTTCGTTTAACATCTATGATTGCTGGTTTAGATCTTTCTACCGGAGTCATCGAGTGAATGATTGCCTCGATATGTTTGAAAGCATCGTCTTCGATCTCTACATCTTTCATTGCTTTAGAAGCACCTGGTATCATTCCAACCAAATCTTTCATATTACCCATTTTCTTCACTTGCTGAATTTGGGATAAGAAATCGTCAAAACCAAATTCATTCTTGGCGATTTTCTTTTGTATTTTTCTAGCTTCTTCTTCGTCAAACTGCTCCTGCGCTCTTTCTACCAAAGACACAACATCTCCCATTCCAAGGATACGCTCAGCCATACGAACTGGATAGAATACATCAATAGCTTCCATTTTCTCACCTGTTCCAACAAATTTAATCGGTTTATTTACTACCGATTTAATCGAAAGAGCAGCTCCTCCACGAGTATCTCCATCTAATTTAGTAAGGATTACACCGTCAAAATTTAAAATATCGTTGAATGCTTTTGCAGTATTTACAGCATCTTGTCCTGTCATAGCATCCACAACAAACAAAGTTTCTTGCGGCTGAATGGCTTTATGTACGCGAGAAATCTCATCCATCATCTCCTGATCTACTGCCAAACGACCCGCCGTATCGACAATAACTACATTAAAACCATTTGCTTTTGCATGTTTGATGGCGTTTTGAGCAATTTCAACAGGATTTTTATTTTCTGGTTCTGAGTAAACCTCAACACCAATTGAATCTCCTACAACATATAATTGTTGGATTGCCGCCGGACGATAGATATCACAAGCAACCAAAAGCGGTTTTTTATTCTTTTTTGTCAAAAGATAATTAGCCAGTTTTCCTGAGAAAGTAGTTTTCCCGGAACCTTGCAAACCTGACATCAAGATAACTGTTGGCGTACCGGAAAGATTAATTCCTGCTACATCTCCACCCATTAATTCGGTAAGTTCGTCTTTAACTAACTTCACCAATAACTGACCTGGTTGAAGTGTCGTTAATACGTCTTGTCCAATTGCTTTTTCTTTAACTCTTGTGGTAAAATCTTTGGCAATTTTAAAATTCACATCGGCATCAAGTAAAGCTCTACGAACCTCTTTTAGAGTATCGGCAACGTTTACTTCGGTGATTTTTCCGTGACCTTTTAATATATGGAAGGCTTTATCTAGTTTATCGCTTAAATTATCGAACATGGTTTATTTTTTTATTGAAATGCAAAGATAAACTAATTAGATAATTAGGCAATTAGATATTTAGATAATTGAGGTCTCAAACTCAAGTTTATTTTAACAAAAAAAACGACTTCAATACGAAGTCGTTTTTAAGGTTTTAAATTTTATTTTTTACATTCGCTCAGGAACATTTATACCCAATAATTTGAATGAAGATGCTATTGTATCGGCTACCTTTTTAGAAAGTTGCACTCTGAATATTTTCTTATTTAAATCATCTTCCCCAAGAATAGGAACAGCCTGATAGAATGAATTGTACTCACGAACTAAATCGTAAGTAAAGTTTGCTAGCAAAGCTGGACTATGATGTTGTGCCGCATTTTGAATCACCTCAGGAAATAACTCAAGTTGTTTAACCAATTCTTTCTCTTTTTCGTGAAGTGTCACCATCGCAGAATTAGCCGAAAAATCAAAATTAGCCTTACGGATAATTGATTGAATTCTGGCATAAGTATATTGAATAAACGGCCCCGTATTTCCGGCAAAATCAACTGATTCTTCCGGATTAAACAAGATGCGTTTCTTAGGATCTACCTTCAAAATGTAATATTTCAAGGCTCCAAGACCTATCGTATTGTATAGCTTCGCTTTTTCCTCGGCAGAATAGCTTTCTAGTTTCCCTAAATCTTCGGCAATATTTTGAGCTGTATCGGCCATTTCCTGCATCAAATCATCGGCATCAACAACAGTTCCTTCACGGCTTTTCATTTTCCCGGAAGGCAAATCTACCATTCCGTATGATAAATGGAATAAGTTTTTAGACCATTCAAAACCTAATTTTTTCAAGATTAAGAATAACACTTTAAAATGATAATCCTGTTCGTTACCCACGGTATAAACCATTCCGCCCACATCAGGATAATCTTTTACACGCTGAATAGCGGTACCAATATCCTGTGTCATATAAACGGCAGTTCCATCAGAACGAAGCACAATTTTACGATCTAAACCTTCATCGGTTAAATCAATCCAAACCGAACCATCGGGATCTTTTTCGAAAACTCCTTTTTCTAAACCGATTTGAACAACATCTTTTCCTAATAAATAGGTATTGCTTTCATAATAAAAGGCGTCAAAATCTACTCCCAGATTTTTATAGCTAATGGCAAAACCATCGTAAACCCATTGGTTCATCATTTTCCAAAGCGCTTTTACCTCTTCATCACCAGCTTCCCATTTCAAAAGCATTTCTTGAGCTTCTAAAATAATTGGCACTTGTTTTTTGGCTTCTTCTTCGGTTTTCCCTTCGCTCATTAATTGAGCTATTTCTTCTTTATAGGCTTTATCAAAAGCCACATAATAATTCCCGACTAATTTATCTCCTTTTAAACCAGTTGATTCTGGAGTTTGCCCGTTACCAAATTTCTGCCAAGCCAACATCGACTTGCAAATATGAATTCCCCTATCATTTATGATTTGGGTTTTGTATACTTTTTTTCCAGAAGCCTTAATTATTTCGGCAACAGCATAACCTAAAAGATTATTACGAACATGTCCTAAATGCAGTGGCTTATTTGTATTTGGCGAAGAATATTCAACCATTACCGCTTTGTCATCTGGGTTTGGCGTTACAAAACCAAACTTAGCATCCTCTTTAATTTCATTAAAGAAATTTAAATAATATTCGTCCGAAATAACAATATTCAAAAAACCGGAAACAACATTAAAACGGCTTACTTCAGCAACATTTTCTACTAAATAATTCCCGATTTTATTTCCCAATTCTACCGGATTGCTTTTAACCACTTTCAATAAGGGAAAAATCACCATGGTGATATCACCTTCAAATTCTTTCCGTGTCGCCTGAAATTCAACTTTGTCAATTGCAATGTCAAATAAAGCTTGGACCGCTTTTTCAATGGAGGGCGTAAGAATTTGTGATAATGTCATTTTATGTATTTTTTAAGATGCCAAAGATAGGTATAATGTGGCAATTTGAAAATTTGAAAACAAGATAATTTCCCACTCACAATGAGAAACTTATCTAATTCACAGTTACAATTCAGTATTTTTTTTATAAAAATTTGTAACATTTTTTTCATTTAGAAGTCTATTAAGGCAACATTAGCAATTACATCTATCAAAAAATAGATATTTGTAAAAAATAGTACTATGCAATACATATTATCAAACTAAATACTTTACCTTTGCATCATCAATCAATTTTAAATCAAAAAAAAACCATGAAACTTAACTTAATCTTAGCTTGTCTATTCGGAACCTTGTTTTCGATGCAGGCGCAAAACTCGGTCAAACCAACAATTCTGGACAACACAGGAAGTATTTCTGGTAAGGTTATCGACAAAAAAAGCAACGAACCACTAGGATATGTAAATATCGTGGTAAAAGAAGAAAACAAAGTAATTACTGGAGGAATAACTTCTGATAAAGGGATTTTTTCGATAAAAAACTTGGCTTTAAAAAAATACACTTTGGAAATTCAGTTTATAGGCTACAAAACGGTCTCTAAAGTTATTTCGTTAACATCTGAAGATAAAAACGCCAACCTAAACACAATTTCTTTAGAAGAAGACGCAATTGAACTTAAAGGTGTTGAAATCGTCATTGAAAAATCGACAATAGAACAAAAAATCGATAGAAAAGTAATCAATGTAGGTAAAGATCTTACTACCGCTGGCGCTACAGCATCCGAAATTATGAATAATATTCCTTCAGTAAATGTAGATCAGGACGGAAAATTATCTTTACGCGGCAATGAAAACGTACGTGTTTTAGTAGACGGGCGCCCTAGTAATATTGAGGCTTCGCAGTTGTTGAAACAAATTCCTTCTACTTCGATCAAAAAAATTGAACTAATAACGAATCCGAGCGCCAAATACAATCCCGAAGGAATGTCAGGAATCATCAATATCGTTTTGCATAAAAATGCGAATGACGGATTTAATGCAAGTATAAACACTGGTTTGACTTTTGCAAAAACACCAAAAATTAACAGTTCAACCAATATGAACTACAGAACCGGTAAGGTGAACTTTTTTGCAACTTACGGAAATAATTTCGGCAAAAAATTTAACGAAGGAGACATTTTAAGATTAGACGATCAATCAAACCAATTATTTGATATCGTAAACAACGACAAATCTCATTTGTTCAAAGTTGGTATGGATTATTACATCAATGACAAAAACACCCTTTCGGTTTATACCAATCAGAACAAAATGATCGGAAACGGTATAGTAGATGTAAATATTGTTAATCCAGATGCTATAAAAGATTTACTTCAACATTCAAGATACATATCAAACAACACAGACGGAACTTATAATTTAGCGTACAAACATTTAACAAAAAAAGAAGGAGAAACCGTAGATTTAGAAATAAATCACAGCAGTTACTCTGGAGATCAGAATGCAAACTTCCTTACTACTTTCAACAATCCAAGTATTCCAACAAGTGCATACATTGATAACATTGATGAAAAAAGAAAAAATTCAACCATCAATTTAGATTATGTAAATCCGTTGAATGACAAAACCAAACTGGAGTTGGGTGCCGAAACCAGAATTGTAAGAACCGAAAACAATTACGTGACTAACAACAGCTCTCTATCAAATTCTCGTTACAATTATGATTTAGATATTTATTCGGCTTACGTTACATTTGGACAAAAATTTAAAAAAATAGGATACCAATTGGGCGGTCGTTTTGAAAGCTACAAGGTAAATGCAACCTTAAACAATGCTACCGCATTCAAGGACGATTATATCACTTTGTACCCTTCGGCGTCGATGACTTATTCTCCAAACGATAAAAATCAGTTTCAAATGAGTTACAGCCGTCGTGTAGACCGCCCTAGCTTAGGTCAAACAAAACCCATCAGAGAATTCAGTACGCCTAGAGTAACCTCTATTGGTAATCCGGAATTACAACCTCAATTTACTAATTCTGTCGAATTAAATTATACAAAAACAATTAGCAATGGATCTATCACTACTGGTGTTTTTGTAAGAACGATCAACAATGAAATTAACAGAATTCTTTATCCAGACCCAGAAAATCAGGACAAACAAATTATGAGTTTTGATAATTTTGACAACAACACTGCCTATGGTTTTGAAGCCTCATTAAACTACAAAATCACAAAATGGTGGGATATCCAGCCAGCGATAGATTTTTCTAGCATCAAACAAAAAGGCCTAATTTCTGTACTTAACCCAACAACTAATTCATTTGATTTTGTAAACAAAGAAGTAAATGCTGCGGCCTTCAATGCCCGTTTCAACAGTAACTTCAAAGCAACTAAAAGTCTTCGTTTCCTTTTGTTCGGATTCTACAGATCTGGTGTTGACGGGGTACAATTTAATGGTAAGGAAATGTACAAAATAGATGCAGGCGGACGTTATTCATTCCTAAAAGACAAGGCTACATTAAGTCTTCGTTTCAACGATATTTTCGACACGATGAAAGCCGGTTTTTATGGAGACAATCCTTATCCGCAAGTAGGGCAATTTACTTGGGAAAGTCAATCAGCTTATATTGGTTTCAACTACATGTTTGGAGCTGGAAAAAACAGAAGTTTACAGCGCAAACAAAGAGACGACAACACCAAACAAGGTGGTGGCGGTGGATTGTTTTAAACGAAAACACAATGCCTTTTTAATAGAATTTTTAATAGTTTTTGAAAAAGAAAAACCCGGAGTATGCCAACTCCGGGTTTTTTGATTTTATAATAAAAGTTACACTACCACTTTATAATAGCACTTCCCCAGGTAAATCCGCTTCCAAAAGCAGCTAAAACTACTGTATCTCCGGTTTTGATTTTTCCTTGTTCCCAAGCCTCAGTCAATGCAATAGGAATAGATGCCGCTGTTGTATTTCCGTATTTTTGAATATTATTGAAAACTTGGTCGTCTCTCAATTTGAATTTATTTTGAATAAACTGAGAAATTCTCAAATTAGCCTGATGTGGTATTAACATATCAATATCCGAAACCTGTAAATTATTGGCCTGTAAACCTTCGTTTATTACTTCGCTAAAACGAACTACGGCATTTTTGAATACAAATTGCCCATTCATATAAGGAAAATAACTTTCGTCATCAGGATCATTATCGGCAAGGATATCCGTAATCCATCTTCCTCCCATTCCTGGCGCTTTCACCACTAATTCTTCGGCATGCTGTCCTTCTGAATGCAAATGAGTTGAAAGAATTCCTTTCGACAAATCTTCCTCTCTGCTCAAAACCGCAGCTCCTGCTCCATCTCCAAAAATTACAGAAACCCCTCTTCCACGGCTAGTCATATCTAATCCCGTTGATTGAACCTCTGACCCAATCACTAAAATATTCTTGTACATTCCCGTCTTGATGTATTGGTCGGCAACGGATAAGGCATAAACAAAACCAGAACATTGATTTCTAACATCTAACGCACCAACAGTTCTCAAACCTAAATCCCTTTGCACTAAAACTCCTGGCCCAGGAAAATAATAATCAGGACTTAATGTGGCAAAAACTACAAAATCAATATCTTCTTTTGCAACACCGGAACGTTCAATTGCAATTTTGGCCGCTTTAACACCCATCGAAGTCGTTGTATCTTCTCCTCTTACAATGTGCCTTCTTTCTTGAATTCCGGTTCTCTCTTGAATCCACTCATCGTTTGTGTCAATAATTTTTGACAAGTCATCATTGGTTACTACGTTATCAGGAACATAATAGCCTAATCCAGTTATTTTAGAATGGTACATATTATTACTTTTTTATTAAAACAAGACTGCAAATTTAATTTATATTATAAAATTTCAGCTCACAAATTACTGTTTTTTTAACAAACTCCTATTTTATATTTATATTTTTAAGAAGCTTTTCCCTATTTTAGACTATATCTTTTTCTTATTTCGTAAAAAGAATGCCACTCTTATCAGGGCTAGAGCTATCCAATAAAAGAAATATTTCTTTCAGCTATAACAAGCTTGGACTTCAATAAACAAATACTTAAATTTACCCACATACTAATTCAAAAAAATCCAACTATGAAATTAAAAATAAGCTTTATCTTATTTCTATGCTTAGGTTTGAGTGCTTTTGCCCAAGAAAACCTAAGTTATCAAAAACCACCCAAATCCATTTTAGATTTGGCCGATTACGAAAGAGCACCTACGGTATCGATGGACACCAAAAAAGAGTACTTACTGTTGTCCTACAGAAACACTTACAAAACATTGGACGATTTAAACCAAGAGGAATTACGATTAGGAGGTTTACGTATCAATCCGGTAACAAATATTTCCAGCACAGTTACCTATATCAATAATCTGAAAATTAGAAAAGTAAGCAACAAGAACGAAACTCAAGTTGCTGGCCTACCTGAAAACCCTCGCATCAGCAATTTATCTTGGTCGCCAAACGACAAGAAAATCCTATTCTCTCATACTACAAATTCAGGAGTTGAACTTTGGTTTATAGATGTAGCTACGGCAAAAGCAACAAAATTGACGGAAGCCACGGTAAACGCTAATCTTGGAAATCCATTTAGCTGGCTCAATGACAACGAAACTATTTTGGTGAAAATGCTGCCAAAAAACAGAGCCGCTTTATTAGATTCGAAAAAAGATCTGCCAACAGGTCCGATAATCTCAAATGCCGATGGGTCAAAATCACAAAACAGAACCTATCAGGATTTATTGAAAAACAAAAATGATGAACTGAATTTTGAAAACATCATTACTTCTGAACTATACAAAGTAAAGCTAGACGGAACTGCAACTTTATTCAAAAAAGCCGACATGTATGCCGGAGAAAGTTTCTCTCCAGATGGAAATTATCTGATGCTGAATACGATTCAAAAGCCATTTTCATATATTGTTCCCTTGAACCGTTTCCCATCAAAAACAACCATTTATGACAATGCCGGAAACCAAGTAAAAGTGGTAAACGAAGTACCACTTACCGAAATTATCCCTAAAGGTTTTATGGCGGTTAGAAAAGGGAAAAGAAATATGAACTGGAGAGCGGATAAACCTTCAACATTAGTTTACGCCGAAGCTTTAGACGCCGGAGATCCTGCTAACAAAGTAGAATTCAGAGACGAAGTTTTTCTTTGGAACGCCCCTTTCGATGCTGCAGCTACTTCATTGGTAAAAACACCTCAACGTTTCGACCGAATTACTTGGGGAAATGATGCTTTTGCCGTTATTTCAGATGAATGGTATGATACACGTAATACTAAAACCTATTTGATCAATCCATCTAATCCCGGTGCGGCTCCAAAAGTAATTTTCGACAGAAATTCTCAAGATGCGTATTCCGATCCAGGAAATTTTGAAACTAGAAAAAACCAATACAACAGATATGTTTTGGCTATCGAAAATGACAATGCATTCCTTATTGGAAACGGTTTTACTAAAAACGGACAATTCCCTTTTATCTCAGAATTCAATTTGAAAACCTTAAAATCAAATCGTCTGTACACCTCTACTTATACCGATAAAAAAGAAGATATAATAGAAATTGAAGACTTCAAGAAAGGAACGGTTTTAGTACAAATCCAGTCTAAAAATGAATATCCAAATTATTATCTTAGAAATATCAAACAAAAAAATAAGCTAACGCCAATTACAGCATTCAAAAACCCTTTTGAAAGCATCAAAAATGTAAGCAAAGAGGTAATTAAATACAAACGTAAAGATGGTGTTGAATTATCTGGAACTTTATATTTACCGCTAGGTTATGACAAAGTAAAAAAAGAGAAAATGCCATTGCTGATTTGGGCATATCCGGCAGAATACAAAGACAAAAATTCAGCAGGACAAGTCACTCAAAACCCAAATGAATTCACATTCCCTAGTTATGGTTCATTCATCTATTGGGTAACCAAAGGCTATGTTGTTTTAGATGACGCGGCATTCCCAATTATTGGTGAAGGAACTACAGAACCAAACGACAATTTTATCTCGCAATTAGTAGACAATGCCGAAGCGGCAATAAATGCAGTAGACGCTTTGGGTTATATCAACAGAAAAAAAGTAGCTGTTGGAGGTCACTCTTATGGGGCATTTATGACAGCTAATTTATTGACCCATTCGAATCTTTTTGCTTGCGGAATTGCCCGAAGCGGTGCTTACAACAGAACCCTTACTCCTTTTGGATTCCAAAGCGAGCAACGTAATTACTGGGAAGCATCACAAGTATACAACGCTATGTCACCATTTATGAATGCTGATAAAATGAAAACGCCAATGCTTTTGGTTCATGGTGAAGCCGATAACAATCCTGGAACTTTTACCTTGCAAACAGAACGTTACTTTCAAGCTTTAAAAGGACTTGGAGCTCCGGCAAGAATGGTGATTTTACCAAAAGAATCACACGGATATGCTGCAAAAGAGAATATTTTGCATTTACTTTGGGAACAAGATCAATTCTTAGAAAAGTATTTAAAGAATTAAGTATAAAAAGGTCTAAAAACCAAAAACCCGAAATGGATTCCATTTCGGGTTTTGGTTTTTTATTAGGATATCATCAAGGTGACTTCCTGATTTAATTCCAATGGCTTATCATGTTCAAAGAAAATCACTTTCCGATCAAAAACAGCTTTAATCAAATAATGACTTCCTTTAAAATAGGATTGCTTAGCAACTACTTTCATCAAACCATTATCAACCAATTTAAGCTGGTGCGGATACAACAAAACAATTTCATCTTCTCCGTCAACTGGAACCAATTGCGATAATCTCAATTCATTGACTTCTCCAAAAAGAGAAGCTACATATTTATTAATAGGATTATTGTACAAACTATAAGAATCGGCCTTATCAACGATAATTCCGTTTTGCAAAACAATGGTTTCATCAGCAAAGGAAAGCGCATCCGTACTATCATGGGTGGCGACAATACAAGTAATTTCCTGAGATTTTAAATAGGCAAACAAATTTCGTCTAAGTGCATTTTTCCTAAAATTATCAATATGGCTAAAAGGTTCGTCCAGTAATAATATTTCGGGTTCTAAAGCCAATACGCGTGCAAGAGCAACACGTTGCTGCTGACCTCCACTCAAATATTTTGCTTTTACATCAGCAAAATCGGTCATTTCAACAATCTCCAATAATTCGTTGATTCTCTCTTTTTTCTTTTCAGGAAAGACATTGGTCAAAAACTTACCCACATTCTCCGCAACCGTTATGTAGGGCATTAAATCGAAATCTTGGGATAAATATTTGATAAAAGGCATTCCGGGAACCAAATTAAAATTTGGCCCTAACACTTCGGTTTCGCCCCAAAATATATGCCCTTGATCTAAATCATACAAACCGTAAATCAGTTTCAAAAGCGTGCTTTTTCCACATCCGCTTTCTCCAATTACAGCAATATTTTGCCCTTTTCCTATCGTGAAATTAATATTATGAACTACCTTTTTTTCGGTATAACCAAAAGAAATATTTTGAACTTGAAGCATCTTGTAATAATGAAATTTGAGTCTGCAAATATAGATTGTCTGAAACAATAATCATTTAGTGAAATCATAATTTATATAAAAAAAGAAAGCCGTTTCGTCATAATAACGAAACGGCTTTCTGTATATAAAAACAATTTGTTTTATTAATTTCCTGCTTCTTTTTTAGCATCTTCCTGCATCTTAGCATTTGCGGTAATAGCAAATTCAACACGACGGTTTTGGCTTCTTCCTTCAACAGTTTCATTTGAAGCAATTGGATCAGCAATTCCCATTCCCGTTACTTTAAATCTGCTAGAAGCAATTCCTTTAGCGACTAAATAGCTTCTAACTGATGCTGCTCTTTCGCCCGAAAGTTTTAAATTATAATCCGCTTTACCTGTACTATCAGTATATCCAAATATAGTAATATCAGTATCAGGATATTCTTGAAATACAGCAACTAATTTATCTAAATTTGCTTTTGCTCCAGCTGTCAATGTTGATTTGCTAGTATCAAAACGCACTGCATTTTCGTTTAAAACCAATTGAATTCCCTCACCTACACGTTTTACATCGGCACCTGGAAGAACCTGATCAATTTGTCTGGCTTGTTTGTCCATTTTATTACCAATCACACCACCTGCAACACCACCAACAACGCCACCAAGAACTGCGCCCAACGCTCCTTTTCCACCTTTTCCAAGGTTGTTTCCAAGAATACCGCCTATTACAGCGCCACCTACAGCTCCTATTCCGGCTCCTCTTTGTGTGTTATTTGTGTTTTTTACTGCTTCACAACTTGTAAAAAGTGTACCGGCTGTCATCATTAGAGCCAATGCTATTATTGAAATCTTTTTCATAATTCTGTTTTTTATTTTAATTAATTTGCTTTTTGAAATTGGTAAACCACATCGGTCATTTTTCCTGCTACATCAATTCTATCAATCAACTGAAAAGAACTCTCTGTTTGGTTTGCAACCATAAGTACGTAACCTTCTCTAACTTTTTTAGCTTTTATTCCCGCATCAAGTACTTTCAATACAAATTGACCATCTTTATTTACAAACCAAGTGATTGGTGAGCTAAATGAACTACAACCCGCTTTTGTCAAAGCCATGTTTCCTTTATTGTTGTTTGAAACAAACTTCCAAGTACTCCCTTCAAAACATTGTGAATCAGCAATCTCAAACGAATTCACTTTGATATACTGTGACCCTGAATAAGTCACTGAACTAATCACCCAGTTTCCCTTCATCGCAACTTCCGATGGTCTATCTAATTTCGTGTTAGTAACTGAAGTCGTTTTGCACGAAAACAACACCAAGGCTATTGTTGCCAAAAAAATCATCTTTTTCATTTTTATATCATTTTATTAATTAAACTAGTACAAAGATACAATCCTACAAACTGAAAATGTTTTAATATTCAATTATTTTGTTTCAAAATTAGCAGTTACGACAATTTGTCACTCGCCTCTTAATTGGTATTCTATTTGAAAGTACTTGACCTGATTGTAAAACCCTATAAAAAATTTAAATATGACAACTGGAAAAATTAATGTTTCGGTAGAAAACATCTTCCCATTAATCAAAAAGTTCCTATACAGTGATCACGAGATTTTTTTACGTGAATTGATTTCTAATGGGACCGATGCAACATTAAAATTAAAACATCTTACGAATATTGGCGAAGCCAAAGTAGAATATGGAAACCCAATTCTTGAAGTAAAAATTGACAAAGAAGGCAAAAAATTGCACATCATTGATCAAGGAATTGGTATGACTGCCGAAGAAGTTGAAAAATACATCAACCAATTGGCTTTCTCAGGTGCTGAAGAATTTTTAGAAAAATATAAAGATTCTGCCAAAGATTCCGGAATTATCGGACATTTCGGTCTTGGTTTCTACTCTGCTTTTATGGTTGCTTCCAAAGTAGAAATTATCACTAAATCTTTCAAAGACGAACCAGCAGCTCATTGGACCTGTGACGGAAGTCCTGAGTTTACCTTGGAACCGGCAGAAAAAACGACTCGCGGAACCGAAATTATTTTGCATATCGCCGAAGATTCATTAGAATTCTTAGAAGATTCTAAAATCAGCGGTTTATTGAACAAGTACAATAAGTTCATGCCTATCCCAATTAAATTTGGAACAAAAACAGAAACGCTTCCTAAACCGGAAGATGCTCCTGAAGATTACGTGAATGAAACTGTTGAAATTGACAATTTCATCAACAATCCAAATCCAGCTTGGACAAAACAACCAACGGAATTAACGGATGAAGACTATAAAACTTTCTACCACGAATTGTATCCTATGCAATTTGAAGAACCTTTATTCCACATTCATTTAAATGTTGATTACCCGTTCAACCTTACCGGAATTCTGTACTTCCCAAAACTGGGGTCTGACATGCAAATCCAGAAAGATAAAATTCAATTGTACCAAAATCAGGTATACGTAACGGATAATGTGGAAGGAATCGTACCTGAATTTTTGATGATGCTAAAAGGTGTTGTAGATTCACCAGATATTCCTTTGAATGTTTCTCGTTCTGGATTGCAAGCTGATGCAGCTGTAAAGAAAATTTCAAACTATATTACTCGTAAAGTTGCCGACAAACTAAAATCATTATTCACTGAAAACCGTGAAGATTTTGAGAAAAAATGGAACGACATCAAAATCGTTTTAGAATACGGAATGCTTTCTGAAGATAAATTCTACGAAAAAGCCGGTGCTTTTGTCTTGTACCCAACAGTTGATGACAAATTTTTCACTTTAGAAGAATTAAAAGAAAAATTTGCTGCAAATCAAACCGACAAAGACGGAAAACTAATTGTCTTATATGCCGGAAATAAAGAAACGCAACACTCTTATATAGAAATTGCAAAAGACAAAGGATACGAAGTTTTATTATTAGATTCACCGATTATCTCTCACCTGATTCAAAAATTAGAGTCTGATAATACCAATTTAACTTTCGTTCGTGTCGATTCAGATCACATTGATAATTTAATCAAAAAAGAAGACACTGTTATTTCTAAATTATCGGAAGAAGAACAAACCAATCTGAAAACGGTCTTAGAAACCATTGTTCCAAAACAAAATTATTCTGTCCAGTTGGAAGCTATGGACAGCCAAGCTGCTCCATTTATCATCACGCAACCGGAATTCATGCGCAGAATGAAAGAAATGAGCCAGTCTGGCGGCGGCGGAATGTTTGGAATGGGAAATATGCCGGAAATGTACAATTTAGTGGTAAACACTAATTCTCCATTGGCAACGACCATCCTGAATACCGAAGACAAGTCAAATCAAGAGCACTTGGTAAAACAGGCACTTGACTTAGCTAGACTATCGCAAAACCTATTAAAAGGAGAAGCTTTGACTGCTTTCGTGAAAAGAAGTTTTGAGATGATCAAATAACATTTTCAAAATCACATTAAAAACCTGCAAATTAAACTTTGCAGGTTTTTTTTATTTCAATTTTGAAAGAACACAAATCATGATTTCGTCTTTTATAAAAATTAAAAATAAGCAAATCAAGACTTAAAGCGCTATCTTTGCCCGCTTTTTAAAATTGAAGAAATGACAAAGAACAACGTATTAAAAGGAGTTTTCTTAGTAGGACTGGGTGCAACTAGTTATGGAATGTTGGCTACTTTTGTAAAAATGGCTTACGACGAAGGTTTTACCACGGCCGAAGTCACCACTTCTCAATTTATATATGGAATTATAGGAATCTTGATTTTGAATCTAATTCAAAAGGTAAAAAACAAAAATGCATCCCTAAAAGCATCTAAACAAAATATTTTTCATTTGATGTTGGCGGGAACTTCTTTGGGAATGACCAGTCTTTTTTATTATTTGGCCGTAAAATACATTCCTGTTTCCATAGGTATCGTCTTATTGATGCAAACGGTTTGGATGGGAGTTTTACTGGAAATGATTTTAGAGAAAAAAATCCCTTCTACCCAAAAAATCATTTCGGTAGTTATCGTTTTAGTCGGGACCGTTTTAGCTACCAATTTAATCAATAATGAAATACAACTAGACTGGCGTGGCATCATGTGGGGATTTTTGGCAGCGGCATCATTTACCACAACTATGTTTACCGCAAATCGTGTTGCTCTGGGAATTTCTTCGGCACAACGCAGCCTGTATATGCTTCTTGGTGGTGCCGTAATTGTGTTTTCATTTGCCATAGTCACACAAACTACCCCATTCAACTTTGAAATCTTCCTAAAATGGGGAATTATTTTGGCTCTATTTGGAACCATAATCCCTCCCATGCTTTTGAATGCCGGTTTCCCACTTACCGGAATCGGATTGGGGAGCATTGTCTCTGCACTTGAACTTCCTGTTTCGGTGATGATGGCTTATTCTCTTCTGGATGAAAACGTAAATAGCATCCAATGGTTTGGAATTGTTTTGATTATTCTAGCAATTATAATTATGAATGTTAAATTTTCAAAAAAATAATTAACACAAAAACACGTTTTTTGTTAATTATTTATTAAATTCGTAATGAATAACTCATTCGTCATGAATTTACCTTGGCATTTATACACAATGGCTTTCGCTTATATCAAAGCAAGGATAAGCCATTTCAGAATCCCAAGTCTTTATTTAAAAATCATTCCCCCTTATTTCCCGAATTCTAAATTATTAAATTCGATAAGTCTCTTTGCCAAATTTTTTTTGGCCATAATGCTGTCTATTCCTGTTTTTTCAAAATATGCAGCTTGCGGAATAACAGCTTTACTAATTGCCGTTTCCCCAAGCCAAATTTATATACTCCCCAATGAAAAAACAAAAATAGGAACCCCTAAATGGATCCTACTCTTAAACCTGCCCTTGCAATTAACCTTAACCCTTAATTAAATCTATTATGAAAAAATTATTTGCAGAATTTTTCGGTACATATTGGCTGGTATTTGGTGGTTGTGGTAGTGCTATTTTTGCTGCTGGAATTCCTAATTTAGGAATAGGATTTATGGGAGTTGCCCTTGCCTTTGGCCTGACAGTTCTGACCATGGCTTATGCAGTGGGACATATTTCTGGAGGACACTTTAACCCTGCCGTTTCTTTCGGATTATGTGCTGGAGGAAGATTTCCCATCAAGGACTTATTACCTTATATCATTGCACAATGTATTGGTGCCATTGCCGCAGCAGGAACTCTATACGCCATTGCCTCGGGAAAAACTGGTTTTATAATAGACAATGCCAAAGCAGGAGCATTTGCTTCTAATGGTTTTGACGCTTTTTCACCCGAAGGCTATTCTATGGAATCTGCATTTATAGCCGAGTTTGTACTGACCCTATTCTTCTTATTAGTAATCCTTGGAGCAACAGATAAATTTGCCAACGGAAAATTTGCAGGTATCGCAATTGGTCTGGCACTTACACTTATTCATTTGATTAGTATTCCTATCACCAATACATCCGTAAATCCGGCAAGATCGTTATCACAGGCATTATTTGTTGGCGGCGAACCTCTATCTCAAGTTTGGCTGTTTTGGTTTGCCCCTATTCTAGGAGCAATTGCTGCCGGAATTATATATAAAAATATCCTACAGAATAATTCAGAATCATAATTGATTACTTTACTACAAACTAAATTACTAACCATTAAAACATTAAAATTATGAACTTTTTGTATTTCTTACTCATTGGGGCAATTTCTGGTTGGCTTGCAGGTCAACTTTGGAAAGGTGCTGGTTTTGGAATTTTTGGCAACATCATTGTTGGGATTTTGGGAGGAATTTTTGGTGGCTGGATTGCCGGCAAACTCGGCATTGGCGGAGGAGGTTTGCTTTGGCAAATTATAATTGCCGCATGCGGAGCTTGGATTTTACTATTCATTATTAGTTTGGTCAAAAAAGTATAATCCTTAAAAATAATATTTTAATTTAAAGAGAAAAAAGAAGCAATATTCGCTTCTTTTTTCTCTTTATTTTTGCAAAATGAATTCACTCTTTCAATCGCAAACGATATTTCTCAATCTGCCAGATGCGGAAATCATCTATTATCCTGCTTTTTTTGACAAAAAGGAGGCTGATGAAATTTATGCCGAATTAATGAATTCTATTCCTTGGCAACATGACGAAATTACCGTTTATGGCAAAAAACATCTACAGCCCAGATTAACCGCTTTGCATGGAAATCAGGAAAAATCGTACTCTTATTCGAATATAAAAATGCAGCCGCATCCTTGGAGTTTTCTTTTGCAAAAGATAAAATCAAAAGTCGAAACTGTGGCCGATGTAAGCTTTACCAGCGTTTTACTCAATTACTATCGCGATGGAAAAGACAGCAACGGTTGGCATGCAGACAATGAAAAAGAATTAGGAATAAATCCGGTAATAGCATCTTTAAGCTTTGGTGCCGAACGCATTTTTCAATTGAAACACAATACCCAAAAAGACCAGAAAAAAAATATCGTTCTAGAACACGGAAGTTTATTACTAATGAAAGGAACAACACAGCATTTTTGGAAACATCAAATTCCGAAAACGACCAAACCCATCGACTCTAGAATAAACCTCACCTTCAGGCTGATAAAGTAATTTTTTGTATTCAAAAATTATTATATTTGAAATAAATACTTCATGCTTATGAACGAAATTGTTTCTTATTTTTCCACCATACCACCTTCTCATAGAAGCTTGATTCTGGTTGCTGGTATCACTATTTTTTGGTTAATTGAGAATGCCTTCCCGCTTTTTAATTTTGGTTACAAAAAATGGCATCATGCCAGTATTAATATTTTCTTGACCTTCACAACCATCCTAGTCAATTTCTGTTTAGCTTTTATTTTACTGAAATCTGCCGATTGGACAATTGCCAATGAGTTTGGAATTTTACAATGGCTTCCGCCAATGCCTTTATGGATTTACACATTAATCGGATTGCTTTTATTAGATTTAATAGGTGCATATCTGGTGCATCTGATACAACACAAAGCAAAAATATTATGGCGTTTTCACCTGATCCATCATACCGACACTTGGATCGACACCACTTCGGCCAACAGGCATCATCCCGGCGAAAGCATCATCCGGTTTGCGTTTACAGCTTTGGGCGTTTTAATTGTGGGAAGCCCTATGTGGATGGTTTTTTTATACCAAACCCTTTCTGTCATTGCAACCCAATTCAATCATGCCAACATCTCTATTCCCAAAAAACTGGATACTTTACTGAGCTATTTTATCGTGTCTCCAGACATGCACAAAGTACATCATCATTATAAACTTCCTTACACAGACAGTAATTATGGAAATATTTTCTCTGTTTGGGACCGCCTTTTCGGAACATTTATGGTACTTCCAAAAGAAGAAATCATTTATGGAATAGACACTCACATGAAGATTGAAGAGCACAATCGGCTAAAAAATTTATTAAAAATACCGTTTCAGAAACAACATCGTTTTAAAGAAATTAAACACTAAAAAAAAACGTCTTTTTGATAAGAAGTAATTACTTTTTTTATTAATATTGGTATCTATTTTAGAATCAATTATATTAATCATTAAAAACTATTAGAATTAATTTTCACGTGATGAAAAAGAGTAGCCGCAAAGAATTAAACTGGGAACAAACAGAAAAACTTGTTACATTGGCCTTAGAGGAAAAAAATCCTTTTGAAATCATTAAAAAGGAATTTGGTTTGGTCGAAAAGGAGGTTCTAGAGATTATGAAAAAGAAGATGCCAGCTGAAAAATTTGAAATGTGGAAAAAGAAAGCTACAGCAAATAAACCAAAACCAAAACCCGTTAAAATAGATGATTTTGATGAAGATTTGGATGGCAAATATTACATAAAAAACAAATTAGACTAAAAGTGAAACTCCTGTAATCCAGGAGTTTTTTTGTATAAACAATTTGGCCAATCCTACCCGATACTAGATTGGATTGTAACATATTTAGACTTAAGAAGACTAATAGCTAAAATAAAAGATAAACAATGAAAAAATCATTATTCTCATTCTTAATTTTACTTTCAACACTTTGTTTTTCTCAGGAAAAAAAAGAGATAACGATCAATCCCCTACTAAAGGGAACTTTATATTCTCCTTTAAAAGAAAATAAAAAAACGAATCTTGTCATTCTAATTGCAGGTTCCGGCCCTACTGACAGAGATGGGAATCAAAAAGGAATGATTAACAATTCTTTGAAATATTTATCCGAAGATTTGGCAAAAAACGACATTGCAACTTTTAGTTATGACAAAAGGATTATTGCCCAAATGGCAGCCGGAACCGTGGATGAAAAGTCGCTTTCACTTGATGATTTTATAAAAGATGCCAAAGACATCTTGACCTTCTTTAAAAATCAAAAAAAATACAACAAAATTATAATTGCCGGCCATAGCGAAGGCGCATTAGTGGGAATGGTCGCCGCGAACGGAAATGCCGATGCCTATATCTCATTGGCAGGAGCCGGAAGAACAATTGATGCAGTTGTAGTTGAACAGATAGAAAAACAGGCTCCTTTTCTAAAAGAAGAAGTAGAAAAAGATTTTGAAATCCTGAAAAGCGGAAAAACATTTGAACTAAAAAATCAAATGTTGGCTTCAATTTTCAGGGAAAGTGTACAACCTTATATGATTTCCTGGATAAAATACGATCCGCAAAACGAAATTAAAAAACTGCAAATTCCTATGCTATTAATTAACGGAACCAAGGATTTGCAAGTAAAGGTTTTGGAAGCCGAACTATTAAAAAAGACAAAACCCGAAGCAAAACTTGTCGTTATTGAAGACATGAATCACGTTTTTAAAGAAATTAAAGGTGATGATACCGAAAACATGAAGTCCTACAATGATCCAAATTTATTCGTCTCAGAAAAATTAGTGAGTACAATCAATCTTTTTATTAAATCATTATAGTCTGTAACAATACATAAAATACCTATAGCTAAAATAAAAAACTAAAAAATGAAAAAAATACTTTTTGCATTTGCATTCGCATCTGTTTTTTGGAGTTGTAAAACAGCTTCAACTTCAGCTATCACTCAAAAAGAAGAACAAGTTCTGGTCAACATTAATTTGAATGAAATAATTGATGATAAAGTCCTAGTTACGGTAAATGCTCCATCGATATTGACTGATGAAATTACCTATCATATTCCTAAAACGGTTCCCGGAACCTATTCAGAGGACAATTACGGAAAGTATATTGAAGATCTGAAAGCCTATAACAAAAAAGGAGAATTACTAAATGTAAACAAAACAGATGTTAATTCGTGGTCTATTGCCAATGCAAAAACTTTGGACAAAATCACCTATCGGGTAAATGATTCTTTTGACACCGAAACCGGGAAAGATTTTGGAGATGGCGAAATTTTTTCTCCAGCTGGTTCAAATATCGATGCCGGTAAAAATATCATGCTTAACACCCATTGTTTCGTAGGATATTTTACAAATAAAATGTCAATTCCTTATCAAGTAACTATTACTCATCCGGCAACACTTTGGGGAGCCACTTCGATGACTGATTTAGATTCAAGTGACACAAATGACAAATTTGTAACAGCTCGTTATGCCGAATTAGTTGAAAACCCTATTATGTATGCCAAACCAGATTACACCACTTTCGCCGTTGATGGAATGGAAATACAAATCGCAGTTTATTCTCCCTCGGGCAAAGTAACCGCTGAGAGTATTACTCCTGAAATGAAAACAATGATGACTGCCCAAAAGACTTTTTTGGGAAAAATAGATGCTACAAAAAAATACAGCGTTTTATTGTACTTATCAACCATGCAAGAAAATGATGCCAAAGGATTCGGTGCCTTAGAACATCCTACAGCAACAACAGTAGTCCTGCCTGAAATGATGCCAAAAGAAGAATTAGTAAAATCGATGATGGACGTAGTTTCTCATGAATTTTTCCATATTCTGACACCTTTGACAATCCATTCTAAAGAAATTCAAGATTTTGATTACAACAATCCAAAAATGTCTGAACATTTATGGATGTATGAAGGAGTTACGGAATATTTCGCCAATCTTTTTCAAATAAACCAAGGATTAATTACCGAAGATAATTTCCTCAACCGTATGGCTGAAAAAATAGCCAAGGCTAATACCATGAATGACAGCATGCCATTTACAACAATGAGCGCCAATGTCTTAGAAAAACCATACAAAGACCAATATTTAAACGTGTACGAAAAAGGAGCGCTTATTGGCATGTGTTTGGATATCATCATTAGAGAAAAAAGCAATGGAGAAAAAGGAATCCTTGATTTGATGCAAAAATTATCAAGTGAATATGGCGTGGCAAAACCTTTTGAAGACAAAGAGCTTTTTACCAAAATTACTTCAATAAGCTACCCAGAAGTTGGTGAATTTTTGAACACTTATGTAGCCGGAACAACAGCAATTCCATATGCTACTTATTTGGCAAAAGTTGGAGTAACTAATACAACCGAAAAAGTAGCGACTAATGTTTTTCTGAAAGGACAATCTCCATATATAACAGTAAATCCTCAAACCAAAGAAATCAGTGTAATTCCTGATATAGAACTAAATAATTTCTACACCAATTTAGGGCTAAAAGCCGATGATATTTTACTATCCATAAATGACAAAGCCTATTCGCTTGTTAATATTTATGAGATGATTGGCGCAAGCCAAAATTGGAAAGAAAATGATGCCATAACCTTAAAAATAAAGCGCAATGGCAAGGAGCAAATCATCAAAGGAAAAGTAAAATTACCTTACGAAGAAAAAGCAGGTCTTAAATCGACGGATGCCTCTAAAACAAAACTAAAAGAAGCTTGGCTTAAAGCCTAAATTTAAAAATTACTTAAGAAGCCCCAATTTTAGAAATAGATTGGGGGCTTTTTTTGTGAAATTTTAATCCTTTATAAAATCATTCCAACAATTTTCTTTATTTTGCGCCAAAATATAAACCTACCAATGAAAAAATCAATACTTGCATTCGTTACACTTATTTTAATATCATCCTGTAACAAAACTGAACCAAAAGACAATCTACACATTACCGGAAATATTAAAGGTTTAAAAAAAGGAACCTTATACATACAAAGAGTTGTTGATACCACACTTGTAGCTATCGACAGTATTAAAATTGACGGCAATTCTGCTTTTGAAAGCAATATTGAATTAAAATCGCCTGAAATGTTATATTTATTTCTGGACAGAGGAGTAACCAACTCGCTAGATAATAACATCTCTTTTTTTGCTGAACCAGGAACTATAAATATCGACACCAATCTAGATACTTACATCTCGGGTGCAAAAATAACAGGATCAAAAAACCAAGAATTATTTGAAGAATACAGAAAAATAAACTCTCGTTTCCAGGATGAAAACCTAACTTTAATTGAACAAAAATTCAAGGCCATCAAAAGCAATAATACCAAAGCCATTGATAGTTTAGCTGCAAAGCAAGATTCTAACATTAAACGAAAATATTTGTTTGCAACTAACTTTGCAATCAACAACAAAGATTATGATGTAGCGCCATATATTGCTCTTTCTGAGATTTACGATATTAATATCAAGTACTTGGATACCATTCAAAAATCAATGACTCCTAAAGTGGCAAATTCTCTTTATGGAAAAAAATTGACTGAATATGTGCAATCAATCAAAGCTCAAAAATAAATTGACTAAAAGTTAAAAATAACTTTTGAAATTTAAAAGCCATCCTGATTATTAGGGTGGCTTTTTTTATTGAATATTATATCTTCCAGTAAAAAAAAGAATCAAAACTAAAAGCTAAAAACATAGCATACAATGCATTATGAATTATTCAAAATGAATTTCATTCTGCAAAAATTATTTTGCTATTTTTACCAGCCAAAGCCCCAAAAACCTATGTGGAAAAACCTATCTATAAAAACTCAGCTAATTCTGATTCTTCTGATTCCCGTTTCGGGATTATTGTATTTGACCTTTACAAACAGTCAAAACGCTTACAATAAATACACTAAAATTGATTATAGTTTGCAAAACATAAATAACATTGCAAATTTATCAAAAGGTATAAATTTAATAAGTGATGAAAGAGGTTCTTATCAGTTTTCATCATTTGATACAACCCGAAAAATTGAATTTGATTATAAAGCTAAGGAAACAACCGAATGGTTTTTGAACTTTAAAACAACCGATTCAACAATAAATAAAAGTTTAAATATTGCCAAAGGCATTTTAAAAAAAGTACGATCTGATATTGAAGACAAGACTATTTCTACTGAAGAAATATTTAATCAATACACATCTATAATTTTTATTTTAGACAATATAATTGAAAATCAAATTATAAATTGTCAAATTCCAGAATTTACCTTGCTCGCTAATAACTTTAATTGTTATATCGATTCAAAAATAGCAACAACCTTGATGCGAGGCAGTTTACTTGATAAAATATCAAAAAAAACTGTCGAAACTCGATTAGAAGGTGTTTATAAAGAAGCCATGATAATTGATCAAAACATTGACTTTAGATTGATTAATTACGGGCTTACTGAAATAAATAATGAAATTATTAAATATAAAAAGACTGACGAATTTAAATCTTTTTTAGCCACCTCAGAAGTAATCTTCAATAATGAAACTAATGATATAACAGCAGAAAAATGGTGGAAAATGTCATCTCTTATTGTTGTAAGATTTAATAAATTAGAAGAAGACAACCTAAACTATATCATTAGTTATGGTGTACAAAAAAAACAAGAAACATTTACTTCTGTAGTTTTAACAATCACCTTATTAATCATATTATTACTAATCAATTTCCTTTTATTTTTTAAACTAATCAACAATACTTCAAACACACTTAAAAGTGTTTCTAGGTTGATCAATAAAATTGCATTGGGCAAAATTGAATTTAATGACCATAAACTTTCCGGAAATGCCGAATTCTATTCTATCAACAATTCATTGAAGGATCTTATTAAGGCAATAAAAGAGCAAATTGATTTATCTGCTAAAATCAGTTCGGGGAATTATGGCGACACTATTGAGCTAAGAAGTCTTTCGGACACGCTTAATGACTCTTTAAACAACATGTCTTTGGAGTTGAAAAAATTTAATGATGAATCAAATGAAAATAGTTTATTAGAAAAAAATATTATTCAGGTAAATAAATCAATCATTGATTCTAAAGACTTAAATGAGTTTGGTAATAATTTATGCAGTATTTTAATTAATCAAACCAATGGTTGTCAAGCTGTTTTTTATACAACCGATTATATTGAAAATAAAAATGAATTAATAAAAATAGGCAGCTATGCCGATAATCAAGATACCCCAAAAACAATCCAAATTGGTGAAGGATTAGTTGGTGAAGTTTTCAAAAATAACGAACAAAAGTGCTTTAATAATTTAGAAAATAGCTATTCCTTTATTTCGTCATCACTTGGAAAATCTCCTTTATACAATGTTTTATTAACACCTATATCCTACAAAAATGAGGTAATTGGTGTAATCGAAATTGGATCGCTTGAAAACTTCAATGATGCCGATAAAAAATTACTAAACACCCTGACAGACTCTATCGGAAGTGCCATAGAGGTATTCATTCGCAATGAAGAGTTGAGGCTTTCGGTCGTTGAAATCAACCGCAAAAACAACATCTTACAAGTTCAAGAAGAGGAACTGAGACAAAATAATGAAGAACTCAACAAACATACCCTATTACTGCAACAATCAGAAGAAGAATTAAAAAACCAGGCGGCAGAATTAGAACAAACCAATGCGTATTTAGAAGAAAAAGGAAGGGAACTTGAAAATAAAAACTATGAAATAGAAATTAAAAATAGTGACCTAATAATTGCTCAAGAAGAACTCAATGTCAAATCGGAGGAAATAGCCCAAGCCAGTAAATACAAATCGGAATTCTTGGCAAACATGTCGCATGAGCTAAGAACACCATTAAACAGTATCCTAATTCTTTCGGATCTTTTGAAAGAAAATGTAAACGGGAATTTATCCAATTCTCAGATCGACAATTTATCCGTAATTAACTCTTCGGGCAAGGATTTGCTGAATTTAATAACCGATATATTAGATATTTCTAAAATAGAATCAGGCAAAGTTGAAATATACCCAGAAGAAACCGTGATTGAAAGAGTCTTTTCGGACATGGACAGCCTGTTTAGAGTTCAGATGGAGAAAAAGGAAATTGACTTCAAAACGGTCATTACAGAGAATTGCCCAAGAAAAATCAATACCGATATTGGGAAAATTGAACAAATCCTTAAAAACTTTTTATCTAATGCTTTAAAATTCACGCCTAATAGCGGAAAAGTCTCGCTAACCTTTGATTCCGGAGCTAAAAAACAAGAATATCTAACGTCATCGCTAGCTTCATTAGCTAATGATGAAATTTTAGCAATTCATATTAAAGACAACGGAATTGGAATTTCGGAGGAAAACAAGAAAAAACTATTTCAAACTTTCCAGCAAGCTGACAGCTCTACAAGCCGAAAATATGGCGGTACAGGTTTAGGTTTATTTATATCCAAAGAATTGGCAATTTTATTGGGCGGAGAAGTATCGCTCAAAAGTGAATTAAATAATGGAAGTACTTTTAGTGTTTTTGTTCCAATAAACTATAAATCTAAAAATGCTAACCAAATTGAAATTAAAGAGAGCATCATTAAAGAAGAAGAGCCAGCGATAGAAACTGAATACCCTAATTCAGATAAAGAATTTGTCGATCTGGCCGCAAACATTAAAGACGACAGAAATAAAGCTGACATTGACGATAAAACCATTTTAATCATAGAAGATGATGCTTCTTTTGCCGAAGTTTTGCTCCAGGTTGCTCATGACAATGGTTTTAAAGCGATTATAGCGCATCAAGGAGAAACTGGATTCCAGTATGCAAAGAAATATAGCCCAAAAGCCATAATTCTAGACATGAAATTACCAGGAATAGACGGTTGGACAGTCTTAAAATGGTTAAAAGAAGACCCTGAATTACAGCATATTCCTGTTCATGTAATGTCTGGAATGAAAAGAGAAAAGCTTGCAAAAGAAATGGGAGCCTTTGATTTTTTAGTGAAACCAATCACTCCAAAGAAATTAAAAAATGCTTTTCAATCCATTGACAAACAAATCAATTCGATTTATAAAAAAGTGCTTATCGTAGAAGACGATGTAAAACTGAATTATTCAATAAAAGAATTGGTACATTCCAGTGATAAAAATGTAATCTGTCTGCAAGCACATTCGCGATTTGAAGCTGAAAATATTTTAAAAAACGACGAAATAGATTGTGCCATAATTGACTTGAGTTTACCTGATTCTAACAATATCAAAGCTGTTTCAGAATTAAAAAAATTATCCAAAAACAAGGACATTAAAATCATTGTTAATACTGGAAAAATGCTTTCTGATGAAGACCAATTGGAGCTCGAAAAAAATGTAGATAGTATTGTTATCAAAACAAACGATGCAACTGAAAGATTAAAAGATGAACTTTTACTCTTCTTAAATAAAATTGAATCTACAGAAGATTTGAAATATAAAAATGCGCCGAATTTATCAGGAGGTGAAATTCTAAAGAACAAAAACATCTTAATTGTAGATGACGACATTAGAAACATTTATGCCTTATCAGCCGCATTAACGAGCAAAGGAGCTATAATATCAACCGCTTTTAATGGAGTTGAAGCCTTAAAAGCCCTTGAAGGCAATTCAAACGTTGACATCGTACTGATGGATATTATGATGCCCGAAATGGACGGATTTGAAGCAACGAGAAAAATTAGAGAAAACATCAAATGGAGAGATTTGCCAATCATTGCCCTAACAGCAAAAGCGATGAAAGGAGATCGAGACGAAATTATAAAAGCCGGAGCTTCTGATTACCAATCAAAACCGATAGACATACAAAAGCTTATTTCATTAATTAGCATCTGGATATACAAATGATTGATTTTAATGACCTTGATGAATTACTTTTAACCATTCAGAAACAATTCGATTATGATTTTCGCGAATATTCGAAAGCATCAATGCTCAGACGAATTAATCGTTTTATGGAAATTAATTCCATGAAAACTGTAGTCGATTTAAAATTTGAATTAATAAATAACCCCCAAATTTTTAAGGATTTCATAAATGAAATTGTAGTTAATGTAAGTGAGTTTTTCAGGGACCCGAGTTTTTATATGTCTTTGTCTAAAAATATTTTTCCGTATCTTGATAGCTATCCAAAAATAAATATTTGGAGTGCGGGTTGTTCATTTGGCGAAGAAACCTATTCTTTAGCCATAATGTTGAAAGAAAAAGGAATGTATGATAAAACAAGGCTATACGCAACAGATATCAGTTCGAATGCAATAGAAAAATCAAAAAAAGGCATTTATTCGAATATCAATTTTAAAGATTATTCGAGAAATTATTTTGAATGTGGCGGACAAGCGTCTTTAAAAGATTATTTTATTTCTGACGAAAAAAATTCGATAATCAATTCTGATTTGAAAAAAAACATATTGTTTACAAATCATAATTTGGTTACTGATGGGGTTTTCAAAGAATGTCAATTGATTCTTTGCAGAAACGTTTTAATTTATTTTAATGATGAATTACAAAACAAGGTTTTAAAATTATTCTACGACAGCTTACCTATTCATGGTTTTCTGGCTTTGGGGAAAAAAGAGTCTTTGCGTTTTAGTAGCGTCTTTGAAAATTTTAAGGAAATAGATCGAAATGAAAAAATTTATCAAAAAATAAAATAATCTAGATATGATTATCATTGGTGGATCAGCGGGTTCCTTTAATACAATATTATCCATACTAAAAGGATTGGATAAGCGCGTTTGTGTACCAATTGTAATTGTTTTACATCGATTAAAAAACTCAGAATCATCATTTGAGGAAATTTTACAGAACAATACCCACTATATCGTAAAAGAAGTAGAAGACAAAGAAATTATTAAAAACGGAATAATATATACAGCTCCTTCAAATTACCATTTACTATTGGAAGAAAATAGGACTTTTTCATTAGATGTTTCTGAACTTGTCAATTATAGCCGACCATCAATTGATGTAACTTTTGAATCTTTCTCTACAGTATTAAAAGAAAAATGCTGCGGTATACTATTATCCGGATCAAATAATGATGGAGCCGAAGGGTTAAAATTTATTGCAGAAAATAATGGGATCAGCATTATACAAGACCTCGAAGAAGCCGAATTTGACATGATGCCAAAAGCTGCTAAAAATTTATACAAATATCATAAAGAATTAAATACCACAAATATCATAAACATATTAAATAATGAATACTGCTAAAACGCATACACTCTTATTGATTGATGACAAACCTGCCAACCTGATTGCTTTAAAAAGCATGCTTGAGCATCCTAATAGAGAAATAATAACCTGTGAATCTGCACATCAAGGATTGCAAATATTACTCAAAGAAAAAATTTCACTTATTTTAGTCGATGTTCAAATGCCTGAAATGGATGGTTATGAATTTGTTGAAATAGTAAAACAACATCCAGATACGGCAAACATTCCTACTATTTTTGTTACCGCCATAAGCGATGAACCCAAATATATCAATAAAGCCTACGATTTAGGTGCTATAGACTTTCTATTTAAACCTCTAATTACTGAAGTTACAAGGAAAAAAGTAGACTCTTTTCTAAAAATATGGGATTACGATCAACAATTAAAAGCATTAAACGAGAAGCTTTTGGTAAAAAATCGTGAATTAGAACAATTTGCACATATAATTGCTCACGATTTAAAAACTCCATTAAACAATATAAAATCATTAATTGATTTTATTGAGGAAGAACATATATTGGATCTAAAAGAGGAAGCAACCGATTTATTTGAAATGGTAAAAACGTCGGCAATGGATATGTCAAAATTAATTGACGATTTGCTGCATTATTCAAAAAATGTTGAAAATAATGAAGGCAAAGAGAGCATTCATATTTTAACCGAAATAAACGCAATAATTAAACTTATCGATACCGATAATAGCATCAAAATAAACAAAGAAAACTTAAATCATTCTGTTTTATTTCAACCGGTTGCATTTAAACAAATAATCCAAAATTTATTATCAAACGCTATTAAGTATAATGATAAAGATATTACAGAGATAAGCATCACATATTCTGAAAATCAAAAAACAATATCAATAAGCGATAATGGTCCAGGAATACCAGAAAATCAACACGAAAAGGTTTTCGGTATGTTTTACACACTTGGCAGAACATCCAGAGGAGAATCTGGAACCGGTATTGGATTAAATCTAGTAAAAAAATTAGCAGAAAGAAATGATGTAACTGTTCATTTCAACAGCAATTATACTGAAGGTACAGAAGTAATTATTTCTAATTTAATTAGTGTTTAAAACCAAAAATTATCAAAAAACAAAAAAATCCCGTAAAATTTATTTACGGGATTTTTTTTATCAAAATTAGTATGTTTTAGTCTTTCAAAACTTCTTCCAAAACATTGGCTTCTGTTCCATTTGGGAATGTAATTTTCAATTTTTGGGCAAGCGTAGGTGCTATTTCTGTGATATTCTTTTTATGGTAGGATTCTCCTTTTTTAATATGCCAGCCATAGAAAATAGCAGGCACATGCGTATCATAACTGTAAGGTGTGCCATGAGAAGTTCCTGTACCTGAATACTCAATATAACCCGGTTTGTCTAAAATAACAAGATCTCCATTTTGAGTAACATCATATCCTTTTACAACAAAATTCAAAAAATAATCATTACCGGTAGAATTCAAAATCTCTTCTTCGGTATATACTTTCTTTACATAATCCTGAGACATTAAATAGGCTTTAAAAGCTGCTTTAACGGTACACAAATCAAGATTCTTATTTTTGATTGTCTCTTTATTAAAAAACAAATTGAAACTCGAATAATTCAAAATTAAGTCAGCTCCAAAAGTCTTCACTGAGAAATCTTTTAAATTTGATCTAATATCTCTTGGACTCACACTCCTCACACCATACTTATTATCTTTTAGAAAATTAACGTTTTCAGCTCCAGCATGATCTGCGGTTAGGAAAAGCAGGTAATTATCCTTGCCTACTTTTTTATCAAGATAAACTAAAAAATCTGCTATGGTTTGATCCAGTCTTAAATAAGTATCCTGCAACTCCATAGAACGCGGTCCTAATAAGTGCCCAATATAATCTGTAGAAGAAAAACTAACAGCTAAAAAATCTGTAACATTATCTTTACCTAATTCTTCCATTTCAATAGCTTTCATCGCAAATTCAGCCACAAGATCGTTCCCAAAAGGTGTCGATCTCAATACCCCAGCATCATTTTTAGCATACATTTCTTTTAAATTATATGGAAAAACTGGAGCAGCACTATTGTATAATTTGCCTTCATAAGGATTATCATCCGCTAAACTCTCATTATAAGTATCTTTC
Organism: Flavobacterium sp. W1B; assembly: GCF_047344965.1. NCBI lineage: Bacteria > Pseudomonadati > Bacteroidota > Flavobacteriia > Flavobacteriales > Flavobacteriaceae > Flavobacterium > Flavobacterium sp. W1B. The sequence goes on from NZ_CP178845.1 coordinate 291,313, forward strand.
GATTTATACAAATCCCATCCTTTATTAATATATGGCATGTATCTTTTTTCAGAATTGAATTTTGTAACCCAATCAGGCAACTTTTCGCCGTAGAAAGTACTGGAAACAAAATCTCCTGTTTTGCTATACCAAAAAGCCCAATTGGCAAAATGTCCTGCCGGCAATATAGCACCACGGTCCTTAATGCTCAATCCGATAACTTTTCCTTTAAAATTGGTAGCCAAACGCAATTCATCGGTAATTGTAGTACTCTGTAAATTTTTAGGAGACATTTCCCCTTCCTCTTTAGTTCCGTTTCCGATGGTTTTTACCGAAGCGTCATCCGTACAATATACTTCTTTTCCTAAAGTCCTGCTGAACCATTCGTTACCAACAATTCCATGTATCGAAGGAGTTGCTCCTGTATAAATAGAAGCATGTCCCGGCGCAGTATAAGTAGGCATATAATTATAATGCATATTTTGAAAGGTATAGCCGTTGTTCATCAATCGCTTAAACCCATTGCTGGTAAAATCATCCGAAAAACGATATAAATATTCCATTTTCATTTGATCCACAACAATTCCGATGACTAATTTAGGGCGCTCTTGCGCATAAACATTTGCAATACTAATAAATGCAAAAAATAAAATTAATTTTTTCATAATATACTTTATATAGGTCGTAAAAATACAAATTAAACTTCAAACCTACTTGCTTGAAAACATCAGAATAAGCTTCAGATTTAATGATTCCAATCAAAAAAACCCTCTATCCGATTGGATAGAGGGTTTTACAGAATCTAAAACAGGTCCAGATTAAACAAATACGTCGAACCGAGCCCTTAGACAAACACTTCGATGCTATAAAAACAAAAAAGCCTGTCTTTTCAGACAGGCTTTTCTAAAGAAAGGCGACGACATACTCTCCCACATAACTGCAGTACCATCTGCGCAGGCGGGCTTAACTTCTCTGTTCGGGATGGGAAGAGGTGAGCCCCGCCGCAATAACCACCTTAAGGTCGTTTTGCAATGGGTAATCCATTATTTATGGATCAACATTACACAATATCTTAACATACTGAGATAAAGAAAAAAGTATTTATTTAGAAAGTTTCTTCCTCCGGGTTACCCCGGAGGAAAAGGTGTACATAAGCTTACGGATTATTAGTACTACTCGACTATGACATTACTGCCTTTACATCTATAGCCTATCAACGTGGTCATCTCCCACGATCCTTAAAAGAAATCTCATCTTGTGGTGGGTTTCGCGCTTATATGCTTTCAGCGCTTATCCCTTCCAAACGTAGCTACTCTGCGGTGCCACTGGCGTGACAACAGATACACTAGAGGTTTGTCCAATTCGGTCCTCTCGTACTAGAATCAGATCCACTCAAATTTCTTGCGCCCACAGTAGATAGAGACCGAACTGTCTCACGACGTTCTGAACCCAGCTCGCGTGCCACTTTAATGGGCGAACAGCCCAACCCTTGGGACCTTCTCCAGCCCCAGGATGTGACGAGCCGACATCGAGGTGCCAAACCCCCCCGTCGATATGAGCTCTTGGGGGAGATCAGCCTGTTATCCCCGGCGTACCTTTTATCCTTTGAGCGATGGCCCTTCCATGCGGAACCACCGGATCACTATGCTCTACTTTCGTACCTGATCGACCTGTATGTCTCTCAGTCAAGCTCCCTTATGCCATTGCACTCTACGCACGGTTACCAAGCGTACTGAGGGAACCTTTAGAAGCCTCCGTTACTCTTTTGGAGGCGACCACCCCAGTCAAACTACCCACCAAGCAATGTCCCCCGCAAAACGGGGTTAGGCCTCAGATAAACAAAGGGTTGTATTTCAACAATGACTCCACAACGCCTAGCGACGCCACTTCACAGTCTCCAACCTATCCTACACATCATTTATCCAAGGTCAATACTAAGCTATAGTAAAGGTGCACAGGGTCTTTTCGTCCCACTGCGGGTAAACGGCATCTTCACCGTTACTACAATTTCACCGAGCTCATGGCTGAGACAGTGTCCAGATCGTTACACCATTCGTGCAGGTCGGAACTTACCCGACAAGGAATTTCGCTACCTTAGGACCGTTATAGTTACGGCCGCCGTTTACTGGGGCTTCAATTCAATGCTTCTCCGAAGATAACATCTCCTCTTAACCTTCCAGCACCGGGCAGGTGTCAGGCCCTATACTTCATCTTACGATTTTGCAGAGCCCTGTGTTTTTGATAAACAGTCGCCTGGACCTCTTCACTGCGGCCAGCATTGCTGCTGGCGACCCTTCTCCCGAAGTTACGGGTCTATTTTGCCTAATTCCTTAGCCATGAATCTCTCGAGCACCTTAGAATTCTCATCTCGACTACCTGTGTCGGTTTGCGGTACGGGTACTATTAACCTGAAGTTTAGAGGTTTTTCTTGGAAGCCCTTAGGTGCACTATCTCTTTGTCCGAAGACGCCGAGTACTATCGTATTTCCCCAAAACCCGTGGATTTGCCTGCGGGTCTTATAGGTAGGTACTTCAACGAACTATTCCGTCAGTTCGCGGCACTTTCATCACTCCGTCACCCCATCACAGTTAACAGTAGTACGGGAATATTAACCCGTTGTCCATCGACTGTCCCTTTCGGGTTCGCCTTAGGTCCCGACTAACCCACAGCTGATTAGCATAGCTGTGGAAACCTTAGTCTTTCGGTGTGCGGGTTTCTCGCCCGCATTATCGTTACTTATGCCTACATTTTCTTTTCTAACCAGTCCAGCATACCTTACGATACACCTTCTACCCTGTTAGAATGCTCCCCTACCACTTAGAGTAAACTCTAAATCCATAGCTTCGGTAATATACTTATGCCCGATTATTATCCATGCTCGTCCGCTCGACTAGTGAGCTGTTACGCACTCTTTAAATGAATGGCTGCTTCCAAGCCAACATCCTAGCTGTCTGGGCAGACAAACCTCGTTCTTTCAACTTAGTATATATTTGGGGACCTTAGCTGATGGTCTGGGTTCTTTCCCTCTCGGACTTGGACCTTAGCACCCAAGCCCTCACTGTTATGAAACATTATATAGCATTCGGAGTTTGTCAGGAATTGGTAGGCGGTGAAGCCCCCGCATCCAATCAGTAGCTCTACCTCTATATAACTTTACGCATAACGCTGCACCTAAATGCATTTCGGGGAGTACGAGCTATTTCCGAGTTTGATTGGCCTTTCACCCCTACCCACAGATCATCCCAAGACTTTTCAACGTCAACGGGTTCGGTCCTCCACTGTGTGTTACCACAGCTTCAACCTGTCCATGGGTAGATCACACGGTTTCGCGTCTAACACTACTGACTAAAGCGCCCTATTCAGACTCGCTTTCGCTACGGATCCGTGGCTTAACCACTTATCCTTGCCAGCAACGTTAACTCGTAGGCTCATTATGCAAAAGGCACGCCGTCACCCCACGAAAGGGCTCCGACCGCTTGTAAGCGTATGGTTTCAGGATCTATTTCACTCCGTTATTCACGGTTCTTTTCACCTTTCCCTCACGGTACTGGTTCACTATCGGTCTCTCAGGAGTATTTAGCCTTAGCGGATGGTCCCGCCAAATTCAGACAGGGTTTCACGTGCCCCGCCCTACTCAGGATACCACTATCCTTTACACTCGTTACCTATACAGGACTATCACCCTCTTTGGTTCTACTTTCCAGTAGATTCTAGTTCCTTGTGCAAGAAATGTCGTGGTCCTACAACCCCAACATTGCCGTAACAACATTGGTTTGGGCTAATCCGCGTTCGCTCGCCACTACTTACGGAATCACTTTTGTTTTCTTCTCCTCCGCCTACTTAGATGTTTCAGTTCAGCGGGTTTGCCCACCTATCGGTGTACTATGTCTTCAACATAGTGGGTTGCCCCATTCAGGTATCTACGGATCAATCGGTGTGTGCCCGTCCCCGTAGCTTTTCGCAGCTTATCACGCCTTTCATCGCCTCTGAGAGCCAAGGCATCCCCCATACGCCCTTATTTTGCTTATTGTACCAATCTTAAATTTAATTAAGACCGTTTTTGTTTGTCTTTTACTATAAATAGTAAAAAACGCTTTCTACTTTTTAATATTTTTCTTATCTCAATATGTCAATGAACGGTTATCTGTGGATTTATGGATTCGGTGATTCGAATAAACGAATGACCAAAAAACCAAATCAACTGATTTGTGGAGAATAACGGAGTCGAACCGTTGACCTCCTGCGTGCAAGGCAGGCGCTCTAGCCAGCTGAGCTAATCCCCCAATACAGTTGGCAGTGTTCAGTATTCAGTTTTCAGTAACTTTACTTTACATCCAAATGAGTTGTGAATTGCTAACTCTAGATTCTTCTTTGTATTTAAGTGTAAATAGTTGTCTCGGACAGACTCGAACTGTCGACCCCTACATTATCAGTGTAGTACTCTAACCAGCTGAGCTACGAGACACTCTTATTCTTAAATTGTATTATTTGAACTAACAGCAAGAGTAATAAATTCTTTAGATATTTTTCCAATATCTCTTTTCGTCTTCTTTCTTGAAAGTGTATTGCTACTAACATTCAAGCTCTAGAAAGGAGGTGTTCCAGCCGCACCTTCCGGTACGGCTACCTTGTTACGACTTAGCCCTAGTTACCAGTTTTACCCTAGGCAGCTCCTTGCGGTCACCGACTTCAGGCACCCCCAGCTTCCATGGCTTGACGGGCGGTGTGTACAAGGCCCGGGAACGTATTCACCGGATCATGGCTGATATCCGATTACTAGCGATTCCAGCTTCACGGAGTCGAGTTGCAGACTCCGATCCGAACTGTGACCGGTTTTATAGATTCGCTCCTGGTCACCCAGTGGCTGCTCTCTGTACCGGCCATTGTAGCACGTGTGTAGCCCAAGGCGTAAGGGCCGTGATGATTTGACGTCATCCCCACCTTCCTCACAGTTTGCACTGGCAGTCTCGTTAGAGTTCCCGACATGACTCGCTGGCAACTAACAACAGGGGTTGCGCTCGTTATAGGACTTAACCTGACACCTCACGGCACGAGCTGACGACAACCATGCAGCACCTTGTAAATTGTCTTGCGAAAAGTCTGTTTCCAAACCGGTCAATCTACATTTAAGCCTTGGTAAGGTTCCTCGCGTATCATCGAATTAAACCACATGCTCCACCGCTTGTGCGGGCCCCCGTCAATTCCTTTGAGTTTCATTCTTGCGAACGTACTCCCCAGGTGGGATACTTATCACTTTCGCTTAGCCACTGAGATTGCTCCCAACAGCTAGTATCCATCGTTTACGGCGTGGACTACCAGGGTATCTAATCCTGTTCGCTACCCACGCTTTCGTCCATCAGCGTCAATATATTAGTAGTAACCTGCCTTCGCAATTGGTATTCCATGTAATCTCTAAGCATTTCACCGCTACACTACATATTCTAGTTACTTCCTAATAATTCAAGTTTAGCAGTATCAATGGCCGTTCCACCGTTGAGCGATGGGCTTTCACCACTGACTTACTAAACCGCCTACGAACCCTTTAAACCCAATGATTCCGGATAACGCTTGGATCCTCCGTATTACCGCGGCTGCTGGCACGGAGTTAGCCGATCCTTATTCTCACAGTACCGTCAAGACTCTACACGTAGAGTTGTTTCTTCCTGTGCAAAAGCAGTTTACAATCCATAGGACCGTCATCCTGCACGCGGCATGGCTGGATCAGGCTTGCGCCCATTGTCCAATATTCCTCACTGCTGCCTCCCGTAGGAGTCTGGTCCGTGTCTCAGTACCAGTGTGGGGGATCTCCCTCTCAGGACCCCTACCCATCGTAGCCTTGGTAAGCCGTTACCTTACCAACTAGCTAATGGGACGCATGCTCATCTTTCACCGTTGTGACTTTAATTATAAAATGATGCCATCCTATAATACTATGAGGTATTAATCCAAATTTCTCTGGGCTATCCCTCTGTGAAAGGTAGATTGCATACGCGTTACGCACCCGTGCGCCGGTCTCTAATTCCGAAGAACTATACCCCTCGACTTGCATGTGTTAAGCCTGCCGCTAGCGTTCATCCTGAGCCAGGATCAAACTCTTCATCGTATATTATGCGAGAACCATAAATGATTCTCTGTTTTTATTCGACTGAAGATCTATCGGTTTTTTCAAATCTATCGATTCTATTACTCTTATTCTTTTGTTTTAAGATCTCTCTTAAAACGGCTGTCAATTCAATATGTCTAGGAACGTGTCTTATCGTTTTTTCGTCTCGTTCTTCACATCTAAATGTGTTTCTCGAAGCGGGTGCAAAAGTACAACTTCTTTTTAATCTCGCAAGAAAAATTTAAAGTTTTTTTGAAGCTTTAAAACTTCGTTTTCTTTATTCTCTCTTACCAATCTCTCAAAGAACTTTGCGTATTTTGCGGGGTGCAAAGATAACAAGCAAATTCAAATCTCACAAGCTTTTTTTGACTTTTATTTTAGAAAACTAAATCCCTAAATCAAATAATCGCTGTCAGTGTTTTAATGAACGTTTGTCGCTGTTGCGGGTGCAAAACTACCACCTTTATCTGGGTATTCAAGCTTTTTAAACCCCTTTTTTTTAACTTTTCGCAACTTTAATTTTAAATCACTGAAAACCCGAACTTTGGAATACAAAGTTTTTTCAGCGTTTCACGGATTACGCACACATATAGTCGTTAGATGGCGAAAACACAGCCCCGGCAAGGCTTTTTAACAATCAATACTACCTTATAATAAAGACACAATTATAAGTTTTGATTCAAATTAAAGGGTTTTTACGCCGCTTCCAACAACCAACCAAGACATTTAGAACCGGCTTGAGAACATTTCCTCCCTAAAACCACTTCCCTAGCCCCGATAGCAACCAAAATCCCAAACACTATTACACAAATCAAAGCATCCTGCACCGATGTTTCGGGATAGCAAGCAGGAAACAACTCCTTACATATAGATACAACCCACTTTTCACAAGAAGTAAAACTAAATTCAAACCTACAACCTTACCAAATGAAAACATCAGGAAACAATTACTAACCAAAAGTCAACCTATTTTATCTGAAATAAGTCAATGCAGCCTGAAAATCAAAAAGACAAAACCAAATCACCATTCAGACTACAACCTAATATTAAAAGAACTCAAGAACCAAGAAATACTCTTAAAAATACTACTGACAAAATCTATGGATTAACCAGATTAGCCAAACGACATAAAAAAACAAATCAAACTCAATTCAAATCCCATAACACAAAAACTCTTAGATTGCAATTTAAAAACACCAGAAATATTGATTTTTTTTCTTTTTAGACTAACTAAATATTTACGTCTAATTTCTGCTTTTACACAGGCTTTGAACTTGATCCATCAAAGCACTTCAAGAAAAAAAAAAAATCATGTAAAAAAAAAAAAAAACCACCTAACAAAAGTTAGATGGTTTTACGATGAGCCGGCGGAGGGACTCGAACCCACGACCTGCTGATTACAAATCAGCTGCTCTAGCCAACTGAGCTACGCTGGCGTCTCATTTCGGGTGCAAATATACAGCGGATTTTTATTTCTCCAAACAAAAACCTTATTTATCTACTGTTTTTTTTTAAACAATAAGAATAGTCTAAGCCGTTCAATTTTAATAAAACAAAAAAACCACCTAACAAAGTTAGATGGTTTTACGATGAGCCGGCGGAGGGACTCGAACCCACGACCTGCTGATTACAAATCAGCTGCTCTAGCCAACTGAGCTACGCTGGCGTCTCATTTCGAGTGCAAATATACAGCGGATTTTTAATTCTCCAAAATAAATTTACACTTTTTTATCGTTTTTTCAGACTACAATTCGTTGATTTTAGCAATCAATTGATTAGCAGTTTGTTCCAATTCAACATTGATTTGTTTGAAGTGTGCTTTTTTGTTTTCAACATTCTTAGCGTTCACTTTTGCGATCAAAACATCAAAAGCAGCGATAGCTTCATCGATTAAATTGTTAGTTTCAGTTGTTGGTTTTCCTGTTGTAGAAATTTCAAACAAATAAACTGCTTCAATAATATCTCCTAAAACGTAGTTGATGTCTTTTTTTAAATTCTTAACGTTTGCCATTTTTCTTTTATTTTAATTTGCGTCTGCAAAAGTACACATAATCTTTCTATTACCGACTATTAAATCTAATTTTCTAAAACAGACGTTTTTCCATCAAAAACAAACTCCTGCTTTTAAAATATATTTAAATTACGATAACTAATTCAAGCTACTAATTTCCCGAACCATTTCTAATGCCTTAGAAATGTGCTTTGCCGCCATCATACTATCAAAAACCATCTTTATTATTCCATTTTTATCCACTACATAAGTTACCCTTCCAGGTAAAAGGCCTAGCAAACTTGATGGAACTCCAAAAAGCTTTCTGATTTTCTTGTCATTATCCGATAACAATATAAAAGGCAATCTATAATGTTGGGCAAACTGTTGATGAGAAGTAACACTATCACTACTAATACCTATGACTTCGGCTCCTAAATCTTTGAAATCTTCATATTGATCACGAAAACTACAGGCTTCTGCTGTACAACCCGGAGTATTGTCTTTTGGATAGAAATAAACAACCAAAGGCTTTACTCCAACAATAGCTGAACTATCAAAATCGTTCCCATTGGCGTCTTTAGCCTTAAAATTGGGTATTTTATCTCCTACCTTTAGTCTCATTACTCTCCTTTATAAGTTACAAAATTGCGAGGAGTTTCATAAAGAACCACTTCTAAATCAAACTCCGGTTTAATTCTCTTTCTGATTTTATTCCAAATCACCACTACGATATTTTCGGCAGTTGGATTTAGATTTTCAAATTCAGGAACATCCAAATTTAGATTTTTATGATCAAACTGATCTTCTACTTCTTCTTTGATGATATCAGCTAAAATTTTAACATCCATAACAAATCCCGTTTCTTGATCAATTACACCTGTAACACCAACAATCAAATCATAGTTGTGTCCGTGGAAATTGGGATTATTGCATTTACCAAAAACCGCATCGTTTTGCTCGAAAGTCCAGTCTTTACGATACAATCGGTGAGCTGCATTGAAATGTGCTTTTCTACTTATGGTTACTCTCATTATATTATTGAATAGGGATTAACGAAAATTGACAACAGAAATTCAGGAATCATCAATCTACATTCTTAGATTTTGTGATCTTCCAGAAAATGATAAAACTCGTCGAAAATTATTTTGAACCAAACAGTGTAAATTTCAGGACGGAGCTGCATATCATTTTTCACTTCATCAATAGCCATCCATTTCCAACTTTCTACTTCATCAGGATTTATTATCGGATCATCATTATAATATCCAATCATTACATGATCAAGCTCATGCTCGGTCAAACCATTATCAAAAGGAGCTTTGTATATAAAATGAAACAATTCTTTAAGCTCAGTATTGAAACCCATTTCTTCAAATAATCGTCGATTTCCTGCTTCAACATTGGTTTCTCCTTCCCTTTGATGACTACAACAAGTATTAGTCCACAATAAAGGAGAATGGTATTTATGATGGGCACGCTGTTGCAGCATGATTTCATTTTTACTATTCAAAACAAAAACCGAAAAAGCACGATGCAAAACCGCCTTTTCATGTGCCTCTAACTTAGGCATCAAGCCAATTTGCTCATCGGCTTGGTTTACTAATATTACGTTTTCTTCTATCATATTAATTTTTAGCTTCACAAAAATACAAAAAAGATAACTATTGCTCGATGCTTTAACGCTCTCTTTCGATATGTTGAAGTCAATCTGATATGGAAAAATTGATTTAGGATTCTTGAGTCGAAATATATGTTGCCGATTTTAAAACCAAAAATGATTTTCTGTCGTACATTAACAATAGTTAAAACTTACATAAAGAGCTGTTAATTTATAAAGTAAACAACATTAGATAACAGATCAGCAACTTAACTTTGTAACACAAATAAAGAACATTGTCAGATGAAAACAACCTCATTTTTTAGCCTTCTATTTTTACTTCCCTTATTTATATTTACTGCATGCGGTCAAACGGGGAGTAAACCAAAAAAATCCCAAAAACATAACGTCATGGAAAATAACATCAACAAACCCGAAAATCCCTATTATTCTAATACGGATACTACAAAACTGAATCTCACGGATGCCGAATGGAAAAAAGTATTACCTGAAGATGTTTATGAAGTAATGCGTCATGCCGATACCGAAAGACCTTTTACAGGGAAATATTGGAACACCGATGAAAAAGGAACCTATTATTGTGCAGCTTGCGGCAATAAATTATTTCGTTCAGGTGCCAAATTTTCCAGTAGTTGCGGCTGGCCTAGCTTTTTTGAACAAGACAATAAAAACAGTGTGGTTTACAAAAACGATAACTCATTGGGAATGGAACGAATTGAAGCACTTTGTGGCAGATGTGGCGGACATTTAGGGCATCTTTTTGACGATGGGCCTGAACCAACCGGCAAAAGATATTGCATGAATTCCATTGCACTCGATTTTATCCCTGATTCTAAATAATATAAAATGAGCATGACCGTAAATTGGTCGTAAACACCGATAGCAGTTATGCAAATCACTGCCGATAGCTATTGGGAGACCTTTAAAAAACAATAAATACCTGCAGATGAAAAAATCAATTTTAATATGTCTATTACTAACATTTAATATGTTTGGACAAAATAACAAAATGACAAAAAAATCCAATTTGGAAACAATAACCCTAGGCGGCGGATGTTATTGGTGTGTTGAAGCTGTTTACGAAAACTTAAACGGTGTTAAATCGGCAATATCAGGTTTTTCAGGAGGAAAAAATGCCAACCCAAGTTATGAAGAGGTTTCTTCGGGCAAATCAGGATATGCAGAAGTGGTTCAATTAACCTATGACAAAACAGTGACCAGCCTTGACGAAATATTCAAAGTCTTTTTCACTGTACATGATCCCACTACACTTAACCGACAAGGAGCAGATATTGGCACGCAATACCGTTCAGTTATTTTCTATAAAAATGAAGAGCAAAAACTAGCAGCTCAAAACATAATCAATGCTTTAAGCAAAGCAAAAATATACGATCACCCTATTGTAACGGCATTAGAACCTTTCAAAAACTTTTACAAAGCCGATGATGATCATCAAAATTATTATGAAAACAATAAAAATCAACCTTATTGCAGAATGGTTATTCAGCCAAAAATAGAGAAATTTGAAAAACTATTTAAAGACAGACTGAAAAGCAAAAAATAACGACTTCAAAAATCGTTTCTAAAAATAAATGTGACGATTTTTTATAAAAACAAAGTTAAAACAAAAAACACATACGTCTGAATTTCATATATTTACATCTTAATTGTAAATAAATCTATTATGCATGATGGTCATCATTTTTGGGAATGCATTTTCTCTGGTGGCTATTTTGGCTTGTTATACTAATCTGGATATTTGCGACTCCTTATGGAATTCCCGGTCAACAGACAAAAACAGATAGCCCTTTAAATATTCTAAAAAAAAGATATGCAAAAGGAGAGATTACAAAAGAAGAATTCGAAGAAAAGAAACGATTTCTTGATAAAAATTAAATCCATAAATACAATCCATTCTATTGATTCGTCTTTTTCATAGCAACTAGTTTTTAAGAAAAGGACAACATCCATATCAAATCCTAAATTATTCTCAAATCCAGAAATATTTCTTTTATAATACAAATCAAATATTGTGTTCTCCTATAATCCGAATCTTTATATGAAACCCATGATAATATTCGATAAAAAATGGATCCTGCTAAAATTATCCATTCTATGTTTAATCAATAAAACGAAATAAAATGAAAACAATTAAAATGATTTCGATGTCGGTGCTCATTGGATTATTCCTACTATTGAGCCCTAGTATGCGCGCACAAGATCCTATCAAAGTAAATCCGAAAGTCTATAAAAAAGTACTTCTTGAGAATGACAAAGTAAGAGTTCTATCAGTTGAATTCACTCCAGGACAAACAATGCCTTGGCATAGTCATCCTCAACATACTATTTATGCATTGACTGATGGAACTTTAGAAATCACTGAAAAAGACAAACCAGCAAAAATAATGAAAATGAAAGCAGGGGATGTTATGTACAGTCCTGCCGTTACCCATATGGGGAAAAATATAGGAAAGAATACGGTAAAACTCGTTGTCACAGAAATAAAACCTGCTCCAAAAAAATAACAGATTTTTTTTAAACTACCAAGCAAAGCAGTCCGGACTCGGGCTGCTTTCATTTGTCATAGAATCAACTTCTGATACTTTCTCGAATTTTCAAGGCACATTTCTCACCATCAATTGCTGCCGAAATAATTCCACCAGCATAACCCGCTCCTTCTCCACAAGGATACAGACCTTTTATTTGAAGATGCTCATAAGTAATTGGATCTCTCGGAATGCGCACCGGTGAAGATGTTCTAGATTCTGGCGCATGAAGTATTGCTTCATTTGTCAAATAACCACGCATGGATTTTCCAAATTCAGAAAACCCTTCTCTTAATATTTGAGTCAAAAATCCTGGAAAAACCTGTCCCATTTCTACCGATGTAGTTCCTGGAACATAGGAAGTTTTAGGAATTTCTGAAGAAACTTTAGACTGTGTAAAATCAACCATTCTCTGAGCTGGCACTTTTTGAGTTTGTCCTGCCAAATTCCATGCTTTTTGTTCGATGCTTTTTTGGAATTCCATTCCCGCCAAAGCGCCAAATTTTGCAAAAGGCTTGAAATCTTCCAACTTCAATTCGATCACAATACCGGAATTGGCAGTTGCTTGATCTCTTTTTGATGGAGACCAGCCGTTTGTAACCACTTCGCCGGGACTCGTAGCACATGGAGCAATCACGCCTCCGGGACACATACAGAAGGAATACATTCCTCTACCCCCAACTTGTTTTACTATACTATAAGGAGCAGGCGGTAAAAGTTCGCCACGATAATCACAACTATATTGAATGCTATCTATTAAAGTCTGCGGATGCTCCGCCCTTACGCCCAAGGCAAAAGGCTTTGCTTCAATAAATATTTTTTTCCTATCTAATAACTCAAAAATATCTCTGGCAGAATGTCCTGTAGCTAAAATCATTTTATTAGCCAGAATCGTATCTCCTTTTTGAGTCACGACTCCCTGCACTTCATTATTTTTCACTAAAATATCTATCACGCGAGTTTCAAACAATACTTGCCCCCCATATTCGATAATTTTTTCTCGAATATCCTGCATAATCTGAGGCAATTTGTTTGTTCCAATGTGCGGATGAGCATCAACTAAAATATCTGGAGTAGCTCCGTAAGCCACTAATAATTCCAAAATTCGGTTTACATCTCCTCTTTTTTTAGATCGGGTGTATAATTTCCCGTCAGAATAGGTTCCGGCGCCTCCTTCTCCAAAACAATAATTAGAATCTTCATTAACTATATGATCCACATTAATTGCTTTCAAATCTCGACGACGACCGCGAACATCTTTCCCTCTTTCTATTAAAACCGGTTTTAGACCTAACTCAATTAATTGCAAAGCAGCAAAAAGACCTGCAGGACCTGCACCTACAACAATAACCTCTTGGGCTGTTGCCACATTTTTATAATCCGGAATTTGAAATTTAGTTTCTTGAAAAGGTTCATTCTTTAAATAAACCGCTACTTTCAAATTGATTTTTATTGCTTTTTGTCGCGCATCAATCGAGCGTTTTAAAATCGAGACATGTTGAATTTCTTTAGGAGAAACCTTAATTTGTTTTGCAACATAATCTTTTAGCAACAATTCGTTTGCGGCTATTTCCGGAGATACTTGTAATAGGAGTTCTTGAGGCATTTTTTTAATTGCGAGATTTTCAGATTATATTTTTTTTTAGAAGTACTAAAATAATCCGGTACAAAAGTACTATTTTGTATTGAATTCTGGATATTGAATAGGAAATCCGTTTTCAAATTTTAAAAACAGGACAATTTGAATAAGTCTTTGTAACTTTGTCTTTCTACACTTATAAAGATTAAAAATGTCTAGACAAATAAAATTAATATGGGATTTTCGTGGTCCAGCTTCGGCAAAAACAGCCGAACATCACGAAATTCATTTAAAAGAATACATTGTAGCTGAGAAATTACCCGTAAACATTACTGGTTTTGAAATCTATGGCGAAATGCAAGCCATTGCTTATATGGTGATAAACGATGAAAACATGATTCAGGTACGCGATGCTTTAAAACCACATCGCGGGGTATTGTTTGAGTAAACAAAGATCAATTTAGAGAGAACTTTTTTAGTATTCAGATATAATCTTTAAAATACTGAATACTAAAAATGTTTACTTAATACTAATTTGCTACTTCACTGATAAATTTAATGCGCATCAATCGCAATTCATCAATATCGTAATCTCCTTCAAATTCTTTTAAAGCATCCTCTATTTTATCTGTTGTGGATTCCATAAAATAATCATGAATTTCTTCTTGCTGATCTTCATCAAGCATATCATCAATCCAATATTTTATATTCAACTTAGTTCCGGAATAAACAATTTGCTCCATTTCCTTGATTAAGGTATCCATTGTCAATCCTTTTGCCTTGGCAATATCATCCAAAGACAATTTCCTGTCTATATTTTGAATGATATAGAGTTTATTTACCGAGTTAACTCCGGTAGATTTTACAACCAAATCATCAGGACGAATAATATCATTGTCGGCTACATAATGACTTATTAAGTCAACAAATTCTCTACCGTATTTCTTTGCTTTCCCTTCTCCAACTCCATGAATATTGATCAGTTCATCTAGAGAAATAGGATATTTAAGCGCCATGTCCTCAAGAGATGGGTCTTGAAAAACCACAAATGGCGGAACTTCTAATTTCTTAGCCACTTTTTTACGTAAATCCCGTAACATGCCCATCAATACTTCATCAGCAGTTCCAGTAGATTTTGCCGCAGTTACAATAGCTTCGTCTTCGCTTTCATTATATTCATGATCTTCGGACATCATAAAAGAAACCGGTTTTTTAATAAAATTCAAACCATTTTTAGTGACTTTTACAATTCCATAAGTCTCGATATCTTTGGATAAATAGCCCGCTACAAGCACTTGTCGGAGCAATGCCATCCAATATTTCTCATCATGATCAGCACCAGACCCAAAAAAAGATTGAGAATCTGTCCTATGCGCTTTTATAACTGCATTGACGCGACCTATTAAGGTAAAAACAATCTCTTTTGATTTGTATAAATGCTTGGTATCTCGCACCACTTCCAATAATTTGACCACTTGATCTTTGGCTTCAATTTTTGTTTTTGGATTTCTAACATTATCATCCATGTCAGCACCTTCACCTGTTTCGCTGTCAAATTCTTCACCGAAATAATGCAGTAAAAATTTCCTTCTAGACATGGAAGTTTCGGCATAAGCCACAACTTCCTGCAATAAAGCAAAACCTATCTCTTGTTCAGCAACAGGTTTACCAGACATGAATTTCTCTAATTTCTCAACATCCTTATATGAGTAATAAGCCAAACAATGTCCTTCGCCACCATCTCGACCGGCGCGACCCGTTTCTTGGTAATAGCTTTCGAGTGATTTAGGAATATCGTGGTGAATTACAAAACGCACATCCGGCTTATCAATTCCCATTCCAAAAGCAATTGTCGCTACAACAACATCAACATCCTCCATCAGAAACATATCCTGATGCTTGGCTCTAGTTTTGGCATCCAATCCTGCATGATAAGGCACCGCACTTATTCCGTTTACCTGTAATACCTCGGCAACGGCTTCCACTTTTTTACGGCTCAAACAGTAAATAATTCCTGATTTGCCTTTGTGCTGTTTTATAAAACGAATAATATCCGATTCTATATTTTTTGTTTTTGTACGTACTTCATAATATAGATTAGGTCTGTTGAACGACGCTTTAAAAGTAGTCGCATCAGACATATCCAAATTTTTCAAAATATCCTCTTGTACTTTTGGAGTAGCAGTTGCTGTAAGACCAATAATAGGTACATCATCACCTAATTGCTTTATGATGTGTTTTAGATTTCTATATTCTGGTCTAAAATCGTGTCCCCACTCAGAGATACAATGCGCCTCATCTATAGCTACAAAAGAAATAGTCACACTTTTAAGAAAATTGACATTTTCTTCTTTAATCAAAGATTCGGGAGCCACATACAACAATTTAGTCAATCCGGAAGTAATATCCTTTTTAACTTGAGCAATTTCCGTTTTTGTAAGTGAAGAGTTTAAAACATGGGCGATACCATTTTCCGAAGATAAACTTCTTATGGCATCTACCTGATTTTTCATTAAAGCAATTAAAGGCGAAACCACAATAGCAGTCCCTTCCTGAATTAAAGCGGGCAATTGATAACAAAGCGATTTACCACCGCCTGTTGGCATAATAACAAATGTATTCTGTTTATTAAGTAGGCTTTTAATAACCTGTTCTTGTAACCCCTTAAATTGGCTAAAACCAAAATATTTTTTTAATTCTTTGTGGATATCAATTTCGTTTGAATTCATTCTTGATTATGTGGTATTTTGTATAAATTTGCATCACATAAAGATACAAAATTCTTTTACACGTACAAATTTAAAATATTCTGTTTTGATTTCAAAAGAAAATATATTGGCGATCGCCAAAAAAACCATTTTATCTGAAAGCGAGTCGATTACAAACCTCACAAATTTACTAGACGAAAATTTTTCAGAAGCAACTCAAGCAATCTACAATTCTAAAGGAAGATTAATTGTAACCGGCATCGGAAAAAGCGCTATCATAGCTCAAAAAATGGTCGCCACATTCAACTCAACCGGAACACCATCTATGTTCCTCCACGCCTCTGAGGCGATTCACGGAGACTTAGGAATGGTTCAAAATGAGGACATCATTATTTGCATTTCAAAAAGCGGAAACAGTCCCGAAATAAAGGTTTTGGTTCCTCTTTTAAAGCGTTTTGGCAATACCTTAATTGCAATCACGGGAAACATGACTTCTTTTCTTGCCAAAGGTTCTGATTTTGTTCTAAACACAACCGTAGAAACAGAAGCCTGTCGCAATAACTTAGCCCCTACAAACAGTACCACCGCACAATTAGTTATGGGTGATGCTATTGCAGTTTGTCTGATGGAGATACGCGATTTCAAAGCCGAAGATTTTGCAAAATACCATCCAGGAGGCGCTTTAGGTAAAAAACTATTACTCAAGGTAAAAGACATGCTGGAACATACTTTGAAACCAATGGTTTCTCCAGACAGCTCGATAAAAAAAGTAATTTTTGAAATTTCAGAAAAAAGACTTGGCGTAACTGCTGTGATAGACCAAGAAAAAGTAGTTGGAATTATTACCGACGGTGACATTAGAAGAATGCTAAACGAGAGAGATTCTTTTGCCGAATTAACTGCAAAAGACATCATGACCAAAAATCCAAAACTGATTCAGTCAACAGATATGGTGGTAGATGCATTAAATATCTTAGAAGATTTCTCCATCACGCAATTAGTTGTTGTTGACAATGGTCAATACAAAGGTGTTTTACATTTACATGACATTTTAAAAGAAGGAATAGTATAATGGCAAAGAAAAACCTAAATGAAATGTCGTTTCTAGATCATCTAGAAGATCTAAGATGGCTACTGGTTCGAAGTACGATTGCAATAATAATAATGGCATTCGCAACTTATTTCATAAGTGATTATTTGTTTGACACCATTATTTTTGGTCCAACAAGACCAACTTTCTTTACTTATGTCTTTTTTTGTGAGTTATCACATTCTCTTGGTTTTGCAGAAAGCATTTGTATCACCGAAATGCCTTTTATTATTCAGAACACACAAATGGAGGGACAGGTTAATGTCTTTATTTGGATTTGTATTCTAGCAGGTTTTATTTTGAGTTTCCCCTTTATTTTGTGGGAAATTTGGAAATTCATAAGTCCCGCCCTTTATATTCAAGAGAAAAAAAATGCTAAAGTATTTATCTTTTTTTCTTCCTTACTTTTCTTTTTAGGAGTAGTGTTTGGCTATTTTGTGGTTATCCCTATGTCTGTCAATTTCGTAGCCACATTTACAGTTAGTGATATTGTAAAGAATCAATTTACTTTAGACTCCTATATTGGCATGGTAAAAACTTCCATCATTGCAAGTGGCTTGTTTTTTGAACTACCAATCATCATCTATTTCTTAACAAAATTAGGACTTGTTACTCCTGAATTTTTAAGGAAATACAGAAAATATGCAATTGTACTTGTACTTATTATAGCCGCTATTGTTACACCTCCGGATGTTGTGAGTCAAACTATCGTTGCTATTCCAATGTTAATAATTTACGAGGCAAGTATCTTTATTTCGGTATTTGTTGCTAAAAAACAAAAAAAACAAAATGGCTGATATCATTCAAGAATTTAATGAGTATCGTTCAAAAATGAACGAAAAACTACTGGCAGACAACAACAAAATCGTAAAACGAATCTTCAACTTAGATACCAATGCTTATGCAGCCGGTGCTCTTGATGTTAAAACAAAAGAACTCTTGGGCTTAGTAGCATCAGCAGTTTTACGTTGTGATGATTGCGTAAAGTACCATTTAGAAACCAGCTACAAAGAAGGAGTGACCAAAGAGGAAATGATGGAAGCCATGGGGATTGCCACATTAGTTGGAGGCACCATTGTAGTCCCACATTTAAGAAGAGCTTACGAATTTTGGGAAGCACTCGAAGAGACTAAATAATTGTTAATGTGGTTATTTGTTAAATTGGTTATTCGTTTATTTGTCGAAGAATCAAATTATCAGATAATCAAGTAACCGAATAAACGATGATATTAAGAGCCGAAAATTTAATAAAAACATACAAAGGGCGCAGTGTAGTAAAAGGTATTTCGGTCGAAGTAAACCAAGGAGAAATCGTTGGTCTTCTTGGACCTAATGGTGCGGGAAAAACGACCTCTTTTTATATGATTGTAGGCTTGGTAAAACCAAACTCGGGAAATATTTATCTTGATGATTTAAATATTACTGATTATCCAATGTACAAAAGAGCACAACAAGGCATTGGCTATCTAGCACAAGAAGCTTCTGTATTTAGAAAACTCAGCATTGAAGACAACATATTAAGTGTACTGCAGCTGACCAAACTTTCGAAAGAAGAACAAGTTGCTAAAATGGAAAGCCTGATTGCCGAGTTTAGCTTAGAACATATTCGTACCAATCGCGGGGATCTACTTTCAGGAGGAGAACGTCGCCGTACCGAAATTGCGAGATGTTTGGCTACCGACCCAAAATTCATCTTACTTGATGAGCCTTTTGCCGGAGTTGACCCTGTGGCAGTAGAAGACATTCAGCGAATTGTGGCGCAATTAAAAAACAAAAATATCGGAATTTTAATTACGGATCATAACGTTCAAGAAACCCTGGCTATTACTGACAAAACCTATTTGATGTTTGAAGGTGGAATCCTGAAAGCAGGAATCCCAGAGGAATTAGTAGAAGATGAAATGGTACGTCGCGTTTATCTTGGGCAGAATTTTGAGTTAAGAAAAAAGAAACTGGAGTTTTAATTTAGATTTCAGAAGCAGAATACAGCTCGAAGAAAACATATTAATTAAAGCAGGTTTCAGATAAAGAGTATTAACATCTAATCTGAAATCTGTTTTTTTTTGCTAGCTACTTCTGAAATATGCCTTTTAAAAACTACTCAACAGTAATATATCTGAGTTGCTGTAAATCTCCATTGTAAATATTAACATCAATATTTCCTTTAATTCCGGGAACAGTAGCTTTTTCGGTAAATTGCCAAAAAAGCCAATCCTCTTCCATTTTCTCTCTATAAAAATTATAATTGGCTATCCAAAAAAGATAATCGTTGAATTCCTCTTTTAGAAAATCCTCATAATAACTTTCTCCCGTATAAATAATTGGCTTTACTTTATAATGAGCTTCCACGGCATTTAGCCAACGCCTCAACCCAATCTTTAGCCGTTCTATGGATTGATTTTTAGGCAATTTTTCGATATCTAAAACTGGTGGCAAGTCTCCTTTTTGCAAAGAAACAGTTTTTATAAAAAGTTCCGCTTGCTCCAAAGAATTTTCATTGGGACGATAATAATGATATGCTCCCCTTAGAAATTTGTTTTTCTTGACACCAAGCCAATTTTCTTTAAACCGTTTATCTAATCGATCACTGCCTACAGTGGCACGAATAAACACAAAATGGATAGGATATTTATTTTCCAAAGAATCAACATCATCCCAGTTGATTTTTCCTTGGTATTCCGAAACGTCTAAACCAACAGCCTTGCCTTCTTTTTTTTCCAGCACTTGGTAGTTTCGAACATCTGAGATTCTTTTTTCTTCCGTTGTTCCTTCTAAAACCTTATCCGATTTAAAACTAAAATAATAAGCCAAACCATCCCGATAATGGTAAACTAAACCAAAAACGAGCAGTAAAAAAAAGCAAATTGCCAAAAAACGCAATATTCTAGTTGAAAAACTGCTAGCTTTCCTATAAGGTTTACGAACTACAGTAGTTTTTCTCCGCGCTGTTTTTTTTCTCATCCAGCGAAGACTATTTTTTCAAGAATTTATTGTTCACCACAGATAGCAACACATACACTATAATAATCAATGGAATAGCTATGTATTGAAAGAAAAGCAATAATAAAAAGGACAACAACAAGAAACCAATTTGAAGTGCATTCTCCTTAAGACTAAATTTTTTAATTTTTAAAGAAAACAAAGGAATCTCGGCATTCAAAATATAAGCGCTAAATAAAGCAATTACTAACAAAATCCATTGGTTCGTTAAAATTTCGAGAATAAATAATGAATCTGAATATTTTAAAACCAAAGGCAAGCTTAAAATAAATAGTGCGTTAGCAGGTGTAGGCAAACCAATAAAAGAATCCGTCTGACGGGTATCTATATTAAAATTAGCCAATCGATAACAGGACCCCATAGTAACGATAAATCCTAAAAACGAAAAATAATGATTCGGATTTGAAGCTGATTCCATCAATGAAAACATCACATAACCCGGTACTAATCCGCTGGTAACCATATCAGCCAAAGAGTCTAACTGTAAACCTAACGGGCTAGAAACCTTAAACAAGCGAGCAAAAAAACCGTCAAAAAAATCGAGAAAAATCCCTAAACAAACAAAATAAAAAGCCATTTCGAAATCAAGTCTCGCCACAAAAACAGTTGCTATACAACCACAAAAAAGATTAAGTAATGTAATGGAATTCGGGATGTGTTTTTTAATGTTCATTGTATTTTGATTTTTATCGTCTAAGCGGACAAATTTAATATAATAAGTGGATGCTAGGCTCGTTTTTTTATAGAGATTGTTAACAGCTTTTGCTCATTACTATTAAATTATCCAAAGGAGAGACTAAGATCAGTAAAAAACTATACTTTTGATAAAAATTAAATGTTATTATCGCAATTATCCGTACCGAAACAGCCTTTATTTCTTAACAAAAAAATGCAGTTTTGCTTTTGATTTTTGTTGAAATTGAATTTTCTATTTTTAAAAATTAAATTATTATGACAATAAATTTATCGTTATTTAAAAAAATTTCATTCCTGATCCTTTTATTAATAGCAATAACAAACCATAGTTATGGGCAAACTCCTACATTGTCAAAAAATGCACGAGTAAGTGTATTGACATGCGGTACGGGCAACGAATCCTATTCAATGTTTGGTCATACAGCCATTCGGATTAGCGATCCGGAGCATTTTATAGACGCCGTTTACAACTATGGCGCTTTTGACTTTAACACTCCTAATTTTGTAATGAAATTCACAAAAGGAGACCTACAGTATTTTGCCGTAGTCCATCCTTATACGGATTTCATAAATGAATATACCTACGAAAAAAGATCGGTTTATGAGCAAGAATTAGATATTCCCGGAAACCTAAAACAAAAACTATTTGATAATTTAAATGCCTCTTTAACTTCTGGAAGCAGCCATTATACCTATAAGTTTATTGATAAAAACTGTACCTCAATGGTTGTGGATATCATTAACAAAACATTGGGCAGCACTACAATTGTAAAAAACACAGATACGGACCTTACCTATAGAACCATATTGTATCCTTATTTTGACCATCACTTTTACGAGAAATTAGGCACTAGCATTATTTTCGGGAAAAAAGTCGATAATTTAGGAACACAGATTTTTTTACCTTTTGAATTGCAAAAAAGTTTAAAGACAACTCAGTTCCAACAAAAACCGCTTGTCAAAGAAAACAAAACTATCCTTGAGTTCAAAGAAACACCACCAACTTCCTGGTGGAATAATTTCTATACTTATATCCTTGTTCTAGGACTTATCCTTATTGTAAATAAGAAGATTCTAAATCAGTTTTACTTTTTAATAATGGGATTACTGGGATTATTCTTTCTTTTCGTTGGATTCTATTCAAATCATCAGGAATTAGCTTATAACTACAACATTTTGCTATTTAATCCAGCCTTACTTATTCTTTTTTATTTTTACCATACAAAAAATCAAAAATGGACTTATAAACTGTCGATTTTCAATCTGCTCTTTTTATTGATCTATTTGATTATACTAATCAACAAAATACATTTATTTATAGTACTTCCTCTTATCATTACGAGTGTTATACTATTGACCAAACTAGCTTTAAAAAACAAAAAAAAGATTCCTATAATTATTTAAAAACAAGCCAAAACGATTTTATAAATCAACTCTTAAACTATTGTCCTCTATAAAACAATACCGTTGTAATGGTTCTAAGGGCAATATTCAGATCTAAATAGACACTTCTATGCTTGATATAATAAAGATCGTATTGCAACTTGATTAAGCTATCTTCAATATTTTCTCCATAAGAGTAATTTACTTGAGCCCAACCGCTAAGACCTGGTTTAATGACATGTCTGGTTTCGTAAAAAGGCATGAGTTCGGCAATTTTATATACAAAACAAGGGCGTTCCGGTCTTGGACCGATAACTGCCATATCTCCTTTAAGAATATTGTAAAACTGGGGAAATTCATCAATTCTGGTTTTTCTTAGAAATCTCCCAAATGCAGTAACTCGGCTATCATTTACAACAGTAAAAACTGCGCCATTTGATTCTGCATTTTTCACCATGGTCCGTAGTTTTAAAATTTTAAAAACAACCCCATCTTTACCAATCCGCTCTTGCGTGTATATCAAAACACCTCTGTTTCCTATACTATTCCCCAAAAGAATCAATGGCAATAATGCTACTCCCAAAAAAATACCTACTAAGGATAATAGTATTTCAAAAACTCTTACGATCGACAAATACAATTTATTATTATTGCTCCTGCTAAAGGGAAAAAAACGATAAAAATCTCTTGCCATATAGTGTACCGGAATACGATGTGTTTTACTTTCATATACTTGGGTATATTCCCGAATACTTTTTCCCGATTCTAAGAGTTGAAGTAATTGTTGGTACAATTCGGAAGTAATACCCTCCGTTTTTTGAGAAGCAATTACAACTTCTGAAACTCCATGTTTCTTAACAAAGGAAACCAGTGTATTCTTTTCTATTTGCTGTACATAATCATCATGAACTGAGTCCTTATTATCAATAGTATCAACACTAACATAAGCAATTATTTTATAATGTGGGTCTATATTTTCTAGCCCTAAAATTAACTCTTCGAGCTGTTCCTTGTCACAAATCAATACCGCATTCTGGACAAATCGATTGGAAGCCAAAAATTTAACATAAAACAACCTCCATAAAATCAGAGTCATTAAAACAATCCCATAAAATGTAAGGATTTGAATTCTGGTAGTCGGTAATGTGGGTGAGAAAATAGGTGTCAATAAATATACTAAAACAGTAGTAGACACCGTAAGGACTGTACTTTTCAAAACTTGAAATTCATTACTGGCTACTTGAAGATTGTACATTTCGAAAATTGATCCAAAAAAAAGGATATACACTCCCAAAACAACCGTCCAGTAAAAATTACTAACTGAGAACTCTAAATATTTAACTCCGAATTGAATTTCAACAAAATACAAACTTAATAAAACAAAAATAATATCAAAAAGGCGAAGAAGCATTCTTCGCTCTGAAATCTCAAAATGCATTTTGCTATTCGATAATATTTTAGCATTGTTATTCATACAGTTTCGGAATTTTAACCATATTTAAATTCTAGCCTATGTTAAATTATGACAATACATCAGCCAAATAAAATATAATCCATCAAAAACAGAATATTCTGTTAAATGACAACTATTAACTCAAAACCATATCACAAACAAAATACAAAAAGCAACAAAAACAGCATAAACACAAAAAATTCATAAATAAATCAGAACACTTCATTATGCCTTTTAGGTTTACTCAATTGAACATTAAGTAATGAAAGGGAATAAACAAAAGCCGGAACAGCGGTTCGCATGGCGGCATGATTTATAGTTAAAAACCAAAATGTGACAAAACACAATAAAAACAAATTGAAACTATTTTCGAGATACAAAACAAAAGGTGTGAAAAACAAAATCAATAAAGCCAATATACCAAATGAGCCATGTTCGGCTAACATTCTGGTAATTTCGTCATGGGTCAAAGTCCCATTTCCTGTCTCCTTTTTTCTAATTTCGACCCCTTTAGCAACCCCTACACCAAAAATAGGATTTCTTAAAAACAGATCAATTTCATTCATTGCTACTTCTCCCCTACCTGAAAGCTGGGTTTCTTTTACCCTTCCCTTTGCATCTTGGTTTGCATAGCGCTTATTAATTAAGCCGCCTGTCTGAAACGAAGTGTAACTCCATATAACAATCATCGCTAGAGCAATCATAGAAATAATATAATTCAATTTCACTTTACCTCTGAAATTGGACTTAAAATACAAGAACAGCAACAATAAAACAATCATAAACAGACCAGTTATCATGCCTCCACGAGAGAAAGTAACCATTCCTCTATAGGCAATATTCATAGCCAGGATTAAATTGATTACAAGCATGAATTTTGTTCTGGATTTCAATATTATTCTGGAAAAAAATATAAACATCCCCAAACCTAAAAAAGTAGCTACCTGATTAGGTCCATAACCTCCTGAAGCTTCAAAACTAGACTGTGTACTCGTTATCACATCCCGGATATTGGGTGTGTAAAAAGTTAAATAAACCATACAGCTAACAATAGGCAAGCCTATACAAAGCAGAATATCATTCATTCGCTCCAATGTTATTTTTCGTCTATAGGTATAAATAGAAGCAACCCCAAGACAAACAGGACCCGAAATATTAAAAGCAATGGTAGTTCTAATGTTGGTATCAAAATTTAATACAAAAGTGGAAATGACTATACCGGGAATCAGTAATACCAAATAGATCCAATACGGCACGGCAGCTTTAGAAAAACCACTGTAATACATCCCCATAAACAAAAAAATCATCACTCCATATTTTGAAAACTCGTAGGAAATACTGCCACCCGTCATCCTCAAAAAGACTTCGCTGCCTACCAAATAAGCAGCTACCAAAAGTGCTTCCTGATTTTTATTTTGCTTTTTTATAATAATATAAGCTCCTAAAAAAAGAATCGAAAACCCGTATACTTTTGAAAGAAAAGGAAATAAAAAAATAACAAGACCAATCCCAATATGGAACAGTATTAAATAGAAGTAGTACAATTCTTCTTTTTTCATTTGCAATTACATTCTAAGTAATTTAAATATTTTTTTATAACTGCTTCTCTCGAATACTGCTGTAACACAATTTCATGTAAACGTTCTCCAAATCTTATTCGTAATGTTTCTCCCGAAATTATTTTACAAAGTTGCTCCCCAAATTGTAAATCACTCAATGGACTGAACAACAACCCACTAAAATCATCTTTAATAATCGATGGACAATATCCTACATTAGTTGATAATACCGCTAATTTTGCCAAGCCATATTCTAACAAGGATACCGGAAAACCCTCATCAGTTGAGGACAAAACTCCAATTGTTCCTTGAGATAAAATATGCTGTATATCATCTTTAGAATCATATATAAAAATAAATTTTTCTAAATCATTCTTTTTTATAAATCCTTTTAAAGCGTCAGAATAGCAGTCATTATAGTCCTTCCCAATTAAATGCAAACTCCAATCCAAATCATGCAATTTCATTTCTTCAAAAACCTTTAGAAGTGCTAAATGATTTTTTGGGTTTTTTAAATTCGCCAAACAAACAATGCGCCTTCCATTGCTTCCTTTTAAAAATGTTTTCCTTGAAACAATAGCCTCTTGCGTTATAAAATTGGGAATATGAGTAACCTTTTTCACAAATAAATTTCTTTTAATCCAAGTTTCTAATTTCGGGTTAACCGTTAAAACAGAGGAAAAAAAAACAGAAGAAAAAAGTAATGATAAATTCCCCATTCTGGATTGATTTATTCTCGCTCCATAATGTTCATGCCATACTAATTTTATCTTGGGAAAAGATAGTTTTATTAGAACTCCTATAAAAAAAGAAGTACTATGCGCATGAATAACAGTCACTTTATTTTTCTTGACAAAGTTTCTCAATCGAATAAGTGCCGAGACATCAAAAGTATTTTTTTTATTTAAAAACAAATAAGAAACCCTATTGTCAACTTCTTTCTTTAAATTGCCTTCTTTTCGGGTCACAACCAAACCGGAATAAGTAATTTCTCCAACAAGCGCATTGGCATAGTTGACTGCCATTCGTTCTGCACCACCAGCCTCAAGAGAATCTATAATTTGAATGATACGCATTTTGAGCTTGTTTTTCTATATTTGGCACTGTCAAATTAAACAAAATTTCTTAATAATTATCAATAAACCTCTTTAGTTTCTAACAAAACTAACTGGAATTCAATCACTTTAAGCCCAACAACTCTTTTACTTCTTGCTCAAGAACATCCAAAGTATAAGCTCTTGACCAGTCTGATGCTTTTTTTTGTTTGATATTATAGTCTGCTTGATTTTGTAAAATGAGTTCCATTTGTGCTCTATCTTTTGCTAAATTCATTTCCAATAGAATTCCCCTGTTCCCATAATCCAACATATAAGGAACACAAGAAACAGCAGTCGCTATGGGGACACAACCCCAAAACATCCCTTCGGCAAGAGCTTTTGGCCAACCTTCGCTATCAGAAGGCAAAATAACAAAATGACTATCTTGATAGGCTTTTTTAATTGTTCTCTGTGATTGATTCCCTTTTAAGATAATGAAATTGGTTAATTGATTCTCCAAAATATAACGTTCCAAAACCTTACTTTCCAATCCTTCACCATACAAATCTAAATGTACTTTGAATCCTTTTTTCGACAAATCAGCTAGTAGTTGAATCGCATATAATGGATTTTTACCTTTTACTAAGGCACCAACAAAAACAAAATTAATTGTGTCTTTTAATACTTTAGGTCTTATAGGTGCTTTATCTTCCTCTTTATAAGTGGCCGTAAAAAAAGATTTCACATTGACAGAGCTTCCTTCCCATTGCCCATAAACCAATACCTGCATGTTTTTAGTCAAAAAAGTGTTATTCAAAATCCACTTTTGCAATCGATAAGACCAGGGTTGTTTTGATTTAGGATCCCAGTTGCCAGCGTATTTAGCTGTTTTTGTCTTTTTAGGAAACAGTATTTGAACAACGCAACCAATCAAACCAATATTGCCAGGGCAACGCAAATGGATGTGAGCGGCTTTTTGCATGGCTTTATAAATCTTCCAACCTATTTTTGGGGTTTTTAAAATTGCAGGAACAATTGTTTTAAAACTTAATTTATCAAATGGATCGATAGCAATAAATTGAATGCTTTTATGGTGATAAGGACTATCAATCACTGTATACTGTCCTTTATTAACCGGCGCTACAATAATCAATTCCTTGACCTGCTTTGCCCAAACATTCATTTCGTTGATATAAGGTGCGTAAGCATGATACTGATTTTGCTCTATGGTATGAGGAACATGAGTGATTATTACTAAATTCATCTTTTCATTTATAAAACTAATTTAACAGTATGCTGTTCCCTTTCTAAAAATATCTTTTTGGAGAATTCAACCACAAACTCCACCAGCCCACAGTTCTCCCTAAAACCTCGGTAAGTACTTCCTTTTTCTTGCTAGTGGTAAATATATTACTAAATCGCACCAATGTCAAGAGTATAGTGATAGCATGCCATTTCAGTTTAGCCTCAAGTGACGGATTTGGATTTTTTACTCTCCAAACAAACCAGCCGTTGCGCACCACCATTCTTCCGTATTGATACTGGTTGGGCCTTCCCGATGCATCATGAAAATGATTTAATTTAGCAGCCGTGTTAACATATAACTCACCTGATTTTGCTACTCGTAAAGTAAAATCGGCATCTTCATACAAACCATAACCTTCAAAATAAGCAGAAAATTTAAAATCATTAAAAACCTCTTTTTTAAAGGAAGATACTCCACCCATCAATAATTCCACCTTGTATATCTTCTCAGTTGGTGGTAAAAAACCAATACTTCTCCCATGAGAAAACAAAGGCGAAAAACCGGGGACTTGATCGGAATCCAGCCCAAGTTTTTTACGAAGCACGAACCGACTCCCGTCCTTGCGCTTCCATCCATCATAATGAAATTCAGAAACTTTTGGTTTATAGTTTTCGGGTGCTTTTTCCCAAACAGCTTCATTGGCAATATATCCCCCAACCCCTAAAGCCTCTGGGAATAATTTATATGTTTTAAGAATTTCTTCAAAATAGCTTCTTTCTAAAACCGTGTCATCGTCCAAAAAACAAACGATATCCGTGCAATCCTTTATTCTTTCAATTCCGTAGTTTCTTTGCTTGGTCAACCCTCGACACTCCGAAGGAACAAGAAAATAATTTAATTTTTTAAATTCATTCTTTTTCAAAACCAATTCCGTTTCAGAATTTGTTGATCCATCAACGATCAAAATGGCATCAGGATACACACTTTGTTGTTGCACTGATTGCAACAGCCGCATCAAAGGTCGTGGACGCATATAAGTGCAGATAATAAGCGAAAACTTCATGATTCCTTATTTAGTTCATTTGCCCAAAAACCACTTTGTTTCCATTGCTTTTGGAAAACATTAAAATACTTCAATGGATTTTTATGCTTTTGATGCTTATAATATTTAAAAAACAGCGTTGTTTTGTATCCCAAAAGTTGTTCATCGGTATGATGTAAAATACGAAACAACATCACTGTAGGCGATGGTTTAGGTTGAATTTTATCCTTATGCCATTCTAAATACGGTTTCGTCCTAAAACCTCCAATAGGTGCTTTTAGATGCAAAATTTCCGGCTCAGGCAAATACAAAATATCATGTCCTTGATTTCGCAATTGCATCCCAAAATCAATGTCTTCACCATAACCAAATTCAAAACTTTTATTAAACTTAAACATTTTTTGATTAACTTTTTCGATTATACTACATCCCGAACCAAAAACAGTTGCTTGAGATAGCAATGGATAATTATTCTTTTGAGCTTTTAAAAGACAACTGAAAATTGCTGCCTTTATTCCCATTTTATCTATATTCTTAAATGCATTTTGAATAAAATTATCATCAAAACGAATATCATCATCAGCAAGAAAAACCCATTCACTTTCCACCTGATTCAAAGCTATATTTCTTGCATTACAGGCTCCTGCCTGATGGGTAAAACTATGCTTAATTACAAAAGGCCAGTATTCAGCCTGCAAATAATCCAGTTCAGAAACACTATTTGCCAACGGATTCTGCTCTACTATAATTACATTTTTGGGCAGATGATGCTGCTTTCTTAAATCACAAAGAACATCATACAAATACATTTTTCTCCCTATAGTGGGAATAATCACATCTATTGTGGCCCGCTCAACTACTTTTAAGGAAGAATTAACCGTAATGATATCCAGATTTATCCTATTTTTATTTCTGTTCTTAAAAAATCCAGCGTATAAAAAAGCTCCAAAAGGAAAACGTTGCTCATAAATGATAAGATTCAATAACAAAAGTAGTATCCATCTTTTTTTATAATGCTGCCGTACAAACCTAAAAAGTGTAAAAATAGACGCCTGTGGTACTGGCTCTTTTTCTAATGTGCTACGCAAAAGCTTCGGCTCTGAATAACAAAACAAACCCAAAGGCATACACAGCTTGGCCACCGAATTCAGATAATAATCAAAATTAGAATCGGATGGTATCTTATCTTTAACTGCCAATAACAAAGAAGCGTGCAAAACACCCACCGCGCTGCTCATTTGCCAACTAGGATAAGACACTTTTTTATTTATTTTTATAAAAGGTGATTCTTCTACATAGCCTATTGTACTTTGGAAGTAATTACTGGAAACCCCACTGTAAGAGAGCATCATTTTATCATGGTGAAAGAAACTTTGTATAGCATCCAAATCTAAATTCTGAACCCAATCTGCATGACACCAAACTATTTTTTTATTAGGAAATCGTTCTGCCAAAAGAAGCAAACCCTTAGCTATGGTTCCATGATAATCAAATTGAATTCGTTGATTATCATGGCTGACCACTGACGTAATTTTATCTCTTAAATGGCAAACTATAATCAAAATTTAGTTAATTAAGGATTGATAAAGTACTATATTCTCTTGGACAAGTTGTTCTATATCAAAAAGCTTTTCTACCCTTATCCTTGCTTCTTTACCAATGGATTGGCTCAAAACCGGGTCCTTTATCAAAGCTACTATTTTTTCGGCAAATAACGCAGCGTCTTTAGGATCCACCAAAAAGCCACTTTCACCATCCACAATCAATTCCTTTGACCATCCAATATTGCTGTTCACCACTGGTTTTTGCAAAGCCATCGATTCAATGGTGACCATCCCTAAAGTTTCTGCAAAGGTGGGGAACACGCAAAGCTGTGCTTTTTTGATATGATGCTGCACTTCTTGGTAAGCTATTGCTCCCAAATAACTCACTTTTTTAAGGTCCTCAGAATCGAACTTTTTCTTCAACAGCTCCCAAGTCGAATTGGATTGGGTTTCAACATCCCTGGCATCTCCGCCAATAAGGATTAATTTGGCTTCGGGATACTGCTGCCTCACCAGATTAAAAATCCCAGGAAGTTCCAGAACTCCTTTCTTCCTGATAAGAGTACCCACATAAAGAATCACCCCTTTTTCATAGCTTTCCGGATTTGAATTTTCAAAGTTCTCGAGTCCTAATCCATGATGAATTGTTTGTATCGTTTTGTTTTTAAGTCCAAACAGCTTAGCCGAAAGCGCGCCGGAAAAACTTGTTGGTGCTATATAAGCAGTCGCCTTATGGATAGCCATTTTTTCAAACCAATAATTTTTTAGTTTTTGCTTTCTTTTTTCCAAATGACAAAAATAAGTGTCACTGCCATGAAAACGAATTACCAAAGGAATATTGAAATTCATAAAAGCAGTAATCCCGGTCCAGTCAGGAGCTTCAATAATGTCAATTGGATTGAGAATAATGTATTTACTGATATTATTTTGGATGTACTTTCGATGTAAAAACCAACCCAAAACCTTATATTTTTGATTCTTTATCAAATAGATCTTCACTCCCTCTTCCTCAAAAGCAGAATCTTCTTTTTGTCCATACACAAAAACGGAGACCACTATGCCTTTTTTAGTCAAAGCCATGACCAGGTTCTTGATGCTCGTACCAATTCCTGCCGCAGGTGATACCAATCGATGTGGATATTCTGGAGTTATAAAGCCTATATGCATAAATTATTCAAAATGATTTAATATAAATCTATAACAAACAAATTGAAAAACAGCTTCTAACCTACTATTTCGTGGATGGCAGCCCAAATAGCAGCTGAAGCTTGGGTGGGTTCTTTTCCAAGAATAGTCTCAAACCATTTTTTCCCTTCTGACACACTAGAAAGATTACCATCCAAAATGTTTTTTATGATTGTAGTCAGCTCACTCTTGTCAGTACACCACAAAGCAGCCTCTTTTGAAGGCATGGATCTAAAATGAATATACTTATAATTTTGTCCAATATCTCGGATTCCCTTCTGAAGTTGGGGTTGTTCATAATCAAAAAACAGACAAGATTTATCATGGGCCACAAAATCAAACACCATAGAAGAGGCAATATTGGCTACAAATTCACTATGTTCACATACATTAGCCTGCATAGCAAAATCGTCTTTAGTAGGCATAATTTCATTCCAATTGCTCCCTACGGGTCTCCAAATAGGATTGACCACAGCAATTACATCCTTATATTTCTCTAAAACAGCATCATAGCGACTTGTAAAATCAACAGTGCATTTTCGATACAATATTCCTAAATTATACCCCTGTTGATTCAATTCGATGACAGACTGAGCCAAATCCTCCAAATAATATTGGTCCAACGGAGAAGTCACAATATCATCACCCGAATAACAGATGTATTTTTTATTGGCATCTAAATTATTCTCTTCAAAAAACAGCGTTCTCTTTTTTATAAGGCTTTTGTCAAAATGACTTTCAAATTGCGGAGTCCCCGTGACAAAAACATTTTGTGCTTTCGCATAAGGACAATAGTGAAGGATTTCGTTTTTCATATGAGCACTCCAAACAAAATAAAAATCAGTTTCTACTAAGGTGGTTGCCTTGGGTAAATTATCCCATGAAAAAATAAAAGTAGCCGTTGGAATTCCCAAATCTTGGGCAGCCAATAGAGGAGCTATAGCTTGAGAAGAACGCTGGTTTGTACAAAAAACAAAATCAGGTTGATGTTGCTCTAATTGTAATTTGCAATACTCATATTTGGAATTTTTTCTTTCGAATTTTTTAATTTGATCTCTTACCCATTGCAATCCTCTTTCATTAGAACCAAAAAACACTAATAAATCGACCAAAATACTTTTGAAACCAGAATTAAAGCCTTGGTAAGATTGCGGAAAATTGTACGTATTATAAACCGTTTCCTTATACTTTCTGTCAAAAAGATTCAGCTCAATTCTTTTTCTGGCTCTTGTAAATACCGATGTAAGCGGATGAAGTTTATTATTCTCGATTTTTACTTCTTGATAGTTCAGTTCTTCTTGCAAAGAAAAAACGGTATTGTTCCAATAAACGATATCGAATCCTTTTTGCTCTCCCTTTTCCTTAAACTGGGTAAAAGCAAAATTGCGCAAGCCAATTCCATCTGGCAAAAAAACAAAAACTTTCTTTTTCATATCATCTAAACTATCAAATTTTGAAAACTATAAATCAAAATCACTTTTCAAAACGGACATACTTTCATCAATCCATCCCGAAGATACTCAAGCTCTGATTCTTCGGGCAAACTGGGCAATCTTTCAAATAATTCCTCTAGTATGTCATAAACACATTCTATTATATTTTTTTATTTTTCAATTTATCTCTTTGAACTTGCTCAATAGGCAAAATATCGGTTTGTTTATAATCCAAAGCAGCATGTACGGCCTTCAAATCCCGACATAATTTTCGCAATCCCATAGGTTCCAGCGAAGCCGCATGATCCGTCCCTTTCCATGTTCGGTCTAAGGTATAATGCCGCTCGATAATATTTGCTCCCAAAGCATAGGCCGCAACATCTACCGCTATGCCCAGATGATGTCCCGAAAAACCAATGTGCTTTACTTGAGCTCCGTAGTGTTGTTGCAAGAAATGAATGTCCAACAAACAGACGTCTTCAAACGGCACCGGATAACCCGAAGTGCAATTGTATAATACCAAGTCTTTATTTCTTTCTTTTTTGACAAAAAAACGAACTAAATCAGCTATTTCCGCTTTGGTCGTCATTCCGGTCGAAATATGTATTTCACCTTGATAATGATCACACAACCATCCTAACATCTCATAATTATTATTACAGGCCGAAGGGATTTTTATAAAATCAGGATTTAGGGAGACGATCTCCCTAGCTGAAGTAGCGTCCCAAACGGAGGTTGAATATACCACGCCCACTTCCTCACAGTACTTTTTAAGCTCTGCATGTTGATTCACATCAAATTCTAGATGTTCTCTGTGTAAACCATAAGTAGCTCCATAAGAATTGGATTGATTCGGATGCGGCGAATTATATTGTTCCGCAGTCAATAACTCCTTATTGTTTCTTTTTTGGAATTTAACCGCATCCACATGGCAAAAAATCTTTGCGATTTTGATTAACTCCTTGGCTATTCCCATATCACCTTTATGATTGCAACCAATCTCGGCTATGACATATGGGGCTTTGTACTCATTCATTTTTAACATATTAAAAAGATAAATAAAGTTAATACCATCAAATCTTTAATCTCTAAAGTAATTGTCTCTACAAATATCAGACTGCACTTGACAACTGTTTATTCCACTTTTATAAAACCACCGATGTCAGACTGAGCCTGTCGAAGTCAATGTCTCAACACGGCAAAACTGAACTGAACAGCGGCAAAACTCAAAATCTCATATTATACTTTAAAATCCACTCACAAACCTCCCTTATCGCTCCATCGGCAGAATTATGGTTTAGCACAATATCAGCATGAACTTTCACACTGTCGGTGGCATTAGCAGGAGTAAAAGACCAGCCGGAACTACACATATTAGTCAAATCATTAACATCGTCCCCCACATAAGCCACTGCGTCAAATCCGGCATTTTTATCGGCTAAAAAATGCTTCAAAAAAGAATATTTGTCTTTAACCCCAAAAAAAGCATTCGCTATTTGGAGCTTTTTCATTCGCTGTTCCACCAATTTGGAATTTTCAGAAGTCAGTACCACCACTTCCACATTATGCTGACGTAAAATTTCCAGCCCCATACCATCACGCATATCAAACTTTTTAGCAAACTCTCCACCTTCATTATAATAAATACCTCCATCAGTAAAAACGCCATCTACATCCAACACTAAATATTGAATTCGCTGATTGCTTTTCATCTTTTTTTGCCGTTCTATCAAAAGATTTTCTATGATCGTCCAATCAGACAGACTGTCTATTTCCATTAAGGCTTCTTCTGGCATTTCTACCAGCCCAATTGTTCCGCTTACTCGATTTTTAGATTTCAAAAAGCCTTCTTTAGTTGTACAGTAGACAGCTCCATTTTCAATCAGTAATCCTTCAAAATCCTGTCTTCTGGGCCTATTGAACACATTGTAATTTTGTGCTGTTCCATCTGCATTCCAAGTAAAACGATGCGTTTTGACTACAGTCAAAGCGGCATCATACTGCTCGATGGAAATTTTATCCAGTGCAGCATTAATATCCTTTGCCATGGTTAAAGGCGAAGTCGCCTGAAGCAAACACAAAATAGCATAGTCATGATTTATTTTTTCTGAAAACTCCAGCATCGTACTCTCGGTAGAAGCCGTATCATTGGCATTTTCATCGCTACGAAGCATTGCTTTTACCTTTGGGGTCCAATGGTATTCACGCTCAACATAGGCTATGATTTCCGGATCATTGGTAAATACAACTACCTCATCCAAATCAGAGAAAACAGCCTCTGTGAGAACCCATGAAAATAAGGGGCGCCCCACCATTTTCTTTTTGTTCTTTCCGGGAATCCCTTTTGAATCTTTGCGAAGGGGAATGATTGCTGTTTTTTTCATTTTTATATTTTTTCGCTTTTGTTTAAAAAATAATTTTAATGGTTGAAAAAGTATTAGGTACAAACTAATACTTTATTCCTTTTATAGTTTTTAATTTTCGCAAAGTGCTTTTTTGAACTGGTTTCCTATATTTTAGGACATGAAATATTTCTTTGCAAGTATTAAAAATTGATTTCCAAAACAACTGAAAATACTTAAAATCATGTAAAGCATATTTTTTAAAATTATGAAATAGCAATCTTACAATTTTCAGTATCGGATTTGGAAAATAAACCACATAATAAAAGATGGTATTTTTTAGTTGCTTTTCAAATCGAAAATAATTTCTGCCTTGTGTTAAACGTTTTTTTTTGTTCACTCTATGATTCACTATTATTGTATTATCATAGTAAATTTCATAACCTAAATCTAACACTTCAATAGACAAACAAGATTCTTCACCATAAATATCTATCCAAACCGGGAAACCATTGGTTTTCTCATAAATTTCTTTTCGAATAGCAAAGCCACATCCCACAAAATCATTTGTTTTGTACTTTTCAATTTCTACTTCCGCCTTTTCTAACGATTCTTTATCCGATACGAAAATGCCTCTAATTTCTTGAAAAGCAATAATACCAATTCTTGTGTCTGCTAAAAAAATAGATTTAGTTTTAACAATAAAATCATCTGACAAAGGATGTGCATCATCATCTAAACCTATAAAAAAAACACCTTTTGCCTTTTTATACAACTCGTTTCTTGCAGGAGAAGCACTGATACTTATTTCAGAAATTTCCCATTGTACCCATGGATATTTTTCAATTAAAACTTCCGTTT
The DNA here is from genome assembly GCF_047344965.1 of Flavobacterium sp. W1B. Lineage (NCBI taxonomy): Bacteria > Pseudomonadati > Bacteroidota > Flavobacteriia > Flavobacteriales > Flavobacteriaceae > Flavobacterium > Flavobacterium sp. W1B. Next base: position 327,710 of record NZ_CP178845.1, read on the forward strand.
TTTTGCAACCGTCAACAAAAACTAAGACTTCTTGAATAGATAAATCTAATAATACAAATAATTTGTTTAAGGTGATTTCTAGTTCATCCGGTCTGTTCTTTGTTACAATTAGTATTGATACTTCCATTAATATTTCATTCCAATATATGTTTCTATTAAATATACTAATTTTCTTTATAGACACTTAAAAGTATTTATTCTTTTAAGATTGCGACATGCATAAACTATTATTATTAATTAAAATATTTTTTATAATCTTAACTTTTATTTTCATTAATCAAATAGTTTTCTCCTGGAATAAAATTCCTACTTCTACTTTCAATTATCTTGTTACAATTTTTAAATATTATTTTAGCTGACAACCAATACTTCCTAGCCTCTAAAAATTTAAAACGAAATATAAACAATAAGCTAAGCAAAAGTTTTTTAAATGCTAAAGCTAATATTTCTCGTTTGCAAACATCTAAATTAATATTGGCATAGATTATTTTAGTATCTAACTCAAATTTTCTCAGGTGTTCCTTAATGTCTTGTTCCTTTTTGTTATTTGCATCATAGCAATCATGATAAATTTTAACAGCAGGTACAATGCCTACTTGCATATTATGATAATTAACACGATCGCAGTAATTATTATCCTCTCCGTAATGAAAAAAAATAGGATCGAAACCACCAACTATCTCTAATGTTTTTCGAGGAATTAACCAGCAAGCTGCATTAATAAAATTTAATGGATAAATATCCTTCATTTTTTCAACTCCTTTAATTACAAAATCAGAAAGAATATCTTTGCAATATTGAGGTGAAATTCTAATACTAAAAAAATATTCTAGCGATTTTTCATCAGAAAAATAATGCAGCGGAGACATAATACCATACTCCTTATTCTTTTCTGCAGTTGCTAATAAAACCTCTATAGTGTTTTTTTCAATCCACGTATCTTGATTTAATAAAAAAACATAATTATACCCATTATCTAATGCATATTTGAGACCTAAATTATTGGCTTGCCCAAACCCTAAATTCTCGGAACTTTTATGTATTTTAATATCTTCAAACGTTTCTAATATGGAAGCAGTGTCGTCTGAGCTAGCATTATCAACTACAAAAATAGCTGTAGAAATAGTTGAACTTTGAATAGAGTCAATGCATTTTTTAAGCCACTTACCGCCGTTATAGGTAACTATTATTGTTAATATTTTTAATTTCTTATCCTTCATTAATTACTTCTTCTATTAGATTAAAAATTCTTACAGCACCATTATCCGCGGAAAACTCAAGTGCACTTTTTTTCATTGCCGTTGATTTTCGCTTCAAAACTACAGGATTATCATACATTTCCAAAATTGCTGTTGCTGCTTCCTGAATACCCAAATAAGGTACTACAGCTCCATTTTCATTATTAATAAATCCTACAGTACCATTACCTTTATCAAAACATATGACAGGTTTTCCACACATTGCATTTTCCATAGCAACCATTGAATACGATTCTTCTCTTGATGACAATAAAAAAACATCTGATTCTTTAAAATAGCTGATAATTGCATCTGTATTAGGTAAGATCTTTATATTATCCTCAAGGGACATTTTCTTTATGTCAGCTAGTAAATGGTTCCTTATTTCAGCACTGCCATTTGTACCAATCCATATAAAATAAATTGGTCTATTTAGATTGGCTTTATTTATCACATTTATAGCTATCTGCAAAAAAACATCTACTCCTTTAGTATAATTCATGGAACCCGAAGAGCAAACAACAAATGAGTTTTTGGCAAATCCTAATAATTTTAATTCTGAATCAGAATTAAAACCCTTTATCCATCTATTTATGGGAGCAATAACCTCATATTTTGACGAATCAATCTTATGTTCTGAAATTATTGCCTCTTTTACAAAATCCGAAACAAAAATCAATTTTGAAAAATTATTAATTTCTTTCTGAAGTAAAACTTCGGCATCTAAATTTTTTATAAGAATTGGCCCTTCATGAATATGTAAAACAGTTTTGTTTTTTTTTAAAAACTTCAATGAAGGCAATCTGGTCAAACTAGCTATACTATTTATATAAACTAAATCAAAAAAACCACTCTCTAATTTTTTAAGATAGTCATTCTTAGGCTTAAAAAACTTCCTAATTACTTTATGAAAAAAATCTTTGCTTTGTCCCTTTACATAAAGAACAGAAACCTGTGCGTTATCTCTCAAATTATGCTCTATTTTACCTCCATAAATACTCAAAACAAAACACTTATAATCCTTCGAATAGCTAGAATTTAACAAATTATTAATTACAAGTGGCGCTCCTGTTTCTGAGGCTTCATGAATAATAAAGAGTATTTTTTTCATCTTCTGTTTTTTTAGATTAACTTTCTAATATCTTCAATAATATTCTTTTATGAAACCTATACAATTCACGAATATCAAAATTACTCCAATACTTTGTATATAAATAAAACCAAGATTTACAATTGACAGTATGACTAAAATAATAATAAAACTCAATCTTTTTCAAAACAAAAAGTCTATTTTTCTTTAACAAAAAAGACAATTTATTTTCATAAAAATATTTCAAATAAAGATATTCTGCTTGTTTAAGAACGTCTTTATCTGCAGTCCCTGACAGACTAGAATCTGAGATTCGTATAGTAACAACCGACTCATTTATAGTATAAATAAGTTTATCCTCCGAGAAATCAATCCAAGCTCTATCATCACTATAAAAACCAGAAGGATAGTCTTTGAAGTGATATTTTAAATATACTTTTCTTTTAAAAAAATATTCGGACAAAGAACTTCTTGTCTCCCATCTTAATTTTCTGATAAAAAAATCTATTCCTTTTTCTAATCTGGGATGCTCATACATTTTTGAAATAGTATGATCTTGCTCATTTAATACAACAGATGCAAACCTTACAACATTACATAGCTCATTGAATTCTATATATTGATTATAAAATGACTCAACCACATTATTCCCCAAAACATCATCATCTCCCAAGATCATTATCCACTCTTCATTACCCGATAAAGCAATACAACGCTCCCATTGTCTTATAAGTGAAGTCCCCCCTAAATTACTCTCAAAACGATGAAAAACAAAATCAAACTTTCCTTTATATTTATTTAATAAATCTGTTGGATTTTCAGAACTATCATCATCACCAATATAGACTTTGAATCGTTTATCCGTTTGATTGGCTAACGATTCCAAGGTTTCTTCGAAAAAGCCAATTTTATAATATGGAATTACTATAGCGATCATAAACAAAAAAAGATTTACCTATTTAGATTTTAATTTTAGAATAAAGGGAAACAAACTTTTGGATAGTTTCAAAATACCCAATCCCTTTAAAATTTTTTTTATCATCAATCCTGTTTGATAACTATTTGAATTTTTAATAGCTTTAAATCTGCATTTTAAATCATCATTTGATTTATAATATCTGGAGATTAAGAGCATTGAAAATTTATAAAATTCTTGTTCTGATAAATAGTTTTTAAAAAACTCACATGCTTTGAGCTGATCTTCATACAAACTTTTCGACTTCACTCTTCCTGAAGGATTTATTCTATAAAGAGCCAAAATCTTATCTAAAAAAAGAGCTTTATCACCTGTTTTAAAAATAGAAACCCATACAATCCAATCTTCATGTGCCGTCATGTTTTCTGGAAATCTAATATTTTCGAATAAAGAAACCTCAAAAAAACCACAATGGATTGGTATGGAAAAAGTTCCATTCCAATAATAAAGTAAACTCTCGAAGTTCAATAACTCATTATTCAAATTACAATATGGATTTAAAGTCTTATTATGATTATCTCTAAACATTCTGAAATCGGAAACAATAACTTTTATATCCTTTTCATTACATTTATTAATTAAATCCAATGACAATTCTAATTTTTCTTTATCCAAAAAGTCATCAGAATCTAGAAACTGTATATAATCACCCTTAACCATTTCTAGCGCTAAATTCCTAGAGCTACTGACTCCTCCATTTTTTTTATATAAATAAATGAATCGGCTGTCTTTTATCACCCATTTTTGGGCAATAGCTTCAGTATTATCGGGACTACCATCATTGACAATAATACACTCCCAATTTTCATAAGTTTGATCCAAAACGGATTGTAAAGCCTCATCTAAATATTGGGCTTGATTAAAACAGGGAACTATAATAGAAACTAAAAACTTCATTAAATCGATATTCTAAATTAATATAAACTCTCTTAAATTAAAAAAGATAAACAAAACTGCTTTCCTAAACCCATTATACATTTAAAAAAACAAAAAAATAAGTTGTATTATCTTTTGATAATTATCACTCTATTTACCAAAAACACTTCTAAATTAATTATTCAATTCTTATCAGTACATTGAACTAAAATCTCTCATTTAACCTCATTATACATATTAATTTGACTGTTCAAGAGTACCAATACCTATTCAAAAAACAATTTATAATAGCTAATTATACTTGTAATTTTCTTATTTAGAAATACTAAAAATAAATCTAATAACACTCGTTTCTTTTATTTTTTTTAATATTTTAAAACCTTTTGAATTCTCTATCTTCGAAATTTTAAAACTCAGATCAATAACTTCAGAATATTTTTTTTCTAAAACAAAGCATAAATAATCAATAAAATATTTTTCCGAAACAACCTCTCGTATACATTTTATTACCTTCAAAGAATTAGCTTCCATAAGCTTTAAATCCTTTGTCATACTATATTCATGAATTCTATAAAAAGCTAAAGTAGAATCTATAAAAGAAACATGAGGTTCACTTTTAAAAATACTTAACCACATTACCCAATCTTCTTTAGCTTTTAATTCTTCTGGAAATTTAAAACCATCTAAAAGACTTTTTTGAAAAAAACCACAGTGTATTGGAATACTAAATTGATAATCCCAACCAAAAAGTAATTCTTTAAAAGTAAAATACTCTTGTTTCAATTCACAAAACGGATCTATTGATGAATTCTTATCAGTAGTAAACATTCTAAAATTAGAAATCACTACTTTACTTTTGCTATTAATAACCTTTTCACATTCTGCTAATGATAATTCCAATTTATTATTATCCAAAATATCATCTGCATCTAAGAACTGAATATAATCTCCTTTAATTACTTTTAATCCTGCATTTCTGGCACTACTTAAACCCCCATTTTCTTTGTAAACATATTTAAACCGAATATCATTTGCAATCCATTTTTGGGCAATTGCTTCGGTATGGTCAGAACTACCATCATTGACAATGATACATTCCCAAAAAAAATAGGTTTGATCCAAGACTGATTGCAACGCCTCAGGTAAATATTGAGCCTGATTGTGACAGGGGACTATAATAGATACTTTAGGACTATTCATTGTTGTTTTTTTGAAATAACCACAATTGGTAAATTTGAATTTTTGGCGCACTATTAACAGGTGAAACTGAAAAACGATCTATTTTTATTTTAGTAAAACCATTGCTGGTTATAAGAATTTCTAATTCTAATTCAGACATCCAATCTTCAATTGGCTGATTTGGGTTACTATATTTAATCCATTCCCTTTGAACCTCTTTTCTAGGTGTGGTAACAATTAAATATCCTCCATTATTTAATAATTTAAATATGTCCTTTACAAATTCTTTTTTTTTATTATCTGCAATATGCTCAATTACCTCTGAAACAACAATTAAATCAAATTTTTTATTCTCCCCCTTCTTTAGCAAATCTTTTGTAGTTCCACATATAAAATTAATTTCAGAAAATAGTTTTCTTGCATATTCTACAACTGGCTTTATTGGCTCAAGCCCCGTTATATCTCCGTATTTTGATAACAAATTGGTCAGCCATCCTCTTCCACATCCTAAATCTAAAATAGAATAATTATTAACACCTTTTTTATATTCAATTTCCTTTAAAAAAATTTCAATGATATCCCATCTTAGTTTTTCTTCATCATTTGGTTCATTAGAATTCCAATAAGAGTTTTCAATAAACAGTTTTTTATAAAACTCTGTTTCTTTTTGTCTTTCTGTTTTAAACACTTCTTTTAAATTCTTAATAGCCTTTTTAATCATTATCCAAATTATTTATATTATAATATTGCCAAACAACTTCATCGTGAAAAACTTTATTAATACTCATATTTAAACTATTAACTACTTTCTCTTCAAAATTTTCTGTTACAGTAAACTTTATTGCTTCATTTATTATCTCAATGTCAGTTGTAGAATCACCCATATACAAATCTATTTTATACAGGCCTGGTAAAAGTTTCAAATTTTCAATATAAACTGATATTTTTCCATTAAAAACATTAGAACTATTGATCTTTTCTTGATGATAATGTCGATTATTAATTCCTATTAACTCAACATCATTCAAATCTTTTATTACGATACCGAGTACCAAATTTGTGATACTATTTTTGGCTTCAAAATAAACTTCTAATCTAAAATTGTTATTGTATTTAATTGTTCCGTTTGTAGTATGTAATATTGCTTTTTTTATAATTCTACTTCCAAAGTATTGAGTTTCATTTTCAAATTCAGAATCAAACTGATAAAATTCTAGGGTCTCCTCAATCCCTCCCTCAAAAACCAGCTTCCCATTCTCCATTACGATCCCCCTCGTACACAAACTCCGCACCGCCGCCATATTATGACTCACAAACAAAACCGTCCTCCCTTCGCCCCTGGAAATATCCTGCATCTTACCGATGGCTTTTTTCTGAAACTCGGCATCACCCACTGCGAGTACCTCGTCAATCACCAAAATCTCAGGTTCTAAAAAGGCGGCCACGGCAAAAGCCAATCGCACCGTCATTCCGCTGCTATAGCGTTTCACTGGTGTATCAATATAGCGCTCACAACCCGAGAAAGCAATGATTTCATCGAGTTTGGAAGCAATCTCTCTTTTAGTCATACCCAAAATAGCCCCGTTGAGAAAAATATTTTCCCTGCCGGTCATCTCACCGTTAAAACCGGTTCCCACTTCGAGTAAGGAAGCAATACGCCCTCGCGACTTAATGCTTCCCGTTGTAGGCGCAGTCACCTTAGATAATATTTTTAAAAGTGTCGATTTCCCCGCTCCGTTTTTCCCAATAATCCCCAGAACCTCCCCGCGCTCCACTTCAAAATTAATATCTTGCAAAGCCCACACATAATCGCTATCTCCCTTTGTACTACGATCATTGATTTCCCCAATTTTCAAATAAGGGTTTTCCTTTCCACGTACCTCATGCCACCAGCGGTTCAGATCATGGCTCAGCGTACCTGTACCCACTTGCCCGAGGCGATACTGTTTAGAGATGTTTTCGGCTTTGAGGATGATATCTTTCATTGTTTATGAATCGTGAATGGTAAAATAAAAACTACTAACTTTTAACTACTAAATCAATTATTTATATAATTTTAAATCCCAACAAAAGCTTTTTTACTTCTGTTATTTCTGTTATTATATATCCTCTTTTTCAACAAAATCCAATCGAATTGCTATTAAATATTGTGTTTCCAATTCTGATATCGAGCCAATTGCAATATATAAAAACTGCAGTAATTCTTTATTTCCTTTTAGTGCTGCTCCTTCTGCAATATTTGATGGAATGGAAACAGCTGCTCTCCTCATTTGGCTGGTTAATCCAAATTTTTCAACTTCTGGAAACTTTTGAGTAAGTTTATAAATAGACTCAACCAAGTCCATGCTTTTTTTCCAAACGTCCAAATCTTTATGATCCATATCTTTTTCTTTAGAGAATCGTGAGTAGTGAATCGTAAAAATGGGTAGTTAGTATAACTAACTCCTACTATTCGCTTTTCACTTCTAACTATTCACCACTAACGTTCTGGTACTACGGGGGGGGGGACTAAATTAAGCCCATTATTCGGATTTGCCAAATCATCACAAATGCAAAACCAACTTCCCATTAAGCCAATTGCCCAAATCCGTTGTAGTAGCTGTTACCTGTAGTTTTTATAACCTGCAGAACGAGTCAATTCCATTGCTATTGAGTTGTGTAGTAATGTTTTTAACCAGTCAATTAATATGACCATCTGCTTTGATTATGAAAACAATAGAAGATGTAATAATAATGTTTTTAAATTTTGAACCTCTTACTGCCCTACCAGATAGATTTTTTCTAGTGACATCGGGCGCAGCCTGCTCGTCAACTAATTGCTTGATAAACCCAACCATGCCGTAACTATGGCATGGCATAGGAGCAGAGAGCACAGATAGTTTTCGTGTTATAAAATTTGGAGTAAATTTCATCAATCCTCTACGGATTTTTTGTGATAGTCTCACAAAGAAATGAGGAACCTTGCTGGAAGGTTGAGAAAAGATATTAAAGTCAAGGCTTTTGCCATCGGGCCAGTCATTCCAGTAACCGGTACCCCAATCCTCAATAACATAAAGGCCTCCTGGCTTAAGATGGTTATCAAACAGATGCCAGAATGCAATCTTGGTTAATTCACCGATGTGGGATGCATCATCAATAATAATATCAAATCCGTCTGGAGCAATTTCATTAGCCACCTCAGATAAAAACTTTGTGTCCGCCTGACTGCCTTCATACATATAAATATTTTCCACAGGTTTAAATTTCTTTGGAAGATTCAGATCTATGCCGACAATCTTGCTAAAAGGGAAATAATCATGCCATAGCTGGAGTGAGCCTCCTTTAAGGATTCCTAATTCTAACAGAGTTATTTTTTTCCCAACCCAAGGCTCCAGTATAGGAGCGTATTTATCCAAATATTTACTGGATATTTTATCTGTATCATATTCCTCTAAATTAAGATTAGGATTTAAATCACCTATTGTTTTCATATTTTATAATTTTATTTGTCATTTAAACACTAACTATCTGTTAGTGATTTAAAAAACAATTATTTATGATTAATTGTTTTTTCCTAATATTCATCTAAATTTTCATTTTTATCCGTTAGCTGAAGGAGTCAATTAAGGCGTGAATATGGGGAATTACAGGTAACTATTCACTATTAGACCGTATCAATAAAATTCTTCTCTGTCTTATTAAAGAACAATAGTCCTGTAAAAAACACCATTATCGTTACCAAAAGAGTATAAGTTAATCCTAAGATCGAAATCGTTCCCACGTTCAGTAACATATAACGGCTAGTTTCAATAACATAAGCCAGCGGATTATAAGCGACCAGCCAACCGTAATCAGGAATTTTCTCCTTGATTAACGCCATAGGATAAACCACTGCCGAGAGATACATCAGCAACTGCGTCCCAAAACCAATCAGATAACTTAAATCCCTATATTTGGTCACCAATGATGATATAATCATCCCCAAACCCAGTCCTAAAACCCCCATCAGGACAACCAACAAAGGGAAGAATAAAACCAAAGCGTTCAGACTTATCCTGGCTCCTTGAAAATAAAAAAACAAGTAGAAAACAATAAAAATCAAAAACTGGATTCCGAATTTCAACAAATTAGAAACCACCACCGAAAGGGGCATGATGATTCTGGGAAAATAGACTTTGCCAAAAATAGAGGCATTACGCTTAAACGTATCAGAGGTATCATTAAGACAAGATGTAAAGTAATTCCAAACCGTTATCCCAGCAAGATTAAAAAGAAAAGGAGGAACAACTCCTGTACTAATCCCTGCAACCTTATTAAAAATAATAGTAAATGTAATAGAAGTCAATAAAGGTTGAATCAGATACCAAAGCGGGCCTAAAATCGTTTGTTTGTACACCGTAACCACATCTCTTTTTACAAAAAGTAATAGCAAATCACGGTATTGCCAAACCTCTTTGAAGTTGAGCGAGAAGAAGCTACTTTTGGGTGTTATCTCAAACAACCACTCAGCATCTGTGTTATTGGTAGTATTCATTGTCTAGTAGGATTAAAACCAATTTATCATGGAGCCCTTTTTTATACAATCTGAATCATTACCTAACAAATATAAGAATTTTAGCTTAACATCAACAGTAACAGCTACAAACCTATATCATTTTTTACTTTTATTACTTCCAAAAAGCTTTAACCAAGCTCGAGGAAGAAAAATGTTTTACTGTTTACAGCATAAAAACAAGATGCAGCTTTATACTATATTCTAAAACATTATGAATTTTAACACTAACTCAGTTGTAGTTTAGGCGCAAACTTTTATTTTTGCCATTCATTTAATATATTAATACTATGAAAGATTTATTTGAAAAAATCAGTAGCGAAATCGAAACATTCAAAACAGAAGCTGAACTACACATCGAAAAAGGAAACAAAGCAGCCGGAACAAGAGCTCGTAAATCAACTTTGGATCTAGAAAAACTTTTGAAAGAGTTTAGAAAAGTTTCTGTAGAAGAATCTAAAAAATAAGTCTATTATTTAGTACAAAAGCCGTTTCATAACAAAATATGAGACGGCTTTTTTATTTAGAGTTATTGATACTAAAAGAACAATAGCAAACAATTTTACTCTTAAGTACAAAGTATTAGCTATTACTTTTTTATCATATAAAATTTAAGATTCAGCAACCCAAGCATAGCAAATAGGCGAAGCAATCACCTCTAAAACAATAAGGTTATTAACTAAAAAATTAAAAACTAGTTTATTAATCTAAAAATCAATTAAACATTATTTACTCAATACTTCTTTATCCAATACCTCATAAGCAGAATTCATACTTATAAATTCAGGTACAATCTCTTTCATTTTTGAAACGATATCATCATTTTCAAAAAAACGAGCAATCCCTATCAGCTCATCAATAGCTAAATGCAATGGTCCAAACTCCTCTTGAATTTCTTCGGCAATCATTATTTTATCATGATGGGTAGGCATTGTTTTAGAAGTATCATTAAGCAATTCCTCATATAGTTTTTCGCCTGGTCTTAAACCTACAATTTTTATCTTAATTTCTTTTTCAGGAAGGAATCCTGCCAACTTGATCATCTTTCTGGCCAAATCAATAATTTTGACCGGTTTACCCATATCAAAAATGTATATTTCTCCTCCTTTTCCCATGGCACCCGCTTCCAAAACCAATTGACAAGCTTCTGGAATAGTCATGAAATAACGAATAATATCAGGATGAGTGATAGTTAGTGGCCCTCCCTCAGCAATTTGCTTGGTAAATAAAGGTACAACAGAGCCGTTCGATCCTAAAACATTTCCAAAACGAGTCGTAATAAATTTTGTGGCATGCGATACATTCTCCGCTTTATTTTTCAACTGTAGAGATTGCACATATTTTTCAGCAATCCTTTTACTGGCCCCCATAACATTACTCGGGTTAACCGCTTTATCGGTAGACACCATCACGAATTTTCTGACACCATATTCACATGATAAATCAGCCAAATTTTTAGTCCCCTCTATATTGGTAAGGATCGCTTGCGAAGGATTCTCTTCCATCAAGGGAACATGTTTGTAAGCAGCAGCATGAAAAACGACTTGGGGTCTATACGATTTAAAAACAGCTTTTAAAGCTTCCTTGTTCCTTATATCTGCAATTATCGTCTCTAGCTTAGAATCGCTGTTACAACTTTGAATCTCTAAACATAAATGATGCAAAGGCGTTTCGGCCTGATCTAATATAATTAACTTTTTAGGATTAAAACCCAATACTTGTCTTGCAATTTCACTTCCTATAGATCCTGCTGCCCCAGTAATCAATATGGTTTTATCCTTCAATTGTTTCGAAATAGCTTTGTCGTCTAACACAATAGGCTTTCGCTCAAGTAAATCTTCAATTTCAATGTTTTTAATCTTTTTAGAAATTTCTTTTTGATTTTCCCAATCTGAAATCAACGGAACAGTATATACCTTATAATTGAATTCCAAACATTGATCAACAATAAGCAATTGTTCCTCTTTAGATAGGCTTTTATCGGCAATAATAACCCCTTCAGCACCAATGGAACGCATCAAAGTGGGCAATTTTTTCTTCTGTGCCAAAATAGGTAAATCCAACATCCTCTTGGTTGAATTTTGATTATTTACATCAACAAAAGCAACAATTTTAAAACGGGAAGGGGTTTCAAATTTTAAAGCATTCGCCACTGAAATTGCATTGGCATCCGTACCATAGATGATGGTGCGTATTAATTTCTCTGTCCCATTTTCCGAAAAATAAAGTTCGAAAGTTTGTTTTATAACAACCCGATATAAAAACAGTCCACAAAAAGAAAGAACCATATTGATAAAAAGGGCCGTATTTAACATTGCTTTTTCTCCAGTAAAAAATTCAAAACCCAAATTAAAAAGAAAGAAAAAAATCAAAACGGAAGACTGTGAAAACAATAACTTCACCGCATCTATATAGGAAGAATGTCGGATAATCCCCGCATAAGTCCTAAAAAACCAAAAAGTAAAAAGATTAAACCCTATAAGAGAAAAAACATAAGTTGTTCGATCGAAACCAACCATGTATTGCAGCCCAATCCCGTTTATAATAAGCTTTGTAAAAACAAAGGCAAATAACAGGACGATAAAATCGATAGCAAGAATTATCCATCTAGGCAAATAGCCTAAATTTTTAATGTTAAATCTTAAACTCTCTCTCGAAAAAAAAGTTGACGTTTGTTGCACTGAATCTGGCTTGGTACTATCGCTCAAAGTATTTTTTTTTAAGATTAATATCTTTTAATTATCCAAAAATAATCTTAAAAAAATTGAAAAAAAAATATAATTACCTCAATTTTATTCAAAATCCGAATAAACAAAAAAGAGATGGATCGCATTAGTCTCTATTAATCTAATTTATCAATAGAAACTCAAATCAATCTTATTGCCCAAATAATTCAAATACAACCGCTTGAATCCTCGAACGATCTTCATTTGTAAGATTAGATCCCGAAGGCAAACAAAGTCCATCTCTAAAAAGCGATTCAGCAATATTTTCACCATAATAAGGATAGTCGCAAAAAATGGGTTGCAAATGCATCGGCTTCCATAAGGGGCGAGATTCAATATCAGCCTTTTCAAAAGCCAGCCTCAAGACTTCCCGATCAATCCCTTTGACTACATCAGGGGCTATTAGAATCGCTGTAAGCCAATAATTAGCAAAATAATCGGAATTAGGCACACTAAACACCTTTACTTCTTCAATATTCGCGAATAAATCGACATAAAAATCATGCATTTCTCTCCTTAAAGCAATACGCTGCTCTAACACTTCCATTTGGCCGCGCCCAATACCCGCACAAATATTACTCATCCTGTAATTATAACCTATTTCGCTATGCTGATAATGTGGCGCATTATCCTTAGCCTGAGTAGCCAAAAAAACAGCCTTATTCTTTAAAGCTAGGGATCGAGTCACAATAGCGCCTCCACCAGAAGTTGTAATAATCTTACTTCCATTAAATGAAAAAACCGCAACATCTCCAAAAGTACCACATTGTTGCCCCTTGTAGCTGCTACCCAGAGCTTCGGCACTGTCTTCAAGAATAGGAATTTCATATTTATCGGCAATTGACCGCACAGCATCAATCTTATAAGGGATACCATACAAATGAACCGCAATAATTACTTTGGGTTTTTTGCCTTTGGCAATAATTTCAATTATAGCTTCCTCAAGCGCAATTGGACATAAATTCCAGGTTTCGATTTCGCTGTCAATAAAAACAGGAGTTGCTCCAAGATATAAAATAGGATTAGCCGAAGCCGCAAAAGTCATACTCTGACAAAGTACAACATCACCAACTTCCACTCCCAACAAAATTAAACCAAGATGAATGGCCGCTGTACCCGAATTTAAAGCAGCAACATGTCCGGAACCTAAGTAGTTTTCCAATCTTTGCTCAAAAAAAATCAAATTAGAACCCATCGAAGTAATCCAATTCGTATCAAATGCCTCTTGAATATATTCCTGTTCACTTCCCCCCATATGAGGAGCCGAAAGCCAAATCTTGTTTCTTGCCATCTTTCTAAAAAATAAAAACCATGGAATTTATGCTAAGCTAAAATAAGGAAAATTTTCGCATTTCGTCCATTCGACTGATTTTTAACGATTGAGAATAACATTCTGGCTATTAAATTTTATATCTATTAAAACTAATAAATCCTGTTGTTTTTAAGTAATTTAACTGTTCTTTTATGATCAATCAAATTCAATAAATAATTTTCTGCATCTGATATTGCTATAAAAAACATTCATTTCATTATTTGAATTATACTTTTCAAATAGTGACGAAAGTATAATTCAAATGCTTCGATTTACACCTAAAGTAAGTAGGAATTGTCAGTTGTTCCCCTCGACAGGCTGAGAGCTTCATCGGTTTTTGGTTTGGGAATTGAGAGACGAAAATACAAGGTCGCAACCTTCTTAGCTACTTTGGTTCAAAATAGTATAAACCAGTTCTTTGGTGGGTTTTTGGTCTTTTAACTTTTCCCTTACTAGTTCAAAACTTACTTTAAAATCACAACCTGATTTATAATCACTACAACCATAAGCTGTTTTTCCTTTCAAAACCATTCCTTTTTGGCATTTCGGACAGGCTAATGAATCTGATGTTACTTTCACCGCTGTTTTCGTCATTGTTTTTTTAGCTTCTAATTTGAGTTTGAAGTTTTCATCAAAACGCAGCAAACCTTCCACAGTGCCGGCATCGAATTTAAAGTCTTTCAAATTTACCGTACACCCTTTTTGAAGCAATCGCAAATATTGATTCTCTGATATCTTTTTCTCTGCAAAAGTAAAGGGCAATACAAAATCACAGCCTGCATTATAAGCGCCGCAGCCATAGGCCGATTTCCCCTTTATAAGGCTTGCCTTTTTACATTTCGGACAGGATTCAGCCGTAATTCCACCGGCTTTCTTTTTCTCAACAGCAATCTCTTGTTTTTGAATGCTTCCCGCATGCGAAATATTGGCGCGAGTGCTTTCACTTCGCACTTCATACACCAGAGCATCTACCATGCGCTTCATATTGTTGATAAAAGCCGCAGCGGTAAAAGTTCCCTTTTCAATATCTTTCAGCTGCTTTTCCCAAGAACCCGTAAGTTCAGCCGACTTTAATAAATCATTTTGAATGGTGCCAATAAGCTGAATTCCCGTTGGCGTTGGCAAAACCTGTTTTTTGTTTCTCACAATGTACTGGCGCTTAAACAGCGTTTCGATAATATTGGCTCTTGTAGATGGACGTCCGATACCATTTTCTTTCATCAATTCGCGCAAATCTTCATCATCTACTTGTTTGCCGGCAGTTTCCATAGCACGCAGTAAAGTCGCTTCTGTAAACTGATTGGGTGGTTTCGTTTCTTTTTCTAAAAACGAAGGTTCGTGCGGTCCTTTTTCGCCCACAACAAAACTGGGCAATATATCAGCTTCTTTTTCTTTGGCGTTCGGGTCCTCAAAAACAACCCGAAATCCCTTTTTCAAGATTTCTTTTCCGGTGGTTTTGAATAGCACATCGGCAGCTTTCCCAATTACTGTCGTATTGGCTACCAAACAATCATCATAAAAAACCGCAATAAAACGCTTTGTAATAATATCATATACCTGCTGCTGATTGTATTGCAAATTTGCCTGAATCCCTGTTGGAATAATCGCATGGTGATCCGTGACTTTTTTATCATTGAAAACCTTAGTCGATTTTTTAATCTTCTTTCCTAAAAGAGGTTCCGTCAACGAGGCATAATTAGTTAGCTTTTGAAGAATTCCGGCTACTTTTGGATAAATATCGTTTGGTAAAAACGTGGTGTCCACCCTTGGGTAAGTGACTACTTTTTGTTCGTACAAGGTTTGGGCAATTTTGAGTGTTTCCTCTGCCGAAAACCCAAACTTGGTATTGCAATATACTTGCAATCCTGTTAAATCAAACAGTTTAGGCGCAAACTCATTCCCATTCTTTTTTTCGACAGCAACAATTTCAAAATCACTTTCCTTGACCTTATTGGCCAAAATTTCACCATCTTCCTTTTTCAAGAAACGCCCTTCTTCATAACTAAAAAGTGTTTCTCTATATAAGGTCTGCAACTCCCAGTAGGCTTGCGGTACGAAATTCTCAATTGCAGCAAAGCGGTCCACAACCATAGCCAGTGTCGGTGTTTGCACTCGCCCTATAGACAATACTTGCTTGTAACCGCCATGTTTTACGGTGTACAAACGAGTAGCATTCATCCCCAATAACCAGTCGCCAATGGCTCTTGAAAATCCTGCATAGTATAAATTATCGTAGTTGCTTGCTGGTTTTAAGTTTTCAAAACCCTCTTTAATGGCTTCGGTAGTCAACGAGGAAATCCATAAGCGTTTTACCTCCCCTTTATAATTGGCTTCATTCATTACCCAACGCTGAATAAGCTCTCCTTCTTGTCCAGCATCCCCACAGTTGATGACCAACTCCGCTTTGTCAAATAAACTTTTTACAATTTTAAATTGCTTTTGGATACCGGAATTCTCCACCACCTTGGTTTCAAATTTTTCGGGAAGCATCGGTAAGTTATTCAAATCCCAACTTTTCCAATAGGACCTATAATCGTTGGGTTCTTTTAAAGTACATAAATGGCCAAAAGTATAGGTTACGATATAGCCGTTGCCTTCGTAATAGCCATCACGTTTAGTATTGGCTCCCAAAACGGATGCGATTTCGCGTGCTACACTTGGTTTTTCGGCAATACAGACCTTCATTTTATCCTATTAATTTGAAGCCGCAAATTAAGAATTTAGAAGTTGATACTCCAAAGAAATTATCAGGAGTTATGAACGAATTCAGGCAATGGTTTGAGTCATTGCTGCAATGAAATAACTGATAACCGATAACAGACAACTCAATTTAAAAACAACAAAAGCCCATTCCTTGCGGTTTAGGCTTTTGTTTCAATCAACTCAATGGCATTACAACCTGAGTCAAACTAGGGTTTGCGCTTCTTAATTAAAAATTTGAGCAGTACAGATACTATAAAACTGACCAGAGCTCCAATCGCAGCCAATAGTGCAGTTTTCAAGATATCCTCCGAATGCAAATTTGGCACCACACTCAAAAAAGTACCGCCAGCGGTATTTATCTTGGTCGAAATATCAATATGCATTGATTCTCAAACTTTAGTATTGCTAGCACCCATTCCATTCGAAGAAATAGGAACATCCTCATTGCTGGTTGTAATCTGACTTACTGCCGTAAGCACACCACCGGCAACAGCAAGATAACCTCCAATAGTCCCCACTACAATGGGTAAAGCTATCGGTGCTGTCAAAATAGTTCCGCCAACTGCAGCCAAGACCAATCCAATATTTCGAAGCACTTTGAAAAATTTTGGCGTTGGAGCTTTCGCTCTTTTTAGTATATTCATAATTTAAATTTTAAGATTGAACAATTAAACACACTTCCTCATCACGATCTAAAACTTTATAAACCAAATCTTTCAATTTATAAAATGCTTTGCGCGATTTAAGTCCCAAACCAGCTCCAGAAAATTGAGTTACAGGAGCAATACAGCCATTTAATTCTAAAAGAGCATTATTAGCAGGATGCACCAAAATAAACTTCCTGTTTACAACATTTACAACCTCCAAATGCCATTTAAATTTGTTACTGTAACGTCTTCTAATAAAATACTTGCCTTCTGGAATGCAAGAAACTCTTGCCTCATTTTGCTTCCAAGGCAATTCAATGCAGTTGCAAATAAATCGACCCGCACATTCAAGTTTCCCATTCGTTCCATCAGAGAAATAAGTCCTAGATAATACTAAAACCATTTTACAATCCGTTTACCAGAACCAGAGCCAATGGATTATAGGAGCCATTTTTCAACGGATACATCCTACCATTAACTTCTTGGTAATATTCAACTCCTAGTGCCAAAAACAAAGGGCTCACGCTGTTTGGAGTTACAGTATTCAACTGTTGAATAATGGCTGTTGGTGTAGTGTCCCAAGGAACAATGGCCGTTTCTGAACTCGCAACAACAAATGTTTCTGCCTCAAAATTAATGGCTGCACCTGCCGAGATAATTTTAAAATGGCTGGTTCCACCAGGAGCGGCAATCATATTCGCTGGAATAAAGGAAGCAATGTCAACAGAAATTTCACCACTAACCCGATCAATTGTTCCTACAAAAGGAGCAAACAAACTAGTCCCTAATTTCCCTCTAACATTAAACTCAAATCCCAAAAGTAATTCCGCCTCTCCATCAATTACATTACGCAATCCACGCTCATTTACTAAATCCGCCTGAATAACTTTAATCATCGCCTGAGTCAATCTTCCCACCATCCTACTGTCTGCGGAATTCAAAAGCAAGGTCCGCAAAGCTGTTCTCAAAGTCTTACCGGCTTTACCTGCCCGGCCAAATTCAGCACCATTTTCTCGCGTTCGCTGAAACGCAGGATCGTTAGCAATTCGACTGCCTTCAACTCCACCCTTCTCCCGAGCCAAATGCCCGTCTTTAGTTTTGTAAAAAGTAATATCCCCGATAGTACCTTTCAATTTAATTATGCCTTTCTGTCTTGCCATAATTCCTAAAATTTAAGTTTAAAATAATTCAACTACTCCCTCATTCCGAATATACGTTGCAACTAAATCTTGAATGATTTCTACCAAAGTTTTCATTAATTAATCCACATTTCAAAAACCAACGGTCAATAACGGTACTAAAAAGCACATAACTACCTATTTTAGTCACTTCCTAACTGATTATTTTTCATAACTTTACAAAACAAAACCTCGCTATCGAGGCTAATTAAAAAACCGCGATAGAGACACATTAAAAACAAAAGGGTGATTGCAACGAACATCAGGGTATGTATTTATCCCAAAGATGTACAACGGATTACTGGTAAAACCTATAGGCAAGCAAGGTTGTATCTCAATAAGATCAAAACCAAGCTGAATAAAGAACCACATCAACTAATTTCAATCGAGGAATTTTGTGTGTATTCAGGGCTTCAAATAGAACATGTTTTGCGTTGTATAATAGGATAAGAGTTTAAGGCAATTAAAAGAGTCAAATACTTCCACAATAAAGCAATACTAGTTCAATAGCTAGTTCAGCCACAAGTTCAAAATCCCCTACAGCAGTATCCCTTTCAGGGCGGAGGTTGCTATTAGTCAAAGTAGATTACTACTTCCCTACCCTCATCAAAATGGCTAAGATGCCATCTATTCCGAATCCATCTTACACCAACTCCAAAGACCCTCAGTACAAAGCTCCGCAAAAAATCAAGGAGGATGTGAGTATAACACATAGCCAACCCTACCCGCAGGAATTTAATCTACCCAAGGCATCGAATGAATCCGAAATAATAGATTTCTCGTAGCAAAAGAACATTAAATAGCTACAAATACGAGACAAAAAAGCAACGCTTTTTAGGATATCTGATTAAAAAACGGCTACCAAAAAACCATTAGTACCTGCCACTTACTTTTTCTTTTCTTCATCAACAATTAGTTTCAAAGAATTGATATAATCAGTATCAAATTCTATAACTCTTATTTTGTTTGGCTTAAAACTCATTTCACCCTCAAATTTCCCTTCGGTTCCCAAAAAATCTACTACTAGTTCTTCCTCATTTAGTTCTAGGAGCCTCCCAAGATAAACCGCTTTATCTGACTTTTTTGTAATCTGAAAAATCTCATATTTATCCGCTAGAAAATGTATAATGGAAGACAAATCTTTAAGCGGAATTATTTCCTCCGCACTTGTTTTTAAACCTTTAAGCTTAATTACTCTTTCTGTGAATTCATGATCTTTGTCTTGAATAATTGACTTTACATTTTTGTTTTTTAATATCGTATAACCATCAATTATAAAATCAACAGGGTTATTCTTCAGTAAAATCCAATCTTCAGTCCAATCAATAAGAAAACCACTAAAAATTTCTTTTTTGTCGTCAAATTCTATTGAAATTAATTGTCGTAAGTATTTTTCCATTATGTTTTTTTAAATTTCGAGAGCTGTTTACCACAGCATTCATTTTTGGCTTTACAGCAACCTTAGCCGTTGGCAACAGTATTTCTTTGTCCTGCCTTGCTGTTTCCAAATAAACAGCTGTCCACAAAAAACAGTCACTAAACCATTTAAGTATCCGGAATTTCCGGCTCAACTAATTTTGCCAATTTCTCTAATGATTCCTGCCAACCTAAATAACACATCTCTATTGGTATAACTACAGGAATACCTTCTTGAATAATTTTAAGTTCTGTGCCGCAAGAAACCTTTTTGAGCCAAACCGAAGTAATCATTTCACCAGGCAAATTCGGGTCTTCAAATTTGTCAGTATATTTAATAAATTCATTCGGCTTCAATTCTAGGTAGCTCCCCCCAAAGGACTGTCCATTTCCTGTTGAAAAATTAATAAAAGACATTCGGTAGGTCCCGCCTTCTTTTACGTCCATGTTATGAACAACACATAAAAAACCATAGGGCGGAATCCATGATGCCATCGCATTGGCATCAGTAAATGCACGATAAATTTTTTCGGGAGATGCTTTAAGAACCCGGTGTAAGGATACGCTATTATTTGCCATAGTATTGATTTTTAGTTAGTGATTAGTAGTTTAACATTGATAAAAATGTCCGCCGATAATGGGTTTAATTCCCCCTTTGGTATGCATTTCTAAAGTTATCTTTATGTCGTCAAATGATAGATTCAAAAACACTTGTTTCATTCTCATCTTACTTAATTCCCAATTAATCCACTCATTACTGTGCCATTCCAATCTGCATTTCTTACACAGCCTTTTCGCCTTCTTAAGTAATACTTAAAGATAATAATCTTATACAAAAAAAGAGCCTCTCCGCTTCTTTTATTTCTTACGTCTATATCTTCCAGCTGCCGTTACAGTAACTATTTCTCCTAAACTCAGGAATCTCCCCTCTCAACTATAGACCAAAAAGCCAAGCCATAATAAACCCCATTATTTCATACCTCAAATAGGACAACGATTCACCACTCACTATTCACCACTCACTAAAAACTCATCCTGAGCTTGCCGAAGGACACCACTAACTATTCACAAAAACTCCCCTATTCAATTCCGGAATTACACACTATACTTTTAGTTTCAAAATTTTATATTCTATAGTTTTGTAGTAAAGCATCGTAAAGTTATTCACTACTTTTGAGAGGGGTATATGTTGGTTATTTTTCGAGTATAAAATTCCCTTCCAAATGGCTTGTTGGAAAAGCTGGAAACAACTTTTGTTCGCCGTAGACATTGAACATATAAATGTTATTCTATCTTTTTCCAGCTTCTCCATCCGCTAAAACAAATAGATAAATAGATTTTTTCCTACTTTAAAATAGATTATATTTGAAATATATAACCAACTGAAATTTAAAATTATGGCACTTAAACCAGGACCAAAAAGAATAGCAGATTCAACAGGAAAACCTGACCAACGTCAGCGTGACAACAAAAGCACACCAGGAAATACACCCTCGTTGAAACCGTCTAAAAGTTCAGAAAAAAAATAAATCTGTAATTATTTAATGGACGGATTTTAAAAACGTTTACATCATGAACCTATCATTAATTTGATAGGTTTTTATTTTTATTAATTAAAAAACGTTTAGAAAATACGCAAAGTCTTATCCATTGTAAAGTTTTCAAAAAGGACAAAAAAAGTTTTGACGGATTTGTTCCCCTCACAAGCCCTATAAAATCTACAATCTCTATTTTTGAGAACGAAGCATCAAATCATAAGTTTTTGATTTGGTGCTTTATAATTTTCAATATTCTGAAATTTTATGTCCTTTTTTATTTTGTGCCTCAAAATCACCTTCGCTGAAAAGAAAGTTACATAATGTAACTTATAATCTATACAAAGATTCGTGATTTTGCCAATAAATGATTTGGGGTTTTTAGTTTTTAATATTGTGAAATTTTGTGTCCTATTTTATTTTGACCCACAAAATTACCTTCGCAAGATGAAAGTTAAATGATGCAACCATCAATCTAAATAAGCATTATTTAAGTAATTAATAATATAAATGAACATGATGAATAATTTCGCACTATTTTTAGGCTTTGTTCTGATAATAACCTCAATGTTTATGGCATTTCCAGAAAGAGCAAAGAAAGCTACTCAATGTTTAATCCAATTAGTTCGTGCCTTGTGTATCAGTAATTTTTTTCAGGCAATGGCTACTTATTTCAAACAAAAAAAATGAAAATATTATCTATTGAAAATGAAAAATATTACATGTGAATCCCCTGGCTGACGTATGCATCTCGCTTTTATCTACAAACAAAATCAATTAAGAAAATTGAAGCTTTCCCACAATTAGGACAGTTTTTAAAGGCTAACAGCCACAGTGTAAATGGGCTCCCTCCACGAAGTGTTCCTATCTACGCTACGGCAAATGTCTCATGACTTTACATTTTTTAAAATGTTCTTAAAAGCCGTAAACATAATAAAAGCCTCCTAACTTTTTCCGAAAGTATCTTTAATAATTAAATGTTTTTCAGGCAATTATAAAAAAAGCCCGATCGCGCGGATTTGCAATCCGTGCCCACAAAAAAAGCAACAGAATACAACCCGCAACGCTGAGCCACAAGCATAAGTCAGGTACAATCTATATTAGCAAAGCAGATTTACCAGAAAAGAAGTAGAAAAAAGATGTAATAGTTTTATTTACAGCTTTTATTGTATTTTTAAATTAAAAAGAGCATGTCAACAAAATACAAAGCAACAACAACAGATCAAGCTTATTTTATAACCATAACTACTGTAGGCTGGGTGGATATATTTACCCGCCTCAATCAAAAGCACAATGTTGTTAATGCGTTGCAATATTGTCAAGAAAAAAAAGGACTTGAGATTTATGCCTATTGCATTATGCACAGCCATATCCATTTAATGTGTAAAGCCACGAATGGCTTTGTTCTATCGGATGTTATGCGAGATTTTAAAAAATATACCTCAAAGAAAATTATTCAAACTATAATCGAAGAGCCGGAGAGCCGCAGGGAGTGGCTTTTATCCTATTTTAAAAAAGCATGCGAACATTTAAAACGGGATCAAAGCTATAAAGTTTGGCAGGATGGCTATCATGCAGAAATAATAGAAACCAATTGGTTCATAAAACAAAAGATCGATTATATTCATAATAATCCTGTAAAAGATAAAATAGTTGCTTTGCCTGAGGACTACTATTTTAGTTCTGCAAGAAACTATGCGGGTTTAGAAAATGAATTGAAGGTCTTGGAATTGGATTTGTTTTAAATAGTTGATATACTGCATACTTGATATACTGTGCGGGCACGGATTGCAAATCCGCGCGATCGGGTCATTTCTGCTTTCATTCTTAAACAACTTAGGTGTCATCCCAAAATAAACAGCCGTATGTAACATTAGCTCTCTTCAGCCGTATGCTCAACTCTTTTTTATCTAACTCACGAGATAATAAATTAAAAATAGCCTATTTCAATTCTTTTTGTTTGCGGTTCTGTTCAACAGACTTTGTGTTTTATTTCCCTGTTCAGTATTACTTTTACATGAAAACACAAAACATAAAAAAACTAGATACAAAAAAGGGCTTTTTAACATCACAATGGAAGTATTATACAAATTTGTCAAATCGGTTGTTTTTATTACTCAATTTCTTTTGATAATCTCTCTAATAATTGGTGGCTCAATGAATTTAAGAGGAATATCATTAATACTATTATTTTTTATAGTATCTATTTTCACAACATCAATTGTTCCTATGTTACTCAATTTTGGATTATTGGAGACATCTAAATAATTAAGTTTTTTACCATTCATATAAAGAGTAACATCATCTAAATTATTATTAGAAAGAATAATACGTTTAATTTCTGTTTTATACAATAAAAAGGAAACACTCTTAATTTCATTATATGAAAGATTGATCCGTTTTATATATTTAGAAATATTATCCTTTGATTTAAAGCCAAATCTTTCAACAGCATAAACAAAATTGAATGTGTTTTTAATTTTATTATGTGAAACATCTAAATCAACTAAATAGATTGGAAGATTTTTCATTACCAAAGTATCTAAATTATTGTGAGAAATATTTAATTTTCTAACTTTAAATCTTGATAAATCTGGTAATTCTTTGATATTTTTATAAGATAGATCTAACAACTGTATAGTATCACGTGAATCCAATTTTGACAGTATCTGTTCAATAGACTTTGTGTTTTTATTTTCTTGCACACTATTACTTTTACATGAAAATAGAAAACATAAAAAAACTATCGATAGAAAATGGCTTCTTAACATCATAACGAGTAGTATTATTTTTGATTAAATATTTAACTTTTTTTGGGACAAAACTATCTTTTTGGTAAAGCATAAGTCATTATTGCAGAGCTATCCATTGGGTTTTTCGACTCAAACTATAAAAGCCGAAGCAAGCCCAAACTTTGGTAGCAAAGTATTTCTCAAAATCTATTTTTACGGTTATTTAAACGGACTCCGAAGCGCTAGAAAGCTAGAAGAAGAATGCATTCGTAATATAAATTACAAGTAAGCGAACAAACAAAGCCGTAACATAATTAATAAAATGAGGGTAACTTTTCAGCCCAAAGCCTAGGGCGGACAAAAGTTATTTCCAACTTTTCCAACAAGCCGTTGCAGCGGAATTCTATACTCGAAAAAGAACCGACATATAACCCCTCTAAAAGTTGTGAATAACTTTATGATGCTTTACATAGGAACGGCTGTTAGCTTTCGTGTATTTCTTTTAATTGCTTACTAATAATTATTTTTTCTATTCCTTTGACTATAAGCAAAATAAACGGATATATAATAATGTAAAAAATTAATAGACTATTTAGATAAATTAAAATTTTCGGATTTATGCTCCAAGTATTAGTGTAAATATATCTTGTTACAAGATATTTATAAATAAAAAAAATGGATGACAAATATAAGAATAACAATATAAAATGTAATTGAGAATCAATTTTTTCAAACTCTTCTTCATTTTGTTTACAATATTCTTCCAATTTTTCTTCAATTTCTTTAATTTGATTCTCAGGTATCTTATTTTTTTTCTTTGATGCATCTTTCAAAGCATAAAAATAAGATTTGAATGAAAAAGCAGAAACTAAATTGAAAGGAATACTTAATATAAACGCCCAAAAAACTAGAAGGATAAATTGATAAAGATTTTCGGGAGATTTAGAAAACAGACCATTTTTAAAAAATATCTCAAGAGTAAATATACCCGGTAATGTATAGTTTAAAAAAGCATAAAGCTTGTCACCAAAAATTTTTACTGAATTTTCATTTAATTCCATACAAATTCTATTTTTTGATTTTTTTTACATGACAGCTAACGTCAGTCTGTGAAAAAACCTTCGTTGATTTCTTTCAAAAATAGCTAAATTATTTTAACAAAAGGAAGAAAAGTAGTATATTTAGTAATGCAACATATCAGTGGAATCCCCCCCCGTCAACTAAGCTTATCTAGTTTAGAAGATACTATTTTACCAGAGAGCCCCGTTCGATCTATCGATGCTTTTGCAAAGACTATAGCATTGGAATTTATGGGTTTTTCGATTCAGAGCATAAAAGCCGAAGGTCTCCCGAGTTTTGATAGCAAAGTATTTCTCAAAATCTATTTATACGGTTATTTAAACGGACTTCGAAGCGCTAGAAAGCTAGAAAATGAAATCAAGCGTAGCGGATTCACGAATGCAAAAAAACAAATAAATATTTATGAGTAATGCATTCGTAATATAGAATTACCTGTAAGAGGGTAAGAAAGCCGTAGCATAATTTATAAAATGAGTGTAACTTTTCCAACAAGCCGCTGGAACGGAATTCTATACTCGAAAAAGAACCGACATATAACCCTCTAAAAGTTGTGAATAACTTAACAATGCTTTACATAGGAACGGCTGTTATGCGTAGTCTTTTCTAAAATTTCCTATTAGTTTTCTTCATTATTTTATTTTGGAAATCCATTTCATTTTTATATTCATAAATTGAGTCTATTGTAGTCTTACTTGCAATTATGCTTTCTAAAAATTCAAGAGGATTTTGTTCACTTGAGTTCCCATAAATTCCAACAGTTCCATATTTAACAACTGAAGCTTTTAAGCCAGCTTCTTTGTTTAATTCAGTAAGATCAATTTTCTCTTTATTACCGTTATTGTCTAAATAATAATATTCTTGATCTAAAACTCCCGTTTCTAATTTCGAGCTTGTTATTAAAATTCCATCAGATGGAATTTTATAAATTCTTCTGTCGTTTTCAACAATGATTGGATTAGCGTTTTGCTGATTAAAAACTACATTGATACGACCTTCAAAACCTGAAGGGATAAGAAAAGTTTCTTTCACTGTTTGAGAACAACTTGTAAAAAAAACAAATAAAAATATAATTAAAATACTGTTTTTCATAAGATTACGCATAACGTTTCGGCGCTTGGCGAGATAGGGGATTAAGGATGTGTTATTTTTCCACTAAATACTAATTTATCCAAGTACAAAAGTATCTTTAAATTCAGTCTAAAACCCCAACCTCGCCAAACGGCTGTTATGGTGCGTTTTTTATTCCCAATTTTTTATTTCGTCTAATTTTATTTCATACTCAACTTTTTCTCCTGTGGTCAAGTATTCTTTTTCAAAAATTATAAGCCCGTTGTTAAATTTAGTAGGTGTAATAAAACCTTTGTCTGCTTTAGAAATTCTTGCAAATTTCCCTTTTTGTAGGTCAACCAAAGTCAATACGGTTATAGGTCCTTTTAGATAGTCTGTAGTCAACCATTCTTGCAAAGCCAAAAATGTTGAGTCTGGATGCCATTTAAATACAAAACCAAAAATTCGGTCTTTTATTAATTGTCCATCAAGTTTAATTTTATAGTAAGTTGGTCCAAACCGAATTTCTCCTTCAAATATGAAGTCGAATCCGTGTCTTTTGTCCGGTGTTTTATATGCTTCTATTGCCTCCATGTTCTTTTAAAATGCTCCATAACTAGTAAATAACATCAAATATATACATCTTTTTACGACTTTTGCAGTCAATAAATCGGTTTTTTCTTATTATTTTTAACAATTAGAAAGCATTAGAAGTAAACTTTATGTTTTTATTTAATAAGCAAAAAAGACACCATTACAGCATCTTTCATTTCTTCTTTCGAGTTCTCCAACTATCATTAAGATGCCTGTTTCTCATATATTCATAAAACTTTCCTCTCAGGTAAATACCCAAAAGCCAAAGCACCACTCCCCCTATTATCTCATACCATTCCATATCTCAAATATAGAATGGGTAAATGCTATTTGACTTATGAGCGAATCAGAAACTCCGTTTTTGACAAGTCTTTCTCCCGAATTGACAACTCTATTACTAATAATCATAAAAATACCCCAATAAGTAGCTAAACTTTTGGGGCATCTTATCGTGGTATTCTCTCAAGTGTTTACTTATAGCAAAACTATTTTAAAGGCTCAATTTTCACCACCTCTGAACGCAAAGCTTTGGTGCCGCTTTCATTCATAGTTTGTTTTACAGTTACTTTAATTCTATCATATTGAGGAGTAGGAAACTCCATCAGAGCTGAAATATTTTTATAACCAAAAGCCTTTGCTAATAAAGTTAAATGGCGAGTTGAATACTTATGTGATTCATTAATATTCTCCACATTACCTACAAAACTACGAGCTAATCCCATACTTATACTTAATTGTTCTTGTGAAATTTTTTTCTCTATCCTAAGTCTTTTTATATGATTTATCAGGTCAAAATCAAATTGCGATATCGTATATTCTGTAATTTTCATCATTAATTTTGTAAATTTTCACACCTATATATTGGTGTGTTGAATATTTTTATTATATTTGTTCTAGCGAATTGATAATTAGCCTTTTTTGGCATAATTAAAACGATGTTTTCTCGATCCGAAACGACCAATTCTACCTTCGAGATTATCGTGAAGCGCTCCATGTCAAAAAGTTTTTTACTTTTGCAAGGCATGCGAGCGGTTCTCACGTAAGCTTTAGAAGGTAATCTTATCAATCGAAAGATTGTAGAGATGGGTTTGGTCGCCCACGGTTCTAAAGTGTGAGACCGCTCCTTGCTTTTTCTGCAAGTACTGTTCATACTCCGAAATACATCGTTCCATAACCATAAACCTATAAATTATGAGAACGATTTTTTTATGTACACCCCTTATCAAGCCACCTTAACTAGCTGCTAAAAGCAGATTGCCTTTTGTTGCCCCAAAACGGAAACAAACATTGGGCTAGGCAAAGAAAAACAGCCAGAAGTACTCATATCAATTATTGATGTGCGTAACTCTACCTTGCTATACAACCCCCAAACCTAAAATGCTTTTGGCATATAGATTCAGGCTTTTCCCTTTAAACTCGCACTTTAAAAGTATTGCCTTTATTTCTATTTTCCAAATGGGATGTTAAAATTATAGCGTTTGTTTCAAAAAGGGGAGCAAAAGGAGTTTCTAAACCCTAAACCCATAATTCATAAAACCTAGTTAGGAAAACGAGCCTTTCTTAACTGGTCTGGAACACCTATGCCAACTTTAAACCCATAACCGTCAACAAACAACCGTCAACAGATAACTAAAAAACGCCTGCACCGCAAAGATTCTTTGAGCAAAAGATCACATAATTTAATTTGAATTTAGTATTACAGGTGCAGGATGTTTTGGTAGTGAATAGTGTCCTTCGACAAGCTCAGGATGACAGTGAGTGGTGAGAAGTGAATAGCATTGAATAAAGAAGAAAGAGTAAATAAACAAGAATCGTATTTTTTATTTTGAATTTTAAATGTTGAATTTTAAATGGAGAGGAGGAATATAGAGTAAAGAACGCAGTGGTGAGAAGGCAGTGATCAGAGTGCAGAAGGCAGTGGTGAGAAGTTAATAGCATTGAAGAAAGAAGAAAGAAAAAAGATTCAAGAGTAAAGAATGCAGTGGTCAGAGTTCAGAGTTCAGTGATCGGAGGGCAGAAGGCAGTGATCAGAAAACAGACAACAAACACCCCATAACAGACATCCCATAACAGACAACTTATAACCTACAAAAATTGCGAAGATGAAATATTACAGACAAATAAAAGCTTTATTAATACTAGCATTCATAGCACTTATATGCCTTTGGATTTATGATTGAAGAAGAAAGAGACAAGAAACGTATTTCTTATTTTGAATTTTAAATGTTGAATTTTAAATGTTGAATTTTAAATGGAGAAGAGGAAATATAGAGTAAAGAACGCAGTGGTCAGAGTGCAGGAGGCAGTGATCAGAAAACAGATAACAGATAACAGAAAACCCATAACAGACATCAGAAAAGCCTATGACAAAATAAAAATCAAAAAAACGAAGTGCCTGGGTACCTCAACACCTAAAAAAGGCCCTCTAACTCGCCGGGAAGCTAAACTAGAGGACCAAAATCCAATAAAACTAATGTTTCATTAAACTAAACCAATATTATGAAAAATTATTCATTAATCAAGGGGGCTTCGGCTTTATGTTACCTGATACTTATCGGGTTCCTACTAAGCAGTAGCACAGCCCTAGCTAACAAGCCGCTGAGGCCACTACTGTCTGCACGACAGCAAAACCCAATAAGCGGTACCATAACCGATGGTAAAACCCCCTTACCCGGCGTGACCATCGCCATAAAAAGCCGCACCAACTACGCCGTTCTCTCTGACTTTGATGGCAAATTCAGCCTCGAAGCCAAGGTCAATGATACCTTGGTAGTAAGCTATATAGGCTATAAAACAGCCATAATCCCCATAAACTACCGCAAAACAATCCACGTCCAGCTACAGGAAGACATCACCAGCCTACAAGAAGTTCGTGTTAATGCGGGTTATTATTCGGTAAAAGAAAAAGAGCGCACTGGGAGTATTGTAAAGCTTAAGGCAGCCGACATCGAGAAACAACCGGTTTCAAACCCATTGGCAACAATGCAGGGGAGGATGGCAGGGGTGAATATCCGACAGGCTACAGGAACTCCAGGAGGAGCTTTCTCAATCCAAATACGTGGTATAAATAGTATTCGAGCAGAAGGAAACGCACCTTTATACATTGTTGATGGCGTCCCATTCTCCTCTCAATCTTTGGGTGATATACAGTTGTCATCCGGAATTTTGGCTGGAACACTAAGTCCACTCAATAATATAAATCCAGCTGATATTGAAAGTATAGAAATTCTGAAAGACGCAGACGCCACAGCCATATATGGTTCCCGTGGTGCAAACGGTGTAGTGTTGATTACCACCAAGAAAGGTCGGGAAGGGAAAACAAAGTTCAGTTTTAATTCCTATTCAGGAGTGGGTAATGTTACACCGACAATGAATGTAATGAATACTAACCAATACTTAGCCATGCGACGCGAGGCTTACGCTAATGATGGCTTCACAAGCTATCCTGCCAATGCCTATGACGTTAATGGCACATGGAACCAAACACGCAATACCAACTGGGTCAAGGAATTTATTGGTGGTACTGCACACTTTAATAATGCACAGGCAATTCTATCGGGTGGAAATAGTAGTACCCAATTTCTTGTGAGTGGAACATATCGTGAAGAGACCACAGTATTTCCAGGTGATGCCCACTATGCAAAACAGGCAGTACACAGTAGCTTAACGCACAAATCAGACAATAATAAATTCAGTCTAAATATGTCTGTCGACTACGCATTCGATAAAAATAACTCGCAGGCAAGTGACTTGACATCACAGGCCTATTCATTAGCCCCTAATGCCCCTGCAATTTATAATCAGCAAGGAAGTCTTAATTGGGAAAACGGCACCTTTACTAATCCTCTTGCAGCCTTGCAGGCAGAATATAGGGCTGAAACAAAAAGCTTAATTACAAACACTGTACTTTCATATCAGATCTTGCCTAAGCTAGAATTTAAATCATCCATAGGATACACCGACTCACGTGTTGAAGAAACCCGGACAATTCCATCTACAATTTACAGCCCGGTTTATGGAGTTACAAGCGCAAATTCGATACTTTATATCAACAATGGTACGCGAACCTCATGGATTATAGAACCGCAACTAAATTGGAATAAGACATGGAAATCTAGCACATTAAATGTCTTAGCTGGAACTAGCTTCCAGTCGCAAGAGAGCAGCCAATTATCGCAGAACGGAACCGGTTTCGCTAGTAATAACCTTATTAATAGCCTAAGTGCCGCAACAACTATTAGAGCAACCAACAATCAGCTTTTAAACTACAAGTATCAGGCTTTTTTTGGAAGGCTTAACTACACTCTCAATGGGAAATATATTTTCAATTTTACCGGTAGACGGGATGGTTCAAGCCGATTCGGACCAGGCAACAGATTCGCAAACTTTGGTGCTGTAGGCACTGCATGGATCTTCTCAGAAGAAAATATAGTTAAAAATACACTTCCGTGGATAAGCTTTGGAAAACTCAGGGGAAGTTTTGGAATTACAGGTAATGACCAAATTGGAGACTACCAATACTTAGACACCTATTCTGTTAGCACAAATAATTACAATGGTGTAATTGGACTACAACCCACTCGCTTATTCAATCCTGAATTTGGATGGGAGAACAATAAGAAATTGGAGTTGGCTGCAGAGCTCGGCTTTATGGGTGACCGCATTTTTATGACAACAGCATGGTACCGCAACCGCTCTTCCAATCAATTGGTCGGATTGCCTTTACCGGCAACAACAGGCTTCTCTTCATTGCAGACCAATTTAGATGCAACAGTACAAAACACCGGTTTTGAAGGAGAACTGCGCACCCTAAATCTAAAACTTAAAAATTTTTCTTGGTCAACCAATTTAAACCTGTCTGTCCCCAAAAATAAATTATTGAGTTTCAAAGGACTTGAAGGTTCTTCCTATGCTAACACTTATGTCATTGGTAAGTCACTTAACATTCAGAAATTATACCACTTTATCGGAATCAGTCCCGACACAGGCATCTATATGTTTGAGGACTATGATAGTGATGGTCAAATTAGCAGTACTACTGATCGACAACATATAGCCGACACTACACCAAAATGGTTTGGAGGATTGGGGAATCAGCTTAGTTATAAGAATTGGGAAATGGATTTCCTTTTCCAATTCGTTAAGCAGGATGGAAGAAATTTTCTCTATTCCATGGGGTTAGCCGGTGCAATGACTAATATAGCAACCAATGCTTTAAACCATTGGCCTCAAGACGGAACAACTGCAGAGATACAGCGATACACTACAGGGGCGAATGCTCTTGCGCTTGGTGCCTACTCACGCTATATTAATAGTAGTGCAGTAATCTCCGATGCTTCTTATGTCCGGCTGAAAAGCCTTAGCCTTTCCTATGCTATTCCAACGGCATGGGCAAAATCATTCTCCGGAAAAATATATCTTCAGGGGCAAAATTTGCTGACGTTTACCGATTATAAAGGTGCAGATCCTGAAAACCAATCCATTTCCTATCTCCCTCCTTTAAAGCAGTATGCACTTGGTATACAGCTCACTTTTTAATCTTTAATTGAAACAATCATGAAGCATTACATACAGTTTAAAATAGTTCTTTTGTTGACAATAGCCTGTACTATATCCAGCTGCGAAAGCTTTACAGAGGTTGACTTACCAAAATCCCAGCTTACAGCTGATGCTGTTTATACAGATGGAGTGACAGCAACAGCCGCTCTTTCTGATGTTTATGCACGCATGCGCGAAAATGGTGTTCTTTCAGGTAATATTGATGGACTAACCCAACTGATGGCTATTTATGCTGATGAACTTACATTTTATGGCACTTCAACCTCACCAATGCATGGTTTCTTCAATCATTCAGTAATTCCTTCGAATACTTATCTCAGCTCTTTATGGAAGAACAGCTATAGCCAAATTTATGCAGCAAATGCACTTATAGAAGGTGTAAAAAGTTCTCCTGTAATTAAAGGGGAACAGAAGAACAGGCTACATGGTGAAGGCTTGTTTATGCGCGCATTAATCCACTTTCATTTAGTTAATTTGTATGGAGATATACCATACATAACTACCACAGACTATCAAACTAATGCAAAAGCAGCAAGAATCCCCAAGGCCGTTGTATATGATAAAATTATTTCCGATTTAGTTGAAGCAAAAACGCTTATTCCTGAAAGCTATCCAACCAGTGGTAGGCTACGTCCTAATAAATCAGCGGTACAGGCACTATTGAGTAGAGTCTATCTTTATAATGAGCAGTGGGAATTGGCGGAACAAGAATCGTCTGCTGTTATAAATAATAAAATTTTATATAATTCAGAGCCGAATCTAGCTTTAGCTTTTCTGAAGGAAAGTACCTCAGCAATTTGGCAACTGCACCCGGGCGTAGCAGGTGCTAATACAATTGAAGGAAAATCTTTCATCTTTATTTCTGGACCACCCCCTATTACTGCGACTAGTGATAATCTTTTGAACGCTTTTGAAACGGGTGACCAACGCAAATCCCATTGGCTTAAGAGTGTAACTAATGGTACAGCTGTGTGGTACCATTCCTATAAATACAAGCAAAATGCAAACACAGGAACTTCGAAGGAGTACACTATAATTTTAAGATTAGAGGAGCAATACCTGATTCGAGCTGAAGCACGGGCGCACCGCAATGATATTACAAATGCTTTGCGAGATCTGAATGTAATTAGAAATCGCGCCGGACTTCCTGATATTACAGCTGTTTCACAGGAAGCATTGCTTCAGGCAATTTTGCAAGAACGAAGGGTTGAACTTTTTACTGAAGGCGGCCATAGATGGTTTGATTTGAAGCGTACCGGCCTGGCGCAATCGGTTCTTCAGCCATTAAAACCAGGATGGCAAAATACGCAGCTACTGATACCACTGCCTGAAACAGAACTCATACTAAATACAAATCTAAAACCTCAAAATCCAGGATATTAAGATGATACATAAAGTGATTACAAAGACAATTGCTATTAGCTGTATTTTCTCTTTTTATTTTTCTTGGGGACAGTCAGTTACTAAACTTACATTAAAACCTGATGACTATGATAAGTGGAGTACGCTAGCTTTTGAAGACGTTTCACCGGATGGAAAATGGCTTATGTACACACTTCAGTATGATCAAGGTCCCGACACCTTATTTGTAATACAGACAAAAGGGAACAGGAAATTTGTATTCCCCGCTGCAAAACAAGGTTCTTTTTCAGATGACGGAAATTGGTTTACAGCTTATCATCCCGATAAAGGTCTGGCATTGCAAAATCTATTAACAGACCGGTTACAATGGATACCATCGGTAATTAAATCAGATTTTGTGCTAAATGACACATTTCTGACGCTACTTCTTAAAAATGGTCAAGACTACAACTTGAAAGTGTTTGGCCTTAAAAAGAAAGAAGAAATATTCTTTAAAGGTATCAAAGAATACGCATTGAATCCCAACAAAAACAATTTTATGATAATTAGTGATTCAAATAGGGTAAAGGTTATCTGGCCCAGTCTTGGTTTTAAAGAAAAGATAATTACCGGCGAAAGTAAGTTTCGTTATAAAAATCTCATTTGGGATAATTCTGGTACATCGGCAGTTTTTATGCAAGAATTACCTGAGGATGACTTCCCTGAAAGAAATCATAGCCTTTATTTCGTGAGGAACGTTGAAAAATCGGATGGCATTCTTTTTTTAAATCCCCAAGAGAAGGGATCGATTATTTCGGGAAAAAGAATTCTAGATTCGCCCACACTCACGGATTTGGAGATCTCTCCTGACGGACAGCGTATCATTTTTACTTTAGGTAAATCTGAAAAACAGATACAGGAAAAAAATTCGGTCATCATATGGAATTCGACGGAAGCTATGGAGTCCGAACGAAAACAATTTCTAAAATTAGATAAGAAAAAGTTATCTATTGCGGTATGGTTTCCATTAGACAACAAAGTTTTTGATATCGGTTCCCGAGCAGGTCAATCCGTTTACTTTACCCCTGACCGGAGATCAGTAATCTGCTACGATAAGTATCAATTCGAACCACAGTTCGAAATTTCCAGTCCAGCTGATATCGTGCTAGTGGATCTAGCTTCGGGCCAACGTACGACAATTTTACTAAAGCAATCCATGAAACTGCGAACCATTGGAACATCTCCAGACGGAAGATACCTCAATTATTATAAAGACAAGAACTGGTGGGTATATGACATTTATGCAAAAAAACATACCAACCTAACCGCAGGATTGGATAATTTTGAAGATCCAGATTTTAGCCGAAGTAGAATGCCCCCCGCATACGGCTGCCCTGGTTGGGCAAACGACAGTTCACGCCTAATTGTTTATAGCCAATATGATGTATGGCTACTTAGTCCCGATGGAAA
This sequence comes from Flavobacterium sp. W1B, assembly GCF_047344965.1. Taxonomy (NCBI): domain Bacteria; kingdom Pseudomonadati; phylum Bacteroidota; class Flavobacteriia; order Flavobacteriales; family Flavobacteriaceae; genus Flavobacterium; species Flavobacterium sp. W1B. The sequence goes on from NZ_CP178845.1 coordinate 362,940, forward strand.
ACAACCTAGAAGAATAACTTCCGGAAAGAATGACAGTATTCGTTACAGAGTGTACGAAAAAAGTAGTATCACTAACCGTATCCACCCAAGAATTTACTTGCAGGGAAGCAAATTTGAGTTAAAGAATGGGTTGTTTTTGGAAGCTACCGGTTTTAACTATGATTCGGGTTACTTTCAATGGGAACCAGATTCTGGGCTGGTAAAGATGGTATACAGCAATCTAAAAATAGGACGCCTTAAAAAGGCACGCGATGCAAATACTATGATGCTAATCAAACAAGATGCGACCTTATCTCCCCAAATAATGGTAATGGAAAAACCGCGGGAGCGTCCACGAATAGTTGTGAAAACAAACCCACAACAGCTTAAATACAATTGGGGAAAAGTAGAATGTATTTCTTATAAAATATCGGATAACCAACTATTGAATGGTATTCTTTACTATCCGGCCAATTATAAACCGGATCGACTCTATCCAATGGTAGTAAAAATTTATGAAACACAATTCGAATACTTACATCATTATTTCTCACCAACATCCTACATGCCAGCAGGCTTTAGTCCAACAAATTATACTACAGATGGATACTTTGTTTTATATCCCGACATTATCTACAAGGTGGGACAACCAGGATATTCTGCAGTAAAATGTGTTGAGGAAGCCGTAAAAAAAGCTATAACCATGGGTAGAATTGATGCAAAGCGTATAGGATTGATTGGTCATTCCTACGGGGGATATGAGGCGGCTTTTATCGCCACAAGGTCTAAACTGTTCGCCACTGTAGTCTCTGGTGCCGCTGTTACTGATATGGTAAGTCATTCACTAACACAAGATATTACGGGCCGATCCATGATGTGGCGCTATGTATCACATCAGATGCGAATGGGTGAACCATTATATGATGATTATCAGGGATACATGGAGAATTCTCCTTTAACTAATGCGAAAAATATTGACATACCCTTATTGAGCTGGTCAGGAAAAGAAGATTTGATGGTTGATTTTCGTCAAAGTACCATACTACATATGGCTATGCGAAGCCTAAATAAAAAACACATCCTGTTGATCTATCCGGGAGATGGCCATTCACTATCAAAACCTGAATTTCAAAAGGACCTTACAACCAGAATAAAAGCATGGTTTGATTTTTATTTAAAAGATATCCCATTGCCACCCTTATTAGGAATGTAATAAGTTATAAGGAAGGATAAAATAAATAGCAATGCTGGAAATGACTTTTGCCAAATCCGGCATTGCTTTCTAAACTCTGGTCAGTTGCTTACTGTACTTTTCTATAAAGTGGAAGCGGACAGCCATTTCCATCTCCATCTCTAAGTTCATTGTTTGAAGCATCCTTACACATGAGTTCATCGAAGACTGTAGAACATTCTACCTCCGTTTGCACACATTGGGTCGGGCTTATTTCAATCCATCCCACTTTGTCAGTCAGGGCACCATCATTTTGAACAGATTTGGTCCCTGCAAATGCTCCCGCAATAGCCAAAACTATAGCTACTGCCGGGAATACTAATTTTACAATTCTAGTTTTCATACTAATAAAATTAAAATTAATGGCTTACTCTATTTTACAGGTTTTCAGCCATATCCCTGATACTGCGCAGTATATTGTATCTCTGTCTAAATATATATTCTAAGGGAGAGATGTATTTAAATATTTGTCAAAAACTCTTTCTGTCAAATGGTAAGTAGTAATGATATTATCTGTCAGACATACCAGAAGATTACCATACACCCTAAAGTCAGTCATTCTTTTCTTTCCTTTATTAGGTATATAAAAACTAAAAGCATATGTTTTCTTTGCAAGATCATATACATCTATGACAGAAGCACGTTTCCAATGATCCTCAGGTTCATAACGCCCCATTAGCCCTGAATTGACAAATAAATAATTTCCAAATGTAGCTGTCCCTTTATTCACTGTTAACGGAGGCGAAACCATTTGTCGTTCTTTAGTTGAAGAATTGTAAGTCACTTTTATTTGAGCCTTACTGATCGTATCGATGGTATGTCCATCATCTATCTTTGTAAGCTTTCTGTCAGCAAGTATAAATTGATTTCGGTAATAATAAGTATAAATAATTCGATCTAATTGTTCATTATATAATAGTATACCATCCGTATCAAACACCCCATCGATTTGTTTGCTAAGAAGTTTTTTAGAAAGTTTTACACTTGTACTGGTATCATGGGTTATAATACCTAGTATATTTTCATTACTCTCGGGATCCCTTGCCCTTATTGCAAAACTAGAAGAGTCGATGGGAACTAATCGTGAAAAATAAGTTTTGGGAGTAATCTGCAGGCTTGTTTTCCAGTCCATAATACTACCTCGTAATACGCAAGGCATTGCCCCATCCGCTATGAAGAAATAGGGTGGTTTTACAGTGACCCTGAAAGTTCTAAAACGTAAATCATTCTTGCCTAAAGTTATTCTGTATTGTTGGAATGATGCTAACGTGGTATCGATAGCTAATATGTTTAAAGGCGCTGTAACATTCCCAAGATAGATTTTGCCATTTCCTATTCCAGCTATATAATAGGAATTTAATTTTAAGTCAATCTCATGGGTAAACTTATTTGGTTTATGCGGAAACCTTCGGATGAAGTTATTCTTATTATGAATCATATCTTCAGATAAAAGGAATAGGACAGCAATCAATGCGATACTTCCAAATGTCCCTATAAGTAATGAAACAATCTTATGCTTTCTTGTTATGAATAGTAAACTGTTATCCGAAAAAAGGAATGCTATAAATGCCAGAACAATAAATAGGATATTAAAAAACATATGCTGCGACCAACTCAGCTTCTCCAAAATTCCTCCACATGAGCAAGGTATATGTGGGCTAAAATTTAGAATTATGTAAATATAGGTCGTAAACATTACCATCAGACTGAAAGCAGCATAAAGCCCCACAAGACGAAATCTTGGGAAAACCAGAAGTAACGCAATTACAAGTTCTACAATTGGAACTCCCCAGGATACCCATCCGGCAAAAGCACTTAGCAAGGGAGACTGCCCCAGCTGCACCTGAAAATTCTCAAAATCCAGTAGTTTACTGACTGCGGCATAAACAAACAATAATATATAAAGTAGACAAATCAACTCGATAAAAAGGTTAGGTATTTTAGTATTCAGTTTCATGACTTCATTGATTAAGTTTCATGAAGCAAATTTCTGAATTTCAAAATAATAACGCTTGTTCTATCGGGAGTACTATTTGTCTAAAAAGGAGTAATTTTAATTATCCCCTAAGCTGTTATCAAGCTGTAAATAAGAAATTTTCGGACTACGCTTAAGTTCATTAGGGGAGTAACCAAAACGTCTCTTGAAGGATTTCGAGAAATTCGAATAATCAGCAAAGCCATTCATGTGTGCGATATTCTTAAGAGGAATGTTGCTCTCTTTTACCATCAGATGGGAACGTTTCAGGCGTTCCTCATTATAGAACTGGTAGATACTGGTTCTGAAAAAATGTCGAAAACCGTCTTTAAGTTTGTATTCGTTAGTGGAAAATAGTTTTGAAAGTGTTTTTAATGGAGGTAAGGGTTCGTCCAGATGTTGTAGTATATAATCATAGAGTTGCTGCACGATACAGGCATCCGTTTTCCGAGTTCCAGGTTGTTTTTCAGTACTCGCCTCTCGATCTGGTTCTATAAGATTTAATACAGCTGCTTGCGAAAAAGAACTCAAGCCGTTTAGGATGGTGGCTGTGTCATCTAAAAGTAGTATTATCGTACAATTTGCCGACACAAGTAGCTTTTCTTTACTGACGAAACTAATTGCCACATGAGCTTGCGAATAGGATGAGGTGCTTAGCAATTCCCTAGCAAACGCTATTTTCGCAATGGAATCTGGAGTCAGAAAAAAGGTTAAAGGTTTATTTAGCACTTCCTTTTCGGAATAGCCCAGAAGTTCAACAACTTCTTTGTTGATATTTTTGATATAATAATTCTTGTCCAAGACAAAGCTAAACTGAGTACTAAACTGATAAGACTGATGAGACTGATGGCTGTTGACATAGCCGGAGTGGAAAATAGCTTCGCTCATTTCTTCGGCTACCATGTTGAGCAGGACAACAAGTGCCTCAAGCTCGTCATCGTAAGAACTCACAGGAATCCTGATATTAAAATTACCCTTAGCCATTTGAAATAGCATCAGGCGTATGCTTATGATTCTTTGTTGATTGTGTAGCTTTTCCATGATAGCACAACATTAGGGATTAGTTATAACGAACTAAACATATTTTTTCAAAAAAACGATGGCTTCTTCTTCCTTTGTAAAAAGTTGGGTTGGTACGATAGGCTTACTAATTTGCAGGTAGAAATTGCTGATCGTCAAAGATACTTTTTGGTCCGTGAGCAATGCGACTGCCTTGGTCAATATAGAGCCTGATTGGGCAAGATAGTCTCTCCCTAGCTTATCCGTTGTCGTTATAGTTCGAATATCGCATAAAATAGGATAGCTTTTATCATTTTGAAAATAGATCCGGTCCGAAACAATGCGCTTTGCTGCTTGCAAGTCAATACTAACATCAGGCTTGTATTCAAAGAAAAGAATACGCTCAGAAATCCAAAATCGAGCATAGTCATTTTCATAAAAATCAGCAGTTGCAATCATGCTTAATAAATTTGGGTGAACTAATTTAACAAAACTAACCTTATTCCATGTCAAAATAATTGTCTATTCAGAATAATATGTTGCAATTCAATGAATCTGTTGTCAATTCGGGAATAGTAGTTGTCAAATTGGGAGTATTAAAGAATTAGATCAAAGACTTTCAATTTTTATACTGAATTTTAGAAAACTATTTTTAAGACAACCCCCTATGTTTTCTTTTTTAAAACAACCTAAATCACTAAAAATGGCGAAAATGAAGCACAACAATTGTATAAACAGCGTAAATGAGGTATTGGTAGGAGCAAAGAAAGAGAATCCGCTAAGGTCCTCTCCATTTCAAATTCAACAAAAAATGAAGCCCATAAAACACCTCACCGGCTTATTTGATCGCTTGATTGAAGACCAAGCTATTTATCCCACTCATATCAGTTTGTACTTTAGCTTATTTCAATATTGGAATATAAATCGCTTCCAGAATCCGATTAGTATTACCCGAGAGGAGATGATGCTCATCAGTAAAATAGGTTCTAGAGCTACCTACCATAAATGCATGCGAGAGCTGAATGACAAAGGCTATATTAAATACGAACCTACTTTCAATCCATTCAAAGGCAGCTCGGTATTGCTATTTAATTTTTCAGAAGAAGAGGGAGTAGAGTTATAAGTTATCGATTATAGGTAAGCCTTGTCAATGATAGCTCCAAACATCCCAACGTTCATGATAGCTAAATAGTACTCTCGGTTGTAAAGCTATTTTAGGATTAAGTATAAATCGCTAAGCATGTTTAGGATGAGACACTACCCAAGACTAATTAAAGTATACAGAATTACCAATCCATATCCCTCTAATCTTAACTTGCCCTGGGCTCCTAACGAAGAGTCGAAAAATAAAACCCACAACCCACAACTGACAACCCAAAAAACCATGGTAAAAATAATAGCCCCTTTTCTAATCAAAGGAACAATTGATGACCTCAACTTTGTAGTAACCGCAGATGGAAAAAATTATGCAAGAATTAAAGGAAAAACGGGACTAACAGCTGAAGCCTTCAAAAACAATCCCATTTTTGCAACGATACGAAACCACGGACACGAATTTGGGCACTGTGCAAAAAAAACAGTTATTTTTCGTCAGCTGGCGGTACATTTTAACAAACTTGCCAAAGAAGGCAGTTTTGCAGGTAGGGCAAACAAACTCCTTTTCGAAATTCTACAAGAAGACACCACCCAGCCACAGGGGAAAAGAACCCTGTCCGAAGCATTAAAAACCAGCGAAGGCAAGGAATTATTAGTAGGATTTGAAAGCAACTGTCTAAGGCCCCTGCACAAGGTGCTCAAAATAAAAGAGCATTACAATCAGGACAACCAAACAGTCACCCTCACTGATTTCAATCCAAACGATCACCTCGATTGGCCAGAAGAAGCTACCCATGTACACTTGGCAATAGCCGTATCCAATTGGAATTACGAAAACGATACCTTCGATAGTTGTTACAGCGAGGAAATAATTATGTCCAAAGAATCCCCAATGCAAACCATAGCGCTAACAACCGCCAGACCACAAGGAAACCACCTCAATCTGACATTCTTATACATCGGTTTTGCCGTACAAGAACGAAGAAAATACCAACTCCAGCACCGCAAACACAACACCACAACACTAATCGCCTACCACAACCGATAACAGACAACTCACAACCGATAACCCACAACCGACAACTCACTACTCACCTTCACCCTGAGCCTGTCGAAGGGCACTTCTCACCAAAAAAAAGGTCAAAAAAGAAAAAACCCCTTTGACTCACCACATATTCTCTATATTCTCTCGTAAAATAACAACCGACAACTCACTATTCACTATTCACAACCGATAACTGACAACCCACAATTCACCAAAAAAAAGATCAAAAAAGAAAAAATCCCCTTTGACCCGTAACCTATTCTTTAACTAAAAATATCCTTCTCACTAACACTGCTTCCTGCCTTTTCTGCTTTCTGCCCTCTTCATTCAAAATTTAAAATTCAAAATAAAACCCCCTGCTTCCTGCCTTCTAACTCTTCACCACTCACAACCAACTACATCTTCATCTTCAACAACCCCAATAAATACTCCCCATAACCTGATTTCTTCAAAGGCTCTGCAAGATCTTTCAGTTGCTGTTCAGAAATAAATCCTTGTCTCCAGGCAATTTCTTCAATACAACCCACCTTCAATCCCTGACGTTCTTCAATAACCTGAACAAATTGTCCTGCTTGCATCAAGCTATTAAAAGTTCCCGTATCCAGCCATGCAGTTCCTCTGCTTAAAATACCAACTTTTAATTTCCCTTGTTCTAAATATACTTTATTAACGTCTGTAATTTCGTATTCACCTCTAGCGCTTGGTTGAATGCTCTTGGCAATTTTCACTACCGAATTGTCATAAAAATACAAACCGGGTACGGCATAATTGGATTTTGGCTCTACTGGTTTTTCTTCGATAGAAAGCGCCTTGTGATTTTCATCAAATTCAACCACACCATAACGCTCCGGATCAGCAACGTGATAGGCAAAAACAACTCCACCTTCAGGATTCGCGCTATCTTTCAATAATTGTTGCATATTAGCTCCAAAGAAAATATTATCTCCCAAAACCAGTGCTACGCTATCATTACCTATAAATTCTTCCCCAATAACAAAAGCTTGCGCTAGACCATTTGGGATGGCTTGTTCTGCATAACTAAATTGACAACCTATTGTACTTCCATCACCAAGCAATTTTTTAAAATGAGGCAAGTCATGAGGTGTAGATATGATTAAAATTTCATTAATACCAGCCATCATCAAAGTCGACAACGGATAATAAATCATGGGTTTATCATAAACCGGCATTAATTGTTTACTTACCGCTAATGTTAATGGGTGCAATCTAGTTCCTGAGCCTCCAGCTAATATAATTCCTTTCATTTTATACTAATTTTACGAATTAATTCGAATTTTTTAAATTAATCATTCTTTTATAAGTTAATGAAGACATACCAAAATTAATCAACATACCCAATCCCATATTGGTACATTTAAAAAATTGGTCAACTCCATATAAAACAACCTTTTATGATTAAATTAATTGTTTTTTTTTAAAGAGACCTTTACACCGGACTTCTCGATACAATTTTATAAAAAAGTTCTCGCTATTTTATAAAATCACTCGAAGTGACGGAAATTAACAGAACACTATTCACATCACTCCTATCCCGTCCTTAGCTTCCGCAGTCGAGCGTCAAATCTTTGAAGAAGGCGTAAAAACAAAAACTGTTTGAGCGAAGCGAGTTTTTTTGTTTTAGACTTCGAAAACTAATTTGACCGACGAGGGAGCGGAGACTTGATTTTTTTGTTTCTTTTTTGATCAAGCAAAAAAGAAAATTGGTAAGCCTTAATTTCTAAGTTTCACCAAAACGTCATTGGCAGCATCCATTCGTTTCAATTCTAGTTAATTCGCGTATTGTTTCTCGTAATAAGAAGCATAAGCTCCCGAAGTTACATTATCCAACCAAGTCTGATTTTCCAAATACCAATTCACGGTTCTTTCCAATCCTTGCTCAAAAGTAACCGAAGGTTTCCATCCTAATTCCCGATTAATTTTTGTGGCATCAATGGCATAACGCAAGTCATGTCCCGGACGGTCTTTCACATAAGAAATCAGTTGCTCTGAAGTTCCTGCTGCTCTTCCTAATTTTGCATCCATAATTTTGCAAAGCAATTTCACTAAATCAATATTCTGCCATTCGTTAAAACCACCAATATTGTAAGTGTCGTAATTTACACCCTCGTGAAACACCAAGTCAATTGCAACGGCATGATCCTCTACAAAAAGCCAATCACGGGTGTACTTTCCGTCTCCATAGACCGGAAGTGGTTTGTTTTGAATGATATTATTGATAAACAGCGGAATCAATTTCTCCGGAAAATGATAGGGCCCGTAATTGTTCGAACAATTAGTCAAAACAAAAGGAAGACCATAGGTTTCACCATACGCACGTACAAAATGGTCGGAACTGGCTTTGGAAGCCGAATAAGGCGAATTAGGATCATAAGGAGTTGTTTCGGTAAACAAACCCTCTGTCCCTAAAGAACCATAAACCTCATCGGTACTGATGTGGTAAAAACGTTTGCCTTCGCTATTGTCTTTCCAAATGGCTTTGGCTGCGTTTAATAAATTAACTGTACCTATTACGTTAGTTTTCACAAAAGCCATCGGATCAGTGATTGATCTATCCACATGCGATTCGGCTGCCAAATGCAAAACTCCATCAAACTGATGTTCAGCAAAAAGTGCATCAATAAAATCAGCGTCAACGATATCGCCTTTTATGAAAGTATAATTTGCTGCTTTTTCTATATCGGCTATATTTTCCAGATTCCCTGCATAGGTCAGGGCATCCAGATTAAAAATCTGATATTCCGGATACTTATTTACAAAACGCCTCACCACATGCGACCCTATAAAACCAGCCCCACCGGTAATTAATATTTTTTTCATTTCTATTTCTGTATTTTAATATTTGTCAGTTCAAGGGAAAATTTCATTCTAAAAAACAATATAATCAATTATAAATTAAATTCCATTATTTCTGAGATTCAATCGTCCTTAGCTTCCGCAGTCGAGCGTCAAATCTTTGAAGAAGGCGTAAAAACAAAAACTGTTTGAGCGAAGCGAGTTTTTTTGTTTTAGACTTCGAAAACTAATTTGACCGACGAGGGAGCGAAGACTTGAAATCGAAGATTCACGGAATCCATAATTAAATAGTATTCTGAGTATTTTTTTGTTTCTTTTTTGATCAAGCAAAAAAGAAAATAACTTCACCTTTCATAAAAATCTAATTAGTAGTTGATGACTAATTCACAATAAAAAACAAGTACGTAATATCGACAACCATGAACCTACTACCTCCGTAGCTTTCTAATCACTATTTCTCAATACCCAACAACCCAATACACCTCCTCAAACTCTCCTTATATGCCGGCACTTCAACGCCAAAAGCAGTTTTAATTTTACTTTTATCCAATAAGGAATACGCTGGGCGTTTGGCTGGTGTAGGATAGGCCGAGCTTGGAATCCCACTAATCTCACACTCAAATCCTCCTATTTCTTGGATCGCCAAAGCAAATTCATACCAGCTGATTTCTCCTTCATTGGAAAAATTGTAAATCCCTGCTTGCCAATTGGGATGATTGATTATCGTTACTATGGCTTCGGCCAAATCGGCTGCATAGGTTGGGCTCCCTATTTGGTCATTAACCACATTCAAGCTATCCCTTTCTTGCATCAATCGGGACATCGTTTTTACAAAATTATTCCCAAAACTGGAATATACCCAGGAGGTTCTGATGATAATAGCATCTGGATTCGTTTCCAAACAAGCCTTTTCTCCAGCCAATTTGCTAACGCCATACACATTAATTGGATTGGTTTGTGCTTCTTCTGTCAAGGCGACGGAAGAATTCCCATCAAAAACATAATCGGTAGAAATATGTACCAATCGACAAGCATTAGCGTGACTCCATTTTGCCATTACAGCCACTGCTTGATGATTCAACACATCCGCTAATTCTACTTCTGATTCTGCCTTATCAACAGCCGTATGTGCCGCGCAGTTGATGATGATTTGTGGATGAATAGCGTCCAATTGCGCCTCCAAACCAGCCAAATCACATAAATTCAGCTCTTCCCGGTCTGTAAAAACCCATTCAAATTGCGGATAATCCACTGCCAACACCTGCAACTCTGATCCCAACTGCCCCTGAGCACCTGTAACTACTATTTTTTTCATTTAATTTTTAATCTTTTCAATTTCAACCCATAACTCACAACCGAAAGCTCCATGAACACTAAACATTACTCATCAATCATCACTGATCTCTATAACTATCGTAACGAAAAGCTCCATCTTCACCACTCCTCTCCCCGCCCTTAAATTAAAAACGTAGAAAAACAACGATAAAACGACGTGGCAGCAGTCCGCGAGATGAGCCTGAAAGGCGAACGGCTCGGGCTGCGGAACATAGTTTTGAGGTAGTTTTTAAGTTTTAAATTTTCAGGCTTGATCTTTTGTTTCTTTTGCATCAAGGCAAAAGAAAAAGAAAAATAATTTCTCTCCATTCGCCAGTCATCGTCTCAATACTAATCCCTGAACACTAAACACTCCCTAAAACCCACTATTACAATCCTCAATAAAAGGCAAAACCAAATCCTTCTCCGATACAATCGCATCCGCTACATCAATTCCCCAATCAATAGCGAGACTTGGATCGTCAAAACGAATCCCGCCCTCACTCTCTTTATGATAAAACTGATCGCATTTATACATTACGGAAGCCGTCTCACTGATAACCGAAAACCCATGGGCAAAACCCTGGGGAACGAACAATTGCTTCTTATTCTCAGCAGATAACAAAACACTAAATGCCTTCCCATAAGTAGCCGAATCTTTTCGTAAATCTACAGCAACATCAATAATCGCGCCTTCCAACACACGAACTAACTTGGTCTGAGCATAAGGAGGATTTTGATAATGCAATCCTCTCAAAGTCCCTTTCTTAGAAAAAGACTGATTATCCTGTACAAAATCAATAGCAATCTCTAAATCTTCAAACTTAGTCTTACTATAGGCTTCAAAAAAATAACCACGCTCGTCATTATAAACAACAGGAATAATAATTAGTAAATCTTTAAGGGCCGTTTTTTCTATTCTCATTTTGTTACAAAAGTTGGATTGAAGTTATAAGTCTTCTTTTTCGTTAGTAGTGATTACTATTATATGGATTTCGTAAAACTATTTGCAAAACTAGCTAATTAATCAAATATATACTGTATTGTATACAAAGTATATCTCTTTATCTTATCCCAATAGACGAAGAATAATTAAAGTTTTAGGAAATCTAACCGAAAAAGAACTTCGAAAAATTAAAGATATTTTAAAAGAAACATTTGTGGATTAACCAGACAACGGCAGACGATAGACTCCCCAATAGCTTCTGGAAGTCGATACCCCACAACAGACAACCGACAACTCACAAAAAAAGGTCAAAGAAGAAAAAATCTCCTTTGACCCATAACATATTCTTTACTCTATATTCTCTCGCAAAATAACACCCTAGAACCCACTACTCAAAACTCACTTTGCACAAAAAAAACTCTTCACCACCTCCGCAATTCGCTCTCTCTCTTCATCCGTTAGATTAGACCCAGATGGCAGACACAATCCATTTTCAAACAGGCTTTCCGCTACTTTATTTCCATAATAAGGATAACTCTCAAAAACTGGTTGTAAGTGCATCGGTTTCCACAATGGTCGTGATTCAATATTGGCTGCTTCAAAAGCCAGTCGCAAAGCTTCTCTGTCAATTCCTAGTTCTGCATTCGGTTCAATTACAATTGCCGACAGCCAATAATTAGAAAAATAATCATCATTCGGCACCGTAAATACCGTCACAGTATCAATGTCTTTGAATAATTCCACATAAAAATCATGCATCTTTCTACGCAAGCCAACATGATCATCAAGAACTTCCATTTGTCCGCGTCCAATTCCGGCACAAATGTTACTCATTCGATAATTATAACCAATTTCAGAATGTTGGTAATGCGGTGCATTATCTCTGGATTGGGTAGCAAAAAATACCGCCCTATCTTTTATCTCTTTTGATTTCGTAACAATAGCGCCTCCTCCTGAAGTGGTAATGATTTTGTTCCCATTAAAAGACAATACCCCAATATCACCAAAAGTACCGCATTGTTGTCCTTTATAAGAACTTCCTAAAGCTTCCGCACTATCTTCCAAAACTGGAATATTGTATTTAGTCGAAATGGACTGAATGGTCTCAATTTGATAAGGAACACCATATAAATGCACCGCTATAATAGCCTTTGGTTTCTTACCTTTAGCAATACTGTCTACGATCGCTTCCTCTAAAGCTACAGGACAAATATTCCAGGTCTGCTTCTCACTATCCACAAAAAAAGGAGTAGCTCCAAGATATAAAATAGGATTTGCTGAAGCCGAAAAGGTCATACTCTGACAAAGCACAGTATCACCAGCCTGAACTCCAAGCAAAATCAAACCAAGATGAATGGCTGCAGTTCCAGAACTTAAAGCCCCTACATGAGCTTCATTGCCTAAGTAATTTTCCAGATCCTTTTCGAGGCCATTTACATTGGGCCCCAAAGGCGCTACCCAGTTCGTATCAAAAGCCTCGTTTACAAATTTTTGTTCGCTTCCACCCATGTGCGGAGAGGAAAGCCATATTTTAGAATTGTTCATTTGATTTATTCTCTTTAAATTTTATTACTTTACCTGGATTACCAACTACTACGGCATAATCTGGTATGTCTTCTATTATAACAGCTCCAGCACCAATCATCGCCCATTTTCCAATTTTAATTCCTTGAATTACCGAAGCTCCGATACCAATATGACTCCCTTTTTCTACAACGACACCACCAGCCAAAGCTGCATTGGGTGAAATGTGCACATAATCATGAACTAGGCAATCGTGTTCAATTATTGCTCCTGTATTAACAATACAATGCTTCCCAATGGAAGTCGCTGCATTTACTATTGCTCCAGCCATCACCACTGTACCTTCTCCAATCTCTGAAAAACAGGAAACAATTGCCTTGGGATGTATCGCAGTATGAAAATGAGTATCTATTGATTTAGAAATCTTTTTCCTGATACTATTATCTCCTATGGCAATAAGAACCTTTTTATCCTTCAAATCTTTGCAATCAATTGTATGGAAAACCGGAATGCCAAATAAACTTTCTGCTTTTGGATTATCATCCAAAATGGCTTCAATTGATTCGCTATTAGATTTTAGAATATCTACAACTACTTTACAATGTCCGCTCGCTCCGTATAAATATATTTTACTATCCATTAAAAGGCTCTATTGTCGCCGCATCTGCAGCATTTATTCCTTCGCTTTTAACTACCTTTTGAATTGTCTTGAATAGGATTTTAATATCCAAACCTAAAGAAACATGATCCACATACCAAACATCCAATTCGAATTTTTTATCCCAAGAAATGGCATTTCTTCCATTAACTTGTGCCCAACCAGTAATCCCAGGTTTTACTTCATGACGGCGGTTTTGAAAAGGAGAATATAAGTCCCGATATTGAGGAAGCAAAGGCCTTGGTCCAATCAAACTCATGTCACCTACAATTACATTTAAAAGTTGGGGCAATTCATCTAAAGATGTTTTACGAACAAAACTTCCTATTTTAGTCAATCGTTCGGCATCTGGCAATAAATTCCTATAAGTATCTTTTTTATCGTTCATTGTCTTGAACTTGACAATCTTAAAGATCACCCCATTTAACCCTGGGCGTAATTGAAAGAAAAAAGGCTTGCCTTGATTGGTAAAATACAAGCCAATCATCACCAGAATAAAAACGGGACTCAATAAAACAATACCGACTAAGGCAGCTGTGAAATCAAAGAGTCTTTTAAAATAGTTTTTATACATTTTTATAATTTTTCAATACTGCTTAGATACCGCTTAGCCAATACATTTCTATCAAAATTTTGTTTCGCATATAAATAGCCGTTTTTCCCCTCTTCTTCTAAACGTTGAGGATTCGACAAATACTCTCTTATAATTCTGTTGTATTCATTTGTATTCTCAGGCTCGACATATGTGCCTGCTTTTGCAGCATCTATCAATTCTCTGGACACGCCATCTATCGCCATCAGTATAGGAACTTTACAAGAGAAGTAATCAAAAGTTTTATTGGAATAAACCGTTTTAAAAGTATCTACTCGTTTTAACACTGAAGCACCCATTTCGGAGGCCAATATATACTTAAACACTTCTTTTTTAGGCACAGGATCGACGAATCGGACATTTTCTATTTTTTTATTCAAAGCCAATTGCTTTAACCGCTCTTTTTCCATTCCCTGACCAATCAACAAAAAAAGTACCTTGGTATCCTCTAATACTTTTCCGGCATCTAAAATTTGCTCCAAATGATTAGCAACTCCATGTGCTCCCACATAAGTAATCACAAACCGATCTTCCAAATCGTGTTCTTTCCGAAAACTTAATCTGTCAAAATTCTGAAGTAACTCTTCAGACAAACTAAAGTCAGCTGCATTTGGAATCATCAACAACTTATTTTCAGGAACATTTTTAACTTCATGGAGCGTTTTGTAAAATGCAGGGGTCAAAACATTGATTAATGTTGCTTTTTTATAAATAAATTTTTCAAAAGCAAAAGCCATCTTAATGACCCATTTATTCTTAAGTACCCCTGTATCTATAGCCGATTCCGGCCATAAATCCCTGATCTCAAAAACCATTGGGATATTTTTAAACAGAGAAATTAAGTAACCACTACCTCCTACAAACAAGGGCGGTGAAGTGACCACCACCACATCAAATTTTCCTTTAACTTTAAATAATCCGGCCCATAGAGAAGAAAACATAAAAGAAAAATACCCCCAAAGACGTCCTAGAAAACCATTATTGTACGATTCTGAAACATGTGTACGATGAATCAGTACCTTACCTTGTTGTTTTTTAACAAAGTATTTCCCTTTATATTCAGGTCTTTTTTCATGACCTCCATAATGCATCATACCCGCTATAACAGTAAGCTCATGTCCCTGATCAGTCCATGTTTTCGTCATTTCATTCCAGCGGGAACCACCAGCATCATCTTCCTCTAAAAAATATTGGTGGAGTAATAGTATTCTCATCTTATCTTATCTTAATTATTATATGCTATTACGGTTGTAATCTTACTGTCAAATTTAAATTGTGTTGCCTTCCCTTTATTTAGTTGTCCATAATAATCTGATTTATAAGACAAGGCACTTTCTGCCTTTAAAACCTGCTGTTCTTCCTTTGCAGAAATTTGGATACAATAATTATCATGATGCCAGATTTGTTTCTTTTCCATCCCCTTCAGTCCTAAAACAACATCTTCAATAATCCATTTGTGCTGTCCTTTAAGTTTGCTAACAGCTCTTTTGTGTATGGCTGTTTTATCCAAATGTTGAAAAGCGCTGATACGACCTTCAAACCTATAACTTTCTATATTTTCAGTAACCTTAGCCGCTATAGATTGGGTCCAAAAATACCAGATAAAGCGACTTCCCTTTAGCATTTGTGATTGACCATTTACAATCACACTGTTATGTGCTGCTGTTCCGGTAAAATAATTACAATACTCCTCCGTTGTATTGTATTTATAGGTTCCGGAATCCCGTAAAATATTTTTATCGCCCACCCAGATATCCAAATGAAGATTATCTGATTGAGCAGGTCGGTCTTTATGAGATCCACAACGAATAAATGTAAATGTTTCATCATCCCGTATTAGGTAATACCCTCCAATAGAAAATTCCTTTATCCCGTCCTCTTTTTCAAGTACTGCAAAATGACGGTTAACGCCCTTTGTAATACCCCACCATTCTATTTCTGATGCTAGCTTTTCCTCTTCATATAATACAATACCCGTTAATAGATAATGTAACGAATTCAATTGTGAGCGATAGTCCCTATAATCGGTATCTGAAAACGGGAAAAACAAAGCACCGTCATTAGAACCATAATTTGGCAACCAACCCGATTCTTCTTGCAAACACTGGTATAAAAAATCTGTAGATTTATAAGCTCTCTCATAAATCATTTTACTGAAGGGGCGGTTCGCTTTTTCAGTAACAGAAATCCCTAAAGTAAGTAATTGAATAACCACACGATGATAGTTCATCGAAAATTGTAAAAAAGTACCATCTTCATAAATCTGATAGGCTATTTCCTCTTCAAACCATTTTCTTCCCTTCTTAGCCCATTTTTTTGTTTCTGGAATGAATGGAAAAAACAATTCGCTTAATGTCAGAAATAAAGTTTCCGTTATAGCATGATTGTTACGTACAGCAATTCTCGAAAAATTGATATGATTATATACGTGATGCAACGACCAATAAATTACATTCTGAATTTTCTGCCAACGGGCCTCTGTCAATGCCGGACTGTTCTTATAATACGTTAAAACAATCTGCCAATTCAGATTTCTAAGCGAAATTTCCTGGCTACAGCGCCAATTAGGTCCCTGATTAATAGGATTAGCATCAATCCAGGATTCTATTTCAGTCATAACAAATTCCGATAAATCCTCATTTGCATGAAAATCATATCGGATTAAAGTTAGTAAATAGCTGAATCTTGATTTTTCCCATACAAATTTTATATCTCCAGCTTCGCTGGATAAATCCGAGATTTGTGACCAATGCATTGTGCTGTCATAGCGGTATTTAGACTCTGGATTGCTAACCCAATCATAATCTAACCCTAAATCCCACCATTCCTTACTAAAAAACAAAACTTCGCCTTTCAAAATCCTCTTTGCTTTAGCCATTAATTCAGGCACGAGTCCTTTAGGAAGAACCATTTCTTCTTTAGTCTTGAAAAAAAATGGCAAAGAACGCAATTCAGCCAAGGAAATAAAATGTCTTACTTCACCACGCATTGGATGACGCTTTATCAAGACCCCACTTTTTTTTTCAATTTCATGACGAATGCGATATACAGTATATCGCATACCCATATTTTTAATAAATTGAAGTGCTAATTTCAGCTTCACTATTTGTTATTTAATCGTTATCCAATTACCCGCCTTTAAACTTTCAATAGCAGCAAATGATGCTTTAGTCGTATTAACAATTTCTTCAAATGGAATTAAAGCTGGCCCACCATTTTTAGCTTGATTGATTAATTTATGAAACTGACTTTTATGCCCTTTATCTAATTTGGTTTTCAATTTTGAAAATCCTTTAAAACCAAAACCTTCTGTCTTTCTGAAATTATCCATAACCAAAGTTCTTTCCTGCGAATAAACTTCTACACGCTCTTTTGAATAGGCCTTGGAACCATTTGAAAAATAATTAATAACCCCTGTAGAACCATTTTCGTATTTTAATAAAATAGTAGCATTGTCTGTATTCTCTTCAGGATTAACACCCATGGCATTCATACAAACGGCTTTTACTTTACTTCCTGTCAAATAAGTAATTAAATCAATAAAGTGGCACGCTTCTCCAATAATTCTACCTCCACCCATTAGCATATCATGCACCCATACGTTTGCCGGAATAGTACCTGCATTCATTGTGGCAATGACATTCATTTGAGAATTCCCTAATAGTAATTTCATTTTTTCAGAATGAGGTGAAAAACGTCTATTAAACCCAACCATTACTGTTTTACCCGATTTTTGTTGTGCTGAAATAACGGATACTAATTCTTCCGTATTTAGTGCTAAAGGTTTTTCAACAAAAACATGCTTATTTGCTTCCAAACATTTCACAGTCATTCCTGCATGCAGATTATGTCTGGTTGTAATTAAAACCAAATCTACTTCACTGTCTTTTAACACATCATCCACATTGGTGGTTGAATGAGAAAAACCATGTTTTTGAGCCATGGCAGTACCGCTCACTCCACCTTTACTGGCAATGTATTTGTAATTGGCACCACTACCATTTAATGCAGGCAGCATAGTCATTTTAGTAAAATTACCGGAACCAATTATTCCAATAACTCCTTTTTGACCTAAATAATCAGCTTCCTTTAATTGAATGGTATTTTTTGGTACAACAACGCCTTCATTATATCTTAAGATAGAAGCAATTGATTTACTGGAACCAATCTCTCCATAGATTTGCAAATAATTATCCAAAGGAATTATTTCGGTAATCATTTCATTGACTTGCAATTTTCCGGATGCAATCGCTTGTAAAACGGCTTCAAAATTTCTTTTTTCTGTCCATCTTACAAAAGGCAAAGGATAATCGACACCTCTATTCTCATAATTTTCATCGTACCTTCCTGGACCATACGAACAGGAAACTTGAAACGACAATTCTTTTTCGTAAAACTCAGCTCTGCTTAAATTTAAACCAATTACGCCAACTAAAATAATTCGCCCTCTCTTACGGGACATTTTAGCCGCTTGCGAAATGATTTCATCCGTTTTTGCAGAAGCAGTGATAATCACTCCATCAACACCAATTCCGTTTGTGTTTTCTTCCACAAATTTTACAACATCACCATTTCTGGGGTTAAAAGGGGTAATTCCCCACTGTTTTGCTAAAGTTAATTTACTTTCGTCAATATCAACACCAATAACTTTACATCCATTAGCTACTAATAATTGAGCCGTTAATAAACCAATCAAACCTAAACCGATTACTACTATGGTTTCGCCTAATGTTGGATTCAACAAACGAATTCCTTGTAAACCAATAGAACCTATTACTGTAAAAGCAGCCTGCTCATCAGTAACATTATCGGGTACATGCGCTACTAAATTTTTAGGAATAGAAACAAACTCGGCATGTTGCCCATTAGAAGCGACACGATCACCTACTCTAAACTCATTAACACCTTCTCCGATGGCAATAACCTTTCCTACGTTACAATAGCCTAATGGAAGCGGTTCGCCTAACTTATTAAAAACAGCTTCTAATGTTGGCATTAACCCTTCTGTTTTAATCTTATCTAAAACTTGCTTAACCTTATCGGGTTGTTGACGCGCTTTTGAGATTAGATTTGATTTCCCAAACTCAACTAACATACGTTCTGTTCCTAATGAAACCAAAGAACGGGTGGTTTGTATTAATACGCTACCTTTTGCAACTTGTGGCGCTGGAACTTCTTCTAATATGGTTTGTCCTGTTTTAAAGGATTGTATGATTTGTTTCATGTATATTTATAATTGATATAATGCTTTTCTTTCTTCTAAATTAGGATAATTGATTAAAACTGCTCTATATTTCCCTTTAAAAACAAAGAGACTCCCTGCTGAAACTCCAATAGTTTTATATCGTTTTATAGCCTCTTTTATGTCTTCCAACTTACCAGCTCCTCCCATTATGGTCATTGGCATCTCGGTTTCATTTCGTATCAGATCAAATAATTTAAAATCGAAACCTTCCATCTTACCATCATGATCTACTGAATTGATTACTAATTCTCCAATACCAATTTCACTTAACTCTTTAAGAAAATCATTTACCTTTTGACTTGCAACTTTTTTTCCATTGTGCGTCACTATTTCGTAGCCCCCAAAAAGCTTTTTCTTTTTAATATCTAATACAACCACAACACTTTGTATACCGACTGCTTCACCAATTTCTTTTAGTATTTTAGTGTTTTGAACCGCTGCAGAGCTCAAAGCTACTTTTTCTGCACCAAGACTGATAATTTTTTTGGCTTGTTCAACAGTTGTGACACCTCCCCCATAACAAAAAGGCATTCTACATTCAATAGCCAAATTCTCTATAAGTTCAAAATCAGGACCTCTTTGCTCAACTGTTGCATCAATATCGAGAACAATTAATTCATCTACTTCTTTTTCGTTGAAAATTTTTACTGCATTGAGTGGGTCTCCAACATATTTTTGGTCTTTAAATTGGGTTGTCTTGACTAATCCTTTTTTGTGAACTAAAAGACATGGTGTTATTCTTGATCTAAGCATTATAATTTAGCAAAATTATGAAGTAAGTTTATACCATTTTGATGGCTTTTTTCCGGATGAAATTGAATGCCGTAAACATTTTCATGGTTAACTGCTGAGGCAAAGGGCTTGCCATAAGTAGTTGTAGTTAAAACATCATTATTATCAGTACATTCAAAATAATAGGTATGTAAAAAATAGAACCCAAATTCAGGATCTATATTTTTCAGTAATTGGCTAGGATGATTTATTTCAATTGAATTCCAGCCTAAGTGTGGCAATCTTGGTTTTTGATTTAATAAAGAAGCATCTATCTTCTTAACTTTCCCTTTTATATAGCCCAACCCATTAAGAGAACCTTCTTCACTACTCTCTGCTAATATTTGCATACCTACACAAATTCCTATGATTGGTACTTTGTTTTCCAAAACTTCCTTATCCAGTACCGCTCGAAAACCTGTACTATCTAATTTTGAGATAGTTTCATCGAAAGCACCTACTCCCGGTAAAAAAATTTTCTCCGCTCCAACAACCTCAGCTGGAGTGCTGGCAATCCTATAAGCTACATTCAGCTTGTCGTAAATATTTCCGATTGCTCTGATGTTTCCCGAACCGTAATCTATAATTGTTATCATCTTTTAATGGATCTTTCTATACCTAGAAACTTCAAAACTTTGGCACCAGTTTTAAACATGGAAAGTTGATTTCTATAATCCCAATAAAACTTTTTTGGTGCAGTAAAATAACTTCTAAGCTCACCTACACTAATCCCTAATTTTGTAGCTATATATTTAAATTCCTCTTCAATAGTTTCTGGATTAAAAGCAGGCTTCTTCATTTTTTCTAGTCCTTCATCTCTTTTTAATTGGCCTGTTAAAATCAAACTTGAATATTGAACTCTTCTAGTATCAAAACCAAAGCGTTCAGGCAACCAATATCCCTCATAGAATTTAGTAAAACGAGACTCAAAATGCTTTTGAGGATAAGGTGTCCACCCATAAGTTTTAGCAAGCATTTTCAAAGCGTCTTCTTTTACATATGGCATGAAATTTAAAGGCTTTATAACCTGAACACCTTTAATATATCTTAAATAGAATTTATGTTTCAAGACAGGACTAAATGGATACGTTTCCATTTTATTGGTGCTAAATTGTCTTCTTATATCACGAATTTGAGCCATATCTGTACCATAATAGAGAAATTCCATAGGATTACGAACACATTCCGTAGAAATATTCCCTCCATTTAAAATATACTTAATATTGTATTTATTGGCAAAATTGTAAAGTGTAGCTACAAATGCATGATCTTGCGGTATATCTAAATGAGGCACCCCCGATTTAAAAAAGGCCAACTGAAAATCTTTCATTTCTTCCCAATTTATTACCTCTGTATATAAATCAAGCCCTAATTTATCAACCATCACCTGTATATTATGAACCGCCAGTTCCGAGTTCCATCCTCCATCTACATGGAAAACCAATGGCCTTAAACCTAATTCTTTTACTGCCAAATGTAGTAAATAAGAACTATCCACTCCACCACTCATTCCTAAAATACAATCAAAGTCTTTCCCTTCCCCTTCTTTTTTAATCTTCTCTACTACCGCTTCCATTTCAGCTCTTCCCTTTTCGTCAGTATGCCAATTTGGTTTCACATTTACGTAAAAATCATTACAATGATCACAAACTCCTTTTTCATCAAAGATTATCTTTGAATCGGATGTGTCCATAATGCAGTTGGTACATATTTGGTATTCTTTCATAAATTTAATAATTTCGTTTCATACTTTTCCCAGCTATACTCTTCTACTAATTTATCATTAAATGAGTAACTATTCCTTTTTTCTTTCAATTCAAAAATCAATTTTTCGAAATCAATATTTAGCGAGTTTTTAATTACATATCCTATATTGATATTCTTAACAAATGACGCTACAAAAATTTCACTATTTATGATTATTGGCGTTTGTGTCTGTATTGCGTCATATATTTTATTTGGACTAGCATAAATATTGTTTGTATTATTTACTGGATAAACTGACAATAAATAATCTCCTTTCTCTGCTAAAATAGCATTTACGTCACTTTGTTTTTTTATTCCCAGAAAAGTAACTCTAGGATGATTGACAAATAACTTAGTGTAATCATCTGTTAACCAACCAGCCGCAATAACTTTTATATTATCGTCATAATGCAATAATTTTTCAAGAAAATATGTACCTCTATCCTTATTAAGAGACCCAAAATAACAAATCGTTAAATAATCATTGGTGTTCCGCTTCTTAAAATACTTTGCAAACCTGGGGACGTTCGGTATTACTACTGCTTTCTCTTGTGCAAATTTTGGTAACAAACTATAT
Organism: Flavobacterium sp. W1B; assembly: GCF_047344965.1. NCBI lineage: Bacteria > Pseudomonadati > Bacteroidota > Flavobacteriia > Flavobacteriales > Flavobacteriaceae > Flavobacterium > Flavobacterium sp. W1B. Next base: position 385,451 of record NZ_CP178845.1, read on the forward strand.
CTATTTTCATCTGTTACAATTATTTTTCTTGGCAAACCATAAATAATTCTTTTCAAGAGATAAAATTTATTCCCAGGAAGATTGAGTTTTAAAAAATAAGAATCAAAAATATCTAAAGTGACCCTCTTTCCTATTAATAGTGGAAATATAAAGCAATAAAGTTGCTCGTCAACCACATGAACTTTTTTAAAATTGAATTTGTATAATAATAAAATTAACTGCCAAACCAATTTTAATATAGTACCTATTGATTTATGACTTCCCGAAATGAGAATATGTTGCTCAGTCATCTCCAATGAAAATGACGATTCTGATTTAGTACCGATACCCAAATAAAAAACCTTATACTCTTTACTTAAGGTACTAATTTCCTTAATAACCCGAGTGTCTGAGCCATCATTTACGCACACATATAGTATATTTTGATTTCGCATTGTATAAGCCTTTTATATTAATTTTCTAGTTGAATTGTTAAAAATTGATAATCGATAAAATAGTACAGTTATTAAAATCATTTCCTTTGATGTGTAGTAAACCATGAACAACAATATAAATGTTACAAATGAAAAAATATTACCCATAAAGAAAAAACGACATACAAAAAAAATAAATAATGCACCCCACAAATACCCTCCTTTTAACGCTAAATCTAGAAGTGATAAATGCATAATATGATAATTATTCCTATTCAAATCTTCAATTTTGTAACCACCAGCCCCTGCAGTAACAGAAAGCAGTTGAAATTTATCAGGTATACCAGCACCTAAACCTTTTCCCATGACAAAATAACGTTTGTTTTGCTTAAAATGATCTTGTATAAGATAACCCTCCGCAAATAGATTTCCCAAGCTCCCTTCTGTTAACATCAAATTATTATAGTTACTCAAACCACTTTCGATTTGTTTAAATTTCCATTGCAAAACAACATTTGAATTAACATAATTTGTTACTCCCTCGATTATTACTGGTGTAATTAAAAACAATGAAGTTGCTACAGCGATGGCAATTGTACTTTTACGGTTTATATAAATTAACCATAATATAAGTAAAACTATAATGATCATTAATTTTCCGCTTAAGAAGATTTTTCCAGTAATGAAAAGAAAAGCAATAACACAAACTTGTATAATATATTCTTCTTTTTTCAAGTACTTCCTGAAAAAAAAAATTGAAAATGGTACTATGAAAGCAAAGCTATTCATCAAAACAAAATACTCTCCTTCGGAATATTCAAATTCAATATTAAAAAGGTAAGATAAAAGCATGCTATAAGTTGTCAACTTTATACACAATACAGCAAGATTTTGCAATTCTTTATGTGAGTAAATAGAAATTAAATAGAATGATGTTATTATTGGAATAGATACAAAAACATCAGAAATAAAATCGTCATGGTAATTTATGCCAAACAAAGTAGAAAATAAACCAATAACAAAAGTGAAAACCAAGTAAATAAAAATTAAACGATTTCTATTTACAAAATCAAAATCTATATTTTTCTTATATTTAAGAATTAACCTTAAAAAAATAAATAACGATAAAAAAATATTTACTGAAAAGTTAAAAAATCTTAAACCCCAAAAATTAAATGGTATTTCTTCTGTGATGACATAGCTCCACTTTCCCATTGCAAGAAGCGAAAAAGCAATAAAGTATAAAGTTCCTTTTTTAAAATCTCTTGCTAGAACAAATAAAATAAATAAGTACTCAATAATTGATACAGCAGCCTGCACTGCAAAAAATCTATTATACAACAATACCTCTAGAGTAACAAAAACAAATAATATGTATTGATTTAATTTTGTCATTGAAAATCGTTAAAATTAAAACGAACTCTCAATTTATCTACATTTTTATTCACTGCGATAAAATCATTTTTGTTTTCAAACATATAACTTATCTTAATAGCCAATTCATCAACATCGCTAAAGAAAGGATTATAATCAAAAAAATCTGAATACTCTAAAAAAGAAGGTATAGTTGACATTAAAACCTTTTTATTATTTGCAATACACTCATGCAATACTCCACTAACCCTATATTCAAAGTTAATTGAATATGGTAAAATAATTAGTTCAGCTTTATTCAAATAAAAATTATATTCATTTCTACTTAAAAATTTATTAGTGAAAATTAAATGAGGGCTATTTGAAACTCCATTACCTTTAATTACAATTTTTACATTATACCTCTCGAGAAATTCTATTATTTTTTTTGAATTAAACAAATCAACTAAAAATAAATCATCTACATTACTTATGGAAGGAATAAAAATAATCTTGTCTAGATCATCATTAACGGTATCATTATATTCCAACTTCCTTGGCAATCCATGAGGTTTTAAAATACTGTTATACACACCTAAATCCAATATTCTCTGATGTATATAATTGTTAAAAACCAAATGTGTATGCCTTTTTGCTAAATGTAAAAAGGCATATCTTTTTAATCTATTTGACAATCCATCAATATTATTGTGGTTAATTAAAATAGACGGCGGAAAACCAAAACATAATGCAAGTACCAATTCATCATAACCAGAGATTATTATCTTTTCCTTTTTGTACCACAACAGCCTAAAGTTTATGTATAAACATTGGCAAAGCATAATAAATCGATTCAAGACTCCGTATGATTTAAAATTCTTGAATAAAAATTTAGGGGTCTCGAATAATTGATTTTCTCTTGAAAAGCCAAGTTTGGACAGATATTCAGTACTTACAACTAATTTTACATTAACATTTGCTTTTACTAGGGCCTCTAAATAAATTTTGTTAAATTCTAGATGGCTTTCTATACAATACATATCAATATATATAAAGTTCTTTTTCATTAAAAAATTTTCGCTTTTTTAAAAGTTAAAACATATAGAAATAAAAGTAAAAACTCCCCTAATCCTGCCGCAATCGAATACGCAAATGATAGCGAGAACAAATTTCTCAAATAAAGAAAAAGTAACGTAATAAAAATCGCAATTACTATATTGTTTAATGCTATAATCCATACTTTACCTTTACTAATATATAACTCGCGATAAAGATTACTAACGCCAATAATCACCGTTGGAAATATCAAAATTAATAATACCTCTTTTGCACCTTCATAGCCTTTTCCGAAAAAATCAATAATTGTATTTGAAAATAAGCATAAAAATATTGTTATAAGTATGGATATAATTAAGACTAATTTCCTCGTATTCAAAAACAGAGTCTTCATTTCACTATTTTCTTCAACATTTTGAAAACTTGAAAAAAAAGGCTGCAGCAAATTAATTAAAATTGCAGGTACATACAATGCCATACCTTTCCATTGATTTGCAACATTAAAAATTGCTAATTCATACTTTCCAGTTTCTTCATTATTTAGAAAAAGAGTTTGAATAAACCACATTGACAACAATAATGACCCTGCTTCTATAGAAATTGGGAGTGTTATTTCTAAAAACAACTTTAATTCCTTCTTACAATCACTATAACTATATCTTAATGGAAAAGACACTAAATTACGAATTGACCTCTTCAATATAGGCATTGCTATAACTACAAACAATAATGACACAAACACCCAGCCAATAATTGCACCTCTTAATCCCCATTGCAAAAACATAAAATAAGACACTAAAAACTTGAACAAACTTGAGAGTATTGTTAGAATATTAATCAACTTAAATTGAGTCACTCCTCCTAATATTCCTAAAATTAATCCATAAAAAATTTCAGTATAAATCGCTACACTTGAAAAAAGTAAAGTTTTAAAACCTAATAGGTTTACGACATGATTATCTTTACTTATAAGTAAAAAAGTAATCGCTAATATCATCCCTAGAATTCCCAAAACATTTCCAGTAACGAGAGTAACTTTTACGTATTTCTCAAAACTTACTTTGTCACTCTTCAGTAGAACCGCAATATTCCTAGTACTCGTAGTCCTTATCGACAACCCTACAATAGTACTAAAGAAAACTAAAGTTCCAATTATATACGAATATACACCGTAACCTGGTGGCAACATAAGCCTCGCCATAAAAATAGTAGAGCAAATATTAAGTAATCTAGTAATAATTTGACCGATAAAACTCCATTTTATCGCACTTAAAAGTTCCGGTTTATATATTTTTTTTATTGCCGATTTTATTTTCTTAATCATTAACAATTTTTATATTTTTCCTAATATACGCCCTAATATTATGATTAATATCGACTCTTATAGTATTTTAATTAGTTTAATAAGCCCCTGAGAATTCTATACGGTTCATTATTTACTCGAAACAATTTTATTGTTGAAATTTCACACCCGTAAAATCAATTATCACCTTATCAGCATTGATTTTCACCCCTTTAAACTCTTTATGAGCTACTAAAAAAACAACAATATCTGCCTTTTCAATTGCATATTCAAAATTTGTTAATTTAAAAACTGGATGTTCTTCAATATTAGGCTCAACGATAAAATACTCTTCATTGTGAGCATCTTGCATTACTTTTTGCGCCACATATTTTGCTGGAGACTCTCTTAAATCATCAATATTCGGTTTAAAAGCCAATCCCATTAATGCAACACTCGGACTTCTACCGTATTTCAATTTGAATTCTAATTTTGCGTTTTTTACTTTTTCCGCACACCAAAATGACTTGTAGTTATTTATTTCTCTAGCAGTACTTATAATTTTAGACTCTAGTGGATAATCAGACACAATAAAATAGGGATCTACTGCTATACAATGTCCTCCTACACCGCAACCTGGCTGTAATATATTTACTCGAGGATGTTTATTTGCCAGTTGTATTAGTTCCCAAACATCGATACCTGCTTTATCACAAATAAGTGATAATTCATTTGCAAAGGCAATTTGCACATCTCTTGACGAATTTTCAGTCAACTTACACATTTCAGCAGTACGTGCATTAGTTTTATGCAATTCCCCTTTTACAAATTGACTATAAAAAGCAACCGCTTTTAAAGTAGAAGATTCATTTACACCACCTATTACACGGTCGTTATGTACAAGCTCAAACATCACATTACCCGGAAGAACACGCTCTGGACAATAGGCTATATATAATTTATCCTTTAACTCAGGACGTTCAGAATAAATGTATTGCAACATCTTTTCGGTGGTCCCTATAGGAGACGTAGATTCAATTATATATAAATCGCCTTCTTTTAGTAAAGGGAGGATGGACTTAGTAGCTGCTTGCACAAACGAAATGTCTGGCTCATTTTTAGCCTTGAAAGGTGTAGGCACAACAATTAAATAAGTATCAGCCATCACTGGCTTTATACCCGCCTTCAAATAGCCTTCTAAAACTGCTTTAGCAACAGCTTCATCCAGCGAAGGCTCGACAATATGAATTTCACCTGCATTGATGATATCTACTACTTTTTGATTGATATCAACACCATAAACAGGAATATTATTATTGGCTATTAATGCTGAAGTTGGTAATCCAATATAACCTAAACCGATAGTTACAACTTTTGGCTGAATCATTATAAATATATTTAATTTAATATTAAACTCTTTTCTAATTCTAAAATATAATTTACGATACGTTCACATGCTTTACCATCGCCATAGGGATTGTGCAATTCTCTCATCTGCTCGTAACGTTCTTTGTTATTTAATAAACTGTTACATTCTGCTACTATCCTATTTTTATCGGTACCCACCAGAATTACCGTTCCTGCATCAACTGCTTCTGGTCTTTCCGTCGTATCTCTCATTACCAATACTGGTTTACCTAAACTAGGAGCTTCTTCTTGTACTCCACCTGAATCCGTAATGATCAAGTAGGACTGGTTCATTAACCAAACAAAAGCAGGATAAGTCAAGGGATTAATTAATTTAATACTGGTGATTTTACCAAGAATTTCATAAACAGGCCCTTTCACATTAGGATTTAAATGCACTGGATATACAATCTGCACGTCTGGGTTTCCTAAAGCAATTTCTTTTAAAGCAGCGCAAATATTAATAAACCCATCCCCATGGTTTTCTCTACGGTGCCCAGTTACTAAAATAATACGCTTAGTAAAGTCCAATTCTCTTTTCAACGAATCAATTTCGTCATTTTGAAGTGAATTTACTCTTTCTGAACTATCCAGAAGAGCATCGATTACTGTATTTCCAGTAACCAATATCGTTTCATCAATAACACTTTCTTTTAATAAATTCTCTTTTGAAGTAAATGTAGGTGCAAAATGAATATCAGCAATACGCCCCGTTACTTGTCTATTTAGCTCTTCAGGAAAAGGGGATAGTTTATTATATGTTCTTAAACCCGCCTCTACATGACACACTTTAGCTCCTGAATAAAAGGCAGCAATACTTGAAGCCATAGTTGTAGTGGTATCTCCATGAACATATACATAATGAGGTTGAAACTCTTCCAATATTAATTTCAACCCCATAACAATATCAGCTGTAAGGGAATACAAATTTTGGTTTGGTTTCATTAAATCCAAATCATAATCTGGATTTATATCAAAAAAATCCAAAACCTGATCTAACATTTCACGATGTTGTGCAGTAACACAAACTCGAGTTTCAAAAAATTCATTATTTTTATTAAACTCTTTTACTAATGGCGCCATTTTTATAGCTTCAGGACGAGTTCCAAATACAATTAAGTTTTTAATCATAATTAATTTATAAAATTACATTATTTTATTCTTTATACTACAAATGCCTAGTATTTCAACTCACAGAAACAAGTTAAAAAAGTATTTTCAGAATCCCTTCTATCAAATATTTTATAATCAAATGCTCTCCAATTCCTAACAATGCGTAAATAGTATTGCAGTTTGTTTTATAGAGCAAAAACTACCCAAAGAAATATATTTTTCAACACTAGATTGCAATACTTCTCGATTAGATTATTTTAAATTTACTATTTCCCATAATAAATTGAAGTAGATAATTATTCTTGTCCAATATTCCTTCTACTCTTGCAGCAATAGTAATAATTCCTACTGGATTTTCCTTAGCAAAAATTCTTTAACCTCGTTATCGGCTTCTTAAGTCAGAAACTATACTAGAAACATCAGTTAACTTTACAATATTAATCGAATGGTCTATCCATCATGCCATTGTAAGCCTAAATATAAATCCTTAGAACGTTATTTTAATTCAACAAATCCGACTTTGCTTTCTCCAATTTGTTATATACATTCTTAACATCTTGAGAGCTCTCTTTTTGCAAAATTAAATTTGCTGTATCGGTATAAACAAAAATACAATCTTTCATCCCTATAAAAGCAGTATAGTTACTAGTCCCAATAGCCATATTCCTATTTTTATCCACCGGATGTCCTATCGAAACCAAATAATCATAAACCGCTTCAAACGACCCTAGATCAGACCAACCAAAGTAGGACGAAACCACCTTGATCTTCTTGCTTCTTTCCATGACCGCATAATCGATACTAATCGAAGGAATGTCAAGAGATAAATCCAAATCCAATTTTCCATTGACCTGATGCTCCCAGGTAATCTTTGATTTCGCGTAAACTTCAGGATTAAACAATTGCAACTCTTCCAGAAATACGCCGGCCTTGAAACAAAACATTCCGCTATTCCATAAAAAATTACCCTTCGCTATAAAATCAGCCGCCGTAACCTGGTTGGGCTTTTCCCGAAAAGAAATTACATCATCCCCCTTGCGTTCAATGTAACCATAACCCGTTTCAGGTTTTGATGGAATAATACCAAAAGTAACTATGTACCCTTCAAAAGCTTTGCCAATAGCTTCATTAATAGCAGCCTCGTAATTTTTCATTTCATCAATGATATGATCTGAAGGTGTTACAACCAAAATATCTTCCGGATGAGATGCAAAAGCCGCAAAAGCTATTGCAGCGGCAGTGTTCCTTGGAGTTGATTCAATTATATTTATATATGGGATATCCGATTTTTCCATCACTTTCCTACTCAAATGACAATTGTCAACATTACCTACAACCATTACTTTATCCGCAAAATTGCGATTACGGTTAACGGTCATCTCAAACAAGGACTTACCTTCAAATAAATCAAGATATTGTTTTGGTTGACTTTTCCGTGATAAAGGCCATAACCTACTACCCACCCCACCTGTGAGAATTACATGATTAATTTCCGTCTTTTTATCCATATATCAAAATTATCAACCTTTAATCCAGTCCTTTTATATAGACATTATTAATACTATTGTTTTAATTGCGTTTCTCCTACTTCTTTTCTCAAAACACTGCACGAAAAAAGATGGTCTCTTCGATTAAAATACAAATCAATTCCTCTTTCTTCACAAAAGATTCTCGCTGTGAAGTTTTGCTCCTTATACTCATCCCCAACGCTACGCACATCAATTTTAAAAGCACGTAAAATATCTTCTAAATCTTGTTGTAGTATAGGGAACTATTTAATCAACAAAACGACAACCTTTTAACTGGATGTAGCGCTCCACTACGGTTTGAGTCGGCTTATTTTTTTCTGGTCGGTCAATCGTAGGATCGGTTTGCAAGCCCAGTATAAGGTAATCACATTGCCTTTTGGCTTCTTCGAGCATTTTGATATGCCCTGCGTGCAATAAATCAAAGGCACTAAAAGTTATCCAACTCGAAAATTATTATTCCCATACATTTAAACTAATTGCTTTAAAATTCTTCTTAAAATTAAAGCCATCACCACTAAAAATCCAGCCAAGATTCCCCCCAACAAAATTCCTTTCACCTTCCCAAATTTCTCTTTTTTCAAAGGCAAGATCGGTTGGTCAATTACCTGGATTAGAGGAGTTTCTTTGCGCAGCGTAACCTTAGCTAATTCACTTTGTTTGACTAACTCAGTTAAGATAGCGGTATTCGCTTGCACATCGACCTGCCTGCGAGCAGAGGGCGCACGACGAACATTCAGTGCCGGGTTCAGCATAAAGGTATTGTCATTTGCCACTGCCACACCGGTGATCGCTCCGTTCAATTCTCCACGAATAGAATCAGTTTGTCGTTGTAGGATTGCCATGTTCAGCCTGGCCTTTTTGCTTTTGGTTGCAATATAAAAATCAGATACGTTTTTGACCAAAGCTTCAGTAAAATATTTAGCAAACAATTCGTTGGTGGAGTTCACATCGATCGAGATAATCGCGATTTTCTTGTCCTTTTGACCAACAGTCAAACCGCTTTTAGATAAGTCATCGTACATGACGCCTAGAATACTATCGTGTACTCTTGTAAAATACTTGCGATTGGTTTCCGGTAAAAATTGGATGGTTTTTAATTGGGGTTTACTTTCCCATTTTTCCCTCCAATTACGTTCCTGGATATACATCTCAGCTAACGAAATGGTCTTGTCTTTATAGACTACTGAAGTCAATAAGGTTTGCTCAACCATAGAACGAGATTTAAACAACTCGGTTAAATTCGATCCGGTAAAGATGCTGCCGCCTCCGCCGCCTAGATCAATACCGAAAGAACTTGCTAGTCCAAGCGCTCCACCTAAGCCGCCACCGCCTTTTTCATCCTCTAATGCAAAGGATAAAGTGGCTGTATAAACTGGCTTTTTTATAAAGGAATAAGCTAAGCCTAATGCTGCACCAATAATTCCTGCCAACAGGATTATTTTCCATTGCGAAAGTAGGTAGGAATACCATTCCTTTCCTTTTTCTATCAATTCCTTTAACGATATTTCGTCGTTTGAATTTTGTTCGTTCATATTATTCTGTTATCCGTTTTCCGTTATCGGTTGTGGGTTGTATCTTTTCTGTTATCAGTTGACTGCGTTCTACACTGACCACTGCGTTCTGTTGTAGGGTTGTGGGTTTTCTGAACACCGAACACTGCATTCTTAACACTGCCTTATGATCATTATCCTTTATTTTCTGTCGACTGCTACGGTGGCGGTTTTCGAAAATGGAAAACTCATAACTGAGAACCGACAACTCGCTGTTCTATCTAAAAGCCGTTATAATCAATAAAGCCAAGCTAGAGATTACACTTCCTATACCCACCCATTCTCCGGTACTCATCTTCTTCACTTCTGGTTTTTCAGGAACGATAATTTGAGAACCCGGTTTTACTGCAGGATAGGATCTGATGAATAAGAAGGAACTGGCTACAGCCGCCTTTCCATTAGGATAAATCACATAGGCTTTTTTCTTCCAGCCTTTGGCATCCACTCCACCCACGGCATTCAAATAATACCCAAAAGAGCGCCCTTTTTCATAAGGTATCTCTGATGTCAACAGCACATTACCAGCAATCTTAACACCTTCATTAAACGTAGCTACCTCAATCTCATCTCCGGCGAACAAAGTCACATTGGCAACCTTATTTGGGTTTTTAGCGATCGCTTTCCAATCCAATGGAATGGTCGCAAACTTCAATTCTTCTTTTAATTTTTTCTCTAATTTGTTTTGAATGCTGTCTTTTTTTCCCAAATTCAGATTCACATTTTCGATATCCTCAATTTGTTTGGCAGCAATCGGTCTTTTGATCTTCACCCCTTCTATATTGGCCAACGAAGTTAATCCTCCGGCTCTTTGAATGACATCATACACCCTTGATTTTTTATTAACCAAAGCATATTTTCCGGCATAATGCACGGCTCCACTTACAGTCACCATTTCCGGTTTTTCATAAACCGCCATTTTACGAATACTCACCACATCAAAAGGTTTTAACTCGAAATTTTTTGCTTGCTCATTGCTATCAGGACTAATCTCTATCGTAAACAATTCGGCCTTATTGGGATTGGAATCGTCAATTGTTTCCGAAATGACCATACGCGCCACTTCAACCCTTTTGGAAGCCGAACCGGTCAATCCACCAACCTGAACAATTAAATCATTCAAGGTCAGATTCTCATAATACTCATACTCTCCCGGATTTTTCACTTCCCCATCGATGGTGATTTTATATTCTTCTCTAAAATCTAAAATAGAATACACCGTTACCACATCTTCTTTCTTCAAAACAACATCCGCTTCAAGATTACCTTGCAGCGCCTGCCCTAAATCAACATTGACAATTTCCGTAGTCAAATCAGACTTTAAGCGAATGATTCGGGCTCTTTTGCCATAGGCATCCTCTTTCAATCCATCTGCTTTGGCGACCAAATCAGAGATACGCATCCCTTCATAAAAAGAATAAACATCCGGTCTGAAAACAGCCCCCTCAATTTTGATTCTGTTTTCGAATCGATTCAATATTTTAGTCACTCGGAACACATCTCCTGAAGAAGGCCTATAACTATTGAATTCGGCAGACTGTATATCCGTCACCTTAAATTCCTTGCCTGTTTTTTGCAACACATTCACCGATGCGGTATAAGCAAATTCATTGAAACCCGAAGCAAAGCCTAATAAATCGGCGAAAGTCTCTCCAGTTTTCATTTCAAAAATACCAGGACGCTTTACTTGTCCTTCAACCGTAACCCTTTGACTATAGGCCGGAATCCGGATGACATCATTATCCCTTAAACCAACATTGGCAGATTGATCCCCTTTAACCAGAAACTGATACAAATCAATTTTGGCATATACCTTATTGTTTCGAATCAATTCAATATTTCTATAACTTCCGTTTTTCCCGGGTCCTCCGCCAAGAAACAAAGCATTGTAAGCGGTTGCCAAAGAGGATATCGCATAATTACCCGGCTGCTTACCTCCTATTAAGGTTACTTTAATGGTTCGAATACGGCTTAAACTAACACTCACTTGAGATTGGCCTGAGCTTACGGTACTATATACCCTTGCCATAGCTCCTCTAATTTTTTGAGTAGCTGCTTCAATTGTGATGCCCGAAACGGCTATTTCCCCTACATATTGAATACTGATCTTCCCCTCAACACTTACCGGAATACTGGCATTGAATTCCTGTATCCCATATACACTAACCTGCAATTCGTCACCAGGCCCTAAGATGTAATTCACCGGCGTAGCCAATTTTAAATTAGGCTCAAAATTTAAAGTGGGATTATCAAACAGTTCCGAACCAAAAATTAAAGCATTTACAGAATCCTTAACCTTGGTATTCACAATTTTCTCTTGTTTTCTGCCAGACTCTTTTTGGGATTCTTTAGCATCCAATCCTTCTTTTTGCAACTCCTCTTTTTTAGAAGCTGGCATCGCCAAGCGACCTTTTAATTTAGCAAATTCACTAGCTGACATACCCTTTGCCAAAGCCATAGGCTCAGCTTGCTCTATGGTAACATTGTTCGTTTGCAATTGTGACTTTATCTTTGCTATATCGCTATCCGATAAATAATCGACCTTCAATGTACTTAAATCAGTACTTTTCAACAAATCCTGCGCTAGCACAGCAGAAGATTGAAAAAATGCAACAAACAATACGACAACAGTAATAATTTTTTTCATTTTGGAATAATTGGGGTATAAATGGCAATAATTATTTTGAAAATCAATGCTAAGGATAAGAACAGCTATTTTATTTATTTTTAACAAATACAAAAGCAGCAAAAATGAATAAGCTATAAACGGCTTCGCCTTAGCGACTCCCATTATTGGTTCACTAAATCCTAATTAAATTATATTAAATCCTACTCCTTTTTTCTTGTTAAGAATAACATAAGATAATTCACAATTTTGCAAATATAGTCTTAAAAATTTGAAAACGAAATTTTGTTTTAACAATCGGCTTTCGTTAAAATTAGCCTAAAAAACAACAAGCAAACAAAGAACTAATAATCAATCAGGTACATCCCAATAATTAAAAATGGATTGCATTAAATATCACTAAATTTAGTGATGCGAAATGGAAGGCAAGACCTAGTGGGCAGAGCTTAGAATGCAGTGATCAGTGATCAGCATTTAGAAAACAGACAACCAATAACTGAGAACAGAGGTTAGAACGCAGTGAGCAGTGAGCAGTAAGCAGTCAACCGAAAACCGAAAACTCACAACTCACAACTCACAACTCACAACTCACAACTCACAACTCACAACTCACAACAGAAAGCAGTGGTCAGTGGACAGCAAAGTTTAGAAGACAGACAACTGATAACATAAAGCAGTGTTCAGTGGACAGGGCTAAAAGACAGGCAACACATAACTGACAACCCACAACTGAGAACAGAAAGCAATGGCAGTGTTTAGTAAGCAGTCAACCAAAAACCGAAAACCCACAACCCACAACCCACAACCCACAACCAACAAAACTCAATCCAACAACTCCGAATTCTTTCTTTCCAATTCATTAAACAAACTCTTAACATCTTGAGAGAATTCTTTTTTCAGGATTAAATTAGCGGTATCCGTACAAACAAAAATTGTGTCTTTCATCCCTATAAAAGCAGTGTAATTAGTGGTTCCAATGACCATATTCCCATTTTCATCAACTGGATGACCAATAGAGACTAAATAATCATATACCGACTCAAAAGAACCCAAATCAGACCAGCTGAATTTAGAAGAAACCACCTTTATCTTTTTAGACCGCTCCATCACTGCATAATCGATACTGATGGAAGGAATTTGCAATGACAAATCCAAGTCTAAATTCCCGTTTTTATTATTTTCCCATGCCGTTTTTGATGTTTCATAGACCTCTGGATGGAAAGCTTTTAACTCCTCCAATAATACTCCGGCTTTAAAACAAAACATCCCACTGTTCCACAGGAAATTCCCTTTGGCTATAAAATCCCGAGCCGAAACTTGGTTGGGCTTTTCTCTAAATGAAATAACATCATCTCCTTTGCGCTCAATATAACCATAGCCCGTTTCGGGTTTAGTCGGAACAATTCCAAAAGTAACAATGAATCCTTGGGACGCTTTTTCTATCGCTCCCCCTATTGCTGTTTCATACTCTTCCATTTCATCAATGATATGATCCGAAGGAGTCACTATCAGAATATCATCGGGATCAGAGGCAAAAGCAGCAAAAGCAATAGCGGCAGCCGTATTCCTTGGAGTGGATTCGATGATATCAATATAAGCAGTATTTGTTTTTTCCAATACCTGTCTACTCAAATGGCAATTATCGATATTACCAACCACCATCACTTTATCGGCTATATTGCGGTTGCGATCCACCGTCATTTCAAACAAAGATTTTCCACCAAACAGATTCAAATACTGTTTGGGCTGACTTTTACGTGACAAAGGCCACAAACGACTCCCCACGCCTCCTGTAAGAATGACATGTGTAATCGATTTTATATTTTTCATATTATTCATTATTCTTTTATGCAAATCTATATATAAAAACAATTCATTTTAGCTCAGACAACTTCTAGTCAAGCAGAGACAGAATACAGATAACCGACAACTCATAACCCACAACAGATAACCGAAAATTTACAACCTCCATCCACATCATTTCCTAAAACTCCTTTCACATCATAAAGCAAACCATTTGGCTTTTGTAATTTAAACAAATCCATTTTCAAAAACTCACTATGCGCTACACCCAACAAGTCTTAGTTTTAATCTCATACCTTATTGATATCGTACAGCTTAAATGGCATTAGCTCTTGTTTTGTCATATTAAGACCATATAACTAGCATAGCTAAGCACCAATAGTTTATATATAAACTACCTATAGGGATACTTCATTTTTATGCAAATCTATATATAAAATTCCTTAACTCATAGTCGAGAGTAGATGGTAATGGTCAGTAGGCCGTGAGTAGAAAACAGATAACCCACAACTCATAACCCACAACGGATAACCGGAAATTTACAACCTCCCATCCACATTATTTCCTAAAACCCCTTTGACATCATACAGCAAACCATTTGGCTTTTGTAATTGAGACAAATCCATTTTCAAAAACTCACTATGTGCTACACCCAATACCACAGTATCAAATTTTTGGTTGGGAACCTCGTTTCTTGTTTCTAATTTATATTCATGATACACCTCTTCCGGATTAGCCAAAGGATCGTAAATAGTCACCTGAATTCCATAATCCGTCAATGCTGCTATAACATCCACAATTTTAGTATTGCGAACATCGGGGCAGTTTTCTTTAAAAGTAATTCCAAGCATTAAGATACTAGCTCCATTAACCGAAATTCCTTTTTTGATCATCAGCTTTACGATTTGTGAAGCAACATAGTCTCCCATACTGTCATTCAAGCGCCTTCCTGCCAAAATTATTTCTGGATGATAGCCCATTTCCTGTGCTTTTTGAGCCAAATAGTAAGGATCAACGCCTATGCAGTGCCCACCAACCAATCCCGGTTTGAAAGGTAAAAAATTCCATTTGGTCGCCGCTGCTTCCAGAACAGCATGGGTATCAATATTCATAAGGTTGAATATTTTAGCCAATTCATTCACAAAAGCGATATTAATATCTCGCTGCGAATTCTCAATTACTTTTGCAGCTTCCGCAACTTTTATAGAAGGAGCCAAATGGGTTCCTGCGGTAATTACAGACAAATACAGCTCATTTACCTTTTGTCCGATTTCTGGAGTGGAACCGGCAGTAACTTTCAGAATTTTTTCGACAGTATGCTCTTTATCGCCTGGATTAATTCTTTCAGGCGAGTAGCCTGCAAAAAAATCCACATTAAATTTCAAACCCGAAATGCGTTCCAATACAGGTACGCATTCTTCTTCGGTTACTCCAGGATATACAGTAGATTCATAAATAACGATATCTCCTTTTTTCAAAACCTTAGCGACCGTCTCCGAAGATTTATACAAAGGGGTCAAATCAGGGCGATTGTTTTTATCAACCGGAGTAGGAACAGTGACAATGTAATAATTACAAGACCTAAGATCTTCTAGCTCCGAAGAACAAAATAATCCTTTTTCATTTCCCGGACTTTCTAACAATACCTTTTGCAAAACAGTATCATCTATTTCAAATGTAGTATCAGTACCTGCTTTAAGAGAGGCAATTCTGTTAGCATTAATATCAAATCCAACGACTGGATATTTTGTTGCAAACAATCGAGCCAAAGGCAAACCTACATATCCTAACCCAATTACTGCTATTTTTATGTTGGAATTCATTTTCTTTTAATTTAATTATAACTAAACAAGTTGGGCACAATTCATTTTCAAAACACAGCCTAAGGATTCTAATACTAGAACATAGTGCGTATTATTGACTTCCTGAACAATCGCTTCTTGAGCGGCAAACGGCCCGGTATCTAACTTTATTTTATCTCCAATTTGATATGGAACCAACCTA
The DNA here is from genome assembly GCF_047344965.1 of Flavobacterium sp. W1B. Classification (NCBI taxonomy): domain Bacteria; kingdom Pseudomonadati; phylum Bacteroidota; class Flavobacteriia; order Flavobacteriales; family Flavobacteriaceae; genus Flavobacterium; species Flavobacterium sp. W1B. The sequence goes on from NZ_CP178845.1 coordinate 401,584, forward strand.
ATCTCAGCTTCATTGGGTTGCTTAAGCCATTTTTTTATGGTATTTATTTCCTCTTCTTTCACAATTGCTGGCGTCCCTAACCAAAATAAATAACGTACCGCACCCGAAGATTGGAACACTAAATTGCGGTCACTCTCTTCCAATTGCACAAAAACATAGGAATTAAAAAGGGGTACTTCCACCTTTTTTTTTCGATCCGACCATTGACTCACCTTTGTAATCAAAGGGCAATAACAGTCAATTCCCATTGCATTCAATTGCTCTGCTACTTTTTTCTCCCATTTGGGTTTTGTATAAACGACATACCAATTCATCTTTCGTTTTTGTATTGAGATAGTTTTCTGTTAGCGGTTTTCCGTTATCGGTTCTCGGTTTTCTTACCACTGCATTCTGTTAGCTATTGTCCATTTTCAGTGGTCTGCGTTCTGACTACTGAACACTGCCTTCTGAGAGGATCCTACGCCCCTATTCCTTGATACACAAAACCAATAGCTTCCATTTCCGTCTTATTCAATATATTCCTACCGTCAAATACAAAAGCCGGTTTTTGCATCGAATCATATATTCTCTGCCAATCATAAGTAATAAACTCATCCCATTCCGTAAGTACCGCTATCGCATGGGCATTTTTACAGGCTTCATAAGGATTTTCAAATGACACTATACTATCCGCATTATGCTCAGCCGTTCTGCTTTCTAAATAATCCAGATCAGCCAAAACTTTCTTTCTCGATACTTTGGGATCGTAGACAGCAATTTTGGCCTGCTCGTTAATCAAATCATCGGCCACATAAATAGCCGCCGATTCTCTGGTGTCATTAGTGTCTTTTTTGAAAGCCCAACCCAAGAATGTAATTTTTTTGGCGGCAACCGTATTATAAAGTGTCTTCACTATCGTATTAGAAAAACGTCTCTTTTGGTGGTCGTTCATGATAATTACCTGTTCCCAATAATCGGCTACTTCGTTCAATCCATACGATTTTGCGATATAAACTAAATTCAGAATGTCTTTTTGAAAACAAGAACCACCAAATCCAACAGACGCCTTCAAGAATTTCGCCCCTATCCTACTGTCCATCCCAATGGCTTTGGCAACCTCATTTACATCGGCACCGGTCTTTTCACAAAGCTCTGACATCGCATTTATCGAAGATATTCGCTGTGCCAGGAAAGCATTGGCTGTCAGTTTAGACAATTCTGAAGACCATACATTCGTAGTCAATATTTTATCTAAGGCCACCCAATTCGAATACACGGCTACTAGAGCCTGTATCGCTTGCTGCCCCTCAGCAGAAGTATCACCACCAATAAGAATCCGATCTGGATTAATTAAATCCTGAACAGCCGTTCCCTCTGCCAGAAACTCCGGATTGGAAAGAATCTGAAATTGAACGCCATTCCCTGTATTATCCAAGATACTTTTTATTGCCTCGGCAGTTCTTACCGGTAAAGTCGATTTCTCTACCACTATTTTATTGTCTTTGGCAACTCTGGCAATTTGTCTGGCACACAATTCAATAAACTTCAAATCAGCAGCCATACCTTTTCCTTTTCCATAGGTTTTGGTTGGCGTATTAACCGATATAAAAATAATTTGAGCCTCATCTATCGCTTTTTCGACATCGGTAGAAAAAAACAAATTTTTCCCTCTAGCTTCCCCAACAATATGGGACAAGCCCGGCTCGTAAATAGGTATATTATTGACATCATCATCGTTCCAAGCAGCAATTCTTTCTTCATTCAAGTCAACAACAGTAACTTTTATATCTGGGCATTTTTGTGCAATAACCGCCATAGTAGGCCCTCCAACATATCCAGCTCCGATGCAGCAAATTTTTGTGATCTTCATTTATTTAATTTTCAATTTTTTAATATACTTATATTTAGTTATCCGTTGTCGGTTCTCTGTTTTCTGTTGCCTTTGATAACCGACAACCCACAACTCACAACACACAACACACAACTTTCTCAAACTTTCCAATGCTCCTCTACATATTTTATAAAGGAAAAAATTTTAGCCCCCAAAACATCATACTTTTCGTGAAGCATCTTCATTTCAGTCGCCAGAGACGGATACAAATTAATTATTTTATCAATATGATTAAGAGTTTCTAAATTACTTGCATGCGAATAAACCAAAAACTTAATAAAATCTTTTTTATACCTTCTGCGTCCATAGCCTTCGACAATGTTGCTTATCACAGAATCCGAAGACCGTCTAATCTGACTTCCCAATTCATATAGCTCGTATTTTGGCAATTGCAATGACAAAGTATGCGTTCTGTAAAACAATTCCAATCCGATTGTATAAATATCCAAATCTTTATAGCTCTTCATTTGCTTTTAATTTAAATGATCCTACTCGCTTTTCAACTCACAACCAACAACCCACAACCAACAACTCACAACTAATAACTGACAACACACAACCGACAACTCTCTATCTCAAATTCCTCCAATACCAATCTACCGCCTCTTTCAATCCTTCTTGCAGGGAATATTTTGGATCATAACCCAGTAATTCTTTTGCCTTATCAATACTTGCCAACGAATGTGGAATATCCCCCATCCTGTTCGGTCCGTGCTCAATGGCTACATCAGCAATCCTCGGATCATACTCGGCTAAATATTTTTTCAAATAACCCATTAAATCGTTTAGCGTATTTCGGTCACCATAAGCGGTATTATAAACCGTATTTACCGCCGCAGGATTTTCGGTGGTTAGGGCCAACTCATTCATCTGAATCACATTATCAATATAAGTAAAATCACGCGAATAGTTTCCGTCACCATTTATCTTTGGACTTTCCAACTGCATTAATTGCATGACAAATTTCGGAATTACTGCCGCATAAGCACCATTGGGATCCTGTTTTCTTCCAAAAACATTAAAATAACGCAAACCTACCGTTTCGATACCATAAGTTCTGCTAAAAATTTCTGCGTACAGCTCGTTTACATATTTGGTTATCGCATAGGGAGACAGTGGTTTCCCTATGACATCTTCCACTTTTGGCAATCCCTCAGAATCGCCATAGGTAGAAGAGCTTGCGGCATATACAAAGCGTTTCACCTTGGCATCTCTTGCCGCCACAAGAACATTTAAAAAACCAGAAACATTAACATCATTGGTCGTAATAGGATCATTGATGGAACGCGGTACAGAGCCAAGCGCTGCCTGATGCAAAACATAATCAACTCCTTTAACCGCATTAACGCAATCAGTTGCATTACGTATGTCCCCTTCTATCAACCTAAAATTGGGATTATTTATAAAATCCTTTAAATTGTGTCTATGCCCGGTTGCAAAATTATCCAAACAAACCACTTCATGTCCCTTTGATAAAAAATACTCACACAGATTAGAGCCAATAAACCCAGCTCCACCGGTAATTAATATCGTACTTTTTGTTTCTTCCTTCATCTCTTTAGTATTCTATACTCAAATTTATACTTTCTTAAATTTTTCAACTATTCTGCTAAAAATAGACTTCGGCTTACTCTCTTCATAATAACCATTTGAATAAGTACCATAGCTATAACCATAGGTTGCCCCATACTTTGCTTTGTTTTCAAAGCCATTCAAAACAATACTGGCATTTTTCAGCTCGCCACGCTTAACCCTATTATTCAATAAGGTAATCATTTCTTTTTTAGAAAAATTCTGCCTCACAATGTATAAGGTGACATCACAATATTGTGCCAACTCCAATGAATCCGACACTAAACCAACCGGAGGAGTATCCAAAATAATATAATCGTATCTCTTCTTTAATGCTGAAATTAGCTCCCCCATAGCTTCACTCATAATCATCTCAGCCGGATTGGGCGGAATGGGTCCGGAAAGAATCACATCAAGGAAAGGAATCTGAGTGGGATTAATGATTTCATCAATACTTTTTTCTTTGATTAAATAATTTACGATACCCACTTTATTGGTTAAATTAAACTCATCAAATAATCTGGGTTTTCTTAAATCCAACCCAACAATAACAGTCTTTTTTTCGCTTAAAGCAAATACGGTCGCAATATTAATGGAACAAAATGTTTTCCCTTCCCCACTAACGGAGGAAGTAATCATCAGCGTCTTGGCTCCATCTACATGTTGACTTTTATACAGAAATTGAAGAGAGGATCGAATCGCTCGGAAAGATTCCGACAAAGACGATTTTGGCCTATCAAAAACCGCTAAATTAGTAATCTCTTTATTGAGTCCCACTACACCTATCAAAGGAATCTGTGTCAGCTTGCCGACATCTTCGGTATTTTGAATGGAATCATTGACGAAAAAAATAATAAAAACAAGAAGTAACGGAATGAGTACCCCTAGAAACAAAGCCAAAACATAATTAACAGAAGTCCGTGGACCAATTAATCCTCCACCTACATCCTTTGCCGGATCAATAAAACGAATATCAGATAAATTGGCGGCTTTAACAATGTCAGCTTCGCTTCTTTTTTGAAGAAAAGTACTATAGATACTATTGCTTAAATCGTATTTTCTTTTGATTTTTATCAATTCCTGCTGATCATCCGGAAGTCTTTTTATCGAACTCTCGGTCTGATTAATCTTTGCATTAATGGTAGCCAAATCAAACTGCAGAGATGATTTAGCAGAAGCAATATTCTCCAACAATACTTTTCTGACAGCCTCCATCTGGTTATCAAAATCCTTGAAAATCTTGTCGCTTTTCACCGCATAAGCCATTTCCGATCTTTGGGTTGAAAGTCCAATTAATTTTGAAATGTTAACCACTACATTCGGATCGTCAATGCCTGCAACAGATGGCGCCGGAAGTTTAGAGTAATCGACACTGTTTTTCAAATAAGCTTTTAAGGAATTATAATAAGCCAGTTTACGGTTTACTTCGTCTTTTTTGACATCATACTCCAAAACCTGACCTGAAAATTTAGCACCTCCTTCTTCTATATCATAGATATTCTTATCTTTCCGGAATGATTTCATCTCTTCTCCAGTTTCTTTCAACTGAGACTCCATTGCTACGAGCGTACTATCAATAAAACTTATGGTATTGGTTGCAAATTGGTTCTTGCTGTCCAATTGTCTTTTCATGAGCATTTTTACGGTCGAATTTAAATATTCGACCATTCTAGCCTTATTATTCCCCTGCATAGAAAGGGTAATTATAGAACCTCCTTTATCATCTGATCGCACATTGATCCCTTTATAACGAGATACGCTGGCATCAAAATCATTAAACCGTACAAAATATTCATTACCCTTGTAGAAACCCGGATTGTCCTTTATTTGTAATTTCCAATTTAAGAAAGGCAATGAAACTTGCTCTCCAACCCTATACTTCTTAACAAAATCACCTTCAACAACAGCAGTGTTATTGCGTAAATTATTTGAATAGCTAATTAGTGAAACCGTATTTTTTTCAAATGGAATTCGGATTTCATACTCCTCTTCGTTCAAAAAGCGAATCCCAATAAGACTTCCTGCAATTTGACCCTTTGACTTGTCAATAGCCACATAAAAAGGAACAGCCCCATAGGCATCAACAAGATTGTATTTCCCTTGTTCTAAATAATCAATATAATATTGCAATTTATCCACAACCAACTCATTGTGGGATCTAGACTGCAACGTAGTAGAAATCGTCTGCACCTGATCTGAGGTGCCTCCCCAATTGAATACCAAACTGGTATTAGAAGTAAAAAGAGGATTATTTTCTTCTTTAACAGAAATTAGGGTTTCCATCCCATAAATCTTTTCTATCCGAAGATTTATTTGATACGCAATCGTGAAGGTAATTAAAAGACTTATTAAGAACCACCTCCAGTAACTTCCTACTTTTATTAAAAACCCTTTGAAGTCAAAACTGACTTGGTTTTCAAAAATTGAAAAATCTTTTATATCTAACATTCTTTAAAATGTATTTTAATTTTTTAATAATAAAAAAGTAGTGGTAGCCAATGATAACAAAGTTATTATGGTTCCTAAAGATTCAATTCCTGTTTTTCCTGTTCCCCAAGTTTTTTGTCTGAGGGGTTTTACGTAAATATAATCATTGGGTTGCAAATAAAAATAAGGGGATCGCATTACATTTATATCCGTAAGATCAATATCATGCATTTCGCTTCCAGTAGGGGTTTGTCTAATAATAGTTACCGCTTTTCTATTTCCGGTTATGCTAATATCTCCTGAATTTGCAATAGCTTCCAAAATAGTTACATGTTCCTGAAATAGTGTTTTGGTTCCGGTACTGCCAACCTCGCCATTGATCGTATATCGGAATCCAGCTAATTTAACAGTTACAAAAAGATTGGCTTCTTTATTAAAATAGTCCGCAAGCAGCTGCGTTTCAATTTTGGTTCTCACTTCTTCCAAAGTAAAACCGATGACATTTATTTCGCCCAAAATAGGCATTCTGATATTTCCATGATCATCCACAGCGAAACCGTCAAAATACAATCCCGACTCTGATTTATTTCCCGCTTCCGCTTGATTCGTAGTGCTGAAAATGGCAACTAACTTAGGATCAATTGCCTTTATGCTGATACTCAACACATCATTGGTTTGCAATCGGTACGGTTTTGCTACTACTGCTAAGATAGGAGTATCTAATTGAGCACCGTCCTTTTTTTGTAAATAAATTAAATCCTGACTAGGAATACAGGACGTAAACAACACACTAATACTTAATAATAAATAGAATATTGGCTTGCTCATATTTACAATTTAGATAACAAATATAGCTTTTCCTTTACTATATTAAAAAAATTAGCCTTTTTTTAAACAGATTAATTGCTTTTAAAAGACTTCTCAAATGGCACTCGTTGCAATATACTTCTGCCTAAGGTAACTTCATCGGCATACTCCAGCTCATCGCCCACCGCTATCCCTCTTGCAATTGTTGAAATAACAATATCCGAATCTGCGATTTGCTTATAAATATAAAAATTAGTGGTATCTCCTTCCATAGTCGAGCTTAAGGCAAAAATAACTTCACTTACTTTTCCTGATTTTACTTTCTCGACAAGTGTAGTGATTTTAAGTTGGCTAGGCCCAACTCCGTCTATAGGCGAAATTTTACCGCCCAAAACATGATAAACACCTCTAAATTGACCTGTGTTTTCAATAGCCATTACGTCACGAATGTCTTCTACCACACATACTATCTGATGATTCCTGTTTGTATTGGAACAGATTTCACAAACCGCACTATCCGAAATGTTATGGCAATTTTCGCAATACTTAATATCCTCTCGCATATTTAATAATGCCTGAGCCAAAAAACCAGTTTGCTCTTTGGGCTGTTTCAACAAATGCAATACCAATCGCAAAGCGGTTCGCTTACCAATCCCAGGCAATTGCGCTATCTCATTTACTGCTTTCTCTATTAATTTTGAAGAAAATTCCATCAATAAAATAAATAATTAAAAAGTTCTAGGCTCCGATTTTTATTTCTAATATCGATTTACGGTTAATAAAACCAATGTACAAGCAACTTCTACCTTAATATTATTCAGCTCTAAAAGTTGGTACAACTCCGGATTTTCTGTCCCTGGGTTAAAAATCACGCGTTTTGGCTTGGCCTCTACGATATAATTGTAATAATCACGCTGATGGGCCGGGTTTAAATACAAAGTAATTGTATCTATATTTTTTAAAGGAATTGCTTTGGTTCTAATTTTAACTCCCTCTACTTCTCCAGCATTTTGGCCAATAGCAAGTACCGAATGCCCTTTTTCGACAAGCATTTTAATTGCTTTATAGGCATATCTTTCCGGCTTTGAAGAGGCTCCAAGAACTAAAGTTTTTTTACTTTTCATTGAATTGTTGTTTTTTTTGTAAAAGTACTAAAATACTATAGTCCATTTCCATTTAAAATTAATATCTTTCGATTTTATATTACTTTTAATTTGAGATTAAACTCATTTTATCATAACCTTTTCTTAATCCTAAGAACAGCCTATTTCTTAGTAAAACCAACTAATTTCGCGAAAAAAAATGGATCTTTTTATTTATTTATTTGCTGCACTTTTCTCCGTTTTAAATCCAATTGGAACAATCCCTATCTTTGTAGGACTAACACAACACGACAGTAAAAAGGAACGCTCCCGAATTTCTTTATGGACTGCCATTAATGTATTTATCATCTTGGTTGTTTCCTTTTTCCTAGGAGAATATGTACTTTCTTTTTTTGGAATAAGCATTGAAGCCTTGCGTATTGCTGGAGGAATCGTTATTGCTACATCTGGATTCTCATTACTCACGGGGAAGTTTAACAAAAAAAGAGGGGTCAACAAAAAAGTAGAAAATGATGCGCAAACCAGAAATGACATTGCGCTTACCCCATTAGCAATTCCTATGCTTGCCGGACCGGGATCCATCTCCTTATTGATTGCTTTTTACCATGAACACCAAAATACGCCCGAAATCATCATTTCAGTTTTGGCTATATTAGCTGTCGCTTTCTCTATTTTCATCACCCTGAGAAGCGCCCACTACTTAGCTAAAATCCTTGGTGCCTCCGGAATTGTAGCCATTTCCAGGATTGTAGGATTCATCGTAATTGCAATTGGAGTACAATACATTATCAGCTCTATAATTACAATCGCCAAAGATAATTTTACATAAAAAAGCATAAAAAAAAAACCTTCATTTCTGAAGGTCTTTTTTTTATGCTTTTGGCAAGAAAATCTCCGCCATCATACATCGGGCGCTTCCGCCACCACAGGCTTCAATAGTATCTAAATTGGAACTGAGAATGGTAGCATGCGTTTCCAATTGAGCAATCTGCTTAGCAGTCAAACTCTGATAAGCTGCGGTACTCATGACCAAATATTTTTTATCATTTGCCCCAAGGACCTCTAACATATTACCAGCAAAACTATTGACCTGAGCTTCCGTAATTAAAATAACTTCTCTCCCATCCTTTTTCAGATTATCCAAAACCATTTTTCGTTCTTTCTTATCATCGATACAATCTGCACAAATAACGGCAAAGGTTTCCCCTAAGCACAACATCACATTAGTGTGATAAATCAACTTTCGCTCTCCATCAACCGTTTGAAAAGCTTCAAAGATAACTGGAGCATAATCAAAATCCTCGCAAAACTCTATAAACAACTCTTCATCGGCTCTTGGCGATAAGGCACAATAGGCTTTTTCATTCGTTCTGTCAAGAAGCAAACTTCCGGTTCCTTCTAAATAAAAGCCATCCTCTTCGGCAGAAGTATAATCTATAATATTATCAATTTTGAATCCTTTATCTTCAAGTATATCAAAAATTTCCTCACGACGTTCTTCACGACGATTTTCAGCAAACATAGGATACATAGCCACATCTCCATTTTCATGAAAAGAAACCCAATTGTTTGGAAAAATACTATCCGGAGTATCTGAACCTAAGACATCATCAACAACAATCACTTCTACCCCAACGGATCTCAATTTCTCTACAAAAGCATCAAATTCCTGTTGTGCCTTTGCATTTATAGCGGCAGGCAAAAGTCCTTCCAATACTTTTTGGTAATAATTATTTACAGCCGTCTGCTCGTTCATTCGAAACGCTACCGGACGAATCATTAATATAGAATTTGTTGTTTGTTTCATGGTAAAACCCTTTAACCGGGAAATTTATTTATGGTTAATACTATCTTTTTTTCAAGACAATACAAAGATAAAAAAAGCCTCACCAGAAGTGAAGCTTTTTTTATAGATTATCTTTTGTCTTTTGGAGTAAAGTCTCTTAGAGGAGCACCTGTATAAACTTGTCTAGGTCTTCCGATAGGCTCTTTATTCTCACGCATTTCTTTCCATTGCGCAATCCAACCTGGCAAACGCCCTATTGCAAACATAACGGTAAACATATCCGTAGGAATACCTAAAGCTCTATAAATAATTCCAGAATAGAAATCTACATTTGGATATAAATTTCTTGATTTGAAGTATTCATCTTCTAAAGCTGCTGCTTCTAGTTTTTTTGCAATGTCAAGAATCGGATCGTTAACTCCTAAAGTTTCTAAAACTTCATTTGCTGCTTTCTTGATAATTTTAGCACGAGGATCAAAATTCTTATAGACTCTATGACCAAATCCCATTAATCGGAAAGGATCATTTTTATCTTTGGCTTTAGCCATGTATTTCTCCGTATCTCCACCATTTTTATGAATTTCTTCTAGCATTTCAAGAACAGCTTGATTTGCTCCTCCATGTAATGGTCCCCAAAGTGCAGAAACTCCAGCAGAAATTGATGCAAATAATCCGGCATGAGAAGAACCTACCATTCTAACAGTTGATGTAGAACAGTTTTGCTCGTGGTCACCGTGAAGAATAAACAATTTATCTAATGCATCAATTACAATCGGATTTGCTTTATAAGGCTCCGTTGGCAATGCAAACATTAAATTCATGAAATTCTCTACATATCCTTTTGTATTATCATAATAATTTAAAGGATAACCCATGCTCTTTCTATAAGTCCAAGTTGCAATAACCAGGAATTTACCCATAGTTTTACATACAGCCTCATACATTTCCTTTTCGTTCTCAACATTTACCGACTTAGGATTGAATGCTGTCAAAGCGCTAGTCAAAGCTGCTAACACTCCCATTGGGTGTGCAGTTCTTGGAAAACCATCAATGATGTTTTTCATTTCCTCATTAACTAACGTATACTTTCTGATATCTGTTTCAAATTGCTCCAACTGCTTTGCGGTTGGCAATTCTCCAAAAATCAAAAGATAAGAAACTTCTAAGAAATCAGCTTTTTCAGCCAAATCCTCAATTGCATACCCACGGTAACGCAAAATACCAAGTTCCCCATCTAAGAAAGTAATTTCGCTTGTACAAGACCCCGAATTTTTATATCCAGGATCAAGAGTGATTACTCCAGTTAAATCTCTTAATTTGTTTATATCGATAGCTTCTTCATTTTCGCTCCCTTTGATTATTGGAAACTCATATTTCTTACCATCAATTTCTAATATAGCTGTTTTTGACATAATATTTTTGATAAATCTTCAATTTAATAATTTATCAAATCTAAGGATTTTAACATTAATTAAAAAGAGAAAACTTCATTGATAATGTTAAAATTAATAAAAAAAGCCATTCGCGTCAAACGAATGGCTTTAAAAAAAAATGTTATGAGAATTTACTTTATTTTGAAAGCATTTTTCCCTGGAAAATAAGCTGTATTTCCTAATTCTTCCTCAATTCTTAACAACTGATTGTATTTTGCCATACGATCTGAACGAGAAGCCGAACCTGTTTTTATTTGTCCACAGTTCAAAGCAACTGCTAAATCAGCAATTGTGTTATCTTCCGTTTCTCCTGAACGGTGTGACATTACTGAAGTATAACCCGCATTTTTAGCCATGTTTACTGCAGCAATAGTTTCTGTCAAAGTACCAATTTGGTTTACTTTGATAAGGATTGAATTAGCGATTCCTTTATCAATACCTGTAGACAAACGCTCTACATTAGTCACAAATAAATCATCACCAACTAATTGTACTTTATCCCCGATTTTTTCGGTAAGCAATTTCCAACCATCCCAGTCATTTTCATCCATACCGTCTTCGATAGAAATAATTGGATATTTAGCCGCTAATTCAGCTAAATAATCCACTTGCTCAGCAGAAGATCTCACTTTTCCTGTTTCACCTTCAAATTTAGTGTAATCGTATTTTCCGTTTACATAAAACTCCGCAGCTGCACAGTCTAAAGCAATCATAATCTCATCACCAAATGTATATCCGGCATTTTCAACTGCTTTTTTGATTGTATCTAATGCATCTTCAGTTCCACCGGGAAGATTTGGAGCAAAACCTCCTTCGTCACCAACAGCTGTTGAAAGACCTCTATCGTGCAATACTTTTTTAAGACTATGGAAAATTTCCGTACCCATTTGCATTGAATGAGAAAAAGAAGTTGCTTTTACCGGAAAAATCATGAATTCCTGAAAAGCGATAGGCGCATCAGAGTGCGATCCTCCATTGATGATATTCATCATAGGAACAGGCAATGTATTTGCCGAAACTCCTCCAATGTATCTGTATAATGGCAATCCTAATTCATTGGCAGCCGCTTTTGCAACAGCAAGTGAAACTCCTAGAATAGCATTTGCACCTAATTTAGATTTGTTTGGCGTACCATCTAAATCGATCATCATTTGATCAATTAAATTTTGTTCGAAAACAGACGTACCCAAAAGTTCTTCGGCAATAATGGTATTAACATTATTCACTGCATTCAAAACTCCTTTTCCTAAAAAGGCTTTTCCACCGTCACGTAATTCAACCGCTTCATGTTCTCCCGTTGAAGCTCCAGAAGGAACCGCAGCTCTTCCTAAAACGCCGTTATCCGTAACTACGTCTACTTCTATTGTAGGATTTCCTCTTGAATCGAAAATTTGTCTTGCGTGAATTTTGATAATAATACTCATACTACTTGATTTTAAATTTTGAAATACAAATATATTCTATCTTTTGGAATCATTTTATGAAAATAATGAATGTTATTAACGAAAACGATGTAATTATTTTTAAAATATTTGATTAGCATTATTTTATAAAAACATTGATCTGGTTTTAGTTTTTAGATTTCGAAATCAGATAAAAAGACTTTGCTTTCATACTCATTAAATAAAAAAGAAAACACTGAGTATCAAGCGAATTTCAAACGCCCCATTTTAAACATAAAATACACATTTTCAATTATTTATATTAAATTTACATATTCAAAAAGCTTAAACAAGCTTGCAATATCTTTAGAATTAAATTAAAAAATAAAAAAGAGATGGGAACAATTAAAAACTCAAACAATCCTATTCATTCTAATGAAATTATAGAATTATTAAGCAGAACATCTTCACCATTAGAAAACTCAAACGATCTGGATCCCTTAATCGATTATATAGGCGATGCCAAATACGTATTACTTGGCGAAGCCTCGCATGGAACCCATGAATATTATACTTGGAGAGCAAAAATAACACAACGACTAATTAAAGAAAAAGGGTTTTCATTCGTTGGAGTTGAAGGCGACTGGCCTGATTGTTATCGTTTAAATCGCTACGCAAAAGGCTATTTCGATTCCGGAAAAGACATTTTTAGCGTTATGGAAGAATTTAAAAGATGGCCGACATGGATGTGGGCAAATTGGGAAACTGCCGCATTCATCGATTGGCTCAAGACTCACAACGAAAATCTCGCCGCCGATAAAAAAATTGGTTTTTATGGATTAGATGTATATAGTTTTAGAGATTCAATGAATTCTATAATTCAGTACTTAGAAAAAAATGATCCGAAAGCCTTAAAAACAGCCCTAAAAGCAATGGAATGTTTTGAACCTTATGGAAAAGACGAAGGACAATCCTATGCCCGAGCCTCAGCCTTGGTGCCTGTATTATGCGAAAATGAAATTATTAATATGCTTACTGAAATAAGAAAAAGTATATCAAATTACAATTCGGATACCGAAAATGCAATGAGCACAGAGCAAAATGCATTCGTAGCAAGAAATGCCGAAAAATATTATCGCGCGATGATAAAAAAAGGTGCTGCTTCATGGAATATTCGAGATGAACATATGGTTTCGACAACGGAGCGCCTAATGAAATTTCACGGAAAAGAAGCAAAAACAATAATTTGGGAGCATAATACCCACATCGGTGATGCGCGTGCCACTGACATGGCATCTGAAGGAATGGTAAATGTAGGTCAATTACTGAGAGAACAGTTTTCGGGAGATGGTGTAATAGCTGTAGGATTTGGTTCTTACAAAGGAAGTGTGGTTGCAGGTAGAGAATGGGGAGATTCTATGCGAAAAATAAATGTTCCGGAAGCCCAAGAAGGAAGCTGGGAACATCTTCTTCATATTGCTGGCAACGGCAAAAACAAATTATTACTAATGAATGAGCTTAGAGAAGATGTCTCACTTTCCTCGTACATAGGCCACCGTGCAATAGGTGTAGTTTACAATCCAGAACACGAAAAATTTGGTAATTATGTCCCAACAATTTTACCAAAAAGATATGATGCTTTTATTTTTATTGATGAAACAAGCGCATTACATCCAATCCACATTCAACCGGAAGGAAATCAAATTCCTGAAACCTTCCCTTTTGGCATGTAAACTTTTATTTCATAAAAAAGGGTTTGACTTTTTACAAAGTCAAACCCTAAATATTATAAAATTTCCAGTTATATACGGATTATAATCTAAACGACTATTATCCTTTTATATTCTCAATAAATTGATCGAATAAATAAGAAGAATCATGAGGTCCAGGACTTGCTTCCGGATGGTATTGAACTGAAAAACAATTTTTATTTTTCATACGCATACCCGCAACCGTTCCGTCATTAAGATGAAGATGAGTAATCTCTAAATCTGGGTGATTATCCAACTCTTCTTTATTGACAGCAAAACCATGATTCTGTGATGTAATTTCCCCTTTTCCTGAAATTATATTTTTAACAGGATGATTTATCCCTCTATGTCCATTAAACATTTTGTAAGTAGAAATCCCATTAGCCAATCCGATAACTTGATGACCTAAACAAATTCCAAATAAAGGTTTATTGTTTGCAAGAATTTCTTTTGCTACTTCAATTGCGCTTGAAAGCGGCTCTGGATCACCAGGTCCATTAGACAAGAAAAAGCCGTCAGGATTAAAAGCCGCCATCTCTTGATAGGTAGAATCAAAAGGAAAAACTTTAATATAACAATCTCTTTTCTCCAGATTACGAAGTATATTCATCTTTATACCTAAATCTAAAGCTGATATTTTATAAGTTGCATTCTCATCTCCAAAGAAATAAGGCTCTTTAGTAGACACTTTAGAAGCTAACTCCAATCCTTTCATATCTGGAACATTTGCCAAAGTGGCTTTCAATTCTTCAACAGAAGTACCATCTGTACAAATAACAGCATTCATAGCTCCGTTGTCGCGAATATAACTCACTAAAGCTCTTGTATCTACATCAGAGATGCAAATTAGATTGTGTTTAATAAAATAATCTTCTAAACTCCCAGAAGCATCTTCTCTAGAATAGTTGAAACTAAAGTTTTTACAAACTAAACCTGAAATTTTAATTCCATCAGATTCTACTTCCTTTTCATTCACTCCATAGTTACCAATGTGAGTATTTGTTGCTACCATGATTTGACCAAAATAAGATGGATCGGTAAAAATCTCTTGGTAACCTGTCATTCCCGTATTGAAACATACTTCCCCAAAAGTGGTCCCACTGATTCCAATAGATTTTCCGTGGAATATAGTTCCGTCACTCAGTAAAAGTATGGCGCTTTGTCTCGTTGTGTATTTCATTCGTTGATTTGTATTGTTTGTAAAGGTCTTATGGAACCCGCAAAGCGCGTTTCATTTGTAGTTAATTATCGTGCAAATTTAATTTATTAAAGCAGCGAAAACAAATTTTTGAAAAGGTTTTAAAAAAAACAATGTATCCTAAACTAGCCCTGATGGTAGCGGCATCCTCCTTGCCCAGTGTTTGGGCGAGGAGATATAGCGAACAGCAGGACAGATCTTGTCATAAAACCATTGCTTATTCTTCTCAAAAAAAATCAAAAAAAAAGGATAAACTATAAATAGCTTATCCTTAATTCTTATTGAATGATTATTTTCATAATTATTCAGCAGTCTCAGTAGTTGTTTCAGCAGCTGGAGCTTCAGTAGCTTCATCTTCTTTCTTAGCTTTTCCACCACGACGGCTTTTAGCTTTTTTAACTTCTTTTTTACCACCATTGTAAAGTTCATTGAAATCTACTAATTCGATCATTGCCATATCAGCATTATCTCCTAAACGATTTCCAACTTTAATGATACGAGTGTATCCACCTGGACGGTCACCAACTTTAGCAGCTACGTCTCTGAACAAGTCAGTTACAGCATACTTGCTACGTAAGTAAGCAAAAACAATACGACGATTGTGAGTCGTATCATTTTTAGATTTTGTTATAAGCGGCTCAACAAATTGTTTAAGCGCTTTTGCTTTAGCAACAGTAGTGTTAATACGTTTGTGCTCGATAAGAGAACAAGCCATATTAGCCAACATAGATTTTCTATGTGCAGTCTGTCTGCTTAAGTGATTGAATTTTTTTCCGTGTCTCATTGCTATGTAAATTTAAACCTTACGGCTTAGATTATTCTTTATCTAGTTTGTATTTTGCCAAATCCATTCCAAAGTTCAAATTTTTAATAGCTACAAGTTCATCTAGCTCAGTTAAAGATTTTTTACCGAAATTACGGAATTTCATTAGGTCATTTTTATTGAACGATACTAAATCACCAAGTGTATCAACTTCAGCCGCTTTCAAACAATTTAATGCTCTCACAGATAAATCCATATCAACAAGCTTAGTTTTAAGCAATTGTCTCATATGTAATGACTCTTCGTCATACGATTCTGTTTGTGCAATTTCGTCAGCCTCGAGTGTAATTCTTTCGTCTGAGAACAACATGAAATGGTGAATTAAAACTTTCGCAGCTTCAGTAAGTGCATCTTTTGGATTGATAGAACCATCAGTTTTTATTTCGAAAACTAATTTTTCATAATCTGTTTTTTGCTCTACACGGAAGTTTTCGATTGCGTATTTTACGTTTTTTACCGGAGTAAAAATAGAATCCGTAAAAATAGTTCCTATTGCAGCATTCTGTTTTTTGTTCTCCTCAGCAGGAACATATCCTCTACCTTTTTCGATCGTTAAATCGATATTCAGTTTGATTTTACTATCTAAATTACAGATAACTAGTTCTGGGTTCAAAACTTGGAAACCTGAAAGAAATTTTTGAAAATCACCAGCTGTTAATTGATCTTTACCGGAAACAGAAACAGTAACTGCTTCATTATCGACATCTTCAATTTGACGTTTAAAACGTACTTGTTTAAGATTAAGAATGATTTCGGTAACGTCTTCAACAACTCCTGAAATAGTAGAAAACTCATGATCTACACCTTCTATGCGAACAGATGTAATTGCATAACCTTCTAATGCTGAAAGCAAAACTCTTCTAAGTGCATTACCAACAGTCAATCCGTAACCCGGCTCTAAAGGTCTAAATTCAAATTTACCTTCAAAATCGGTTGAATCGATCATGATAACTTTATCGGGCTTCTGAAAATTAAATATTGCCATAAATTTCGACTAAGTCAATTATTATTTGTTGTACAACTCTACGATTAATTGTTCTTTAATGTTTTCTGGAATTTGAAGTCTAGCTGGTACAGTTACAAAAGTACCTTCTTTAACGTCATTGTTCCAAGTAATCCATTCATAAACTTGACTTGAATTAGATAAAGAACGTTCGATAGCTTCTAATGATTTAGACTTTTCACGAACAGCAACTTTATCACCAGGCTTAAGGTGGTAAGAAGGAATATTTACAACCTCACCGTTAACGGTGATATGTCTGTGAGAAACCAATTGTCTAGCGCCTCTTCTAGATGGAGCAACGCCCATTCTAAAAACAACGTTATCTAATCTTGCCTCACATAATTGTAAAAGAACTTCACCAGTAACACCTTTAGTAGCTGATGCTTTTTTAAATAAGCCTCTGAATTGTTTTTCTAAAATTCCGTAAGAATATTTAGCTTTTTGCTTTTCCATTAACTGGATTGCATATTCAGATTTCTTACCTCTTTTTTTAGCCATCCCGTGTTGTCCAGGTGGATAATTTCTTTTTTCGAAAGATTTGTCATCTCCGAAGATTGCTTCGCCAAATTTACGAGCAATTCTAGTTTTTGGACCAGTATATCTTGCCATTTCTAAAAATTAAATTAAGGTAGAGATTATGAATTCAGGTCATATCCTTCGATAATCGTATATTCTACCTAGTTATACTAAAATATATTATTAAACTCTACGTCTCTTAGGAGGACGACATCCGTTGTGAGGCATTGGAGTAACGTCGATAATTTCAGTCACTTCAATTCCACCGTTATGCAAAGAACGGATAGCAGACTCACGTCCGTTTCCTGGTCCTTTAACATAAACTTTCACTTTTTTAAGTCCAGCCTCAAGAGCTACTTTACTACAATCTTCTGCTGCCATTTGGGCTGCGTATGGAGTATTCTTTTTAGAACCTCTAAAACCCATTTTACCAGCTGAAGACCAAGAAATAACTTCACCTTTTTTGTTTGTCAAAGAAATGATGATGTTGTTGAAGGTAGCAGAAATATGAGCTTCTCCCGTTGATTCAACGATAACTTTACGTTTTTTTGCAGTTGCTTTAGCCATATTACTTATTATTTAGTTGCTTTTTTCTTGTTAGCAACAGTTTTTCTTTTACCTTTTCTTGTTCTAGAGTTGTTCTTAGTTCTTTGTCCTCTTAAAGGAAGACCAGTTCTATGACGGATACCTCTATAACATCCAATATCCATTAAACGTTTGATGTTTAAAGAAACTTCAGAACGTAATTCTCCTTCAATTTTAAAAACTCCAACAGCTTCACGAATTGCTCCGATCTCGTCATCATTCCAGTCTTGAACTTTTTTGTCTTGGCTAACTTGAGCTTTTTCTAAAATCTCAATAGCTCTACTTTTTCCTAATCCGAAGATGTAGGTAAGTGCTATAACACCTCTCTTATTTTTCGGGATATCTACCCCTGCTATTCTTGCCATAATTATCCTTGTCTTTGTTTAAATCTAGGATTCTTTTTGTTTATAACGTACAATCTCCCTTTTCTACGCACAATTTTGCACTCGGGACTTCTCTTTTTTACTGATGCTCTAACTTTCATTGTGAATATCCTTTAATATCTATAAGTAATTCTTGCTTTTGACAAATCGTAAGGGCTCATTTCTAGTTTCACTTTATCACCAGGTAATAATTTGATGTAATGCATACGCATTTTTCCAGAAATATGAGCTATTACAATATGTCCGTTTTCTAACTCCACACGGAACATAGCATTTGATAATGCTTCAATTATCGATCCGTCTTGTTCTATTGCTGATTGTTTTGCCATAAAATTAAGCTACTGCTTTTCTATTTTTACCACTTTTCATTAAACCATCATAATGTTTGTTTAACAAATATGAATTAATTTGCTGAATTGTATCTATAGCGACACCAACCATAATTATTAATGAGGTACCCCCAAAAAACATTGCCCAAGATTGTTGAACATCCATAAGACTTACAATAATTGCTGGGAACACAGCTATTAAAGCTAGAAATAAAGATCCTGGGAAAGTAATCAAAGACATCACTTTATCAAGAAAATCAGAAGTTTCTACTCCTGGTCTAACACCCGGAATAAATCCACCACTTCTTTTCAAATCATCTGACATCTTATTAGTAGGAACCGTAATTGCGGTATAAAAGTAAGTAAATACAACTATTAAAGTTGCAAAAACAAGATTATACCAAAATCCGAACATATCACTAAAAGCACCAACAATAGATTGTGAAGCATCTGACTTTGATAACCCAGCTAATGCAGCAGGAATAAACATAATTGCCTGAGCAAATATAATAGGCATAACACCAGAAGCATTAAGCTTCAATGGAATCCATTGTCTATTTCCTCCCATCATATCTTGTTCAAAATCACCTGATGTTGTACGACGAGCGTACTGAACTGGTATTTTTCGTATCGCCATGGTTAATAAAACACAGGCAATAATAACCAAAAGCCAAATAATAATTTCGATAACCAATAACATTGGTCCTCCGTTGTTATTTGTAACTCTTGTAGTAAATTCTTGTATAAATGCTTGAGGAAATCTTGCAAGTATACCTACCATAATCAAAAGCGATATACCATTTCCAATTCCTTTATCAGTTATTTTTTCTCCCAACCACATGGCAAAAATTGTACCTGTAACTAAGATAATTACTGAAGAAAATAAGAATTCAAAAGAATTAAACCCTAATAAAAATGCACTACCAGGTAAAGTTCTATATAGATTATAGATATAAGTTGGTCCTTGAACTAAAGTTATCACAATAGTTAACCAACGTGTAATCTGATTAATCTTTTTTCTACCGCTTTCTCCATCATTTTGAAGTTTTTGCAAATAAGGAATAGCAATTCCCATAAGCTGAACAACAATAGACGCAGAAATGTAAGGCATAATCCCTAAGGCAAAAACTGACGCTTGAGAAAATGCACCACCAGTAAACATATCTAGAATAGATCCAATACCACTTTGGGTTTGGCCAGCTAGATTAGCTAATTGTGTTGCATCGATACCCGGAAGCGTAACATGTGCTCCAAATCGATAAACTAAAAGCAGCCCTAATGTAATTAGGATTCTGTTTTTTAGTTCCTCGATTTTCCAAACATTACTTATTGATTCAATAAATTTCTTCATAAATTGAAAAATTATATTGTTACAGCCTCTCCACCAGCAGCTTCAATAGCAGCTTTTGCAGTAGCAGTAAATTTGTGAGCAGTTACTTTTAATTTCGCAGTCAATTCTCCTCTTCCTAAAATCTTAACGATTTCATTTTTAGTAGCTAAACGGTTAGCAACAAAAACTGTCATGTCAACAGTATCCGTAATCTGACCATTATCTACTAATAATTGAAGTGTATCAAGATTTACACCTTCGTATTCCTTACGATTGATGTTTGTAAAACCAAACTTAGGTACACGTCTTTGAAGTGGCATTTGTCCACCTTCAAAACCAATCTTTTTAGAATAACCAGAACGAGATTTTGCTCCTTTGTGTCCACGTGCAGCGGTACCACCTTTTCCAGAACCTTCTCCTCTACCTAATCTTTTATTTTGATTGTGCGTTGACCCTTCAGCTGGTTGTAAGTTACTTAAATTCATAACAGTATGTGTTATTTAGCTTCTTCTACAGAAACTAAGTGTTTAACTTTGTTTATCATCCCAAGGATTGCAGGGTTAGAGTCATGTTCTACAACCTGACCCATTTTACGTAGACCTAAAGCTTCTAATCCTCTTTTTTGATCAAGTGGACAGTTGATTTTACTTCTAACTTGTTTTACTAATAATTTAGCCATAATTTCCTTGAATTAACCTTTAAAAACTTTTTCTAAAGAAACTCCTCTTTGTTTTGCAACAGTGTGAGCACTTCTCATTTGTAACAAAGCATCAAAAGTTGCCTTAACTACGTTGTGAGGATTTGATGATCCTTGAGATTTAGATAATACATCGTGAATACCTACTGACTCAAGAACTGAACGAACAGCTCCACCAGCAATAACTCCTGTACCATGAGAAGCAGGAATTAAAAATACACGTGCACCACCAAATTTTCCTTTTTGTTCGTGAGGAACTGATTGTCCGTTCAAAGGAATTTTCACTAAATTTTTCTTAGCATCTTCTACTGCTTTCGCAATTGCTTCAGAAACGTCTTTAGATTTTCCTAATCCATGACCAACAACACCATTTTCATCACCTACAACTACAATAGCAGAAAAACCGAAAGCTCTACCACCCTTTGTAACTTTAGTAACACGATTAACACTCACCAAACGATCTTTTAATTCAAGACCAGTTGGTTTTACTAACTCTACATTCTTGTATTTATTAGACATAATATATTAGAATTTAAGTCCAGCCGCTCTTGCGCCTTCCGCTAATGATTTAATACGACCGTGATATAAATAACCTCCTCTATCGAAAGTTACTACGTCTATACCAGCTTTTAACGCTTTCTCTGCAACAAGTTTTCCAACTGCTGCAGCGATTTCTACGTTCGTACCTTTACCTATCTCTTTTTCTCTTGAAGAAGCAGCCAATAAAGTAACTCCGTTTACATCATCAATAAGTTGAGCGTAAATTTCTTTGTTACTTCTAAATACAGACAGTCTTGGATTAGTAGCTGTACCACTAATCGTTTTTCTGATTCTGAATCTAATTCTCTGTCTTCTTTCAGGTTTTGTTAATGACATAATCTTATTTTTTAAGCTGATTTACCTGCTTTTCTTCTTAATACTTCACCTACAAATTTAACACCTTTTCCTTTGTAAGGCTCCGGTTTACGGAAACCTCTAATTTTAGCCGCAACTTGACCTAAAAGTTGTTTATCTACAGATGTTAACTTAACGATTGGATTTTTTCCTTTTTCAGATATAGTTTCTAAAGTTACTTCTGGAGCAATTTCTAAAACAATATTGTGAGAAAATCCAAGAGCTAAGTCTAATTTTTGACCTTGATTAGAAGCTCTATAACCAACTCCTACCAATTCTAATGACTTAGTGAAACCTTCTGTAACACCGATAATCATGTTATTGATTAAAGATCTGTACAAACCGTGTTTTGCTCTTTGGTCTTTGTGATCAGACGATCTTTCTACTTGAACTTGACCGTCTTCAACCGTAACAGTAACGTCCGAGAACTCCTGTGTAAGTTGACCATTTTTTCCTTTTACTGTAATGATACCATTTGCAACTTCAACAGTTACACCAGCAGGGATTACAACCGGGCTTTTACCTATTCTTGACATCTTATAGTCTTTTTATTAGTATACGTAACAAATTACTTCTCCACCAACGTTAAGTTGTTTGGCTTTCTTTCCAGTCATCAAACCTTTTGATGTAGAAACAATAGCAATTCCTAATCCGTTAAGGATTCTTGGAATAGAAGCAGAACTTGAATATTTACGCAAACCTGGTTTACTAATTCTTTGGATATCTTTAATTACTGACTCTTTAGTATCTTTATCATACTTCAAAGCAATTTTGATTGAACCCTGAACAGCGTTGTCTTCAAATTTGTAACTTAAGATATAACCTTGATCAAATAAGATCTTAGTTATTTCTTTTTTTAGATTAGATGCAGGAATTTCGACAACTTTGTGGTTTGCAGCCACAGCGTTTCTAACTCTCGTTAAATAATCTGCAATAGGATCTGTATACATATGTATTAATTTGCGGTTATGGTTTTCTTCAGACTTTCTGTCGAACCTTTAACCAATTAAAATTCTTTTTTTTTACCAGCTGGCTTTTTTAACTCCTGGTATCAATCCATTATTAGCCATTTCACGGAAAGTCACACGTGAAATTCCGAATTGACGCATGTACCCTCTTGGTCTACCTGTTAATTTACATCTGTTATGTAAACGAACCGGTGAAGCATTTTTAGGTAATTTCTGCAAACCTACGAAATCTCCAGCCTCTAACAAAGCTTTTCTTTTCTCAGCAAACTTAGCTACCGTTTTTTCTCTCTTAACCTCGCGGGCTTTCATTGATTCTTTAGCCATATCTTAATTCTTTTTAAAAGGTAATCCTAATTCAGCCAATAATGACTTTGCTTCCTTATCTGTTTGAGCAGTAGTAACAAAAGTTATATCCATACCTGATATTTTGTTTACTTTATCAATATCAATTTCTGGGAAAATGATTTGTTCCAAAACACCTAAGTTATAATTTCCTCTTCCATCAAAACCTGTAGCTTTGATTCCGCTGAAATCTCTTACACGTGGTAAAGCAGAAGTAATAAGTCTATCTAAAAACTCATACATTTTTTCTCCACGTAAAGTAACTTTTGCACCAATAGGCATTCCTTTTCTCAATTTGAAAGACGCAACGTCTTTCTTTGAAATTGTAGAAACTGCTTTTTGACCAGTTATCT
Organism: Flavobacterium sp. W1B; assembly: GCF_047344965.1. NCBI lineage: Bacteria > Pseudomonadati > Bacteroidota > Flavobacteriia > Flavobacteriales > Flavobacteriaceae > Flavobacterium > Flavobacterium sp. W1B. Next base: position 425,136 of record NZ_CP178845.1, read on the forward strand.
TTGTCAATTCATCAACAGCATAGTCAATCAATTTTTTATCAGAAACTGCTGCTCCAACTCCACGGCTCAAAACGATTTTTTCCAATTTTGGAACTTGCATTACGTTTATGTATCCGTACTCCTCTTTAAGAGCAGAGATAACTCTGTTCTTATATTCCTCTTTTAGTCTAGGTATATACGCCATTACTATAGTACTTGATTAGATTTTTTTGAAAATCTTACTTTCTTATCTCCTTCAACTCTAATTCCAACTCTAGTTGCTTCCTTAGTTTTAGGATCAATTAAAGATATGTTAGAAATTTGTATAGAAGCTTCTTTTTTTACGATACCACCTTGAGGGCTTTTCGCACTAGGTTTCGTGTGTTTAGAAACCATGTTTACACCTTCAACAATCGCTTTGTTTTTCTCACGGTCAACACGTAAAACTTTACCTTCAGCACCTTTATGGTCTCCAGCAATAACTCTTACGATATCTCCTGTTTTTATTTTTAGCTTTATCATCTTATAACGAATTAAAGCACTTCTGGTGCTAATGATACAATTTTCATGAATTGTTTTTCACGAAGTTCTCTTGCTACCGGACCAAAAACACGTGTTCCTCTCATTTCTCCTGCAGCGTTCAAAAGAACACATGCATTGTCATCGAAACGGATATAAGAACCATCAGCTCTTCTCACTTCTTTTTTGGTACGTACAACAACTGCAGTTGATACAGCTCCTTTTTTAACGCTTCCGTTAGGAGTTGTATCTTTTATAGATACTACAATCTTGTCACCAACAGAGGCATACCTTCTTTTGGTACCTCCTAAAACACGGATAGTTAAAACTTCTTTAGCTCCTGTGTTATCTGCTACTTTTAGTCTTGATTCTTGTTGTACCATAATTATTTAGCTCTTTCTAGGATTTCAACTAATCTCCAACATTTTGATTTACTTAAAGGACGCGTTTCGCTAATTCTTACAGTATCTCCAATGTTACAGTCGTTTGTTTCGTCGTGTGCAACGTATTTCTTTGTTTTCAACACGAACTTACCGTATAATGGGTGTTTTACTTTACGTACTTCAGCAACAACAATAGATTTGTCCATTTTGTCTGAAGTTACAACACCAATTCTCTCTTTTCTTAAATTTCTTTTTTCTTCCATCTTTCGGCAGATTACAATTATTGCAACTCTCTTTTAGTAAGCTCTGTAGCTAATCTTGCAACTGTTCTTCTTACACTTCTAATTTGAAGTGGGTTCTCAATTGGAGATATTGCGTGAGCCATTTTTAGGTCAGCATATGTTTTCTTAGTCTGGCTAAGCTTTTCTTGCAACTCCGCTGCAGAAAGATCTTTTATTTCTGATTGTTTCATAATATAATATAGATTATGCTTCGAAATCTCTAGCAACAACGAATTTAGTTTTTACTGGAAGTTTTTGAGCCGCAAGACGTAACGCCTCTTTTGCAACTGACAAAGGAACTCCTCCAACTTCAAACATAATTCTTCCGGGTTTAACAACGGCAGCCCAATACTCAACTGCTCCTTTACCTTTACCCATACGTACCTCAAGAGGCTTCTTAGTAATTGGTTTGTCTGGAAATATTTTGATCCATAATTGTCCCTCTCTTTTCATGAAACGAGTTGCAGCGATACGCGCAGCTTCAATTTGACGAGAAGTTAGAAACATTCCATCTTCATGTACAGATTTAATACCAAACATTCCATTAGAAAGTTCATGCCCTCTTTGAGAGTTCCCTTTCATTTTACCTTTTTGTACCTTACGGTATTTTGTTCTTTTAGGCTGTAACATTTTTCTTTAATTTAAAAATTACTTTCTTTTACGAGCGTCTGGTTTTCCACCTTTATTAAAGTTAGATTTACCACGAGGGGCATCTCCACCTTTTCCGCCAGATTGTTTCTTGTCCATTCCAGCAAGCGGAGAAAGATCTCTCTTTCCGTAAACTTCACCTTTCATGATCCACACTTTGATACCCATTCTACCATAAGTAGTATGCGCCTCAGCTAATGCATAATCAATATCGGCTCTGAAAGTTGATAAAGGAACTCTTCCCTCTTTGAAACCTTCTGAACGCGCCATCTCAGCTCCATTCAAACGACCAGAAATTAAAACTTTGATACCTTCAGCGTTCATACGCATAGAAGCAGCAATAGCCATTTTAATTGCACGTCTGTAAGAAATTCTGCTTTCAATTTGACGACAGATACTTGTTGCAACTAAATAAGCATCAAGTTCAGGTCTTTTGATTTCAAAGATGTTGATTTGAACCTCTTTGTCAGTAATTTTCTTAAGTTCTTCTTTTAACTTGTCTACCTCTTGTCCACCTTTTCCGATAATAATACCAGGTCTAGCAGTAGTGATAGTAACGGTTACAAGTTTCAAAGTTCTCTCGATGATTACTTTAGATACACTAGCTTTTGATAAACGAGCATGGATATACTTTCTGATTTTGTGATCTTCGGCAAGTTTATCACCATAATCATTTCCACCATACCAGTTTGAGTCCCATCCTCTGATGATACCAAGTCTATTTCCAATTGGATTTGTCTTTTGTCCCATCTTGTATTAAATTGCTTGTGTGTTATTAATAGCTCCTAACACGATTGTTACGTGATTAGAACGTTTTCTAATTCTGTGTGCGCGACCTTGTGGAGCTGGACGAAGTCTTTTCAACATCATTCCACCATCTACTCTGATCTCCTTAACAAATAATCCAGCTTCTTCTAAATTACCTTCACTATTTTTTTGCTCCCAGTTGTTGATTGCAGATAATAATAGTTTTTCTAATTTTCTTGAAGCTTCTTTAGAACTAAATCTTAAGATGTTAAGTGCTCTTTCTACCTTCTGACCTCTTACCAAGTCCGCTACTAAGCGCATTTTTCTAGGTGAAGTAGGGCAGTTATTCAATTTTGCGAAAGCTATAGACTTATTAGCCTCTTTTCTCGCATCTGCTGTTTCTCTTTTACGAACTCCCATTGCTTCTTATTTTTTACCTTTATTTTTTGCTCCAGCATGACCTCTAAAAGATCTAGTTGGTGAAAATTCTCCTAATTTGTGACCTACCATGTTTTCTGTTACGTAAACTGGTACAAATTGACGACCGTTATGAACTGCGATAGTTTGTCCAACAAAGTCTGGAGTAATCATAGAAGCTCTAGACCAAGTCTTAACCACTCCTTTATTTCCACCTGCGATGTTTTCTTCAACTTTCTTTTCTAACTTATAATGAACGAAAGGTCCTTTTTTTAATGAACGTGCCATATCTTATTATTTCTTTCTACGTTCTACGATATACTTGTTACTCGGGTTTTTCTTAGAACGAGTTCTATAACCTTTTGCTGGTATTCCATTTCTTGAACGTGGATGTCCACCAGAAGAACGTCCTTCACCACCACCCATTGGGTGATCGACAGGGTTCATTGCAACAGGTCTTGTTCTAGGTCTTCTACCTAACCATCTTGTTCTACCTGCTTTTCCAGATACAACTAATTGGTGGTCAGAATTAGATACAGCTCCAATAGTAGCAGAACAAGTTAACAAGATTAACCTTGTTTCACCAGAAGGCATTTTAATTGTAGCATATTTTCCATCTCTTGCCATCAATTGAGCAAATGTTCCAGCAGAACGAGCGATAACAGCCCCTTGTCCTGGCCTCAATTCGATACAAGAAATAACAGTTCCAAGCGGAACTCTACTTAAAGGTAAAGTATTACCAATTTCAGGTTGAGACTCTGGACCAGAAACTAATTTCTGACCAACTTTCAATCCGTTTTGAGCAATAATATAAGTTTTTTCACCATCAGCGTAAGCTAATAAAGCGATAAATGCAGTACGATTTGGATCGTATTCAATAGATTTCACTGTAGCCGGAATTCCGTCTTTAGTTCTTTTGAAATCAATAATACGATATCTCTGCTTGTGACCACCACCCGTATAACGCATGGTCATCTTTCCTTGACTATTTCTACCTCCAGAGTTTTTTATCGGCGCTATCAAAGAGCGTTCCGGCTTATCAGTTGTAATGGCGTCATAACCATTCACAACTCTAAATCGCTGACCTGGGGTAATAGGTTTTAATTTTCTTACTGACATCTTTCTATCTTAGATTTTGTTGTAAAAATCAATTGTTTCTCCTTCTTGTACTTGAACAATTGCTTTTTTGATTGCATTCGTCTTTCCACTGATCAAACCACTTTTAGTGTATTTTGTAGTTCTATCCGGTCTTACGTTCATCGTGTTAACACTCAAAATAGTTACACCATAAGCAGCTTCAACAGCTTTCTTAATCTCAACTTTGTTTGCTTTTTTGTTAACTACGAATCCGAAGCGGTTTAAAACTTCACTTTCTTTGGTTACTTTTTCCGTTACTATAGGTTTAATTATGATGCTCATATCCTATTATTTACTTAAATTTTCTTCAATTACTTCCAAAGAACTCTCTAAAAGCACTAAATTATTAGCATTTAATATTGCGTAAGTACTTAATTCTAAGCTACTTACGACGCTAGATGCCTTTAAATTGCGTGAGGACAAATATACATTTTTATTAACGTCACCCAACACAAACAGTGATTTTTTATTTTCTAACTCTAAAGCTTTCAAAACGTTAATGAAATTTTTAGTGTTTGGAGTTTCAAAATTAAAGTCTTCAAGAACGATAATATTTGATTCTTTTGCTTTTATAGAGAAAGCAGATTTTCTAGCCAAACGCTTCAAGTTTTTATTCAATTTGAATGAATAACTTCTTGGTCTTGGTCCAAAAACTGTTCCACCACCTTTAAACAATGGGTTCTTTGCACTACCCGCACGAGCAGTACCAGTTCCTTTTTGCTTTTTAATCTTACGTGTACTTCCCGCTACTTCAGCTCTTTCTTTAGCTTTGTGCGTTCCTTGTCTTTGATTAGCAAGATATTGCTTAACATCAAGGTATACAGCATGATTATTTGGTTCAATTGCGAATACTGAATCAGAAAGTTGAACTTTTCTACCAGTATCTTTTCCGTTGAAATCTAATACTTTTACTTCCATTACTTCTGAATGATTACATAAGAGTTGTTATGACCAGGAACACATCCTTTTATAACAAGTAGGTTCTTTTCAGCAACTACTTTTAAAACTCTAAGGTTTTGAACTTTTACATTATCTCCTCCCATTCTTCCAGCCATACGCATTCCTTTGAATACTCTAGATGGATAAGAAGAAGCTCCTACAGAACCTGGCGCTCTTAAACGGTTGTGTTGACCGTGAGTTGCTTGTCCAACACCACCAAAACCGTGACGTTTAACAACCCCTTGAAAACCTTTACCTTTAGATACACCTTGTACATCTACAAATTCTCCTTCAGCAAAAATAGAAACATCAATAAGATCTCCTAATTTTTGTTCAGTTGCAAAATCTTGGAATTCAACGACTTTTTTCTTAGCAACAGTTCCCGCTTTTTTAAAGTGACCTAAAGCCGCTTTTGTGGAATGTTTCTCGTTTTTGTCATCGAAACCTAGTTGCAACGCTTCGTACCCGTCAACACCTTTGGTTCTGACTTGGGTAACAACACATGGACCAGCTTCGATTACTGTACAAGGAATATTCTTCCCGTTCTCGTCGAAAATACTAGTCATGCCGATTTTTCTACCAATTAACCCAGACATAAATATTAATTATTAATTATTAAATATAAAAATAGAACACATCATTTAAGTGAACGCTATTTTTAAAGTGGTGCAAAAGTATAACTTATTTACACACAATCCAAAAAAAGTTTTCACTTAAACAAAGTGCCCTTTTTACTCTTAAGTAAATCCTTAAACTTTGATCTCTACTTCAACTCCACTAGGCAATTCTAATTTCATTAAAGCATCAATAGTTTTAGATGAAGATGAATAAATATCAATCAATCTCTTGTATGACATTACTTCAAATTGCTCTCTCGCTTTTTTGTTAACGTGAGGAGAACGTAGTACTGTAAAAAGTTTTTTGTGAGTTGGCAATGGAATTGGTCCTGTAACTACTGCACCGGTACTTTTTACCGTTTTTACAATCTTTTCAGCAGACTTGTCTACCAACATGTGATCGTAAGATTTTAATTTTATTCTGATTTTTTGACTCATTTTCTTAAAGATTAAGCGTTTCCTTTTGCTTTTTTGATTACTGCTTCCGAAATATTAGAAGGAGTTTCCGCATAGTGTGAAAATTCCATTGTAGATGTAGCTCTACCAGACGAAAGTGTTCTTAATGTTGTAACATATCCAAACATCTCTGATAACGGCACATCAGCCTTAATAGTTTTCGCACCATTTCTGTCACCCATGTCATTCACCTGACCTCTACGACGGTTGATATCACCTACGATATCCCCCATGTTTTCTTCAGGAGTAATAACTTCCATCTTCATGATTGGCTCAAGAATTACAGCACCAGCAGCTTTAGCAACTTCTCTATACCCCATTCTTGCAGCTAACTCAAAAGAAAGAGCATCAGAATCGACAGGGTGAAAAGATCCGTCCGTCAAAGTTACTTTCAAACTATCAACTTGGTACCCAGCTAAAGGACCCGTTTTCATAGCTTCTCTAAAACCTTTTTCAACAGATGGAATATATTCTTTAGGAACGTTACCACCTTTTACTGCATTCACAAACTGCAATCCAACTGGAACTTTGCCATCAACTTCATCAGCAGGCTCTAATGTAAATACGATATCACCGAATTTACCACGACCTCCAGATTGTTTCTTGTAAGTTTCTCTATGCTGAGCTGTTCTTGTAAACGCCTCTTTATATTCAACTTGAGGCTCACCTTGATTCACTTCTACTTTGAACTCACGTCTCATACGATCGATAAGTACATCTAAGTGAAGCTCACCCATACCTGATATAATAGTTTGCCCTGAAGCCTCATCAGTTCTAACTGTAAACGTTGGATCTTCTTCAGCTAATTTAGCCAAAGCCATACCCATTCTATCTACATCAACCTTAGTTTTAGGCTCAATTGCAACCCCAATTACCGGAGCAGGGAATTTCATTGACTCAAGAATAATTGGGTGTTTTTCATCACACATTGTATCCCCAGTCTTGATATCTTTAAACCCAACTGCCGCTCCAATATCCCCAGCTTCGATATAATCGATTGGGTTTTGCTTGTTAGCGTGCATTTGGTAAATACGAGAAATTCTTTCTTTATTTCCTGAACGAGTGTTCAAGATATAAGAACCTGCATCTAAACGTCCTGAGTAAGCACGGAAAAACGCCAAACGACCTACGAATGGGTCAGTAGCAATTTTAAAAGCTAAAGCCGCGAAAGGCTCAGCCACAGATGGCTTACGCAAAATTTTAGTTTGATCTTCTTCTAACAATTCAGCATCATCAGGATGAATTCCCCAAATACCTTCTTTCTCCATAGGAGATGGCAAGTATTTACAAACTGCATCTAATAAAAACTGAACTCCTTTATTCTTGAACGATGATCCACATAACATAGGAATAATCGCCATATCAATAGTAGCAGCTCTTAACGCATTGTTAATCTCTTCTTCAGTAATAGAGGTTTCATCTTCCATATACTTATCCAAAAGATTCTCATCGTAATCCGCTACCGCCTCAATTAATATCGAACGGTATTCTTTTACTTCAGCAAGCATATCCTCAGGAATAGGCACGATATCATAAGTAGCACCGTGATTTTCATCATGCCATATCATAGCTTGATTTTTCACTAAGTCAACTACCCCTTTGAAATCATTCTCTTCACCAATTGGCAAAGTGATTGCAACAGCATTAGATTTCAACATATCTCTAACTTGTTGACAAACTCCCAAGAAGTTAGAACCTTGACGGTCCATTTTGTTTACGAATCCCATACGAGGAACTCTATATTGATCAGCCAATCTCCAGTTAGTTTCAGATTGAGGCTCAACACCATCAACTGCACTAAACAAGAAAACTAAACCATCAAGTACACGCAAAGAACGATTTACCTCTACAGTAAAATCAACGTGTCCTGGAGTATCAATAATATTAAAGTGGTAAGGCAACGACTCCGGCAAAACTTTACCTTGTTGAGTTGGAAAATTCCACTCACAAGTTGTAGCCGCAGAAGTAATAGTAATACCTCTTTCTTGCTCTTGCGCCATCCAGTCCATTGTTGCAGAACCTTCGTGAGTCTCACCAATTTTATGGTTTTTCCCCGTGTAAAAAAGAATACGCTCAGTTGTTGTTGTTTTACCAGCATCAATATGAGCAGCAATTCCAATATTTCTTGTATATCTTAAATCTCTAGCCATTTCTCTATGAATTAAAATCTAAAGTGAGAGAAAGCTTTATTAGCCTCTGCCATTTTGTGAGTATCCATTCTTTTCTTAACAGCAGCTCCTTCTTCTTTAGCCGCAGCTAAACATTCTGAAGCCAACCTTTGAGCCATAGATTTTTCATTTCTTCTTCTAGAATAAAGTATCAACCACTTCATTGCCATAGAAATTTTTCTATCTGGTCTAATCTGCATTGGAATTTGGAATGTAGCTCCACCAACTCTACGACTACGTACTTCTACGTGAGGCATAACGTTTGTCAAAGCATCTTTCCAGATCTCTAATGAAGTTTTTTCGTCATTTTGTTTTTTAGACTCTATAATGTCAATTGCATCATAAAATACTTTAAACGCTGTAGACTTTTTACCATCCCACATTAAGTTATTCACAAAACGTGTTACCAATTGATCATTAAACCTTGGATCTGGTAAAAGTGGTCTTTTCTTTGCCGCTCTTTTTCTCATGTCTTTTTTTTAATAAAATTACATACCTATACAGTTACAATAAATGCACCGCTAGACATAAAACTTTAAATTACTTTTTTGCTTCTTTTGGGCGTTTAGCACCATACTTAGATCTTCTTTGCGTTCTTCCCGCTACTCCTGACGTATCAAGCGCACCACGAACGATGTGATATCTAACTCCTGGTAAATCTTTTACCCTTCCACCCCTAACTAATACTATCGAGTGCTCTTGTAAATTGTGTCCTTCTCCAGGGATGTAAGCATTCACTTCATTACCATTTGTCAAACGTACACGCGCTACTTTACGCATTGCAGAGTTTGGTTTTTTTGGTGTAGTAGTGTAAACACGCGTACAAACCCCTCTTCTTTGAGGACAAGAATCTAAAGCAACCGATTTACTCTTCTTAGTCATCTGAGTTCTTCCTGTTCTTACTAATTGTTGAATTGTTGGCATAATTAATACTAAAAATTATTATGTAAATTTAATTCCCGCTTTTTACGGGGTTGCAAATGTATAAATTATTTTTTTACTCTACAAACGTTAATCTATTAATTTTCAACAAGATTATTTACCCTACAACATCCCAACCTACTAAAAACCAATACCCAGCAATAGTTTCGCAAAAAACCTCAAAACCTCAAAACAAACACAAAGCTCACTGCGCCTCACGAATCAACAACAAAATTATTTCGTTAACAAAACGTTAATACAAACTCAGCAAAAACAAAAACACAGCTAAGATAGCAAACACATAATAAAATCACAATTCACCAATTTATTAACAAAAAAAGCGCTACAAAATAAAAAAAAACAAGCCAACCACCTCTATTTAATACAAATATCACAATGTTAAATTTCACACACCTATACAAAATAGCGCTTTTTTTATTAGGAAAGTTAACAAATTATTAAGAGTTTTGTTTTACTAATTCAAAATAATTAAAAATGAAACTAAAGTTCAATGGAATCCTAGTGCTATTTATAGTACTAATGACGCAACTAACATTTGCGCAAGAGAGAGCCGTGACAGGTGTCGTTTCTGATAATGCCGGAATGCCTTTACCAGGCGTGAGTGTATTAGTAAAAGGAACCAAAACTGGAACACAGACAGATTTTGACGGAAAATTTTCCATCAAAGCAGCAGCAAACCAAATATTAATTTTTAGCTACATTGGGATGAAAACCCAAGAAATTGGAGCTAGCTCAACAAACATCAATGTAAAACTGAAAGATGATTCAGTAGAACTTGAAGGTGTCGTAGTAACTGCTTTAGGTGTAAAAAAAGCAGAAAAAACACTAACCTATGCATCACAAACTGTAAAAGAGAAAGAATTAAACATTACCCAAGATGCCAATATAAAAACAGCTATTGCTGGAAAAGTGGCTGGTGTACAAATCGTTGGTCAATCTGGAGCAAAACTAGGTTCGTCGGGAAAAATTCGCCTTCGTGGTGCAATTTCATTAACTAGCGACAGCGATCCTTTATATATTGTGGACGGAATTCCAGTAAGTGACCCTAACGTTATAGATATGGAAAATGTTGCCAGTGTCAATGTTTTAAAAGGACCAAATGCTACGGCACTATATGGACAAAGGGCAGATGCAGGAGTTATAATCATCACTTCCAAATCAGGAAAAGGAAAGAAACTAGAAGTATCTATTATAAGCTCTACCACCTTTGACAAAGTAGCTTATTTACCTAATTATCAAAATGAATATGGTCAAGGATATTCAGGAGACGACGAATGGACCACTTTAGACTTTGCAAGCAACCCTGATTACCCAGCGCGCTGGTCTTCATTAAACGGAAAAAAATATGTTGGAACACCTGATGCTGATGCAAGTTGGGGGCCAAAATTTGACGGAAGCGAATACATTCCATGGTATGCTTGGCAATCAGGCACTAACTATTCCGGAAAAACCGCAAAGTGGGAAGCTCAAAAAAATAATATCAAAGATTTTTACGACACTGGGGTAACAAAAAAACAAGGAGTTACAATAAGTGGTGGTAATGATACTTTTACATCAAGGTTTTCTTATACAAATTTGAGACAAACAGGTATAATTCCAAATTCAGATTTAAACAAGCATTTATTAAGTTTAAGACTTGATGCAAATTTAACTGAAAAATTCACAATAGGAAGTACCATCAATTATACAACTCAAAAAACTCTTGGTGATTTTAACGACGACTATTCCAACCAAACATCGGGTTCATTCAACTCTTGGTTCGGTAGAGACCTAGACGTAAATAAACTTAGAGAGTTAAGAAATTTAAGAACAGACAACGGATATAGCGCTTCATGGAACTGGTCTGGCCCAGAAATTTACGCAAATTCTTTAGCAGGAAATGATCCTTCAGATCAAGGAGGCCAAAAACCCGTTTTTTGGTTCAACCCTTACTACTGGTTAGATCAGTATAAAAATGAAAACTCAAGAAACCAATTAGTAGCAGATATCCACGGAGACTATAAATTTAACAGCCACTGGAGTGCAAATTTCATGGTTTCTAGAAATCAAACTGAAAACAGAGGCTTTTGGAGACTTCCTTTTGATGTACAATACTCATCTGATTTAGATGCAGGAAACATGAAAAACATCAATAGTTTTGGAAGAAGTTCATCTACAATCATAGAAGACAACTACACCACTATGGTTAACTATAAAAACACTTTTGGTAAATTTGAAGTAGATGCATTAGCTGGGGGTCAAATCAGAAGAAATTATTTTGAAAGCTGGAACGCAGCTATGGATCCAGAAAACATTACAAGCGGAGGATTATTAATTCCAGATGTATATAAATATAGTAATTCAAAAGAACAGGTTGTTCCTGATACGGAATACACAAACAAGCAAGTAAATAGTATGTTTGCTAAAGTCTCTTTAGGTTACGGAGGATACGCTTATTTAGATGCCTCTGTAAGAAAAGACTATAGCTCTGCTTTATTTAACGATGCAAATGGATATATCTATCCTTCATTAGGAGGTAGTTTTATCTTTAGCGAAGTAGCTAAATATGACTGGCTCTCTTTTGGTAAATTACGTTTCGGCTGGGCTCAAGTAGGAAGTGATCTTGGTGCAAACTTAATCAACCCTGCTTTCCCTACTTATAATGGAAGTTATAACGGATACGATGGAAAACCAATAATGTACACACAATCTCAATTAGTTGATGACAAAATTAAACCGGCAATCAATTCATCTACAGAATTTGGTGCAGATTTAAAATTCCTAAATAATAGATTAGGTTTCAGTGCAACTTATTATAACGAAACCCGCAAAAACGACATTATTCCTATTAGTGTATCTGCTGGTTCTGGCTACTCGTCAAAATTGACAAATGCAGGTAAATCGGTTAGAAAAGGTGTTGAATTAGTTCTAAACGCTACACCTTTTAAAACAAATGATTTCGATTGGACATTTGCAATCAATTTCGCAAAAAACAAAACAACAATTGAAGAATTACCAGATGGTCTTCAAAGTATTAATGCTCCAGGTGGATCAAGCGCATTTACATTCGTAACAGTAACCCATGAATTAAACGGAGAATGGGGACAATTAAGAGGTGCTGGATATGCTACTGACGCTAACAACAATAAAATAATTGACGACAATGGCTTATATGTAGTAGAACAAAATAAATATCTTGGATCAGTTTTACCTGAATTTACGGGTGGTTTCTTAAACACAATAAGCTACAAAAACTTATCTTTAACAGCTTTAATTGATTTCCAAAAAGGCGGTAAATTTTTCTCTTTATCTGAAATGTGGGGAACAAATTCAGGACTTCTAGACGATACAGTAGGTCCTAACGACTTAGGGAACCCAAGAAGAGATGCTGTTGCTGATGGAGGTGGTGTACGCGTTGTTGGTGTAGATGAAAGCGGAGCTAATGTAGATACTCACGTTGAAGCTTATGACTATTACAATCAATGGTACGCAAATAGATTAGCAGAGCCTTTTATTCACGATGCTAGCTATATCAAACTTAGAGATGTGAGCTTGACTTACTCTATACCTGGAAAATGGGTTAAAAATGTATTTGATTCAGCTTCTATAGGTATTGTAGGTAGAAACTTATGGCTAATTAGCGTATCAAAAGACAACAAACACAATTGGGATCCTTCTGAGATGTCAAAAACTTTTGGTGAAGATGGCGGATTACCGGGAACGAAAAGTTATGGAGTAAATCTAAAAGTTACTTTCTAAAAATTTAAAAATGAAAAAAATGAAAAAAATAAGTATAATTTTAGCACTCTTTGCAGGTGTTTTTATAAGTTGTGAAAATAATGATTTTGGCAATCTAAATGAAAACGTTAATGGTGCTCAAGAAACAGACTTACAAGCCCTTATGGCAGGGTCAATTGTACGATACACAACACTTACTGGCCGTGATAACTTATTAAAGCCTACTTTATATGTGCAATACCAATCTCAGAGAGTTTATGTAGATGAACAAAATTATAATCAGTCACCAGCCTCTTGGAATGGTTTCTATGTTCAAACATTATCTAATTTGAACGTAATCACTGATTATTTTGAAAACACTGCTAATCCAGATCCAAAATTTTTACTAAAAGGTTCTGCAAACAACCAACTTGGTGTGGCAAAAATAATGAAAGCTATTATATGGAAAAGAATCACAGACACTTGGGGAGATATTCCATACGAACAAGCGTTTAAAGGAATATTAGTTCCTACATACTCAACTCAGGAATTTATTTACAAATCCGAAATCGCAAGTTTAATAGCTGCAAGGAATATGATTAATGAATCTGAACTTCCACCTACCGGAGATCTAATTTATGATGGAGATTTATTAAAATGGAAAAAATTAGCGAATTCGATGATCATGAGCATGTCAATTCAACTTTCCAAAAAATACCCTGCTCCTGGAGGATATGCAGCTATTCAATTTAACAATGCCCTAAGTGACCCGAATGGCTCTATTGCAACTGTTTCTGATGAAGCATGGTTTTCTCACACAAATGTCCCTGGATTTGAAAATCCATATGTAGCAAATAGAAGAAATGACTATGGATTATCTAAAACTTTAACCGATGCACTACAAGGAGAAGCTTTGTCAGACAACCCTACATCGAATCATACGTTAGATAATAGAATACTAATATTCTCTAATAAAACAACTGTTGCTACAGATGGTATACCATACGGATTGACTCAGGCCGCCAGCACCCCTCTTAATGCAAGAGCCAAGCTAAGTTTAAACATCTGGTATGCAGCAGCCCCTACATCCTTTATGACAGCTTCTTACACATTACTAAATAGAGCAGAAGCTGCTGCATTAGGCTGGACAACTGAAAATGCACTAAATATGTTAGAAACTGGTATCATTAAATCATTTGAAAGCTTGAGTATTAAATTAGGAGCCTCAGGAGGAGCAGCTACAGTTAACGTAACTGCATCTGGACCTGCTTACGCACTTGCCAGAAAAACTGATGCTGCAACAAATTTGCTAAAAGTAATTAGAGAAGAAAAATGGGTAGCCTTATTCCCATCTGCATTTGATGCTTGGAGTGAATGGAGAAGAACAGGTGTTCCTGCTTTAGTTCCATCAACAAATGCTTTAAATGGAGGAGTAATCCCAACGAGATATTTATATCCTTCTGTAGAACAAAGTACAAACACAACAAGTTATACTGCAGGGGTCAACACTCTAGTTCCTGCTGTAGATGACAACAAATCTAAAATTTGGTGGGCTCAATAAACCCAACCATTTATATCTATAAAAATTATATTAAAACCATCCCATTTTTGGGGTGGTTTTTTTTTATATCTTTGCGCCATGGAAAAAGAACATCAAATATTTGGGATTAGAGCAATAATTGAAGCCATACAATCGGGCGCAACAGTAGACAAAGTCTATATTCAAAAGGAAGCGAGCAGCGAACTGATGAAAGACTTAATGAAAGTTATGAAGCGCGGTAACATAAACTTTTCTTATGTTCCTGTTGAAAAACTGAACCGACTTACTCCTAATAACCATCAAGGTGCAGTAGCCACTATCTCTCCTATCTCTTTTTTTGATTTAGAGACTTTAATAAATACCGTTGTCGAAAACGGAAAAAAACCTTTATTTTTGATATTGGATCAAATATCGGATGCCCGTAATTTTGGTGCTATCATCAGAACTGCAGAATGTACTGGTGTAAATGGAATCATTGTTCAAAAAGCAGGATCGGCACCAGTAAACGGAGATACTGTAAAAACATCAGCTGGGGCTGTTTTCAATATTCCTATTTGCAAAGTAGAACACATCAAAGATGCTATTTTTCTTTTGCAAGCAAGCGGAATCAAAACAGTGGCAGCAACCGAAAAAACAGATCAAAACATATATGATATTTCATTAAACGAACCCGTGGCAATCATCATGGGATCGGAAGATCGTGGAGTAAATCCATCTGTATTGAAAATTGTTGATGAAAAAGCAAAACTACCTATGTTCGGAACTATTGGTTCCTTGAATGTTTCGGTTGCCTGTGGTGCTTTCTTATACGAAGCAGTTAGACAAAGAAGCTAAGTCAATTAGAAAATTTGATATTTAAAAAATGAATTAAGACTCTGTTTTTGATTCATTTTTTTCATTTGGAACAATCTCATAATTTACCCGAATATCAGAATTATAATAAGTAAAAAACTCTTCATTTTCCTCTTTTGGTAAATTCACAAAATTTCCATTTTCATCAAAACGTTGCATGAATTTATCTTCTTGCGGATTGTAATCCTGTTTTTCCCAATCGTATTTAGGCACTTTATTAAACTCTGGCGTGCGATACACAATAGACAAAACAAAACCGGTTATTAGCCCTGCCAAATGTCCTTCCCAAGATATTGTCTCGTCTACTTTAGGAAACGCATACCAAACCATACCTCCATAAACCATAATTACCGTTAAAGACAAAGCGACTAAACGATAATATTTTGTCAAAATCCCTTTAAAAAAAACAAAACTAACCAGTACGTATACCAAACCACTGGCTCCAATATGATAATTAGATCTTCCAATTAACCAAGTGATAATTCCTGACAGTAAAACACCATACACTATAACGGCGACTGATTGCCTTGCATAAAAAAACCGTAAAGTCGCCAATAACACCAATAAAGGTATAGAGTTACTATAAAGGTGATGCAAATCTGAATGAATGAAAGGACTAAAAGCAACTCCTTGCAAACCCGACAATGTTCTCGGAAAGATTCCGTGTTCAATAAAATCGAAATTAAATCGGATTTCGAGCCAATAGACAAACCATAAGAACAACACAAAAAAAAGTGGCAATCCTATAACGGAAGTGGTAAATTTAAAATGTTTGTCCATTATTCGATTTTTATTTAAAAATACGAATCAATTATGTATCCAAAAATTATTTTATGCTATTTTGTCATTAAAATTGATTTTGTTTTAAATTCAGGCGCCTAGCCCTGATGGAAGTGGAAATCCTTTTTATTGGCCTTTTCGGCGGATAAAAAGATTGAAACGTACAGCAGGAAAAAGCTCCCAAAAGTACAAACAGAATGCTTAATTTTACAACTAATAATTTTCAATTTTAAATTGAAGATTAATAAACTTAGATTTTAGATTTAAAACATAATGGAAGCACCACTTGCAGAACGCATTCGACCGCAAAAATTAGAAGACTACATCAGCCAATCTCACTTGGTAGGCCCTAGTGGGTCACTAACACAGCAAATTTCCAAAGGAATTATTCCTTCTTTGATTTTTTGGGGACCTCCAGGAACCGGAAAAACAACTTTGGCACAAATTATTGCCCAAGAATCAAAACGTCCTTTTTATATTTTGAGTGCTATAAATTCCGGTGTAAAAGACATTCGCGATGTAATTGAGAAAGCAAAACAAAGTGGTGGACTTTTCACTACAAAAAATCCCATTCTTTTTATCGACGAGATTCACCGTTTTAGCAAATCGCAACAAGATTCTTTATTAGCAGCTGTAGAAAAAGGCTGGATAACCCTTATAGGCGCAACGACCGAGAACCCAAGTTTTGAAGTCATTCCCGCTTTATTATCCAGATGTCAAGTTTATATACTAAATGCTTTTACAAAAGAAGACCTTGAGTCTTTATTGCAACGCGCGATGAAAACCGATGCTTTATTAGCGTCAAAAAATATTGAATTAAGAGAAACAGAGGCACTATTGCGACTTTCGGGTGGTGATGGACGCAAACTATTAAATATTTTCGAACTTGTTGTAAACGCATCCGCTGACAACGAAATTATCATCACTAACGACCGTGTTTTTGAATTAGTCCAACAAAACACAGTTTTGTATGACAAAAGTGGTGAGCAGCATTACGACATCGTTTCGGCTTTTATAAAATCGATACGCGGGAGTGATCCAAACGGAGCGGTATATTGGTTGGCAAGAATGATTGAAGGAGGCGAAGACGTTAAATTTATTGCACGCCGCATGCTAATCCTTTCCAGTGAAGACATAGGAAATGCAAATCCTACGGCTTTTATTATGGCCAACAATACTTTTCAAGCAGTTTCGACCATTGGTTATCCGGAAAGCCGCATTATACTGAGTCAATGCGCTATTTATCTCGCCACATCACCAAAAAGCAATGCTTCTTATCTAGCTATCGGAACAGCGCAACAATTAGTGAAACAAACTGGCGATTTGTCTGTGCCAATTCATTTACGAAATGCTCCTACTAAATTAATGAAAGAATTGGGTTATGGAGAAGAATATAAATATTCGCATGATTTTGCAAATAATTTTGCCGAACAGGAGTTTCTGCCAAATGAATTAAGTAATAATCCTATCTATATTCCCGGAAATAATTCAAGAGAAAACACTACGCGTGAATTCCTTAAAAACAGATGGAAAGACAAATATGGATATTAGAACTGTATTCAGTCTTTCAAAAACTGAATACAGCCACTAAACACTAAAATTTAACCTCCACTTTTTCAGAGATTAGCTTATCATTTTGGTAATATTCAAAAAACCAACGGTTGTCTTTTAAAATCAAAACCCCTTGATTCTCCCCTTTTACTGCTATAAGACAGTTTGGACTAGAGGTTTTAAAAACTTTCATCACCACTTTTGGAGTACTATCCACTAATTGAAAACCATTGTTCATCGGCTGCGCATAAAGCAAATTAGCACTTGTTAAATTTTGAGTTATTGCATTTGATGGTGCTACAGGAACAGAAACCGCTTTAACCGATTCTTGGTCAACTTTGTTTATTGCTTGCCCATTATACTTATATTGCAAAGCATAAACGGATTTAAAAGCGTCATTCAATGCTTCTGTATAACTCACTTGATAATCTTTTTCTTTACTTTTCCCGACTTCCGATTGAAATATTATTTTGCCATAACAATCTTTAAGGGTAACAAAAAGCTTAGTAACCAAAAAACCGTTGTCTTTTACAACATCATAATACAACAAACCGCATCTGTCATTATATTCATTTGGAATCACTTCATTATTGTAAAATGCTTCAAAACCTGCTTTGTTTAAATTAAACTTTGACAAAGTAGCAAGACGGTATTGATTGTCGCTTTTCATAAAATCAAACTTCAACGGCAATACCACTGCTTTATAATCATTTACAGATTGCGAAAAACCATAACTGGCGACAAATAACAGTACAAATAAAAATCTTAGTTTCATAATTATAAATATTTTTTTAGTTCTAATAAATGATTGATTTGTTTAATATTTTGTTCAACTTGAACATTGCTTTCATTAAAAAAAACAGCATCTAAGCCTGCATCAAGAGCTCCTTGAACATCTGCATCCAATGAGTCTCCTATCATAACACTGTTCTCTTTTTTAGCATTGGCGACATTTAATGCATGTTCAAAAATAATAGGATTTGGTTTTTTGACTCCCGCCATTTCAGAATTAGTTACGGAATCAAAATAAGTCTCCAATTTAGAATTTTTCATTTTTCTGAATTGAACATCAGCAAAACCATTGGTGATGATGTGAAGTTTATACTTTTGATTTAGATAATCTAAAATTTCAAAAGCACCATCAAAAAGATGGTTATTTTCCGGCAATAGTTCTATATATTCTTTAGAAATTCTCTCAATTTCCTCATCAGAAACCAAATAATCTAAAGCATCAAAAGATTGCTTCAACCTATTGTACCGCAATTCCTCATGGGTAATTTTATCGTATTGATACAAAGTCCAACAAGCTTGATTAATTGGTACATATTTCTCAATAAACTCTCCTATTTCAATTACAGGATGATTTCGTTTTAATATTTTTTCAAATGTTAATTCGGAATTTTTATCAAAATCCCAAAGTGTGTGATCTAAATCGAAGAACACATGTTTAATATTCGCAATTTTCATTTTATTTTTTTAGAATATTCCTTCATCAACAAAGCTAAAGTAATTATTTTCGGTAACAATCAAATGGTCCAATACTTTTATTTCTAAATTATCTCCTGCTAGTTTTAGCTTTTTGGTAATTTGTTTATCCGCATCGCTAGGAACCAAAGTCCCCGAAGGATGATTATGACATAAAATTAATGCCGTCGCTCCCATTTCAAGTGCCGTTTTGAAAACGATTCGCACATCGACCAAAGTTCCGGTAATTCCGCCCTTACTTAATTGAGATTTAGAAAGTATTTTATTGGAATTATTTAAATATACAATCCAAAACTCTTCATGGGCCAACTCACCAATTATAGGCTGCATGATTTCAAAAATCATTTTACTGGAAGTAATTTTGATTAATTCGACAGCTTCTTCGGCTCTCCTTCGTCTTCCTAACTCCAAAGCCGCGATAATCGAAATGGCTTTAGCTTCGCCTATCCCTTTGAATTGTATCAACTGCGCAACAGATAATTTCCCTAAAGCATTCAAATTATTATCTACACTAGCCAAAATCCTTTTACTCAAATCAACTGCCGATTCACTACGACTTCCTGAACCAATTAAAATAGCAATCAGTTCGGCATCACTCAAAACACTTTTACCTTTCAGCATCAGCTTTTCCCGAGGCTTGTCGTCTTCGGACCAATTCGCAATTGAAAAAAAGGAGTTTTCAGCCATAATATCGATTTTAAATTAGTCCTTTTTAACCATCTTTAATTCATAATCAATTCCTTCACCTCGTCAAAATCCAAACCACCATAATTTCCGGAACTCATCAGCAACAAGGCAGAATTTTCAAGATTTTGACTGAACAAATAATCCTTAAATTCTTTTGGATTGGTATAAATAATTAAATCTTTACGATTAAAAGCCGTTGCTATTTGGTCATAACTAACTTCATCCAGTTGCTTTATTTTCACCGCATCAGGCGAATAGAAAACTACAGCTTTATCAGCATGTTCTAATGCGCCTTCGTATTCTTTAAGGAATTCAGCGTTCAAACTGCTATAGGTATGCAATTCCAAACAAGCCACAAGAGTTCTGTTAGGATATTGTTCTTTTACTGCCTTTGTAGTTGCCGCCACTTTACTTGGCGAATGGGCAAAATCTTTATAGGCTACTTTGGTTTTGCTTTCAGCAATTTTTTCCAATCGTTTGGATGCGCCTTTAAAACTCGCTATCGCTTCATAAAAATCAGCTTCATCAACACCCATGTTTTGACAAATCCATTTGGCTCCAGCCAAATTATTAAGATTATGCGCTCCAAAAACTTCGATTGGCATATCGCCTTCGGGAGTTTCTAAAAGAGTCACACCATCACTAACCGAATATTTTGGAGTATGATAGGCTAATTTTCGAATCGGATTTGTTGCTGCTTCTGCAACGCGTTTTACCTCGGGATCCTCTTCATTGTAAACTAAAATCCCACCGTTGGTAATTTTATCTATAAAGATTTCAAACTGCTCCACATAATTTTCATAGGTTGGAAAAACATTGATGTGATCCCAAGCAATGCCCGAAATCAAAGCAATATTGGGTTGGTACAAATGAAATTTCGGCCTTCTGTCTATTGGAGAAGACAGATACTCATCACCTTCCAAGACCATAAAATCATTTTCTTCGGTAAGATGCACCATCGTATCAAAACCTTCCAACTGGGCACCAACCATATAATCGACAGCGATATTATGATAATGCATCACATGCAAAATCATCGAAGTGATTGTCGTTTTACCATGTGAACCACCAATGACCACACGGGTTTTATTTTTTGATTGTTCGTATAAAAACTCTGGATAGGAATAAATTTTTAATCCCAACTCCTGTGCTTTCAATAATTCTGGATTATCTGCCTTAGCGTGCATACCAAGAATTACAGCTTCAATATCTGAAGTGATTTTTTCAGGAAACCAACCCATTTCAATAGGCAAAATTCCTTTTTTGTCTAATCTGGATTTTGATGGCTCAAAAATTGCGTCATCGCTTCCTGTAACTTGGTATCCTTTATTGTGCAATGCTAATGCGAGATTATGCATCGCGCTTCCGCCTATGGCTATGAAATGTGTTTTCATTTATGTTTATTCGATTATGCTTTTATATTTTTAATCAACTAACTGAATTAGCAATTAACTATTCTACTTTATTCTAAGTTCCTCTAAAAGCTGTTTTGCTTTCTCGGGTTCATTCATTTTATTCTTATACAAACTGGCAAGCATTTTACTGGCCGTTTTGGATCCAGTTAAACTAATTGCTTTTTTATATTGTTGTTCTGCCTTATTATATCTTTTAAAATACTCATCGATATGTCCCTTAGACAAATAACCATCAATAGGCGACAATTTTAATAATTCATCCGAATATTTTAATGCCTTGGATTCACTTCCTCCTACAATTCCCGGCAATTGAATATATAACTCTATCAAAGCCCAACGCGATTCGATATGTTTTGGATTGAGACTTATCGTTTTTTCAAAAGAATCTTTGACCTCATCAATCATTCCGAGTGCTTTAAATTTATTAGATTCTTTGGCTTTCATTCCTAAAGCGCCGCCATATTTATAATAATAATTAGCTTCCGTAGGCTTCAACTGTTTGAGTTTCTTATAATATCCAATTGCTTTATCCCAGGATTTATATCTCCCGGCAATATCTCCCAAATATTCAATCGATTTTAAATGACTTGGATTTTCTTTCAAAATATTTTCAAAAACAGCTTCTGCTTGATCCAATTTTTCTTCACGAAAAAACCTTTCTCCTTTATCAAAATTAGATTGAGACCAAATAATTATTGGCAGAAATAAAAATAAAAAAATAATATGTTTCATTGTCCAAAAATAGCGAAATTTATAATTGGAATCTATTTTCATTTTAAAAGCTTTAACAATAAAAAAAGCCTCTAAACTTGTTTTGAAAACAAGTTTAGAGGCTTTTAAAATTTAAAACAATGGCTTATTTCACAATTGTCATTTCATCAATAATATGTTTAGCACCTGCATATTTATCAATTATCCAAAGTACATAACGAATATCTACACTAATTGTTCTTTGCAATTTAGCATCAAAAATAACATCACCAGCCATCGCTTCGATGTTTCCATCAAATGCAATACCAACAAGTTCTCCTTTTCCATTCAAAACTGGTGAACCTGAATTTCCTCCTGTAATATCATTATCAGTTAAAAAGTTCACTGGCATATGACCCGCTTTATCTGCGTATTGTCCAAAATCTTTCGCTTGGTTCAATTCTAATAATCGAGCTGGCAAATCAAATTCTTGATCACCTGCCTTATACTTTTTAACCAATCCGGTCATTGTTGTATAATTATTTACTTTTGCATCATTGCGTTTGTCTGCTGGCAAAGCACGTACTTTTCCGTAAGTCAATCTCAAAGTTGAATTGGCATCCGGATACTTTATTGCATTCATTTTAGACTCACGTAAACCTTCTACCAGAATACGAAATGATTTAGCGAAATCATCATCTGCTTTTAATTGTTCTGCAGATTTAGCTCTCATTTTTACACTCAAATCATTCGACACCACATACAAAGGATCATTTGCAATGTTTTCTGGTTTTGGATCTTTCATGAAAGCCAAAACACTTTCTTTATTAGCAAAAATACTTTTGGCAACAGCATTATTCACATAAGCTGTAAAATCACCTTTATTCTCTTCTTTTAATTTTGCAACAGTTTCAGGAAGTCCGTAAGCAGCCGCTTTTGAAGTATATAAATTTAATTGTGCTGTAAAAACATCTTTCTCTAAAGGAGCATAGAATTTCCCATAAACCGCATCAATAAATTGATTCAACTTAGGAAGCATTTCCTGTTTTTTTGCTTCATTTTCTTTATAATAACCAATTAATGCATTTCCTAAATTAGCAGGAACTGCACCATAAGAAGCCGTTCTCATCAATTGAGTTAAATAGCTATCATGGCTCGATTTTAAATTCGTGTCAGCATAATAGTTATTAATCGTAGCAATTACATTACCATATTTTTCTTTGTTTGCTTTCTTGTTAGCCCAAGCATTGAATTTGGTTTCTTGTTTTGCTTTCGTTTTTGCAGTACCAGCTTTAGTCAAAGCATCAATCATTCCTTGACGGTTTTTCCAGTAATTGGCAGTTGAAGCGTATTTAGAAGCATACTCTAAATTAACCGTTTCGTCTTTGTCCATGTACTCCTTCATTCTATCCATTCCTGTTTTTGCACCTTCAACCCAAGCAGGATAAGCAAATTTCACGTTTTGCTCAATTCCACCAGCTGGCATCCAACGGTTTGTACGTCCTGGATAACCCAAAATCATCGCAAAATCATTTTCCTCAACTCCTTTTAAGCTTACTGGCAAATAATGTTTTGGTTGCAAAGGCACATTGTCTTTAGAATATTCGGCTGGATTTCCATTTGCATCAGCATAAACTCTGAACATAGAGAAATCGGCTGTATGACGTGGCCATTCCCAGTTGTCAGTATCTCCACCAAACTTACCAAGACTTTCCGGAGGAGTTCCTACTAAACGAACATCCTTGTAATCTTGATAAACAAAATAGTAATATTCATTTCCTTGAAAGAAAGGACGAACAGAAACGGTATATTTTCCACCTTCACTATTTTCTTTTTCAATCAAAGCCGTTTCTTGCTGAATCGCTTTGTTTCTTTCTGTTTCAGTCATTTTATCATTTACTTTAGATAAAATCCTTTTGGAAACATCATCCATACGAACGAAAAAACGAACGAATAATGATTTTGGTTTCATTTCGGCACTTTTATCTTTAGCCCAAAAACCATTTTTTAAATAATTTTGCTCCTCAGATGAAAGCTCAGCAATCGCATCATAACCACAGTGATGATTCGTTAACACCAATCCTTCTTTAGAAACAATTTCGGCTGTACATCCACCATTAAACTGAACAACAGCATCTTTCAAACTATGATTATTGATACTATAAATTTCTTCAGCTGTAAGTTGCAACCCCATTTTTTCCATATCTCTATGGTTCAATCTTTCGATAAACATCAAAAACCACATACCTTCATCTGCTTTCACTGGGAAAGTCATTAGGCACATTGTTAAGAATAAAACTATTTTTTTCATAATTTAATATTTTTTGTGCTGCGAATATAAGTCATTTTCGCAATTTTAAGAACTCTTTGCCCGAAAAAACATTAACTAACCATCTATTTTTAATTCAATTTTACGGATTTAATAAATTATACGAATAAAAAAGGTGCTCTATTTCTAGAACACCTTTTTATCAAAAAATTTCATTATTTATTCATTCAACATATTCCATAATTTATCTTTCAACTCTGTCAGGCCTTGTTGAGCTACAGAAGAAATAAACATATATGGCACATCTTTAAAAGAAACATCTAGCTCTGCTTTTAGTTCTGCTTTTAATTCATCATCAAGCATATCGCATTTTGATATTACCAATAAACGTTCTTTGTCCAGCATTTCCGGATTGTATTTCGTTAATTCATTAACTAAAATATCGTATTCTGCTTTGATATCGGCTGTATCAACAGGAACAAGAAATAATAAAGTAGAATTTCTTTCAATATGACGCAAGAAATAATGCCCTAATCCTTTTCCTTCGGCAGCACCCTCAATAATCCCAGGAATATCAGCAATTACAAAAGACTGAAAATCTCTATAGGCCACAATACCTAAGTTTGGTTTTAAGGTTGTAAAAGGATAATCAGCAATTTTTGGTTTTGCAGATGTCAATACAGACAATAGTGTTGATTTTCCAGCATTTGGAAAACCTACTAAACCTACATCAGCAAGAACTTTCAATTCTAGAATTACATCCATCTCCAATCCCGGTAATCCTGGCTGAGAATACCTTGGAGTTTGGTTTGTGGAACTTCTAAAATGCCAGTTTCCTAAACCACCTTTCCCTCCTCTAGAAAGGATTCTTTTTTCGCCATGTTCGGTAACTTCATACAAGATTTCGCCCGTTTCCTTATCTTTCACAACAGTTCCTAGTGGCACTTCGATGTATTTATCTTCACCATCGGCTCCTGTACTTCTATCTCCACTTCCATCACCGCCATTACCTGCTTTGATATGTCGTGCAAATTTAAGGTGAAACAGCGTCCAAAGTCCTTTATTCCCTACAAGATATACGTGTCCTCCGCGACCACCATCACCACCATCTGGCCCACCTTTTTCAATAAATTTTTCTCTATGCAAATGCGTAGATCCTTTTCCACCTTTTCCAGATGAAACAAATATTTTTACATAATCTACAAAATTCCCTTCAGTCATCTTCTTTAGTTTCTGATTACAGGTTTTAGATTTTAGATTGAACAAAATTCAAACTATCATCAGCTAGCTACAATCAATTTTTATTTTTCTATTTTATTTTCGCAATGATTTAACCATTACTTTATCAATTATCACGCCATCCATATCAATGACTTCTAATTCAAATTTATGCCAAATTAATTTTTCGCCTTGCTTCGGAATACGAGATAACTCAGTCATTATCAAACCACTCACAGTAGTCACTTCGTAATCATTTATTAATTCGTCCAACTCAAAATAAGTCAAGAAATCGTGCAATGAATAATGTCCGTCTACCAACCAAGTTCCGTCTTCTCTTTCTACTAATTTAAAATCTTCCTTGTAAAAATCAGAAGCGTCACCCACTAAAGCTTCAAGAATATCATTCAAAGTAATTATTCCCTGAAAAACTCCGTATTCATCCGATACAAAAGCATAGTGAATTCCTGTTTCTTTAAATTTCTCCAAAGCCTTATACGCAGTGGTATATTCCATCAAAAAAGGAGCTTCGGTCATGATATCTGTTAAACTAAAATTCTCGTTCTCGAAATGCGCGAAAATATTTTTTAGATTAACCACTCCTACGATATCGTCATAATTCTCATCATACACCGGATAAATCGAGTGCAATTCTCTCAACATCATCTCCCTGACTTTTTCTTTATCAGAATGCAAAGACAAAAAAACCACTGATTTTCTATGGGTCATCAATGAATTTATTTTTCTATCACCAATGTGAAAAACACGCTCCACAATGTCTTGTTCTATTTCCTGAACTTCGCCCACTTCAGTCCCTTCTTTGATAATGGCTTTAATTTCCTCTTCGGTCACTTTGCCATCAGCCGTAGGCTTAATCTGCATTAGATTCAAGAGGAATTCGGTAGAATGTGTCAACATCCATATAAAAGGAGCTGTTATAATTGAAACTATTCTCATCGGCATGGCCACTGCTTTTGCAATGGATTCCGGATAATTCAAACCTATTCTTTTAGGCAACAACTCTCCTAAAACTAGGGAAAAAAATGTCAATATAACAACAACTATTCCTACGGCAAGACTGTTTGCAAAAGGCTTAAAAATTTCAAATGTCGAAACAAAAGCTTCCACATTTGAAGTTATCTTATCGCCACTGTAAATCCCCGTAAGAATCCCGATTAAAGTGATTCCTATTTGAACTGTTGACAAAAACTTATTGGGAGAATTTGCTAAATCTAAAGCTATCTTAGCATTCTTGTTCCCTTTTTTGGCGGCATTTTCCAATCTGTTTTTTCGTGCTGAAATCAATGCAATTTCCGACATCGAGAAAACCCCATTCAATAGAATTAGAAAAAGTATTATTAGTATTTCCATTATCTTGTTTAAGGTTTAAAGTTTAAAGTTTAATGCTGTTGGAGGACAACTTTAAACCTTAAACATCAAACAATTTTTTAACTTATAAATTATCAATAACCGCACTTAATCGCTCGGTAATTTCTTGAATAGTTCCTATACCATCTACAGCATAAAACTTATCTTGTTCTTTGTAATAACCCATTAACGGAGCCGTTTTCTCATTGTATTCTTGATATCTGTTGCGAATCTTATCTTCGTCTTGATCATCAGCTCTACCAGAAACTTTCCCTCTTTCAAGTAATCTCGCCACAAGAATCTCGTCATCAGCTTCTAAAGCAATAGTCGCAGTAATTACTTCGTTTTTTGTATCTAAAAAAGCATCTAAAGCCTGAGCTTGTGCAATTGTTCTAGGAAATCCATCAAATAAAAAACCTGCTGAATCCGGATTTTTTTCTACTTCACTTTGCAACATTTTAATAGTTACTTCATCTGGAACTAAATCGCCTTTATCCATAAAGGTTTGAGCTAGTTTTCCTAATTCGGTTTCATTTTTAATATTAAATCTAAAAATATCCCCTGTTGAAAGATGTGTTAATTTATATTTTTCTTTTAAAAACTCTGCTTGAGTTCCTTTTCCCGCACCTGGTTTTCCAAATAAAACAATGTTAATCATAATGTGTCTTTCGTAGTTAATCTTTTAATATATATACTTCTGGTAAATTTCTGCCCAAACCATCATAATCCAATCCAAAACCTACAATGAATTTGTCCGGAATTCGGATTCCAACATAATCTATTTTTACATCTTTCTTATAAGCCTCTGGTTTGAAAAAAAGTGTGGCTATTTTAAAATGTTTTACGTTTTGCTTCTTAAACAATTCTTTTAGCTCAACTATAGTATTCCCTGTATCTACAATATCCTCAATAATAACAACGGATCTTCCTGATAAATCTTGATTTAAACCAATTAATTGTTTTACCTCATTGGTTGAAGATGTCCCCTCGTAAGATGTCATTTTTATAAAACTTACTTCGCAAGGTTTTTTATAGCTTTTCATAAAATCAGAAACAACCATAAAAGAGCCGTTCAAAACTCCTACAAATACAGGAACCTCATCGGCAAAATCATCTTCTACCTGCTTTACCATCTTTGTTATTGCAAACTCTATTTCTTTGGCAGAAATAAACGGAACAAATTGTTTATCGTGAAGTTG
Organism: Flavobacterium sp. W1B; assembly: GCF_047344965.1. NCBI lineage: Bacteria > Pseudomonadati > Bacteroidota > Flavobacteriia > Flavobacteriales > Flavobacteriaceae > Flavobacterium > Flavobacterium sp. W1B. Next base: position 453,119 of record NZ_CP178845.1, read on the forward strand.
AATCATTATTATCCTAATTTAAAATAATTGACAAATATACAGAATTCGGATTTGACAATTGATAATTGAAATTTAATTTATGCCTTTATACCTATATTTATTGTAAAAAAAATCCGAATCGAATTAAAACCGTTAATCATTCAACTAAATAAATTAGGCAGAAAATAAAATAGCATTTCCCTATTCGAGCATTATAAAGTATCTTTGCTCTTACTAAACACGCAACACAATGAATTATTTTTCTTCCGAATTTAAATTAGGAATTCTAGGCGGCGGACAATTGGGTAAAATGCTTTTGTTTGACACCAGAAAATTTGACATACAAACCTATGTTTTGGATCCAAGCGATGAAGCACCTTGCAAGATAGCCTGTAATCAGTTCTTCAAGGGCGATTTAATGGATTTTGAAACCGTTTATAATTTTGGAAAATTAGTCGATGTTTTGACTTTCGAAATTGAATTGGTAAATCTTGAAGCCTTAGAAAAATTAGAAGACGAAGGATTAAAAGTGTATCCTTCACCAAAAACACTGAAATTAATTCAGAACAAAGGCACCCAAAAGGATTTTTATACAGAACACGCCATTCCAACGGCAAACTACAAACGATTTGAAAACATAAAAAGCCTAATCATGGCTATTCTTGAATCTAGAATCCAATTGCCTTTTATATGGAAATGTACCGAATTTGGATACGATGGAAACGGCGTAAAAGTCATTAGACAAATCTCTGATTTGGATAATTTAGCCAATGTAGAATGCATTGCCGAAGAAATGATTCCTTTCAAAAACGAATTAGCCGTTATCGTTTGTCGCAATCCATCTGGCGATATGAAAACCTACCCGGTTGTAGAAATGGAATTTCATCCGGAAGCGAACCAAGTAGAATACGTAATTTGTCCTGCTCGCATTGATGATCACGTAGCCGAAAAAGCGCGAGCCATCGCATTAAAAGTTTCAGAAAAATTCAACCATGTTGGACTTTTGGCTGTCGAAATGTTTCAAACAGAAGATGACGAAATCCTAATAAATGAAGTTGCACCACGACCTCACAATTCCGGGCATTATTCTATTGAAGCCAGTTACACTTCTCAATTCGAAAACCATTTGCGCGCCATCCTTGATTTACCTTTAGGAAATACCGAAAGTAAAGTGGCCGGAATTATGGTAAATTTAGTTGGCGAAGAAGGTTTTTCTGGCGACGTAGTTTATGAAAATATCGAAAAAATATTAGGATGGAACGGTGTCACTCCACACATTTACGGTAAAAAACAAACACGCCCTTTCAGAAAAATGGGACATGTAACCATCGTAAATTCTGATATTGTAGAAGCAAGACGAATTGCCGAAGACGTAAAAAACACGATAAGAGTAATCAGTTAATTTGAAAAAACACAACCATTTGGAAATTTGAAAATGAGAAAATCATCAGATAGCCAAATAAACAAATACACGACAAAATGAGCAAAGTAGCCGTAATAATGGGAAGTATCTCTGATATGCCTGTAATGCAAGAAGCCATTGATATCCTAAAAGGATTTGACATAGAGACCGAAGTTGACATTGTTTCGGCACACAGAACGCCCGAAAAATTGTTCGATTTCAGTAAAAACGCCCACACTCGCGGGATTTCGGTAATTATTGCCGGAGCCGGCGGAGCTGCACATTTACCAGGAATGGTTGCCTCAATGTCACCGCTTCCAATAATTGGAGTACCGGTAAAATCGAGCAATTCTATCGATGGTTGGGACAGCGTTTTGTCTATTTTGCAAATGCCGGGCGGAGTTCCTGTAGCAACTGTAGCCTTAAACGGAGCTAAAAATGCCGGAATCTTGGCTGCTCAAATCATAGGAAGTCATGACAAAGCCGTTTTAGACAAAGTGATACACTATAAATTAGGACTAAAAGATGCGGTAATTATCGCAGCCGAAAGCCTACTCAAAAAGTAAACTTAAATCTATTAGAAATTAAGCCCCATTAAGGAGTTTAGAAAATTAATACCGTTTAATTCTCTAAACTCCTTAATAATTTAAAATCAAAACAATGAGCATCTTAACAACAGCATTCGTTACTAAATACGACACCACTCCTTTTTCGAAAATAAAAAACGAGGATTACCTTCCTGCTTTTATAGAAGGAATTGCATTGGCCAAAGCCGAAATAGATGCAATCGTTCAAAATAGCGACAAGCCTACTTTCGAAAATACTATTGAAGCTTTGGATTTCAGCGGTTATACGCTAGATCGTATTTCAAGTATTTTTTTCAATCTGAATTCGGCCGAGACCAATGACGAAATTCAGAAAATAGCACAAGAAGTTTCGCCTTTGTTGTCTGAATTTGGGAATGACGTACGCCTTAACGCAGAATTGTTCGCAAAAGTGAAAGCCGTTTACGAGCAAAAAGCCGCTTTAAACCTCAACCCGGAACAGACTACTTTACTGGATGAAAAATACAAGAGTTTTTCTCGAAATGGCGCCAATCTTACCGAAGAAAAAAAGATAAAACTTCGTGAAATAGACAAAGAACTATCAAAAACAAGCCTGAAATTTGGCGAAAATGTATTGGCAGAAACCCAGGCTTTTCAATTACACCTTACAGACGAAAAAGATTTATCCGGTTTGCCGGAAGGAACAATCGAAGCAGCTCGTTCTTTGGCCAAAAGCCAAGAAAAAGAAGGTTGGATTTTTACTCTAGATTATCCTAGCTACGTTCCCTTTGTTACTTATGCCGATAATCGCGAGTTGCGTAAAAAAATGGCAATTGCTTTTGGCGCCAAAGGTTTTCAAAATAACGAATTTGACAACCAAGAAAACGTGCTTAAAATTGCGCAACTTCGTTTTGACCGAGCACAGCTTTTAGGCTATGCCACTCACGCTCATTTTGTCCTCGAAGAACGCATGGCCGAAAGCCCTGAAAAAGTTTTGACTTTTGAAAATGATTTATTGGCCAAAGCCAAACCAGCAGCTCTTAAGGAATTTGCCGAACTGACCGCTTTCGCCAAAAAACTAGACGGAATCGATCAATTAGAAAAATGGGATGGCGCTTATTATTCTGAAAAATTGAAACAAGAATTATTCAATTTGGACGATGAAAAACTGAAACCTTATTTCCAACTCGAAAAAGTTTTGGATGGTGCATTTACCACAGCACAAAAATTATACGGACTTACTTTTGAAGAAAGTTTTGAAATTGACAAATACCACGAAGAAGTAACTACTTATGAGGTAAAAGACATCGACAATAATCTGGTTGCTATTTTCTATGCCGATTTTTTCCCAAGAAAAGGAAAACGAAATGGTGCGTGGATGACTTCGTACAAATCGCAATTTGTAAAAGGCGGAATTAATGAAAGACCACATATTTCTATTGTTTGCAATTTCACAAAACCGACAGAAACCAAACCGTCACTTTTGACCTTTAATGAAGTAACTACTTTATTTCATGAATTTGGCCATGCTTTACACGGCATGTTAGCCAACACGACTTACCCAAGTTTATCCGGAACTTCTGTTTATTGGGATTTTGTCGAATTGCCTAGCCAGATTATGGAAAACTGGTGTTACGAACCGGAAGCCTTGGCCTTATTTGCATATCATTATCAAACAAATGAAATGATTCCGATTGAATTGGTGCAAAAAATCAAGGAAAGTTCTAATTTTCAGGAAGGAATGGCAACGATGCGCCAGTTGAGTTTTGGCCTACTGGACATGGGATGGCACGGACAAGACCCAACAAATATAAAAAACATCAAAGCTTTTGAAACGGAGCAATTTGCCCAAACGCAATTGTATCCTGAAGTAGCAGAAAACGCGATGAGTACTTCATTTTCTCATATCTTTCAAGGCGGATATTCATCTGGATATTACAGCTACAAATGGGCCGAAGTACTGGATGCCGATGCTTTTGAATTTTTTAAAGAAAAAGGAATTTTCAATAAAGAAGTTGCTGATAAATTCAAAGACAACATCCTTTCCAAAGGCGGAACCGAACATCCAATGATTCTTTACAAACGATTCAGAGGTCATGAACCGAATAATGAAGCTTTGTTAAAAAGAGCGGGATTGATTTAGATTCCAGATCATAGAATTCAGATTTAAGATATAGACCGAAGTGGAGACGCTTCGGTTTTTTTATATTAAAAAAATACCACCATCAGCCACCAAAAAATAGGAATACTTTCGACCCAAAAAGAAGTGTAATATTTGGATCTTTTTTCATTGGCAAAAAGCAAAAAGGAGGAAATGGCAACCACTAAGACTACATTTACAATCAGCTGCTTTTCGATAAAATTTATTTTCAAGAACTCTAAAAAATAAAAAGGAAGCAACAATAACAATCCGAGTATTTTAGTTCGCTTCACTCCTATTTGTTGCGGCACGGTTTTTAAATGGGGATCGTCATTGGCCAAATCCAGAATTTCAAAAATCAGGATCAAAACAAAAATCAATATAAATCGTTGAACGCATTTGAGATAAAAATCGGATCCAAGATCAGCATGTGCATTAAGCAAAGGCAACGCCAGCGTAACTCCTACCCAGCATAAAGACACAATATAGATTTTTACACCTGCCCAGTTTCTGGCATTCTTTCTATTTGGAAAGAAAGGCAAGGTATACAGCAGGGTTAAGACTAAAAACAGAATGGAAACTATTTGGGTAACTAACTGCAATTGGAGAAAATAATACCCTACTCCAACTAATGAAAACAAACTCAACAATGCAATTAATTTAATTTCATTGCTCATTTGACTTTTTTGGATTCTAGCCAAAGTATGGTACTTCACAAAATTATAACCCACGATGGTTCCCAAAAAAGCAAAATTAGCCATCGGTTCATCAGCAGGAAGATGAAACATAAAATGAGTCATTCGTACTAATGCATAAACAGACAAAGCCACATGAATGCTACTTCTGATATAAAAATCAAAGACTTGCTTAAAACGAATCATCAAACAAAATTAATCAATTGTGGGCAATTTCGTTATTTAGTTTAAAAATAGATGAAAAATCAGGGTCAAAAACCCTTATAAATTATTAATAATACTTAATTTTGCACCACTAAAAAAACACAACATTACTACACTTACATGAAAACAGATGCTTTTGCTTTAAGACATATTGGTCCAAGAGAGAATGACCTTCAACATATGTTACAAACTATTGGAGTTGAATCTATTGAACAACTTATCTATGAAACACTTCCGGATGACATTCGCTTAAAAGCCCCCCTAAATCTAGACCCTGCAATGACGGAATATGAATATGCGAATCATATTCAGGAATTAGGTAAAAAAAATAAAGTCTTCAAATCATATATCGGTTTAGGGTATCACCCAACGATTGTTCCTGCGGTAATCCAAAGAAACGTTTTTGAAAACCCAGGATGGTACACGGCTTACACGCCTTATCAAGCTGAAATCGCTCAAGGTCGTCTAGAAGCTATCTTGAATTTCCAGACAACTGTTATTGAATTGTCAGGAATGGAAATTGCCAATGCTTCTCTTCTTGACGAAGGAACTGCAGCTGCCGAAGCTATGGCTTTATTGTTTGACGTTCGTACTCGTGACCAAAAGAAAAACAACGTAAACAAATTCTTCGTTTCTGAAGAAATTTTACCTCAAACATTATCTGTTTTACAAACTCGTTCTACTCCAGTAGGAATTGAATTAGTTGTTGGTAACCACGAGACTTTCGACTTCTCAACTGAATTCTTCGGAGCAATCCTTCAATATCCTGGAAAATATGGTCAAGTAAATGACTATGCTGGATTTATTGCTCAAGCAAAAGCTAACGAAATTAAAGTGGCTGTTGCTGCCGATATTTTATCATTGGCTACATTAACATCTCCGGGAGAAATGGGAGCTGCCGTAGTGGTAGGAACAACACAACGTTTTGGTGTACCAATGGGTTACGGTGGACCTCATGCTGGTTTCTTCGCAACTAAAGATGAGTACAAACGTTCTATGCCAGGAAGAATTATCGGGGTATCTATCGATGTCAACGGTAACCGCGCCTTGCGTATGGCTTTAGGAACTCGTGAACAACACATCAAACGTGAAAAAGCTACTTCAAACATCTGTACCGCTCAGGTTTTATTAGCAGTTATGGCTGGTATGTATGCTGTTTACCACGGACCAACTGGATTGCAATACATTGCTAACAAAGTTCACGCATCTGCAGTAACTACTGCGGAAGCTTTAAATAAATTAGGCGTTAATCAAACTAACACCGCTTTCTTCGATACTATTCTTGTAAAAGCTGACGCTGCTAAAGTGAAAGCTATTGCAGAAAGAAACGAAGTAAACTTCTTCTATGCTGATGCTGATACGATTTCAATTTCGTTAAACGAAACTACTTCTGTTTCTGACATCAACCAAATCATTGCTATCTTTGCTGAAGCTACAGCGAAAGAAGCTTTTACAGTTGCTGAATTATCAACTGCAAGCCAATTACCAGCTTCATTAGAAAGAAAATCTACTTTCTTAACAAACGAAGTTTTCAACACTCACCGTTCTGAAAGCCAATTGATGCGTTATATCAAAAAATTAGAGCGCAAAGATTTATCATTGAACCACTCTATGATCTCATTGGGTTCTTGCACAATGAAATTGAACGCAGCTTCAGAAATGTTGCCTTTGTCTATGCCAAATTGGAATGCAATTCACCCATTTGCTCCAATTGAACAAGCTGAAGGTTACATCACGATGCTTAAAAAATTAGAGCAACAATTAAATGTTGTTACTGGTTTTGCTGGAACTACATTGCAACCAAACTCTGGTGCTCAAGGTGAATACGCTGGTTTGATGGCTATTCGTGCTTACCACTTATCTCGCGGTGACAACCACAGAAACGTATGTTTGATTCCATCATCGGCACACGGAACAAACCCTGCTTCTGCTGCTATGGCAGGAATGAAAATCGTTGTTACAAAAACGACTCCTGAAGGAAACATTGACGTTGAGGATTTGAGAGCTAGAGCAATCGAGCACAAAGACGATTTATCTTGTTTGATGGTAACTTACCCTTCAACACACGGAGTTTACGAGTCTTCTATTATCGAAATCACTCAGTTGATCCACGACAACGGAGGATTAGTTTACATGGACGGAGCAAACATGAATGCTCAAGTAGGTTTGACTAACCCAGCAACTATTGGTGCTGACGTTTGTCACCTTAACTTACATAAGACTTTCGCTATTCCTCACGGTGGTGGTGGACCTGGTGTTGGACCAATCTGTGTGAACGAAAAACTACTTCCTTTCTTACCATCTAACCCTATCGTAAATGTAGGTGGAGAACACGCAATCACTGCTATTTCTTCTGCTCCTTACGGATCTGCATTGGTATGTTTGATTTCTTACGGATACATCACTATGTTGGGTGCCGAAGGATTAAAATCTGCTACTGAACACGCTATCTTGAATGCAAACTATATGAAAGCACGTTTAGAGAAACACTATCCGGTATTGTATTCTGGAGAGTGCGGAAGAGCTGCTCACGAAATGATCTTGGATTGTCGCTCATTCAAAGAAAACGGAATTGAAGTTGGTGATATTGCTAAGCGTTTGATGGACTATGGTTTCCACGCTCCAACAGTATCTTTCCCGGTTGCCGGAACTTTGATGATTGAGCCAACTGAATCTGAAGATTTAGCTGAATTAGATCGTTTCTGTGACGCTATGATCTCTATCAGAAAAGAAATCGAAGTAGCTACTGCTGACGACAAAAACAACCCATTGAAAAATGCTCCGCATACATTAGCTATGCTTACAGCTCAAACTTGGGAGTTTCCATATACTAGAGAAAAAGCAGCTTACCCATTGGAATACATTGCAGACAATAAATTTTGGCCATCTGTTCGTCGTGTTGATGATGCTTATGGTGATAGAAATTTAATATGCTCTTGTGCTCCTATCGAAGCTTACATGGAAAGCTAAATCATTTGAAATAAACAAAAAAAGCCTCGTCATTATTAAATGTACGAGGCTTTTCTTATTATCCACATACCAAATCACCTCTATTTGTTTCTAAAAAAAACAATCTCACCTCTAGCTAAACTCAATTTTTTATTTAAATTGCCCCATTGAATATGTCTAAAGACATTGAAAATAAAATTAAATAGATTTGAATAATTCATTAAAAAATTATCAGTAATTTAGCTGAAAATGCAATATTTCATAATTATATGCATGCATAGCAAATAAGCTGGTTGTAATAATTATTTTATCTTTACATTAGCCTAAATTTTTTGGAAAACAAACCGATGAAAATAAAAATAACTGGAATAGGAAGCTATATTCCTGAGAAAAAAGTAAGCAATACAGACTTTGGAGATCACGTTTTTTTGAATGAAGATGGAACCCCTTTTGGTTATCCGAATGAGGTGGTCATCAAAAAATTCAAAAGCATAACCGGAATTGAACACAGACGCTATGCTGAAAACAATTTAAATTCTTCCGACCTCGCATTTTTCGCATCCCAAAAGGCAATAGAAAATGCTGGTATTGATCCTGAAACTATAGATTATATTATTTTTGCACATAATTTTGGGGATGTCAAATGTGGAACTACACAATCTGATATGCTTCCAAGTTTAGCCACGCGTGTCAAAAATAAATTACAAATAAAAAACCCAAAATGCGTTGCTTATGATATCCTTTTTGGATGTCCTGGCTGGATTGAAGGCGTTTTACAAGCAAATGCTTTTATCAAATCAGGCATGGCAAACCGTTGTTTGGTTATTGGTTCTGAAACTTTATCCAGAGTGGTTGATGAGCATGATAGAGATTCTATGATTTATTCTGATGGCGCTGGTGCCGCGATTGTGGAAGCATCCGATGATGAAACTGGTATGCTTTCGTACGAAAGCGCAACCTATGCTATGGATGAAGCAAATTATTTGTTTTTCGGAAAATCGTACAATCCGGATTTAGATCCAGATACGCGTTATATAAAAATGAATGGCCGTAAAATTTATGAATTTGCATTAAATAACGTCCCTATAGCTATGAAAAGTTGTTTGGAGAAAAGTGGTATTGCTATTGATGATGTTAAAAAAATTCTCATTCACCAAGCCAATGAAAAAATGGATGAGGCAATCATTCAACGCTTTTACAAATTACATGACAGACCGGTTCCGCAAGATATTATGCCAATGTGTATTCACGAGCTAGGAAACAGCAGTGTAGCTACGGTACCCACACTTTTTGATTTATTAATTAGAGGCGAAATAAAAGATCAGAAAATCAACAAAGGCGACATACTGTTATTCGCTTCTGTTGGTGCAGGAATGAACATCAATGCCTTTGTTTACAGGTATTAGTTTAAATATAATTCTGAAAATCATACTCAAAAAGTCCACAGTAAAAACTATTTTTTAACTGTGGACTTTTCATTTCTATCTACAATAAAAAACTGCAAAAGAAGAAATATATCTTTGTACCTTTGCAACCTTATTATATCAGTAAAAAAATGTACGAAAAAACGTTTCCAAATAAAAGATTCAAACACACTTTAGAATTTTTAAACAAACACATTTCAACAACGAATACTATTTTAGACTTAGGTGTAGAAAACCCTTTTTCTAAAATCATGAAAGCCGAAGGATTTTCAGTTAAAAACACCAACGGAGAAGATTTAGATATCGATCAATCTGTTTTTTCAACGGAAACACCAGATGTTGTAACTGCTTTTGAAATATTCGAACATTTACTGAATCCTTACACTATTTTAAGCGAAATAAAATCAGACAAACTTTTTATTTCTATTCCATTGCGACTGTGGTTTTCATCAGCGTATAGAAGCAAAACAGATATGTGGGACAGACACTACCATGAATTTGAAGATTGGCAATTAGACTGGTTGCTTGAAAAAACAGGATGGAAAATTGTCGCAAGAGAAAAATTCACTCATCCAGTTAAAAAAATCGGTTTTCGCCCTTTATTGCGTTATTTCACAAATAGGTATTATATAGTTTATGCCGAAAAAATAAAATAATGAACTACTATATAGTTATTCCTTCTCATAACGAAGAAAAGCTCATTTCACTCACCTTACAATCGCTAGTAGAGCAAACTGTTTTGCCTAGCAAAGTTGTAGTAGTAAATGATAATTCAACTGATAAAACTGCCGAAGTCGTACTGGCTTTCGCAAAAGAAAATCCGTTTATATCATTGGTGGAAAAAAAATCTAGTGCGATCCATTTACCGGGAAGCAAAGTGATTCAGGCGTTCCAAAAAGGTTTTGAAACCTTGGATGACAATTACGACCTAATTGTAAAAATTGATGCCGACTTGATTTTTCCGAATAATTATTTCGAAACCATTATCCAGCATTTTAAATCAGACAATTCAATTGGTATGGTTGGAGGCTTTTGTTATATTGAGAAAAATGGCGAATGGATTTTAGAAAATCTAACAGATAAAGACCATATTCGCGGAGCCTTAAAAGCGTACAGAAAAGAAACTTTCAAACAAATTGGCGGTTTAAAACCTCAAATGGGCTGGGATACAGTTGACGAATTACTTTGTAAATTCTACAATTGGAAAGTAGTTACTGATGCTTCTTTAAAAGTAAAACATTTAAAACCTACTGGTGCCAATTACAACAAAACGGCTCGCTATAAACAAGGCGAGGCTTTTTATACTTTAGGTTACGGTTTCATAATTACCGCCATTGCCTCGGCAAAACTGGCAATGATGAAGAAGAAACCTTTGCTTTTTTTAGATTACATAAAAGGATTCTGGAAAGCCAAATCAGCTAAAACGCCAATTATGGTAACCAAAGAACAAGCAAAATTTATTAGAAACTATCGCTTAAAAAAAATGAAAGAGAAGCTTTTCTAAGGAAAACCAACAACTCATTATTCATAACTCATAACTATTTTTGTAATTTAGCCCATAATCACAAAACTATGATGCTCATTCGATATATAACGCAGATAGGAAGATACTTCTTGATGCTAAAAGAAATTTTCAACAAACAGACGAAATGGTCAGTGATGAAAAAACTAATATTCAAGGAAATTGATGATTTAATTATCGATTCTCTTGGTATTGTTTGCTTCATTTCATTCTTCGTTGGAGGAGTTGTTGCTATTCAAACTGCATTAAATCTTACCAATCCGTTAATTCCAAAATACCTTATTGGTTTTGCCACGCGACAATCAGTGATATTAGAATTTGCTCCGACTTTTATTTCTGTGATTATGGCAGGAAAAATGGGGTCATTCATCACCTCAAGCATCGGTACCATGCGAGTTACCGAGCAAATTGATGCCTTAGAAGTAATGGGAGTGAACTCATTGAATTATTTGGTATTCCCTAAAATAATTGCCTTATTACTGTATCCATTTGTAATTGGAATAAGTATGTTTCTAGGTGTTCTAGGTGGCTGGATGGCTGGTGTATATGGTGGTTTTACTTCAAGTGCCGAATTTATCAATGGTGCCCAAATGGAATTCATTCCATTTCATATTGTTTATGCTTTTATTAAAACATTAATATTCGCCATGTTACTTGCAACAATCCCTTCTTTTCATGGGTATTACATGAAAGGTGGTGCGCTAGAAGTGGGTAAAGCCAGTACAGTATCATTTGTTTGGACCTCAGTATCCATCATTCTTTTCAATTACATATTAACTCAGTTGTTACTAGGATCATGATAGAAGTAAAAAACGTAGAAAAATCATTTGGAGACAGCAAAATCCTTAAAGGTGTTTCAACCATTTTTGAAACTGGAAAAACCAATTTAATTATTGGACAAAGTGGTTCGGGTAAAACAGTTATGCTCAAAAGCCTTTTAGGCATTCATACCCCGGAATCTGGCACCATAGCTTTTGATGGCAGAATTTATTCTGAATTAGATCCCGATGAAAAGAGAGAACTCAGAACAGAAATCGGAATGGTCTTTCAAGGTAGCGCGCTATTCGACTCTATGACTGTAGCCGAAAACGTAGCTTTCCCTTTGAAAATGTTTACCAATGACAATAAATCTAAGGTTCAAGATCGAGTAGATTTTGTACTAAAAAGAGTAAATCTTATCGACGCGCATAAAAAATTACCTTCGGAGATTTCAGGAGGAATGCAAAAACGTGTGGCGATTGCCCGCGCCATTGTAAACAATCCAAAATATTTGTTTTGTGATGAACCCAATTCTGGATTAGACCCAAATACCGCAATATTGATCGATAATCTCATCAAAGAAATCACCGAAGAATACAATATTACCACTGTGATAAACACCCACGACATGAACTCGGTTATGGAAATTGGCGATAAGATCTTATTTCTAAAAAACGGCCTAAAAGCTTGGGAAGGAACCAAAGAAGAAATTTTTAGAACCGATAATGAAGCGGTCGTTGACTTTGTATATTCTTCTAATTTATTCAAAAAAGTAAGAGAAGCTTATTTGAAAGAGTAATATTTTTTTTAGCTTTTAATAAAAAATTTAGCTTGGTAACAACTCCACTTCAGCGTTAGGATTAAACAGATACATACGTCCCGAATTGATTTCGACACATTCGTATCTTTTTATTCGAAGTGCCCCTTTTTTGAAAATTTTGCCGTTCTGTATTCTAAAAACGCTATCATAAGGAATCTCAAAGATATAGTTTTTGTCATTTTTGGCATCAAATTGTTTCAAAGCCAATGCCAAAGTCGCATCGGTATCGCTACTTGCCGTAGGATTCTTAAAATGTCTTGCTAATAAAGGCAACAAATGACTAGGGAAAATCTCCGGTCGAATAAATGGAATCATCAGTCGCTGAAAAGAATATTTCCATTCGTTGCCATGCGGTTTGATGTTTCGACCGAATTTTTCAAAAGCAACAAGGTGGGAAATTTCATGAATCAGCGTAATCAAAAACTTATATTTATTCAGATTTGAATTAACTGTAATTTCATGTTTTCCGTTCAAACCTTTGCGGTAATCACCATGTCTAGTTTGTCTTTCGTTGACAATTTTAAGATGCACCTGATTAACAACAATCAGTTCAAAAACTGGTTTTACAGCATGCTCCGGTATATATCTTGCTAAGGTTTCGCTCAAAACAAATTTTGAATTATGAGTTATAGATTATGAGTTATGAGTTTTCTTAGAGCTGATGATTATACTTCGAATAATTTTCAAAACTTCGTTACTCTGTTCGTGCAATGATTTAAATTCATTTTCAGAAATGTATTCTGTTGCATTTAAAAGTTCTAACCAATACATTGTTTCATCACATTCTTTTTGAGCTATAGCTAATTTATGAATAAAATCTGGTTTACTTTGAGCATTTACAGCTTCGCGAACATTATCTCCAACAGAAGTTATGGAGCGTAAAAATTGTTTACTCATAATATACTCTTTCTTTTCAGCAACAATATATTTATAGAAGTTAACACCACTTACAGCCAAATCAAAACTCTTTGTTTTAACGATACTTTCACTCATAACTTATAGCTAATAATTTATAACTTTTTATGGATTCGTTGAAGAAACCTGCAACACTTTTCCGTTGAAATATTTATTGCCCGTCAAAGTAAAATTAAAAATATAATCGGCCATTTCACCGGCGGATATAGGTGCTTGATAACCCGGAAAAGCTTCCGCAAGCATTTCTGTTTGAACTGAGCCCAAAGCCAAAACATTAAAAGAAATTCCACGCTCTTTGTATTCTTCTGCCAATAATTCCATAAGCGTAATTACAGCTCCTTTGCTTGAACTATAAGCTGCAAGTCCTGCAAACTTAAGACTTCCTTGTATACCTCCCATAGAACTGATGGCAACTACATGACTCCCTTTTTGCAAATAAGGCAAAGCAATTCGTGTCAAATTTGCAACAGCAAAAACATTCACTTTATAAATATTTTCAAAATCTTCTTGTGTAGTTTCCGAAAATGGTTTCAACACTAAACTTCCGGCATTATGTACAATTGCATCTATTTGTTTCCAAGATTTAGAAAGAAAATCACTTACTTTAACTAGTTCCGATTCATTAGATAAATCAACCGAAAGACAAGTAATGTTTTCATTCCCTAACAAAGTTTGAGGGATTTTCCTTGAAATAGCCAAAACTTGATGTCCAGCTTTTGCAAATTGCAAGGCTAACTCATGCCCTATTCCCCTACTCGTTCCTGTGATAATAATATTTTTCATAAAGCAAAAATAAACAAAAGCCATAAAAAAAGACAATCAAAACCAAGGATTGTTTTTTGATTTACACAAAGAAGAATCAGGCACCTATATTTTTTGATTAAAACAAAAAAGTCCAATCTCAGATTTTGAGATTGGACTTTCAGTAAAACTATATTTTGTCTCTGTTATGAGATCAACGTTCTTGAAATTACGATACGTTGTATTTCAGAAGTTCCTTCATAAATCTGGGTTATTTTGGCATCACGCATCATACGCTCCACATGATATTCGGCAACATAGCCATTACCTCCGTGAATTTGAACTGCTTCAATTGTAGTATCCATAGCCGTTTGCGAAGCAAACAATTTTGCCATTGCTCCAGATTGAGAGATGTCCATTCCGGCATCTTTTTCAAAAGCCGCTTTAAAACACAACATTTTGGCAGCCATAATCTGAGTCGCCATATCAGCTAATTTGAACGCAATTGCCTGGTGTTTGAAAATTTCCTTTCCAAAAGCTTTACGCTCTTGAGAATATTTCAAAGCCAACTCATAAGCTCCGGTAGCAATACCTAAAGCTTGGGAAGCGATACCGATTCTTCCGCCGTTTAGCACAGCCATTGCAAAATTAAATCCAAATCCATCGGCTCCAATTCTATTTTCTTTTGGCACTTTCACATCCGAAAACATCAATGAATGAGTATCTGATCCGCGAATTCCCATTTTCTTTTCTTTTGGACCAATATCAAAACCTGCCCATCCTTTTTCAACGATAAATGCATTAATTCCTTTATGTCCTTTCTCGATATCCGTTTGCGCAATTACAATATAAGTAGATGCTGTAGCTCCGTTTGTAATCCAGTTCTTTGTACCATTTAACAAATAATGGTCTCCTTTGTCAATAGCGGTTGTTTTTTGGGAAGTAGCATCAGAACCAGCTTCTGGCTCCGACAAACAAAAAGCGCCTATAACATCTCCTTGGGCCAAAGGAACTAAATATTTCATTTTTTGCTCTTCATTACAATATTTTTCTAAACCGGCACAAACTAATGAATTATTAACAGACATTACTACCGCGGCCGAAGCATCTATTTTAGCAATCTCAGTCATCGCTAAAACATAAGAAACGCTATCTAACCCGGAACCGCCATATTTAGGATCAACCATCATTCCTAAAAACCCAAGTTCAGCCATTTTTTTTACTTGCTCTGTTGGAAATTTAGAATGCTCATCTCTTTCTATCACTCCCGGCAACAATTCATTTTGAGCAAAATCTCTAGCAGCCTGTTGTATCATCAACTGCTCTTCAGTTAGATTAAAATCCATATCTGTATTTATTATTTAAAATATTAAAATTCCAACTCTACAAATAAAAACAAAATTCCCCAAAAAACAATCTCTAAAGCGATTCCTTAAGATCTTTTCTGACAGTTTTATTTTTTCATTACAGCATTGATGATTGTCTTATGATATACAAATTAATTCCGTTTTTATTCAAAAAACGCTTCCAAAAATACTTTTTTTTTATGAAATCACCAATTTTGATCCAAAAATTTGATCAATAAAAAATCATCACTATATCGTTATCGATAATATGTCAGGAACTTCGCTCGACTGAAATAAATTGACACTCTTTCACCTTCGAATTATCAAGCTGAAATATTTTTTTAGAATTAAACATTTCAATAATAAAACAACTATTCCGTCGCTCATAAGCAGCTTATTCTTTACGAATCTTAACAAAAAAATCTAAATCAAAATGACAATTTGTCAATCAAATCAAGCTATTTTTACTTTTTACCCAACTAAATAACAAATCGAAAAACAAAATAGAAAAATTATTCTTACAAAATAAATTTATCAGGAAAACTAGGCTTCTTTGGCTATTAAATACACTAATTAAAACTAATTTTGCTACAAAATAATTCAATACACATTACCATGAAAAAAATCTTACTACTGCTTACTGTGCTTTTATCTGTCCAATTCTCTACTGTTACAGCACAATCTCAAATAGAAATAAACGGAATCACTGTTCCTAGAACAATCAACATCCAAAACAAAAACCTGACACTCAACGGAGTTGGAGGCAGATCTAAAATGTGGGTCGAAGTTTATGTTCAGGCCTTGTATTTATCACGTCTTTCGGAAGATCCTAACTACATCGTTGAAAGCGACACAGAAATGGCTGTAAGAATACATATTACTTCTTCATTAGTTTCATCAGGGAAACTGACGAGAAATTTCAATATTGGATTTGAAAAATCGGCTGGAACTAATCTAAACTCTTTAAGGCCTAAAATAGAAGCTTTCAAGAAAATGTTAAGCGATGAAATTGTAAAAGATGATGTTTACAATCTTTTTTACAACCCTATTGACACTTCGGTTTGGGTTTACAAAAATGATATATTGAAGGGTAAAATACCCGGAATTGATTTTAAAAAGGCATTATTTGGTATTTGGCTTTCTGACAAACCTGTCGATGAAACCCTTAAAAAGAACTTGCTAGGTATATACAAATAAATTATTTTTTAAAGAATCAGCTTACAAATCAACTGCAATGAGACAAATCCTATTGCAAATACATTGTTTAAGATAGCGATTAAAATTTAAAAACACCATCAAATGAAATAACATTCCAAATACACAATTCGCATCATACTAATTTTTATATTTGTCAAAATTAAATATATCGCAAAAAATGAAAGATTTATTAAAGAAATTCGAAAATAAAGAACCTGAAATCATTTTTAACTGGAAAGATTCCGAAACAGAAGCCGAAGGATGGACTGTCATCAACTCGCTTCGTGGCGGCGCTGCCGGTGGAGGAACAAGAATGAGAAAAGGATTAGATATGAATGAAGTTTTGTCTTTGGCAAAAACGATGGAAGTAAAATTTAGTGTTTCTGGACCAGCAATTGGTGGTGCTAAATCCGGTATTAATTTCGATCCGAACGATCCAAGAAAAAAAGGCGTACTACAACGTTGGTTTAAAGCCGTTTCACCTTTACTAAAAAGTTATTACGGAACAGGTGGCGATTTGAATGTAGATGAAATCCATGAAGTAATCCCAATGACGGAAGAATGTGGCGTTTGGCATCCGCAAGAAGGAGTCTTTAATGGTCATTTTAAACCTACCGAAGCAGATAAAATCAATCGAATTGGACAATTGCGTCAAGGAGTTATTAAAGTAATTGAAAACCCTAAATATTCTCCTGATGTTTACCGCAAATATACTGTTGCGGATATGATTACCGGTTTTGGTGTTGCTGAAGCCGTTCGTAATTATTACTCTATTTATGGAGGCGATGTAAAAGGAAAAAAAGCCATTATTCAAGGTTTTGGTAATGTTGGTTCGGCTGCTGCTTTCTATTTAGCCGAAATGGGTGCAAAAATAATCGGAATTATAGATAGAGACGGTGGGGTAATAAACGAAAACGGCTATACTTTTGAAGAAGTAAAAGCCTTATTCCTTGCCAAAGACGGAAACAAACTAGTTGCCGACAACATGATTCCTTTTGATGAAATCAATCAAAAAATATGGACAATCGGTGCCGAAATATTCACTCCTTGCGCAGCTTCACGATTGGTTACCCAATCTCAAATTGATAGCTTAATTGCCAATGGTCTGGAAGTAATTTCTTGTGGTGCCAATGTTCCTTTTGCGGACAAGGAAATTTTCTTTGGACCAATTATGGAGGATGTTGACAGCAAAGTAAGTTTGATCCCTGACTTTATCTCAAACTGCGGAATGGCGAGAGTTTTTGCTTATTTCATGGAAAAGAAAGTGCAAATAACAGATGAAGCTATTTTTCAAGATACTTCTGAAATCATAAAAAAAGCTATTCAAAAAGCACACGCTTTAAATAGTTCAAAAACAAATATTAGTGCTACTGCCTTTGAAATTGCTTTAAAACAGTTAGTATAATCTTTTCTATAATTACAAACATTTAGTTCGTTTGTAATTACATTTTATTAGTCAGTTTGATGCATCAAGTTTAGTACAGATGCATTAAACTGACTTTTTTTACAGCTCATAATTAGCACCTTAAGCAAATTCTTCTCATTGGTTATATTAATCTTAGAAAACAGCAATTTTTATAATATATTAGCGTTTTCATAATAAAGAAAATTTCTATGAGTCTATTGTTACAAGCAGACAGCCTAACTGTTGCAAAAGAAAGTTTAGTCGAAGCAGTCCCTGTTGAAAAAACTTTATCAATTATTGAATTATTAACTAGCGGAGGATTAGCAGGTCAGCTAATTATGATCTCTTTATTCCTGATGTTTTTCGTTGCTTTGTATCTTTATTTTGAACGACTGATGGCTATTAATGCCGCTTCAAAAATTGACCTGAATTTCATGGGACAAATTAGAGAAAACATCAGAAACGGACGTATTGATAATGCCAAAATAGCTTGCGCACACTCTAAATCTCCTGTTGCAAGACTAATTGAGAAGGGAATTTCGCGAATAGGAAAACCACTTGACGACATCAACACCGCTATTGAAAACGCCGGAAAATTAGAAATTTACAAACTAGAAAAAAATGTAAGTATGCTTGCTACTATTTCTGGAGCGGGTCCTATGACCGGTTTCTTAGGAACAGTTGTAGGTATGATTCAGGCATTTCATAAGATGGCCAGTTCTGGAGGACAAATAGAAGTTGGCGCACTTTCTGAAGGTATTTATACAGCAATGACAACTACTGTTGTTGGTTTAGTAGTAGGAATTATTGCTTATGTTGGCTACAATCACTTGGTAGTAAAAACAGATAAGATTGTTCATCAAATGGAAGCCAATGCAGTTGACTTTTTAGACTTATTAAACGACCCTGCATAATCATGAATTTAAGAGGAAGAAATAAAGTTAGCGCCGAATTCAATATGTCATCAATGACAGATATTGTTTTCTTATTGCTTATATTCTTTATGCTGACATCTACAATGGTAACTACAAATGCATTGGATCTAGTCTTACCAAAAGCAAAAGGAAAAACAGACAGCAATAAGAATATAACAGTAAGCATCAATAAAAAATTAGAATTCTTTATTGACAAAGATCCCGTTTCAGAAACCGAATTGGAATCAAAATTATTATCCTTGTTTTCTGCAGACAAAACTAAAGCTATTGTTTTAAGAGCAGAAGAAGGAGTACCAATTGAAAAAGCAGTCAATGTTTTGGACATTGCAAACAGAAACCAAATCAAGGTTGTTTTGGCGGTAAGGCCTAAATAATTTTAGCTGCCTTAAAAAAGATTTATTCTACATGAAATACTTAGAAACAAAAGAAGAAAAAAAATCATTTACAATCACATCAATTATTTTTGTGATTCTATTTATTTTGTTCTTTTATTTAGGATTAACTTCTTTGGATCCGCCTCCTGAAAATGGAATAGCCATAAACTTTGGAACAACAGAGTTTGGATCGGGAAACATCCAGCCTACAGAAGCAATACAATCAGCTCCCAAAGCAACAGCGGCAAAACAAGCAACCTCAGCGGATGAGGAGATTCTCTCTCAGGACATTGAGGAAGCGGTTGTAATGAAACAAACCAACAAAACACAACCAACAAAAGAAACCGCAAAAGAAGAAGTCAAACCAAAACCAAAAGAAAACCCACAACCTTCAAAAAGCACCTCTGATGCTTTATCCAGCCTAATAAATGGCCCTAAATCTGATGGGAAAGCACAAGGCGGCGAAGGCAATGATAATGTAGCAGGAGACAAAGGAAGCCTAAACGGTAACCCTTATGCAAACAGCTATTACGGTTCAGGAAGTGGAAGCAGCAACGGAAGTGGCTGGGGATTAAACGGAAGAAGCATTAGTTCTAGAGGAAAAGAAGTTCAAAAATGCAATGAATTTGGAACTGTTGTTGTGCAAATTACAGTAAATAGAAATGGCAATGTTGTTGCCGCCAAATATACCAAAGGAACAACAAATACCAATCCGTGTTTGGTAGAACCTGCATTGGCAACAGCCCGAAAATACAAATGGCAACCAGACCCAAAAGCTCCGGAAACCCAAATCGGCTTTATAACCGTTAATTTTAAA
Organism: Flavobacterium sp. W1B; assembly: GCF_047344965.1. NCBI lineage: Bacteria > Pseudomonadati > Bacteroidota > Flavobacteriia > Flavobacteriales > Flavobacteriaceae > Flavobacterium > Flavobacterium sp. W1B. The sequence continues at coordinate 473,288 of NZ_CP178845.1, forward strand.
TTAGGCGAATAATCATAACTATAAATAATAAAAACTCAAGTATCTTTGAGTTTTTATTATTTATAGACCTCATGAATTACCAAGAAACAACGGCATGGATGTTTAACCAACTTCCGATGTACCAGCTCCAAGGAGCCTCTGCTTATAAAAAAGACTTGACAAACACTCATTTATTGATCAATCATCTTGGCAATCCACACACAAATTTAAAATGCATTCATGTTGCTGGCACAAATGGAAAAGGCTCAACCTCTCACATGCTAGCCTCCATACTTCAAGAAGCCGGATACAAAGTAGGACTATATACTTCGCCGCATTTAAAAGATTACAGAGAACGCATCAAAATTAACGGAACCGAAATTGCCGAAGATTTCGTTTGTGATTTTATCAATTCGAATAAAGTTTTTTTTGAATCAAATGATATTAGTTTTTTCGAAATGAGCGTTGGACTTGCCTTTGCTTATTTTGCTAAAGAAAAGGTAGACATCGCTATTATCGAAGTTGGAATGGGCGGAAGACTAGACGCCACTAATATAATCACGCCCTTGGTATCTGTTATCACAAATATCGGATTAGACCACACCCAATTTTTAGGAAACAACCTTGAATCAGTTGCCTTTGAAAAAGCAGGAATTATCAAACCCGGAATTCCCGTTGTTATTGGCGAATATACTCCGGAAACACAGCCCGTCTTTTTGGCTAAAGCCAAAGAAAACAATTCAAAAATCTATTTTGCTTCTGATATAATTTCAAATGTATATCCTTCAGATTTGATTGGTGATTACCAAATACACAATAAAAAAACAGTTTTACAAACTATTGCAATTTTAAACGAAGGAAAAGAATACGAAATCAAGCCCGAAAACATCCAATCCGGTTTATTAAATGTTGTAAAAAACACAGGTCTTCAAGGCAGATGGCAACAATTAGGAGAATCCCCAAAAGTCATTTGCGACACCGCACACAACAAAGAGGGCTTGAAAATTGTACTAAATCAAATACAAAACGAAAAATTTGACACTTTGCACATTGTTTTAGGTGTGGTAAACGACAAAGACTTGGACGAGATCTTACCTTTATTCCCCAAAAAAGCAATTTATTATTTTTGCAAACCAAATATTCCTCGCGGACTGGATGCTCAAATTCTAAAGCAAAAAGCAGCTTCTTTTAAGCTAAACGGAGAAGTATACAATTCTGTTTCAGAAGCTTACAATAAGGCGATTCATAACGCTTCAAAAACCGATTTTATATACATTGGGGGAAGTACATTTGTAGTAGCAGAAATTTTATAATTTTTTTTATTTTTTGCTTGCATATCCCGAAAACAGGCGTATATTTGCACTCGCAATAACGCAAGACATTGCAACCCGAAAGGGCGATTAGCTCAGCTGGTTCAGAGCACCTCGTTTACACCGAGGGGGTCGGGGGTTCGAACCCCTCATCGCCCACCAAAAAACTCCTTAAAAATTAAGGAGTTTTTTTATTTCTTTATTTTTCTTTCAAAATAAAAATGAATTAATAAAAGTTTGGGACTAAGCAACTCGTCTAACTATACTTTTTTGAGAATCTTTTTCTTTCTATTTTCATATAATTCATCCTTACGGTTTTCATACACTACTTATAAACCATCCATGCACTATGTCTCATGTTTGGAGTACAGATTATTAAATAAATCCTAATATAGTTATACACTGTGTCTCGTAATTCATTTTTAAAGTTAAATCATACTAGTTTAGCTACTATCTCAACTCTATGATTTCAAATAGTAAATCATATTTATCTCCTAACTTTTTCTTCAATCGCTGTTTGTTTTTTTTGATGGCATCAACAGTAACTCCTAGTAAACTAGCCATTTCCTGATTAGTAAAATCTAATTTTTGGAGCATTATTATTTTAAGATTAGATTCTTTTAGCTCCGGGAAACTTCCTATTAAAGATTCATAAAAAGGAGTATGCAGTTTTTTAAACTCACGTTTAAAAGCATTCCAGTTTTCATCGGTCATTAGATGAGAGTCTAATATTTCCTGAAGTTTGTCTTTTTCTTCTTCCTTTAAATGTTTTAAAGCGGAATTTTTACTTTCATCAAGTTCCGCTTTTAAAATAGATATTTGTTTGTTTTTATTTCGAAGATATTCAATGTAAGTACTTAAATCAAAATTAGCATCTTTAAGCTTTTTCTCAAAAATTATCCTGTCATTTTCATATTCCATTACTCTTAATTTTTTTATTTTTAATCTTTTTCGTGAAGATATATAAATAAAAAGACTCAATAATATGGCAAACACTACAATTAAAATGTAGATGTTTTTCATTTTTTCTTCATGCTGTAATTCTAATTGATTTTTTTTAGCCTCATTTTCATATTTCATTTTTTGAATCAGCCAGTTGGATCTTCGCAACACGGTCTTACCATTTGTTTTAAGCAGGGTATCTTCTATTAAATTTAATTGACGCCTGAGTATTAACTCTTCATTTGGATTTTGATTATTTAAGATATGCAGTTTTAATTCAATTATTTCTTTTAATGAGCTTTTGTAATATGGCTTAGAATTTGCAATTCTTTCTGCTCTTTCTAAAATTATCTTTGCTTCATTTACTGCCTTGGATTTTAAAAGAATTTTTGCCAATATAATAGAAGCAAACATTTCGTTTTTATATTCTTTAAACTTTTGTGAATAATAGATATCTTTTTTTAAGAGACTAATTGCTTCTTTAATATTTCCTTTGTTTTCATATACCAATGCTTTGTCACCAAGGATTTTTGCGTACCGAATACTGTCACCAATTTTTAAGGAGATGGCTTCCGATTTATTAAAGTAGTACATCGCATTTGATAAATCTTTACGATTGAAATAACAATTACCAATTGCATTTAAAACACTAGCTGATTCTGATGACACTTTCTTGGAGTATTGTAATGATTTTTTTAAGAAATAAATTGCAGAATTATCTTCAACTGTAAACATCATCCAGCCGAAAAATTTGAAAGTCTCCTCTGGCAAAATAATTTCTGAAGCATCAACTTTCTTCGTATTTTCAATAGTTTTAAGGGCAATTGGAATTAGTTTATCTATCTCACAATAAAAATACAGGTATTTCGAATAATTCAATTGTGTCCAGACAAGGAGTGAAGGATCGTTTAGTTTTTGTGCTTCTTGAATTGATTTTAAATAATAATAATTACTTCTATTATTTATCTTATCAAAAAAATTAGAATAGCCGTTTGCTAATAAAGCATCATATAAAACGTGAAATCTTTTACTTGATGACTGCTTTAAAAATGCCAAATGTTTTTTTAATTCTAAAGTATCTTTTTTAGAATTGTTTTCATTAGTAATAATTGTAGCTATCTTTTTATTTGAATCTGTAACAGAAACTTGTAGATTTTGCGAATGTAGCTTTGTCAAAAAAATAAAGCTAATCATCATAAAAAACAAGCTGTTTTTTTTTGCAAGAGAAGTCATTTGGAGGGGCTTATTAAGTTGCTAAAATAAAAAAATAAAGTATTTCATTTTAATTTTTTATTATAAAAAAACAACAGGGTAACTAAAAACAATACGATAAATAAAAATGTCTTCTTTTTGTCCACCCCCATAAATAGGATAAAAATGATCACATCCCTACTTTCGTGCTTTAAAAAGTAAACTATACTTTTTTGCGCCATTTTATAGCGCCACGATAAACAAACTAAATCCTACTAACGAATGAAACAAAAATTACTTTTATTTTTAGCAATGCTATTTTTCGGTGTGGCTTCTGCGAAAAATTTTATATCCGATAACATTAATTATAATGAGACAGAAGCTAAAACTGTCGAGGCAGGTCCTAATCCTAAATTCTCGGGAGTAACAACCATAGCCTCAGTAGTAGAAAATAATGGTGTAAATTATCCCGTAACTCCATTAATAATAAATAACAATATTTTTGATAGTGTAAACCGAGCTACATGTGCATTATATGCGCCTATAGAAAGCATTTCTGATTACCAGTTGGCTTCCGTGTGGGGTAATTTCTCATCGAGAACAATTCCAATAACAGCGGTATATAGTGTTTCAGTTCTAGCAAACGGAACTTATGGTACAGGGCAAAACTTAGATTTCATTGTTAATTTTAATAGAGAGGTGATAATTTATGGATCACCACAAATAGCAATAACTATTGGCTCAACTACACGTCTGGCAACTTATATTAGCGGTTCAGGGACAGTAAATTTATTATTTAGTTATACTGTTCAATCAGGAGATAATGATGCTGATGGTATTATTATAAATTCATTATCACTTAATGGAGGTGCCATAAGGGATTTAGCAGATAATGATGCTGACTTGAATTTGAATAATGTTGGTGCTACAAAGGATATTTTAGTGAAAACTATTGTCCCAAGTGAAAACAATGTGCTTTATGTAAATAAAAATGCAACTGGTAATCAAACAGGAAACTCTTGGCAAAATGCCATCATGGAATTGGCAGATGCTTTAAGATATGCCAAGCAACAAGATAATTTTACATCAACTACACCTTTAAAAATATTTGTAGCGGGAGGTACTTATAAGCCACTGTATAGTCCAATAGATGGTGCTAGTTTTGGTACAGACCAAAATCGTGATAATACTTTTTTGATGGTCAATAATGTACAAGTGTATGGCGGATTTGCTGGTGACGAAAATACTTTAGAAGAAAGAGACTTAAGCCTAACAGTAAATCAAACTATCTTAAGTGGAGATTTGGGTATTGCTAATGATATCACAGACAATGCTTATCATGTAATTGTGAGTGCTGGCGAAGTTGGTACTGCTCGTTTAGACGGCTTTACCATTACAAAAGGATATGCAAATAGTACAGGAAGATATGTAGCAAATACTAAAGAAGCTTATAGTTGTTCAGGTGCAGGTATCTACAATTCGGAATCAAACCCTTTTTATAAAAATCTTATCATAAAAGAAAACATTTGTTTAGAATCTGGCGGTGGTATGTTTAGTTATATGTCAACACCAAATCTTCAGAATGTTACCATCCAAAACAACCAAGCTAAAGATGGTGGTGGAATGGCAAATCAATACAAGTCTTTTGCGTCTCTTCTAAATGTATCGATTAAAAATAACAATGCTAGTGAGAGTGGTAGCGGGTTGTACAATGTAGATAATTCTAGTGCAACACTTACTAATGCTTCTATTGTAGGAAATAGAGCGACAATAAATAGCGAAATAGTAGCAGGTTGTGAGTCTCAAAATTCCTCTGTAACTCTAAAAAACAGTATTGTTTGGGATGAACTTACAGGAACTTTTACGGCTCAATATTCATTGATCAAAAATAAATCGAACACGGATAATGGTAATATAGACGCCACAAACTTAACAGAAGCTAAGCTATTTAATAATGCTGCAAACGACGATTACAGTCTAAAAAACACTAGCCCTGCTGTAAATGCAGGAGACAATAACTTATATACAGGTACCCTGGCAACAGACAAAGATTTGGCAGGTAATGCACGTATTTTTGATGGCTCACCTACTATAGATGTAATTGATATGGGAGCTTATGAGTTGCAGGAAAATCTCTTTAAACCTGCGCCAACTGCTAAGTATCTAACTCAGGTGTTTGCAGGAGATGACAAAACTTTAACCAATTTACAAGTAAGTGGTACTGCCATAAAATGGTATACCGCAGCAACTGGTGGTTCAGTTTTAGCAATTACTACAGAATTAGCAGATGCCACTACATATTATGCAACACAAACTATTGATGAAGTAGAAAGTACAAAAAGAGTAGCTATTACAGCAAAACGTATTTCAGATGCTAATCAAAACATGTTGGCAGGAAGTACAGTAGCAAACTTAGTGAGCACACCAACTACAGGTAGTACAGCAACATGGTTTAGTGCAGCCAATGGCGGTACTGCTCTAAATAGTACAGATGTGTTAGGAGCAGGTATGTATTATGTAGAACAAAATACACCTGAAACTATAGAGATCTTAGGTAGCGGATTCACAGCGATTCAGGACATGGTAGTTCTAGAAGATGGCAAAATTTTGTTATCAGATGCTGAAGAAAATGCCATCAAACGTATGGATGCTGATGGGACGAATATCGTAACCTTAGGTAGTGGATTTAACTACCCTTGTCAGATCGCTGTCCAATCTGATGGAAAAATTCTGGTGGCAGATAGAAATAATGGGATGATTAAACGTATGGATGCTGATGGGACTAATATAGTAACTTTAGGAACTGGATTTAATGGTGCTACAGGAATAGCTATTCAATCGGATGGGAAAATTGTGGTAGCAGATAGTGAGAATAATCTTATCAAACGCATGGATGCTGATGGCATGAATATCATAACCTTAGCTAGTGGATTTAAATACCCTAGTAGGATAGCTATCCAAGCCGATGGAAAAATTGTGGTAGCAGATAGAGATAATAATTTGATTAAAAGGATGGATGCAGATGGGACTAATATTGAAACTTTAGGCAGTGGGTTTACTCTTCCTAATGGCATAGCCATTCAATCGGATGGAAAAATTGTGGTAGCAGATAGTGATAATGGTGCCATAAAACGTATGGATGCTGATGGTACGAATATCGTAACCTTAGTTAGTGGACTTAGGACCCCTACTAGTGCAATCATTCAATCAGATAATAAAATTGTAGTGGCAAATTTACTTGATAATGAAATTAAGCGTATAACCACGGCAAGTTCCACAAACAGAGTAGCGGTCACGGTAGATTTATCCCCAACCATTTCTACACTTTTACCAGCAGACGATGCGACAGATGTTGCAAGTGCCAATAATTTAGCAGTTACTTTTGATCAAAATGTAGTAAAAGGTACTGGAAACATTACTATTTATGATACTTCAGATGACAGTGTTATAGAAACGATAGATGTAACTACTGCTAATGTTACGGTAACTGATGCTATAGTAACGATCAATCCAACTTCAAACTTAGAGAAATCTAAAACGTATTATGTAAAAATAGCTGCCACCGCATTTAAAAACGTTGCAGGCAATACTTTTGCAGGAATTTTAGATAAAACTACTTGGAGCTTTGCAACCGAATTAAAAATAGCTCCAACAGTGACTTTTGCTGATTTTACCAAAACGTATGGAGACGCCAATTTTAATTTGGCAGCCAGCTCAAATTCCACAGGTGCTATAAGCTATGAAGTTGTAATAGGAGGAACTGGAAGTGTAACATTATCGGGAACGAATAATACTATGGTAACAATAGGCAATGCAGGAACGGTAACGCTAAAAGCGACTGTTGCTGCAGATGCAAATTACAGCGAAGCAAGTCAATCGGTTACACTTACAATTTCACAGAAAGAGATAACAGTAACAGCGACTTCAGGGCAAACAAAAGTGTACCATTCAACAGATCCTGCATTTACTTATACTGCTAGTGAAACATTAGCTACTGGAAATACTTTTAGCGGAAGCTTAAGCCGTGTTGCTGGTGAAAATGTTGGAACTTATGCTTATACTATTGGTGATTTATCTGCAGGATCGAACTATGCTGTAACGTTGATTGATTCAAATACCTTTGCTATTACAGCAAAATCAATCACGGTAACCGCTGATGCTTCTCAAACAAAAGTGTACCGTTCAACAGACCCTGCATTTACTTTTACTGCTAGTGAAGCATTAGCTTCAGGAAATACTTTTAACGGAAGCTTAAGCCGTGTTGCTGGTGAAAATGTTGGAACATATGCTTATACTATTGGTGATTTATCTGCAGGATCGAACTATGCTGTAACGTTGATTGATTCAAATACCTTTGCTATTACAGCAAAATCAATCACGGTAACCGCTGATGCTTCTCAAACAAAAGTATACGGAGCAGCAGACACTGAATTTACTTTTACTGCTAGTGAAACATTAGCTACAGGAAATACTTTTAGCGGAAGCTTAAGCCGTGTTGCTGGTGAAAATGTTGGAATATATGCTTATACTATTGGTGATTTATCTGCAGGATCAAACTATGCTATAACGTTGATTGATTCAAATACCTTTGCTATTACAGCAAAATCAATCACGGTAACCGCTGATGCTTCTCAAACAAAAGTGTACGGAGCAGCAGATCCGGCTTTTACCTATTCAGTTTCACCAAGTTTAGTAGGAAATGATACCTTCTCTGGTGCTTTAGGAAGAGTAATTGGAGAGAATGTCGGAACTTATGCTATTGAACAAGGAACATTAAATAATACTAACTACGCTATAACGTATATACCGTCTAATTTTAGTATTTCTAAAGCTAATCAAGTAATTACCTGGAATCAAACTTTGGTTTCGAATTGTGGAGAGACATCAACAAGTGTTTTAACAGCTATTTCTAATAGTGGTTTAGCGGTAAGTTATGCTTCTTCCAATACGGATGTGGTAACGATTTCAAATGATGAATTAACATTTATCAATCTTGGTTCGGCAACTGTTACAGCTTCGCAAGCGGGTAATAACAATTACAATACCGCTGAAACTATAGCATTGTCAGCTTTGAATAGCCAACCGAATTTGATCAGACAACAATTCGAGGATGTTATTTTCTTTGACAATAGTTCTAAAGAATTTAAATCTTATACTTGGTATAAAAATGGGGTTTTAGTTCTAGGTCAAACGTTGCAGTATTATAAAGAAACTGGAGGCCTAAACGGTACTTATTATGCGGTTGCAACAAAATTAGACGGGACATTAATTACTACTTGTCCATTAATTTTGTCTTCAACTGTAACAGTTGAGACCGTTAAAGTTGTTCCTAATCCTGTCAGAAGTAATGCAAGTTATCAGTTGGTTACGAATGTAAATGCTGCTCAAATGCAAAATGCCCGTATTGAGGTATTTGGTATGAATGGATCGTTGTTGGATCAAAGAACAACTAATGAAAACGAGACCACATTACAGGCGCCAGGTGTTGAAGGTATCTATGTCGTGAGAATCACTTTAGCAAATGGTAAAACGTTTACAAAAAACCTTCTAGTAAAAAACTAAATAATGGAAGAGTATGAAGTCCTCATTTTTTATAAATGGGGATGGATTATTCTGATAAAAAATAACATATATGAAATTTAATAGTAAACACATACTAGGCATTATAGTAATTCTATTCTCTACAGTTGCTAGTGCTCAATTTTACGTAGGTGTACAAACAGGAGTGGGGAATCTTGAAAGTAATGTGGCTGGAACAGTAGCCGAAACTAAAATGGGAAGAGCTGTAAAAGCAGGATATATCTATTCTTTTACAAAAAACATCGGAATTGGATCGGGAATAGAATTCTCGCAATACAAGCAAAACGTTTCTTTGACTTACTCATCTAACACACTAACGAATTATGAAGTAGATGCTTCTGGTTCAGCATTTATTTATAATGTTACTACTAGTAATTATAAAGAAAAACAAACATTGCAAGCCGTTCAAATTCCACTTTTTGTGCAATTAAAAACCAACATCAATACAGGAATTGATTTTAATTTTAGAGCAGGAGTAAAGTATTTTTTACCTGTGAGTTATAAAATAAAAGCGACTGCAGATAATGTAAATAATACTGCTTATTACCCCGATGTTAATTTGACAATTGATAATTTGCCTGAATATGGAATAGGACAGCAAAGTAGTTATTCAGCTATAGGGGAATATGAAACAAAAGGAATTTTCATGAGTTCTTTCGAGTTAGGATTTACATTCGATATCGGCAAAAAGAATGCTTTATATGCAGCAATGTTTCTCGAAAATGGATATGGAACGATACTTGACCAAGAAAAAAAGCAGTCTTATGTAGGGTATAATCCAACATCAACCACCGATAGAAAAGCGAATGGTCTGTACAGCATTGAACAAAATGCTAAAATCACGCCAGTGGCATTTGGTCTGACATTAGGATGGAATTTTAAATAAATTTATCTTCCGAAAAAAAGATACAAGGTCATAAATAATCAAGGTTTTTATATTTGTAGAAAATGGATAAAAGATCAGCATATTACTACACAATAGGAAAGTAATTTGTTGATAAGATCTATAGTACTAAATTATTTTAAACTATCAATAAAGTTCAAAATAAGTATCAGGTGTTCGATTGTAGCCCCTGACAGCCCACCAAGAAACTCCTTAAGAAATTAAGGAGTTTTTTTATGCCTACTTTTGAAGTAAATTCAAAATCTTTAAAATATTGTTTTTTTAAAAAAACTACAAGAAGGTAGCTAATCAGAAAACAAAAAAGCCATCTCAAATATTAATATTTGAGACGGCTTCTTTGTTTATTAATAGTCACAAATGACTTCTTCTTATTTGTATTCTCAGCATTTATTTTAAAGACAATATCTACTTTAAAATAAAAACTAATGTTGTTCTTTTATTTTTGTGGTAATTCACGAGTCAACCAACCACTACGTCCAGCAGTAGCAATAGCATAAGGTGAAATCCAAAACAAACCAAATGTATATAAAACACTGTACGCATAAGCCCATAATGATTCTGACAAACTGTATTTTTTAGCGTAAAAAAACACTGGGAAACTCGCAGAAATTAATATTCCTAAAAGTGTAGAACTCAAAAATAATAATGGATGCATTACAATAAAATACAACATAAAAAGTAAAAATGGATACGTCATTACAATTGATAGAAACTGATTTGTAAACAACAATCTAGTTCCGACTTTAGATTCATTTTTGAAATTTGTAAAAACAAATTTAGCCATAACTAAATTTTCACGAACATTACTTCTTCCCCATCTAATAAACATTTTATACAATCCTTTATACTTTTCTGGAACATCAGTTAGAACAATTGCATTTCGTTGGAAAAGCACTTTTTTACCTTGCTTTAAAATCATATTGGTCATGGCTCTATCTTCACCAATATCCGAAGCCTGCCCCATAAAAGTTTGATTAATCCATTCTGGAAGACATTTAAACACTGCCGTACTTCTATAAGCCGCTAAAGCTCCAGGAGTACATAAAACACTTCCTAATTGACTTTCTACTGAACGTACAAATTCAAAACTCATAACAAAACTCACATTAAGCATTTTAGGCAAAATAGCATTCTTGTTATTTAAAACACGAACATTCCCTGCTACGGCTCCACAATTTTCATCTACAATAAGTGGGCTTACTAAATTTCTTAAAGTATTAGGTTTAATAATCGAATCACTATCAATCGTTACAAAAACATCACCTGTCCCTAAATTAAATCCACGGTATAAAGCATGTCTTTTTCCTTTGTTTTCAGGTTGTTGAAAAACCACGATTTGATCTCCTAATTTATCTTTGGCTTTGTTCATCCAAGACCAAGTGTCATCTTTACTACCATCATCAATAGCTAAAATTTGCAATTTATGTTTTGGATAATCACTGTTTGCGATACTTAATAAAGTATCATAAACCAAATTTCCTTCGTTGTAAGCTGGAACAATCACAGTACATGTAGGCAATAATTCGTCAGTTACTGCTTCAATTGGTTTATATTTAAAGTACAAAAACACATTGTATAAAAAGAATGAAACTTTGAATAAAAGCAATGCTAAAGTCAGTACAAGAAAAGCCAATCCAAATGAAGAATCAATTCTGCTTTCGCGAAAGGTATCAAAATCGGGTTGCAAGAAATATACTAATGAAGCACCTGTAATCAACAACAAAATGGTCGCTGATAAAATAATTCGATTAAAAAGTACATTTTTAGAAGGAGCTATGTTAGTTGAAGTATTTATTTCTTTGTTAGTAAAAAAAGTGTCATTTGGCGGCATCGTCTGTGTTTTCATATTATTAGGAATCATCAATCTGTTATTGTTTTCTCAAGAACAAGCAATTGTTATTCCAAACAAACATCTTACTAAAATCCAAACACTTACAATTATTTTAAAATTTTAAAACTGTATAAAAATTACTCACTTAGTATACACATTACCCATTTTGTTGCCCTATTATTAGAAAAATTAGCTTTATTTTATTTCAAAAAACATTGTAATTGACAACGCTAAAAAATAAAAATGAAAAACGCTGCAAAACCGAAATTCTACAGCGTTATTCCAACAAATAATTAAAATCAGAGAAAGTTTTTAAAAATTTCTTTGATAACTTCAATAGCAAAACGGTCGCACTCCACTAATGTTTTTTCACCATAAAAAACTCCTTAAGAAATTAAGGAGTTTTTTGTGTTTGTATTTTTCTAATTGTATTTACTGTTATATGTAAGGATTACGGATATATCATAAGAAATACAAAAGCAAATAAATTGACTAGAAGCACCACTCCGTAAACAATATTAGACTTGCCTTTACTTAATGACAACATTACAGTAAACACCGATAATGCTAATAGAACAATAGATTTAATGTCGAGTCCTAGAATAATAGGCATATCCATCATAATACAAACCACCGAAACACTAGGAATGGTTAATCCAATACTTGCCAAAGCAGAACCCAAGGCTAAATTTATACTAGTTTGGAGTCTGTTTTTTCTTGCCGCTATGATAGCAGCAATTGCTTCAGGCAGTAAAATTATTGCCGCAATTATAACCCCCACCAAAGTTTTTGGCAGACTATAGCTGACAATAATACTTTCGATTGCAGGAGAAAGGGTTTTAGCCAATAACACAACAATACCTAAGCTTATGATAAGAAAAACAATACTTGTAAAGAATACCTTATTATTGATTGCTATAGGCCCAGCAACTTCTTCATCTTCATCGGGTCCAATTGTTAGGAAATACTGTCGGTATCTTCTAGTTTGCGCAAATAGAAAAGAGGAGTAGATAACGAGGCAAGCTGCAGAAGCAAAAATAAGTTGTGGTACTGAATAATACGATCCCGCAACACTTTCGGTGAAAGTAGGAAAGACCAATGTAAATACTATAATCGAAACCAGTGAAACTAAACCAATGGTCACAGAAGAAGCAGAAAAATTCTGTTCGTAATGTTTGAGACCGCCAATAAGAAGACACAATCCAATAATACCATTAAGAATAAGCATTGTGGCAGCATATACAGTATCTCTGGCTAACGAAGCCGCTTCAGAGCCTTCTGACATCATTAGAGACACAATAATCGAAACTTCGATAACAGTTATCGATATAGCCAAAATAATGGTTCCATAAGGCTCTCCAACTCTTTCTGCTATTATCTCAGAATGATGTACTGCCGACATAACACTAAGAATAAGTAGTAAGCTTGCAACAATTTGAAAAAAGCCACTGTTGTCAACAAGTCCGCTAAAAAAGAGAATCCAAGATAATATTGGAATGATAATCGTCCACTGAAGTAATTGTTTCATTTTTTTTAATAAGTAAATACTCGTAAATTAATATTTTTGCCTATAGATCTTACTCTAAACAGGCTCTTTATTTTCCCGAATATAGAATTATTTTTGCTAAAAATGACAAAAAAACTGCATTATGTTTAATTATATGCTAGTAAATTTATGGCTCAAAACAACTACTTTGAAGCTAATCTCCTTTAAATCATACAGTAAAAATCGTCAGCAAAAAAGTGAAATTTGAATTTGAATTAATGGCAATAGCATGCCATTTTAGTTCATTTTTGCATTTTTATGAAAAAAACTTCTAAAAAAGAAGGCACAAAAAAACCGCCTCAAAATGGTATCGAGACGGCTTCTTTTATTTCAGGATTACACTTTTATTTCTTTTCTAATTTGTTTCACACATTAGCTATTAGACAAAAGAGAAAATCTCGTGGACTTTTTAATGAAAATTTAGTCTAAAACATCCATCCAAAAAACTAGCGAGATTTTGTTCTTTTTAAGAAATATAATCCAATATTCTCTCTAAAGCCATTCCTCTTGATCCTTTTATAAGAATCGTTTTACTTTCAAACTTTTGCTCTTTTAAAACTTCTAAAAAACTATCAAAAGATTCAAAAAAACCAAAATTATCCTTTTTTATTCTATTGTGATAAAAATCCTTCCCGATAAAATAACATCTCAAATCTTCACTTTTAGACAGTAAATCCACAATGTTTTTGTGCTCTTGAATACTTTCAACACCTAACTCAAACATGTCACCTAAAATCGCAATTTTATTTGGCTTCTCTAATTGAATAAAATTTTCTATGGCTACCTCCATACTGCTAGGATTAGCATTATAAGCATCTAAGATTATCTGATTTGATCCTTTTGTTAATAATTGTGATCTATTGTTTTCTGGAATATAAGCTTCCAATGCCTCTTTAATAGACAAATCATCCACTTCAAAGTATTTCCCTATAGTAAGTGCCGCATTTAAATTATTAGCATTGTACAAGCCAATTAGGTGAGACGAAATTACAATGTTTGAATAACAAACCTCCACAAACGGATTCGCTTTAACAGATTTGATATTAACAGCAGCGTTTTCTTTATTTACACCAAAAGAATATGATTTTATTTTTTTTGATTTCTCTGCCTGAATCGGGTCTTCCAAATTTACGAAAGCCAATTTGTTATTTTGAGAAAGGTAATCATACATTTCACTTTTACCTTCAATAACACCTGCAATACCTCCGAAACCTTCCAAATGCGCTTTACCAAAATTTGTGATATAGCCATAATCAGGCTGAGCCAATTCGCATAAAAAAGCAATCTCCTTCTTATGATTAGCTCCCATTTCAACAATGCCAATTTCAGTATCTGAATTAAAAGACAATAAAGTCAACGGAACTCCAATATGGTTGTTTAAGTTTCCTAGGGTAGCTTTGGTTTTATACTTTTTTGAAAGCACCACTTGAATTAATTCTTTAGTGGTTGTTTTACCGTTACTTCCTGTGAGCGCTATTATAGGTAATTTTAGATATTCTCTGTGGAATTTTGCCAATTCCTGTAAAGCCACTAAGCTATCATCGACCAAAATGGTTCTTTGGTCAATGTAATAATCCGCATTATCAATTATAACAGAAGAAGCTCCTTTGCCCAAGGCTTCTTTAGCGAATGTGTTAGCATCAAATCGCTCCCCTTTTATGGCAACAAATAATGAATTCTGTTCGATCCTGCGAGTATCTATTGAAACCGAATTGCATTTTAAAAACAAACTATGAATGTAATTGATATCCATCTCAAAATGATTTAAAAAACAAAAGCCCTAATCAAAGGGCTTTTATATTTCTACTTAAAATTAATTTCTTGGTGATTTTCTTTTTTCGGCTTTAGGACCTACTCTTGACATAGCGTTTCTAAATCCAATATAATCTGTAGCCATATCTTGAGGAAAATACCTTCTTTGCGCAGGATCTAACCAATAAGCTCTATCTCTCCAAGAACCTCCTTTATAAACTCTTACTTTATCATTTATTAAAGTAGTTCTCTTGCTTGACTTATCGTATTTTCTAACCATCATTCCTAAACTGTCAGTAGTAACATTGTGTCTAGGGGAGTTATACATATTTTTATCATCTTTTCCTTTATCTGTATCCGAGTCAGAACCCCCAAAATTATAATACTTAGAAGACTGTCTATCACCGTCTCTATAACCGATATTATCGCTCTTATCAAAATTTTGTCTCAAATAAGTTTCTTGTTCATCAACTGGAACTTGTGCAATTTGACCTGGAAAGTTCCTAGCTATTATTTTTCCGTTACTTAAGGTATCATATTTAATATTGTCTTTAGTAACAATTTCGACTTTACCATCTTTTCCAATTTTGTTTTTGGTATAAAGGTTTCCTCTAAAATAATTGAAATCGTTGCCTTCGTTATCGATTATTGGTCTATAAACGTCAGCTACCCATTCGGCAACGTTTCCTGCCATATCATATAATCCAAAATCATTTGCTGGATATTTTTTTACTGCATTTGTAATATCAGCTCCGTCATCAGACCATCCAGCGATACCACCGTAATCTCCATTTCCTTGCTTAAAGTTAGCCAACTGATCTCCTTTACTCTGTCTTTTACCAGAGCGAGTATAACCTCCAGACCAAGGATATTTCTTTTGACCCTTGTAAATATTATATTCTCTCTGACCAACATCTGCAGCTGCTGCATATTCCCACTCAGCCTCCGTAGGAAGTCTATATTCAGGTAAAATAAGTCCCGAAGAACGTTGTGCATATACATTTTTTGGCTCAGAAACAGTTCCATCTTTTGCAGATTTAGAACTTTTTTTATTGCCTTTAGTGTTTTTTAGAACAATATCTTCATTACCACCACGAGCTAATGTTGGTGCATTTAAGTAGGTTTCTGTGTTAAATGAATTTTCTGCAGAAACATCATCTGTCTTAGCATTTTTCTTAAGATAACCGCTCTTTTCTAATATTGCTTCATTTACACGATCCGTTCTCCATTTGCTAAATTCAACTGCTTGAATCCAATTAACACCTACAACAGGGTAATCAGCATAAGAAGGATGTCTTAAATAATTATTAGTCATTGTTTCATTATAACCCAATCTATCTCTCCAAACTAAAGTATCTGGAGAAGCTCCCTCATAGATATGTTTATAATTATCCTCTGTTGGTGGAAATACATTTTTCAACCAATCTAGATATTCCAAATACATGAAATTGGTAACTTCAGTCTCATCCATATAAAAGGACTGAACGTGTTGCTGTGTTGCGGTATTATTCCAATCATGCATCACATCATCTTCTACTTTACCCATGGTAAAAGTTCCACCTTCAACAAAAACTAATCCAGGACCAGCAACTTGTTTTTTATTAGCTAAAGCTTTTTTACCATCTACATTCCAACCAGTAGCCTTTGAAGCACTTTTTGAGCTGGATTTTTTACTACAACTGGCAAAACCTATAATCATTAATAATGATAACATCAATCGTAAAGCCATAATCTTGTTTACTTTCATACTCTTTGGGGTGATATTTTAAGTGACGCAATATAATAATTAACCATTAACTCGCAACACCATTCGATATAATTTTAATCTGATAATTTATACGCAATAGAACATACAAAATAAACGCAAATTTATACTTTTTATTATTTATTTGCATATCAAATGATAAATTTTTACATATAATACGATTTTCCCAAAAAACATCACTAAAGAAAAGTACTGCAATTTGATTAATCTCAAAATACTTGCTGTTTAAATCCAAAGTAGAAAAACGACACAAGCATTGAATATCAGCCTCGGCAAAAATAAATATGCAACTCTCGGCAATATTAATTCAAAAATAAAGTTATAAACAAATGATGAAATATTTGTTTATGCTGTCAGAATAAAAACTCCATTATTTCTGCTTATTTTTAAAAAAGATAAGCAATTCACAAACAAAAACAAGCGCTAAACAAATTCTAAACCACTAATATTTACTTTTAAAAACAGCAAACCGTAAAAACATCCAAAATAACAACATAGACAAAATCCTCCTAACAGCCTTAAACTAGCTTACCTTATTCCTAAACATTTAGATTATTTCAGGATCAATACAATTAATTTCAACAAAAAAGAAAGTGCATTTTTTCACTTACCAACAGCTAAAACCTGTTTAACTGATAAAAATCAGAAAAATATTGACAAATTTATAATACATAAATAACTATATTTGTTCAATGAATATCTTAATTATAATGAGAAAACTAATACTTTATACAAGTTGTTTGTTTGCATTTTATTTTGTCAAAGCACAGGAAAGAGCCATCAATCCTGCGGTACCCTTTTTACTGGTATCTGCCGATGCAAGAGCTGCAGGTATGGCTGACATTGGAGTAGCAACTTCTGCTGATGCCTTTTCTCAACAATGGAATCCTGCAAAATATGCGTTTTCAACTGACAAGCAAGGGCTTTCTGTAAGCTACACTCCGTATCTGACAGATTTAGCAAATGACATCTCCTTAGGACAATTAACTTATTATAACAAAATCAGTGAACGAAGTGCTTTTGCTGGAAGTCTACGCTATTTTGGTTTTGGAAATATTGAACTAAGAGACAATGCCTTTGACGACCCTAGAATTGTCTCCCCAAACGAATTTGCATTAGACGGGTCCTATTCATTAAAACTGAGTGAGAAATTCTCAATGGCCGTTGCTGGTAGATACATCCGCTCTAACCTAAAAGTTGTTTCAGATATCGGTGATACTTCTGCAGCAAATTCATTTGCAATAGATGTAGCCGGTTTTTATCAATCAGAGGAGATTGCTTACAATAGTTTTAACGGAAGATGGAGAGCCGGGTTTAACATTCAAAATCTCGGACCAAAAATCAGTTATGACAATGATGAGATTAGTACCAACTTTTTACCTGCTAATCTAAAAATAGGAACCGGATTTGATTTTATACTAGACGACTCTAACAAAGTAGCTTTAAATCTTGAATTCAACAAACTACTGATTCCAACTCCTCAAAATTCAGACTTAAATGGCGATGGCGAAATCAGCGGATCAGACGAACTTGCTTTATTAAACAAAAATCAAGAAGACTACAGACGAATTAGTTGGGTTTCCGGAGTATTTAAATCATTTGGTGATGCCCCAGACGGCATAAAAGAAGAACTACAAGAAATAACTTATGCTGCAGGCGCAGAATACCTATATCAAGATTCATTTGCTATGCGAATGGGCTATTTTCACGAAAGCCCTTCAAAAGGTGCTCGAAAATATTTTTCTCTTGGCGCCGGATTTAAATACAGCACAATTAAAGTAGATATTTCTTACTTATTTTCAACATCTAAAATTCCAAACCCATTAGAAAACACCTTACGCTTCTCTCTTTCGTTTAATTTTGGAGACAAGTACGAACAATATTAACATTTTATAAAATCACATTAAAAATCCAAATTTCAATATCCTGAAATTTGGATTTTTTTTCCAAAAAAAAATCCCATAATCATGAAAGAAATATCTATTGTAAGCACATTCTCTGTTTATAATTCAATCCAGGAATTACCAAATGACGTACAGGATCTTATGGCAAAAGCTGTCAATATTAGAAAAAAGGCTTATGCTCCATATTCAAAATTCAGAGTCGGCGTAGCTATTTTTCTAGACAACGGAGAAATTGTTTTAGGCTCAAACCAAGAAAACGCAGCATATCCATCCGGACTTTGCGCAGAACGCGTAGCTATCTTTCACGCAGGAGCAATTTACCCTGAAGCCAAAATTATAAAAATGGCTATTACCGCGGCTTCAGACACAAACAAAACAATGGCCCCAATTCCTCCTTGTGGCTCATGCAGGCAATCAATCGCCGAATATGAAATAAAACAAGATACTCCAATTGAAATCTATTTTATGGGCGAATCAGGCGAAATACATAAATCCGCATCGTTAAAAAACTTACTCCCTCTTATGTTTGACAAAAAGTTCTTGTAAAAAATCCAAAAATTAGCTTATAAATTTTAGTTCTAAGTTTGAATGTGTTATTTTTGCGATTCGCAAATTTGTGGGATAAAACTATTTTGCGTCATAGACTTAGTTGATAACACAATAAAACTTTAGCAAAAGAACAATCGAGATGAAAGAAGTTACAAAAGAGGTTTATTTAAAGTGGTATGAAGATATGCTACTTTGGAGAAAGTTTGAAGACAAACTTGCAGCATTATACATACAACAAAAAGTTAGAGGTTTTCTACACTTATACAATGGTCAAGAAGCTGTACTTGCAGGAGCATTACACGCAATGGACTTGTCAAAAGATAAAATGATTACTGCATACAGAAATCACGTTCAACCAATAGGAATGGGTGTTGACCCAAGACGCGTAATGGCTGAACTTTTAGGAAAAGTTACAGGAACATCTAAAGGAATGGGTGGTTCTATGCACATCTTCTCAAAAGAACACCGTTTTTATGGTGGTCATGGAATTGTAGGTGGACAAATTCCTGTAGGTGCTGGATTAGCTTTTGGAGACAAATATTTCAATACTGGAGGAGTTACAATGACCTACTTTGGTGATGGAGCTGCTCGTCAAGGTTCTCTACACGAAGCTTTCAACATGGCTATGTTATGGAAACTTCCGGTAGTATTTATCGTTGAAAACAACGGTTATGCAATGGGAACATCTGTAGAGAGAACTGCAAACCATACTGATATTTGGAAACTTGGATTAGGCTACGAAATGCCTTGCGGACCAGTTGACGGGATGAATCCTGTAAAGGTAGCTGAAGCAATGACTGAAGCAATTGATAGAGCACGTCGTGGTGATGGACCAACTTTCCTAGAAATGAAAACATATAGATATAGAGGTCACTCTATGTCTGACGCACAATTATACCGTACGAAAGAAGAGGTTGAAGAATACAAAAAAATCGATCCAATTACTCAAGTATTAGATGTTATCAAGGATCAAAAATACGCTACTGAAGAAGAAATTGAAGCGATTGACCAAAGAGTAAAAGACTTAGTTGAAGAATGTGCAACTTTTGCAGAAGAATCTGATTACCCACCAATTCAACAACTTTACGACGTAGTATACGAACAAGAAAACTATCCTTTTATACCTCATAAACTATAAATCAATATGGCAATCAAAATAACAATGCCTCGTTTGAGCGATACTATGACGGAAGGAACAGTAGCAACTTGGCTAAAAAAAGTAGGAGATAAAGTTTCAGAAGGAGATATTCTAGCTGAAATTGAAACCGACAAAGCAACAATGGAATTTGAATCCTTCAACGAAGGAACTCTTTTATATATAGGTATTCCAGAAGGAGAAACCGCTCCTGTAGACTCTTTACTGGCAATAATAGGAAAAGAAGGAGAAGATATTTCTTCTTTAATATCTGGAGATTCCGCTGCCGCTCCAGTTGCAGCTGAAGTTAAAAAAGAAGAAGTTTTAGCAGTTGCTGCTCCAACTAATTCAGCACTTCCAAAAGGAGTTGTAGTTGTTACCATGCCTCGTTTGAGCGATACCATGACAGAAGGAACTGTAGCCACTTGGTTGAAAAAAGTAGGAGATAAAGTTTCAGAAGGAGACATTCTTGCTGAAATCGAAACGGATAAAGCAACAATGGAATTCGAATCTTTCAACGAAGGAACTTTATTATACGTAGGAATCGAAGAAGGAAATACAGCTCCTGTTGACAGCCTTTTGGCCATCATTGGACCTGCAGGAACTGACATTAGCGGAATTGCTGAAAATTATAAAACTGGCGGAGCGCCACAAGCTGCTCCAGCTGTAACAGAAGAAAAAGCAGTAGCTTCAACAGAAAAAACTGCAGAACCAATTGTTCAAGAACCATCAACTGATGGACAACGCATTTTAGCATCACCATTAGCAAAGAAAATTGCTTCTGACAAAGGAATCCAATTAACTCAAGTTAAAGGTTCTGGAGAAAACGGACGTATCGTAAAAAGTGATATCGAAAACTTCACTCCTGCTGCTGCCGCTCCACAAGCTGTTGCTGCACCTGCAAAAACTGAGGTTGCTGCTGCACCAAAAGTATTTGTTCCTGCTGGAGAAGTTTTCACTGAAGAAATCAAAAATTCGCAAATGCGTAAAATCATTGCGAAACGTTTGGCTGAATCTTTATTCACTGCACCACATTACAACTTAGTAATCGAAGTGACTATGGACGATGCAATGAAATCAAGAGCAACTATCAATAGCGTTCCAGATACCAAAGTATCTTTCAACGATATGGTAATCAAAGCTTGTGCTTTAGCATTGAAAAAGCACCCAAAAATAAACTCACAATGGAAAGAAGATGCTATCATCATCAATCACCACGTGAACATTGGAGTTGCTGTAGCTGTTGAAGATGGATTAGTTGTTCCTGTATTGAAATTCACTGACGCTATGAGTTTATCTCAAATTGGTGCTAGTGTAAGAGATCTTGCTGGAAGAGCTAAAAACAAAAAACTAGGACCACAAGAAATGGAAGGAAGTACTTTCACTGTTTCCAACCTAGGAATGTTTGGAATCACTGAATTCAACTCTATCATCAACCAACCTAACTCTGCTATCCTTTCAGTAGGAGCTATCGTAGAGAAACCAGTGGTTAAAAACGGACAAATCGTTGTAGGGAACACTATGATGTTATCTCTTGCTTGTGACCACCGTACTATCGATGGAGCAACTGGAGCACAGTTCTTACAAACATTAAAACAATACATTGAAAATCCAGTAACCATGCTTGCATAATTACTGATTCTGCATAAAACTAAAAACCCGTCTTGTATAAAACTTGACGGGTTTTTTATTACTTATTCTTCTCCTCAATCCACTTTGACATATACTTGGTGCTTTTCAAAGTATGATGTTGCAATAACTCACCCATAAAATTCACCAATCGATGATGTGTTAAATTATCTTGCAATGATTTTATTTGTTGTTCAAAATCATCCGCAAAAGATGCTCGCAAATAACGTTGTTCAATAATTACAATTCCATTTTTTTGAGCTTGAAACCAAATATTTTTATCTTGATATAATTGCACTGCTTTTTCTGCAAAAAGTTCAGGCATATCTTCTATAAAACCATTCCAGGCTAAATCGCCCTGCATGGATTCTGCACCTATAGAAGTCGTCACACTTGGAGTTCCGCATTGCATTGCTTCTAATAATTTTCCTTTAATTCCAGCACCAAAACGCAGAGGAGCCAAAACAACACGGGCTTGCTTGACAACTTCATTCGCATTTTCAGCTCGCCCTTTTATCAAAAATCCTTCTTTTGCATTATGCAACTGCAACACTTTTTGCGAAGAATAAGCACCATAAACATTCAAAACCGCCGCTGGCAATTGCTTTCTAATTTTAGACCAAATCTCTTCCTTTAAATATTGCACGGCATTCCAATTGGGCTCATGAAGAAAATTACCGATAAAAACAAAATCCTGTCGTTCCTCAAAAGAAGGTAATTTTTCCAAATCAGGAATTTCATTCGATTCTAAAAGCAAAGGCAAATAATACAATAAAGCCGAATCGATTCGGAAAGTCGTTTTCAACAAATCCATTTCAAATTCCGAAATCATCAAAGACAAATCGCAACGCAGAATACTAGCAATCTCTCTTTTTGCAACTTCTTCAGCTAATAAATCTGTGCTTTGAAACGGACGGTTTTCTTTGAATGCTTTTTGCCTTGCCAAACGCAAACAATGCAAATCTTCGGTATCTAATAATCGTAATGCATTCGGACAATTCTCGGCAACACGCCAGCCAAATTGTTCTTCGATCATAAAACGATCAAATAAAACAACTGTAGGATTCAATTCTTTTATAAATGTGTCAAAACTAGAACAGTTTAAGGCTATTGACTTTTTCACGACTCCATACAAATTCAAATCAACCATAAAATCGCTGTCCTGAGCTGGACTCGCAAAAACAACCTTGAAACCCTGTTCTTTAAAAAGTGAAACCAATTGCATCATCCTTCCTCCTGCCGCAGAAGAATTGGGTTCAGGCCAAACAAAACCTATTATTAAAAGCGATTGCATTTGATTCATAATTTTAAAAAGTTATTATTGCAAAATAATGGTATTTCGGCGGCAAATCCTTCATTTCTAATAAAAATCAATTAGAAAAGACTAATTTTGCAAAAAAAAATTCAGGATTATGTTAGGATTAAAATTAGCCACCGATCCAAGATGGGTAAATATTGTAGAATCGAATATCGAAGAAATTTTGACCGACCATGCTTGGTGTGAACAAAAGGCTGCTTCAAACGCTATAAGTCTTATCACCCAAAATTCCGAAAAAGAAGAATTGGTTACCGAATTGATGCTCATTGCCAAAGAAGAATTAGAACATTTTCAAATGGTTTATGATCTAATAAAAGAAAGAGGTCTTACTTTTGGTCGGGAACGCAAAGACAGCTATGTAAACGAGCTTTTTAAATTCATGAAAAAAGACGGAAGTCGAAACGATGCTTTATGCGAACGTCTGCTTTTCTCGGCTATGATTGAAGCTCGCAGTTGCGAACGATTCAAAGTCTTATCGGAAAACATAAAAGATCCTGAATTGGCTATATTTTACCGTGATTTAATGATTAGTGAAGCGGGACACTACACCACTTTTTTAACTTTTGCTCGAAAATATGCCGATAATGTTGACGTTGACAAACGCTGGAAACAATGGATTGAATATGAAACATCCATTATTAGCAACTACGGTAAGAATGAAACTGTTCACGGATAATAAACAATTCCAAAACACGTTCCTATATTTCATTTCATAAACAACAACATTATCATGTCTCAAAAAAAAGCTATATTTTTTAAAATATTGAAATATATAGGAATCACTTTAATAAGTTTATTGGCTTTTATGTTTATTGCTCCCTATATTTTTGCAGACAAAATCAATGCAGAAATAAAAAAAGTAGCCAATGAAAAACTGAATGCCAAACTGGATTATTCTGAATCTAAAGTTTCTTTTTTTAATCATTTTCCTTCATTAACCGTAAGTTTAGACAATTTTAAACTGAATGGTTCAGCTCCTTTTCAAAATGAAAAATTAATTACAGCCAAAGAAATTGCTTTTGGTATTAATGTTCCAAGCTTAATTTTTGGAAAATCAGTCAATATCGACAAAATTTTTATTTCTAATGCTGATATAAATGTAAAGGTCAACAAAGAAGGATTTGCAAATTATAATGTCTATAAATCCAGCAAAGCGGAGACAAATGATAATAATGAAGATAGTTCATTAAAATTAGAGAAAATCGAAATCAAAAACAGCAAAATTGTTTATGATGATTTATCGACCAAACTTCATTTTGACATATTTGGTTTTAATTATTTAGGAAAAGGAGATTTAAGCAAAGCTATTTTTGATTTATATTCAAAAGCAAAAATCGAAAAATTCAATATTTTATATGACAATGAGCCTTATTTGATGAATAAAAAAGTCAATGCCGATTTAATTACCAAAGTAAATGTGAATTCCCTTTCACTTATTTTTGAACAAAACGATTTAAAAATAAACAATCTTCCGGTTGATTTCAAAGGAAAATTCGATTTCCTTCAAGAAGGTTATAATATGGATTTTATCCTAAAAACAACCAACAGCAACTTATATGATTTATTTACTGCCTTGCCTCCAAAATTTATTACTTGGTTAAATAAAACTGATTTAAAAGGAAAAATCGATTTTCTCTTAACTCTAAAGGGAAATTACATTGCCTCTAAAAACATTGCGCCAACAATGAATCTCGATTTAAAAGTAAGGGACGGTTTTGTAAATTACAACAAAAGCAAAACACCCATAACAAATTTAAATTTAGATTTTTTGACTAAATTACCTTCTTTGAATCCTGATCTTTTGATCGTGGACATGAAGAATTTATCTCTAAATATTGAAAAAGAATACCTAAAAACTAAAATATACAGCACCGGAACAACCACATCTGAAGTTGATGCAGTTCTAGATGCAAAGATTGATTTAGGTAAACTAAACCGTGCGATTGGTATTCCTGACTTAGATCTAGAAGGAATTCTAATTGCCGACATAAAAACAAAAGGTAAATACGATCAAAAAAAAGGCATTTTCCCTATTACCAATGCTGTGCTTAATTTGAAAGATGGTTATATTAAAACTAAATACTATCCCAATCCAATTACAAACATTGAAGTTGTTTCAACTATTTCCAACCCAAAAGGAACCTTTGATGATTTAAAAGTTACCACAAAACCTGCGCAATTTACTTTTGAGGGCAATCCTGTTTTTGTAGAAGCAGATTTAAGTAATTTCAAAAATCTTACTTATGATATCAAAGCCAAAGGAACTCTGGATATAGCCAAAATATATAAAGTTTTTTCTCAAAAAGGATTGGATTTAGAAGGATTCATAAAAGCAGATTTAAGGTTAAAAGGAAAGCAGAGTGATGCCGAAAAAGGGAATTATTCTAAACTTCAAAACAGCGGAACATTAGAAATTAGGAATATTGGCGTAGCTACTGAATACTTACCTAAAACTTTTCTTATCAAGGAAGGAATATTCAAATTCAATCAGGACAAGATGCATTTTAATACTTTCTTAGCATCTTACGGTCAATCTGATTTTAAAATGAATGGTTATTTGCAAAATGTATTCAATTTTATAGCTTCCAAAAATGGCGTTTTAAAAGGTTCTTTTATCTTAAATTCTAAATACATAAATGCTGATGAATTCATGTCAAGCACTAGTAGCAATTCATCTACAACCGCTACTGCAAATTCTCCTGTCTCAAACCAAGCCGTTGCAGAAAAAGGAGTAATTATAATTCCATCTAACCTAGATTTACATTTTCAAGCAAATGCTCAAAAAGTAGATTTTAAAGGACTTAATCTTAAAGAAGCAAAAGGAACATTGAAAATGAAAAACGGCTCGCTAAACATGCAGAATACTGGTTTTAATTTGATAGGTTGTGCTGTTACGATGGATGCCAATTACAAAAGTGTAACTCCAAAAAAAGCAGAATTTGATTATCATATAAAAGCATCCGAGTTCGATATAAAAAGAGCCTACAATGAGGTGAAAATTTTTAGAGAAATGGCTAGTGCTGCTGAAAAAGCACAAGGAATTATATCTTTAGATTATAACCTTAAGGGCAGATTAAATGAAAACATGGAACCTGTTTTTCCTTCTTTAATAGGTAACGGTGTCATTTCTGTAAAAAATATAAAATTTTACGGTATGAAAATGTTTAATACTGTGGCTAGCAAAACAAATCACGAAGGTTTGAAAAATCCTGAAATAAACAAAATTGACATACGTAGTTCAATAAAAAATAACATTATTACACTAGAAAGATTCAAATTCAAATTTGCGGGATTCAGACCTCGAATAGAAGGCACAACAAGTTTAGACGGAAAACTAAATCTAAAAATGAGATTAGGATTACCTCCTTTAGGTATTTTTGGAGTACCACTAGTTATCACCGGAAATAAAGACAATCCAAAAGTAAAAATAGGTAGAAAATCAGAGGACTTAGAAGAGACAGAAGACACTTTGAATTAGCTCTTATTATAACATCCAAAATAGATTGACTGATTTAAATTTTTCCCGATTCGCTAAGCGATCGGGATTTTTTTTTGCAAACAATGACAATGTAAGCGGTTTACATTTTTAAAGAATCAATTAAACTTTTCTAAGCATAATTACATTACTCCTAATACAGTTACAGCTATAGAACACCAACTATTATATACAAGTATAGCTTAGTTTTCGCAAATAGGTCAAATAACTATAATATTACCCACTCTTTAATAAACCCTTTAATTCTGATTATTATTATAACCTTAATTAATTTATACTTAACTAAAATTTGATCTTTACAGACTTATACAAAAGAAACTATCCTTCCAAATTTATTTTCCATAGAAGTTTTTCTTTTTCCATCTGATGATATAATTTTCAGGTAATAGTTTACTTTAATAATATAACTAACTATATCAAATCTTCTAGCAACAAATTTAGCTATGCAAAAATGGTAGATTTCTATCTTCTGTACAAATTGACTAAATCATTCTCTTAGCCCTCAACTTTTGAACTTGATTCTTTCAAACCTACTTGCTTGAAAACATCAGAATAAGCTTCTGATTTAATGATTCCAAACAAAAAACCCTCTATCCGATTGGATAGAGGGTTTTACAGAATCTAAAACAGGTCCAGATTAAACAAAGCCGTCGAACCGAGCCCTTAGACAAACACTTCGATGCTATAAAAACAAAAAAGCCTGTCTTTTCAGACAGGCTTTTCTAAAGAAAGGCGACGACATACTCTCCCACATAACTGCAGTACCATCTGCGCAGGCGGGCTTAACTTCTCTGTTCGGGATGGGAAGAGGTGAGCCCCGCCGCAATAACCACCTTAAGGTCGTTTTGCAATGGGTAATCCATTATTTATGGATCAACATTACACAATATCTTAACATACTGAGATAAAGAAAAAAGTATTTATTTAGAAAGTTTCTTCCTCCGGGTTACCCCGGAGGAAAAGGTGTACATAAGCTTACGGATTATTAGTACTACTCGACTATGACATTACTGCCTTTACATCTATAGCCTATCAACGTGGTCATCTCCCACGATCCTTAAAAGAAATCTCATCTTGTGGTGGGTTTCGCGCTTATATGCTTTCAGCGCTTATCCCTTCCAAACGTAGCTACTCTGCGGTGCCACTGGCGTGACAACAGATACACTAGAGGTTTGTCCAATTCGGTCCTCTCGTACTAGAATCAGATCCACTCAAATTTCTTGCGCCCACAGTAGATAGAGACCGAACTGTCTCACGACGTTCTGAACCCAGCTCGCGTGCCACTTTAATGGGCGAACAGCCCAACCCTTGGGACCTTCTCCAGCCCCAGGATGTGACGAGCCGACATCGAGGTGCCAAACCCCCCCGTCGATATGAGCTCTTGGGGGAGATCAGCCTGTTATCCCCGGCGTACCTTTTATCCTTTGAGCGATGGCCCTTCCATGCGGAACCACCGGATCACTATGCTCTACTTTCGTACCTGATCGACCTGTATGTCTCTCAGTCAAGCTCCCTTATGCCATTGCACTCTACGCACGGTTACCAAGCGTACTGAGGGAACCTTTAGAAGCCTCCGTTACTCTTTTGGAGGCGACCACCCCAGTCAAACTACCCACCAAGCAATGTCCCCCGCAAAACGGGGTTAGGCCTCAGATAAACAAAGGGTTGTATTTCAACAATGACTCCACAACGCCTAGCGACGCCACTTCACAGTCTCCAACCTATCCTACACATCATTTATCCAAGGTCAATACTAAGCTATAGTAAAGGTGCACAGGGTCTTTTCGTCCCACTGCGGGTAAACGGCATCTTCACCGTTACTACAATTTCACCGAGCTCATGGCTGAGACAGTGTCCAGATCGTTACACCATTCGTGCAGGTCGGAACTTACCCGACAAGGAATTTCGCTACCTTAGGACCGTTATAGTTACGGCCGCCGTTTACTGGGGCTTCAATTCAATGCTTCTCCGAAGATAACATCTCCTCTTAACCTTCCAGCACCGGGCAGGTGTCAGGCCCTATACTTCATCTTACGATTTTGCAGAGCCCTGTGTTTTTGATAAACAGTCGCCTGGACCTCTTCACTGCGGCCAGCATTGCTGCTGGCGACCCTTCTCCCGAAGTTACGGGTCTATTTTGCCTAATTCCTTAGCCATGAATCTCTCGAGCACCTTAGAATTCTCATCTCGACTACCTGTGTCGGTTTGCGGTACGGGTACTATTAACCTGAAGTTTAGAGGTTTTTCTTGGAAGCCCTTAGGTGCACTATCTCTTTGTCCGAAGACGCCGAGTACTATCGTATTTCCCCAAAACCCGTGGATTTGCCTGCGGGTCTTATAGGTAGGTACTTCAACGAACTATTCCGTCAGTTCGCGGCACTTTCATCACTCCGTCACCCCATCACAGTTAACAGTAGTACGGGAATATTAACCCGTTGTCCATCGACTGTCCCTTTCGGGTTCGCCTTAGGTCCCGACTAACCCACAGCTGATTAGCATAGCTGTGGAAACCTTAGTCTTTCGGTGTGCGGGTTTCTCGCCCGCATTATCGTTACTTATGCCTACATTTTCTTTTCTAACCAGTCCAGCATACCTTACGATACACCTTCTACCCTGTTAGAATGCTCCCCTACCACTTAGAGTAAACTCTAAATCCATAGCTTCGGTAATATACTTATGCCCGATTATTATCCATGCTCGTCCGCTCGACTAGTGAGCTGTTACGCACTCTTTAAATGAATGGCTGCTTCCAAGCCAACATCCTAGCTGTCTGGGCAGACAAACCTCGTTCTTTCAACTTAGTATATATTTGGGGACCTTAGCTGATGGTCTGGGTTCTTTCCCTCTCGGACTTGGACCTTAGCACCCAAGCCCTCACTGTTATGAAACATTATATAGCATTCGGAGTTTGTCAGGAATTGGTAGGCGGTGAAGCCCCCGCATCCAATCAGTAGCTCTACCTCTATATAACTTTACGCATAACGCTGCACCTAAATGCATTTCGGGGAGTACGAGCTATTTCCGAGTTTGATTGGCCTTTCACCCCTACCCACAGATCATCCCAAGACTTTTCAACGTCAACGGGTTCGGTCCTCCACTGTGTGTTACCACAGCTTCAACCTGTCCATGGGTAGATCACACGGTTTCGCGTCTAACACTACTGACTAAAGCGCCCTATTCAGACTCGCTTTCGCTACGGATCCGTGGCTTAACCACTTATCCTTGCCAGCAACGTTAACTCGTAGGCTCATTATGCAAAAGGCACGCCGTCACCCCACGAAAGGGCTCCGACCGCTTGTAAGCGTATGGTTTCAGGATCTATTTCACTCCGTTATTCACGGTTCTTTTCACCTTTCCCTCACGGTACTGGTTCACTATCGGTCTCTCAGGAGTATTTAGCCTTAGCGGATGGTCCCGCCAAATTCAGACAGGGTTTCACGTGCCCCGCCCTACTCAGGATACCACTATCCTTTACACTCGTTACCTATACAGGACTATCACCCTCTTTGGTTCTACTTTCCAGTAGATTCTAGTTCCTTGTGCAAGAAATGTCGTGGTCCTACAACCCCAACATTGCCGTAACAACATTGGTTTGGGCTAATCCGCGTTCGCTCGCCACTACTTACGGAATCACTTTTGTTTTCTTCTCCTCCGCCTACTTAGATGTTTCAGTTCAGCGGGTTTGCCCACCTATCGGTGTACTATGTCTTCAACATAGTGGGTTGCCCCATTCAGGTATCTACGGATCAATCGGTGTGTGCCCGTCCCCGTAGCTTTTCGCAGCTTATCACGCCTTTCATCGCCTCTGAGAGCCAAGGCATCCCCCATACGCCCTTATTTTGCTTATTGTACCAATCTTAAATTTAATTAAGACCGTTTTTGTTTGTCTTTTACTATAAATAGTAAAAAACGCTTTCTACTTTTTAATATTTTTCTTATCTCAATATGTCAATGAACGGTTATCTGTGGATTTATGGATTCGTGATTCGAATAAACGAATGACCAAAAAACCAAATCAACTGATTTGTGGAGAATAACGGAGTCGAACCGTTGACCTCCTGCGTGCAAGGCAGGCGCTCTAGCCAGCTGAGCTAATCCCCCAATACAGTTGGCAGTGTTCAGTATTCAGTAACTTTACTTTACATCCAAATGAGTTGTGAATTGCTAACTCTAGATTCTTCTTTGTATTTAAGTGTAAATAGTTGTCTCGGACAGACTCGAACTGTCGACCCCTACATTATCAGTGTAGTACTCTAACCAGCTGAGCTACGAGACACTCTTATTCTTAAATTGTATTATTTGAACTAACAGCAAGAGTAATAAATTCTTTAGATATTTTTCCAATATCTCTTTTCGTCTTCTTTCTTGAAAGTGTATTGCTACTAACATTCAAGCTCTAGAAAGGAGGTGTTCCAGCCGCACCTTCCGGTACGGCTACCTTGTTACGACTTAGCCCTAGTTACCAGTTTTACCCTAGGCAGCTCCTTGCGGTCACCGACTTCAGGCACCCCCAGCTTCCATGGCTTGACGGGCGGTGTGTACAAGGCCCGGGAACGTATTCACCGGATCATGGCTGATATCCGATTACTAGCGATTCCAGCTTCACGGAGTCGAGTTGCAGACTCCGATCCGAACTGTGACCGGTTTTATAGATTCGCTCCTGGTCACCCAGTGGCTGCTCTCTGTACCGGCCATTGTAGCACGTGTGTAGCCCAAGGCGTAAGGGCCGTGATGATTTGACGTCATCCCCACCTTCCTCACAGTTTGCACTGGCAGTCTCGTTAGAGTTCCCGACATGACTCGCTGGCAACTAACAACAGGGGTTGCGCTCGTTATAGGACTTAACCTGACACCTCACGGCACGAGCTGACGACAACCATGCAGCACCTTGTAAATTGTCTTGCGAAAAGTCTGTTTCCAAACCGGTCAATCTACATTTAAGCCTTGGTAAGGTTCCTCGCGTATCATCGAATTAAACCACATGCTCCACCGCTTGTGCGGGCCCCCGTCAATTCCTTTGAGTTTCATTCTTGCGAACGTACTCCCCAGGTGGGATACTTATCACTTTCGCTTAGCCACTGAGATTGCTCCCAACAGCTAGTATCCATCGTTTACGGCGTGGACTACCAGGGTATCTAATCCTGTTCGCTACCCACGCTTTCGTCCATCAGCGTCAATATATTAGTAGTAACCTGCCTTCGCAATTGGTATTCCATGTAATCTCTAAGCATTTCACCGCTACACTACATATTCTAGTTACTTCCTAATAATTCAAGTTTAGCAGTATCAATGGCCGTTCCACCGTTGAGCGATGGGCTTTCACCACTGACTTACTAAACCGCCTACGGACCCTTTAAACCCAATGATTCCGGATAACGCTTGGATCCTCCGTATTACCGCGGCTGCTGGCACGGAGTTAGCCGATCCTTATTCTCACAGTACCGTCAAGACTCTACACGTAGAGTTGTTTCTTCCTGTGCAAAAGCAGTTTACAATCCATAGGACCGTCATCCTGCACGCGGCATGGCTGGATCAGGCTTGCGCCCATTGTCCAATATTCCTCACTGCTGCCTCCCGTAGGAGTCTGGTCCGTGTCTCAGTACCAGTGTGGGGGATCTCCCTCTCAGGACCCCTACCCATCGTAGCCTTGGTAAGCCGTTACCTTACCAACTAGCTAATGGGACGCATGCTCATCTTTCACCGTTGTGACTTTAATAATTAAATGATGCCATTCAATTATACTATGAGGTATTAATCCAAATTTCTCTGGGCTATCCCTCTGTGAAAGGTAGATTGCATACGCGTTACGCACCCGTGCGCCGGTCTCTAATTCCGAAGAACTATACCCCTCGACTTGCATGTGTTAAGCCTGCCGCTAGCGTTCATCCTGAGCCAGGATCAAACTCTTCATCGTATATTATGCGAGAACCATAAATGATTCTCTGTTTTTATTCGACTGAAGATCTATCGGTTTTTTCAAATCTATCGATTCTATTACTCTTATTCTTTTGTTTTAAGATCTCTCTTAAAACGGCTGTCAATTCAATATGTCTAGGAACGTGTCTTATCGTTTTTTCGTCTCGTTCTTCACATCTAAATGTGTTTCTCGAAGCGGGTGCAAAAGTACAACTTCTTTTTAATCTCGCAAGAAAAATTTAAAGTTTTTTTGAAGCTTTAAAACTTCGTTTTCTTTATTCTATCTTACCAATCTCTCAAGGAACTTTGCATATTTTGCGGGGTGCAAAGGTAACAAGCAAATTCAAATCTCACAAGCTTTTTTTGAGTTTTATTTTAGAAAACTAAATCCCTAAATCAAATAATCGCTGTCAGTGTTTTAATGAACGTTTGTCGCTGTTGCGGGTGCAAAAGTAGAACCTTTATACCGTTATACAAGCTTTTTAAACACCTTTTTTTTAACTTTTATTAACTTTAATTTTAAATCACTGAAAACCCGAACTTTGGAATTAAAAGTTTTTTTAGCGTTTCACGGATTACAACCTTATTATGTTGCTAGGCGGCGAAAACACAGCTCCAACAAGGCTTTTTAACAATCAATACTACCTTATAATAAAGACACAATTATAAGTTTTGATTCAAATTAAAAGGTTTTATCGCTGTTTTACCATCCAGAAAGAAAAAAGACTTTACTTATATACAAGTAAAGCCTTTTTTAATAACATAGAACTCCAGAAGAAACCATCAATCAAAACGAATTGCTTTAACTGGTGAGATTTTGGTTATTATATAGGACGGAATTAACAACACCAAAAAGCAAACGCCAATCGTGAGTAAATTCAATAATACAATGTATCCCCAATTAAGATATACGGGAGCCTGATCTACATAGTAATTTTCAGGATTGAGTTTAACTATTCCAAAATATTGCTGCAACAACAATATAACAATCCCTATTAAATTCCCCCAAAAGAGACCACGTAGAATAAGATAAGAAGCATTGTACAAAAATATTTTTCTAATACTCCAATTATTAGACCCTAATGCCTTTAATATTCCTATCATTTGGGTACGTTCTAGAATAAGCACCAAAAGCGCAACAACCATATTTATAGTAGCAACAACAATCATCACGATCAATATAATTATAATATTGAAATCAAATAATTGAAGCCACTCAAATATATAACTGTATTTTTCGATTATGGTTTTGGTATCGAGTGTGGATCCTATTTTTTGATACACCTGATCACCTACTGCTTCTATATTGTCAAAGTCCGAAACAAAAACCTCAAAAGCTCCTATTTGATCGGGCGTCCATTTATTAATTCGTTGTATGTGCCGAATATCACCTATTATATAGGTAGCATCGAATTCTTGAAAACCAGAATTAAAAATTCCCGTAATTTTAAAACGGCGAATGTTTGGCAATTTATTCTCCCCTTCTTTCATAAAGAAAGTATTGAATGTATCCCCGACTTTCAAATTTAGCCTATTGGCCAAAAATTGAGACAACAATACTTCTTGATTTACATTTTTAGAATAATCCGGTAATTTGCCTGCAATTAGATATTCCTTTATATTATCCCATTTATAATCCGAA
This sequence comes from Flavobacterium sp. W1B, assembly GCF_047344965.1. NCBI lineage: Bacteria > Pseudomonadati > Bacteroidota > Flavobacteriia > Flavobacteriales > Flavobacteriaceae > Flavobacterium > Flavobacterium sp. W1B. Next base: position 507,677 of record NZ_CP178845.1, read on the forward strand.
CCAACGCCTTTAAAAACTATTCCTTCAAAAGCTGTTTCTGTCCTAATAATTCCAGCCTTACTAGCAGTAGCCTGAATATGACTCACACCTTCTACGGAATTAAACTTCGGATAAAAATCTTGATTTTTAGAAATTGGAGCTGTGGTAGTTTCTGATTGATTACTATCAAAATTTGAAATGATAACATGCCCATTGAATGCAGAAATTTTCTCTCGGATCTTTTGCTGCAACCCTATTCCAGTCGCAACCGACACGATCATCATTATCATACCGATAGCTATTGCCGAAATAGCAATTTTTATAATTGGTGCCGAGATACTGCTTTTATAGTCTTTAGCAGTTATAAGTCTTTTAGCGATGAAATATTCTAAATTCAAGATTTTCGTTTTGGTTTCAATGCAAATATACATAAAGTTTTAAGCCCTGAATTGCATAAGCTTTCAGTAATAAAGAGAATGATGCTTTTCGAAATTATTTAAAGCGGTAACTTCTTTTTCATTTCTTCTACGATATTGTAAGCCGCAGGACAAATGGCAACATTTTTTAAAGTCAGGTCAGAAATTTGTTGAAACTTCTTTCTGTCTGTATGCGGAAATTCTCTACAAGCCTTTGGACGCACATCATAAATCATACAAGCATTTTCATTATCAAGAAAAGTACAAGGTACACTTTGCAATACATAATCTTTATCTTCATCAATACGCAAATATTGCTCAATGAACTGCTGCGGCTTTTGTTTCAGATGTTTTGAAACGCGTTCAATATCCGCTAGAGTAAATAAAGGACCGGTAGTCTTACAACAATTGGCACATTTCAAACAATCTGTTTTCTTGAATTCGGCATCATGCAAATCTTGCATTACATAATCTAAATTTTTAGGCGCCTTCTTTTTAAGCTTATCAAAATACTTTTTATTTTCTATATGCTTATCTTTGGCAAGTTTATTCAACAGCCCTATTTGTGGATTTGTCAATTTTGTGGATTTGATAAATTTATGCTGCAAAATTAATCAAATCAAATAAACAAATTACCACACCATCAAAGAAACAATTATGAAAGACCTTTTTGGCAAAGCCATACTAGACTACCAAACGAATAATTCTCCTGAAGATTTGATCACAGAAACATCCATATCAGATGCTGATGAAATGAGCGTTGCTTATTTATTCCGATCTTTTGATGATATGCCTAATCTGGAACAAAAAGCCCTTCAATTAGCCAAAGGAAAAACTCTTGATGTTGGTTGTGGCGCAGGAAGTCATAGTTTGTATTTGCAAAATGAGAGAGATTTAGACATAACATCCATTGATATTTCTAAAAAAGCCATCGAAGCTTCTAAATTAAGAGGCCTTTCTTCTGCTAAAGTTGTAAATATTCTGGATTTAGATGAGATTGAAAAATTCGATACAATTTTACTACTAATGAATGGTACCGGAATCTTTGGAAAACTAAGCAATCTTCCTAAGTATCTTCAAAAATTAAAAACGCTATTAAACGAAAACGGACAAATACTAATCGATTCTTCTGATATAATTTATATGTTTGACGAAGACGAAGATGGCGGAAAATGGATTCCGAGTAACGATTATTATGGTGAATTAGAATTCACAATCACTTATAAAAATGAAAAAGAAGAACCATTTCCTTGGCTGTATCTTGACTATAATACTTTACAAAACGCTGCAATAGACAACGGATTAAATTGTGAATTGATACTTGAAGGCGAACATTATGATTATTTAGCGAAACTTTCAATTTAAAAAAGCTTTACACTACCTAAACCTGTAATGTGCTTTTAATTAAAAACCATCTTAGAGTAACAGAAATACAAAAAAGCCAAACAATTATTCTTGTTTGGCTTTTTTATTATGGAATATTCAAATATTTATGTGTTTGAAGCGAAACACGCCATTTTGGATTATTCATTACATAATCAACAATCAGCGGAGTCATTTCCTCTTTCTTACTCCATTCTGGCTGAAGGAACAAAATAGCTTCCTTATTTACCAACTCTGCTTGTTCCTCCGCAAAAATAAAATCATGTTTATTATGAATAATCACTTTTAATTCTTGTGCATTATCATAAACCGTTTGAGTAGGAAGCTTGTTTTTCTTTGGCGAAAGACAAATCCAATCCCAAGTTCCAGATAAAGGATAAGCACCCGAAGTTTCGATATGCACCTTACGGTTATTCTCCTTTAATTTTTGGGTCAAGAGACTCATATCCCACATTAAAGGCTCACCTCCGGTTACCACAACCGTTTCAGAATATTTACTTGCATTTGCAACGATCGTATCTACACCAGTTGGAGGATGCAATTCTGCATTCCAACTTTCTTTAACATCGCACCAATGACAACCTACATCACACCCACCAATTCTAATAAAGTACGCAGCTGTTCCTGTATGAAAACCTTCTCCTTGAATAGTATAAAACTCTTCCATCAAGGGAAGCATGGCGCCTTTATTAACTTCTAATTGTATTTCTTTTGATAACATTATTGTAATTTAAAGTGCAAAGATAACTAATTTGAAAAGGAGTCAATTTAATAATATGAAAATGCTTGAAAAATGATTTAACGCCAGTCATCAATTCATTAACATTCCAAAGACATATCTATACTAACAAAAAAACCGATAGAATAAACTATCGGTTTTTATAAAAATCGTATGAACTACTATTTTAATGACTTCAAAGATTCAGTTGCAAACTTATTAGCAGGGTCAATTGCTAGAGTTTTAGCAAAATATTCTTTTGCTTTAGCCGAAGCTGAGTTAGCCGCAATTGTATTATAAGCTTCAACAAGTTTCGCTTTAGTAGAAGACTTTGCAAGCTCATCTGCTCCACTTTCTGTTACCACTTTGGCAAATTCTTCATAATACTGAATCATCATTTCTGGTTTTCCTAACAAACTATTTACTCGCGCTCTATAAAGATAAGCATCATGTGTTGTTGGAGATCCTGCAATTAAATTCCCTAAAGCAGTATCTGCTTTTTGTAAAGCAACTTGATCTTGTTTTTCTGAAGCAAGATTTGCGTTAGCAAAATATATCGATGTACCCAAATAGAAATTGTCAATTAGATAGTTTTTAGAATCTGGATTCGTCACCGCAATCTCTAAAATAGCTGCAGCTTCTTTATATAACTTTTGACCGTATAATTTTGTTGAAATTTCATTAAGATCATTTGCAACATAAGCTTCCATTTCTACTGCTTTCTTAATAAAACCAATTCCCTCGTTAAAAAGAGTCGCATCTATAGTAGCTCCATCAGCACTTGTTCCTTTTTTTATTTTTGCTAAACCTAAATAAAGATAATCTTGAGCGATTACTTTATTCGTTGGAATTCCAATAAAATCATTTAACGATTTAATTGCTAAATCTACATTTCCATTCTCATAGGCGGCATATCCTAAATAACGGTAAATTCTAGGATTTACTGCGTCAATTTCTTTCATCTTATTTGCCTCAACTTCTAAAGCTTTATAGTCTTTGGCCAAAATAAGAAAGTCAGCATGACGCATACGAGATGCCAAAGAATAATCTGTAAGAGCCATATACTTTTCATAATAAGTCAGCGCCTCTTTAATATATTGATCATATCTACCTGGTACATTAGCAGCCCAATAGTAATAGGTTTCCGCTAATTCTCTATAAACAGGACCGTAATTAGGACTTATTGCTATTACATCATTGTAAGCAGCTACTGCTTCTGTATATGCTTTAGCTCCTTTTAACAAAACACCTAATTGCATTTTTGCTCTTATCAATGAATTGTTTGCTTGAAAAGCATTTCTATAAGCAGCATAAGCTTCGTTTTGATTTTTTTCACCATAAAAAGCATCTCCAAAAGCTAATTGTACCTGCGCTTCTTGTCCGCTACGTTCTTTAGCTAGATTCAATGTAGCAATTGCAGCCTTATAATCTGGTTTTGAAGCATTCATATAAGCACGTGCTATATAAACATATTCTTCAAAATCCTTTTTCTTCATTTCTTTTTTAGCCAATTCAAATTTTGCCTTTGCAGCCATTAAATCACCATTATCAAGATCAATTTGACCAAGACCTATGTTATTCAACTGCGCATGCTCTTTAGCACTTAATCCTTTTTGATACACCATTTTGGCAGAATCAGCAATATTTTGCTCTAAATAAACATTCCCTAAAAGAAAGAAAGCCGCTCCCTCAGCAGGATTTGTTTTAATTATCGATTTCAAAGTCGATTTAGCGCTTTCAAATTGTTCAGCATCAATTGCTTTTTTAGCTTGATTTATATCCTGAGCTTGGGCTACGGATACGGAAGCCAGAAAGGCAACACCCAAAAATTTAAATTTGTTCATTTTATTACTTTATTTATTATATTCTTATTCTACTTTTTCTTTTCCGTAGTGTCCGCTTGTGTTTTAAAAACCACCTTTCTACCAGGCACACGCACAGGTAATAACCCCGATTTCAAAACAATACGCTGACCTACTTCTCCTGCTATGAATGAAGCGAATCCCATTCCTAGACCATTATACCCTTGACAATTTATTATAAACAAATCGCGTGCCAAAGGATAAGTCCCTTCAGCTAGGTTATTTTGTGTTGGAGCAAAATAGTCCTTTTTACCCTCACCCTTAACACTAAGAACATTAATGTCTTTAACCAAGTTTTTAATGGTAGCAGATGGTTGATAAAGCCAATTCAACCCAACTACTCCAATCATTCCATCGTTTTCCGAAACAAACTTTACCACATCCTCATTAACCTTAAAAGAGAAAACCCCCTTTTGAGGAACTTCCTTAATTCCTGCCAATTCAGTCATATACCGAACAGTACTTGAGTTTAAATTGTCAAAAACCAGTCCTTTTATGCTCTTCTGCTCTTTTCCTTGCATAAAAAGTATAACGTCTTGAAGTGCAATTAAAGTATCCTTATTGTTCCTATTTGCGATAAAAGCTATTGCATCAGTAGCAATTTTAGTAACCTTTGGAGTTATTTTAAGAATCTGAAAATGCTTTAACTCATCTTCGTTTAGTTTTCTTGATAATATTGCTATTTGTGAACTGTCATTCAGGAAAGACCTCAAAACTTCCTTCTCAGACTTCGCTTCCAAAATAATTTTAGCATTATAATCGCTTTGAAAAACAGCAATTTGATCCTCTATTAATGGCTTTATACTTTCGTCAACAAGGATTGTTGCCGAACCTTTCAAAATAGTTTCTTTATCCTTTCCTGAATTATCAGATTGCTTACAATTAACAAACAACATCGAAACAAAAAGGATTGATACGTACTGGAGTTTTGCAAAGTTTTTCATAATCTAGTCTTTATTATCGTTAATAATACGTACAAATCTAATAGAAGCATATACGATGAGAAGAATCCCAAAAACAACTCTATACGTAAAACTCATTTCTAATGGGAAATTATTCATAAAGATAATAAATAAACCCAAAATAAGATAGGACAGGAAAAACAAAATTCCTATAACGAGAAGAAATCGCTCTTTAAGCGATTTCTTCTGTATATTTCTATAAATTTTTTCTAGCATTATTCAGCGCTTTGAATAGTAATCGGAAGAGAATAAAGCACCCTTACCGGTTTTCCATTTTGAACTCCAGGGTTCCATTTAGGACATTTACTTAAAACTCTGATAGCTTCTTTTCCAGTTCCGTAACCGATATCTCTAAGTACTTTGATATCTGTTAATGAACCATCTTTTTCTACAACAAAAGTTACATAAACTTTACCTTTAAGACCTTCTTCCTCAGGTGCACGATAATTTTTCCCTACAAAAGAGTAAAATTTTTCGATTCCACCAGGAAATTCAGGTTTTACCTCGATACCTGCCGTGTTGTAAATTTGATTGTCTTCTTCAACAACCTTACTTGGTCCTGTACCTACTGGAGCAACAGTTAATACTGCATCTGGATCTCCTTTTATAGTTTCAGCTCCTAGTTTTTTCTCTTTAATTTCAACAATTTTTGGTGGCTCTTCAGTAACCTCTTCTGCCTTAGCCACAACTGGCTTCACAAACTTCACCTGATCCACTTTTGGTGGTGGTGGTGGTGGTGGTGGCGTAAATTTCTTAATCTCTTCTTTCTTTGGAGGTAATTTTACAGTAGTGATTTTAATATCTCTATCCATATCTTTCTCCTCTGACTTAGGAATCATATCCGCAATCAAAGGGGCACCCACAGCAAGAGTAAAGAAAATAGCTCCCAAAATAAGGGCCTTAACAGTTGTCTTCCTGTTGCCTTTTCTTAGTTCATAAGCTCCATAACTCTTATTACGCCCTTCGAAAACAATATCAAGCCATTGGTTTTTTAATATATCTAATTTCATTTTTCTTAATTATTAGGTTATTAAGAAAACAAGATTGCTCTTATTTTCCCTCTAACAATTTTTGTTCCTCAGGCGAAAAATCATTAACGATTGTATACGTTGGTACATCAGAGATTGCCATCTCATCTAGAATATCAACCACATTTCTATAGTTTGACTTTTTGCTTGGTTTGATAATTACAATCATCCCTTTGTCCTTACTACCTGTATATTCAAGAACTGTTTTCTTTCTAGAAAGAATCTCTTTTCTTATTCCATCTTTACCATAAGCAATCTGCTTAGGGCCTGCAATAGGATTTTCTAATAAACCCATGTAATAAATCAACTTATTATCTGCTCCTAACATTAAGGTCATGGTACGATTCTCGTCAACTTTTATATCAACATTTTTATCATCCGGTTCTTTATCTGGCAACCCCAAGTTCATCGATTGAGGTTTAGACAACGAGGTTGTTAGCATAAAAAATGTAATCAATAAGAATGCCAAATCCACCATGGCAGTTAAATCTACCTTTGAGTTTTGTTTTTTACTTCTTACTTTTCCACCTTTTGCGCCTCCACCGTCGCCGGTATTTAATTCAGCCATTTTAGTGTCTTTTTTTTAATTAAAAATCATTTCCTCTTAAACCAGTAACCAAACTAAAGCTATTGATCTTTTGATCCTGACAAATATCCATTACTTTTCTTATCATAGGATACTCTTCCTTTGCATCACCTTTTATAGCTACCTGCAATTCTTTATCATTAACCTCTATATTCGCAATACGCGCATTATAGATCCAATCTTTCAATTGATTGTCTAGCGAATCTGCAGGAATACCAGGTTGCCCCGCTTTACTTCTATCAGACGCTTTCATCTCAATGATTTGTTTAAGATTAAGAATTGGCACGCCAAAATCATCCATCCTCGAAAATGTGTTTTTATCCTCATCACTAAAAGTAACGCCGTATTTCTCTGCCATCAACTCTAACGTTCTTACGCGAACTTCTTTTCCTTTCAAATCAAAGAACACTTTCCCTTTACCTACAGTTAATGTAGCTAAATCAGTTTCAGGCAATTTAGTCTGAACCGTTGAAGTAGGTGTATCTACAGGTAGAGCTTCAGGTATTTTGGCTGTTGAAGTCATTACAAAGAAGGTAAGCAAAAGAAATGCAACATCACACATCGCGGTCATATCTGTAGACCCCGGATTTTTATTTATTTTTATTTTAGCCATTCTTTTTGTTTTTTATTTGATATAATATATATCAACAATATTATTGCTTCAAACTTCCTCTGAATTTTCTGTAAGTATTCACAATTGAAACAGCAGCCTCATCAATTGAATACGTAAGATCATCAATTTTTGAAGTAAAGAAATTGTAAGAAATAATTGCTACAGCTGAAGTTCCAATACCTGTTGCTGTATTAATAAGTGCCTCAGAAATACCACTTGCAAGAGCTGCTTGATCCGGAGTTCCAGCAGAAGCCAATGCACCAAATGCTTTAATCATACCAGAAACTGTTCCTAATAATCCAATAAGAGTACCCAAAGAAACTAAAGACGAAATAATTGTCATGTTTTTTTGCAACATTGGCATTTCAAGAGATGTAGCCTCTTCTATTTCTTTGTGAATAGTCTCTGAAGCCTCTTCACTATTAAATCCTTCTTTCTTAACTGCTTGGTATTTTACTAAGGCAGATTTAATTGCATTTGCAACAGAACCTTGTTGTTTATCACAAGAAGCAATAGCATCTTCAATTTCACCTGCTTTGATACTTGCTTGTATCTTAGTCATGAATGTATCCAATTTAGTTTTACCAGCTGCTTTAGATATCACAAAATATCTTTCAATAGAAAAAACAAGAACCATTAATAACATTCCTAATAATACTGGCACAATTGCACCCCCATGATACACTTGACCTAAAGTATTCAATGGATGCCCTGTTTCTGGATTTCCACCTTCAAAGTTAGAAGGAGAACCCATTATAACTTTCCAAATAAACACACCAACACCGATACATGCAACAATAATGATTCCTGAAATCATTCCTCCTCCATTTGAAGTGCTTTCTTTTTTAACGTTTGCCATTTTTTTTAAATTTTAATAGTTTTAAATAATTTATTTTTATGTTGTAATAAACTTGTTAGGAGCAAATTTATATGTTTCGTTCAAATAAAAAAACTTTTTTCAATTTAATTCGAATTAAATTTATTGAATTTAAAAATACAATCCTGAAACAATTTGAATAATCATCAACATTCCTAATGGAATTATTGTTATTTTTAAAAATAACCCTCTTTTTATGATTAATCATCACAATTCATTAAACCTACAGACCTAACTGTTAAAAAAAAGTTTTTTCAACTATTGACAACATAAATGTAATAAAATTGCAGTAAACACTAAAATTACCTACTTTTAAAAGGTTAAAACCTATAAAAACTAAGCTCAACTAAAATACCATGACTAGAAAGGAAGAATTTATAAATAGTATTATTGAAGGATATAATTCAAAAGGCGAAAGCATAATCTTAGGCGGAGCAATCCTTGACGGAGAGGCCTTGGCAAATACATATGTAAAAATCCCATTGAAAACCCTAAATAGACACGGCTTAATTGCCGGAGCAACCGGAACCGGAAAAACCAAAACCATTCAGGTATTATCCGAACAATTATCATCATTTGGAATCCCTGTATTAATGATGGATATCAAAGGTGATTTTAGTGGTATTGCAAAAGAAGGCGAAGAAAAAGCATTTATAACCGAGCGCCACACGAAAATAAATATCCCTTACAAAACAGCAAAATTCCCTGTCGAATTATTAAGCTTATCCGAACAAAGCGGTGTACGCCTAAGAGCAACAATATCGGAATTTGGTCCTGTTTTATTTTCACGAATTTTGGATTTAAATGACACTCAAGCTGGTGTAATGTCAGTAATATTTAAATACTGCGATGATAATAAAATGCCTTTGTTAGACTTAAAGGACATCAAAAAAATCATTAATTATATCACCGAAGAAGGGAAAGATGAAATCACATCAAGTTATGGCAAGATCTCTACTTCGACAACCGGTATTATTCTAAGAAAAATTATAGAACTAGAACAACAGGGAGCCGATTTATTTTTTGGAGAAATGTCTTTTGACATTGAAGATTTAATGCGAATTGACGAAAACGGACAAGGATACGTCAACATTATTCGCCTGACTGACATTCAAGACAAACCCAAATTATTCTCGACTTTCATGTTGAGTCTACTTGCGGAAATATACCAACAAATGCCGGAAAAAGGAGATTTAGACCAACCCGAATTAGTAGTTTTCATTGACGAAGCTCATTTGATTTTCAATCAAGCTAGCAAAGCATTATTAGAACAAATAGAAACAATTGTAAAACTGATTCGTTCCAAAGGAATAGGGATTTACTTTATTACCCAAAATCCAATGGACGTTCCTAGTGGCGTATTGGCTCAATTAGGGTTAAAAATACAGCATGCTTTGAGAGCATTTACCGCTAAAGACAGACAATCTATAAAACAAACAGCAGACAATTACCCTACTTCAGAATACTACAAAACCGACGAAGTATTAACAAGCCTTGGTATTGGTGAAGCTTTAGTTACTGCCTTAAACGAAAAAGGAATTCCAACTCCACTTGTCGCTACAATGATGCGTGCTCCAATGAGCCGAATGGATGTTCTGACCGAAAGTGAGATTCAGGAAATCAACAGCAAATCGAAATTGGTAAAAAAATACAGTGAGATTATTGATCGTGAAAGCGCTTATGAAATGCTCAATGAAAAAATCGCTTCAATTGAAGAAGAAACAACCAAAAAAACACAAGAAATAGAAGAACAGAAAGCTTCAAAAAATAAGACAACCCAAGAAACAAGTACAACAGAAGTTGTTGGAAAATCAGTCTTAAAAGTTTTGACGAGTGCTACTTTTATTCGAGGAGCATTTGGAATATTGACAAAAATGTTGAGAAAATAATTCTGAACAACAAAAAACCCTTTTAATCTGAGTTAAAAGGGTTTCTATTTTTATAATTAAAGAATTAATCCTGAGTTAATAACTCCAAAATTCTATTTTCTACCATTTCAGAATCCCAAACCTTTTCTATATTTTCCATTTTCAAAACCTCCTCCATAATAGCATTTTGACAATCTCCAATAGCCAAAGCCTCAGCATAAGGGCGATCACTAAAAGTTACCCTACTATAAAGTGGAATCCATTTTTCTGGGTGTTTATCCGAGAACCATTTTTCTATCTTCTTTTGCAAAAGAAATTTATCATCGGCAGTTTTCGAACTCATTTCCAGAAAATTACGATAGGAAAGTTCTGCAATAGCATCAGCATTAGGCTTGCGCGATTTTTGATATTCGGAGAAAATAGTTTCCCAGTCGTCTCCATATTTTTCGATCATTTCATCCAGAACCGATATATCTTCAAAACCGGCATTCATTCCTTGTCCATAAAAAGGAACTATCGCATGACAAGCATCGCCTATTAAAGCAATTTTATCTTTATAAGTCCATGGAAAACATTTCATAGTTACCAATGTACTTGTAGGGTTTTCAAAGAAATCTTCGGCTAGTTTAGGAATAACATCAATTGAGTCCGGAAAGTTTTTTTCAAAAAATGCCTCAACATCTTTTCTCTCTTTAAGCGATTCGAAAGAATTCTCTCCTTCGAATGGCATAAACAAAGTACAGGTAAAACTGCCATCTAAATTAGGCAAGGCTATTAGCATATACTCCCCTCGCGGCCAAATATGAAATGAATTTTTGTCTAGTTTATGGGAACCATCAGAATTTGCAGGAATATTTAATTCTTTATATCCAATATTTAAAAACTCTTGCGAATAATTGAACATGCTTTGGCGTTGCATACGATGGCGAATTCTCGAAAAAGCACCGTCAGCGCCAAACACCATATCGTATTTTTTTTCTTCCCAAGCGCCTCTTTCTGTTTCTCCAATGTGCAAAGTAGCTTCATTCAAGGTTACATCCCAAATCTTCTGATTAAAGAAAAAATCGGCACCGGCTGCTTCGGCCAGATCAATCATTTTTCGATTTAAACTACCTCTTGAGATGGAATAAATACACTCACCTTCTTGTCCGTAATTTTGAAAATTTAGTTTATCTACCAAATGAATAGCTCGTTTATCCATGGGTATTGCGATTTCGCGAACCGCTTCGCCTGCATTCACCCTGTCTAAAGCTTTCCAACCTCTATTAGACATCGCTAAATTTATGGAACGTCCCGAAAATTCAGCCTGTCTTATATCTAGACTTCTGTCGTATATATGAACCGTGTGTCCCGCTTTGCGTAGATAAATAGCCAATAGCGAGCCAACTAAACCGGAACCAACAACAGCTATTTTTTTTGGAGTTTGCATTATTTTTTATAAAAGTTAGGCAAAATTACTGATTTATTATGGCAAGGGACCAAATCCCTTAGTTTTTAACTGGCACAAAAACCAATTTTGTTGAAGTCTTAACAATCTCCTCTTTATTCATCTTCATTTTTCTGAATTTACCCGCATTGTATAATTCAGCCTGATCGCGAAAATGAGCACTCAAAGGATTTCCTGATTGTCCTGTAGGCAAAATACCCCAACTGTTTTCAATATCCGAGAAATCTACCACTCTTCGCGTTGATGGTCCGCCCGTCACAACATGTTTTGCTTCATCTGTATAATGAAACATTTGGTTATTGATTACTTCATTAGAACCCGAAACTTCAAATGGTCCAACATTAAATATTTTTCGCAAAGCAGCCACTTTCCCTAGCGGATGTTGGTATTCAACCACATGTACTTTGTTCCAAGTCCATGCTGGAACTGAATTCCCTAATTGCTTCTCAAGGCTAGCAATTGCTTCTTTAAATGATTTGGAAAGAATCTCATTTCTGGTTTCCTTCTTGTTTTTGGTTTTAACGTTGTCCCACCAAAGCGAATTTTCGTTAGCAACTTGTTTTGCAATTATTTGCTTCATTATATGTGTATCCAAAAATTGTTTGAAGCCATCCTCTCCGAGTTCGTCTTCAAAAGTATTCTTTAGATACAAATAAATCCATTTGTTGTAAATCGTTGGTGCAACATCATTTTTATTATTTGTTCCTTTCCACGATTTCAAAATGGCTACCGCTTCTTTTTCATTTTTTGAAAGTGAATTTTGATTTAGACTCGAAATTAAATTGACAACCACATCTGGAGCTACCGATGAAACGTTATCAGCAATCATTTTAGCAACCGCTTCTTTGTCCCAATTTGATTTTGGATCCAGTAATTGTATAATTCTTTTAGCTCTATCTTCCGGCAAATAATAACCCGGATATAAAAACCCATCAATGGCTTCGGGTTGATTATTGGCAGAATACACATAATTCCAATCCGGATTTACTGCCGAAGGATTTTTGGAGAAATCCAAATACTCGGTAATATCATCTTTGCCTGAAGCACCGTCTAAAATAAAATGAGTATCAACACCTTCATTGTGTTTGTATAATTTTCCGGTTGCCCACCAACCTACATTTCCTTTGGCATCTCCATACATCACATTCAAACCCGGAGCCGCAATAAGACTAACCCCTTTCTGGAAATCGGTCTTGCTCTTAGAATGCGATAGTATGTAAACCGCTTCTAGAATCTGAATGGGTTGTTGGGTATAAATCCAAGATAGAGCCACTGGTGTTTTTTTATCCAAACCATCAATCATATCATTCACAACAGGACCGTGGCGACTGACTTTCAAATTCAAAACGACATCGGAGCTGTCTTTAACTTTTATTGTTTTTTTTCTAAGCTCATAATCACTGAAACCATTTGGTGTTTTATATTTATTGGCATCATTCGGATTATTTTCTTCCTGATACAAATCGATATCATCGTTTTCAAACATCGTCAAACCATAAGCATAATCTCTGTTATGCCCCAACAAAGGATAAGGAGTTCCTGCGAGATAACAACCATATAATTCGAATTCTGGCGTTACAATATGCGCTTCATACCATGTACCTGGTTGCGAAAAACCGATATGCGGATCATTGGCAAAAATCACTTTCCCGTTTTTAGTTTTCTTTGGTGCAATCACCCAACTGTTGCTTCCTATAAAAGGCGGAATTGGAGATTTTTCTAGCAAGGCTGCAATCGATTTTGAGATTTCTGCAAATTCTTGCGGCTTTTCTTTTGCTGTTTTTATTATCGTAGTATCCAATGAGCCATCTAATCCAAAATCCTTTAGATAATTCATTCCCCACTTATTCCGAATATCTGTCAATAACGGATCCGTCTTTTGTGCCATGGCAAAACTAAATGCCATGTATCCATAAATATTATAGATATCTTTAATGGTGAATTTTTCTTTCTTCACGCCAATCAACTGAAACTCTATTGGACTTGTCCCTTCATCCATATATTGATTGATTCCGTCCAAATAAGCCATCGCTAATTGGTAACTTGGACTATTTTCATCCAAAGCCGCAATCGCTTTCTCTGAGGCTTCTTCGATGCCTAACCCAACAAAAAATTGGTCGTTCTTCAAAGTCACTTTTCCAAAAATTTCGGACAAACGTCCTGGAGCAATACGTCGCATTAATTCCATTTGCCACAAACGATCTTGAGCATGAACATAACCCAAGGCAGTCATAGCATCTTTGGCATTATTAGCATATATATGAGGAACTCCAAAATCATCAAAATAAACCGTGGTTTCTTTCTGAATGTTTTTCAACTCTACTTTACCTTCATATTTGGGTTTTAGATAAAAACCATAAATTACCAATCCGATGAGTAGAATTACTAATAATGAAACTAAAACTAAGAGTGCCTTTTTTATTTTTTTCATATTCGAAGAAATTTCACTCACAAATATAAAGGTTTTAAAAATTAAACCGAATGAAATCATAGTCCAAAACTTGAATAAAAAAAGGCTATCGCTTTGTTAAGTCTATAAATACAAGGAATAAACAAAGATGTATATTTGTCTAAAACAAAAAAATGGAACAACTATCAACAAAAGATTTTTCCAAGATGGGAAGAATAGAAAGGTTGAATTTAATCAACTCTTGTACAGGATATAAATCAGCAAATTTAATCGCAACTCAATCAATCGATGGCAAATCTAATATTGCAATTTTTAGCAGTGTAACTCACCTAGGAAGTGATCCCGCTTTAATTGGATTCATCGTCCGACCAACCACAGTAACAAGAGACACCTACAAGAACATCAAAGAAACGGGATATTTCACTGTTAATCATGTAACAGAATCGATGATTGCTGATGCTCATCATACTTCAGCAAACTATGCCCCTGGTATTTCTGAATTTGAAAAAACGAATTTAGAAGAAGAATATAAGGAACACATAAAGATTCCTTTTGCAAAAGGGAGCCCAATACAACTCTATTGTAAATATGTAAACGAATACTATATTGCAGAAAACGATACTATTCATGTTATCGCCTCCATAGAAAATATTTTTTTTGAAGAAAACTTAAGACACGATGATGGATGGTTGCAAATTGACAAAGGAAATGTAGTTGCTCTAAATGGGCTAGACGGATACTGCTTGCCCAAATTAATTGATCGCTTTCAGTATGCAAGAAAAGATACCCCAACAAAATCATTCTTAAAATAGAATAAAATCAGGACGATAATCCATAAAAAAAGGGCTTTTGAATACCTGATTCAAAAGCCCTTTTTTATATAAAATTATATTATTTTTTTCTTCCGTCAATAATTGCCCCAGTCCCTGCGCCTACACCAGCACCGGCTAAACCTCCAATTATAGCACCCTGTCCTTTTTTCTTGCTAATAATCGCCCCAGTTGCTGCTCCTACTCCTGCTCCAATCACAGCTCCTTTTGCAGTATTACTCCAAGCTTTCTTCTTTGCAGTGGTGGCTGGAGCTGAAGTAGAAGGTTGCTTAACAATAACAACCTCTTTTTGAGATTCAACCTTGTCCATTTCAACTTGCATTGAATCAATAATTTTTTGTTTTTCAATTTCTACTTTCATAGAATCAATAGTTTCTTGCTTTGCGGCTTGACTATCCATTTTCCCTTGATCTTTACAAGAAATTACAACAACAGCTAATAACAACAAGTATAATGCTTTCATAATTTTTTATCTTTTATTTTACAAAGTAAACCCATAGCGTACTATTTTAAGTTATATAATTATACGCAAAACTTATATAATTACTAAAATCTTAGACTATTTCAGTATTCCTGTTTTTAATATTTGCCCAAAATCATACATATCTTCAAAAGAGCAATACAAAGGAACAGGTGCTAAACGGATAACGTTAGGTTCGCGCCAATCTGTAATTACACCGCTTTTCATTAAATAATCAAACAAACTTCGCCCTTCCCCATGAAGTAATACCGATAATTGGCATCCTCTTTCAGATTGATTTGTCGGTGTAATAATTTCAAAACTGCTGTCGACTTCCTTATCAATTTCGTGAAGAATAAACTCCAGATAAGAAGTAATTTTGTCTCTTTTTTCAATCAAAGCATCCATTCCTATTTCATCGAACATCTCTACAGAAGCCAAATAAGGAGCCAACGAAAGTACGGGCAAATTACTTATTTGCCAGCCATCAGCACCATGAACAGGATCAAAAGTAGGCTCCATTTTAAAACGGCGCTCTTTATTGTGTCCCCACCAACCCGCAAATCGCGGTAAGTCAGAATCGTTGTGGTGTTTTTCATGTACAAAACATCCCGAAGCATTTCCAGGTCCTGAATTCATATATTTGTAACTGCACCAAGCCGCAAAATCTACGTTCCAATCATGAAGTTCTAATTTAATGTTTCCGGCAGCATGCGCCAAATCCCATCCTACTTTTGCCCCAACTTGATGTCCTGCGGCAGTGATGGTTTTCATATCAAAAACCTGCCCGGTATAATAATTGACTCCGCCTATCAAGACCAAAGCCAATTCCTCTCCTACTTCATTAATTTTAGCCAATACATCTTCCAATCGGATGTTGTGCTCTCCGTCTCTGCGCTTAATTTCAACAATTGCATCTTCGGGATTATATCCATGAGAATGTACTTGACTTTGAAACATATATTGATCCGAAGGAAAGGCTTTTTCCTCGCAAATGATTTTATATCTCGTTTTCGTAGGTCTGTAAAAAGAAACCATCAGTAAGTGAAGATTTACTGTCAAAGTGTTCATCACGGTAACCTCAGATGGTAATGCCCCAACTACTTTACTCAATGGTTTTGCAAAACGTTCTTGATAATCCCACCATGGTTTTTCAGCATAAAAATGTCCTTCTACAGCAAGATTAGCCCAATCATCCATTATTTCATCAACATAGGCTTTAGTCCTTTTGGGTTGCAGCCCCAATGAATTTCCAGTAAAGTAAATTACTTTTTCTCCATTGACTTTTGGAAAAATAAATTCGTCTCTATATTTATTTAATTTGTCTTGTGAATCGAGTTGCTGGGCAAATTCTTTAGTGTTTTCGAAAATCATGTTTCTAATTTAGTTTTGTAAAAATAACTAATATTTATTCCGGCGCAAACCGTATCCCTTTTATTTTACCTCTCCAACAAACTAGTAAAATATGTAAGTGACCAATTACTTAAAAAGCACATCCATCTGAAATCAAATTTTAGTTATATTTGATTGTACTTTAAATCCGATTATTATGCTTAAAAACAGTCTAAACGTAATTATCCTTTCGATAGCAGTGGTTCTTTCTGCTTTCTTGTTTTCAAATGCTTTTCAGAACAGAAACAAAAGCAACGACACTATTAGCGTTACTGGTTTAGGAAAAACAGATTTTGTCTCTGATTTAATTGTTTGGAAAGGATCATTTTCTAAAAAAAGTAGCACGCTAAAAGAAGCTTATACCTCATTGGATATTGACCGAGAAAAAATTAAAAATTACTTATCTGGTAAAGGGATTCCGGCTGCTGATATTATATTTTCTGCCATTAATTTCAATAAAGATTACGAGACAACATACAATGAAAACGGAAGTATCAGACAAAACATATTTACTGGTTTTACCCTGAGTCAAAATGTCAGCATTCAGTCTAAAGAAGTAAATAAAATTGAAGATATATCCAGACAATCCAGTGAATTAATCAACTCTGGTGTTGAGTTTTATTCGAATGCTCCTGAATATTACTACACCAAATTAGCCGAACTAAAAATAAAAATGATTGCAGAAGCCACAAAAGACGCTAGCACAAGAGCCAAAAGCATTGCTGAGAATGCTAATGCCAACTTGGGTAATTTGAAAAAATCGGACATGGGCGTTTTCCAAATTATAGGACAAAACTCATCCGAAGATTATTCATATGGAGGTTCTTTCAATACCATCTCCAAAAATAAAACAGCAACTATTACAGTAAAATTAGTTTATCAAGTAGATTAAGATTTTCAACTTTGTTGCAAAAAAAAATCTCGCCATTGCTGACGAGATTCATGAATTAACCTTTACAAGTGAATTAGATGATTAACATCGCGTCACCATAAGAGTAAAATTTGTATTTTTCTTTGATTGCTTCCTCATACGCTCTCTTCATTAAATCGTGACCACAAAATGCAGAAACCATCATTAATAAAGTAGATTTTGGAGTATGAAAATTGGTAATCATACAATTTGGTATCGTAAATTCATGAGGAGGGAAAACGAATTTGTTTGTCCATCCATCAAAAGGATTTAAGGTGTTTTGCGAAGAAACAGAGCTTTCAACCGCACGCATCGATGTTGTACCAACGGTACAAATACGTTTCTTTTTTGCTTTTGCTTCATTGACAATATCACAAGCTTCTTGAGTAATTTTTAATTCCTCAGAATCCATTTTGTGTTTTGACAAATCCTCAACCTCAACAGGGTTGAATGTTCCCAAACCTACGTGAAGAGTCACCTCAGCAAATTTAACTCCTTTGATCTCTAATTTTTTCATTAAATGCTTAGAGAAGTGCAATCCTGCAGTTGGCGCCGCTACAGCTCCTTCTTCTTTAGCGTAAATAGTTTGGTAACGTTCCGCATCTTCCGGAGTTACATCTCTACTGATATATTTAGGTATTGGAGTTTCTCCAAGTTCTGTTAATTTGTTTCTGAATTCTTCATAAGAACCATCATAAAGGAAACGCAATGTTCTTCCACGAGAAGTTGTGTTATCAATAACCTCAGCCACTAATGAATCATCGTCACCGAAATACAATTTGTTCCCGATTCTGATTTTACGAGCCGGATCTACCAAAACGTCCCAAAGACGTTGTTCTGCATTTAATTCTCTAAGTAAGAAAACTTCAATTCTTGCTCCCGTTTTCTCTTTATTTCCGTACAAACGTGCTGGAAAAACTTTGGTGTTATTCAAAATTAAAACATCACCATCGTCAAAATAATCAATAACATCTTTGAACATTTTATGTTCGATAGTTTGTTTTTTGCGATCAATAACCATAAGACGAGCCTCATCTCTATTCTCAGCAGGGAATTCTGCTAAAAGTTCTTTAGGTAAATCAAATTGAAAATGTGATAATTTCATCTGTTTGTTTTTATTTAAAGTTAACCCTTCGACTGAGCTCAGGGCGACAAAAAGTTAATTGAAAATCAAATAACTAAGCGAATGCAAATATACGACTGTGAGATAGGCGTTGTCAAGTGTTTTGATGTTTAATTTAAACACAAAGTCACAAAGCCACCTATTATCAAACATTTAACCCCGCAGACACTGAGAATTACGCAGTCGTTTCTGAAATTATAAATCCTAAATTTTTCATATCCTCCCAAAAATCAGGGTAAGATTTAGAAACTACTTCGGCATTTTCAATTATTATAGGCACTTTTAAAGCCAAAGGAGCAAATGCCATTGCCATTCGATGGTCATTATAGGTGGCAATTTTCACATTGTGATTAATATTGTTTGAAGCTACAAGTGTCAAACTATCATTGGTAACCGATATATTAGCTCCCAGTTTTGTCAGCTCAATTCTTAGTGCTTCCAATCGATCGGTTTCTTTTATTTTCAAAGTATGAAGCCCCGTCAAATGACAGCCAATTCCTAAACCAAGACAAGTAACAACTATCGTTTGAGCGATATCTGGAGTATTGTTAAGTTCGAAATTTACGTCTTCAAAATTAAAATCCTTTTGCTTTGTTAAGGTTATTTTATTCGCATCGAATTGCGTTTGCACTCCTAACTTTCTATAAATAGAAACTAATTCTGAATCGCCTTGCAAACTGTTTTCCTTGTAGCTTGTCAATGAAATAGAAACTTCTTCCGCCAAAGCGGCCAGACTGAAAAAATAAGAAGCCGAACTCCAATCGGATTCCACAACCATTTCTTTAGTTTCAACTTCTTGTTTTGGAAACACTTTAATTATATTCCCTTCAAAACTAGTTTGAATATCCAGATCATTCAGCAAAGCCAATGTCATTTTGATATAAGGAATAGAGGTAATTTCACCTTCTAAAATCAACTCTAAACCGTTTTCTAATTTGGGCGCAATTAACAACAAAGCCGAAATATACTGGCTGCTAACGTTAGCCGCCATAGTTACTTTCGAAGCGGTAATTTTTTGTCCTTTAATACGAATTGGCGGATAACCAACCTCTTTTTCATACGAAATTTCAGCTCCTAACTGCTCTAAAGCCTCAACCAAAATTTTTACTGGACGCTCATGCATTCTAGCAGAACCGGTCAAAACCACTTCACGCCCTTCTTGCACGGCAAAATAGGCTGTCAGGAATCGCATTGCGGTTCCTGCATGATGAATATCTATTATTTCCTCATTCCCTTTTAATGCCTTTTGCATTACCTCACTATCATCAGAATTAGAGGTATTAGCAAGGGTAACATTAGGAAACAAAGCTTGTAACAATAATAGTCGGTTGGTTTCGCTTTTTGAGCCGGTAACGGCAATTTGAGCATTTAAATCAGAATGGGTAGTTTGTAACAGTAAATTCATGTTGTGATTATGAGTTATGAATTATGAATTATGAATTATGGTCGGCATAATTCAAGCCCGCAATTTACCACTCCACATTTATAATTCATAATTTATAAACCACAAATTATTTCAGTTTCTCGTTGTTTTTGTGACGATCCTTATCTCTAATTGATTTTAAATCCATCTTTTTATCAAAAGCAGCTTGTAAATCAATTCCTGTTTGATTTGCTAAACACAAAACCACAAAAACCACATCGGCTAATTCTTCGCCAAGATCTTTGTTTTTATCACTTTCTTTTTCAGATTGTTCTCCATAACGGCGAGCAATGATTCGGGCAACTTCACCTACTTCTTCGGTAAGCTGCGCCATATTTGTCAATTCGTTGAAGTAACGCACACCGTGTTCTTTTATCCAAGTATCTACTTCTAGTTGGGAATTTTTTAAATCCATTTTTATTCTATTACAATTTTATTAATCTCGTTCATAATCCTATCTGTTTCATTTAAGGCAACTATTATTTTTTGATAATGCAAAATATCATCCAGTTTTAGTGTTTGTCCTTTTCTGTCTTTGAGCCATTTTTGTGCCGGTTGATAAGGGCCAATGTAAAAATTCCAAGCTACATCTGGAACATTCTCAAAATATTGGGTTTCGTTTATGTAAACCTTAGCGTTTTCGCAAACAACTTTCACAACTATATTATCGCCATCTTCAGGATATCGGGCAATGAAGTTCTCTGTAATTAGGCTTTCAAATAAATGAATTTGGCGTAAATTCTTGCCCAATTTCACTAATCCTCAAAAGTTTTCTACATTTTTTGGATATAGATTTTCCGGAAAATTTGTTTTAGGAAAATCTTTGTATTTCCCTCTATATATTGATGAATGCAAAACGGCATAAATATAGTCTAGAATATCTATTAGCTCAAAAATTTGTTTGAATTCATCTCGCAGTTCATCTTTATTATTAGCAAAACAAACGTTGCCATTTTTATTTTCTACCACAAAGGTTAGTCCTAGCTTTTTGGCAATTTCGTTTGCTATTTCTGGTTCTAAATTAGGAATGTTTATTACCGTTAATTTTGTTGAGATAGCTCTGCTATATACCGAATTTATATTTTGAATATATTGTTCTAAAGTCATTTTTAGCTAGAATTAAAAACGTAAAGAATTGATAAAACAAAACGTCTTAAACGAGGTTTTTGCTACAAAGCTACAAAGACTCAAAATAAATTATATTCTTTTTAAAACTATTTTTTCAGATTCTTTAGCAATCTTTTTTTTGTAATATTCTTTTAACATTTCATACTTCTCCGTTCCAACAATAGCATCATTAATTTGGTGCTGGATTAAAAGTTGTATTTTATCCCCATTTAAAGCAATCTCATATTTAAAAGTGCCTAAATTATCTTCCATTACAATCACCGCAGGAGTCGGTAATGTTTCAACAGAAAAACCTTCAGGAATTTGAATCATAATATTATACTTATCTAAAAAGGGAAACCCAAAATCTACTGGATATTCTCTTACTTCTTGGGTAAATGGGTTTTTGTCATTTCCGAAAAACAACATTGGATTCACATAAATTTTACCTCCAATAAGTTCACATAAATCACCCCCTGCAAAAGAATATGTTTCTGTAATTGGTAAGAAAATATCTTTTTCATTGGTTCTACTATACTCGCTAATTTCTATTTTATTATTACGGTTTTCAAGTTTTTCTAAATATTCATCTTCTTTGACAGAATCAATATTAGCTCTAGTTATCATCGCATTATAATCTGAATTTTGCCTTCTGGCTTTCCCTATTACCTTCCCATCAGAATCAATATTGTAAGTCATAAAAACAATATCATTTGAAAGTTTTCTAGGCATCAAATCTACTTCATCTGAGGTACCATCTTTTCTAATTAATCTTCCCGTCCAATTTAAAGCTCTAAAAGGCAAAACATTTGGAATTGAAAACTTATCAGATGCATCTAATAAAACATTCCCATTAGCAGTTTCAACAGCTGCTATCACATAATTAAAAGCTGTTCTGTTAGGAAACAATGCAATCCCATTTGATCGAGTACTCACTAAAACCGGATTGGCATTAATACCTGCATGTCGCAACATAGCTGTGAGCATCAGATTGATTTCGGCCACATTTCCTACCTTGTCTTTATAGGCCTTCTTTACGCCCTCATCGCATGAATACCCATAAAAATCATTCCACTTTACTCTATTCTTAACAAAATTAAAAATTGCTGTTATTTTATCTTCTTGCGTATTTAAGCCTACAAGCAATTTATTAATATCTTCTTCAAAATAACCTGTTTTTTTAAGCTCAATTCCAAAACCTTCGCTCTCATAAATTTTCTTAGCTACCGACTCCCAATCAGTCGAATACAATTCAAGGAGGGAATTTGGGAATTTAGTCATTGCCAATTCATGCGAAACACTCGATGTGTAATTATCTATATTATTTACAAAAGCTTCTCCTTTCATCGCAGGAAGATTTTCTCCCAAGTAAGTAGTTTGAGTTTCCTGATAATTAATTTTGTCTTGAGAAAAAGTAGCCTTGATAGGCGCCGAAGCAAGTCCTCCTCCCCCTGATCTTTCTTTATTATTTATCACAATTGATTTATTGCCCTTTTCAACAGTAACCTTAGGAAAAACATAACCTTTTTGATTCGGTTTATAAACGAAATATTCGGGGATAAAGGTTTTAAATTCTGAATAATTTACAGGAATACTAGTTTGGAAATTCCATTCTTTCAATTCAGCTATACGCGGAGATTTAACGGTATACCTATATTCAATAACAGAGCCTTCTTTTACGTTAGGCATCACTATCTTTTTTCTACCCCAATATTTATTGATTTTTTCGTCAAATTCCCCTTCACTTTTCAATTTAGTTTTCTCTATTTTCCCATCAACTAAATTATAAGTTATAGCATCCGAGAATGAAATATTTTCTTTTAAATTACTCCCTAAATAGTATTGAAGTGTTTTATTAGCCCAATCGTATCCCTCTTTTTTATAAATTTTGATACGTGTTCTAACTTCGGTCACCATTTCAAAACCTTTATCTTGTGAATATTCAAATTGAACTTCCCCTTTATTGAATAAAACCGCAGCTACAGCCGTAGGATCTTTAAGATGCTCTTTTTCTTCTAGTTCGGCTATATTAACTTTTCCTAATTTGAATTCTTGTGCATTTGTTTTAGAAACAAATACTATCAACAAAAAAGCACTGATAAATGTTTTGATTTTCATTCTATTCTTGGTTTTTAGTTAGTATAATTTTGGCATTATCATTTTTAGACACTTGTTCCATAAAAAGGCGATATTCATCGTATTCTTTATTCGAATATTTCCCTTTACTTAAAAACATCGTGCGTTTATAAATCAGTTTATTGGTATCTTTTTTGACGATTTCAGTTTTATATTCTCCAAATTTTACTTTCAATTCAAAGTTTGAAGGCAAAAATTCAATCGAAAAGCCCGCTGGTAAATTAATCTCAATTTCATCTGTATCTAAATAGCCACGCTGAATTTGAAATGGATTTTTTCTATTTCTTATACGCTTGACATTTCCTGTATATTGATTGAAAGCATTCACTACAAAAATCATTTTATTTCCCGAAATAGAAGCATAATCTAATGCGCTAACCTGAATATCTTCAGTAAAACGAATACTTTCTTTATCATTAGTAAAACTTAATTTACCCAGTTTAAGATTATTGATATTACTCCAATATTCTTTATAATGTGTTTCTTTTTCTGTAGGCTGTAAATTTTCTATTCTAGATTTTGAACTATATTGAGAACCCTCTGAAATAATTGATATTGAACCCGAAAGATCACCATTTCCATCAATTGTATAGACTCCTTTATCTACTTGGCTATTGCCCTTATCGTCATACACTTTGGTTTTAACAATTACCCCTCCTTCCGGTTTAATTACTAAAACATTTCTATCGTCGGTAAAAGTTCCTTGATAACCAAAAGGATCATCTTGACTCGTGCACTCAAGCCAAATATAATTCCCATCTGTAGGAATTGCTAATATCATGTGGTTTCCTTGCATAGAAACAAAATCGGAGTCGATATTTTTTTTGGTTCTGTCTCCATACAAAATCGTATTATAAGATGGGACATCCACCGCATTTAATAACGCTTTCGTATAATTAGTCAAAGCCTTACAATCACCATAACCTAATCGATCTACATCATTGGCCAGCATGGGTTTCCAGCCTCCAATCCCAACCTGAATACTGATATATCTTGATTTTTGCTGAACGTAGTCATAAATTAGTTTGGCTTTCTTAATAGGATCTTTTTCATTACCTACCAAAGATTTCATTTTGGCGATGGTTTCTTCAGACAACTCTGTTGTACCTGATAAAATCTTATTGGAGTACCATTGCCCAAATTCTTCCCAAGTTTTCGCTGTTCCATCTACACCTTCAAGATTAAAAAGCTCTAGAGCAATCATCACTTTAGGAAAAACTGAACTAAAATCAGGGCTGTAATCTTCCGGTTTTTTGGCTCCAATATTAGTTGCTTCATAAGTAAGTTGAATAGGGGTTTCATTAATTTTTTTTATATTAAAATCAGAAAAATTATATTCTTTCTTTTTAAACCCTAGAGTTGAAGGAAAACTCACATTCAAAACACTTTTCTCAATACTTAAAAAATAGTTATCTAACGGAAACCATTGTGGCAAAAAAGCTGTATTAGAAGTTTCTATTTCACTTTCATAAACAATGGTAAAAGGATATTGAATAGGCGTATATTTCAAATAAATAATTCGATTATCGGATAAAAGTGTTACACCATCAATGACACTTTGATCTTTAAAATCCTTCTTTTTTATTTTTTTAATTTCATTTCCTGAACCATCAAATACTGCTGCTTCAATATTTTTAATATTGGTTTTTTTATCATAATTTTCAGAAGCATCTATAGAGCCTAGTCCATTTTCATTAAAAACAGTAATCACTCTTTTAGTTTTGATCGTCATACTGCGTTGGGAAGCAATAACAATATCAATTTGGTTTAAACGAACAACTGCATTTGCATTTTCTTTAAGACTATCCGAGATTTTTAAAGTAGTATATTCATTCTTTTGAGCGAAAAGAAAGCTCGTAAAAAGAAAAAAGAAAGGAGATAAAAATTTAAATAACATAAATTTTTTAATCAAATATATAAGAAGTTTTTGATTAAAAAAATTATTCTTTGTTTTTACTGTCTATAATTATAGTTACTGGACCGTCATTTAACAGACTGACTTTCATGTCGGTACCAAAAACACCCGTTTGTACTTTCTTGCCTAATTCTTTCTCCAAATATTTCACGAAATTTTCATACATGGGGATGGCAATTTCGGGCTTAGAGGCCTTTATGTAAGATGGACGATTCCCTTTTTTGGTGGAAGCATGTAATGTAAACTGGCTTACCACAATAATTTCGCCATCAATATCTTTAACGGAAAGATTCATAACATGGTTTTTGTCACCAAATATGCGAAGATTCACAATTTTTCCAACGAGCCAATTAATGTCTTCTTGGGTATCGGCATCTTCAAGACCAACCAAGACCAACAATCCTTTTTGGATATCGGCTACGATTTCAGAATCAATTGTTACCGAAGCTTGAGAAACTCTTTGAACTACAACTTTCAATTTCTGGGATTTTGGAATTTAATATTTGGAATTGCTTTAGGGCTTTACTCCCTGTTTTTATCGCTGATTATTCGATCTTCATTGTGAATATCGGTACGGTAATTTTCATCATCACCCTCTAAAATTTTAAGATAGCTGTTGTATCGAGACCAAGCTATTTCGTCTCTATCTAATGCCGCTTTAACAGCACAATGCGGCTCTTCTTTATGCAAGCAATTATTGAACTTACACTGGTCCTTCAACTTGAAAAATTCAGGAAAATATCCACTGACTTCTTCTTTTTCCATATCCACGATTCCAAAACCTTTTATTCCCGGAGTATCGATAATTTTGGCATCAAAAGACAAATCATACATTTCGGCAAAAGTTGTCGTGTGTTGTCCCTGTTTACTGGCTTCAGAAATAGTCTTTGTTTTAAGATGCAAAGAAGGCTCCAAAGCATTCACCAAAGTCGATTTTCCTACACCGGAATGTCCAGAAAACATGCTTACTTTGCCAATCATCATCTCTTTCAACTCCCCAACTCCTTTCATTTCTGTCGAAGAAACACGCAAACATTTATAACCAATTTCCTGATACACATGCTGCATATACAGTTGTTCATCAAGCGTAGCTTCGTCTAAAGTGTCTATTTTATTGAAAACCAAAACCGTTTCAATCCCATAGGCTTCGGCAGTTACTAAAAAACGGTCGATAAAATTAAAAGTCGTAGGCGGATTATTTATCGTCACAAGCAAAAAAACCCGATCAATATTAGATGCAATAATGTGCATTTGATGGGATAAATTCACCGATTTACGAACGATATAATTCTTCCTATCGTGAATATTATTAATAGTTCCCGTTACAGTATCCGAAGATTCTTCCAATTCATAGTCCACAATATCCCCCACCGCAATAGGATTGGTACTTTTGATTCCCTTGATTCTGAATTTCCCTTTCATACGGCATTCTATAAAATCACCTTGTTCTGATTTTACGGTGTACCAACTTCCTGTAGATTTGTATACGAGTCCTGTCATGACGCAAAGATAAGATTTTGAATCTTGATATATAGCAAAAAAAAAGTTGTCATTTCTAACAACTTAAAAAAACAATAACTTTTATTTTAAATAGGGGAAATTTCTCGAAACTTTTCTCATCATACTTTCCACTAGATCATCTGTAGATGTTCCAATACTATCATCCATTGTTTTGAAAAAACGCCATAATAACTCTCCATCAGCTCCATTATTAATCATCATCGTCAAAGAACCAGAACCTGTTTTTCCTCCAAAACCACCAAAAAGCACAGCTGTTACGATAGCACCTGCCTCTGTCTTAGTCTGTTCAGTCTCAAAAGCTCCACTGACTACAGCATCAACGCCTAATGCTTTTGCAACTTCATCTTTTGTCATTTCGTCAAGCTTATCGGATATACCAGCTTTCTTTAATAAAATATTTGTCTTTTCAACATCTTGAAAACCCACACTATATTTATCAGCTTTACGCAATAAAAAAGTATACATGCTTGATTGAATTGATTTAGCCATTTTTATCTCTTGATCTTTATTAGCATCTGAACTAAAATTCTTAGGCTGTTTTTTGTATGTTATTTTAACAATAAAAGGTAAAATTGCTACAACTTTATGTTCTTTAACTGTAGATGATAGCTGTGGGCTTTCAAAGATTTGTTTCTGGGAATAACAAATAAAATTTAAAAATAAAATTGATAATAGTAATAATTTTTTCATTTTCTAGATATTTAATATTTATATATTGTTTTACATTAAAAACAATAATACAAAAAACCCGCAAAAAAAATGCGGGTTTATAAAAAAATGTTAATTTTTTAAGCGTTTACTATTTTTTCTTGATGACCAATACTTTCCTGGTGGATCGCTTTGAACATTCTAAGAACAAACTCTTCGGTCAAACCTCTTTTTTCTCCTTCAAGAATCATTTTTCCAAGAATTTCATTCCAACGTGTATTTTGAAGTACCGCAACGTTAGCGTCTTTTTTCACTTGACCAATTTCGTCAGCTACTTTCATACGCTTTCCTAATAAGTCTAATAAATTAGTATCCAAAACATCGATATTCGCTCTCAATTTTTTCATTTTTTGAGTGTACTCATCCGATACATCGTCTTGTTTTCTTACTCTCAAATCTTTGAAAATTTGTTTCAAAGCATCCGGCGTCACTTGTTGTGCTGCATCACTCCACGCATTATCAGGATCAGTATGTGTTTCGATGATCATACCGTCATAATTTAAATTCAATGCTTCCTGTGTTACTTCAAGAATCATATCTCTGTTACCAGTAATGTGAGATGGATCGATGATTAAAGGTAAATCAGGGAATTTATTTTGCAAGTCAATAGCAATTTGCCATTCTGGAATGTTTCTGTATTTTGTTTTTTCGTAAGTAGAAAAACCTCTGTGAATTACTCCTAATTTTTCGATTCCGGCGGCATGCAAACGCTCTACACCACCTAACCATAAAGCCATATCTGGATTTACTGGATTTTTTATCAAAACAATTTTATCTGTTCCTGCCAATGTATCTGCAATTTCCTGAACAGCAAACGGATTTGCAGTCGTACGCGCGCCAACCCATAAAACATCGATATCATATTCCAAAGCCAATTTACAGTGTGCAGCGGTAGCCACTTCGGTTCCCATTAGCAATCCGGTTTCTTCTTTGGCTTTTTTCAACCATTTCAATCCAATTTCTCCAACACCTTCAAATCCTCCCGGACGCGTTCTTGGCTTCCAGATTCCAGCTCTAAAGATACTTACATCCGAATCCTTCAATTCATGCGCAATTTTCAACACTTGTTCTTCTGTTTCAGCACTACAAGGACCAGCTATTACTAGAGGGTGAGTTAAATTGAAATCATTTAACCACGCTCTCATTTCTTTCTTATTTTCCATCTTTTAGTTTTTAGTTTATTTTTAAAATTTTTAGTTTATTTTTTTACGCGATAAGTATTTTATTTCTTAACGTTTATCCCGTTTAATATTTCTTTTATTTTATTGACGCTCTGCATTTCATTGTAAATCGCATCGTAATCTTCCTTTTCCAACAGTTCCTTGAACTTTGATAAATTAGAAATATACTCTTCCAATGTTTTCACAACCTGCTTCCTATTTTGTTTAAATATAGGCGTCCACATCGCCGGAGAACTTTTAGCCAGACGAACGGTACTTTCAAAACCCGAACCCGCCATATCAAAAATATCCTGCTCGTGTTTCTCCTTATCGATCACCGTTTTCCCAAGCATGAAAGAAGAAATATGGGACAAATGCGACACATAAGCGATATGCTTGTCATGCGATTTTGGATCCATATAACGTATTCTCATCCCGATTGATTTAAAAAGCTCCAATGCTTTTTCCTGTAACTTGAAAGTGGTTTTCTCCACCTCACAAATAATGTTCGTTTTCCCCTGAAACAATCCTTTTATCGCCGCCGACGGTCCCGAAAATTCCGTCCCTGCTATCGGATGCGTAGCAATAAAATTTCGCCTTTTCGGATGACTGGCAACCGCTTCGCAAATAGGCATTTTGGTAGAACCCACTTCAAAAACAATCGTGTTATCGCCAATTGCATCCAAAACGGTTGGCAAAACCACCATCGCAACATCTACCGGAACAGATACAATCACAAAATCAGCCGAAGCCAAATCCTCCATATTTCCGGCAACATCAACAACCCCTAAGGCAATCGCTTCCTGCAAATGACTTTCGTTACTGTCAATCCCACAAACTATTGCTTCCGGATGCAGCGATTTGATATCTAATGCCATCGAACCACCTATCAATCCTATTCCTATTATGTAAATTTTCATTTTAATTAAAATCTATCAATTGCTTCTTGTATCTTTTCTTCTTTTACACAAAGTGCAAATCGAATATAACCCTCTCCATTACTGCCAAAAATTGTTCCCGGTGTTATAAAAATAGATTTCTCATATAAAATCTGGTCGATGAACTTTTCTGCTGAAGTTATTCCTTCCGGTAATTTTGCCCAAACAAACAATCCTACACCTTCTTTATATACCTTACAATTTAATTTTTCGACCAATTGTTCCGTAAGAACTCGTCTTCTTTTATAAATTGCATTCATCGATTCAAACCAGGATTTATCACTATTTAATGCGGCAATCGCTCCTTTTTGGATCCCGAAAAACATTCCACTATCCATATTACTTTTCACCTTCAAAACCGCATCAATACAGGCAGCATTTCCTAAAACCATTCCAACTCTCCAACCCGCCATGTTGAAAGTTTTACTCAAGGAATTCAATTCTAGTGCTACTTCTTTTGCTCCTTCCACTTGCAACAAACTCATCGGATTGTCATTCAAAACAAAACTGTACGGATTGTCATTGATTAATAATATTTGGTGCTTTTTGGCGAAAGTCACCAACTTTGCAAACAGCTCCAAACTTCCTCTCGCTCCCGTTGGCATGTGCGGATAACCAATCCACATGATTTTCACTTTCGATAAATCTAATTTTTCCAAAGCCTCAAAATCAGGTTCCCAATTAGTGCTTTCTTTCAAATCATAATAAACAGGAACCGCTCCCACCAAATTTGTTACCGAAGTATAAGTCGGATATCCTGGATTTGGAATCAAAACATGATCGCCTTCATTCAAAAAAGCCAATGAAATGTGCATAATTCCTTCTTTCGAACCCATCAAAGGCAAAATCTCCGTATTTGGATTTAACACAACATCGAAATTATTTTTATAAAAATCAGCCATTCCCTGACGTAATTCCGGCAACCCTTGATAACTCTGATATTGGTGCGCATTCACATCTTGCATTGCCTCTTGAATCGCATCAATTACAGCTTTCGAAGGCTGTAAATCCGGGCTTCCAATACCCATATTGATTATTGGTTTACCTTCCGAAGCTAGCTGTCTTACTTCTCTCAATTTTGAGGAGAAATAATATTCTTCAATTATATCTAAACGTTTCGCTGTTGTAATCATGGTTTTATTTTAAAATCTTTCTGTATTCTTGTTCTGCCTTCTGAAATCTGCCTTCTCCTTTCTGGGTTTACTCTTTTGTGTTTTTATATTCTCCCAAAACTTTAAAATACTCCGCCATAATTATCAATAGTGATTTTGCTTTTGCATAATCTTCGTATTTTTCGAACGTAACATCCACAAAAAAGGAATATTTCCAAGGCGTTTCTATTTTTGGCAACGATTGAATTTTAGTTAAATTCAGCTTACAATCGCTCATTACATTCAAAACTGCAGCCAAACTTCCGCGTTTGTGATCCAATTCAAATTTGACCGAAGCTCTTCGGATTTCATTTTCCGGTACGAATGAATTTTCCTTTTTTATGATAACAAAACGAGTCATGTTATTTTTTATAGTTTGAATTTCCGGAGCCAAAATTTCTAAATCATACATTTCGGCAGCTGTTTTACTGGCAATTGCCGCGATGCCTTTTAGTTGCTTTTCTTGGATTCTTCGAGCCGTTTCGGCAGTATCTTTATCTTCAACCAATTTAATGTTGGGGTATTTTTTCAGGAATTCCATACATTGCAAAATAGCCATAGGATGCGAATGTACTTCTTGAATATCTTCTATTTTCTGACCTTTTAATGCCATTAAATTTTGGTGAATTCTTAAATAATGCTCTCCGATTATGTGCAAATTGTTTTTGTCAATCAAAGCATAATTTGGAATAATTGGCCCAGCGATAGAATTTTCAATCGCCATAACCGCCTGATCTGATTTGCCCGAAAGCAAGCTATCTACCAATTCTTCAAAGGACAAACACTCATCGACTATTACCTCTTGTTCATAATATTCTTGTGCCACCTGATGATGAAAAGACCCTTTTATTCCTTGTATTGCAACTTTATTATCCATTTTTGTAAAAATTAGGCAAAAAAAAATCCCGATTCACATCGGGATTGTATATTTATAATTATCAATTTAATTTTTGAATTAAATAACCATACGACAATCCCTACCCTGTTCCCAGAAGAAATAATAAGAATTGCTAAAATAAAATCGGTTATCCAACATTTTGTTTTGTGTTTTTTGAATCAAATTCTATGCGAATGTATAAATTATTTCCAGCTCACCAAAAAAAAAATTACTTTTTATGAAACAAAAAAAGAATTCTCGATAAAACTAGTTTTAAATTATACAATCATTAAAAATACCTTAATAAAATAACATATAAGCAGCTGCACAATAAGCAGTTTGAGCACTAAAAAACAATCCCAATACTTTTGTAAAAAAGATATCTTATTATTTTTTCACTCTTGAAGGCGTGTCTTCACCGCTAATAATACTCTGTGAACTAATGGCAATTGCCTTTATAATTTCGGTCATATTATCTAAATCCAGAGTCGATACTTCGTCACTCAATTTATGATAGTTTGCTTCTACATCCATTTTTGAGGTTGAAATAGTATGTGCTGGAACTCCTTGTGCGGCCAATCTCGCATTATCAGAACGATAAAAAAGCTGCTCTTTTGGGTATGGGTCCTGATAGAAGTTAAAATCGGTACCTTTTAAATTTTTCTGTAAAATAGTTCCGAAATCCGTTTTCTCAAAGCCGGTTATGTATGCCGAGTTTTTACCCCATTTGCTCTCCGTCCCGATCATTTCGATATTGAACATGGCGATCACTTTGTTAGGATCCATTTTTTCGGAGAAAAATTTGGCTCCAAAACCGCCTACTTCTTCTCCGGTAAAGGCCACAAAAATAATGGTTCTCTCATTTTGGTTCAATTCTTTAAAATATTTTGCCAATGCAATTACTGCCGTCGTCCCCGAAGCATCATCATTGGCTCCATTATAAATTTTATCTACCCCTTCTTTCTCCATTTCCAAATGGTCATAATGTGCCGAAAAGATAACATATTCATCCGCTTTTGATTTTCCGGGCAGTATTCCAATTACATTATTTGCTGCTTTTCCTTTTACATCAAATTCTTGACGAAAATTTTTCAAATCTTTAAAATAAGAAAGGTCAATTTTCTTGAATTCGTCTTCAATAAAAGCGGAAGCCAAATCAATTCCAGGCGAAAAAATAGCTCTTCCTTCCATTTTATCCGAAGCAAGTTCTGTCTCAATCCTAACAACTTCCTGGTTGTCGATCATTAATTTTTGTTGCGCCTGAGCGAAAAGTCCAAGAAAAAGGAACAATAAGATACTTTTGTTTTTCATAATTAGTTTGGTTTAGTTTAGTAGTTTCAAGCCACAAATGTATCTTTTTGGCTAATTACCAATGAATCTTTGGATTACTGTGACTATAAAATTGGTCGTAAATATATAAATCTAAATCCTAGTCTGCAATTTCAACTGTTTTTGAATAACTATTAATCAATGTTTTCAAAAAATCATGAATTGACAGCTGAAGAAACTACAAATCAATCCTTTTTCTGTTTACTTTTGCAACAAATAATTCGCCAATGTCAATAGAAGTAAATAACATTTCAAAAAGTTATGGTGCCCAAAAAGCACTTGACAACATTTCGTTTTCTGTAAATAAAGGAGAAATCGTTGGTTTCTTGGGGCCAAATGGAGCCGGAAAATCTACTTTGATGAAAATATTGACGACTTACATCAATGCCGATGAAGGTTCTGCAATGGTGAACGGACATGATGTAAACTCAGCCCCAAAAGCGGTTCAGCTCTCTATTGGCTATTTACCTGAACATAACCCACTGTATTTGGATTTGTACGTAAGGGAATATTTGGCTTTTAATGCCGATGTTTATAAAGTAGCTAAATCACGCATCGAAGAAGTGATTCAACTTACGGGTTTAACTGCCGAAAGCCATAAAAAAATAGGGCAACTATCCAAAGGATACCGCCAGCGCGTGGGGCTTGCCAACGCTTTATTGCACAATCCCGATGTTTTGATCCTGGATGAACCAACGACAGGTCTGGACCCAAACCAATTAATTGAAATACGAAATGTGATAAAAAACGCAGGAAAAGACAAAACCGTTTTTCTTTCCACACATATCATGCAGGAAGTAGAAGCTATTTGCGACCGTGTGATTATCATCAATAATGGTGTGATTGTAGCCGACAAAAAACTGGACAAATTAATCTCTGCCGACAAAGAGCAAGTAATTGAAGTGGAATTTGATTATAAAATTGAAGAACAGGTTATTTGCAAAATAGAAAATCTTACTTCCTATAAAAATACGCACGACATGATTTGGGAATTGACTTTTCTTGCCGATAAAGATATGCGTCCTGTAATATTTGATTTTGCCAATGCCAATGGCTTAAAAACCCTTCAACTCAATCAAAAAAATAAAAATCTCGAAGCAGTCTTTAGGGAAATTACCAAAAAATAACTTACGGAAGTAAATTTCAGATAAAAAGAAAAGCTCGTTGACCCATAAACTGGATTAAACGAGCTTTTTTATTTTAATAGCAATATCTATTGCTAAATTTATTAGCTTTTTGGCAAAGGAGCTCCTACTGCAATATCACATCTATGCCCGTCTTTTCCGTGTGGAGGATTCATCCCTTCTGGAGTTTCGGTATCAGCAGTACTTGTCGACAATAAGGCAGGAACCGGCTGTTGCACATTAATCTTTTGCGAAACCTGACCTGAAGCCGGAGTCGCTGTATTTGTTGCAGTTACCGGAGCAGCTTTTGAATTTAAAGGTGCACCAACCTGAATATCACAACGATGACCTGGTTGTCCATGTGCCGGATTCAATCCTTTAGCAACTGAAACAGGAGCTCCCGAATTCGTTTGCTGATTTCCAGCATTTACACCTTGTTGATCCACAGCTGTTGTTGCTGTTTGAGTCGCAACTGCAGGTGAAACATTTTGATAAAAAGGCACAACATTAGTCGAACTATTATTGATCTCTTTTTTGCTTTCCTCTTTACAAGAAGTCAACGCAATAAAAGAGGCAAAAATGAAGTAAAAATTAGATCTCATAATCGATTATTTATTTTTATTTAAATCAAATATAAGCCTTTAAAATACTCCTACAAAAAATTTAATTTAATTTTCACAAATCAGCTTAGCAAACAACAACTTACTATCTCCTAAAAAACCTGAGAAGCTATTTGGCGTATATTCTCCGATTTTCCCATAGAATAATAATGCAATACAGGAACACCAGCTGCCTTTAACTCTACTGATTGTTGAATTGCCCATTCTATTCCAACTTGCCTAATCTCTGCATTGTTTTTACAATGATCCACTGCGCGAATTAAATCTTCGGGTAAATCGATTCTAAAAATTTGCGGCAATATTTGTAAATGTTTTTGTATTGCAAGAGGTTTAATCCCCGGAATAATAGGAACCGTGATTCCCATTTCTCTGGCTTTAGCAACAAACTCAAAGTATTTAGCATTGTCAAAAAACATTTGGGTAACCACATAATCAGCTCCGGCATCTACTTTCTCTTTCAATCGTTTTAAGTCCGAAAGTAATGATGGTGACTCTAAATGTTTCTCCGGATAACCTGCCACACCAATACAAAAATCAGCCTTGTTATCAATATGCATCACATCGTGCAAATACTTGCCTTCATTCAATTGGTTAATTTGTTGTACCAAATCGACTGCGAAATTATTCCCTCCTTCTTTTGCCACAAAGGATTGCTCATCTTTCATCGCATCACCACGTAAAGCCATTACATTATTGATGCCTAAATAATGACAATCTACCAATAAATACTCGGTTTCCTCCTTTGTAAAACCACCGCAAAGCACGTGCGGAACGGTATCTACATCGTACTTATGTTTAATGGAAGCACAAATCCCCAAAGTTCCCGGACGCATTCTGGTTAGTTTTTTATCTAATAATCCATTGCCTTTATCAACATAAATATACTCCTCACGAGAAGTAGTTACATCAATAAATGGTGGCTTGAACTCCATCAACGGATCAATATTATCGTATAGCTCTTGAATGTTTTTCCCTTTTTGAGGCGGAATAATTTCGAAAGAAAATAATGTATTCCCTTTAGCTTCTTCTATATGCTGTGTAACTTTCATTCTGAATTATGAGTTATAAATTATAAGTTATGAGTTGAAAATCTGAATTCAATCCCGAAGCTTCGGGACATTAATCAACAATCATAAATCATTTAATCTGCAATATTTGGGTTCAACCATTTCATCGCTAAGTCAGTTGAAATACTTCTGCGTTTCGCGTAATCGATAACTTGATCCTCTTTTATTTTACCAAGACCAAAATACTTACTTTGCGGATTTCCAAAATAATATCCAGAAACCGAAGAAGCTGGCCACATCGCCATACTTTCAGTCAATGTTACCCCAATTTCTTCTTCCACATTTAACAGTTTCCAGATTGTTGGTTTCTCTAAATGGTCAGGACAAGCAGGATAACCCGGTGCTGGACGAATTCCTTTATAGGTTTCGGCAATCATATCCTCGGTACTTAAAGCTTCATCCGGAGAATAACCCCAAATGTCTTTTCTTATTCTTTCATGCAGGTATTCGGCAAAAGCCTCCGCGAAACGATCGGCCAATGCTTTGACCATTATCGAATTATAATCATCTAAATCCTTTTCGAATTCAGCCGCCCATTCGTCAACACCAAAACCGGTAGTTATACAAAACGCACCCATATAATCCGTTTTACCGGAATCTTTTGGAGCAATAAAATCAGACAAAGCAATATTTGGTGCTCCTTTTGTTTTTTGTGATTGTTGGCGTAATGTTAGGAATTTCTCCAAAACTTTTCCGTTTTCATCGCGCAACTCAATATCATCATCGTTAACTTGATTCGCTGGGAAAATACCGTAGATTCCTTTAGCGGTCAGTTTCTTTTCTTTCAAAATTACTTCCAACATCTCATTGGCATCCGCAAAAACAGAAGTTGCCTGTTCTCCTACCACTTCATCGGTAAGAATTGCCGGATATTTTCCGAACAATTCCCAAGTTCTAAAAAATGGCGTCCAGTCAATATAAGGAACCAAAACATCCAAATCGACTTCAATTGTTTTTGCTCCAATAAAATTAGGTTTCATTGGATTGTAATTTTCCCAATCCAACTGCAATTTATTTTTTCTTGCCTGTTCAATGGTCAGGAAATTTTTATCTCGAGAACGATTTAAAAAAGTCTCTCTAAAAGCATCATACTCTTCACGAATTGATGCGGTATATGTTTTTTTATCTGCATTCAATAAACTTCCGGCAACCGTTACAGCTCTCGAAGCATCATTAACATGAACTACTGTTTCTCTATATTGTGGGGCAATTTTCACGGCAGTGTGCGCCCGTGAAGTAGTAGCTCCACCAATCATTACCGGGATTTTTATATTTCGCTTGTCTAACTCTTTGGCCAAATAAACCATTTCGTCTAATGACGGAGTAATCAATCCGCTTAGACCAATAATATCTACATTATGCTCTATGGCAGCTGCGATAATTTTCTCTGGAGCAACCATTACGCCCAGATCTACAATCTCATAATTATTACAAGCCAAAACCACCGATACAATATTTTTTCCAATATCGTGTACATCGCCTTTTACCGTTGCCATAAGGATTTTTCCATTTCCTTGCTTGTCGCCAGCTTGCTTGCTCGCTTCAATAAACGGCAATAAATAAGCCACGGCTTTTTTCATCACACGAGCCGACTTTACCACTTGTGGCAAAAACATTTTTCCGGATCCAAATAAATCTCCTACGACATTCATCCCTGCCATCAAGTTGATCTCGATAACTTCGATTGGTTTTGTTGCAGCTAAGCGCGCTTCCTCTACATCTTCTTCTATAAATTGATCAATTCCTTTAACAAGTGCATGGGTAATACGCTCTTGAACTGTTCCCGAACGCCATTCTTGTACCGCTTTTTCATTTCCTTTAGCATCGCCTTTTACATTTTCGGCAAAATCCAATAACCTTTCTGTTGCGTCATCGCGTCTGTTCAGGATTACATCTTCAACATGTTCCAATAAATCCTTTGGAATCTCGTCGTAAATAGAAAGCATTTCCGGATTCACAATTCCCATCGTCATTCCATTTTGGATGGCGTGGTACAAGAAGACCGAGTGCATCGCTTCACGAACAACATCATTCCCTCTAAAAGAAAACGAAACATTACTCACGCCGCCACTAATATGCGCATGAGGAAGATTCTCTCTTACCCATTTTGTTCCTCTAAAGAAATCCAATGCATTCAGACGGTGCTCTTCCATACCTGTTGCTACAGGAAAAATATTCAAATCGAAAATAATATCTTGCGGAGCAAAACCTACTTTATTTACTAAAACATCATACGAACGCTGACAAATCTCTACTCTTCGTTCATAATTATCCGCTTGACCCACCTCATCAAAAGCCATCACAATAGCAGCCGCTCCATAACGCTTAATCAATTTAGCGTGTTGAATAAACTGTTCTTCTCCTTCTTTTAACGAAATCGAGTTTACGACACATTTTCCTTGCACAACTTTAAGACCCGCTTCGATAATTTCCCATTTTGAACTATCAATCATGATAGGAACTCTAGAAATATCCGGTTCAGCTGCGATTAAATTTAGGAATTTTGTCATTGCATATTCGCCATCAAGCATTCCTTCATCCATATTAATATCGATGATTTGGGCGCCTCCTTCAACTTGTTCTTTTGCAATGCTTAATGCTTCTTCGTATTTTTCTTCCTTAATTAATCTAAGGAATTTTCTAGATCCCGTTACATTTGTACGCTCCCCAACGTTTACAAAAACACTGTCAGGTGTAACAATCAGAGGTTCTAATCCTGATAAAACCAAATTCCTTCTTGCTTCCTTTTCTGCCATTTTTATTTATTTATAATCCTCCAAGATTTTAAAAATCTTAGTGGCTTAAGCTTTTTGTTATTTTTTGCTTCCACTTATTTTTTTTACAAGATTTTGAAACCCTTGTAAAAAACTAACAAATCAAATTATTACATTGTTGCTGTTGATACTCTTGGCTTATACTCCTTAGCAATATCAGCAATCAGCTTGATGTGCTCTGGTGTTGTTCCGCAACAACCACCGATGATGTTTATTAAATTATCGTCTAAATATTCCTTGATAAAAGCTTGCATTTGCTCTGGGGTTTCGTCGTATTCTCCAAAAGCATTTGGCAATCCTGCATTAGGATGCGCCGACACATTGAACGAGGTATTTTGCGACAAGGTTTGTAGATAAGGTTTCAACAAATCGGCTCCCAGGGCGCAATTAAAACCAACGCTCAACAAAGGAATATGCGAAACTGAAATCAAGAAAGCCTCCACCGTTTGTCCAGAAAGTGTTCTTCCCGAAGCATCAGTAATGGTTCCTGAAACCATGATTGGAATATCAATATTGCGTTCGTCCTTTACTTCTTCGATGGCGAAAAGCGCAGCTTTGGCGTTTAAGGTATCGAAAATAGTTTCCACCAATAACAAATCGCAACCGCCATCCATTAATGCTTCCACTTGTTGTTTGTAAGCGATACGCAAATCATCAAAAGTCACAGCTCGGTATCCTGGATCATTTACATCTGGCGACATACTCGCCGTTCTGTTTGTAGGTCCTACTGAACCAGCAACAAAACGAGGTTTCTCTGGATTTTTAGCTGTAAATTCATCTGCTACTTCACGAGCCAGTTTTGCCGATTCATAGTTCAGTTCATAAACCAAATCTTCCAAATGATAATCGGCCATACCAATTGTTGTTCCAGAGAAAGTATTGGTTTCTACAATATCTGCTCCTGCTTCAAAATAAGCGGCGTGAACTGCTTTGATGGCTTGTGGTTGGGTTAGTGACAACAAATCGTTGTTCCCTTTTAGAGAATGAGGAAAATCTTTGAATCGCTCTCCACGAAAATCTTCTTCCGAAAAATTGTAGCGTTGCAACATTGTTCCCATAGCTCCATCGAGCACGAGTATATTTTTTTTAATTGCTTCTTGAATTAATGCCATTTATTATTTTTTATAAATTTAAAATGCTCACTATAACCACTCTTTAGCCCTGATGGAAGCGGCATCCTTTTTATCCTGAATTTATTTCAGGATAAAAAGATACAGCGCACAGCAGGAAGCATATTGGCTAAAAATGCGCCAATTATTCGCTCATTTTACTAAAAAAATCAGCTAGCTAGTATATTGTAAGGTTGTCAAGAAAAGTTTTTGAGAAATACTGTAGAAGTATTCTTATGTTATCTATCTTATAGTTCTGTAATAAATTCAGAATAAAGTAGAATGTAGCACCTTCTTTAAAGATAAAGGGTTGCTAAGGTTTCATCGGGTCTTTCCCTCCGCCTTTCGTGATAACTTTCAATAAATATAGGAACAGTGCAAAGTAAAGACATAGCGCTAATACTTGCAAGTATTAGCGCTACATTTTTTAACTGGTTTATGGTAAGTTGTTAAACTATGGCTTTGACCACTGCTTTAGGAGCTTCTTTACGAGTCCCGTCAAATCCATCAACACCGCTTACTGTTGTGTATTTTAGTACATATTTCTTACCCGGATTGATGATTTGGTAAGCTGCTTGACACATAATTGTTGCTTCGTGGAAACCACAAAGGATCAATTTTAGTTTTCCTGGATAGGTATTTACATCTCCTATGGCAAAAATTCCCGGAATATTAGTTTGATAATCTAATGCATTATTTACTTTGATTGCATTTTTTTCGATTTCCAGTCCCCAGTTTCCAATAGGCCCTAATTTTGGTGTTAATCCAAAAAGTGGAATGAAATAATCGGTAGGAATTGTTCGCTGTGCGCCTTCTTCATCAACCACAACTGATTCTAGATGTTCTGCGCCGTTCAATCCAACTACTTCTCCTGGAGTAATCATTTTTATTTTTCCTGCATTTTTCAGTTCCTGTACTTTTTCGACAGAATCTAATGCACCTCTAAACTCATTTCTGCGGTGAATCAAAGTAACCTCAGAAGCAACATTCGACAAGAAAATACTCCAATCTA
The DNA here is from genome assembly GCF_047344965.1 of Flavobacterium sp. W1B. Classification (NCBI taxonomy): domain Bacteria; kingdom Pseudomonadati; phylum Bacteroidota; class Flavobacteriia; order Flavobacteriales; family Flavobacteriaceae; genus Flavobacterium; species Flavobacterium sp. W1B. The sequence continues at coordinate 548,512 of NZ_CP178845.1, forward strand.
AAGCAGAATCCCCGCCTCCGGCGATTACGACTTTTTTGTCTCTGAATTTTTCCGGGTTTTTAATAAAGTATTTTATCCCTTTATCCTCATAAAATTCAATGTCTTCGATAAGTGGTTTTCTAGGTTCGAAGCTTCCCAATCCGCCTGCAATGGCAACAACCGGAGCGTGAAACTTTTTCCCTTTATTTGAAGTTACGATAAAACTCCCGTCTTCTTGTTTTTCAATGGTTTCGGCACGTTCTCCAAGGGTAAATCCCGGCTCGAACTGCTTAATTTGTTCCATTAAATTATCGACTAAATCTCCCGCCAATACTTCCGGAAAACCGGGAATATCGTAGATCGGTTTTTTTGGATATAACTCCGAAAGTTGTCCGCCTGCTTGTGGTAAGGCGTCTAATATATGGCATTTTAATTTTAATAATCCTGCTTCAAAAACGGCAAATAAACCAGTTGGACCGGCTCCTATTATAAGGATATCTGTTTTAATCATTTTTTTATTCTTTATGTAATTATTCTAAATTATCTGATTACAAATTAACGATTGATTTTTACTTCCTAAAATGATAATTATCATTCGCTAGTTTTGGCTGTATTATTCTTTATTCTTTAATGACTCCGTAATTTCATTCATTTTCTGAACTTTCTCTTCAAAATTCCCTTTTAGGGTTTTGCGATAGTCATTTAAATTTTCGACCATTTTATTTATATCCTCCGGAATCACTTCTTCAAAAAACTCACGCAATCTCTTGGCTGTTGTAGGTGATTTCCCATTGGTTGAAATGGCAATTTTTACATTCCCTTTGGTTACGATTCCACCCAAATAATAATCGCATAAATCTGGTGTATCTGCTATATTACAAATCAAATGCCTTTTTCGGGACAGATCATAAATCCTTTTATTCACTTTTAAATCATCGGTACAGGCAATAACCAGATGCCGTTTTTTTAGCATTTTTTTCTTGAACTTTGCTTTAGTCAATTGTACCGAAGGATGTTTTGCGACCAAGTCTTCTAATTCCGGCAAAAACTTTGGCGCAACTACCTCAACATTTGCATTGGGACTGGACTTTAGCATGAAAGATAATTTTTCCAATCCTACGTTTCCCCCGCCTACAATGAGTACGTTGAGTTGGTGTAATTTTAAAAATATCGGATACAACTCATTCCTTTCCATACGCCAGCACCTTATGATTTGATTTTAATTCTTTATAAAAACCAATCCTTTTCTTACTGTCACCCACTACTTCCCCAATAACGATGATTGCCGGTGAACTTAAATTATTCTCTGCCACGACTCTCTGGATTGTATCTATAGTTCCAATTCCTACTTTTTCCTCCGGCGTTGTTCCGTTTTGAATTATCGCTACAGGAATTTCTCCTTTGGATTCTTTTTGGAATAAAGCCACAATTTCCGCCAATTTACTCATTCCCATCAAAATCACCACAGTTGCGGTAGATTGAGCCGCTAAAGCTACATCTGTTGACAATTTTCGCGCAGAAGTTGTTCCTGTGATTACCCAAAAACTCTCCGAAATTCCTCTTTTTGTCAATGAAATTCCTTGAGAAGCTGGAACCGCAATCGAAGATGAAATTCCAGGCACTACAAAGGTAGGGATTCCAAAACTTTCTACGAATTCTATTTCTTCACTTCCTCTTCCAAAAATAAACGGATCTCCGCCTTTCAACCGAACCACATTCCCGTAAGTAAGTGCATTATCTACAATCAATTGGTTGATTTCGTCTTGTGTATAAGCATGACAGCCTTTTCTTTTTCCAACAAATATTTTCAACGCTTTTTTAGGAGCAAAAGACAATAACTCGTCATTAGCCAAAGCATCGTACAAAACCACATTGGCTTCCGCCAAAGCTTTTGCTCCTTTGATGGTAAGCAAATCCGGATCTCCAGGACCGGCGCCTACCAAAGTAACTTGAGGTTCTATTTTATTTATCATCTTTTAGGTCTTTGGCTCTGAATGCTTCTATCGTATCAAAAAAAGTGATTGCTTCTTGAATATACTTTGTAGCGAACTCCTGAGATGGTTCATTTTTATTAATTTGGAATACTAAATCCTTTAAGGTAGATTGCAATGGAATTTTATTTGTTGCCACAAAAACGGTATCAAACAAATCAATTATTCCCGCTTGATGATTCGTTTTTTGGTTTTCCGAAAGCAACAAGGCTTTGGAGCCGTTTACAAAACCGGCATAGGCATGATAAATCGCATCCGACCATTTTTTGTCTTCGAAAGCCTCTTGTGCGAAAGTCAATTTGTCTTTGGCTTCTAACAATAAGGTAGCCACAAGATCAATTACAACACCGGCACATTCTCCAACACCAACCGCTTTCACGTAATTATCTGCATTTCCCCAATCCACGAAATCGGCTTCGGTAAGATTAGTCACATCAGCTAAAGGTTTCAAAAACTCGTAAAAGTATTTTTCTCCTTTGGCATCATAATAATCCAAAAAGGATTGTCCGTTTGCATTTTCTTCAAAATCATTTAAGATAAAACGCAAAGCATCTGGTCCTCTTCTGCTAGGGATTTTGATCACTTTGTCCGAAAATCGTCCTTGTCCGTTTCCTAAATTCCCACCGCCCAACAACACCTGAAGCGCTGGCGCAACCAGTTTTCCGGCATTGATAGACATTCCCTGAAAACCAATTTCGGCCATATTATGTTGACCGCAGGCGTTCATACAGCCACTAATTTTAATCGTAATTTCTTTATTATTGCTGTATTGCGGGTATTCCGTTTCCAGTACTCTTTCCAGTTCTGCCGCGATTCCTGTGCTGCTTGCAATACCAAGATTACAGGTATCTGTTCCTGGACAAGCCGTAATATCTGCGGTACTGTTATATCCTAAAGCTACAAAATCTAATTTGGCTAATTCCTGGTAGAAAAACTCCAGATTTTCCTCTTTTACATTTCGTATTAAAATATCTTGTCTTAGCGTAAAACGCAATTCATTTGCCGCATAATTTTTGATTAAATCAGCCAATGCTCTGGCTTTATCTGTATAAAAATCACCCAATAAAACTTTGATTCCGATCGCTACATAACCAGCTTGTTTTTGCGCAATCACATTCGACTTTTTCCAAGCATCGAAAGCGGCTATATCTTCAATAGTCACTTCTGGCGCTGCCAACAAAGGTTCTGGAATTGGACCATCAAAAGCAGTCGTGTCGATTTCAACCACTTGGTGTGACAAAGCTAATTTTTCTTCTTCGACCAATTTTAAAAATTCGTCACGACCAATATCTTTAATCAAGAATTTCATTCGTGCTTTTAATCTTTTAGCTCTTTCACCAAAACGATCAAATATTCTTAAAACTCCTTCGGCTGTCGGGATAATTTGATTAACCGGAATAAATTCCGACAATAATTCGGCATGACTAGGCTGCGAACCCAATCCGCCACCCAACATTACTTTAAACCCTCTTTCGCCATTTACAATTCTAGGAATGAAGCCTAAATCATGCAAATAACTCAAAGCAGTATCTTTATCCGAAGAAGAAAATGAGATTTTAAATTTACGTCCCATCTCCTGGCAAACCGGATTTCTCAAGAAAAATTGAAACATGGCATGTGCATAAGGCGAAACATCAAAAGGTTCGTCAACATCGATTCCTGCTGTTTCGCTGGCCGTAATATTTCTTACTGTATTTCCACAAGCTTCCCTTAAGGTAACATCGTCTTTCTCTAAATTAGCCCATAATTCAGGTGTTCTGTCTAAACTCACATAGTGAATTTGAATATCCTGACGCGTTGTAATGTGCAAACGACCAGTAGAATATTCATCCGAAACTTTAGTGATGCGATTTAATTGCTCGCTGGTCACTTTCCCGAAAGGCAATTTGATACGTATCATTTGCACGCCTTCCTGACGCTGTCCGTAGACACCACGCGCTAAACGAAGGCTACGAAAACGTTCATCATCTATTTTTCCTTCTTTGAATAAACGAATTTTTCTCTCTAAATCGATGATGTCTTTTTCGACAATCGGGTTTTCTATTTCGGTTCTAAAACTTTGCATGATCTGTGTATGTTTTTCCTCCCCCCGACCCCCTCCGAAGGAGGGGGAGACTTAGCGGAGATCGATTCTTTTTTTTAAAATCAGATTTATTTTGGCTCCCTCCTCTTCGGGGAGTCCCGAAGCGTCGGGAGGAGTGGGGATTATTTTATAAAACCAACTCCTGCGGTTGTATTGGTTGCGACATCAATTAAAATAAAAGCTCCGTTTGATTTATTGTCATTATAGGCGTCAAAATACAAGGCTTTGCTTAATTTAATTGTTACTTCTCCAATTTCGTTAATAGCTAATTGAGTCGCTGGATTTGTACCTGAATAATCGGTAGCGATTACGTTTTTTACGCTTTCAATTTTTGCCAAAACTCTATTGGTATTATGCTGAATCAAATATTTTGTTCCGGCAACGAGCTTTTTACTGTCCATCCAGCAAATTGTTGTTGTGATGTCTTTTTCGATTCTAGGAAGTTCATCCGATTTTACAATCATATCTCCTCTGGTCACATTAATGTCATTTTCCAATTCGATTGTGATTGAAGAACCGGCTGCAGCTTCGTCAAATTGTTTATCAAAAAAATGAATCTTGCTGACTTTAGATTCCGTCAAAGATGGAAGAACCGTTACCGCATCGCCCACTTTAATATTGTCACCGTATAATTTACCGGCATAACCTCTAAAGTCGTGGTATTCCTCTGTTTTTGGCCTGATAACCGTTTGAACCGGGAAACGCGCCTGCCCTTTTTCGTACACATCTGTTGGCTCTAATTCTTCTAAATGTTCCAAAACCGTTTGTCCTGTGTACCAAGGCATGTTTCCTGATCTGTCAGCTACATTTCCTCCATTAATGGCGCTCAAAGGAATGTAACTCACATTTTGTTCTTTGAAAGAACTTTTACTGTTTAATTCCTGAAAATCGGCTTTGATTTTATTGAATACTTCTTCCGAATAATCAACCAAATCCATTTTGTTTACAGCAACAATCACTTCTTTTACGCGCAATAAATTATTGATAAAAAAGTGACGATAGGTTTGCTCAATCACTCCTTTTCTGGCGTCAATCAAGATAATTGAAACCTGTGAAGTTGAAGCTCCCGTAACCATGTTTCTGGTATATTCTACGTGACCCGGAGTATCGGCAATAATGTAACTTTTCTTTGCAGTCGAAAAATAAATATGCGCCACATCTATCGTAATTCCTTGTTCTCTCTCGGCAACCAAACCATCAGTAGCCAAAGAAAAATCAAGATAATCGTATCCTTTTTGTTTACTACTCTTCTCTATTGCTTCAATTTTATCTGTTGTCAATGATTTTGTATCGTACAATAATCTCCCGATCAAAGTACTTTTTCCATCATCTACACTTCCTGCTGTTGCTATTTTTAAAACTTCCATTCTTTTTTTGTTTAAAGTTTAAGGTTTCCAAAAACACCTTATGTAAACTTCTAAATTTGATTTTTTTATTTTAAATGTTGAATTTTAAATTTTAAATGTCTCGGAACAATTCATAACTTATAATTCATAACTTATAATTGTTTTCTAAAAGTATCCTTGTTGTTTTCTTTTCTCCATGGCCGCCTCCGAACGTTTATCATCAATTCGGGCTCCTCTTTCAGAAATGGTAGAAGACCTGATTTCGCCAACTACTTCTTGAATCGTTGCAGCATAAGAATCGACCGCCGCCGTACAGCTCATGTCTCCAACAGTTCTAAAGCGAACAATTCTTTCTTCGATTTCTTCATCTTCTTCCTGATACACAAAAGGAGAATGTGACCAGATTAAGCCGTCTCGCATAAATACTTTTCGTTTGTGTGAAAAATAAATCGATGGAATTTCGATTTTTTCTTGTTCGATATAACTCCAAACATCTAATTCGGTCCAGTTTGAAATCGGGAAAACACGTACATTTTGCCCATTTTCAATTTTTCCATTCAAAATATCAAACAATTCCGGACGTTGGTTTTTTTCATCCCATTGACCAAAATCATCACGTACCGAAAAAATACGCTCTTTGGCTCTTGCTTTTTCTTCATCACGACGTGCGCCGCCAATACAAGCATCAAACTTAAATTCTTCGATAGCATCCAAAAGTGTTGTTGTTTGCAAACTGTTTCTGCTCGAATATTTCCCTGATTCTTCGATTACTTTTCCTTCATCGATAGCATCCTGAACATTACGAACGATTAATTCTAATCCCAATTCTTCTACCAATTTATCTCTAAATGCAATGGTTTCCGGAAAATTATGTCCCGTATCAACATGCAAAAGAGGAAAAGGAATTTTTGCAGGAAAGAATGCTTTTTGCGCCAATCTCACTAAAGTAATCGAATCTTTACCTCCAGAAAAAAGCAAAACCGGTTTGTCAAACTGAGAAATTACTTCTCTAAATATATATATCGCTTCGCTTTCTAAAGCGTTTGTTTTAACTATTGTACTCATTATTATTTGGTAATTTGTTTATTTGTCTATTCGGTTAAACGACCAAACAGATAAACGATTAAACTATTATTTTTGGTGCAAACCGCACTCTTTATGACTAGATTCCCATGACCATCTTCCCGCTCTTATATCTTCTCCCGGAGCAATCGCCCTAGTACAAGGAGCACAACCTATACTTACAAAACCTTGTTTATGAAGCGCATTTTGCGGCACATTATTATCATCAATATATTTTTGAACTTTCTCTAAAGTCCATTTTAACAATGGATTGAATTTTATGATTTTAAAATGAGCATCGTATTCAAACAAATCCAAACTATTTCTGTTTTCCGATTGTTCCGCTCTTAAACCCGTAATCCAAACTTCGTTTCCTTTCAAAGCTTTGGTCAACGGTGCCACTTTTCGAATAAAACAACATTCTTTTCTGTTTTCAACAGATTCATAAAAACTGTTTGGTCCTTTCGTATTCAATAAATTTTCTACCGCCACGGCTTCCGGAAAATAAACTTTGATTGCCGTTTTATACTTTTTCAGCGTCTTATGAAAAACATCATAAGTCTCCTGAAACATTCGACCTGTATCTAAAGTAAAAATATTGATTGGCAAATCGTTTTTCGCGATAAGCGCTGTGATTACTTGGTCTTCTTGTCCGAACGAAGTCGAAAAAACCACTTTGTTTTTATACTCATTAGCCAAAAATGAAAGCGTTTCTTCAATGGAAAACCCTTTCGTTTTTTCTAATAAAGTATTTACTAATGCTGTACTCATTATAATAATTTAGATAATGTTCTTAAACTCAAAATAATAATTAAAACTCCCACCAAAATCATCATCGGTTGTCTTTTGATTTTATTAACCAATAAAGCGGCAATAGGAGCAGCGATCACGCCTCCCAAAATCAACCCGATAATTACCTGCCAACCTTGGATTCCTCCAAAAATCATAAAGGTGATTCCGCTGGCAAAAGAAACTGCAAATTCAGCAGCATTTACGGAACCAATTGTATATCTTGGATTTCTACCTCGTCCTAGCAATGTAGATGTTACGATTGGGCCCCAACCGCCTCCGCCAACTGAATCCATAAAACCTCCGAAAGAAGCTAAAATGCCCAATTTCTTGGTTTTCTTTTTTATAATATTTTTTTGCATTGCTTTTCTAATAATAATACAAGCCAAAGCAATCATATAAACCGCAATAAAAGGCTTAATTACATCGCCATCAATTACATCAGATAATAAATACGCTCCGGTTATAGAACCTAAAACGCCCGGAATCAATAAATGCCTTACTAATTTTTTATTGATGTTTCCAAATTTATGATGTGAAATAGCCGATACTCCAGTGGTAAACATTTCTGCTACGTGAACCCCCGTGCTACTAACAACTGGTGGAACTCCATAAGCCAATAAAAAAGAGGTTGATGTTGCACCATAACCCATTCCTAAAGTCCCATCAACTAACTGAGCAAAAACACCAATCATGAAAAAGACTAAAAACTCCTGATTGAATCCATTTAAAAAACCATTCCAAGAAAATTCCGAATGGTGATTATACACTAAAGTAAATATTAACCCTACTAACAAAACAACAGGGATAATAACCCACAAACGCTCTGAAAAAGTGATTTCCTGTTTTACCGCAATACTATTTTTATTTACTTCCGAATTCATCTTAAATTATTTTTTCAACAAAAATCTATTACCCTATCGGCTTTATAGATTAAAAGGCAAAAGTAATGCTTTTTATTAAATTACAAATTTTTTTTTAGATTATTTTACGGTTTAAAAAGCGATATCAGCCAGAGTATTATTTTCTAATATCATCAAGGTATTGTCTCGTACTTCGGTCATTAGCCTCCGAACAGCACAAGTAGCTTCATCGGTACAGTCTTCACATTTTTCATAAAAATTATGACTGGCGCAAGGTAGAAGCGCAATGGGACCCTCGAGAATTCGATAGACATGAGCCATATTAATGTCTTTTGGCTCTTTGATGAGGTAATAACCGCCACCTTTTCCTTTTTTGGCACCCAAAAAACCCGAATTACGCAATAATAACAAAATACTTTCTAAAAATTTAGTCGAAATGTTTTCACTTTTTGCAATCTCTGCAATTTGAACTGGCGTTTGATCTTTCTGGCGAGCCAAAAAAGTCAAAGCCTTTATTCCGTATTTTGTTTTTTTAGAAAGCATAATTAACGATTTTTGATTTAAGAATGATGATCAACGATTTTTGATTTAAAAAAACATCAATTGTTTTAAATTCAAACACCAAATCTACAATCTTTTTTAGCGACAATCATCAAATCTAAAATCAAAAATCGTTTATCAAAAATTGAAAATCTTATGAAAGTGCCTGTTCTAAATCGGCAATTACATCTTTAACAGTTTCCAAACCTACAGAAACGCGCACCAAACCATCGGTGATACTTACCGCTAACCTTTCTTCAACAGATAATTTGCTGTGTGTTGTTGATGCCGGATGTGTAACGATTGTTCTGGTATCTCCTAAATTTGCAGAAAGCGAACACAATTTAATTTTATTCAAAAAAGCCCTTCCAGCTTCAATTCCGCCTTTTATTTCAAAAGCTACAATATTCCCACCAAGACTCATTTGTTTTTTGGCAATTTCATATTGCGGATGCGATTTCAAGAACGGATATTTTACTGTATTCACATTTGGATGGTTTTCGAGAAACTCTGCCACTTTCATCGCATTTTCGCAATGTTTCTCTACGCGAACGGCTAATGTTTCTAAACTTTTCGACAATACCCAAGCATTGAAAGGAGACATTGAAGGTCCTGTATTTCTCGAAAATAAATAAATTTGTCTTATCAAATCTTCATTTCCTACGGTAACTCCGCCAAGAACTCTTCCTTGCCCGTCAATTAATTTTGTAGCAGAATGAATGACCAAATGAGCTCCAAATTTAATTGGATTCTGGATATAAGGTGTCGCAAAACAGTTGTCGATAATCAATATCAGATTGTGTTTTTTGGCAATATTTCCCAATAATTCTAAATCGATAATATCTACCGCCGGATTCGTTGGCGACTCAGCATACAAAATTTTAGTATTAGGCTTAATAAAGCTCTCAATGGTTTCCGGTTTGTCAATATCAAAATACGAAGTTTCGATATTCCATTTTGGAAAATAAGTTGTAAACAACGCATGGGTTGACCCAAAAACACTACCCGCAGAAACGATATGATCACCTGATTTTAACAAGGCTGCAAAAGTAGAATAAACCGCTGCCATCCCTGTAGCATAGGCATAACCTGCTTCGGCACCTTCCATTTTGCAAATTTTCTCTACAAATTCAGTTGTGTTTGGATTGCTAAAACGACTGTAAATATTTCTTTCTTTTTCTTCCGTAAAAGAAGCACGCATATCTTCGGCATCTTCAAATACAAAACTGGATGATAAATACAAAGGCACCGAATGCTCTAAATATTGGGTTCTTTCTAATTGACTGCGTATGGCTTGGGTTTCAAAACCAAATTCTTGTTCGTTCATTTTTTTATTTTCTTTTACAAATGGCTATTAACCAAGTGTTATATTATTCAAAACTACTTTATAATGTATTGTTGCCGTGGGTTCTAATGTTTTAGAAACGGAACAGTATTTCTCGAAAGAAAGCTGTGCCGCTCTTAAAGCTTTTTCTTCGTTTATAGGTCCTTCCAAGAAGAAAACTACAGTAATATTCTTGAACGGTTTGGCTTCTCCAACTTGCACTCTTTCGCCCTCAACTTCCGCTTTGAAAGAAGTAATTTCCTGGCGTTGCTTTTTTAAAATCGAAATCATATCAATCGCGCTACAACCAGCAACTCCCATCAATACTAATTCCATTGGGCTTGGTCCCATATCATTCCCGCCAAATTCAGGACGACTATCTACATTTACTATATGTCCACGCTCATTTTTTAATTCAAAGTGGAAATTATCGTTTATTCTGTTTAATGTTATTTTCATTTTGTATCTTTTTTATATCTAAATTCAAAAATCATTACTCTGCGATCTGAAATCCTTATCCTTTATCCGACAATCTCAAAACATCTCCAAAAACACCTCTCGCCGTAACTGCCGATCCGGCTCCAGCTCCCTGAATCACGATTGGTCGGTCTCCGTAAGATTCCGTGTAAATTTCGAAGAAAGAGTCTGATCCTTTCAATCCGCCTAGCGCCGTATCAGATGGAACCGAAACTAATTTTACTTCTAGATTTCCTTTGTCGTTTTGTAAATCTCCAGACAATTCGCCTATATATCTCAAAACGTGATTTGGCTTTTGTTCGCTTTTTATCTTATCATAAATTGGGTCAAATTCCTTCAATTTATTTAGAAAATCAGAAACATCGCCTTCACGTAAATGTTCCGGAATAAGATTCTGAATCCCAATTTCTTCAAATTCATTTTGCAAATCCAATTCTCTTGCTAAAATCAATAGTTTACGTCCTACATCATTACCGCATAAATCTTCTCTTGGATCCGGTTCTGTGTACCCATTATCAATTGCTTCTTTCAAAATTTCACTAAAAGGAGCATCCTTGGCTGAGAAATTATTGAACAAATAACTCAATGTGCCAGAAAAAACGCCTTTAATTTTGGTGATATTTTCACCAGAAAGATGCAGTAATTTTATAGTATCTATCAACGGCAGACCAGCACCAACATTAGTTTCATAAAGATAACTCTTTTGATTATCCGCCAATACCTTTCTTAAATCTTTGTAAAACTTATAACTTAATGTGTTGGCAACTTTGTTAGAAGATATTAAATCAAAACTGTTTTCGGCCAATCTTACATAATTCTCAACGAAATCAGCACTTGCCGTATTATCTATTGCAATTAAATTCTCCAGATGATGTTCATTTGCATAAGCGATAACATCATCAATTGTATACGAAAAGCCGTTAGTTTGTATTTCGTTTATCCAATTTGGTGATACTCCGTTTTTATTCAAAAGGATATTTTTTGAATTGGCAATCGCAAAAACATTCAATTTAATTCCTTTTCTTTTCTCGATTGTTTCAGCAGATTCCAATATCTGGTTAATCAAAGTTCCTCCAACCAAACCATGGCCAAAAACGGCAATATTATTTTTCTTTGAAACTCCAAAAATCTCTCCGTGAATAACATTCAGCGCTTTGTTCAGTTGGTGCTTATAAACCACCAAACTAACATTCTTACCCGTCACCGTATTATTGAAAAGTATAGGAACAATTTTATTCTTGATTAATGCCGTATAAGGCTTGTAAAACGTACTTAAATCCTGACCAATAATTGAAATTACAGAAACATTATCGGTCACCGTAATTTTATTGACATCCTTTGAATAGAAATCATTTTCAAATTCTTTTTCAAGTTCAATCATCGCTTTGGTCGCTTTATCAGCGGCTACCACTAACCCAATCCCTCTTTCAGATGATCCTTGTGATATGATACTTACGCTGATATCATTATCTCCCATCACTCTAAAAATACGGGCATCAACACCGGTTTTCCCTAATAAACCTCTTCCTTCAAGATTCACCAAAGCCACATTTTCTAATACAGAAAGCGTTTTAATTCCTGCTTCATTCGAATTAGATGTGATTAGCGTTCCTTTATTTTCGTGATTAAAGGTGTTTAAAATACGAAGTGGAATGTTTTTTTCCAATAAAGGAATAATCGTTTTAGCATGTAATATCGTTGCACCAAAATTGGCTAACTCATTGGCCTCATTAAAGGTCAAATGATCAATTTTTTTAGCATCCAAAACCAAATCTGGGTTGGCTGTGTAAATTCCATCCACATGAGTATAGCTCTGAAGTTCTTCGGCGTCTAAATAATTCGCCAGTAAAGAAGCGGTGTAATTACTGCCATTTCTTCCTAAAGTAGTCGTGTCATTGTTGTTATTTGAACCAATAAAACCAGTGACAATATTTACTGTGGTCCCATTATTTTGTTTAAAGTGTTGAATAACATTTTTCTTGGAAAGTTGTTCAAGCGGTTGCGCATCACCAAATTTAGAATCGGTTTTTAGCAAAACTCTTGAATCCGTAAAATGAGCATTTATTCCTTTAGAAACCAAAATAGCCGTCAGTAATTTTGCCGAAATCAATTCTCCCTTAGAAAGAACCTGATCTTTTATTTTGGTACTATAATCTCCAATTAGGCTAATCCCTTCAAAAAGTTTTTCCAATATTTGGAATTCTTCAGACAAATCTACTTCTTGATATTCTCCGTTTTGATATTTTTTAAAATCTTCAAATAAAGGCTTGTAATCTCCGTTTTCGGATGCAATTCTTAGTATATCTTCTAATTCATCTGTTGCATTTCCACGAGCTGAAACTACAACCGCAATTTGCTCTCCTTGATTTACTTTGTCAACTATGATCGAAACAACTTTACTTATTCCTTCACCATTAGATAGTGATTTACCTCCAAATTTTAATATTTTCATTTTACTATGTTTTATAATTGCCATTAAAAAATATCGGCAAGTAAATTATTTAATTGTTCGTATTCGATCAAAAAGGCGTCGTGCCCGTGTACCGATTCAATTTCCTGATAAGATACATTGATATTGAGTTTCTTTAATTCCTGATAGGTTTCTTTATTTTCTTTTGCCGTAAAAAACAAGTCCGAATTAATTCCAATAATGTGAATTGAGGCTTCTATTCTCGAAGCCAGAACTTCAAATGAATCCGTGTTTCTGCTAACATCAATTGTTTTTAGCAATTGGTTCATCATCTTATACGAAGACAGTTGAAACCGTTTTTGTAGTTTTTCTCCATGATGAATAAGCCAACTTTCAACATTAAAAATTGCTAATTCTTCGTTTTTGGTTCTTTGAAATTTTTCTTTGAAAGATTCCGGAGTACGATAACACATCATGGCGTGCGTCCTGGCATCTTCAATAGGTTTACAAGAATTATTTAGGATTTGTTCTTGCAAAAAACAATTGGCAATCAACCAATCAGTAGCTTTCCAATCGGTAGCAATAGGAATTAAATGTTTGGTGATTTTAGGCTCTAAGGCAATCATCTCCCAAGCAATCCCACCACCTACTGAACCACCAATTAAAGCATACAATTGATCAATTTTAAGAAATTGAATCCCTTGGATGAATAATTTAGCGATATCTCTGGCCTTAAAATCTAAATAATTATCTATAGTCGTTTTATCATAACCATTACCCGGTATGTTAAAAGCAATTACGGTATATTTATTAGTGTCTATTGTTTTATTGTCACCAATTAAATCATTCCACCAGCCATCATTCCCTACAACACGAGAATTGCCCGTTAAAGCATGATTGACCAAAACGATAGGAGCTGTGTTTAATGCCGGTCCAAAAACTTCATAAGTTAAGTTTAAGACAGGATAAACAACGCCACTTTCGGTGGTGAAATTTTTTATAGTAATAGGATTGAGTTTATTTTCCAATTTCAAATCTTTTAAAATTTTGATCTGTGTCTGGAAATATTAGAAAGAAAAAGCTAGAAATAAACTAGGAGAATTCTTGTTGTTATCTTTCCACTTGAGTGTGGTAGAATGCAGCACCTTCTTCGATTTCTCGAAGGGTTGCTAAGGCTTCATTGGGTCTAATCCCTCTGCCTTTCTTTATAACATTTCAGTACGTTTGTGAACTTATTGGCGCAAATTAACTACATTTTTTGTTAATAACCAAACAAAAATGCCTTAGATTTTATTCTTAAAATAGTACAAACACAAAAACGCAAGGCAACACCGAACATTGCTATTCAGAAATTACTTGCGATTAAGTCACTATAAAATTGGGAAAAACCCAACTATATAAAAAGAGTGTCATTTTCTTTTGAATACATCAAAAACTGTAATGAATTGGATTGTTTTTTTAAATCCTTTTCATCAGTTGCATCCAATCCTAATCTCGGATTAATTAAATCATTTTCTGATAAATTAACTCTACTTCTTTTGTTTCTTAAATTCCTAAAGAAATTAAATTTTTCGCTAAATGTGTTTTTTGTGCTCATCGTACTTATTGTTTTGGTTATTCTTTATTTTAAAATCAATGCTTGCTTATTATTAAAAATGTTTTCTTAGATAGTATAAAAAAACCCTTTTGGATAAAATACCAAAAGGGTTTAAGTAATGTATACCTACACTTTTGGAAATCAACATCCTTCTACAAGAAATTTTGTAGAAAGTGATTTACTATTTTTAATGACGCATTTATTCATCGTGTGTGTTTTATTTTGAAACATATTATATTAAAAAAGCCTCCCAATGCTATTTACTATTGAGAGGCTCTTGCTATAGATGTGTAAATTGAAAGCAATTACAACCCGGCAGATTCCTCCGAAATATTTTTAACCTTTTTGCAAATCTTAAAATTCATTTTTTGTTTTTTCTTGATATACAAATATGGCTATTTTTTCTCTATTTTCCAAATATCTTAAGCCTATTTAACGTTAGTTTAGCAAAAAAACACTATTTAGCTATTTAGTTAACAATCTAATAACAAATAAGCTAGAACTAACTTCCAAAACCAAACGTTTTATATTATTTTAAATCAATACGCCAAAAATGACTTTCGAATTAGTCCGCTGAATAAATTCACTTTTAAAACTACAAACTATCAAAAACTGCTTTTAAATCTGCTTTCAAATCATCAATATCTTCTAAACCTACTGACAAGCGAATTAAATCCTGAGTAACACCCGAAGCGACTTGCTGGTCTGCCGATAATTGTTGATGCGTTGTACTTGCAGGATGAATAATTAAAGACTTCGTATCTCCAATATTGGCTAAAAGCGAAAACAGCTTGGTTTCATCAGCTACTTTTTTGGCAGCTTCAAAACCTCCCTTTAAACCAAAGGTTAGCAAACCGTTTTGTCCTTTTGGCAAATAAGTTTGCGCTAAATCATAATACTTACTTGACTTTAATCCTGGATAATTTACCCAAGCCACTGCATCTTGATCTTCTAACCATTGTGCTAAAGCCAAACCGTTTTCACTGTGTTTCTGCACGCGAAGCGGCAAAGTCTCTAAACCTTGGATAATTTGAAATGCATTAAACGGACTCAAAGCCGCACCAAAATCACGTAAACCTTCAATTCTAGCTTTTGCAATAAAAGCAGCATTACCCAATGCTTCATGATAAATTAAACCATGATAGCCCGCAGCTGGTTCTGTAAATTCCGGAAACTTACCACTGCTCCAGTCAAAAGTTCCTGCATCAATAATAGCGCCTCCCAATGAAGTTCCGTTACCTGCAATGTATTTCGTCAACGAATGAACAACAATATTTGCACCGTATGTAATAGGATTTAATAAATAAGGAGAAGCCACAGTGTTATCAACCATGAATGGTACTCGAAATGCTTTGGCTTGCGCCGAGATCGCCTTTAAGTCCAAAACATCTAGTTTAGGATTCCCTAAAGATTCTGCAAAAAATACTCTTGTATTTTCTTGAGCAGCTTTAGTAAAATTAGTCGGATCAGAAGGATCTACAAAAGTAGTTGTGATTCCTAATCTAGGCAAAGTAACACTTAGCAAATTATAAGTCCCTCCATACAAACTGTTAGATGCTACAATATGATCGCCGGCCCTAAGCAAAACAAGCAAAGCAGTTGTGATAGCTGCTGTTCCTGATGCCGTAACCACCGCAGCGATTCCACCTTCCAAAGCAGCCAAACGCTGTTCCAAAATATCGTTTGTAGGATTATTTAATCTTGTATAAATATAACCCGTTTCTGCTAAACCAAATAAATTAGCCGCATGTTCTGAGTTATTAAAAACATAAGAACTAGTTTGATAAATAGGAACCGCTCTTGTTCCTCCGTGTTGTCTAACATCATGCCCAGCATGCAAAGCCTTAGTTGCAAAATTTTGTGTACTCATTGTGTTTGATTTTATTTAGTTAATAGTTTTTAGATTATAATTTGAATTAATTTCATAAAAAAACCCCTGCGGTTAGCAGAGGTCTCAATTATATATTTTAGATTTTTAAAACTATACAATAGCGAACTCTGCGGAATACTCCGGCATCATAAAACACATATTGTTAGTAATAAATTTCATTTTTCTATTATTTGATAATAGCAAATTTGCAAACTATTTTTGATGTGACCAAATAAAAACGAATATATTTACAAAGCCTATAGAATAACTAGGATATGTTAAATATATTAATTTAAATTAAAAAAAGATTAAGTTTAATTTGCAATTCAAAATGGTTTCATACATTTGCACCCGAATACAAGAGGAAAAATTTGAACTGATTGCAACCTCTTCATAATGAAACGAATTCATTATGAATACTGAATGTTTTTCAGTAGAAAAAATGCTAAAGCAGAAACTCTTCTTTAGCACTATTTTGCAACTATTTTTTCCTCGCTTAATTTTAAACAACAATTATTATGGCCTATTTATTTACGTCAGAATCTGTGAGTGAAGGACATCCAGACAAAATTGCAGATCAAATTTCGGACGCATTAATTGATAACTTTTTAGCATTTGACCCCGAATCAAAAGTGGCTTGCGAGACTCTGGTTACAACTGGACAAGTAATATTGGCCGGAGAAGTAAAATCAAACACCTACTTAGACGTACAAAATATTGCTCGTGAGGTAATCAGAAAAATTGGTTACACGAAAAGTGAATATATGTTTGAAGCTAATTCTTGTGGAATTCTTTCTGCAATTCACGAACAATCAGCTGACATAAACCAAGGAGTTGATAGAGCCAATCCTGAAGAGCAAGGTGCTGGTGACCAAGGAATGATGTTTGGTTACGCAACAAACGAAACAGACAACTACATGCCTTTGGCACTTGATTTATCTCATAAATTATTGCAGGAATTAGCTATTTTAAGACGCGAAAATAATGAAATCACTTATTTACGTCCAGATGCTAAATCTCAGGTAACTTTAGAATACAGCGACGACAACAAACCAACTCGTATTGATGCGATTGTAATTTCGACACAACACGATGATTTTGACGAAGAAGCAGTAATGCTTGCCAAAATCAAAAAAGATATCATCGAGATCTTGATCCCAAGAATCATTGCCAAAAATCCTAAACAAGCGCATTTATTCAATGATAAAATCCAATACCACATTAACCCAACAGGGAAATTTGTAATTGGAGGACCTCACGGAGATACCGGACTTACAGGAAGAAAAATCATTGTGGATACTTACGGTGGAAAAGGTGCTCACGGTGGTGGCGCATTCTCCGGTAAAGATCCAAGTAAAGTAGATAGAAGTGCTGCTTATGCTACACGTCATATTGCTAAAAACTTGGTTGCTGCAGGCGTTGCTGAAGAAATCTTAGTTCAGGTTTCTTACGCTATTGGTGTTGCAAAACCAATGGGTATTTTCATCGATACTTACGGAACATCTAAAGTAAACTTAACCAATGGTGAAATTGCAAAAAAAGTAGAAGCTATCTTCGATATGCGTCCTTATTTTATTGAGCAACGTTTGAAACTAAGAAATCCTATTTACAGCGAAACAGCTGCTTACGGACACATGGGACGTACGCCTGAAACAGTAACAAAAACTTTCTCTGCTCCAGGTGGAAACGAAAAAACAGTTACAGTTGAATTGTTTACTTGGGAAAAATTAGATTTCGTTGACCAAGTAAAAACGGCTTTCGGATTGTAATAAATAAGATCGGATTATTTTATAAAAAAGCCATTCATTGATCATGAATGGCTTTTTTATGTTCTAAAACTATAAAAAACAAATATTTTTTTTAGTAGTCAAAGACTTATATAAAAATCAGAGGAAGAAAATTAAAATTTCGAAAAACGTTTGAAAAATTCAGCAATAGAGAGCAAATTTTATCTATTTTTACAATTAAGTAATTTACAAATTATAAAATCATAACAGCGTAATGCACATAGCAGTAGCAGGAAACATAGGGTCTGGAAAAACAACTTTAACACGTTTATTGGCGAAACACTTTAAATGGGAACCCCATTTTGAAGATGTGGTAGACAATCCATATTTGGATGATTTTTATCACCAAATGGAACGTTGGTCTTTTAATTTGCAAATCTACTTCTTGAATAGTCGTTTTCGTCAGGTGATGCAAATTCGCGAAAGCGGTAAAAAAATAATTCAGGACAGAACCATTTATGAAGATGCTCATATTTTTGCACCCAATCTTTATTCGATGGGACTGATGACCAATAGGGATTTCCAAAATTATTCTTCTCTTTTTGAATTAATGGAATCTACGGTTAAAGCGCCTGATTTATTAATCTACCTAAGAAGCTCTATCCCGAATCTTGTGGGACAAATTCACAAACGCGGCCGTGAGTACGAATCTACTATTTCTATTGATTATTTGAGTCGTTTGAATGAACGCTACGAGGCATGGATTCATACTTACGACAGAGGTAAATTACTTATTATTGATGTAGACAACATCAACTTTGTTGACAGACCCGAAGACTTAGGAAATATTATAAATCGAATAGATGCCGAGATAAACGGGTTATTTTAATCCTCTTGCCTCACCTTCAAAGAAATAAAGTAAATCTTTTTAAAATAAAAATGCCCCACGAAAGTGAGGCATTTTCTTTATAATCAAGTTAAATTAATTTTTCAACGCGTCAATTTTGGCCTGAACCTCAGCATCCGTTCCTTCAAAAACATGAACTTCTGATTTCCCATTTGTGGTCGTTTTGATTGTCGCTTTCACTTTCCCATTAATATTTACTTTTTCAATAGAAACTTCTTTAGAAGTCGTTTCGGCTTTCATTGCGTCTGGCTTCATGTGTTCGCATTTTGCATTGGTACAACCTTTGGCCAGACATTCTTCTTTAGACATTGATGTACATGCTCCCATAGTAATACAACAGCTGGCTTTATCAGAAATCGTATGACTACCGTCACCTAAAATTGGTGCCATAACTAATCCAATCAAACAAGTCAATTTTATTAAGATATTCATCGACGGCCCAGAAGTATCCTTGAATGGATCACCAACCGTATCTCCTGTCACAGCAGCTTTATGCGCATCTGAACCTTTATAAGTCATTTCGCCATTAATCATAACACCGGCTTCAAATGATTTCTTGGCATTATCCCAAGCGCCTCCTGCATTATTTTGAAAAACAGCCCAAAGAACGCCCGAAACAGTAACTCCAGCCATATAGCCCCCTAACATTTCGGCAATCAATTGATTATTGCCACCATAAACTAATTTCCCTAAAAGCACAATCGCAATTGGAAAACCAATGGTTAATATCCCCGGCAGCATCATTTCTCTTAAAGCCGCTTTGGTTGAAATATCAACGCATTTTGCATATTCTGGTTTTCCAGTTCCCTCCATAATCCCTGGAATTTCTTTGAACTGACGACGCACTTCATACACCATATCCATAGCTGCTTTACCCACTGAGTTCATCGCCAAAGCCGAAAAAACAACAGGTATCATTCCGCCCACAAATAACATCGCCAGAACTGGTGCTTTAAAAATATTGATCCCGTCAATTCCTGTAAAAGTTACATAAGCCGCAAATAGAGCCAATGAAGTCAATGCTGCCGATGCAATAGCAAACCCTTTTCCGGTTGCAGCAGTTGTATTCCCCACAGAATCCAAAATATCGGTACGGGTACGCACTTCTTTAGGCAATTCGCTCATCTCGGCAATTCCTCCTGCATTATCAGAAATTGGACCAAAAGCATCGATTGCTAATTGCATTGCTGTTGTTGCCATCATCGCCGAAGCCGCCAATGCCACACCATAAAATCCTGCAAATGCATAAGAAGTCCAAATAGCAGCAGCGAACAATAATACTGTTGGAAAAGTAGATATCATTCCCGTTGCTAAACCTGCAATCACGTTAGTTCCCGCACCTGTACTCGATTTTTGAACAATTGCCATAACCGGCTTTGTACCTAAACCTGTATAATATTCCGTAACTGAAGAAATCACCCCACCAACTACTAAACCTACGATTGTAGCATAAAAAACCCTCATAGATGAAATATCCTGGCTTCCTTCACCGAAAAACTCCATATTCATAGTTTCCGGTAACATATATTGTACTAAAAAGAAACAAGCAATAGCAGTTAGCGCAATAGAAACCCAGTTCCCTATATTCAATGCTTTTTGAACTTGTGCTTCTTTTGCATTTTCATCAGTAATTTTTACAAGCATGGTTCCAATGATAGAAAATAAAATTCCGAAACCGGCAATAGTCATTGGTAATAAAATAGGCCCTATTCCGCCAAAAGCGTCTTGAATATTTCCGCCCATGTCTTTAATGACGTAATTCCCAAGAACCATCGCTGCCAAAACGGTGGCCACGTAAGAACCAAATAAATCCGCTCCCATTCCGGCAACATCACCTACGTTATCCCCCACATTATCCGCAATTGTAGCCGGATTACGAGGATCGTCTTCTGGAATTCCGGCCTCAACCTTACCTACTAAATCAGCACCAACATCAGCAGCTTTTGTATAAATTCCGCCACCAACTCTTGCAAACAAGGCAATAGATTCTGCTCCAAGAGAAAATCCAGCCAATGTTTCCAGTACCACGGTCATGTCTTCGGTAGAAGTCCAGCTTCCGTTCATAAAAAAATGAAAAAAGAAAATAAAAAAAGAAGTCAAACCCAGAACGGCTAAACCGGCAACACCCAATCCCATTACGGTTCCTCCTCCAAAAGATACTTTCAACGCCTGAGGCAAACTCGTACGAGCGGCTTGTGTTGTTCTTACATTTGTTTTAGTTGCTATCTTCATACCCATATTCCCGGCAAGAGCAGAGAAAAAGGCTCCAAAAACAAAAGCAACCACTATTAATAGATGTGTTTTAACCCCTGATATAAATGTTATTCCTGCTAAAACTATACTGGCCAAAAGCACAAAAACGGCTAATAATCTATATTCGGCCTTAAGGAAGGCAAGTGCCCCTTCATAAATGTAATCTGAAATCTCTTTCATCTTTCCATCGCCGGCATCTTGTTTTAAAACCCATGTGCGTTTAACCCACATAAATAAAAGCCCTACAATTGCCATGATTATTGGCAAATAAATCATAATTGTATTCATAAATTCGTTTTGGTTTTTTGGTTAATAATCAACACTATTAAAAACGAATTTAAACAAAAAAAGCAATATTCTTACAGAATATTGCTTTTTTTAAGATATATAGAAAAGATTATTTAATACTAAATAAACCTTCTGGTTTGTTTTCTATCTGATCAAAACGATCCGTACAGGCTTTCAAAATTGCATAAGCTTCGTCTCTATCTCCCCAACCACCAACATCGACAGTTTTGTTTTCAAGATCTTTATACACTTGAAAGAAATGCTCAATTTCTTTTAATAAATGCGGGTTCATATCTGATAGGTTTTCCAATTTGTTCCAAATTGGATCAGAAACTGGTACACAAATCACTTTTTCGTCTGGACCTTTATCATCTGCCATATGGAAAACCCCGATAGGCTTTACTTCCATTACACATCCAGGAAAAGTAGGCTCATTTACTAAAACCAATACATCCAAAGGATCACCATCTAATGCAAGAGTTTCTGGTATAAAACCATAATCAGCCGGATACATCATTGACGAGAATAACATTCTATCAAAACGCATTCTTTTAATTTCAAAATCGTATTCGTATTTATTTCTACTCCCTCTTGGGATTTCGATTAATACATCGAAAGTTTTTAATTTGTCTGCAGTCATTTTATCGTATGTCTTAAATTCTTTTATGCGAGTGCAAAAGTAGTTTAAAAACCCGTTCTCCACAAGAATAATCCGTCATAAAACGCAAGAAAACAAAAGCTTCGCTATTTATTAGTACGAAATCGTCCTAGCTCTTTTTTTTAGGTAATAATGCCATAAAAGAAAACTAGCCATAGAACGATACGGCCTCCATTTTATGCTATGTATCTCTATGATTTCTTTTTCGTGGATATCGAATAATTCTTTTATGGTATTAATTATGGCTATATCTCCCAATGGCAGCAAATCTGGCTCTTGAAGACAAAACATTAAATAAATATCTATCGTCCAGTTTCCTATTCCTTTTATCTTGATGAGCTCTTCTCGAACTTGTTGAGCCGGTTTATTGGCCAGACTGTCTATATCAATATCTTGATTCAAGATCGCTAGTGCTAATGCTTTGATATAAGATGTTTTTTGTCGGCTTACGCCAAGGACTCTAAACTCCTCATCGGATATATTCAGAAGAATCTCTGGTTTGACTGTTTTTGCCCTTGTTTTTAATTTCAAAAAAGCTGCTTTGGCAGAATCAATTGAAACTTGCTGTTCTAATATTAGCAAAACTAAAGTTCCGAAACCTTCCGGTCTTTTGGGAATTACAGGCAAGCCATATTTTTCAATTATCAACTTGAAAACAGGTTCTTTTTCTGAAAGATATTCGATAGCTTCTTGCATACTCTTTTTTTAGCCCAGATAGAAGTGTAAATCCTTTTCCTTTTTTAAGAAAAAAGGAAAAGATTGAAACGAATAGCTGGAAATAGCTCCTAGAAATAAAACCCAAAAGATCCTTTTATAGAAAAACGCTGTGTATCTGGGGTGTTAAAATAATTTCCTCTCCAAGCAAAATCAATACGCAGAACTTTGAAAATATTTCCGATTCCTGCGCTGTATTCCCAGTACACGTCTTCGGGTGCGTTATAAACCAATCCCGATGCATTGATTGCTCTATTAGCGTCAGATACGGTTCCGTAAACTGCTTTTGCGCCAACAATTTCTCTCCAATTGAGTTTTCTCATAAATGGAATTCTTGAAAACAAACGGCCTCCAAAATTATGATCCCACTGCAACATGGCATATTGATCTGTTACAAACTCGTAAAAATTAAGATTACTAAAAGTGTTTTCAATAGTAAAATAAGTTTGATTTCCCGGAATAACATTCAGCAAGCCTAAAGGAATTGTACCAAAAGTTTTACCGACCTCCATAATTACATTCGAACGTCCCAATGGCCCTATAATTATAGGTTGTTTATAATACAATTGGATTTTTTCGTATTTGAAATCACTATTAAGTAAACCTTTAAATCCATGACTGTAATTTACATAAAAACGGCTAAAAGGGCTATCTGCATCACTTCTCTCTACACCATAACCAATCGTTTTTCTATTGGGTGTGTATTCAATCTGGAAGTTAACTTCTGATTGTTTCAAATCACTTTTCGTAGTTGTAAAAGTATTGTCCGTATAATAATCCAAACTAAATGTACTAGAAGCCGACTCTAAAGTTCGGTACGAAAATCCGGTTTGAAAAGTCAAGTTCTTGATTGGCTCTATTTCTATACCTAAATTACTCAGGTTAATATTAGTCAGTTTTCCATTACTACCCGAAGAAAACAACGAAGAAGAAGCAAAACTCCTACCTAAAACATCATTTGTTGTGGTAAGACTTGCGCCTATCTGTTCGATATCACGCCTATTACCTCCCGAAAGTATAATTCTGCTTTTTTTGTCTACCATCCATTTCCCAGAAAGTCCGTATTTGAATTTATTATCATCAAATCCATAAGCGGTATAACCTTGCAATCTCCATACATCGTTAGGCCCAAAATAAGTTCTTCCTCCCGCTCTAAGTCGTATTCCCTCGACCTCATTGTACCCAAAACTAGAAAAAATAGGCCCGTAATCAATATGTCCAAATTGAACATAACCACTACCTAGAATAGACACTAAATTATACAGCTGCCTAAATTTCTTAACGGTTTGCAAGGTATCGAGCATCTTATAAATCCCTTTCTCATCTTTATTTAGATTCTCAAAACGGTTTTCTTCCCAATAAGCTTCGGATTTATTATAAACTTCATTGTCAATATAGTTGACCTCATCCCTATAAAACCCTGCCGGTTTCTCTATATTAAATTTATGATTTTGATATAATGTGGTTCGCTTTCCATAAACCCCTTTAGAATCTTCTTTTTTATTTAAAGCAAAATCCGACATCATATAATCACGAGTCAAAAGGAAAACAGAATCATTTTTTACTTCAAATTCCTGTTCGATATAAATATCTTTTACCCAGTTAATATTAGCACTTTTAGTCACTGCCATATTAATTTTTTTAATGGCAAATGTGGTATCGTTAACCCAAAAATCGCCTTTAAAAGTCAACTCATTTTTACGTCTTGGATAAAATAAAATATTATAACACCATTTTTTATCTATATAAGCACTGTCTCTAAGTACATAATTATAAACATCTATCCCTGTTTTTGATAAGGGACTGGTGAAGCTTTTGTCAAAAAAAGTCAGGTGGTTGTTGTAAATATCATAATCCGAGTATAGATCTTTTACAAAGGATAAGATTTGTTGATTATCACTAAATCCCGAATTCTTATTGGCATTTAGTTTTTCCTTTACTTTCTTTAATTTATTATTCCCGTAAACATCAGACAAAGACTCGTTTATGAAAATAGGCAAGTAAGTTTTTCCGGTAACACTAGAGGTATCGATGTGTTTAAAGACAAACTCCATTCCTTTAAAAATCTTGCTCTTCATAAATGCACTATCAATGGTATTCATGTCAAACTCCACTTTTTCGTACTTCTCCATCTGATATTGATCAAACTGATAAAGTCCGTTTTTACGCTTTCTTTCCCATATTTTTCTAAGAATATCAAGTGCAGGATTGTTCTTTTTAGATGTCTTTCCGGTAAAAATTACGACTTCGTTTAAAGACTCCGCTTCGTTTAAGCGAATCCTTAAATTATAATTAACCGCCTTCTCCAGCGTAATTTCCCGGTCTGAGAAACCAACCGAAGTTACTATTACTGCAGTATAAGTGTTTTTGGATTCAAGATAAAAATGACCATCCTCATTAGAAACAATACCTTCATTAGAATCCTTGAAAGCAACGTTAGCAAAAGGAACCGGCTGATTTAATTTATCCACGATAACACCGCTCACTTTTGTTTGAGCAAAAAGGGTCCCCCCGATTGTCCATAAAAAAAGCAAACACAATAATAGACTCTTATTCATAATTTATATTTAAAAAAAAACTTCATCAAACTAACGTAAGATGAAGCCTTAATAGTATTGACAAATGTATGTATTATTTATACATTACTTTTTTCACTGCTTTTATTACATCACCTGCGTTTGGCAACCATTCTTTCAACAATACTGGAGAATATGGCGCTGGTGTATCAGCGGTAGTAATTCTTTGTATTGGAGCATCCAGAAAATCAAAAGCACGTTCTTGAACAACATAAGTAATCTCTGAAGCAACAC
Organism: Flavobacterium sp. W1B; assembly: GCF_047344965.1. Taxonomy (NCBI): domain Bacteria; kingdom Pseudomonadati; phylum Bacteroidota; class Flavobacteriia; order Flavobacteriales; family Flavobacteriaceae; genus Flavobacterium; species Flavobacterium sp. W1B. The sequence goes on from NZ_CP178845.1 coordinate 574,200, forward strand.
TCGCAAAAGGCCAAGCCTCTTCAAGAATAACTAATCTGTTTGTTTTCTTAACCGATGTCAAGATTGTTTCATGATCCAAAGGACGAACAGTTCTCAAATCGATAATCTCACAAGAAATTCCTTCTTTGGCCAATTCATCAGCTGCAATATGAGCTTCTTTTATAATCTTACCAAAAGAAACAATAGTTACATCAGTTCCTTCACGCTTAATATCTGCGACACCAAGTGGAATTATATATTCGCCATCCGGCACTTCACCTTTATCACCATACATTTGTTCTGATTCCATAAAAATAACTGGATCATTGTCACGAATAGCCGCTTTCAAAAGCCCTTTCGCATCATAAACAGTAGAAGGAACCACAACTTTAAGTCCTGGCGTATTAGCAAACCAATTTTCTAAAGCCTGAGAGTGTGTTGCTCCTAATTGTCCTGCCGAAGCCGTTGGACCACGAAAAACAATAGGAACATTAAATTGTCCACCAGACATCTGACGCATCTTGGCAGCGTTATTTATAATCTGATCGATACCTACTAAACAAAAATTGAAAGTCATATATTCAACAATCGGCCTACAACCATTCATTGCCGAACCTACTGCAATCCCTGTAAATCCAAGCTCTGCAATTGGAGTATCAATTACCCTTTTTTCACCAAACTCGGCAAGCATCCCTTTAGACGCTTTGTAAGCACCATTATATTCAGCAACTTCTTCACCCATTAAATATATGGACTCATCATGACGCATTTCTTCACTCATCGCTTCGCAAATGGCCTCTCTAAATTGTATCGTTCTCATATTTGATTATTGTATCTGTATAATTTTCGAAAAGCAAAAATAAATATTTTAAATCACTTAAAGGCATAAATTAGTTTAAAAATAATCAGGAGTTGTTTCTAAGTCTATACTATATCTTCCTGTCAATAAAGATACCGCAAGAAAGCACAAGACCATTAAGACAAGAACGAAATCGTAATAGTTAAAAGAAAAATATTATGCATGCATAGTAAATTATTGGAATTAATATTATATTTTTGTGAAAGCATTTTAAGAAAATCAAAAAAATATACCTATGAAAATATTAGTTTGCATCAGTCACGTTCCTGATACTACTTCAAAAATTAATTTTACCAATGGTGACTCTGAATTTGATACCAATGGCGTACAATATGTAATAAATCCTAACGACGAATTTGGTTTGACTCGTGCCATTTGGTTCCAAGAGCAACAAGGCGCAACAGTGACTGTTGTGAATGTTGGCGGACCTGAAACAGAACCAACTTTAAGAAAAGCATTAGCAATAGGAGCAAACGAAGCCATTCGTGTAAATGCAAATCCTGCTGACGGTTTTTTTGTTGCCAAACAACTTGCCGAAATAATTAAAAATGGCGGTTATGACCTTATCATTGCCGGAAAAGAATCATTGGATTATAATGGCGGAATGGTTCCTGGAATGATTGCCGGAATCCTAGGTTACAACTTCCTAAATTCATGCACCGGCATAACGGTTGATGGCACAAATGTAAAAGCAATTCGTGAGATTGACGGCGGAAAAGAAACCGTTTCTACCACATTGCCATTAATCATTGGAGCACAAAAAGGATTGGTTGAAGAAAAAGATTTACGCATCCCAAATATGAGAGGAATCATGACTGCTAGAACTAAGGCTTTGGCTTTAGTAGAACCGGTAGAAACCACTATAAATACCAAAGCGGTAAGATTTGAAAAACCAGCTCCTAAATCAGCAGTGAAACTAATCTCACCAGATAATTTAGATGAATTAATCGACTTATTACACAACGAAGCGAAAGTAATATAATTTTAAATTGTGAATTAACGTTCTCAAATACATTTAAAATTTATAATTCAACATTTAAAATAAAAAAACATGTCAATATTAATATATGCAGAATATGCAGAAGGAAAATTCAAAAAAGTAGCTTTCGAATTAGCTTCCTATGCAAAAAAAGTAGCCGAAAGTCTAGGAACAACAGTAACAGCTGTAACGATTAACGCCGGAGATGTTTCTGAATTATCAAAATACGGAGTTGATAAAGTCCTAAAAGTAAACAACGATAAATTATCTGGATTTACAGCCAAAGCTTATGCTGATGTCATCAAACAAGCAGCCCAAAAAGAAAGTGCAAAATTAGTTTTACTTTCTTCATCCACAGACAGCATTTACCTTTCTTCTCTTGTGGCAGTAGCCCTAGAAGCCGGTTACGCTTCAAATGTGGTTGGATTACCAGTAAGCACCTCTCCTTTTCAAGTAAAAAGAAATGCTTTTTCAAACAAAGCATTCAATATCACCGAAATCAATACCGACATTAAAGTTCTTGGTCTTGCCAAAAATTCTTATGGCGTTTTTGAAAGCGCATCCACTTTAACCGAAGAAGACTTTAATCCAACTATTGGAGAGAATGATTTTGGCGTAAAGGTAGAATCAGTTGAGAAAGTAACCGGAAAAGTATCTATCGCTGATGCTGACATTGTAGTTTCAGGAGGACGTGGATTAAAAGGCCCTGAAAACTGGGGAATGATCGAAGAATTAGCTTCGGTTCTTGGTGCAGCAACTGCTTGCTCAAAACCCGTATCAGATCTTGGATGGAGACCTCACGCTGAGCACGTAGGACAAACAGGAAAGCCTGTTGCGACCAACTTATACATAGCAGTAGGGATTTCTGGCGCAATACAACATATTGCCGGAATCAGTTCCTCAAAAGTAAAAGTAGTTATCAATAGCGATCCTGATGCTCCTTTCTTTAAAGTAGCCGATTATGGAATTGTAGGAGATGCTTTTGAAATTGTGCCAAAATTGATCGAAAAATTTAAAGCATTTAAAGCGCAACACTCATAAATTCAATAAAACTGTTGAAATTGCTGCCTAAAAAACAAGATATTTGTATCTTTGCTTTTAGGCAGCATTTTTTTTAAACACAAATTTAAGTACGAAGTACTTTAGCATATCAACAACTATGAGCTTAGTTAAATTATCCATAAAAGGAATTTCATACAGTCAAACCCAAAACGGGGCCTATGCCTTGATTTTAAATGAAGTTGACGGTGAAAGAAAATTGCCTATTGTAATAGGTGCTTTTGAAGCGCAATCTATAGCAATAGCCCTAGAAAAAGAAATTAAGCCCCCACGTCCACTAACTCATGATTTATTTAAAAATTTTGCGGAACGATTTGACATCACAGTAAAACAAGTTATTATTCACAAGCTAGTTGATGGCGTTTTCTATTCCAGTATTATTTGCGAAAGAGATAAAATAGAAGAAATAATAGACGCCAGAACATCCGATGCAATTGCATTGGCATTACGTTTTAATGCTCCTATTTTTACCTATAAGAATATTTTAGATAAAGCTGGAATCTTTTTAAAAACAAATCCACTGGAAACAGACAAAGACTCTCAAGAAATTGACGACATCCTTTCTAATCCCGAGACTTTTGGCAATGAAGAAGAAAGCACTCAATCGGCTAGAGCCTATATCAAAAACAGTCTGCAGGAATTAAACGAATTACTCGAACAAGCGATTCAAATTGAGGATTATGAAAAAGCCGCTAAAATAAGAGACGAAATTTCCAGAAGAGAATCCTAACTAGAAGTTGATATTACTATTTGTTAATTTAGTTATTCAAATTAACAAATCCACAAATAAGCAAACGAATGAAGCAATATTTAGATTTAGTACAGCATGTTTTGGAAAACGGTTGTCAAAAAGGAGATCGTACCGGAACAGGAACAAAAAGTGTATTTGGTCATCAACTGCGTTTTGATTTAAGCGAAGGTTTTCCAATGGTTACCACTAAAAAACTGCACTTCAAATCAATTGTTTATGAATTGCTTTGGTTTTTAAAAGGAGATACAAACATAAAATACCTTCAAGAAAACGGCGTAAAAATATGGGATGCTTGGGCTGATAAAAATGGCGATTTAGGCCCTGTATACGGGCATCAATGGCGCAATTGGAACAGCGAAGAAATTGACCAAATAGCCGACTTAATCAGCGAACTAAAAACCAACCCAAATAGCCGCAGAATGTTAGTTTCTGCATGGAATCCATCTGTACTTCCAGACACAACTAAATCGTTTGAAGAAAATGTAGCCAACAATAAAGCTGCTTTGCCTCCCTGTCATGCATTCTTTCAATTCTACGTTGCCGATGGCAAATTATCCTGCCAGTTATACCAAAGAAGTGCCGATATATTCCTAGGAGTTCCTTTCAACATTGCCTCATATGCCTTGCTAACGATGATGATTGCACAGGTATGCCATTTAGAAGTAGGAGAATTCATCCATACTTTTGGCGACGCACATATTTACAACAATCATATTGAGCAACTTGAGTTACAATTATCAAGAGAGCCAAAAACATTACCAAAAATGGTTTTGAATCCGAACATCAAGAATATTTTCGATTTTGATTTTGAAGATTTTACACTCGAAGGATACGAGCCTCATGCACTAATAAAAGGGAGCGTTGCAGTCTAACCCAAATTAAACTTTAAACTACATACAAGAATTCATAATTTACAGTAATTATTTACATTTAAAAAAGCAACTTCTTAAAAGGCTTTTAATCCTAAAAATTATTGTATTTTATCAATACAACTGGTAAAACTTTAAAATTATACTAATAACGTAAAACTAGGTAAGCATTTCCAGAAATAATCCATATTTCAAATAGCTTCTTTTATAAATTAAATTTTATCTTTATAAAATAAATTTAAGCCAATGGAAAGAGACCAACACGAACTATACGAAAATGCCCGAAGACGAATAAAACAGAAAAAAAGACTTTACTATCACTTTGTTTTACTAACACTTGGTAGTTTATTCCTGTTTGTATCGACTAAAATTTTCAATACTGCCATTGATTCAAATTGGTACATTTGGGTAATTACGTTATGGATTTTTCTTTTTATTTTACATTTCATAAAAGTTTTCATCACGGATCGGTTTATGAATAAAGATTGGGAAAGAGACCAAATAGACCGACTTGTTGCTTTACAACAAAAAAAACTAACTGAATTACAGACAAAAACAGCCGAAGAATTACCCAATAAACTAGAGACAGAATGATTATAATGATTGCGGCAGTTGCCGAAAATAATGCGCTTGGAAAGAACAATGAATTGGTCTGGCATCTGCCCAATGACTTCAAAAGATTCAAAAATCTTACTTCAGGACATCATATCATTATGGGAAGAAAAACATTTGAAAGCTTTCCAAAACCACTTCCCAACAGAACCCATATCGTAATCACCCGTCAAAAAGACTATAAACCGGAAGGCTGCATTGTAGTAAACAGCATCGAAGAAGCAATAAAAATTTGTCCCGAAAATGAAATCTCGTATGTTATTGGCGGAGGAGAAATATATGAATTAGCTATGATTTATTCTGACAAAATAGAGCTTACTCTTGTTCATCACAGCTTTGACGCTGATGCTTTTTTTCCTGAAATCAAACTTGATGACTGGAAAATAATTAATTCTGAATTTCAACCTAAGGACGAAAAACATCTTTTTGATTATACTTATCAAACTTACATCAGAAAATAAAAAAACACCTCAGTTTCCTGGGGTGTTTTTTTTATTCAATGATAGGGAAAAATGATCTACACTTGAAACAAGATTTGATAACATAAAATGAAAATTACAAATGTCAACATTATCCCTGAAACACAGGTGATAACATTTGACATTCTTTGAGAATACATCTCAAAAAAGCCTTTAATACCAAATACCACGAAGATACTAAAGACATAAAAAATCAAAATTTCCAAAAACAAATTTAATCCTAAGAACGTATGTTGCGCTAAAATTACGGTACCGTTTTTTATAACAGCACCATCAAAACAGCTCACAAGAACAAGTGACAAAATTAGCGCAAAAAGCAACCACTTGATTTGGACCATAAATTCCCTTTTAATCATTGAAAAAATATTTTTGCTTTATATTTTGTAAAATTCGACATTAATACATTTGATTGCAATACCCACTTTTAGTGATTTTTAAACAAGTATATTCTTATTTTATTATTCTGTTTTTATCAAAACGAAAGATTACTCATTTTTTGAATCATTATTCTACACTATTTAAAAAACTAGATTACAGTTCAAAATAGATTATAGTATATTTGTGAAAATTTTTAAAAAATGTCAAAAAACATAACTCCTTATAAAGATTCTACTTTAGGCAAAAAAGAGCAGGTCGCAAAAATGTTTGATACCATATCTGGAAATTATGACAATCTAAATCGTGTCATCTCTTTTGGAATAGATGTAAAGTGGCGTAAGAAAGTTTTGGGAATTGTAGCCAAATCAAATCCAGAAACCATTCTTGATATTGCAACCGGAACAGGCGATTTAGCTATTTTAATGGCTAAAACAAATGCGAAAAAAATTATTGGACTAGACATATCGGCCGGAATGCTCGAAGTAGGCGTAAAAAAGATTGCCGAGAAGAATTTATCCAATACCATAGAAATGGTTTTGGGCGACTCTGAAAACATCCCTTTTGACGACAATTATTTTGATGCAATAACAGTTGCTTTTGGTGTGAGAAATTTTGAAAATCTTGAAAAAGGACTAGCCGAAATATTAAGAGTGTTGAAGCCAAATGGAACATTTGTAATTTTAGAAACTTCGGTACCAGATAAAGCTCCATACAAACAAGGCTATAATTTTTACAGCAAAAACATACTCCCAATTATTGGAAAATTGTTCTCAAAAGACAATGTAGCTTATGGTTATTTATCTGAATCAGCAGCAGCCTTTCCTTATGGTGAAGCTTTAAACAATATTTTAAGAAAAATTGGGTTTATAGATGTTGTAGCCTTACCACAAACATTTGGCGTAGCCACTATTTATTCTGCATCGAAAAAAATATGAAAAAAATTGCCGTCATAGTTCTACTCGTTTTATCGCTTAAGGGATACTCGCAAGGTCAAAAAAGAATATTTGGAAAAGACCCTATCATCAATTTGGAAAACTTTCAAAAACAGCAACTCTATTTTGGTTTCTACTTGGGCTTCAACTCTTTTGACTTTAAAATAGATTATAAAACAGATGGCCCAGATATACTGGTAAAAAAAACTACGGGATTCAACGTAGGATTAGTAAGCGACTTAAAACTACAGGAATACATCAATTTGCGTTTTGAACCTGGATTGTATTATACCAAAAGAGACTTACACTTTCCCGGCTTCGCAAGAGAAATAGACGCCTTAAGAGAAGTAAACAGCACCTATATTCATTTTCCGCTGCTAGTAAAATTTTCATCACTCAGAACAGGAAATGTTAGACCTTATTTATTGGGTGGCGTATCAACGACGCTAAACTTATCCAGTAACTCAAAATCTATAGACGATAATTCCCAGCAAAAATTCAGAGTAAAACCTTGGACTAAAAACTATGAACTAGGTTTTGGAATCGATATTTTCTCTGAATACTTCATATTTTCTCCTTCGATAAGAGGTGTTTTTGGGCTTTCAGATGAATTGATACGAGACAATGATCCTAATAGCCCATGGACGAGTAATATTGAATCTATGAAAAACAGAGCTGTTTTTATTAATTTTACTTTCCACTAGGTAAAAATTAATAAAAACAAAACTGGATTTTTTATTCATCAATAATTCATTAGGCTATATCCTAAATTATCTTCTGAACTCACTTAATATTATGGCTGCTGCAGTGGCCACATTTAAGCTTTCTGTTTTTTGAATATCTCCAAAACGAGGAATTGACAGTCTATTTTTGATGTTTTTTTCGAGTGCTTCCGAAATTCCATTAGCCTCATTTCCCATGATAACAATTCCTTCCTGTGGCAAAGTAGTTTTATAAATGTTTTCACCATCCATAAAAGTACCAAAAACAGCTAACTTACTTTGAGACACAAAAGCTTTTAAATCAATATAATTGACATTGACTCTGGCAATAGATCCCATTGTGGCTTGCACTACTTTTGGGTTGTAGATATCTACTGTTTCTTTTGAACACAACAACTGTTTTATTCCAAACCAGTCACATAATCTTAAAATTGTCCCTAAATTTCCGGGATCGCGAATTGAATCTAAAGCAACGATCAATCCCGACTCAATAATTTTTTTCTCTAAGGGAATTTTAAAAACTGCCAAACAAGTATTTGGAGTAGCCAAAGCACTGATTTTCTTTAAATCGGCTTCGCTAATTAATGTTCTTTTTAAAGCTAAAACATCCTTAAAATCATCTTGAACAGTATACAAATGTTCGAGTTCAAAATTTGATTGCACTAATTCTTGAATTACTTTTACACCTTCGGCAAAAAACAATTGATTAGCAACTCTATACTTTTTTTGTTGTAAACTAGTTATAAGCTTTATTTGGTTTTTACTAACCATAAAAATATGTACTTTTGAATTAAATATTTTAGAACACTTGAAGAAAATTTCAACAAAAATATCATTATTTATTCTAATAGGGATAATTTTATCTGCCTGTAACGCTGAAAAAAGAGTTCCAGAGGGCAAACAACTCCTTATAAAAAATCAAATTACAGTAAACGGGAAAAACATCAAGGACGAAAATGTCTTTGATCAGTTGTATCAAAAACCGAACAGTACTTTGTTAGGATATCGTTTGCGTTTGCATTTATATAATTTGGCAAATCTAAATCCTGACTCAACATACCAAGCTAAATTCACCAATAATCCGGGAAAATACGAACGAAAATCAAAATGGCTCTCTGCAAAACAAGTAGACCGCCTTGGAAAATCTTTTTGGAATAAAGGAATACATGAATTCTTAAAGAAAACTGGCGAACCACCAGTAATAATTGACTCTTCGAAGACTAGTAAATCGCTTTTGAGACTTAAATATTACTATTTCAACAATGGTTTTTTTAATGTAAAAACTGATTACAAAGAAGACAGTATTAGCCTCAAAAGAGGAAAAATAAAATATCTCGTAACTACCGGAAAAGGATATGTTTTAGACTCTTTGAAAAGAAAAATTTCAACCCCAGCGTTAGATTCTTTATTTGAGTCTAACAAATCGAATACTTTTATCAAATCTGGTAAACAATACCAAACAATCGATTTTGAAAATGAAAAAAATCGTATCACAACACATTTTAGAAATAATGGTGTCTATTATTTCCAGCCAACCTATGTAACTTTTGACGTAGACACTATCAATAAGAAAAATACGGCTAATGTAAATTTAATCATCAACGATTATTCCTACATAGAAAAAGATTCTACCAAAACAGAGCCTTTTAAAATGTATAAAATAAGTGATGTAAATATTTATACTGATTACTCAACAAATAACAGCAATTCAACAATTACTGATAGCACCACGTACAAAAATTTTAATTTGTACAGTCATGCAAAATTAAAATACAAGCCCTACGCTATAGCGGATGCCATTTTTATAACTAAAGGAAGTCTTTTTGCCGATAACAAAACAGTGCTCACTACACGTTATTTAAATAATCTTAAAATTTTCAGTTATCCCAGCATACAATATGAAGTAGACAAAAGAGACAGTACAAGCAGTTCATTGATTGCAAAGATATATTTGACTCCAAGAAAGAAATATAGTTTTGGTGCCTCTGTAGATCTCACCCACTCTAACATTCAGGATTTCGGAATTTCATTTAGCCCTTCTATTTCGATAAGAAACGTATTTAACGGAGCCGAAACTTTAGAAATTTCAGCCAGAGGAAATGTAGGTTCATCTAAAGATTTAGCAAATCCTAAAAATCAGCTATTAAATGTATCGGAATATGGTATTGATTTAAAATTAAATTTTCCGAGAATTCTTATGCCTTTCTCAACCGAAAAAATAATACCTAAAAACATGATCCCCTCTACCCTTATGGCAGTGGGATTTGCGAGACAAACAAACATTGGATTAGACAAAGAAAATTTCACCGGACTGCTTTCTTATAATTGGACTCCAAAAAAGAATAATTCTGCCCGTTTTGACCTATTCAACATACAATTTGTTCGAAATCTAAATCCGAAAAATTATTTCAATGTTTATGGCTCTTCATATACTGCGCTAAACAATATTGGAAAAACATACAATACAAATCCGCTTTATTTCACCAATGATACCGACAAGAATTTAAGCATTGAAAATGGTACAATGGGATTCACAAACGATGTATTATCAGGAACAACAGCTTTAACACCCGCTGATAGTGATTATACTACAGTAAAAAACATAGAAGAACGAAGAATCAGGCTGATTGAAAACGATTTTATCCTAGCTACTAACTTTACTTTTACAAAATCAACCAAAAAAGACTTAGCCGATAACGATTTTTATCTTTTTAAAACCAAAATTGAGTCCGCAGGAACCCTTTTATCTCTAATTTCAAATACCACTAGTAAAACTAAAAATGCAAATGGAAATTACGAACTCTTTAATTTAGAATACACCGAATATTTAAAAACGGAATTCGACTACATAAAACACTGGGATTTAACTAAAGAGAAAGTAATTGCGGTAAGGAGCTTTTTTGGAATTGCCATTCCTTTTGGAAATTCAAACAACGTACCTTTTTCAAGGAGTTATTTCTCTGGAGGATCAAATGACAACAGAGCTTGGCAGCCTTATAGCTTAGGCCCCGGAAGAAGTAAAGCAATGAATGATTTCAATGAAGCCAATATGAAAATTGCACTCAGCGGAGAATTTAGATTTAAAGTTTTTGGGGAATTAAAAGGAGCTGTTTTTGCAGATGCCGGAAACATTTGGGATGTTTTTGACAATGTAGAGGACGAAGCTTCAACTTTCGAAGGATTTAAAAGTCTAAAAGACTTAGCACTAGGCACTGGAATTGGACTCCGATACGATTTAAGCTTTTTTGTTGTCCGATTCGATTTAGGATTTAAAACCTATAATCCGTCCAATGAAGAAGGCAAAAAATGGTTTTATGAATATAATTTTGGACACTCTGTTTTAAATTTTGGAATTAATTACCCTTTCTAATGCTAATTAATTCTTATTTTTGCAGACTTAAACTAAAAACTAGAGAAACCAACTAAAAAAAAATACAATGGCACATAACATCAAACCGGGCGTAGCTACAGGAGATCAGGTTCAAGAAATTTTCAATTATGCAAAAGAAAAAGGTTTTGCTCTTCCTGCAGTAAATGTTACTGGTTCAAACACAGTAAATGCTGTTATTGAGACTGCGGCAAAACTAAATGCTCCCGTTATTATTCAATTTTCTAACGGAGGCGCACAATTTAATGCTGGAAAAGGACTTTCGAATGCAAATGAAAAAGCAGCGATCTTAGGTGGAATTGCAGGTGCAAAACACATCCATACTCTTGCTGAAGCTTATGGAGCTACAGTAATTTTGCACACGGATCATTGTGCTAAAAAATTATTACCTTGGATTGACGGATTGTTAGACGCTTCCGAAGAGCATTTTGCAGCAACCGGAAAACCATTATTCAGTTCTCACATGATTGATTTATCTGAAGAACCAATCGAAGAGAATATCGAAATTTGCAAAGGCTACCTAGAGAGAATGAGCAAAATGGGAATGACATTGGAAATTGAGCTTGGAATTACAGGTGGAGAAGAAGATGGTGTTGACAATTCTGACGTAGACAGTTCAAAATTATACACACAACCAGAAGAAGTAGCTTATGCTTACGAAGAATTATCTAAAGTAAGCCCGAAATTTACAATTGCAGCTGCTTTTGGAAACGTTCATGGAGTTTACAAACCAGGAAATGTGAAACTAACTCCGAAAATTTTGAAAAATTCTCAAGATTTCGTTCAGAACAAATTCAACACAGGAAGCAACCCAGTAGATTTCGTTTTCCACGGTGGATCTGGTTCTACACTAGAAGAAATCAGAGAAGCTATTGGATACGGAGTTATCAAAATGAACATTGATACTGACTTACAATTTGCATTTACCGAAGGTTCTCGTGACTATATGGTAAAAAATATTGACTATTTGAAAACTCAAATTGGTAATCCTGAAGGTGCTGATATTCCTAATAAAAAATATTACGACCCAAGAAAATGGTTACGCGAAAGCGAAGTAACTTTCAACACAAGGTTAGAGCAAGCATTTGCTGACTTAAATAATGTGAATACACTATAAAATTACGATAGTAAGAATTACGATATACGATTTAAATCGTATATCGTATATCGTAAATCTTAAATTAATTAAATATGGCTTGGTTTAAAAGAAAAGAAAAAGGAATTACAACTGCTACCGAAGACAAAATGGATGTCCCAAAAGGACTTTGGTACAAGTCACCTACCGGAAAAATTATTGACGCTGAAGAGCTGGAACGCAATTTATTTGTAAGTCCGGAAGATGGTTTTCACGTTAGAATTGGTAGTGCTACCTATTTTGAAATTTTATTTGACAATAATGATTTTGTCGAATTAGATAAAAACTTAACTTCCAAAGACCCATTACACTTTGTTGACACAAAGAAATATGCAGATCGTCTAAAAGATGTAATGGAAAAAACCAAACTTAAGGACGCAGTGCGTACTGCAGTTGGAAAATCAAAAGGCAAAGATTTAGTAATTTGCTGTATGGATTTTGCCTTTATTGGTGGCTCAATGGGAGCTGTTGTAGGTGAAAAAATAGCAAGAGGTATTGATTATTCTATCAAGAACAACATTCCTTTTTTGATGATTTCAAAATCTGGTGGAGCAAGAATGATGGAAGCGGCTTATTCATTAATGCAATTAGCTAAAACATCCGTAAAACTTGCCCAACTTGCCGAAGCTAAAATTCCTTACATTTCATTATGTACAGATCCAACTACTGGAGGAACGACTGCTTCTTACGCTATGTTAGGAGATATAAACATTGCTGAACCTGGTGCATTAATCGGATTCGCAGGACCTAGAGTTGTAAAAGACACTACTGGTAAAGATTTACCAGAAGGTTTTCAAACTTCCGAATTTCTTTTGGAGCATGGTTTCTTAGACTTTATTACGCCAAGAAAAGAATTGAAAGACAAAATCAACCTTTATATCGATTTAATTCGAAATCAAGAAGTAAGATAAAAAAAATCCCGAATTAATTCGGGATTTTTTTTGCTTAAAAAGTAAATCTAAGGCTATTTTAAACTAGCCATATCAATTACAAAACGATACTTAACATCACTTTCATTCATACGATCATAGGCTTCGTTAATATAAGACATATCAATCACTTCAACATCAGAAGTGATGTTATGTTCCGCACAATAGTCTAACATTTCCTGAGTCTCGGCAATTCCTCCTATCAAGCTCCCCATAATACTTCTTCTTTTCATAATCAAAGTAAAAACAGGAATTTCAGCAGGAGCTGGCGGAGCACCAACTACAATCATTGTTCCGTTAGTTCTCAATAAATTCAAATAGGCATTATGATCATGCTTTGCAGATACGGTATTTAAAATAAAATCAAACTTATTTGTCAAAGAATCCATTGTTTCAGAATCGGATGTTAAGGCAAAATGATGAGCTCCTAATTTTTTAGCATCTGCTTCTTTGGAAGGAGAATGACTTAACATGGTAACTTCGGCACCAAAAGATACTGCAAATTTCACAGCCATATGACCCAATCCACCCAAACCTAAAACACCAACTTTATGTCCTTTACCAACCTTTAAATAGCGTAATGGAGAATAAGTTGTAATTCCTGCACATAATAAAGGAGCAACACCCGAAAGCTCTAATTTGTCCGAAATACGCAAAGTATAGTCTTGATCAACTGTAATACTGGTCGAATAGCCTCCATAAGTAGGTATTTTTGTTCCTCTTTCATAGCTATTATAAGTACCAGTCATCCCTTCATCACAAAACTGTTCCTCGCCTGATTTACAACTAGGACAAGTTCTACAAGAATCCACAAAACAACCCACGCCTGCTAATTCACCGATCTTAAATTTAGTAACTTCGCTACCCAAGGCGGTAATTCTACCCACAATTTCATGTCCGGGCACCAATGGATATATAGCTGGTCCCCAATCTCCTTTTGCTGTATGAATATCTGAATGACAAACACCACTGTAAAGTATCTCTATCTGAACTTGTTTTGAGCCAAGTTCTTTTCTATCAAATGAATACGGTTTTAATGGAGTTTCCGCATCATAAGCTGCATAAGCCTTAATTGCTGTCATAATGTAAATTTTAGTTGAATGTTAAAAGTACAAAAAAGACAAACTATGCTTGTTAATAATATGATAAATCGAAGAAAACAATATTTAAGTTATATTCCGATAAAAGATTACATCCCTGTTCTGATTGCTTCTACGGGATCCAGTTTTGAAGCAGTTATAGCCGGAAGAATTCCAGATATTAGACCGATCAGAGCAGCTAAACCTGTTCCTAGAACAACATTCCCCATACCAAGAACAAACTCGAAATCCAAAGCTTTTGTTAGTACTACAGAAATAATCCAGACCAAAATCAATCCAATCATCCCTCCTATTACAGAAAGAATCACAGCTTCAAACAAAAATTGAAACAAAATAAATCTATTTTTGGCTCCTAATGACTTCTGGATTCCTATCAAATTCGTACGCTCTTTTACCGAAACAAACATGATATTAGCAATTCCAAATCCACCTACCAATAATGAAAATCCACTAATTATCCAGCCCACAAAATTCATTTGACCGATAATTCCGTCTATTAAATCTGTAAATCCGGACAAAACATTAATAAAAAAATTATTCCCTTCATCTGCTTTCATCCCTCGTATAGCTCTCAATTTTTGAGCAACTTCTGCCTTATAAGCATCCATATCGATTCCTTTTTGGGGTTTAATCAAAATCACAGGTGTCATTGAGTCATTATTATCGCCATACATTCGTCTTAGAAAATTAACTGGTATAAAAACCGAAGTATCGTTATCATCACCAAACATTCCTGCGCCCTGCTTTTTTAAAATTCCAATAACTGTAAACCGCTGTCCGTATAAACGAATATTTTTCCCTATTGGGTCACTTTCTTCAAATAAATTCTTGGCAATTTCATAACCCAATACTATTACCGCAGTTCCGGAATTAGACTCTGATTCATTGTAAAATCTTCCTTTTTCGAACTCAAGTCCCTGAATATCGATAAATTCATAAGAAACAGGAACCACATTTACATCACTAACTAGCTTTGATTCATATTTAATACTTTCCCGTTTTACAAAAAACTGATATCCTATTTGTTCCGTATTATTTAACGATCCTTTTAAAGAAGTATATTCATCGTATTTCACATCAGGAAACTGCTCCCGCTTCCATTGCGGAATATCACTAGGACCAAAAGAAAAACGCATCAAATAAATGGTATTTTTATCTAAACTACTTAAATCCTTTGTGATTTTTCTATCTAAAGAATCTACAGCAGCAAGCACCGCAATTATCGAAAAAATCCCTATGGTAACACCTAGCAAAGAAAGCAAAGTCCTTAACTTGTTGTTTCGCAAAGCATTCATAGCAAAAGCAAAACTTTCTTTCAATAATCGAAGATAAACTAACATAATATCATTTTTGTGTTAAGGTAAAATTCTATAAATATTATTCAAAAACCTAAGAAAATAAATATTCATTGTAGTTCCATATTTACATTTCACCTTTTTTTAACAAAATTAAAAGAGTAATTTAGAAATTATCTCATTTTCAAATAGTCTAATTTTCACATTAAAAAACTATTTTTGCACTTTATAACTATAACTACACATGAGCACAACAAAAACAATTCAATCTGCATTAATCTCAGTTTTTTCGAAAGAAGGTCTTGAACCAATTGTAAGACTATTAAATAGTCAAAATGTTACACTTTATTCTACAGGAGGAACCGAAGATTTCATAAAAAACTTAGGAATTCCCGTAGTTCCTGTTGAAGACGTTACTTCTTACCCATCTATTCTTGGAGGAAGAGTAAAAACATTACACCCTAAAGTTTTTGGTGGAATTTTAAATCGTCAAGACAACGAAAGTGATGTGCAGCAAATGGAGGAATACAACATTCCCCAAATTGACTTAGTGATTGTTGACTTATATCCGTTTGAAAAAACTGTAGCTTCGGGAGCAAGCGAAGCTGATATTATTGAAAAAATAGATATCGGTGGAATTTCTTTAATTCGCGCTGCCGCAAAAAACTTCAAGGATACTGTAATTGTTGCCTCTGTTGATGAATATAGTACACTTTTGGATTTGATTACAACTCAAAACGGAGCAACAACTTTGGCCGACAGAAAACTATTGGCAACAAAAGCTTTTCATGTTTCTTCACACTATGACACGGCTATTTTTAATTATTTCAATGCCGACGAAACTATCTATAAAGAAAGCATTGCTAATGGTCAAGTATTGAGATACGGAGAAAACCCACATCAAAAAGGATTTTTCTTTGGAGATTTTGACGCGATGTTCAATAAATTACACGGAAAAGAATTATCGTACAACAACTTATTGGATGTAGATGCTGCCGTAAATTTAATTTATGAATTCAAAACTGACGGACCTACATTTGCCATTTTAAAACACAACAATGCCTGCGGTTTAGCCACAAGAACTACCATTAGCGAAGCATATAATGCTGCTTTGGCTTGTGATCCAACATCTGCATTTGGTGGAGTATTGATCTCTAACACAAAAATTGACGTTGCAACAGCAACAGAAATCAACAAATTATTTTGCGAAGTAGTTATCGCTCCAGAATATGACGCTGAAGCCGTAACAATTTTACAAGAAAAGAAAAACCGAATCATATTAGTTCAAAATGAGGTTGAATTACCTAACAAACAAGTTAGAACTTGCCTAAACGGACTTTTAATTCAAGAAAGAAACAACATCACCGACAATAAAGACGATCTAAAGACCGTTACTATTACAACTCCTACAGAACAGGAAATTAAAGATTTAATATTTGCTTCAAAAATTTGTAAAAACACCAAATCGAATACGATTGTTTTTGCAAAAAACGGAACACTTATTTCATCAGGAACAGGACAAACTTCAAGAGTTGACGCTTTATTACAAGCAATCGAAAAAGCAAAAACATTTGGTTTTGATTTACACGGTGCCTCAATGGCAAGTGATGCCTTTTTCCCTTTCCCGGATTGTGTTGCTCTTGCAAAAGAAGCTGGCATAACCGCTGTAATTCAGCCTGGAGGATCAATAAAAGACGAATTAAGCATAAACTATTGCAACGAAAATAATCTTGCAATGGTATTTACTGGAACACGTCATTTCAAACATTAATTTGTTTAACTTTGCATGCTATTATTTATTATAACTTTTAACCCTAAATAATTTATGGGATTTTTTGATTTCATGACCGAGGATATTGCGATAGACCTTGGTACCGCTAATACTTTAATCATACATAATGACAAAGTAGTTATTGACAGTCCATCGATTGTTGCCCGTGACAGAATCTCAGGCAAAATTATCGCTGTTGGTAAAGAAGCCAACCTTATGCAAGGTAAAACACATGAAAACATTAAAACAATAAGACCTTTGAAAGATGGTGTAATTGCTGATTTTGATGCTTCAGAAAAAATGATCAGTATGTTTATAAAAAGCATACCGGCATTAAAAAAGAAAATGTTCACTCCAGCATTAAGAATGATTGTTTGTATACCTTCTGGAATTACTGAAGTGGAGATGAGAGCTGTTAAGGAATCTTGCGAAAGAGTAAATGGTAAAGAAGTATATCTAATACACGAACCAATGGCAGCAGCTATTGGTATCGGCATCGATATCATGCAACCAAAAGGAAACATGATTGTTGACATAGGTGGTGGTACAACTGAAATTGCTGTTATAGCATTAGGTGGAATTGTATGCGACAAATCAGTAAAAATTGCTGGTGATGTATTCACAAATGATATCGTGTATTATATGCGTACGCAACACAACCTTTTTGTTGGAGAAAGTACTGCTGAAAAAATAAAAATCCAGATTGGAGCAGCTATTGAAGATTTAGAAACTCCTCCAGAAGACATGTCAGTACAAGGAAGAGATTTACTTACAGGTAAACCTAAACAAGTTGACGTTTCTTATAGAGAAATCGCAAAAGCATTAGACAAATCTATCCAAAGAATCGAAGATGCTGTTATGGAAACTTTATCGCAAACTCCTCCTGAATTAGCAGCTGACATTTACAACACCGGTATTTACCTTGCAGGTGGAGGATCAATGTTAAGAGGATTGGATAAAAGAATCTCGCAAAAAACGGATTTACCGGTTTACATTGCAGAAGATCCATTGAGAGCAGTAGTTAGAGGAACCGGAATGGCTCTTAAAAATATTTCAAAATTTAAAAGTATCTTAATAAAATAAGATTCCTTAAATTTATCATGTATTCATCAAGTACAAAACTAAAATTTAAAAGAATCAGACACTTAAGTACATCCTGAAACAAAATAATCAAATAAGAGAATGCAGCAAATATTTAATTTTATATTCAAAAACAGTAATCGACTACTGTTTTTGCTGTTATTATGCATTTCGCTTTTGCTTACAATACAATCTCATTCCTACCACCGAAGCAAAATAATAAGCTCCGCTAATTTTTTGAGCGGTGGTGTTTATGAAAAAATAAACAATGTAAGTGAATATCTGAATTTAAGAACAGAAAACGATGCATTAGCTCTTGAAAACGCAAGACTGAAAAGTCTTTTATTTAATGCCAAAGATACTTTAGCTATACAAAACTTTGAAAAAATTAAAGGTGTTGCGCCAGAAGACATTGTTGTTTCAAAAGTGATTCACAACTCCTACAACGTTCATGAAAATTTCATAACGCTAAATTCAGGTTCTTTACAAGGTATAAAACCGGATATGGGAGTGATAAACAGCCTCGGAATCATTGGAATAGTTGACAAAACTTCTCCTAAATATTCAACGGTTGTAAGTATCTTAAATATAAAATCTCAAATCAATGCCAAAATAAAAAAATCAAATCATTTTGGCTCTTTGGTTTGGAATGGAAAAAATACAGGTTTTGTTCAATTAATAGATGTACCTAGATTAGCAGCCGTTAGAAAAGGAGATACAATTGTAACTGGTGGACAATCCGTTATTTTCCCTGAAAATATTAACATAGGAACTGTTAGCAAAGTATACATTGACAATAAAACCAATTATTACACCTTAGATATAAAACTCTTTAATGACATGACTAATTTAGGTCATGTTTATATCATAAAAAGCGAAGATAGAGAAGAGCTTAATAACTTAGAAAAAAGAGAAAAAGATGAATAGCACTTTATTAACCAATACTTTGAGGTTCATTTTGTTGTTGGCCATCCAGATTCTTATCTTCAATAACATGACTTTTTTGGGATTTATAATTCCATTACCCTATATCTTATTCATCATTTTATATCCGGTAAATGGTAACAAATCAGGTCTTTTGCTTGCCAGTTTCCTTCTTGGTATAATTATGGATGTGTTTTCTAATTCAGGTGGAATTCATGCTACAGCTTGTTTAACTTTAGCATTTTTAAGACCTTATATTTTTAAATTTGCATTTGGAGTGAGTTATGAATACCAGACTATAAAACTAAACGATGTTTTAACCCCCGAACGATTTTCTTTTATTTCGCTATCGGTAATAATTCATCATTTCACATTATTCTTATTAGAAGCATTTCAAATAAGCTTCTTTTTAGACATATTAATACGATCTTTATTAAGTACCGTATTCACCATTATCAGTTGTATTGTTATAATATACCTTATTAAGCCCAACAAAAAATGAGAAAACTCTTGCTGCCTTCTTTAATCATTGTTGCAGCATCATTGCTAGTAATACGAATATTTTATTTGCAAGTTGTAAACGACACTTTCAAATTGAAATCGGAAAATAATGCCATCAAAATCAAATATGATTATCCTGAAAGGGGTTATATCTATGATCGAAATGGAAAATTATTAGTGGCAAATCAGGCATCGTACGATATCATGGTAATTCCAAGAGAATTAAAAAACATTGATACTCTTGAATTCTGCCACTTACTAAACATCACAAAAGAGGATTTTATAGAAAAAATAGCCAAAGCTAAGGTATACAGCCCACGCTTGCCTTCTGTTTTTTTGTCCCAATTAAACAAGAGTGAATTTGCAGCTTTTCAAGAAAAAATCAGAAAATTTGAAGGATTTTATTTCCAAAAACGTTCACTTCGAGACTATGAAGTGGATTTTGGGGCCAATATATTTGGGTTTATAACTCAGGTTAACGAAAAATTAATTGCCAAAAACCCGTATTACAAAAGCGGTGATTTAATCGGAAAACAAGGTGTTGAAGAGTACTACGAAGATATTTTACGCGGAATAAAAGGAGTTAAATATTTCCAAAAAGACAAATACAACCGAGAAATTGGCTCGTATAAAAACGGAAAATTTGATACAATTGCCGTACAAGGAGAGGATATAAATCTTACATTGGATGCGGAGCTTCAAAAATATGGCGAGCAATTGATGATCAATAAAAGAGGTGGAATTGTTGCCATAGAGCCTAAAACTGGAGAAATTCTAGCACTTGTTACAGCTCCTTCTTACGATCCCGGCATATTAGTTGGAAGACAAAGATCTAAAAACTACACCATGCTCTACCGTGATTCCATTGCAAACCCATTATATGATAGAGCGCTCTTAGCGGAATATCCGCCGGGATCACCATTTAAAATCCTAACGGGTTTAATCGGATTACAAGAACAAGTAGTTGATGAACAAACCACATTTATGTGTAATCATGGTTTTAGCTACGCCAGAGGCCGATTCATGAAATGCCATGATTCCGGCCCTAATCAATTGCACAATGGAATATACCACTCCTGTAACACTTACTTCGCACAAGTTTACATGAAAACCATAAACAAATATGCAAAACCGTCTTATGCTGTTGATGTTTGGAGTAATCATGTAAAAAGCTTTGGACTCGGTCAATTCATGGGCTATGATTTACCGACAGGAAAGAGAGGAAATGTCCCTGATTCTAAAACATACAAAAAAATCTACCCGAATGGAGGATGGAGAAGTACTACCATAGTATCGAATTCCATTGGTCAGGGAGAAGTTTTAATGACTCCTATTCAATTGGCTAATATGATGGCAACTGTTGCCAATCAAGGATATTATTACACTCCTCATATCATCAAAAAAATAAAAGGAGAGAACATTGACCCAAAATTCAAGGTAAAACATGAAACCACAATAGACAAAAAGTATTTCCCCCCTATGATAAGTGGTTTGTTTGATGTATACAATTTAGGTACTGCAAGTTCGCTTCGCGTAGAAGGAATCGACATCTGTGGTAAAACAGGAACTGCTGAAAACTTTGCTAAAATTGGTGGTAAAAGAATTCAAATGGAGGACCACTCTATATTTGTAGCTTTTGCACCAAAAGACAATCCAAAAATTGCAATAGCTGTTATGGTAGAGAATGGAGGCTTTGGCGCCACCATTGCAGGACCTATAGCCAGTTTAATGATTGAAAAATACTTGCGTAAAACAATTACAAGAACAGATTTAGAAAAAAGAATTCTTGAAAGAAGTTTACAAGATCGATATGCAAAACTAGGAGGTCTTTCGGAAGTTGTCAAATTGCAATTGAAAAAACAGGATTCTATTTTAAAAAGTAAAAAAGTAATTCCGGCAATAAAAAAGGATACTACTAAACAAAATTAATAAGCGATTCATTTCAAATGAAAAACCAAAGTATAAAGAAAAATCTGGACTGGACTTGTGTCATCATCTATAGCTTATTAGTGCTTATGGGTTGGTTGAACATATACTCCTCCTCCTTATCTTCTATTGAAGACACTTATCAAAAACAGCTTATATTTATTTTCCTGACAATTCCTCTAATTTTCATCGTACTTGCAATTGACGGGAAGTTTTATGAAAAATACGCCAGTATCATTTTCGGTATTTCTTTATTGTCCTTGGTAGGATTATTTCTATTTGGTAAAACCATCGCAGGGCAAAGATGTTGGTATGCTATTGGCAGCTTCACCCTTCAACCATCAGAGTTTGCAAAAGCAGCGACCTCATTAGCTTTAGCTAAATACCTGAGTGATTCTCAAATTAGCTTAAAAGATGTCAATAGGCAAATTCAAGCCCTTGCCATTGTATTTTTACCAGTTATGCTTATTCTGCCTCAACCGGATCCGGGAAGCGCCCTTATTTACAGCATTTTCATAATTATATTGTATCGCGAAGGACTTCCTGCTTGGTATGTTTGGACTGGATTTTCTGCAATATTATTATTTATGTTAACCCTAATAATAGAACCGCAATACGTTATACTAATCGCTTTATTGGTTATAATCCTTGTCTATTATAAATCCAGATTAGCCGACAGAAATATTATAGTAAGCGGGATTCTTTTTGTTATAATTTCGGGTTTTGTACTATCTGTAGATTATGTTTTTGATAATGTTTTCAAGCAGCATCACCGGGATCGTTTTAATATCTTGCTCGGTAAAACCGTAGATTTAAAAGGTATCGGATACAACACAAACCAATCTGAAATAGCAATTGGCTCAGGTGGCTGGATTGGAAAAGGTTTTCTTGAAGGAACTCAAACCAAAGGAGGCTTTGTACCAGAACAACATACCGATTATATTTTCACCACCGTTGGAGAAGAATGGGGTTTTGCCGGTTCTATAGTGGTAATCGGATTATTTGTAACCTTATTACTTCGTGTAATTTATCTGGCTGAAAGACAAAAGACAAAATTTAGTAGGGTATACGGCTATTGTGTCGCCGGTATTTTATTTACCCATTTCTTTGTAAATATTGCAATGGTTGTTGGCGTATTTCCAACTATTGGAGTTCCCTTGCCTTTCTTTTCTTATGGAGGATCAGGACTTTGGGGGTTCACAATTTTATTATTTATTTTTCTAAAAATGGATGCAAATAAGGTAAATGAATGGTAATTATTTAGAAAGCCAAGACCTGTAATCGGTACTTTTTTCTAACTCGTTTCCTATTTTATCATCTAATGCAGGAAAAAAATCAATTCCTGTCATACCTTCAATTCTATCTACAGAAACCACAAAATCATATAAAGGTTTCTCACTTTTTTTGTTTGGAATCAAAAAAGCAATCATTTTGAAATTCCCTCTTGAATTGTCTAATACAACCTTATAGAAAAACTCAGGTACAGCAACACGCTCTTTACCTATAGTCTTCAATGATGGAGCTAAAACACCTCCAGTAACAACAAAAACACCATCATATTTCTCTGCCCAATATCGAACTTTTTGCTCTAATCGATTCCAAATACCGCCATTAAAAGCACGATCTTGGGGCGCAATGTTTGATGTATAGAAAGTGTCATCGTAAGCTTTCTTATTAAATTGCATATCGCCAGCAGGGCATAAATGTCCTTTATCAAAACCTGATTTTTTAAAATTCCTCCAATCAGCTGATCTTGTTATAACCTTAGGATCTTCTATAAAAAAAGGTCTTTTAAAATTATTCTTCTTAATATAATTCTTCTTTAATTCGTAGGCCACCCACTCTGCTTGTTCTGATTTTTCATTATACGATAATGTATAATAATCATGATTCACAATTTGCCCTGTTGTAGAAGTAGGCAAAAAAAAAGATAAAGCAACCTCATTTACACTATTGCCTTTCTCCTTTATTCTATCTATTCGGTTACTATTGATAGGCAAAACAATCTTCCCTTCTGATAAAGAAATACTGTCTAGATTTCCCCCAGCAGAATAAAGAATAAAAATGCCAATTAAACCAAAAACAATCGGAAAAAGTTTAATATATTTCATAAACGAATATAAATTTTGCTCGTAAAATTAAATAAAATCCCAACCAAAAAGCAAAGAAAAAACGCTTCAAAAATTAAATAATTTCTGAAGCGCTTTTATGTATTTTTATCAATTTTATCAACCTAACTTAAGACTTTACAAGCTTTTCTTTTTTTAATTTGGCAGGTAAACTTTTCTTCAAATCAGCCTTAGCTTGCAAATCATCCAAAACATTCAATGCCTCTTCAATATAAATATCCTTAGATAGACCTTGATGCCATCTTTCTCTTTTTTCTTTCAAGACGCTATCTTTGGCCATTTCTTCAACTTCATAAGGCAAAGAATTAAACTTCAAAGAATTTTTATATTGAGAAATAGGCTTGTACTTTTTAGCCTTTTCTTCAATTTCGTTTTGAGCAATTCTGAATTTATCAATATTTAAACTATAAGTATTGTCCTCTCTCCTGCTATCAATCCATTTTGCATTGTCTTCTATCAACTGAAATTGAGCATTGTTAGCAATTCTATTTTTACTATTCAAAACAGCATTGTTAAAATTATCCGTTTTATTCCAAACAGTATAATCTGCAGCATCAATTTTATCCCATGGCATTGCATTCTCTACATCACGTTCACCCATTTTTAAATAAGCAAATCTATCCGGCATAACAACATCACTACTCACTCCTTCTAATTGAGTTGATCCACCATTGATTCTATAAAACTTTTGGGTTGTTGTTTTCAAAGCACCCAAATCGCCTACACCACTATTTCTAATAAATTGATTAAAATCAATAACGTTCTGAACTGTTCCTTTACCGTATGTTTGTTTGCTACCGACGATAATGCCTCTTTTGTAATCCTGAATTGCGGCTGCTAAAATCTCTGAAGCTGAAGCCGAGAAACTATTAACCATAATTACCAACGGACCATCCCATTCAATTTTTTTATCTCTATCATACAAAACTTCTTTCTTTAATCCCGCTGATTTGATTTGTACAATTGGGCCTTGCTCAATAAATAAACCTGCTATATCAACAACTGTAGACAAAGATCCTCCGCCATCATCACGTACATCAAGAACAATTCCGTTAATATTTTCCTTTTTCAATCGTGCTACTTCAATGGCAATGTCTTTTCCAGCATCTCTACCTCCCCTATTGGCAAAATCAATATAGAATTTTGGCAAATAAATAACTCCGTATTTTAAACCATCTTTATTAACAATACTTGACTTTACATAGGTTTCTTCAATTTCAACAATATCTCTTATTATAGATATAACCTTAATTGTTCCATCCACTTTTTTAACGGTAAGACGAACTTCTGACCCTTTAGGTCCTTTAATTTTTTTGACAACATCATCAAGACGCATCCCAACAATATCTACAGGATCTCCGTTTCCTTGCGCTACTTTGGTCACTACGTCACCTGCCTCAAGCTCTTTTCCTCTCCAAGCCGGACCACCTGATATCAATTCAGAAATTTCGGTAAAATCATTTTTCTTTTGAAGACGCGCACCAATTCCTTCTAATTTACCGCTTATATCTACATCAAAACGCTCTTTCTCTTCTGGTGCAAAATAATTGGTATGCGGATCAAAGCGAGCAGTAATTGAATTAATGTAAACCGAGAACCAGTCATCCCTGTCTAAATCTTTCATAAAATCAAAATACTCATTTAATGCTTTTAAAGCATTTGTTCTTGTATCTTTTTCTAGCTCAGCAAAAGTTTTTGGCTTGTTGTCCTCTTTAACTTTAGCAGAATTTTTTTTATTTTTTACGTTAAGAGGATCTGCATTAACCTTTTCACCATCCTTTAAAATCTCAGAAGATTCTTGAGTACTAGCAACGCCCTTAGCTTTATCTTCTTGCATCTTCAAAAGATCTGTCAAAGACGAAAGTGCAGATAATTTAATCTGTTTTCTCCAACGGTCCTTAAGCTCCTTTTCATTTTTTGCATAGGGCGCTTTATCATAATCCGTATTAAAAGTTTCATCAATTGAATAATCAAATGGAGTGCTTACTACTTCCTTATATATTTTTTTACTTTCTTCCATTCGTTTCATCAAACGGTCGTAGGTCAAATTAAAGAAAGTTAGATCTTTATTGATTAAAGCATCATCAAGTTCATATTCAAATTTTGAAAATTCATCAATATCAGACTGAATAAAAAAACGCTTAGAAGGATCTAAAGCTTGAATATAATCCTTATAAACCCCTTTTGAGAATTTATCATCTATAGGAGCCGGACTATAATGTCCTTTTTCGATAACAAAAGTCAATAATTCTAAAAGCAATTTGTCTTTACCTGGATCTGACTCAGCTCCCGATTTTATTTTAAACGCAAATAAAGTTGCCGAAAGAGCAACAATTGCAAGGAGTATTTTATAATTTCTCTTCATAAAGCTA
The DNA here is from genome assembly GCF_047344965.1 of Flavobacterium sp. W1B. Classification (NCBI taxonomy): domain Bacteria; kingdom Pseudomonadati; phylum Bacteroidota; class Flavobacteriia; order Flavobacteriales; family Flavobacteriaceae; genus Flavobacterium; species Flavobacterium sp. W1B. The sequence continues at coordinate 600,369 of NZ_CP178845.1, forward strand.
ATAATAGTATTCATCCAAATTTTTAAACTAATTTACAGTAAAAAACATGCCAACACTTACTGTGCCCACATAAATTTTTGTTAAAGATATAAAATTGTTTTTTTTGTTTTGGCATTAAACCACCAGTTAATAAATTTTGTTTTTCTTTGTTTGAAAGATACAAATCTGTACAATTTGATTGGATTTTCCAAATCATAAACTCGAAATATAATGAATAAAGAAAAGCCTTTAATTTTAATAACAAATGACGATGGGGTTTCGGCTCCCGGACTTAGAGCGTTAATTGCCGTTATGTCCGAAATTGGAGAGGTTGTAATTGTAGCTCCTGACAAGCCACAAAGCGGCATGGGACACGCCATTACCACAAACAACACCTTGTATCTAAATAAAATTTCGAAAGAAAACGACGCTATTTTAGAATATAGTTGCTCGGGAACTCCGGTAGATTGTGTAAAACTGGCGGTAAATGAAATTCTGAAAAAGAAACCAGACCTTTGTGTATCAGGAGTGAATCATGGCTCCAATTCTTCGATCAACGTTATTTATTCAGGAACAATGAGTGCCGCCTTAGAAGCTGGTATCGAGGGAATTCCCGCCATCGGTTTTTCACTTTTGGATTACGATTGGAATGCGGATTTTGAAACCATGAAACCATTTATTAAAAAAATCACCATGGAAGTATTAGAAAACAAACTTCCGCAGGACATCGTTTTAAATGTAAATTTCCCCAAGTTAAAGAAGGAAAATATCAAAGGGATCAAAGTCTGTCGTCAGGCTAAAGCGCTTTGGATGGAAAAATTTTATAAGCGACAAACTCCTCAAGGAAGGGATTATTACTGGCTTGCCGGAGAATTTGTAAATCAGGACAAAGGAGAAGACACTGACGAATGGGCATTAGAAAACGGCTACATTTCTGTGGTTCCCGTTCAGTTTGACCTGACTGCGCATCATGCAACTCAACAACTTAATACCTGGAAATGGAATGAATAAAATTGATTTAGTTATTGGATTAATAATTGGTTTTTTAGCCTCCTTGGTAGGTTGCTTTATTTTTATCACTTTTTTTACCGATTATCATTTTATAAATGGAATTCGCATCATGAAATTACAAGGTTCGCTGGGAAAATTAATTACTCTCGGTTGTATTCTTGACTTGGTCGTCTTTGCTCTTTTACTAAAACTAAACAAAGAACTTATGGCTCGTGGCGTTATATTAGCCGTTATCGCAATAGCGATTCTTACTTTGTTTATTTAAAATAACATCCAATTAACTTGATTGATGCCCTTTCAATACCTAATTTTGGTAACGAAAGTTTTTTAACCCAATCACAATCTCAAAAATGAAATACTACATTATAGCGGGTGAAGCCTCAGGCGACTTACATGGTTCTAATTTAATGAAATCTTTGTACAAAGAAGACGTAAATGCTGACATCCGGTTTTGGGGAGGCGACTTAATGCAACAAGTAGGTGGCACTTTGGTTAAACATTACAAAGAATTGGCTTTCATGGGTTTTGTCGAGGTACTGTTCAATCTTAAAACCATCTTAGGCAACATCAAAATATGTAAAAAAGACATTATTGAGTTCCAACCCGATGCGATTATTTTTATTGATTACCCGGGATTTAATATGCGCATAGCAAAATGGGCAAAAGAAATTGGCATCCGAACACATTATTACATTTCTCCACAAATTTGGGCTTGGAAAGAGAATAGAATTGCAGCTATCAAACGCGATGTAGACAAAATGTATGTTATTTTGCCTTTCGAAAAAAACTTCTACGAAGACAAACACAACTATCCCGTGGAATTTGTTGGACATCCTTTAATTGACGCAATTCACAACCAAGCTGCAATTGATTCAGAAGTTTTTAGAACAGAAAACCATTTAAACGAAAAACCAATTATAGCATTACTTCCCGGCAGCAGAAAACAAGAAATCACCAAAATGCTTTCGGTGATGCTGAGTGTAGTAGCTGATTTTCCGGAATATCAATTTGTAATTGCCGGCGCGCCGAGTCAGGAATATGATTTTTATAAGAGTTTTATTTCCAATGAAAACATCAATTTTATTTCTAATAAAACCTATGATTTGTTAAAAAATGCAACAGCAGCCTTAGTCACATCAGGTACGGCTACGCTCGAAACGGCTCTTTTCAAAGTACCGGAAGTTGTTTGTTACAAAGGAAGTTGGGCTTCGTACCAAATTGCCAAACGCATCATTACCTTAAAATACATTTCGCTTGTAAACCTTATCATGGATGAAGAAGTGGTGACTGAACTAATCCAGGATGACTTTAACAGTAAAAACATTAAAAGAGAATTAAAAAAAATACTGGAACCCCAATACCGCAAACAACTCTTGGAGAAATATGATTTGCTGGAGAATAAACTTGGCGGAATTGGAGCCAGCGAAAAAACGGCCAAATTAATTGTTGCCGATCTCAAATAATTTTAATCTAATAAAATCTAATTCCGGATTATAAAAAAATACGCATTTGAAACAATTATTATCACTCCTATTATTACTTATCATTTTTACTTCTTGTAATTCTTCTAAAGCCGTCTCTAATTCGACTTCTAAAAAGAATGCGGGAAAAGCTAGCTCTTTAGCTGAGCAAATAATAAACTCAGCCTCTGAAAATATTGGTATTCGTTACAAAATGGCAGGCACAACAAAATCAGGCTACGATTGCTCCGGCTTGGTTTATTCAACTTTTGATTTGTATGACATCAAGCTTCCAAGAAGTTCTTTTGAGCAGTCAAAAATTGGAATTGAATTGGGTAAGAATGTCGAAAAAGCCAAAAAAGGGGATTTAATATTCTTTAAAACAAATAAGAGATCAAAAATAAACCATGTTGGAATTGTAACTGAAGTACTGGATGATGAAATCCGTTTTGTGCATTCATCAACCTCAAGAGGAGTTATTATTTCATCTACAAAAGAGCCTTATTATCAAAATTCTTTCGTTCAATTAAATCGAATTTTACAATAAATTGCTTCCTTAAATAAAGTACATTTTATCGCTAAAAAGCTGTACTTTAGAACAATGAAAGTGATGCAATTCCCTTTAGCGAGAATTACAGTGGCTTTTATTCTGGGAATAATAGCCGGTTTTTATCTAAAACCAAATCCAATATTTGTATTTGGTTTATTGATTGCTGTCTTTTTTATCTTTATTATCAGCTACTTTTTACAAAAAAACACCTTTGGAAAAGGGATCTATTTTGGTTTATCCACTTATTTTTTATCTTTTCTTATTGGAGTCACGACCCAAATTATTCACACAGACTCTTACCAAAAAAGTAATTATACCCACAATGAAACCGTATTTAAGAAGCCGCAAATCCTATCAATAGTTATTCGCGAAAAACTAAAAAGCTCCAACTATAACTACCGTTATATTGCCCTTATAAATCATATAGGATCCAAAGAATATACCGGAAGAATAATTCTAAACATCCCAAAAGACAGTTTAAACCATACATTTGAAACCGGAACTATATTGCGCATTAAAGGAATGTTATACAAACACAAACTTCCTAATAACCCGAACCAGTTTGATTATGGAGCCTATTTAAAGAACAAACAAATCTATGCGCAATTGTATGCAGATCATGAACAAATAAACATAAGTTCTGCTTTAAAAAAGGATATTTGGTATTACAGCTCCAGATTTACTTCCTCAATTATACATAATTTAGAAAAAAAGGGATTCAACAAAACCGAATTAAATGTCGCCGTTGCATTAATTATGGGGCAACAGCAGGACATTTCACCAGAAATTATTCGGGATTATCAATATGCCGGAGCTGTTCATATATTGTCGGTTTCAGGATTACACATCGGCTTTATATTGCTTTTTGTCACCTTTATCCTGAAGCCCATCCCAAATACAAAAAAAGGAAAATTATTGAAACTGCTAATCACATTGATCTCTTTATCCCTATTTGGATTAGTGGCGGGTCTTGCTCCTTCGGTTGTACGATCAGTAACTATGTTCTCCTTTGTGGCAATAGGCTATTACCTGAGTAGAAGCGTCAATATTTACCACACTATATTGGTTTCTATTTTCCTTATTCTGCTATTTCAACCTTCTTTTCTTTTTGATGTTGGTTTTCAGTTAAGCTATGTCGCTTTATTCTTTATCATTTGGTTTCAGCCTTTATTGAGTACTATCTGGTCGCCAAAATCCAAAGTGTTACAATATATTTGGGGAATACTTACCGTTTCTTTTGCAGCACAAATAGGTACTTTGCCTTTGAGTATTTATTATTTTCATCAATTTCCAGGCTTATTTTTCCTGACCAATATAGCCATCATTCCATTATTGAGTTTCATAATGATTTTGGGAGTCGTGGTGATGTTATTGGCTTCTTTAGATTACGTTCCTTTTTTATTGACAAAACCATTTGAATGGAGTATTTATTTCTTGAACAAAATTGTAAACTTCATCGCTTCATTCGAACAATTTATAATCAAAGATATTCCATTCAACGCCTATTTATTAGCGAGTTTCTACTTAACAATTATTGCTTTTATAGTCTTTTTTCAAAACCCCAATTTCAAAAAACTTACAATTGCATTAATCTCTATTATCACCATCCAGCTTGTCTTTATAACAAACCAATGGAAAATTAATCAGCAACAAGAATGGCTTGTTTACAACGTAAAAAAGAATACGCTAATTACAGAGCGCTATGGAAATAAAGTAGCTTTGTACGCCAATGACAGCATCTTAAAGTCCAATCAAAACCACAATGTACTCCAATCTTATTTAGTGGGCAATTTTAGCACTTTGAATGCAAAAGAAAAAATTAAAAATGTGCTTTATTTTAAGGGAAATAAAATTCTTATTATAGACAGCTTGGCCGTTTATCCCAAAGACTCAAATCCAGATATTCTATTACTCACCCAATCACCAAAAGTAAATTTAGAAAGAATACTGCAAAATCTAAAACCCAAAATCGTTGTTGCAGATGGATCCAATTACAGAACGATTCAAAAAATATGGAAAGTGAGTTGTGAAAAACAACGAATCCCTTTCCACTCAACTGGTGAAAAGGGATTTTATATATTGAATTAAAAACTTATTCTTCTTCTGTCTTGGCATTCAAAATTTTATTAGAATCTTCGATCCAAGCCTTAACACCTCCAGGCTTGTAACCTATTTTACCCAATAAACGATAACTTATTTTGTTTTTACGAGTCACTGCATTTGAAAAACAAATCTCAGGTAAATTCTGTACTCCAAAAGCTTTTTTAAGCGACTGATTTCGTTCAATATTTTCATTTGAAGAATTATCAGTCAAATCCAGCTTTACCAAAACCACATTATCTCTTGACCAAAGGGCAAAATCTAAGGTTTTTAATATTTGGGATTCCAAAATCTTATCTGCATTATTATCTGTAAACAAAATCAACATTGGTTTTTTTTGTTCTTTACTAACAGTAATTGCATTGCTAATGTCGGTATTCCAATTTAAAACTTGAGCTTCTACGCTTAAAGAAAGCAACATCAAAAACGACAAAAATATTTTTTTACACATCAGATATTCAGTTTACTTTATTACTTTTTAAACTATAATGATTATAGTATACATTATTTACAATGCGCTAAAAGTAATAAAATAAATACAAAATCCAATTAAAAAAATTTATGATTTGGACTTAATAATTTTGTTAGCCACTTCTAACCAAGCAGCTGGACCGCCGGCAACGTAACCCGTGCTTCCTAATCCTTCAAAATTTACCTTGCCTCCTTTATTCGTTCCTTTGGCAAAATGAACCGTCGGATATCCCTGAATTCCAAAGGTTTGTTGCAATTCATTGTTTTGTTTTTTAAGCTCCGGTGTTTGAGCAGTTCTTCTCGGATAATCTAATTCTACAAGAACAACATTTTCTTTAGCCCATTTTTCGAACTCAGGCGTTTTCAAAACCTCTTTTTGCAATCGGATACACCAACCACACCAATCACTTCCTGTAAAAAACAGCAATAAGGGTTTCTTATTTTTTTTAGAAACTTCAATTGCTTTTTTGACATCTGTGTGCCAAACCAATTCTTGGGCTTCAACTGCAAAAGAGCCCACCAAAAGCAACAATGTTATAAATATCTTTTTCATAAATTTTTTTTTAAAAATTATTCAACTCAAAAATCGAACCAAAATCTTATCGAACACCATGCATTAACTTCTTAATTACTGGTGCCATTAAAATTGAAAACACCCCTACCGTTACCGATATGATAGTTAACATCCAAAAGAAATAGCTTAATCCGTGCTCGTTTGCAATTTTGTCAATATTCTCACCAAACATACCTGCCCCTTTCATTCCTATCGCCACAGCTAGATACCAAACTCCAAACATAAAAGCAATCATTCTTGCCGGCACCAATTTACTCACATAAGACAAACCTACAGGCGAAATACACAATTCAGCCATTGTATGGAATAAATATACTAAAATAAGCCAAATCATACTTACCGAAGCTGTTTTTGCTCCCGCTTCAATTCCATTAGCTCCAAAAGCGATACAAGCCATACCCATTGCCAATAATCCCATACCGATACCATACTTAAAATTAGCCGACGGATTGTATTTACTTTCCCATAATTTTGAAAATAAAGGAGCCAAAGTTATAATGAACAAAGAATTCAATGTCGAAAACCAAGTAGCCGGAACTTCTGTCAAAGCAGTTGTTACTTTCTCAATTTTTAATAATGCTAGCGTTTCATCAGATAATGACAAATAACCTGCCGTATAATAATCCTTTGCCAACATCCAAATTGCAATGGCCCAAATAATCACAAAACTCATGCTTAGAATAATATTAGCAAGAGCATAATCTTTGAACGTTTTCTTAAACATTAAATACAAAACAAAGGTAATAATAGCTAAAGGTAAAATGGTGATCAAGGAATTCATAACCAAGAAAACAACACTCCAATTTCCTTCCAAAACTCGGTTCGTATAATCATTTGCAAAAATGGTCAAACTGTTTGGAGATTGCTCAAAAATAGCCCAAAAGAAAATGGTTAAGAAAGCAAAGAAAGTAACCGCTATTAATTTTTCTCTTGTAATTTGAGAATACTGCGTAAAGCGATAAACAAGCAAAATAATAAATAAAACCAGGGCTGTTACAATTGCGATAGAATTACCATTTGCACCTAAAAAGCCAAACACATTTACTTTTCCTCCAGAAATTTTAGAAGCAGGATCATTCAAAATCCAAAGTAATCCCAATATCGAAGACATTGCAATTACAACTAACTGCCAAGGAGTAAAAGGATTTCTTTTATCTGTATCTAATGCAGCAGCTTTGGCAACACTCTCTTTATTTGGTTTTAAACCAATCTCACCAAAAATATTTTGTGACAACCAAAATTGTAACATCCCGAAGAACATAAAAATTCCAGCAAGTCCAAATCCATAACTCCAGCCCACTTTTTCTCCTAAGTATCCACAAAGCAAAATTCCGAAGAAAGCACCTGCGTTAACTCCCATGTAAAACAAAGTATAAGCTCCGTCTTTTTTCTCCGGACGATCTTTGTACATTTCGGAAATTATAGAAGTCATATTAGGTTTGAAAAAACCATTCCCGAAAACTAATAACAATAATCCTAAATAAATAGAAAACTCTGTTTCAACAGCCATCGAAGCGTGTCCGAGAGTCATTAAAACAGCACCAACGACAACCGCCCATCTAAAACCAATCACTTTATCGGCAAAGTAACCACCCATCATTGTTGACAAATAGACCAAACCTACATAAGACCCAAATAAAGCAGATGCGTTTTCACGAGTCCATTCCCAACCGCCATCAGCAAATGATGTTGTTAAAAATAATATCAATAAAGAACGCATTCCGTAGAATGAGAATCGTTCCCACATTTCGGTGAAAAACAAAACGAATAATCCGGCTGGATGCCCTAAAACGGAATTTTTAAAAAACTGGTCTGTTGTATTCTGAGTCATATTTATATTATTTTACTTCCTGCATTAATTTTTTAACAAAAGGAGAAATCGCGATTAAAACAAGCCCTGCGATTAAGGCATAAATAGCTAATTGATAGTAACCATCAGTATAGGTGTTTAGCTTTTCTAAATTAGTTGCATTTTTTGAAGCTTTCGCAATATTTGCTCCTAAAATTCCGGCAAAATATTGACCGTAAGCACTCGCTAAAAACCACATTCCCATAATTACAGCTTGTGTTTTTTGTGGCGATAATTTCGTCATTGCGCTCATTCCAATTGGAGACAAACATAGTTCTCCAAAAGTGATAATAAACCAACCAAACGCAAATACCCCAAGTGATGTTCTTCCTGAAGCGTCAGCAAAAAACTGAGTGTAATAGAAAACCCAGAAACCTCCAGCTAAAAACAAAAAGGCTAAACCAAATTTTATGATTGTATTAGGCTCAATTTTCTTTTTTGCCATCCATAACCAAACCAATCCAACTAAAGCCGCAAAAGTAATTACAAAGAAAGAATTGGCAGAATTGTTTACTCCATTTGGACTCAATGTAACTCCAGCAACAGTATTGTTTAAGTTATTTGCTGCAAACAGACTTAAAGAACCACCGCTTTGCTCAAAAAATGCCCAAAAGACAATTGAAAAAAGGATAAACACTAAAGCCGCTAATAATTTTTTGTTTTCAACTATAGAAAAATTTCTCATTTCATAAAACAAATACAAAATGGAAATTGGACCAATGGCATACATGAAATAATCTGTATATTCAGTATTTGCAACCATAATGATTACAATTGGAATAATTAAAACAGAACCTAAATAAGTTAAGTTTTCCAATAATTTTCTTCGTGAAGCTTCTAAATTTGGTAATGGTGAAAGTCCAATAGTTGCTAAACTTTTTTGTGTTTGAGTAAAAGTTAACAAACTAATTACCATTACTAAAGCCGCAAAACCAAAACCTACATTCCAACGCAAATGCTCAGGAACTATTGATTTCCATAGAGAACCTTCAGCGACAGCAATACATATGTATCCACCAATGAATGCTCCTAAATTCACACCCATATAAAAGAATGAAAATCCGGCATCGCGTCTTGGGTCATTATCTTTATAAAGTTGTCCAACCATAGAAGAAATATTAGGCTTAAAAAAACCTGTTCCTACAATTGTAAACCCTAATCCAGTAAAAAATAAATTTTTTGGATCAATTGCTAAAATGACACTTCCGATAATCATTAAAATTCCACCCCAAAAAAGAGACTTCCTTAAACCTAGAATTTTATCTGCAAATAATCCGCCAATAAAGGTAAAAGCATAAACCCAAGCTTGAGTAGCACCATATTGTAAATTTGCAACTTCTTCATCCATGGCTAAATGATTTACCATGAATATAACTAACATTCCTCTCATTCCGTAAAAACAGAATCGTTCCCACATTTCTGAGAAAAACAAATACCACAATTGTTTTGGATATTTGCCTTTAAAATTTTGTATTTCTTCTATTGTTTGCATACTAATTGATTCCGTGATCTTTCATCACCTTATTTAAATTTTTCACCAAAGCAAACATCAGTACCGTTGCAAATAGCAACAAGCCAAAGTTCACCCAAAAAAAGTTTGCTTTATCATCGTATTGATCCCACATACTGGCCAAAACGCCACTTAATTTATTTCCGATTGAAGTTGACAAAAACCAACCACCCATCATTAAAGCCGTAATGTTTTTTGGAGATAATTTGGACACAATCGATAATCCCATCGGACTCAAAAATAATTCTCCGATGGTGATAATTCCATAATTAGCAACTAACCACCAAACCGACACTTTTTCGGCACCATTTCCACCAATATGAACCGCGGCAACCATTACCAATACAGATAATGCCGAGATCAATAATCCGAATGCAATTTTTGTTGGAGTCGATGGTTCTTTTCTTCTGCTACGCAAAAACGTAAAAAATGCTACAATCAAAGGAGTCAAAATAATCACCCAACCTGGATTTATCGACTGACTTAAATTAGTCGCCCAAATTGATACTTTTGATCCTTCGGCAGGTTTTTTGTCTTCGGCTACGTTTCTAAAATAAACCGGATAATCAACTGTTTTTACCACTTCGCCGTTTTCCTTTTGCAGTCTAAAACTAGCATCATACAATTCAGTCGAATCTTTTTTGAATTCTACTTCCTTAGCCAATTTCAAACCATTGAAAACCGTTTGGGTAGTTCCAGTAATTTCCCTGTCGGTATAACGGTCTGCCCATGTTGTCAACGCAGAACCATTCAATTTAAAAACCGCCCAAAATAAAATAACCACGGCAAAAATAGAAAGCAATGCACCTATTTGTCGCTTCTCTTCTACTTTTGCTTTAAAATATAAACTTCCATAAAAATAAACTACCGGAATACATGCAAAAATGAATGCATCGGTACTATCAGAACCAAAAATAGCACTGTCTAAATTCATATCAGATTGCACACCTTTGATCAACCAACCAATAACTCCAAACACAACCGACGGAACTAAGATGTACAACACAATTTTTGAAAACGGCATATCGCCTTCTTGAATTCCTTTTTTATCCGTTTTATCACCATAATGTTTTGTCCCCATTAGGAAAACAATAACGCCAATAAACATTCCCAATCCTGCCGCCATAAAAGCGTATTGCCATCCTAAAAGTATTTGCAAGGCCGCACCAAAGAAGTTACAGATGAAAGCACCCACATTTATTCCCATATAGAAAATATTGTATCCTTCGTCCTTCTTGTCTTTGTATTTCTCTTCGTCATAGAAGTTACCTAAAAGTGTGGAAATATTCGGTTTGAAAAAACCATTACCCACAATAACTAGCGTCATGGCTACATACAACATGGTCAAACTATGAATTCCCATCATAAAATAACCCGCACCCATCATCAATCCACCAAGAACAATCGAATTCCTATATCCTAAATATCTGTCGGCAACTAAACCACCGATGAAAGGAGTCAAGAAAACTAATGCAATGAAAGTTCCATACAAGTCAGAAGCTTCTTTCTCAGTCATGGCAAATCCAGCTTCTACATCTTTTAGATATAAAGTAAAGATTCCAATCATTAAATAATAACCGAAACGTTCCCACATTTCAGACAGAAACAAAAACGGCAATGCTTTTGGGTGGTTCTTCCACATAATAAAGTAGGTTTAAAATTAAAAAATTACCTACCCCAAATAAATCGGATAGGTAATTGTGTATAGTTGTTAAATTTTAGCGAACTCCGTGCATCATTTTCTTTAAAAGTGGAGTCAGAGCAAATAAAACTACTGCTGCAATCCCTGTTAAAATCACAAAAACCATGAAGAACTCAAAAAGATTATGAATTTCAAAACCAGCAAAAATTGGATTTGTTGCGCTAATCTGATGTGTTTCTAAAAGCTGTAATTGCTCTGGAGTGGCAACAACCGTTTTATCTAAAATTGGTTGCAAGTCAACTCCCAATTCTTTAGCTTTTGCAAACTTCTCTCCTGTTGCTGGCATGATAGAGCCTAAAGTACCTGATAAAGCGTATCCGGCAGCATTAGACAAGAAAAACACACCAAAAAGCAAGGAAGAAAAACGTTTTGGTGATAATTTACCTACCAAAGACAATCCTATTGGTGACAAACACAACTCAGCAAAAGTTTGAATTAAATACAAAAGAATCAACCATTTTATAGCTAGAAGTCCACTGTTACCTAAATCTTTTACGTTGTAAGCAATTATAAAATAACTCAATGCAATCAATGCTAAACCAATTGCTTGCTTCACCGGAGATATTGGTTCTTTACCTTTTTCTCTCAATTTATCCCACAGAATACTAAAAGGCAAAGCGAAAGCAAAAACGAAAATTCCGTTGAATACCTGAACCATCGAGGCTGGCATTTGCCATCCAAACATAAAAGTCCTATCGGTTTGATTTGCTGCAATAAATGTCAAAGAAGATCCTGCTTGCTCAAAAGCCGCCCAGAAAAATATAATAAAAAAGGCAACAATATAAATCACGAAAATTCGGTCTCTTTCTACTTTTGTCAACGAACTATCAGAAATAATCAATCCTGCCAATGTCAATCCACTTGCATAAATAATTGGATAAATTAATGTTTTTATAAAATTATCTCCGTCTAAAATATAACGGAAAGCAAAGAACAAAATCACAAAAGCAATAACAGCACCAACCAAAGCTTGTGTTGAGAAAACCGCTTTTTGAGCTTCGCCTTCTTCATAATCACTTACATCATTCTTAGATGGCAATCCTCCTAATGGTTTTCCTTCTGGAGTAACAACATATTTATTTTTCAATACATAAAAAACGGCTGTTCCAATCAACATCGCAATTGATGCCGCCAAGAATCCCCATTTGAAAGCATGTATATTCTGAACACCATTTACAACTTCGTCACCTAAATAAGGACAGATTGTTTGCCCTAAAAAGGCACCCAAATTGATTCCCATATAGAAAATTGTAAAAGCAGTATCTAGCTTGGTTTTTTCTTGTTTTGGATATAAACTCCCAACCATACTTGAGATGTTTGGCTTAAAAAAACCATTTCCAAAAATAATAATTCCCAATGCTGACCACATTAAAGTATTGGCCAAACTCATATTTGAACCAAAAACACTGGCACTGGTAAACAACAATAGCTGTCCTATAGCCATCATTAATCCTCCCAACAAAATACAATTTCTGTTTCCAAAGAAACGATCGGCAATAAAACCACCCAACATAGGTGTTAGATAACAAAGTCCCAAGAAACCTCCATAAATTAACGATGCTTCCGACTCTTTCATCATTAAAGAGTTTACCAAAAACAAGGTAAGAATTGCTCGCATTCCGTAGAAATTGAAACGCTCCCACATTTCGGTTCCAAATAATACCCAAAGACCTTTTGGATGTTTCGATTTCACTGCTACTTCACTCATTTTTATTATATAGGTTAAATTGGTTTATTATAAATTCTCTTTGATGAAATTTGTCATCTTGTTGTACAATTGAACTCTGGTTTTCCCACCGTAAATTCCATGATTTTTATCCGGATAAATCTCTGAGTCAAATTGCTTATTTGCCTGAATTAAAGCCTCCATCATTTGCATAGAATTCTGAACATGCACATTATCATCTGCACTTCCATGAATTAAAAGGAATTTTCCATTTAATTTATCAACATGGTTGATTGGCGAATTATCGTCGTAACCACTTGCGTTCTCTTGTGGAGTCTGCATATATCTTTCGGTATAAATGCTGTCATAAAATCTCCAATTGGTTACCGGAGCAACAGCAATTGCCATTTTAAACGTATCATTACCTTTCAAAAGACAATTAGAAGCCATAAATCCTCCGTAAGACCAGCCAAATATACCTATTCTGGATTTATCAACAAATGAATAATTTCCTATCACTTTAGCAGCATCAATTTGATCTTCCACTTCATATTTCCCTAATTGCAATTGGGTTACTTTCTTAAAATCGGCTCCTTTAAAACCAGTTCCTCTTCCGTCAACACAAGCTACAATATAACCTTGTTGCGTAAGCATCATAAACCAATAATCATTGCTACCAATACCTTGATTAGCTACCTGCTGAGAACCTGGTCCAGAATACTGATGCATGAAAACCGGGTATTTTTTGTTGGGATCAAAATCTTTTGGCTTAATCATCCAAGCGTTTAATTCGATTCCTTTCTCTGTTTTCAGAACAAAAAACTCTTTTACTGGCAAATCATAGGCTTTTAATTTAGAAGCCAGTGCCGCATTGTCCTCAATAACTTTTATTTTTTTTCCATTTTTGGCCTCGTTCAGCGTATAAGTAGTTGGCTGAGACGCATTAGAAAAAGTACCGATAAAATATTGGAAATTTGGACTAAAAGTAGCTCCACTTGTTCCTGTTCCTGCAGACAAACGCACCTTGTTTTTGCCGTCAAGAGCTATTCTATAAATATCACGATTAATTGAACCGTTTTCTACCGATTGATAAAAAACAGTGCTTGTTTTTTCGTCAAAACCATAATAAGAAGTTACCTCCCAGTTTCCTTCAGTAACCTGATTTCGCAACTTTCCATTTTTATCATAAACATAAATATGATTGAAACCGTCTTTTTCGCTTGTCCAAATAAAACTGTTGTCTTTTAAGAAAGTTAAATTATCCGTCACATCTACATAAGCCTTATCTTTTTCGTTCAAAACGACTTTTGTTGCACCCGTAGTTCCATCAACAAACAACAAATCCAAATTGTTTTGATGACGATTTAAAACCTGAGCCGATAAAACATTAGCATCATTGGTCCATTTTAATCTGGCAATGTAAAAATCATTGTAGTTCCCTAAATTGATTTTTTTAGTGTCTTTAGAAGCTTCATCAAACACATGCAATGAAACTAGAGAATTTTTCTCTCCCGCTTTTGGGTATTTGAATGTTTCAATGGTAGGATACAAATTTTTGTGAAACATTGACATCGAGAATTCAGGAACCTGACTTTCGTCAAAACGAATATAAGCAAGTTTCTTACTGTCTTTACTCCAATCGAATGCTCTTACAAAAGCAAACTCTTCCTCATAAACCCAGTCCGTAATACCATTAATTATTGCATTTTTCTTCCCATCAGTAGTAATCTGAGTAGTTGCTTTTGAATCTAAATCATATACATAAAGATTATTCTCCCTTGCATAAGCGATCTTTTTTCCGTCTGGTGAAAATGTTGGTTCTTGCACCTGAAAGTCAAATAACTTAGTCAGCTCTTTATTAGTCGTGTCATATAAATAATAATCTGCGGTAAAAGAGTGACGAAAAATTTGAGTGGAGTTACAAGCTAATAAAATCTTTTTCTCGGCTGAGTCAAAAGTATAGCTATTAATCATTGGTAAACCAGGATGGTTTTTGGTATCGACTAAAGTAGATGTCTTTTTGAGCGTTGCAAAATCATACAAATCAATCTGCATCGACTTCGTTGCTCGGTCAAAATTTAAGACTGTATATTGATTTGAATTTTTCATGGACTGTAGAGCGTCCATTCCTTGGGTACGGAAAGTACCGTTATAAATTTCATCAACTGTTATTTTTTGTTGTCCAAAAACGGCGAAACATAAAAATAAAAATAAGACCGAAAAGCGCTTAGAATTCATACTATTGATTTATATATAAAAAAGACCCCAATTTTAGTGAAAAAATTACAATTACATAACATTTTATATGTTAAATATTAAAAACAATATTTTTAAACTCCTATTTATGATGATTACAAAATGATTAATAAAAGAGCTAAAAACGTATCTTTGCCACTAATTACACTATAATCTACTGAAAATGAATAAGCCTATTGCCGGATTTTCGAAACTATCCAAAGAAGAAAAAATAAATTGGATTGCCAAAGAATACTTTTCAACTCCTTCCGAAGCCATAACATTACTCAAAAACTATTGGAATTCAGATGAAAAAATACAAAAGCTACACGATGAATTCATCGAAAATACGATAAGTAATTTCTATATTCCCCTTGGCGTGGCACCTAATTTCCTAATTAACGGGAAATATCAAACCATTCCGATGGCAATCGAAGAAAGTTCTGTTGTAGCCGCAGCTTCAAAATCAGCAAAATTCTGGTCGACACGAGGCGGATTTAAAGCCACGGTTATCGATACCGAAAAAATAGGTCAGGTTCATTTCCTATTCAAAGGTGATGTTTCTAAGTTGGAATTATTTTTTGTTCAAACCAAAGCAAAGTTTTTTTCGGAAACTGAAAGCATAACAAAAAACATGCAAAAACGAGGCGGCGGGATTCTGGATATTGTCCTGAAAGACAAAACCGATTTGCTAGACAATTATTTTCAACTTCATGCCACATTTGAAACCAAAGACAGCATGGGCGCTAACTTTATTAATTCTTGTTTGGAGCAATTTGCCAAAACCTTAAAAGAAGAAGCCCTATCTTACGAACTTTTTACCGAAACCGAAAAGGGTCTTCAAATTATCATGAGCATACTTTCTAATTATGTTCCCAATTGCATCGTACGCGCCGAAGTTTCTTGCCCAATAGAAGACTTAACGGAAAAACACATTCAAAATCCGCAGGAATTTGCAGAACGCTTCGTTCAAGCTGTCCAGATTGCCGAAGTAGAACCTTATAGAGCCGTAACCCACAACAAAGGAATTATGAACGGAATTGACGCCGTAGTGCTAGCCACAGGCAATGACTTCCGCGCCGTTGAAGCCGGAATCCATGCCTATGCCGCAAAATCCGGACAATATTCTAGTTTATCCCATGCCGAAATAGAAAATGGTGTTTTCAAATTTTGGCTAGAAGTTCCGTTAGCATTAGGAACCGTGGGCGGATTAACGTCCTTGCATCCATTAGTAAAGCTATCATTGCAAATGCTCGAAAATCCATCTGCAAAAGAATTAATGCAGACCGTGGCTGTTGCCGGTTTGGCTCAAAATTTTGCCGCCTTGCGTTCTTTGACCACAACAGGAATTCAGGACGGACACATGAAAATGCATTTGAATAATATCTTAAATCAGTTTGAAGCAAATGATGAGGAACGTATTTTCATCAAAAAACACTTTAAACTCCATGTTGTTTCGCACAGTGCAGTTGTCGAATTGATTGAGAATTTACGAAAATAACACTAGAAGCTAATCCTACAATTTACTTGATTAAAAAATCGAGTAAAGTCGGGAATAAAAAAGAATACAGGAATAAATGAAAAAAACATTCTATAGCAACGGTAAATTATTAATTACCGGCGAATATTTGGTTTTAGATGGCGCCAAAGCTTTTGCGTTACCTACAAAATTTGGACAAAATTTAATTATTGAATCAGGAATAAACCAGGAAATAAGTTGGAAAAGCTACGACTCAAACGGAAGCATTTGGTTTGAAGAAACCATTTCGTTTTTGGAAATTTCGTCATCCCAAATTCCGGAATCCGAATCTGTAAAAACAACATTAATAGAAATTTTGCATCAAGCCTTTTTATTGAATCCTGATTTCCTAAATAACACAAACGGCTACACCATTAGCACCCAACTTACATTTCCTCGAAAATGGGGACTGGGAACTTCCTCAACGTTGATAAACAATATTGCACAATGGCTACAAATCGATGCCTTTGTCCTGCTTAACAATAGTTTTGGAGGTAGTGGTTATGATATCGCTTGCGCCCAAAACGATTTCCCTATTTTGTACCATTTAGTAAACGGTAAACCTATTGTCGAAAAAGTATCTTTCAACCCTGCCTTTAGCCAAAACATCTATTTCGTTTACCTTAATAAGAAACAAAGCAGCAAAACATCTATAGCAAGATACCAAACAAACAAAGCCTTTAAACGCGAAAAAACTATTGACGAAATTAACAAAGTAACACAGACTATTTTGAATGCAACCAATCTAGATACATTTGCTGAAGCAATAACCGCACATGAAGCCTTAATGAGCCATGTTCTAGAAACAAGCACGGTTCAAGAAACTTTATTTTCGGATTTTGATGGAGCTATAAAAAGTTTAGGAGCTTGGGGAGGCGATTTTGTTATGGCAGTTTCAAAAGAAGATCCTACCGCTTATTTCAAGTCAAAAGGATATGAAACAATACTTACTTATGATGAAATGATTTTAAGTTAAACTACTCATTAATCATACTTACTTCATCCATCTAAAATCCGATAAAAAAACAAATAGCATAAACATAAAAAAACCGATACATATTATGTATCGGTTTTTTTTATAAATGAATTAGTAATTACCTCAAATGAAATTAATAATTGAATTGTTTTCTATTGTCTTTAATTTCAGCACTGTTTTTAAGAGCCGGTAAAACTCTGTTTGCATCTCCTGCAGATTGCGCTTTTAATTTAGCAACATAAGGAGCGTGATCTTTCAAAGCCGGAGCTTTTACAGTACTAACGTTTTTAACAACATATACCCCTGTATTTCCTTCAATTGGGGCAGATAATTTATTTGCTGCTAAAGCAAATGCATTTCCTACAACTTTAGGCTCTTGACCAACACCTACTAACATTGGGTTTTCCATGGTAACATCTGTAGCTTGAAGAACAGTAGAACCTGTAGCTTTTGCAATAGCTTCTAAAGAACTTCCAGTCATTTTAGCCTTGATTAATTCAGCCTTTTTCTTGTTTTTAAGAATTGACTCTACATAAGGTCTTGCTTGCGTAACTGGTACCAATCCTGAATCGTCAATACTTTTCACTCTTGCTATAACGTGACCAATATTTGCCAATTCAAAACGTTTTACTACACCTACTTTAGAATCACCTTCAAAAACCCATCTTACGATTGTTCTTTGATTTCCAAGAGGTCCGAAATTTTCATCCATTGCTGAAACTGTAACAGGAGCAGCTATAGTAAGTGCCATTTCTTTGGCAATTTTATTAAAATCTTTATCTGCAGCATCCATTTCAAATTTGGTTGCTTGAGTAAATATTTTATCAGAAGTCGCTTCAGAAGGCTCTACTTTTTGAGCTACTGTAGCTAAACGAATTCCGTCTTGCTTATCTGTAATTTTGATAATGTGAAAACCAAAATCAGTTTCAACTAAACCTACTTTTCCAATTCCGTTATTGAAAACAAAATCATTGAAAGGTTTTACCATTTGGTTTTGCTCAAAATAACCTAAATCTCCACCTTGTTGTGCAGATGAATCATCTGAATTTGTAAAAGCCAACATCAAGAAACTATCCGGATTAGCATTTACCTGAGCTAATATAGCCTCCGCTTTTGCCTTTGCCTCTTCTTTAGTTCTGTTCTCTTTCTTATTAGGAACTTGTGTTCCTTCATAGCTAATCAAAATATGACTCGCTTTTGCACTTACACCTGCTTTTTTACCCATAGATTTTGAAATACAATAGTATTTTCCAAACATATAAGGTCCGTAAACTTCTCCAGGAGCAAGGTTAAATAATTGATCCGCATCTACAGCTGGCAAATCTTTTTTGGCAACATAAGTTGAATCATAAGGAACATCTGAATTTGAATTTACAAACTCAATTGTATTTTTAGCCGATTTAAAACCAGGCAAAGTATCGTTTTTACCAGTAGCTTGGTTATAAACCACGCTTCCTGAAAGCAAACCTTTTATTCTTGCTTTAACCTCAGCTTCATCTGCTGCAGAGGCTTTATCTTCAATCAAAACATATTCTACTTCACGAGTTTCATCTGCTTTGAATTTCTTGTTGTTTTTCTTCATATAATCTAAAACCTCAGCATCAGTAACTTTAACGTCACTGTCCTTGATGGTAGAATACAATCCGGCAACATAAGCAAAATTCACTTTATTAGCTTCCATTTCATATTTCAACTTTCCTTCACTCTCAGTAGTAAAAGTACTTGCTTTGATCAAAGTATTATAGATTTGATATTTTGCGTTTAACTCAGCATCTTTCTCTCTATCTTTCAGAAATTGAGCTTGTGCTGGATTTGCTTTAAAATATTCTTTAAATTTTGCAAGATCAAATATTCCGGCAGCATTTAAAAACATTGGATTTCTACCAATATTTTGATCTGCTTTCAAAATTTCCAATAAGTGTTTCTCACCTACTCTTAATCCTATTTTATCAAACTCAGAAGTCAACAAAGCAACAGAAACCTCTTGATCCCAAACTCTGTTTGCAGCTGCTGTAGAAGTAATCCCTTGACCACTTTTTTCAACATTGCTTACTTTAATTCTAAAATCCTCAAACGAAATGTCTTTTCCATTGATACTTCCCACATCTTTTGATGTACTGTCGAAACTACCACTTTTAAATAAATCACCAATGATAAAAGCAAATAAAGCCAATGCGATAACTGCAATCATTAAAGCGGAACGTTGTCTAATTTTTGATAAAACTGCCATTTTTATTGTTGTTAATTTTATATTCAGTTTGCGAAAATACAATTATCTAATTAATAATTATACTAGTAGTGTTTTATTTTGCAAGAAAATTCAATTTTACAAAATAAATCACTCTTTTACGGTCATTTTAACCAATTCTATTTTTTTGTTTGTCGCTTCTTCTATCACAAAATGATAGATTCCGATGACAATTACCTCACCTTTTGACGGAATTTCCTTAGTAAAGTTAACGATAAACCCTCCTAGAGTACCATAAGAATCACTCTCCGGAATAGAAAGTTTATGGGCTTGATTTAAATACTCTACATCAAATCGAGCCGAAAAAAGATACGTATCATTCCCAAGTTCTTTTTCGATTAGCTCTTCATCGGAATCGTGCTCATCTTCAATTTCTCCAAAAAGCTCTTCAACTATATCTTCAATAGTTACAATCCCAGAAGTCCCACCATATTCATCCAAAACCACCGCAACGCTTTTTCTCTTTTTGGTAAGCAAATCTATCACATCTTTTATATAAATCGTCTCCGGAACAAATTCGACAGAAATGACGATAGACTTAATATTTTCAGGCTTTTTAAACAAATCGAACGAATGTACGTAACCTACAATATCGTCCAATGAGTTTTGATAAACCACAATTTTGGAATAACCAGTTTCTATAAACAATTCTTTTAGATCCGTGATGGAATCAAAAAGATCAATAGCCACAATTTCGGTTCTCGGACTCATTACATCTCTGGCTTTTACTCCCGAGAATTCTAATGCATTTTGAAATATCTGAATTTCTGAATCCACTTCATCGTGATCTTCAACGGTACTCATTTGTTCCGTTATATAATTCCCTAACTCTACTTTGCTAAAATAAAGCTGTATTTGATCTCCCTGAGTTCTAAAAAATCTTTTAAGGATAAAATCCGAAACCCAGATAAGAAAGCTGGAAATAAAATAAAACAATAGATAAAAACAATAAGCCGGAACAGCAAAGAACTTTATTAATGCATTTGCATAAATTTGAAAGAAAACTTTCGGCAAAAACTCAGCCGTCATCAAAACAATTAATGTTGATAACAGAATTTGAATAAACAAACTCAAGGCGTCCGAAAAATGGTAGTTCAGCGAATTAATCCAACGCATCAACAATTCACCCATAAAAAAACCATAAACAACCAGAGCAATATTGTTTCCAATAAGCATTGCCGCTATAAATTTTGACGGTTTTTCGGTAAGCTTAGTAAGTATTTTAGAAAGGAAATTATCTTGTTTTTTTTCTATTTCAAGATAAATTTTATTGGAAGAAATAAATGCTATTTCCATTCCTGAAAAAAAAGCAGATAATATTAGGCATAATATTATAATACTAATTTCCATGAATTATTGTTTTTTGTTTCGCTCTTCTATTCTTTTTGCAAATTTCAATCTAAAGAAAAACATAAAAACGGCAAGCCCAGCAATCAAAAGACTCAATATAGGTGTTGCATCAGCCATTTCCCATTTAACAAATGCATCGTAAACAAAAACTCCTGCAAAAACAAGATAAAGATAAGGTGTGTATTTCATGTAACCCATAATTTGATATTTTTATATTTATTCGGCGGTTTCTACTTCGCCAGTTATTCTTTGTGAATTTATAACTTTAAAATCCTTGCTAAAATCGATTCCTTGTCCATTGGAAACCCCTTTCAGATCTGTAAATTTAAACTTTTTTTCAGTAAAAAACCATTCGTTTTTTTGATCAAAATACAGCTGTTCTGTTTCAAGCATTTGCCCGTCTTGGGATGCAATTTTTACTTTTCCCCTTAAGTCAATAATTCCGGTAATTTTATAAGAAACGGCATAGTTTGAAGTTATGCGCGTCGTTTTAGCCTTATCATCATAAAGCGTAACATCTATTCCTTTTGGAAATTCCGTAAACGGAAAATCAACACTGGTATAATCCAGCATTTTAGAACTTACCAAAATTGCTTTTATAAGACCTGAGTCTGTATATTTCAAATTCACGTTGTCGGCATCACCATTTGGCGTAAACTCTGAAAAATTTATTTTTTGAACTTCTTTAAAATTACTTTCACACCCAAAAAACAGAGTCATGGCTAGAACCATGACTACTGAAATTGTTTTATATTTTTTTGATAAAATCATACGTCAAGATAGACAAAGTGAAATGTAACTGCTGTCGCTTTTAATATATTAATTGAATTTTCTTTTAACGAACCATTTGTCATTAAGAGAAAATCCTACACTTATATTAGCATAATTCTCCTGAATCAAATTTGAAGAAGTAGTTCCTTTTTTCCCTAATTCAAAACCAACATTCACATTAGAAAAAGCCCCTGTTATAGGAAATCCAAGTCCTAAAGTTACTCCTATATCATTTATAGATTCTGAATTAACCATCAATCCTGTTTTGTCAAATTTCAAACCACCTCTATAAACGATTCTTTTAGCATAACTTGAAAAGGAATTGTAATTAGGAATATAATAACCCCCAACGCTGTATTTCATAGAATTCTCATAAGACACATTATTCATCCCATTGTAGCTATTCACCAAATCTCCTGTACTTCCCATCACTACCTGAGCGCCTAAAAGCCATTTTCTTGATTCCCCTATTCCTGCGCCAATAGACAACTTACTAGGTAATTTCAAGTCTTTAGCATTTTTTTGTTCATCAAGAAGATCGACAATCTGCACATCAAATGAAGAATTAAACATCACTGTCGAAATATTTCTCGAATTGTTAGATGTTAATGTACTCTCAAGCGTATAATTTACACTACTGTAAAAATTAAGTTTTTTACCTATTTTAGTTTGATACATTGTCCCAATGTTAAAATTCACACCAGATAAATCTGCGTTATTCAATTCACGCGTTCCAATAGGAACTCCTGTAACAAATTCTAAACTACTGGTTTCAATTTTACCAAAATTATACTGCACATCTGCACCGATAGTAAAATTAGGAGCTATTTTATATCCCAATCCCAAAAAAGCTTTATTCAAGCCTCCCGAACCATTAAGACGTCTACTAATCGCTCCGGCGTCAGAAGACAGAGCTTCAATTTTATATCCTACAGACGAATAAGGAATCAATCCAAATCCTAATCCAAACTTACCTAAAGGCAATCCTACCGCAAGATAATCCAAAGTAGTTCTTGTCGCTTTTTCCGATTTAGAACTTGACTTTAATGTGTTTGTATTATAAGTTCCTCCAAGTGAAAAAGTGGTATATTTCA
Organism: Flavobacterium sp. W1B; assembly: GCF_047344965.1. Taxonomy (NCBI): domain Bacteria; kingdom Pseudomonadati; phylum Bacteroidota; class Flavobacteriia; order Flavobacteriales; family Flavobacteriaceae; genus Flavobacterium; species Flavobacterium sp. W1B. Next base: position 623,434 of record NZ_CP178845.1, read on the forward strand.
AATTAGCAAAACTTGCCGGATTCTCTAAATTGAGATGAATACTATCTTGCTCTACCGCTAAACCTGCCATCGAACGATTTTCAACAGTTCCTTTAAATCTTACATCGCCAATACCATAAAAAGAATAAGGAGACGAAGTCCCTTCTTGGGCAAAAGACGCTATCGATAAAAATAAACAAGCGCTTACTATAATTTTTTTAATCATTTTTGATTTTATATTGAAATGTTCGGTTCAAACTCTCTAAAAGAAAATTTGAATTGGCAAATATGGTATTTTTTAATCGTTTAGCCAAAAAATCTGTGTCTCCGCCCGTTAAAATTATTATAAATTTTGAACATTGTCGTTTATATTCATTAATAAAACCATCTATCTCATAAACCAATCCGTTGACAACACCGGAGTGAATTGACTCATAAGTTGATTTTCCAATGAAATTCTTAGGGCTTTCTAATGTCAACAAAGGCAATTTTGAAGTAAAATTGTGCAGGGCTTCATACCTCAATCGCAGACCGGGAGCAATAGCCCCACCTTGATAATTATCATTTTCGTCAATAAAATCATAGGTAACACAAGTCCCGGCATCAATCACCAATCTATTTTGACCAGGATATTGCAAGGTAGCTCCTGCAGCAAGAACCATCCTATCAATTCCTAAAGTATGAGGCGTTTCATAACTGTTAACAAACGGAAAAGTATCCTTATGGGAGACAAAATGCACTTCAAGTTCGTTTTCAAACTCTAAAAAAGACTCTTTTTCTACATTTCCGACCGACGCCACAACCAAATGGGTCGTTTTGTTATATTTTTTTAAAATATTTTTAATATTTTTCTGAAGCTCCGTTTTCTCAAAAACAAAATACTCAAAGGACATATCACCCTCAAAAACAGAAGCTTTAATTCTAGTATTTCCTACATCAACCGTTAAAATCATAATTATAATTTTGTTTTTGCGAAGGTACGAATACATTTTTTTTTAAAAATGTATTGCACAAACAAAAAAACATCCTATATTTGCACCCGCAACAAGCACGGTACCTTAGCTCAGATGGTAGAGCAATGGACTGAAAATCCATGTGTCCCTGGTTCGATCCCTGGAGGTACCACTTTAAAACCCGAATAGAAATATTCGGGTTTTTTGTTTATACAACTTAATTATATTTCACAAAAAAGAGGGAGCAAATTACTCCCTCTTTTTAATTCTCAAATAGTTTATATTTTAGCACCTCTTTGAATTCTTCATTGAATAACGAAAGTGCCTTACAGTTTATTAAATTTAAACTTCTGTCCACCCACAGATGCCTCGTACATAAGTCCACCCTTTTGCATAGTGAACACCATAATACCATTAGCATACTTTACATTAGCTGAGGCACCAGCTGTTACCGCTACCGCTGAAACCTGAGCAGAGAACTCCAATCGACTCTCTTTAAAACGGTCCATGTCATCCTTAGTCTCAAAAAATATCACTTCACGATATGCTTGTCCTCCTGCCTGAAATCCTATACTCAGTTGGGTCAGCTTTGCCATACCTACCATCTTGTTATGCTCATAAACAACTCCATTACCGGCTGCGCCACCTACACCAATCCCACCTTTTCCAACATTAGGAAAGATGACATAACCATTTGCTTTTTCAAAAAGCCCTTTCATAAGAGGATCCGCTTTAATAAACTCAACCTTAGCAGTCTTGCTGTCAGCAATAATTTTATTTTTCTTAGAGGCCGATTGCCCGAACATCGATGTTACACTTATTAAACAAGCCAACACCATAACCCAAATAATGCTTAAATTTTTCATACTTCCTGTTTTTAAATTATTGTAAAGCAACTCATGATACCATGCTTTTATTCATAAACTGAAGAGCAAAACATCTTTGTTCAAATATACAACAAATCCATTAGATATAAAAAAATACCTCTGATTATCAGTAACATAGATACTATTGATTTAAAACAAAATTCCAAAAAAAAAAAACATTAATTAGTTTTAAAATTCCATACCTGACCTACTGTTTCTCCTCCTTTATTATCCTTAACCACAACCCTCCAATAATAAATTTTAGAAGCTTCCACATTTACATCTAAAGTAGTTGCCGCTTTATTTACTCCAACTTTAGTCGTAGGCGGATTAGTCGTTCCAAAAAGCACATCAAAAACAAGAATATCATTTACATCTACATCAGTTGCATTCCACTTTAAAGTCACCGAAGGCGTGTTTAAAACCCCATTTAAAGCCGGCGAAACAAGTTCGGGCGAAAAAGGCAAATGATTTGTAAATCCAACTCCCTCAGTATAAAAACTGTACACCAAGGAATAACTACTCGATAAATTCTTACCATCTGTTGCTTTCACACGCCAATAATAAGCCACTCCTTTCTCTAAAGAAATTGATTGTACATTTGCTGTTCCTTCGGTTGTTTTTACAATCTGCAAAAACTGATTATCCTTTGCTACTTGCATCTGATAGATTATCGGATGTTTTTCTGCATCGGTAGATACTTCCCATTGAAAACTAATCGAATTATCAATGCATAATTTATTATTTGAAGGTGATACCAGCAAAGGAATTGTTGGAGCTGTATTTTCCTTTTCTGTAGGAGTTCCTGGATTATCACTTCCTCCACAAGAAAAAATAAACAAACAAATAAACAGCAGGTATATATATTTTTTCATCATCATTTTTTTATTATCGTTAGCACTTTAGGATTATCCAAATAAATCTTAGCAAAATAAATTCCTGCAGTTTGGCTTGCAAGGCTAAGCTCAACTTTATCATTTACAACCGGATAAACCTGTTTTGAAATTAATTGAGAAGACACATTATAAAGTGCTATTTCTACTTTACTTTTAGATTCAGGCAATGAAATCTCAAAGATATCAGCTGTTGGATTCGGATATAATGACAAAATCCCTAATGAGTTATCTATTTTATTTGAATAAATTCCCTCGCAAGCTTTAGCGGTTTTTACCTCAAGAAAATCCCCTGATTGTGCGTCTATTGAAAAAGAAGACGAGGCGGTCTCAAATAGCACAACTCCGTTTACAAATACCTGATAAGGTGCGGTTCCATTTTCAATTTCAACTGAAACTTTATTTGATAAAACAGTAGATTTCGCAGTAATCATTGTTCCTTTTGGAATCGTAACATTGTAGCATTGTTCAAATATCTTTCCTCCTACCGAAATACAAACCGTATAAGTATCAGGGGTTAAATTTGGAATAACCAAACGATTATTGACAAAATTGTACGTTTTTCCATTAACCGTAGCCGTATAATCATAGCTTTCAATTGCGTTGATATTTATCTCTCCATTGTTTTTTCCAAGACAAGTTTCGCCTTTTGATTCAATCGAAAAATTATCTATAGGCAATTCAAAGTTTAATGATTGAATATCTAATTTTGACTTTTGATTGCCATAAATTCTGAAACCACCTGGCGGCATTGAAATAGCAGCATTGATATCTGTTACGTTTAAGGTAGAATTATCCATCAGATTGTACCATGTTCCGGCATACGGAAAACCGCTAACCACATTTTGCTGTGTCACATTAAAATTAGCTATAATCAAAACATCTTTAAGCTCCGTATTGGCTAAGGCAGGATTCGTTATTCGGATATTCGGATACAATGAACTAGCATTGACCATAGTTGCAGTTCCTGAAAAAACAGGTTCAGCAATTTTTAACGCAATCATTGTGGACCAATTCTTATAAATTTTATTTCTATTAGCATTTTCCAACCAATTGTTAGTCCATTGCGGCTGCGGTTTAGTATCCAATTTACAGTCTCCGGGAATAGCATCATTAGATGTATTCACCGAACCATTATTACAGCTAAATATAGAAGGTTCCCATCCCAATTCTCCAAACTGCCAAATCATTTTTGGTCCGGGAACTAATAAAGAAACAGCTCCAATTGCCGACATTCTAGATAATGCTGTATTCAGATTTTTGACATTATGAGTTGTATTTGTACTATTGCCAAATTGCAAATTTTTGTACATCAAACGTTCTTCATCGTGACTTTCGGCATAACCCATCAATCGATTGGCGGTAAAGCCCCTGCTGGAGTTATTCATTCTGGCAATGTTAGCAGCGTATCCCATAGAAAGTTCATTATAGGTGGAGTTCATATTACCCCACATCATAATTCCCTTGCTTGGTGTTTCGGTAATCTTATAATTCGCCCATTGCTGCTCTTCGGCATCTGTGCCTAAATGTTCAAAAATGGTATAATGAGTCGGATCTAAACTCCAAGAATAATCAGCATAGGATTTCAAAACATCCACCCGATCCTGTTGATAGGAATTGGTACAACTTTCGTCCGAAGCCGTGCAATTTTGTGTAAAACCTTTGGTTAAATCCCAGCGAAATCCATCAATTTTATATTCTTCGACCCATTGCTTAATTACTCTCTGCACATAATTTTGTGTTCTGGCTTGTTGATGGTTAAAATCTTCACCAACATTATAACTATGTTTTGCAACGGTGTTAAAATATGGATTCTCAGCAGTTGGCGAACCAAATCCATCGCCATCAGGATCATTCATCCACATACGCACCATCGGATTTCTTCCAAAAGCATGATTTAAAGCCACGTCTAAGATTACCGCAATTCCGTTTTGATGGCATAAATCGATGAACTCTTTTAATTTATCCGAAGGCCCATAAAATTTATCCAAAGCCATATGAAACGAAGTGTTATAACCCCAACTTTCGTTTCCTTCAAATTCCATTATGGGCATTAATTGGATCGCATTTATTTTAAGATTTTTAAAATAATCAATTCGATCAATTAAACTCTGAAAATTACGACTGGCATCAAAATCACGAACCAAAACCTCGTAAACAACCAATTTTTCTTTTTCCGGTTTTACAAAATTAGACACTTGCCAATTGTAAGGCGTTTGCCCAGTTTTTAAAACCGTTACTTCAAAACTTTGCCCCACAGGATAAGCTGGCATATTAGGATATGTAGTAGATGGAATCCCTGAATCATCATAAGGCGAAAGAACCAAAGTCGAATACGGATCAGCAGTTTTGACCAAGCTTGGAGAATTAGCAATTGGATTGGTTTTGACCACCCAATATTGATAGGTATTATTTTCTCCCGAAACCAATCCGGTTAATTCCAACCAAAATTTCCCGGAATTTGGATCTTTTTTCATCGCATAGGATGGAGTAGGTTGCCAATTATTAAAACTTCCTGCTACATATACAAAATCCTTTAAAGGCGCATCTAAAACCAATGTAGCTCTAGTTGCATCAACAATATTATAATTTATCCCATCAACTAAACCCGCAGGCATCGTTTCTGAAACCGTATTCGGATTTACAATTACCGAGAATTTTTTGGAAACAACATTAGAACCCTGAGAAACAACTAATTCATAATTCTGATTAGTCGCGACAGCAGCATGTGTATAAGAATAGGAAGCGGTACTTAAATTTGAATTCAAAACAACACCATTTGCTTTTAAAACGTAACTCGCATCTCCGTTTGTATTTGTTGCCACAATATTAAAATTTGTGCCTGAAGCGATAACCGTAGAGCTATTTTCAACTGGAGCTGATAATGCTACTTGAAACGAACCGACAGCAACCAAAATGTCTTGCGATTTTTTATCACCGGTTCCGTCTTTAGCTTTGATCAAAAAACCTATTTTACCAATTCCGGCAGTATTGTAATAGGCTGTCGGCGTAATCGTTTTGGTATAGGTGTCTGTTGCTGAATTGTAAGTAAACCTGCTAGCTTCGGTTGAAGCAGTCCAATCACCGTTATTCGGGGTTCCTTTTTGAGTACTACCGCTTGTATCGAAAGCCCAAGCCCAAAGATACAGCGCATTCCCTGTTACACCCCAAGCAGCTTCGTTGATACTACTTCCGTTAATCGTTATGGTTATTGCAGTCGTCTCCTCAAAAGTGGCAGGGTTTACAGAATAACTAACAGTTTGTTGCTGCGCAAAAGTTATTAGAGTAAACAGTCCAAAAAATAAAAGTAGTGTTTTTTTCATGGTTTGGTAGTTATTAAAATTCAATAAAAAAAGGGCTATACGAAGACAGCCCTTTTCAATAATTAAAATCAATTTTGGTTAAAAATTAATTTGCTATTAATTTTATATTGTAGTTTGCGGAATTATTCAAATCCAACACTACTTTGTAATTTCCAGCAGTTGGAACTTTCATATTTCCTCCACCAAATTTTATTTTATTCTGGGATGTAGCCACAAGAGTTTCTACACCTCCAGACATTGTACCCATTTTTATGGACCAATCATCTTTTAGACGAACTAGAAATTCATCTGCTTTTAATACTAAATCTTTGGTGTACATTCTATAATAAGGTGAAGCCGGATTAGTATCAAAAACTAAATCGGTAGGATTATCCCAACCATTAGGTGTGGCTGCTCCTATTATAGCCACTCGCACTTTAGCAATAGTATAAGTATTCGCTAACCAATCTACAGTAAAGAAATAGGTTCCTGCACCATCTACTGGTTTAATGTCTTTTCCGCCTAATTTGGTAAATGTATTTGGATTCTCAGTAAGATCTCCCTTATCACCAGACCAAGCTGGACCAGGGGTAAATTTGAATGCAGGAGAAGCATTATTCATCCACACAAAACCTTCGTATTTGCCGTTGTTATTTGCAGAAAACAATCTTGGTGCATTGTCTGGTGCCCAATCAGCAAAAGTACTTGATCCACCAAAACTACCCGGAACATAAATCCTATCGAACTCATCAAAAGTATCAAACGGATTTCCTGTAAAAGCTACTTCTTGAGAAACTGATCTAACCCCATTTGCAGAAGACTCAAGTTGAGTAGACGGCATCCCTACCACTCTCATTTTAAAACTTCCCGAAGCCCCAATTGCACCTCCGGCTCCTAATAACATAGAATTCAACTGTCTTTGGGTTAAAACTTTTTCGTGATTTGATATGGAACTATCATTAAAACTTCCCAGAACAAAAGATTGAGGTTCAGAAAAATCAGCAGTAGCTTTGACAACTTGCAATGAATAAGTCACCGAAGCAGAATATCCAAAATCAGCAGAAGACCACTTTATTGTTGCTACATCATCGGCAGCTTTTGGAGCCGTTAATACATAATCAGCTCCAGCCGGTGTACTCAAAACGATATTTTGAGTTAGCGAAGCAACCGGATCCTGATCCTCATTAGTACAAGAAACCAACGAACTGGCTATTCCTGTCAATAAAATCAAACTTAAAAATATTTTTTTCATAATAAAAACTTTATTTAAACCCGTTGGTTAGTCAATCCTAACCAACGAGTTTTTTTATTAATATCCTGGATTTTGTGACAAATTAGTATTCGCATTCAATTCTTTATTTGGTATCGGAAATATCAACCTATTTGGAGATAAATCTGAACCAGATTGACTTCCACCTTTCCATTGCCAATTATAACCGCTTAAGTATTTATTAAACCTAATTAAATCTTGTCTTCTATGTCCTTCCCAGTACAATTCTTTGGCTCTTTCATTCAAGATGAATTGAGGTGTCAAATCAGACAAGGTAACAAGACCTACTCCGGCTCTTTGTCTTAAATCATTAACATATGTCAAAGCCGTAGCAAGACTCCCTTTTCCATTAACAACAGCCAATTCAGCATACATCAAATAGGCATCTGCCATTCTAAACAATGGGAAATCAGTATCCGGAAATGTTTGATCTTTACCATTAGCTCCCGTCGAAGTTTTATTAGAGAATTTTATTAATTTTTTCCCTTGCTCAAATTTAGCATAGTCAGAAATCGAGGCTGGACTTGCATCACCAGGAACATACATAATACGAGCATCACTTGTTCCAGCTATATCAGCAAATTCTTTACGAACTCTAAATCCTTGCCATCCAAAATCTATACCTACTAATGGAGCTGATACAGCATCAGTAGACCCATGTAATAAATAGGTCATTCCTCCCCATGTTTTGGTATTTACCCCATCAAATGCGATAGGAAAAATAACTTCATCTTGGGCTCCATTAGTATTATTATCAGCTTTAAACAAGTTTGCATAAGGTATTTGTGCAATACTATATCCGGAACCAATAATAGAATTTACAACGGTCAATGCATCTGCACTTTTATCAACTCCTGTATAAACAGAGGAATTCAATAGCAATTTGGCCTTAAGCATCCAAAGTGCCGCTTTATCTGCACGACCGTACTCATTTGCTTTTGGCGCAGCCATATCAACTTCTATAGCATCTAATTCGGATAATATATAATTGAAAACAAATTCTCTTGTTTGCATTTTAGGTGGCGTTCCTAAAGCATCCGCATCAGTTCCAAAAGGTAATTTTCCAAAAATATCTATACCATGATAATAAGACAATGCTCTTAAAAAACGAACTTCTGCTCTGTATCTTTTAACCTCATCACGTAAAGTTCCTGAAACGCCTCTGCTATCTAATTTTGCATCGGTAGTTTCTCTTAAAAATTCATTACTCAAACTTACTTGATAAAAAACTCGAGCAAAAAATGCTTCAAGAAAAACATTGTCTGCATTCCAAGTATTAAAATTTAAATCCTTAATAGTTGGATTATCACTTTCTCCCCAAGCAATAATTGCTTCATCGGTAGTTAATTCTTGCAATTGCCAGTATCCTCTTAAATATTGAGAAAATCCCTCATTAACAGTTCCTGCTCCAGATCCTAAATCTGATTCTCCATCTGGTCCTTTTTGTCCTGTAACTGCTAAACCTCCATAAATTTTTGCCAAAAGTTGTTTGTACGCACCCGGAGTAGCATAAAATTGCTCACCCGTGAAATCATCATCGTCTTTTGGAGTAATATCTAAGCTACAAGAAGCTAATGCTACTAAGACAAATGCAATCAATACTGATCTCATATCAAAATATTTTTTATATTTTTTCATCCTTTTTTTTATTAAAAATTAGCATTTACACCCAACATATACATTCTTGCTCTAGGGTAAATAGTCCCATCTATACCATCATTAAAAACTTCTGGATCGATGTTTTTATACTTAGTTATTGTTAGTACATTTTGAACACCAGCATAGAATCTCAAAGATGTTTTACCTCCTAAAACCTCGCTAAATTTATATCCTAATGTAACATTGTCTAATTTAAGGAAAGAACCATCTTTAACATAATAATCGGATTCTTTTACAGCCGAAGTAAAGAAAGTATTACTATAATCAATCGGTGCATTATTTAAAGTATTATCAACTGTATTATTAATCGAAGTTAATACCGATCTATCTGCAGATATCCTATCATATACATAATTTCCTAAACTTGCTCTCCAAGCCATTGAGAAATCCCAATTCTTATAAAATGTTGCATTTGCCATAAAGCCCATAGTAACATCTGCCTGAGGCTTTTTATAATTATATTTATCCTTACTATCAATGGCACCGTCTTTATTTCTATCAACATAAACGCCTTGAATAGCTTTACCTGCAACATCATACACTTGTTCATATACCCAATAAGAAAAAGGGGCTATTCCTATTTTATGTGTCTGTACAAAACCGCCCAGTCCTACTCCACCTATTTGAAGTCCATCAGAAAACAAACTAGTTATCTCAGATTTATTGTAGGCAACGTTATAATTCAAATTCAGATCAAACTTTTCATTTTGTACGGCCTGATAGTTTAATGAAAAGTCAATTCCTTTAGATTGTAAAGAACCAATATTTCTATACCCATAGATTCTTAAATTCTGCAATGATCCTTCAGCAACTTGAGAGAATAAATCATTTGTCTCAGAAAAATAACCATCTAACGATCCTTTTAAACGATTATTCATAAAGCCGAAATCCAAACCAATATTATATTTCGTGCTTCTTTCCCATTTTAAATTCTCATTGTAACCTTCTGGCTTAGAAATAACAACAAATGAATTTCCAAATTGATAGGAATTATTGTTAGAAGTAGAATATCTTTTGAACCAATCTATCGGTGCATCAATATTTTGCTGACCAACTTCACCATAACCTAATCTCAATTTTAAATCAGAAATCGTGTTAGAATCTTTCAAGAAATTTTCTTCTTTAATTTTCCAAGCAAAGGCATAACCTAAGAAATTTGCCCATTTGTTTTCTGGGGAAATTTTAGAAGAACCGTCTCTCCTAAAGTTAACTGTCAACAAATACTTACTATCGAAACCTAAGTTAGCACGACCAAAATAAGCCCCTAATTTATTCCCCGGATCAGTATAAATATCTTCATTGTTTTCCTCTCCCAGATTCAATCCAAAAAGATTTCTATTTCCTGATCTGTAATCTCTTTTGCCAAATTCCTGATATTCATAACCTCCTAAGAAATCTACATCTAATTTACCAAATGATTTATTATAGTTTAATTGTGCGCTTATGTTATGGTTTTTATTATGATACCAAGTTTCTGAATAAGACCCAATTTGTTCGTTTCCTATAACACTTGGATTAAAACCAGAACGAGAAAATGGATTTACTGTTACACTACCATCTCCATCTTGTTTGTCCATTCCAGCGTTCAAAATTGCTCTTAACTCAGGTAAAAAATGGAATTTATAATCAATATTAATATTCCCAAAAAATCTATGGCTATTAGAAATATCACGTCTTTCTTTTAATTGACTTACCGGATTTGAAGTTCCTCTTGGATTCCCTGAAACAGGATCTATCCATTCTGTGTAGCCTGCAAAAATTGAATTTGGATTATATACAGATTGTGTAGGATCATAAGAAATAGCGCTTCCTATTGCTCCTTCTTCAGCATTTCTTTTGGTTGTGTATGAATAATTACCTGTAAGATTAATTTTCAGATGATCCTCAAAAAACGTTGGATTTAAAGCTACCGATGCCGTTGATCTCTTGAAATTAGAAGTCATTAAAATCCCGTTATTATCTGTATTACCGACTGTTAATCGTGAAGGAATTTTCTTAAACAAATTACCCATTACCGATAAACTAACATCTGACGTTACAGAAGTTTGGAAAATTTCTTTTTGCCAATCTGTTTCTGAATTCCCTAAAAGTCCAACTTTACCAGGCGCTACTTGACCAACCAAAGCTCTGTAATCATCTGCTGAATATACATCAATCTTTTTGGCCAAAGTATTTAAGGTCGTAAAGGTATTCAATGAAACCTGAATGTCTTTTTTAGATCCTTTTTTAGTCGTTATAATAATTACCCCATTTGAACCTCTATTTCCATATATAGCAGTTGCAGATGCATCCTTTAGTATAGAGAATGTTTCAATATCATTTGGATTAACTACCGAAAGTCCTCCAGTAATTGGCAAACCATCTATTACGATTAAAGGGTCATTGCTTGCCGCTAAAGATGAGCCACCTCGAATTCTTATAACTGCTTCATTACCAGGAGTACCAGATGAAGTTACCACAACACCAGGCGCTCGCCCATTAAGAAGACCATCAACACTTGTAATTGCCCCTCTATTAAATTCCTTTGTAGTAATTAAATCTACAGATCCAGTAGCATCTTTTTTCTTAACGCTTCCGTAACCTACCTGAACCACAACTTCTTTTAATTGATTTTCATCTTCTCCCAAAGAAACATTTACTATTTTTTGAGAATCATAATTAATTACTGAGTTTTTATATCCAATAAAAGAAAATACTATTTTATCTCCTTTTTTAATATTTGATAATTGATACTTCCCATCAAAATCAGTCGAAACACCGTTTGTGGTGCCTTGTATATTTACATTTACTCCCGGAATCGGTTGTCCTGATGTTTTGTCAAGAACAACACCACTTATAGTATTCTGTGCCAGAACACCAAAAGGCAACAGCAGCAATAAAAATAACAACTTTTTATAAATTGTTTTCATACTTTTCGTTTAAGTTAATTTGGTTTTTATTAATTTTTACTCTTACTTCGAATGTTAAATTTATGTAAATTTTAAGACGCTCGACAAAAGCATTTTTCAAATGGCTTACGAAAACGTGGTAGTGTTGAAAACTTTATATATATTACTGATTTTTGAAGGTATAATTATTATAATCTAAATAATTAATACCTTTATTTACGGAAATAAAATTTATCAAATTGTTGTTATGAAAAAGAAGATAACGCTTAAGCAAATTGCCAGAGAATTGGATGTATCTATTTCAACCGTTTCAAAGTCCCTAAGAAACAGTTCCGAAATTGGAGAAGATACCCGATTAAAGGTACAAGCTTTCGCTAAATTCTATAATTACAAACCCAACAATATTGCCCTAAGTTTAAAAAACAGGAAATCAAAAGCCATAGGTATAATCATTCCTGAGATTGTACATCATTTTTTCTCGACTGTCATTAATGGAATTGAACAAGTGGCTAACGAACATGGCTACAGCGTTATCATCTGTTTGTCTGACGATTCTTTTGACAAAGAAGTCCTTAACATGGAAATGCTTGCTAATGGAAGCATTGATGGTTTTATCATGTCCTTATCCAAAGAAACCCAATTCAAAGGCGATTTTCACCACATTACAGAAGTAATCAATCAAGGAATGCCCGTTGTCATGTTTGATAGAGTAACCAATGAAATCCTTTGCGACAAAGTTATTATTGACGACAAATCAGCTGCCTACGAGGCGGTACAAAGCTTGATTGACAACGGTAAGAAAAAAATTGCCCTAGTAACTACTGTCGATTATGTAAGCGTGGGCAAACTAAGAACAGATGGCTATATCAAAGCGCTTTTAGATAACAATCTTCCATTTGATGAAAATCTAATCATTAAAATTGAGAATGTAGATACCTGCGAAATCATAATCAGCAAACTACTCGAAGACAAAGCCATTGATGCCGTTTTTGCGGTAAACGAGCTTTTTGCGGTAACCTGTATCAAAACAGCCAACAAAATGGGATTAAGAGTCCCAGATGATTTATCTATAATTGCTTTTACTGACGGTATCATTTCAAAATACTCGACTCCTACAATTACTACCGTAAGCCAAAACGGAATAAAAATGGGCAATAAAGCAGCAAAAATGCTCATCGACAGATTAGAATCAGAACATGATGAGGAAGAAAATTACAAAACCGAAGTAATTGAAACCCATCTGATAGAGAGAGAATCAACTAATTAAGGGTTAGACGTGATGAGGTTTGCTTAACATCTAACTCCTAATATATCTAACTTCTCACCTCCTACCTTTTTTTCTTACTTTATTCATTACTACAACCTTGTAGTAAGAAATATTGCCTTTTATTTGTATCTAACAAACAAAAGTTCAAAATAAATTTTTACATTTACCTCATCAAAGCTTTTACTTTTACTTCGAAAAATAAGTTAAGTTTTGATAAGCATCGCGCTTATCGTATTCATTTTAAATTACGATAATGGAAAAGCGTAAGTTAGGTTTCTGGGAAATTTGGAACATGAGTTTCGGTTTTTTGGGAATACAGATGGGTTTTGCCCTTCAAAATGCTAATGCCAGCAGAATTCTTCAAATTTTTGGTGCCGATGTGCATGAACTATCTTGGTTTTGGATAATTGCTCCTTTAATGGGACTAATTGTACAACCCATAATAGGCTACTATAGCGACAAAACATGGGGAAAATTTGGACGAAGAAAACCTTTCTTTTTAGTTGGTGCTTTATTAGCCTCTATTGGTTTGGTTTTAATGCCTCAAGCCGAAATTTTTATCGCCTTATTGCCTGCCATTTGGGTTGGTGCAGGAATGCTGATGATCATGGATGCGTCCTTCAATATTGCGATGGAACCATTCCGAGCTTTAGTGGGAGACAATTTAAGAACAGATCAAAGAACCCTTGGTTTTAGTGTTCAAACCGCATTAATCGGATTTGGAGCAGTAATAGGTTCTTGGCTTCCATATGTACTTACCAACTGGTTTGGCGTTTCCAATAGAAACGAAGATGGAGGCGTTCCTTTGCATCTTATTTGGTCCTTTATAATTGGAGCCGTTATTCTTATCGGTTCCATCCTAATTACCATTTTTACCACCAAAGAATATTCTCCGGAAGAATTGGCACAGTTTGAAGATGAAAATGGTCATCAAGAAGTATTAGACACAACAATTGTAGAAAAAAAATCCAGTCTATTAGATATTTTTGAAGATTTCAAAAAAATGCCTACTACTATGAAACAACTGAGCTGGGTTCAGTTTTTCTCTTGGTTTGGCCTTTTCGGAATGTGGGTATTTACCACTCCTGCCATAGCACATCACGTTTATGGTTTACCAATCACTGACAATAAAAGTGTTGCTTATCAAGATGCCGGTGACTGGGTTGGCGTATTATTCGGAATCTACAATCTCGTTTCAGCTTTTTATGCTTTCGCCTTACCCTATATAGCAAAAAAAATAGGAAGAAAATTAACCCATTCCCTTTCACTAATCATTGGTGGATTAGGTTTAATCTCTATGTATTTTGTACCAAATGAAAACTGGCTTATTCTCTCCATGATTGGTGTAGGAATTGCTTGGGCAAGTATTTTATCTATGCCTTATGCCATTTTAGCGGGTTCCATTTCTCCAATGAAAATGGGGGTTTACATGGGGATTTTCAATTTCTTTATTGTTATCCCTCAAATCATAAATGCCTTAATTGGAGGTCCTTTAGTTAAGTATGTGTATCATGACGATGCCATACTTGCGTTAGTTACAAGTGGAGTTAGTTTCCTTATTGCTGCCGTATTAGTAGTAAAAGTGAAAGATGTTGATGATGTAATAAAACAATAACCATGATTAAAAAAGCATTTATATTCGACCTTGACGGTGTGATCGTAGATACTGCCAAATACCATTATTTAGCCTGGAAAAAAATTGCAGAGGAATTAAACATTGATTTCACACTCGAACATAATGAATTATTAAAAGGAGTTAGCAGAGTGCGCTCATTAGATATCATTCTAGAATTAGGCCAAATTGAAGCCTCACAAGAAGATAAAAACAAATGGCTTTTTCAAAAAAATGAGGACTATCTATCCTACTTGGTTGATATCGATCAAAGCGAAATATTGCCGGGTGTTTTACCAATTTTAAAATATTTAAAAGAACAAAACCAGGCTATCGCCTTGGGTTCGGCAAGTAAAAATGCCAGACCTATTCTTGAGAAAACCGGAATCATGCCCTATTTTGACGCAATCGTAGATGGTAATGATGTTTCGAATGCGAAACCGGATCCAGAAGTTTTTTTGATAGCCGCTCAATTATTAGGCGTTCTGCCAGAAGACGCCATCGTCTTCGAAGATTCTGTGGCTGGTGTTCAAGCGGCCAATATCGGAAAAATGACCAGTATCGGAATTGGAGAAGAAGCTATTTTGTACCAAGCAAAATACATATTTAAAGATTTCACACATATAGAAACGAGTTTTATAGCGTCTTTAATAAAATAGAAAACGACTTAATTAGAGAATAATATAATTCTCAAAGCAGAAAATAAAAATTAAAACAAAATGAACCAAGATTATATAAAAGCAGACAATTGGTCCATCATTGAAGAGGGATTTGATGCAGAAAGAGTAAAATCGTCTGAAAGCCTATTCAGTATCGGTAACGGTGCTATGGGACAACGTGCTAATTTTGAAGAAAAATATACGGGACGCAGCTTCCAAGGAAGTTATATTGCCGGAATCTATTATCCGGATAAGACCAAAGTGGGCTGGTGGAAAAACGGCTATCCGGAATATTTTGCCAAAGTTTTAAATGCTCCAAATTGGATTGGGATAGACATTGAAATAAATGGCGAAAACTTCGATTTGAATTCTTGTACCGCAATAAAAGATTTCCGTCGGGAATTGAACATGAAAGAAGGATGGTACAATCGTTCTTTCAGTGCTACTTTAAATAACGGCACTGAAATTTCGGTTAATGTTCGTCGCTTCCTTTCTATAGACCTAGACGAAGTGGGAATTATCAATTATGAAATTACTCCTTTAAACAAGGATGCAAAAATAATTTACAAACCTTATATTGATGCCGGAGTTACCAATGAAGACGCCAATTGGGATGAAAAATTCTGGGAACCGCTTAAAGTAAAAAAATCAGGGAATGAGGCTTTTATCACGGCACAAACTTTCAAAACTCATTTTGAGGTAACCACCTTTATGCAAAACAGCATTTGGGAAAATGGCGAAAACATAGGCATCTCTCCTTCAGCAATTGACAGCCTTCCGGACAAAATTAAATTCAGTTACGATGTAATTGTGGCTCAAGGCCAAAAATCATCCATCCAAAAAATTGGCGGATACACTGTTTCTTTAAATCATAAAAACACTCTTGCGGCGGCAGAAAAAGCAATTCAAGCTGCATTAGCCAAAGGATACAATCAGTTACTGAAAGAACAAATTGAAGCTTGGGCTAAAATCTGGGAAATGTCAGATATTACGATTGAAGGAGATGTAAAGGCACAACAGGGAATTCGATTTAATATTTTTCAATTAAACCAAACCTATTTAGGGAAAGACAGCCGATTGAATATTGGACCAAAAGGTTTTACCGGCGAAAAATATGGTGGTTCTACTTATTGGGACACCGAAGCCTATTGTATTCCTTTTTATATGGCTACCAAAGACCAAGAAGTAGCCCGAAACTTATTGACTTACCGCTACAATCATCTTGAAAAAGCAATTGAAAATGCCGAGAAAAACTTAGGTTTTAAAAATGGGGCCGCTTTGTACCCGATGGTGACAATGAACGGAGAAGAATGTCATAACGAATGGGAGATTACTCATGAGGAAATCCATAGAAATGGCGCCATTGCTTTTGCTATTTTCAATTACCACCGTTTCACAGGTGACAATTCTTATATTCCTGAAAAAGGATTGGAAGTTTTAATTGGAATTTCGCGTTTTTGGCATCAAAGAGCCAATTTCTCAAAAGACAAAAACCAATTTGTAATTTTGGGAGTAACTGGTCCGAACGAATATGAAAATAACGTCAACAATAATTTCCACACCAATTATATTGCCAAATGGTGTATCAATTATACGCAGGAACAAATTAAAAAAGTAGCTTTAGAATTTCCTTTGGATCACAAACGAATCGTGGAAAAAGTAAAATTGTCAGATGCCGAACTTCAGCAATGGAAAAAAGTAGCCGATAATATGTATTTCCCAAAATCGGAAGATTTAGGGATTTATTTACAACAAGATGGCTTTTTGGACAAAGATTTGGTTCCCGTAGAAGGTCTAGATCCTTCACAAAGACCGATCAACCAAAAATGGTCTTGGGATCGTGTTTTACGTTCTCCTTATATCAAACAGGCAGATGTCCTGCAATCTTTTTACTTCTTCGAAGAGCATTTTTCGAAAGAAGAATTGAAACGTAATTTTGAATATTACGAATCCTTTACCGTTCACGAAAGTTCTCTTTCTCCTTGCGTACATTCAATTCAAGCAGCAACTCTAGACAAAATGGATATGGCTTACGCCTTTTATTTAAGGACTTCGCGTCTGGATTTAGACGATTACAACAAGGAGGTAGAAGAAGGCTGTCACATCACATCGATGGCAGGAACTTGGATGAGTATTGTTGAAGGATTTGGCGGAATGAGAATTAAAGAGAACAAGCTTCATTTTTCTCCAAAAATCCCAAAACAATGGAAAGCCTACTCTTTTAAAATTAATTTTAGAAATCAGATTTTGAAAGTTGCTGTTAGCCAAAACGAAACTAGCTTCTCCGTAAATGGAGATACCGATTTAGCGATAGTAGTTAACGGACAAACTGTAATGGCCACCAAATTTGAAAAAGCATAAATAATAACCCCTAATATTTTTAAAATCCGAAACATGAAGAATTTAATTTTAACAGCATTCATTTTGCTTGCATTTAGCAACATCGCCAAAGCGCAGCAACTGAAATCCCCCGAAGGAAAATTTGTCATGGAATTTTCGTTACTCAACGATGGAACTCCAAGCTACAACCTTAAATACAAAAACAAAGAGGTTATAAAATCTAGTAAATTGGGATTAGAACTGAAAGATGACAAAAAATCATTGTTGAATGATTTTACTGTTGTTGATTCTAAAACAAGCACTTTTGACGAAACCTGGAAACCGGTTTGGGGCGAAGTAAATCAAATTCGCAATCATTACAACGAATTAGCCGTAACTTTAAATCAAAAAGGAACAGACCGTCAAATCATCATTCGTTTCCGATTATTTGATGACGGATTGGGTTTCCGTTATGAATTTCCTACTCAAAAAAACCTGACTTATTTTGTGATCAAAGAGGAGAGAACACAATTTGCAATGGCAGGCGACCATAGCGCTTTTTGGATGCCTGGCGATTACGATACCCAAGAATACGATTATACTCAATCGAAATTATCTGAAATCAGAGGACTTTCAGAAAAGGCCTATACCGAAAATGTTTCGCAAAAATCTTTTTCGCCAACAGGCGTGCAAACTTCATTAATGATGAAATCGGCAGATGGGGTGTACATCAATTTACACGAAGCGGCCTTGATTAATTATTCTTGTATGCATTTGAATTTGGATGACAAAAACATGGTTTTCCAATCTTGGTTAACGCCGGATGCAAACGGAGACAAAGGATACATGCAAGCACCGAATCATTCTCCTTGGAGAACGATTATCGTAAGCGATGATGCGCGCCAAATTCTTGCTTCAAAAATGACTTTAAACTTAAATGACCCATGTAAGATTGAAGATACTTCTTGGATAAAACCGGTTAAATATGTGGGCGTTTGGTGGGAAATGATCACCGGAAAAAGCTCTTGGGCTTACACCAATGATTTCCCTTCGGTACAACTTGGAGTTACTGATTATACCAAAGCGAAACCAAATGGAACTCACGGAGCCACTACCGCACACGTAAAAGAATACATCGATTTTGCCGCTAAACATGGTTTTGACGCAGTTCTTGTTGAAGGTTGGAACGAAGGTTGGGAAGATTGGTTTGGACATTCAAAAGATTATGTTTTTGATTTCGTAACCCCTTATCCTGATTTTGACGTAAAAGGAATTCATGCTTACGCAAAAGCAAAAGGAGTAAAAATGATTATGCACCATGAAACTTCGGGATCTGTTCGCAATTATGAGCGCCACATGGATAAAGCATACCAATTTATGAATGACAACGGTTACAATGCCGTAAAAAGTGGTTATGTAGGTAACATTTTGCCAAGTGGTGAAAATCATTACAACCAATGGGCAATAAACCATTATCAATATGCTCTTGAAAAAGCAGCCGAATATAAAATCATGGTCAATGCGCACGAAGCAGTTCGCCCAACTGGAATTTCCAGAACCTACCCAAATTTAATCGGTAATGAGTCGGCCAGAGGAACAGAATACCAAGCTTTTGGAGGTTCTAAACCCAACCATGTTACTGTTGTACCTTTTACTCGTTTAATTGGTGGACCAATGGATTACACTCCTGGTATTTTTGAAATGGATATCAGCAAACTTAATCCTGACAACAAATCGCACGTAAACAGCACCATTGCCAACCAATTGGCATTGTACGTAACCA
Organism: Flavobacterium sp. W1B; assembly: GCF_047344965.1. Lineage (NCBI taxonomy): Bacteria > Pseudomonadati > Bacteroidota > Flavobacteriia > Flavobacteriales > Flavobacteriaceae > Flavobacterium > Flavobacterium sp. W1B. The sequence goes on from NZ_CP178845.1 coordinate 642,884, forward strand.
TGTACAGCCCATTACAAATGGCAGCTGATTTAATTGAGCATTACAATAAGTTTCCGGATGCTTTCCAATTCATCAAAGATGTAGCCGTAGATTGGGACGAAAGTAAATATCTTGAAGCAGAACCAGGCGATTATATCACTGTTGCTCGTAAAGCAAAAGGAACAAACAATTGGTTCGTAGGTAATGTAAATGGTGAAACTAGCCGTACTTCAAACATCAACTTTGATTTCTTGGAAAAAGGTAAAAAATACACCGCTACAATCTATGCCGATGCAAAAGAAGCACATTACAAAACCAATCCACAGGCATACAAAATTCGCAAAATGACGGTGACCAATAAATCTAAATTGTCGCAGTTATCTGCTCCTGGCGGAGGTTATGCAATAAGCATCATCGAAACCAAATAAATTATTCAAAGACAACTAATGCCATTCAAAATCATTAGTTGTCTTTTTTCAATTTTCATATCCATAAAAGGTTTAAAACCTTAAATCAATTCTATTAATCGAATTTTATATCTTCAGATTATGAATATTAAAAATCAACTCACAAAAACAAAGACTCATTTGCTTCATAAAATAATGTTGTTTGTTCTATTGTTTTCCGCTTCGGTAAACGCACAAATCCAGCGAACAGAACCTCCTTTTTGGTACGCCGGTATGCATAATCCGGAACTTCAAATCATGTTTTATGGGAAAAACATAGCTCAAAATGAGGTTTCGGTTTCAAATAATATCGCCATAAAAAACGTTCAGAAAACCGAGAATCCTAACTACGTTTTCGTCACAATTGACACCAAAAACATTCCGGCTTCTGAGTTACTTTTTACATTTAAAAACAAAAACAAAGTTGCTTTCACTAAAAAATACTCTTTAAAACAACGAAGAGAAAATTCGGCTTCACGTAAAAGTTTTGACGCTTCAGATATGATGTATCTATTGATGCCCGATCGTTTTGCAAACGGAAACACAAAAAATGACAGCCATCCGTCAGTAACCGAAAAAGAAGACCGAACGCTATCCGGAGGTCGTCACGGAGGTGATATCGAAGGAATTGTAAAAAATCTTGATTACTTACAAGAATTAGGCGTTACTGCGCTTTGGAGTACGCCAATGTGCGAAGACAATGACAAAACCTATTCCTACCACACTTATGGTCAATCGGATGTGTATAAAATCGATCCACGTTACGGAACCAATGAGGATTATGTTCGCCTTTCGGCAGAATTGAAAAAACGAAACATGAAATTGGTCAAAGATTATGTGACGAATCATTGGGGTGCTGAACATTGGATGTACAAAGATTTGCCTACCTACGACTGGGTACACCAATTTCCTGGATATTCTCAATCAAATTACAGAATGACCACTCAATTTGACACCAATGCTTCTGCAATTGATGCCAAAAACTGCATGGATGGCTGGTTTGTTCCATCAATGCCAGATTTAAATCAATCCAATCCTTTGGTTCTGAATTATATTACTCAAAATGCCATTTGGTGGATTGAATATGCCGATTTAGATGGATTCAGAGTTGACACTTATTCTTACAATGACAAAGCCGGAATCTCAAAATGGACCAAAGCAATTACAGACGAGTACCCAAATTTCAACATCGTCGGGGAAGTATGGATGCACGACCAGGCACAAATGTCCTATTGGCAAAAAGACAGCCCAATTAGTGCCATTCAAAGCTATAATTCTTATTTACCAAGCGTAATGGATTTTACATTACATGACGCTTTTGGAAGTGTTTTCAATGAAGACAAGGCGTCTTGGAACGATGGAATGATTAAAGTTTACGACAATTTTACAAACGATTTTTTATATGCAAATACAGATAATCTGTTGACTTTTGTCGAAAATCATGATACCGGAAGATTCAATCATATTTATAAAAACGATCTCAAAAAATACAAAATGGCTATGACTATACTGGCTACTGTTCGCGGAATTCCGCAATTGTATTACGGATCAGAAATAGGTATGAGCGGAGACAAAGGCAAAGGCGATGGTGATATTCGCCAAGATTTTCCGGGTGGCTGGCAAGGCGATCAAAACAATGCTTTTACCAAAGAAGGAAGAACCCAACAGCAAAATGAGTATTTCGATTTTACTTCAAAAATATTCCAATGGAGAAAAACCAATGAAGCGGTTCATTTCGGAAAAATGACCCATTATATTCCTGAAAATAATATATACGTCTATTTTAGATACACCAAAAACAAAACGGTCATGGTGATCATTAATAACAACAACGAAAAGCAAACATTAAAAACCGACCGTTTTAAAGAAAATATTGGCGATTTCAAAACAGCGAAAGAAGTAATGACAGATGCGACTTTCAATTTAACAAATGAAATTTCAATTGAAGGGAAATCTGCTTTGGTTTTAGAATTAAACTAAAGCAAGCCTTAAAAGCATCATTCAGAAAGACAATTCATAACGAATGATAAAAGCACAAATCGATTTCGGTTTGTGCTTTTTTATTTTAGCTACCTTTGTCAAAAATCATTGCAATGCTCAAAATAGGCCATCGCGGCGCCAAAGGATATGAACCTGAGAATACCCTAATAGGTTTTCAAAAAGCAATTGACATGCATGTTGACGGTATCGAGCTGGATGTACATTTGAGCGCTGACGGGGAAATCATGGTTATTCACGATGAAAGCATTGACAGAAAAACTAACGGCCAAGGAATTGTAAATACCTTATCTTTGCCAGAGTTGAAACGATTTCTAATAAGTCACGAGCATGCAATTCCTACACTGACAGAAGTATTTGATTTAGTAAACCGCAAATGTTTCATCAATATTGAATTGAAAAGCTATGAAACGGCCGATAAAGTAGTGAATCTGATTGAAAAATATGTCGAAGAAATGAATTGGGAATATACTGATTTCTTGGTTTCGAGTTTTGATTGGAACGCTTTGCAACAGGTCACTTTTTCAAATTCAGCAATCCCCATTGGCGTACTGACAGAAACCGATTTGGACTTGGCTTTGGCTTTCGCCAAATTTATTCAGGCAAAGTCAATTCATCCCCATTATCATTTATTGACAGCCGAAAATACGGCTCAATTCCAAGAAAAAGGATTCCAAGTTTTTCCCTGGACCATCAATGAATCAGAAGACCTAAAAAAAATAAAATCATTTAACGTAAACGGAATCATCACTGATTTTCCAGATAGAATATGAACCAGAATTTTGATATAATTATAGTGGGCGGTGGCGCTGCAGGTTTTTTTACAGCCATCAATATTGTTGAGAAAAACCCAAAATTAAAAGTAGCCATTCTGGAACGCGGAGCCGAAGTGTTACAAAAAGTGCGCATTTCAGGAGGAGGGCGTTGTAACGTGACCCACGCCTGTTTTGAACCCAACGAACTGGTGAAGTTTTATCCTCGTGGTGAAAAAGAATTGCGTGGCCCTTTCCATCAGTTTTGTTCCGGCGATACCATAGAATGGTTCGAAAAACACGGAGTGGAACTCAAAATTGAGGATGATGGACGAATGTTTCCCGTTTCGAATTCATCTCAAACCATTATCGACTGTTTCCTGAAAGCTACACAAAAACTCGGAATTGCAGTACTCACAGGACAAAGCCTGCAATCTGTTTTTAAAAAGGATAATTTGTGGAAAATTGAAACCCAAAACGAAAATTATATTACCGAAAAACTAATTTTGGCCACGGGTAGCAACCCTAAAATCTGGGAAATGCTCCAAACTTTCGGACATGCTGTTGTCAGCCCAGTCCCTTCGCTATTCACTTTCAATATCAAAGATCCAAGAATTAAGGAATTGCCCGGAGTTGCGGCACAAGTCAGCGTAAAAGTAAAAGACAGCAAACTCAGTTCAACCGGACCTTTATTAATCACGCATTGGGGAATGAGCGGACCGGCAATTTTAAAATTATCGGCTTGGGGAGCACGCATTTTACATGATAAAAATTATCAGTTTACTATTTTCGTTAATTGGTTAAATGACATTGAAACTTCTGAAGCAGAAAAAATCCTCAAAGACATAAAACAGGAAAACGCCAAAAAAGCGGTTTCCAGGAAATCACCTTTTGAGTTCCCGAATCGTTTGTGGGAAAGTCTGGTTCTCGCTTCGGGAATAGAAGCCGAAACCAAATGGGCAGATTTATCAAAAACACAATTGCAAAATCTAGCAAATCAACTAACGAATGCGACTTTCCAGGTAAACGGAAAAAGCACTTTTAAGGAAGAATTTGTAACCGCTGGCGGAATCGATTTAAAAGAAATCAATTTTAAAACCATGGAAAGTAAATTACACGAAAATCTCTATTTTGCCGGAGAAATAGTGAACATTGATGCGATTACCGGCGGATTTAATTTTCAAAATGCTTGGACAAGCGGTTTTATTTTGGCGAACTCCATATAGTTCTCAGTTCCGGTTTTCTGTAAATAAATTATGATTTGGACACTTTTGAATAAAAAAATAAAAAACAAAGCCGACAGCTTTTAAAAAGCTGTCGGCTTTGTTTTTTAACCAGTAATAAATTATTTTCTCCCACCAATATGGGCTTCTTGCCATTTTTTTAGTTCTCGCCACTTCCCTTCAAAAGCCAATTTTGCCTGATATGGCCAAGTTTCTGGATTATGTATTACAAATCGTTCCCCTTCCTTGTCCAAAATTTCCTGGCATCGGCTAACGGGAGTATCACAAAGTGTTTCCCATGTTGTAATTCCATTGGCATGGAACAATTCTTCAATCTTCGGACCAATTCCTTCGATAATTTTCAAATCGTTTTCATTAATTTTTTTTTCAAAAATATCAGATGCCGCAATGGTATCAAAAGGGACGAAAGCAGATATAAGCCCAGAAACGGCCTCATGCTGTGCCGCCGCAGGAGCAGTCGCTTTAGCTTTCAAAGCCATCAATTCAGCCTCCAACTTAGACGATCTCGCCTGACATTTATCTAATTCTAATTGCAACTCGCCTGAACTATCTTTGGCTGAGGAAAATAGTTTTCCAAGTAAGTAGCCTAATAGTGCACAAATTAAGCCTACTAAAATCGGGATTATTATACAAGGTGAATCCATAATTATATTTTTTTAAGTTTTAATTTTCTAGTTTATTTTAACAACAACACATCTGTTTTTGGCCTGACCCTCTTTTGTTGAATTATCATTCATAGGTTCGGCTGGACCTTTGGAAGAAGTATTAATTTTTTCTGCTACAATTCCATTCTTTACTAAATAAGACTTTGCAAAATCGGCTCTTTTTTGTCCCAAACGAATATTTGTATCAGCATTGCCCTTGTTATCCGTATGTCCTACTGCCTCTAGCTTTGCATCTTCGACATGATTTAGGTAATTGCTAATATCGGCTACTTTCTGGTGATCTTCTTTAGACGCTATAATATATGCTTGTCCGGTTTTAAAATAAAAAATCAATGGATTGGTATTAATCTTCTCTTTTAAGGCAGTCCAATCCGTAGTAGCTGTATTGTCTTTTTCTGAAATCATAAAAGAAAGCGGCCCAAATAAGGTGTCGTTTTTAAAACTTAAATTATCCCTGATTTCTCCGTTAATCTCAATATCAGAGTCTAAAAACCCTTTTGAAATAAAATAATCCTTGACACCGTTTGCCCGAGCAAAACCAAGATTCGGGAAGCTCGAATTATTCATTTCTTCAGCCGTGGCAAATCCAGTAATTCTCAACTTTTGTCCACCTTTATCAAAAATGGTTTTCAATGAAGAAAGTCCCAAATCAATGGAATCTGGAACCGGAAGAAAATGCGTAAAGCCATTCCTTGAAAAATTAAAATTGTCATGCGAACTGAAGTCAATTCCTTTTCCTTTTAACGAGAACAAACTTAACTGGTTCAAGGTTCCCGAATTGGCATTTGCCGGTGTCGAATTTTCCTTTATCGGACTAATATTGCCATCGCTGGAACAACAAAACTTATGATATAGAAAACTACCAATTATTATGGTCGCCAAAATACCAAGTACGTAAGTGGATTTTTTGCTCATATGGTAAAAATTTAAACAATCAATCAAAGTTACTAAAAATCAGTAACTTATGTGTTTAAAGTATTAAAAAAAGTAAAATAAATTTAAATTATTTCTATATAATTTAACCGTCAAATACTCCCATTAAATACCATTGAAAAACTTGGACAAAGCAAATCCAAAAGCAATAATTATCCCGGATTTTTACTGGTTTTGGAAAATTGAAAATTAGCTTTTAAAAGCGCTTCATTTAAAATTAACAAGATTTTATGTATTTATTAAATTTTAGTTTAGACGAATCCAATACATTTACCTTTAACTAATTAGATTTATATGAAAGTAAAACTACCCGTCATATTATTATTTTTTATATTTCAATCGGGTTTTTCACAATCTGAAAAATTAATTAACGGCACCGTTTTATCCGAGCAATTCGCGGTCGCAAAAGTTGAAGTCTCAAATTTCAATTCTAAAAAAACAACAATTACAAACTCCGCAGGAACATTCTCAATTCATGCAAAAGTGGGGGATGAAATCATTTTTGTATCAAAAGACCATGACATCAAAAAAATCATAATTAATCAAAATAGTATCAACAATAATAATCTTATCATTATATTAAACCTTAAACCGGAACAATTAGACGAAGTATTAATTGCAAAAATACCTACTATCAAATTAAGTAAGGATTTAAAATGGGAACAGCAAAAAAGAGACCAATTGGTTCTGGAAAAAGCCGCCAGTACTCTAAAAATAGCTGGATACAAAGATGGAACCATTGAAAACCCAATGGATTTTATGCGGATTGGCGGCATGATTTTAGGCTTATTCGCCAAAGAAAAAGAGAAAGTCGAAAAAAAGGCTCCCAAAATTGAATTTATCGCCTTGGCAAAAAGCATCTGTGAACCTGATTTTTTTAGTAAAACACTAAAATTACAAGCAGACGAAATAGCCCTATTTCTTTATTTTTGCGAAGCGGATAGCAAATCAAAATCTCTTCTTGAAAACGCTAATACTTTATCGGTAATGGATTTCTTATCCAATAAAAACAAAGAATTTCAAAAATTAAAAGAGTTCCAAAAATAGACGAAAAACTATCGGTTCAGAAACCAAATACTCGCATTCAACACCGCCGCAAAACTGACCCAAGCCAAATAGGGCAATATTAAATAACCAGCTACCTTATTGATTTTAGAAAAATGTGCATAGGTTTCATAAATCATCAGCCATAACAAAACAATCTCGATACCGGCAAGCATAGGATTATGCAATCCAAAAAACAAATAAGACCACAATGCATTTAAAGCCAACTGAATTGCAAAAATAAGCAAGGCTCTTTTCACCGTTTCTTTATCAGAATCCATTCGATCCCAAACCAATCCAGCGGCAACACCCATCATAATATACAACATACTCCACACCGGTGCAAAAACCCAATTAGGTGGATTAAAACTCGGCTTTATTAATGTTGGATACCAGGTCTCAATACTGGAACGAGTCTCTACCCCCGAAAAATAACCGATAACAAGGCAAGTAACAACAACAGTAAGTATTCTGGTAATCTTATTCATTTTAATTTTTTAAAATTTACGAAACTTTATATTATTTAAGCCATATAAGTACTTTAAGAAAGTTTAAGAATTATTGAGTTGTAGGAATGTCAAATAAATTCTTGAATGGACTTAGTAAGCTTAAATTGTATTTTTTTGCCAAATTTAATCAAAAGTTTAGTACAATTCAATAAATAAACGAATCGAGGTCTAAATCAAAAAAAGTATCTTTGTCAAAATTTTAGAATTCATGTTTTCAGCAAACGATTTTATACCTACTCCCTATTCTCAAACTGTAGAACAAGGTAATTTCCAATGGAGCGCACCCAGCAATATTGCTTTGGTAAAATATTGGGGAAAGAAAGACAATCAAATTCCGGCCAATCCTTCGGTGAGTTTTACTTTGAAAAATTGTAAAACAATTACCAAGCTGGCTTTCGCCAAAAAAGAAAAGCAAGACGTTTTTTCTTTTGATTTGCTTTTTGAAGGAAAGCCAAAAGAAGATTTCAAACCCAAAATCCAAAAATTCCTAGAACGAATTGAAACATATTTGCCGTTTTTGAAAGCATATCATCTTACGATAGACACTCAAAATACGTTTCCGCACAGTTCGGGAATTGCATCTTCGGCTTCTGGAATGGCGGCTTTGGCGATGAACTTGATGAGCCTGGAAAAAGCATTGAATCCTGAAATGACCGAAGACTATTTTTATCAAAAAGCCTCTTTCTTGGCCCGTTTGGGTTCTGGAAGTGCCTGTCGTAGCGTAAAAGGCGAAGTTGTAGTTTGGGGAAATCAGGCGAATATTGAAGGAAGCTCTGATCTGTTTGGCGTTGAATTTCCTTATGCTATTCACGAGAATTTCAAGAATTACCAAGACACTATTTTATTAGTAGACAAAGGCGAAAAGCAGGTTTCCAGTACATTGGGTCATGATTTGATGCACGACCATCCTTTTGCCGAAAGGCGATTTGCACAAGCACACGAAAACTTAGGCAAACTGATTCCTATTTTTGAAAACGGGAATTTGGAGGAATTCATAAAAGTGGTCGAAAGTGAGGCTTTGACCTTACATGCTATGATGCTGACTTCGATGCCTTATTTCATTTTAATGAAACCCAACACCTTGCAAATCATCAATGCGATTTGGAAATTCAGAAACGAGACTAAAATTCCCGTTTGTTTCACGCTAGATGCCGGTGCCAATGTACATGTTTTGTATCCCGAAAACGTTAGCGTTGCTGTATTACAATTTATTCAGCAAGAATTAGTTGACTTTTGTCAAAATGGGCAGTACCTTTGCGACTCGTTAGGAAATGGAGCGATGCAGTTGTAATACATTTTTTTCATATCTTTAGCCTTAAATAGCTGAAATCATGGATATTCAATCAGAAAAACTAGAATTGATAAAAATGTTGTTAGAAACTGATGACAAAACCATAATTGAAACGATAAAAAGCATTTTAAAATCGGAGAGAAAAAATTCTTTCAAAGAATTATCTCCGGAACAACAAAACGAAATTAATATTGTAATACAAAAAGAAAATCGAGGTGACATCGTCGATTTTTAAAATTAAATTACCAATCTCAAATTGTTAATTTTCAAACAAATATGAAAGGACCCCTATTTTACTCAAAAATATTACTCTTTGGAGAATACGGAATTATTCGTGACTCTAAAGGACTATCTATTCCTTACAATTTCTATAATGGCGCGTTAAAAAGAAATGAAAATCCTTCTGCCGAAGCAATTACATCCAATGCCAGCTTGAAACGTTTTGCCGATTATTTAGAAACTTTACAAAGCGAGCAACCTGACTTAGTTACTTTTGATTTAGGAACGCTAAAGAATGATATTGAAACCGGAATGTATTTTGATTCCAGTATTCCGCAAGGTTATGGTGTGGGAAGTAGTGGCGCATTAGTTGCTGCTATTTACGACAAATATGCCCAGAATAAAATTACGGTTCTTGAGAATTTAACTCGTGAAAAACTATTACAATTAAAAACTATATTTTCTCAAATGGAGAGTTTTTTTCACGGAAAAAGCTCTGGTTTAGATCCGTTGAACAGTTATTTGAGCATCCCGATTCTAATCAATTCTAAAGATAATATTGAGGCGACCGGAATTCCGACACAAAGTTTTGATGGCAAAGGCGCAGTGTTCTTGCTAGATTCAGGAATTGTAGGAGAAACAGCGCCAATGGTTAATATTTTTATGGAAAACCTAAAAGATAAGGGATTCCGTACGATGCTAAAAAACCAATTTGTAAAATATACCGATGCTTGTGTGGAGAATTTCCTTGGCGGAGACATGAAATCTTTATTCTTGAACACCAAGAAACTTTCAAAAGTTGTTTTAAACAATTTCAAGCCAATGATTCCGGAACAATTTCACGCTATCTGGCAAAAAGGGATTGACACCAATGATTATTACCTGAAATTATGCGGATCTGGTGGTGGCGGTTACATTCTTGGTTTTACCGAAGACTTAGAAAAAGCCAAAATTTCTTTGAAAGATTATAAACTGGAAGTGGTTTATCAGTTTTAATTCCTCTCCCCAACCCTCTCCAAAGGAGAGGGAACAAAATGTAAAAAAACTTATCCTTATTATTGGAACTACATCCTTTAAATAAATCTAAATGTTAAGCAGGCAGCACAAACTTCTCATAATGAAAATTGTCAGTTTGTTCTCTGTCGTTAGAGGCTATAACATTCCGATTATTATTATTGCTCAATATCTTTCGGCAATATTTATTCTTGCCCCTGAGAAAAGAGCGCTCGCGGTATTGATGGATTTTCATTTGTTCCTACTCGTTTTTGCTTCGTCTATAACAATCGCTTCAGGTTATATTATCAATAATTTTTACGACAGTAAAAAAGACCTAATCAACCGTCCTAACAAATCCATGCTGGATCGATTGGTAAGCCAAAAAACGAAATTAAACGTTTACTTTACACTAAATTTTATCGCTTCATTAATGGCTCTTGTCGTTTCGTGGCGTGCTTTTTTATACTTTTCGGTCTATATTTTCCTGATTTGGTTCTACTCCCATAAAATAAAAAAATACCCTATAATAGGAAATCTAACCGCAGCTTTACTGGCAGTAATTCCCTTTTTCGCCATATTATTACATTATTATTTCAAGCTTACTTTTGAAGAAATTGAAAGCTACAAGGATCATCTTGCTGTAATTTTTTCGCATGCCAATTTTCTTTTTCTGTTATTGCTCATCCGAGAAATAATTAAAGATTTAGAAAATATAAAAGGAGATCTTGCCAATGGATATCAGACAATTCCGATTATCTACGGCGAAATTATTGCAAAAAAAATCATAACCATCTTAACACTATTAACCATAATTCCGGTTTATGTTCTAATCGAAATTTATGACGTGGGTTATATGGACATTTATTTCTATTTCTGTATGATTGTTCTGATTTTCTTCCTTTTATATTTATGGAAATCCGACAGCAAAGGTCAATATTTACTACTTCACAACATCCTGAAATTCCTTATCGTTGCCGGAGTTTTTTCTATCGTCCTCATCGATCCTTCAGTATTATGGAATGGTAAAAAAATGTTGTTGATCATTTAAAAAAATACAAAAGCAAAAAGTTGACTCTTTCACTAGCTATTGATAAATTCGAAAGACTTACTAAATATTTATACCTTTACACAAAAAAATTCTTGATTACAGCTACCGATATATTTGCCATTTCAAATCAAAAACAATTTGAAAAAATTGCTTTAAAAGTATTTCGTCATCAATATGAAAACAATTTAGTCTATCATGAATTCTGCGATTTCTTGAAAGTCGATATTCATAAAGTAAAATCATTGGCCCAAATTCCTTTTTTGCCTATTCAGTTTTTCAAAAGTCATGCTGTAGTTTCTAACAACAATGCTATTGAAGAAGCTTTTACCAGTAGCGGAACGACCGGAATGATTACCAGCAAGCATTTGGTAACTGATGCTTCCATCTATGAGGAAAGCTACCGCAAAGGATTTTCTCAGTTTTATGGCAACATCGAAGATTATGTGGTTTTGGCATTATTACCTTCCTATCTTGAAAGAGAAGGTTCTTCGTTGATTTATATGGTCGAGGATTTAATTAAATTATCCAATCAGCCCGAGAGCGGTTTTTATTTGCACAACCACGATGAACTGATCAAGAAACTAATTGAATTAGATCAAGCAGGGCAAAATGTAATTCTGATTGGAGTTACCTATGCTTTATTGGATTTAATCGAAAAACAGCAGTTTCAATTGCAAAATACCATTATCATGGAAACAGGCGGTATGAAAGGCAAACGAAAAGAAATGATTCGAGAAGAACTGCACCAGCAACTTTGTGAAGGTTTTGGCGTATCGGCCATTCATTCAGAATATGGCATGACCGAATTGCTATCGCAAGCCTATTCTCTTGGCGAAGGCGTATTCGAATGTCCTTCTTGGATGCAAATCCTCATTCGTGACACCGAAGATGCTTTGTCCTATATTCCTCAAGGAAAAACGGGCGGCATCAACGTAATTGATTTGGCCAACATTAATTCCTGCTCTTTTATTGCCACTCAAGATTTGGGCAAAAAAAATCCCAACAACTCTTTCGAGGTATTGGGACGTTTTGATAATTCCGATATTCGCGGTTGTAATTTAATGGTACTATAAAAGATAATTCGTTTATTTGGTTTTAAGAAGATCGCAATGAACTTCGCTAAAGAAATAACCGAATACACAAATTAACAAATTACACCACTCTCACCACAAAATAATTTTTCTTTCCGCTTTGCAACAACACAAACTGATTGTTGATTAAATCATTGGCAGAAAGTGCGAAATCCTCTTTCACTTTTTCTCTGTTTACCGAAATCGAATTCGCCGTCAAAGCGCGTCTCGCTTCACCATTCGATTTAAAGAAACCTGTTTTTTCGTTTAAGACATCAACAATATTGATTCCTGTTTCGATTTCAGTTCTAGCAATTTCGGCTTGCGGAACACCGTCAAAAACATCTAAGAAAGTGGCCTCATCCAATTGTTTTAAATCATCTGAAGTAGAATTTCCGAACAAAATATTCGATGCTTTAATCGCATTTTCTAAATCTTCTGCCGAATGCACCATTACCGTAATTTCCTCGGCCAAACGTTTTTGCAACAAACGCAAATGCGGTGTTTCTCTATGTTTTTCGGTTAAAACCTCAATTTCTTCTTTCGATAAAAACGTAAAAATCTTGATGTATTTTTCGGCATCCACATCAGAAGTATTCAACCAATATTGGTAAAACTTATAAGGCGAAGTTCGAACTGCATCCAGCCAAATATTTCCTCCTTCTGATTTTCCAAATTTGGTTCCATCCGCTTTTGTAATCAACGGACAAGTCAAAGCATAGGCTTTTCCGCCGGCAATTCTGCGAACTAATTCGGTTCCCGTGGTGATGTTTCCCCATTGGTCACTTCCGCCCATTTGTAGTGTACAACTTTTATTTTTGTACAAATGCAAAAAGTCATATCCTTGAACCAATTGATAGGTAAACTCCGTAAATGACATTCCTTCGGCAGCTTCAGAAGACAAACGTTTCTTTACCGAATCTTTGGCCATCATATAATTCACGGTAATATGTTTACCAACATCACGAATAAAATCCAGAAAAGAAAAATTCTTCATCCAGTCGTAATTATTCACTAACTCAGCAGCATTTGGCGCATCAGAAGTGAAATCTAAAAAACGGGATAATTGTCCTTTTATAGCTTCTTGATTGTGACGCAAAGTTGTTTCGTCTAATAAATTTCTTTCGTTGGATTTTCCTGACGGATCACCAATCATTCCTGTCGCACCACCCACTAAAGCTAATGGCTTGTGTCCAGACAGCTGAAAATGTTTCAATAACATTACTCCAACTAAATGTCCTATATGCAATGAATCGGCAGTTGGGTCAATTCCCACATACCCCACACGCATTTGTTCCATCAAATGTTCTTCTGTGCCCGGCATAACATCATGGAGCATTCCTCTCCAAGTCACTTCTTCAATAAAATTCTTCATCTTTTTTAATCAATTTACTTTCGTCAGTTCAGCCTTTTAAGCTTCATGTGCGCAAAGATAAAATTTATTGTGGATTCGGTTATTTGTTTATTAGCTTATTCGAAAAAAAATATTCGTATTTTAGCAACATGATTTTAGTAACAGGAGGAACCGGTTTAGTAGGCGCACATTTATTGCTTCATTTAGTTGAATCCCAAAGTATCGGGAGTGAGAAGGTTCGGGCAATTTATCGAACTGCCGAAAGCATCAATAAAACGAAATCATTGTTTCAACTTTACAATAGAACTAATCTATTTGATTCTATAGAATGGTTAGAGGCTGATATCATTGATGTTCCTTCTTTAGAACAAGCTTTCGTCGGAATTGATAAAGTGTACCATTGTGCTGCAGTTATCTCATTTGATCCAAAAGACGAAGAATTAATTCGGAAAATTAACATTGAAGGCACCGCAAATATTGTCAATTTCTGTCTTAGCAATTCGATTCAAAAATTGTGTTATATCAGTTCGATAGCAGCATTGGGCGATTTAGCGGCGCATGAAACTATTATTACCGAAGAAACCGAATGGAATCCCGAAAAACCTCACAGCGATTATGCCATCTCTAAATATGGTGCCGAAATGGAAATTTGGCGCGGCCAACAAGAAGGATTAAAAATATTAATTGTAAATCCAGGTGTAATTATTGGCCCTGGTTTTCAAGAACAAGGAAGCGGCTTACTTTTTAAGAAAGTAGCCGATGGCTTAACTTTTTACACTCTTGGGACTAGCGGATTTGTTGCCGTAAGCGATGTTGTCAGAATTAGTAGCGAATTAATGAATAGTGAAATTTGCAATGAAAGATTTACACTAATCGCACAAAACATCTCTTTTAGAGACATATTAAACAGTATTGCAGATGCTTTGCAAGTGCAAAAACCTACTAAGCATGTAAAGCCTTTTTTAATGGAAATAGTATGGAGGGTAGATTGGATTTTATCTGTTGTTTTTAGACAAAAAAGACAGTTTACAAAAGCTACAGCAAAAGCATCTTATTCTAAAAGTCAATACTCAAACGAGAAAATTAAAAGGGTTTTAAAAACCGATTTTATCGATATTCATCAATACATTAAAGAAATTTCAAGCTTGAAGGCTTAATTCATTTTTATTGCAAAGCTTCTTTTTTCATCGAAGATTCCTTTACCAAATTGTGCTTTAAAAATTTCTTCCTTTTCCCAATTACAGAATCCTTTACAGTTAAAGAATCTTTGGCGGGTTTTGCCTTTTTAACTTTTTCTTGCTTCTTTTTTTCCAACATAACTAAAGAATCGGCAACTGCCTTTTCTTTATCGATACGTTTGATAATTTGATCAGACATTGCTTTATACTCTACATAATTAGAAGCATAATAAACATTATTTTGAGCAAATTGAGCACTATCAACTTTATATTTCTTGTAGATAAATTCAGCCGGATTTACTTTATACGGCTCCATCGAAATCGGATTTTGATATTTTATCGCTTCTAAAAGCGACAAATCATACATAATATCCACCATAACGCCTTTTTCAATAAGTCGTTCCGGTTTTTTTACTACCTCCTCTTTACAGCTACTCAGCACTATAAAAAGCACTAAAATTGACATTACTTTTCTCATATTCAGCTCTTATCGATCAAATAACAATCGCTTTCCTGCCTTAATCTCTTTTACTTTAAAGGCAGTATAAACTAATTGTCCGTTTACAAAAGTATGGGTAATTCTGGACTTAAATGTAAATCCTTCAAATGGAGACCAACCACATTTAGCCAAAATATTTTCCTTCTTTACACTCCATGGCAAACCTGGATTTACAATAACTAGATCGGCATAATAACCTTCTTTCACAAAACCACGTTTTTCTATCTTGAAAATTTTTGCCGGATTATGGCACATTTTCTCCACAATCTTCTCAACACTGATTTTCCCTTGGTGAAAAGCTTCAAACATTGCTACTACAGCATGTTGCACTAATGGCCCACCCGAAGGCGCTTTCAGATAAGATTGCTTTTTCTCTTCCAAAGTATGAGGTGCATGATCAGTAGCAATAACATCTATTCTATCATCTAGTAAAGCTTTCCACAAAGCATCTCTATCTTGAGCTGTTTTTACAGCAGGATTCCATTTAATCAAATTCCCCTTTGTGGTGTAATCCTCATTGGTAAACCACAAATGATGTACGCAAACTTCGGCAGTAATTCGTTTCTCTTCCAAAGGAATTTTGTTCGTAAACAAATCCATTTCTTTGGCAGTAGAAAGATGAAAAATATGCAAGCGAGCTCCTGTTTTCTTAGCAAGTGCAATCGCTTTTGAAGATGAAATATAACAAGCTTCTTCGCTACGGATAAGGTGGTGCACCGTTACCGGAACATCCTCACCAAACTCTGCAATATATTTTTCTAAATTACTTTTTATTGTAGCCTCGTCTTCGCAATGCACCGCGATTAACATTGGAGTACTTGAAAATATTTTCTCCAAAGTTGCTTCATTATCCACGAGCATATTTCCGGTTGAGGAACCTAAAAATATTTTAATCCCTGCTACATTTTTCGGATTCGTTTTTAGAACTTCATCCAAATTATCATTGGTAGCTCCCATCATAAACGAATAATTCGCATAGGATTTTTCGGCAGCTAATTGGTATTTTTCTTCTAAAATTTCTTGGGTAACCGCATTAGGAACCGTATTGGGCTGCTCAATATAAGAGGTGATTCCGCCGGCAACTGCGGCTCTAGACTCTGATTCGATATCGCCTTTATAAGTAAGTCCCGGTTCTCTAAAATGCACCTGATCATCAATGGCTCCGGGCATCAAATAATTCCCTTCGGCATCTATGATTTTACAATCCGATGACTTAGCACTTATGCTTTCTGAAATTTCAACAATTAAGTCATTCTCAATTAATACATCGCCCTCAAAAATCACCCCTTCATTTACTATTTTGGCATTCTTAATTAAAACCCTATTCATTGTTTTTTTATATTATAAACTATTAACTAATTTTTTTAATCTCAGAGAAATCACACCAAAAACGGCTTCAACAATAATTGAATTACTCATTTTTGATTGTCCTTTGGTTCTATCTGTAAAAATAATAGGAACCTCAACAATTTTGAAATTTTTACAAAAAGTTCTGTATTTCATTTCAATTTGAAAAGCATAACCCACAAATTTTATTTTATCTAAATTGATCTCTTCCAACAGCTGCCTTTTATAACAAACGAAACCTGCTGTTGCATCATGAATTTTCATTCCGGTAATAAATCGCACATAAACAGATGCAAAATAAGACAATAACACCCTGCTCAATGGCCAGTTCACCACATTTACGCCGGTAACATATCGGGATCCAATTGCTAAATCAGCATCACCAAAATGGCAAGCATCGTATAACTTTTGTAGATCATTTGGGTTATGCGAAAAATCGGCATCCATTTCAAAAATAAAATCATATTTATTTTCCAATGCCCATTTAAAACCATGAACATAAGCGGTTCCTAATCCAGATTTTTTTTCTCTTTTTTCCAAAAACAACCTTCCTTCAAATTCCGATTGCAACAACTGAACCTTATCTGCGGTATGATCCGGAGAATTATCATCGATGATAAGTACGTGAAAAGGTTTGTGTTGCGAAAGCACTGATCTGATAATGCTTTCGATATTTTCAATTTCGTTATAGGTAGGAATTATAACAATACAATCGTTCATGTTTCTAGTAATTTCACCGCAAAAGTAACCTTTTTATGGCATTTGACTCATAATAAAATTATAATAAAAGATTGATACAAAAAATTAGTAATTTTGCCTCGCTATGATTGAACACGTACTTCATCCGAGAATAACCGAAAACAAAGACTGGATAACGGCTTTATTTGTCCTGTCATTTGTTATTATTGCTATAACCAAGTCTGTTTACGAAAACCGATTTGGTGATTTTATGAATTTATTATTTTCAGATAAATATTCAAAAATTTACCGAGACAGCAGTCATCTAAAAAGCGGATTTACCGTTTCGCTGTTCTTTGTTCAAGTTATTTCATTTGCTTTTTTCATTCAGTTTTCGCTGAGTCTTTTTGGTTACGCTTCCAAAACAGATTGGATATTGTATATCCAAATTATAACTTTTCTTATTTTCTTTATTCTATCTAAATATCTGGTAGAAAAAATCATTGCCACGGCATTCAATATTGAGGAATTTGTTGAGCAATTTAACTTACAAAAAGTTACCTATAGGACTTATATTGGGCTTTTTATACTGCCAATCAACGTTATTCTGTTCTATTACGATACAATCTCAAAAAATATTCCATTAATTATAATATTCACTATATTGATATTTAATGTGTTAGCTTATTTGATTTCAATAAAAAACTATCAAAATTTAATATTCAGTAAGTTGTTTTATTTTATTTTATATCTTTGCACTCTCGAAATAGCACCTTATTTTTTTATGTATTATTGGTACACAAAAGGAAGCGCTTAGAAAAAGTTAAAATATGAAAGTGAAAACAATTTTGGTGTCACAACCCGAGCCTAAAGTGGAAAATTCCCCTTACTTTGAGCTTCAGCAAAAGCATAAAGTTAAAATTGATTTCAGACCTTTTATTCACATAGAAGGAGTTAATGCCAAAGAGATTAGACTTCAAAAAATCGATCTTAATCATTATACTGCAATTATTTTAACCAGCAGAAATGCCGTAGACCATTTTTTTAGAGTTGCAGAAGAAATGCGCTTTAAAGTACCCGAAGGATTGAAATATTTTTGTCAATCAGAGGCTGTTGCATTTTACTTGCAAAAATACGTTGTCTATAGAAAAAGAAAAATTTATGTTGGAGCAAAAGATTTTGCCGATTTATCACCATTGATAAAAAAGTACAAAGACGAAAAGTTCCTTTTACCCGCTTCAGATCAATTGAATGCAGACGCTCCTATTACTCTTAACGGATTAAAGGTAGACTGGACTCAGGCAATATTCTACAAAACGGTAATGAGCGATCTTTCTGATTTGGCCGATGTGTATTACGATATCTTGGCGTTTTTTAGCCCAACCGGAATAAAATCTTTGTTCAAAAACTTCCCAGAATTCAAACAAAACAACACTAGAATAGCCGTTTTTGGAAGCACAACTCAAAAGGAAGCCCTAGACCACGGATTAAGAATTGATATTCTTGCTCCAACTCCAGAAACCCCTTCGATGACAATGGCATTAGAAAAATACATAAACGACGCAAACAAAGGAAAATAATCCTGAATTTGTTCTTAAATAGAATCACAAAACCATCAGTTTTACTGATGGTTTTTTTATACCCAAATTTAATTAAAACTTAAAATTACCGAAAACTTATTGTTTTTTATTTAAATTTGATTTAAAAATACAACTAAAACAAAGTTTTTAGTTTCAAAAAGCAACCCATGAAAATCAACTCTCTTGTAGCGGAAATTGACGGTATCGATAAAGAAATCTTAAGATCCTTAATGGAAGATGCCCGTAAGCCAATCCTTCAAATAGCCAATAAAATAGGGATTTCTGGAGCAGCTATTCACCAACGCTTGCGAAAACTGGAACAATCTGGCGTAATTTCAGGCTCTAAATTTGTCGTAAACCAAAAAGTATTAGGCTACAACACCATGGCTTTTGTCGGGATTTATCTGGACAAAGCCGCAAGAAACCCGGAAGCCGTGAAGGATTTGAAAAAAATCCCCGAAGTTTTAGAATGTCATTACACCACCGGAAACTGGTCGATATTGATAAAAATAATTTGTAGAGACAACGAACATTTAATGCAATTACTAAACACCAAAATCCAAGCAATTGAAGGTGTTTCTAGAACTGAAACCTTCATTTCCTTAGACCAACAAATTGACAGACAGATTCAGTTATAATTTTATTGGTTAATCGTTGATTTGGTTATTCGAAAAAAAAAAAAAAAACAATATCCCACAAAAAAAGCCTTAACGCTCAAAGTAGCATAAAGGCTTTTTTTATATAATTCAAGGATACAAATTACCGAATTAACAACAAAACAAATCCAGTTGTTAATCCCTTCTGCTTCCACCCATATAGATTGAAACATAGTACAACAAGGTTGCAATAGAACCAAGAGCTGCAACGACATAAGTTCTAGCCGCCCATTTCAAAGCATCTTTGGCTCCTGCTTGTTCTTGCTGCGTAAGCATTCTTTTATTTTCTAACCAAGCCAAAGCACGGTGACTTGCATCATATTCTACGGGCAAAGTAACTATTGAGAATAAAGTTGTTGCTGCAAAAATTATAATCCCAATCAATAATAATTGCGGAAAACTTTTCATCATCACAATACCTGCCAATAAAATCCATTGCATATAGGTAGATGCCACGTTTACGACAGGAACTAATTTAGAACGCATATTCAACCATTCATAGCCTACCGCATGTTGTACCGCATGACCACATTCATGGGCCGCAACAGCAGCAGCAGCAGCATTACGCTGGTTATAAACAGCCTCGCTTAAATTAACCGTTTTATTTACCGGATTATAATGATCCGTCAATTGTCCCGGAGTCGAAATCACTCTTACATCACGAATCCCGTTATCAGCTAGCATTTTTTCGGCAATTTCGGCGCCACTCATTCCGTTTTGCAATTGTAATTTAGAATAATGCTCAAATTTGCTCTTTAGTCTTGAACTCACCAACCAGCTTGCCAGCATAATAGCTCCAGCCAATATTAAATAACCCATTCCCATATTTCTGTGTTTTATTTTTTAAAGTTACAAAGTAAACATCAAATTGTGAACCACTTTTTTAAAATGCCAAATTGACATTAGTTAAAAAAATCTAAATAAATAAAAAATCCAAATCCCAACAGCTGTTGAAATTTGGATTTTTAATATATCGGCATCGTAGAGATGCACTGCGGCGCATCTCTACGTGTACTTCTACCCTACCAAATTGATGATTTTTCCTGGAACAATAATAACCTTATTTGGCGTTCTGCCATCTAATTGTTTTTGTGTTCTTTCATCTTTCATGATGATTTCTTCGATTTGTTCTTTGGTTAAATCCAAAGGCAATTCGATGGTGAAACGCATTTTTCCGTTGAAAGAAACCGGATATTCCTTACTGCTTTCCACTAAATGTGCTGGTTCAAAAACCGGAAAAGCCACCGTAGCTATTGAGCCTTCATGACCTAATAACGACCATAATTCCTCGGCTATGTGTGGCGCATAAGGCGAAATCACAATTGCCAATGGTTCTAAAATCGCTCTTGAATAACAATTTTGAGTCGATAATTCATTCACACAAATCATAAACTGAGAAACAGAAGTATTGAAAGAGAAATTCTCAATATCTTCCGCCACTTTTTTAATGGTTTTATGCAATGATTTTAAATTGTCTTTTGTTGGCGCTTCATCGGTTACAATCATACCGTTTTCGTCAAAATACAAACGACACAGTTTTTTCAAGAAACCAAAAACCCCCGAAATCCCTGCCGTATTCCAAGGTTTTGCCTGTTCCAATGGCCCTAAAAACATTTCGTACAAACGCAAGGTATCCGCACCATATTCGGCACAAATATCATCTGGAGTAACTACATTGTATTTGGATTTCGACATTTTCTCTACTTCGCGACCAACGATATATTTACCGTTTTCATCGCAAATAAATTCAGCAGTAGAATATTGCTCTCTCCATCCTTTGAATTTTTCAATATCTAATTCATCAGAAGTATTTACAAAATTTACATCTGTATGCGGTTTTACAACTGAACATCTATAATCATAACACTCATCCAATATATCTTTCTCAGAATCTATAAAAGTTAAATTCGGAAATTTATTACGAATCAATTTATCTAAAACATCGTTTTCTATAAGACCATCCTCATCTGATTTAAACTTCTCTGATTCAAAAACCTTTTTTGAAATTCCAACAAAAAAAGGACGAGGTTGATCAATAGCAATACATTTACTATTATCTCCAAAATCTCTTTTAACAGAACGATAGTTTAATTCTACCCATACACCATTTACAAAAGCACTCGTTCCCAAAATCATTCCCTGATTAATCAGTTTTTTGAATGGTTCTTCCGTTGGAGCAAAACCTTTGTCTTTTAAGAATTTATTCCAAAAACGAGAATACAATAAATGTCCGGTTGCATGCTCGTTTCCGCCAATGTACAAATCGACACTTTCCCAATAAGCCAAAGCTTCTTTGCTTGCAAATTCGTTTTCATTGTGCGCATCCATATAACGCATCCAATAGAACGAACTTCCCGCCCAACCCGGCATGGTGTTCAATTCAAGAGGAAACACAGTTACATTATCTACTAACTCAGTACCAACAACTGAACACTGAACACTGTCCCAAGCCCAAACTTCGGCATTCCCTAAAGGAGGCAAACCGTCTTCTGTTGGTAAATATTTCTCTACTTCTGGTAATATAATTGGCAAATGTTTCGCATCAATCATTTGTGGCAAACCATTTACATAATACACCGGAAATGGTTCTCCCCAATATCTTTGACGGGAGAAAACAGCATCACGCAAACGGTAATTTGTTTTCCCTTTTCCTTGGTTTAATTTTTCTAATTCAGCAATTACTTTTTGAGTTCCATCTTTATAACCTAATCCGTTTAAGAAATCAGAATCAACCAATTTGAAACCGTCTTTTGCTCCAAAAGCGGCTTCAGAAATATCTTTATCAAAAATATTTTTGATTTCAGGCATTCCGTTTTGACCTTTAAAGAAATTAGCAAAAGCATAATCTCTTTCGTCACCGCAAGGAACCGCCATTACAGCACCTGTTCCGTAACCTGCCAAAACATAATCACCAATCCAAACCGGAATTGACTCTTTGGTAAACGGATGCTCCGCATAAGCTCCGGTAAATACACCCGAAATGGTTTTTACATCAGCCATACGCTCTCTTTCGGAACGTTTTGCTGTTTTTTCTATATAAGCTTCAACAGCCGCTTTTTGTTCTGGAGTTGTGATTCTAGCAACCAAATCATGTTCTGGTGCCAAAGTCATAAACGTAACTCCAAAAATAGTATCGGGACGAGTCGTGAAAACATCAATAACTTCGTTGTGTTCTTTTACATTGAAAGAAACCATCGCTCCAACCGATTTTCCAATCCAGTTCCTTTGGCTTTCCTTGATGCTTTCGCTCCAATCGATATCGTTCAAACCTTGTAACAAGCGTTCTGCATAAGCCGAAATACGCATGCTCCATTGGGTCATTTTTTTACGAACCACGGCGAAACCGCCACGTTCCGAAACTCCGTTTACAATCTCGTCATTTGCCAAAACCGTTCCCAAGCCCGGACACCAGTTTACTTCGGTCTCTGCCAAATAAGTTAATCTATATTGTAAAAGAATTTTCTCTTGTTGTTCTTTTGCGAAAGCGTTCCATTCGCTTGACGAAAACGCAACGATATTATCATCGCAAACTGCATTCACATTTGTATTTCCATCTTTTTCAAAAATAGCCGTCAAAGTCGAAATATCTTCGGCTTTATCGCTGTTTTTGTTGTACCAAGAATTGAATAATTGGATAAAAATCCACTGTGTATGTTTGTAATAATCCGGATTTGAAGTTCGAACTTCTCTGCTCCAATCAAAAGAAAATCCAATTTGATCCAATTGTTTTCTATATCCGGCAATTTTATTTCCTTCTTTGTCAAAACCACCATCAATATTTACTGAAGTGGTGTCCTCCGGACGTTGACCTGTTTGAATAGCATATTGTTCTGCCGGCAACCCGAAACTGTCGTACCCCATAGGATGCAACACATTAAAACCTTGATGTCTTTTGTATCTTGCAAAAACATCAGAAGCAATGTATCCTAGCGGATGCCCCACGTGCAATCCAGCACCTGAAGGATAAGGAAACATATCCAGCACATAATACTTAGGTTTATCGGAGTTATTTACAGCGGCAAAAGTTTGATTTTCTGCCCAATAGTTGCGCCATTTGGCTTCTATTTCGTTCGGATTGTATTTCATTCTCTTTAAATATTGTTTTTTTGAAATCGGGTTAACTTAAATTCCCCTCCTCCATTCGGTTCAAAATTGTAAGCTTGCAAAGCTGTATTGCGTTTCTCACAATGAATTATTAAGCGGCAAATTTACGTTTATTGTACGAAAGTTAAAACTTTGAGCGTTATTAACTTTAAATAAAGAAATTCTTTATTATTTTTACCCCATAATTAAAATAAACTATGAGTTCTTCATTTGATAAGTTTCAAAAGCGCAGGTTAATTTCCTCTTATTTTTCGGTGGTTCTAAGTGTATTCTTGGTATTATTTTTATTAGGCGTATTAGGCCTTTTTATTATAAATTCTAAGAAACTGGCAGATGACTTCAAAGAGAAAATTGCGATGACCGTATTTTTCAAGAACGAAGCCAACGACACTATCCTAAAGGCTTTTGGAGGACAACTTAAAATAGCTCCTTATGCTAAATCGAATGTGTATGTTTCTAAGGAAGCTGCCGCAAAACAACATACGGATATCATCGGAGAGGATTTCATGACCTTTTTGGGTGAAAACCCATTGCAAAACTCCTACGACATTCATTTAAAAGCCGATTATGTCGTTAAAGACAGTATCACAAAAATTGAAAGACAACTGCGTACAAACCCTATGATTGCTGATATTGTTTATGACAAACAATTAGTAAATCTAGTAAATGACAATATCAAGAAAGTGAGTATGTGGATCTTAATCATCAGCGGATTCCTAACTTTTATCGCCGTTTTACTGATTAACAGTTCCTTGCGTTTGTCGATACATTCTAACAGATTTATCATCAAAACCATGCAAATGGTTGGCGCCACAAAAACATTCATTCGAAAACCTTTTGTTATGCGCAGCATAAAATTAGGAATGATGGGAGCCGCTTTGGCAATTATTGCACTAATTGGTCTTTTGATTTATGTAGAAACCAGTTTCCCTGATCTTGGAATCCTAGACGACAAAATGCTAATTGTTTTTGTTTTACTAGCCGTTTTTGGAATTGGAGTTTTAATCACCTGGTTAAGCACTCACTTTGCCACACAACGATTCTTGAATCTAAGAACAGACGATCTTTATTAATTTCAGATTATTGATTAACGATTTCAGATTTTAAAAAAACATAATAATTCCATATAAAATGAAAAATAACGACCAAAAACACGAATTCCTTTTTGGAAAGATAAATTACAAAATTCTATTGATTGGAATTGGAGTTATTGCTCTAGGATTTATTTTAATGTCTGGCGGAGG
Source organism: Flavobacterium sp. W1B (assembly GCF_047344965.1). Classification (NCBI taxonomy): domain Bacteria; kingdom Pseudomonadati; phylum Bacteroidota; class Flavobacteriia; order Flavobacteriales; family Flavobacteriaceae; genus Flavobacterium; species Flavobacterium sp. W1B. Next base: position 667,718 of record NZ_CP178845.1, read on the forward strand.
AAGTGATGATCCTAATGTATTTAGTGAGGCTATTTTTGACTTCAGAAGAATCCGTTTGGCTCCAACTACTGTTTTAATTGGTTTTGGAATCACCATTTATGCCATACTAAAGAATCCCAACAAAGCATAAATGAATACATTACAAGCATTTTTAATTGCAATTATAGAAGGACTAACAGAATATCTTCCTGTCTCTTCAACTGGTCACATGGTATTTGTTAGTTCTTATTTTGGAATCCAAGAGGATGATTTCGTCAAACTTTTCCAGGTTTCCATTCAGTTTGGAGCTATTTTGGCGGTAGTCGCTTTATATTGGAAAAAGTTTTTTGATTTTTCAAAATTCAATTTCTACATCAAGTTGGCCGCTGCGGTAATTCCGGCTTTGGTTCTGGGAAAATTATTCGATGATAAAATTGAGGCAGTTTTAGGAAATCCAATTCCTATTGCCATTGTATTGATTCTAGGCGGAATCGTATTGCTTTTTATAGACAACTATTTTCAAAACCCAACCATTAACCGAGAAGAAGATATCACCATCAAAAAAGCGGTGACCATAGGTTTCTGGCAATGTTTGGCTATGATGCCGGGAACAAGTAGATCAGCCGCATCCATCATTGGAGGAATGCAACAAGGATTGACGCGTCAGGCTGCAGCCGAATTCTCTTTCTTTTTGGCCGTCCCTACAATGCTAGCTGTAACTTGCTATTCTGTTTTTTTAAAGACTTACGAAAGCTCCCAAATGAAAGGCTACGAGCTCATCTTGAAATCGGATGAAAACATCAAAATGTTTCTAATTGGAAATTTAATTGCTTTTATCGTTGCGGTTTTAGCCATTAAATTCTTCATTGAAATCATTAAAAAATACGGTTTTAAACCTTGGGGTTGGTACAGAATCATTGTTGGTTCTTTTTTACTTATCTATTTCACTTACCTAAAATAAATTCCCTTGCTAACTCAAGAAGACTACTTAAACGGACAAATTTTACTGATTGACAAACCTTTAAAATGGAGTTCTTTTCAGGCAGTGAACAAACTAAAATACGCCTTGATCAACAAGATGGGGCTCCCAAAAAAGTTTAAGATTGGACATGCCGGGACTTTAGATCCATTAGCCTCGGGATTATTGCTAGTTTGTACAGGAAAATTCACCAAAAGAATATCTGAACTTCAAGGACAAGCCAAAGAATACACAGGAACTTTCTTTATCGGGGCAACGACACCTTCCTATGATTTAGAAACCGAAATTGATCAAACTTTCCCAACGGAACACATTGACGAAGCATTAATTCGCGAAACGGTGAAACAGTTTTTGGGTGAAATTGACCAAAAACCGCCCGTTTTTTCGGCAATAAAAAAAGACGGTGTACGATTGTATGAACATGCACGCGCAGGGGTCGAAGTTGAAATAGCCTCCAGAAAAACCACTATCCATGAATTTGAAATTACCCGAATAGCACTTCCCGAAATAGATTTCAGGGTAGTTTGCAGCAAAGGAACTTACATCCGTTCTCTCGCTTACGATTTTGGAAAGGCGATGCAATCAGGCTCGCACCTGACTGCTTTACGCCGAACAAAAATTGGAGATTATGATGTGAAAAACGCTGTAGATGTTACATATTTTGAACAATCTCTTGGTCTAGATCAAGCATCATCTGAATAATTTCTTCTTGAGTAGAGAGCCCTTTGTCATGCAAGTACCATAATTGCAAATTGGTTTTAGCTATTTCATCAACAACTCTATGCTCTTTTTTGTAATTTAAAATCAGGTCAGAAGCTCCTTTTGGTCTTGGTCCCCAATGAGCCAAGGCTCCGCCTGTTTCTCTGTTAATGACAATCAATTTAGGAATTGCTCTGCCTTTGTTAGTCAAAAACAAATCCATAAGTTCTTCATTTTCATCACGAAGAACAATCTTCAAATCAATTCTACTATCAGAAACACTAGCCATTTTATTAAAAATAGGCAATAACTGAGCCGCATCACCACACCAACCTTCTGAAATAACTAACCATAGGTAACCGTTTTTCAAAGACTTTAATTTCTGAATATTCTCATCTGAGACTTTCAAGGTTTTTTCCAAACGATTCATGCGGGTTTCGTTCAAATGGCTGTAATTGGTCAATTCATCCGACTGTTCTTTACCAGTAGATTTTTCTTCAAGTAACAAATCTGAAACTATTTTTCTATATTCTAGATAAGAATGACTCTTAAACAAGGCTTTAGCAATTGAGGCTTTCATAATTTATATTTATTTATGTAAAGTTAGAACAAAATAATAATTTTAAACATGACAAAAGTCACTTTGAAATAAACAAAAACTGTAATTTTATAAAAAACAGAAAATAGATGATAAATCTAAAAACAAAATCAATTGGTCTAGCACTTTCAGGTGGCGGAACAAAGGGTTTGGCACATGCTGGTGCCATAAAATTTCTAGAAGAAAAAAACATTCGTCCCTCTCGAATAGCGGGTACAAGTGCCGGATCTATTGTGGGAGCGATGTATGCTTGGGGAAAATCACCTGAAGAAATTCTGGAATTCTTCAAATCAGTATACCTTTTTCATTGGAAACACATCACCTTTAAAAAAGCAGGATTAATCGATTCGTCTTCGTTTATTGATTATTTTCATGCCATTTTTCAAGATGCGGTCATAGGAGATTTAAAAATTCCGACTCAAATTACGGCAACAGATATGATAAGAGGGAAATTAAAAATATTTGAGTCCGAAACAAAAATTATCGATGCTTTAATTTCTTCTTCCGCTTTTCCAGGAATCATTTCACCATTTGAAATTAAAGGAAATCACTATAGCGATGGTGGGATCTTAAATCATTTCCCGACAGATATTTTACAAGGTCGTTGTGATACTATAATTGGTATTTATGTCAGTCCGATTCAAAAGATTGAAGCCAAAGACTTAAATTCGATACGATCTGTCACCAATAGAGCATTCGATATTCTTTCGGAGAATTCAAACAGCCAAAAATTCAACTTTTGCGACTGGATTATAGAACCAAAAGAACTGAGTGTTTTTAGCACATTTGAAACGAATAAACTCAAAATGGATTCGATTTTCAACCTTGGTTATCAGGCAGCGAAAAACACCTATGAGAAACAAAATTTATAAATTTTGAACGACACTTTTTAAAAAAAAAGAATATACCTATATTTGCACAAAACAACTCAACATACACATGAAATATAAAAGAATTCTTCTAAAATTAAGCGGTGAAGCTTTGATGGGTGAAAGACAATATGGAATTGATCCTGTAAGATTAGCCGAATATGCTGAAGAAATTAAAAAGATTCACGACCAAGGAGTAGAAATTGCTATCGTAATAGGTGGTGGAAACATCTTTAGAGGAGTTGCAGGTGCAAGTAATGGAATGGACAGAGTGCAAGGTGACTATATGGGAATGCTTGCCACTGTTATCAACGGAATGGCATTACAAGGCGCATTAGAAGACAAAGGAATGCTAACCCGATTGCAAACCGCATTGAAAATTGAAGCTATAGCTGAGCCATATATTAAAAGAAGAGCGGTGCGTCACCTTGAAAAAGGAAGAATCGTAATTTTTGGAGCTGGTACCGGAAATCCTTATTTTACAACGGATACAGCAGCCGTTTTACGTGGCGTTGAAATTAATGCCGATGTAATCCTAAAAGGAACCCGTGTTGATGGTGTTTATGATTCAGATCCTGAAAAAAATGCTTCAGCATTAAAATTTGATACCATCTCGTTTGAAGATGTTCTTAAAAAAGGATTGAATGTAATGGATACCACAGCTTTCACTTTGAGTCAGGAAAATAAATTGCCAATTGTAATTTTTGACATGAATAAAGAAGGTAACCTATTAAAAATCTGTGAAGGACAAAACATAGGAACCGAAGTAAATATATAAATAGATTATTAGACAGTTAGATTATTAGATGGTTAGAAAGTCTAAGAAATCCGGCAGTCCAAGAAATCTAAAAATCTAAAAATATGACTGAAGAAATTGAATTTATATTAGATAGCACCAAAGAATCTATGTCAGGTTCTATTGCTCACTTAGAGAAAGAATTCCTAAATATTCGTGCTGGAAAAGCATCTCCTGCCATGTTGGGAAGTGTTTTTGTAGATTATTATGGTTCATCGACACCACTTTCACAGGTAGCAAAAATCAGCGTTCCTGATGCAAGAACGATTACTTTGCAACCTTTTGAAAGAAATATGCTGCATACGATAGAGAAAGCAATCATGATTGCCAATATTGGTTTTAATCCGATGAATAACGGAGATTTAATCATAATCAGTGTTCCGCCTTTGACAGAAGACAGAAGACGCGAATTGGCAAAACAAGCAAAATCAGAAGCTGAAGACGGTAAAATAGGAATTAGAAATGCTCGTAAAGACGCTAATACCGATATCAAAAAATTAGAAAAAGACGGAACATCAGAAGACATTTGTAAAAGTGCCGAAGAAGAAGTTCAAAACCTAACCAATAGTTACATCAAAAAAATTGACGAACTTCTTGCTGTAAAAGAAGCCGAAATCATGAAAGTATAACTTTTGATAAACATCATTACAATCCGTCTCGTTAAAATAACAAGACGGATTTTTTTATTGCTATTTTTGCTGCAACAAAACAAAATTATAATCGTTTTGTAATAAAACTACATCTATGAAGCATTTTTGGATATTGCTTTTCCTATTTTCACTTTCGCTTCAGGCACAATTTCAAATAAATGGAATTGTCAAAGAATCTACCACTAATAAGCCACTACCCTTTGCAACTATTACCTCAAATGACGGCTTGAATACCGTTACGGATGTAGATGGGAAATTCAATATTTTATCTAAAAAAATACTCAATAGTTTCACTGTATCGTATCTTGGCTTTACGCCGACTAAAGTAGTTATTGAAAAAAACAAAAATTATTATGCCGTTTTCCTCTCTCAAAAAAGAAGTGATTTAAACGAAGTTTTGATTGCTAATGAAAATCCTGCTTTGGCAATAATCAAAAAGGCAATTGAGAACAAAAACAGCAATGATCCGCAAAAAAAACTAAACAATTTTGAGTTCAAATCCTACAACAAACTAATTGTTACAGCTAATCCCGACTCAATTTCTGAAAGAACAGATTCAGTTTTTATCAAAAAACCCATCGGAATAGTATTCAAAAAAATCGATTCTGCTAATTATAAATTTAAAGAGATTGTAACCAAACAGCATTTGTTTCAAACCGAAAAAGTATCCCAATTTCAATTTGGCGGTCACAAATTAAAAGAAACCATTCTGGGAACAAAAATGGCTGGTTTTAAGCAGCCTATTTATGAAATCATAGGCTTCAACCTACAATCCTTTTCTATTTACGATTCCAGTTACGAACTGTTTGAAACCAAATACAACAGCCCGATTGCAAAAGATGCTTTTCACGATTATAGCTATAAATTATTAGACACGGTTTTGATAAATGGAAGAAATTCCTATATGGTGTATTTCAAAAACAAAAAGAAAAGAAAAGCATCCGGTTTAGAAGGCGTATTATACATCGACCAAAACAGTTATGCCATTTCTAAAGCTATCATGCGTATAAAAGGAGTTCTTGACATCAGCGGAATCCATGATTTTAAATACATCGCTGAAGAGAATATTTGGTTTCCGATACGCAAGACTTTTAAAATCATAAAAGGGAAAAATGATGACGATATAAAGATTCTTGGCGGCACCATACAATTTGACGGTGATGTAGAAAAAGACTTTAAACCTCGAAAAAAAACGGCGACTGATTATGCTTATCTTCTGTCTGAAACTGAAAACTTTGACATTAATTACAACATCCCGATCGAAATTAAAAAAAGTCATATTTCAATCGAAATTCAAGATGATGCCATTAACAAACCTGAAAGTTTTTGGAAGACTTACCGAAAAGACAGCCTAGACATTCGAGACAAAAAAACCTATTTAGCTTTGGATAGCATCGCTATTAAAAAACGAATTGAAAGCCGCATCCGTTTTGGCCGAAAAATTGTCAATGGCTATCTGCCGATGGGATATGTAGACTTGGATTTGCGCAGAATATTCAGGTATAACAATTACGAAGGATTTAGGCTGGGCATTGGCGGTACCACAAGCGAACAATTTTCCAAAATATACAGAATTGAAGGATACACCGCTTATGGAACAAAAGACGGAGAGTTCAAATACAACTTGGGTGTTGCGGCTCGCGTGGGTAAATTTTCAAATTCATGGATTGGAGCTTCCTACACAGACGACGTTAGGGAGATTGCCAGCACTTTATATTCAGTTGAAAAAAGACCTTTTAAACTCTATGATCCAAGACCTATAAATATTAGTACTTTTTACAATTATGTGAGTTGGAAAACTTATATAGAAACCAAAATTATTCCCAAAACCGAAAGTAAATGGGAACTCACTCATTCTGCCATAGAGCCTAAATTCAATTACACTTACAATTTAGACGGTACTTTATATACTCATTATGTAATGACAACGGCCATGGTTTCATTGCAATGGAACCCTTTTAGCGATTATATGCAAACGCCAATCGGAAGAATTGAGGTAGAGAAACGTTTTCCAAAATTCACTTTTCAATACACTCAATCATTACCAAAAATAGCCAACAATGATTTTGAGTTCAGCAAAATTGACTTTAAAACCGAATATGAAAAGAAATATTTAAATGGTCAAAAAACCAATTTACTTTTAGAGGCCGGATATGCTTTAGGCGATGTTCCGCTAACGCATTTGTACAATACTTCGCCAAATAATATCACCAAAGAAACCGTCATACAAAGAATTACTTTTGCAGGAAGAAATAGTTTTGAAACAATGTATTTTAATGAGTTTTTCTCCAGTGAATTTGTTTATTTCCAACTCAAGCACGGTTTCAAGCGAGTTACTCTTTTTCAAAAAGTAAAACCTTCGTTAGTGCTTGTTTCCAGAATGGCATGGGGAAATTTACAAAAACCAGAACAACATATTGGTTTAGATTACAAAACCCTAGATAAAGGCTATTTTGAATCTGGGATAGAACTCAATCAAATTTTAAACGGCTTGGGATTAACGGCATTTTACCGTTATGGCCCAAATGGCTTACCTAAATTTGAGGACAATATTGCCATCAAACTGAGCTTTGTCTTTAATCTGGGGCTCTAATATTTTAATGACTCGATACGAATTTCAACCCTACAATTGAAGCAATTAGAGTGCTCAAAAAGAAAATTCTCCAAAAAGTAGCGGGTTCTTTAAAAATAAAAATTCCAACCAAAACTGTTCCAACTGCACCAATTCCTGTCCAAACCGCGTAAGCTGTTCCAATAGGCAATTCCTGTGTTGCTTTGTAAAGTAGCACCATACTTATGGTAAGACAAACTAAAAATCCCAACATCCAATAAGTAGATGCCGCGCCGCTTGTTTCTTTGGCTTTGCCTAAACAAGAAGCAAAACCTACTTCGAACAAACCTCCTAATATCAATAAAATCCAACTCATAATTATTGTTTTAAAATCAAAACTGATGGTACACCACTCAACCAATCGCTTCGGTAATCCACCAGCGCTTTCCAGCTCTCTAAACTAATTAGCATTAAATCCTGCTGCTCTAAAAATTCTTTTTTGATAATTTTATCATCTATTAAACCAATATTATTAGGGTATTTTTGTTGCAAAGAATTTATCGCACTCTCCATAACAAAATTGGTATTTACATGTCCGTTTACATCCAAAACCATTATTTCAGAGTTGTTGTTGTAAATTAATTTCTGCGCATAATCGATCAGAAAGGAATCTTCGGGACTGAAAATTGGAAGAAAAACTTTATTTACGTTTTGAAGTTCTTTGTCAATCAAAATCCCAATTGGCATTTTGGTTTTAGAAATAATCTGTCTTGTTCTTTCATCAAATGGTGAATTTTCAAAAAGACCTTCTTTTCCGGTGAATTTATCAATCAATCGATCCGGATTAATTATCCTTGTGGTAAAGCCAATTACTTTTCCAAGAATGGTTCCTTCAAAAATTGATTTTCCTAAACCTACTAACAGCAAATCATAATCTCCTTGATTTGCAACATCGGCAATCTCTGTTTCTATATCAGCAGTTGCTTTAAATATGGTCGTAATTTCCTGATTTAAAACCTTTGATTCTTTGACAATAGGAATAAAACTGCTTTTTTCCCTGTCCTCAATATTATAAGGATTCATCTCGTCACTCAATGACAAATGCATTGCGGTTATAGTTGATTGCTCTTTTTGCTTTTTCATTAAACTATGAGCCAATCGCAAAAGCGACTTCCCTTTTTCGTTGTTCCCAAACGAAATTAATATTCGATACTTATTAAGATTAGTTACTTCTACGGTATCGGTATTCTCCTTAGTTTTAAAAACAAAATTGATTAGATCTAAGGCCGGACCTGTCATAAATGTAGTTACTAATGCCATAATTACCATCATCGTAAAAACTTCAGGAGTCAACACTTTGAGTTCTAATCCTATATTTAAGACAATTAACTCCATTAATCCTCTGGTGTTCATCAAAGCTCCAATGGTTAAACTGTCGCGCCAATTTTGTCCAACAAATCTGGCTGCCAGCGCACTCCCTAAAAATTTACCAACAACTGCTACCAGAATAATGAAACCGGTTACTTTCCATAAATAAGGATCGTTGATAAGTCCAATTTCAGTTTTCAAACCCGTAAAAACAAAAAACAAAGGCAATAGAAGAATAACCGAAACGTCTTCAACTTTTTCAATAAATATAGTTCTGAATTTAGGTACATCTGGCATAATAGCACCGGTCATAAAAGCACCAAATAAGGCGTGAATCCCTATTACTTCTGTAGCATAAGAAGAAAGGATAAGTATCAAAAAGAAAATAGCCACTACTGGCTTGACTATCGCATCTTTTGAACCGTATAAATCTCCTATTCGCTTCAAGAAGGGTTTTACTATAAAAAGCATAACCAAAACGTAAATCATCGCTAAACCGATAATGTATAAAGAACTCACAAAAGTTCCTGCTTTTACGATTGCAATTACAACTGCCAATAAACACCAAGCCGTGATATCATCGGCGGCAGCACAAGTAATAACAATAGCGCCCAATCTGGTTTTATGAATACCTCTTTCCTGAACAATTCGTGCCAGAACAGGAAAAGCAGTGATGCTCATCGCAATTCCCATAAACAAACTAAACGAAAGGAATTTTACGCCTTCGGGAGCAAATCGATTATAAACAAAATAAGCAAGCCCAATTCCTAAGGCAAATGGAATAACAATACTGGCATGACTGATGACAACCGCCTCGTTGGCTTTATTTTTTAAAACTTTCAAATCAAGCTCCATTCCTATGACAAACATGAAAAGTATCAATCCTATCTGGCTCAAGAACTTAAGATTCCCCAAGGATTCTACCGGAAATAACGCAGCCGAAAAATCCGGAAAATACATTCCCAACAACGAAGGCCCAAGAACGATTCCTGCGATAATTTCACCAATTACGGAAGGTTGTCCTATTTTTTTGAAGATCCAGCCACAAAAACGGGCCACCAAGATAATCGTAATAATCTGCGCTAAAAGTATAGCCAAAGGATCCTGAAAATTATGCAGCATTGATGTTATAAAATCATCCCAAGAAGCTTTTCCAGAATTTGGAGTCACAATCGTTTCGCGGACTTCTAAATGCTTTCCTTCACTTATAATCCAATAAATTAATGCAGTAAAACCACCTGTAACACCAAAATAAAATAATGCGTTTTTATAATTCTTCATACTTATTTTTAAAAGAAAATCTCAGCTTTAAAAAGCAAAGATGAGAAAATCAAATATATAATTTATAACTTAAAGAATTATCTTATCGTAAAATAAAAAAAGCCCTTGTATTATTAGCCTTACAATATAAAAAGTTTAGCACAAACCTCATGATTCATAGCTGTTTTACCTACCTTTGCCGCCGATATATATGAAATATGATTAAGTGGTTTAGTTTAGGATTTTGGGAATTAATAGCCCGAACAATACTCAGAAATAGAATAATTATTTTGTGTGGAATTGCTTTAATAACAATTCTACTTGCTTTACAGTGGAAAAATGTAAAATTTACCCAAACCGAAGCTAACCTTATCCCAGCAGATGATAAGGTAAATGTTGACTATGATCATTTTCTTAAAAACTTCGGCGAAGAAGGAAATTTGATCGTAATAGCAACCAAAGACCCAAAGTTATTTACTCCAAAAGTATTCAAAGCTTGGAGTGCACTTATGGAAAAAATCAAAAGCGATAAAGAAGTAAGTTTGGTGATTTCTGTAGACAATCTACAACAATTAGTCAAAAATGACTCTTTGCAAACTTTTGAATTAAAACCTTTTGTAAACCCCGAAAAAATAAACGACCCTGTTTACTTAACCCAACTGAAATCGGATTTTTTCAAAAATCTTCCTTTTTACGAAGGCTTACTTTTTAATAAAAAAACAGAGGCGGTTCGCTCGGCAATTTATCTGGACAAAGAGATTGTCAACACCAAAGCCAGAAAAGATTATGTGCTTCATAAATTTATTCCTGAGATAGATAAATTTTACAAGGAAACAGGCATCAAACCTCATGTTTCGGGCATGCCTTACATCCGAACATTAAATGCTAAAACCATTACTGATGAAATTGGTTTATTTATTGGTGCGGCTTTATTGATAACCTCGCTTATTTTCTTTTATTTCTTCCGTTCGTTCAAAGCTACTCTTACTTCTTTGATTATTGTGATTATCGGGGTAATGTGGTCTTTCGGGATTATGGGAGGAATGGGTTATGAAATAACTGTACTTACCGCTTTGGTACCAACATTAGTAATTGTAATTGGTATTCCGAATTGTATTTTCTTTATCAACAAATACCATCAGGAATACCACAAACACGCCAACAAAGCCAAAGCATTGCAACGTGTAATTACCAAAACCGGGACAGCTACACTTATGACCAACATTACAACTGCTGTGGGTTTTGCAACATTTATTATAACCAATAATGTATTGCTTAAAGAATTTGGAGTGGTTACAACGATCAACATTATTGCTATTTACACCTTAAGTTTGTTGATTATCCCGATATTTTTTAGCTATTTTCCTCCTCCAATACCTAGACACTTAAACCATTTAGAACGCCAATCACTAGCTAATTTTTTCAAATGGATTATCAATACTGTAAAATACAGACGTTTTTCCGTATATGTAACTTCAATAATCTTATTGGTTTTCGGAATAATCGGTATCTACAAAATTAAAATTTCAGGAAGTATCATAGAAGACATGCCTAAAAAAACCGACTTCTTTGACGACATTCGTTTCTTCGAAAAAGAATTCGATGGAGTCATGCCTCTCGAAATAATGATCAATACCAAAAAGGAAAATGGGGCAATGAAACTTAGCAATCTGCGAAGAATGGAAGAATTGGAAGAAACGATTGTTGATATTCCGGAACTTTCTAAACCGCTATCAATTGTTAATGTGGCCAAAAGTTTCAAACAAGCCTATTACAACGGAAATCCTGAGTTTTACGAATTGCCTTCTTCACAGGAAGAAACATTCTTAATTCCTTACATTAAAAATTCGCTCAAAAAATCAAAAGACAATCAGCTTAAAAGCTACATCACTGATGACGGAAGTATTGCACGAATGACTGCATTTATCAAAGATGAAAACGGCGAAAAAATGGAGGGTATCGAATCTCAAATTCGCAGAAAAGTCGATAAAATTTTCCCAGCTCCAAAATACGAAGTAATTATTACCGGTAAAGCATCCGTATTCCAAAAAGGAACAAAATACTTGCTTGACAATTTATTATCTTCCTTACTTTTTGCTTTTGCATTAACCGGAGGTCTAGTTGCAATCATGTTCCGTTCTTTCAAGATGGTCTTGGTGTCTATTATTCCTAATTTATTACCATTGTTGATGACTGCGGGTCTGATGGGCTTTTTGGGAATTCCGTTAAAACCTTCTACCCTATTGGTTTTCGGAATCGCATTCGGAATGTCAGTAGACGACACCCTACGTTTCCTGGCACAATACCGATTGGAACTCCCAAGAAACAACTGGAAAATAAAAAAATCCGTTTTTGCCACATTTGAAGATTCGGGTATTAGTATGTTTTACACTTCTATTGTATTATTCTTTGGTTTCTCTGTATTCATGCTTTCAAGCTTTGGAGGAACAGTCGCCCTTGGAGGTTTAGTTGCTATTACTTTGTGTTTTGGTATGCTGTCTAATCTTGTTTTATTACCTTCATTGGTACTAACATTAAACAAAACCTTGGCTAATCAACAGGAATTTATTGAACCTACAATAGATATATTGGAACATTCAGATGAAGAAGTTGATGAATTAGAACGAAAAAACAAGCTACGTTCTTAAGAACTGACTCCACTTTCAATAATAAATAAAAAATCCTTTTGTGTACTGACTGATACATAAAAGGATTTTTCATTTATCAGCTCAGAAAAAGCACCAAATACAGCAGAAAACTCGATCAAATTGCTTTATTTTCTTTTTTATAAAAATTTAGCCAACTCCATTTAAAATGGCTTCTTTTTACTTTTTTGCTATCAAAACCAAAAGATATAGTGTCCCGAGGCGTCGGAAGTGGAAATAGCTCCTGATTACATCATTTCCCACAATGACAATTAGAAACAAATCATTTATATTTGCAGTTCGAACAGTAGACAATTTTAATATCAACAATATAAATAAAATGAGACATACAAAAGTTAAAGACTTGCTGAACAGCACCACGACACTTCATGAAGTAAATGCAAAAGGATGGGTGAGAACTTTTAGAAACAATCAATTTATTGCTTTGAATGATGGTTCTACCATCAACAATATACAATGTGTAGTCGATTTCGAGAACACGCCAGACGAAACTTTAAAGAGAGTTACTACCGGTGCTGCGGTTTCGGTAACGGGAACCTTGGTGGAAAGCAAAGGTGCCGGACAAAAATTTGAGATTCAGGTTTCTAAATTAGAAATCCTTGGAGACTCCGATGCGGAGAAATTTCCAATGCAACCAAAGAAACATTCGCTAGAATTTTTACGTGAAAACGCGCATTTACGTGTAAGAACAAATGCTTTTGGTGCAATTATGAGAGTACGTTCGGTATTGTCATTTGCAGTTCACAACTATTTTCAACAAAAAGGTTTTGTGTATGTAAACACGCCAATTATTACTGGTTCTGACGCAGAAGGAGCAGGTGAAATGTTTAAAGTTACAGCTTTGCCATTTGACAACACGCCAAGAACCGAAGACGGAAAAGTAAATTACAAGGAAGATTTCTTCGGAAAAGAAACCAATTTGACGGTTTCCGGACAATTGGAAGGGGAAACTTTTGCGATGGCTTTAGGCCAAATTTATACTTTTGGACCAACTTTTAGAGCCGAAAACTCGAATACTTCTCGCCACTTGGCTGAATTTTGGATGATTGAGCCAGAAGTTGCTTTCAACGATTTGAATGACAACATGGATCTAGCTGAAGATTTTATCCAATACGTGATTAAATACACGATGGAGAAATGTCAGGATGATTTGAAATTTCTTGAGGGACGTTTATTAGAAGAAGAAAAATCAAAACCACAGGCAGAAAGAAGCGAAATGCCATTATTGGAAAAATTAAGCTTCGTGCTTGAAAACAATTTCAAACGCGTTTCTTATACCGAAGCGATTGATATTTTGAGAGATTGTACTCCAAATAAAAAGAAAAAATTCAACTATATCATCAACGAATGGGGAGCTGATTTACAATCGGAACACGAACGTTATTTGGTTGAAAAACACTTTAAATGCCCAGTAATCTTGTTTGATTATCCGGCAAACATCAAAGCATTCTATATGCGTTTGAACGAAGATGGAAAAACGGTTCGTGCAATGGATATCCTTTTCCCTGGAATCGGAGAAATCGTAGGAGGTTCTCAAAGAGAGGAGCGTTTTGATGTATTAGTTGAAAAAATGAAAGCATTAGGAATCGACGAAGAAGAATTATGGTGGTACCTAGACACTAGAAGATTTGGTTCGGCTGTTCACTCTGGTTTCGGACTTGGATTCGAAAGACTAGTTCTTTTTGTAACAGGAATGACAAACATTCGTGACGTAATTCCTTTCCCAAGAACACCTGGAAGTGCTGAATTCTAAAAAAAGCTAATTTGTGAATTTGGTTATTTGTTGATTCAAATAACCAGATAACCGAATAACCAAACAATCTATATGCTAAAGCAATTCTTAAATTTAAAATTATCACAGAAGTTATCTCCACAGCAAATTCAGCTGATGAAGTTAATTCAATTGCCTACGCAAGCCTTTGAACAGCGATTAATCGAAGAAATGAATGAGAATCCAGCTCTTGAAGCAGGAAAAGAAGAGGATGATTACGAAAAAGACGAATTCGAAAACGAAGATTACGATGACTACGATGATTCCGAATCAGATAGAATTGAGGCCGATGACATCAATATTGACGAATATTTAAGCAGCGATGACACGCCTGATTACAAAACACAGGCAAACAACTACAGCGATGACGATGAAGATCGCGAATCGCCACTAGCTGCTCCAATCAGTTTTCATCAGGATTTAATCAATCAGTTGAATACCTTTATCCTGACGGATGATGAACGCGATATTGCCGAATTTCTAGTAGGAAGCATTGATGATATGGGATATATCCGCAGAAGTATTCCCGATATTGTTGATGACATGGCTTTTACTCAGGCAATTTATACTGATGAAACTACGGTAGAAAGAATGCTACACGTAATCCACGAACTGGAGCCTTCCGGAGTGGGCGCGCGCGATTTACAGGAATGTTTGTTGTTACAATTAAAACACAAAACACCTACAGAATCAGTAGCATTGGCAACCGATATTATCGAAAATCAGTTTGATGCTTTCACAAAAAAGCATTACGACAAACTTATTCAAAAATATAATGTTTCTAATGAACAGCTTAAAAAAGCAATTCATGAAATAGAGAAACTCAATCCAAAACCAGGTGGCGCTTTTAGCGGAAACAATAAAGTAACCGAAAATGTGGTTCCTGATTTTGCTATCCGAATCGTTGACGGCGAACTAGAACTAACCTTAAACGGACGAAATGCTCCTTCGCTGCATGTTTCCAAAGACTATCAGGAAATGATGCAAACCTATAAAGAATCGCGTGATAAATCATCCGCCCAAAAAGATGCTGTGCAGTTTATCAAACAAAAACTGGATTCGGCAAAATGGTTTATCGATGCGATTCGTCAACGCCAGGAAACGCTTTTTGTAACCATGAATGCAATTATGCATTATCAGGAAGAATATTTCTTGGATGGCGACGAAACCAAGCTGAAACCGATGATCCTTAAAGACATTGCAGATCTTGTAGGTCTAGACATTTCTACTGTTTCACGTGTGGCCAACAGCAAATTTGTCGAAACACCTTATGGCACGAAATTGATCAAAGAATTCTTCTCTGAAGCGATGAAAAATGATCAAGGTGAAGATGTTTCTACGTTGGAAATCAAAAAAATTCTTCAAAATATCATTGAGGAAGAAGATAAGAAAAAACCACTTCCTGATGATCAGTTGGCCGAATTACTAAAAGAAAAAGGCTATCCAATTGCCCGAAGAACAATTGCAAAATACAGGGAACAACTGGATATTCCTGTGGCAAGAATGAGGAAAAAAATATAATTCACCTTTGCATAAAAATAATAAACCCGACAAATTTTAATAGCTGTCGGGTTTTATTTTACCTAAAAAATTTATAATTATTCTTCTTTATTTTTCTTCATCGCATGATAAAAGGCCGCACGGCTTAATGGCTCATATTCTTCGGTTTCGCCCAGCATCACCAATTTATCATTATCGGTTTTACGAAAACTATAATTGGCTAAATTTCCTGTGCGCGTACACACGGCATGAACCTTAGTCACATATTCGGCAGTAGCCATAAGAGCCGGCATGGGTCCAAAAGGATTTCCTTTGAAATCCATATCCAATCCTGCTACAATAACACGAATTCCTTGATTTGCTAAATCGTTGCAAACTCTGACAATTTCATCATCAAAAAACTGCGCTTCGTCAATCCCAACTACATCACAGCCTTGGGCCAAAATGGCAATATTTGCCGCCGCCGGTACTGCCGTGGA
The DNA here is from genome assembly GCF_047344965.1 of Flavobacterium sp. W1B. NCBI lineage: Bacteria > Pseudomonadati > Bacteroidota > Flavobacteriia > Flavobacteriales > Flavobacteriaceae > Flavobacterium > Flavobacterium sp. W1B. The sequence continues at coordinate 683,883 of NZ_CP178845.1, forward strand.
ACGAATTTCATTGGCATCATGCGACACTACCATATCATCATGGTAACGGGTGTCGATTTCCGGTTTAAAAATTTCTACTTTTTGTTTGGCAAATTGTGCTCTTTTCAGTCGTCGGATTAACTCTTCGGTTTTACCCGAAAACATCGAGCCGGAAATAACTTCGATCCAACCAAATTGCTCTTTATGATTTACTGTATTTTCGAGAAACATTTTGTATTTTTCTAACTTAAAAAATGAATAGTTTTTATTACTTTGTACCGTAATAAACCGACTTGGATTTTATACTTTTACACTGTCTCAAAAGTAGAAAATTTTTATCAATTCGAAGATTTGTGGACACTTAATTAAAAATTAAATGTTGCCTTCAGAGGAATCTTACTTCCTTGCCCATAATACAGAACAACAAAGAGATACACCATACATACTATAATTCAAACGTTATGAAAAGAAAATTGGAAGCCGATTTAATCAGCATTGCACACAGAATATTACAACTAAAGAATAAATCTGACATCAACCAATTGTATTTGGAAACTCAAAAATTATATGAAAAACTGTCTGTACTACGATTTGTCGAGACGCATTATGGCGATGTAAAACCTACCATTGGATATACTGAAATCGAAAAAGAAATTGAATCGTTTTTTGATACCGATACCGAAATAGCTATTGAGAAAATTGAAATCACCGAAATCAATTTAACATCTGAAACAACAACCGAAGAAAGTATCGAAAAAAACACCATTGCAACGGAAACCGAAAAAACAGAGGTGGAAACCGAAAACAAAACGATTGTAGCAGATGAAAAAGAAGTTGTAGTAGAAAAAGAAGAAGCTTTTGAAGCGGAGGGTACGGAACAATCGATAGCTACCGAGGAAACTTTAGTGGAAGAAAAGGAGAAACTTGAAGAAGTAAGCAATACAGATACCGATGAAGAAATCGATGCCGTAGCATTATCGAATGAAGAGAGTTTAGTTACTAATGAAGCCATTGAAGATGTTCAGAAAGAAGAAGTATCAAATGAAAAAGCTCCGGAAGATTTTAAACCCATTTTTGAACTATCCGAAGAAATAGAAACCCCTACAAAACCAGAAGCGGTACAAATTTCGTTTGAAGATTTATTAGGCGGAAATTACAACGACACTCTTTTTGTAAAGGTAGATGAAGTAGAAACTATTGCTCCGACCCCTATTTTTGAAGCTGTAGAAGAAGTTGTTTTAGAAAAAATTATTTTAGAAGAAAAAGCTCCAAATCAGCATATTGAAAATAAATTTGAAAAAGCAGAGCCAAAATCCATTTCTCTAAATGATAAACTTTCAAAAGGAATCAACATTGATTTAAATGATCAGATTGCTTTTGTAAAACACCTTTTCGGAAACAGCAACGAGGATTACAACCGTGTGCTGAATCAATTAATTACGTTTGACAACTTTTACGAAACCAGAAATTTTATTGAAGAAATGGTCAAACCGGATTACAACAACTGGGATGGAAAAGCCGATTATGAAGAGCGTTTCATGGATATCATTGAGAAAAAATTCCTTTAATACAGTTTATGTCAAAATTATACATAGTCCCTACGCCTATTGGCAATCTTGAAGACATGACCTTTAGAGCCATCCGGATTCTAAAAGAGGTCGACTTGATTCTTGCCGAGGACACCCGCACTAGCGGAAAACTCTTAAAGCATTTTGAAATTGGCACGCACATGCACAGCCACCACATGCACAATGAGCATAAAACGGTCGAGAATTTAATTTCCAGATTAAAAGGCGGTGAAACTATTGCGCTAATTTCTGATGCTGGAACACCTGCAATTTCTGATCCCGGATTTTTATTGACTCGTGCCTGCGTTGAAAATGGAATTGCTGTGGAATGTCTGCCTGGCGCCACTGCTTTTGTTCCTGCTTTGGTAAATAGCGGCTTGCCCAATGACAAATTTGTTTTTGAAGGCTTTCTGCCAGAAAAAAAAGGACGCCAAACCCGATATTTAGAACTTGCCGAAGAAACAAGAACAATGATTCTTTATGTTTCTCCCCATAAATTAGTAAAAACACTAGCTGAATTCATCACTTATTTTGGTGAAGACAGACAAATTTGTGTTTCGAGAGAACTCTCCAAATTACACGAAGAAAACCGAAGAGGAACAGCCAAAGAAGTTCTGGCCCATTTCGAAAAAACAGCCCCGCGTGGTGAAATCGTTGTGGTCGTAGCCGGCAAAACAGTCGTTAAAGAAGTTAAGAAAAGTAAATTCCAAAAAGAAGAAGAAGAATAACAACAAGAAAAATGAATATAGCAGCTTTTATCTCAAAATTAAAACAAACTCCAGAAGCAATCAGTTTTCCGGAAACTATAGCAGTCATTGAAGAAAATTACAATTTTACTCCAACTGCATTCGAAAATGGATTACAACACAATGCGGCAGGAGAAAACTCGGGTTCTTGCAAATTATTTGCTTTTGCCGAATTGCAAAATTTATCTCAAGCCGAAACATTAGCCTGCTTTGGCGCTTATTACCGTGAAGAAGTATTGGGAGATCCAGAAGGAACCAATCACCAAAATATTCGCAACTTTATTACCCATGGTTGGGACGGAATTTCATTTTACGGAAGTCCTTTAGAATTGAAGTAAACTATTTAAGAATTTCGATTAACGATTTTTAATTTCAGAAAGCAAAATCCCAAATTAAAAATTGTTAATCTTCAATCAAAAATCAAATGCGTTGGACTCTTAAACCAAAACCTTCCGAAGATAAAATCAAGCATTTGGCGCAAGCCTTGAATGTGGAAGATTTTGTGGCTACTTTATTAGTGCAACGCGGCATTGAAACTTTTGAAGATGCTAAGAATTTTTTTAGACCATCGCTAGACCATTTGCACGATCCATACTTGATGAAAGACATGGAGAAAGCAATCGAACGAATCGAAAAAGCGATCGAAAATCAGGAACGTATCCTTGTTTTTGGCGATTATGACGTTGACGGAACAACAGCCGTTTCACTGGTTTCTTCCTATTTAAAAAGCTATTATCCAAATGTTTCGACTTATATTCCGGATCGTTATGCAGAAGGTTATGGCATTTCCTTTAAAGGAATTGACTTTGCCGATGACAATGAATTTTCGTTAATCATTGCTTTGGATTGCGGCATAAAATCGATAGATCATGTCGCTTACGCAAAAGAACGAAACATCGATTTCATCATTTGTGACCACCACAGACCCGGAAATGAATTACCCGAAGCGGTTGCTATTCTTGACCCAAAAAGAGATGATTGTAGATATCCTTATGACGAATTATGTGGCTGTGGAATTGGATTTAAACTGATTCAGGCTTTAGGAGCGAATAGAAATCAAACCATCACCGATTTAGTGCCTTATTTAGATTTGGTTGCCGCCGCTATTGCTGCAGACATTGTTCCGATGACAGGCGAAAACCGAGTGTTGGCTTATTTTGGATTGCAAGTCATCAATAGCGATCCCAGACCCGGAATCAAAGCTTTGATACATCAGATAAAAAAGCAGACTTTGGATATTACTGATGTCGTTTTTATAATTGCCCCCAGAATTAATGCAGCCGGCCGAATCAAGCACGGCAATCATGCGGTTGAATTGCTAACCGAATTCGATTTTGAGCAAGCCCAACAATTTGCATCAGAAATAGAACAATACAATTCAGACCGTAAAGATCTGGACAAACATATCACCAAAGAGGCTTTTCAACAAATTGAAAAAAACCAAGAGCAGGAGCGATTTACAACGGTAGTTTATCAAGAAGATTGGCACAAAGGCGTTATTGGTATTGTGGCTTCCCGATTGATCGAAACTTACTACCGTCCTACGCTGGTTTTTACAAAAAGTGGCGATAAATATGCCGCTTCGGCGCGTTCTGTAAAAGGCTTTGATGTTTATAATGCTCTCGAAGCTTGCTCTGAACACTTGGAGCAATTTGGCGGACACATGTATGCAGCGGGAATGACATTGAAGGAAGAAAATTATTCCATTTTCAAAGAAGCTTTTGAAAAGCAGGTTCAGGAAACCATCCATCCGGATATGCTTACGCCAGAAATCGAGATTGATGCCGAAATCAATTTTTCGGACATTACTCCAAAACTCATCCGAATTTTAAAACAATTTGAGCCTTTCGGTCCTCAGAATATGACGCCCACTTTTTTGACTAAAAACGTAAAAGATACCGGCTACGCCAAAAAACTAGGTGCAGAAGACGAACATCTGAAATTATTTCTAAAACAAAACAGCCCCGAAGGAATTCCTGCAATCGGTTTTGGACTGGGCAATAAAATTGATTTAACCGCAAATCAAAAACCATTTCAAGTCGCTTATTGTATCGACGAAAATGAATGGAACGGAAAAGTTTCTGTTCAATTAAGATTAAAAAGCATAAAATAATGAGTTCCGAAAAAATAAAGAAAAAAGACCCCTACGCAGCTTTACGCTATAAAGAATTCAATACTTTTTTGCTTTTGCGTTTTGCCATGGTTTTTGCTTGGTCAATGCAATTTATCATTATCGAATGGCAAGTGTACAGCATTACCAAAGATCCACTTTCGTTAGGAATTATCGGTTTAATGGAAGTCATTCCTGCAATTTCATTAGCCTTGTTTGCCGGACATGTAGTAGATCAAAAAGAAAAAAAAGGCTTGCTTGTAAAATGTATCCTAGCTTTCTCTGTCATTAGTTTTGGTTTGTTTTTATTGACTTGGCCAGCTGTGATAGGCGATATTTCGACAAAAACGATTCTATATTCTATTTATTTCTTGGTTTTCCTTGGTGGATTAGTCAGAGCCTTTCTCGGACCGACCATATTTTCTTTACTATCCTTACTTGTTCCCAAAAAAGCATATCCCAACGCAGCCACGTGGAGCAGTTCTGTTTGGCAAATTGCTTCGGTTGTAGGACCTGCTGTTGCCGGTTTTTCTATTACGCTCATCGGAGTGCATTGGTCCTTGTGTACGGTTTTTGCATGTTCCATTTTTGCCTTACTGGCCTTGTCTCAAATAGCAGCTAAACCAATTTTGAATCCTAAAATTGGAGAGCCAGTTATGCAAAGTTTATCCGAAGGAATCAAATTTGTCTTCAACAACAAGACTGTTTTAGGAGCTATTACACTAGACATGGTGGCGGTTCTTTTTGGTGGTGCGATAGCATTATTGCCTATTTTTGCCCAAGATATTTTAAAAGTGGGACCGGAAGGCTTCGGTTTTCTTAGAGCTGCTCCCGCAGTAGGTGCTTTTTTGACGATGCTTATCACTGCTTATGTTCCTTTGAGTAAAAATGCAGGAATGAAACTCTTGACAGCCATATTTGCTTTCGGACTTTGTATTATTGTTTTTGGTCTTTCTACTATTTTTTGGGTTTCGCTGATTGCCCTATTCTTAAGTGGCGTTTTTGATGGCATTTCGGTAGTCATCCGCCAAACCATCCTACAATTAAAAACACCCGATCATATGCGCGGCAGAGTTTCGGCAGTAAATTCGATGTTTGTAGGTTCTTCAAATGAATTGGGTGCTTTTGAAAGCGGATTAACCGCTAAATTAATGGGAACTGTAACTGCCGTAGTTTTTGGCGGAAGCATGACACTTCTGGTGGTTTTAACTACAGGAATTGTTTCTCCTTCATTTAGAAAGCTAGATTTGAGAAAAGATTTAGAGGAACATGAAAACGAAGATTAACCCCTGATTTTATTTAGAATAATTATAAATAATCATTATATTTGTTTCAAACATTTTCACATGAAAGAAATAAAACAAATATATTACAATGATTCAGGAACTTCTTTTTACTGGAGAAAAGAGAATGAAATAGTAATTGACAAAATACAATTGATATTTAGAGAAACCGGATTTTATTTTAATAAACAGGAACTCGAACTATTTAAAAACTGTATCGAGGAAAGTTTCTTGCTAAATAATTCTTGCGAAGATTGCAAACTAAAAAACCATTGCACTAAATTTTTATTAAAAACACCTTGTTCCCAAATTGATCTAGCAGTTTCAATGGAAGAATTAAATGCCGTAAAAGATCTGGTAGAAGGCACTTTGTTTAAAATAAACTTAGATGATTATTTGTATGGTGTGGGGATGAATTAGTTTTCGAATTTTTTTATTTCAAAAGTATCACCGTCAAAAACACCATAAGTAAAATAGCTGATCCAGTCTCCCAGATTCACATACTCTGCATTTTCGCCTACACTTAGTTTCATCGGCAGATGGCGGTGGCCAAAAACAAGGTAATTATAATGTTTGGTTTCCAGTTTTCTTTTGGAATACAAAATAAGCCATTCGTTATCTTCTCCTAAAAAAGTCACATCTTCAGCTCCGGAAATCAGTTTGTTTTTCACCGAAAGATATTGTGCTAAACGTACTCCTATATCGGGATGTAACCATCTGAAAAGCCATTTCGAGAATGGATTGGTGAATACTTTTTTCATTCTTTTGTATCCTATATCACCGGGGCCTTTACCGTCACCATGACCAATAAGGAATGTTTTATCCCCAAAAGTAAATTCTTTGTTATCGTGAAAAACCGGAATATTCAATTCTTTCTGGAAATAATCTTCCATCCATAAATCGTGATTTCCCACAAAGAAATAAATAGGGATTCCGCTGTCTCTAATTTCTGCTAGTTTCCCTAGAACCCTTACAAATCCTTTTGGAACTACTGATTTGTATTCGAACCAAAAATCAAACAAATCACCCAATAAAAAAATGGCTTCTGCATCCTTTTTTACCTCATCAAGCCAAGCCACAAAGCGTTTTTCTCTAGGAAAACTCAGTTCGGCAGTTGGCGCTCCAAAATGCTGATCGGAAGCAAAATATACTTTTTTATTGTTAGCTAATTGCATGAAACGGAAATATCAAAATAGATTTATAAATTATCGCTGGCGTACCATTCTGCAAAAGAAGAATCTGTTTCTTGCAGTTTTAAAGAAAAAAGCTTGATATTTTCTGGCAATCGGCTGATAATTCTTTGTGAAAAATCGATCACCATATTCTCACTCGTAGGCTGATAATCGACTAAGATAACGTGGTGTCCACGGTTTTTTAATTCTGCGGCCAATTCGACATGAGGAGTAGTTTCGTTAAAAACAGTGGCATGATCAAATTGATCTACAATTTCCTCTTTTACTATTTTTTTTAAGTCGGTAAAATCGATAACCATCCCAAATTTTACGTCATTTCGATTCTCAATAGGACTTCCGATAACGGTTACTGACAATTTATAACTATGCCCATGAACATTTTTACATTTTCCATCATAACCATACAAGGCATGACCGGTTTCGAAACTAAATTTTTTTGTAATTCTGATTTTGCTCATTGCCATCTAATTTTGAATGCAAATTTAGTGAATAATTAACCGTTTTTAACTCTTTTTTTGCAGAAGCATACATCCAGTAAGCCAATCCAACCAAAACAACAAACGGAATAAAGGAGCCAATAAGCACTCCAATCTGATAACTGTTATCAGTTGCACTTTTTAATTTCTCTGCAATATCCACTCCTTGAACGAGCGTTATAATCTTCATTACCTACTATTTTTTAAATTGTTCCAAAGCATTTCTGGTAAAATCAGACAAAACTAACTTCCCAGAAATTGCTGCCCTGTCTACTAATAATTGATCCCAATTTTCAGTCCCTTCCCAAAAAACCATTTTCATCTCGGCTAAAGCTTCCGGATTATAATTAGACAATTTAGAACAAAAATTAGTCAATGCTAGGTCGAGATCTTCTATGTTTTCATAGGTTTCGGCATACAAACCTTTGGCTGTAGCCCAATCAGCAGATTTCCATTCGTGAGCCGATAAAGTCATTTCGGACAAAGCAGTCTTACCAATTTTTCTAGAAACTGCGGGCTCAATAACAAAAGGACCAATACCTATTGCTAGTTCAGATAATTTAATCGATGCGGATTTTGTGGCAAAAACATAATCACAGGCCGAAGCAATTCCTACACCGCCTCCAACTGTTTTTCCGTGGACACGCCCCACAATAATTTTCTTGCAGTTTCGCATGGCATTAATCAAATGGGCAAATCCAGAGAAGAAATATTTTCCTTCTTCTAGATTAGTCACCGCCAATAGTTCATCAAAAGAAGCTCCGGCACAAAAAGCTCCGGATCCTCCACTTTTCAAAACAATTAGAGAAACATTCTGATTTTCGCTTAAATTATTCAATTCAGCTGTCAAAAGATCTAACAATTGACGCGGAAATGAATTACTTGCCGGATGTTCAAATTGAAGCGTTGCAATTTTATTTTCTATTGATGTGATGAGCGAACCGTTTGGGTTTTCTGAAGCCATTTTTAACTATTTTTATGTAAAGTTAGAAATATTCGGATTAAAGAATCCTTTTTTGAAAGATTTAGAAGTTCTTTTTTCAACTAAGTATTTCCGCCCTTTAAATCAACATTAAGTCTGGTTTCTATCTTTTTTGAACTTCATTCTTATTTTACCGAAAATAAAAAAGGCTCTGCATCGCTGCAAAGCCTTTGTTTTAGTTGGTGGAGAATATCGGATTCGAACCGATCACCTCTTGCCTGCCAGGCAAGCGCTCTAGCCAAATGAGCTAATCCCCCAATTACGGCGCAAATATAATATAATAATGGATTAAAACTACAAATATGCTATAAAAAAGGAATCGGCTAGTGCTTTATTTATGCAAACAAAAGTGTTCCTAACAACAAAATCTCTAAAAGATGGAGGCGAATTTTGTTTAAAACAATCTGTTAAATATAAACCATAAGTGTAGGAAAACATTACGTAGTGATGTCTTAACTGTGTTAATAAAGCAAAAAACTGGAATCACAGTACCCTTGTTCAGAACATTGGCAGTATATTCGCCAACTTAAAAATAATCTACTACGAAGCCTTTAGAGGCTTTTACTAATTAGCATATATTATGAAGCATTTATTTTCGAACTTACTGTTTAAAGTTTTTCTTGCCATCGTTTTAGGTATTGTTTTCGGACTGTATTTACCCGAATCTATAAACAGGATATTTACAACATTTAATGCTTTTTTCGGACAGTTTTTAAATTTCGCTATTCCATTAATTATAATGGGATTAATAATGCCCGCGATTTCCGATTTAGGAAAAGGTGCAGGTAAGTTATTATTGCTTACTGCCGCTATTGCTTATGGGTCGACTTTATTCTCGGGTTTTATGACTTATTTCGTCACCTCGGGTATATTCCCACAACTGCTAGAATCTCATGTTAATAATGTAGCTAAAATTGGAAGTTCAGCCCCAGAATTGACTCCTTTTTTCACCATTAGCATTCCTCCTGCCTTAGATGTTATGACTGCTTTAGTTTTTGCTTTTGTTATTGGATTAGGATTATCCTATCAAGAAAAATCAAGCTTGAAATTAGTAGTAAAAGATTTCGAGACCATTATAATGCAGTTAATAGCAAACGTAATTGTTCCGCTATTGCCCTTATTTATCTTGGGTATATTTGCAAGTATGTCTTTTAGCGGAAAAGTATTCTCAATTCTTTCCGTGTTTATCAATATTATCGGTGTGATTTTCGCCTTACATATTATCTTATTACTTCTTCAATATACTATTGCAGGTATAGTTACAAAGAAGAATCCTTTCAAATTATTACTAACAATGATGCCTGCTTATTTCACTGCATTGGGTACACAATCTTCGGCAGCGACTATTCCTGTTACCTTGGAACAGACTTTAAAAAATGGCGTTTCTGAAAAAATTGCCGGTTTTGTAATTCCATTATGTGCTACTATTCACTTATCAGGAAGTACTATGAAAATTACAGCTTGTGCGATTGCATTAATGATTTTGCATGGAATGCCATTTGATATTACACTATTTGCAGGTTTTATATTTATGCTAGGAATTGCAATGGTTGCGGCGCCCGGAGTTCCTGGAGGAGCAATTATGGCAGCAGTGGGGATATTGCAATCTATGTTGGGTTTCAATGATGAAATGATCGGATTAATGATTGCCTTATATATTGCAATGGATAGTTTTGGTACTGCATGCAATGTTACGGGAGATGCCGCTATTGCTTTAGTTGTAGATCGAATTACCAAAGAGAAATTGGTTTCTTAATTCAAATTTTGTTTTGATAACTAAAATTGACAATGATTATCTTAACTCAACTTTAATTAAACAGATAGGAAACATTTATTGATCCATAAAAATATCCCGTATTCAAATCATGTCTTACTTCTTTTCCCTTATAAATAAAGGCATAGGATAAGTTAAGATTGTTTTTTCGGTATTTCAAACCCGCTTCCCCATTAAACCGAAAAGGAATCAAATCATAGGTTACGGGACTACTGTCATTAAAAAGACTTCCTTCGATTGTCGCATCATACAATTGATAATTAATACTTGGATGAAAATAAAAATAAAATTCGCTTTCTATCTGCCGAAGATCTTTATTGACCGAAGCACCATAAAAATTGGAATTATAAATTGGAACTAATTTTTTAAATCCAATTCTGGTCAAAAACCCGCTGGAAATCCCCGTAAAAACCGTTCCCAGATTGGTCTCAGATTGAGAATAAAAATCAATAACATCCATATTGTCTTTTGGAAACAACTTTTTGGAAAACAAAAAATGGGATTGGAGAGCCACCGCATTTTTAATTTGGTTCTTCCACCCTTCAACGGATTCATAATTAAAAAAATGATGAAATCCACTTTGCATCTCTCGTCCAAATGAATTAGGTCCGATGAAACCCAGTTGAAAACTAACATTTATTACCGATTCATTTTGATAGAAGAAAGTTTTTCCAGCTTCTGCAAAAAGATAGCCTGCAAAAGGGCGGTCATTTTTTTCAATCGCTTTTGATTTGATACTTCTGGGATTATAGATATACTGACCTAGTCTAAATTCTGAGATTGTTTTATTGACACCTGCTTTATTGTTTTTAGCTAAATGGCGGTAAAAAAACTCTAAACCATTGGTATAGTACATGTCATTCTTAGAAGACGTATATAAATCATTATCAGTAACAAGCCCAACTTCAATAGTTTTTCCTTGTCCCTTTACAATTACAGAAACCAATACTATAAAGAGGAAAAGGGCTTTTTTGACTATCATCTAATAATTTATTTTCCCTACAGTCCTCATGATCCGAACAATTTTGGCCTTTCTATTATTGATATAAGTTGAAGAACTTGTAGCTTTATATTTTCTTGGACTAGGCAAAATCGCTGCTATTCCCGCCGCTTGAGTTGGTGTAAGATTAGCAGCATCTTTATGATACCAATGTTCCGCAGCTGCTTGTGCCCCATAAACACCGTCACCCATTTCGATACTATTCAAATACACTTCCATGATACGTTCTTTGCCCCAAACTAATTCTATAAGCACTGTAAAATAAGCTTCCAATCCCTTACGAAGATAACTGCGCCCTTGCCAAAGAAACACGTTCTTAGCCGTTTGTTGCGAAATGGTACTACCACCTTTTATTCTTCTGCCTCTTTCGTTGTTATTATATGCTTTTTGCATGGCCGTAAAGTCAAAGCCATTGTGCTGTAAAAAAGTTCCATCCTCGCTAGCGATTACGGCTTTTTGTAAATTAACGGATATGTTTTCCAAAGGTTCCCAATCATGACTAAAATAAACTTCTTTACCGGCCACTTTATTTTCGATGGCACGAATAGCCATTAAAGGAGTGAAAGGCACGGGAACAAATTTATAAAGCACTACAAAAAACAAAGAAATTCCAAAGAACCACAACATCATCTTAAACAAAAACCGGCTTACTTTACTCATGAAGCTAGTGGATTCTTTTTTTACTGGTTTTTTAGTGGGTTTCTTTTGTGTAATTTTTGTTGCCATTATACTAAATCTGCTAATTCTGTTCCTATTAAACTTCCTATTGCCACTCCCATTCCGCCTAATCTTACTCCGCAATACACATTTTCTGATAATTGCGAAACAATAGGACTCTTGCTACTGCCAATTCCCATGATACCGCTCCAACGGTGGGCAATTTTGAAATCTTGATTGGGCAAAATTACTTCTTTTAATAGTTGTTCCAATTTATTTTGAATAATTTCTGTTTGAGCAAATTCAGTTGTGGTTTCTCCCTCAAAGTCAAGGTTTCTGCCTCCGCCTAGCAATACTCTGTCGCCAATATTTCTAAAATAATAATAACCTTTGTCTAAATGAAAAGTACCTTTTATGCCTAAATCCGGAATGGGTTCGGTAATTAAAACCTGTGCTCTGGCCGGTTTTACAGCTCCATCAGTTAATTTATTTGCGAAACCATTAGTGGCAAACAAAACTTTTTTTGTCATAAAACTAAAATCATCAAGCACAATTTCGACAACATTTCCTTTATCTAAAAAAGAAGTGACTGTTTGCTGATTTAAAATTAGTATATTTTCAGAAACAGCATTTTTTAATAAAGCCTGCATCATATTTCCGGTATCAATTTGCGCTTCGAATGGATTGAAAACTAAATGTTCTCGAACGCCATTAAACCCAAAACGATCCATTTCCTTAGTAAACACATTCGCCTTAAAAAGTGGCTTTAGAATTTCATTTATAAATGGTAACTTATTGACACATTCTTCATAACAACCTGTATCTTCTTTTAGAAACAACTCATAACCACCATACGATTTAAAATCTATAGCGGTATCTCCAAGTCGTTTTCGCAATAATTGCAAGCCTTGCCAGCGCTTTTGAACCAAATTAAAAACCTCTTCTTCTGAATGGGTTTTCAAATCATCAATAATTTCCGAAATACTTCCGAAACAGGCAAAACCAGCATTTTTAGTACTAGCACCATGAGGCAACATTCCTCTTTCAAGAACAACTATTTTACTTTCGGGAAATTTCTCTCTCAGCCGTAAGGCCGCATGCAAACCTACGATACCACTTCCCACTATCGTATAATCCACATTTGTGAACCAATTTTTTAATTCCCAATAACTTAGCTGCATCTGAAAAATTTTTATAAAAATAATATTTTTAGCCTAATGTAAATTAAAAAGAGTTAACATAATCCTCCGATACTTTTCAGAATAAAATCATTACTTTTAAAACCTTAAAAAACAAATACTTTTATGAAAAAATTATTTTTTATAACCCTGACAATGATAAGCTTAAATGCAATTAGCCAAAATGTAATGACACCTGAAATCCTTTGGAAGCTAGGAAGAGTTACTCCTTTAGGTATTTCTAAAGACGCAAAAAATGTTGTTTACAAAGTAACGACCCCTTCGATCGAAGAAAATAAATCAAATTCTAAATTCTATGTTATTCCTGTAAATGGAGGTAATCCAACAGAGGTCGCATCAACAAAAGATTTATTGACAGACAAAAACATTTCGCCTGACGGCAAATACCTTGTTTATAATGAAGAAGTGAAGCTCAACAAAGTACTGGGAAAGGATTTTTATCCAAAACTGGAAAAATCTGATGCACAAATCTATGATGGCTTGGATTATCGCCATTGGGATACTTGGAACGAGGGGAATTTTAACCACGTTTTTTACAAGGAAACCATAGAAGATGCCGTAGGAACTGACATAATGGGTAATGAAAATTTTGATAGCCCTCAGAAACCATTTGGAGGCGACGAAGATTACATCTGGTCTCCAGACAGTAAAAGTATTTTTTATATAAGTAAGAAAAAAGCAGGAACCCAATATGCGATTTCTACAAACACCAACATTTACGAATACAATCTGGAAACCGGAAAAACCTTAAATAGAACAGAAGACAATCTAGGTTATGACACGGCTCCTCAATTTTCTCCAGCAGGAAATTTGACTTGGTTGCAAATGAAACGCGACGGTTATGAAGCTGACAAAAATGACATTATTGTTGATTTTAAAGGAATAAAAATGAACCTTACCGCAACTTGGGACGGTACTGTTGATAGTTTCCTTTGGAGTAAAGATGGCAGAAAAGTATATTTTCTGGCTCCAATTAACGGAACAAAACAGTTATTTGAAGTTAATTTCCCGGGACTTACCAAAATTGCATACAATGTTAGTCAAATTACCGATGGAGATTTTGATGTAAATGATTTGATTGGTTTTTCTGGAAACAACATTATCGTTACCAGAACTGACATGAACCATGCTTCGGAAATTTTTTCTTTTGATATGAAAGACAAAACCTGGAAGCAGTTAACGAATGTGAATACGGCAACTTATAACACATTGGCGTTAAGCAAAACCGAAAGAAGATACGTGACCACAACAGACGGCAAGAAAATGTTAGTTTGGGTAATTCTTCCTCCTAACTTTGATAAAACAAAAAAATACCCAACTCTTTTATATTGCCAAGGAGGACCACAAAGTGCTCTAACGCAATCTTATTCTTTCCGTTGGAATTTTCAGTTAATGGCTGCTAACGGTTATATTGTTGTAGCTCCTAACCGTAGAGGAATGCCAGGACACGGTGTAGCTTGGAACGAACAAATCAGTAAAGATTGGGGCGGACAGGTAATGGATGATTATCTATCAGCTATTGACGATGTTGCTAAAGAAAAGTATGTTGATTCGGCTCGTTTAGGTTGTGTCGGCGCTAGTTATGGCGGATATTCTGTGTTTTATTTAGCCGGAATACACAACAATAGATTCAAATCTTTTATCGCTCACGATGGTGTTTTCAATACGCAAAGTATGTTTGGAACTACAGAGGAAGTTTTCTTCAATAACTGGGATTTTGGAGGTCCGTATTGGGAAAAGGATAATGCAGTAGCTCAAAAAACCTACACCACATTCAATCCTATTAATTTAGTAGACAAATGGAATACTCCTATTTTAATCATACAAGGAGGAAAAGATTTTAGAGTACCAATAGGACAAGGGCAAGAAGCTTTTCAAGCAGCACAATTACGTGGTATAAAAAGTAGATTCCTTTATTTTCCAGAAGAAAATCATTGGGTTTTAAAACCTCAGAATGCACAAGTTTGGCAAGGGGAATTTTACAAATGGCTAAAAGAAACGCTGTAAACTTATTTTGCTATTGTTAAAATCAAATTATAAAGTAACAATTTTGTCGCTTTACACACAAACATTAAAATCAAAATTATAGAATATGTACAAATTACCAATTAAAAGTCTTTTTATTGCCTCAACCTTTTTGTTTGGCGTAAACACTATTTCAGCACAAGACGGTCTTGTTAACTCATTAAAGGTTAATGCCAGCGCAAAAAGTAAAGAAAGTTTCAAATTTAAAGACATTATTAACCTAGCCAACACTTCGGTAAAAGACCAAGGATCATCAGGAACATGTTGGAGCTATTGCACGAATTCTTACTTAGAATCAGAAATGATTCGATTAGGTAAACAACCGGTTGAATTATCTCAAATTTTTTCAGCTCGTAATACTTATGTAGAAAAAGGTAAAAATTATGTACGTATGCACGGAGCCATAACACTTGGTGACGGTGGTGCCTTACATGATGTTATCAATATGTACGCTAAATACGGAGCTATCCCACAAGAAGCTTACACTGGCTTGAATTATGGAACTTCAAAAAACAAATTTGCCGAAATGGGATCTCTTATGGAGGGTCTATTAGCTGCCGTAGTTAAAAATCCTAACGGAGAATTGACTCCAAATTGGATCAAAGCTTATACAGCTGTAATCGATTCTTACCTAGGACAAGTTCCAGAAAATTTCAATTACAAAGGAAAGAATTATACTCCTCAAACATTTGCTAAAGAAGTAGTAGGTATTAACCCAACTGATTACATCGAAATATCATCATTTAGCGATTCGCCTTACTACACTAAAATGACCATGATGGTACCAGATAACTGGTCTTTAGATCAAATTTACAATGTGCAATTAAACGATATGACTAATATTATCGATAATGCATTGAAAAATGGATTTACCGTTGCTTGGGCTTCTGATGTAAGCGAAAAAAGTTTCAGCTGGAAAAATGGTGTAGCTTATGTCCCAACAAAAAAAATGGAGGAAATGACCGCTGAAGAAAAAGAAAATATGTTTAACGGACCTAAGGCTGAGTTAGAAATTACTCCCGAATTACGTCAAAATGCATTTGACAACTATCAAACTACTGATGATCACGCAATGCACATTGTTGGTCTTGCTAAAGATCAAACAGGCAAAGAATATTATATCGTAAAAAACTCTTGGGGAGCAACAAACGACTATAAAGGCTACCTTAACGTTAGTAAAAACTATGTAAAATATAAAACTACCGCTTTCATGGTAAATAAAGCTGGAATCCCAGCTGATATTGCTAAAAAAATGGGCGTATAATCTCAGAATCCAAAATTATAGCTAGGCAAATTCTTTAACTATTTTAAAGAAAAAACTATGCTATTATCTAAAACCAGCCCACACTAATTCTAAAAAATGGGAAACAAAAACAGCAATATTCCTGTAAAAGTTTTCATAAGTTACATTGCTCTAGTAGCACTTGTAGTTAGTGTGGGTTGGATTTTATATTCTGAAAACAAAGTCTATTCTAACATTGAAAATGAAATTAACTTCGAAGAAAACAAAGTTTTAAAAATTAGTAACCTTTTTTCTAATGTATACAAAACAGAAAGTTTAGCTCGAAAAACTATTCAGTCCAATTCAGAAAAAGATTTAAAAAATTATCTACAAGAAACAGATTCCCTAAAAATTCGCATTGATTTATTAAAAAAAACGGTCTCAAGTGACTACCAAATTAAATTACTTGACAGCGTTACCATTTTACTTTCCGAAAAAACTCAAAATATAAGGCAACTCAAGGCCATAAAGAATAAAACAACAGAAGAAACATCTGTAAAAGATGCTATCCAGGGATTGAATCAATTAGAGTTTTCATTACGCAAATTACAATTACAAGATTTTCATAAAAACCCAGAAAAACTCAGTAAATACAAGCGAACTGTATTGCAAAATTACGTTGATTATCTGAATCAAAATATACCAGATGACAGCAGCAATACCCTAACAAAAAAAGTCTCTGATTCTATCCTATCGACTTCTAAACAATTATTAAACGTTGTAAAACTAGAAACCGAAAAGAAAAAAGCTTCCTTAGCTATTCAAGAAAAAAAACTACTCAACAATGAGATTTTAATATCGGATCAGCTTAGAAAAGTTCTTCAAATTATAGAGCAAGAAATCATTGTTCATTCTATTGAAAACAATAAAGAAAAAGAAAAATCGCTCAAAAGAATCAATCAGATCGTAACTGCTGCAGCGATTGTAGGATTATTACTTACTATATTCTTTTCTATACTTATTGCCAGTGATTTTTCTAAAACACAATTGTATAAAAAGCGATTGGAGATTGCCAATTTTAAAACCCGAAACTTGCTAAAAAGCAGAGAACAACTCATCTCTACAGTAAGTCACGACTTAAAAACACCATTAACTACCATTGTTGGTTATGCTGAATTATTGGGGACTTCTGACTTAACAAATAAACAGTTATATTTTACCAATAACATTAAAAACTCATCTGAATATATTTCGAGATTGGTAAAGGATTTATTGGATTTCTCCCAAATTGAAGCCGGCAAAATTACTATCGAAAAAAAACCTTTTTCATTAAAGGAGACAATTCATGAGGTAGCCAATAATATCCAATCCGTTTATCAAAAAAAGGAAATTGAACTCTTAATTACTATTGACAAAAAGTTCGATCAATCTATCATTGGAGATGAATTTCGATTAAAACAGGTTTTATTTAACATCATAGGCAACGCTTATAAATTTACAAACAAAGGATTCATTACAATAAATGCGAGCTTGGCGCCAACAGAAAACCTAGCTTTTATTAGCGTTACAGATTCTGGAATCGGAATAGCAAAAGACAGTCAGAAATTAATTTTTGAAGAATTCGCTCAGGCAAATGAATCGATTGAAAAAACATTTGGCGGAACTGGTTTGGGATTATCAATTTCGAAAAAAATCGCTTCTCTTTTAGGAGGCGAATTGTATTTGAAGCACAGTTCACAAATAGGAAGCTGTTTTGAAATTAAACTACCCATTACTTTTGATACATCAAGCAGTAATACCAAAGTTAATACCGCGATTTACGTTCCGAAAAAGCAAAATAAAACTATCATTTTAGTTGATGACGATGCCACTTTATTACAACTAACCGCCGAAGTTTTAAAACAGTACTTTAAAGTTATCTCTTTTTCTAATGCCCAAGCAACATTAGAATACCTTAAATTAGAAAGCTTTGATTTATTAATTACCGATATCCAAATGCCAATAATGAATGGTTTTGAATTGGTAAATGCTCTAAAAACAGGAAACAACAGCTATACTAAGCAACCTCTAATTGCTGTAACAGGCAGAGCGGATCTAAGCGATGAAATCTATCAAAAAGCAGGATTTTCAGTGGTGCTAAAAAAGCCTTTTACACCAAATATTCTTTTGAAAACGATTGATGCTGTTTTCAGCCAAACAAATCTTCCAAAACAAGAGAAAATAGCGAGTAAAAAACAGGACGAGTTGTTTTCCTTACATTCGTTAGAATTATTTTTAAACAATGATCAGGAAGCTATAAAAAATGTAATTCAATCTCTTATAAGTACTACTGCAGCTAATCTTATCCTATTCGAAGATACTATTCAGGCATTTGAGCCAGAAAAAATAAAGCAGCTCGCCCATAAAATGGCGCCCATGTTCAAGCAGATTGAAGCAACGGAAATTGCCGCAATTTTAACACAACTGGAAATACAAGAATTTAGTGTTGCGGAATTAAAAGTGCTTTTTTCAAATTTAAAATCAAAAATCACTATCCTCTTTACCGAAATTGAAAAAGTGATCTAATTAATATCGTACAACTTTAGCTTGTTATAAAGTGTTTTACGAGTTATTTTCAACAATTTAGCAGCCTCCGATTTATTATTTTGCGTTTTAGCCAAAGCATAAACAATAGCTTCTTTTTCGTTTTCAGACAAAGACAAGCTAGTAGTCGTAGGCTGATTTTTTTCAAAAAACTCCACTGGCAAAACTGCTTTTTCTATAAAATCATCCTTCGTTAAAAGCGTTGCCCGTTTCACACAGTTTTGCATTTCTCGTAAATTTCCCGGCCAAGGATAATTTTGAAAAATATCCACTACTTCACTAGAGAAACCTATAACTTCTTTATTTAACTGCTCATTTGCCTTCTCTAAAAAAAACTCGGCAAAAATCATTAAATCTTCTGCACGTTCTGAAAGTGAAGGCGAATGAATAGAAAATTCATTAATTCTATGGTATAAATCTTCCCTAAAATCACCATTTTTAACCGCTTCACGCAAATCTTCATTGGTAGCTGTAATAATCCTAATATCAACCTCTATTTCTTTATTACTCCCTACCGGTTTTATCTTTCGCTCTTGCAAAGCACGCAACAGCTGAATTTGGTTTTCATAGGACAAATTTCCAATTTCATCTAAAAAAAGAGTTCCTCCATTAGCAGCTTCAAAATAGCCAATCTTGTCAGAAATAGCTCCTGTAAAAGAACCTTTTAAATGACCAAAAAACTCACTTGCAGCCAACTCTTTTGGAATTGCGCCACAATCAACGGCAATAAAATTAGCGTCTTTTCGATTGCTTTTTTGATGAATACTTTTAGCTATAATTTCTTTTCCGGTACCGCTTTCGCCAATAATTAAAACCGACATATCCGTTGGACTGACCAATTGAATGTGTTCAGCTAATTTTTTGGAAGCTTTTGAGATCCCCTCGACATATTCTGAGGAAGAAGATTTTTTATTACTAGACACATGCTTTTTATTTTCTTTTGGTTTTGACTCAAAAGCTTGCATTGCATTAGTGATTACCAATAATACTTCATCCGGATTAAATGGTTTCGAAATATAATCGGAAGCCCCGTTTTTTATGGCTCGAACTGCAGTATTTATGTCTGAATAACCGGTCATCAAAACTACTGGGGTCTGAAAATTAGTTGTTTTAATCTCTGCTAACAAGTCTATTCCATCAGCATCCGGCAAGCGTAAATCGGTTAAAATCAAATCGAAAGTATCATTTTTAAAAATCAATCGAGCATCGGCAGCAGAAAAAGAGGTCGTCACTTCGTACTTATTTTTAATTAGAAATTTCTCTAATAGTTTACAAAACGAAATATCATCTTCAATAATTAAAATCTTCGGCATTAGTCTTGGTACTTTTTACGCTAAATTAAGGCTTATATATTGTAATTATAATAAAATTATGCAAAAAAGAGGCTGTCAAAATTAGACAGCCTCTTTTTTAAAAAACAAAACCTATTTTATTTTTGTATCCATTTTCCGTTTGCATCAGCAAATAAAGAACCTACTTTTTCACCTACAGTTATATCTAACTTATATTCTTTTTTCTCGTTTACATACGCTTTTGTAAGCACCGCATCCGGATAGGCTTTTTTCAAAGCGTTTACAACTGCCGCTGGCAACTCTTCTATTTTGATTTCAGTGTATTCTTCAGCAATTGTCACTGATTTTTCTACTGGATTGTTTGTAGCTATAGTGGCTGCAAATGTTGATAAACTTCCTAATACGATAGCGGCTGATAAGATTAATTTTTTCATAATGTGTCTATTTAAATATAATTATTATTGTTTTACACTTCAGACAATGAAATTATTATGCCGCTAATTATTTCTTAATTAAAAAAATATAACATATTAATTTACAACGAATTAATATTAATTCCGTTTTTAAAACGATTGGATATCCACGTGTAATGATTACCTAAAATGGATACTTTTTACACACTTTCGGAAAAAAAAGCCATAAAAAAAAGCCACACATATAGTGCGGCTTAATTATAATATATACAATAAATTAAATTAAAGGATCAACCATTTTGAATGTATCCATAAAAGCAGTTGTATAATCTCCTGCTAAATAGCGAGGATCATCCATCAATTGTCTATGAAAAGGTATTGTTGTTTTTATTCCTTCAATTACAAATTCATCTAATGCTCTTCTCATTTTACTAATAGCTTCTTCTCTTGATTGAGCTGTAGTAATCAATTTTGCAATCATCGAATCGTAATTTGGTGGAATCGTATAACCGGAATACACATGGGTATCCAATCTTACTCCGTGTCCACCTGGCATATGAAGCGTCGTGATTTTTCCTGGTGAAGGACGGAAATCATGGTACGGATCTTCTGCATTGATACGACATTCGATACTGTGCAATTGTGGCAAATAATTTTTACCTGAAATTGGCACACCAGCAGCAACTAAAATTTGCTCGCGTATCAAGTCATAATCTATAACTTGCTCGGTAATTGGGTGCTCCACCTGAATACGGGTATTCATTTCCATGAAATAGAAATTACGGTGTTTATCCACCAAAAATTCTATCGTTCCAGCACCTTCGTATTTAATATATTCAGCCGCTTTTACAGCCGCTTCACCCATTCTATTACGCAATTCATCAGTCATAAACGGAGATGGAGTCTCTTCTGTCAATTTTTGGTGACGACGTTGAACAGAACAATCTCTTTCAGAAAGGTGACAAGCTTTACCGTAAGCATCACCAACTACTTGAATTTCGATATGACGAGGTTCTTCAATTAATTTTTCAAGATACATACCGTCATTTCCAAAAGCAGCGGCAGATTCCTGACGGGCATCTTCCCAAGCTTTTAGTAAGTCTGCTTCTTTAGCAACAGCACGCATTCCTTTTCCACCACCACCGGCAGTAGCTTTTAGCATAACTGGATAACCAATTTCCTTTGCCAATTTTTGTGCTTGCTCAAAAGACTCTAACAATCCTTCTGAACCAGGTACACATGGCACTCCTGCAGATATCATTGTTGCTTTTGCCGAAGCTTTATCACCCATTCTCTCAATCATTTCAGAAGATGGACCAATGAATTTGATTCCATGCTCTTGACATATTTTTGAGAATTTTGCATTTTCAGAAAGGAATCCGTATCCTGGATGTATTGCATCTGCATTGGTAATCTCAGCAGCAGCAATAACATTTGACATTTTCATATAGGACAAGTTGCTTGGCGGTGGACCAATACAAACAGCCTCATCAGCAAACTTTACGTGTAAGCTTTCTGCATCTGCAGTAGAATAAACAGCCACCGTTTTTATTCCCATTTCCTTACAGGTCCTGATAATACGAAGCGCAATTTCTCCCCTATTTGCAATTAATATTTTTTTAAACATCTTATTGAAATTATAAATTATAATTATAAATTTTAAATTATTTGAATGACAGATGATAATTCATCATTCAAAATTCATCATTCAAAATTTCTTATGATGGATCTACCAAGAATAAAGGTTGGTCAAATTCTACAGGAGACATATCGTCTACTAATATTTTCACGATTTTACCAGTAATTTCAGATTCAATTTCATTGAATAATTTCATTGCTTCAATAACACAAAGAACATCTCCTTTAGCAATTGTATTTCCTACTTCTACGAAAACAGCTTTATCAGGTGATGGTTTTCTGTAGAAAGTTCCAATGATAGGTGATTTTATAGTTACATATTTAGACTCTTCAACAACTGGAGCTGCTGCTACTGGAGCTGCTGGCGCCGAAATTTGTGGAGCCAATGCTTGCTGAAGTTGACCTTGAGCAGGAACTTGCTGAACATAAGTAGTTTCAGTTACGTTTCCTTCTAAAGTTGTTCTAATGGTGATTTTAACATCATCCATTTCTAATTTAACTTCTGCAACTCCCGAATTTGCTACAAATTTGATTAAGTTCTGAATTTCTTTTAAATCCATGATTATTTGTTTTTAGTTTAAATTTATTTTTTGTCGTATGCCCATTTTAAATATATAGATCCCCAAGTGAATCCACCTCCAAATGCAGCAAAAATAACCGTATCTCCTTTTTTAAGTAAGTGTTCGAAATCATTTAGAACAAGAGGCAAGGTTGCAGAAGTCGTATTTCCATACTTTTCTATATTCATCAAAACCTTAGATTCTTCTAAATTCATTCTGCTTGCAGTAGCGTCTATTATACGCTTGTTTGCCTGATGTGGCACTAACCAATTAACATCTTCATTAGTCAAGTTGTTTCTTTTTAAGATTAACTCGCTTGCATCAGCCATATTAGTTACAGCATATTTAAAAACTGTTTTACCGTCTTGCACAATGTTGTGTCGATTTTCTTTAATTGTCTCTAATGAGGCTGGATGAAGTGATCCACCAGCATCAATCTTTAAAAAATCACGACCTACGCCATCACTTCTCAAATATTCATCCTGTAATCCTAAACCTTCATTATTAGGCTCAAACAAAACTGCACCTGCACCATCTCCAAAGATGATACAAGTAGATCTATCTGTATAATCTACAATAGAAGACATTTTATCGGCACCAATTAAAAGTACTTTTTTATATCTTCCTGATTGAATGTAAGCAGCCGCAGTAGACATTCCGTATAAGAAACTAGAACATGCTGCTTGCAAATCATAGGCGAAAGCATTTGTTGCTCCAATTTGAGTGGCAACATATACTCCTGTAGAAGCAACCGGCATATCTGGTGTTGCAGTTGCCATTATTAATAAATCAATATCCAAAGGATCAATATTCGCTTTCGCTAATAAATCCTGAGCTGCTTTTATAGCTAAAAAAGAGGTGCCTTTATCCTCATCTTTAAGGATTCTTCTTTCTTTAATTCCTGTACGAGTGGTAATCCACTCATCGTTTGTATCAACCATTGTTTCAAGAACTTTGTTTGAAAGTACAAAGTCAGGAACATAGGCTCCTACAGCGGTGATTGCGGCCGTAATTGTATTCATTGTATTCGAATATTTTTTATCAAATGCTACCATTTAATAAAACGTTTAAAAGAGTTGAAAATTACAAAAAAAATCCTAAACCCTCTGTTTTAGAACTCTTTAATTTATTTAAAATAACAGACAACAAAAAAACTCTCACATAGTGAGAGTTCAAATATCATTTGTAAAAAATGCATTAAGCAACAGCTACAGACTTATCGATAACAACTTGTCCTCTGTAATACATTTTCCCTTCATGCCAGTAGGCTCTGTGGTATAAATGTGCTTCACCCGTAATTGGGCAAGTAGCGATTTGTGCTACAGTAGCTTTATAATGTGTTCTTCTCTTATCTCTTCTTGTTTTGGAGATTTTTCTCTTAGGATGCGCCATTTTACTATATTATTTATCCGTTAATAGTTGCTTTAATTTGTCCCAACGTGGGTCAATATTTTCTTCTTTATTCTCTTCTTTATCTTCTTCTGGTTGTTCTTTTAATGTTAATTCATTCAGTTTCTCAAGAGCTTCCGTTTTTAAACTTCCGTCTTTCACTCCTGGATGAACTCGTCTTAGAGGCACAGAAAGCGCAATCATTTCATATATATACTGCGCAATATCTATTTCAAACTCTCCAAAAGGTAAAATAAGCAACTCTTCGTTGTCATTATTATACACCTCTCCAAAACGAACTATCAACCTCATATCCCCTTTTACAGGCATGTCAAAATCTTCACTCGTAAGATCACAAGGCACATTAACTGTACCCTTATGCTTGAAGGTCAACTCCAACATATTGCTTTTCTTCTCTAAAACTACATTTACTTTGATTTCTGAATTTTGAAATTCGTCATAATCAAAGATTTCAAAGAACGCATTAGCTATTTGATACTCAAAATGATGTTTCCCTAGCTTTAATCCCACAAAAGGGATTACATATTCTTTTGTCTTATTCATTTCAACAAAATTTTACCCCAAACTTCGGGAGTGCAAAGATATAAAATTATTGCAAAACTAATAATGTTATTTATTATTTTTTATCTTCTGCTATTTTTCCCTAACCTTTAGTGGTTTTTCACTGATTTCTGCATACTCCGCTCTTGAACGATAAACATCTAATGCAAGATAAACAGCTTCCTTGAAAGAATTATAATCTGCAATACCCTTCCCTGCAATATCATAAGCAGTTCCGTGATCCGGAGAAGTTCTTATTTTATCCAAACCGGCCGTATAATTCACTCCTTTACCAAAAGACAACGTTTTAAAAGGAATCAATCCTTGATCGTGATAAGTGGCAATTATTGCATCATAATTCTCGTATTGTCCACTTCCAAAAAATCCATCCGCAGCAAAAGGCCCAAAAACCAAAGTTCCTTTGTCAAATATTTTTTTTAATGCCGGTCTCAAAACCGCGTCATCTTCTTTTCCTATCACTCCGCCGTCACCACAATGCGGATTCAACCCCAAAACAGCAATCTTAGGCTTATTGATGCTAAAATCCTGGATTAAAGACTGCTTTACAGTTTCTATTTTCCTTACAATCAAATCTTCAGTAAGATGTGACGCAACCTCACTCACCGGGATATGATCCGTCAAAAGCCCAACCCTTAAACCATCCTGAACCATCAACATAAGAGCATCTCCTTCTAATTCTTGATCTAGATAATCGGTGTGTCCCGGAAACTTGAACTCTTCCGATTGTATATTGTATTTATTGATTGGCGCCGTTACCAGTACATCTACCAAACCTTCTTTCAAAGCCTTCGTTGCCGCCACAAATGATTTCACAGCATACTCCCCTACTTTTTCATCATTAACTCCAAGATTCAAATCGACTCCTTCTCTCCAAAGATTCAAAACATTAATCTTCCCCGGAAGAATCTGATCTAATTTATCAATCCCATGAAGCGCAACAGCAGACTCTAAATTCTTTTTTATAAATGACATTATTTTCACATTAGCAAAAATAACGGGCGTACACAACTCTAACATTCGCGAATCCTCGAATGTTTTTAAAACAACTTCGCTTCCAATACCGTTTAAATCTCCGATTGAAATTCCAACAATTATATTTTCTGCTTTTTTCATCATGACCACAAGTTATTTATTGCTAATTTTGAAGTGCAAATTTAGTAAAATAAAACAAGAAATGTTTACAGGAATAATAGAAACCCTTGGCACCATCCAAGAAATAAAAAAAGAGAAAGACAACATCTATATAACGATAGACTCTTCGATTACCGCTGAACTCAAAATAGACCAAAGTGTTTCGCACAATGGAATTTGCCTAACGGTTGTTGCCCTAAAAGACAACAACTACACTGTAACCGCTATTGACGAGACGATAAAAAAAACAAACTTGGTAGATTGGAAAGTTGGCGATAGCGTAAATTTAGAGAGAGCGATGAAATTAGGAGATCGACTAGACGGCCACATCGTACAAGGACATGTTGACCAAACCGGAACCTGTATTGAAGCTCAAGAAACTAACGGAAGCTGGCTCTACACCTTTGAATATGATGAAGCCTTAAATAATCTAACAATCGAAAAGGGCTCGATTACCGTAAATGGAGTAAGTTTAACCGTCGTAAATTCAAAGAAAAACCAATTTAGCGTCGCCATCATCCCTTATACACACGAGCACACTAATTTTAAAAGCTTTAAAGTAGGCACAAAAATAAATCTAGAATTTGACGTAATCGGGAAATATGTATCTAAATTACACGCTAACCGCTAAAAAACAAGACGATCAAAATCTCATTAAAAACAAAAGCTCCAAATTAATTTGGAGCTTTTGTTTTTAATCTATGATTATAAATGACATAAATTCCAAACAACAGAGCAATCACAACCAATATCACAATATTTTCATCAATAGGCAAACCATCTGGCGGCGGCGGAGTATTTCTCTGGTTTGTTGGCGCAGGCGGAGTGGTTTTCGCCGAAACTTTATTCCAAACAACAAAAAATCCAAATAGGAAAACAATTAAAATAAATAATTTGTTTTTGCTAATTTTCATTATCCTGAAATAAAAAAGATTTAAAAAAAACACCGTTCCCACAAAAAACAATCATAACAAAAATATGACTTTTTCTTATAAAAACCTGATTTTCATCGGCATAAAATAAAAAAGCCTTTTAGAAAAATCTAAAAGGCTTTTTGTGGTCCCACCTGGGCTCGAACCAGGGACCACCTGATTATGAGTCAGGTGCTCTAACCAGCTGAGCTATAGGACCGGTTAAGAGTTTGCAATATTACTACTATTTTTCGTTTACACCAAATATTTTTTGCTTAGATTTTCAATTAAACACACTATTCGAACATTCAAATCAGAAAGTTATTGATTATTAGATTTCTAAATTTTAAAGAAAAATTATTTTATTTCCTGACACAACTCTATCAAAACACCATTAGTGCTTTTTGGATGCAAAAAGGCAACTAACTTATTATCGGCCCCTTTTTTTGGAATTTCATTCAAAACAACAAAGCCCTCCTTTTTCAAACGCGCTATTTCCTCAACAATATCCTCCACATCAAAAGCAATATGATGGATTCCCTCTCCTTTCTTGGCTATAAACTTAGCAATAGGACTATCGGGATTAGTAGCTGCCAAAAGTTCAATTTTATTTGGACCGTTTTTAAAAAAAGAAGTTGTAACTCCTTCGCTTTCTACTTCCTCAAATTTATAAGCTGGTGCGCCAAAAAGTTTCTCAAAAACCAGATTCGAAACTTCCAAATCATTCACTGCAATTCCTATATGTTCTATTTTTCTCATCCTACAAACTGTATTAAACAACAAAGATACGATTATGGTCTGTTAATATAAGTCCTAAAATACCCGCATTCTGCAATTACCTCCTGATAGTATTTTGTGTCAGAATAGTCTTTTTCTAACTTTTTAAAACCATCCCAAGCTAAAAAATTAACCTTATCATCATACATATCCCACCAATTTTTATTCTGGAAATAATACCTATTGTTGTAAAATTCATTTCGTTCGCATTTTGCCAACAAATAAACACATTTTGCCTTTTGTTCCTTTGTAGTCGCCGCTTCAAAGGCTTTTCTATAATACATTTTTGACAATGAGCAATCTACAATCATTTTTTTAATTGGATCTCTAAAAAAAGTTGGACTAGAACCAAAACCTGCAATAGCGCCTTCATGGAAAAGACGTGCATTCCCAAAATGAGTAATATTGTAAAAAGCATTGCCCAATAACAAACAATTATTATAAACATCTTCATTTTGAACCACCTTATCCTGCATCTCTTTTATCAGCTTTAAAAACTCTATTTGCGTAAACTTCTTTTTTTGATGAGCGGCATGCTCGCAATCGTGGCAATCTTTGATATTTCCGTTAAAAGGATTTCCCGGAAATTTTACGTATTGCAAACTGTCGGTCTTTTGCATAAAAGCAATTGCCTCAGGAATCTTATTTTCAAAAGTGGCTTTTGTAGCTTGAAAAGCATTAATATCTTTCAATTTCAGATTATAAACACTATTTGCAATGACTTCCATTTCGGTTTTATTTGATTTCGAAAGGAAATCTTTCATCGCTTGTAAGTTTTTATCATTGTCATAAAATCCTTCCGTAGCTACAAAAAGCTCCGCCATGACATTGTTGTTTTTTGCTTTATACAAGGCTGACAAGTACAATTTACTCCAATTGGTAGCATTATGATAACGAAAACTCTCTATGTTCTTTTTCGGAAGCTCCTTATAAAGCCAATGTAAATCATTCAAAATCGTTTTTTCAGAAGCAGGATTAATAACTGAAATTTTATTCAAGTTATTCACAAATCGCAACAATCGCAACTGATTTGAAGCCAAGTCCGTTTTAGGCAACTTTGGTGCCACCGCATCAAAGGTTTTATCTGCTTTTGTATATTCTCCGTTTAAAGTTTGCAAATAACCCAATGCAATACTCCACAGATAGGGTTCGTGTGTAGCATTTGAAGCAGTAATTTTATTCACCAAAGCCAAAACCGATTTATCCATATTGGCTAATTGTGATTTCTTATTCTCCGAAACCGATTTATCCTTATAATTAGCATTAATTTTATTCTCTTGACCATTAATTAATCGCGTTAACAAATAATTCAAATGCTCGCTTGAAGGATCTAATTCAAAAATATTAGAAATCGCGTTTACTTCGTCCTTATAAAACCCATGAATAGCCCAAAGCGCCGCTTTTTCCTGATTGTTTTCCGCCATCGCTAAGGATTGATTCCAATCTGCTTCCTCTTGCGGATGAAAACTATAAGCCGCAACCACTCGCATTGGCGGACATTTATCAAAAACTTGGCTGTACAAATAATTAGAAACCGCATAATTCTTTTGCTTGTAATAAATTCCCGCTAAATAGCCGACTGCTCTATAATACAAGGTGTTTTTAGGAACAGAAGCTGCTGTTTTATTAAAAAAATCAATTGCTTTTTGCCTATCATCACTATAAAAATAAGCTTTTATCGTTTGGAACCAATATCGATTTTTTAGAAACGCATCTTTTGTTGTATTGTATTTATTTTCAATTTCTTTAATCAATTCTAAATCAGTAAAAACCTTTGAAACAACCGGTTCATAGCCCCAATGTTCTTCTCCAATAGAAACAGTTTCTATTTGTTGTGCCAAATATAAAAACCTAATAAACTCTTTAGTCTTTGCATCTTTCAAATTTATTTTCGAAGCAAAACCTATCGAAGATTCATTTTTTTCTTTTGTTTTAAAAAAGAAGTACAATTCCTCAACCTTTATTTTTCTGTTATTGTCTAATAAAAAAGCCTTTACCTCGTCTGGATTCATCTTTTCTTTTAAAAAAGACTGCCAATCAGCCGTTATTTCATCGTTGAATCTGGAATTGTGCTGAGCATCAAACCCAATTCCGTAAAAAACTTCTCCAGACAAAAACAATGGCGAGTAGGATTTATCAACAAAAGCTTCTGGCGTAAAATTAGAATTGTATCCATAATACCAATCCTCAAACCATTCGCCACCACCACAAGCATAAATAACACCATAAACAAATAGTAAAAAGATGCTAGAAACAAGAAACAACTTGCTTAAAAATAGTTTTCTCATAGTTTTTTATATTGAGTTCGTCTAAGTCATAAAAAATAATCTCTTTTGGCATTGCTGCCGAATTTTCTTTTAAATCACGAGCCATTTCTTTTAAATCAGCACCCGAAACGGCTTCTATTTTTAAGATATCGCCTTTTTTATAAAAAGTTCCTTTTCGATAATTAGAACGATTTACTCGAAAACTATTGGATTCTTCTAAGGTAAAATTGGAATCCAATTGTAAGTCCGAAACTGTCATTTTGCTTCGTAAACCAATCACTTTTCCATCACTAATATGAATTCCCCAGGAATAAATTGGCAAGGCAAAGTCTAATGCCAAAGGATATTTCTTTAAACTTTTTAAATAACGGCTGGCAATACTCTGATCGTATATAGAATTGAGCGAATTTACCGCAATTTTTCCCATGTTATAATACATCAAAACAGCCGAATCTACGTTAGGAATTTTAGTTTTTTCAAAATATTTCACTTGGTGCAATCGAATTGTAGCTGATAGTTTTTTATCCGAAATACGTTTAAAGTCTTCTATAAACTGCAAATAGTTTGTTTTACTTTGCAAAGTCCAATCGCAATCTATTTGAATTTCCTGACAAGAAAGATTATTTTTAGAATTGATAAGATTTACAAAATCATAGGTTTGTTGCGCCAGCTTTTTGCTGTCAAAATTGGCCTTTAGCATCACTTTATTTTTGATATAAACCACCGGAACGATTGTTTTCACCGACGGAAGAGCAGAAAAATGTATCGGACTTAATGGAAAAGGTTCGTTTGTTTTTGGGTGTAAATCAATATCAAAATACCGAATGTATATTTTTTGAACATCATTACCTTGTAACGTTTCTTTTTCTAAAGATGATAAAGAAAAATTGGTCTTCCAATAATAAAAAGCAATAATCGGTTTTTCTTTACGATTGCAAGAAGCAAAAACCACAATTAAAACGATATACCAAAAATAATTTTTCAAAAAAATAAAAGAATTAAAAGTTTTACAAATGTAGGATTTTATTACTTAAAAAGGGTGGATTCCGACTTAAATCAATCGACAACCTATACAAATCCACCTAATAATTCTATAAAAGTTTCGATTAGAGTAAATATAATTGTTATTTTGTATCCTTAAATTCTGAACTTTTATGTTGAAAAATAAAACACTCATTATATACATCATTTTAGCACTTTCGATAGCTGGTTGTGCCAAAAGAGGATCAATCACTGGCGGTCTAAAAGACACCATTGCTCCTGTCCTAAAAATGAGTTTCCCAGAAAACTTCAACACCAATTTTAAAGGAGACGAAATCAAATTAGAATTTGATGAAAACATCAAGCTCAAAAACCTAAACAAACAATTGGTCATTTCGCCACCAATGAAACAGGAACCGCTAATCCTACCAACAACTGCAAGCAAACATATTACTATAAAAATAAAAGATACTTTGCAGCCTAATACTACTTATAGCTTAAATTTTGGGCAA
Source organism: Flavobacterium sp. W1B (assembly GCF_047344965.1). Classification (NCBI taxonomy): domain Bacteria; kingdom Pseudomonadati; phylum Bacteroidota; class Flavobacteriia; order Flavobacteriales; family Flavobacteriaceae; genus Flavobacterium; species Flavobacterium sp. W1B. The sequence goes on from NZ_CP178845.1 coordinate 715,133, forward strand.
AGTATTGCCGATAATAACGAAGGAAATCCCTATAATCAGTTTAAATATGTATTCTCAACTGGTGCCTATATTGACTCCTTAGCTCTTGGCGGAAGAATAAAAGACGCTAAAAATAAGGAAGCCGATTCTTTTGTTTCGGTAATGCTTTATGAAGTAAATGACACCTTTAAAGATTCTGTTATTTACAAAGAAAATCCTAGATACATTACAAATACCTTAGACAGTTTAAAAACATTCCGTCTTGAAAATCTAAAGGCTGGAAAATACCTTCTTGTAGCACTAAAGGATAAAAACAACAATAATAAACTTAACCCAAAAGAGGATAAAATTGGATTTCACAAACAATTCATCACCATTCCTAATGACACTGTATATGAATTGGAATTATTCAAAGAAGTACTCCCATTTAAAGCCTTTAAGCCTACTCAAGCTTCCGGAAATCGTTTGCTTATGGGATATGAAGGAAATATGACTTTAGCCAATTCCAGACCAAAAATAACTTTAAAAAACAACAACGAAACCTTAGCTTCGATTATAACACAGCTACCTAAAAAAGATTCGCTCCAAATATGGTTCAAGCCATTAAAAACCGATTCTTTATCCTTGGCTGCAGCCAAAGATAAATACCAAAAAGACTTTACTTTCAAAATTAAAGACCAAAAGAAAGACACCTTAAACATAACAGCTCTATACAATGGGACTTTGCATTTTAGGAATCGATTTACATTAGAAACTGCCACGCCATTGGTTAAATTTGATAATTCAAAAATAAAACTGATTAATAAGGATTCTATTGCTGTTCCTTTTACTAGCGAATATGATGATTTTAATCAAAAATTGTTTTTTGATTTCAAGAAAGAACCTTTAGAAAAATACACTTTCACCATTTTACCGGGAGCTTTTACCGATTTTTTCGAAAAATCAAATGATACTTTAACTTATAAAGTGACTACGCAAAACACTTCGGATTATGGGAATCTTAGAATAAAACTAGAAAACGTAAAGCATTTTCCGGTCATTGTAGAATTAACAGATGCAAAAGGTGATGTTGTTTTTGCTTCTGAATACACCGAAAACAGCACCACTGTCGATTTTAATCTACTAGAACCCACACTATTTACACTTCGCGCTATTTATGACGAAAACAAAAATAAAATTTACGATTCCGGAAATTATTTAGAGAAACGCTATTCCGAAGAAGTGATTTATTTTTCAAAAGAAATAGATATCCGAGCAAATTGGGATGTCGAGCAAGCTTTCGATTTGAGCATTCCTTACACGCCTGAACCAAAAAAGAAAACGGATAACAAGAAAAAATCTAGTTTTTAAGCTCAAAAGTGTCTTTATCGTTCAAAAAACCTAGTTTTTTTCGAACTTCGATTAATTTGGATCTATCTAAAGTAGCTGTAAGAACTGCATCGGCTTCTTGTGGCTCCACTATATAATCTCCCAGGTAATCGACAACTTGCGAATGCCCAATATATACATGTCCATTTTCATCTACTCCGGTTCTGTTAACACCTATTACATAACTCATATTTTCTATTGCTCGTGCTTTCAATAAAGCATCCCAAGCATTTGTTCTTATTTTTGGCCAACTGGCTACATAAAGCATCAAATCATAATCCTCAATGTTTCTTGAAAAAACCGGAAAACGCAAATCATAACAAACAAGCAGACAAATTTTCCATTCTAAATACTCAATAATAACTTTTTTAGTTCCTGCCGTATAAACTTTATTCTCTCCGGCAAGGGTAAATAAATGTCTTTTATCATAATACTGAATCTCGCCCGAAGGAAACACAAATAACATTCTATTATAAAAATTGCCATTCTCCTCAATAACAATACTTCCTGTTATGGCACTGTTTTTGGCTTTCGCCAATGATTGCATCCATAACGCAGTTTCGCCTTCCATCGTTTCGGCAACAGCACTGGGATTCATCGTAAAACCGGTGGTAAACATTTCCGGAAGCACAATCAAATCAACAGCCGAAGAAATTGAATTAATTTTTTCTTCGAAATAATCGCGGTTAAATTTTGAATTTTCCCAAACTAAAGGAGCTTGTATCAGTATAACTTGCATCGTTTTATTTTTTCATAAAAATAAGAAATATCATAATAGTATAAGTTCATTATATTAGCAAAAAAAACACAATTATGAAAAAGACAATACTTCTCTGCACAATGTTATTCTCTGTTTTGATTTGGGGACAAGAGAAATCAGGAGCTAAACAATTTTGGGAAAATTTACAAAAACAATGCGGAAAATCTTTTGAAGGAGAAGTAAAAGAAGGCGCTGACAATGATACTTTTAGAGATAAAAAACTAGTAATGCACGTCCGTAATTGCAGTGAAAACACCATTCGAATTCCGTTTTTTGTAGGAGACGACAAATCAAGAACTTGGGTGTTAACATACACAAACGACCGCATTCAATTGAAACACGACCACCGTCACGAAGATGGCTCTGAAGACAAGGTTACCCAATACGGAGGAACAACCTCTAATTCTGGTTCGTCAACGCTTCAGTTTTTCCCAGCAGATCAAGAAACATGTGATTTAATTCCAAATGCTGCTGCAAATGTCTGGTGGATTACTTTAGACGAAACTTCTTTTACGTATAACTTAAGACGCATTGGTTCGGACCGATTGTTTACCGTTAAATTTGACATTACAAAGGCAGTTTCAACACCTTCCGCACCTTGGGGATGGAAAGACTAAACCCTATCTAAAATCTAACGTTTATTTATATAAAAAAACGCATTCAACTTTGAGATTGAATGCGTTTTTTAAATTTATATTTCGAGGTTTTATCCTTTCAAACTTGCAGATAAATATTCTCTATTCATACGAGCGATGTTTTCCAGAGAAATTCCTTTTGGACATTCCACCTCACAAGCTCCAGTATTGGTACAGTTACCAAAACCTTCATCGTCCATTTGATTTACCATGTTTAATACACGATCAACCGCTTCTACTTGACCTTGTGGCAATAAAGCAAATTGAGATACTTTGGCAGCCACAAACAACATCGCAGATGAGTTTTTACAAGTAGCAACACAAGCACCACAACCGATACAAGTAGCGGCATCGAAAGCATCATCAGCATCTTTCTTGTTAATAGGGATTGTATTGGCATCAATTGTATTTCCAGAAGTATTTACCGAAATAAATCCTCCAGCGTGTTGAATTCTGTCAAAAGAACTTCTGTCAACTACTAAATCTTTTACTACTGGGAAAGCAGCAGCACGGAATGGCTCGATTGTAATCGTGTCACCATCCTTAAACATACGCATGTGCAATTGACAAGTCGTAACTCCTCTGTCTGGTCCGTGCGCTTCACCGTTAATGAATAAAGAACACATTCCGCAAATTCCTTCACGACAATCGTGGTCAAAAGCTACTGGATCTCCACCAGCATTGATTTGTTGTTCATTGAATACGTCAAGCATTTCAAGGAATGACATATCAGGTTCAATTCCGTCGATTTTATAATCAACCATTGCTCCTTTATCTTGGGCGTTTTTCTGACGCCATATTTTTAATGTAAGTTTCATTGTGTATAAGTATTGAGTATTAAGAAATAAGTATCGAGACTTTTCTGAATACTATTTATAACTTCTTTGAACTAGTTTGATGTTTTCGTAAACCAATGGCTCTTTGTGTAATACGGCATCGCTAGGTTTTCCCTTGTATTCCCAAGCAGCTACATATGCAAAGTTTTCATCATCACGTAAAGCTTCCCCTTCTTCTGTTTGGTATTCTTCACGGAAGTGACCTCCACAAGATTCATTACGGTGTAAAGCATCTTTAGCAAACAATTCTCCTAATTCTAAGAAATCGGCAACACGAATTGCTTTTTCTAATTCTTGGTTGAATCCTTTGTCAGTTCCTGGTACTCTTACATCTTTGTAAAACTCTTCACGTAAAGCAGCAATTTCTACAATAGCCTCATTTAATCCTTTTTCGTTACGAGCCATACCTACTTTATCCCACATAATTTTACCTAATTTTTTGTGGAAGTGGTCAACTGAATGCGTTCCTTTATTATTCATAAAGTTCGAAATCAATTCTTTTACACTTTTCTCAGCCTCAATAAACTCTGGTAAATCTGTAGAAATTTCACCCATTTTGATATCTGGAGCTAAGTAATCTCCAATAGTATAAGGCAATACGAAATATCCATCAGCTAAACCTTGCATTAGAGCAGAAGCTCCAAGTCTGTTTGCTCCGTGATCTGAGAAATTAGATTCTCCGATAGAGAAACAACCAGGAATTGTAGTCATCAAGTTATAATCAACCCATGTTCCACCCATTGTGTAGTGAACCGCTGGGTAAATCATCATTGGTGAAGTATAAGGATCCTCATCTACAATTTTATAATACATCTGGAACAAGTTCCCGTATTTACTTTTTACAATTTCAGTACCTAATTTAGTTACTAATTTAGTATCATTAGCATCTAAACCTTTTACATAAACCGCTTCAGTACCATAACGCTTAATTGCTGCAGCAAAATCCAAGTAAACTGCTTCACCCGTTTTGTTAACACCAAAACCAGCATCACATCTTTCTTTTGCAGCACGAGAAGCTACGTCACGTGGAACCAAGTTACCAAAAGCAGGATATCTTCTTTCTAAGAAATAATCTCTGTCAGCTTCCGCTAAATCAGTTGCTTTTTTCTTTCCTTCACGAATTGCTTGTGCATCTTCTTGTTTTGCAGGAACCCAGATACGTCCGTCATTACGTAACGACTCTGACATCAAAGTCAATTTAGACTGGTGATCTCCTGAAACCGGAATACAAGTTGGGTGAATTTGAGTATAACAAGGATTTGCAAAGAAAGCCCCTTTTTTGTGGATTTTCCAAGCTGCAGTAGCATTAGAACCCATTGCATTTGTTGATAAGAAGAAAACGTTTCCATAACCTCCAGAACCAATTACAACTGCATGAGCTGAATGTCTTTCGATTTCACCAGTAACTAAGTTACGAGCGATAATTCCTCTTGCTTTACCATCAATAATTACTAATTCTAGCATTTCGTGACGGTTGTACATTTTGATTTTTCCACGACCAATTTGACGGTTCATTGCAGAATAAGCTCCTAACAATAATTGTTGTCCTGTTTGCCCTTGAGCATAAAATGTACGAGAAACCAAAGTTCCTCCAAAAGAACGGTTATCCAATAATCCACCATATTCACGAGCCAATGGCACCCCTTGAGCCACACATTGGTCAATAATATTAGCAGAAACTTCAGCTAAACGATATACGTTAGCCTCACGAGCACGGTAATCTCCTCCTTTTACAGTATCGTAAAACAATCTGTGAACAGAGTCACCGTCTCCTTTATAATTTTTTGCCGCATTGATCCCCCCTTGTGCCGCAATAGAGTGCGCACGACGTGGTGAATCTTGAAAACAAAATGCTTTTACGTTATATCCTAACTCAGCCAAAGTAGCAGCGGCAGAACCTCCTGCTAGTCCTGTTCCAACAACGATAATATCTAAATTACGTTTGTTAGCAGGGTTTACTAAATTAATATGATCTTTATAATCGGTCCATTTGTCCGCAATTGGACCATTTGGAATTTTTGAATCTAATGCCATTATAATTGTATATTAATGATTGAAATGATGAAATAATGCAATAAATACGAAACCTAAAGGAACAACAATCGCGAAACCTAATCCGAAATTCTTCAAACCTTTTGTGTATTTATTATTTTGTCCGATAGACTGAAAAGAGGAGCTGAAACCGTGTTGTAAGTGCAAAGACAACAACACAAATGACAAGCAGTATAAAGCAGTACGAACTGGACTTTCAAATTTTGCTACTAATTCATGGAAATACCTTGTTTCATCCAACGGATTAACCTCTACGTATTTGTAAACCATTTCTGGAACCCAAAAATCGTAAGAATGCAAGAATAAGAAGGCAAGAATTACAACCCCAGAATAAATCATGTTTCTTGAAGCCCAAGAAGAATTAGCCGCTCCGTTATTCTTAGCATAAGAAATCGGTCTTGCATTTCTATTTTGAATTTCCAAAACAAAACCCATGATAAAGTGAAAAATTACTCCCACGACTAAAATTGGCTGGATAACGAATTGAACCAACGGATTGTTCCCCATGAAATGGGATATCGAATTAAAAGTATTAGAACTAAAAACCGACGTCATATTGATGAAAAAGTGCTGTGCTAGGAACAACATCAAAAAAATTCCTGAAAGCGCCATAGCAACTTTTTTAGCTATTGACGACTTCAATAATGCAGATTTTGCCATAAGATTTGAATAATTTGTTTTAAAAAATATCACAAAAATAAAGCAAATAGACATGAACTACAACCTTTTCGCTGTTATTTATAATGATTTTAAAGTGCCTTGCACCTCTTTAAGACATCTCTTAAAAAACACTTTTAACTGATTGTTTGATGATTAATGACTAATCAATGGTTTTTTAAATTTTATATTAAAAAAAAATATCCCGATTTTACCAACACATCAATTTTAGTTCGATATAAAAACACCTACAACTGCCGGAATAAAACCTACAAAATCAAGAAAAAATGTTACAATTTGAGCCAAAAAGAAATAGCTTAAAGTTATAAATTTCAAACTATCGAATTTAATGTTTTTATATAAAATTTATCAAATTCCTAACTTAAACTGATTTAATCTTAGTATTTTTGACTCATCAAAATAAAAACCGAATTGTTAGCTCTTTTCAACAATCTCAAGCCCCAATTCGGATACTGAATGACGATATCCCATTGTTTAAAAAATAAATTTTACATAATATGAAATACCATCAAATAGACCGTCAATTATTTATAAAAAACCGCGCTAAATTCATGGGGCAGATGAAGCCTAAAAGCGTAGCCGTTTTTAATTCTAACGATATTTATCCTGTTTCCGCAGACAGTACTTTGCCATTTGCACAGCACCGCGATATATTTTATTTAAGCGGCGTAGATCAGGAAGAAAGTATTTTGCTATTATTCCCGGATGCTCCTTACGAACACCAAAGAGAAATCTTGTTCTTAAAAGAAACTAACGATCATATTGCAGTTTGGGAAGGTGAAAAATTAACCAAAGACCGCGCTTTCGAAGTTTCAGGAATCAAAACCGTGTATTGGCTGCAAGAATTCGAAAAAGTTTTATTCGAATTAATGACGCACTCAGAAACTATTTACATCAACACTAACGAACATTATCGCGCTACCGTGGAAACAGAAACCCGCGAAGCTCGTTTTGTAAAATGGTGGAAAGAGAAATATCCTGCGCACGCGGTTGCCAAAAGCAATCCAATTTTGCAACGCATCCGCTCGGTAAAAGAAAGCGAAGAACTAGACCTTATCCAACAAGCGTGTAACATCACCGAAAAAGGTTTTAGAAGAATACTTTCATTTGTAAAACCAAATGTAATGGAATACGAAATCGAAGCCGAGTTCATTCACGAGTTCATTTCTAATCGTTCTAAAGGTTTTGCTTACACACCAATTATTGGTTCAGGAAACAATGCTAACGTATTGCATTATATAGAGAACAACCAACAATGTAAGGCTGGCGATTTAATTTTACTAGATGTTGGTGCCGAATATGCTAATTATTCTAGCGACATGACGCGTACAATTCCTGTTTCTGGAAAATTTTCGGATAGACAAAAAGACGTTTACAATGCCGTTTTAAATGTTAAAAACGAAGCTACTAAAATGTTGGTTCCAGGAACTATGTGGAAACAATACCATGCTGAAGTAGGTAAAATTATGACATCAGAATTGCTTGGTCTGGGATTAATCGATAAAGCCGATGTGCAAAACGAAAATCCGGACTGGCCAGCATACAAAAAATATTTCATGCACGGAACTTCACACCATATGGGATTAGACACCCATGATTATGGAATCCTGACTGATCCGATGCAAGCCAATATGGTTTTCACTGTAGAACCCGGAATTTATATCCCTGCCGAAGGTTTTGGAATACGCCTAGAAGATGATGTGGTAATCCAAGAAACTGGAGCTCCATTCAACCTAATGCGCAATATTCCTATCGAAGTAGAGGAAATAGAAAGCTTGATGAATTCTTAATTAAGAATATAGAAAAAACAACTAAGACGGCTCGCAGTAATGTGAGCCGTTTTTTGTTAAATTATGGCACATCCTCGCCTCCGCAAACTACGGCAAGGTCGGGCTGTACGCTATAAGTCCTCGTCCCGAAAAAATCGGGACTGCGGGCTTTCCGCTGCCATCCCTTGTGCAAAAAAACGCTTAAATAAATCATAAAAATGTAACATTTTAATTAAGCTTCCAACTAATTACTAATATCAAAAAACTAAAATTATGAGAGCACACGAAATAGATTACCAGATTTTTGGTGAAGAAATGCAATATGTAGAAATCGAATTAGACCCACAAGAAATAGTAATTGCCGAGGCGGGCAGTTTCATGATGATGGACAATAATATCCAGATGCAAACCATCTTTGGAGACGGCTCTGAACAGCAAACCGGTATTTTTGGAAAACTCCTAAATGCAGGAAAAAGAGTCCTTACCGGCGAAAGCTTGTTCATGACCGCCTTTATCAATCAAAACAATACCAAAGGCAAAGTATCTTTTGCCTCTCCTTATCCCGGTAAAATCCTCCCTATTGATTTGACCGAATTTCAAGGAAAATTTATCTGTCAAAAAAGCTCTTTCCTTTGCGCCGCCAAAGGTGTTGCTGTCGGCATTGAGTTCTCCAAAAAAATAGGCACCGGCCTTTTTGGCGGTGAAGGTTTCATCATGCAAAAAATTGAGGGCGACGGTCTGGCATTTGTACATTCGGGTGGAACCTTGGCTAAAAAAGAACTGCGCGCCGGCGAAGTTCTAAAAGTAGACACGGGCTGCATTGTAGGTTTTACCAAAGACATTGATTACGATATCGAATTCATCGGCGGAATCAAGAACTCCATTTTTGGAGGCGAAGGCTTATTTTACGCAACCCTTCGCGGACCGGGAACGGTGTACGTGCAATCTCTTCCCTTCAGCCGATTAGCGGATCGGATTATCGCTTCGGCGCCAAGAGCTGGCGGTAATAGCCGCGAAGAAGGTAGCTTACTGGGCGGATTAGGAAGTTTACTAGATGGCGACAGACGATTTTAATTTACTCACGGCTTTCAGAAATGGGAGCCGTTTTTTATTTGAAATAAGATAAAAACTCTAATTTTGCACCAACATATAACACTCCCTTGAAACAAATTCAATTTAAAAATAGCAGCATTTCTTATACGGATACCGGAAAAGGCAACGCTATTGTCCTGCTTCATGGTTTCTTGGAGAATCAAGGTATGTGGAACAATTATATAGAAGTTTTTTCAAAAAAAAACCGCGTCATCACTATTGATTTATTGGGCCATGGAGAAACGGAATGCATGGGCTACGCACATACAATGGAAGACAATGCCGATGCCGTACATACCGTTTTAGCAGAATTACGAATACGGAAAGCCATTTTTGTTGGTCATTCGATGGGTGGTTATGTAGCACTTGCTTTCGCCGAATTGTATCCTGATTTTGTCAAAGGCATGGTTTTACTGAATTCTACCGCAAAAGCGGATAGCGACGAAAGGAAACTCAATAGAGATCGTGCTATTAAAGCCGTAAAACAAAGCTATATCAATTTTGTTCGCTTGGCCATCGTCAATTTATTTAGCGAAAACAATCGAGAAAGATTATCAGAAGAAATTGAAAATGTAAAAAAAGAGGCGTTAAAAACTCCACTTCAAGCCATTGTTGCTTCGCTGGAAGGAATGAAAATAAGAGCGGACCGCGAAGTTTTACTCCATCTTAGCCCATTTCCAAAAATGCTTATTTTAGGTAAAAAAGACCCTGTTTTGCCCTACAAAGAAACCAAAACACAAATAGAAAACACCGAAGTAGAATTAGTTACTTTCGCTGACGGACATATGAGCCATATTGAAAACCAAGAAGAACTGACTAAAGTATTATTGGCTTTTTTTAAGAAGATTTAAAACAAAAATCTCTTTACAAACTTTGTGCAAAACCTTTAAACTTTCTCCTCAAAAGGAATCGCTTGATCTAATATCTCTTTCAATAACAAAACTATTTGTTCCAGATAATTAGTCATTACCTCCTCGTTAATAATCAGCTGCGCTTCCTTCTCTTCTTTGAAATTAAAAGGCAAAAATCCCGATTTTAAGTTTTTGAAAGAAATAATTCCGGCTTCAATTGGCTTTGAATTTGCTTCTTTTTCGTACATATAAGCATAAGCCAAAACCTGAATAATTTTGTCATTCTTAATTTCTTCGATCAAACCTTTCCATGATTTCAAAGTCACGTTGGCTTTCTCTACTTTTCCCGTTTTATAATCAATGATTCTAATTGTTCCGTTGCGTTCTTCAATACGGTCAACATTTCCTTTTATCAGTACCGGAAAAGGCAAACTAGAATGTTCCAAAACGCGTTCGAATGTTTTTTCCAAAGCGATGATTTTAATTGCATCACCACTTTTGATACTTTCCTGTTCAACTTTTAGGAAATTAAACACATTTCGTTTAGCCACCTCAAAAGCCAGCAAATTTCGTCCTTTTTTTATTTCACCCTCTTTATAAACGATTTTGAATTGTTTCAAAACCTCATCATCGATGAGGTTAAAACAATTATCAATATCTTTTTCAGAAATGAATTTCCCAACAAATGGATCGTACAGTGCTTTTAAAGTTTCGTGAATTATAGTACCCAAAGTATTCAAAGCGATATTTTCCTCGACTTCCTCGACTTCCCTGATTCGCAATATTTTTTGAAAATAAAACTGGATCGGATTTCTGATATAACTCGTCAAAGCCGAAGGCGAAAAACCGACATCGGCAATTTCCTTTAATCGCAACATTACCGCCTCTGATTTTTCAATAACCATCGGTTTATAAGCCGTTTCCGGCAAAACTGCATTATAGATTTCGTGTTTCAACGTATGATTTCGCTGCTTTTCGACTTCTAATTGTGTAATAAATCGGCTCTTTTCTCCTGCATCCAAACCTTCACTTTCAGTATTGTACAACAAATAAATATTTTTGGCGCGTTGCAACAAATGGTAAAAGTGATAGGTATAAATAGCGTCTTTCTCTTTGAAAGTAGGCAATCCTAATTCTCTTTTCACATCATAAGGAATAAATGAATTTTGCGATTTTCCCGCCGGAAACTTTCCTTCATTCATCGAAGTAACGATTACGGTATCAAAATCCAATACACGGCTTTCTAAAACTCCCATGATTTGCAAACCATTCAAGGGCTCCCCTTCAAAAGAAACGGCAGCCAAATCGATTACCTGTTTATAGATCGCATGTAAAGTTTCAATTTTATCAATATGCTCATGTCGCGAATAATAGCTAATCAATTTGTTGATGACTTTAAAAATAGCAAAAACAAAGGCTTTGGTTATTTTCTCTTCTTCATTGTCATTACTCAAATTATTTTTGATAGTCAGTAACAAACTAGAAACGGTTTGCAAAACGGCAATCGATCCTTTTTCCCATTTCTGAAAAAGCAACAAAAACAAATCAGTTGGACTCTGATTAAGCTCTATGACTTTTTGATGGCTTATAAAAGTATAATTATTTTTATTGATACTATTCACCAAATCGCTAGTTTTAGCATAAGGCTCGACCAGAGGATGAGTTAAAACATCCAACACATCTTTATAGTAAAACACATAGCTAGCCGATTTTCTAGACAAAGCATTAGTATGCATTTTGAACAGTTTGGCTATTAAAATTTGTGCGGGATTATTTTTACTCGGATAGCCCATTGTAATATTCAAAGCGCCCACAGATGAAGGCAAAGAGTACAAAAGAGGCACCAATAGATTTTCTTCACCAAGAACCACAGCTACTTTATCAAGAGAGGTATTTGGATTTTCATTTATGATATTCTCAATAATACTACCTGTGATTTTAGCCTGGCCGATGGTTTTAGGAGTACCAATAATTTGGATGTTTTTAGATTGCGAAAAATCATTTACAATCCATTCAAAAGGACTGGACTTATAATGTTTCCAGCTCTCCTTGAATCTCCTTACAAATAATCCGGCATCATGAAACGGATCATTTAAGAATGTTTGATCTACATCCCAATAAATCTGAGCTTGATCTGAAGCGATAAGATGTTGGATTATCTTTTCCTCTGCTGCATTCAAAGCATTAAAACCGGCAAAAAGATATTGTTTTTGATCAATAGAATCTGAAAAGTGATTTAAATTAACCACCGCTTCACGATAAATTAATCCCTGATAACCGATTCCTTTTTTGAGTAAATGTGAATATAACGATTGATAGTAAAGTGGAAGCAATTTCCAAAAATCAATATAATTTTCAAGTAGTTGGGTTTTATTCTCTACCTCAATTCCCCATTTCTTGATGTCTTCGATGTCTTTTAGGTAAGACAAAACATGTGATGGATCTAATAAATACCGATCGATTTCATTAAAATCCTGCAAAAGTGTTTTTGCCCAATTAGCGAATAACTCAAATGATTGCAGATTGGATTTTTCTGTTACAGATAAGTAAACTTCATAAAATTCAAATAACAATTCAATAGGATCTACAGAACGAATACCGGTAATATCTTGAATAAAATCTTCAATGCTAATAATTTCTGGAGAAAGTATATTGTTTTGGACTTGCTTCTTGAGTGCTTCGACCAAAAAAATCTTTGCTCTTTTGTTTGGCAAAACCACTATTGTATTCGCTAGTTTATCTGAGTATTTTTCAATTAAAACCTGAGCGATTTTATCTAGAAAAGAAATATTTATCATTTCATAAAAATAAAAAAAACGCCCCGATAAATCGAGGCGTTTTCTATAAATATTTTAAGAAAAATTATTCTTTAATCAAAGAAACTTCAACTCTTCTGTTAGCAGCTTTTCCTTTTGCTGTTTTGTTAGAAGCAATTGGTTTAGATTCTCCAAAACCAGTAGAATTTAATCTATCAGAAGCGATACCTTTTTCGATTAAGTAATTTTTAACCGCTGCAGCTCTGTTTTCAGATAAATTTTGGTTCAATGCATCACTACCATCACTATCAGTATGTCCTTCAATCATGAATTTTGAGTTAGGATATTCTTTTAGGATTTCAACGATAGAGTTTAAAACTGGGTAAGTTTGAGGTTTGAAAGTAGATTTACCAGAGTTAAACAAGATTGTTTTACCGTAGTCATTCAATTTTGTCATAACTTCCTTAGAAACTTCTGGACAACCGTGGTTAGCAACTGTACCTTTTACTTCTGGACATCTGTCATCTTTATCTAAAACTCCATCTCCATCAGTATCTGGCCAAGGACAACCACCGTTCTCTTTAGGACCTGCAACAGTTGGACATTTGTCATCTTTATCAGCAACTCCGTCTCCATCAGTATCAGGACATCCTTTTAAAGCTTTTAAACCAGCAACTTCTGGACAAGCATCATCTTTATCTGGAACTCCATCGCCATCAGTATCAGGACAACCATTGAATTCTTTTAAACCAGCAACTTCTGGACAAGCATCATCTTTGTCAGGAATACCATCTCCATCAGTATCAGGACATCCGTTGAATTCTTTTAAACCAGCAACTTCTGGACAAGCATCATCTTTGTCATATATCCCATCACCATCAGTATCTTTACCTCCAAATTTGAAGATAATCCCTGCAGAATGTTGAAAATGAGACGGTGCATCTGGAGTTCCAAAAGCATTTTCTCTATCTCCAAATGAATACTTATACTTTGTAGCAAGCTCTAAACCTACATTCTCTGTAAACCAAAAAGTTAAACCAGCACCTGGGTTTAATGTTCCGTAGCTACTATCTCCAAAGAAAGTATAACCTCCTCCAACAGATAAAGATGGATCAATTACCTTAGATTTAATCAAGTTCATGAAGCTATATTTAACAGTAGCATCAATACCATAATACATTAAATCTCCAGGATTCGTTACAACATAACCACGAGAATCATGACCAACAGCCGTTGGAGCAAATCTCACATATTTATCAATTTTGTTTACAGAACCAGTAATTCCAAAAGAGAAATTATCACCAAGATATCTAGAGACACTTAGATAAGATACAGACGGAAGTATGTTCCAATTGTCTTTCACGTCAAATGGTTGAGAGAAATGACGGTCTAACCATCCATTCCCACCACCAGCACTCGTTTTAGTGTCTACGGCATTAACTCCAAAAGAGATTGCCCACGGATTATTACTGTCTTGTGCGTGGGAACTTAACCCCATCGCCATTATTGCAGCAACAAAAAGTTTGTTAAGATGTTTCATACTTAATATTTTTAATTACATTTAGTTAATTAGTAACAAAAGTAGCTCGTAAATTTTTAACTACAAAAAAAAACGTTAACAAAATGCATAAAATTAAACCAAAACACACTAAAAATAAGAACTATACAACATTTAGTGCCTTTCCTACTTCTATAAATGCGCTTATAGCCTTGTCCAAATGTTCTTTGGTATGTGCCGCAGATAGCTGTACTCTAATTCTTGCTTTATCTTTAGGAACAACTGGAAAAAAGAACCCAATTACATAAATTCCTTTTTTCAACAACTCGTCAGCCATCGTTTGTGACAACTTTGCATCATACAACATTACAGGCACGATAGCAGAATCTCCGTCTACAATATCGAAACCTGCTTTTTTCATTCCCTCCTTGAAGTAATTTGTATTCCACTCTAATTTATCTCTTAAAGTAGTGTCTTTTTCAAGTAATTCAAAAACTTTAATCGAAGCTCCTACAATTGCTGGCGCCAATGAATTAGAAAACAAATACGGTCTAGAACGTTGACGTAATAATTCGATTATTTCTTTTTTGGCTGTAGTATAACCTCCCATGGCACCTCCTAAAGCTTTTCCAAGAGTACCAGTTACAATATCAACTCTTCCCATTACTCCTTTAGCCTCCAGAGTTCCTTTTCCTGTTGCACCAATAAAACCTGCGGCATGACATTCATCGACCATAACCAGTGCATCGTATTTATCGGCTAAATCACATATTTTATCCAATGGAGCAACAATACCATCCATAGAGAAAACACCATCAGTAACAATTATCTTAAAGCGACTTCCTGCCTCATTCGCTTTTATAAGCTGCTGTTCTAAATCCTCCATATCGCTATTCGCATAACGATAACGAGCTGCTTTACACAAACGTACCCCATCAATAATTGAAGCATGATTCAGGCTATCCGAAATTATTGCGTCACCTTCACCTAATAAAGGTTCAAAAACACCTCCATTGGCATCAAAAGCCGCAGCATAAAGAATCGTATCTTCTGTACCGTAAAATTCAGATATCTTTCTCTCTAAAGTTTTGTGGATATCCTGTGTCCCACAAATAAAACGAACAGACGACATCCCGAAACCATGTGTATCCATTACATCTTTTGCAGCCTGAATTACTTCTGGATGAGATGACAATCCAAGATAGTTATTGGCACAAAAA
Source organism: Flavobacterium sp. W1B (assembly GCF_047344965.1). Classification (NCBI taxonomy): domain Bacteria; kingdom Pseudomonadati; phylum Bacteroidota; class Flavobacteriia; order Flavobacteriales; family Flavobacteriaceae; genus Flavobacterium; species Flavobacterium sp. W1B. The sequence continues at coordinate 730,627 of NZ_CP178845.1, forward strand.
TTCAAAACTGTTTCTCCTGTAGAAATCGTTATTTCGGCTCCTTGAGGAGATGTTATGATTCTTTCTTTTTTGAATATTCCATTGTCTTCAATAGTCTGCAATTCGTTTTGCAAAAAATCTTTAATTTTTCCGTACATTTTTATGCCTTTTAATATATTTATAATTAGTTGTGTTTTCGCCTACAAATCTACTACATCAATTTCTTTTCCGATATAAATTAGCGACTTTTTTATCACTTTGTACCCCATCAACTCAATAGCGTTTTGGTAATTCTCTAATTGCGCTTGGTATTTTGAATTATGAATCCCTGTTTTATAATCCAATAGAAAAACCTCCTTGTCTTTAGTCAATACCATTCTATCCGGTTTCATCGTTTTACCTTCTTTTTGAATAATGGTTTGTTCGTTCAAAACTTCATTCCCTTCTGCAAAAAACAATTCCAACTTTTGATCATTTACAATATCTTGAATAGTCTGGCGTACAATTTCTTTTTGCGTCAGATTAATCAATCCATTTTCCAATGCTTTATCAATCGCTAAGTCAATATCATTTTTTGTCTTTATAAAAGATAAAATCTCATGTACCACATTACCATATTCAATAGATTCCTGCTGATGTGTACCCCACATTAAAGCTTCGCGTTGGGCAATTTTAATGTTTTTAGGATCTAATGTTTCGATTACGTTTACAATAGGTTTGGAACTATCAATATGCTTTGCTTCTAATGACAATTTGGTCGCTTTCCCGAATTCATATTCCAAGATACTTTCATCGAAAATCTTTTTATCCATCAAGTAATTAATAAAAAATGTCGACATATTATTTGGCTTAACCTCTCCTTTGCTTGTCAAATTCATATTCGAAATCACATACAATTGTTCTTCGGCGCGGGTTAAAGCAACATAGAGTACATTAACATTATCCAACAATTCTTCTTGCTTTTTTTGACCATAAACCGATTTGGCTTCCTCTCCAAAACCTTCCACAGCGCTGCTATTATCTATTAATGCTTTAGGTAAACCAAAATCCATTTCTTCAGCATCAAGCCAGAGTTTATCTTTTGGTTTTTTGTTATAATCTTCTTCCGCAAAAGGCATTATCACCACAGGAAATTCTAAACCTTTTGATTTATGAATTGTCATAATACGAACCGCATTATTCCCTTCCGGCGATGGAATACTAAATTTCTCTGCGTTTTTGTCCCAAAAAACAAGAAAATCAGCAATTCCCGCCTGATTGCGTACATCACGCTCCAATACTATATCGAGAAAATATTGCACATAAGCATTCCCCACCCCCAAAGGGGGAGTTAACGAAGGATTAGAAATAAATTTAGAAACAATAATCTCTACCGCTTCGTAAAGCGATTTTTTCCGAATGTTCTCAAACGAGAGTGAAATATCAAAACTCATCAGCCATTTCTCAAAATCAGCTTCCTGTTTTTGCTCCATACCCTTTGCAATAAAATCATGAACCGGCAATTGATCCTGAATATTTTCAGCAACATAATGCAAGAAATAGGCTTTCGCTTCTAAATCGGCATTATTTTTTAAATATTTCAAAAGATGGATAATCAATCGAACTTCGGTTGCATTTTGAATCATCAGCGTTTCGGATGATAACAACGGAATACTTTGCTCAGTTAAATAATTTGCAATAGCAATTCCCTGACCTCGCTTACGCGTTAGAATAACAATATCCTTATATTCAAAACCCTGACGAATTACTTTTTGAATTGTATTTAAAGTTGCCAAAACATACAATTCGGTCTTATCCAATGCTTCCTCATCCTCCTCTGTAGTTTCTACTTTTGGAATAAAGGAAATATTGACATAACCACCCGTTTTATCGTTCGTCTTTTGATGGCTGTGATTTTCATATAAATCTTTATAATCCAAATGCTCGAACTCATTCGATAATAATTTAAAAAAATCGTTATTAAATTCAATTACCTGCGAATACGAACGGTAATTCTTATCTAAATGTTCTAATTTCTTATCCGGATTATTAAACGGATTATTATCCTTACTTAATTCAATAAACTGCTCCGCTTTTCCGCCTCGCCAGCGGTAAATAGACTGCTTGGGATCGCCCACAATCATTAATGTCCCTTTCTCGCCAAAATCATCCTGACCTGAAAGCGCATTATCTATAAGCGGAATCAGATTTTGCCATTGCATCTCGGATGTATCCTGAAATTCATCTATAAAAAAATGTCGGTAACGCTCCCCTAATCGTTCGTATATAAAAGGAGCTGGTTGATTCTGAATTTCCCTGTGAATTATGGCATTAAATTCCGAGATGGAAAGTACGTTTTGCTCTTCTTGAATTTTAGCCAATTCGTTGCTCACGGTATTCAGCAAAGACAGCGGTGTAATATTTTTAAGAAAGGCTTTGTAAAAATCTCGTTTCTCGAAATTTTTATAAATAGTTGCCAGAATTTGTAATAATTCTGGGATTAAATTCTCAATTAAGGCTCGGTCTTTAGCCGTTTTATTGATTGCTATATCATCAAACTCATGAAAAGTTTTATTCTTAGGATTGTACTTTCCTTCTCTAATACTTACAAGATGATTTGGGAAAGTGCCTCGGGAAAAGGATTTCAAATCAATCCCGTTATTTTCTATTAAAAGCAAAGCAGCTTCGGCAAACTCAGCATTATCTTTCTCTAATACCTTACAGGCTTCCGCCAATTTCTTTTTAATGGCTACAAACTCAGCAATAGATGTGTTATGGAATTGGGTAATCTCATTTCGGTTATTTTCATTGAGGACTAAACGACCGGTATCTAGAATTTCCCTTGAAATATCCCAGGATTTATCATCATCGGTTTTTTCCATTGTAAAATCGATGAGCAACTTGGTCAAGGTTTCATCTTCGCCGGCTTGGGCAATAATGGCATCGACGGCTTCAACAAGCAAATTTTCGGTATCCAAAGTCACCTCAAAAGTCATAGGCAAATTCAAATCATGTGCAAAAGCACGAATCACTTTATGGGTAAATTTATCGATGGTCGAAATATCAAAAGCGGCATAATTGTGAATGATATGCTTGATGATTTGTTGCGATTTGGTTTTGATTTGAATGATCGAAAGTTCCGTATCAATAGCCAAATCCTGCATTAAATCTTGTGCTTTTCCGCTTGGTTCGTCTTTAGCAAATTCAGACAAACTACCTACAATCCTACTTTTCATTTCGTGTACCGCTTTATTGGTGAACGTAATGGCGAGAATGTTGCGATAGGCATCATTTTTTTTAGCAACAAGAATAATTTTCAAGTATTCTTTGACCAAGGCGTAGGTTTTACCGGAACCGGCAGAGGCGTCATATATAGAAAAGGAAGGTCTTTGCATTTGGATTTTCGATTGTTGATTAACGATTCTAAATTTTAGAAAAACATACTTGTAATGCTCTTCGCTAGCCCTGATGGCAACGGCATCCTTTTATGTCTCGCAAAAAAGCGAGACATAAAAGATAGAGTGTACAGCAGGAAAAAGCTCCTAAAAATATAGGAATTAATAGCTTGTTTTTAAAAATTGTCCGTTTAATGTTTAAAAGTACTATTTTTGCACTATGGAAACAAATAGACAGAAAAAAATAGGTGGGGTAATCCAAAAAGATTTGGTTGACATTCTGCAAGGTGAAGTGAGAAAAAACGGAGTTAGTAATTTGATAATTTCGGTATCCAAGGTTGTTGTAACTTCAGATTTGTCTGTGGCTACGGTGCATTTAAGTGTTTTCCCTCAGGATAAAGCAAAAGAAATTTTAGAGGCGGTTAAGTCGAATTCTAAAACAATAAAACATGATTTATCACAAAGAGTACGTTTACAATTGAGAAAAGTACCTAATTTGGTTTTCTTTATTGACGACTCTTTGGATTATATTGAAAAAATTGACAATGCCCTTGCAAATAGAGACAATCCTATAGAAAATAGAGATCTTTTGGAGAAACGTAAGTTTAAATAAAATTTGAATTTTCCACTTTACATAGCCAAACGTTACATCCTTAGTAACAGTAAAAACAATGCCATAAACATCATTAATCGCATTGCGAGTATGGGAATCATTGTTGGTGCCATGGCTTTGTTCGTGGTTCTTTCGGTCTTTAGTGGTCTTAAAGTTTTTAGTCTTTCGTTCAGCAATGATATTGATCCGGATTTAAAAATTTCCAGTACCTTAGGCAAATCTTTCTTTGTTTCTCCTGATCAAGAAAATCAAATCAAGAAAATTGATGGACTTGCCTCCTACTCTAAAATTATCGAAGAACGCGTTTTGTTTGTTTTTGACAACAAGCAGCTAGTCACTTACCTAAAAGGTGTTGATGTAAATTTTGACAAAGTTAACGACATCAAAAAAACACTTTATAATGGCCAATGGTTTGAACCAAACACCTATCAAGTTATTGTTGGCTATGGAATTGCCCAAAAATTCTCAATGGGTTTGCTCGATTTCAACAAACAGCTGGAAGTTTTAGTTCCTAAACCCGGTAAAGGAACCATAGAAAATGCGGAGCAAGCCTTCAATAAAAGTGAGGTTTATCCAGTTGGAGTTTACGCAATAAGCGAAGATTTAGATTCTAAATACGTTTTTGCCGATTTAGGTTTAGCCCAAGAATTATTAGAATACAAATCCAATCAGATTTCAGGAATCGAAATCAAGGAAAAACCGGGAGCTGATGAAAATGCAATTATCAGCCAACTGCAAACTATTTTAAACCATAAAATTACCGTAAAAAACAGGGCGCAACTCAACGAATCTTTGTATAAAATGCTGAATACGGAGAATATTGTCGTCTATTTAATATTTACTTTGGTAATTGTCGTGGCACTTTTTAACCTGATTGGCGCACTGATTATGATGATTCTGGATAAAAAAGGAAACCTAAAAACACTTTTTAATCTGGGAACCGAAATCAATGATTTACGCAAAATATTCTTGCTTCAAGGGACTTTACTGAGTGTTTTTGGTGGAATTATTGGGCTTGTTTTAGGAATTGCAATTGTGCTTCTGCAACAACATTTTGAACTCATAATGATAACTCCAACACTGGCATATCCTGTGGTTTTCTCTCTTGAAAACGTATTGATTGTCATGGGAACGATTGTTACCCTTGGTTTTATTGCTTCCCTGATTGCCAGCAGCCGAGTAAGCAAGAAGTTGTTGGATTAAATCCGTAAAACCACTAATTTCAGATTAAAAAAGAATCTTCTTAAACCATTAAGATATTTATTCGAATTCACACCGCCATTTCTAGTGTTCTAAAAAGCAACATCTTTTATTATAAAAACCCGATAGCTTTTTTGAAACTATCGGGTTTTTTATAATGTTATATCAATTCATAAGCTGAATAAGCTTGTTCAATCTCATTCAGAACTGCGAATAATTCTTCGGGACGATCTAGAGTTACTAATTTTTGTTTGAAAGGCTTAAAAGAGTGTATTCCTTTGAAATAATTGGTGTAATGGGGTCTTGTTTCAACAATACCCAGTCTTTCTCCTTTCCATTCCATCGCCCAAGTTAAATGGTTTCGGACGGCTTCCACCCTATCGGCAACCGTAGGTTTGGCCAAATGTTCGCCTGTTTTCATGTAATGCTTGATTTCGTTAAAAATCCAAGGATAGCCAATCGCAGCACGACCAATCATGATTCCGTCGATGCCATATTCATTTTTATATTGCAATGCTTTTTCGGGGGAATCGATATCTCCATTCCCAAAAATAGGCATCGTGATTCTAGGGTTGTTTTTCACTCGCGCGATATGCGACCAATCCGAGTGGCCCTTGTACATTTGCGCACGTGTTCTGGCGTGAATACTTAATGCCGCAACGCCAATATCCTGCAAACGCTCTGCAACTTCGTCAATATTGATGGAGTTGTCATCCCAACCCAAACGGGTTTTTACGGTAACCGGCAAATCCGTACTATCGATAACCGCTTTAGTTAATCGCACCATCAAATCCACATCTTTCAATACTCCAGCGCCGGCGCCTTTGCAAACTACTTTTTTTACCGGACAACCATAATTGATATCTATTAAATCCGGGTTTACGGCGGAAACTATTTTGGATGACATTGCCATTGCTTCTTCATCGCCACCAAAAATCTGGATTCCAACGGGGCGTTCGTAATCAAAAATATCCAACTTCATTCGGCTTTTGATGGCGTCTCGAATTAATCCTTCGGAGGAGATGAATTCCGAATACATCAAATCGGCACCATGCATCTTGCACAATCTGCGATACGGTGGATCGCTCACATCTTCCATAGGTGCGAGAAGTAAAGGGAAATCAGGTAATTCTATGTTGCCAATCTTGACCATCTGCTTAATTTTGGCGCAAAATTACAACTTTTAGACGAATACCCGAATACCCGAAGGGAAAAGACTTAATATTAAAGCCTTTAGTTTATAGATTCTAGGCTTTGAAGCTATTGATTTTAGCGTATATTTGCAGATTAATTGTCGCGGTTTGCGAATGTGTGCGAGGGATAGCAGTGGAAATCCCTTTCTTTTTTTCTTAAAAAAGAAAGGATTATAACGGATAGCCCGACCCTTGTTGTCACGCCCTGAAATAAATCAGGACAAGCCAAAAATAAAATTGACAGATGGATAAAATGAAAAAAATAAGGAATTTTTGCATTATTGCACATATTGACCACGGGAAAAGTACGCTTGCAGACCGTTTACTAGGAGCAACTCAGACGGTTACGGCTCGTGAAGAAAAGGCGCAATTGCTAGATAACATGGATCTAGAGCGCGAACGTGGGATTACGATTAAGAGTCACGCGATTCAGATGGAATACACCTATAAAGGTGAGGAATATATCCTAAACTTGATTGATACTCCTGGACACGTAGATTTTTCATACGAAGTTTCTCGTTCTATTGCCGCTTGCGAAGGTGCGCTTTTGATTGTGGATGCGGCACAAAGTATCCAAGCACAAACGATTTCGAATTTATATTTAGCTTTAGAAAACGACCTGGAAATTATTCCGGTTTTGAATAAAGTAGATTTACCATCTGCGAATCCTGAAGAAGTAAGTGATGATATTATTGACTTACTTGGATGCAAATTGGAAGATATCATCCATGCTTCAGGAAAAACAGGTTTTGGTGTCGAGAATATTTTGGCGGCGATTATCGAACGAATTCCTCCTCCATCAGGAAATATTGACGAACCTTTACAGGCTTTGATTTTTGACTCGCATTACAACCCATTTCGTGGAATTGAGGTTATTTTCCGTGTGAAAAACGGACAGATAAAAAAAGGCCAAAAAATTAAATTCATGGCCACTGGAAATGAATATTTTGCGGACGAAATTGGAACATTAAAACTGAACCAGGTTCCGAAACAAGTAATTTCGGCTGGTGATGTTGGTTATTTGATTTCAGGAATCAAGGAAGCCAAAGAAGTAAAAGTTGGGGATACTTTAACCGATGCTAAAACGCCAACAACGAATATGATTACGGGTTTCGAAGACGTGAAACCGATGGTTTTTGCTGGAATTTACCCAGTAGACACCGAAGATTACGAAGACTTGCGTGCTTCGATGGAGAAATTACAATTGAACGATGCTTCGTTGGTTTTTCTTCCAGAAAGTTCGGCGGCTTTAGGATTTGGTTTCCGTTGTGGATTCTTAGGAATGTTACACATGGAAATCATTCAAGAACGTTTAGAGCGTGAATTTGATATGACGGTAATTACAACGGTTCCTAACGTTTCCTATTTAGCTTACACCAAAAAAGAACCGGATACTGCATTTGTAATTAACAATCCTTCGGATTTACCGGAACCATCAAAATTAGATCGCGTTGAAGAACCTTTTATAAAAGCAACGATCATTACCAAAGCGGATTTCGTGGGTAACGTAATGAGTTTGTGTATCGAAAAACGCGGTATTATAACCAATCAAACCTACCTGACAACCGAGCGTGTGGAATTGAATTTTGACATGCCCTTAGCGGAAATTGTATTCGATTTTTACGATCGTTTGAAAACCGTTTCTAAAGGATATGCTTCTTTTGATTACACCCCAATCGGGATGCGTACTTCAAAATTAGTACGATTAGATGTTTTATTAAATGCACAATCTGTGGATGCACTTTCTGCTTTAATTCACGAAAGCAATGCCTACAACATTGGTAAAAAAATGTGTGAAAAATTGCGTGAGTTGATCCCAAGACAACAATTTGACATTCCGATTCAAGCAGCAATTGGAGCTAAAATTATCGCTCGTGAAACGATTAAAGCACTTCGTAAAGACGTTACCGCTAAATGTTATGGTGGGGATATTTCTCGTAAACGTAAACTTTTGGAAAAACAGAAAAAAGGTAAAAAACGTATGAGATTGGTTGGAAATGTTGAGATTCCGCAAGAAGCATTTATGGCCGTTTTGAAATTGAATGATTAATTCTTTTTCTAGAAAATAGAAGAAAGAACAAAGAATAAAGAGGAAACCTGATGATGTAAAAATTATCAGGTTTTTTTGTTTTTATTCCCGCTGTAGAGATGCACTGCTGTGCATCTCTACGATCGTGCGTCTCTACAACTAACATCGGGTAAAATTAAATTTATTTATCCTTCAACCATTCAAACAATCGCTGCGCATCTTCCAATTTAAACAATTGCGTGCCTTCATTCATCGTTGCCGCAGATCCGCAGGCAACTCCCCAACGAATGACTTCTTTTAAAGATTTATTCTGAGATAATGCCCAAACCATACCACCAACCATACTATCACCGGCGCCAACGGTGCTTTTTTTGGCAACATTGGGAGCGTGGACAAATTCATAATTATCTTTCGTGACCAAAACCGCTCCTTGAGGTCCGAGAGAAACCACAATGATTTCGGCACCGCCTTTAGCAATGATCTGTTTGGCGGCATCTTTTACTTCTTCCATCTCGAGGCGTTCCACACCAATCAGTTTTGCCAATTCGCCCACATTGGGTTTTATCAAGTAAACACCCGCTTCTAACACTTTTTTAAATGCTTCACCAGTAGTATCGACAATCAGTTTTGAATTGTTTTTTTTTGCTTTTTCTGCAATTTGCTTATAATAATCAATGGGCAAGCCTTCACTCAAACCTCCGCTGAGAACCAAAAAATTGAAATCTAATCCCTCAATAGTTGAACTAATTTTTTCTTTTTCTGAAATTGTGACGGCTGGAGCAGGAAAAACAAAACGATACTGGGAATTTGTATGATCATCCACCGCAACAAAATTTTCTCGGGTCCAAGTTTCAGTTTCGATTGCTTCAAAAGGAATCGAATCTCTTTTCAATAATCCTTTCAGCATTTCACCGGTTGCACCGCCTGAAGTAATTACCGCCAATGAAGTTCCTCCCAATTTCGATATCGCTTTAGAAACATTGATTCCGCCGCCGCCTGCATCAAACATGGGTACTTGACATCTCATTTTTTGTTCGGGAATCAAACCCGAGAAATGGGCACTTTTATCTAAGGCCGGACTCACCGTTAGCGTAACAATATCGAATGTTTTCACTTTATTGCATTTTTATAATCTTAAAGGTCGAAAAAAATTCCATACAACACACTCAATTTAAGGCGAAGATTTCTTTGTATATTTGCAAGTTCAAAACAAAGAAAAAAGATGATCGAAGATAAAACGCCACAACGAACAAGCATAGCTCAATTAGGAGAATTTGGATTAATAGACCATTTGACAAAAAACTTCGAAATCAACCAATCTTCCACCATAAAAGGAATTGGTGATGACGCTGCCGTCTTGGATTTTAAAGACAAAAAAGTGGTCGTTTCTACCGATTTGCTGATTGAAGGCGTACATTTTGACTTGGCATACATGCCACTAAAGCATTTAGGCTACAAAGCAGTTGTGGTTAACATTTCTGATATCTGCGCAATGAATGCCAAAGCCACACAAATCACGGTTTCGGTGGCAGTATCCAATCGTTTTCCTTTGGAAGCTTTAGAAGAACTATTTGCAGGTATCACCCATGCTGCAAACGAGTACAAAGTGGATGTTATTGGTGGTGACACCACCTCATCACAAAAAGGATTAATCATCAGCATTACCGCCATCGGAGAAGCTAACGAAGAAGAAATCGTCTATAGAAACGGTGCCAAACAAACCGATTTATTAGTGGTTACCGGCGATATTGGTGCAGCTTATATGGGATTACAGGTTTTAGAACGCGAGAAACAAGTTTTTCAGGTGAACCCAAATTCCCAACCTGATTTAGATGCTTATACGTATCTTATAGAGCGTCAACTAAAACCGGAAGCCCGAAAAGATGTCCGCACTTTACTGCACGCTTTAGAGATAAAACCAACTTCAATGATTGACATTTCGGATGGATTGTCATCAGAAATCATGCATTTATGCAAACAATCTGGTGTGGGTTGTAATTTATATGAAGACAAATTGCCAATCGACCCGCAGTTTATAAACGTATGTGAGGAATTCAATATCGACAGCACAACCGTTGCGATAAACGGAGGTGAAGATTATGAATTGCTTTTCACGATTGCTATGGAAGATTTTGAAAAAATAAAGGGAAATCCAAATTTCTCTATCATTGGACATATGACCCAAGAAAGCGAAGGCATTCATTTAGTAACTCGAGCGAACACTAAAATTCCTTTAAAAGCTCGCGGCTGGGATGCCATCAGAGAAGAATAATTTTAAAACAAAAACGACACTTTAATAAGTGTCGTTTTTGTTTTAAATCTAAAATAACAGTCCAATATTTCTAGCTTCACGGACTAAATCAATGTCGCTACCGTCAGTTACTTTCAGTAATTCTTTTAGATTTAGCTTCCTTACTTCAATCGCATTTAAAGATATAGGAATATACTGAGGCAAGTCTTTTGTTTTAGTTCCTTTTGATAAATGAAATAAAATTTGCTTGTCAAATAAATCAATCTCTATACTGTGTTCTTCAGATTCCAACATTTTAAGAACCGATTGACTATAATATTTTTCGTCTTTGATTACTTTATTAAAAGCAAACAACAACTCATCAAATGTCAAGTCGTTTTTTATAACTAGTCCACTAGGATTTATATTTTTTATAATCGTTTTTATCTTTAAAAACTCGGTAAACATGGTCAGCATAATAATTTTGCAATCCGGCATAAATTCCAGAATCAACTTTGCTAAATCTTCACCAGAATAAAGTCCCTTTTCTTCATAAGGTGGCATACTTATATCTAAAAAAGCAATGTCAAAAATAGTGTCTGGATTTGTAATAATATGATAAGCTGATTCGCAATCCTTGGCTTCTGCAATAAAAAACTCATGCTTTTCTGGCTTATATCTCGTAATTGCATTTTTATACCCTTGTATAATAAAAGGATGATCGTCTACAATTAGTACATTGTTCTTTATCTTAGTTAAGGCAGCTGATTCAGTTGTCATTTTATGTGGCTATTTGTTTTTGTTCTATTGGGACTGTAACTGTAATGATTGTTCCTTCGTTTTTTTTAGATTTTATATTAAATGAACCATTACATTCATTTGTTCGAGAAAGCATGTTTTGCAAACCAATACCTTTTTTCTTCACATTGGCATTAAACCCGATTCCGTCATCGGTTATTGTCAACTCCAAGTCTTCTTCTGTTTTTTTCAGTTCAACTCTAATTGAGCGAGCGTTTGCATATTTATTAATATTTTGAAGCGATTCCTGAATAATACGATATATATTAATTTTAACAGAATTGGGAACCGATTCCCATTTAATATTCGAATCGATACTTGTGACTAATTTTGACTGGAATGTTCTTCTTTGCTCTTCGAATAAATTATCGACTATGGCAACGAAGTTATTAATTAATTCTGATTTTTCTCTATTCAAATCGTGCGAAATTTCACGAATATCCTGCTCAATATTCTTCAATTCTTTTAAATAACCGATTCTCTGATTGATAGCCATCTCATCCTGAAACCCATTTAATCCATCTAAATTCATACGAACACCAAACATTCTTCCCAACACCCCATCATGTAGTTCTTGGGCTACTCTCTTTTTCTCTTTTACTCTAATGGTATCAATCGTATTCTGCTGAGAAATCATCAAATTATAGATATCCTCATTGGCTTCCTGTTGCCTTTGCTTGTATTGCAATTCTCTGTTTTTTGCTTTTTGAGCTTTGATAATATACAAAAATAAGCCTATGATTGTCAAACCACTAAAAAGATAAACCAAATTTCTGTTTTGAGTTGTTAAGTCAGAGTTCTCCCCTTTTATTACATCCGTTTCATACTCAATACGAGAGAACTTATCTCCCATTTTACGCTCCGCTTTTTGCAACTCTTCATTGACATGAATATATTCCCTGTTATAAGCAGCAGCATTTCCGGGTTCTACTACAGCCATTTGCTTCAATGCCACTAAGATATCTCTAGAAATTTTGGTGTTACGAGCAAGCAAAAGAGCTTCTTTAGAATATTGAATTGCTTTGGCCTCATCTCCTTTGGAAACAAAATATTCTGATAAATGTATTTTATTGGTAAATATTCCTGAACCTAGTTTTAGACTATCTCTGAGTTTCAGCGATTGATAAAACAAATCAGGTAAGCCATCTTTTTCGTTTAGTTTGAATTTAGAATAGGCTAAATTATCCAACAACATCGCATATAAAGGTGGCTTATGAATCATCAAATTCTCTTGTTCCAATCCTTTTTGAAAATATTTTTTTGCTTGCAGATAATTCTTTGAGCTAATATAAAGATACCCTATATTATTATACGAAGTTGCTCTAGACTGAAATTCCACTGGTAATGTTTCATCCTCGATAACGGATAATGCTTTATTATTGTAAGCTAGTGCATTATCAAATTCACCAAGTTCATTATATATTAAGCCTAGAAGATTATAAGCATCATATAATACTATGCTATTTACTCTTTTTTCACCTTTGATAATTCGTAACACACTAAAAATAGCTTTTTCAGCCCCTAGGAAATCTCCAGCCTTATATTGCAGAGTAGCTTTATTAATCAGCGTTTTACTTAGATTAAACTTATCCTTAAATTTCTCATAAATCTTTTCCGCATTATAATAAAATACAAAAGCACTATCTGAGACTGTTTGAGCTTCATAATAATCACCCAAATAAGTATAAGCTTTTGCAATACTTGCAGTGTCATTTGCGCTTACTGACTTTTCCAAAACAAGATGTACAGTCTTACTATAGTCTTTCCAATTATTGATATTATAAAATCTATTAGCAACTTTAAATAGATTAACCCTATTTAACGAATCGTTTTCTTGATTCATTACAATCTCAAAAGCTTTTTGATTAATCAGGTGTCTTTTCTCTCGAGTGAGACTTAAATCATTAGCCAATGAGAAATAAGTAGACAGACTATCATTAGAAGTATTAACAATTTCATTCTCTGAATCTTTCTTGGTACATCCAAAAAACAAAATCAGGAAATAGATAAATAAGAATTTAAAAATAATTTTTTTCAATAGTATTATCTTTAATTTTACCAAAAATAGTAAAATAAAACTATTAGAATAAAAAAAGCTGCCAAAATTGACAGCTTGAATATTATTACAAAAAAATAGTTATCAGTCTAACTTCATATTACCACCTGCTGAACCTTGTCCTATAATATCTAATTTCATATTACCACCTGCTGAACCTTGTCCTATAATATCTAATTTCATATTACCACCTGCTGAACCTTGTCCTATAATATCTAATTTCATATTACCTCCAGCAGAGCCTTGTCCAATTATATCTACTGTAGTAAAAGATGTTAATACCATTACTAAAGAAAATAGTCCGATTGTTAAGATTGATTTTTTCATAATTTGGGATTTTTTATGTTTTTAATTTGTTTTACGTTATTTTAAGAATCCGTTTGTGTGGGAATTCTTTTGTAAAACTACATAGCGAATCTCTATTTTTCTTACAAATACAGGCCTATATGGTGGAATGTGGCTGTCTGATAGTAGATGACAGTCAAATTTGGGTAGATGGCCTTTTTTTAAATTTCTAAGTAATTCCCATTCGAAATTTCAGAAATAATAAGGTCGATGTTAATCTTGTAGGATTTAGAAAAAGGAAGTTTTGTGGTGGTATTCTTTATGTAACAGACCGCATTTCCGGTATGGATCCTCGAAATGTAATTACAGTTTACAATATAACTATTATGAATTCGGACAAAAGGATAAGACAAAGCACTCTCAAAATGTTTCAATGTCTTGAAGGCAGTTACCATTTCTCCACTATTTAGATGAATATCGGTAGAATTATTATCCGCTTGCAAATAGCAAATATCTCTGGCATCAATATATCTATAATCACCATAAGACTTTATACACAATATGAGCGGTTTTTGCTGACTTAAAGTTTCGTGATGCACAAAAGAGACTGGTTTCTCTTCTTGAGGCTCTGGCGGCGATTGTGCCAAAATCTTTTCCTCTTCACCATCTGCTTTTTTCAATTTAAGGATTGACTTGACAAAATCAATTCGTGACAATGGCTTCAACATATATGCCGTCACATCATATTCTATGGCCTCAAAAGCTAAGTCTTTCTTTCTAGTTGTAACAATAATTTTAGGAATTACCTTCAAATATCTGTGCAACTCATTTATAAGAGCTAATGACAGCATACTTTTCTTGTCAACAGGATCAATTTCGAGAAAAACCAATTGGGGAGTGTGCTCTAAGATAAGGTTTAAACCCTCGACATAATTATGTGCCGATGCAACAAAAGTAAGCTCCGAAAAACTGTCAGCAATGGCTTTCGTTTTCAAAACACTTTCTTGATCGTCGTCAATAATAATGTACGAATAATTCATCAGTGGCTTTTCCTAGAATTAGCATCCATTACATTTGGTATCCAAAGTAAAACATACTCTAAATTATTAAGCAATTGCGGTAGTTTTGGGAAACTAATTAAACAAAAGTGTAAAACACTACATAAAACGCTATTATTTAACATTCTAAAAATAAGCATTTAACTATTTTTCCTTATTAGTTGTTAATATGTTCATAACAAATGTTGATACATTGAGATGAAGTGCAAATAAACCCGATAAAAGACGTGAATATTTTTTTGAAAAGAGCACAAAAATAGATATACAAAATTCATTTGATACCATTCTAAAAAAAAAGCTTTCCGTTTTGGAAAGCTTTTCTTATATAAACAAAAAAACTAATTACATTTTCATCAACCAATTTTTCATCGAAACTTCATCTTCTATAATTGATTTCAAATCGGCAATTTTTACGCGATCTTGTTTCATGCTGTCTCTATGTCTAATTGTTACGGTTTGATCTTCGATTGTTTGGTGATCCACTGTAATACAAAATGGAGTTCCCAAAGCATCCTGTCTTCTATAACGGCGACCAACTGCATCTTTTTCATCATAAGACACATTGAAATCCCATTTTAAATCCTCAATGATTTTATGTGCAATTTCAGGCAATCCATCTTTTTTTACCAAAGGCAAAACTGCCGCTTTTGTTGGTGCCAAAACTGCAGGCAATTTCAGAACTGTTCTTGTAGATCCGTCTTCCAAAGTTTCTTCTTTCAAAGAAGTAGCAAAAACAGCCAAGAACATTCTATCTAATCCTACCGAAGTTTCAACCACATAAGGAACATAATTTTGATTCAATTCGGCATCAAAATATTGTAATTTTCTGCCTGAAAATTTCTCATGCGCTTTCAAATCAAAATCAGTACGAGAGTGAATTCCTTCTAATTCTTTGAATCCAAAAGGAAAATTAAACTCAATATCAGCCGCAGCATTAGCGTAATGCGCTAATTTTTCGTGATCATGAAAACGATAATTCTCTCTTCCTAAACCTAGAGACAAATGCCATTTTAAACGCGCTTCTTTCCAAAACTCATAATGCTTCATTTCATCTCCCGGACGCACAAAAAATTGCATTTCCATTTGTTCAAACTCACGCATACGGAAAATAAATTGTCTTGCAACAATCTCGTTTCTAAAAGCCTTTCCAGTTTGAGCAATTCCAAAAGGAACTTTCATTCGTCCTGATTTTTGTACATTCAAGAAATTTACAAATATACCCTGAGCTGTTTCCGGACGCAAATATAAATCCATTGCAGAATCGGCAGAAGCACCTAATTTTGTACCAAACATCAAGTTAAATTGACGAACTTCGGTCCAATTTCTAGATCCTGATTCTGGACAAGCAATTTCTAATTCTTCAATTAAGGCTTTTACATCAGCCAAATCTTCATTCCCTAAAGAGCGAGCCATTCTTTCTAAAATTGCTCTTTCTTTAGCTTTGTATTCAACTACTCTAGCATTTGTAGTAACAAATTCTTGTTCGTTAAAAGCATCGCCAAAACGAACTCTTGCCTTTTCAATTTCTTTGATTGCTTTTTGATTTAGCTTTTCGGCATAATCTTCAATCAAAACATCCGCTCTATATCTTCTTTTCGAATCTTTATTGTCGATTAATGGATCGTTAAACGCATCTACGTGTCCTGACGCTTTCCAAGTAGTAGGATGCATCAATATAGCCGCATCAAGTCCCACTATGTTTTCGTTCATCTGAACCATCGCTTTCCACCAATACTCGCGTATGTTCTTTTTTAACTCTACACCGTTTTGTGCATAATCATAGACTGCACTCAAACCATCGTATATTTCGCTTGACGGAAAAATAAATCCGTACTCTTTTGCGTGCGAAACTACATTCTTAAAAATATCTTCTTGTTTTGCCATAGTACTGCAAAAATATAAAAAGAGAACTGAAAAAAAAGGAAATAAGAGAAGTTTGAAGCATTGATTTTCATATTTTTATAAATAAATTCGTAATTATATGTTCAAGAGCATCATAAACCTATTCTTTCCCAAGGCATGCGCTGGCTGTAATTCATTTTTACTGACAAATGAAAATGTAATTTGTACTCTTTGTAGGCATCATATCCCGCTAACAAATCATCATTTGAACCCAGAAAACGAAGCTTTCAAAAAATTTTACGGCAAAATACCTATAGAATATGCCTCAGCATTTCTTTATTTTCATAAAAAAGGAATTGTACAAGAGGTAATACACAAACTAAAATACAAAGGACATCAAGAAATAGGTGCCGTTTTAGGAAACTGGTATGCCGAAGATTTAAAAGAAATTCTGATTCTTCAAGAAGTAGACACAATAGTCCCAGTCCCTTTGCACAAAAAGAAATACCACGAAAGAGGCTACAATCAAGTTACCGCTTTTGGACTTGCTCTTTCGAACGAATTGAATGTAAACTATGATGATTCTATTCTGATTCGAACGCTTTATTCCAAAACACAATCCAAAAAAAATCTTTTAGGCAGAACCGAAGGTATCGAAACCACCTTCAACGTTAATTTTACCGAAAAAGACCATCACAAACATTTCCTTCTTGTTGATGATGTAATCACAACCGGCTCGACTCTTGAAGCCTGTTCCCGTGCTTTAATGAAAATTCCCGGAGCAAAAATCAGCATTGTTTGTATGGCAATGGCGCAATCTTAAAATTGAATTATTCTTCTATAAAAAAGACTTACAAACAGCGTTTTATTAGAATAAAAAATAAAAACAAGCTCTTTTTAATTTAATCCTAATTGTAACAAAGAACGGCTAATTACAGCAATCAATTTAATTAATGTAATTATAACCAAATAGAATTTCCGATTACAAAGTTAAATGTTTAAATTTGGATAAATTTTTATAAATCATTTAAACAACTATATCATGGCTTTTGAACTACCTCAATTACCTTATGCTTATGACGCATTAGAACCTCATATTGATGCTCGTACAATGGAAATTCACCATACAAAACATCATAATGCATATACTACCAATTTGAATGCTGCAATTGCAGGAACAGATATGGAAGGTAAAACAATCGAAAATATCTTGATTAATCTTGATATGAAAAATGCTGCCGTTCGCAACAACGGAGGTGGATTTTACAACCATAATCTTTTTTGGACAGTTATGGCTCCTAACGCTGGTGGATTGCCAACTGGAGATTTGTTAGCAGCAATTGAAGGTACTTTTGGTACTTTTGAAGAATTTAAAGCTAAATTCAGTAAAGCTGGAGCAACACAATTTGGTTCAGGATGGGCTTGGTTATGTGTTCAAAAAGGTGGAAAATTAGACGTTTGTGGAACTCCAAACCAAGACAATCCTTTAATGCCAGGAATTGGTTGTGGAGGAACTCCAATCCTTGGAATGGATGTTTGGGAACACGCTTATTATTTGAATTATCAAAACAGAAGACCTGATTATATTGAAGCTTTTTTCAGTGTAATTAACTGGACTGAAGTTTCAAGAAGATATGCTTTAGAAAAATAGTCTTTCAGAAAACAGAGAATAGATTACAGATCTAAACGCTAGAAATAAAAAGTCGGATGAGCTAAATAGTTCATCCGACTTTTTTATGGTTAGTTTTTACTTCTGCCCTCAGGCTTGGCATCTTTTCACCTCAGTTTATTCCAATAAAAAAGGTGGAATAAATTCCACCTTTTTTGCCCCAAATCTACCATAAACTTAACCTACTAAATGTTATGGTAGTTTAAAATTATAGAAGTTATTCGCTGTAAACAAATATTCAAGACGAACAACTCAAAAAACCGATAAATTACATAATTTGATCGATTACTAATATGCTCTAGCGTCTTTGCCTTCGTAAAAATTCATAAAAGCACGATTCACAACTCTGTTTCCTCCCGGAGTAGGATAATCTCCCGTAAAATACCAATCTCCTAAATTCTCAGGACATGCTACATGAAGATCCTCCACGGTTTGAAATATAATTTTAACTTCCGCTTTTATTTCCGGAGAGCTCAACATTTCTGCAATTTTATCAGAAACCTCTTGTGGCTCAAACGGCGCATAAATAGCCGTTACATAATTCACAACCTCAGTGTCTTCAAAGTTTTCTTGCGCCTTACATTTTGCATAAACTTCATCAACAATATGATATAGATTTCTTTCTTTCAATAATTCTAAAGCTGCTCTAAAGGCTACTAAACCTTCCATTTTAGCCATATCAATTCCATAACAATCAGGATAACGTATCTGTGGCGCCGATGAAACGATAACAATTCTCTTAGGCTTCAAACGATCCATCATTTTGATGATACTCATTTTAAGTGTCGTTCCACGAACAATACTATCATCAATAATCACCAAATTATCGGTAGGTTTTATAACACCATAGGTCACGTCATATACGTGAGCCACTAGATCATCTCGGCTACTGTCTTCGGTAATAAATGTTCTGAGTTTAGCATCCTTGATAGCCACTTTCTCGGTACGGATTTTTACAGAAAGTAATTCTTGCAAACTATCGGCAGTCAGAGTGTCTCTGTTCGCCAAAATGTAATCATTTTTCCTTTTATTTAAAAAATCCTGAGCCGCTTCTACCATTCCATAGAACGAAGTTTCCGCAGTATTTGGAATATAAGAAAAAACCGTATTATCAGTATCGCTATCAATAGCATCTAAAACTGCAGGCAAAATTAATTTTCCTAAATTTTTTCTTTCTTGATATATCGTAGCATCACTTCCTCTAGAGAAATAAATACGCTCAAAAGAACATGCTTTTAAAGGTAAAGCTTCGCGAATTTGTTCATCAAGAACGGTTCCGTCTTTTTTAACTATTATTGCATGACCAGGTTTAATCTCCTGTACTTTATCAAAATCAACATTAAAAACAGTTTGAATTACCGGACGTTCTGAAGCTACAACTACTACTTCATCATCTTGATAATAATAAGCTGGACGAATTCCTGCAGGATCACGAGTAACAAATGCATCTCCGTGACCTATCAATCCCGCCATAGCGTATCCTCCGTCCCAGTTTTTTGATGCACGACGCAAAATTCTTCCCACATCAAGACGATCACCGATAACCGGAGAAGCTTCTCGTTTTGACAAGCCTTCGTTTTTACAATCGTTATATAACTGAGTAACTTCGTCATCAAGAAAGTGACCAATTTTTTCCATTACAGTAACCGTATCTGCCATTTCTTTTGGATGCTGTCCCAAACGAACTAAATCAGCAAACAGCTCCTTAACATTTGTCATATTGAAGTTTCCTGCAACAATCAGATTTCTATGCATCCAATTATTTTGACGTAAAAAAGGATGAACATTTTCGATGCTGTTTTTCCCAAAAGTACCGTAACGAACGTGACCTAAGTAAACCTCTCCTACATAAGGAATATTTTTCTTTTGAAGCGCCACATCATCTGCATATTCAGGATGAGAAACCATCTCTTCATTTATCCTTTCATTAATTTGAGCAAAAACATCCTGAATCGGTTGTGCATGATTAGAACGCACGCGGCTTATGTATCTCTCTCCTGGCTCCATGTCTAGTTTTATACTTGCAAAACCAGCACCATCCTGCCCGCGGTTGTGCTGCTTTTCCATCATCAGGTACATTTTTTGTACTCCGTAAAAAGCAGTTCCGTATTTTTCTTTGTAAAATTCAAGCGGTTTTAGTAGTCTAACTAAGGCTATCCCACATTCGTGTTTTAAAGCGTCGCTCATTGTATTGTTTTTGTTGTGTTGTTGTTTACTAATATATATTCTTACAAAAAGAATTAAAAACCATGATTATTAACCAAAAAAACCTCGTTTCCGAGGTTTGTAACTTTATAGCGCTATATCAAATTGAGTCAAAGACTTGAATTGTTTTAATCTTGTCAAGACTTCTTCTTTATCAAGATCTACCATTCTTTCTGTTCCAAATTTCTCCACACAAAATGAAGCTAAATTAGACCCATAGATTATGGCATTCTTCATGTTCTCGAAAGAAATGTTTTCGCTTTGCGTGATAAATCCTGCGAACCCCCCAGCAAATGTATCTCCAGCTCCCGTTGGATCAAAAACTTCTTCCAATGGTAATGCTGGCGCAAAGAAAACATCTTTATTATGGAACAATAATGCTCCGTGCTCTCCTTTTTTAATCACCACATACTTTGGTCCCATAGTATGAATTTTGGCAGCAGCCTTTACTAAAGAATATTCTCCCGAAAGCTGACGCGCTTCTTCATCATTTATGGTAATAACATCCACTCTTTTTATTACATCCAATAATTCTGGTAAGGCACAATCCATCCAAAAATTCATTGTATCCAAAACAACTAATTTTGGCTGTGTTTCCATTTGATCCAAAACACTGCTTTGCACTAATGGATGCAAGTTTCCAAGCATTACTACATCGGCATCTTTATAATCCTGAGGTACTTTTGGTTGAAAATCCGCCAAAGTATTCAATTCAGTTACCAAAGTATCTCTTGAATTCAAATCGTTATGATAACGACCGCTCCAAAAGAAAGTTTTTCCACCTTTTACAATTTCCAAACCTGAAATATCAATATTTCTGCTAGTCAATAAATCTAAATGTTCTTGTGGAAAATCATCGCCAACTACTGAAACGATAGCTGATTTTAAATTAAAAAAAGATGCAGAAAGTCCGATATATGTAGCGGCTCCACCTAAAATCTTATCTGTTTTCCCGAAAGGAGTTTCAATAGCGTCGAAAGCAACAGTCCCGACAATCAGCAATTTGTTCATTTTTTGGTTTTCGAATTAAAGCGCAAAGGTAGTTCATAAGTTGCAAAATTGCAACGGCTAAAATCGTAAAGTTTTACTAATTTATCACACTGAACACTAATGCATTACGTTATTTTACTGCCTTCATTTTCGTAATAAGCATCTATAGAAAGCGAACTACTTTGAGAAGCCATAACCGCCAATTCATCGCACCTTTCGTTTTGCGGATGGTTATTATGTCCTTTTATCCATTTAAAATCAACCTGGTGTTTTCTGTAAACAACCAAAAAACGCTTCCATAAATCAGGATTTTTCTTTCCCGTAAATCCTTTTTTCTCCCATCCAAAAACCCATTTCTTCAATACCGAATCGACCACATATTTTGAATCCGAAACAACCAAAACTCTCGTATTGGGGTTTTTCAACTTCTCGAGTCCTACTATAACTCCCAATAATTCCATTCTATTATTAGTGGTATGCCTAAATCCTTCATAGAATTCTTTCTTATGAGGCGTTCCCACCAACTCCATCACAACACCATAACCTCCTTTTCCAGGGTTTCCTTTTGCAGCACCATCAGTATATATATGTACGTCGTGAATCATTATAGCTAATTAGATCTTAGTATTTGAAAATTGTATTGGTTCTTAACCCAGTAATTCCGCAATTACACTAGGGAAATATTTTTGCTCCAATTCATGGATTTTATCAGCAACTGTTTCCGGAGTTTCTTCGCCTGACAAAACGATACTCTTTTGAAAAATAATATTTCCTTCATCATAATTTTCATTCACATAATGAATAGAAATTCCCGTTTCTTTTTCTTTATTTTCAACAATACTCTTATGAATATTCATGCCATACATTCCTTTTCCTCCGTATTTAGGCAACAAAGCAGGATGTATATTTATGATTTTATCCGGATAATAGGCTATAATATCTTCCGGAAATTTCAACAAAAATCCGGCAAGAACAATCAAATCAGGTTGAATTTCATTTATTTTTTGCAATACATCTCCTTTATTTAATTCCTCTTTAGAGAAAATCTCCGCAGGAACCTCATATTTACTAGCTCTTTCGATGACCTTAGCCGAAGCATTATTTGTAAAAACAGCGACTACGGTTCCTGATTCATTTGAATCAAAATATTTTATAATATTCTCAGCGTTAGTCCCAGATCCAGAAGCAAAAATCACTATTTTTTTCATAATCAACTTGAATTTATTTACGCAAAAAAAGGAATAAAAAATGAAAATAAATAACATTGAGAAGCCTTTGTTGAAATATATTTTATAAATTAGTTGTCACATTTATCAACTTAATGGTTGTTTTAAAATAAAGTTTTTTATTTTTGCCACCAATTAAATTCTAAAATTAAAGATTATGTCAGACATTGCATCAAGAGTAAAAGCGATTATCGTAGACAAATTAGGCGTTGACGAAAACGAAGTTGTAACAGAAGCAAGCTTCACTAATGATTTAGGAGCTGATTCATTAGACACTGTTGAGCTTATCATGGAATTCGAAAAAGAATTCGATATTCAAATTCCAGACGATCAAGCAGAAAACATTGCTACTGTAGGTCAAGCTATTTCTTACATCGAAGAAGCTAAAAAATAATAAATACTCACTCGCTTGCAGCTTTGTAAGCGAGTGTTATTATTTTTTTCAAAAATTAAATTCGAGATTGTAAATCAATCAAAAGATATATAATATAATACCCACGGCTTTTTTGTAGAATTACAGTAAAGAAAGCGTGGGTTTTATTTGTTTAAAGATACAAAATACATAAGTTATGGTATTAAAACGAGTTGTTGTAACAGGTTTAGGTGCTCTTACTCCTATTGGAAATAATATTGAAGAGTATTGGAACGCTCTTATTAACGGTGTTAGTGGTGCAGCACCAATTACTTATTTTGATGCTTCAAAGTTTAGAACAAAATTTGCCTGTGAAGTAAAAAACTTCAATGTTGAAGATTTTATTGACAGAAAAGAGGCACGGAAAATGGACCGTTACGCACAATACGCTATGGTTGCATCTGACGAAGCTGTAAATGATGCTAATTTTGATTTTGAAAAATTAGACAAAGATAGAGTAGGTGTTATTTGGGGTTCAGGAATTGGAGGATTAGAAACTTTTCAAATAGAGGTTCTTAATTTTGCAGCTGGTGACGGTACTCCAAAGTTTAATCCTTTTTTCATACCAAAAATGATTGCTGATATAGCTGGTGGTCTTATTTCGATGAAACATGGATTTAGGGGTCCAAACTTCACAACAGTTTCCGCTTGTGCATCATCAACAAACGCTATCATTGATGCTTTCAATTACATTCGCCTTGGTCATGCTGACGCAATAGTAACAGGTGGCTCTGAAGCAGCGGTAACAATTGCCGGAATGGGAGGTTTTAATGCAATGCATGCCTTGTCAACCAGAAATGATGACCCAAAAACAGCTTCCAGACCAATGGACAAAGACAGAGACGGATTTGTACTAGGAGAAGGTGCCGGAGCATTAGTTCTGGAAGAATATGAGCACGCTGTAGCTCGTGGCGCAACCATCTATTGCGAAATTGGTGGTGGTGGAATGTCAGCTGATGCGCATCATATAACAGCTCCTCATCCAGAAGGTTTAGGCGCTAAAAATGTAATGTTAAACTGCTTGAGAGACGCTGGCTTAAAACCAACGGATGTAGACGGCGTAAACATGCACGGAACTTCAACTCCTCTTGGTGATATTGGAGAATCTAAAGCAATTCTACATGTTTTTGGCGAACACGCTTACACAATGAATTTGAATTCAACAAAATCAATGACAGGCCATTTACTTGGTGCTACCGGAGCAATTGAAGCAATATCATGTATTCTTTCATTAAAACACGGAATAGTTCCCCCTACAATCAATCATTTTACTGATGACGATAACATTGACCCTAAACTGAACTTCACTTTCAATGTTGCTCAAAAAAGAGACATGAAAGTTGTTATGAGTAATACCTTCGGTTTTGGAGGTCACAATGCTTGTGTTTTGGTTAAAAAATTAGACTTGTAATTCCATATGGGTATAATAAGCAAAATATTTTCAAAATCCCGTTCTCAAGAAGACGGGATTTTTTTTGATTCTATCCAAAAAATATTGGGTTTTACCCCAAAAAACATCGATCATTACAGAAAAGCTTTTACACACCGCTCTTCCAATAAGCTGAATTCGGAAGGAAACCCGATAAACTACGAACGCTTAGAGTTTTTGGGAGACGCTATGTTAAGCGCCGTAATTGCAGCACATTTGTTTAACAAAGCACCGCTTGGCGACGAAGGCTACCTCACTAAAATGCGCTCAAAAATAGTAAGCAGGGAACACCTGAACGAACTTGGCAAAGATCTAAATTTGATTCAATTTATTGAAAGCAAAGTGCCGGTTCAACATTTTGGAGAAAACATACACGGCAATATTTTTGAATCATTAATAGGGGCTATTTACCTAGACAAAGGTTACGATTATTGCGAGAAATTCATTCAAAAAAGAGTGATTACCCCTTATGTAGATATTTCCAGATTAGAAGGAAAAGTAATCAGTTACAAAAGCTTAGTAATCGAATGGTGTCAGAAGGAGAAAAAAATATTCCACTACGATATTTTTGAAGATAATGCCATCGATGGGCAACGTTTATTTGGAGTAAAACTCAGCATCGATGACAAAGTAATTGCAAAAGCGAGAGCAACATCGAAAAAGAAAGCAGAAGAAAAAGCATCCCAACGCGCCTATTTTGCATTTCAACAAAAAATGGACAAGAAATAACATTAATTTCTTCAAAACTACAACGTTTTCGTTCATAAATTAACTAAATCATTACATATTACCACTCTAACACTTCGTTAGAAACACTATATTTACACCTTATTTTTGACGAATATGGCTATTCATAAATTGGATCTTGGCGAATTTGACGAAATAGATTACCATCTCATTGCAATTCATACTTCATTAGAAGATTATAGATTGGCGTTTTTCATCAATCAAAATCTTCCGATCAATTTAAGCATGAGCAAGGATGAGATTCAAATTAATATAAAAGAAGGAGAAACTAATTTTTCTAGATTTTATTATTATGACTCAGAAAATGAAATATCCTGGAATTTAATTCAAAATAAAAACGAGGTTTTTCAACAAAAAAAAGATGCTGATCAAAATCTATTCTCGAATTTAACCCAGGGAATTCCAACAAAGGTTTACTTACTTCCAGAATTCAAAAAAGCAGATTTCTTTTTGAAAATTGAACATAACGACAACGCAATAGACGTTTCAAAAATAAAAATAACATTAAATACCATTGATAGCATATCAACAGTTTATACTGTAGATACGAATCAGATAAGATCAAAAAACAATTTAATTTTTTAATACAAATGATTACGAACAAAAAAACCAAAATTGTAGCCACACTGGGCCCTGCATGCAGCACAAGAGAGACTATAAAAGACATGATTGACGCAGGTGTAAATGTGTTTAGGGTTAATTTTTCTCACGCAGACTATTCTGACGTTAAAGAAAAAATTAGCATCATAAGAGGACTAAATGATGAGTACGGATATACAACGGCAATACTTGGCGATTTACAAGGACCTAAACTTCGCGTAGGAGTGATGAACGAAGGAGTTGTAGTTAATGATGGAGATTTAATTACTTTTACGACTGCCGAAGACATTATTGGAACTGCTGAAAAAGTTTTCATGAAGTACAAAAACTTTCCAAATGATGTTAATCCAGGGGAAAGAATTTTACTAGACGACGGGAAACTTATTTTTGAAATTGTTGAGACTGACAAAAACACCGAAGTAATTGCAAGAGTTATTCAAGGTGGAGAATTAAAATCTAAAAAAGGAGTAAACCTTCCTAACACCAAAATATCACTTCCTGCAATGACAGAAAAGGATATTGCAGATGCTATATTTGCCATCGAACAAAAAGTAGACTGGATTGCACTTTCGTTTGTAAAAACGCCACAAGATCTAAAAGACCTACAGGAATTAATTGCTGAACATTCTGAACATAAAATTCCAATTGTAGCCAAAATAGAAATGCCCGAGGCATTAGAAAACATAGATAAAATTATTGCTTATTGTGATGGTTTGATGGTAGCGCGTGGTGATTTAGGTGTGGAACTTCCTGCTCACGAAGTACCATTAGTTCAAAAAGAATTGATCCGTAAAGCCAAAACAGCTCGAATCCCAGTAATTGTAGCCACTCAAATGATGGAAACTATGATTACGAGTTTAACTCCAACAAGAGCAGAGGTAAACGACGTGGCTAACTCGGTAATGGATGGTACAGATGCCGTAATGCTTTCTGGCGAAACTGCCACTGGTAATTATCCGGTTCAGGTGATTCAAAAAATGACTCAAATTATTGAGGCTGTCGAAGATTCTCCACTTATCAATGTGCCACAAAACACACCACAAATAAAAACGAAACGTTTTATTACTAAAACTATTTGTCAAAGTGCTGCACTTATGGCTAATACAATCAAAGCCAAAGCAATTTGTACTTTGACTAACAGCGGATACACTGCTTTTCAGATTTCTGCTTGGAGACCATCGGCTCACATTTTGGTATTCACTTCAAACAAAAGAATACTTACACAACTTAATTTACTTTGGGGTGTTAAATCTTATTATTACGACAAAAGAGTAAGCACAGATGACACCGTAACAGACATAAACGAAATTGTAAAAGAAAAAGGATATGTAACTCCTGGTGACTTTGTAATCAACTTAGCAGCTATGCCTATCAAAGAGAAAGGAATGGTAAATACCCTTAGAGTTTCAGAAATTGAATAACTAAGAATTTTTAACAAATATTTAAACCGCCTCTTAATGATTTTAACGAGGCGGTTTTTTTGTACTAATTTATTTTCATATATCTTTGATGAAAAACAAATACTATTCAATTATGAATTTCGAATCAAGAAACCCTTTTTTGAACAATAAATCTTTTTCGGCAACATCTGCTACAAGAAAAGAGGAAGTGCATCAAGCAACTATTATTGATTACAACCAAGAAATGACTTTATCAGGAACGATCAATAAAACCTTATTATTGTTTCTATTGCTTACTGCATCGGCTATGGTAATTTGGTGGATGTCATTTAATGGTATGAACCCAATAATTCCAACTATTGGAGGCGCTGTAGTAGGACTAATTTTAGTGGTTGTTTCTGCATTTAAACCTCAATATTCCTCTTATTTAGCTCCCGGATACGCATTATTCGAAGGATTATTCATTGGCGGAATCTCTGCAATTTTTGAAGCTATGTATCCCGGAATTGTAATCCAAGCCGTTGGAGCTACTTTTGTGACATTTGCCGTTTGTTTAGGATTGTACAAATTCAAAATAGTAAAAGTAACAGAACAGTTCAAATCGGTTGTTGTTGCGGCAACACTTGCCATTGCGACTTATTACTTAATATCTTGGTTAGTTTCAATGTTCACAAGCTTTCAACCAGTTCATCACGGCAATTCCATGATGAGTATCGGAATCAGTGTATTTGTAATCATAATCGCAGCTTTGAACTTATTTTTAGATTTTGATAGAATCGAAAAAGGAGTTCAGGAAAAAATGCCAAAATATATGGAATGGTTTGCTGCCATGGGATTAATGATAACCTTAGTTTGGTTGTACATCGAGTTCCTAAGATTACTTTCAAAACTTTCAAGCAAAGACTAAAAACAATCTGGTCAATAAAACAAGAAACCCTTTTCATTACGAAAAGGGTTTCTTGTTTTAAAAGGCAAATTTTAACTGCACAACTACCGCTTTTTTAACTTCAGTATTCAAATTACTCATCGATATTCCCAGTAACCGAACAGAGTCTTTCATCCGTTCTTGATACAAAAGTTCTTTTACGGTTTCTAAAATCAATCCTTTATCCGAAATAAAATAAGGCAAAGTCTTGCTTCTTGTTTGCTGACTAAAATCGCTATATTTGATTTTTAACGTGACCGTTTTACCGGAAATATTGTGTTTTTTAAGCCTTCTTTCTAATGCGTTTGCAATAGTATCCAATTGTTCAACCATGAATATTTCTGAAGAAAGATTGACATCAAAAGTATGTTCGGCAGCTACTGATTTCGTAATTCTATCCGACTTGACTTCACTATTATGAATCCCGCGCACCACACTATAATAGAAACTTCCAGATTTTCCGAAATGTTTTTCAAGAAACTCCAGAGATTTACTCTTTAATTCAAGTCCTGTAAAGATTCCTAATTGATACATTTTTTCGGTGGTGACTTTTCCAACTCCATAAAACTTACGAATTGGCAGTTCTTCTAAAAAAGCAAGAACTTCATCAGGGTTTACTGTTTTTTGTCCATTAGGTTTGTTGTAATCACTGGCTATTTTTGCAACAAACTTATTAATCGATATTCCGGCCGAAGCCGTTAAACCTACCTCATTAAAAATTCGTGCTCTAATTTCTTCCGCCAATAAACTCGCACTGGGATTTCCTTTTTTATTTTGGGTAACATCTAAATAGGCTTCATCGAGCGAAAGCGGTTCTACAAGATCCGTGTATTCGCGAAATATCTTATGAATCTTAGTTGAAATCTCTTTATAACGATCAAATCTAGGTTTTACAAAGATAAGTTCCGGGCAATTTCTCTTGGCCAAAACACCGCTAATAGCACTTCTAACACCAAATTTTCGGGCTTCATAACTTGCCGCCGCAACCACTCCTCTATTTTCAGAACCTCCAACAGCAATAGGCTTACCACGCAACTCTGGATTATCCATTTGCTCCACGGAAGCATAAAAAGCATCCATATCGATATGTATGATTTTCCTATTTAGAATTAAATCCTCCATCATAAACAAATTGAATAACCACCTCTCTTATCGAATAGTTTAGTATAACTAGGAATTTTTTAGCTCCTCCAACTGCGACTCATTTGCTTTTTTTTCTGTTGGAAAAAAGAAACTAAGAGGTTTTGACTTGAAATGATTCCAAATCGAAACGGTAACAAATCGCAATTCAAATAATGAGATAGCACGCGAACGGAATGCAAGACCTAATGAAAGGCTGAAACTCACCATAAAGTTAACCAATCCGATAAGACCAATCCCAAAAATCCCCCAAAATAACATCCAATTGCTTACTTCATAATTTGCCCCATACAAAGCCAAAGCAAGGTTTCCACTACCAAAAGTTATGTGTCGGACATCGAGATTTAATCCTAAAAACAACCCAATAGAAGCCGTACTACCCATAAATATTCCAAACCAAAAATTAGAAATAATACCAGCCCATTTCTTCTCATATAGTTTTGCTAATTGCAGGGTTTTATTTTTTCCAAAATTTCTTTTCAAGAAAGGGTGTTCTGCAATTCTAAAACAAACCTGATTGTGCTTGTCTCTGTTGGCAACACTGCCTGAAATGATTCCTGATAAAAACAGAAATACTCCTGCAATAGCCGCATGAAAAATAGCCAAGGAATGAATTGGACTTAAATCAACGAGCAAGGTTTCCCATTTAGTAGCAGCAATATTATAATTTAAAAAATAATCAATCAACCATATTCCAAGTAATGAAACCGGAAAAGCCATAACCACATTCCCAACAAAGGCAATAAACTGGGATCGGAAAACGCGAGCAAAAAAAACAGCAAACGCTTTATACTTTGCAGTACCTATACCTTTCTGCAACGCACCTTCTTCTAATGCCTTAATTAAAGCCGAAGCCGTCATCGCAGGTTGTTTTGTAGCCAATGTAAAACCCAAAAGATAAATGGCAATAAATCCAAAAGCATAATTCATACTATACAGAAAAGCGTGGCCAAAAAAACTTGTCTCTGCCTTAGAAAGCAAAACTTTTACAATACACAAAATCCCTACAATAAAACCACCTCCTAAAGCGCCTTGGAACATTTTAAAATACTCCTTACGGCTTTCCGTAATATAATGTTCTCCTGTTTTGGCGGTATGTTGTGTAATCTCATAAGAAAGTAACTGGGTACTTTCGGCAACGAATTTTCGAACATTATTTTTATAACAGTTATACTTTATCAATCGTAAAGCCAATATAATACCGTTATTCCTTTTATCTTTTTCAGAATCAACTACTAATAACGAAATTAAAAACGTCAAACGTTCTAGTTGCTGTCTAATTTTTAACAAATGCTGATTTACCCGCAATGAAATTCCATATTTTGAACTGTTATGAAATGCTTTCTCCACAAATCCTTCGCATTGCTTCTTCAAAATCAACAACTGCGCATAAGATAAATCATCTGAAGTAATATAATGCTTCGCTGAATTTATAATCCGATCTTCAATCAAAAATAATTCCTTTTCAAAAGCGGAAAAAGGGCTCTCAAGATCATCAAACTCAGGCACCATTTTGATCACATCAGTCTCCATGGCTCGACCACTGATTCGTTGAATAATCAAGTGCTGAGCAATCAATAATTCAGACAAAACAGAATTAGGCAACTTGCTTTCGTAAATAGACTTGAATTTCAAAAGATCATACAATTCTTCCAATTGACTTAAGGGGATTCTGTCAATCCAAACTCCATCATTAGCAAGATAAAAAACCTGATTGAGGACATATTCTAAAGTATCCTTTTGCGGCTGATAGGGCAATAACTTAGCAAAGATTCTTTTTTTGACTTCAAAAATAAAATCTACATCTTGCAAGATGGCGGCATCAGAAAGGATTTTATTAAATTTCCTATCCTTTAAAATTTCTTTGAGATAGATGGAAAGCTGTTTCCGGCAGGAATAGTTCTCTTTTAAAAAAGAAATAATTTCTTGTAAATCTACAGTCTGTTGCTTTTTGTTTTTTAAAGGTCTTATTAAGCGAACTAATTTTACTAAAGGCTCTAAGACATCATTAGTTTCGCGCCAGGATTGCGTTTCTCCAAAAAATTCAGTTAAAAGTCCTGCTGCGGTAGATTTTGGTTTGGTTTTGAAAAATAGCTTCATTGTAACAATTCGATTTTTGTAAAAATACAAATCGCCCAAAGAAATTCTGGTAACTTAATCAAAAAAAAACATAAAAATACAATTCCGGATTGGCAACAGACCTTTTTGTTTACTCAAAACACAGAAAAATAACCGTAAATAGTTTTCAAATAAAACAAACCATAACCCTTTGAACTAAAGCCTAAATTCAATAGCTTTTGAAAGTCACAAAGCCATTAAAGTAAAATATTCAATACCTTTGGGTTCGGAATTAGCCCAGATGGAAGCGGCATCCTTTTTATTTTTTCTTTAAAAATAAAAAGATACAGCGAACAGCTGGAAAAGCTTCAAAATAAAACAAATACAAAATGATCGAGATTGAACGAAAATTTCTAGTTACTTCAGACCAATTTAAAAAGGAAGCCTTTGCTCAAAACCGAATTAAACAGGGTTATTTGAGCTCCGTCCCAGAACGAACAGTACGAGTTAGACTAAAAGGAAACAAAGCCTACATAACCATAAAAGGAATCTCAAATGAAGCGGGCATGTCGCGTTTTGAATGGGAAAAGGAAATTCCCGTTGATGAAGCCGAAAAGCTACTGCTATTGTGCGAAAAAGGGATTATTGACAAAACCCGCTTTGATGTAAAAGTAGGCAATCATATTTATGAAGTGGATGAATTTTATGGAGATAATCAAGGTTTGCTTATTGCCGAGGTAGAACTTCAATCTGAAACAGAAACTTTTGAAAAACCAAACTGGCTTGGAAAAGAAGTGACTAGCGACAAACGCTATTACAATTCGCACTTGAGTATTATTCCTTATAAAAATTGGAAATAATTATTTAATCTCTTCAATAGTTACCATCATGGATCCCGCCGCTTTATTTTTAGTAATCTCCATAAAAGCTTTTTTAGAGAGATCAATTTCTCTAGATCTCACAAATGGCCCCCTGTCGTTAACTTCAACAATTATAAACTTTCCGTTGGCCTCATTTGTTACTTTTAATTTAGTTCCAAAAGGGAGTTTTTTATGGGCTGCAGTGTATTTACCCTTGTCGTATTTTACACCGCTAGTTGTTCTTTTTCCATGAAATTTATCTGCATAATAGGACGCATGAGCATTTTTTTTATACAGTTTTAATTTCGTTATTTCTTCTGTCAAAGTGTCCTTTAAAATTTGTTGTTGCCCAACTGGGGATTTACTCTTCTTGACAGTATCTTTTTGCGCTGCTGTTTTTGACAACGATGCTTTTATTTTATCAGCAATTAAACTCTGACTACTCGCAAAGCCTACTATAGCCAGTAAAAAAAATAGTGTTATTAGTTTCTTCATTTGTAACTTTTTATTTGGACTCTATTTGTACAAAAACTGTACCTAGATAAAAAAAGTCCTATTTCTAGGACTTTTTACATTTTATTAAAACCACATTGACCATGGAATTCTACTTAAAATAAGTACTAATCCCAAACCGTAGAAAATGCTAAATGTTTTGAATTTAGATTCAGATGTTGTTAATTTTTTATGCTTAGACCATCCAATTGTAATTAAAGCAATAGCAATAATGTTGATTAACGGATGCTCTAATGATGTTAATCGCAAAGCTTTATCAGACATTTGTCCAAGGGAAGCGAAACCAAGCGGAGAAACAAAGTACAAAATTAATCCAACTAACAATTGAGTATGAGTTCCTATCAAACCGAAAATTGCAATTTTTCTGTCTTTGGCTGTAAATTCTTTTTTAGATATCAAACCAATAACGGAATTAACAACAGCAATCACTAATAACAAAAGAGCTAGATAAGCCCAACCAGAATGGAACTTTTGAATGAATTCGTACATAAATTAATTATTTTATTAAAAACAAATATAAGAAAAATAATAGCATAAAAAAACCCTCATTCCAATTAGAAATGAGGGTTTTTTATAATTAACAAATATTAGTTAAAAGTATAACGAACACCTGTTTGTATTTGCCATCTTGATGAATTAAGACCAGCATCGTCAACTTGGTTGATATTAGCAGCTACTGCAGGATTATAACTAAAAGTTGGTGTGTTTGTGCCAGGTAAGAAATTTTCTTGCTTAAGCAACTGAACTTGGTCAAAACTTGTGAAATACCTTTTACCCCAATTTTTATTCAATAGGTTTGTGAAGTTAAAAATATCTGCTGTAAATTCTAAAGTGTGTTTCTTTTTACCTGAATATATAGTAAACTCTTGAGCGAATTTTAAATCTACAACATGTGAAGTTTTCAAACGATCTCCATTACGCTCCGCATAACCACCTTTTCTACTTCTTAAGTAGTCATTTCCTTCAACAAAAGCACTAAAAGCATCCCATTGCTGATCAGCCGTTAAACCTCCTGAATTTGCTATGAAATTAATTTCGCTTTTACTAGCAGGAATATAAATCAATGCTGAATTAGAAAACGTATCTTGTAATAAACGACCACTATCATTATACACATAACTTATTGGAGTTCCTTGTGCTCCTTCATAGAAGAATCCAATTCTTGTTTTAGTGAATTTATTCCATTTTAATGTCGCATTACCATTAGAAATAACTCTTCTTCCTTGGTCAAAATCCGATCTAGAAAGTGTTAAATAATTTGCGCCATTTACAGTTTCTGTATTATTCCATTGAGAACTGTTTTGAGAAGAAGTTGCATCTAGTAAAACTGTTGACTTACCATAAGAATACGTTCCAGAAATATTAGCATCGATAAAATCAGATCTGAAATTTTTAGCCAATGTAAAAGAAATATTATGAGCTTTACCTTCATCTGTATTTGAAGCTAAATAAACACCCAAATAAGTAGGATCTACTCTACTATTTCCATTGTAACGTGGTCTTTTATCAGCACCTGTTAAATTACTTGAAGCCGCTTTTATGTTTAAATTTTCATAAGTAATTGCACTAATATTATCATTATAAGTGATTTCAGATGTAAAAACAAAACCTAATGGTAATTTTTGATCAACTGCAAAACTTGCTTTAAACACTTGTGGCAATTTAAAATTATTCGCAAATAAATCTATGTTACCACCTTTTCCTCCTGAACCAGGCAATGGTCCTAAAGCAACAGAACCATTCATAATCTGACTATCTACACTTGGATTTGGATTAAAAACTGGTGTTTTTGTAATATCCGTGATCGAAATAGCTCCTTGAGAAATACCATTATTATTATAAACCCCTCCTGGCCAAACCAAAGGCAATCTAGAAGTAAATACTCCTAACCCTCCTCTAAATTGAGTTGATTTGTTACCATTAAGATCATAATTAAAACCTAAACGTGGTGCAAAATGAGCATGGTTTGCAATACCTTGACCTGTACGAGCTCCTTGTAAATCTTTACCGGCTGCTTCTAATATACCAACTGTTCTGTTATTAAAATCAGTATTTACTAAACCGTCTTCCCAAATAGGAAGATCAACTCTAACTCCATATGAAAGCTTGAAATTATCGTTTATCCTCATATCATTTTGAACATAAAATCCAAATTGTTTTGTACCAAACTCAGCAGCCCCTAAAGATTCATCCCCTTCACCACCAATCAAAGAATAATTCATTTGGAATCTGTTCGGTCTATTACCTAGCATGAAATCGTTAAAACTATTAAATCTGTATGAACCGAAATTATTTCCAAAAAACACGTTTCTTGAAGATGAAAACTCATTATGAGTACCAATAGTTATTGTACTTATTCCAGTATTAATTTCAAAATTATCTGTAATTGTCAATACCTTTTGACTTAAAAAGTTTGCAGTAGAAAAACCTTCTGCTCCAAAGAAAATATTCCCAGAACCATCAACGATCTGAACTGTCGGGAAAGGATTACCTAATGCATCTCTATCATCGATTACTTTTGTGTATGCAACTACTAAATTATTTGAAAATTTATTTCCAAATCTAGAGTTTAATTCCAAAGCAGTAGAATTAGTTGTAGAATTAAATAATTGGCTACCATTAATAAAATTTATTGCAGTCGCTGAAGATCTACTTGGCGAGAAATTTTCTGCTTTTACATAACTGTGCTTAAAAGACAGCTTATGGTCATCATTAATATTCCAATCTATCTTACCAACCAATTTATCACTCACAAGAGTTCTTACATTGTTTTCAAAAGAACCTGGATCATATCCATAAGTAGCAAGTTTAGTTCTTAACTCACCTAATCTATTTGCAGACAAACCAGTATAATTGCCTATTTCAAAAGGTTGTGGAGTTTCATTATCTTGTCTCTCATAATTAATGAAATAAAATAATTTATCTTTTACAATTGATCCTCCAGCTCTTACCCCATAAGTCCTTGCTGAGAAATCAGCTAATTTTGTTCTTGGGTTTGTTCCTGCCAATGATGGAGGAGTTTTTGCTGCTAAATTTTGATCTCTATTTAAAAAATAAGCAGAACCTTCAAAATTATTTGTTCCTGAACGTGTAATAGCACTAATCGCTCCCCCAGCAAAACCAGATAATTTTACATCATAAGGAGCAACACTTACCTGAAATTGCTCAATAGCATCTACAGAGATTGGACTCACTCCTGTTTGTCCACCATTAGTTCCATTAGCTGCCAAACCGAAAACGTCGTTACTTACAGCTCCATCAATATAAATAGCGTTAAATCTATTATTTTGTCCTCCAATAGAAAGAACATCATCTCCTCTTAATTGAGCTTGCGGTGTAAGTCTTGCAAAATCAGAAATATTTCTAGACAAAGAAGGCAATGCTTTAATTTTATCTGAATCTATTACTGTTTGAGCACCCGTTCTCTTAGAATTAAAAGTATTGTCTTTTGAAACCTTAACAACAACTTCTTGAAGTTCATTTGTTTCATCTGACAAAACCACTTTTAAATTCTTTGATTCTCCTAATTGAAGATTTACATTGTTTTCTTCAAATGTTTTAAACCCTATAAAAGCAATCACAATCTTATAAGGACCACCAACTCTCATGTTAGAGATTCTAAAACCACCATTAAAATCAGTTGAAGCAGTATAACGCGTTCCTGATGGTGTGTGAATTGCAAGAACTGAAGCTCCTGGTAATGATTGCCCTAAACTGTCATAAACACCCCCATTAATGGAAGAAGTTGTATTACCTTGAGCATAAATACTGGAATCTGCACAAATAAATGCAATCAGTATTAAAAACAATTTTAATAATTTTTTCATGATGTGTTGATTATTATTTTTTTGGCAAAATTATAACATTTTAACTACAGAATGTTACTATAATGTTAATAAAAATAACATTAAAAAACAACTTATAAATTCCAAAAAGAATAATATATGTTTTTTCTCTTAAATAAATGCGTATTTAATAATTAAAATGCTGTTTTTTAGACAATTACTCAATAAACAAGCCTAAATAAAACTTATAAATATCACAAAAAAAATAAGAGCGTTCATTTAGCACCCTAAAAAACAAAACCTTGACTCCAAAAAATCAAGGTTTTACTTTAAAAACTATTTAAAAAAAACAATCTTTATTTATGCTCTAAAAAATAACTTAATAAAAATGCCGTCGAACTATCATGTGTTTTTACTTCACGCGTATTAATCTCATCAAGGATTGAATTAGCCAATTGTTTTCCAAGTTCTACTCCCCACTGATCATAACTAAAAATATTCCAAATGATTCCCTGTACAAAAATCTTATGCTCATATAATGCAACTAAAGAACCTAACGATTTTGGCGTCAATTTTTCAATCAGAATAGTATTTGTTGGCTTATTACCTTCAAAAACTTTAAACGGCAGAAGAAACTTTGCTTTATCAGAGTCCAGACCTTGTTTATCAAATTCAGCCTGAACTTGTGCTTCGCTTTTTCCATGCAACAAGGCTTCGGTTTGCGCAAAAAAGTTAGACATTAATTTATCATGATGGTCATCATTTCCGTACAATGGTTTTACAAATCCAATAAAATCAGAAGGAATCAACTTAGTTCCTTGATGAATTAACTGAAAAAAAGCATGCTGAGAATTAGTTCCCGGCTCTCCCCAGATAATAGTTCCGGTTTGATAATTCACAGGTTTACCATCTCGACCTACACTTTTACCGTTACTTTCCATTGTTCCTTGTTGCAAATAAGGCGCTAACTTTTGCAAATACTGAGTGTAAGGAATCAATGCTTCACTTTCGGCTCCAAAAAAGTTGTTGTACCAAATACTCAACAAAGCGAGGATTACT
Organism: Flavobacterium sp. W1B; assembly: GCF_047344965.1. Classification (NCBI taxonomy): domain Bacteria; kingdom Pseudomonadati; phylum Bacteroidota; class Flavobacteriia; order Flavobacteriales; family Flavobacteriaceae; genus Flavobacterium; species Flavobacterium sp. W1B. The sequence continues at coordinate 768,302 of NZ_CP178845.1, forward strand.
GGCATATTTTTATCAAAATCGGCTGTTTTGAAATGATCATCCATTTCATTTGCTCCACCCAAGAGTTCGTCAAAATTTTCAAAACCTACCGCTAAACTTATCGTTAAACCCACGGCACTCCAAAGAGAAAATCTTCCTCCAACCCAATCCCACATTGGAAACACATTGTCCGGATTAATTCCAAACTCCGTTACTTTTTGAATGTTGGTAGAAACTGCCACAAAATGTTTTGCTACATCCTCTTGTGTTGCTGATTGCAAAAACCATTCTCGGATGGTTTCTGAATTAGTCAAGGTTTCCTGAGTTGTAAATGTTTTCGAAACAATCACAAAAAGAGTTGTCTCGGGATTTAATTTTTTAATAATTTCATTTACGTGATCGCCGTCAACATTTGAAACAAAATGAACATTTAAATGATTCTTATAATATTGTAAAGCTTCAACGACCATAGTAGGACCTAAGTCAGAACCACCAATTCCTATATTTACAACATCTGTAAAAAGTTTTCCCGTAAAACCAGTTTTTCCTCCAGAAACAATTTCGTTCGTAAAAGCTTTTATTTTATTTTTAACCTCATAAACTTCAGGCACAACATTTTGACCATTCACATTTATTACTGCCGTTTCTTTAGCTCGCAATGCTGTATGAAGAACCGCTCTATTTTCGGTTTGATTAATTATTCCACCACCAAAATATTCAGCAATTGCTTTTTTAAGCCCCAACTCATTTGTCAACTCAAGCAATAACTCTAGCGTTTCTTCATTGACTATGTTTTTAGAATAATCAATTAAAAAATCATTCCATCTTAGATTGAACTTTTCAACTCTTGAAGCATCTATTTGAAACATTTGTTGCATTGAAGCCTTTTGCATCTCTTCATAATGCGTTTGTAGTTTTTTCCAAGCTACTGTTTCTGTTGGGTTTTTTGTATCTAAAGCCATTTATATTAGGATTATAGTAATTATTTTTTCTCTTGTCAAAAATACTGAAATTAGATTTAACAGATAAAGCATTTTTAATTATAACCAAATAATGAAAAAAAGACTCCGATATCAAAATTATAGACAAAAAAAGAACGGAATGCTATTAAATTAATAGCATTCCGTTCTTTTTATTTATTTTTAAAACTATCGGAAAAACAATTACAAATGACTATAAATTCGCAACGCTATCCAATTCAAATTTTAATGGTTCGATCATTTTCATAAACCGTTCTTTGTTTTTCCCAACCATAGGTTCGCCGCTAGGCAAATTTAGCCTTAACGCATCAACTTGTACACCGTTTTTCCAAAATCTATAGCATACATGCGGTCCTGTAGCCAAACCTGTGCTTCCTACTCTACCAATAACATCGCCTTGATTTACATGCTGTCCGCGTCGCACCAAAATTTTGGACATATGCAGGTATTGAGTCGAATAAGTTCCGTTGTGTTTTACTTTAACAAAATTTCCATTCCCGGCAGTATAACCTGTTTTTTCAACAACACCAGATGCCGTAGTGGTGATTGGAGTCCCTGTAGGCGCTGCATAATCAGTTCCTTTATGGGCTTTCCATCTTTGTTGCACGGGATGAAATCGGTTCATAGAGAATCGAGAAGTCAATCTACTAAATTTTATAGGAGTTTTAAGAAAGAAATTCTTTAACGTTTTTCCTTGTTCATCGTAATATTCAATTTTACCCGAAGAAGGATTTTGAGCAAAAGGGAAGGCATAAATAATTTTTCCTTTGTATTCAAAAAAAGAAGCTTCAAGATTATCAACTCCATCATAAACGGTGTCATTAATAAATCTTTCGGTAAAAGTAATTGCAAACCTATCTCCTTTTTTCAACTTAAAAAAGTCGATTGACCAAGAATATATTTTTGTTATCCGGCTCGCTAATGCTGCTTCAACTCCTGAATTACCAAGAGTTTCAGATAAAGATCCTTTTAAAACACCACCTATCGTTCTTCTTTTGATAGTAACTGGCCTTGTTTTTTTATAAGCCACCACCGCAGTGTCTCTAAAATCAAAAACATAATAATTTAAGGCATCGGGTTGGTATACAAAAACCTGTATTTTATTAGTCTTATCCTTGGTTCTAAGAATCGTGTACGGCTTATCTGGTCGAATAGACTTTACATTAAACGTATCTTTAATACTTTCTACGATTTCGAATACCCTACGATTCCCTATGTTTTGTTTATTTATGATTGTTCCAAAAGTATCTCCATTTTTTATCGTATCCTGAACCACATTAAAATCAGAAAAATTAAATCCAAAATCCGATTTTTCTGCAACGGCTTTAACCGGCTTCACAACAATCTCCTTTTCGGATTTCTTACACGATAATATAGATGTTACTATTAAAATAAATACCAATACTTGTTTCAAACCTCATTATTTTTAATTCAACCTATTTTTCCACACCCCAACTTGCTAATTCCTCCTCATTCCATAGTTCTGGAAAAAAAATTCTTCTTTGGTATTTTGGATGCATGTATTTTTTCCAATCACTTCCTCCGGTGGCTTCACCGCTACCTTGTCCATTATCTATATATTTCCTTGCTGCATTCAAATGTCCCATAACCCAAGTAATATTTACCGTATGGTCAAAATGGCGCATTGCTTTTATCAACTCAGGATTTTTTTGATCTAACTCAGGAAGTTGTTTGAATTTTTGCCAAATATTTATGCTATTATACTCCTCCATGTGTCGTAAGAAAACACCTTTATACTTTCTTTCAAATTCTTCTAATAAAAAAGATTTCTTGCCTGTGTGATAATCTTTTCCAGCCGCCTGCCAATACAAATGCTCAAAAGCATGTTCGTAAGGCGTATTTCTATCAATCGTTTCTCTATAACGATGATCTATAAGGTTAATCAAATCAGTTGAAGAAAATTCAATCAATCGGTATTGAGCACTTTGAAAACCAGATGCAGGAGTTAATGTGTTTCTGAATTTTAGATATTGATCCACTTCCATTCCGTCACCCATAATATCGAAAGAAGTAGTCAGCATATCAAAATAACGACTAATCCTGGTTAATCTTTCGGCAAAAAAATCAGTTTTTATATCTTGAGAATAAGAAATTTGATGCATTTCCCAAAGGATCATTTTAAACATCAACTCATTAACCTGATGATACATAATAAAAACCATTTCATCAGGAAGTGTAGTTCTTTGAATTTGTAGATTTAGTAAAGCATCCGTTTGAATGTAATCCCAATAAGTAATGGGCTTTGACCAAAGTAATCCTTCAAGATGCGTTTCCGTTTTTTGGTTAATAGATTCGTATTTAAGCTCTATCTGCTTTAAAACAGCTTCTGTATTCTCACTAATATTCATTATATTTTTATTTTAAACGGATTGTTTAATCCTTTAAACGCATCCAAATCTGCTTTAATTGAACCTACGGCAAGATCCGCCTTTATTCGAATAGGCAATCTATTACCATCGTCAGAAATCCAAACTGTTAAACTTTCTTTTTCTTTAAAAACGCGCCCTGATTGCACCAAAGGCCTAAAGACCATTGAAGACACAACGCCAAATTTAGTTGTAATATCTTCACGTCCTATAAACTTTAACTTAAATTTTGTGGTTTCGCCGTCAAAAAACATATCAATTGACACAGATTCCCCTGGTTTTATTTTATCTATACCCGGATAATTGCGTAAATAATAAAAAGCTGACAGAATATCCTGAGTGTTTTTTGGAATCGCAAAGGTGTTTTCGCTTTTGTTTTTATAATCTTTTACAAGAACTTTATTTGCTTGCTGATTAAAAAATCCTTCTTGATTTTTAGTATAACCTCCTTCATTGATTTTTCTAACAAACTGATATGGACTTCCAGAATCCTTATCGATGTAGCTTTCGTATAAATCATCGACTTTAAAAAAAAAGCGCGACACTCCTGTAGTATATCCTTTACCAACTACATGAAAGGCTTTTTTATTATTTACGGTAGCATCTTTAACCTCTAGGGTTGCAAAGCCAGCGTTTATAAAACCATAATGGATTCGGAATTTAAACCATTCTCCAACATCATATGCATCATCATTTCGGGAATCAAAACCAACGGTTACTATCAATATCAAGAAGAGTACTATTTTTTTCATAATTTACTTTGTCTATTTATCGACTGTATAAGCAAATTTAGTTCCAAAATATATTAAAACAAAAAAACTCAGTCAAATAATGACTGAGTTTTTATGCTATTAACTAACCAAAAAACTATAAATTATGAAATTTATATCAATTCGGAAGGAAACCACCCCTTCCATTTTGCGAGTGCAAAGGTAGCCAATAAATCAACTTATTTTTTCTAAAAAAAAAGTTTAACACAACAATTGCCAAACAACTTATCGTTCCTTGACTATTTTTTCACATAATGTAAAAAAAACAGCTTTTTACAACGTTCCTCGCAATTGCTGTTCACGCTCTATAGATTCAAACAAAGCTTTAAAGTTTCCTGCTCCAAAGCCTTTAGCTCCCATTCTTTGTATAATTTCAAAAAACAAAGTTGGTCTATCTTGTACCGGTTTTGTAAAGATTTGCAATAAATAGCCTTCTTCATCAGCATCAACCATAATAGCCAATTTTTCAATTTCATTCAAATCTTCCTTCATCATTTTCATATGCTCACCCAATCGCTCCGGAATTGCCTCATAATAAGCGTGAGGAGGAGCTGACAAGAATTCGACACCTCTTGCTTTCAATTGAGATACTGTTTTGATGATATCATCCGTTGCAATGGCGATATGCTGAATACCAGGACCACCATAAAAATCAAGATATTCTTCAATTTGAGATTTTTTCTTTCCTTCGGCAGGTTCGTTGATTGGAAATTTGATTCTTCCGTTTCCATTAGACATCACTTTACTCATCAAAGCCGAATATTCGGTGTTGATTTGTTTATCATCAAAAGAAAGGAAATTCACGAATCCCATTACCTCTTCATAGAACTTCACCCAAGTATTCATTTCATTCCAACCCACATTACCCACCATGTGGTCTATGTATTTCAATCCCGTTGGTTCCGGATTGTAATCGGATTTCCATTCTTTGTAGCCTGGCAAGAAAACACCTTTATAATTTTTGCGTTCCACGAAAATATGAACCGTTTCTCCGTAAGTATAAATTCCCGAACGCACTACTTCTCCAAACTCGTCTTTTTCTACCGTTGGTTCCATGAAAGAACGCGCGCCGCGCTTCATTGTTTCTTCATAGGCACTAGTTGCATCTTCTACCCAAAGAGCCGCCACTTTTACCCCATCACCATGTTTTCTCAAATGTTCGTTTATAGGAGAATCTTGTGTTAGTGGCGTAGTTAAAACAATGCGAATCTTATCTTGTTTTAAAACATATGAAGTTTTGTCTTTTACACCGGTTTCTAAACCTGCATAAGCCAGTGACTGGTAACCAAAAGCGGTTTTATAATAATGTGCCGATTGTTTTGCATTCCCTACGTAGAATTCTACATAATCGGTCCCTAATAAAGGAAGGAAATCTTGTGCTCCTTCAAATATTTTTTCTAGTCCGTATTCTACTGATTTTACTTCTTTACTCATTGTGATTTATTTTTTGATTTGGTAAATCTGATTTTGAAACGCCGATAGCGAGAATAAAACAGATTTACAATGTTTATTATTTAAAAAAATGTTGTTGATTTTACCGAGGCCTAGCCCTGATGGAAGCGGCATCCTTTATGTTTTTTCTTTAAAAAAATAAAGATATAGCGCACAGCAGGAAATAGCTCCTTAAATTACTCTACCCATGATTTGTAATATTGACCATCATCAAGACCCATGGCTTCTTCGGTAACCATTAACGGTCGGAAAGTATCGACCATTACCGCTAATTCGTGGGTTATGGTTTGACCAATACTGCGCTCCATGGCTCCTGGCGCGGGGCCGTGCGGAATCCCTTTTGGGTGCAATGTAATATGACCTTGCTCAATATTGTTGCGCGACATGAAATCGCCATCTACATAATACAAAACCTCATCACTGTCAATATTGCTGTGATTGTAAGGCGCAGGAATTGCTTTTGGATGATAATCGTACAATCTTGGAACGAAAGAACAAACCACGAAAGTCGAGGTTTCGAAAGTTTGATGTACCGGTGGCGGCTGATGAACGCGACCTGTTATAGGCTCGAAATTATGAATGCTAAATCCGTAAGGAAAATTGTAACCGTCCCAACCCACAACGTCAAAAGGATGCGTGGCATAGACTATTTCGTGCATCATTCCTTCTTTCTTGATTTTGATCAAGAAATCGCCTTTTTCGTCATGGGTTTCCAATTCATTAGGCAAAATAAAATCGCGTTCGCAAAATGGAGAATGCTCTAAATGCTGACCCGATTCGTTTTTATAGCGCTTTGGCGTATAAAAAGGAGCAAAAGATTCGACGTAGAAAAGTCTGTTTTCTGAAGTTTCAAAATCAATTTGATAAATCATTCCACGAGGAATAATCAAATAGTCACCGTATTCAAATGGAATATTTCCCATCATGGTTCGCAATTTCCCTTTTCCTTTGTGAATGAAAATCATTTCATCGGCATCGGCATTTTTATAGAAATAATTGCGTAAGGATTTTCTTGGTGCAGCTAATCCTATCGTACAGTCTTTATTGACAAGCATCGCTTTTCGGCTTTCCAAAAAATCGTCTTCGGGTTTTAATTCAAAACCTTTTAACAACAACGATTTTATGTTTTTTCCAATGGCAATTTTTGGTTCAACCGAATATGATTTTGTAATTTCCTTAATTTGCGTTGGCCTGTGCACATGGTAAAGCAAAGAGGAGTGACCATGAAAACCTTCCGTTCCAAACAACTGTTCGTAATACAAACCACCATTTGGTTTTTCGAATTGTGTGTGTCTTTTTTGGGGGAAACTTCCCAATTTATGATATAAAGGCATGTTTTTTTGTTTAAAGTTAAAGTCTAAAAGTTTGAGATTTTTCAAAACCAAACTTTCTAATTAAATCAAAAAAATACGCAATCTATTCCGGATTTCTCTTGATAAGGAATTGCAGATATCCCAATAAACCGCTCCAAGTTGTTTTCATGATAACAAATATCGGAATTTTTATTAACATAAATTATATTTAAAATAAAAATCCAACAGAAAACCAAGTATAGCTTTTTGAGTTTTCAGGAGACCAAGAATGTTTTATTTCTATCGGACCAATAATCGTTTCTAAACCGTAACCGATAGCATAACCTGAATATTTGGGAATAGAAATCCAATCAGTTGTTTCAAATAATCGATCACCCAAGTTCGCAAAATTAGCCGAAAAATTAATGTGGTTTTTTTTGTAGAACTCGTAATCAAAGGTTGCCGATGACTTTATATAACTATTGGCAGCAATGCTCAAAAAATCATATCCATAAAAATGTCTGAAGTTATTTATCGTATTATAACCATAACCTCCCAAAATAAAATTAAAAAACGGCACACTTTCTTTACCAATTGAAAAGCCGGCTTCGGTATTGAGTTTTATAGTAGCCTTGTTAAAAATCTTTGCCGCAATTCCAAAATCAGCCTTTGCTATAGAAAAAGGATTAAATTCATTTGTATAATTTGATGACAACAAATAGGATTGAATGTCTCCCGAGAAAGACCATCCTTTAGTAGGGAAATATTTATCATCAAAGGAGTCGTATTTCAAATATCCAAAAACGCTTCCATAGGTACTCTTGTCTATTATTGGATCGATATTAGCCAAGGTTTCGGACTCAATTTTTAAAAATTTCAACTCAAATCCAGCTCCTATTAAAAATTTTCTCACGAATAAGGATTGAAAATAAATCTGATTTGTTACATCCGAGAAGTCGGTATTAATGGCTTTTACTCCAAAAGTGTCCGGGTCTAAACCACTTACTTCTTTAGCCATGTTTTTATTAAATTGGTTAAAAGATGATTTAAAACCGATACTTAAATTAAATCCATTTTCGATGTAATAATCAAAATTATAACGGAAATTATCGCCTAAAATAACATCAAATGAAGTCACATCATTTTTAAAAAAAGTTTTTTTACGCATCAAATTAATCAGAACCCCGCTCTTAAATAAGCCATCATAATGCAACCCGAATTTCAGATAGGATTTCGTTGGATTTTCTTTTAAAGTGAGATTCAAATCATCTCCTCCGTCATTTGGACTTAGCGAATAGGCAATGGCACTAAAGTTTTGTGTCGCATTAATATTATTTATTCCGGCTTCCAATTCCTTGTAACTGATTTTGGATCCTGGCTTAAACCTCAACTTCCCTATAACATAATCTTTTGTAAAATTATCCAAATCATTGCAATTTATGCTTTTAAGATTTAAAGAATCTACCACTAATTCCAACTTAGGCTTAGTGAATTTATTAGAACTATCAACCAGTAGTTTGATTTTTTCATAAACCGAAAAAGTAGCATCCTCACCCCTTACAATAATCTCTTTTCCTTTGTCAAAGGAGATTACGCCATAGTTTTTAATATCCGGTTTTATATAAATATCCGTTTTTACTACATTCTCTTTCATTTTTTCAATCGAATGAAGATTTGTAATTTGAACTAAAATTTTGGTAGCATCTTTAAGTGAATAGCGATCAAGCAAATCATTTTGCACATCTACTCCTATAATAATATCGGCGCCCAAATTCCTAATCTCATCTATAGGATAATTATTAGTCACACCGCCATCAACTAAAAGTTTTTCATCTATTTCAATAGGGGAAAATAAAGATGGAAAAGCGGCGCTGGCAATCATGGCCTGAGCCAGATTACCCTTATCTAATATCACTTGTTCTCCTGTCTCAATATTAGAACCTATGCACAAAAAAGGAGTTGGCAACTGATTAAAATCCCTAACGTGTCTTACATTTCTGGTAAGCCTGCTTAATAAATTAAAGTTGTAGAGTCCTTTAGAAAGTGCCTTAGGTATTCCTATTTTAAAATCATTAAAAGGCAAACTAAGCGCATAAAGTTCGTCATTTCTCTTTTCATAAAAATTCTTAGACGCTCTAGGAATAAAATCGCTTAGCAATTCATCAAAATTAGTTTTTTGAAAAATAGAATCAATTTGAGCAGCATTATATCCCGAAGCATAAAGTCCGCCCACAACAGCTCCCATACTTGTGCCGCCAATAAAATCTATCTTTACTCCCGCATCTTCAAGCACTTTCAAAACGCCAATATGCGCAAATCCTTTTGCACCTCCACCACTTAAAACCAAACCTATTTTTGGTCTTTTCTGCTCTTGTGAAAACACAGTCAGACAAGTAAAAAAGATAAAAATTAAAAGTGTTTGTCTTTTCATAAAAGTGCTTATTTTTTCAGATTAATCAGCATTATTAGAATTATATGCTTCGTATTATTCCTGAATGGTTTTGTAAAAGTCGACAATTTTTTTTGCTTTAGATATACCTATAACGTCAGAAATTTCTTTTTCTGTCGCTAATTTCAATCTTTTAACACTTTTAAAATGTTGAATTAGTACAAGCATCGTTTTTTCGCCAATTCCAGGAATGGATTCTATCGAAGAATTCAATGCCGCTTTACTTCTCTTGTCCCTATGATGCGTAATCCCAAATCGGTGCGCTTCATTTCTCAATTGCTGAATTACCTTTAAAGTTTCTGATTTCTTATCCAAATACAAAGGAACTGAATCTCCGGGGTAAAATAATTCTTCTAATCTTTTGGCGATTCCAATTATGGCTATTTTCCCTCTCAACCCCAATTCATCTAAACTCTTAAGTGCCGATGACAACTGCCCTTTCCCTCCATCGATGATTATCAATTGCGGCAAAGGTTCTTTTTCGTCCAACAATCTTTTGTAACGTCGATAAACTACTTCTTGCATAGATGCAAAATCATCGGGTCCTTCGACTGTTTTTATATTAAAATGACGGTAATCCTTTTTACTCGGCTTCCCGTCTTTAAAAACTACGCAAGCCGCAACAGGATTGGTTCCTTGAATATTCGAATTATCAAAACACTCAATGTGTCGCGGTTCGACTGACAATCGCAAATCTTTTTGCATTTGTGCCATAATTCTATTGGCATGCCTATCGGGATCCACAATCTGCAATTGTTTTAGCTGTTCGATCCTGTAAAACTTCGCATTCCGAATTGACAGGTCCAAAATTTGCTTTTTGTCACCCAATTGAGGCACTATAACCTTAATCTTTTCTCCCAAATCAACCGAAAAAGGAACAATTACTTCTCTAGACAACAATTGAAAACGCTCTCGGAGTTCTATTATCGCTAATTCCAATAATTCTTCGTCTGTTTCCTCTAATTTCTTTTTTATTTCCATCGTATGCGATCGAATAATCGAACCATGAGAAATTTGCAAGAAGTTTACATAGGCCGCACTTTCGTCAGAAACAATCGAGAACACATCTACATTAGTAATTTTTGGATTTACAATCGTAGAACGCGATTGGTAATTTTCGAGCACTTCAATTTTTTCTTTAATTTTTTGTGCTTCTTCAAAATGCATGTTTTGAGCCAACTCAATCATCATCTTTTTGAAGTCCTTCATGCTTTCCTTAAAATTTCCTTTCAATATTTCGCGGATGGCATCTACTTTCTTTTGGTAATCCTCCAAAAGTTCAAATCCTTCGCAAGGGCCTTTGCAATTACCAATATGGTATTCCAAACAAACCTTAAATTTACCACTTTCTATATTGGACTGGTTTAAATCATAATTGCAGGTCCGAAGTGGATACAATTCTTTTATCAGCTCTAAAATAGTATTCACGGTTTTAAAACTTGTATAGGGCCCAAAATATTCCGAACCATCTTTAACCATTCTTCTGGTAGCGAAAATTCGAGAAAAAGGTTCTTTTTTAATACACAGCCAAGGATAACTTTTGTCATCACGCAACAACACATTATATCTAGGTTGAAATGTTTTGATTAGGTTATTTTCCAGTAAAAGCGCATCCGTTTCTGTTGGAACAACGATATGTTTAATCGTTACAATTTTCTTGACAAGGACATTTGTTTTAGCCGTATCATGAATCTTATTAAAATAGGATGAAACCCTTTTTTTTAAATTCTTGGCCTTACCTACGTACAAGATTTTTCCCTGCTTATCATAATATTGATACACACCAGGACCGTCAGGCAATGTTTGGATTTGAAGTTCTAGACTTGGGTTTTGCATTATAGTGTTATTTCACAAAGATACGCGATGGCACTTAGAGATATCGGTGATTTTATTATTTTGAAGTTCTTTATTGAATTCATTTCAAATTTACGAAATACAAATAATTATTTCTACATTTAGATTTTTTATTCCCTATGAAAAGCACAAAATCCATAACCATTTTAGGAGAAACCATTTTACCTGGTCAAAACAAAACAATTGATATGGAAATTGCCAAACTACACAACACGGCAAAACTTAAAATCCCAATCATCGTTGAACGCTCCAAAATTGATGGTCCTATTGTTCTTTTTTCTGCAGGAATTCATGGTGATGAAATCAACGGCATCGAAATTGTACGCCAACTTATCGCTAAAAAAATTAACAAACCTCAAAGAGGAACCATCATCTGTATTCCCGTAATTAACATGTTTGGTTTTATCAACAGATCTAGAGAGTTTCCCGATGGCAGAGACTTAAATAGGGTTTTTCCGGGAACCAAAAAAGGCTCACTCGCCAGTAGATTTGCTTACCACATTTTGACCGAAATCATGCCACTTGTAGATTATGCAGTTGATTTTCATGCCGGAGGCGCCAGCAGATTCAACGTCCCACAGATTCGCTTGACACCAAATAATGCTGAGCTAAAAATATTAGCCGATGTTTTTAATGCTCCTTTTACTTTATTTTCAAAAAACATTAGCGGTTCATTCAGAAATTCTAGCCAGAAATTAAATGTGAAAATGCTGCTCTTTGAAGGAGGAAAATCCTTAGACATCAACAATAATATTACAGCCGAAGGCGTAAATGGCGCAAAACGACTACTGCATCATCTTAACATGCTAGATCCTAAACACATTATTGAAGAGCAAAAATCAAAAACAATTTATATCGAAAATTCGGGTTGGATTAGAGCACAATATTCCGGCTTATTGCATGACAATAATAAAATAGGTTGTTTTATCAAGAAAGGAACCGCTCTTGCCAGCATTACAGATCCTTTCGGGAAATTTGAACGCAAAGTAAAAGCCCCGAACGACGGCTATATTATCAATGCAAATCTCTCGCCCATTGTTTATCAAGGCGATGCAATTTATCACATATCAAAATCAATCGATGATGGAAACGAATAAAAAAGAATTACGCTTAAAATACAAAACCCTGCGAAACCAACTTTCGGAAAACGAATTAGAAGAAAAAAGCTTGGCTATCGCCAATAAATTACTGACACTTCCTATTTGGGACAAAACCTATTTTCATGTTTTTTTGCCCATTACAGAACAAAAAGAAGTAGATACCGAGTTAATATTACATTTAATATCAGGGAAAGACAAAGAAACTATTATCTCGAAAGCTGATTTTGAAACCAGAGATATGACCCATTTCCTACTTACCGATAACACCAAAATCAAGAAAAACGAATACAACATCCCTGAACCGGTTGATGGAATCGAAGTGCCTCCTCATAAAATTGAGGTTGTTTTTGTTCCTCTTTTAGCTTTTGATATGGAAGGACATCGAATAGGCTATGGCAAGGGTTTCTATGATAAATTCCTGTCTAAATGCAAGCCAGAAACCATCAAAATTGGTCTTTCTTACTTTGAACCCGAAAAATCAATTACCGATACTCATGAAAATGATGTCAAATTAGATTATTGCGTTACTCCTCATGAAATTTATGAATTTTGATTATTTCCCAAGTTGCTGTCAAAAAAAAAGACCTATTTCAAATTATGAAATAGGTCTTTTTTTTGACAGATTTTATCTTATTCATTATGATGAAATGCTCTCTTATTGAAAACAATCAATATCCCCACACCTGTTGAAATGGCTACATCGGCAACATTGAAAATGGCATTGAAAAAAGTGAAGTCTTTTCCGCCCCAAAATGGCAACCAACTAGGCAGGTTTCCATGCCAAAAAGGGAAATAAAACATATCTACTACCTTTCCGTGAAACAAAGTCCCATAAGGATTATCAGAAAATATCGTAGCTAATTCCGAATGACTATCATTAAAAATTATTCCGTAAAAAACAGAATCAATTATATTACCAAAAGCTCCAGCAAGAATTAGTGCAATGGAAACAATCAAATAATTAGAGCTGTGCTTTCTCTCTACAGAATCCCACAACCAATACCCAATTCCTCCAACGGCAACCAATCTAAAAAGAGTAAGAATCAATTTACCATAGGCTCCCGGAATTTCGGTACCCCATGCCATGCCTTCGTTCTCAATAAATAGAATCTTGAACCATTTAAAAACAGTTACTTCCTCTCCTAATATAAAGTTAGTTTTTATATATATTTTAGAAAGTTGATCAACAATTAATATAAGGAAGATCAATAAATATGCTTTTCGTAATGACATTTTTAAAATTTTAAGTGCGTAAAAGTAATAATTTAATCAAAAAAAACGCTCCCAATGGAGCGTTAAATATTTATATAACGAAAGTCGATTATCGTTGTAAATTTTTAGCTTCTATACTCATCGTAGCGTGAGGAACGATTTTCAACCTATCTTTGTTAATTAGTTTTCCTGTGACTTTACAGATCCCATAAGTTTTGTTCTCAACACGGAATAAAGCATTTTTTAAATCACGAATAAACTTCTCCTGACGAATGGCCAGTTGTGAGTTAGCTTCTTTAGACATGGTTTCGCTTCCCTCTTCAAATGCTTTGAAAGTAGGCGATGTATCATCGGTACCATTATTCAAATCATTCATATAGGCACTTTTTATCAAATCTAAATCAAATTGTGCTTTCTCAATTTTCTTTAGAATTATCTCTTTGAACTCAGCCAAATCGGCGTCAGAGTACCTTGTTGCTTCTTCTACCATAACCTATATTATTTAGTAATTGTTATTTTTGTTTTTATCTCATCAAACTCAATTTCTGTACCATTTTCTAATTCATCCACAAAAACCAAATCACTGGTTAATGTTTCCGATTTGATATAGTCTTCGTTTTTAAGAATTGCTTGTTCCAAAAGTCCATCTCTTTTCAATTGAACCTTGATTTTATCAGTAACTTCAAATCCGGAATCTTTACGGATATTCTGAATTCTGTTTACCAATTCTCTTGCAATTCCCTCTTGTTTCAATTCTTCAGAAATTGTAATATCTAATGCAACCGTTATTCCGTTTGAATTAGCTACCAACCAACCTTCAATATCTTGCGATGTTATCTCTACATCTTCTAAAGATAAAGTTACGTCTTTTCCTGCAATAACAACATTCAGACTTCCTTCCTTGTCTAATTGATTAATCTGCTCAGCCGAAAACCCTTGTATTTCCTTAGAAATCAACCCCATATCCTTACCAAAACGCGGTCCAAGTGCCTTAAAATTAGGCTTAATTTGTTTCACCAAAACACCCGAAGCATCATCTAAAAGTTGAATTTCTTTCACGTTTACCTCGGCTTTTATCAGCTCAGAAACTGCCTCAATTTCAGCTCTTTGATTCTCGTCAAGCACCGGTATCATTACCTTTTGCAATGGTTGACGTACCTTGATCATTTCCTTTTTACGAAGCGATAAAACCAGTGACGAAATGGTTTGCGCTTTCTGCATTTTGCTCTCTAACGATTTATCAACAAAGTTTTCAACGTATTTTGGGAACTCCGCCAAATGTACACTATCAAATTTTTCTGACTGTGTTGCCAAAGTTAAGTCTCTGTAAAGCTTATCCATAAAGAATGGCGCGATAGGTGCTCCAAGTTTGCTTATGGTCAATAAACAAGTATATAAGGTTTGATAAGCCGCAATTTTATCCTGCGCATATTCGCCTTTCCAGAAACGTCTTCTGCACAAACGAACATACCAGTTACTCAGGTTTTCCTGTACGAAATCAGAAATAGCACGAGCGGCTTTAGTAGGTTCATAATCGGCATAAAAACCGTCCACATCTTTTATCAAAGTGTTCAATTCCGAAATAATCCATTGATCAATTTCCGGTCTTTCGTTCAAAGGAATTTCTGCTTCTTCGTATTTGAATCCGTCAATATTGGCGTACAAACTAAAGAACGAATAGGTATTGTATAATGTTCCGAAGAATTTTCTACGAACCTCAGCAATTCCTTCCAAGTCAAACTTTAAGTTGTCCCAAGGATTTGCATTCGAAATCATGTACCAACGCGTAGCATCAGGACCATATTCTTTTAATGTTTCAAAAGGATCTGCGGCATTACCTAAACGTTTGGACATTTTTTGTCCGTTTTTGTCTAATACCAATCCGTTTGAAACAACATTTTTATAGGCAACTTTATCAAAAACCAAGGTTGCGATAGCGTGCAAGGTATAAAACCAGCCACGGGTTTGATCTACTCCTTCGGCGATAAAATCAGCAGGGAAATCTTTATTCTCGTCTATTTTGTCTTTATTTTCAAAAGGATAATGCCATTGTGCATAAGGCATAGAACCCGAATCGAACCAAACATCTATCAAATCGGCCTCTCGTTTCATCGGCTTTCCAGAAGCGGAAACCAACGTAATTTCATCGACCACATTTTTATGTAAATCAATCAAATCATAGTTTGATTCGGCCATATTACCAATTTCAAAACCTTTGAAAGGATTTTCTTTTTGGAAACCCGCAGCGATTGATTTTTCGATTTCGTTGTATAATTCCTCAACCGAACCAATCAAGATTTCTTCGGTTCCTTCTTCGGATCTCCAAATTGGCAATGGAATTCCCCAATATCTTGAACGGGACAAATTCCAGTCATTGGCATTTTTCAACCAATTTCCAAAACGACCTTCTCCGGTAGCTTTTGGTTTCCAGTTAATCGTTTCGTTCAAGTCGAACATGCGGTCTCTAACTTCCGTGATTTTTATAAACCAGGAATCCAAAGGATAATATAAAATAGGCTTATCGGTTCTCCAACAATGTGGATAACTGTGCACGTATTTCTCTACTTTGAAAGCTCTGTTTTCTTCTTTTAATCGAATGGCAATTTCAACATCCATAGAACGTTCCGGTGCTTGACCTTCATCGTAATATTCATTTTTCACATATTTACCGGCATAATCACCCATATGCGATGTGAATTTCCCTTGTAAATCAACCAAAGGAACTGGAATTCCATTTTCGTCAAGAACCAACATTGGCGGCACCTCAGGCGTAGCTTCTTTGGCCACTTTGGCATCATCAGCACCAAAAGTTGGCGCGGTGTGCACAATTCCTGTTCCGTCTTCGGTGGTAACAAAATCCCCTGAAATTACTCGGAAAGCATTTTCCGGATTTTGATATGGCAATGCAAACGGTAGTAATTGTTCGTATTTTATCCCAACTAAATCCAATCCTTTGCATTCAGCCAATATTTCGTATGGTATTTTCTTGTCGCCTTCTTTGAAGTTTTCAAAATCAGCAGCTTCTGTACTTTCAAAAAATCCTTTTCCGAATTGTTTCCCAACTAAATTCTTAGCCAAAATAACGGTTATCGGTCTGAAAGTGTATTGATTGAAAGTATTAACTAAAACATAGTCAATTTTTGGACCAACAGTCAATGCCGTGTTAGATGGCAAAGTCCAAGGAGTCGTTGTCCAAGCTAAAATATAAATGTCGCCAAAACCTTGAAGAAAATCTGGCAAGGTTTCATTTAATGCTTTAAACTGAGCCACAATGGTCGTATCCGTTACATCACGGTAAGAACCCGGCTGGTTTACTTCATGCGAGCTCAATCCTGTTCCCGCTTTTGGAGAATACGGTTGAATGGTGTAGCCTTTGTACATCAAATCCTTGTTGTAGATTTGCTTCAAAATCCACCAAACCGTTTCCATATATTTGGATTTGTAAGTCACATACGGATCTTCCATATCAACCCAATATCCCATTTTTTCGGTCAAATCATTCCACACATCGGTATAACGCATCACGGTTTTTTTACACGCTTCGTTATATTCTTCAATGGAAATCTTAGTTCCGATATCTTCTTTGGTAATTCCTAATTCTTTTTCCGTTCCCAATTCCACAGGCAATCCGTGTGTATCCCAGCCCGCTTTACGCTTCACTTGGAATCCCTTTTGGGTTTTATATCTGCAAAAAATATCTTTGATGGCACGCGCCATTACGTGGTGAATTCCCGGTAATCCATTTGCCGAAGGCGGACCCTCAAAAAATACGAATGGTTGGTTTCCTTCACGTGTGCTTACACTTTTCTCGAATATGTTTTCTTTCTTCCAAAAATCCAGAACTTCCGTTGCTACTGTTGGTAAGTCAAGTCCTTTGTATTCAGTAAATTTTGTGCTCATTTTATCCTTTTCTTTAATCGATGTGCGAAAGTAATGAATTTTGAATTATTGCACACGAATTTCACAAATTTTCACTACGGTTTGTTACTAGAGACTCCAGAATCACAAGAATTTATTAAAAAGCCAAGGTATTAGCTATTGTTTTTCATCTCCTTCTAACTCGAAAAATTCATTAACTGATTTACCAAACAACTTTGACAATTTTAACGCTAAAACAGTAGATGGGACAAAGCGATTGGTTTCAATTGAATTTATTGTTTGTCGAGAAACACCTATTCTTTCCGCAAGCTCCTCTTGAGTTATGTTTAAAATGGCTCGCTCTACTTTTAGTCTATTCTTCATTATAGGCCTTTTTTAACTTCCTGAATGTTAGAATTTGCATCATAAGTAAAACTCCCAATATTGGAATATCCTTACTACCTTCCATTTTTGGCGCATGTGAGAAAATAAATACAATTACATAATTAACAAATGGCAACAGTAAATAAGCTAGTACAGTACCAATGACAGCGTAATGATACGATTGCATCCTAATTTTTGCAATTAACTCGTCCTCTACTTTTTCCTTAGAAATTGCTATGGTGAGCAAACTTAAAATAGCTATCGTCGAACCTATCCTCTGGAATAAATCTTGGTATTTATTATTTTCTAAATAGATAGAGATAACCGGAACTGAGATAAATGAAATAATAAACAATACTAAACCAATAATTTTAAATTTATTTGGCAGCTGATAGTTCGTGTATTTATCAATCTTTTCGATATCTTCTGGCACTTGTACTTTTGTTTTCATAAATTAATTAGTTAAAGTCTATTTTCCATAAAGAACAACAAACTAGATTAAAAGACAAATACACTTTACTTTTTGATGCAAAATTAAATTTGGGAAAAAATTTTAATCTCTAAGAAAAAACTTCTTTCAAAACGTCCAATGATTTTGGTTTTTTAAAACCATCCAAATGAAAACTATAATAATCAATTAGAATTTTCAAAATGATTTGCCTTTCAATAACATGAAAGATTTTTTGATCATTATCGAATTTTAAACCAATCAGTTTTTTAAACAAACTTGTTTCGTGCTCCGTCAACGAACTTATGGCATGAAAAGGAGTAAAAACACCTTCGGTCATCTCAAAAAAAGGCATATCCATATCGGAAATATCGGGATAAAAGCCAAGGTATTTTGTAATTTCAAGCAGTAAAATCAAATGAAAATTAGCCATTTCATCATGATTATCCAACCAATGTAAGGCGGTTTCCAGAAAAGTAAAAAGAGGCTCGTTTTTTTCCTCTTCGTGAATGGAATGATGCAAAACCTCAGAAAGAAACATCACGATAGTACTCTTATAAATATTGGAATGTATCGAATGAAACGGAGTCGCTATCTTTATTTCTTTGAAGTTTTCTAATGTGCCTTTATTTTTATGAACCGCCTCGATATCCAATAGTGTCAACGGCTGGAAATAAGCTATTTTTTGATTGGATTTTCTGCCGGAAAAAGCATCCCGAACAAAGTACGATTTCAATCCATGCGAGAGCGTGAAACACTTTACAATCAAGCTTTTTTCTTGAAATTTCAAAGACGAAATGACGATTGCCTTGGTTTTTACCTGCATTTTTTAACTTTTTTTGGAAATAAAACAGTTTTATTCGCCTGCAAATATACTACAAACCAAAACACTTGGCTTTTGATTCATTCCTCAAAAAAAACCTTCTATCTTCCCGAACATTCAGAAAAATAGAAGGCATTTAAAAAATATTTTAAAAAAGAGATTATACCACTCCTTGAGCCAGCATGGCATCGGCCACTTTTACAAAACCTGCAATATTTGCTCCTTTCACATAATCAACATGTCCGGTTTCGTCAGTTCCATATTTCACACAAGAAGAGTGAATATCAGCCATAATTTCTTTTAATCTTTCATCTACTTTTTTAGAAGACCATTTCAGTCTTAATGAATTTTGAGACATCTCAAGACCTGAAGTTGTAACTCCACCAGCATTTGAAGCTTTACCTGGAGCGTACAATATTTTTGCATCCTGAAAAACAACAACCGCCTCTGGGGTAGATGGCATATTTGCACCTTCGGCAACACAAATACATCCGTTAGCCACCAGCGTTTTAGCATCCTCATCATCCAACTCGTTTTGAGTTGCACAAGGCAAGGCAACATCACATTTTATCCCCCAAGGACGAGCTCCGACAACATATTTGGCATTTGGATACTTGGTTACATAATCCTTAATCGTGCCTCTTAATTCATTTTTCAGTTCCATCACATGAGCCAATTTTTCTGCATCAAATCCGTCAGCATCATAAACATATCCTAAAGAATCTGAAAGAGCAACCACTTTTCCTCCTAATTCATTCACTTTTTCGGTTGCATATTGCGCTACGTTTCCTGAACCAGAAATCACCACAGTTTTACCGTTAAAATCATCTCCTTTTGTAGCTAACATACTTTGTGCAAAATACACCGTACCATATCCTGTAGATTCGGGTCTTATCAACGAACCTCCAAAAGAAATTCCCTTTCCGGTTAAAACTCCTGTAAATTCGTTTTTAATCTTTTTATACTGCCCAAACATATAACCTACTTCTCTTGCTCCAACACCAATATCACCCGCAGGAACGTCAGTATCAGCACCAATGTGTCTGCATAATTCATTCATGAAACTTTGACAAAAACGCATCACTTCAATATCCGATTTTCCTTTTGGATCAAAATTAGAACCTCCTTTTCCACCGCCCATTGGCAAAGTGGTCAAACTATTTTTGAAGGTTTGTTCAAAAGCCAAAAATTTCAAGATGCTCAAATTTACAGAAGGATGAAAACGAATTCCTCCTTTGTAAGGACCAATTGCCGAATTCATCTGAATACGATATCCTCTATTTACCTGTGTTTTCCCACGATCATCAATCCAAGGCACACGAAAAATAACAATTCGTTCTGCCTCGACCATCCGCTCCAAAAGCATTTTATTTTGATATTTTTTATTTTTTTCAATAAAAGGAATAACAGCTTCAGCAACCTCTATAACAGCTTGCATGAATTCCGGCTCATTTGGGTTGTTTTTGGCAACCTCTCCGATAAAAGTAGAAATGCTTTGTGACATGATAATTAGATTATAAACGTTAGAGAAAACGTCATTGTTTAGGTTCACAAAGATAGGTCACAATCAAAATACTGGGAATTTATTTTTGCTTTTACCGGAAGAATTCCCTATTCATTAAATAAGGACTATCAATTTTATTTTATACAAAAATTCGAATAGGGAATATTATTAATTTCATAATAAAACCAAAATAACCGCCACTTTAATTTCAACAAAAAGCAGCAAATTCTTGTCTAATTTTCCCAAAATAGCACTTCTACTTAGCAATAATTCAATCCTCTTCGTCGCGATAGCTCCTCTTTACTTACATGCAGAATGATTTTAAAACCGTATTTTCATTAAATAAAAAACCTTCTGTCAAAACTACGACAGAAGGTTTTTGTTTAAAATATTTACAAAGTTGGTTTACACCACTCCTTGGGCAAGCATTGCATCTGCAACTTTCACAAAACCGGCAATGTTAGCTCCTTTTACATAATTTACGTAACCATCGTCATCAGTACCGTATTTCTTACACTGATTGTGTATGCCTGTCATGATTTCCTTCAATCTCGAGTCTACTTCTTCACTTGTCCAGTTTAGACGGATAGAGTTTTGGGTCATCTCTAATCCTGAAGCCGCAACACCTCCTGCATTGGCTGCTTTACCTGGTGCAAATAGAACTTTAGCATTTAAGAATTCTTTAATAGCTCCTAATGTACTTGGCATATTGGCCGCTTCGGTTACACAAATCACTCCGTTAGCAATCAATTTTTTCGCATCCTCTTCATTCAACTCATTTTGAGTTGCACAAGGAATTGCAACATCAACCTTAACTTCCCAAACGCTTCTTCCTTTATGGAAAACCGCATTTGGATATTTCTCTAAATAAGACTCTACTCTGTTATCTCCTCTAGCTCTCATTTCAAGCATAAATTCAATCTTATCTCCCGAGATACCTTCTTCGTCATAAATATAACCATCAGGCCCAGAAATAGTAACTAATTTTCCGCCAAGATCGTTCACTTTTAAAGCGACTCCCCAAGCCACATTTCCAAATCCTGAAATAGCTACTCTTTTACCTTTGATGGTGTGACCAATAGTCTGCAACATTTGTTCGGTAAAATAAACCACTCCATAACCTGTAGCTTCCGGACGAATCAAAGAACCTCCGTATGCCAATCCTTTACCGGTTAAAACTCCGGTAAACTCGTTTCTTATTCTCTTATATTGACCAAATAAATACCCAATTTCTCTAGCACCAACACCAATATCCCCAGCAGGAACGTCTAATTGTGGACCGATATGTCTGCATAATTCCGTCATGAATGACTGGCAAAAACGCATCACTTCGCCATCTGATTTTCCTTGTGGATCAAAATCAGATCCTCCTTTTCCTCCGCCCATTGGCAAAGTCGTCAAGCTGTTTTTAAATACTTGCTCAAAAGCTAAAAATTTCAATACCGATAAATTTACGGTATGATGAAAACGAATTCCTCCCTTGTAAGGTCCGATGGCAGAATTCATCTGAATTCTAAATCCTCTATTTACCTGAATTTCACCTTTATCATCAACCCAAGGAACACGAAATATAATAGAACGTTCCGGCTCAGACATTCTTAAAAGCAGGTTTTTTCCATCATATTTTTTCTGTGTTGCAATAAATGGAATCACCGTTTCGGCAAATTCTCTAACTGCTTGAATAAATTCTGGTTCGTTTGGATTTTTGGCTTCAACCTGAGCCATAAAATCATTTATTTTTAGTAACATATATAAATAACAAATTAATTAAGAAAACGTTTTCGTTAGCCAATACAAATATACGTTTTATAAGAATATTCGAAATACATATGTTTTATTTTCTCAATAGAATTATCTTTTCATTAAGTAATCACAAGGAAATCCTCTATAAAACTAGCTTTTTCACAGAAATTACTACAGTTTTCACAAATAAAATAGAATTTGACTTATTATTTTTTATTTTAATTCCAATAAGGGATTGATGTTTTCCTTATATTTGTTTGTACTTGAAATTTTAACTGAAAATGCTAAAATACATCACCCTCACTCTATTTGTTTTTTTGGGTTTTTCAAATAAAACAAATGCGCAATTTGGTTTTTCGCATGAAGTAGGGATTATTGTTGGTCCTGTAGCCTTTCAATCTGATTACGGAGAACGTTATAATCTAGATACCAATGCAGGAAATACTGGTATAGGGATTGGTATTATTCATTATATCAATTTTTCATACAAAGCAGAATGCAACTGCTATGCCCCCGAAACCTATTTTAACGATCATTTTAAACTGAGAAGTGAGTTGTCCTACAATAAAACAAATTTGGAACATTTTGGAGAATGGGTAGCGCCAGACAAAACCTCACTGGGAGCCGATCAATTAAGAGCCATGAGAGGAAGCACCGCAGTTACTAATATAGGTATGCAGTTAGAATATTTCCCCCTAAGCATTAGAGATTTTACAGCTAGAATAGGAAGCTTAGGCCCATTCATAAGCCTTGGCGGCCAATTCAGTCAATACGATGCCAAAGCATCTTCAACAATGGGTCCGCTAGGAACTCCTTTAACCACATTTCCAAAATACCTAACCCCAACTGATGATCGCCCTTACGGTTTTTCAACAGAGACCGGCACAGTTTGGTCAGTCATTTCAAGTGTAGGAACCCGTTACAAACTAACACCTTTACAAGATTTAATGGTTGATTTGAGATTTCAATATTATTTTTCAAATTGGGTAGATGGCTTAAACCCAAATCCAGCCATTTACAAAGAGAACAAGGCCAACGATTGGTTAGTTTGGTTCAATGTGGGTTATATTTATTATCTGCAATAGAAAAACAAAATCCCAATCCTAAAAAAATTAGAATTGGGATTTTTTATAAAATTGGGCTGAATTATGCCAATGCCTGTTTTAAATCTTCAATTAAATCTTCGGCATCTTCTATACCTACACTCAATCGAACCAAATCATCGGTAATTCCTATTTCTTTTCTTTTGTCTTCCGGAATCGAGGCATGTGTCATTAGTGCCGGATGATTGGCCAATGACTCAACTCCGCCAAGAGATTCCGCCAAAGTAAATACCTTTAGCTTTTCAAGAAAATCAATCGAATCTTCTTTTTTACCCGATACAAATGTGAAAGAAACCATTCCCCCAAAATCACTCATCTGCTTCTTTGCAATTTCATGAAACGGATGACTTTCTAAACCTGGGTAATAAACGGTTTTAATTTTAGGGTGACTGTTTAAAAATTCAACCACTTTTACACCATTTTCACAATGTCTTTGCATTCTTAGATGCAATGTTTTTATTCCTCTAAGGACTAAAAAGCTATCCATTGGTCCAAGGGTAGCACCCGTAGCAAATTGTTGAAAATGCAATTGCTCTCCTAATGCTTCGTCTTTTACAATTAAAGCTCCTGCAATAACATCAGAATGTCCCGAAAGATATTTTGTTGCCGAATGCATAACTACATCTGCTCCTAAATCTAAGGGATTCTGCAAATAAGGTGTCGCAAAAGTGTTATCAACCGCAAAAAGGATGTTGTTCGCTTTAGTAATCTTGGCAATTTCTTGAATATCTGCCAATTTCATCAAAGGATTCGTTGGCGTTTCCACCCAAACCAACTTAGTGTTCTTGTTGATTAATGACTGGAATTTCCCCATATCATTCATATCTACAAAATGAAATTTAATCCCAGAATCCTTATATATTTTAGTAAACATTCTATAAGTTCCTCCATACAAATCATCCATAGCAATTATTTCATCACCGGCTTTGAAAGAACGCAACAAACAATCTGTTGCCGCCAATCCGGATGAAAAAGCCAATCCCCTTACCCCATTTTCAATACTTGCCAATGCATTTTCTAGCGCAGATCTGGTAGGATTTGCCGCCCTGCTGTATTCATAATCCGGATTTATGGGCTGTCCAGGACTTTTTTGCACAAATGTTGACGTTTGATAAACCGGAGGCATTACGGCTCCCGTGCTTGGATCGTGATGCTGCCCTCCGTGAATTGTTTTAGTATTAAATTTCATAGCTGAATATTTTTTATTTTTTATTGCTCATCTGGAACTTGCATAGCTGTTCTTCGTACTTCCATCGAATTTTCGTTATGCAGATTCCAGATCTCTTAATTTTTGATTGCGAATATCTTTCACAAAATTACCCTTTAATTTATTCTAAACAAACCATTGGCTCCTTCCTTACTTGAAATTATACAAACTTCTTTATGCCCATCATAATCCCTGTATGAATTGCCTCATGGTAAATATTAAACGAAATAGCGTCTTCTGCATTTTTTATAGCAAAACCTGTCATAGTTGTAAATTCCTGGAAATTTTTGAAAATTTTATTATCCAAATCCATTTTGGTTTGATCGATTGTCTCAAAAAGAAATTTCTTTATCTCATCAACATCTGCCTGGGTTGCGTCCTGAACTGGTGCGCTTCCTTTCTTATATTTATTGACCATTTCATCCGAAATCATCATAGGTAAACCTGATAATTTATAAACCAGCATTTGCTGCACTACAACGATGTGACCGATATTCCAAATCAAATTATTATTATAGCCTTCGGGAATTTTATTTAATTGCTCTAACGTATATCCATGCAAAAATCGGGACAATGTTTCCCTGCTCGTTGCGGTAATCTGAAATGTTTGATTCATATCCTATGATTTTATTTTTTTATAAAATTAATCATTTTCACTGTTAAATGAATTTTCTTTGCATAAAGAAAATTCAAAGCATTATGAACAAAATATATTATATCGCTTCTTGTGATACTTGCCGAAAAATCATAAAATCTTTACCAAAAGGGAATAACCTCGTTTTTCGCGACATCAAACAAAACCCACTTACGATTGAGGAACTAGAGGAAATGCACCAAATTTCAGGAAGTTATGAAGTCTTATTTAGCAAAAAAGCCCAGCTTTACAAATCGATGAATCTAAAAGACAAGTCATTAACCGAAGAGGACTACAAAAACTATATACTAGAACATTATACTTTTTTAAGCCGACCTGTTTTTGTCATTGAAAACAAGGTTTATATTGGCGGCAGCCAACAAAGCATGCTTCAGGTAATGAAAGCATTGGAATAGTTTTCAGGCTGTAGTCTTGGGTCTGTAGACCGAAAACTGGACACTGAACACTTTTTTCTTATCTTTGACCACTTTTAGAAAATAATATGATACAATCGATGACGGGTTTTGGTAAAGCTACTTTACAATTACCAACCAAAAAAATAACAGTAGAAGTAAAATCCTTAAACAGTAAAGGTTTGGATTTGAATGTGAGAATGCCTTCCCTTTACCGCGAAATGGAATTAGGTTTGAGAACCCAGATTGCATCTACACTAGAAAGAGGAAAAGTTGATTTTTCTATTTTTATCGAAAGTACCGCCGAACAAACTTCCACGAAAGTGAATGTGCCAATTGTAAAAGGATACATCGAGCAATTACGTGCCGTTTATGCTGATGCCGATGAAACAGAACTAATGAAAATGGCGATTCGCATGCCCGATACGATGAAAATTGAGCGTGATGAAATTGACGAAAATGATTGGGCAGAAATCAAAAAAGTAATCGAAGAGAGCTTGAATAATATCCTTAATTTCAGAAGAGATGAAGGAATGTCACTCGAAAAAGAATTTCAATTGCGAATAGGAAATATTCGTCAATACATGACTGATGCTTTAGCACTTGATCCTGAACGCGTTCAAGCTATAAAAGACCGTTTACAAACTGCTATTGATGAATTAAAAGTAAACGTTGACGAGAATCGTTTTGAACAAGAATTGATCTATTATTTAGAGAAATTAGATATTACCGAAGAAAAAGTACGTTTGACCAATCACTTGGATTATTTCTTGGAAACCATCAAAGGAACCGAAGCCAACGGTAGAAAATTAGGTTTTATTACCCAAGAAATGGGGCGCGAAATCAATACGATGGGATCTAAATCCAATCATGCGCAAATGCAGAAATTGGTCGTTCAGATGAAAGACGAATTGGAAAAAATCAAAGAACAAGTTTTAAACGTATTATAGCCTCCTAACCCCAAAGGGGAATAAAAAACAACAATAATGAGCAGCACAGGCGGAAAATTAATCGTATTCTCGGCACCTTCGGGATCCGGAAAAACGACCATAGTTAGGCATTTATTAAGCAAGGAAGATTTAAATTTAGAATTCTCAATCTCAGCAGCTTCTCGCGAGCCAAGAGGAGAAGAAGTGAACGGGAAAGATTACTACTTCATCTCGACCGAAGAATTCAAAAAGCACATCAAAAATGACGATTTCTTGGAATGGGAAGAAGTATACCGAGATAATTTTTACGGAACGCTAAAAAGCGAAGTAGAACGAATCTGGGCCAAAGGAAAAAACGTGATTTTTGATATTGATGTCGCAGGAGGATTGCGAATTAAACACAAATTTCCTGAACAAACTCTAGCTGTTTTCGTAAAGCCGCCAAGTGTAGATGAGCTAAAAAGAAGACTTAAAGAACGCTCGACCGAAAGCGAGGATAAAATCAATATGCGCATTGCAAAAGCATCAGTTGAACTGGCAACAGCGCCACAATTTGATACCATTATAAAAAATTACGATTTAGAAATCGCTTTAGAAGAAGCCTATCAATTGGTTAAAAACTTTGTAAAAGAATAATGAAAATCGGATTGTATTTCGGAACGTTTAACCCCATTCATGTCGGACATTTAATCATTGCCAATCACATGGCTGAAAATGCCGATTTAGAACAAGTGTGGCTTGTCGTTACGCCCCATAATCCGCTAAAAAAGAAAGATACTTTGCTCGATGATTATCATCGCCTAGAAATGGTGCATCTGGCAACCGAGGATTTCCCGAAATTGAAACCCTCTGATATCGAATTCAAATTATCGCAGCCTAATTATACGGTAAACACCTTGGTTCATCTGGAAGAGAAATTCCCTAATCACGACTTTTCTTTGATTATGGGAGAAGACAATTTAAAGTCTTTACACAAGTGGAAAAACCATGAAATTATTCTGCAAAATCATGAAATCTATGTCTATCCTCGGATTTCTTCCGAGGCAGAAAACCTTGACTTAAAAAACCATCCCAAAGTTCATTTGATTGATGCACCAATAGTCGAAATTTCCTCAACATTTATTCGAAAAAGCATCAAAGAAGGAAAAAATATCCAACCACTATTGCCTACAAAAGTCTGGGAATATATTGATCATAATAATTTCTATAAAAAATAATTAGGCCAGCAGTTTTTTCAATTCTTCTTCCATTTCCTGGAAGGCGTTATTAAAATTATCGTTTTTACCCGATAACAAGAACACCTCCGTACTAGGCATTTGTTTGCTGTTCCATACTAATTGCAATTTTTTATTTTCAATAAAAAACTTGGCATTCACATCCCAAACCACTGCAATTCCAGTATTTTTAGAAACTATATCCAACATCTCATATTCACTTGGAATAATATAATTAGGAACCATCGAAGGTCTCTTTTTATTAAAAGCATGGAGCCAAAACAACTTCACATGTGGAATTCCGGAATCATGGCTATACCATTTTTGTTCGTTTAACCATTGTTCCGCTTCCAGGAAATCTTTGGATTTTACTTTTGCTTTAAATCCAGAAACATCAATATTCATTGAACCCACAATGATTTGTTTCATCTCACCTAACTTTTTCTGAATCGTATCAAAGGTGTCGTACTTCTTGGTAACAACTGCAAAATCCAACTTTTTTGTGTTTACCAAGTCAAATAGCGTTTCATCTTCATAAAAGCTAAAATCGATAAAATCAAATTTCGAAATCAAAGAACTACCGATGCTGCTAAACAAATGCTTTGAAATTCCCACAGAAATCAAACGGTTGGCATTAAATGCCTTCATTCCAAAACCATTCTCTACATTTTCCAATCTATTCAAAGCCTCTATAATCAAGTTATTAAGTAACTTAGCATATTCTGTTGGCTCAACTCCTTTAGATTTTCTATTAAAAAGAGTATAACCTACATGCGCCTCTAACATCGCTATTTGTTGGCTAACAGCCGGTTGACTGATAAATAATTCTTTAGCAGCCAAAGAAAAATTACCGTTTTTATACACGGATTTAAACGTTCTGTACCATTCTAAGTTAACCATGATATAAATATATTTATCACAAACATAATTTAAATTATTTTTACTAATAACATGTATACCTTAAATTTGTATAAATAAATTCAACAATGAAAAAAATCGCATTAATCGCAACTATCATTTTAACAGCGAATAGCATCGTAGCTACTGCACAAAATAAAAAAGACATGAAAAAAGTACTATTTGTTCTTACCAGTCATGATAAACTGGGAGATACCGGAGAAAAAACAGGTTATTGGACTGAAGAATTTGCTGCGCCTTATTATGAATTAGCAGATAAAGGAGTTCAAATTGATATTGCCACACCATTGGGTGGACAACCTCCAATTGATCCAAAAAGTGAAGACCCAGCATCAGCGACAGAAGACACTAAAAGATTAGACAAAGATAATGCTTTATTGGCAAAATTAAAAAATACTATAAAATTAGCTGACGTTAAAGAGTCCAATTATGATGCTATTTTTTATCCAGGAGGTCATGGTCCTTTGTGGGATTTAGCTACTGATAAAAATTCCGCTGCCTTAATCGAAAAATTCTACACCAGCAAAAAGCCGTTAGCCTTTGTTTGTCATTCTCCAGCGGTATTAAAAAACGTAAAAGTCAATGGAGACTATTTAGTTAAAGGAAAAAAACTAACAGGTTTTTCTAATACTGAAGAAGCAGCAGTAGGATTAACGAAAGTCGTTCCGTTTTTATTAGAAGATGCTTTACAGGCAAATGGAGCTCATTATTCAAAAGGAGCCGACTGGAATCCTTATGCGGTAGTAGACGGTTTGCTGATAACAGGTCAAAATCCTGCTTCTTCTAAACTAGTGGCCGAAAAATTATTACAACAATTAAACGCAAAAAAATAAAGATGTTAAACTTTGAATTATACAACCCTACAAATCTTGTATTCGGTAAGGGACAAATAGAAAAATTAGGATCATTAGTACCAAAAGGAGCTAAAATATTATTGGCTTATGGTGGCGGAAGTATCTTTAAAAACGGAATTCATCAGCAGGTTATCGATAATCTTAAAGGCTTTGAGATTGTTGAATTTGGCGGAATAGAACCCAATCCTCATTTTGAAACTTTGATGAAAGCGGTTGCAATTATTAAAGAACAAAAAATAGACTTTATTCTAGCTGTTGGTGGTGGCTCGGTGATTGATGGTGTGAAATTTATTTCGGCAGCCGTTGATTTTGACGGGAACCCAATAGACATCCTTCAAAAACGTTTGTTGATAAAAGAAAATGCAGTGCCTTTTGGAACGGTTCTAACTCTGCCGGCTACGGGAAGCGAAATGAATTCTGGCGCGGTGGTAACTATTGAAGCTACCCAAGAAAAACTAGCTTTTGGAGGTTCGGCTTTGTTCCCGAAATTCTCTATTTGCGATCCAACTGTAATTGTATCCCTACCAAAAAGACAGCTTCAAAATGGTGTCGTAGATGCCTACACCCACGTGATGGAGCAATATTTAACCTATCCTCATGATGGTTATTTACAAGACCGAATTGCAGAAGGAATTCTACAAACTTTAATCGAAGTAGGTCCTAAAGTAGTCGAAAACCCAGGAGATTATGCTTTGGCATCTAATTTTATGTGGAGTTGTACCATGGCATTAAACGGTTTAATCCAAAAAGGAGTTCCTAGTGATTGGGCAACCCACATGATTGGCCATGAATTAACCGCTTTATACGGAATTGACCACGCGCGTACTTTAGCAATTATCGCTCCTAGTTTGTACAAAGTGATGTTAGAAACCAAAAAACAAAAATTGGCACAATACGGAAAACGTATTTTCAATTTGGAAGGAACAGAAGAAGAAATTGCGACGAAAGCTATTGAAAAAACAGTTGAGTTCTTCCATACTATGGGGATGAACACCAAACTATCTGATTATACCCAAGACTACGACAAGGCCGCTGATTTTATTGTAAAACGTTTTGATCAAAGAGGCTGGAAAGGCTTAGGAGAAAAACAAAACATCACTTTAGAAAAAGTAAAATCTATCGTGGAGATGAGTTACTAATTCACAAAAAAAGAAGAAATCTATATAAAACAAAAAGGCGTTCGTGAATTTATTCATAGACGCCTTTTCAGAACACCAAAACAAAACTAACTAATTCAATTCTCATATCTAACTAACAAATTAACGTACAGACTTTTATAACGCTACAAAAACATTAATATTGTATATAATTATAAAAAAAAGTATCAAAATTTAACTTTGTGTATTTTTCCACTCTTAAATATCGAGACTCCATCATTATTTTCTTGCCTCATTAGTACATTTTTAAGTACTTTTGATTAAATTTAATACTAAAATGACCGAAAATCTAAAATTTGCAGTAATTGGAGGCGGGAGTTGGGCAACGGCAATCACGAAAATGTTATGCGTAAACCTTTCCGAAGTTTCTTGGTATATGCGTAATGAAGCTGCAATAGAGCACATAAAAACTCACAAACACAATCCCAATTATCTAAGTTCAGTAGAATTTGACACCCAAAAGTTAAAACTCACTAGCGACATTAATGAAGCGGTTGCTTATGCTGATTACATTATTTTTGCTATCCCATCGGCTTTTTTAAATGGAGAACTAGAAAAATTGACTGTTTCATTGAAAGATAAAATCATTTTTTCAGCAATTAAAGGTATCGTTCCAGAAACCAGTTTGATTGTTGGAGAACATTTTCACTTTCAATATGATATTCCCTACTATAATATTGGTGTAATAACTGGTCCATGCCATGCCGAAGAGGTGGCCTTGGAGCGTCTGTCTTATCTAACCATTGCTTGTGGTGATGCCGAAAAGGCTAAAACTGTAGCAAAAAATTTATCAGGAAATTTTATCAAAACAAAAATTACCGATGATATTATAGGAACTGAATATGCCGCCATGCTCAAAAACATTTATGCTATTGCTGCAGGAATTGCCCACGGATTGGGTTATGGTGATAATTTTCAGGCGGTTTTGATGAGCAACGGGATTCGTGAAATGAAAAAATTCATCAAGAAAGTACACAAAATGAAACGAAACATAAATGATTCGGCTTATCTGGGTGATTTATTGGTAACGGGTTATTCTCTATTTTCAAGAAACAGAACTTTCGGAAATATGATTGGTAAAGGCTACACCGTACAAAGTGCTATGATGGAAATGAGCATGGTTTCAGAAGGATATTATGCTACAAATAGCGCTTACAAACTCAATCAGGGTTATGGTGCAAAAACGCCAATTATAGATGCCGTTTATGAAATTCTTTACAAAGGAAAAGAGGCTAAGACTATTTTTAAAGAACTAACGAATAAACTGGATTAAATCCAAAATTCCAATTATAGCTTAAGATTTACAAAAAAACCGCCGATTTACAGATTTTAAATTAGAATCTGTAAATCGGCGGTTTTAATTTTTATAATAAATCAAAAAAAGATAGACTATCTTACAATAACACCTTCAACGAATAAAATTGGCACTTCTTCGGTGCTGTTTTCATTGATAGAATTTGCTTTAAAAATAAACTTTTTATCGTACAGGGTGTTTCCGATGAAAAAAGTAAGCATAAATTCATTGTTAAGTGTCAAAACACTTTTTTCTACCATTTCAATTTTAACGACTGAAACAGCAGAAACTTCAACAAAAGCATGACGTAACAGCGAAGTTTTTTTCATTTCTCCATCTATAGTTCCAAAAGCTTTAGAAACCACCATAACACTTTCGATAAGGAAATCGCTATCATTTACTAAATAGACATACCAAACTTTTTCCATAAAATCGTCACTCCACTCTTGAACAGCAGCCAAGAATACGTTTTCAACTTCGGGGATGATGATATCTTTTTTCATATGCTTTAATTTTTGATCTAAGAAAAACGATTTTTGATTTCTAAATCTAGAAACCAAAAATCGTTCATCAAAATTCTTAAAATATTTTTATACTATCGATTTAAATTGCTCTAGGAAACGAACGTCATTTTCGTAGAACATACGAATATCACCAATTTGATACAATAACATTGCAATACGCTCTACACCCATTCCAAATGCAAAACCGTTGTATTCCTCAGCATTGATACCACAGTTTTTCAAAACATTAGGATCAACCATACCACAACCACCAATTTCTAACCATCCGGTTCCTTTGGTAATTCTATAATCGGTTTCGGTTTTTAAACCCCAATAAATATCAATTTCGGCACTTGGTTCCGTAAATGGGAAATAAGATGGACGCAAACGGATTTTAGATTTTCCGAACATTTCTTTAGTGAAATAAAGCAATGTTTGTTTCAAATCAGCAAACGAAACATCTTTGTCAATGTACAATCCTTCTACCTGATGGAAAATACAGTGTGAACGAGACGAAACGGCTTCATTACGAAAAACTCTTCCCGGAGAAATCGTTCTGATAGGCGGCTTGTTGTTCTCCATATAACGCACCTGCACTGATGAAGTGTGCGTGCGTAATAAGATGTCAGGATTTGTTTGAATAAAAAACGTATCCTGCATATCGCGCGCCGGATGGTATTCCGGTAAGTTTAATGCAGTGAAATTATGCCAATCGTCTTCAATTTCCGGTCCTTCAGAAACATTGAAACCAATGTTTGAAAAGATATCGATAATTTGGTTTTTCACAATGGAAATAGGATGGCGAGAACCAATTGTAATTGGCTCCGAAGAACGTGTCAAATCACCATAAAAACCCTTACTTTCTTCCTTACTTTCTAAAGTTTCCTGTATGGTTTTTACCTTTTCTTCTGCAGAAGTTTTTAGTAAATTAATTACTTGTCCAAATTCCTTTTTTTGGTCGTTGGGAACGTTCTTGAACTCGGCAAAAAATTCTTTTAGAATCCCTTTACTTCCTAGAAATTTGATCCTAAATGCTTCTAATTCCGTTGCATTTTCTGTCGAGAAAGCTTGTGCTTCACCAATATATTCTTTTATCTTGTCTATCATTTTCATCCAATAATTGAGAGTGCAAATTTAAGTAATTTGTTTCAGCTTTAAAGTTTAAAAGTTTAAAGTTTCCTTCCTTAAATAAAAATCTGCAATCTTAAATCCTAAATTTAATCTATTAGTTCCCTTTCTAAAAAGTAATTCACGATTGCCTCTTTCATCAAAACCGATTGTTCTCCTGCTTTTAAAGGCGGCAATTCCTCTTTTACTCTATAATGAGGCCATCCTTCTTCGTCAAAAAAATCAAATTCATAGAAGCCATAAGGTTCTAATAATCGGCAAATGGCAATATGCATCAGATTTAATTTTTCGTCTTTTTTGAATTCACGATGAACTTTACCCAATTCCTGAACTCCAATCAGGTAAATAATAGCGTCTAAATCTAAGTCTTCCCCTTGCGAAAATTGATCGGAAAGTATCGTTACAAGCTGTTCCCAGCGTTCTTTAAGTTGTGTGTCTCTTGACATTTTTAATATAGGATTTTAGATTTTAGATTTTAGATTTTGGGCAGAAATCGTAATAGTTATGTTTTTAAATCTGAATTCTGCAATCTGGATTCTAAAATTATTTAGGCAAAGATAAGAACTTGAAAATTGGCAATCGATAACCAACAATTCTTTTATATTTGCACTTTTATTTAAAACAGCATAAAAATGGGTTTTTTGGATATTATTTTAGGAGGATTACTTGGATATGCTTTGTATAAAGGAATCCGAAACGGACTTTTTGTAGAAATTGCTTCTCTAGTCTCTTTATTGGCAGGTATTTATTTTGCCGTTAAATTCTCTTCGATTATAAAAAGTGTGTTATCGGGATTTGTTTCCTGGAATCCGCATACGATACAAGTGACCGCTTTTGTCCTTACTTTTATTGTGGTTGTAGCAGGTATTTATATGCTGGGAAAATTCTTTACAAACCTTGCTGATTTTGCCTATATGGGCTGGATCAATAAAGCGGGTGGTGGTTTCTTTCGCCTGTTAAAAACAGTACTGATCATCAGTGTAGTTCTGACAGTTTTCGAAAAAATAAATTACAAAAATTTCTTAGCTAAAAAAGAAACTCTAGACAATTCCATATTCTATAATCCTATTCAAAAAACAGCGGGATTCATTTTTCCTTCAATCGAAAAATGGTATGATGGCGCAAAAAAAAAGTAATCAATCCCTGTTTAGGGGCAATAAAACTACTTTACTTCTTTAATAGCGCTACTCTCAATCCAACCTTCGGTACCATCTGTTAATTGAATTTTTTTCCAGTTATCCAAGGTTTCTTTTACGAATACTTTGGTTCCTTCGTGTAATACGAAAACATTA
Organism: Flavobacterium sp. W1B; assembly: GCF_047344965.1. Lineage (NCBI taxonomy): Bacteria > Pseudomonadati > Bacteroidota > Flavobacteriia > Flavobacteriales > Flavobacteriaceae > Flavobacterium > Flavobacterium sp. W1B. The sequence goes on from NZ_CP178845.1 coordinate 803,183, forward strand.
GAAGATTTCTTCTGTGGCTCGCTTTTCATATCAGTTATCTCGGCAAAAACTACTGCAGGTCTTTCGTTTTCAGCATGACTTTTTTCGAAAAAAGCAGCCGAAACACTGATAATAACTAACAATAACATCAGGAACATTCCCAAGAAAAACATCCTTTTAGAAAGTGAAATTTGAGAAAAATAATACCCACAAAAAGACAATAAGAACAATCCCGAAAAGGATATAGAAATCCACGCCCATGTATTGTATTGATAAATTCCCGTGAAATCACGAAGCAATTTTCCGAAACCTACTTTTGGAATCACTTTTATTTCATCAATAGTACGTTTTTGGGCAAATTTCAAATTATTTACTATTTCGCTATCATTAGGACTCAACGACAAAGCCTTTTCGTAGTTATAAATTGCCTGAGCCACTTTATTAAGTCTGTAGTAGCAATTCCCTAAATTAAAAAACAATTCTGCCGATTGCTGTTTATTAACACTCAAAACACTTTCATAGGCTTCGACAGCTTGCTCGTATTTTGCATTTTTATAAAACTCATTCCCTTTTTCAAAGCCATTTTGGGCAAAGAAAACTTGAGTTGTTAACAATAATATATAAAGTATATTTTTCATTTTATTAGTCATAAGTTGTCGATGTACCATTTATAAATTTAAAATCGCCAATCTAAAATTATATCTGTTTTTCCAATTCAGAAATGATCAAAACCGCTTTATCAAAATCCTGCTGTATTGTAGCAGTTGATGAAGGCGCATATCGAGCGACTTCACAATTCTCGGTAAGGGCAATAAAATCATTCACCGTTTCTGGTTTTGCATTTCTGTTCACCAACAATTCTTTAATATTATCCTTACTCATTTCTGAGGTTTCTATATGCAGTTTAGCTTTCAAGAAATTGTGCATCGCCTTTTCGAGAGCAACATAAAATGGCTCTTTGTTGCTGATTTGTTTTTTGGCTTCTGACAAATACTTCTTAGCCAATCTATTGTTCCTTTTAATTCTGTTTCCAACAACATCACCGTCGATGGCTTCTTTTTTATTCTTGACCAAAATAATTAATGGCAACATTAAGAATGGTAAAAACAATAAACCCAAATACAAATTAGAACCAAAAAAATCATTCTGGGCAACCGAAACAAGGTTTGTTTTTAACTTAATAAATTTGAATTGTTCGGTACTAGAAATTTTATTTTTATCATGATCAGAATCCGAACCGCTAACAGCTCTTGTATCCGTTGGCCCATCAAGAACGTTTATCATTATCTCGGGAGAGTTAATTGTCTTGTAAGTACGCGATCCTAAATCAAAATAGGAAAATTGCATTGATTTGATTGGATAATTTCCTTTGTACTGTGGTATAATGGTGTAACTATCAGAAACTTTCCCCGCCATACCTGCCAGCGATGTATTTACTTGCTCACTGTGAACCGCATCATACATTTCCAGCGCATTTGGGACTACCGGTTTTGGTAAATTGAATAATTTCATATTTCCTTTACCACTAACGCTTACCACTAGATCTAAGCTCTCTCCGTTTTTAAGACTTGTTTTTGTAGGCGTCACTTTGAAGTCAAAATTCCCTACAGCTCCCGAAAAATCAGCAGGTTTCCCTGCTTCCGGTAACGCTCTAACCGCAATGGTTTTTGCACCAGCAGAAACTCTTTTACTGTCTAGTTTCAATATCATTTGTCCAATCACATTTCTGCGATTAGTTGGCAACTCAACATCTATATCTAATGAAAGTGGCTCTATCACCAATTTTCCTGATTTTTGAGGATAAAGGACTGTTTTTCTTAAAACCACGTACCTGTATTTCTCACCTTTGAACATCCCTTCTTCGGCAACAAGCTCCTTAATATCAACATTCTGACTCCAAAAATCATTGTATTTCGGCTTATTAAGCTCCCTCCAATTGGTTATTCCTATGTTATAACTAAAGTATAATTTATAAACTACACTAATAGGCTCGTTGATATAGGGATTTGTCTTAGAAATATCGGCAACCAGATAGATATTATCATCTGCTGAAATGCTGGTATCATTTGGATCTTTAGGCGATTCTACCGCTGCCGTAACATTTATTTTAATGGACGCCGTTTTATAAATTTGCCCATTGAATTCAATTGTTGCCTGCTTAATGAGCAATGTCCCTTTTTGGTTAGGTAAAAGGTAATAAGAATATATTTTTTCAAAAGAGCTTCTTCCATTTACCCAAGATTGACTCACTTGTTGGCTAGGTCCAGCAATAACCCTGAATCCATCAAAAGAAGGTTCGTTAAAGTTATCGCCATCTATATTCATGACAAAGTCAACACGAAGCCTTTCGTTTAGTCCAAGCGTGGTTTTGCTCACTTTGGCCTCAAATTGTACTTGAGCCAAAAGTCCTTGAAAACTTAACAGTATTAAAATTAAATATCTTTTCATTTCTTATTCAATCCTTATCTTTTCCTTACGTTTTTATTTTACCTTGAATATGCAAGTAAAACCGAATTACCAATCTTTCTCGGTCTTGGTTGGTTTCCCTTTTACTTTTTGAGCATTCACTTTATTCTGGATTTTCTTTTCTTCATTATTTACGGCATCTAAAAGACTTTCCAATCTTTGTTTAGAAATTCCACCAGGAGTTGGCTTTGGCTTTCCTTCGTTATCGGATTTATCATCTTTGTCCTTTCCGTCTTTCTTATCCTTATCTCCTTTATCGTCTTTCTTATCTTTGTCTCCGTCTTTTTTATCGTCCTTTTTGTCCTTCTCTCCGTCCTTTTTATCGTCTTTCTTATCCTTATCTTTCTTGTCTTTGTCTTTATTCTTATCGTCTTTCGGAGGATTTTCCTTCAGCATCTTTTTGGCCAAAGCATAATTATACCTTGTTTGCTCATCAGTAGGATCATTGCGAAGTGCGTTTTTATAAGCTGCAACTGCTTCGGTATAATTTTTTTCTTTCATGAAAACATTCCCTAAATTATGAAAGGCTTTATGCTTTTCAGGTCTTGTTTTAATGTTTTCGATCGCCTTTGCATAAGCTAATTTAGCTTCGCCAATTTGGTTTTGTTTGTATATCGAATTCCCTAAATTATAAGAAGCAACGGTTTTCTTAGGAAATTTCGAATTAGAAATTCGGTAATTAGCCTCGGCATCAACAAATTTATTCTGGGTATATTCCTCATTTGCTTTAGACAAACTTTTATCCTTCTCTTGAGCAAATATCCCTCCCAGCCCTAAAAAGAGAAGCGTAAAAAAGCTAAATAAGTATGTTTTAAAATTTTTCATTTTTATTAAATTATGTTAATCCTCAAAAGCAAAATCTTTAAAGGAATCGACATTTATTTTTCTTCGTTAAACAGATTCAACTTCTTAACCCATTTTGTTTTTCTTTCTAATAAGAAAAGATCTAAGAATAACAACACAAATCCAAATCCTAAAAACCACTGAAATTGTGATTGAAAATCGGCCATTTGAGTCGCTTCAAACTCGGTTTTCTGAATTTTATCCAAAGTGTTTTTTACATATTCCAAAACTTCTTTGGTATTATTCCCATTCATATAACCTCCCTTTGTCGCTTTGGCAATTGTTTCTAAACTGGCTTGGTTTAACTTGGTTACAACCACTTCGCCATTGTTATCTCTTTGGTAACTTTCAACAATTCCATTTCTTTTCAAAGGAATCGTCCCTCCTTTTTCGGTACCAACACCCAAAGTTATGATACGAATTCCTTCGGCATTAGCTTCATCGGCGGCAACTTGAGCTCCTTCGGAATGGTCTTCCCCATCTGAAATCAAAATCAATAACTTGCTGGTTTTGCTTTTATCGTCAAAATAAGTTGCAGATAATTTTATGGCTTCGTCCAAAGATGTCCCTTGCGAAGAAACCATCTCGGTATTCATACTTTGCAAGAACATTTTTGCAACGCTATAATCTGACGTTATCGGTAAAACCGGAAAAGCACTTCCCGCATAAGCCACAATTCCTATTCTGTCATTCCCCAGCTGATTGATAATTTGCGAAACAATTTGTTTACTTTTTTCCAATCGACTTGGAGCGACGTCTTCGGCAAGCATACTTTTGGAGACATCTATCGCAAAAACGATGTCGATTCCCTCTCTTTTTACCGTTTCCATCTTAGTCCCGATTTTTGGGTTTACCAATCCTAAAATCAATGCAGCCAAAGCCAACAAAACTACAATCAATTTAAAAGCAGGTTTAAAAACTGAACGTTCCGGACTCAATTTTTTAATTAAGTCCAAATCACCAAATTCGCGTTGCTTTTTTCTTTTCCAATATGAATTGAACAAGAATAACAGCACCACCAATGGCAGAATAAAAAGCAGGTATAAATATTTTTTTTCGTCTAATTCCATATTTTTTAACCACAATGGGCACTAAGATTTTTCACAAAGCACACCATATTAATGTTTATTTATAAAGTTCCATTTATTACTCTTCTAACACCATTTTTTAATAAACTGACATTAAAATTGATTAATAACCCTAATTTACAATTTGACAATCTTAAATAAGTCAACAGCTGAGCTAAATGAACATCATTAAGTGCTTCGACCGATTTTATTTCAACAATAAATTTATCTTCAATAATAATATCAATTCTATAACCAACATCTAATTTTACCTCTTCGTAAACTAGAGGCAATTGTTTTTGTTTTTCAATTTTTAAACCATACTTTTTGAGTTCATAAAACAACCATTCCTCATAAGCACTTTCCAATAAACCAGGCCCCAATATTTTATGAACTTTTAATGCGCTTTCAAAAACAATTTTTGATATTTCATTTTCATCCATTATATATAATTATTAGTTTCCTTTAAAAACTTAGTGCCCTTTGAGACTCCTTAGTGTCCTTTGTGTTTAAACACTAAATAAAGCTTCTATAAACTGTATTTCTCAAGCCAATTTCCACCAACAATAAAAAACCGGCAAGCCAAACAAAAGGTCTGTATTTTTCATCATAGTCATAGAACTTTAATTCTTCTATTTCGGTAGTTTCCAGTTTATTGATCTCATTATAAATTTCGGCCAACTTACTATTGCTTGTCGCTCTAAAATATTTACCGTCAGTCTTTTTGGCGATGCTTTTCATTAATTGTTCGTCAATTTCCACCTTCATCATTTGAAATAAAAACTGACCATTTGGCCCAACCGCATAAGGCGATTCAGCCATTCCATTGGTTCCTAAACCAATTGTGTACACTTTTATTCCATATTGCTTGGCAATATCCGAAGCGGTTTCGGGCTCGATAAAACCAGCATTATTAACACCATCGGTCAAAAGAATAATAACCTTACTCTTGGCTTTGCTGTCTTTCAAACGGTTCACGGCAGTAGCCAATCCCATTCCAATTCCTGTTCCATCCTGCAAAACATTATCGTACTTTATACTCTTGATGGCTTCCAAAATAACCGCTTTATCGCTAGTTACCGGAGTTTTTGTATAAGATTCGGAGGCATAGACAACTAATCCTATCCTATCATTTGGTCTTTCTTCCACAAAATCTGCAGCCACTCTTTTCAGCGCTTCCATTCGGTTTGGTTTCAAATCTTTGGCAAGCATACTTCCGGAAACATCGACCGCCATAACGATATCAATTCCTTTTGTGGTTTTTGTCTTATTGCTTATGTCAACCGTTCTGGGTCTTGCCATGGCAACAATCAAAGAGCTTAAAGCCAATAATCTAAAAACGCTCAAAAAAGGTTTCATCTTTGCTAAAAAAGAGGTCGAACCTTTGAATCCTTCAATCGAACTCATTTTTAAAGTTGCTGATTGATGGTTTCTTTTAAAAACCAACCAAATAATGGCAAGGGGTATTAAAAGAAACAACCAAAAAAACTCCGGATTTAAAAAAGTTATTTTTGCCATTATTTGCTCAGTTGTTTTAATTCTACAGAGTTCAAAACTCGTTCGGATACTTTATTTGCATACAAATCGCCTTCTTGATGAAGAATCATGATTTGTTGTAATCCGCCATCTTGACCAAACAACAAAATCTCATAATATGTTTTTTTGCTGCTCTTTATGTCTTTATCTATACTAGAGAAAGTTCCGTACGCTTTTACACCACTAATACCTTCTCCGGTATCGAAATCTTCTTGTTTCACAATCATATTTTGCGCTCCCTGAGATTCTAACGTTTGAATTGTAACTTCAATAGATTTTTTCAAATCAATTTCAGTTTGCTGTTTGTATTTCATCGTAGAAACCATCAGGTAAAAATTATCGGTAAAACTACCGTAAGCAAAAGATTGCATTTCTTTGACTAATGCCAAACCTTCTTTAGGAAGCGATTTCGTTAAATCAATTCTTTTAAGCACTTTTGGCGTTTCAATTCTGACTCCCGGATTCCCATAAGTACTTGTTACCCATTCTCCTTCCAGCAATTCCTTAGTTGGATGTCCAATAATATTATCTTTTACATAATCAAATCCTTTGGTTGCAATAAAATAAATTGTAGTAGCCATTATCAGAAAAAGGACCGCTGCCACCGAAATAGCGATGCGTTTATTTCGCTTTTTCTTCAACTGCATTTGAATCTGTTTTTGTCTTTGCGCTTCATTCAATAAAATATCTTCTTCGGGCGCAACTTCTACAGGAATAGAATTGTCTAGCGTTAAGATTACTTTTTGTATTTTATTTCGGTCTTCGGTGATTTCGTATTCCAAAGGTTTTGATTTGGCAAACTTAACCAAATCGGCCTGTTTTAAAACGCGTTCCAGGTTTTCGATGGTTTCCTGAGAAACCGTCATTTTCTTTTTGACAGAAGCGGCTCTAAGTCCAACAATCAATTCCGAAGTTGTGCTTTCCATAGCCGGAATTTCAATAGCTTCTTCAATATAATTTCGAGCTATATCAGTCAATTCGCTATAATAAGCCTTTACTTCTCCTTTTTGCCAAAGCTCCTTTTGCTCCAGCGTATCCATTAAACTGGTCGCTTTTTCTATTGGAGTTTTGTATACCTCTTCTTCTATCTTTTTCTTTTGTTGTTTTTTAATGAACCAATACACCAATGCACCGATACCAAGAATCAAAGCCAGGATCAAAAGATATTTCCACCAAGGAGACATCGAACTCTTTACTGGAACAATATCCTTAATATCATACATCTTTTGTTTTAAGGTATCCACTTGCACATTAGCCACTTCAACCAAAAGGGAATCCGTCATATAAGGCTTACTGTTAATAAAAATCTTAATGCTTGGGATAACATATTTTCCGGAATCAAACTGGGTTAAACCATATTTCTTGATTAACTCATATTGATCATTATTTTTGATGGTATCAATAGGATACGAACGGATGACCTCAAGAGCTCCGATGCTTTTCAGATTCGGGAAATCAACTTTAGATAAAGTATCTACCGTAGTTTTCAGTGTCAATTTGAACTCGGCACCAATTTTATTTTTTGTAGTATCGATACTTGTTACCACCTTTTTCTGTTGGGCAAAAACAGCTGTGGAAAGAAGTAATAACAGTAAGAATAAGTGTTTTTTCATGTATAATGTTTCCATTTTTTGATTTTCGATTGAAGCAAATGATTTTTGATTGAAGATTAACGATTTTTGATTTCAGAATTGAGCTGCAATTGTAATCAAACATCGTTCATTCTATGCATTTAATTCAATTTTTCCTAATCAGAACCTGCCTTTGATGTTTTAATACTTGAAACAAAAATCGATATTAATTCATTTGCTTCTTTTTTTACTATTGTTAGTTTTTCAATATCTGATGTTAAATTTGCTTTTTCAATAATCTTCAAGCATACAAATGATTCTCTCAATTCTTTAAGACAGATACCCATTTTATGGATAAAATCTTTCTTGCTTTCAGCACTTTGAGCTTCGCCATAATTTAAAGCTGGCGAGGTTCCAGAACGAATTATTTGACTCGCCAAATGATTTCCCGCATAATTTTTCTCAAAATTATTAGCCACATTAATAATTAAAGCCGCAAAATCTATCAATCTATCTTCTAAAACCTGCTTGTTCATGCTTTTATATTTATGATCGTTAATCTTTTCATTCATCACAACCACATCTGCAATCAAAAATCGTTAATCATCATTCTTCAATCATTATCTCGATTTAAAATAGCCTAATAATTTGGTTACATAACTTTCGTCAACTCTTGTATTTACAATTCCGGAACCGGATTTTCTAAAAGTTTCCTTGAAATAATTTACCTTATCATGGTGGTATTTCTCATAATTCAACCGAACTGTTTTAGAACCGGTATCAATCAATCGCGTTTCTCCGGTTTCGGCATCAAGCATAGGAACCATCCCTATATTCGGCATTTTTTCTTCTCGAATGTCATATACTCGAATACCCGTAATATCATGTTTTTTGGATGCTATTTTTAAAGTATGCTCATAATCTTCTGCCATGAAATCAGAAATCATAAAAACAATGGCTTTCTTTTTCTGGGTGCTTGACAAGAATTTTAAGGCTTGAGCAACATCTGTTTTATGACTTTTGGGTTCGAATTCTATCAATTCCCGAATGATACGCAATACGTGCGATCTTCCTTTTTTGGGCGGAATGTATAATTCTATTTGGTCGGAAAATAATATCAACCCAATTTTATCATTGTTTTGGGTAGCCGAAAAAGCCATGGTAGCGGCAATCTCAGTGACAATCTCTCTTTTAAACTGGTTTTTGGAACCAAAACTTTCAGAACCCGAAATATCGACCATCAACATCATCGTCAATTCGCGCTCCTCCTCAAAAACTTTTACGTGGGCTTCGTTGTAACGTGCTGTTACGTTCCAATCGATAGCACGAATATCATCACCATATTGGTATTGTCGCACTTCGCTGAAAGTCATTCCGCGTCCTTTGAATGAGGTATGGTATTCCCCCGAAAAGATGTGATCGCTCAATCTTCGGGTTTTAATTTCTATTTTCCGTACTTTTTTTAAAAGCTCTTTTGTATCCATTTTGATTATTGATTGTTGATTAACGATTGCTGATTTCAGATCTAAAATCTAAAATCTTATATCAAAAATCTAAAATCTTAAGGTACTTCTACTTCGTTTATAATTTTATTGATGATGTCAACAGAAGTAACATTTTCGGCTTCTGCCTCATAAGTAACACCAATTCTATGACGCAATACATCATGAACAACGGCACGAACATCCTCTGGAATCACATAACCACGACGTTTGATAAAAGCATAACATTTGGCGGCATTGGCTAAATTGATACTTCCACGTGGCGATGCTCCAAAACTGATTAATGGTTTCAAATCGGCCAATTTATATTTCTCAGGGTAACGTGTGGCAAAAATAATATCAAGAATGTATTTCTCAATTTTCTCATCCATATAAACTTCACGAACCGCTTCTTGAGCACGCAAAATTTGTTCTACCGAAACAACTTGATTTACTTTCTCATAGCTTCCTTTTAGATTTTGACGAATTACCATTCGTTCTTCATCAATTTTTGGATAGTCAATAACGGTTTTTAGCATGAAACGATCGACTTGAGCTTCCGGAAGTTGATACGTTCCCTCTTGTTCAATTGGATTCTGCGTTGCCAAAACCAAGAAAGGTCTGTCTAACTTGAAGGTCGTATCGCCAATGGTCACTTGTTTTTCCTGCATGGCTTCCAATAATGCTGATTGCACTTTGGCTGGCGCACGGTTTATCTCATCGGCAAGAACGAAATTAGCAAAAATAGGTCCTTTTTTGATAGAGAACTCATTTTGCTTAATGTTATAAATCATAGTACCCACAACATCGGCAGGTAATAAATCAGGTGTAAACTGAATTCTGCTAAACGAACCATGAACAGCCTGTGAAAGTGTATTTATTGCTAAGGTTTTTGCCAATCCGGGAACTCCTTCCAATAAAATATGCCCTTGACCTAAAAGCCCGATCAACAAACGCTCTACCATGTGCTTTTGACCCACAATCACCTTGTTCATTTCCATACTAAGGAGGTCTATAAAAGCACTCTCTCTTTCAATTTTTTCATTGATTGCTCTAATGTCTATAGTCGCAGTATTTTCTTCCATATTATTATTTTTAAACCCTTGAATTTTACACCTTACTTTTGGTAGTGCAAATTGAATTTTTTTTTAGAAGGAAGATGTTAAAAAATGGTTAAAACTTCGATTTATAGTCTAATTTTAAGGATGAATTATGATTCAATTTTTATATTTTTAAGAACTTTGAAAAATATACTTTAAAATAGAAGATTTACACATTTTAATAAAAAACAAAACCCATGAGTAAGACAACATTATCGCCTATTATTGCTGGCACCATGAATTGGGGAGTTTGGGATAAAAACCTGACTCCAAAGGAAATGGAAAACATAATTCATGTTTGTTTAGAAAACAAAATAACCACCTTTGACCATGCCGACATTTATGGTTCTTATACCACCGAAGCCGATTTTGGAAAAGCATTTGCCTCAAGCAAGATTGCCAGAGAAAAAATGCAACTGATCTCGAAATGCGGTATTCAAATGCTTGCCGAAAATCGAACTAACAAAATCAAACATTACGATTATTCGAAATCGCATATAATTGCCTCTGTAGAGCAGTCTTTAAAAAACTTACAAACTGATTATTTGGACGCTTTCTTGTTACACAGACCAAGTCCATTAATGCAAGCTGATGAGATTGCCGAAGCGGTAGAAAAACTAAAAACGGATGGAAAAATCATTGATTTTGGGCTTTCTAATTTCACATCTTCCCAGACAGAATTAATTCGCCAAAAAGTAGAAGTTAGTTACAATCAAATACAATTTTCGGCGACTAATTTTGAGCCTATGGTTGACGGTAGTTTTGACTATATGCAAGTTCACAACATTCGTCCGATGTCATGGAATCCATTAGGATTTGTTTTCAGGGAAGATATCCCACAAACCCACCGTTTGAAAAAATTATTAGCAACATTAGTTTCGAAATACAGCTTGGGTGCCGACACAATTTTACTGGCTTGGATTTTAAAACATCCCGCAAAAGTGATTCCAATTGCCGGAACTGTAAACGTTGCCAGAATACAATCATTGATGAAAGCAGTCGAATTAGACCTAGAAAAAGAAGATTGGTTTGCTATTTGGACCGAAAGCAGAGGAGACGAAGTACCTTAGTTTAGAATACAGACAGCAAAATTAAGAACGCAGAATTAAGATTGCGTTTGTAAAAATCAATAAACAATGAACAAAACAGCTTTAATAACTGGTGCCACCAGCGGAATTGGAAGGGAGACAGCAAGAATATTGGCAAAAAACAATTATAGAATCATTCTTTGCGGAAGACGGGAAGATCGATTGATCGAACTCAAAAAAGAACTTTCTCAGCATACTGAAATCCATACTTTACTATTTGATGTTCGAGACAAAAAAGCTGTTTTTGAGAGTATTAGTTCTTTGCCCGAAAGCTTTTCAAATATTGATATCCTTATTAATAATGCTGGAAATGCTCATGGTTTAGATCCTATTCAAAACGGAGATTTAGAGGATTGGGATGCCATGATTGACATTAATGTAAAAGGGCTTTTATATGTTTCCAAGGCCATCATTCCGAAAATGATAGAGAAAAAATCTGGGCATATTATTAACATTGGTTCCACAGCAGCAAAAGAAGTGTATCCAAACGGAAACGTATATTGTGCAACAAAACATGCCGTTGATGCCATCAATCAAGGAATGCGTATGGATTTGAATGCTTTCGGAATAAAAGTTGGTGCAATCCATCCCGGAATGGTGAATACTGAATTTAGCGAAGTGCGCTTTAAAGGCGACAAAGAAAGAGCTACTAACGTCTATAAAGGATTTGAACCTTTGCAAGCAGAAGACATTGCAGACATTATTCATTTTGTGATTTCAAGACCTTATCATGTTAATATTGCCGATTTGATAGTGATGCCTTCGGCTCAGGCCTCATCAACTCTTGTGAAGAGAGATTAATCAAGTTTTATAGTAATCGAAAAGAGGCTTAAATTCAAGTTCATTTGAAATTTAAGCCTCTTTTTAGTCTAATAATTTACAATCAGCAGTTTCTTATAAAGAAATCGCACCCATATCAGTCATTGTTCCATTAACTACTACTATCCCCGGAATTATTTTAATTGCTTTTCCTGAAGCTACGTCCGGAGTTAGTGTCACAATGTAAGTCCCCGCTGGAATACCATTAAGCTGAAACACTCCTGATTCATCGGCATAGGCAGAAACCACAACATCTCCTACCAGAACGGATGCCAATACCTGATAACCTGTCAAAACAGGATTAATGGCACCTTTGATAACTCCAGAAGTTGCAGCTGTAGAAACTCTGATAACCGGATGCAAATTATAATTACCTGAATTCCCTGCTTGCACCACAATCGAATGTTCTACATCAAAATCCAACAAAAAATCATAAGTCGCACCTGCAAGTAGCGTTTGGTTAATTTTCAATTTCAGCCCTGATTGTTGCGCACTTGGCGTTTTTAAAGGATAAGTTACACCATCTTTGACAACAGTATTGTTCTCACCTAAAACCAATCGGACTTGTCCTAAAAACCCAGAAGGCACTAGATTATCAGCTAATAATACATTTACACCACCCGTTAAATCCAACAAATTATAAGTCATAGGAGTGACATTCCCTATACTAACCCAACCTTTGTTGTCATCATTGTCTGTAGTTGCTTTTATCAAAACGTCTTGTACATCAATGTTTACAGCATCATAATCTCCAGGAGCATCAGTCATTCGAATTGAAACTCTTGAAGTTTGTGTCGAATCATCAGTTGAATTACATCCTATAAATAACAAGGACATAAACGCCATTACACAAAAACTTAACACGTAAAATTTAATCTTTTTCATATCTTTCCATTATTTAAATTTGGTTACATTTAATAACGTTTAAATTTACGAATTAGTATTATTTTAGTAGATCCTCTTAGCCATTTTAACACATGATCAACAAACGTCTTTTAGTCAAGAACCTACTCGCACACAATGATGAGAGCAGTTTTTATGACAAAAAGCGCCAATTAAATTTACATACTCGTGAAGGGAAAGCAAAGTTTCTCAAGCACATTTGCGCACTCTCTAATTCTAATCCAGCAAATAATTCCTATATCGTAGTAGGAGTTGAAGATCATGATAATGAAATCGTGGGGGATGATTTTTTTGACGATAGCAGAATACAGAACTTGGTGAATGCTTACTTAGAAAACCCTCCTAAGATTCAATATGAAAACATCCCATTTCCTAACCTTTCGAAAGATAAAGTGGTGGGATTAGTAACCATAAAACCTAAAAATAAAACTTCTTTTTTTAAAAAAGGAATTCATACCATTCCAGCTAACAGTATTTTTATAAGAAGAGGAAGCAATACTACTCCTACCGAAGAAAAAGTTGAAAAAAATTACCAAAACTCAGAAACTGTCCTTAGTATTGAAAACAATTCTAGAAATAACATCAAATACACTCTGGATGGCGTAATTGATTTCATGAACTTCCGCCACAAAGATATGGCGCCAAAATACAAAGTTTTTAAAGAATTATTTGTCATTTGCTGGGCAGGAATTCCTAAAAAAGTACGTGACAAAACCTATCTTTCCCGAGTGGACATTGAATTGATAAATGAGCAAATCAAACTGTTTTATTCTGCCCTAGATGTAGTAACAATTCACTGTGACGAGGATTCTTTTACGATTACAGAATATGTCCCTTTGGGCTTGAATGACAGAACAAGTTATTATCCATTGGAAGAACAAACCATTTATTTCTATGAAAACGGCTATTATAAAATTGAAAATAAAATGCTTTTTCAACCGCCGGAATTCAATAGAAAAATGCTTTACCACATCTACAATAGCAATATTACGTTATTAAATAAGTTAAGAAAAGGATCTTCATTGACCGAGAGAGAGCATAAGGATTTAGAAAATTTACCCTCAACATTTATGATTTGTTACCTCAACGGTTTTGAAGATGCCAAAGAAAAACTGATTGATGCCAAGCCGCTTTTAAAACCCTATCCTCAAATTTATTTATCTTTTAAAGAGGCTATGCGAATTTTGAGAAAGATGAAGTATAACGTACAATAAGCCTGTAATTTAAAAAAAGTATCTTTCTAGCCGCTGGGTTTTTTATGTGTTACTAATTTTACTTAAAAAAAACATCATTAATCAGACTACAAACAACATGAACAACTAGTAATGTAAAAGCTATAATTGCATTCATTTTAGAAGTGTTTAATTTTTATGTAAACCTAATTTTATTTTTACTCACTAACAATCACCAAATTTAGTGATATTTCAATACCGCAAAAAACCTCCAAAAAAACGCTATCTTCCTAAGTCTTTTACGTAATTTTATGAAATAATAAAGAGAGTACAACAAATGAGAACATTAGTAATAGGCGATATACATGGTGGTTTGCGAGCACTACACCAAATCATGGAAAGAGCCAAGGTTACCCAAAAAGATAATTTAATTTTTTTGGGCGATTATGTAGACGGCTGGAGCCAATCGCCCCAAGTCATCGATTTTTTGATTCAATTAAATACAACTAACAACTGCATATTTATCCGAGGCAACCATGATGATTTATTACTCGATTGGCTAAAAGACGACAAAGACAATCCATTATGGCACAAACACGGTGGAGGATCTACTGTTTTAGCCTATGAAAAGGTAAAAGAAGAAACAAAACAAAGACACATTGTATTCTTACAATCATTAAAAGATTATCATCTGGATGAAAAAATGCGTTTGTTTATTCATGCCGGATTCTCTAATATGAATGGTGTTGCTTATGAATATTTTTCGGAGACTTTTTATTGGGACAGAACCTTATGGGAAACCGCTATGGCCTTAGACAAAACCATAAAACCTGCTGATTTATTATACCCAAAACGACTTACATTATACAATGAAATTTATATAGGTCACACTCCTGTTTCCCGTATTGGGAAAAGCGTTCCGGTACAAATGGCCTGTGTTTGGAATGTTGATACAGGCGCAGCCTTCAAAGGACCACTTACTATTATGGATATTGATACCAAAAAATTCTGGCAAAGCGAACCTTTAAATGAGCTGTATTTTGACGAAAAAGGCAGGAATTAACTTATTTAAACTACTTTTGTCGCGAATTCTAAAATTATAAGAATATGAAAAAAATTATCACATTATCATTATTATTATTCGTTGGTTTTATAAATGCCCAAGCTTTCAAAGGAAAAGGAGATACAAAATTTAATCTTGGTGCCAACATTCAAAATGGAGGATCGGGAATCGGTGTTTCATCAGATTTTGGAATCGGGGAAAATATGTCATACGGTTTTGCCGTTTCTTATCTATTATCTGTAGACTCAAATGTTTTAGGAAACAAACCAGAATTTGGAGATAGAATTGATGCCAAATTTAGATTCAACGCTAATTTGGGAAATGTTTTTCAACTTGATGAAAAAATGGATATTTACCCTGGTTTAGATTTAGGGTTAAGAAATTTTGGCGCTCATCTAGGATTCCGTTATTTCTTTACAGAAGGTTTTGGCGTTTTTACTGAAGCCGGAGTTCCAATTGCCAGTTACAAAACCAATCCAATAGGTTTTGACAAACTAAACAACCAGTTTGTGTTTAATATTGGAGCTTCATTCAATTTGTAACATTTGTAAAAAACACTAAATTCACCAGAATTTTTATAATAAAAAAAGGCAATTTGAAAATTCAAATTGCCTTTTTTAGTTTGTGATTATTAGTTACAAATCAAATCTTATTCCTTGTGCTAATGGTAATTGTTTACCGTAATTAATGGTATTTGTTTGTCTTCTCATGTAAGCTTTCCACGCATCAGAACCAGATTCACGTCCGCCACCGGTTTCTTTTTCACCGCCAAAAGCACCACCGATTTCAGCACCAGAAGTTCCAATATTCACATTGGCAATTCCACAATCAGAACCGGATTGAGAAAGGAACAATTCCATTTCTCTCATACTATTGGTAAAAATAGAAGAAGAAAGTCCTTGTGGAACTCCGTTTTGCAAGGCAATAGCTTCTTCAATTGTACTGTATTTCATTACATACAAAATTGGAGCAAAAGTTTCTGTTTGAACGATATCAAAATGATTTTCAGCCTCAATGATACATGGTTTTACATAACAACCACTTTCATATCCTACTCCTTCTACTAAACCGCCTTCAACAATAATTTTACCTCCTTCTTGTTTTGCTTGCTCAATAGCGTTTAAGTAATCCTGAACGGCACCTTTATCAATAAGCGGCCCCACATGATTGTTCTCATCTAATGGATTCCCGATTTGCAATTGCTTGTAAGCGCTTTTTAATACGCTGATTGTTTTATCATATACACTTTCGTGAACAATCAAACGTCTGGTTGATGTACAACGTTGACCTGCAGTTCCTACTGCACCAAAAACAGCTCCAACCAACACCATACTGATATCAGCATGTTCCGAAACGATAATTGCATTGTTCCCTCCTAATTCAAGGATTGTGTTTCCAAAACGTTCTGCTACCGTTTTTGATACGTGGCGACCAATTTTGGTTGATCCGGTGAAAGAAACTAACGAAATTCGCTTATCATTATTGATCAAATCACCTGATTCATTTCCTGTTACCAAACAACTAACTCCTTCAGGAACATTATTTCGCTCTAAAACTGTCTTGATAATATTTTGACAAGCCACACCACATAAAGGTGTTTTTGAACTTGGTTTCCAAATGGCAACATCACCACAAATCCAGGCAATCATCGAGTTCCAGCTCCAAACAGCAACAGGGAAGTTAAAAGCCGAAATAATTCCGACTGTCCCTATTGGGTGGTATTGCTCGTACATTCTGTGTAAAGGTCTTTCAGAGTGCATCGTTAATCCGTATAGCTGACGGGACAATCCCACCGCAAAATCACAGATATCAATCATTTCCTGAACCTCACCATATCCTTCTTGAAGACTTTTTCCCATTTCATAAGAAACCAGTTTTCCAAGAGGTTCTTTAAATTTTCTTAATTCATCTCCCATCTGACGAACAATTTCGCCTCTTTTGGGAGCCGGAACCATACGCCATTCCAAAAAAGCTTCTGAAGCTTTTTGCATCGCTTTTTCATAATCTTCTTTAGACGAAGTTTTTACTTTACCAATTAAAGCGCCATCTGCTGGTGAGTAGCTTTCAATGATTTTTCCGTTGGCAAAATTGTTTGATCCGGTTGATGTTCCTTCATTAATCTCTTCAATCCCTAATTGTTTCAGAGCTTCTTTTATTCCAAATTGACTTACTTTTGTTATCATTGTAACTTTTTAATTAAAAATTGTTATATTTTTTACGTAAAGATATTATTAAATCCTGAAATAGCCAACTTAAACATTTAGAGTAAAATCATGTTACTTATGACTTACGAATCTTGGATCCGTTTCCATAACGGTTCCGCAATTGGAACAAGTTCTTAATTCCAATGAATTATAAAAGTTTTCAAAATGAGAAAGAAAGTCCTTTTCAATATTATGAAGCTCAAAATAGACTTCATATAATTTATGATTACAGTTATCACAATACCAGATCAAGCCATCCGTAAATCCTTTTCCAGCTCTTTTTCGTTCTATTACTAAACCTATTGATCCCTCTGAACGAACCGGAGAATGCGGTATTTTTGCCGGATGCAAATACATATCACCAGCATGAAGCTCCATTTCTTTGCGTTGTCCATCTTCTTGAATAAATACTTTAATTGATCCTTCCAATTGATAAAACAATTCCTCGGTTTCGTTATAATGATAGTCTTTTCGCGCATTTGGACCAGCAACTATCATAACAATATAATCCCCAGATTCTTGATATAGATTTTTATTACCAACTGGTGGTTTAAGTAGATGATGATTTTCGTCAAGCCATTTATTGAGATTGAAAGGTTTTGCTATTGCCATTTTGTAGTGTTGTTATGTTTAAGAATCGCTAAGTTACTAAAAAGTCACAAGTCTTAAAGTCAATGAAAACTTAAAGTCTTTCTATCGAAAAATAATCTATTTACTAATGCGAAATGAATTATAAGGATTTTATTTTAATTCTTTAATCAAATAGATATAGACCGGAAAATGGTCGCTAAACCCAATTTCGGTTGCCGAATGCCTTTTGGGATAACCCTTATATTGCCCAGAAGTTTGTATTAAAAAAGACTTGTTGTAAATTCCCGATTTCCAGTATTGATAAGTAGAAAAATTGTCTTGTATCAAAGATTGTGAAACCATGATCTGATCAAAAATATCCCAAGAATCCCTAAAAGCAATTGTCCCCAATCCTTTTTTTGCCATTTCCTCAAACGGATTATAAATTCCCAACAAGGGAACTTCTTTTTTATTAGCCTTTGCTCCAAGCGCTATCTTTATACTTTTATTATAAGGACCGTCATTCAAATCACCAAGCGTAATCACTTTGGCATTGGGATTTATTCTTTGCAAAGAGTCAATAACTTTTCTGTTCAGTGTTCCGGCAGCTTCTCTATAAGGGCTTGATTTTTTTTCACCACCAGATCGTGAAGGCCAATGATTGACTATGATACTAATTTCTTCACCTTCTAAAAATCCGGTGACCAATAATTGATCTCGCGTAAACACTCGATTTGTTTGGGGATTTAACTCTAAATTATCATCTATTTTATCATCGGATTCTAATTTAGAAATTGCTTTTGCCTTACTTTCCTCTTTAAAAACATATAAAGGAACATTGGTGTATGTTGTGGGTTTAAAATGTTTTTTTTGATACAATAAGGCTACATCGATACCTCTTTTGTCGGGCGAATCAAAATGGATAATTCCAAAGTCTTTATCAATCAGTTTTGGTTCCTTGATTAAATCCTCCAAAACACCTCTATTTTCTATCTCGCAACAACCTATAAAAGTAGGTGCATTAGCATTATCCGAAGAACCAATTTCGAGTAAAACTCTGGAAAGATTTTGTAGCTTTTGATTGTATTTTTTGGAGGTCCAACGTTGTGCTCCTTTCGGTGTCCATTCGTCATCATTCGTATGGGGATCATTAATGGTATCAAAAAGATTTTCGAAATTATAAAAAGCAACCGTATGAATACTATACTTCTTCGATTGAGCTCCAACTTTTGCCATTGGCAACACCAAAATTAGCAAACAAATCAAATGTAATACTCTCATAGCTGATTTTTAAAATTTGATTAGAATCAAAGCCTTTTTTATAAATCAAAAATTGCTTCTAGTAAAAATACTTCATTTGTAGAACAAACTAAAATTATTTTCAAATTTCCTATCTTTGTTTTTATAGGCTTTTTAATCTTAAACAGTCAAGCCCAAACATTAGATGATAACACCACTCAAATTACAAAAAGGAGACACGGTAGCTATTTTGGCTACAGCTAGAAAAAACACCGATGACAATCTAAAACCCGCGATAGACTTATTACACAGCTGGGGATTAGAAGTTTTAATTGGCAACACGATTGGTTTAGACAATAATCAACTGGCCGGAACCGACGAACAAAGAGCAGCCGACTTTCAGCAACAATTAGACAACCCAAATGTAAAAGCAATTTGGTGCGTGCGCGGTGGCTACGGAACGGTTCGCATGATTGATTTATTGGATTTTACTCAATTCAAACAAAACCCGAAGTGGATTATCGGTTTTAGCGATATTACCGTTTTGCACAGTCATCTAAATCTAATGGGCTATAAATCCATCCATGGAATTATGCCGATAAGTATCCCAAAAGCCAGTAAAGAAGCTATTGAAACACTAGAAATGGCTTTGTTCGGAGAACCATTATCATATGAAATTACCTCTGATGTCAAAAACCGATTGGGAACCGCAAGTGGTGAATTAATAGGAGGAAATTTATCAATTCTTTATAGTCTTTTCGGCTCTCCATCGGCGATTGAATGCCAAGACAAAATATTATTTATAGAAGATTTAGATGAGTATCTTTATCACATTGATCGTATGATGATGAACTTAAAACGAAACGGTTGCTTAGAAAACATCAAAGGAATCATTGTGGGTTCTATGTCTAAAATGAGAGATAATGAAATCCCTTGGGGGAAAAATGCCCTTGAAATCATAGAAGATATTACCAAAAATTATAGTTTTCCGGTTCTATACAATTTTCCTGCAGGACATATTGACGACAACAGGGCTTTGATTTTAGGAAACAAAGTAACTATGGAAGTGACCGACAAAAAAAGTATCTTAAAATTTAATGACTAAACACCAAAACTACTTTTGATTGCTGAAATCTTAAACTGAGACTGAATACTAAAAAATGGCCGAACACAACGAATTAGGAAAACTAGGCGAAGAATTGGCTGTAGAATTTCTGCAAAAAAACGGCTATACTATTTTAGAAACAAATTGGACTTTTCAAAAAGCCGAAATTGATATCCTCGCAAAAAAGGATACTATTCTGGCAGTCGTAGAAGTTAAAACCCGTTCTTCATTGGATTTTGGCTTGCCACAAGATTTTGTAAAACCAAAAAAAATCCAACTTTTGGTAAAAGCAGTTGATGCTTATGTGAACGAAAAAGAATTAGAAATTAACGTCCGTTTTGATATCATCGCAATTCATAAAGAAGGAAAATCTTTTGTAATCGAACACCTTATAGATGCATTTTACCATTTTTAGACGAATTTAATCACTGTTATATTTGTAACAAAATGTTTTTTATTTATATTTGCAATGTTTTTTAAAACATAAAACTATTAAAACCAACTGCTTAAAATAAGTAAAAAAATAATTTAGTATGAAAACTGTTTCTTCTATAGTAGAGAATTACATCAAAACGAAGCCTTTTTTATTAAATGCATTATCACTCGGAATCATTAACTTAACTTCATTGTCAAGAAACATAATGGCCGAATTAGAGAATGAATTCGACAAAGAAGTGAAACAGGGTGCCGTAGTAATGTCCCTAAAAAGATTAACAGAAGAACTTGATTTTAGATTAAATCACAAAATCAATAAAGTAATAAAAAACATAGGCGAAATAACGGTGCGTTCTTCACTAACCGATTATACTTTTGCCGTTTCTGAAACTGTTTTGAACAAACAAGCGGAACTAATTTCGGACATTAATTCATTTCCGGATGTTTTTTATACCTCATCAAGAGGAGTAAACGAAATTAATATCGTAGTTAGTAAAACTGTAAATCAATTAGTTGACAAGCACTTTGCTAATGAAAAACTGATCCAAAAACTAGATGATCTTGCTTCGATCACCGTAAAATTACCAAAAGAAAACATCGCTGTTCCAGGTATTTATTATTTCATTTTTCAGCGTCTTGCCTGGGAAGGAATCATCATCAACGAAGTAATATCAACCTCTAATGAATTCACCATTTTAGTGAGCGAAGAACAGGTAGATGTGGCATTTAAAGTAATTAAGGATTTAAAGAATTAATCTTATAATCGACAAAGCTTCCAGCCTTTTAAAGGCTGGAAGCTTTGTCAAAGGTCGGAAACTTTAAAAACTAACTCTTATGAATCCAATTCCCCTTGAAAACGGTAAATACTATCACATTTATAATAGAGGTAATAATGGAATTGATTTGTTTTTTGAAATTGAAAACTACAATCATTTTTTAAGGTTATACGAGAAATACATTGACCCAATAGCCGAAACTTATGCTTGGTGTTTGATGAAAAATCATTTTCACATTCTGGTTTACATCAAAGAAACCGAAGAGATTGATGTTACAAAATTAGAATACTCATCAACTGATAAACCAAAAACGGTAAGTGCTTCAAAACAGTTTTCAAATTTGTTCAACGCTTATACTTTAGCGATGAATAAGCGATATAAAAGGACCGGTAGTTTATTTGAGAAAAATTTTAGGAGAAAAGTAGTTACTTCTGAAGCTTATTTTAAAAAACTTGTTTTTTATATCCACAATAACCCTGTTCATCATAAGTTTACGGAAAACATTATAGAATATCCTTGGACTTCTTACAGAACAGTTATTTCAACCCAAAAGACCAAATTACAAAGAGATAAAATTATAGAATCGTTTAATGATTTGGAAAACTTTAAATATTACCATACCATTAACCAAAATTTAGATGAAATTGAAGATCTAATCATGGAGTAACAAAGCTTCCAGCCTTTAAAAGGCTGGAAGCTTTAAATTATTCTTATTTCCCTCCCAACAACTCCATCAATTCCAATGCTCTTCTTGTTGATTTTACATTTTCAAAAGTCAATAATAAGCGTAAGCCATTTGCGGTTTGTTTTTCTTTCATCTTACAGATAGTATTGTGTTTTTGAACAAACTGCAACACCTCACGAAAACGGTTTGACTGGTAATAATCCGATTGTTGATCGGACACAAAATAGCCTATCATTTTGCCTTTTTTCATAACCAACTTCTCAATTCCAATTCGAGTTGCAATCCATTTAATGCGGATACTATTCATTAAAGCATTCGCTCGTGGTGGCATAGGACCAAAACGGTCAATCAATTTATTTTGGAAAATGATAAGTTCTTCTTCGTTTTTCACGGCACCCAATTCGTTGTACAAACTCAATCGTTCCGAAACATTATTGATGTATTCGTCCGAAAACAATAATTCAAAATCGGTGTCTATTTGCAGGTCTTTTACGTATTCTTTGGTTTCAATATTATTTTCCTCCGGATATAAATCTTTGAATTCGTTTTCTTTCAATTCCTCGATGGCTTCATTCATGATTTTTTGATAGGTATCAAAACCTATTTCGTTGATAAAACCACTTTGCTCACCTCCCAATAAATCTCCTGCTCCACGAATTTCCAAATCCTTCATCGCAATATTAAAACCGCTTCCCAATTCGCTGAATTGTTCCAAAGCCTGAATTCTTTTCCTTGCGTCATCGGTCATCGCCGAATAAGGCGGACAAATGAAATAACAAAACGCTTTTTTGTTGCTTCGTCCCACACGTCCTCTCATTTGATGCAAATCAGACAAACCAAAATTATTGGCGTTATTGATAAAAATCGTGTTGGCATTTGGAACATCCAATCCGCTTTCGATAATCGTGGTTGCCACCAAAACATCAAACTCGCCGTTCATGAAGGCCAACATTAACTCTTCGAGTTTTTTCCCGTCCATTTGGCCGTGACCAATTCCAACTCGCGCATTAGGAACCAAACGCTGAATCATTCCGGCTACTTCCTTGATATTCTCTATCCTATTATTGATAAAGAAAACCTGTCCGTTTCGCTGAATCTCATACGAAATCGCATCTCGAATTAACTCTTCGCTAAAACCAACCACATTGGTTTCAATAGGATATCTGTTAGGCGGTGGTGTTGTAATTACCGATAAATCTCGTGCTGCCATCAGCGAAAACTGTAAGGTTCTCGGGATAGGCGTTGCTGTCAAAGTCAGCGTATCTACATTGGCCGCAATAGTTTTGAGCTTGTCTTTTACGTTTACTCCGAACTTTTGTTCCTCATCAACAATCAGTAAGCCGAGATCCTTGAAAACGACATTTTTGTTGACTAATTGATGGGTTCCAATGACAATATCCAGCTTCCCATCGGCTAAATCTTTTAAGGTTTCTGCCTTTTGTTTCGCCGTTCTAAATCGGTTTAAATAACCAATAGAAACGGGCATATCTTTTAATCTTTCGGTAAAAGTTCTATAATGTTGGTATGCCAGAATAGTTGTAGGAACCAAAACGGCAACTTGTTTACTGTTATCCACGGCCTTGAAAGCGGCGCGAATGGCGACTTCTGTTTTACCAAAACCTACATCTCCACAAACCAAACGATCCATCGGACGGTCACTTTCCATATCGGCTTTTACCTCCTGAGTCGATTTAGTCTGATCCGGCGTGTCTTCGTAAATAAAAGAACTTTCCAATTCATTTTGCAAATAACTGTCGGGCGCAAACTGGAATCCTTTATCCAAACGCCTTTTAGCGTACAACTGAATCAAATTGAAAGCAATATGTTTGACTCTTGCCTTGGTCTTTTGTTTTAAAACTTTCCAGGCATTCGATCCCAATTTGTAAATTTTGGGAGGCGTTCCGTCCTTGCCGTTGTATTTTGATATTTTGTGAAGCGAATGAATACTCACATACACAATGTCGTTGTCGGCATAAACGAGTTTTATGGTTTCCTGCGTTTTGCCTTCAACTTGTATTTTTTGCAAACCGCCGAATCGTCCAATTCCGTGATCTATGTGTGTTACATAATCACCAACTGAAAGTGTTGTCAGCTCTTTTAACGTTATATTTTGCTTTTTGGAATAACCATTTTTGATGCTAAATTTATGATAACGTTCAAAAATTTGGTGATCCGTATAACAAGTAAGTTGATTTTCTTCATCTATAAAACCCTGATACAAGGGCAAAACAATCGTATTATATTGTTTTCTGATATTCTCCGAATTAGCTTCATCCAAAGTTTCGAAAATATCGTGAAATCGTTTCGCCTGAGCTTCATTAGAACAAAACAAATAGTTCTTGAAGCCATTGAAATGATTTTCATTCAAATCATTCAACAACAAATCAAATTGCTTGTTAAAAGACGGCTGTGGTTTAATATGAAAATCGAATTTCTGAGTAATTCTAAAAATCGGTTTCGAACTCAATTCCACAATCGAAAAATCCAAAGCTCTTTTTACAAAAGCGGTTTGATTAAGGAATAATTGTTCTGGCGCAGCATGCTTAATATCTTTGGATAATTTTTCGAAAGCTTCTTCGGCTTTGGCAAATTGCTTGTCCAATTGTGATAATAAATCCTCGGTATTTTGAATAAAAATTATCGTTCGCTCCGAAATATAATCCAAGAAACTTTCTCGGTTTTCCTGAAAAATTTTGTTTTCTACATTTGGAATTATCGTAATTTTCTTCTGTTTTTCTATAGACAATTGGGTTGCCACATCAAAACTTCGAATACTTTCAACCTCATCACCAAAAAATTCAATTCGGTACGGATTATCATTTGAAAAAGAAAACACATCGACAATTCCTCCACGAACCGAAAATTCTCCGGGTTCTGTGATAAAATCCACTCTTTTGAATTCATATTCAAATAAAACTTCGTTGATGAAATCAATCGATATTTTGTCGCCAACAGCAACTTTTAGCGTGTTTTTGTCCAAATCTCTGCGCGTCACCACTTTTTCGAACAAAGCTTCCGGATAACTGACAATAATCGCCGGTTTTTTTCGGGAATTAATTCTGTTCAAAACTTCGGCGCGAAGCAAAACATTGGCGTTATCTGTCTCTTCAATTTGATACGGACGGCGAAAAGAACCGGGATAGAACAAGACATCCTGTTCACCAACCAATTGTTCCAAATCATTCAAATAGTAAGCGGCTTCTTCTTTGTTATTTAAAATAATCAAAAAAGGATGTTCTGTTTTCTTAAACAACGACCGAATTACAAATGAGGCTGCCGATCCCAACAAACCGTTAAGATGTACTTTTTGTTGGTTATTTTCCTGCAAACGACTTGCAATCTGCAAGATTTTAGGCGAAGAATCGTAGGTTTTATATAAGGCTGCTTTACTCAACTCGAGGCAAATTTGGGTCTATTTTTAGGTTTGGAATCGCTCTTGCGGTATCCATCATTTTCATCAATTCAGATTCGCCTTGTTCCAAAGGAATTTTGTTTTTCGTTACAATTTTATCCATTTGTCTTTCCAATGATATCAATTCAAGGTTAATTTCGGCAACTAATTGAACCACTTTTTCGGCAGGAATATTATCCAAATGAATGAATAAATCCAACAGACGCACCTTAGTAATCAATGTGGCAATTCGGCTTTTTATTTGTGGTTTGTTAAACTCAGCCGGAACATTATCATTCAAAGCCATTGCTTTTTTAGAAATCGCTGCCGATTTTTCTTGAAATGCCTCAATGCTTTTTTTAGGTTTTTGAGCAAGTTCAGCTAAAAAAAGGCGTAACTCATTCCAAGTAGTCACGCTGCCTTCTGTTGCGGTATTAATTGGCGTATCGTTAAAAACCCAGCCTTTCTTAATTTTAGAGAAAACAACTTCTCTCTTTTCAGCGTTTTTTTGATTGTCGGACAGCCTTTTTTGATTTTCGTCTTTGCATGAAGAAAGTAAGACAATCAAGAAAAGAAAGTATGATAATTTATATTTCATTTGTAGTTATTTATTATTTTTTCAATGGTCACTCCTTTTATTCGCATCTCATCACCAGTGATGGCTTCAAATTTCTTTTTATATTTCTTTCATTTTGAATCCCATTGAAACGCAAAGTTACAAAGTAAATTTATAATTACAGATTGCAAAATGCGAATTGCAAACCAAAGTTAGACATAAGCTTTTCATCATTAGATACTCAAATGCGAATGGGCTTTGGGCTTGCCTTTCTTTAGATTTTTAAACTCTAGTTTGATACTAATAATTATTTTTGAAAATAGTATATTTGCACTACAAAAAATATCCAAGATGAATCCAAAAATATTAATTATAGGTGCTTGCGGGCAGATAGGCACAGAACTGACCCATTCTCTAAGAAAAATATACGGAACAGAAAATGTAATTGCTTCTGATATCCGAAAATTGAATACTGATGTTGTAAATTCTGGTCCTTTTGAGGTCGTAAACGCCTTAGATTTTAACCAGATTGAGCATCTTGTTGAAGAACATCAAATAACTGATGTTTATTTAATGGCGGCCTTATTATCGGCTACAGCCGAAAAAAACCCTGCCTTTGCCTGGGATTTGAACATGAATTCCTTGTTCCACGTTTTAAATTTGGCAAAAGCCGGAAAGATCAAAAAAATATTCTGGCCATCGAGCATCGCTGTTTTTGGACCTACAACTCCAAAAGAAAACACGCCACAATATACCGTTATGGAACCTTCAACGGTTTATGGAATCAGCAAGCAAGCTGGTGAAAGATGGTGTGAGTATTACCATAACATTTTTGGAGTAGATGTACGAAGCATCAGATATCCGGGTTTAATAAGCTGGTCATCGCCTCCTGGTGGCGGAACAACAGATTATGCTGTTGATATTTTCCACAAAGCATTAGCCGATAAAAAATACGAATGTTTCTTATCATCGGAAACTAAAATGCCAATGATGTACATGGACGATGCTATTAATGCAACGATAAGCATTATGCAGGCTCCGGAAGAAAAAATTAAAATACGCTCTTCATACAACTTGGCCGCGATGAGTTTTACCCCGACAGAAATTGCTGCCGAGATCAAAAAACACATCCCTGAATTTACAATCACTTACGAGCCGGATTTCCGTCAAAAAATTGCCGACAGCTGGCCTGCAAGCATTGATGACAGTAGCGCCAGAGAAGATTGGAATTGGAATCACAAATTTGATCTAGAATCTATGACAACGGATATGTTAGAGCATTTGAAATAATCCAAAAAAGTAAATACCAAAAAAAAAGTCTAGTTTTTGAAACTAGACTTTTTTTTGACTTCTAATGAAGATTTATTTTACTTCATAAACATTATTCGTTTGCTTAACATCAGCCATTAATCCACTTGGATCAATAGTGATTTTCTTAATTGTATTTTTCGGCTTAGCGATAGTAAAATCATAATTTGAGGCAGCCCAAGCCCAATCGTTTAGAACTGTTCTTTTCACTGCCGGATTTGGATTTTCCTTCTCAAAACTCATCATTCGCAAAGGAATGTAAAAACTTTCCTTACTTCCGTCGGTATATTCAACTAACAAATCAATAGGCATTGGCATTCTGCCAATTCTTTCTAGGCTAACTGTAGCTTTATCCCCATTTTCTTTTACAGCTGTAATTCCATAATCGATAGTATTGGTCGTTTGAGTCCAATCCATCAAATACCAATCTAAATTTGCGCCAGAAACACGTTCAGCCGTTCTTTTGATATCATTAGGCGTAGGATGTTTGAACTTGAAATCGTGATAATATCTCTTTATTGTTTCTGCTAATTTATCCTGTCCGATCAAATAACCCAATTGAGACAAAAAGATACTTCCTTTTACATAAGAAGAAGTACTGTAAGGTCTATTTTCATCATAACGATCTCCATGGGTACCTTGTGGTTGTTCTTTGCCAGACTCTATTAATTTATAATAAGCGTTGTAATTTCCTTTGAATGGATTTTCAACTTTTTTGTCTGACAATTCATTTTCTCCCCAATCTTGAACATAGGTTGTAAAACCTTCGTCCATCCAAGGATGTTTTGATTCGTTTGAAGCTAAAACATGTTGAAACCAAGCATGTGCTAACTCGTGTGTTGCAGTACCGTAAATCCCCGCAAGAGTACCGTTTCCTAACATCAATGTACACATGGCATACTCCATTCCGCCATCGCCACCTTGTATAAAAGAGTATTGTTTGTATGGATAATCACCTATGTTTTTATTGAAAAAATCCAACATATTAACCATTAACGGCTGTAGTTTTTTCCAGTTCTCAATTATCTTTGGATTGTTTTTATACAAGAAATGCAAATCAACATTGTTAGGTCCCTTTACCACATCATGGATGTAGTCTTTATCAGCTGCCCAAGTAAAATCATGAACCATAGGTGCGATAAAATGCCAAGTCAGATTTTTAGTTTTCTTTGGATAAGTAACGGTAACTCCAGCATCTTGGTATCCATGACCAATTTCGTTTTGATTTTGCAAATAACCCGAACCTCCTAAAGTATATTCTTTATCGATTGTAATCTTCACATCAAAATTTCCCCACACCCCATGAAATTCTCTGGCAATGTACGGATCAGCGTGCCAACCTTCGAAATCAAATTCGGCTAATTTCGGATACCATTGCGACATTGAGAATGCTATACCTTCGGAATTATTTCTTCCGGAACGGCGAATTTGCACTGGAACTTGTCCATCAAAATCAAGTGTGAAAGTTGTTTTTGAATTTGGTAATATAGGCTTAGCCAAAGTAACTTCAAGAATAGTTCCTACAGTTTTTGTAGTAGCAGCAACGCCATCTTGCTTAAAATTAGTAATCTTAAGGTAGCCGATTTCATTTGGTTTTAAAGTTTCAATTCGGCTCACTTTTACCTCTTTACCGTCAACATTTACTTTGTTTACCATTCTTGCGTCTGGATCTTTAATGGAGTGCAATCTGGCATCCATTTCACTTCCCGGCTGAAATGCATTATTAAACAAATGATAATAGACTTTTCTTAAGGTGTCAGGCGAATTATTGGTGTAAACCAATTCCTGTTTTCCTTTGTATTGGTAGTTTTTCACATCCATGACAACATCCATTTTATAATCGACATGCTGTTGCCAATAAGTAGAGCTTTGGGCATAAATAGAACCCAGATTAAGCGTAATAATTGAAAGTAAAAGCAGTTTTTTCATCATTTTGCAAATAAAAAATGGAAGGACAATCGTCCTTCCATTGGATTAGAATTATTAAGTTTATTTTTTAGACATTTTCTCAGCCATCAATAAAGCATTGTATGCGTTCACCATTTTTCCTGATTTAGATAAAGCAGCAAAAGAACGGCTGTCTTTTGGATTTCCACCTACTACAACATCAGTTGTGATTGCTACTCCTGAATCCATCAAAATATGTTTTACCTGTGAGGCTGATAATTTTGGATAATAAGAACGAATTAAGGCTGCAACTCCAGCAACGTTTGGTGCGGCCATTGAAGTTCCTTGTAAATATTGGTAAGCATCTTTTGGTGTTGTAGCATAAATTTTTACTCCCGGAGCAAAAACATCCACATTCACTTTACCGATATTTGAAAAATCAGCCACAACTTTATCTCCGTATTCAAAATTTAAAGCACCAATGGTAATCATATTATCGGCAAATTCATTTATTTTATCATCAGAATCGCTTGGGAAATTATCATTGTAGTCGATGTCTTTTGCATCATTTCCTGCTGCATGAACAATTAGTACGTCTTTCTTTTCAGCATATTTAATCGCATCATAAACCCATTGTTTATGAGGAGAGAAACTTTTTCCAAAACTTCCGTTGATTACTTTTGCACCATTATCTACTGCATAACGAATTCCAAGAGCAATGTCTTTATCATACTCATCACCATCTGGGACGGCGCGAACAGTCAAAATTTCAACATTACTAGCAACACCATCCCCACCAATTGAATTGTCTCTACTTTGAGCTACGATTCCTGCAACGTGAGTTCCGTGAAGTGCTTCATCTTTGTCTGGCCCAATAACGTTATTGTTTCCGTACTTTGTGTCAGTTATATCTTCTGGATTATCTCCCAGTACTTTTCTGTAATCTTTTTTTAGGTTATCTCCTTTTAAAAGCAAATTAAGATCATCCAATTCTTTTTGAACAGCCACTTTTAGCTCAGCTATAGGCATTCCAAAAGAAAGCATTTGTTGGATTGCCGCCTTGCTTTTTTGTACTTCAGGCTCTTGCGATACAATGGCATTTACTTCCTCAGCTGAATAAGCCGGTTTGCCAAAATGTTTTGCCAAAGTGGCATCACCAGCAGTAATCATTTCAAGCATTCCTTCCATGCGGGCTTTTCCTCCCGATGCTTCGGCTATTTTTTTATCAGCAAATTTCTTCGCTGCCTGATAAGTAACCTCATCGGCCAAATTCTTATTTTTGATGATTCTTTCGTATTCCAGATTCTCTTTGGTAATATCTCCTAGGAAATTCCAACCATGAATATCATCTACATAGCCATTATTATCATCATCAATTCCATTTCCAGGAATCTCTTTTGGGTTAGTCCAAACTACTGACTTTAGATCTTCGTGTTCAATATCAACACCCGAATCTACAATTCCAACAATTACTTTAACTCCTTTTTTGTTTTTCAATAGCTCTGCATAAGCTCTATCGACACTCATTCCCGGAATCGTATCTTTTACAATATCCAAATGACTCCAACGTTTTAGCTCAATTTCTTTTAACGGAGCTACTTTTTTAATATTCAAAGGAGCGCTGATAACCGCTAATGTACTTGTTTCTGATACTTGTTTCTGAGCACCACAACCTGCTAAAACCAAGGTGGCGAAAACTGATAAATAAAGAGGTTTAATATTATTCATTTAATTATTTATTTTTAAAATATTGGTCTAAAGTATATGTTTTTGTTACAAAATAAAAGCGATTAACACTATCTTAAGATTTCCTCACAGCTAAAAACGGCTTTCAATCGTACACCTTTTTCGGTATGTTGTACCGTTATAATTTCATTATGCGCATCATGCTCCAAGAATAAATAGTAATTATTATCGGCTGCGGCATTCAGGAATTTAGTTTTCTCAGGCATCGTTAATAAAGGTCTCGTATCATATCCCATCACATAAGGAACCGGAATGTGTCCGGCTGTAGCCAATAAATCAGCACAGAAAACAATCGTTTTGTCTTTGTATTGAATGTGTGGAATCATCTGTTTTTCGGTATGTCCATCGGCAAAGAATATGCCAAAGCCCAGTTCTGATTGTTCCAGAAAATCGCCTTCGGGTCTTTTGATAAAATTCAATTGTCCGCTTTCTTGCATAGGCAAAATGTTTTCGGACAAAAAAGAAGCTTTTTCTCTAGGATTGGGTTTTGTTGCCCATTCCCAGTGGCTGTCATTGCTCCAAAACTTGGCATTTTTAAAAGCTGGCTCGTAAGCTGTTTTGTCCTTGTTCCATTGTACACTTCCACCACAATGGTCAAAATGCAAATGCGTCATAAAAACATCGGTAATATCATCGCGATGAAAACCGTATTTAGCCAAAGATTTGTCCATCGAATGGCTTCCCCAAAGTGAATAATAGCCAAAAAATTTCTCCGATTGTTTGTTCCCCATTCCGGTATCAATAAGAATCAACCGATTTTCATCTTCAATGAGTAAACATCTTGCTGCGATACCAATTAGATTATTGGAGTCGGCCGGATTGGTTTTATTCCAAATGGTTTTGGGTACCACACCAAACATGGCGCCACCATCGAGTTTAAAATTCCCTGTTTCTATAGGATAGAGTTTCATCTTATTGTACTTTAAAACTAAATTATCATCAAATATAAAAGATTCAATAATAAAACTCCCTTAATTAGTTGCTTTATTATTGAATCTTGAAATTAAAACCCTTCACACACAGAATAAACAGTAAAAAAATCTCTAATAATAAGAAATAGCTTAAAAAAATGTAATTTGTTTTTTAGTCGTTCTACTTCTTTAGTTTTTCAAAAATACTTTCTAATCTACTGTTCGTTTTAAACTTGAAAGATTTTGTTTTTATTATTTCATCGATATAACTTATTCTTTCTTTCGTCAAAGGATGCGAACTTAGAAACTCCGGAATCACAATCGCATTTTGGTGCTGTAGTCGCTTGAATAAATCAGACATGCCTTGCGGATTGACTCCATTAGAAACCAAAATCTCAAAGCCATCTAAATCTGCCTGATGTTCAAACTCTCTAGAAAAAGAAAGAGATTGTAAACTGTTTACATTATCCCCAATTGTTGTCATAATACCATTTGCATCTCCTAAAATTGCAGAAACGAATAAATAACCTGACAAACTCCTACAAATTGCTTTGATAGAATGTCTATTATTGACATGAGCCACTTCGTGACCAATTAAAGCTACCAACTCTTCATAGCTCTTCATCTCGTCCAATATCCCTTTATAAACAACGATATTTCCGTCAGGAAGTGCAAAAGCATTAACAATATCCGAATCGACAACTGTAAACTTTATCGGCTTGGTGTTTTTCAATTTTAATTCCTTTGCAAATAAATTTAGAGCCTCCGTCTTAGCCGAATCAACGGAGTTAAAAAGCATATTCTCTTCAAAAAAATTACTTCCTAATTTATCATCATAATCCTCTGGTATCAAAACCACCGATTTTTCTGCTACCCAAGGAATGGCATATACATAAGAAAGCCCTATAAATACCATAATAAACAAAGTAAAAATTGCATGAGAAGTTAATCCTAAATCCAATAATTTATGATACCAGTCTACATGACCATTGTTTTTTCTAAAAAGAGTTATTTCTTGAATAAAAACTAAATCTTTTATAACAATACTTTGAACAGGATCATCTCCATATTGAAGATAAAGAGCTCCGCTTTTTTTCTCAAAAGAAACGGACTCTAATCTCCATTTAACAGGACTATCTTTAGGTGATTCAAAATAAAATATAGAAGTTCCTTTATCTAAAGACAACTCTATTTGTTGAGGAACCGAAGAATTCCCATCATAAAAAACCCCAATTGTTTTACACATAATGGTATTACATTACAAAATCTAAATCCAAGAAATCACTGATATCCTCACCAGTAGCGTCTTTGTAGTTTCCTTCTGTTTGTTGTATCGAATCTAAATCAATATTACCCTCTAATTCAATATTATTAAAAATATATTTCATTGTCCTTGTAACTACCCATGCATATCCAAGTCCAAGTGTACCGATGATAATAAATATGTTAACAAAAGCTAATTTTAAAAAACCACCTCCAGTTACAGTAGAATTTAATTTAATTTCTTCTTTGCCTTTATTTAAACTTAAGTTATCTATATAATAATCGAAAAGATCTTTTTGCCACCAAAAAGCATAAATACCAAGTGTAAATACCGTTAAGAAATAGCCTTTAAGATTTAACATAAAATAATCTCCGCCGTCTCCTTCATAATTCAGTTCGATTTCACCAAATCTAACATTATTCAAAAGATATTTTCTTAGATTAATGGACATCCATGAACCGTAAAGACCAATAGAAATAATTGTAAAAAAAATCCATTTAAAGAAGTTTTTGGTAAGTTCGTTTCTATCTCCTCTATATCCAAAACGGATCCCTCGCCAAGACGTCCTTGACATTCTATATCTATAGGAACCGTGAATTGCTAAAGGTAAAATTGCTATAAATCCAAGGTAAAACAATAGTAAACCCACAAACGGTATTTTTAAATATATAAACAAAAGCAACATACCATAAAGAGTGATGAATATTAAAATAGCTTTTAAAAAACCTTTAAACATCTCTTTCCCTGTTCCATGAAAAGAAAATGAATCTCCATTTAATGATGTCCCTCCATAAAGAAACTGAAGGCGTTTTGCTTTTGCCCATGGATAGTAAAATCCAAGGGTAACAATTGTTAGAAGCCAATTGACAATAATGACTCCAAAAAAGTCACTCCCATTTCCGTGAAAATCTATTTTATAGTTTTTTGGGCTAGATAACGGTTCATTCATGTTTTATAGTGTTATTTCTTGTTAATAATCGATAAAAGTAATTTATTTTTTGAATTATAAAACATTATAGGCATTTTCTATTTTAGCATTAGTTATAAAAATGTTATCGATTATGGAAAAAGGTTTTTATATAGTATCTTTGCGGTTAATTTAGACAAAATCAATATAACAATGATAAAGGTTTCTGATACTGCCAAAAAGAAAATCATCGATTTGATGAAAGACGATGGCTTTGATGCTGCTACAGATTATGTTAGAGTAGGCGTAAAAAGTGGTGGCTGCTCGGGATTGTCTTATGATTTAAAATTCGATAAAGACAAAGGCGAAGACGATAAAATTTTCGTAGACAACGATATAACGATTGCAGTGGAGAAAAAATCTTTTCTGTATTTAGCCGGAACAATTTTAGAATTTTCAGGCGGACTAAACGGAAAAGGATTTGTTTTCAATAATCCAAATGCAAGCAGAACTTGCGGTTGCGGAGAGAGTTTTTCTCTGTAATTGCTACATAAGTTTACAAAACATAAATTTTAAACCATTTAATAATTAAAACTTAATTCCTAAATGGTTCTAATTAAAAGAAAAAAATGTCAAAATACACAGAAGACGATTTAAAAATCGAACTCGAAACTAAAGAATACGAGTACGGATTTTATACTAATCTAGAAGCGGATACTTTCCCCGTTGGCTTAAACGAAGATATAGTTCGTGCCATTTCGCTTAGAAAAGAAGAACCACAATGGATGACCGACTGGCGTATTGAGGCTTTTCGTTCTTGGCAGGAGATGATTGAGCCAGAATGGGCCAATGTACATTATGAAAAACCAGATTTTCAGGCGATTTCCTATTATTCGGCTCCAAAAGTGATAGATCCTAATAAAACATTAGACGATGTAGATCCAGAACTTTTAGAAATGTATAAAAAGTTAGGAATCTCTATCGATGAGCAAAAAATGATGAATAATGTGGCTATGGATATTGTTGTTGACTCGGTTTCAGTAGCTACAACATTCAAGAAAACATTAGGCGAAAAAGGAATTATCTTTATGAGTATTTCCGAAGCCATCAAAGAACACCCGGAATTAGTTCGTAAATATTTAGGAACAGTTGTCCCGCAAAAAGATAATTTTTACGCGGCTTTGAATTCAGCTGTTTTCTCTGACGGTTCTTTTTGTTATATTCCAAAAGGCGTACGTTGCCCAATGGAACTTTCTACTTATTTTAGAATAAATCAAGCCGGAACAGGTCAGTTCGAAAGAACCTTACTAATTGCCGATGAAGGAAGTTATGTAAGTTACCTAGAAGGCTGTACTGCACCAAGTCGTGATGAAAATCAATTGCACGCTGCAGTAGTAGAACTAATAGCATTAGACGATGCCGAAATCAAATATTCAACTGTACAAAACTGGTACCCTGGAAACAAAGAAGGTAAAGGTGGAGTTTTCAATTTTGTAACCAAAAGAGGAATCTGCGAGAAAAATGCTAAAATTTCTTGGACACAAGTTGAAACAGGTTCAGCGGTAACTTGGAAATATCCTTCTGTTATTTTAAAAGGAGATAATTCAGTAGGCGAATTTTACTCGATTGCCGTTACTAATAATTTCCAGCAAGCCGATACCGGAACTAAGATGATTCATTTAGGAAAAAACACTAAATCGACAATTATCTCCAAAGGTATTTCTGCCGGAAAATCACAAAATAGCTATAGAGGATTGGTACAAATTAGCGCTCGCGCTGATAACGCCAGAAACTTTTCGCAATGTGACTCGTTGTTAATGGGCAACAATTGTGGTGCGCATACTTTTCCTTATATCGAAAGTAAAAATCCATCGGCCAAAGTAGAACACGAAGCTACGACATCTAAAATTGGTGAAGACCAAGTTTTCTATTGCAACCAACGTGGAATCCCAACCGAAAAAGCAATTGCTTTAATTGTAAACGGATTCAGCAAGGATGTATTGAACAAGCTGCCAATGGAATTTGCTGTGGAAGCTCAAAAATTATTAGAAATTTCTCTTGAGGGATCTGTAGGATAACCTTTTTAAGACTTTATAAAAACAAGACATTTATGTTATCAATAAAAAATTTACACGCCTCCATTGGAGACAAAGAAATATTAAAAGGAATCAACCTTGAAGTAAAAGCTGGTGAAGTTCATGCTATCATGGGACCAAATGGTGCTGGAAAAAGTACCCTTTCGGCTGTAATTGCAGGAAACGAAAACTACGAAATGACCGAAGGAGAAATCTTTTTGGAAGGAGAAGACATTACTGAATTGGCTCCTGAAGAAAGAGCACATAAAGGCGTTTTTCTTTCTTTTCAATATCCGGTTGAAATTCCTGGAGTTTCTGTAACAAATTTCATAAGAACAGCCATCAATGAAACACGCAAAGCAAACGGTCAGGAAGAAATGCCAGCCAATGAAATGCTGAAACTGATTCGTGAAAAAGCGGAATTATTGGAAATCGACAGAAAATTTTTGTCTCGTTCCCTTAACGAAGGTTTTTCAGGGGGAGAGAAAAAACGTAACGAAATTTTCCAAATGGCAATGTTAGAGCCAAAATTGGCGATTCTTGACGAAACCGATTCTGGATTGGATATCGACGCTTTGCGAATTGTTGCAAACGGAGTAAACAAACTGAAAAGCGACAAAAATGCAGTTATCGTTATCACGCACTACCAAAGATTATTGGATCATATCGTTCCTGATTTTGTTCACGTTCTTTACAACGGAAAAATTGTAAAATCGGGTGATGCAAGTCTGGCCTTAGAACTAGAAGAAAAAGGATACGACTGGATCAAACAAGAACAAGAAGCTTAAATTAGTTAGCAGTTAGCAGTTTTTAAAACTCATAACTCATAACTTTTAACTAAAAAAAAATGGAATTGAAAGATAAATTAATCTCGTCTTTTATGGCTTTTGAGGAGCGCATCGATGTTCATTCTGAACTTCATGATGTGAGAACTTCAGCTATAAAAAACTTTGAAAATAAAGGTTTTCCAACCAAAAAAGAAGAAGCTTGGAAATATACTTCGCTAAACGCCATCCTAAAAAATGACTTTACAGTATTTCCAAAAAACGAAAGTTCGATTGAATTTAACCAAGTAAAAAAATACTTCATCCATGAAATAGACACTTACAAAGTGGTTTTCATTGACGGCGTATTTAGTTCTCATTTATCTTCAACAACACACGAAGGAATTGATGTTTGTTTGATGTCATCGGCACTAAACAAACCAAAATACAAAATGATTATTGATACCTATTTCAATCAGATTGCCAACAAAGAGGAGAGTTTAACTTCTTTGAACACGGCTTTCGCCAATGAAGGCGCCTATATCAATATCCCAAAAAGCAAAGTGGCCGACAAACCAATTGAGATTATGTATTTCTCAACTGGTAGCGAAGCAGCGCTTATGGTACAACCAAGAAATTTAGTAATTGCAGGAGAAAATTCTCATGTTCAAATCATCGAGCGCCACCAAAGTTTAAGCGGAAATCCCGTTTTAACAAATTCGGTTACCGAGATTTTTGCCCAAAAACGTGCGATTGTAGATTATTATAAAATACAAAATGACAATCTTGAGGCTAACCTTATAGACAATACTTACGTTTCACAAAAACAGGAAAGTCACGTTTCGGTTCATACCTTCTCTTTTGGAGGAAACCTGACTAGAAACAACTTGAACTTCTATCACTTTGGAGAAAGATTGACAAGTACCCTGAACGGAATCACCATTATTGGCGAAAAACAGCATGTGGATCACTATACTTTAGTGAAACACTCTTCACCAAATTGCGAAAGTTTTCAGGATTACAAAGGAATCTTTTCAGATCGTTCGACAGGTGTTTTCAACGGAAAAGTTTTTGTTGAAAAAGAGGCTCAAAAAACAAATGCATTCCAAAAAAGCAATAACATTTTATTGAGCGACAAAGCCACAATCAATGCCAAGCCACAATTGGAAATTTTTGCAGATGATGTAAAATGTTCGCACGGATGTACGATCGGTCAACTGGATGAAACTGCTTTGTTTTACATGCAACAACGTGGAATTCCACAAAAAGAAGCCAAAGCTTTGTTGATGTATGCCTTCTCAAATGCAGTTATCGAAAATATCAAAATACCGGAATTGAAACAACGAATTACTAAAATTATTGCCACAAAATTAGGCGTGAAATTAGGATTTGATTTGTAATAAATTCTGAAGCGCAAGCTTCGCAAATATTTAAGCAAAAAGGGCACAAGTTAAATAAACTTTGTGCCCTTTGTACTTTTATTTAGTGTCCTTTGTGGGCAAATTTATTTCTTCAAACTCCTAATAATTCCTTTCAACATTCCGTTTACGTCAAACTTAGCGTCTTCGGTCAATCCCATTCGTACAATTACCAAATCCAGCGATGGAATAATAAACACTTTTTGTCCCTGATAGCCATTACAGGAATACAAATCTTTTGGAGCATCAGGATATCTACCACCTGCATTGAGCCAGAAATGTCCTCCATAATCTCCCTTGGAACCATTCGTTGGCGTAGCCACATATTTTGCCCAACTTTCGTCAAATAATTGCTCGCCATTCCAATTCCCCTTGTGCAGATACAATAAACCAAACTTAGCCCAATCTCTTGTTGTTGCCCAGCCATAGGAAGAACCTACAAAATTACCTGCCATATCCGTTTCGATTAACATTGATTGCATTCCAATTTTATCAATCAAGGCAGCGTACCAAAAATCAAGATATTCCTGCTGTGTTTTGAATTGATTTCTCAAAATATAAGACAATAAATTAGTCGTTCCTGATGAATAATTCCAATGACTGTTAGGCACGAATACAGCCGGTTTTTCGAGTTGTACTCTTCCCATATTTTCTGACAGAAAAAGCATTTTTGTGGCATCGCAAATCGTGTTGTAATCTTCCTCCCATTCCAATCCGGAGTTCATATGGATCAAATCGTTTGTGGTGATATTTTTACGTTTGTCATTTTGCCATTCGGGAATCGGGGCGGGTTTATAAATATCATATTTTCCTTGTTTTTGTAGTATCCCAAATAGCGTTGCTGTAATACTTTTGGTCATCGACCACCCTAAAATTTTGCTGTTTTTATCGAAACCGGCATCATACTTTT
Source organism: Flavobacterium sp. W1B (assembly GCF_047344965.1). Taxonomy (NCBI): domain Bacteria; kingdom Pseudomonadati; phylum Bacteroidota; class Flavobacteriia; order Flavobacteriales; family Flavobacteriaceae; genus Flavobacterium; species Flavobacterium sp. W1B. Next base: position 842,422 of record NZ_CP178845.1, read on the forward strand.
CGGCAATGATTTTATCTTTATAAACAACCAAAAGAGAACGCGTACGTTTGTCTTTTTTTCCTTTACTATCAAAGGCATTGGCTACAGCCAGATTTAATTTATCATAATCAATATTGGGAAAAACCGTGTCTTGGGCTTCTTTATCGCCATAAGGAAAGGACAAATCATTTTTTACTTTAGTTCTTTTCGGAATGGCATAGGGTTTTGAAATATCAAAATCATCATTAATTAATGTCGCGCCCAAACCTTCACGATAAATCGCTTTTCGTTTTTTTAATCCATATACAGAAGCAGTTGCAAATTTTCCTTCTTCGTCAATTTTGTTTTTAGCCAAATCAATCATATCGATATCATTGTCTCCTTTTTCGATCATTTCAAGCGAACGGTGGTCTATGAAATGTCCAGAAGCGACACTTTTGGCTGAAAAGCCGGAAATTAAATCCAACTTTGGATAAGTAGTATATCCAATATAAAAAAAACCGACAAAGGACGCAAAACCAATAAGTTTGAATATTTTTTTCATTTGAAACTATTTTAATGCAATTTATTAAAAACATTCAATACAGCGAATTATACTTACAAATGATTTAGACTATAAAACATAGTAAGAATCTATGAAAACTTAATTTCTTAATGGTATAATTTTAGTACTTTTGTATTTAGAATTTTTCTAAATAATTATGCTAGACATTCAAAAAGTAAGAGCCGATTTTCCTATACTTTCACAAAAAGTAAACGGAAAACCTTTAGTTTATTTCGATAACGGAGCCACATCGCAAAAACCACAAGTGGTCATTGATGCCATATCTAAGTATTACCAAGAAATCAATGCCAACATACATCGTGGCGTGCATACATTAAGCCAATTAGCAACCGATGCCTACGAAATTTCTCGTGGCAAAGTTCAAAATCATATCAATGCCAAATTTACCCATGAAGTGCTTTTCACTTCAGGAACTACCTTTGGGATTAATTTAGTTGCCAACGGATTTGCCTCGATTTTAAAACCAGCCGATGAAGTTTTAGTTTCGGCATTGGAACACCACAGCAATATTGTGCCTTGGCAAATGTTGTGCGAGAAGACTGGTGCTTCCCTGAAAGTTATCCCTATCAATGAAAATGGCGAGCTGATTATGGCTGAATTTGATAAAATCCTTTCGGATAAAACCAAAATCGTGGCCGTAAATCATATCTCTAATGCGCTGGGAACAATCAATCCTATCAAGTACATGATTGATAAAGCGCATGAAGTTGGCGCTGCTATTTTAATTGACGGAGCACAAGCTGTTCCTCATTTAAAACCGGATGTTCAAGCATTGGATTGTGATTTCTATGTTTTTTCAGGACATAAAATGTGCGGACCAACAGGAACCGGAATTTTATACGGAAAAGAAGCCTGGTTGAATAAATTACCGCCTTATCAAGGTGGTGGCGAGATGATCAAAGAAGTGACTTTCGAAAAAACCACTTATGCCGAATTACCTCATAAATTTGAAGCGGGAACTCCTAATATTGCTGGTGGCATTGTCTTAGGAACCGCCATTGACTATATGAATGAAATAGGTTTTGACAACATTCAAAAACAGGAATTAGAATTATTGGAATACGGAACACAACGATTATTGGAAATTGAAGGCTTGAAGATTTTTGGCACAGCCAAAGAAAAAACTTCGGTAATTTCATTTAATATCGAAGGAATTCATCCATATGACATTGGTACAATAATTGACAAGTTGGGTATAGCGGTTCGAACAGGACATCATTGCACCCAACCAATAATGAATTTTTTCTGTATTCCGGGAACCATCAGAGCCTCTTTTTCTTTTTATAACACCAAAGAAGAAATTGATCTTATGGTAGAAGCCGTCAAAAAAGCGAAAACAATGTTATCCTAAAAACTAAATTATGAAAATAATCTCTTTATTGTTCTTAACCCTATTTTTGGGAAAAGGTTGTCAAAACGCCGAAGCACAAGAAATTAATGCTGCCGTAATTGAATACGTAGCCAATACAAGAGGTTTTTATCAAAAAATAGTTATTGAAGAAAAGAAATTTTCCATTTCAAGAGACCGAAACCAGAGTGAAAAACCAGTTGCAACAGAAATTTCAAATGCTGATTGGAACGAATTAATTACGATATTTCAAGAAATCAACTTAGACGAAATCCCAGAGTTGAAATCGCCAACAGAAAAACGCTTTTACGATGGAGCGGCTATCGCCAATTTGAAAATTACATACAAGGGAAAAACGTATGAATCAAAAAGTTTTGATCATGGATATCCACCAGTAGAAATTAAAAAATTAGTAAATAAAATAAATTCATTTGCAAAACAGAATGACGAAAATTAAAGACATACAGAACGAAATAGTAGATGAATTTTCTATGTTTGACGATTGGATGCAACGCTACGAATACATCATCGAACTGGGAAAAAATCTTCCGTTAATCAAAGAGGAATTCAAGACAGAAAACAATTTGATTAAAGGTTGCCAATCAAAAGTATGGTTGCAAGGAGAAAAAAACGAGGAAAAGATAATTTTTACTGCCGATAGTGATGCCATATTGACCAAGGGAATTATTGCAATTTTAATCCGCGTTTTTTCTAACCAGTCGCCTGCAGATATCATCAATGCTGACATGAGTTTTATCGATGAAATTGGGCTAAAAGAGCATTTATCCCCTACCCGCGCCAATGGTTTGGTATCAATGATAAAAAATATTAAAATGTATGCCTTGGCATTCAATACTCAAAACTAATTTTTTAAAACATATAAGTCATATAAGCAAATCATTAAAAGACTATGAATGTAACCAAAAGTTTTCTCAAAGATCTAGTTTATCAGATTAATGGAGCAGCAATTGAAGTTCATAAAAGTTTTGGGCCAGGTCTTTTAGAAAATGTTTATCATCAATGTCTTAAAAAAGAATTAGAATTGAGAAAAATAAATTATTCATCTGAATTTTTGATCCCTTTAAATTATAAGGGACATGAGTTAGAATCTAAACTCAGATGTGATTTATTTATAGAAAATACTCTCGTTGTTGAATTAAAATCGGTAAACGAAATAAACCCTATTTTTGAAGCACAATTGCTTACTTATATGAACTTATTAAATGCACCGATTGGCTTATTGATTAATTTTAATGTAAAGAATATTTACCACGAAGGCCAAAAAACTTTGGTAAATGAATTCTATAGACGACTAGAAGAATAAATAATTAAAAAACTTACATGACTTATATGGTTTTAAAAAAATATAAGTCGCAAAACTAAAACAAAATGGAACAAGAAATAGACACTAACGAATTAGGCGAAGCAATCGTAAAAAAATTAAAAACCATTTACGATCCTGAGATTCCTGTAGACATATATGAATTAGGATTAATTTATGACGTTATGGTCAACACCGATTATGAGGTAAAAATCCTGATGACACTTACTTCCCCTAACTGTCCGGTTGCCGAAAGTTTACCGAGAGAAGTGGAAGAAAAAGTAAAATCAATCGAGCATATTAAAGATGCCGAAGTAGAAATTACTTTCGACCCGCCTTGGAGCAAAGACCTAATGAGCGAAGAAGCAAAACTAGAATTGGGAATGTTGTAAATTAGCATTCAGATAACAGTGGTCGGTTAGCAAATTTTTTTACTGCTGAACACTGTTATCTCAATACTGAACACTGAAAAAATGGACGAAATAATTAATAAAGTAGCCAATAGCGCCTTAGAAGTTTTTGATTTAGAGGATTACTATCCAAGAGGAATCCGCACACAAGTTGATATTTCACAATGGTTATTGGAAGGTTTTTTGTTAAAAGAAAAAGATTTTCGGGAGCATCTTAAAAACCACGATTGGGCGCAATATCAAGACCAATTTGTGGCTATTAATTGTAGTACAGACGCTATTATTCCGGCTTGGGCTTCTATTTTAGTAGCAATTCAATTGGCTCCTTTTGCCAAAAAAATCATCAATGGAAGTATCGAAGATTTAGATTCGGCACTATATGAAGAATTACTTCCAAAACTGGATTATTCAGTATATCAAAACAAACCAACCATTATAAAGGGTTGCTCGCAAAAACCGGTTCCGATGCGTGCCTATGTTTTGGCGGCTCATTATTTGTATCCTTTTGCCAGAAGTATTATGTATGGCGAAGCCTGTTCGGCAGTTCCCTTGTATAAGAAAAAGCTATAAAATACATTTTGTCAATTTCATTTTTTATATTTGTTAAACTAACAAAATAAAGAATATGAAAAAAGCACTACTTTCTTTGGTTTTTATTTTGACACTCGTTTCTGGAAATGCCCAAGAAGTCCCAAAAGACAGCACAAAACTCTGGACAAAAAAAGGAAACATATCCTTACTTTTTAATCAGTCAGCCTATAATAGGCAATGGCTTGGTGGCGGAACCTCAAACCTTGCAGGAAATTTTGGTTTGAATTACGATTTCAATTACAAAAAAGAAACTATCGTTTGGGACAATAAATTTATTTTGGCTTATGGTTTGAGTAAAATAAAAGGAATTGAAAAAACCGCCAAAACGGATGACCGATTGGAACTGAATTCCCTTTGGGGCAAAAAATCATCTGCTCCAAATTGGTACTACTCAATATACTTCAATTTCAAATCACAAATGGATTCCGGTCTGGATAAAAACAATCAAATTATCTCTCATTTTTTTTCTCCCGCTTATTTTCAGTTTGGTCCTGGAATGTTATGGAAAAAAAACGACAACCTAAGTGTCAATTTTTCTCCCGCAGCAGCTAAATTAATTCTTGTTCATAAACATTTTACTGATTTTGGACCTTCTTTTGGTGTTTTGCAAGGAGACGCTTCTAGATTTGAATTTGGCGCTAGCGTCACTGCTTATTACAAATTTAATGTAATGGCAAATGTCTCGATCGAGAATAGACTTAATTTATACTCCAATTATTTAGACGATCCACAAAACGTTGATGTCGATTATCAGATGAATGTAATTATGAAAATCAATAAATATTTGTCGGCAAATGTTGCTGTACAAGCAATTTACGATGACAATTCTGTGCAAGCTGTTCAGGTGCGTGAAATTTTTGGTCTGGGTATTAATTTTGGAATTTAAACTTTTTTAATCAACATAAAAAAAATCCCTATTGATTTACTTTCAAAAGGGATTTTTTTATTTAAATCTATTCTTCTTTGTCTTCTTTTTCCACAGCATCCTTATAATCCGGATATAAAAACTTATTGTAAGGAAAACGAGTTATGTGAATTTGTCTTACCGCTTCATAGACACGCTCTCTAAATTCTTCAAAGTTCTCTTTGTTTGTAGCCGAAATAAACAAGGCATTTTGTTCCCCTACTCGGCTCATCCAAGTCGATTTCCATTCCTCAAGTGTATAATGTTTTGTGGTTTTCTCGGTCATTAAATCATCCTCATCAATCGTCAAATGCCTATAAGCATCTATTTTATTGAAAACCATAATTACCGGTTTATTATTGGCTTTGATATCCAATAAAGTTTGATTTACCGATGCAATGTGATCTTCAAATTCAGGATGCGAAATATCAACTACGTGCAACAATAAATCGGCTTCACGAACCTCATCCAACGTACTCTTGAAAGAATCTACTAGTTGTGTAGGCAATTTTCGAATAAATCCAACGGTATCCGAAAGCAGGAAAGGTAAGTTTTTGATTACCACTTTTCGAACCGTAGTATCTAATGTTGCAAAAAGTTTATTCTCTACAAACACATCACTTTTACCAACGGCATTCATCAAAGTCGATTTTCCTACATTGGTATATCCCACCAAAGCCACGCGAACCATAGAACCGCGATTGCTTCTTTGTGTACCCATTTGTTTGTCAATAGCCTTGATTTTATCTTTCAATAAAGCAATCCTATCGCGCACGATACGTCTATCCGTTTCAATTTCCGTTTCTCCGGGTCCACGCATTCCAATCCCTCCCTTTTGACGTTCCAAGTGCGTCCAAAGACCTGATAATCGAGGCAACAAATAGATACATTGTGCCAGCTCTACTTGGGTTCTGGCATAAGAGGTTTCGGCACGTTGTGCAAAAATATCCAAGATAAGATTGGTCCTATCCAGAATTTTACATTCGGTTATTATTTTAGAAATATTTTTTTGTTGCGAAGGCGTTAATTCATCATCAAAAATCAATGTTGAAATCCCGTTTTCTTTTACAAAATAATGGATTTCCTCTATTTTTCCGGTTCCAACAAAAGTCTTAGGATTAGGACGCTCCATTTTTTGCGAAAAACGTTTCACCACTTCTCCACCTGCGGTAAAAGTTAAAAACTCTAATTCGTCAAGATACTCATTGAGCTTAGCTTCACTTTGATTTTGAGTAACAATACCAACAATGGCTGTCTTTTCGAAATTTATTACTTCTTTTTCTAACATAACTTTGAATAAGCCACAAATTTAATGATTTAACAGCTACTAATACTTATTCCATGCATTTTTAAAACAAAAGGAATTCGCAAAATAAAAGATTGTCAAAAAAACAAAACTTTATTCGTAAAAATAATTCGTCTCGGTTTTTACTATTCCATTGTCTTCCAAAAGAGAATAGGCTGTTGGGTAGTTCAGATTGTTGTATTTATATTTCCCGATTTTCCCTATATGATTTACCGAAGTAGATTGAAAACTCAATTCGTTATTAGTAGAGACGGATTGAAAATCAAACTCGGCCTCATGAAAAGAAACTATGGGAACAATTATTTTATAGTTGTCCCCAAACAGATTTTTGACAATTAATAAATTAACTGAATTTTTATCGTCAAAAGTGTAGCTCAGCATCGACTTATCGCCTACTAATCCTTTATGTCTTACAATGTTGTCTTTATAGTAAGCGTATTCTATTTTATTGATAATTTGTTGATTTCGATCCCTTGAAGTACGTCTGATAACACATCCGTTTTCAATTACATACTCTATATCGTCAATAAAATTTTGATGATTGTTGCTTTTTTTGGTTATTGCTTTTACTCTTGCTCCCTCGTATTTTAGGCTCACCGTTTTACTCACAAACTCTCCTCCTTCTTCATATTTTTTCTCTAACTTTAGCAATCGTTTCTCATTGTCATAGCTGTAATTTACAACTTCTTTCCAATTGCTTCCTTCTCTTTCTTTGACACTCATATCCAACAATCCATTTCGATTGTAAAAGAAACTTTGGATAACATCGGATGTTTTTATCGTCGAGATTTTTCCGTCTTTAAATAAAATGTTTTTGTTTACAATTTCGCCGCTTTTTAAATTGCGGAAATTTGTTCTTACAATTTTGATTTGTTTCAATTTAATAGTGTTTTCCTGGGTTTGACTTTGTATCAAAAATGGAAAAGCCATCATTAAAATGGCAATGAAGTAGGTTTTCATAGGGTATTAGTATTGATTTGGAATCGCCAAAATACAAAAATCAACAAGAGGATGAAACTTTAGTTTCTGGAAACCCACATATAAAAACAATCAAACTGATAACCAATACTTTAATTTAAATTGTTTTTTATTCAAAATCTTAAATGAGTTTAACTATTACTCTTAAAAATAAAAAAATCCAAGCTACACAAAGTCGCCACTTAATTAGCAACATTTTGTTTAGCTTGGATAGTCCTTGGCAAAAATTTCTTATTCTGCCTATTTTACAGTAATTAATTTAACATCAAAAATAAGTACAGCGCCTCCAGGTATACCTGGTCGACCATAACTGCCATAACCAAGATGAGAGGGAACTAAAAGAACTCCGCTTCCACCTTCTTTAAAATAAGTAATCCCTTCTGTCCAACCTTTTATAACCTGCTGCAAACCAAAAGAAATACCTTCTGCTTTACTTTGGTCAAACACAGATCCATTTGTAAAATAACCTTTATAAGCAACCGTTACATTAGAAGTTGCAGTAGGTTGTTTCCCATCGCCTGGTTCAGTAATTATATAATACAAACCTGTATCGCTTTTTACAGCTGTTAAATTTTTGGCTGCAATATAATCCGTTATTTCTTTTTCATTTTGGATTGTATAATCAACTGGTTGAGTTTCTATATTTGTATTTGTGTCTGATAAACAAGAAACAAATAGCAAGGAAACAAGTGCTAATAAAGTGTATTTCATGATAAATTTGATTTATAAAGATCGCAAATATAATAAAATTACACCAACAAAATCTTTATAAAATCCCTGTATAAAAAGAACTTACTCTTGTTTTTTTGCTGACAATTCTGGAGTTTTCACACTCAAACTAATCCCCAAAAATCTGTACATCATCAACCTGAAATGCACCATCCAAAGCAAGGTTTCTCCCTGATCCGATATACTTAAAAGCGATGTTGATTTTACCCATATAAGAAGACAAATCTACTCCTCCGGAGCCTACAAACTGATACCAAGGTGTGGCTTGCTTGGGTAAATTCACCTTCAACGGAATCCAAGTTGCCTTGGTTACATTTAAGCCATCAAAATTAGTCGAAACATAAACTTCCAATGTGTTCAAAGGAGAATCGACATCCAGATGATGTTGAGCAGTTCTAAAAGTCAGAATCTCATTGGTATGTGTATCCATATCAATTTTAGGCGAAATCAGCCAAGCAATATTAGAAACCACTTTAGTTCCACTAATAGCAAACTCTGCATAGCCGTTGCCCGAATAAACCCCGCCTTTCCAGAACAAAGTACCACTCTGAACAATATTTGCCCAGCCGGGTAAACTCAAATTAGACTTATCAACCACCGCTTGAAAATCTTGGGAGAAAAAAGGAACGGCCCGCTTGCCGCTCATTGCCACATCTTTTTCAGAACGTGCCAACAACTGATAATCAGAACCAAATTTGGTCAAAACTCCTTTTACTTTTCCGATGCCATTGGGAACTAAATTTCGAGCAAAATCAGCATAACTACTTGTCCTAAAAATAACTTGATTACCGTATTTGTCCATCAAACTCCAGTTCGTCGCTCCACCAATATCATTTGTTTCCTCATAATAATGCCGGCCAATTGCAGCTTCGGTAAATTGTACATCAGACAATTCGATTAGTGTATTCAAATTAGAATCCGCAACTAAATCAGGAATTGTGATGGAACGAACTAAAAGGTTTTCGGCCACATTAGTACAGGAAGCATGCAGAACATTTTTATAGTCATTTTGAGAAAGTCGCCCCACTGCTCCCTCATTATACGAATTGACATAAATACCACCAATACGCAAACTGCCATAATTAATATCGGTATATTGGTTTTTTAATTTCACATAAACCTTGTTTCCTAATCGGAAATCGACATACAAATTTGTTGCGTCTACGGGAACACTAAAACCTTGAGTTTGATTTGTGGCTGTAGCCAAAGTTTGAAATGATATTGTCTTGAAAAAATTACCGTTTGCATCGCTAGAAACAACATAAGCTTCTATCACATCGTCATAGGTATATTGCGAAACGATGGCGCCAGCATTGCCATGAATTTGAGAAACGGTTTTGTTTACGGCAAAATCAGGCTGGGTACAATTCAACTTTGGAACCGCCACCTCATCATTTCCACAACCCAAAAATAGAATCACAAAAACCATCAAAAAAAGGAATTTACCGCTATTACTTCTCATAACATTTGATTTTAAAAATTAAAAATTGAAGTAGAGATTTACAAAATAGGTTCGGCCATAGCCATAAAAATATTTGTTGCCAAAAGAAGGTGTTCCGCTGGAAACATCCTGATTGAGCTGTCTGAAATTAGCATTCCGGGCTTGTTCATAACCGCCCGTTTTATATTTGCTGTCTAGCACATTATTAATACTGGCAAAAAGCCCCAAGTATTTTCCTTTGATCCGCCATGATTTTCCCCCAAGTAAATTGAGCAAGGCTACCAGGTCAAATTTTTCTTGTTTTAGTAATTCCGCCGCTCTTTCTTCGGTGGCTTCGGGGAAAGGGAATCCGCTGGCGGGATTTGTATAAAATTGTGCCGTTCTAGAAATGGGCGAAACATCAATATAAGAATCCGCCAGATAATTTACGTTAGTTCCTATCCACCAGAATTTGGGATCCCGATATTCAATTCCTAAACTATAGGCTTGTTGTGGCATGCCGGATTGTTTGTAATTCTTCAAAAGTGCTTTCCCAAAATCATAGGACGGATTGGTATTTTCTGCAGTGGCCACCGCATCGTTATTGATACTCACATTGGGATTATTCTCATATGTGAATTGACCATAAGCCGCCGAAAAACTCATTTTTAAAGTGGTAGTAAATTGATATTCATAACTAAATTCGGTACCGATGTTTTTACGATCCAGGTGAGTTAATGTTTGGCCTACAAAAGCATTCGTATTGGTATAACCAGCTCCATTATCAAAAATTCCTTCTGCATAAAAGAAGGTTGTTTTAGTGGCATCTTTTAGAGTCGAATAATAGGCTGTCAATCTCATTTTTAATTTTGGTGAACGGAAAACATAAGTCGCATCGAGGCTATTGATCGTTTCACTTTGCAAACCATCAACAATCGAATTATTCAATCTCGCATTGGGAAAAGTATTTCTAAGAGTCGGCGCTTTGGTCAAATGAGCCGCATTAAAACTAAGCAATTGTTTTCCAGAGATTTTAAAAACAATTCCGCCTTTGAAACCAAAATTTTCAAAAGCTACTTTGGCACTTTTACCAAAAGAAATGCTTTCATAAATTCCGTTTTTATACAAGCCTTCTCTTTGATAATTCGTACTGGAGAAAGATTGCGCCAAATAGAAATCAATTATATCGTACGAAAACTTAAACTGGCTAAAGGCATCAAAAGTATTTGCTCTATACTTATAATTGTATCCATAAGCATCGCCCACCACCACTTGACGATTTGGATTATTAAGATCCGATTGCGCTTGACTGCCACTATAAAACCCATCAATATCTTCAAAAAAAGCACCTCCCAATAAATCCAATAGCTTTTGATAGTTATGAGATTTAAAATCCCGAAACGAAACGCCCGCATTCAAAATCAAGTTTTCATTCAATTGCGAATCGAAGTTTGATGCAAGCACAGCGGTTTGGTCATCAGTCCGATCTTCATATAAAACATAATGACTTTGTGCCGGTTCATAGCTTATAATTTCCCCATTATTATCCAAAATCGGATTTTGATTGGCCCGGTACATCGCATCCCAATCGATTTGAGGATTTGCTAGAAATGCAAGTTTGCTCTTCTCGGCATTCTCATAATCAGGAGTAAAATTGCCCGAAAACTCACCGTCATCTTTGGCATACATCGAACTGTAATAGCTGGGCAATTTTCTAAAATAAGTAGGATCCGGACTGTTCGCGCGTTGGTAATCGAGATTGCTGTTGCTTATTTTACCAAACTGATACATCAGGCTTGAATTGAGACTGCTGTGATCGTTGATTTTAAAATAATGATTGAGCATTAAGATTGGTTCTTCAATGGTTTTCTCTCTGGCATTTCTTTTTTTGCCATCTTGGTAACCCCAATAAGAATTGTATTTTTCACTGGTTAATTGCGTAACTTCTGTGGTGTTTGGCGAGTTCTTCCCACGAGTATTTGGCGTATAAAAACCAGTCGCATTAAGTGAATGCCTTTCATTTAATTTCTTTTCGACACTAAGAAAAAGGGAATTCCCATCATAGGTAGTTCCTTCAAAATAGCCTTCATTAGCATAACGTTTCCCTGCCGAAACCACATAAGCCCAGCCATTCTTAGTCATGCCCGACGCATAAGTTCCCATCATACGCCAACTATAATTGGTGTTGGTTCCCGAAACCGTAATTCTCGACCCGATTCTATAAATAGAAGCACGGGTATTAATTTCCTGCGTACCCAGAATACCGCCAAAAGTATAATCAGATGGGGTAGTGCCAATGGAAAATTCCTGATTTCGGGTGGCATCATTCAATCCACCCCAATTGCCCCATTGTGGCCTACCGTCATACAGCTTGTTCATAACAACACCGTTGATCATGATAGTCGCATTTTCGCTGTCCAATCCTCGAAGCCGGAACCGTGCCGATCCCCAATTGAAAGCAGCCGCTTGCTGGAAAGCATCTTTGGAGGATTGTAGCAAACCCGAAGTGCTCTCGGAACCACTATTGTCATCCGTAAGGTCATTTTCGAAAAGACGAATTGAACTGCTTTGCTGGTCTGAAATCTGGTCTTCTTCCAACAAAATTGTTCCCAAATCTAGTAATTGACCTTCGTTTAGGCTTACAGGAAACAAGGCGTCTTTGTAACCTTGATTGTGAAAAAGAATTAGATAATCTCCCGCTGGTGCGGAATCAAAAAGGAACTTCCCATTAGCTTCTGTTAATTGAAGCAAACTTGTGTTTTGAATCGAAACAACTACAGAAACCAAAGGCTGCAAGCTTCTGGAATCCAAAACCTTACCTGAAATTCCGGTTTTATCTTGCGCAAAAACATATCCTAGCTGTAAAATAAAAAAGAGTGATCCAATACTTTTTCTCATAAGTCTGTTACTGTTTTATTGCCAAAAAGAGTTCTGACGGATCAGAAAGTTTCGCTTTTTAATAAAATTTGATTGTTTCATTTCTGAGCATAAAAAAATATCCCAAAAAGGAATACTTATGACAGAAATAGCGGAAAAAGAGTTTTTTGGAAAATTATAAGCTAACCAAATACAAACAGAAAAGTGATGAAAAAGTGGTATTAATACTCTATTGTTTGATTAGGCATTTTAAAAGTAATCAAAATAGTAATAAGTTGTTGATTTTGAGTTAAAAATCTCAAAATCAACAACTTATTTTAAATAAAAACGAATCAGTAAATTTTTATAAGCTAAAAAATTTAATTTGGATTAAAATGCCAAAAGCTATTCGACAGCCTTAATTCTCGAAACCATAAATGCGATTAGAACTCCAAAAATTCCGATAAAAGCAAACGAAAATCGCAAACCAAACAATTCAGCAATATAACCAATAACCGGTGGTCCCATTAAAAATCCCAGAAAACTAACGCTGGAAACTATGGTTAATGCTTCTCCTGGAGGAACTGTTGGATTTTTTCCTGCAATACTATAAATCGTAGGAACAATTGTTGAAACTCCAACTCCCACAAACATAAATGCAATTGTTGACGGAATCAAATAAGGAAAAAACACGGAGGTAAAAAGTCCGGCTGAAATCATAATTCCACTGATTTGCATGACCGGTTTCCTTCCAAATTTACTAATCAAATGATCTCCGAAGAAACGCCCTCCGGCCATCATTATCATAAATGAAGTATATCCCAAAATTACCAATGGACCAGGAGCCTGGATGACATCCTTGAAATAAACACCACTCCAGTCAAACATCACACCTTCGCTTGCCATACAACAAAAACCAATTATTCCCAGCCAAATCAGCGCGCTATCAGGTTTTGTAAATCCTTTTTTCTTTTCGGCTTTAATTTTTTCTTTGGCTTTTATTAAAAACTTATAATTGAAAAGAACTAACAAAAGAACGATTCCTCCTACTGCTAAAAAATGTATATAAGGCGTAAGTTCTAAGGCAAGCATTCCAAGTCCCACTAAGGCTCCAATAAATCCGGCCAAACTCCACATGCCGTGAAAAGATGACATAATTGTTTTCTTAAAAAGTACCTCGGTATAAACACCTTGTGTATTTACAGCTATGTTAGCCAAATTACCAAAGACTCCGAAAAGCATTAATCCGAGTGACAGCTGCCAAGACGCGGAAGCTAAGCCCAAATTAGTCAAACTAAAAACATATAATAAAAGTGAGAATATAAGAATACGATGGCTTCCAAAACGTGTGACCAATTTTCCTGAAAAAGGCATAATTAACAGCTGTCCTAATGGCAAAGCAAACAAAATTGTTCCCAGATCGCCATCGCCTAAGTGCAAAGCCGTTTTAATATCCGGAATTCTACTTGCCCAGGTAGCAAAACACAATCCCATACCAAAATAAAACATCGATACCGCCCAACGAATCCGTTTTAGATAGGAAACCTTGGCGTTTCGATAATTTTTTTTGTACTTCCCTTTGGCTTTAAATCGGACTATGAAATTTAAATCTATCAAAACAAATTCGTTTTTATTATTTTAAGGTACAAAAATAGAAAAGCAACCGTTCACTTATCTAAAACGTCACATTAAACAAAAAAATACAACGTTATTGTTTATAAATTTATCACTGCTTGTTGCTTATTACTTTCAATTGCAGCTTCAATGATCTGCATCACTTTCACACCATCTTGGGCAGTAACCGGTTCAGGCTTATCATTTGAAATCGATTGATAAACACCTTCAAAAAAATCATAATAATTTCCTTGAAGTGTTGGTGTTTTTTCAATCAAGATGTCGTTATTAATCTCTGTATGAAGAATACCTTCTTTAGTCGTGGCTTCTTTGCCCCAAGTATCAAGGTTTGGTTTTTTTCCCAATTTCAAATCGTCTTCCTGCACATCACCACGCGGTTTCAGGAAAGATCCTTTTTTTCCGTGAATTATATAGGCCGGAATAGGCTCTCTGACAAAAAAACCTGCTTTTAATCGAACCCTAAAATCCGGATAATAAAGCAACAAATCGATACAATCATCTACCAAAGAATGTTCCCGAGTTACCCGAATATCGGCAAAAACGGCTTGAGGAAAACCAAATAAATACAATGCCTGATCAATCAGGTGCGGTCCTAAATCTTTTAGAATTCCCGCTCCCGAATTGGCTGTTTCTTTGTGCTGCTTTGGACTCAAATTAGGACTGTAACGGTCAAAATGGAATTCGGCTTCCACAATTTCGCCCAAAACACCATCCAAAATGATTTTTCGCACTGTTTTTAAATCGCTGTCCCATCTTCTGTTTTGAAAAACAGCCAGTTTCAATCCTTTTACTTTGGCTAAAGCAGCCAATTCCTTAGCTTCAGCAACCGTAGTGGTAAACGCTTTTTCAACTATAGCATGTTTTCCCGCCTCCAATACTTTTTTGGCATATTCAAAATGGGTTTCTACTGGTGTATTTACGATGACCAAATCAACATCATCTTCCAATAACGCTTCTAAACTGGAATAACTCTTTGTATCGGGATAATCCTGTTGTATCAATTTTTTACTTCTTTCCCAAGAACCCAATAATTCAAATCCGGGGTGGAAGGCGATAAAAGGTGCGTGAAACACTTTTCCTGACATTCCGTAGGAAAGTAGGGCTGTTTTTATTTTTTGCATAATTTGTTATTAAAATAGTAAAACCTCAAAAAGCTATTTTATTTTTGCCCTTTCATATTGATTTGGCCATGATACATCCGTATTTAATTCTTTTGCAAAAGCTAACCCCAAGTTTGGGTTTCGGAGCGATTCTCTAGCAAACAAAACCAAATCCGCTTTTCCGTTAATCAGGATTTCTTCTGCCTGATGTGCTTCTGTAATAAGTCCGACGGCGCCGGTCAGAATTCCGGTTTCTTTTTTTATGCTTTCCGCAAAAGGCACCTGATAGCCGGGGGATACCGGGATTTTTTGGTAAGATACTGCGCCTCCCGAAGAAACATCAATCAAATCTACTCCTTTTTCTTTGAGTATTTTCGAAAGCTGTACCGATTCTTCGATATTCCAACCGCCCTCTGCCCAGTCCGTGGCAGAGATTCTGACAAATAAAGGCAAATCATTTGGCCATTCACCTTGCACAGATTCTAGCACTTCCAAAAGCAGCCGGATTCGGTTTTCAAAACTGCCACCATATTCATCTGTTCTTAAATTAGATAAAGGCGAAAGAAATTCGTGCAACAAATAACCATGCGCAGCATGAAGCTCCATTACTTGGAATCCCGCTAGTACTGATCTTTTAGTTGCTGATGCAAAATCGGAAATCACTTTTTGGATCCCCATTTTATCCAAAGCAATCGGAGGCGTTTCCGTATCATGAAAGCCTATTGCTGATGGCGCCACGGTTTCCCACCCACCTTGTGTACTATCGATTTTTTTATTGCCGTTCCAAGGCGAAGTAACGCTGGCTTTTCGCCCGGCATGCGCCAATTGGATTCCGGGAACCGCATTTTGACTCTTGATAAATTGGGTGATTGCCTGCAATTTTTCAATATGTTCGTCTTTCCATATTCCCAAATCCTCAGGAGAAATTCGACCTTCGGGAGAAACAGCTGTAGCCTCCTGAATAATCAATCCCGCACCGCCACTGGCACGACTGCCCAAATGAACCAAATGCCAATCATTGGCAAAGCCATCCTGAGATGAATACTGACACATCGGAGAAATCACGATTCTATTTTTGAGCAAAATGCTTTTTATTTGAAGAGAAGAAAATAATTTTGAAGACATATCATTTACTTTTTAAAATTAAGATTAATCCAATGCAACACAAATATCAGTTACAGAAAGTAAAGTTACTCGACCTGACTGAAAACGAGAATTGAAATCGGAATAATTAACAAATATTTAAAAGCTTATGAAGCAATAATTACGTATAATACAAATAGAAAACCTTACTTTTGTGAGTTATAAAAAGAATTAAAATTTAAAAATGGATCTATTTATCAAGCTTTCTCAATTTTTATTGAGTTTATCATTACTTATTATACTTCACGAATTAGGACATTTTATTCCTGCTAAATTATTCAAAACTAGAGTCGAAAAATTCTATTTGTTTTTTGACGTGAAATATTCCCTTATAAAAAAGAAAATCGGCGAAACGGAGTACGGAATTGGTTGGTTGCCTTTGGGCGGATATGTAAAAATTTCCGGTATGATAGACGAAAGTATGGATAAAGAACAAATGGCTTTGCCACCACAACCTTGGGAATTTCGCTCTAAACCAGCTTATCAACGTTTGATTATTATGTTGGGCGGGGTTACTGTAAACTTTATTTTGGCTTTTATCATCTACATAGGGATGGCTTTTACCTATGGCGACACCTATATTGCTAATGCTGATTTGAAAGACGGTCTTTTGATTGAGAATCCAGTGATGCTAAAAGCAGGTTTCAAAACGGGAGATAAAATCTTGGCGGCTGATGGAACAAAAATTGTCAAGTTTGACAACGACATCAACATGAAAATCATCTTGGCCAAAGAGGTACTAATCGAAAGAAATGGTATCGAACAAACCATAAAAATGCCTAATGATTTTGTGGACCAACTTTCGAAATTTGAAAAAGGATTATTACTTGATTTCAGGATGCCATTTGTAATAGGCGCCATTAGTGATGAGACTGCCAATGCAGAACTGAAACCTAAAGATGTTGTTTTAACTCTTAACGGGCAAACTGCAAAATACTTTGATCAGGCTAAAATCATCTTAGAAAACAACAAAGGTAAAACTATTGTTGCAACAGTTTTACGTAACCAAAAGGAAGAACAAGTTCATGTCGCAATTAATAAAGAAGGAAAACTGGGTGTTCAACTAGGTGCATTGGGTCTTTCATCTCTAGAAAAAATGGGGTACTATAAAGTGAGTACACAAGAATTTAGTTTCTTAGAATCCATTCCTGTGGGAATTGAGAAAGGAAAAAACCAATTAGTAGGTTACGGAAAACAGCTAAAAATGATTTTCAGTCCAAGTACGGGTGCATACAAACAAGTTGGCGGATTTAAAGCCATATTTGATATTTTTCCTAGTAATTGGAGCTGGGAAGTTTTCTGGTCTATCACAGCTTTGCTATCAATTATGCTTGGAGTTATGAACTTATTACCTATTCCGGCGCTTGATGGTGGTCATGTAATGTTTTTATTGTATGAAATAATTTCAGGCAAAAAACCAAGTGATAAATTCTTAGAAAACGCACAAATGGTTGGTTTTGTTTTACTTATAACCTTGCTTTTATTTGCTAACGGAAACGATATTTACAAGGCAATTATCGGGAAGTAAAAAAAATAAAAAAAAGTTTGATTTTTATTTGCAAAAACCAAATGATAGCCTATCTTTGCACCGCTTTACAACTGAAACAAACATCACAATAAAGCATCAAAAAAGATTAAAAAGTTCTTATATATAAAAATATACAGTTTCCTTCTTAGCTCAGTTGGTTAGAGCATCTGACTGTTAATCAGAGGGTCCTTGGTTCGAGCCCAAGAGAGGGAGCTTTTTAAAAAGCCTGACAGCAATGTCGGGCTTTTTTTTGGTCTAAACTGAACAAAACACAACTTCACCGTGTTTTATTGAATCAGCTGCAAAAGTTGGGGATTAGGCAAATTTTTATTTGCACAAACCAAATGATAGTCTATCTTTGCAACCGCTTCGACAAATAAACAACGTCAACAAAAGCACAATAAACACGTTCCTAATCGCATTTTAAATATACAGTTTCCTTCTTAGCTCAGTTGGTTAGAGCATCTGACTGTTAATCAGAGGGTCCTTGGTTCGAGCCCAAGAGAGGGAGCTTTTTAAAGCCTGACAGCAATGTTGGGCTTTTTTTGTTTCTATACTTTATTAAAAAAATCTTTTAGAAAGTCTCTCCACTTTTTCTTTACTTAAAATTAACTTGGTAATGTTAGCATCACTTGTGCTTAACGAAAGGATCACTATTTCCATAAAATCCATTAACTTCTATAAAATTTCTTCGCTGTTTCTTTGTCAAAAATAATTTTAAAAAAGAATCATGAAATTTAATTACCTAAAACAACTCGGGCTTTTATCTGTAGTAAGTTTATCGGCGGTAAGTTGTCAAAATGACAATAACGAAGATAAGCCGAATGCTTTAATTGATTTTAATACTTCATCGATGCCGGCTTTGGTAGTGGCTAAGGAAGGCTTCGAAAACCTAAAAATTACTTCATTAATCAGCAGTACTGATGTATTGTCACAATCTCCTTCTTTCGTATATGGAGCACAACCTGACGGAGCTGGATTCATGAAAGATCCAAACGGAGACGGTTACATGATGATTACAAATCACGAGATATTAAAATCGGTTTCCAGAGTCTATTTTGACAAAACATTAAAACCTATAAAAGGAGATTATATCGTTGACGGAATTGGAGGCTTGACCAGATTGTGCTCTGCAACCTTAGCTACTCCAGCAATTCACGGATTTGGACCACTATTTTTAACCGCAGGAGAAAGTGGAGAAGAAAGTATGGTACACGGAATTGATCCTTTTAGCTTAAGCAGCCAAAAAAGCAGAACAGATCGCGTTTTACCAGCCTTAGGTAAAGCAAGCATGGAAAATGCTGTTCCGCTTACAAAAGCCGCTTATACGGGCAAAACGGTAATTTTAATTGGCGAAGACCAAAGCTATTCAACTGGACACACTAGTGCTGGACAAGTCATCATGTATGTAAGTGATGTTGTTGGAGATCTTACCAATGGTAAACTATATGCCTTAAAAAGAAATGACGGAGTTCAAGTTGAAACTTCTATGACAGTAGGCAACTCTTTTGATGTCTCTTTTGTTGAGATTCCAAATGCCAAGAACTTAACCGGAGCGGCAATCAATACGGCTGTAAATAATTTAGGAGCTATTCGTTTTTCAAGAGTGGAAGATGTAGATTACAGAAAAGGTTCTGCCAAAAACAATAGAGAAATTTATTTTACGGCTACTGGTCAAGCTAGCGGTGACGCTCCAGTTTCTGGATACACGATGTGGGGAAGAGTATACAGATTAGTCTTGAACGACAACAATCCATTATTAGGAAAATTAGAATTAGTAGTTGAAGGCGATTCTACTCCAGGTACCGGAATTATAAATCCAGATAACATTTGTGTGACCGAAAACTATGTTTACATCCAAGAAGATGGAGATTCTTACTATGCCGCTGCGAAACACGATTCTTATATCTGGCAATACAACATCGCCACAAAAGCGAACAAACCTTGGTTGACCATGAACCATAAAAGGGATGACGCCGTTTGGAACGCAACTTACAACCAAACGGGAACAACCAAATTAGGAAGTTGGGAATATGGAGCTATGGAAGACATTTCTGATGTGATTGGAGTTCCAAACACATTTATCGTTAACATTCACCCGCACACTTGGCAAAAAGACGCTTTCTTAAATCCTGACGGAAGTGGCGTAAACACTAATAAAGAAGGCGGTCAAACCGTAATTATCAGAAACGTTCAAAAATAATTTTTGACACCAATTAAACCAAGGCAACCTCCATTATGGGTTGTCTTGGTTTATATATTACCTAAAAAATGAAATTGTCCCAAAAGAATTGTAGCCGAAAAATCATTCTTATTATCAACTTTACTCTTGCCTTCTTTTTATTAGGTTGCGAAAAAGAATACGTACCCTTGACCCTACAGCAAGAGCTATTAGCAGATGTTGAGAAGTTTGAACAAATAACAAATGATTTTCAACACATCTCCGAAAAAGAAACTGACCAAAAAAAGATTCACCAAGCTTTCCAATCGGCACGACTGTCCTATAAAAAAATAGAATGGGCTGTTGAATATTTCACTCCGGATCCGGCTCGGTTCATTAATGGTCCTGCTTTGGATGAACTGGAAGTTGCCGAAAACAAATTTTTACCTCCCAATGGTTTTCAGGTAATAGAAGAACTACTTTACCCTGATTACGACCCAAAAAACAAAACCGATTTAGTTCGTGAAATAAAAATGATCAAAGCTAATTTGAATCAGGTCAAGCAAAGTTTGAGCGTGATCACCATTTCTGATGATTATGTTTTAGATGCTTCAAAAATGCAGATCAACCGGATTCTAGCACTCGGAATCACCGGATTTGATTCCCCAATTGCTTTACAATCGATACCGGAAACAAAAGCAAGTTTGAACGCCTTAGGTGTTTTGATTAGCAAAATGAACTACAAGGGAAAGATGTCAGAGCTGATAGAAAAAAAGATAGTGAAGCTCTGCTCAGAAGCAGCCAAATATTGCCAAAAAAATTCGGATTTTAACACGTTCGACAGAGCTCATTTTATCAAGAATTTTTTAAACCCAATCAGCAAAAATCTGATTGTCTTTCAGAAAACAAATGCCATAAAAAACATAGACCGAAATAACGCCCTCAATCCAAATGCTACAACCATTTTTGACAAAGATGCCTTTGATGTAAATGCTTTTATCCCTTCAAAAGAATACCAATTTACCACCCAAAAAGCGGCTTTGGGAAAACAACTATTCAATGAAAATTCTTTTTCAAAAGACAAAACCAGAAGTTGTGTTTCCTGCCATAATCCGGAGCTGGCTTTCGCCGATAATTTGAAAACCAACACCTCTTTAAAAGGTGGAAACCTGTATCGCAATACACCTACACTAACCTATGCGTCCTTGCAGAATGCCCAGTTTTGGGATATGCGCCAATTGGATTTAGAAAAACAAAGCACAGATGTGATTCAGAACAAAGAAGAAATGCACGGCGACATATCCAACATTATCGGAATCCTAAGCAAAGACAAAGCCTACCAGAAATCATTTCAGGCAGCTTTTCCAAAATCCAAGAAAATAGAAGAATGGCAAATCCAAAATGCTTTGGCGAGTTACATCCGTTCCCTAAACGCATTCGATAGCAAATTTGACAAATACATGCGAGGAGAATCAAATGATTTTACAACCGAAGAAAAACTAGGTTTCAATCTTTTTTCAGGCAAAGCCAAATGTGCTACTTGTCATTTCATTCCGCTATTTAACGGAACGGTTCCACCAAAATTCAATAAAACCGAGCACGAGATTATTGGCACACCCGAACATAAAAACGGTCTGAAAATAAGTCCCGATTTGGGAAGATATATCCAATACGAAATGCCCCAATTAAAAAACGCATTCAAAACGCCAACGCTGAGAAATGCTGCAGTAACCGCTCCTTACATGCACAATGGCGCATTCTCGACCTTAGAAGAAGTTATCGATTTTTATAACAAAGGCGGAGGACTTGGCTCTGGGATAGCAGTTGACAACCAAAGTCTGCCTTCGGATGAATTAAAACTCACCGAAAAAGAAAAGAAAGCCCTAATCGCTTTTATGGAAACCTTAACCGACGAAAAATATCAAGATTAAATCATAAATAGGCTTCTTGACCTATATAAACGCTGTTTTTATTTTTTTTGCTTTTCTTCCAAGAAAAGTTTTTTAAGAGACCGTCCGTTCTGGATGGTCTCTTTTTTTCGCTCCTAGCTTCACTAAAAAATAATATCAATTTTTTAGAATATCACTTAGATACTGTTTTTAATAAATAATGATTTACTTTTAATATAAACAGGTAAAATAACTCATTCATCACAACACTTTATAACTGCTTATTAACGATGTCTACCTTTAGTTTCCCCGTTTTTAAACCTTTGCCTGTAACGCTAAGTTCCATCGTTCCGGTTTCTTCTAGCGATTGCAACACCACCACTAATTGTCCACTAAACAACTTCATTGTAGGCAAATGAAATTGTTCTAATGAAGTTGCATCACCATTACAGGCTGCTCTGTATTTTCCTTTTCCGTTTACCTTAAATTGCAATTGGTTAGTAGCCGTAGGGCAAGGAATTCCGTTTTTATCAACTACCGAAACAGTAACAAAAGATAAGTCTTTGCCATCGGCTTGAATTGTTTTTCTATCGGCGTTAAGCACAATTTTGAATGGCGTTCCTGCGGTATGCATTTCTTTTTCGGAAACTGCTTTTCCGTCTTTGTCATAGGCAACCACTTTCACGGTTCCTGGCTCGTATTTTACATCCATCCACATCAAACGATATCTGTTTTGAGGGCTAGAAGTATTCTTTTTTTGAATTCCCATACTTTTGCCATTTACAAAAAGCTCTGCACTTTCGTAATTGGTATAAACAAAAACGGGTGTTACTTGACCTTCGCGTCCTTCCCAATTCCAGTGTGGTAAAATATGTAGGGTTTCGTCTTTCTTGTTCCAACGGCTTCTATACAAATAGAATCGATCTTTGGGTAAACCCGCTAAATCATTAATCCCAAAATAAGAACTACGCGATGGCCAGCTCTCATCATAAGGCGTAGGTTCGCCTAAGTAATCAAATCCGGTCCATACAAATTCACCTATAACCCAAGGTTTATCATCTTGAAGAACAAAATCTTCATCTGGTACATTAGACCAGCTGCAGGCTTCTAAATCATAAGACGAAGATTGAAAATCAGCATATTGTTTGTTTTTTGCTTGTACCACCGGAAATTTATAAATCCCTCTTGAACTTACTGTAGAAGCGGTTTCGGAACCCAAAATAAATCCTTGTGGAAATTTGTTATAAGCCTCTTGGTATAGATTCACTCGATAGTTTAATCCTGGAATATCCAGCAAGGCACCAAAACCAGATTCCATAGTTGCTTTTACCTGATCCATTCCTACCGTTACCGGTCGCGTAGGATCTTCTCTATGAAAAATATCTTGCAGCCATTTGGCACGCTTTGCTCCGTCTGATCCCCATTGATCGGGAACTTCATTGCCGGAACTCCACATCACAATACAGGGATGATTCCTAGTGGCATGAACTAAATTAACAATATCTTTTTCGGCATATTCCTCAAAAAATCGATGGTAGCCATTTTCAACTTTGGGTTTAGCCCATTCATCAAAACTTTCAGCAAGAAATAAAAAACCCATTTCATCACACAACTCTAATTGCTCTAAGGAAGGCATGTTATGCGAACTGCGAATCGCATTACAACCCATATCTTTTAATATGGTTAATTGACGACGTAAAGCCGCTATATTTACTGCCGCTCCTAATGGTCCTAAATCGTGGTGCAGACAAACCCCTTTGAATTTTGTTATTTCTCCGTTTAAACTAAATCCTTTGTTCGCTTCATACTTTATCTCCCGAATTCCAAAACGAGTGCTAACTTCATCTTTTAACTCATTCCCTACAAACCATTGCGAAACGGCTTTATACAAATACGGATTCTCAGGACTCCATAATTTCGGATTGTCAACTTTAATATTTTGATCCAATTCCTTTCCAAATTGGGTAGTCGCTTTATCCGAATTTAAAACTTTTCCATCCGCATCAAAAATAGTAGTCACTAGATAACCATTTTCTCCGGAAACCTTCGTTTTAATATTTACTTTAGCAACTTCGGCACTAATAAATGGTGTTGTAATATTTGTACCCCACTGCTCTATGCTCTCCTTGTTTTTGACAATCAGACTGACTTTTCTATACAAACCAGCCCCAGGATACCAGCGAGAGGCAAACTCTTTATTGGTTAACTTAACAGCCAAAGTATTTTCTCCCTCTTTAATAAACTCAGAGATCTCAAAATAAAAATAACCATAACCATAGGCCCATTCTCCTATTTTTTTCCCGTTTAAATAGACTTGTGGCTCGCTCATCGCTCCTTCAAAAAGCAAAATCACTTTTTTAGTTTTCTCAGTAGCAGTAATTGTAAATTTATTTCTATACCAAGCGGAACCTATATGTGGCAATGCGCCCGTTCTTCCTGTTTTTTCAGAAGCTACATTTTCTCCGTTTTGAACAATAGCTATATTTTGCTTGTCTACTTCTTTGTTAAAAGGTCCGTAAATTGCCCAATCATGTGGTACTGTTACTTTTTCCCATTTGGAATCATTAAAACTCTCTTGAGAAGCATTTTCATAATTTCCTTTTTGAAACCTCCAATTACTATCTAATTCTCTTACTGTTCGTACTTGTGAAAAAGTGATTTGTGTTATTATTAATAAAGTAAAGAGGAAAGTTCTAAGCTGTATCATTTAAAATAGTTTGTATTTATTTCTATACTTGATTTAAGGGCTACTTCAGGAGTTGTGTTTTTATTTTTTCCGAAAAAGTAATCCTAATCTAATTGGCTATAAACTTAAATATTAATTTAAAATAATCCGTTATTTATTAAAGCTTAAAAACCTTAGGCCTTTCAACAAACTGTAATTCAGCGATAAAAAGAAAAAGAAAATCACCACATTTTTTACTATCTTTAAATCTAGCATGCTTTAAAAAATCAAATCATGAATAAAATCCAATTTCTGTTATTAGCTTTCTTTTTTTCCAGTAGTCAGGCACAAACCAATCCGAACGATATACCACTTCAAGATGAAGTAAAAAATTGCAGCTTTGAAACCGTAGCCAATGGTATTCCCATTCCTTGGGGTATGGCTTGGTTGCCGGACGGTTCGCTACTTGTAACCGAGAAAAGTGGTATACTCTATCACATCAAAAACGGTCGGAAATCTCAAATTAAAAATGTTCCCGAGGTCTACAACCACGGTCAAGGCGGTTTACTCGATATTGCTTTGCATCCCAATTATGCGAAAAATCCCTGGATTTACCTTACGCTAGCTTCTAGCGAAGGAGAAGGTAAAGGCGGCAATACCCAACTTATCCGAGCCAAACTGCAAAACGGAAGTCTGTCCGCAATTGAGTCACTATACAAATGCGCGCCTAACACCACAAAGGGACAACATTTTGGTTCCCGAATTGCGTTTGACAATGCCGGATATTTGTATTTCTCCGCTGGGGAACGTGGGGATCATTTTGTAAACCCTCAGGATATAAACCGTGATAACGGAAAAATATACCGTCTGAATGATGATGGCAGTATACCGAAAGACAATCCCTTCGTGGGGAAAACGGGCGCAAAAGAAGCCATTTATTCTTATGGGCATCGCAATCCTCAGGGTTTGGCTAAAAATCCGGTTACAGGAGCGATTTGGGAGCACGAACACGGTCCGAAAGGAGGTGATGAAATCAACATCATAAAAAAAGGAGCTAACTATGGTTGGCCAATCGTTACCTATGGAATCGATTATGACGACAGTACCATCAGCACCAAAAAAGAAAAACCGGGTATTGAAAATCCTATCTACTATTGGGTTCCTTCAATCGCTCCAAGCGGAATGGCATTTGTAACCTCTAACCGCTATCCCAATTGGAAAGGACATTTGCTGGTGGGTTCCTTAAAATTCCAATACCTCGAACTGTTAAAATTAAAGGGGAATAAAGTTATCGCCCGACAAAAAATAGCCACTGACATTGGACGTGTGCGAAATGTCGTTCAAGCTCCGGACGGCTATATTTACATTGGTGTGGAAGGAAAAGGAATTATAAAAATAGTTCCCAATAAATAACTCTTCCGAATACTATTTCAATAAACAGCTCGTTCTTTAAAAAGCTATATATTTAATCCCCAAGATTTATTTTTTATGAAAAATTCCGCAATAGCCTTCATTATATTTTCTTCACTATTTATTGTTTCCAGTTGCAATCAAAGCAAAGCTGCAGACGAAGTGGATTCAAAAAAAGAAGAAAAAGAAACAAAGACGATAGTAACACCCGAAGCCACAAAGGAAATAACATCGACTACAATTGACACAGCTGATTACAACAAAAGAATGTTGGCTTTAAGCAATAACGACACCACCGGAAAATGGCCTGTAAAAACGTCATATCCTCTAGCCGGAGCTATATTGCCTTACCATAGGGTTATTGCCTATTACGGCAATCTGTATTCTAAAAG
Source organism: Flavobacterium sp. W1B (assembly GCF_047344965.1). Taxonomy (NCBI): domain Bacteria; kingdom Pseudomonadati; phylum Bacteroidota; class Flavobacteriia; order Flavobacteriales; family Flavobacteriaceae; genus Flavobacterium; species Flavobacterium sp. W1B. The sequence goes on from NZ_CP178845.1 coordinate 868,752, forward strand.
AATGGGCGTTTTAGGAGAATTTCCCCGTTCAGAAATGATTCAAAAATTACAGGGAGAAGTTGCTAAATGGCAAGCTGCAGATTCTACTATGAAAGCTATCCCTGCTTTGCATTATATTGCAGTAACGGCACAAGGAACACCCGGAAAAGACAATATGCACCGCATGCGCATGCCTTTTAAACAAATAGACACCATTTTGAGCTGGGCAAAACCCATTGATGCTTTAGTGTTTTTGGATGTACAAGTGGGGCACAGCAACGTTAAAACCGAGGTCAGCGAACTGGAGAAATATTTAAAATTGCCCAATGTACATTTGGGAATTGATCCAGAGTTTTCATTGAAAAACAAAGAAATTCCGGGATCTAAAATTGGTAGTTTTACCGCTGATGATATCAATGATGCCATTACTATTCTCGCTAAAATTGTCCGTGAAAACAAGTTGACTCCAAAAATACTTGTTGTACACCGCTTTACACAAGGCATGCTAACCAATTATAAAAAAATAAAAATAGTACCCGAAGTACAAGTTGTGATAGACATGGATGGTTTTGGCAGTAAAGTTTTAAAAAGATCAACTTATTTGAGTTACATTTATAAAGAACCAGTTCAGTTTACCGGTTTTAAATTGTTTTATAAAAACGATACTAAGAACAATCCTAATGGAATGTATACGCCTGAAGAACTCCTTAAATTCAAACCCAAACCCGTTTACATCCAGTATCAATAAATTGAAAATTCATAAATTTTTGAGGTATGAAAAAAGTTGTGTTTCCTGTTTTAATCTGTCTTTTTTTGGTCATTAGTTGCCAACAAAAAAAAGAAACTGAAGTCAAAAAAGAAGTCTCCAAACTATCTGCTAATGGCGAAGAAAAAATGGAGCCTAAATTAACAATAGCTGATGCAACCACAATACTATCCAAAAAAGAAGTGCCGGTGTTATGTTACCATCGCATCCGGAACATCCTTGCTAGTGACGGTAATGACATGAAAACCTATTCGGTAAACCCATCCGATTTTGCCGGACAAATGAAAGCCTTGAATGATAATGGTTACCAAACTATCTTACCAGATCAATTGTATAATTATTTAGTATATGGTAAATCTTTACCCAAAAAACCGATTCTAATTACTTTTGACGACAGCCGCGAAGAACAATTCAGTATAGGAGCAACCGAAATGAAAAAATACGGTTTTAAAGGTGTGTTTTTTATAATGACTGTGAGTCTTAATAAAGCTGGATATATAACAGACGCTCAAATTAAAAATTTATCCGATGAAGGACATAGCATAGCGGCACATACTTGGGATCATCACATGGTTACAAAATATTCCGGAAAAGATTGGGAAACACAATTTGTAAAACCAAAGGCTAAACTTGAAAAAATTACGGACAAAACTGTAAGCTATTTTGCTTATCCGTTTGGTTTATGGAATGAGGCTGCAATTCCCGAATTGAAAAAAAGTGGTTATAAAATGGCTTTTATTTTATCTACCAAAAGAGATGTTAGCAATCCCCTTTTTACCGTTAGACGCATTATTGTTCCTGGCGGCATGTCTGGGCAATCTCTATTGAAAAACATCGAAAAAAAATTTAATAAATAGTCTTGAAATAATTTCCATAAAAAAAGCCTTGTTTTATCTATAAAACAAGGCTTTTACTATTTAAATAAACGGTGTTGATTATCTATTAGACAACCAACCTTGTGGATTAGTATAAGTTGTATTCTGTGAAAGTAAAAATTTCAATACTGTTTTACCCGTTTCAGAACTTGTTCTTATTCTTCCCAAACTTTGTTTTTCATTTACTTTATCCCCTTTACTTACTGATACTGAACTCAGATTTTGATAAACCGTAAAATAATCTCCGTGTTGAATTACCACCGCCTTATTTATTGGAGATAAAACAATCACACTGGTAACTTCCCCACCAAAAACGGCTCTTGCATTAGCGCCATCATTGGTCGTAATTTCCAGACCACTGTTGTGAATAACCAGCGAAGTATAAACCGGATGCGCCTGGTCTCCGTAACCTAATGAAATAAATCCTTTTTCTACAGGCCAAGGTAATCTTCCTTTGTTTGCTCTAAAACTATCAGCTATCAATTTGGATTCTGGTGTCAACTCAATTCTAGAAGAAGAGACTGGTGCTTTTGCGACAGTAGCAGCTACTTCTTTTGGAGTTGCCTTAGAATTATTTGCCAATGCCTTTGCTTTTGCTCTTTCCAAAGCCGCTTTTCTGTTTGCTTCAGCAATTGCTTCACGAATTAAACGATCAATTTGTCTGTCAATTGTTTTGGCTTCTCTCTGTTTTTTACGAATGTCTGATACAATTCTGTTTTTGTCTTTTTTAATAGAATTGACCAGTTTTTCCTGTTCTCTCTTTTCTACCTCAAGAGCTTCTCTTTCTTTTTTGTTTTCGGTCAATAACTTTTGTTTTGCTACTTTTTGAACGTTCAATTTATCATTATAGACCGCTAGATCAGTAGACTTAGATTTTATCTCCTCTCCTTGATTTTTTCTAAAACTGGTATACTGTTTTAGGTATTGTGCTCGTTTATAAGCTTGCAAAAAATTCTCTGAAGACAATATGAACATTGCTCTACTTTGTTCAGAACGGCTTTTGTATGATTTCACGATCATCTTAGCATAATCCTCTCTAAGAACATCGAGTTCTCTGTTGAGTTTATTGATTGCCAACTGATTGATGTACATATCATTTGCCAAAAGTTTCGTTTGCTTTTCGGTAGTATTAATCAGGATTTCTTTCAGCCTTATCTTGTTTTTTTGAATCGTAAAAATATTAACTGCCGATTTTTCCTTTGATTTTACAGACTTCAATAACTTTTCGTTATCTCTGATTTCCTGTTGAATCTGGGCTTTTCGCTGTTCTAACTTTTCTTGTTGAGAGGACTGACTCCAGATAACTGAAGTCATGCATAAAAATAGTAGGCTTAGGAGAAATTTTGGCATCTTAAAAAATTATTTTTGCAAATTTACTTAATTATAACTCTTTTGTATCCATTTGGAATACTATATGGAAAAGAAAGTTCTTCATTGAAAGAAATGGTATTATAATCCAAATTAATTTCTGTTTTTCCTTTCTTTTGGTAGGTGTTTATAATTACACTTGTAGGTATAACGACTTCGTTAAACACTTTGTTGTTAGCATAAGCAACCTGAATCATTCTGCCTTCGGCCGTTTGGGTTATTTCCTGTTTTTTAACACTGAAATTATCCGCATCAAGATAGAAGGTTTTTTTAGTGTTTTCATTATTCACATCATCCAATCGATACAATTGCTCTACTAAAGATTCTGTATATTTTCCCTCTTTTAAATTATCTAAAGCTTCTCCAACTAAGAGATTTTGAATTTTATTATAGTCCAAATCGGTGCCCAACCATTGACTCAAAGAACTGAAATCGCCTTCAAAATAAGTGCCTTTTATTTTTTCGTAATAACTCACCGCTGTCGGCGTTATTGATGCTTTGGCCATCGTAATTCCCAGAAAACGAATACTTACCAGAATTTGTTCGTCCTTCTTAATTTTTATCTCAGCACTGACATTTTGTGTTTGTTTGTCATCGGCATATCTTGCATCTGCTTTTATGTATAATGTAGAAAAATCATTTTTATTGTTGTAATGATTTTCTATTATTTTTTTGGACTTCATTTCAATAGCCGGAACCGTTGCTGATGCTACTAAAGCTTTCGATTTACAGGACACGAGCGTGAGTGAACTGGCGGAGCAAACTATGAAAACCGCTAGTGCTAAATATTTTTTCATCTGAATTTTATTGTTTTAATAATTGATTGGCTTTGGAAAAATAGAATTCTTTTTTCTTAAAATCTCCCAAACCATTGTAAGCCTCGCCCAGTTGAATATTGAAATTTGTTTCCAATGTTTTGTCGTCAACCAGATAATCCAATCCCATTTCTAATATGTCTTTTGCCTTTTTAAACTGCTTCAATTGGTTGTAGCCCAAACCGGAATAATAATAAAACTGCGGTTGTGTTGGAAACAGTTCCACCATATCCATTGCTTTTTTGTTTAGCAATTCAAACTTTTTCGTTTCAGTATAAGCCTGAAGCAAAAGCAAATTAGTTTCGATATCTGTCTCGGCGCCTTTTAAAATCGCTTTATCGTAATATCCAATCGCTTTATCCCATTGTTTTTTGTTGTGATAAAACTTTCCTATTTCTTTGGCCACATTCACTTCCGGGTCATTGTCAAAATAACCAACGGCTTTTTCTAAAGCGTCCGCAAACTGTGGATTTGTGTTTGTGAAAATCAGAAATTCATTCAGAATTCGGTGCTTTATTTTAGAATCGATTTTAGAACTAGCCAAGGCAATATTCATCGATTTTACTGCTTTTTCTCCGTCCTTATTTTCTAAATAACTTTTGAATAAACTCACCTGCGTCCACTCAGAAGTAGGAATTTCAGTTTCTAATTTTCGCGCCGTTTCCAGCATTTTATCGGTTTCATTATTCTTAGAATACAAATAAATCAGCGAAATATAATTGGATTCCTCTTTAGGATATCTACTGATTTGCTCAATCAAATTGGCAATTTCCGTATTTTGATATTTCCCTTGGGATAAAATCTGTATTTTGTATGATTCTCTTCGATCTGATTTTCCCGAAGTTTCATTGAGTTCATTAATAAGCTCCAATGCCTTGTCAAATTGACTTGTGCTCATATAAAGTGAGGTCAGATCTTCCTTGAACTTAGGGTCAAAAGTAATCAGCTTTTGGATTGTGATAATTCCTCGATTGAAATCCTTTGTCGCATAATCCACATCATACATTCCTATCCAAAACCATTTATTAGTAGGGTCAATTTTTGTAGCATGCTCAAAAGAACCATAAGCATTTTTATAGTCTTTTAAGGCTAAATAATTTTTCCCTAATTCGAAATGGATCGTCGCATTTTCGGGCTCCATTTTCAAACATTTTTCTAACTCTAGAATCGCTTTATCATAGTTCTCAATTCCTTTTTGCTTCAATGCTTCGTAAAAATAATCCTGAAATTTATCCGTATTCAGCTTTATGTCTTCCGGTTCGGTTTGTGCCAATAGCAAGCTTGAATTGCTTAGCAAAACCGAGAATAGAATTAATAAAAATGAAACCTTTTTCATTGTCTTTTTATAAGAAACCTTAAAGGAAAACTAAAACACAATTAGCCGTTATTCCAATACGGAATAATCTCCGATACTGATGCTGGCAAAATTACCGTCAAAACTAGCATGGTTACCAATCATAGCATTATCTAAATTGGCATTTTTTATATGTACATGAGTTTGAATCAAACTGTTTTTTATCGTACTATCTACCACATGACATCCTTTTCCCAAGGACACATTAGGTCCAACAGTTGCATTGATAAGCACTACATCCTCCCCAATATAACAAGGCGGGATGATTGTTGCATTTTCTAGTTTTACACTAGGCGTAACAAGATTTATACCATCATTGTGTAAGAAGTTCAACATTCTAGAATTTGTTTCCACGGTTACATCTTTGTTTCCGCAATCCATCCAAGCACTTACTTCACCTGTTTTAAAGATTTTACCTTTTGCCATCATGTTTTTGATACCGTCATTGATTTGGTATTCGCCACCATTTTGGATGTTGTTGTCTAAAACATTTTGCAATTCTTGTTTTAATATGGCAATATCTTTAAAATAGTAAATTCCGATAACAGCCAAATCACTCACAAATTCCTGTGGTTTTTCTACCAATTCGACAATCTCACTATTTTCGTTCAATTTTACAACTCCAAAAGCCTCTGGATTTTCAATTTGTTTTACCCAAATTACCGAATCGGCTGTTGGATCTAATTCAAAATCTGCTCTAATCAAAGTATCAGCATAAGCAATTACAGCCGGTCCAGAAAGAGATTCTTTGGCACACATAATGGCATGACCGGTCCCAAGAGCTTCATTTTGATAATAAATAGTTCCTCTGGCTCCTAATTTTTCAGCAATAGCAATTAAATCCTGTTCTACTTTTTCTCCAAAACTTTCATGGATAATAAAAGCTATTTCTTCAATATCTTGATTTAAAACACCTGCAATATCTTCTACTAATCGGTGTACAATTGGTTTTCCTGCAACCGGAATTAATGGCTTAGGAATAGTTAATGTATGTGGACGTAGACGCGAACCGCGTCCTGCCATTGGTACAATTATTTTCATTAAATATTTTTTTAACCGCAAAATTCACGAAGCTTTCGCAAAGTTCACGAAGTTTATTTTATTTCTGTTTTTTTAAATAGTACAGCTGAATACTGCCAACTATTTCACTCCTGTACTTCCAAATCCGCCTTCACCTCTTGAAGTTTCGGTTAATTCCTGGACTTCAATCCAATCTGCGCGCTCGTGTTTGGCAATAATTAGTTGGGCGATACGTTCTCCGTTTTGGATCACAAAATCCTGATTGGATAAATTTACTAAAATCACCCCAATTTCCCCACGATAATCGGCATCAACTGTTCCGGGACTGTTTAAAACCGTTATTCCGTTCTTGAAAGCCAATCCGCTTCTTGGCCTCACTTGGGCTTCATAACCTATTGGTAATTCTATGAAAAGCCCTGTTTTAACGATCGTTCTTTCTAAAGGCTGCAAGGTTATAGATTCGGTAAGATTGGCTCTTAAATCCATCCCTGCCGAGGCTATTGTTTCATAGTTCGGTAAGGCATGTTGTGATTTATTGATAATGTTTATTGTCATTTTATACTATTTTATGATAAATAAAGACAAATTATAATTTGTCTCCAAAATTTTACAAAACTAACTAATTTTTACGTTTTATAATTTTGATTAATATTTCTTTTTCGTTGTGATAAATAAAATATAGGAATGCGATTAACAGTGCAATCCCAACGAAATAGTTCTCTCTAAAACCATAAAAAGATACGATTGAGAAAAGGATAGATAACGAAAGATAAGCTCCTATTTTCTTTAAATCGTAAGGTATAGGATAGTATTTGTTGCCCAGATAATAAGAAATCAACATCATACTTCCGTAAGCAGCAATAGTTGCAATGGCCGACCCCATATAACTCATACTTGGAATCAACAAATAATTAAGCGCCAAAGTAATTATTGCTCCTACTATTGAGATGTAAGCGCCAATATACGTTTTATCAATCAATTTGTACCAAACCGAAAGGTTCGTATAAATCCCCAAAAAGAAATTAGCCAAAATAATTAAAGGAACCACTTTCATTGCTACCCAATAGGAACTGTCACGAATCATCAACAATTTAAAAAGATCGGCAAATACAATTACCGATAATAAAATAAAAGAACCGAAGATGACAAAGTATTTGGTTACCATGGCATAAGTCTGCGGTGCATTTTTATCAGAGGCATGGCTGAAAAAGAAAGGTTCGATTCCTAAAGTATAAGCCGTTCTGTACAAAACCATGAACAAACCTAATTTATAACAGGCCGAATAAACTCCAACCTCAGATTCGGCAATATTAGCCGGCAATAATTTCGATAAAAGAATTTTGTCAAACTGTTCATTAATGGCAAATGCAATTCCTGCAACCATGATTGGCATACCATAACGCATCATTCGTTTCCATAATTTGAAATCAAATTTCCACTTTAAATAAACGTAATCCGGGGAAATTGCTACAAAAGTTAATAAACTTGCAATGATATTAGCCAAGAAAATATAACCAATTTGGAAGTTTTCTATGTACAAAGAACTCAAGAATCCATCAGGATTTGCATCAATTAATTTTGGCATATAAAGTAAAAAAAGTACGCTCAATATCAAGTTTATAAGCACATTCCCAATTTTTATTATAGCATACACCATGGGCTTTTGGTATGCTCTCAATTTAGAAAACGGAATAATAACTAGCGCATCCAATGCCAAAATCCAGATTGTATAGCCAATGTATTGAGAATCTATACCGGACCATCCGGCTAAAGTACCACGGAATAACAAGCCAACGAATAAAAAGACTATTGTGGTCCAAAAAATAGAAACCATAGAGGTTTCTACCACCGTTTTTTTATCGGTTTCATTATTGTAAAACCTAAAAAAAGCGGTTTCCATTCCATAAGCCAAAATAACATTAAAGAATATCATGTAGGCAAAAATCACAGACACTTTTCCATACTCGGCCTTTGGGAGTAAATCGGTATAAAGCGGTACCAGCAAAAAGCTGAACATTCGCGGTAAAACCGTAGCGAGTCCGTATATGGCCGTTTGTTTAAAAAGATTTTTATATAATCCCAAAATACTGTGTCTTATTAATTTTTAGAAAACAAAAATAACTAATTCTTTGGTTTATTCCTTGATGGATAGACAATGATTGGTTTTTCTTTTATACCGATGATTTTGTAGTAAAAAGTTTTGCTTTTTATTTTGTATTCCAAAACCGCTTCTGTAGATTTCAACTCAAATTTTGGCTGAGTTATTATTGGTGCTTTATTCCCATATTCTTTTAAGGAATCACTGTCTAAAATGAAATCATGATTGGCTTGCATTGGATAAAAATGAGCTACGAAGACACTGCTGTTTTCTTTTATAACCTTGGTTTCCTGATTCCTAAAATAGACTTTTTGCAAAAAAATCCCTTCTTCAAGCGGCTTCACAAATTCAATAAAAAAATCAGTCCCGAATAAAGATTGTCCATTTTCAACATTTCTTTTTTGAGAATAAACGGCAGCTATTTCTTGAGGAAAATCCAATTGATTATTTTGTTTAGTACCACAATATGATAGACCGAAAACGATCAAAATCAAGAACACTTTTTTATTGAGAAATCGCATTAGAAAATGATTTAAGATAAGCCTTCTTCGTTCAATATTTTCAGAAAATGAAAACCTTTAGGAACATAACCTTGGTTGTAATAAAAACGATGTGCAGTAAAATTTCCGGTAAAAGCATCAAGAACAATCATTGTGCAACCGGTTTCTTTTGCTTTTTCATCAATATAATCGGTCATCATTTTTCCGATTCCTTTCGAACGATGATCCGGATGAACAATAAAATTATCAATTTCTAAATACTTTCCGGACCAGAGTTTCGTACCCGACCATAATCCGCTAATACCTACGCAAACTTCGTTTTCAAAGACGGCCACTTGCCTGTAATTATGCGGAATCATTTCTTGAAGATAAGATTCGTATTTTTCTAAAGTAAATTTAGGGTATAAATGTTTCATCATCGCTATTTGAGCGAGCATTTCCTCTTTTGTGGTCAGTTCTTTAATATATAACTGCATGATCTTTAATTTAAACCCTAAAATTAATCAAAAAAAAAGAGCCACGAAAACCGTGGCTCTTAAATGTATTTAATATGAAATAATTTATCCTTTCAACGCTTCTGCTCCACCAACGATCTCCAAGATCTCATTAGTAATTGCAGCCTGACGGGCTTTGTTGTAAGTTAATTTCAATTGATTTCTTAATTCGGTAGCATTATCCGTTGCTTTGTGCATAGCGGTCATACGAGCACCATGTTCAGAAGCAAATGAATCTCTGATTCCTTTATACAATTGTGTTTTCAATGATTTTGGAATCAAAGTCAGTACAATTTCTTCTTTTGAAGGTTCAAAAATATAATCTCCTGCCGGAACATTCAAATCTGTTTTTATCGGTGCCAAAGGCAAAAACTGTTCTGTTTGAACAATTTGTGTAGCCGCATTTTTAAATTGATTGTAAATCAATTCAATCATATCATACTCACCCGAAACAAATTTTTGAGTTAATGTATCTGCAATAACAGCAACATTATCAAAAGTTAAATTGTCAAAAACAGTACTTTGATTAGCAACAACCGAATTCGTTTTGCTCAAAACATCGTTTCCTTTTTTACCAATGGCAAAAATATCAACTTGTTTACCCGCATAAAACGCAGCACGATTTTTGGCTTCCTTAATTACATTTGTATTAAAAGCACCACATAAACCTCTGTTAGAAGTGATGGCAACAACTAATACTTTTTTTACCTCACGTTGAGTGGTAAATTCTCCACCTATATCACCGTCAAGTGTAGCAGAAAGATTTTGTAATAATTCCGTTAATTTTTCGGCATAAGGGCGCATGGCTGTAATTGCATCTTGAGCTTTCTTAAGCTTAGCTGCAGAAACCATTTTCATCGCCGATGTGATTTGCATCGTAGATGAAACGGAAGTAATTCTATTACGTATTTCCTTTAAATTTGCCATTTTTATTATTTTGAATTATAAATTTTGAATTATAAATTATGGTGACCATTTAAAATTTATAATTCAAAACTTAAAATAATTTTAGTTGTATTTTGCTGAAACTTCTTTTGCTACAGATTGAATTACATCTGTAATTTCGTCTGTCAACTTTCCTGCTTTCAAAGCATCAAGTGTAGCTCTGTGTTTGTTGTTCATGAATTCTAAGAAATCTTTCTCAAATTCTTTCACTTTGTTCACAGGAACATTTCTCAACAAGTTTTTAGAACCAGCATAGATAATTGCTACTTGGTCTTCAACTGTATAAGGATCGTTCAAACCTTGTTTTAAGATTTCAACGTTTCTTCTTCCTTTTTCAATTACGTTCAAAGTAACAGCATCCAAATCAGAACCAAATTTAGCAAACGCTTCCAATTCACGGAATTGAGCTTGGTCTAATTTTAAAGTACCAGATACTTTTTTCATTGATTTAATTTGAGCATTACCTCCAACTCGAGATACCGAGATACCTACGTTAATTGCTGGACGAACTCCTGAGTTAAACAAATCTCCGTCAAGGAAAATCTGACCATCTGTAATCGAAATTACGTTTGTTGGGATATATGCAGAAACGTCACCAGCTTGAGTTTCGATAATTGGTAAAGCTGTCAATGAACCACCACCTTTAACGATTCCTTTTAATGAATCTGGTAAATCATTCATGTTTTTAGCAATTCCGTCATCAGCGATAACTTTACAAGCACGCTCTAATAAACGAGAGTGAAGGTAGAAAACGTCTCCAGGATATGCCTCACGTCCCGGTGGTCTTCTCAATAAAAGAGAAACCTCACGGTAAGCAACAGCTTGTTTAGATAAATCATCATAAACAATTAAAGCCGGACGACCTGAGTCTCTAAAATATTCTCCAATTGCAGCACCTGCGAAAGGAGCATAAACTTGCATTGGAGCTGGATCAGAAGCATTAGCTGCAACGATAACCGTATAAGCCATTGCACCTTTTTCTTCTAACATTTTAGCAATTCCTGCTACTGTAGAAGCTTTTTGTCCAATTGCAACATAGATACAAAATACAGGTTTTCCTGCATCGTAAAATTCTTTTTGATTTAAGATAGTGTCAATACAAACAGTTGATTTACCTGTTTGACGGTCACCAATAACCAACTCACGTTGTCCACGACCAACTGGGATCATAGCATCAACTGCTTTTACTCCTGTCTGTAATGGTTCAGTAACTGGTTGACGGAAGATAACTCCAGGAGCTTTTCTTTCCAAAGGCATTTCGTATAAGTCTCCACCGATTGGTCCTTTTCCGTCAATAGGAAAACCAAGTGTGTTTACTACACGTCCTACCATTTGTTCTCCTACTTTAAGAGAAGCAATACGTTGTGTTCTTTTAGCAGTTGAACCTTCTTTGATTCCTGTTGATGGTCCTAAAAGTACCACACCAACATTGTCTTCTTCAAGATTCAATACAATAGCCTCAAGACCATTGTCGAATTCTACTAACTCACCGTATTGAACATTTGAAAGCCCGTAAATACGAGCAATACCATCTCCAACTTGAAGTACTGTTCCTACTTCTTCTAGCGTAGCACCAGATTCAAAACCTTCTACTTGCTTTCTTAATATTGCTGATATTTCAGCAGGTTTGATTTCCGCCATCTTAATTTATAATTTAAACACTTTAAAGTGCAATAAAACTAGTTACTTAATTCTCTTTTTAATACTTGTAATCTATTAGCAACTGAAGCATTGTACTCTTTGTCGCCAATTCTTAAAATAAATCCTCCTATAATAGCTGGATCTATCGTATTTACTATTGTAATTTTTTTATCTGAAAATTCTTTTATTTTTTCAGAAACTTTCGCTTCTAATGCAGAATCCATCGGAGTTGCCGTAGTTACTTTTACTACTTGGTATCCATTGTTTTCGTCAGATAAAAGAATGTATTGAGAAACAATATCTCCTAAAATTTCAAATCTTTTGTTTTCGAATAATAAACGGAAAAGACTTTTAGTCAATCCAGTTGTACTTGCAAAAACTTCAGTCAAAGCACTTTCTTTAACAGTAACAGAAATGGTAGGATTTTGAATAAAATTATTCAATTCCTCATTCTCATTGATTGTTGAAGAAATCAAAGCCATGTCTTTATAAACTTCTTGCTCATTTCCTGCAGAAATAGCTAAGTCTAAGAATGCTTTTGCATAACGAATTGCTGCTCTAGTTCCTGACATAATTTTAGTTTAATTTTACGTCACCTAACATTTTCTCAACTAATTTAGTTTGAGCTTCTTTATTAGATAATTCGTCTTTCAATAATTTTTCTGCGATAGTAAGTGACAAAGTAGAAACCTGAGTTTTCAATTCAGCCATAGCTGCATTTTTCTCTGCTTCAATAGCCGTTTTTGCTTGAGCTATCATTCTTTCTCCTTGAACTTGTGCTTCTTTTTTAGAATCAGCAATCATTTTATCTCTCATATCACGAGCTTCTTTTAATAAAGAATCACGTTCCATTCTTGCCTCTTGTAAGATGCGTTCATTGTCAGCAGTTAAATTCTGCATTTCTCTACGAGCTGATTCAGCTGAAGCCAAAGCATTATTAATAGATTCTTCGCGACCTTTTACTGCTCCTAAAATTGGTTTCCAAGCAAATTTGCTTAAAAGAAGAAAGAAAACAAGGAAAATGATCGTTGTCCAAAAAATTAAACTCTCCGGTGAAGTTAATTGCATAAACTTATATATTTAAAAATTGTTTGTCGTTTGTTTTAAAAAATTTCCTGTAGCCAACCGCTACAGGAAATTTTAATTTTTAATTACTGTGCGATTAAAGCAACAACTACTGCGAAAAGCGCAACACCTTCAATAAGTGCAGCAGCGATAATCATAGCAGTCTGGATTTTTCCAGCAGCTTCTGGCTGACGAGCAATTGCATCCATTGCAGATCCACCAATTTTTCCAATTCCAAGACCTGCTCCGATTACAGCTAATCCAGCTCCGATTCCAGCTAATACCATAATAATAAATTTATATAGTTAATAATTAATAAAACTCTGATTAATGATGATCGTGCTCTGCTACAGCCTGACCAATAAATAATGCTGATAACAACGTAAACACGTATGCTTGTAAAGCTGCCACTAACATTTCTAATACACTCATAAATAAAACGAACGCTCCCGAAATTGGAGAAACCGCAACCGTTTCAAATATAAAGATTAAGGAAATTAAACTTAAGATGATAATATGCCCAGCAGTGATGTTAGCGAATAAACGAATCATCAATGCAAAAGGTTTTGTCAACATACCAATGATCTCAACAGGAATCATAATTGGGTATAATGCTTTTGGTACCGGCGGAGTCAAAATATGTTTCCAGTAATCTTTGTTTCCACTGAAAGAAGTTACAAGGAAAGTGATGAAAGCCAATACAAAAGTAAAGTATATATTTCCGGTTAAGTTTGAACTGAATGGAAAAAACGGAATCAAACCAATAAGGTTGTTAATCCAGATAAAGAAAAATATTGTCAAAAGATACGGCATGTATTTCGCGTATTTTTTTTCACCAATATTTGGAATTGCAATTTCGTCTCTAACAAACACAACAAGTGGCTCAAGAAATCCAGCTAATCCTTTTGGCGCCAATTGATTTTTCTTGTAAGAACGTGCTACAGCAAGAAACAACAAGAACAAAACGATTGCCGACATGAACATAGAGAAAACATTCTTTGTGATTGAGAAATCCAAAGGTCTGGCATCAAATTCAAATGCTCCATTTTCTCTTTGATCTTCTGTTAAACTTTCAAATTTATCAGCGTAAAAAATCACTTCATTAAAACGAACTAAACGTTGTCCATTTACAGAAACTACATGTTCTCCTGAATTATCATGGTGAAATTGTTCAGCCGAGAAAATTTCTAAACCATTATTTGTCCATAAAATTACAGGCAAATAAAAAGAAATAGGATGTCCATCCCAATCAGCAATATGAAATTCATGAGAATCCCCAATATGAGAATTGATTAAATCCGTAGCGTTAAATTCTTTTTTCTCGTGTGCTGTTTGAACACCGTGCTCCGCAACAGCTTCATTAACAACAGAAAGACTGTCAACCGCAGGATTTGCAAATCCAAAGTAAGGAATACTGGCTACTAAAGCAACTAATAAGAACTGAACAGGTTTATTTGAAAATACCATTATTAAATTGTGTGTCTAATTTTACGTTTCAAAATTTTTTGCAAAGGTACATAATTTATTCATAATTGAAAATATATCATTTTGTTTTTAGGCGTTATATTCCAATTAAATAACTTTATTTTAAAAAAAACAGCATTTATTGTTTGTTTATTAGGCGAATCGCGAAAAAAGTTTCGAAAAACAAGTATAAAAAATACGGAATAAAAAATGCACTTACATCTGGAATTTGGTTTTTAAGGTCTGATTGCAACAAAGGGATCAGAAAAACAATAGCCGCCATCATCTTAATCAGGCTTATACCCATAAAAGCAAAACCAGTTTTATCAGGAAAGGTTTTGTTTACAAAAACTAAAAAAGTATGGGTCAATAATGTAACTACAAGATGAAAAACATAAATACTCCAGGTTGAATAAAAAAAGGAAATATTTTCAAAAAAAGTACTTACTACATAATTTTGTATGAAAAACAATACAAGAGAAAAAGGGATTATTAACTTTAAAAATTTGTAAAATTGTTGCATTAGTCTTCTTTGTTTAAATTCTTAACCTGCCTGATAACATTGTATAATGCTATAAAAACAGCCAAAAGTGATAATATTATTGTAAAAATAGATGTGCCTGTATATTTTTCATCGAGCCAGATCCCTAAATATGTAAAGCAAAAAATGATAACTCCCATTTGAAAAGGAATATTCATCATCACTAACCATTTGTTAGTCTGCTTTAAGTTGGGTTTCTTGTCCATTTAAAAGTGATTGTTTTTTTGCATCAATATTCATTGTACAAGAAGCACTAAAATCGGCACCCGGCTCCACAGATAATTTACCTACAGTAACTTCTCCGTAAATACTTGCCGTGGCTTTCACATTTAGAATTTCAGCAACTTGAATAATCCCATTGAATTTCCCTTCGATATCAGCATTGAGACAGACTATGTCACCGGTAACACTGCCGGCAGGACCAATAACCAGTTTGCCGCTAGATTGAAAATTCCCTGTTAATTCTCCGTCAAGTCTGAAATCAGCCTGAGAAATAATATCTCCTTTTATAATAGTTCCTTCTACAATTCTATTCGTTTTCCCTAAAAGATCTGTATAGGGTTTCGTTTTTTTATCAAACATTTTTTTATTTTTTTGGGGCTAAATAAATATCCAGATTTTTCTTAATCTGAATTACTTTGTAATTTTCGTTGGTAAGCACAATCGCTGGCTTGTCTATTTTAAAGTCTTTATTCTCTTTCAAGATCGAACTAACACTTTTTGCATAAGCTTCTGATTTTATACCGTGAATCGTTACAAAAAACTCATTATCAGTATAAACATCATAGGAATAGCTTAGCTTTTGATTGTTTTCGTCAGTATTAAATTTCTTTATTTTTTCTTCAATTTCTTTTCTGCCTTTATCATCACCTTTCGCAACAGCGTAAAGGATTTTCCAATTATTAGTGTCTTTGGTAGTAAAATCCAAACTCTCTAAAGACGGAATTTGCTTATTCAAAATTTCCTGCGCTTTCTTTCCTTCTTCACTATTTGGATAATTATCAGCCACAAGTTGTAAAGCATTTTTATAAGCTAAAACCCCTCTTAATTTTCCGACAGTACTGGCTTTCAAAAGTTCAAATTTAGAAACAATTTCATCCCCTGAAAATTGATTAATCAAAGCATCAATTTTATCTAAAACAGTAGTAAATTGTTCTTCTTCATACAATTTATACCATTTATTATAGGTGTTTTCAGGTGTGTCGTTCAGCGCAGCTGCATCCGGATTTACATTATTGATTATTTGTGCATAACGTGAATCTGGGAATTGAGTGCTAATGCGTCTTTTCATCTCTTCTGCTTTGGCACTATCGGTAATTTGGTAGGTTTTATACAAATTGTACATCGCAGGAAGAATCAATTTTTCTTCGGGATTATTTAATAATAATTGCTCTAATTTATTGGTAGCCAATTCATATTCCTTGAATTTTTCCTTATAAATCACTCCAAGTTGGTAATAAGCCGAATTGCGTTCTTTGGCAATACTGTCAATTGCAGTTTGCGAAGCGGGAAGCTGTTTCAAATAAAATTCAGTGGTATATTCTTTAATTATTATTTCTTTTCCTTCGGCTAATTGATTTTCTTGGACAATCTTATCTGAACTTATGGTGTCTGTGTCAACCAAATTAGTTTTAATATTTGATTTTCTCCAATTTCCTCCTAATGCCCTATTTCCCCATATTTTTTTAAATTCCAATTTTCCAAAAGAAACCGTTGTGGGATTATAAAAATAAAAAGTACTTGCAGTTGCTCCACCGGAAGCAATTGATGGAGGCGCAATTGATGGTTTTGAAGTTGAATTTACAATATTTTGACCAGAAACAGCCTGATCTACCGCCATCGTTTTGGTATTTCGCTCAATATTTTCTTTTTTCTCTTTTAGTTTTTCCTCAGCAATTCTTTTGGCTTCATTGTCTTTCTTCAATTTATCGATAGCTTTTTCAAAATACAAAACTCGATCTGCTTCAGACAAGGAAACTACATTCATAATACTGTCATTTCTTGATGCTAGTGCTTCATATAAAATGACTTCATCAAGATCCTTCCTGATTTTTTGAATACGGATAAATTCTCTGGTCTTAAGCTCCAGTTTTACTAAAGTACTGTCATAATACTTAGCCGCCATTGGATATTCGGCATTTTTAAAATGCATGTTCCCAATGTTTCTATAATTGGATGCCATTAAATATTGATCTGTAGTCGTTTTTCTTAGCGAAGCATTATAAAAGTCTAAGGCCTGTTGCTGTTTGTCGTTTTTATCATAAAAAACGCCCATTTGGTAGAATAACACATCTAGAAAAGGTCTGTTTTCTCTGTCGGCTATCAATTTTTTATAGGTTTTCAAGAAGGCGATTGTATCATCTTTTTGATAATCAAATAATTGTGCTTTTCGGGCATGAGATTGAATAACATATTTCCTTTCGGATTTTCTATTCATTTTTATCACCGATTCGTAGCTATAAATTGCGCTGTCTTTCTTGCCCAGCTCTTCATATAATTGCCCCAATATAAATCGATACCTCGCTCTCTCGTTGTTGCGCTTGGTGAAATCTTTGGCAATTTTTAATTTTGCCACAGCACTATCTTTTTCTTCCAAATTCAAAAAAGCTTCCGCCAAAAGCGCATTGGCATCGGCAAAAACTTGTTTTTTGAGTTTTTTATCCTTCAAAAGACGGTTTATATTATTTACAACCAATGCGTCATTACCCATGCGCATATTGGTTTTTTCTCGCCAAATTTTAGCCTCATAAATCTTGCTGCTGTTGGGATATTTGTATAAAATATAATTGAATGCGTCTAAGGCCGGAAGGAACCTTTGATCGTAATAACGGGATTTCCCCAGAAGTAAATAAGACTCGTCAATCTGAGAATTTCTTTCCCATCCGTCTATATTCATCGAGTGCTTCTGAATGGCTTTGGTCGCTTTGGTTTCTGCTAATTCAAAATCAGCATTTTTAGTTTTTCCCTCAGCGGTTAAATCATCATTGATTTGCATTCTTTCAATTGGCAAACGCTTCCAAAAATTGTCTATATTGTTTGATTTTATACCTTGAATTCCTTTGTCTAAGCCTATTTGCCCATTGTATAAAATATTATATTCAGTACTTAAAGCATGGGAATTTCTAGACAGGAAAGTATTGTTTTTAGTAGAACAGCCTACCAAAAAAAACAAAGATCCCAATGGAATTGAATATTTAAACAGCTTGGTTTTCAATGGCAAATGTTTATATCATTAAACTTTGAAAAATGTTTTTTAGTATAATGACTGGTAAAAATACATTTCTTTTTGACATCGTGAAAATTATACTGCTGTTTTTAAATTCTTAATCCGCTATAAATTTTAATCTTCTTTACTTTAATTAGCTTTTTACAGACTGAATTTCAGCTAAAAAGAAAAATCCTTCTTCATTTTTTAAGAATAAAGAAGGATTATGATGATTGGAATTTGGTATGCTGTAAAAATTAAATCTTATACTGCAAAAAACACTTCTAACTCTTGCAAGGTTTCACTCGAAGTCTGAATGTCTTTAACAATTTCACCTTTGTTCAAGGCTACAATTCTGTCGCTAACTTCAACTGTATGCAACAAATCATGGCTAGAAACCAATACCGTTACATCCGGATTATCGGCTAGATCTTTGATGATTTTCTTTAAACGAAACTGTGTTGTTGGATCTAAATTAGCAAAAGGCTCATCTAGAATTATCACTTCCGGGTTTCCTATTAAAGTGGCGATGATGCCCACTTTTTTCTGATTTCCCTTGGATAAATCGCGTAAATATTTCTTGTTCTTAAGTATTTCACCGTTGAAAAATTCTTCGTGCGTAGCCAATAAAGCATCAACATCAGCTTTATTCTGTCCGCGCAAATCACCTATGAAATAAAAATATTCTTCGGGAGTCAGATAGCCAATAAGGAAACTCTCATCCAAAAAAGAAGCTGTGAATGGTTTCCAGTTTTCGCTAGCGTTTACCTGAACATCATTATTGACAATATTTCCCGTTGAAGGCTGGATTAAATCCAATAACAAACTGAAAAAAGTTGTTTTTCCTGCTCCGTTATTCCCAACTAATCCAAAGCTTTCGCCTTTTTTAATTTCTAAATTATCTATTTTTAATACGGTTGTTCCGTTGTATGTTTTCGAAAGGTTTTTTACTTGTATCATTTTGAAAAAGTTTATTCGGTTATTTTTTGATTGAATTAATCGCTTTATAAAATTTGAGGATTATCCTTTTTGTTTGTAAGCGGCAATGGTTGCGTATTTCTCTGATTTATAGATTTTTTCAATCAAAGAAAAAGCCTTGTTTTTCATTGCTAAACCTAATAATCCTACTGAAGCAACTAAAACTAATCCCACATTTGCACTAGCAAAAGTAGAACCCAGCCAATACAGTAAAACCGGTAAAGCCAATTGTGGAATCGATATCAACATTGTTTTTACATTAAATGCTTTTTTATCACCAAAAGCGCCTTTGCCAGAACTCAAATCAATTGGCGTTTTTGTGTAAGCACCGCCCAGCAAAACCAAATGAGAATTGACTCCAATGTTATAAATTGCACCCACTATAATTATTAAATAGGTTTGCCATCCAAAATACAGGTAGAATGATGCAATAGTCGTTGTTACTATTGTAGCAATTACCATCAACCACCATTTAGAACTCAAATAGCCTTTGTAAGGAATATTTTGTGTCATCATCAACTGGTAATAAGCACTGTCCCAACTAGGTACAAATTGTCCAAAAGTGATTAGAAATCCGCCAGAAACAAAAATTCCGGCAAAAATGTGCATCGTAGGATTATTATAAGCTTCAATTCCATTAGTGAAGAAAAGCAAACCATAAAAAAGAAACATAATGCTCAAGCCTACCGTGGTTTTAGATCGTTTGTTTCGTTTTATAAGTTTAATGTCATTTTTTAGAAAAGTACCGATAGTTCCAAATTGATTGAGCCAAATCAAATCCTCAGTTTTTGCAACATCATGTTTGTTAGAAAGACCCGCATCAAGGTATAAATTGCTTTTGAAATATTGGAAAGTGAAATAATACATAGCAATCAAAGCCAAAACAGGAATTGCAAAAACCCAATAAGTATTGAAAATAGCATTAAAAAAAGGAGCCGTATAATCGGTGATGTTGAAAAAACCGTAATACTGCAATCCGCCAAGAACAGAGGTTATTCCTAAGAAAATTGAAAACAAATTGTCTTTGTTACTCAATATAATATTTACAAAATTATTGATATACAGCAGCGAAAATATTGCAGTAAACCAAAGCAACACCGACACCACATCAAATCCTTCAATTATTAAAACAACGCTAAACGGAATCAGGAAAAAACCATGAACCAAATTAAAGAAGGACAAAATGGTTTTTCCTAAAGAGAAATGCACAATCGTGGATTTTTTTATTGGAAAAATCAACAGCGGACGAATGTTCATCACCGGAATTTTTTGCAACATCATTCGGATCATTAAATCCATCAATACATAATAAATCATGAATTTGTTTACTGTAACAATAGGATCGAGGTTCATTTTCTTTAAAATATAAAAAACACCGATTCCTAATCCTAAAAAGACTAAAATGAAATAAATGGCAACAAAACCCATGAAGATTTTCAAAGCCAAGTTGGTAGCGAAGGAAGCCGATCTAAAAAATGCTTTCCATTCGAGATAAAGGAATTTTTGAATCATAACTTATTGGTTTAGTTTTATGGTAAGTAAGTAAAAGTAAGAAAACGTTACATTTATTCTAATTTATATTCTGGATATGTAATTTCTAAATAAGTATGAACTTTAGATGGTATAATTTTGAAAATAATAAAAATAATTATTGAAAATAGTATAGAAATTAGACTCAACCCCAATAACCAATAGTCATTCCCAAAGAAAACATCAATATGATTAATCAATTGAAGCAGCAGATTAAAGGGGAAAATTATCGCCCCAGAAAAAGTACCGTATTTATTGATGATTTCTTCAAACAACCATTTTTTCTCTTTTGATTGCTCTTTTGTTTTTTTCTTTTTCCGGTTTCTAATCATTTCATAAAATATAAACCCCATCAAAATAAGATAAAAGCCAATAATAATCCACTCTTTATACGCACTCACTTTTAAAACACTGAATAATACCAAAGTCATTGCAATGGTCAAAACAATCTTTGGAATGCCAAAAAAATCTTTGAAATGCTGCCAAACTAAAGAGTTGTATTTTTTACCAAGGGCTATTTGTCGTTGTTCTACCACATCCATAAAACCAAAAACGCCAAACTTCTTGAATTCATTTTCCAGAGCTTCATCAAAAGATAGTTTTGGATTTTTCTGCCATTGGCATTCGATGGCATTCGCCAAATGATCGACCAATTCAGATTGCAAGTCATACCATTCGACAAAATGCTGGCGGCTGAAAACAAAAAGTTGGTCTATTTGTTCTGTTGTTAGTTTCATGAAATGGAAGGGGATAGTTTTTTCTCTACTTTAAAATGCTTGTGCAAAAATCTTAAACTGTTGATACAATACATGACAAAAATTAAAAGCAAAACCAAAGTTAATACCTTAACTTCTAAACTTTTGTTTAAAGGAACAATGCGAAAAATATTAAATGCTATTTGTATAGAAAACAAAAGGGTAATATAAAATCTTCTATTAAATAAAGTGGAATAAACGGTCTTTACCTTTGTCTTAAAAAGAGTAATTCGAAAGTAAATATTCGTTAAAATAACAACAATCAATAGCTTTTTTAGCATTGCATCGAGTACTAATAAAAAATCGACATTATTAATTATTTTATAAAGCAATAAAATAATTAAAGTGCTAAAAAAAGCTAATAGCAAACCCCATTTCAACTCTGATTTAGTGAAATTAGCCATTTTATCCATTACCATTTTTGGTCCAGAATAAGCATAGCCAAGCCATAAACCATAAGTTGTAGGTTTTAATTGCACTGCCCATTTCTCAAAAACAATTTTTAAATTTTCTTCGAATGAATGTGTGTTATCCTCCATTAAAGCTTCAATTTCTGAGGCAATATGATCGGTAACTTCCAGTTTTATGTCATCATAATTAAGACCATTCAAAACTAAAGTTTCTTCTATTAAGGTTATTTGTGGTTCGGTTAGTTTCATTTCAAAAAAAATTAAAATTCTAATTTAGGATTCACTAAGGATTGCATATTTCGAATAAAATCCTCGAGTTCCGAGAGACGATTTACCGTTTCTTTAGTACCAGCCTCAGTGAGTTTATAATATTTGCGCATGCGGTTATCCACTTTTTCAATTTCTACGTCCAACAAACCTTCGGCTTCCAACTTATGTAACGCCGGATACAAAGCCCCTTCGGTAATATTGAGTTCGCCTTGGGTTATGGCTTTTACTTTTTGGGTAATCTCATAGCCGTACATCTTACCATTTTCCTCAAGCATCTTCATAATAATCGTATTCAAACTTCCTTTATACAATTGTGAGTTTTTCATTTTCATTTTCATTTTGAAAACAAATATACATAAGATTCTTATACATAATTTTTTTAGGTATGTAAATTTTCAAACACTTTGATTTAAGAAACCTAATCTGTTTCCTATCTTTGTAAAAAAAATATCTCATGCCATCCTTTTTAAAACTAATTATAAAAGAAGTACGTCGCGAAACCAAAGATGCGGTTTCGATACTTTTTAACGTTCCAGAGGAACTAAAAGCCAATTATAATTTCATTGCAGGTCAATACCTTAACTTGAGACTAACCCTTGACGGTCAGGAAATTCGTCGCGCTTATTCCATTTGCTCAGCACCGGAAAGTGGAGAACTCCGTATTGCTGTTAAAGCAGTCAAAAATGGTGCTTTTTCTCAATTTGCCAATACAAAACTAAAAGCAGGAGATGTCCTTGAAGTTGGAAGACCAGAAGGGAAATTCATTTTGGAACCTGAAGCAAGCAAGCAAAAAAACTATGTTGCTTTTGTATCCGGAAGCGGTATTACACCGGTAATTTCTATCTTGAAATCTGTGTTGAAGAGCGAGCCTAAAAGTTCTTTCGTCCTTGTTTATGGTAACAAAACACCCGAAGAAACAATATTTAACCAAGAATTACACGATTTACAATTGCAATATGTAAGCCGATTATTTGTGCATTATGTTTATAGCCAAGCTAAAGCAGAACAGTCATTATTTGGTCGAATTGATAAATCGGTAGTGAATTTTGTATTGAACAATAAACACAAGGAACTCGAATTTGACAAGTTCTATTTATGTGGTCCTGAAGATATGATTACTACCGTTTCAGGAGTTTTGAAAGAAAAAAACGTAAAAGAATCGGCTATCAAGTTTGAACTTTTTAGCACTTCTTCGCATGAAAATGTGATTACAGAATCGCTAGAAGGTCATTCTAAAATTACCATTATGGTAGATGATGACGAAACCACTTTCGAGATGTCTAGAAAGCAAACTATTCTTGAAGCAGCCTTAAAACAAGGCATTGATGCGCCTTATTCTTGCCAGGGCGGAATTTGCAGCAGCTGTCTTTGCAGAATCACATCTGGAACAGCTGAAATGACGAAAAATTCGATTTTGACCGACAAAGAAATTGCAGACGGATTAATCCTTAGCTGTCAAGCACACCCGACATCAGAAACAATCTATGTGGATTTTGACGACGTTTAAAATCAATGTTCATTTATAAAAAAAAGAGTTTGCAATGCAAACTCTTTTTTTTGTTTATATATTTCTTGTAACTAATTAAGTCTAAATGAAGCTTAATTAGTTAATAAATGATTGATTTTTTGCACAACTGTTATTGGTGAAATCGTTCGCATTGCTTCTTCGTAGCCTGGAACTATTTTGTTTCCATAAACAGATGTAGGCAAAAATGGGTACTTTTCTTTATCTGAAACCAAGGCATTTTCCAGCGGTTGATTAAAAGGCATAAATCCGGCATAAGGGTGCGTTGCGCCCCAAAGCGTGATTACTTTTATACCTAACATCGCTGCAATATGGGCATTCCCAGAATCCATAGAAAGCATGACATCAAGATTGCTAATGAGCTCTAATTCCTGCTGAAACTTGATTTTACCAGCCATATTGATGACATTTTCTTTGTCTTTTGAAAGTGATTCCAAAATTTCGACTTCTTTTTTTCCACCACCAAAAAGCAGTATTATATAATTACTGTTTTCGGCCAATTTATTTATTACTTCTTGTATCAAGTCAATAGGATACACTTTAGAATCATATTGCGCAAAAGGAGCAATTCCGATTAATCGCTGACTATTTTCTCCTATTAAATCTAAAATTTCATCTTTTAAAACTGCTTTTTTAGGAAAAACAGGATGGGATAAATCAACCGCAAAACCAAGCTCCTCGAACACTTTCGCATGTCTTTCGAACATTGTCGTAAGTGGTTTAAAATCTTTGTTTTCAAAACGGGTTAAGGCTTTTTTCTCCTCACGGCCTTTGTCGGTATAAGCGATTTTTTTTCCGCTCAAGGCAAAAAGTGATCTTACGATTTTTGATCGTAAAACATTGTGCAAATCGGCGAAAGCATCAATCTGAAGTTGTTTTACATCTTGAAACAGTCGCATCAGGCCCAAGAACCCTTTATGACGTTCTTTTTCATCAAAAACAAAAAAAGAAACGTTAGGAATTCCTTCGAAAAAAGCTTTGAAAAAAGGACGGGAAATTACCGTGATTTTAACTTCGGGATACTGATTTACGAAAGCACGTAAAACAGGCGCCGTCATGGCGACATCTCCCATTGCAGAAAGTCTCATGACGGCTATATGCTGAATTTTATTTGACATTTTAACTGTCAATTATTTCTTTCCTTGGTACAAAACAGGATTCAAATCATCATCATTGTACATTTTCATTTGTTTGTACACTTTCATAAATTTATCTCCGTTTTCAATATCTGTTAACAAATCATCGATAGCAGTAGACAAATCTGTTCTTTGTTCTAATAGAATATTCAATTTTAACTGGCATTTGTCTCTGTGATCTTGAGAAGCTTCTGCACGAGTTGCTTCTTCATTCATGTGATAAATTTTCAATGCCAAAATTGACAATCTGTCAAAAGCCCAAGCCGGACTTTCGGAATTGATTTTTGCATCTTCTTTCACTTTTACATTGCTGAATTTTTGCAAAAAATAACTGTCAATATATTCCACCATATCCGTACGTTCCTGATTAGAAGCATCAATTCTTCTTTTCAAGGTTAAAGCCGCAACCGGATCAATATTTGGATCACGAATGATATCTTCAAAATGCCATTGTACTGTATCGATCCAGTTTTTTAGGTATAATAAATGCTCGAATTTATCCTTTGGGAAAGGATTATTTATAGGTTGATCTACATTATCAAATTGATGGTAATCTTTGATACTTTGTTCGAAAACGGAATACGCTAATTTTGAAAACATCTTTTTATATTTTATGGTAACAAAGATACTTTTTATACTTTTATAAAAAAATCACAAATCACAAATCTATTTCGAAAGTCTGGAAGGACAATACATTTGATTTGGAAATTAAAATTCTCTTATGCAAATTCACCATTTATCAGAAACTAATAGTGTTCTCAATCATTTTTTGGGTCAAATCAGAAACGTAAATGTTCACAATGACAGTATGCGTTTTAGAAGAAACATTGAGCGCATTGGTGAAATAATGGCCTATGAATTGAGTAAGGAATTGCATTATAAAGAAGTAGAAATTCAAACGCCGCTTGGAATCAAGAAAAGTACTGAAATTAAAGATCAATTGGTTTTATGTTCTATACTACGTGCTGGATTGACCTTGCATATTGGTTTTTTGAATTATTTTGACAGTGCCGAAAACGGCTTTGTTTCGGCCTATAGACACCATCCAAATAATGACGATTATTTTGATATTTTGGTCGAATACCAAGCTATACCTGATTTTAACGACAAATACTTATTACTTATTGATCCCATGCTCGCCACCGGACAATCTATAGTTGCTGTTTTCAATAAATTGATGGAAAGAGGCACACCAAAAGAAATTCATATCGCTGTTATAATCGCAGCACCGGAAGGCATTGCCTACCTTGAAAAAGAATTGCCTGACAATTGCCATCTTTGGATAGCATCTATTGACGAAAAGCTAAATGAACACTCTTACATTGTACCCGGACTTGGTGATGCCGGAGACTTGGCCTACGGTAATAAATTATAATTGCGAGAAAAAAGCAAACAAACTACAAAGAATAAGTACAGCCAAAACCATTTCTTGTTTTAATTTAACTTGCGGCATTTCAATATGGCTCGTTGCTAACATTGCCAAAGGAGCAATTGTAAACACCAATAAATCATTGCTTTTATTCGAAGAAACCAAGAAAATCAATACTCCGATAAAAAAAGAAGCGATGACTTTTTTGTATGAAGTATGTAAAACTAAGGGTCTATTTGACAAGGTTGAAAACATCGAAATGACAAAAAACAAAGCCACCGTTGCATAAATTGACAAGGCTCCGTTTTGGTAATTATTGGTGAAATAATTAATCTCGAAATTGGTTTTTACGCTACGGCTAATGTATTCAATACCATTTATGTCGAATATTATTGTGATAAATGCAAAAATAGTTCCTACTGCAATAAGAGCAATAAAGGGCAATATCCAGTTTCTATAATCTCTGGCAACATGGAAAATTATGGAAATAAACACCAATACTATGTAAATTATACTCCAAAAATGGAATAATGAGGCTACAAAAATCCATAACGAAGCATCAAATATTTTTTCTTTGGAAGCTTTTAAAGACTGCAAAGAAATCAATCTACGGAACGCCAAGAGCAGGAAAAAATTAGCCAGAAGCAAATTTGTATTATCTAAAACCGTTGGAAAAAACAACAAGAACAACAAATAAAATAAGATAATATAACTACTGTCTTTACTAAGTCCGTTCTTCTTAGAAATAAAGTTGGTAATAAAAGCAGATGCCAATAAAATTGAGAGTAGTCCCACTTTTTCAAAAATCAAAATAAGTGAATTAGTCCAGGCTAAATCTCGAATTTGAAAAATAAAAAAGAAAACCAGTATTAAAAATACTACTAAAGAAAAATTTAATGGTGTAGATTTTTTAAAAACACTTGTAATCATAAGGATATTTTATACTTTTGTGACTGTAAATATAGTACTTGTTTAAAAAGGAAACTCTGCAAGTTCAAAAAGATTCTTAACAAAGAAGAATGTTTAGTAATCAAGCTCCTTTAAAAACATCTAATAAAATTAATTTTATACATTATGAAAGCATTTTTCGAAGGAATACAATACTTGTTTGTAAATATTTTATTTGCTCCCCTTGACTTTTTACGCTCTTTAGAGTTATCATCTTGGTTTGTCGCAAATACGATCAACTGGATTTTCATGATTATTTGTGCTGCCGCAATGTTATATTGGATCAAACAATTAAGAATTTTTGATGCTGCAGGAACAGAAAATCAAGATACAACTGCTCATTCTTTTTTAAAGTAATATTTAAAAAAAATAAAAAAGATATTGGAAACTATTTTAAGTCGTTTCCAATATCTTTTCTAAAATACATCTTATCAAAATTTAGTTTATCTATATTCTGGTAAGATTTTTTTATGGCTTGTTCAAAATCGTCTCCATAAGAAGTTACAGCCAAAACTCTACCTCCATTAGAAACAACAGCACCGTTGTCTAATTTTGTTCCCGCATGGAAAACGATAGAATCGCTTATATTTTCTAAGCCCGAAATCACTTTCCCTTTTTCAAAATCTTCCGGATATCCACCAGATACAACCATAATTGTAGTGGCGCTTCTTTCGTCAATCTCAAGGCTGATTTCATCTAATTTTTCATTGGCTACAGCCAAAAACAATTCAACTAAATCCGTTTTTAATCTTGGAACAACAACTTCCGTTTCCGGGTCACCCATTCTTACATTGTATTCAATTACGATTGGCTCGTTTTTGACATTGATCAATCCAATGAAAACGAATCCTTTGTAAGGAATTCCATCTTTCTGGAAACCGTCGATAGTCGGTTTTACGATGCGTGTTTCAATTTTTTCCATCAATAAAGCGTCAACATAAGGAACCGGAGAAACAGCTCCCATTCCGCCTGTATTCAAGCCCGTATCGCCATCGCCAATACGCTTGTAATCTTTGGCTGTTGGTAAAATTTTATAGCTTTTCCCATCCGTAAGGACAAAACAACTCAATTCTATTCCGTCAAGAAATTCCTCGATAACCACTTTTGAACTTGCGGCACCAAATTTTTGATGAACCAACATGTTTCTTAACTCTTCTTGCGCTTCGGCTAAATCTTGAATAATCAAAACCCCTTTTCCTGCGGCTAATCCATCAGCTTTAAGTACATAAGGCGGTTGTAAGGTTGCCAAAAATTCGCATCCTTTTTCAACCGTTTCTGCTGTAAAACTATCGTAAGCCGCAGTTGGTATATTATGTTTCACCAAAAATTCTTTGGCAAATTCTTTACTTCCTTCTAATTGAGCTCCAATTTTAGAAGGTCCAATCACCGGAATGTGACTAAGCGCTTCGTCATTTAGGAAAAAATCATAGATTCCTTTAACCAAAGGATCTTCAGGACCTACAACAACCATATCGATTTTTTCAGCAATAGCAAATGCTTTAATAGCATCAAAATCAGTTACACCCATATTTACATTGGTTGCTATCGAAGCAGTACCCGCGTTACCAGGCGCTACAAAAAGTTTGTCGCAAAGCGGACTTTGAATCATTTTCCATGCAAATGCATGTTCTCTTCCTCCTGAACCCAATAGTAAAATAGTCATCTGTAGTTGTTTTTAGTTGTGGTGCAAAAATAGGTTGTTTTAAAGTTTACCAAAAGAGATTCACCCAAAAAATTAAATAAAAACAGCGATTTCTTTTCCTATTTTTGATAAAATTTGTTTATGAAACATAAAATAAAAACATCCATCTTTCAGTTTTTGAGCATTTTGCCAAATAGTTTGGGTGTTCAACTGTACCATAAACTGCAGTTTTTCTCTGAAAACAAGAATCTGAATCTCAAAATAAAAAGTACAGAAAACACATTCAATAGTTTTATTTCAATTTGCAATCAACTAAAAATAAACATTTTAAATCAATCAATAATAGAGATTGGTTCCGGATGGTTACCCATTATGCCTTATTTTTTTATCTTTAAGGGTAAAGCAAAACGTGTTTCCACCTATGATTTGAACGAACATTATCAAGAAAAATCAATTGTAAACTTTAATACCATTTTTTCTAAAGAATACAATCAGAGTGTGAATACCAAAAAGAACGGAAAGTATAGTCTTCCAAAAGAAGTCGTTTATTATCCTTCACAAAATATAATTACAGCGGAAATTCCAAAAGCAGAAACCGTGTTTTCAAGGTTTGTCCTTGAACACGTGACTCCCGAAGACATTGTAGAAATGCATAAAAAATTTAAAAAATCACTTGAAAAAGGTTCGCATATAGTTCATTTTATTTCACCAAGTGATCATAGAGCTTATTCGGACAAATCATTGTCGCTTCAGGATTTTTTAAAATATGATCAAAAAGAATGGAATCGTATCCAAACCAAATTTGATTATCACAACAGATTAAGACTTCCGCAATATCTGGAAATTTTCAAATCTTTGGATTATGAGATTATATATTTAACTTTCGATAGCGTAAAAAAAGACTCTGAACAACATCGTTTGTTTAAGAATATTGAAATACACTCTGATTATAAAAATTATTCAGAAGAAGAATTAACAGCCGGAAATATTAATATTGTTCTAAAAGTATGATGCTAAAATTATTCGATTTAACGCTAAAATGGAATGGCTACCCGATAAAAGAGGCCAAGCTCGAATTGCGAAAAATTGTAGCTCAATCAACAACAGAACGTCAATTATTCATCGAAAATAAAAAAAGAGAGATTGTTGATTTTCATTTGCAAAACAATTCCTTTTACAAACAATTAGCGGGTTCAAAAACGTTTGAAAATTGGGAAGAACTACCCATTTTAAACAAACAGAATTTACAAAAACCATTGAATGAAAGATTATCCAATGGTTACAATTCTAAAAATGCTTACGTTAACAAAACCTCCGGTTCTAGTGGCGACCCTTTTATTTTTGCCAAAGACAAATACTGTCATGCGCTGACTTGGGCTTCGTATATGTACCGTTTTGGCTGGTTTGGCATTGATTTTAACAGTTCTCTTCAGGCACGTTTTTATGGCATTCCTTTGGATTTCATTGGCAACAAAAAGGAACGTTTCAAGGACTTTTTGAGTAATCGTTTCCGATTTCCCATTTTCGATTTATCCGATGCCGCTTTAGAAAAGATCCTGAAAAAATTTAAGTATAAAAAATTCGATTACATCAATGGCTATACGAGTTCGATTGTATTGTTTGCCAAATTTTTACAGAAAAAAAACATCATACTTAAAGAGATTTGCCCCACTTTAAAAGTCTGTATGGTCACTTCAGAAATGCTTTTTGAAGAGGATAAAATATTGTTAGAAAACCAATTCGGAATCGCAATTGTCAATGAATATGGTGCTTCGGAACTCGATTTAATTGCGTTCCAAAACCCCAATAGTGAATGGCAAGTAAATACTGAAACACTGTTTGTTGAAATTCTGGATGATAACGACAAGCCACTTCCTTACGGCCAAGAAGGGCGAATTGTGATTACGTCTTTGTTCAATAAAGCGCATCCTTTTATACGATATGATATTGGCGATATTGGAATCTTGGATACAAAAAGTACTTTACAAAAACCCATTCTCAAAAAATTAATCGGAAGAACAAATGATGTTGCGATTTTACCAAGTGGAAAAAAATCGCCCGGTTTGACTTTTTATTATGTCACCAAAAGCATTATTGAAGATGACGGAAACGTGAAAGAATTTATCATTCGACAGACCGAAACCGACTCTTTTGAAATAGAATATGTCAGTGAAACCAAATTAAATTCGGAACAAATAAAAAAAATAGAACAAGCAATTTCTTTGTATCTGGAACCGAATTTAAACTTTAAATTCACTAGAAAAAAAGCTTTAGAAAGAAGTAATCGCGGTAAATTGAAGCAGTTTCAGTCTATGCTAAAATAAAATTAGAGGTCACAAAATGTGATCTCCAATTGAAAAAACACAAATTTATGGATAAAAATTTTATGCTTTCTGAAGAAACCATTTCTAATAAAATCTATTTTATTAGAAATCAAAAAGTGATGCTTGATAGAGATTTGGCGGAGCTTTATGGAATTGAAACTAAAAGGCTAAAAGAACAGGTAAAAAGAAATATTAATCGATTTCCAGAGGATTTTATGTTTGAACTGTCTAAAGCAGAGTTTGAAAATTGGAGGTCGCAATTTGCGACCTCCAATTCTGAAAAGATGGGTTTGCGCTATGCCCCAATGGCTTTCACCGAACACGGTGTTTTAATGTTGTCCAGTGTTTTGAATAGTGACAAAGCCATCCAAACCAACATTCAAATTATGCGCATTTTCACCAAAGTGAGACAAATGCTCCTGGACACGACCGAAATGAAGTTAGATATTGTACAAATTCAAAGGAAACTGGAAAATCAAGGCAAAAACATAGAATTGGTTTTCTCTTATTTGGATGAACTAACAGAGAAAAAAGAAGATAAGAAACCAAGACCTAAAATTGGCTATAAAAAATAATCAGCTATTTTTACAATAAAGTGGTTTTATCAGCAACTGCGTAAATAAAAAACCGCTCATGCACAGTAAGGAAATACCTAGATTATAACCGTGAAAGCTTCTGTAAACGGCGAAATTATGTTTCAATAAATCGAGTTTTGAGGCAGAAATTGAGTTTGTCCGAATTCTATAATATGCCAAACTCTCGGGAACTGCTTGCGCCGACTTTATCTTTTTAACGACAGAAAGCCAATGCATCCAATCTTGCCGTTTGCGACTAGAGGAAATCTCGATTTTTCCGAAGTAATTTGCATCATAAATCCCGGTAAGATTGCCAACATAATTACAAAAAAACAATTGCCAATAGTACAGTTTTTTGGGTGCTTCTATCGTTTTATTCAACAATTCACCGTCTTCATTGATCCAATCGTAAAAAGAAAAAGTAAACGGTAAATTGTTCTTCAGCAGAAAATCAAGCTGCTTTTTGAGTTTTTCGGGTTTCCATAAATCATCGGCATCCAAAAAAGAAATGTAACGACCGGAAGCTTTTGACAGCCCAAAATTTCGAGCCACTCCAGTTCCTGAATTCTTATCGAGTTGATGAAACTGGATTCTTCTATCATTTTCGACCATTTCTGAAACAATCGAAACCGAATTATCTGTAGAACAATCATCAACCAAGATGATTTCCCAGTTTGTATAGGTTTGTTTTTGGACAGACTCAACTGCTCCTGAAATGAATTTTTCAGAATTAAAAATCGGAATTATTATAGATACTAAGGGTAATTCCATTTTTTAGATGATTTGTCTTTCCTTATTGCTTATTTGATATAATCCGTAAAATCTTTGTGTTCCTCTTTTAAAAGTTCCTCTTTAGACAATGATTTAAAATAATCATAAGTAATTTTCATTCCTTCGGCGCGATTGACTTTGGCCTCCCAACCTAGAATTTCTTTGGCTTTGGTGGTGTCAGGTTGGCGTTGTAAAGGATCGTTTATTGGTAACGGATGATACACCACTTTTTGATTGGTTCCTGTTAATTTGATGATTTCTTCGGCAAAATCTTTAATGGTTATTTCGTCCGGATTCCCAATGTTTACCGGATAAACATAATCCGAATGCAATAATCTAAAAATACCTTCCACCTGATCGTCAACATAACAAAAAGAACGGGTTTGCATCCCATCGCCAAAAATAGTTAAATCCTCTCCACGCAATGCCTGACCTATAAATGCCGGAATTACACGACCGTCATTGAGTCGCATTCTAGGTCCATAAGTATTGAAAATTCGTACGATTCTAGTTTCCACGCCGTGAAAAGTATGGTACGCCATAGTTATGGATTCTTGAAAACGTTTGGCTTCATCGTAAACACCTCGTGGTCCAATAGTATTCACGTTTCCGTAGTATTCTTCGGTTTGTGGATGAACCAATGGATCTCCGTAAACTTCTGAGGTCGATGCAATCAAAATTCTGGCTTTCTTAACTCTTGCCAAACCTAAAAGATTATGTGTTCCTAACGAACCTACTTTCAAGGTTTGAATCGGTATTTTTAAATAATCAATCGGACTTGCCGGTGAAGCAAAATGCAAGATATAATCCAATTGTCCCGGCACATGGACAAACTTGGTGATATCGTGATGATAAAACTCAAAATTTTCCAGTTTAAACAAATGCTCAATATTTTTTAAATCTCCCGTAATTAGATTATCCATCCCGATAACAAAATAGCCTTCCTTGATAAAACGATCACACAAATGTGAACCCAAAAATCCCGCAGCACCAGTAATAAGTATCCTTTTCATATATAGATTATATTGTTTTGTTCGAATTCGTAATTCGATTGCTTTTCCTAAATTATATTAAAAATTTGTTCCAATATCTTGATGGTAATCAAATAAGTAGGTTTTACACCAGTTGTCCCAAGTCCACCCGAAGCTAGTGTGCTTCCTGTTTCCAAAGGATTGTCCGAAGCATAATAAGCATATCTTACTTTGATGTCATGAGGAACACTTTTTCTGATTTTGGAAGCAGATTGTATCGCTTTTTGATAATAAGATCCCTCCATTTCTAAACCAATAACACCCCAAGTTGATTCATGGAAGAATTTTAATAAATCCTTGTTTTGCAACGAAGTTCCTAGTACAGTAACCATAGGTCCAGCAAAAACTTCTATGCCATTGCCTTCAAACATATCGGCTCTTAATTCATTATGGAAAAAATAATTATCTGCAGTTCCCTCATTGATATGGGCATTTGGAATCATGATATCTCCTTTTCCGCCTTCCAGAATTCCCGCTTTTCCCATTATAGAAACCGATTCTACATTGAGTAAAATATCTTTTTTGAATGGTTTTAACAACTCATCAATCGTTTCATAGGCTTGTTCACCAAAGGCATAATCCATGACGATCAATACTGGTTTTTTAGTTCCAATTTTCGCTTTAGGAAAAGAGGAATTGGCCCAATCAATCTTGGCCGTATCAAAAATTTGTACGTCGATATTAGTTCCGGAAGTATCCGGTAACGAAATCATCCCTTGTTTTAAAGCGATTTCTTCGACCTTATTTCTAACTTCATTAGCCGTAGATTTGCTTAATTCTTCATAAATAAAGAAATCTGATTTGTCTTTAAAGTTCGTTTTTAAAGTTGTTGTGGCAAAAATAGAATTCATCACAGAGTGCATATTAGCACTGATCACGTGAATAGGACGGTCCAAAAGATCCTTTTCCTTTAAAACTTCCTTGATGTTAGTAGCCCAGATTTCTCCGTGAATATGATGCCCTAGTCGTTCTCTTAAAATGGGACTAAAAGTGATGGTTCTTTTATTGTTGTCAACAACTTCTTCAATGGCTAATTTTCCAAGCCAGTAAATAACATGCAAAAATCGGTCTGGCTCAGTTGGAGAACCAAATGCGTCATAAATATCTAAAATTTCCTCAAAAGTCCTTCCCAAAATATTGGCCGCATGCGAAATGGCTTTCTCTTTTTCTACTTGAGATAATTTCTCATCATAAGAAACAGCTTGCTCTAGTTTATGCCAATCACGAGAAACCTCGCCTGCATCATCTAATAAAATCCTGTTTTTGATTTTATGTGATTCAATGAAAATAAAGGTTAAGTGCGTCAAAATATCATAAATATCCGAACGCCCTCTGGTAATCTCCACATTCATTTGTTCTTCGTCTATACGATAGCAATTACGTCTTCTTTTAGGCGGAACAATAGCCTGAAAATGGGATTTAGAATAACCTTCATCCGAGGTTAGATTGATAAAACGACATTCTTCAATTCCTACCGGAAGGCGCTCTATAACATACAAAAGTCCGTTTAATTCTACTTTTTCTTCGGCAATATTTCCGTAAATTTCCGGACGCAAAGCCAATAATGCTTCTCGCAAAGTATCACCAGAAACTCCCATGGGTTTATAGAATCCTCTATTAAACAAATGGCGCATGGTGATGTACATTTTTTCAATTGCCGCCGATGATTCCTGTGCTCTTGATCTTGATATATTTTTAGTCTCTTTCATATGCTATATATTTTCAAACCTATAAATCTAATTCTTTTATTTTGTGTTTAACAAATCCACTATTTTCCTGTCATTTGACAATCTTGGAATTTTATTCTGTCCTCCCAATTTTCCTATTGATTTCATGTAATCCTGAAATCCATTTTTTGCAACCTTCGTAATCACTAATTGCTGCAACACTTTTCCGGCGATCAAATCGTCATAATACACATTTTGTTTGCGCATGGCCTCATCTATTGCTTCTGCAAAAGCCAGACTGTCTTCTGGTTCGTTTTCAAATTCGATGAACCATTCATGGTAAGGCAATCCGTCAATTGGCGTAATTTGAGGCGCCACCGTAAACTCATTTACCCTAATATCAGTTCCTTCCATGGCTTCTTGCAAAGCACATTCAACCTCCTTGCCTATTACATGTTCGCCAAAAGCCGAAATATAATGCTTGATTCTTCCCGAAACTATAATTCTATAAGGCTTTAACGAGGTAAACTGAATCGTGTCACCAATATTGTATCCCCAAAGTCCCGCATTGGTAGAAATAATTAAAACATAATTTACATTTAATTCCACTTCGCCAATGGTATAACGCCTTGGTCCCAAACCTTCTGGATTCGAGTAAAATTCGTCTGATTTTATAAATTCATAGAAAATCCCCGCATTCAAAAGCAACAACATTCCTTTTTCTTTTTGAGAATCCTGATAAGCAAAAAATCCTTCCGAAGCCGGAAATAGCTCAATACTGTCTACTTTTCGACCAATTAGATTCTCAAATTTGGCACGATACGGTTCGTAATTAACGCCTCCGTAAATAAATAGATTAAAATTTTTGAAGATTTCGCCAACAGGCTTCCCTCCTTTTTGCTGCAATTTTTCAAAATACATCTGAACCCAGGAAGGAATTCCCGAAATTACTGCCATATTTTGGTCAAAAGTTTCTTCAACAATCGCATTTACTTTAGTTTCCCAATCATCTATGCAATTGGTTTCCAAAGAGGGCATTCGGTTTTTTTGTAAATATTTTGGAACAAAATGGGCAACGATTCCTGATAACCGACCAAATTGTATCTCGTTTTTTTCCTCTAATATTGGACTTCCTTGCAAGAAAATCATTTTTCCGTCAACAAAATCGGCATTTCCAGTTTCATGAATATAAAGCAAAATCGCATTGCGAGCCGCCTCAATATGATAAGGCATGGATTCCTTAGTAAGCGGAATGTATTTTGCTCCAGATGTGGTTCCCGAAGTTTTGGCAAAATAAAGCGGTTTTCCTTTCCAAAGAACATTTTCTTCGCCTTTTACCACTCTGTCAACATACGATTTTAAGCCTTCATAATCCCTGACAGGAACTTGTTTTGTAAAATCTTCGTATGTTTTTATTTGGTTAAAATGATGATCAATACCAAATTGTGTTTGTTTCGCTTCTTTTATTAATTCAAGAAAAACGGCTTTTTGGCTTGCAATGGGATTAGCTGCCCAAGCCTGGGTTTTCTTATGTATTTTTTTAGCAAATAACTTTGCTGCAATGGATTTTATTGACATTTAGTAGTGCTTATTTTGATGTTTTTTGCCAAGATGACTCAAATACACGCCGTTTTTATTAAAATCTAAAAACTACTTGGATTTTTTCTTATTCTCTTTTGTAGAAACTGCTTGCTCCTTTTTATCTTCTTTTGCCACTTGTTCCCTTAATTCCATTTCTTTTTTAGAAGCCTCCAATTCAACCTGAGTAGGAATTTCATCAGTAGAATCTAAAATTGAATCTTTATTAAATTTAGCGTATTCTAATTCTCCATTCAGTACTTTTTGAATAGATAAAATATAGGCTTCATTTTTCTTTAGTGCAGTGGTCAAAGAATCTGATTTTAAAGCTAATTCGGTAGCGTCTCTTTTTAATTTAGACGAAGAGTATCCTGGAATAAACTCCCGCAAAGGCGTAAAGGCAATAATAAAAGTGGTAATTAAAATTAATAAAATAGCGCCTATAGAAGCCACAACAAAAACATTCATTAAGGTTAATTTTAAAGAAAAAGTTTCTTCAAAAGTATCCTCATTCAAAATAACCAATCGGTTTTTAGTGAATAATTTACTGTGGAGTTTTTTCCTTTTTAATCTTTTTCCTGACATGTTTTTCCTTTATGTTACAAATATAATAATTAATGTCAATGATAGCACTT
The DNA here is from genome assembly GCF_047344965.1 of Flavobacterium sp. W1B. NCBI lineage: Bacteria > Pseudomonadati > Bacteroidota > Flavobacteriia > Flavobacteriales > Flavobacteriaceae > Flavobacterium > Flavobacterium sp. W1B. The sequence continues at coordinate 906,026 of NZ_CP178845.1, forward strand.
TACGGCTTCACTTAGACGCAAATCTAGAAAATGACTTGTTTTAATAAATTTTTAACGCTATAGAAATTAAATAATTGACCAAATATGAGTTTGCTTTGAGTAATTCTATTTACATTTGCCTCGAGATTTATTACAAATTTGCTTCGGCATAAATTATTCAATCATGGGAAGATTTGGTGTTACAGAAATCCTAGTTATATTAGCAGTTGTTTTGTTACTTTTTGGAGGTAAAAAAATTCCAGAATTAATGAAAGGCTTAGGAAGCGGAATTAAAGAATTCAAAAATGCTGCCAAAGAAGAGCAACCAGCTGATAAAAAAGACGAAAACAAAAGCGAAGAAAAATAAAAAAAGTCCCGATATTTCGGGACTTTTTTTATGCTCTTAAAGTATCATAGACAACTGGATTCGTTTTCTATCCTCATCTACTTCGGTCACTTTTACCTCGACATGTTGGTGTAATTTCACCACTTCGTTTACGTCGCTGACAAAACCAGCTTTGAGTTGCGAAATGTGAACCAAACCACTTTCCTTTACTCCAATATCCACAAAACAGCCAAAATTGGTGATGTTATTGACAATTCCCGGTAAAATCATTCCTGTTTTTACGTCTTTTATCGATTTTACATTAGGGTCAAATTCAAATACCTTGGCCGATTTTCTAGGATCTAATCCCGGTTTTTCAAGCTCTTTTATAATATCTTTCAATCCCAATAAACCAATCTCTGGTGTAATATAATTCTCTGGTTTTATCAAAGCTGTTTTTTCCTTATTGGCAATTAAATCATGAACCGAAATTTTCAAATCTTTGGCCATTTTCTCAACAATTCCGTAGGCTTCAGGATGCACGGCTGAATTATCAAGCGGATTTTTAGCGTTTGAAATTCGGATAAAAGCAACTCCCTGCTGATAGGCTTTTTCTCCTAATCTAGGTACCTTTTTCAGCTGCTTTCTATTTTCAAAAGGACCATTTTCCGAACGATAATTCACGATATTTTCGGCCAACTTCTCTCCTATTCCACTCACATAACTCAACAAATGTTTGCTCGCTGTGTTGATATTTATCCCAACGGAATTCACACAACGAATCACCGTATTATCCAATTCTTCTTTTAGTTTTGTCTGATCCACATCATGTTGATACTGACCTACGCCAATGGCTTTGGGGTCAATTTTTACCAATTCGGCCAAAGGATCAGAAAGTCTTCGACCAATAGAAACCGAACCACGAACGGTTACATCATAATTTGGAAATTCATCCCTTGCAATTTTAGACGCCGAATATACCGAAGCTCCAGCTTCTGAAACGATGAAAACTTGTACCGGCTTATCAAAAGCGATTTTCTTGATAAAAAATTCCGTTTCACGCGAAGCAGTTCCGTTTCCTATCGAAATAGCATCAATAGCATAGGCATTTACCATCGAACGGATTTTTTTCATCGCCATGGCGCTTTCATTTTGTGGCGCATGCGGATAAATGGTTTCGTTGTACAATAAATCCCCTTTTTCATCCAAACAAACAATTTTACAACCGGAACGAAATCCAGGATCAATCGCTAAAATTCGCTTTTCGCCCAAAGGCGGTGCCAGTAATAATTGTCCTAAATTATTGGCAAAAACCTGAATAGAATTGGCGTCGGCCTTTGCTTTTGCTTCCTGCAAAGTTTCATTAGAAATAGCCGGATTCAACAAACGCTTAAAGCTATCCTCGATAGCCAATTGTATGTGTGGTGTACAGTTATTTTGACCTTTTATTATCAATTCGTCAATAAGATCGTAAGCTTCGTCAATATCAACCTCGATTTTCATTTTTACAAAACCCTCTTTTTCGGCACGAAGCATCGCTAATAACCGATGCGAAGGCGCTTTAGTTAAAGATTCCGACCAATCAAAATATTGATCGAATTTTTTGGCTTGTTCGTCATCCTTTTTGGTTTTAACAACCTTAGTGCTAATGTTTGCTTTTCGTTGATACAAACGACGCAATTGCTTGCGCACATAAATATTTTCGTTAATCCATTCGGCAATAATATCCCGAGCGCCTTGCAAAGCGGCGTCTTCATTAATAACATTTTCATTCAAATATTTCGTTGAAATAAAATCGACATCATCATTATTTTGCGCCATGATGATCTTTGCCAAAGGCTCTAATCCGTTTTCACGAGCTACATCTGCTTTTGTTTTCTTTTTCTTTTTGAAAGGCAAATAAAAATCTTCCAATTCCTGTAAATCAAAACTTTGCTGGATTTTTTTCTCTAATTCTGGACTCAGCGCTTTTTGTTCTTCAATCGATTTTAATATCGCTTCTTTCCTTTTTACAATAACCTCATATTCTTTTTGCAATTTTGCAATTTGCTCAATTACAACTTCGTCCAAATTTCCTGTGGTATCTTTTCGGTAACGGGAAATAAACGGAATGGTGCAATCTTCCTGTAATAATTGAACGGTGTTTTGAATGTTTATAGCTGCTGTAGCTACAAATTTTTTTATGAAATCTATATTTGTCATTATATTATGTGATTTTATTACCAATAGTGAGATTTATATAAATCTTTGTGCGAAAATAATATCTTTGAAGTTCAATTAAACATCAATAATGATTTTATTCTACTCTTTTTTAGTAGTTAATTTTTTAGCCTTTTTTTTCATCGGATATGATAAATATTTAGCCAAAAGAAATAAAAGACGAATTTCTGAAAAAACACTTTTAAGTTTTGTGTTAATCGGTGGAACAATTGGTTCGGGATTAGGCATGCTATTTTTCAGGCATAAAACGGCTAAAAGTAGCTACTTATTGAAGTTTTGGACAATAATTACAATTCAAATAGTAGTTATTATTGGTTTGTTTTATTTTGGCATTTTAAACTTAGCTTAAAAAAAGCCGAATTATTTTTAGAAATAATTCGGCCAGTTTGTATTTAAACGGTGCGAAGCACCTTTTTTTAGCAAGAAATCTTGTCTACTCTATTTTGATGTCTTCCGCCTTCAAAATCAGTGCTCAAAAAAGTTTCTACCATTTCTACCGCTTGATGAATGGATGTAAAACGCGCTGGAATACTTATAATGTTAGCATTATTATGCTGACGAGTTAAAGCAGCAATCTCTTTTGTCCAACATAAACCGGCACGCACTTGTGGATATTTGTTTACGGTCATGGCAATTCCGTTTCCGCTTCCGCAAATAACGATTCCAAAATCAACTTTTCCTTCTGATACATCTTTTGCAACAGCATGACCATAATCTGGATAATCTACACTATCACTTGTGTCAGTTCCATAATTAGTTACTTCGTATCCTTTGGCTTTAAGCATTTCAACAATGGCTTTTTTATACTCCGGTCCTGCGTGATCGTTTCCTATTGCAATTTTCATTTTTCTTATCTATTAAGTTGTGTGATGCAAATTTACCAAAACAAATTTGGATTTTTTTACTAGCGAGAATTGTTTATTTGTTAAAAAACAAAAGTTTTAAAAATAGCTTTTCTCAATAACATCTATAACTATCCTATTATTAGAAAATTAGCACTTTATCAACATTTACAAAAATGTATAAAACATTGAAAATCAATCACTATTATATAATTTATTTGTTAAAATTTTGCATTGTTAATAGCGAAACCTAAACAACTGATATTCAGTTAACTTTAAGTTAACAAAAAATGTTGATAACTTCGGATAGAATATTAGAAGTATTTTTGGGTTGTATCGAAAAATTAAGTAATCCAAAACCCACTTTTAAAAACCTAATTTAGTTTGATGAATTTTTAGAAAAGTTATCATCATTAAAAAATAGTTTATCAACAGAAATTTAAAAAAGAGTTATTTACAATTTGAAAGCTTTTTAGTTTATCAACCGTTGTTAATTAAAATTCAAAAACTCTTTAAAACTAATTCTTTAGCTACAAATAACACTGTTGATAACTCTGTATAACATACTAAAACTTCATTTCAATGCTTTTAAAAATAAATTTATTGCCACTATTAACACACTATAATAACCATTAAAAAATTATTTAAATTTAAATTTTCTTTTTTATGTATTATATATATGTTGACAACTTTGAAAAGATCAAACAATTTTTAGATTGTTATCGTATTTCATTTCTTGAAGAATTGTTTTGACAGTTTCAAAATCGTTGGGATGAATTTTAAGTTTGATGCCTCCAAGAGCAGTCGAATACATGGGAACTATTGATGACATTATTTCGTTTTCAAAATAATACTGCAATCCTTCCTGATCCAATCGATGTTTTAGAATTTCTATCTCATGGATGTAATCAAAAATAGCAATGGTTATAAATGCTTCCATTTTATTGTTTTTATAAAGATACGACTATTCTTTTAAGTTATATTTTATGTAAAACTTACTTCTTTTCTTTATAACTGCGTAACAATTTTGTAATTTCGAACTTTAAGAAAAGATTTATGGGAAAAAGATTAAGAAAGCCAATAAAAAAAGAGAAAGATTTCTCTGATAAGATTATAAAAATATTATCAAAAAATGCCAATAAAGCATTCAATTATAAGCAAATAGGATCAAAGTTAGAACTTGACGATACTCAAAGTAGAAATCAAATTATCAAAGATTTGAAGATTTTGGCTTCTCAAAATAAAATTATTGAATCAGAACCTGGAAAATATTTAATCAAAGCGGTAAGCAAAGATTATTACGAAGGAAAAATTGACATGACAGGCCGTAAAACGGCTTATTTTGTTTGTGCTGATTTAGAAGAGGATGTTTTTATTCCGACCAATAATTTAAATCATGCTTTAGATAAAGATACCGTAAAAGTATACGTTTACAACCGCAGAAAAGGAAAAAGACCTGAAGGTGAAGTCATTGAAGTTATCGAAAGACATAAAACAGATTTTGTTGGAGTAATCGATATTCAAAAGAATTTCTCTTTTGTGTCAACTGCCAATCCGAAAATGTACACGGATATTTTTATTCCAAAAGATAAAATAGGGGAGGCAGAGCAAGGAGATGTGGTTTTAGTTCATATTGAAGATTGGCCCGCAAGAGCCGATAGTCCTTTTGGAAAAGTGGTAAAAGTATTAGGAAAACCAGGAGAACATGATACTGAAATTCATGCTATTTTGGCCGAATATGGTTTGCCAGCCGAGTTTCCTATTGAAGTAGAAACTTATGCACAAAAGATTGACACTTCTATTGAAGAAAGTGAAATTGCCAAACGTCGCGATATGCGTGATACTTTGACATTTACCATTGATCCAAAAGATGCCAAAGATTTTGATGATGCCTTGTCTTTCAAAAAGTTAGAAAACGGGAATTATGAAATTGGTGTTCACATTGCCGATGTGTCTCATTATCTTCAAGAAGGAACTATTTTAGACGATGAAGCTTATCAAAGAGCCACATCCGTTTATCTTGTAGATAGGGTAGTGCCAATGCTACCGGAAGTTTTATCGAATTTTGCCTGTTCTTTGCGTCCAAATGAGGAAAAATACACTTTTTCGGCCGTATTTGAAATATCAGATAAATGTGAAGTTGTCAATCAATGGTTTGGAAGAACGGTGATTTATTCTAATCAGCGATTTGCTTATGAAGAAGCGCAATATATCATTGAAACGAAAGATGACGTAATTCCGGAAGAAATTTCGATTACTGGAGCTTCTTATAAAGTTTCGGAAGAAATTGTGGCAGCGACGCTTAAAATGGATGAATTAGCCAAGATTTTCAGAAGAAAAAGAATGAATGATGGCGCCATTTCGTTTGATAAAGTAGAAGTAAAATTCAACTTGAATCAAGAAGGAGAACCGGAAGGCGTTTATTTTAAAGTATCAAAAGATGCCAATCATTTGATTGAAGAATTCATGCTTTTAGCTAATAAAAAAGTTGCAGAATACATTGGTAAACAAAAGAAAACTTTTATTTACAGGATTCACGATGAACCAAATGAAGATAAATTGATTGCCATGCAAACGGTGATTGCTAAGTTTGGTTATAAAATTGATTTTAGAAATAAAGGTGATATTTCGAAATCATTGAATGCTTTGATGGAAGAAGTAAACGGGAAAAAAGAACAAAATCTTATTGATACTTTGGCTATTAGAAGTATGAGTAAGGCTAAATATTCGACAGATAATATTGGTCATTACGGATTGGCTTTTGATTATTATTCACATTTTACTTCACCAATTCGTCGTTATCCTGACGTTATGGTACACCGTTTGTTACAGTTTTATTTAGACGGAGCAAAATCTGCCGACGAAGAATTGTATGAAACCAAGTGTTTGCATTGTTCCACTATGGAAGGTTTAGCTACAAATGCTGAACGCGATTCTATCAAATACATGCAGGTAAAATACATGCAAGATCATAAGGATCAAGAGTTTTTGGGTGTAATTTCTGGTGTAACCGAATGGGGAATTTATGTAGAAATCATTGAAAATAAATGTGAAGGAATGGTTCGAATTCGAGATATAAAAGATGATTATTATACTTTCGATGAAAAACAATATGCTTTGGTAGGAGCAACTTCAAACAAGTTATTACAATTAGGAGATGAAATCTTCGTTAAAGTTAAAAATGCTGATTTAGTTAAAAAACAATTAGATTTTAATTTTTTGAGAAGAATAGATGAAATACTAAATTAATAAAAGAATAGAAAATGAAAAAAGTAGTAGTAGTAGCATTTGCAATCGTTTCACAAATTACATTTGCTCAAGTAACTAAAAAAATAGGCGATTTTAATCAATTGAAAGTTTATGATAAATTAAAGGTTGAATTAATTGAATCTTCAGAGAATAAAGTAGTTATCAGCGGTAATAGAGAAAATGAAGTAGAGGTAGTGAACAAAAATGGCGAATTGAAACTTAGAATGCCATTTCCTAAATTATTATCTGGTGAGGATATTAGTATTAAATTGTATTTTAAAAATATTGATGGTATAACGGCAAGCGAGGGTTCTTATGTTTCAAGCGATGCTGTTTTTAAACAAACAATTATAGATTTGAGTGCAAAAGAAGGTTCAGAAATATATTTAGAACTTGACACTCAAAAAGTGAATGTAAAAGCAGTTACTGGTGGAATGATTGAAGTAATCGGTAAGGCTATAAATCAAGATGTAAGTATTATGTCAGGTGGAAGTTTAAGATCTAAAGGATTAAAGACTTCACAAACAACAATTACTGTTTCTGCGGGAGGAAATGCTGAAATCAATGCTACAACATTAGTTGATGCAAAAGTTAAAGCAGGAGGCTCTATTTTCATCTATGGAAAACCGAAACAAATCAATCAACAAACAATTTTAGGAGGTACAATTGTAGAAAAGGAATAAATATTATGTAATTTTATTCTAACAAAATTTTAATTTTTAATGATAAACGATATTTTATCTGGTATTCCTTGGGGAATATTTTTGAGTTTTATGATAGGTCCAGTTTTCTTTATTTTACTTGAAACTAGTATTATAAAGGGGTTTAGAGCAGCTTTAGTTTTTGATTTAGGAGTTGTTTTGGGAGATATTATTTTTATTGCAATTGCTTATTTAGGAAGTTTTAGATTAATTCAAAGTTTAAAAGATAAACCGGCACTTTTCATTTTTGGTGGCATATTGATGTTAGCCTATGGAGTGATTTCTTTTATTAGTTTGAGAAAGGAAAAAAAGATAAATACCAATGAAATTGACAATGAAATTATTAGAAAAAATTACTTCAGTCTTTTTATAAAAGGATTCTTTTTAAACATAATCAACATAGGAGTTTTGGGTTTTTGGCTGGCAATTATAATTTCTGTCGGACCTAAATTAGAAATGCAAACTTCTAGAATGTTAACTTTTTTTAGTACAGTAATTATAACTTATTTACTGATTGATTGTCTAAAAATTCTATTAGCTAAACAGTTAAAAACTAAAATGACACCCACAAATATTTTAAAAATTAAAAAAGGTATCAGCATCGTTTTAATGGTTTTTGGAACTGTGTTAATAACTCAAGGTTGGTTTCCAAAAGAGAAAGAATTGGTAAAAAAAGCATTTCAAAAAATAGAAAAGTAATTCAAATTTATACTATTTAAACCGCTCATATTGAGCGGTTTTTTTATGACTAATAATTTATTATTTTGTTATTCTGATGAAAGTTGAATTATAATAAAGCTGGTTTTAGATTATCAATAAACTTGGAATAAAGCCTAATTAATGGAGATTTCTCCTTCTTTGAAATGACAATTTTGGGAGTTTTAACCATAAAAAAAACCTCCAAGTTTCCTTGAAGGTTTTAGAGGCATCGTGCGGATTCGAACCGCAGTAGGAGCTTTTGCAGAGCCCAGCCTAGCCACTCGGCCACGACGCCATTATTGAATGGATGGCAAAAGTACTTAAAAAGTTTAAAGTTTAAAAGCTTAAAGTTTAAAATTTTTAAAAAAACAGCATCTTTTATCTTTTTGAATCTAAGCTTTAACTTCTATATTCTTCCAATTCGATGGTAACTGCTTCAACATCACCTCCAATAGGGGGATTTAGTTTTGAAACTCCTAGAAGGATTCTAGAAACGGTAGGTATTTCATCAAAGATCCTTTTAATGATACGATGCGCAACATGTTCTAATAAATGGGAGCGAATGGCCATTTCTTCCTCTACAATTTTATTTAAAAGCACATAATCTACCGTATCATGTAAATTATCTGATAAACATGATTTTCTCAAATCGGTTTTAATCTCTAAGTCTACCGAATAATCGGAACCAATTTTTCCTTCTTCTATCAAACATCCATGATAAGAGTATGTTCTGATATTTTTTAATTTTATAGTTCCCATTTTAGTGTATTTGTTAATTTGACTGTTCTTTATATTTGATAAAAGTACGAATAATTTCTTTTTTGATTGTCAATACAAAATAAACAACTTGTCGATTAATCGTTTCCACAACTATTTTGGTAACTTTGCTTCTTTAATAAAAGAATATGTCAACTGAAGAAAAATCACTCCATTTTATAGAACAAATTATTGAAGAAAACCTAGCAAACGGTTTTTCTCAGGATAAATTACGTTTTCGTTTTCCACCAGAACCAAATGGGTATTTACACATTGGTCATGCCAAATCTATTTGTTTAAATTTTGGTCTAGGATTGCGTTATAATGCACCGGTAAATTTACGTTTTGATGATACAAATCCAGCCAAAGAAGAGCAAGAATATGTAGATGCAATTAAAGAAGATTTGCAATGGTTAGGCTTTAATTGGGCCGAAGAACGTTATGCTTCTGATTATTTTGAGCAATTATACGAATGGGCCGTTGCAATGATCAAGAAAGGAACAGCCTATGTTGACAGTCAATCTTCTGAAGATATGGCTGCTCAAAAAGGAACTCCAACACAACCAGGAGTTGATGGTCCTTATAGAAACCGTTCTGTGGAAGAGAATTTGACTTTATTCGAAGGTATGAAAAATGGCGATTTCCCTGAGGGAAGTCATGTTTTAAGAGCCAAAATTGACATGAAATCAACAAATATGTTGATGCGTGATCCATTGATGTATCGTATTTTGCACCGTCATCACCATAGAACCGGAAACGATTGGAAAATCTATCCAATGTATGATTATGCACATGGAGAAAGTGATTATATAGAACAAATTTCGCACTCTATTTGTACGTTAGAATTTGTAATGCACAGAGAGTTATACAATTGGTTTTTGGACCAAATTTATGATGATAATAAGGTAAGACCACACCAATATGAGTTTGCGCGTTTGAACTTAAATTATACAGTAATGAGCAAGCGTAAACTATTGCAATTGGTTCAAGAAAATATAGTTAAAGGTTGGGATGATCCTAGAATGCCAACGATTTCTGGTTTAAGAAGAAGAGGGTATACTGCTAATTCTATTCGTAAATTTTGTGAAATTATTGGTGTTGCCAAACGTGAAAACGTAATTGATGTGTCTCTTTTGGAATTCTGTCTTCGTGAAGATTTGAATAAAACGGCTCCAAGAGTAATGGCTGTTTTAGATCCTGTTAAGGTAATTATCACTAATTATCCTGAAGACAAAGAAGAGTTTCTTGAAGCCGAAAACAACCAAGAAGACGATGCTGCTGGTTTTAGAAAAGTACCTTTTTCGCGTGAATTTTACATAGAAAGAGAAGACTTTTTAGAGGTTGCTCCGGCTAAATTTTTCCGTTTAAGTATTGGAAATGAGGTTCGACTTAAAAATGCGTATATCATTAAAGGAGAAAGTGTTGTAAAAGATTCGGAAGGAAATATTACCGAAATTCACGTTACTTATGATACAGATTCTTTGAGTGGAAGTGGGAGTGAAGCTTCAAAAAGAAAAGTGGCTGGAACCTTGCATTGGGTTTCGATAAAACATGCCATTGAAGCCGAAGTTCGTTTGTATGATCGTTTGTTTATTGATGAAGCGCCAGACAGCCACAAGGAAAAAAACTTCTTGGAATTTATGAATACTAATTCACTAGAAACCGTTAAAGGATTTGTAGAACCAAGTTTAGCAAATGTTAATTTAGGAGATAAATTTCAGTTTCAACGTTTGGGTTATTTTAATGTTGATAAAGATTCAACTGCTTCAAAATTAGTGTTTAACAAGACTGTTGGACTTAAAGATGCTTGGGAAGAAAAAGGGAAAAAAGAAGCTAATTTATTGATGAATACACAAAAAGAAATCAATAAATATGTAAAAGAGAAAGACGAAACCAATGCTGCCGTATTATTAAAAAGTATTGTTGATAACATAGAAAGTATCGACAATTTTAGCCTAATAAATCAAACTGTTGTCAAAAATGTGAAGAACGACAATAACTCTTTATTGTTTGCAAATTTAATATTGCTTCATTCAGATAAAGTACAAGCAAAGGATATCGATTTAGAACCTCTTACTAAATTATATTCGATGTCATTAAAAAGTCAATTGGCGGCTGTCAGAATTTTAGCAATTCAAAATTTAGAAAACGACAAGCTAAATCTTGAAGATTTTAAACTGCAATTGTCAGAATTAAAAAATACAGAGAAAAATGAAAAAGTTTTAGATTCTTTGAATAATTTGATTCTTTAAAATTTAATTTCTAATTATAGATTTTATCAATTAAAAACACCTTTTTTAAGGTGTTTTTTTATTATAATTTATTTTTATCATTTTATTTATTTTTATAATATTTATTGATTAAAAATGACTTCCATAAACTTATTTTAAAACAATTTTATTTTATTTCTTACGCTACACATGGTTTTGGTTTTATAGTCGATTAAAGCTCTTTATTTTGATTTTTAGTATTAATAAAACTACTTTAACTGCTTATTAACATCGATATGTTAATAAATAGCTTAACTTTATAAAACTATTAACTTTAAATTAAATATTATGTCAAATAACGCCGGAAATATGTTAATAGCTCTTATTGGGGGAGCAGCCATCGGTGCAGGTTTAGGAATTTTGTTTGCTCCGGATAAAGGAACAAAAACTAGAGGAAAAATTAAAGATGGTTATAAAGACGCCAAGAAAGATTTAAAATGTAAGTACGATGACTTAGCGGGCGAGATGAAAAATAAATTCAAAAGTTCTAAATTAAATTTAGAAGAAAGTTACGAAGATTTGATTTCTGATGTAAGTCATAAAACAGAAGATGTGATTTCTTTCTTGGAAATGAAATTGGCTGAATTGAAAGAACAAAATGCAAAACTTCAAAAATAAAAACAGTTATTTATTATAATTGAATTTTAAAAACAAAAATATGGCTTTTGAAGAATTAAAAGAAAATACAGAAAATATTCAAGAACAATTTGAATCCTACATCGAAAGCAATCTTTCTTATTATAAATTAAAGAGTTTTAAGATGGCGATGAAATCTACAACGGCTATCTTTAAATTTGTATTAATTTTATTGTGCATTTGTATGGTTTTATTGTTTTGCTCAATTGCACTTGCTTTTGCATTAGGAAATTATTTTGATAGTTACGCTTATGGATTTGCAACTGTTGGAGGAATTTATTTAGTATTAACGATTCTTTTATTTTTTGTTAGAGACAGAATTGTTGAAGGTCCGATTTTAGAAAAATTTTCAGAAATATTTTTTAACGATTAAATTATGGCTACCAAAAAATATTCTTCCTATGCTCAGATTGAGAGGGAACTTGAAATTTTAAAAATAGAAAAGGAAATTAGTTACCAAAAACTGGTTTTTAGCATTCAAAAAACAAAGGAAAGTTTAGCTCCAAGAAATATTGTAAATGGTTTTTTAGGATCCTATAAAACGATTTTAAGCGGTTCTTATAATACAATATTAAGTGTTGCTGTTCCTTTGATAATCAATTGGATAAAGAATAAAAAAAGAGGCTGTTAAGCCTCTTTTTCGTTATAAATACTATTGGTATTATTGTTCAGATTCAGGAGTTTCTTCCTCTTTATTTTCTATTGGAAGAATAGGTTCATTTTTAGGTTTTAATTTTTTGATTCCTTTTCTCATAGATTCTCCAACCATATTACTTGCCGTAAAACTTGCCACCATATTATTTAGCATATCACTTCCGGCTTGTGGGGAATTAGGCAACAAGATTAAATTAGAATTGGTGTCTGCTCCAATTGCTTGTAATGTATCATAATGTTGGGTTACTACAATCAAAGCCGAAGCTTCCTGAGAGTTAATTCCAACTTTATTTAAAACATCTACACTTTCTACTAAACCTCTAGCAATTTCTCTTCTTTGATCTGCAATACCTTGACCTTGTAATCGTTTGCTTTCTGCTTCTGCTTTTGCTTTAGCTACAATTCTGATTCTTGATGCTTCTGCTTCAAATTCTGCAACCGTTTTTTCTCTATCGGCAGCATTAATTCTGTTCATTGCATTTTTTACTTGAATATCCGGATCAATATCAGTTACTAGCGTATTGATTATTGTATATCCATAAGTGGTCATTGCTTCATTTAATTCTCTTTTTACAGCAATGGCAATATCATCTTTTCTTTCAAAAACATCATCAAGTTTTAATTTTGGTACTTCGGCACGAACAACATCAAAAACATAAGAAGTAATTTGATCGTGAGGATATTCCAATTTATAAAATGCATCGTAAACTGTTTCTTTTATAACCATGAATTGTACAGATACTTTTAGTTTAACAAAAACGTTATCCTTAGTTTTAGTTTCAATAATTACATCTAATTGTTGAATTTTAAGATTTACACGTCCTGCAATTCTGTCAATTAACGGAATTTTTAATTGTAAACCCGATTGTCTGATACTTAAAAATCTTCCGAAGCGTTCTATAACAACTGAAGTTTGTTGTTTTACGGTAAAGAAGGATGATAGAAAAATAAATAATCCAAAAACAAGAAGAAAAATCAATGTAATGTTCATAATATGTTTAATTTAAGTTTTAATTTAGGTGTAAATTACAAATAACTTTAGGTTTTTCCTACTTAAATCTATTTATATGAAAAAGAGATTTTTAACTTTTGCATTAGTACTTCTTTCTTTTACGGGTTTTGCTCAGTATGGTTATAGAGATTCTAACAGAATAGGAATCAATTTTGGTGTTAATCAGTTTACTTTGAATACAAATAATTTTCAAACAAAAGCCGAGTTGGGTTGGAATGCTGGACTTTCAGTAAGAGGAAATTTCTATGATAATTGGGATATGGTTTATGCATTGCAGTTTAGTGAGAATAATTTTTCGGTAGCTACAAGAAATTTACTTTTGTTGAATGAAGATGTAAAATATAAATTAGCTTCCGCTCAAATAACTTTACAATTGAGTTATATACTTATCGAAGATCATTTGAGTATTGAGTTAGGTCCGATTGTTCAGGTGAACGGGAAATTTAAAATTGATTCCGAAAATGAGAACAATATCATTTCTGGTACGACTTTGTTGGCGAAAGATATTGTTGATATTTCTAAATTCAATTTTTACCCAACTGTTGGAGTTACAGCAGGAGTGAAGCATTTTAGGATAAATGTTTCCTATCAATATGGAGTTAATAATATGCTGGGAAATCTAAACAATAAAAACTTAGGGGTCAATTTCAAAGGAAATCCCGGAATTCTAAACGGAAACATTATTGTTTATTTATAAAAAAAGCCCTGATAATTCAGGGCTTTTTTGTTTTTATAAGCTTTCAATTGCTTTTTGAATTCTCTTGATTGTTTCGTCTCTTCCAATGAGTTCCACGATATCAAATAGGTGAGGACCTTTAAGAGCTCCCACTAAACTCAAGCGGAATGGTTGCATTACTTTTCCCATTCCAATTTCATTTTTGGCCATCCAATCTTTAACTAATGTTTCAATATTGGCTGAAGTAAAATCAGTTATTTCTTCCAGAACCGAAATCAATTCTTGCATTAAAGCTGGTGTTTCTGGTTTCCAGTTTTTGGATGCTTTTTCATCATAAGCTGTTGGAGCTACAAAAAAGAAATCACTCAAATCCCAAAATTCAGAAACAAAATGAGCACGTTCTTTTATCAAAGAAGAAATTCTTACCACATCAAATTTTGAAACTTCAATTCCTTTTGATTCTAAAATAGGGGAGAAGGTTTTCGCCAAATCTTCGTCTTTTTGCTTAATCAAATATTGGTGATTGAACCATTTGTTTTTCTCAGGATCAAATTTAGCGCCCGCTTTATGAACTCTGTTTAAATCAAAGGCTTCTACTAATTCTTCTAAAGAATACAATTCTTTGTCAGTTCCGTCATTCCAACCCAATAAGGCTAAGAAGTTAATCACTGCTTCAGGGAAAAATCCTTTTTCTCTGTATCCAGAAGAAATCCCTTCTTCTGTTTTCCATTCTAATGGGAATACCGGAAATCCAAGTTTATCGCCATCACGTTTCGATAATTTTCCGTTTCCAATTGGTTTTAAAATCAAAGGTAAATGTGCAAATTCAGGTGCATCCCATCCAAAAGCTCTGTATATTAAAACGTGTAACGGCATAGATGGCAACCATTCTTCACCACGAATTACGTGTGTTGTTTCCATTAAATGGTCATCAACAATATTGGCTAGATGGTAGGTTGGCATTCCATCACTTTTAAACAAAACTTTATCATCTAATAAACTAGTTTCAAACTTAACTTCACCACGAATAATATCATGTAAATGCAATGTTTCGTTTACTGGAGTTTTAAAACGGATCACATAATGTTCACCATTTGCAATTCTTTGAGCTGTTTCTTCTGCAGAAATTACAAGAGAAGTATCTAGTTTTTCTCTGTTTGTATGATTGTAGATGAATGTTTTTCCTTGTTCTTCTTGTGTTTTTCTTTCGGCATCTAAGGCTTCGGCGGTATCAAATGCATAATAAGCCCAATCAGAATTTATTAATTGGTCAGCATATTGTTTGTAAAGGTGTTTTCTTTCGCTTTGACGATAAGGACCAAATTTTTCATTTTTCCCAATGGTTTCATCAGGAGCAATTCCTAACCATTCTAATGCTTCCATGATATAAGCTTCGGCACCAGGAACAAAACGATTTTGATCTGTATCCTCAATTCTTAAATAGAAAGTTCCACCATTTTTTTTGGCAAAAAGATAATTAAATAATGCGGTACGAACACCGCCAATATGTAAAGGTCCTGTTGGACTTGGTGCAAAACGCACTCTTACTTGCTTTGACATTGTAGTAAATTTTAATGCAAATATACGTTTTCAATGTGTGAATCAGAAAATTTGATAATCAGATAAAGAGTTGAAATCAAATTAAGCTTCTAAACTGTACGATTAATATATTTTCTAATTATCTCATTGGCAAATTATCCCATTAAAATTATTACTTTTATTGGTTATAAAATCTTAATTGCAAATTTTGGAGCATTCAAATTTCATTTATCAAAAGTTAGAAGCTTTTATCAGGAAGTTTTATATTAATGAATTGATACGAGGAGTAGTATTCTTTATCGGTTTAGGACTTTTATATTTCTTGTTTACGCTTTTTATTGAGTACTTTCTTTGGCTGAAACCAATGGGAAGAACCATTTTATTTTGGACTTTTGTTGGAGTAGAAGCCTTCCTTTTTTTCCGTTTTATTTTGTTTCCGATTTTTAAATTATTCAAACTTCAAAAAGGTTTGGATTACAATCAGGCATCAACTATTATAGGAAATCACTTTGTTGAAGTAAATGATAAATTGACTAATTATATTCAATTAGCGAATTTAGATCATCATCAAAATTCTGAATTATTGATGGCTTCGATAGAGCAAAAAGCAAATGCACTTCAGCCAATTCCTTTCGGAAATGCTATTAATTTTAATGATAACCGAAAGTATTTTCCGTTGGCAGTTATCCCTGTTTTGTTTTTTGTGTTCTTTTATTTGTCAGGAAATAATGCAGTGATTTCTCAGAGTTTTAATAGAGTAATGCATTTTAATGTTGCTTTTACTCCTCCGGCTCCTTTTGAATTTGTTGTAATGAACTCTAATTTGCAAACAGAGCAAAATAAGGATTTTATTCTTAAGATTAAAACCGTTGGAAATATTGTTCCTGATAATACGATGATATTTATAAATGGCGAAAGTTATTTTATGGAGAGCGTAAGAGCAGGAGAGTTTCAATTTAAAATTAGTAGACCATCGGAGAATATTTCATTTTATTTGAAAGCGAATTCCGTTTCATCTAACGATTATGAACTAAAAGTTATAGCCGTTCCTTCGATTTCTAATTTCGAAATGCACTTAAATTTCCCTTCTTATTTGAATAGAAAATCGGAAATTCTAAAAGGAACCGGTAACGCTGTCATTCCCGAAGGAACTACCGTAACCTGGAAAATGGATACCGAAGCAACTCAAGAAGTTGATTGGTCTAATGAAATTGCCCATTTTCCTTTTGCTAAAGTTGAAAAGAGCTTCACTTTGTCAAAAAATATAGTTAATAGTACTGAATATCAAATTTTTACTTCAAATAATAAGGTTCAAAAGTACGAAAAGTTGAATTATCAGCTTACTGTGGTCAAAGATCAGTTTCCTTCTATCAATGTAAGCAATACACCAGACAGTTTGAAGGTTGTAAGTAACTATGTCGTGGGTCAAATTGCCGATGATTATGGTTTGTCTCAACTACAGATTGTTTATTATGAAAGGAACAAACCAGAAACTGCTAAACGTGGAACAATTGCTATAAAGAAATCTACATTCGATCAATTTGTGTTTGCTTTTCCATCTAAGCTTCCCGTTGTTCAAGGTGTATCTTATGATTATTATTTTGAGGTTTTTGATAATGATGCGCTTCATCATTTTAAAAGTAGTAAATCAGTTGTGTTTTCTAATAGGATTTCGACTGATGAAGAAAACGCTGATCAGGTTTTGAAGCAGCAAAATGAAAACATTAGTGGATTAGCAAAATCGCTTAAAAATCAAAATAAGCAAATTTCAGAAATTGAAAAACTGCAAAAAACAGGAAAAGAGAAGGAGCAATTTGAATTTAAAGACCAACAAAAAGTAAATGATTTTATCCAGCGCCAAAAACAACAGGATGATATGATGAAAGAATTTGCTAAGAAAATGAAAGATAATCTAGATAAATTTAAAGCTGATGATAAAGATGAATTCAAAGAAATACTTGAAAAACGTCTTGATAACGCCGATAAGGATTTAGAAAAAAACAAGAAATTATTAGAGGAGCTTAAAGAATTAAACAATAAAATTCAAAATGAAGATTTACTTAATAAGCTAGATAAATTCAAACAGAACAGTAAAAACCAAACAAAGAATTTACAGCAATTAGTTGAACTGACCAAGAAGTATTACGTTGAAAAGAAAGCGGAACAGCTTTCGGATAAATTAGACAAACTTTCTGATAAGCAAGATAAATTATCCAATGCTGATAAAGAAAATAAAGCAGAAAAACAGAAAGAGATTAATGCTGCTTTCAATAAGATTCAGGAGGAATTAGAGGATTTAAGTAAAGAAAATAAGGATCTAAAATCACCATTGGATTTGCCTAAGGATGCAGCTTTGGAAAAAAGCATTGATGAGGATTTAAAGAAAGCGGTAGATGAACTTCAAAAAGAAAATGCTGCCAAGGCAAAACCAAAGCAAAAGAACGCTTCCAAAAACATGAAAGCAATGTCTCAGAAAATGAGTCAAGGTTTAGAAGGAAGTGAGAAGGAACAGATGGAGGAAGACGTAAAAATGTTGAGACAAATATTAGATAATCTATTAGCTTTTTCTTTGTCGCAGGAAGATGTCATGAGTCAGTTTAAAAGTTTAAAAGCCGGATCACCTGGTTTTAATAAATACATAAAACAACAGCAAAATTTAAAACAACAGTTCAAACATGTTGATGATAGTTTATTTGCTATGTCTTTGCGCAACCCTAAAATCGCTGAAGATGTAACTAAGGAAATTGGTAATGTTCATTACAATATCGATAAATCTTTGGAGTCTTTAACGGATTCTCAAGTTGGAAAAGGAATTTCGCACCAGCAGTATTCTGTTTCTTCGGCTAATAAATTAGGTGACTTTTTGAGTGAATTACTTTCTAATATGAAAAGCTCCTTAAGTGGTATGGGTAAGGGAAAACCAAAACCAGGTAATAGTTCGGGTATGCAATTGCCAGACATTATTAAAAAGCAAGACGGGCTTGGTGATAAAATGAAAGAGGGTATGGATAAAGCCCAGAAACCTGGTAATGGAAAAAAAGAAGGTTCTGGTGAAGGTTCTAAAAGCGGAAAAGCTGGTTCTCAAAACGGGGATGATGGGGAAGGAGATGCACAAGCGATAATGGAAATATATAAAGAGCAACAACAGCTAAGGGAAGCTTTGGAAAAAGAATTGAATAAACAAGGTTTAGGTTCTAGTGGGCAAGCTGCTTTGGATAAAATGAAACAATTAGAAAAACAACTTTTGAATAAGGGTTTTAGTAATGAAACGATGCAGAAGGCTTTTAATATTAAGCAAGATTTGTTAAAACTCTACACTGCTGTAAAGGAGCAAGGTGAAGAAAATAAGCGACAATCAGAAACCAATAAAAAGGAATTTAGTAATCCTTCTAAAGCCTTGCCGGACTCATTGTTAGATTATTTGAATAGCATAGAAATATTAAACAGACAATCATTACCTTTGCGCTCCAATTTTAACCTTAAGGTTCAAGAATATTTTAATAAAAAATGATCAATTTTAACTACGAAAACGAATTTACTTTAGAGAACGAAGAGGCAATTGCTAAATGGTTATCTGATGTGATTGTGTCCGAGAATAAGAAAGAAGGGGAGATAAACTATATTTTTTGCGATGATGAATATTTGCATAAGATCAATCTGGAGTATCTTAATCATGATACTTTGACAGATATTATCAGTTTTGATTATACGTTGGGGAATGAATTACACGGAGATGTTTTTGTTTCTGTAGAGCGTGTTCAAGATAACGCCAATGATTTTAATGTTCCTTTTGATGTCGAATTAAGACGCGTATTGGTTCATGGTATCTTGCATTATTGTGGATACAAAGACAAAGGCGAGGTAGAAGAGCTTATGATGCGAGCAAAAGAAGATGAAAAATTAGCGATGTTTCACGTGGAACAGTAATTAAACATCTTTATTGAAAGAGTAAATGTTTCACGTGGAACATTGGTTTGTTTTATTAGAAAGATAATAATATGTTTCACGTGAAACAAAATAAACGAATTAGGAAGTTGTGGTGTTTCACGTGGAACATTTGATTTTTAAACTGGTTCAAAGTAGGTGTTTCGAAAGAGATGGAAGATAAATTTAGATTCAAAGATTTGAACTTGTTCGAGTCTTTGAGTCCAACTCCCGATCCTCGGGAGTAAATTCATAAAGAAAAATGTTTCAAGAAGGATATGATGTAATTGTGGTAGGTGCGGGTCACGCCGGTTCAGAAGCCGCTGCGGCAGCAGCAAATTTGGGATCGAAAACCCTATTGGTGACAATGAGTTTGCAAAACATTGCGCAAATGTCTTGTAATCCTGCGATGGGTGGAATTGCCAAAGGTCAAATTGTTCGTGAGATTGATGCCCTTGGCGGATACTCAGGAATTGTTTCGGACAAAACTGCCATTCAGTTTAAGATGCTGAACAAGTCCAAAGGACCTGCGATGTGGTCGCCAAGAGTTCAAAGTGATCGTATGCGTTTTGCAGAGGAGTGGAGATTGATGTTGGAGGCGACGCCGAATTTAGATTTTTACCAAGAAATGGTAAAAGGATTGATTATCGAGAACGGAAAAATAAAAGGAATACGCACTTCGCTTGGAGTGGAGATAAAGGCGAAATCGGTTGTCTTGACAAATGGAACTTTTTTGAACGGTTTAATTCATATTGGTGAAAAACAATTTGGTGGTGGTAGAGCGGGTGAAAGTGCCGCTTATGGAATTACCGAAGACTTAGTTAATGCCGGTTTTGAAGCAGGTAGAATGAAAACCGGAACGCCTCCCCGTGTTGACGGACGTTCTTTGGATTATTCGAAAATGAATGAGGAGAAAGGAGATGCTAAACCGGACAAGTTTTCTTATTCGGATTTGACAACGCCATTGGTTCATCAAAGATCTTGCTATATGACGTATACTTCTTTGGCGGTTCATGATATTTTGAGAGAAGGATTTGATCGTTCGCCGATGTTTAACGGAAGAATAAAAAGTCTTGGGCCAAGATATTGTCCTTCGATTGAAGATAAAATAAATCGCTTTGCCGATAAAGAAAGACACCAATTGTTTGTTGAGCCTGAAGGATGGAATACATGTGAAGTTTATGTAAATGGTTTTTCTACATCGCTTCCGGAAGATATTCAATATAAAGCTTTGAGTTCTGTAGTAGGATTTGAAAAAGTGAAGTTTTTCCGTCCAGGTTATGCAATCGAATATGATTATTTTCCGCCAACACAATTGAAACATACTTTGGAAACGAAGTTAGTGGAAGGTTTGTATTTTGCAGGGCAGATAAATGGAACGACCGGTTATGAAGAAGCAGCTTCTCAAGGATTGATGGCTGGAATTAATGCGCATTTAAAAGTGCATGAAAAAGCGCCTTTAATTTTAAAAAGGGATGAAGCTTATATTGGTGTTTTGATTGACGACTTAATTACCAAAGGAACGGAAGAACCTTATCGAATGTTTACTTCTCGCGCCGAGTACAGAACATTGTTGCGCCAGGATAATGCCGATTTTAGATTAACGCCTTTGTCGCACGAAATTGGTTTGGCTTCAGAAAAGCGTTTGCGTCGTATGGAGCATAAATTGAACCAATCTGAAAAAATGGTGGCTTTTTTCAAAGAGACCAGTATTTCTGTTGCCGAAGCCAATCCTATTTTAGAATCTAAAGGAACGGCGCTTATTTCGCAAGGGGATAAAATGTTTAAAGTTTTCTCTCGTCCGCAAATTGATTTGGAAGATATATTGAAATTTGAAAAGGTTAAAACATATATTGAAGAAAACGACTTGGATCAGGAAATTTTGGAGCAAGCCGAAATTCAAGTGAAATATTCTGGTTATATCGAGAAAGAAAGAAATAATGCGGATAAACTGACGCGCTTGGAAGATGTGAAAATCCCAGCTGATTTTGATTATAATAAAATAAAGTCAATGTCGATAGAAGCAAAACAAAAATTGAGCAAGATTCGTCCTGTAACTATTTCTCAGGCTTCACGTATTAGCGGCGTTTCCCCGAGTGATGTTTCGGTGTTGTTGATTTATATGGGAAGGTAAAGCAGTGTTCAATATCATTTTAACTGATTACTAAAAATCTGATGACTGAATACTAGTTTTGTTCCACGTGAAACTACGGCCGAAAGCCTTGTTATTACTGGGAAATTTGTTTTAAAAAAAATAAATAAAAAACGAGCAATAGGTATTTTATCTGTTGCTCGTTTTGAAAATAATGTGAATTTTAATATATAATTTTTCGGCTTCATATTTATTGACAACCGAAAACTATTGACTATAAACTAAAAATGGATATTTCAAATAAAAAGCATTTCCTTAGCGTAAAAGACCATTCTGTTTCAAAAGAAACATTCGATTTGTATCATGATGAAACAATGGATATGTTGATTACATTTCCACAACCAAGTTTAGAGAACTTAGGGAAATATTACGAAAGCGAGGATTATATTTCGCATACCGATAACAAACGTTCTTTATTTGAAAAAGCCTATCATTTCGTAAAAGGCATCGCGCTTAAAAATAAATTGAATTTAATAAATGCGCAGCAACCAGCTAAAGGACGAATTTTAGATATTGGTGCGGGTACTGGAGATTTTTTATCGGTTGCCAAGCAAAACGGTTGGGAAACGATAGGAGTGGAGCCTAGTGCAAAAGCAAAAAAAATTGCAAAAAACAAAGGCATTTCATTTGTTGAAGAAACTTCGGAATTAGAAAGTAATTCTTTTGATGTGATCACGATGTGGCATGTTTTGGAACACGTACCTAATCTTGACAATCAGATAAAAGAATTGAAACGATTGTTAAAACCAAAAGGGACTTTGATTATTGCAGTTCCTAATTTCAAATCTTTCGATGCAAAATATTATGGTGCTTTTTGGGCAGCCTATGATGTACCAATTCATTTTTGGCATTTTTCTAAAAAAACGATAAAAATACTTTTTGAAAAAGAAGCAATTGAATTAGAAAAAGTACTCCCTATGAAATTTGATTCTTTTTATGTGAGCTTGTTGTCAGAAAAATATAAATATGGCAAAATGAATTTTGTTAAAGCCTTTTTTATAGGATTGCAATCAAATTGGAAAGCAAAGCAAAATTTTGAGTATTCATCACACATTTATGTGTTGAAAAATAGCTAAAATCGATTTTAAGGCGGTTTTTAAGGTTGATTTCATTCGTGACGCTAAATTATGTGTCAATTTTTAAGGAAATCGCTTAAATCACAGCTGATGAATCCATTTTTTATAAAGTAAAATTATATCTTTTTTGCTTTTAATAATAAAATCTAATAGTGTCCTTTTTAGGCATTTTTCAATCTTTTTTAGGATACTATCTATTTTTTTATATTTTTGTCGTACTTACATAAAATTAGAAATAAACCAAAATGAAAAAAGTATTATTAATTATCGCAATTTCTATTTCAGTTGTTGCTTGTGACAAAGCAGCGGAAGTTAAAGAAGTTAAAACAGCTTATGTAGATACTTCGGTATTAATGAAAGAATACACAGAAGCAAAAGATCTTGAAGCTAAGTATAAAGCGCAGTCTGAAGAAAAAGGAAGACAGTTGGAAGCAGAAATCAATCGCTTTAAACAAGATGCTGCTAATTTTCAAAGTCAAGCACAGGCAAACGGTCAAGCTTGGGCACAACAAAAAGGTGCTGAATTACAAAAAAGAGAGCAACAATTGAGTTATGCTCAACAAGCTTTAGCTCAGCAATTGCAACAGGAAAGTGGAGTAGAAATGGACACTTTAGTAAGTGGTGTAAAAAAATTCATCAAAGCTTATGGTAAGGAAAAAGGTTATTCTTATATTTATGGAACTGGTGATGCTGCAACAATTTTGTATGCTGAAGACAAATTTGATATCACAAAAGAAATTTTAAAAGGATTAAATGACAAATACAAATCGGCTGCTAAAAAGGACGAAAAAGTAGAGGTTAAAAAATAATTTTTCTATATTAATTCAGAAAAGAACCTTCATCTAGATTTTAGATTGAAGGTTTTTTTTTGAACTTATTTCAGCTTTTGGTTTCGATCTGAACTTAGATAATTAGTTCAAAAAAACAAAAAATGTTACTTTTTAATAAAAATAGGGATTCTAATTTTCAATAATTTAGCAATCTTATTTACAAGTCAAATGCAAACAATATCCGAAGCTGCTGCTTATACATTACAGTTTATCAACCAGACACAACGTTCTATTTTTCTTACCGGAAAAGCGGGAACGGGTAAAACCACGCTTTTGCGTGAAATTATTCAAACTACGCATAAGAATACGGTGGTGGTTGCGCCTACGGGAATTGCTGCATTAAATGCCGGTGGAGTTACGATTCATTCTATGTTTCAATTGCCTTTTGGTGGTTTTATACCTTCGTTTGGTGTTGAATCTCATTTTTCGGAAACGGTAAAGTTTGAATCTAAGGATACTTTGCGCAGACATTTTAAAATGAATGGCTTAAAAAAATCGGTAATCAGAAATATGGAACTGCTGATTATTGACGAGGTGAGTATGTTGCGCGCTGATTTGCTTGATGCTATGGATTACATGATGCAAACGGTGCGAAAAAAAACGACTCCATTTGGTGGAGTTCAAGTTTTATATATAGGAGATTTACTACAATTACCACCAGTTATTCGAGATGAAGAATGGAAAACCTTAAGGAATTATTACAAAGGAAAGTTTTTCTTCCATTCGCATGTGGTGCAACAAAATCCGCCTTTGTATATTGAATTGTCCAAAATTTTTCGTCAAACGGATGACAAGTTTATCGCTGTTTTGAATAATTTGCGCAATAACCAGATTTCTAAAGAGGATGTCGAAGTGCTCAACGAATACGTAAAACCCGACTTTGATTTAAAAACCAACAAAGGTTATATTACGCTTACAACCCATAATGCAAAGGCTGATACCATGAATGCGCAGGCTTTGGAGGATTTAGAAGGAAAGCTGACGATTTATAAACCGGACATTGTGGGCGATTTTCCCGAAAAAATTTTCCCGGTTGATGAACAACTTCAATTAAAAATTGGTGCTCAGGTGATGTTTGTAAAAAATGATCTCTCTGCAGACAAGAATTATTTCAACGGAAAAATGGGCGTTATCAAATCGCTTTCAAGCCAAGAGATTCTAGTTCATTTTCCAGAGGAAGACAAAACAATTGAAGTCGAAAAATACGAATGGCAGAACATCCGATACAAAGTGGATGAGATGACTAAAGAAATCGAAGAGGAGGTTTTGGGTACTTTTGTTCATTATCCGATCAAGTTGGCCTGGGCGATTACGGTGCATAAAAGCCAGGGACTGACTTTTGACAAAGCAGCGCTCGATGTTTCGCAGGTTTTTCTGCCCGGACAGGCGTATGTTGCATTGTCGCGTTTGCGTTCGTTAAACGGGCTTATTTTGCTTTCTCCGCTGCGTATGAACGGTATTTCTAACGACCAAGACGTGATGGATTATGCGCTGAATAAAGCTTCGGAGGAATTGTTGAAGAATTCATTGCATTTTGAAACCAAAAATTTCATCCATAATTACTTGATTAACAGTTTTGATTGGGCTGATTTGGCTCAGGAATGGCGCAACCATAAATTCAGTTATTCGGATAAATCAGAAACTTCGGGAAAATCTAAGAATGCGCTTTGGGCAACTAAGCAAATGCAGGCCATCGATTCGCTTTTAGATCCATCCCAAAAGTTCATCCAGCAATTGAATAAAATCTTTGCCAGTGAAACCGTCGATTTAATTCATGTTTCGCAGAGAATTGAGGCGGCTTTCAGTTATTTTTGGTCGCCAATGGACGATTTGGTTTTTGAGGTACTTTGGAAAATAGAGGAAGTAAAACGAACCAAAAAAGCAAAAGCCTATTATGAGGAATTATCGGTGCTCGAAGAATTGCAGACCAAGGCGGTTTTGCGATTGATGAAGGCGAAACTCCTGATGGACGTAGTCATTTCAGGCGAAACGATTTCGAAAGAGAAATTGACTTCAGACGAAATAAAAAAATACAAATCCCGAAAAACGGAAGTAATTGCAGCGCAGTTCAAGAAGTTAAACATCAGTTTGATTGAGGATGACAAGGATGTAGAACGTTATACTTCAAAAAAATCCGCTCCAAAAGCGCCAAAAAAATCAACCGTAGAGGAAACTTATGATTTGTGGCTACATAAAAATTCGATTCAGGACATTGCAAGAATCCGAAAACTGACCACACAAACGGTTGAAAGCCATTTGGTAAAACTGATTCAGTCCAAGAAAATTGCCGTTAGAGACGTAATGCCACAAGATAAAATTGAGGAATTGAGCGAAGCTTTTAAATATTACAAAGAAGAATCGCTGAGTGGAATGAAAGAACAATTTGGTGAAAGATATACCTGGGACGAATTAAGGATGTTTAAAGCAAGTTTAAATTAATTACATGGTAATTCTCGGAAAGAATATAAAAACGACGTTATCGGGCAAAATTTTGGCGTCTATCGCCTTTCTTTTGTTAGTCTTGGTTATTGCTTGCGATTCAAAAAAAGAATCTAAGGCGAACTCGGTTTTTTACGAAGCGGTCAATAACAGAGATACGGCTCTTCTATCGATTGTTACAAATGGGTTTAGTTTTAACGGAAACTATGAAATAATTTACGGCAATAAAGCGATAAAAGATTCGGGTGATGTAAGCGGGAAAATTAAAGGAGATACGCTGATAGGCACTTACAATTACAAATCCTATGGTGGCAGTTGGAAACGGTTGCCTATAGCTTTTTTGAAAAAAGAGAATAAGCTAATTTTAGGTAATGGAGTGGAAGGTGGTTATATGGGCTTTGTTTATTTTAATCCGGAAGTTCCTCTTGATTTTAACTCTCCAAAATTTATATTCGAAAAAACGAAAGATTCTTTGATTAAAAACTAAAGCTTTTTCGAGCCTTTTAAATATAAAAAAACCTATTCAGAACGAATAGGTTTTTTGTATTATAGTGATTCAATCAAAAGCCAGGCTTCAGGATTGTCCTTTTTTTGAATTTCTGTTTTTGCTTTTTCAGCTTCTGCTAAAGTACTGTAGCTTCCATAGACAACAGGGAAAAGACCGTGTTTGTTTGGCGCCAGACGTTTGGCTTTGTATCCTTGATTTGATAATTTTTCGAAGCTTTTTTGAGCATTTTTTTCTTCTCTAAAAGCGCCTGCCATTACGTGATAAGGCATTTTTCCTTCTTTTATTGAAAGTGTTACTGCCGGCATAGGGCTTTTTATAAAGAAAGTAGCTTCTTGTATTTTGTTATTTACTTGTTTTTGAACTGCCGTTTCGACAAGCAAAGTTTCAGTTGCCATTTGATTTTGGTACACGCTATAACCAATACTTCCGGTTAATCCCAATCCCAGAACAAAAATTGCCGCATATCTTAAATACGGTCTGCTTTTTCTTTCTTCGGGCTCTAGGTTAATTACGGTATTCTCCTCGATTGCTTCTAGTTTTTGCTCGAAGATTTCTCTTTTTACAACAGGCGAAACAAAAGAACTTAAACCAAAAGAACTCGATAAATAATTGGTTTGGTCCGAAGGAATGAAAACTAAGTTTTTATCTGCATTCAGCCTAATATCTCCAACGTTTTTAATCGAAATCGATTCGTTTTCCAACAATATTTTTTTCCAGTTCAATACTTCATATTGAATGGCGCTTACGGCATAATCATAAGATGTTTTCTCAGATTGAGCAATATGATTGGCCAATAAACCATCGTTATTTTTAATGTAGGCATTAAAAGAAATCATTTTTTTTGGAGGAAAAAATGAATTTTCGCTTTCAATCCACTGAGCCGATTGAGTTTCAGTCAAAAATGCTCCGAAACCAGGAACGGTAACACATTGATAACGATATAAAAGCTGGGCGATGTAAGGTTGGATGTTCATACTTACAAAGTTATACAATGAAAATAGTTATCAAAATTTTATTCACAATTTTTATTAACAATTCCCGTAAAAAATGTATACTTTTCATAAACAATTGATTAGCCAAAAAAATCGAGGAAGTTCAGATTAATTTTTTTTTGTGATTCGGTTTGTATTTTGCTTGCACCAATGATAGTTTTTAAAATTATAATAGCATCTAAAAAATGAAAGAGCAGGATTTGTTTTATTTATTAGCCTTGCAAAGGGTAGAAGGTGTTGGCGATATTATGGCCAAGAAACTGTTGACGCATTGCGGCAGCGCAGAGGCAGTTTTTAAAACCAAAACGGCGCAGCTTTACGCCATTGATGGTGTTGGTTCGATGTTGTTGAAAAATTTAAAGGATAAATCCGTTTTTGACAAAGCCAATAAAGAGCTGGAATTCATTAAATCCAACGGAATCAATGTGGTCCATTTTCAAGACGAAAACTATCCCGATCGATTGAAGCATTGTATTGATGGACCGGCGTTGTTGTTCACTTCGGGAAATATCGATTTGAAAAACCGAAAAATTATCAGCATTGTCGGGACGCGCCAAATAACTTCTTATGGCTCGGAGTTTTGCCGAAAACTAATAGAGGATTTGGCTCCGCTTAATCCCATTATCGTAAGTGGTTTTGCCTATGGCGTGGATATTTTAGCGCATCAATTGGCTATGGAAAACAATTTGCAGACGATAGGAGTATTGGCGCATGGCTTGAACCAAATTTATCCCAAAACACATAAAAAATACGTGGCCAGAATGGAGCAAAACGGCGGTTTTATAACCGAGTTTTGGAGTTCATCTAATCCCGACAAAGAAAATTTTGTTCGTAGAAATAGAATAGTTGCGGGAATGAGCGAAGCAACAATCGTCATAGAATCGGCTGAAAGAGGTGGTTCATTGATTACCGCCAACATGGCTAACGATTATAATCGCGACGTCTTTGCCGTTCCGGGACGCACGACCGACAAGTACAGCGCAGGTTGTAACAACTTGATAAAAACCCAAAGAGCAAACCTGCTCAACAGTGCCGCCGATTTGATTTATATACTGAATTGGGATCTGGAAAAAGAAGTTAAACCCGTACAAAAACAATTGTTTATAAGCTTAGATGAAGACGAACAAAAAGTATATGATTATTTGCTGAAAACCGGCAAAGAACTGATGGACATTATCGCCTTGAATTGTGATTTTCCCATTTATAAAATCTCGGGTTTGCTACTGAATATGGAACTCAAAGGCGTAGTGCGGCCGTTGCCGGGGAAATTGTTTGAAGCAATATGAAAACAAAAACCCTTTCCGTTTTGAAGGGAAAGGGTTGTGAATATGTGGTTTGAAAATTAGATTTCATATCCCAATTTGGTTCTTACTCTTGCCAGAACGCCTTTGGCAACTTCTGACGCTTTTGCG
The DNA here is from genome assembly GCF_047344965.1 of Flavobacterium sp. W1B. NCBI lineage: Bacteria > Pseudomonadati > Bacteroidota > Flavobacteriia > Flavobacteriales > Flavobacteriaceae > Flavobacterium > Flavobacterium sp. W1B. Next base: position 934,917 of record NZ_CP178845.1, read on the forward strand.
GCACCAATTCTTAATAAGGAATCTACCTCTGCAAGATTGTTTATGTAGTAATTGTATTTTTCTCTTTCGGTTTTGAATGTTTCGGTAATTAGCTCAAACAAAGCTTGTTTGGCATGACCATAACCGTAATTTCCTCCTAGATAATTAGCTCTCATAGTCGCAATTTGTTCTTGATTTGCTAACAAAGCATAAATCGCAAAAGCATTGCAAGTATCCGGATTTTTTGGTTCTTCCAGTGGTGTGCTGTCGGTTTCGATGCTCATCACTTGTTTGCGCAAGGTTTTGTCATCAAGGAAAATATTGATGATATTGTTGGCTGATTTACTCATTTTTCCGCCATTAGTTCCTGGAATCAACATGCTGTCATCCTGAATTTTGGCTTCCGGAAGCACAAAAGTTTCTCCCATTTGGTGGTTGAAACGCGAAGCGACATCGCGCGTGATTTCGAGGTGTTGCAATTGGTCTTTTCCTACAGGAACAAATTCGGCATCATACAATAAAATATCGGCGGCCATCAACATTGGATACGAAAATAAACCGGCGTTTACATCGTCCAGTCTATCGGCTTTATCTTTAAAAGAATGTGCCAATGTGAGGCGTTGAAAAGGAAAAAAACAACTCAAATACCAAGATAATTCTGCTGTTTGTGGCACATCAGATTGTCTGTAGAAAACTACTTTATTCACATCTAATCCAAAAGCAAGCCAAGCTGCAGCAACGCTATAGGTGTTTTCTCTTAAGGTTTTTCCGTTTTTTATTTGCGTAATCGAATGCAAATCGGCTATGAAAAGAAAAGATTCGTTTTCAGAATTATTAGATAATTGTATTGCCGGGATGATCGCTCCCAGTAAGTTTCCTAAATGTGGGGTTCCCGTACTCTGAACACCAGTAAGTATTTTTGCCATTGTAATTTTTCTTGATCGCAAAGTTCGCAAAGTTTTTTATTTTTTATCGCAAATTTGAGAATTTTAAAAATTATCTTGATTTAGCTCTTTAAGTATATTTTTTTAATCTTTAAAAAGTTTTGAACGTGCTTTGACAAGCCTTCTTTGAGGTTACTAATTCACTAAGTCAATTCTTTTACCAAAAATAACATTCGATTTCCTATTTTTGGCATTATGAAAGGAATAAAAATAATCTTTTGGACTTTATGGCGGGTATGGTTTTATGTTTTAATGGCCATCCCGATATTGGTCATGTTTCCTTTTTTAATTCTTTCCATTTTATCTGAAAAAGGCTATCCTTATTTTTTCAAAATGGCGAGAATTTGGGCCAAATTCATTCTTTTCGGAATGGGATTTTTCTATAAAATTAATAAAGTTCAACCTCTCGATTTCCATAAAAGTTATATGATTGTTGCCAATCATACCTCGATGGCCGATATAATGTTGATGTTAGCGGCGGTTAAAAACCCCTTTGTTTTTGTTGGAAAACAAGAACTGGCAAAGATTCCCTTGTTTGGGTTTTTCTACAAAAGAACCTGTATTTTAGTTGATAGAGGTTGTTCAAAAAGCCGAATGGAAGTTTTTAACCAAGCACAGAAGAGAATTGACCGCGGCTTGAGCGTTTGTATTTTTCCTGAAGGCGGTGTTCCCGATGATGAATCGGTGTTGTTGGATTCTTTCAAAGATGGTGCTTTTCGATTGGCGTTAGAGCACCAAATCCCTATAGTTCCCATAACTTTTGCCGATAATAAAAAAAGACTTTCCTATACTTTTTTTAGCGGAAGCCCAGGATTAATGCGAGTTAAAATCCATTCGATTGTGGAAACTCATGGTAAAACTGGGGCTGACCGAAAAATAATTCGGGATGAAGTACGAGAAACTATTTATAACCAATTAGTCGAATTTGATTCGATAAATTAAAAATGATAACTAATTCCGGAATATAAGCCAATAAGAACGGGTTTAAAATTCCCGGAGTTATTAGAAAAAGTATTCAGTTGGTATTTTACCATTGGTTCAAAATTAAGTTGGAATGATTTCACAAACTTGTATTGAAAACCAATCCCAAAATTAGTGCTGAAATGCACTGAATTCAAGTTATTTGCCTCGCCCAATTTTAGATTAGCTTCGCTTGAAATTAATGATATTTTATTCTCTTCGAGGAACAAAGTACTGATTCCGCCAATGATGTTAATGCCTATTTTTTTATCCAAAATTGCATAGGAAAGCTCCAAAGGCACTTCATAATAGCCCATTTTTTGATTGATGGTTCCGCTGCTTGTTTTTTGCAGGTTTTTTTCAAAAGTCATCAGTGAATTTAAATTTGAGCTGTTATGAACCTCAATCAGAGCGTTAGTAGTGTAATTTACATTGGCTAAATTGTTATTCTTTAAACCCGTAGAATAGACAACATTGTTGGTGTTGTATCCCAATGAAAATTTATTGATTCCTGATCGCAAAGCCATTTTTTTGCTAATGGCATAATTGATGCCAACACCAAATCCAAGGCTGTTTTCGGTAGTTTTCGAGTTTTCTGAAAATTGTGGATCAATGCTCGAACCGTTCGAATTTGCGTTAGGATACATCGCGGCTATATTTGGTGTGATTTCCCACTTGTTTTTCCTTGCGGCAACTATTTTATTCTTTTCTTCTTCTTTTGTCTTTAAAAGCGCTTCTAGTTCGTTGGGGACGGCGGCTGAAGTTAAAGCCTGCTTGTCAGAATCTGTTTTTGCAATCGCTGAGTTTTCTTTTTCTTTTAATAATTCTTTTTTGATGTTTTGGTTTAAAATGTTATCAGAAAGAGTAGAATTTTTTGGATTGTTTTTTTCTGCAACAGCTAAATCTGATTTTAAATTTTCATTTTTGGTATCGGCTTTTTCTAACGATGGATTATTTTTACCGATATAAATCTTAGCAATGTTCTGATTCTTCGTTTTGCCAAGGGTGATTTTTGATTGTATAACAGCTGTAGTTTCTTTTTCATTTTTTTTGGTTTTTTCGGGGTCCGTTAGAGCAATTTTTGAATTATTTTTCAGGTAGATTTGGTTTTTTTCTCCCATTGTTTTAGTCGGAACGGTATCTTTATTGTCAGTCGAAGAATTCGAAGACTTGGTTTCTAAAACGATACTGTTTTTGGAATCATTATTTGTTTTGAAAACAGAATTCAAAGCAAAAAAGCCTAGAAAAAAGGCTGCAGCAATTCCGGTGTATTTCAGCCAAAGCGGAATTACTTTTCGTTCTTTTTTTTCCTCCTTCAAAGCGGCTTGGATGTTTGACCAAGTGTGCTCGTTGGGTTCTGTTTCAAAATCTTTGAATCTTTCTTGAAACAATCGGTCTATGTTTTTTTTGTTTTTCATTTTGCCGATGATTCGAATTTAATGTCTGTTAGTTTTTCAATTTTTTCTTTCAAAATCAATCGTGCTCTGAAAAGATTTGATTTTGTTGTTCCGGTTGTAATGTTTAGCATTTCGCTGATTTCCTTGTGCGAGTAACCGTCAAGGACATACAAGCTAAATACGATTCGATATTGATCCGGTAGTTCGTGTATAATTTGCAGTAAATAATCGAGGGATATTTTTTCATCGTCTATTTCGAGATCAACTTCGGCAATATTATCATCCAGAACTTCCATAAATCGGACGTCTTTGTATTTTTGTAATGCATTGTTTATGAATATTCTTTTGGCCCAGCCTTCAAAAGAGCCTTTGCTGCTAAATTGTTCAATTTTTTTAAAAACAATTATAAAACCATCCTGCAAATTATCTTGGGCATCATCATAATTACTGGAATATTTGAGGCACACCCCAAAAAACTTCTTAGCGAACAATTGGTATAACTGTTCTTGAGCTTTGGGGTGATTCTTTTTACAATCCGTAATTATTTGTTCTAATGCCACAGAATTGTTCTATTTTTTATTGAACTACTTGAATTTCTACTTCTTCAAATAAGTCTTTGTCTTCAGCATCTTTACCTTTGTAAAACTTAAAAATATAAGAACCTGTAGCAGTTACCGTAAAGTTAAATGAAGTTTCTGATAATGGTGGAATTTCAGTACCGCAAATTTGTTTGTCTTTTACCGCAGTTTGTACTCCTATTGTTCTCGTGTTTAAATCTTTACTGTAGTATATTCCTTGAAAAATATGACAAGCTGAAGGCTTTTGGTATTTTAATTTTATTTCATAGGTTTCGCCCAATTTAAAAGCTTCAGGAAGCGTATAACTTTCCACAGGAAGTACGGAATAGGTATATGTTTCTCTGTCACCACTATCAAGACTACAGCCTACTAAAGATGTGATTAACACTAAAAGTAACGCAATTTTTTTCATTTTTTTTCAATTTTAAAGTTAATAATTCATTGTTTACTTTTTATAAGATTGTACTTGATGAAAAAGGTTGCGTGAAAAAGGATTTTTTTTATCAAAATTAAAAAACGGAAAATAATTGGGTTGTCAAAACTCCAAAAAAAATGCTCGAAAATTTTCGAGCATTTTTAAAAATATTACAATAAAGACTATTAGTTTTCTGCTAATTCTTTTATTCTGGCTTTTATTTTTTCTTCAAGTTCATCCGCTAATTCCGGATTGTCTTTAATCAAAGATTTAACGGCATCGCGACCTTGTCCTAATTTGGTTTCACCATAACTAAACCAAGAACCTGATTTTTTGATAATTTCAAATTCAACAGCCAAGTCTAATATTTCGCCTGTTTTTGAAACTCCTTCACCATACATGATGTCAAATTCAGCCACTTTAAATGGTGGAGCTACTTTGTTTTTTACAATTTTCACTTTGGTTCTGTTACCCAATACGTTGTCCCCGTCTTTAATTTGAGTAGAACGACGAATATCTAAACGTACCGAAGCGTAAAATTTCAATGCATTTCCTCCTGTAGTCGTTTCCGGATTTCCAAACATTACTCCAATTTTCTCTCTCAACTGGTTGATAAAGAAAACGGTACAGTTTGTTTTGCTGATAGTTCCGGTTAATTTTCTTAACGCTTGAGACATCAAACGGGCATGTAATCCCATTTTAGAATCTCCCATTTCGCCTTCAATTTCACTTTTTGGAGTCAATGCGGCAACAGAGTCAATAACCACAATGTCTATTGCTCCTGAACGGATCAGATTTTCGGCAATTTCCAACGCTTGTTCCCCATTGTCCGGTTGAGAAATAATTAGATTTTCTATATCTACGCCTAATTTTTCGGCATAATTTCTATCGAATGCGTGTTCAGCATCAATGAAAGCAGCAATTCCTCCTGCTTTTTGAGCCTCAGCAATGGCATGAAGTGTCAAAGTAGTTTTACCAGAAGATTCTGGACCATATATTTCAATAATCCTACCTCTTGGATAGCCACCAACTCCCAAGGCTAAATCTATTCCTAAAGATCCCGACGAAATGGTTTCTACTTCTTCAATGGCTTTGTCGCCCATTTTCATCACTGTTCCTTTTCCGTAGGTTTTGTCCAGTTTGTCCAGCGTAAGCTGTAGTGCTTTTAATTTGGCTTCTTTTTCTGTACTCATCTTCTCTTTTACCTTTTCTTTCATTTGTATTATTTTATGTCTGTAAGAAATTGATTTGCAGGCCTTATTCTCCTGAAATTTCTTTTAAATATGATTTTTTGTGCTTGTAAAAATACTCCTTTTTTCGATTCAAATTTTCCGTATCTGAAATATTTAATTACAAAAAACGAGTTAAATTTATTTTTAGATAAATAATGCCTTCAATTCAGTAGCATCTTGAGGACTCATCTTGCCTGCCAAAACTAAACTAAGTTGTTTGCGTCTTAATGCGGCGTCAAAACGCTGTTTTTCTAGTTCCGTTTCCGGAATTATTTGTGGCACTTCTACTGGTCTTCCGGTGTCATCAACTGCCACAAAAGTATAAATTGCTTCGTTTGCTTTGGTGCGATTTCCAGATTGTCTGTCTTCTACCCAAACATCAATATAAATTTCCATCGAACTTTTGAAAGCTCTAGAAACTTTGGCCTCAACATTTACAACGCTTCCCAAGGGAATGGCTCTATTAAAGGCTACGTGATTTACTGATGCGGTCACGGTAATTCTTCGGGAATGTCTCCCGGCTGCAATACTCGCTGCTCGATCCATGCGGGCCAGTAATTCTCCGCCAAAAAGATTATTCAAAGGATTGGTTTCGCTTGGCAAAACTAAATCGGTTAATATAGAAAGGGATTCTGAAGGATGTTTTGGTGTCATTTTATTTGTCAATGTGAATGTTCTTTATTTTGTTTTTCTAGTTTAACCAATAGACAGCCATTACTGCCGGGATGAAATAGATAACTATGGTTCTGGCTCCGTCATAATCTTTTGCCAATCGTTGTCCAAAAAGTAACATAATCAAAGTTATACAGGAAAAAACGGCTCCGTAAAAACCAAAGATTCTGCCATCGTTTACCACTAATTGGATGCTCCCCACGATGCACAAAATACCGGATATTAATTCTAATATCAGAATATTTGCTAATGCCAAAGGCACTTGTTTTCTCAACGGAGTGTTGGCAAAATGCCCTTTTAACCAATCGATATTGTCTTTCCAATAGAATAGTTTATCGTATCCGGATTGAAGAAAAGAAATTGCCAAAAAGACTAAAATTAAAATAGAGGCTACGTTGTTCATAATTGTTATTTTTTATGGATTAAACGGGTTAGTTTTATGGATAAATCGGTCAAAATGATTTTTGCGTTTCCGTTGCGTTCCACATGATACATGGCGTCCGAAAGTTCTTTGAAAATATCTTGAATGTTATTGCCGTTTACAAATGGCGCAAAATTTTCTAGTTTAAATTTATCAACCTTAGGTTCAAAATAAACCAAATTTTTCGTTTCGTAATTGAGCAATAATGCCTGACGAAACATTTCGATGCAAAATTCTAGAAATTTCTTTTGCGTTTCTCTTCCTAAAGCAGCAATTTTTTCGCTCCAAAGAATTAAATCCTGGATGGCAGCAGCATCTTTTTTTGCCTTGAAAGCTGCACGAACCCAAGTCACAAACCATTGTTCAAATGGATGTTCTTCGTCGTCATCATGAAGTAAATGCAAAGCAATGTTGTAATTTCCTTGTGCCTGATGCGCAATTTTTGCACCTAATTTTGGGTCTGCCTTTTCTCGGGAAACTAAAGCTTCAGCAATGATAGGTTCGCTCAATCCATTAAAATGCAAGACTTGGCATCTTGATCGTATGGTTTGAATGATATCTTCTTCATTTTCAGAAATTAAAATAAAAAGCGTTTTTTCTGGTGGCTCTTCAAGTAATTTCAATAATTTATTCGAGGCAGCAATATTTAATTTATCGGCCATCCAAACAATCATAATTTTATAACCGCCTTCGTATGATTTCAAGGATAATGATTTCAGAATTTCCTGAGCATCATCGACCCTAATCTCGCCTTGTTTGTTTTGAACGCCCAGAATGGCATACCAATCAAACAAGCCTCCATAAGGATTTTGTAAAACGAATTTTCTCCAATCGGCTATGAAATCAATGCTTTTTGGGTTTTTTTTGACTTCTTCGGTGGTCACCGTGGGATAAGCAAAATGTAAATCAGGATGTGATAATTTTTGGAATTTTAAATTGCAGGATTCATTTGAACCTTGATTTTCTCCGTTTTGATTAGCGCATAAGATGTATTGGGCATAAGCGATGGCAGTGGCCAAAGTGCCACTTCCTTCTGGCCCCACAAATAATTGGGCATGAGGAATCCGGCCTAAATCGGCACTTCTTGTCAGATGACTTTTAATGTGTTCCTGCCCTAAAATTTCCGAAAATTGCATGAAGCAAAGATAGAAGAAAATGGGTTAGTCAAAAATTTTTGATTGTAAAGTTTTACGGTAGGAAAACTCAAAATTAATAACAGAAAAACACATTTGCTTAGAATATTGAAGCATTGATTGTGATAAATACTGTTTTTGTTGCCATATCTTGAATTCTTTTGATTAAAAGTATGATTGCTTTATCGAAATTTTTAATTGTTAGGACAATTACAGTTTTTAAAACAAAAGGGGTAAAAAATCGCTTCGAATTAACTGACGGTTTGTTGAAATAGGTTACTTTTTTGTGAGTATCCGAGGTTTTTATAAAACATTTTGTAGGATTTTTATTTTAATAAATTAAAGAAAATTTGAAGTCATTTTTTTTATTTGATTATGACAACTAAAAATAATAGGCGGGACAATTATTGGTATTTTAATTCTTCTCGTCTTTTTTTCTAAAACGTATTTTTACTAAAGTTTTTAGTAAAATTTTTAAATATAATTGCATACATGTAAATAAAACCCTACTATTGCAACTTTTAAATTTGTGAATCTAAGATAGATGTTTGCTGTTATGTTTTTTTTAAAAATAATATAATTTAAGGCGTGTAATTATTTGATTATTATAGGATTATAAATTCAGGTATTTTTTAAGTAAGTAATGATTGTTTTTCTTTTATCCGGATTTAATCTTAAAATAGTTTAGACGGAATTAAGAGCTTTTCTGTTTTTTAAAATCCATTTCCATAAATTTTAGGATAATTAATCTTACATTATTTTTTAAGGATAATTTAAGAAAAAAGACGATATATTGCTTATTTTGTCGGTATTAGACGTCTTTTTATTTAATTTGTAATACTTTTTCTAACAAACAATTGTTGATAAATGTTGTAAATTAATTTTAATTATTTAATTTTGTTTCTATAGATTAACTATTTAAGTTTAAAATATGAAGATCAAAGTTATTGTTTTAAGTGTTTTTTTATTCACTTCTGGTGTGGTTTTTTCACAAAATAAAAATGCTCCAAGAAGTATTATTAGTTCAAGTGCTTCAATTAAAAAGTACCACGGTTTGGACGAGTTAAAGGCGATGCAAAAAGGGGAGCTTTTGGAGCTTTATGTAGAACGAATACAAGTTCTTGTAAAAACCTTGCCATATATAGCCTTGGCTACAAAACCTGGTGTGACTATAGCTGATTTAGGTATTCCTAATAATCCTGATAACAGGAAAGCGATGGAAGGTCAAGCCGAAGGAACTAATTCTTTTCTTCAATTAACAGTTGATTTTCAAAGAAGGATGTTGCCTTATTCTGATAAAGATAATTTAATATCAGCTATTTTATTTTACGAGAATACAATGAAATCATTGCATGAATTCAATGATTTGTAGTCTATAATAACAGTGTTTCATTAGTTTTTTATTCAATAATATTATTAACAATTTACCTTTTGTCTTATGAAAAACATTACTAAAATTATTGGCGTGTTTCTTTTGATAACTTGCGGTGTAAATGCACAACAAGAAAAAGGAATAATAGGATCTAACAATTGGTTAAATAATTGGACGGAGTTTAAGCCTAATAAACAGGATTATGGTGAGGCTAATCGAATTTTAGCCGGAAATATTTCTGTAAACACAAAATTAGAAAAGAAAAATATTTACTTATTGCAAGGAAGTGTTTATGTAACTAATAATGCAACACTTACAATTGATCCGGGAACGGTGATAATATGTGACTCTGAATCTAAGGCTTCGCTTGTTATTACAAAAGGCGCTACTTTAATTGCTGATGGTTTACAAACGGATCCGATTGTTTTTACATCCAACAATAGCCTTAAAAAGGCAGGAGATTGGGGAGGAATAATCTTATTGGGAGATGCGCCTATTAATAAATTTGGTAGTGTTTCTTCAGTAAACTTTGACCTAAACCCTGCTTTAACTTCCTATGGAGGAGCAAATGCTGGGAGTAATTCAGGTATTTTAAGATTTGTAAGGATAGAGTTTGCTGGAGCAAAATTGAAAGGAACTGAAAATTTCAATTCTTTGCTATTGTGCGGTGTAGGAAATAAAACCATAATCGAAAATGTAATGGTTAGCTTTTCTGCTGGTGATTCCTTCGAAATATTAGGTGGAGAAGTTAAATTGAATAAGATGGTTTCGTTTAAATCAAGTAGTAATGATTATAAATTTAATTATGGAACTCAGTGTAATATCGATAATTCATTAGCCATTCGTTCTTCTTTTTTATCAAGTAAATTTGGTTCAAGATGTCTAGATATTGCGTCTTATGGCACTAAAGAAGAAGTTGATTTTACAAAAAAGCAGACACTAGTTGTTGCTACAAATTTAACCTTGGTTAATAATAGTGAAAACATAAGTGTTGATATCGAGTCGGGATTGGTTAAAGAGGCTATCTATGTTGGTGAGAATTCGGCTTTGGAATGTAGAAGAACAGTAATTTCTGGATTCAATCCGGCAGTATTATTGGACAGCAAAATGGAAATCAACGACAAGAATCTAAATAAAATAAAATTTGAACAAATGTATTTCAATTTCTGTAAAGGAAATATTTTTACTGAATTTGATTCAAATAATGAAGATTTAGAGAATTGGTATGGTAATAGTATTTTTTCTAATGTTTATTCTAAAAGTGACAATAAAGAAACTTTTATCGATTTTTTAAATGATAAAAGACCTGATTTTAGATTGAAAATAGGGAAAATTGTTGCTTCAAACGTTGATAAATAGTTTTCAGGTTTGATAGTTTTTGTTTTTAAACTTTAAGGAAGTGAAATTTAATAAATTACCTCTAAGTTATATTTGTTGATTATGCTAAATAAAGATCTGTTCAGCGATGGTTACTATAGTAAAAAAATGTTTTTTTTGTTTCTTCTTTTTTGCTTTATCCTTAGCAACTGATACTTATGCTCAAATAACAATTGGAAAGCCTACACTTAGTTTTAGCCAAATTTGTGCTGATGCGGCATATAATACTCAGGTTCCTATTTTGTCTACGGCAACTTTTGCTTTTAGCCCACAATCGGCTTTTGACTCAACTAATCAATTTATAGTTGAGTTGTCTGATCCAAGTGGAGACTTCGCAAATGCAACTGTTCTTGTTAGTTCTAATGCTGGAGCAGTTACTAGTTCCCCGGCAACTTTAGGATTTCGGATTCCCACAAATACTGCAGGCGAAGCTTATAAAATAAGAATACGAAGTACTTCTCCAGCAGTTACTAGTACTAGTTCAGTTTCTTTTTCGGCATATTACCAAATTCAAAACACTCCTTTTTCAATCAATAATTTTATTTCTACTGCCACTTATTGTGCGGGAGGAAATTATGTTTTAAAAATAGATAATCCCGGTACAGGAACGAATGATTCTCCATTAAAATACCCTTCCCTGACCTACAAATGGTATAAAGAATCTACTCCTTCTCCTATTCTCATGGGGAGCACCACAAGCCTAACCGTTAACCAACCAGGAACCTATTTTGTTGAAACTAATTATGGGTCTTGTACATCCTATTCATATTCTAATAGAGTAACAGTTTCGGAAGCGACAGCGCAGGTTTCGGCTATAACTTCTAGTAAAGGAAATCCATTTTGTGCTTCTGAAGGACCAACAACCTTAACTACTCAAACCGCTAACAGTTATCAATGGTATCTTAATGATGTTGCAATAGCTGGGGCTACAGCTAGTACTTATGACGCAAACAAAGCTGGTTTGTATTCTGTTAAAGTTGATTTTGGCGGATGTGTGACTAATTCAACTATTAATTTGCAGGAAATTCAATTTGCAAGTTCTATAAATGTTACAGGGACAAACACAATAAATGAAGGGGAAGTAAAAACTATAGTTACAACAACGACCGCTGTAGATCCTACTTATCAGTGGTATTTAAACAATGTTTTAATTGTTGGAGCCAATGGTGCTACTTTTGATGCAACAGCCAAAGGAGATTACAAAGTTATAATTACCCAAAGTTCGGGTTGTGTTGCTACAAAAGAGTTTCTTTTCACAATAAAATATCCTATTGTTGACACTAATGCTGTTAATATACCCAATTTAATAAGTCCAAATGGAGATGGAATAAATGATACTTGGGTAATTCCTCAAGAATATTCAAGTGGTAGCGATACCGAGGTAATATTGATGAGTTCTTCAGGCGAACAAATCTTTAAAACCAATAATTACCAGAATAATTGGCCTGAGACCATTATAGATTTCAAAAATATTAACCCAGTTTTTTATTACATTATTATTCCCCAAGATAAAAAAATAAAAAAAGGTTCTATAACTTTAATTAAATAAGTATGAAGAAACTTTTACTATTCATTATCTTTTTTTATTGCTCACTTCAAATACTCTATTCTCAAGACAATGTCAAAGAGGGTGGAGTTGTTTCGTTTACATTACCAGTTCGAAATTCTTTAAAATTTAATAAATATCTTATCAATCCTACTTTTAGTTTTGTTAGGGAACAAGGCTCTTACTTAAGTTTTTATAATAAAAAACAGTGGGTACAATTTGATAATGCACCTCAAACCTATTTGTTTAGTTATGCGGGCAGATTTAGGGAGAATCAAGGGATTGCTATTGGTTTATTTCAACAAAATTATGGTGTTTTAACTACTTTTGGAGCGGTTGCCAATTTTGCCCACAATGTGGTATTGGACCAAGACAGCAATCTAACTTTTGGATTGAATTTAGGGTTTTATAAAAGTGGTCTCAATAGTGGTAAAGTAATTACGAACAATCCCGATCCTGCATTAGATAATATTCCTTCTAATTCCTTAATTACAATAAATCCTGGTATTAATTACGGTACGGCCTTCCTTGATTTTGGGGTATCCTTAAATAATTTGTTTTTATATAATCTTAAAACGGCCGAAATGGTTCAGGATGATCCTGAAAAAAGTATCGAATTGCATGTTATGCATACTGGTTATTTGGACACCTATGGTTTTTTTGATAAAAGTAAATTTTCGGGTTTACTTAAAACAGAACTTAAAAAAGAGAAAACAGTTATTTCAGGATTGATGATGTTCACTATTCCTAATGGCGTTTGGGCTCAAGCGGGTTATAACACTTTATACGGCATGTCGGCCGGTTTAGGTTTAAATTTAACCCCTAAAATTTCGGTTGAATATAATTTTGAAAAAGCAACGGGTAATTTGGCAAATTTTGGATCCTCGCATGAAATTACACTTGCTTATAAATTCAAGAGCAATAAATATTACCAAGATGACGATGATACCGAGGGAGCGATTATCAATCCAATTCCAGTCAAAAAACAGGTTCCATCAAAACCTAAGACGGTTGTTCCATCTCAAGATAAATCAGTTGCTGCAGCAAAAGCAAAATTAGAAGCCGAAGCTAAGGCTAAAGCAGATGCATTAGCTCAGGCAAAACTAGCTGCAGATGCTAAATTGAAAGCGGATGCCGAGGCCAAAGCAAGATTAGCTGCCGAAGCTAAGGCTAAAGCCGATGCATTGGCTCAGGCAAAACTAGCTGCAGATGCTAAATTGAAAGCGGATGCCGAGGCCAAAGCAAGATTAGCTGCCGAAGCTAAGGCTAAAGCCGATGCATTGGCTCAAGCAAAACTAGCTACAGATGCTAAATTGAAAGCGAATGCATTGGCTCAGGCAAAACTAGCAACAGATGCTAAATTGAAAGTAGATGCTGAAGCCAAAGCAAGATTAGCTGCCGAAGCTAAGGCTAAAGCCGATGCATTGGCTCAGGCGAAACTAGCTGCAGATGCTAAATTGAAAGCGGATGCGGAAGAAAAAGCAAAATTAGATGCCGAAGCTAAGGTCAAAGCGAATGCATTGGCTCAGGCAAAACTAGCAGCAGATGCTAAATTGAAAGCAGATGCTGAAGCCAAAGCAAGATTAGACGCCGAAGCTAAGGCTAAAGCCGATGCATTGGCTCAAGAGAAACTGGCTGAGGATGCTAAATTGAAAGCAGATGCTGAAGAAAAAGCAAGATTAGCTGCCGAAATTAAGGCTAAAGCAGATGCATTGGCTCAAGCGAAACTGGCTGCGGATGCTAAATTGAAAGCAGATGCTGAAGAAAAAGCAAGATTAGCTGCCGAAGCTAAGGCTAAAGCAGATGCATTGGCTCAAGAAAAACTAGCTGCAGATGCTAAATTGAAAGCAGATGCTGAAGCCAAAGCAATATTAGAAGCAGAAGCTAAGACTAAAGCAGATGCATTGGCTCAGGCGAAACTAGCTGCGGATGCTAAATTGAAAGCAGATGCTGAAGAAAAAGCAAGATTAGCTGCCGAAGCTAAGGCTAAAGCCGAAGCATTGGCTCAGGCCAAACCGGTTGAAGATCCAAAAGATGATAATGCTAGATCTATGAAAGATCTGACTCAATTTATTGAAGAGTCTAAAAATGGTCAACAAGAATTATTAAAAAGACTTGACGCTACAGTTGCAGAAAGACAAAGTGATCTTAAGGATTTAAGAGAAGAGAATGATTTAAGTGAAAAAGGTATTTTTAAAGAACCAAAACCATTTAAGAGTATTTCTGCCCAAAACAGCGCTTTATCTTCTTTAGAATCTGAAATTGAGGAGTTAAATAAAAGTCAGAAAAGTAAAATTGCTGCTTTAGAAAGTTTGTATAAAGAGCGACTCAAAAAAGGAAATAAAAATGATGCTACGGCTCAATATTATTTGAAGGCTATTGAAACCTTGAAATCAGATCAAATGAAAGTATTGCAAATGAATACAAATTTGCTTTCATCATTGGAGAAAATTAAAGAAGATACTGAGATTGAAAGAAAACGAAGAATAAAACGAGCTTCTTTTGAGAACGATCAAGGTAGATATTTAAATGATGTAGCAACATTAAAGCGTATAAAAGAAACAACGCCTGTTAGTAAAGAAACTTTTACGCCTGAAGATTTTAATTACGGTGAGGAACAACCTAATATGCAAATTTTAAAAAATCTTAAAAATGCTGATGGAGGTTATTACCTGATTGTTGCTGTACATAATGATGTAGCTAAAAGAGATGAATTTTTGAAAAAAGCGGTGGCTGCAGGAGAAAAAAACATCAACTTCTTTTATGATGTAAACACAAGTAAATATTTTATCTACTATAGCAAATTTGATTCTATCGAAGAAGCCAAAAATGTATTGGAATCCAAAGGTAACAAGCCATATAATGGTAAAATGACAGTGGTGAGAGTAGAAAATTAGATGTAGTGAAAGTAAACTTATTGATAAATGATAATGCAAAACGATGTTTTTAAGAATTGGTTTTTTAAGCCAATTCTAGATTGAAATAGTGCTATTTTGTTCTAAAAATTAGAAAAAATATGGCAAATTAATTTTAGTTAGAGTAAAAAATACTGTTTATAAAAGACAAGTATCAGATCATTTAGATTATAACATATCAAATTTTTGGGTCCCAAATTCCCCAAAAACTAAAACCGAATAATACCATGCATAAAACTACTTTTTTGAAAGTAATCCTACTTACTTTTATTTTTTTACAGGGTTTCATTTCCTATTCTCAAAACTTTAAGACTTTTACAACCAGATACAGTAAAGAGATAAAAGGGGATATGCTCTTGATAGGTAATAATATCTTGGGTAAGGACAATAATCCCCTTAATGACAATAGTGTCAATGAGAATATTTCGATGCAATATATCAATGTTGATCCTGACATCGATATTTTTTGTTCTAGTAGTTCCACCTTGGTAATACCTCCTGCAACTACTTGTTTTAGAGTTGTTTATGCGGGATTGTATTGGGGTGCTATCCTAAATTCAGGAAGCAGAACGGATATTAAAAAAGTAAAATTTAAATTACCCGGAAGCGCAGTCTATACTGACATTACAGGGCAACTTATTTATGATGCCGATATAGCTCCGATTGATCCGGATTCGAATAAACCTTATGCCTGTTATGCGGATGTGACTTCTTTAGTAGCCGGTTTGACAAACCCACAAGGGATATACACGGTAGCAAATGTAGTTTCAAGTTTGGGTTTTAATGGGACAACAGGGTTGTCTGCCGGTTGGACACTTTTTGTAGTTTATGAAGACCCTACAGCAACTACAAAATATATTAATTCTTTTGATGGTTTTGTTTCACTTTTTGACCAAAAAACATTAAGTATCCCTGTTTCCGGTTTTAAAACCCCTAGTTCAGGAATCGTTAATCTGCAATACGGTTTTGCGACTTTGGGAGGCGATAAGACAGATATAGCAAATAAAGCAGAAATCATTAATAAAGCCATTCCAGCTACTATTCAAAGACCTTCGAATGAGTTTTTTAATAGTAGTATAACCGACTCAAACGGATATCTTGCGGGCAGAGTTCCTAATAGTAATAATACATTGGGGTATGATACGGGGTTAATGGCATACAAAAATGCGGCTCCCTCTGCAATTGGTTATGGTGTAAATTCTGCAACAATTAATTTGCAAATTGCTAAGGGGCAGGCAGATCCTATTTTTGATTTTTTTAATGTTTTTTCGACCGATGTCATTGCACCTGATATTAGCCTGACAAAAATTGTGGAAGATGCCTCCGGAAAAGATATTGGTAATACTACTATTAATCTGGGACAGGATTTATACTATAAAATTGATTTTCAAAACATAGGGAATGACAATATCACTAATTTTACCCTAGTAGACGTTCTTCCAAAAAATGTAGTATTTAATTATCCTGCTGATATTACTTCCTTGCCAGCAGGTGTTACCCATACGTATAACGCGACCACAAGAAGATTACTGTTTACTATTCCTAATAGTTTAGTGAAAATAGGTGACCCAATAAATACAATACGATTACATGTTAAGGTGGTTTCTGATTATAATCTTTTAAGTGATGCTTGCTCGAACGAAATTAAAAATCAAGCTTTTGCTTCCTACAGTGGTGTTGTCAGCAAAACTGACATTAAGAGCGAAGGCAGTTTTGCTTCTACTGTTTGTAACTTTGGCACGCCTTCTTCAACTAATTTTTTAGCCAATACTGTTGGGCATACATTTACCAGAACTGTGCAATTATGTAATAGTGCTGTATTATCAGCTTCTAATGGATATGATTCCTATTCTTGGTCAACAAGTCCTACTGGCACACCGGTAGTAGGAACTAGTCAAAACTATACTGTAACAGAAACTGGTACTTATTATGTTAATGCAATATCTAATGCTAATTGTAAATCAATTAAAGAGGAGATAACTGTTATTCCTACTGGAAATATTACTAATCCCGTAATTCCTTATGCAGATGAGGTCGTTATCTGCCCAAACAATGGAAAAGAACTGCCCTATATTTTCCTTTGTGGTGCCAACGCCACCAAATCTATTCAAACAAATATTGCTGGCGCTACCATTGTATGGGAAAAATTAAATGAAAGTAGTTGTGATCCTTCAGTATTAATTAGTTGTGCAAATGAGAACCCGACCTGTCTATGGACCAGTGTTGGTGAAGGGGCAAACTACTTAGTCAATACTTCAGGCCAATTTAGAGTAACCATAAATTCTGGTGGATGTTTTAGCCGATTTTATTTTAATGTATACCAAAATCTTCTAAGCCCTACAGAAACTCATAATGATATTATTTGTAACACTCCTGGAAAGATTACCATTGGAGGTGTTCCTGAAGGATATGAATATAGTTTAAATGCTACTGGTCCATTTCAATCTAGTAACGTTTTTCCTAATGCTATTTTTCCTGTGTTAGCTGCGGGTTCTTATACAGTTTATATAAAACAAGTAGGCGTTGCTACAAATCCTTGTGTTTTTTCGGTGCCTAATATTCTTATCAGACAAAGAAATTTTACTACTTCAGAAATTGTCACACAGCCACTTTGTAACGGGGATAAAGGTGCCATAAGATTAGCAGCCGGTGACGCTCGCCCACAATATTTTTATAGTATCAGTAAGGGTGGGACATTAGTGAGTAGTAGTGGTCTTATTGCAGCAAGTGATTTTACTTTTTCGAATTTGGATGTAGGAACTTATACTTATGAAGTTAAGACGGACGATGGCTGTTTAGATTCTGGAACTATTGAAATAAAAGAACCGGTGCTACTAAAAGCAACTGTGGCATTAACCAAAGCATTGACCTGTGCAAATGGTGAGATTACAGTCTACCCTCTAGGTGGTACGCCACCATATACTTATTATGTAAATGGTTCCTCTGTTTCTCAAAGTGTTCCACAAATTGTGGTTACTAATCCATTGCCTTTAAATGGGATATACAGTATTAAAGTTGTTGATGTAAATAATTGTGAAGCAACTACCGCAATCACAGTTGCTGCAACACCACCTCCAACTTGGACGGTAAGTTCAACAAACATCAAATGTTATGGCTACAACACAGGAGAGATTAAATTTGATGTAACAGTAGCCAATGGTTATACAATAATGTATAGTATTGATAATGGAGCCAATTACTCCTTAAGCGATACTTTTTCAAATCTACCTATAGGAATTTATTCCCCAAAGATAAAATATTCGCTTGCTGGAACCGATTGTTTCGATACCAAACCAAATATAACTCTTACTCAAGCTTCAACAGCCTTAACAGCTTCGGCGGGGGTATCTGAATTAGCAGGTTGTGGACCAAATGGTGAAGGAAAAGTAAGAATAACCAATCCGCAAGGAGGAACCCCTTTTGCTGCGCCAAATTTTTATAAGTATAGTTTTGATGGGGGAATTACTTGGGTGAACGCAAATGAAGCATATTTGATGCCGGGAACTTATACAGTTTATATCAAGGATGCTAATGATTGTGTATATCCTATGACAGTTATCCTTGACGCACAACCACCTGTTCCAACTATCGAAGTTGTAAATTCAGCTTTCAATTGTGATGGTTCGGCAAGCAGTACGGTTACGGTAACTAACGGTGGGGGATCTAATTATGCCTATGAATATTTGCTAGACGGAATTCCAAATCCCAACACTGCAAACCCTAAAGTTTTTTTAAACGTTCCATCAGGAACTCATGAGATTACCGTAAATTATAAATTACTGAGCGTTCCTACTTATAGTAATTTATTGTATGAAGATTTTGGGAATGGGGATGAAAATGTTAAATCACCAGGAGCTAGTACCAATTTTTGTTTTGAAAATCAATTGGGTACGGGTTCATGCGGTACAACGCCAGCTTTGCACTATGGCGAATATACTGTTACGAATACTTTGCACCCTAGCTCATGGCATGAATGGAATCCATTTCCGAAAGACCATAGTGGAGATAAAAATGGGAAAGGTCGTTTTTTTGTAACAGATGTAGGAACCGTAATTAAGGCAAATGATGTTTGTTATAAAAAAACCATCCATGATATCATCCCAAATAGAGATATTGAAGTTGAAATTTGGGTGCGAAATTTATTTGCAAAAGGAATGTCAGCTAGTCCTGATCCTATTTTAATTCTTGATTTAGAACCGGTAGGAGGTACTTTGGCAACAGCCCTATCAAAACAGGAAACGGGACCTGTTCCTAGAACAAACGGTTGGGTACCCTATAAGCTGACTTTGAATCCGGGAGATAATACGAGCCTTGATTTTGCAGTTCGAATTAAAAACCCAGGGAATCAGGGAATCGATTTTGCTTTTGACGACATCAGAGTTTATCAACTTCCTGTATCCTGTATTACACAAAAAAATTACCCACTCGTTGTCCCAACAGACAAAGCTTTTGAGGCAACAGTTAGTGGAACGGATTTAACTTGTGCCACCTCTGATGATGGTACTATTACTATAGTTGCTCAGAATTTTGATATAACAAATGGTTTTGAATATTCAGTTAATGGAGGGATTAATTGGGCTAATAGCACTACTTCGCCAGTAAAAATTGAAAATTTAGCAGCGGCAAGTTATAATATTCAGGTTCGTTATAATAATTCGGGGGATTGTACCTTACCATTAGGAACTATAGAAGTTAAAGCACCAACTCCGGTAACGGTCTCGGCAAGTGTAACCCTAGAGCCAACTTGTACAACTGGAGCCACTATTACGGCTCTTGGTGATGGTGGAACAGGAGTGTACCAATATGAATTAAGAGAAGCTGATGGAATAGCTGTTGTAAGAGCATTTCAAGTTTCTGAAGATTTCTTGAATGTTCCTGCAGGAAATTATACTGTATTTGCAAAAGATGCTAATTCATGTGTCAGCGCTGTTGGAGCTCCCGTTCCTGTTATTGCGCCAACACCGCCCACGGCAACATTAGACGCAACATCAAATTTATGTTTTGATAGTAATGCTACAATTGTCGTTACTATTGCAGGCGGCGTTGGGCCATTTAGTTATAAAGTAAAAGTAGATGCAGGAACTTACAGCGCTCCGACGCCTACTTTTACAGGAACTTCATTTACCTATACCGCCACTGCCACAGGAAGCTATTCTTTTATTGTTATTGATAAAAACAACTGTGAATCTCTAGAAGTCGTACAAACAATTAGTCCAAAACTGGCAGCGACTCCAAGTATCAAGACAGCCTTAAGTTGTTACCCAACTACACCGGAAGCTACAATTGAAGTTAAAATTGTTGGTGGTACCAGTCCATATAACTATATTGTTAAAAATAGCTTGGGAGATATTTTAGTTGCAAACGGAACTACTACTGTACCAATATTTCAATATTTAGCTGCGACAGCTGATATCTATACTTTCGAAATTAAAGACGCTAATAACTGCCCAATAACGATCACTCAAAAAGTGGATGCTTTGGTAGCGGTGATAGCAAAAGCTACGGTGACTGATGTAACTTGTTTTGGGGTTGATAACGGTAGTGTAATTCTTGAAGCATTGACAGGAGTTGCTCCTTATACTTTTCAAATAATAGGACATACAGTTACTTCAGTTACTAATACAATAGCTAACTATTCTAATTTAGCAGGTTCCGTTGCTGGAATCACCTATAATTATATAGTTACAGATTCTAAAAACTGTGTTTACAATGGTACGTTTATAGTAAAGCAACCTGAGGTAATTGTAGCAATAGCTGAAATAACAACACCTTATACCTGTGATAATCCTGCAACAATTAAAGTTACAAGTATTTCAGGT
Organism: Flavobacterium sp. W1B; assembly: GCF_047344965.1. Lineage (NCBI taxonomy): Bacteria > Pseudomonadati > Bacteroidota > Flavobacteriia > Flavobacteriales > Flavobacteriaceae > Flavobacterium > Flavobacterium sp. W1B. The sequence goes on from NZ_CP178845.1 coordinate 955,677, forward strand.
GGAAATGGTTCTTATAAGTATACATTAAACAGAAATGCTACAGCGGTAACTACAAATACTACAGGCGTATTTCCTAATTTAACTGTTCCGGGAATTTATACGGTTAGCATTTCTGATGCTAAAGGATGTCCGCTGTTAGTTGATGCGGGAACTATAGTGGCGTTAGATCCGCCAACGGCAATGACTTTTAGCCCTACGACACTTACATGTCCATCTAATAAGGTGGATGTGACAATTGGGGTTAGTGGAGGAACTGGAACTTTATTCTTTGCAATCACTGCTCCAGCATCGGCAATTACAAATACAACAGGAGCTGCAGATGGTGTTTTTACCGGTTTAGCTCCTGGGGTGTACACTTTTGAAGTAAAAGATGCCAATAATTGTACTTATTCTAAACCTTATTCCATCGCTCCTTTACCAGTTTTCACCGTAAGTGGCGTTGTGGATGCAGATGTACAATGTTTGGGCGAAGCCAATGGCTCAGCCACTTTTACGGTTTCTGGATTAGGAAACAATGTTAATTATACGTACTCGGTTGATATGGGAGCTGTTCAATCTAGAACTTCACCAAATGCAGGAACTACATTTGAAATTCCAGTTACAGGATTAACTGCCGGTGATCATACCATTTTAGTTACCAATACTGCGACAAACTGTAGCGAGACGGCTACTATTAACATTGCAGCCCCAATAGCAGCTTTAGTTTTAAATGATCCAACACTTAGCCATGTTACTTGTATTGCCAAGGGTAAGGCGGTAATAAACGCAGTTGGGGGCTGGGGAACGTATACTTATATGCTAACGCCAGTTTTACCTATTGGAACTGTAATTACACAAGCAAACAATATATTCGTTAATTTAGCTGCGGGTGATTATTCATTTACGGTGACTGATTTAAAAGGTTGTGAAGTATCAGGAGCATTTTCTATTGATGATAAAGTTGCTGTTGTTGCAAGTATTGATCCAAGTTCAATTTTATGCTATGACCCAACTAATAAAGCTACTATTAAAGTAACACCAGATACATTTACTAACTATGTGTACAGCATCAATAACGCAACGCCTCAAAATAATGGAACTTTTGCAGGATTAACTCCCGGTAAATACACCATTCGTGTTACCGATACAGCAACAGGATGTTATATTGATTTAGCAGAACAAACGATTGCTTTACCAATTACAGCAAGCATTACTTTACTTAAAGATTTAGACTGTGATCCAACAAATCCAGAAGCTAAAATTCAAGTTTCGATTAAAGACGGATATCCTGATTACAGTTACAAAGTAAGTACAACTGCTGGTTCGTTTACAGGAACACCAGAACCAGTTGGTATAGGACTAAATACATTTATTTACACGACTGATACAGCAGGAACGTATTATTTTGAAATTACTGATAGCAAAGGATGTACAACTGTTGTTTCCAGAACAATAGCCCCACTAATTAATCCCGATTTTTCAACTACTCAAGTTGATGTAAAATGTAAAGGAGATAATACAGGAAGTATAACTGTAACGGGAATTCCGACAACTGGAACGTACACTTATAGTAAAGATAACGGGCTTACTTTTCAGTCTTCAAATGTATTTACTGGATTAGTTGCGGGTTCTTATCAAATTGTGGTTAAAGATGCAAAGCAATGTCTATCTGCAGCTAAATCAATAGAAATAAAAGAACCAGATGATGCTTTGGATGCTTCTGCTCTAGTGACAACAACATTAACATGTGGATCCGGTAATGTATCTCAAGCAGCTATAATTACGGTAACTGCCGCTGATGGTACACCATTTGCAGGAGGGAAATATAAATATGATTATGGCAATGGTTTTGTTGATTCAAATACATTTGCGACAAATACTCCGGGTACAGTAAATATTATTGTAAAAGATGCCAATGGTTGTACGACTACTGTTTCTGTACTGGTTGATGCATTAGATGCGCCAACTGCGATAGCATTTGATTCTCCGGACCCAATAACCTGTGAGACGGATCATGATAAAACTAATTTAACAATAAGAGTAGTAAAAGGTATTGCGCCATTTAAATTTGAAATTACAAGTACAGATGCAGCGGTAGCTCCAGTAACTCCTATTGCTACGGGTGTTACAGATCAATTTCATACTTTTGAAGATTTAGCTCCGGGGAATTATTTCTTTAAAGTGACGGATGCTAATGGATGTACAGTTGTTGGAGATTATAAAATTGATGCGGTAGTTGCTATCCAGGCAGTTGGTGCTATTGTTACTAATGTAACTTGTAATGGTGCTGCTGATGGTAAAATTAAGTTCACGGTTTCAGGAAATAGAACAGGAGGTTATACTTATAGCTTAACGGGAAGTATTTCAGGGATAATTACAGGTCTTGATGCGAAAACAGGCGATGTTATTAGCTATTCTGGACTAAAAGGAGATGAAGATTATACATTTACAGTTACAAATACAGCAACTAAATGCGTTGCTACCAAAACAATTACACTTTCACAACCTGCGGCTATTACTGCTTTAGATGCAAATGCTACTAAAGTATTTTGTTCAAAAACAACTTCAACAATTACAGTTTCTGCTTCTGGAGGCACATCACCTTTATATTTTGCAGTTGTAAAGTTAGGTGCAGCCGCTCCAGTTTTCCCAGAAGATTACAACACTACAGGTTTATTTACCAAAGATACTAGTGTGGATGGTTTAGCCTATGTAGCTTATGTAATAGATAAAAACGGAAATTGTTCTCAAAATATTCCTGTAAACGTAGTCAATAATGTAGCACCAACTATTGACCCTGTTGCAGATACTTGCTATCCGGGAGCTTCGTTTGCTGTTACAGTTTCGGGAACTGTTTATCCAAGTAGTTCAATACAATACGGAATTGGTACTACGGCTACAAACATTAACTACAATACCAACTCAGTAAAAAACATTACTGCGCCTGGAACTTATTTTATTGGAGTTAAAGATGATAATGGCTGTGAAGTAACAACTTCTTTTATTGTCAATGAGCAATTAACACTTACACCTAAATTAGATAAAGATATTACTTGTTCTTTACCAGTAGCTGCCCAAATTACATTGTCAGCTGGAGGAGGAGCGGGAACTTATACTTATGAATACAGATTAGACCCAAGTGCTACTTATAGTGCAATCGCAGGGAATGTTTATAATCCTACAGTAGCAGGAGATTATTACTTTAGAGTAACTTCAGGCGGATGTTCTGTAGAAACCATTGTTCCAGTTAAAGTTACTGATCCGGTGTTACCAACAGCTAATCATAATGCTATAAACTTAAGCTGTTACCAATCAGCAGATGGAGTGGTTACACTTATTCCTTTAACAGGAGCAACTCCTTTTACGTATAGTTTTAATGGTAGTCCTTTTACAAGTAATCCTACCTATTCTAATTTATCAGCTTCTTCAGTTACAGGTTATCCATATATTGTTAGAGATGCTAAAGGTTGTGAAGTAACTGGAAATGCAGTTGTAACAGAACCTGCTCAAATTACGTTTACTTATACTACAGTTAATATGCTATGTCCTGGGCCAAGTTTAGGCTCGGTGACTATTAGCGCCATTACAAATGGTGTTGCGCCATTTACTTATGAATTGAGAAATACTGTTACGGGTGTAACTACTGTACTGAATCAGCCAGGCGATGTTACATATACTTTTTCAAATTTAAGTTATGGAGATTTTGTGTTGACCGTTTCCGATGCTAGTGGATGTAGCAATTTTAAAGATGATGTTAAAATTATCGCTCCTCCAAGTGATTTAAATATTAATTTATTAACGCCAATTGCTAATTGTTTAGATGGAGCGACAATTATAGTTGATTTAAATCCTGTTGTTTATCCAGCCAATCCTAACTATAAATTTGGTATATATGATTTAAGTGCGTTACCATTTAGTAGTAATCTATTACCTTCTGATATAGGTTCTCCATTACAACATACGTTTACGGGTTTAACACCAGGTGTGGTTTATACTTTTGTGGTTTATGACCCAATAACAGATTGTTATTATTTCCAAAAAGCTGCTGGTGCTATTCCGCCTTTAACTACTTTGAAAAGTGATTTAACTGCTCTTCCTGTTAGATGTAAAGGAAGTAAAACTGGAGGGGTTTCATTTGAAATTAGTGATTATGATGCAACTCAGGTTGATTATGAAATATTTTCGGATCAAACTAATATTTCTACAGGAATCACGGGTTCAATAACTTCGGCTACAATATTGCCAGTCGTTATTCCAGATCCAGCTATAATTCCTTTGCCAACAGGACTTTACCCAGGAACCTATTATATTAAATTTACGGAAGTGGGTGGTACCCATTCTGGATGTACGTCATCCTCTACGACTTTTGTAGTTATAGAATCAGCTGTAAATTTAACAGTAACTGCTGTATCTCTTAATGATAATTGTAAAACCGATGCAGGTCAAGTTATTGCCACTCCTAATGGAGGAACGGGACCGTTTAAATACATTATAAATAAATCTTCTACGGCGCCACTAGTTACTGATACTTGGGGAGCAAATAATGTTAATATATTTAATGTCGAATCAGGAAGTTATCATGTTTGGGTTAAAGATGCTAATAATTGTATCCAGGGTACAACTGTTACTGTTCTTTTAGATCCAGATCCTGTATTTGATTTAAGCATTGTAGATTATTGTGCTGGCGAAGGTAATTTCTCCGTTAATATAAACATTACAGAACCAACGCTTCCGTTGCCCCCGATGGCTGATTATTCGGTAAGTGTAAATGGAGGAGGTTTTGTAGCGGTTACTGGATTGACTTATACCGCAACAGGTCTTAATTCTGGGGAGCAAACCATTGTAATTAAAAATAAAAATGGTTGCCCAACAACGCAGACAATTGATATTAACGCAAGGCCAGTGGCATCAGCTGCTGTAACTAAAGTGTTAGATTGTTCGGTTGATCCAATTTTGGTTGAAAATGCAGTTATTACCGTTACTATTTCTAAAGGAACACCGCCCTATACGTATGAAGTTAAAAAAGGAGCAGGTCTTTTTGCAACTTTTGCGCCAACAGAAACAGTAGTTTCAGGAGTAACAACAGTTGAATATCCAGTAAACAATGGAAATTCAGGTATTTATACATTCAGAATAACAGACGCTAACGATTGTCCAATTGAAACAAATGAGGTGGTTATAAGTCCAATTGTGCCTATTGTTCCAGATTATACACCTATTGAACCTTTGTGCAATGGAGGAACGGGTACAATCGAAATTACTGCAACTGGTGGTCAAGGAAGTTATACATATACACTCATAAGAACTTCTCCGCCATTAGGGATTTTACAAACACAAACTACAGCAGTCTTTACAGATTTAATTGCTGGAGATTATACGTACACCATTACCGATGAGTTGGGTTGTACAGAAACTGCTTACGCTACATTAGGCGAACCAACTGAAGTTACAGTTGGAACACCAGTGATTACCCCTTTAACATGTGGTCCTGGTAATGTAGGTCAAGCTGCAACTGTAAACTTGTCTCTTGTAGCCTCAGGAGGTTCAGGAACTTATTTATATAGTTTTGCTGGAAGTGGTTTTAGTACTCAAACTTCTTATACGGTTGAAGATATTGATGCGGATCAACTTAATATTCCGTTTGCAGTTCAAGATGAGAATGGTTGCGAAGCTTCTGGAACGCTAGATATTTTGAAGCTGAATCCACCAACTGATTTTGATTTAACACAAGGCCCAGTTATTACTTGTTCTACTTTATCAACAACGGTAACTATTTCAAATGTTCAAAATGCTGTTGGTTCAGTTACCTTAGATTTAACATACCAGATTATTTCTCCGATAGGAGCAATAGTAGATAACATGAATGTTCCAACATTTACAAATTTAGCGCCTGGAAACTACGTTTTCCAAGTTACAGACGAGGCGACTGGTTGTGTAAAACAATTACCATTTGAAATTAAGGATGTTGTTAAAATTAATATTGTAGAACAATCTACAACAGGGATTACTTGTTTTGGAGCTACAGATGGTAAAGCCAGTTTCTTTGTGTCTGGATTTGCAGCAACAGCAACTTACCATTATAAAGTGGATGGAGTTTTAGTTCCAGGTAATTTCTCTTCTCCTACAATTGATTTAACAGGATTGGCAGCAGGATCTCATACTATTGAGGTATTTGACGATGTAACAGATTGCCCTAAATTGATTTCTTTTGAAACAGAAGCTCCAACTGCAGCACTAGATATTGACAAAACTGTAACGCCATTAGGTTGTACTACTTTTGGCGCAGTTACTATTACTGCTACGGATGGATGGGGCAATTACGAGTACACGCTAACTCAGCCTGATCTTACTGTTTTAAACAATAATACAGGTGTTTTTGGTGGATTAACGCAAAATGGACCTTATAATATATCAGTAAAAGATGGCAATGGTTGTGAGAAGACAGATAGCTTTACACTTACAATCCCAATTAATCCAATAGCTACTATTGATGTAGCTTCTGACTATTGTTATGACGGTACAAATGCCACAACATTGGTTGTAAAAGCCTCATTGGGAGTTGCACCTTATTTTTTCAGTATTGATAATGGTGTAACATTTAATCTTAGTAATTCTTTTCCAGTAGCTGATGATACTTATACGTTCAGTAATCTATCTCCGGGTAGTTATAATGTTGTGGTTAAAGATGCTTATGGATGTAAATCAATTGTACCATTAAACACAGTAATTGAATCTCAGCTTTTTGCTTCGGCAGAAAATAAAAAAGATATTTTCTGTACTGTTGGAGATGAAAATGGTACTATCAGAATTTCGGCAGTAGGCGGTTATGGTTCTTATGAATATACTGTTTCTGATGGAGTGACGACTTCACTTCCAATAGCATTCCCGGTAGGATCTAGTACGGCTGACTTTGCAGTTACAGTTCCAGGCACCTATACTTTTGTGGTTTATGATGCTAAAGGATGTTCTTACGCTATTACAAATACGGTAGTGATGGTGGCTCCAACTGCAGTTACTTTTAGTGCAGTTCCAACTTCACCAAGTTGTTCAGGTACGCAAGGAACTGTTGATAATGGTAGTATTTTAGTAACATTAGATGCAACTAATAACAATCCGGATTATACCTATAGATTAACATCAACGGCAGGTCTTGATGTAACACAAACTAATAATGGTTTATTCACTGGATTGTCTGTGGGGACTTATGAGGTTACGGTTACTTCGGCAAGAGGTTGTTCAGATATACAAACTAATATTGTAATTACAGCCCCAGCTGCGGTTGTAGCTTTGGCCTCGCCTTCACCATTTACTTGTTCGGCTACGAATACCTTAAACGCAACCATTGTTACCGTTACTGGAACAGGCGGTGCTGGAACAGGGGCAATAGCGGATTATAAATACAGTAAAGATGGAATAAACTGGAATGATGCCAATACCTTTCCAGTCTTTGATACTGAAGTCGTTCAGAACTTAACCTATTATGTGAAGGATGCTAATGGTTGTGTGGATGATGTTCAAATTCCAATCAATCCATTCCCTAAATTGATTTCGGCTATTGCAACTCAAGACACAAAAATTGATTGTTTGAATAATACGGAAACAATTAAGGTTGATATTTCTGGAGGAACAAATACACCAAATGCGTTTACATACCAAGCTTACAAAGATGGTGTAGCAGATGGAGGATTAGTTACAGTTACTGGAACCACATTTAATTATCCAGCAACAACAGCTGGTAGTTATTATGAGTTTGAAATATTCGACAACAATACTGGATGTAGTATAAAATCTACTTTATATGAAGTTCCGGTTTATGATACAATGCAAGTTATTGCTAGTCCAGCTGCTAATGTGGATTGTTTTGGCAATGCTACGGGCGCAATTGAGATTAATATTGTTGATTATTCTGGACCATACAGTTATGAAATACTTAAGGGAGGAGTTGCTACTAGTTTTAATGGTCTAGGAAATACTACCACAAATCCTTTTGTACTTCCTCACGGATTAATAGCTGGAACAGATTATACGATTGTAGTTACTCAAACAGCTTATCCAAGTTGTCCTGCGACTTCAGATGATGTTGAGATTACGCAGCCAACAGCTTTAGATTTAAGCGGATTGGATGTAAAGGTTAAAAATCAATATTGTGATTCTCAAGGTGCAGTACTTACAGTTGATGTTTCAACTATTCTTGGAGGCACCCGAGCTTATGAATATGCTTTTGTGCCTAAAGGAGGTGATCCAACAGCATTCTATTCGCCTTCTCCAACCAAAACAATAGCTACTACACAAATAGCTCCGGCATTTGATGAAATAGATGTTTATGTAAAAGATGCTAATGGATGTTTTGCTTTTAGAACAGTACAAATTAGTGCTGATCCAATGCCCGCTATTACAAATGTCACTGTCGATAACCAATGTGCTGATGCAAATGGGTATAGAATTGATGTTACGGCTACTGGAGTTCTTCCTTTAAGATACAGTCTAGACGGAGAACAATTTCAAGATGAGGCTTTCTTTACAGTTTTTTCTTCTGGCGATTATACAGTAACGGTTATGGATGCTAACCAATGTAAAACAACTGCAACCACTGCTGTAACGGTTCTTGAACCTCTAACATTACGAGGTGAAGTTTCTTTAGTTCCAACATGTAAGGATGCTGATGGTGAAATTACCTTATATGTAACTGGAGGAACAGTTATACCTGCTAATAATTATGTTTATTTTGATAAAAACATAGGCACGCTCCAACCAAGTAATGTATTTACAGGTTATGCTCCAGGAACTTATGATTTCGTAGTTAGAGATTTAGGTACACTTTGCGAAAAAGAAGTTCAAGTAATTATTGATAATCCTACACTTGTAACTGGAATTACGGCAACACCTACCGCGGTTACTTGTAAAGGTGGTTCAGACGGAAGCATTTTGGTGAGTTTGGAAGCATCGAATAATAATCCTATTTATACTTATGCTTTAAGTGGACCTGCAGGATTCACTGCTAGATTAGCTCAAGAATCACCATTGTTCGAAAATTTACCGGCGGGTGATTATACCATAACAGTAACTTCTGGCAGAGGTTGTTCGGCAACAGCTCCAGCTACCGTTGGAGAACCGGCAATTATCCTAGTAAATGCCCCTGTTGTAACACAATTTTTATGTAACACAGGAACTAACGGAGCCAATTATGCCACAATTACTGTAGACAACGTAACAGGAGGTTCAAGTACTTATAAAATTTATGAATTCTTCAAAGTTGGCAATCCTATTGCGGTTCAGCGAGGAACTTCAAATAGTTATACAGAGTTAGATTATGCAGGAGGAACTTATACCGTAAATGTGTATGATAACAAAGGATGTATGGGAAGCTCTACAACGCTTATTACTATTGTGCCGTATGTAAGCTTAGACAAGATTACAATTGATAAAGTGGCAATTACTTGTAATGACTTGGAAACAATTACCCTAACAACTTTTGATGCTACAGGAGCTACTGTTCTGGGTATTGAATATACTTTGTCTGACGCAAATGGAAATCCATTAGTAAGCAATGACACAACAGGTATTTTTAGCTTATTAAATGTTGGCAGCTATATTATTACCGCATTAAATCCTGCAACTGGATGTAGTATTCAAACGGTTCATTATGTGAATAACCCGAATACCTTTGTATTAAAAGCAGTTAAAACAAGCGATGTCGTTTGTTTTGGTTCTGATGAAGGAACTGTCGAATTAACAATTGTTGATAATCAAACCAATCCAGATGACGAAGCTGGAGCTTTTAGCTATGTTTTAACCAGACCTGACGGAACAACGGTTAATGGCAATTCACCTGATAAAGGACCATTTACCTTAACAGGTTTAACTGCCGGATTGTACAGTGTTACGGCTACTCTAGTAAATAGCCCGTTCTGTAGTGCCAGTACCAGTTTTACCATTGTGCAACCCGCTGCGGCTTTGGATATTATAGAAACCCATACTGAAATTACTTGTATTGCAGGAAACAATGACGGTTCTATTTCGGTAACTGCAACAGGCGGATGGGCTGGTGGTTATGAGTTTGAAGTTCTTAAAGATGGCAATCCTTTTAGTCCTTATTCTACTCAAACAGAATACATAGCTTTAGAAGCGGGAGTTTACACAATTAATGTCAGAGACAGCAAAGGATGTGTTGATTTTGTAAACGTTACATTGGTAAACCCAACGCCTATTGCTTTCACAGCTTCACCTAGTGCAACACGTGTTAGTTGTTTTGGAGATACTAGCGCAATAATTACGGTCGATTTGCCAACAGGAGGTTCAGGGGATTATTTATATACCTTGATTACTACCTTGGCTAACGGAACCATAACTACTAATGGACCTCAATCATTGAATATATTCTCTAATTTGGGTGCGGGAAGTTATCAGGTAAAAGTGTCTGATTCTTGGAATTGTTCGACAATTTTAGCTACTCCTATTGTAATCAGTCAACCAACAAAAGTAGTAGCAAGTTTAGTGACAGCTACTACAATTACTTGTGATAATGATGCGACTCTTACATTGAGTGCTACAGGAGGAACAGGACTTTATACATATAGTGACAATGCTACTTTCACTACGATTTTAGGTTCGTTCGCAACTTCTGTTACGTTCCCAGTATCCGTAGGAACCTATCATTTCTATGTGAAAGATGCTAATGGATGTGTAAGTTTTGTATCTAATGATATTAAAATTGACGCTTTAGAACCTTTAGAGGCAAATCTGGATATTCAAAATGCAGTGATTAATTGTAAAGGGGATGCTAGCGGCGTAATTGTAGCCAATGCCACCGGAGGATTAGGGAGCTATGTTTACACACTTTTAGATGGAGCAGGGGGTGCTATAACTCCAACGCCGGTACAAAGTGCTCCAGGTCGTTTTGATGGCTTGCTTGCAGGTTTCTACCAAGTAAAAGTAGAAAGTGGTGATTGTGATGTAATTTCAATAGTTGTTGAAGTTAAAGAACCGACAACAGCCTTAACATTTACCCCTAATGTTACTGATGTTACTTGTAACGGAGCAAAAAATGGTAAAATAGAAATTATTGCTAGCGGTGGTACGGGCCAAATTAAATATGCCATTTCACCGCGTATGGATCAATTTTTTGATTCAGGCATTTTTGATAAATTAGTGCCAGGAGATTATCAGGTAGTAATTCAGGATGAAAATGGTTGTTTTGCCGTTTATGATTTCGAAATTAAAGAGCCTATTGCGCTAACGGTGTCTACGGTTATTGATTCTGTTTTTCCGGAGATTTGTGCCGGAGATAAAGACGGTGCTTTTAGCATTGAAATAATTGGCGGAACGGCTCCTTATAGTGTTAGCCTAGATAATCCTGACGGGACTTATACTACAGGTACTTTGACGCAAACGGAATTTGACTTTATGGGACTAAGCGGTGGAAACCATTTCGTTTTCATTCGTGATGCAATGGGCTGTACCACAGATTGGTTTGTGGCATTGCCAGAAGCCATAAACATGAAGCCAGTTGCAGTAATAGAGTACAATTGCGTGGATAATGCTGCAGCCAATACTGTTACTATCACAATTGATGACAGTATCACGGATCCTACCGATGTTGATTATTCATTAGACGGAGGGAATTTCCAGGGGTCAAGTGTGTTCACCAATCTGACACCAGGCTCTCACTTTGTTACCGCAAGACATAGCAATGGCTGCGAGCAGCAAACTATGAATTTTGAAATTGTTCAAGTAGAGCCTTTAGAGCTGATTTTAAATGACGGCGGATTAAACGAGATAGTTGCTGTAGCCGCTGGTGGCGGTGGTGATTATAAGTACACGCTTAATGGAGAATCTTATGGCAGTAAGTCTAATTTCATTATATACAAATCAGGCGAATATACCGTTACCGTTACGGATGCTAATGGTTGCGTTGCTACAGCTACCAGATATTTCGAGTATATCGATGTTTGTATTCCGAATAACTTTACGCCAAATGGAGACGGCATCAATGATGTATGGGCTCCTGGATGTACGGTAAACTATAAGGATTTGACTTTCGAAGTTTTTGACAGATACGGTCGTAAAGTTGGTAACTATCGTCTAGGACAATATTGGGATGGTAGATACAAGGGAGCAGAGCTTCCTTCAGGAGATTATTGGTATGTTTTAAAACTCAATGATGTCAAAGACGCTCGTGAATTTGTAGGGCATTTCACGCTGTACAGATAAATTTATTAAAGTGATGGAGCGATTCTCCCAAATGAAAATATTCAAATGAAAAAAATAATAGCATCATTTCTACTCTTGGCTGTAACTTCTGGTTACGGTCAGGAGTTAAATTTACCGGTTTTTACGCAGTATCTAGCCGATAATCATTTTGTAATAGCACCAACATTTGCCGGAATTGGTGACAACCTTAAAATTAGAGCCAATGGATTAACCCAATGGGTTGGTATAAAAGGTGCTCCAGACAATCAATCGGTTTATGCCGATTTTAGAATTGCGGATCAATCAGGTATTGGACTTTCTTTTTACAATGACAGCAATGGACATACAAGGCAAACCGGTGCTAAATTCTCTTTTGCACATCACTTGATCTTGGATTATTATTCTAAGCAATATTTGTCTTTTGGAATGTCTTACAATATCAATAATTTTAAAATAGATATTGACAAGTTTAATACCACTAACGATAGGCCTATGCCGGATCCGAGCATCACAGACAATAGATTTGTATCTAACAACAACTTTGAAGTAGGTTTATTGTATAGAAACAAAGCCTATTATATAAGTCTTAATGCCAGTAATATTTTAAATAAAAATGCCGATCGTTTTACTGGAGTAGAGCCTATTTTACTTAGAAATTATCAAGTCTATTCGGGCTATGTTTTTAAGTTGCCAAGTGATAGCAGAGCCGAATTAGAACCTTCCGTTTTTTACCAATATTTTGCCAGTGACGGACGTTCCAGTACCGACATGAATATTAAGTATCGAAAATACGATCGCTATGATGATTACTATTGGGTTGGAGCCTCGTATCGTTTTTTGAACGATCAGTTTCTTAAACCTTTAAACGTGGGGCCTATGGTGGGACTCAAGAAATCTAATTTTTATTTTGGATATTCGTATCAATTGACGCTTAATAAACTGGCAGCATTCAATACAGGGACGCATGTTGTCACTATTGGACTTGATTTTCTGCAAGGCATCAGTAATTGCCCTTGTACACAAAGTCCGGTGCATGACTAATAAACGCTAATTGTTTGATTCTTATTTAAGAAAACACATATTATTTATTAAATTACAACGTTTTCGTTGATTTAAAGTGTGTTTTTTTAATTTTTTCAAATTTAGGGCGAGGCTAAAAGTCCTATATTTGCTGTTCTTTAAAAACAAAAAACAGACCTAAATGAAAACTTTGAACAACTTTGATTTTAAAAATAAAAAAGCAATAATCCGCGTTGATTTTAATGTCCCTTTGGATGAAAATTTTAACGTTACCGATGCTACCCGAATAGAAGCTGCAAAACCAACTATTGATGCAATTCTTGCTCAAGGTGGAAGCGTAATTTTGATGTCGCATTTAGGAAGACCAAAAGGAGTAGAAGAGAAATATTCTTTGAAGCATATTTTGAAAACAACTTCAGAAGTGCTTGGAGTTCCGGTTCAGTTTGCTTCAAACTGTGTTGGTGAAGAAGCTGCGACTGCTGCTGCAAATTTAAAATCGGGCGAAGTTTTGTTGTTGGAGAATTTGCGTTTCCATGCAGAGGAAGAAGCTGGTGATGTCGCTTTTGCAAAAGAATTGGCTTCACTTGGCGATATTTATGTAAATGACGCATTTGGAACGGCGCACAGAGCTCATGCTTCTACGACAATAATTGCACAATTTTTTCCAATTCAAAAATGTTTTGGATTGTTATTGGCAAAAGAAATTGAAAGCTTAAATAAAGTATTAAAAAACAGTGAGAAACCGGTAACGGCTGTTCTTGGCGGATCAAAAGTGTCTTCGAAAATTACGGTTATCGAAAATATTTTAGACAAAGTAGATCACATGATCATCGGTGGCGGAATGACTTTCACTTTTGTTAAAGCCTTGGGCGGAAAAATTGGTGATTCTATCTGCGAGGATGACAAACAAGAATTGGCATTGGAGATTTTAAGATTGGCCAAAGAAAAAGGAGTTCAAATTCATATTCCTGTTGATGTTATTGCAGCAAATGATTTCTCAAATACTGCCGACACACAAGTTGTAGATGTAAGAGAAATTCCTGATGGATGGCAAGGTCTTGACGCAGGTCCAAAATCTTTGGCAAACTTTGAAAAAGTGATCATGGAATCTAAAACGATCCTTTGGAATGGTCCATTAGGTGTTTTTGAAATGGAAACTTTTGCAAATGGAACCATAGCACTTGGTAACTATATAGCTGCATCTACTGAAAATGGGGCATTCTCTCTTGTAGGAGGTGGTGATTCGGTTGCGGCAGTGAAACAATTCGGTTTGGAAGATAAAATGAGTTATGTTTCTACTGGAGGTGGTGCCATGTTAGAAATGTTAGAAGGTAGAACATTACCAGGAATTGCAGCAATTCTAGACTAAAATTGCATTTTTAACAAAATTTATTCTAATTTTTAGTCTTAAGCTGTTAAGTTTGTAAAACACTTGATTTATAATTGTTTATGATTTAATAAGTTGACGAGAAATATGAATATAAAAAATGCTGTAATATCATTATTCTTAATATTAACAATTCCTTTGTTTTCGCAACAACTAGCCGAGAACAAAGGAATTGTTACTGTTGAGACTAAGTTGACATACTTAGATTCCATAAAAAAGACTTTCGTTAACGATGATTTGGCGTCCTGTGTCGATAGTTTATGGATGAAGGAACTGACTAATCTTGATTTGTTTAATGACATCACTAACGATATTGAGAACATCAATATTGATGAAAAAGTAGATTATGAGTTGTCTACAGAATTGTTGAAATCACGACTGGAGGCAATGAATGCACAATCGCCTTTTAGAATTGAATACAATCAGAGCCTTGAAAATGTCATTAAATCTTTTCTGAAATACAGAAAAAAATCGTTTGGGCGATTGATGGCTATTTCGGAATATTATTTCCCCTTATTTGAAGAAGAATTTGCCAAAAATAATGTTCCACTGGAGATGAAGTATTTGGCCGTTGTTGAATCGGCTTTGAATCCAAAAGCGGTTTCTAAGGTTGGAGCTACTGGACTTTGGCAGTTTATGTACCATACTGGGAAACAATACAACCTGAATATTGATTCTTACGTTGATGAGCGCAGTGATCCTCTAAAAGCTACCGCCGCTGCCGCAAAATACATGACCAATATGCATGCTATTTTTGGAGATTGGGAGTTGGTATTAGCATCTTACAATTCAGGCCCCGGAAATGTTTCCAAAGCCATCAGACGTTCCGGCGGAAAACAAAACTATTGGAACATTAGAAAAAATCTTCCTAAAGAAACCCAAGGTTATGTTCCGGCTTTTCTTGCAACAATGTATTTATATACCTATCGCAATGAACACGGAATTGTTCCTGATAGAGCCGTAGTACAACATTTTGCAACCGACACAGTAAGGATCAAAAGGGAAATGTCTTTCAAGCAAATATCAGATTTATTGGATGTTCCCGTTTCACAATTGCAATTGTTTAACCCTTCTTACAAGCTGAATGTTGTTCCTTTTTATAAAGAAGCTAATCATTACCTGAGATTGCCAATTGATAAAATTGCTGTTTTTACGTCCAATGAAGATAAGATTTATGCTTACGCTCAACGCGAATTTGAACTTAAAGAAAGTCCTTTTCAGAATTCAACTGCAATCGTGAAAAGCAATAATTACGGAGCTCAAACGGTTTCACAAACCAAAACAAAATACTACAAAGTAAAAAAAGGAGATAACCTTGATGCGATTGCTAATAAATATGATGTGTCTGTTGCCAATTTAAAAAAGTGGAATAAGATTAAAGGCAATGCAATTGCTTACGGAAAAAGTTTAAAAATCATAACGACTGAGAATGTTGCTAAAATAACCAAGAACGAACCAAGAATAGAAATTGCTTCGGTTGAGGTTAAAAATACCAACGAAGCAAAAGTAAAAAAGGAAATTATAAAAGATAGCTTGGTTAAAAACACAACATTTTATATTGTTCAGAAAGGTGATAATCTTAACACAATTGCCAAGAATAATAATGTAACCGTTGCCGAAATCAAAGAGTGGAACAATCTTACTGGCAATGCAATTCAATTAGGCGCATCTTTGCAGTTGGAGTCAAAAGAAACCGAAACTAAGGAGGCTGTTGCTTTAGCTGCTGAACTAAAAAACATTGAATATATCGTTCAAAAAGGAGATAATCTTGGGAATATCGCTAAGAAATTCGGAGCTTCTTTAGCTGATTTGAAAGATTGGAATCATTTGTCAGATAATAATATTGCTTTAGGTCGAGTTTTAATTGTTACCAAGAATGAAGCGGAAATCAAAACAAATCAAGTAGCTGCAAATTCATTCAAGAAAAAAGAGAATTTGCTGGCAACTTCCCAAAAACAAGAAAAGAGTTATTTTGTTCAAAAAGGGGATTCTTTATATAGCATTGCCAAAAAATATCCGGGCGTAACAGTTTTGGATATTAAAAAATGGAACGATATTAGCGGTGAAGAAATTAAACCCGGAATGAAATTAAAAATTGGAGGTTAATAAAAAGATTTTTCTCTAAATTTTAGTTCCATTTTACAATTAAACTCTAATGAATAAAATCCATTTTTTAGTTCTATTTATTTCTCTTTTACTTTTTTCCTGTAAAAAGGAAGATGCCGATACGCCCAAAAAAACAACCGGAAAAATCAACAGCATCTCAGTTATCGTTGATGACTTGTTGTGGAACGGGGAGGTAGGAGACAGTATCCGAAATAAGTTTGCTTCTCCTGTAATTGGTTTGCCCCAAGAGGAACCTCTTTTTACGATAAATCAATATCCGGTTAAATTGATGGAAGGCTTTATGACTGATTGCCGAAACATTATTGTAATCAAAAAAGGCAACGAAAATATATTTCAAATTAAGGAAAATCAATGTGCTTCGCCACAAAATGTCTTTCATTTCACCGGAAAAACCGGAAGTGCTATCTTAGAAATGATAGAAAAAAATGCACCAAAAATAATTCAAATAATTCATCAGACAGAAATTGAGGAAAATCAAAGGCTGAATAGAGTGTCATTGCTTAACTCTAAAAATATTAGTCATGAATTTAATATTAAAATTGAGATTCCTTCGGCTTATAAATATGCGCTTCAGAAACCTAATTTTATTTGGCTGAAAAAAGAAATTATAAGCGGGAACACGAGTTTGTTAATTTATCAGCTTCCGCTGAATGTTCTTAAAAACCGTAAAAATGCGGTTTCTAATATCATTAAAGCACGAGATTCTATCGGTCGTTTATACATTCACGGTAAAGAACCCGATACAGACATGATTACAGAAGAAGCCTATGCTCCCTATTTTCTTAAGAGCGAACAAGATGGGAAGCCAGCTTATGTCACCAAGGGAACCTGGGAAGTAAAGAACGATTTTATGTCAGGCCCTTTTGTCAATTATGCGATTGTTGATGAAGAAAACAACAGAGTTTTGATTTTAGAAGGATTTTGCTATTCTCCATCAAAAGAGAAAAGGGATTTAATGCATGAATTGGAATCCATAATAAAATCAGTTTCCATTATCAAGAAATAATTATCAGAATAAAATAGGGTTTAAGCTATATCAATAGATAGAGTTTCAAAACGGAAAATATAAAAAATAAGAATCCATGGGATTAGAATGGAAAATAAAGCCTTTTGAGGCATTATCAGTGCATGAGCTATATGATTTGCTTAAACTAAGAAGTGAGATCTTTGTGGTGGAACAAAACTGCGTCTATTTGGACTTAGATGGTAAGGATAAAGTGGCGCTGCACCTTTTTGGCGAGTTTGAAGGAAAAATTGTTGCCCATGCCCGACTTTTTAAAGCCGGAATCAGTTTTGATAATGCCTCAATAGGCAGAGTTGTGGTTGATGAGAATTATAGAGACCGAAAATGGGGTCATGATTTAATGCGGGAGGCCATCGCAGCTGTTGCGCATCATTTTGGCGAAAACAACATCACAATTGGCGCCCAATTGTATCTGAAGAAATTCTATGAAAGCCACGGATTCGTTCAAACCAGCGAAATGTATCTGGAAGACGACATTCCGCATATTGAAATGAAAAAAGAGCAAGGCTCTTAATAATCAGTAGTTAGCAAAAATCCCCTTGAAAAAGGGGATTTTTGCTAACTACATCTTAAGGATACTTTTATAATCGCTACTATTGTTCAAAATAGTCACTGATTTCTTGATTTCAGAATTGTTTTTTAGGTAATATTGATACAATCCGTCTTGATATTGATAGCGTTTTATAATTTCTTCCAAAATTAATTTTTTGATTTCTTCTTGGTTTTTATCCAATAGCGTTTCTTCACTTTTTTGTAGCGCCGTAAGTAATTGTTGGTATTCAGTATTAATGGTGCTATCTATGTTTTCTTTTTTGGCTATAGCCAAAGTATTTTTCAAAGCCAATTCGGTTTCGGTGTCAAAAGAAAAGTTTTCAGCTTTCAAAAATTGTTTGAAATCTTGGTAATCAGCTGCAGTTAAATTTGGAATCTGATTCCCTAAGTTCGGGTTTTTAAAATAATAGCGGGTTACATAATTAAAGATTCCGTCATTTTTCAATAAGGCATTGGCAATGGCACTCGTATTTGATTCTTCGAGTGCAATATCCGGTAAAATTCCGCCGCCGTCATAAACGGTTCTGCCTTTACGGGTTTTGAATGCGGTATAATTTTTTTCTTCCGTTCTTTTGGCCTGTCCGTTTTTGTCTTTTCGAGTGTAATCTAAAGCCTGAATACATCTGCCAGAAGGCGTGTAATAACGGGAAATCGTTACTTTTAGTTGGGTATTATAAGTTAAGTCTATCGGTTTTTGAACCAATCCTTTTCCAAAACTACGGCTTCCCACAATAACGGCTCGATCTAAATCCTGTAAGGCACCCGAAACAATTTCTGATGCCGAGGCACTTTTGCCGTTTATGATAATCACCAACGGGATTTGTGTGTCTACGGGTTCAAATGCCGTTTTGTAAGTGTTGTTGTGTTTTTCTATTTTTGATTTTGTGGTTACTATAATTTCGTTTTTTGGTACAAAAAGATTACATATGTTTACCGCTTCACTCAGCAGTCCTCCGGGATTTCCTCTTAGGTCTAAAACAATTCTTTCGGCGCCTTGTTTTTTTAATTCTTCCAAGGCTGCTTTAGTTTCAAGGGCTGCTTTGTTGTTAAAACGAGCCAAAACGATATAACCTGTTTTCTCATCAATTTTAGAGAAAAAAGGAACTGATTTTACCTCCACTTCATCAAGTACGATTTGGGCGGTATTGGTTTTGTTTTGACGGATGTATTTTACGTTGATTTTAGTGTTTTTGGTGCCTTTTAGCAACTGCGAAGCATCATCTTTGAAATCAGATAAAAGAACATCTCCAATCTGAATAATCTCGTCACCAGCTTTAAAACCGGCTTTATCGGCAGGAAAGTTTTTATAAACCTCTCTTATGATTAGCTTGTTTTCTTTTCGGGTAATCAAAGCGCCTATTCCGGTGTATTCTCCCGTATTGTTTATTTTAAATTGCATCACATCCTGCTCGTTAAAATAAACCGTGTAAGGATCTAAACCGGCCAACATGCCTTTTACCGCCTTGTCCATTAAGTCGCCAGGATTGGTAACATCAACGTAATTGGTGTTCAATTCCTTGAAAAGGGTGGTGAATATTTCGATTTGCTTGGCTATTTCAAAAAAGTCGTTTTTGAAACTGGCGCCTACAAATAAAAATCCCGAGGCTACAACAGGAATTATATATTTCTTTTTAAAAAAGGAAGTCATGGCAATTAAGTTCTATAATTATTGGTCTACTAAAATAGTAATAAATGAGCAATAATAAAGATTGGAAATCGACGAATCTTAAAAACAAGGATGTAATTATTTAAAAATCAATCTTTTGTGGGTTCATTATTATTGACTTCAGGATCATTTTTTATGTTTTGCGCCAAAAACTTCTCAAACAATTGGATCGTTTTGGTATTTATTTCTTCGTAAGACAAGCGGTCTTTGGTTTGATAAAAAAACATGAAAGCATAAGGCTTGTCCAGATTATCAATAAGTAAATGCTTGTTGTGGCGATAGGTTTCGCGAAGAATCCGTTTAAAATGATTGCGGTCTACGGCTTTCTTGAAGTTTCTTTTGGAAACAGAAACGCCCATTTTTATTTTTTCGTTTTCATTTAAGGAACCCGAGTGAAATACTAAACGCAAAGGGTATTTAGAAACCGATTTGCCTTCAGAGAATAATAATCCAATGGTGGTTTTACTTTTTAGTTTTTCGTTTTTTGGATAATTGAACTTCATTTTTTAGTATAAAAAGGCAAATATTTTAGACGACAAAGGTACAATTAAACACTAAATCTACTTATTGTTTGAGAATTAAATAGCACTAAAAAATATATTTCTTACTTTTGCAGCTAATTTTTTAAGAATGCAAAAACTAATTTCGTATCCCATATCCGTAATTTATTATTTATGTTTTGGACTTACGTTGGTGATTTTCCATCCTATTCAATGGGTTTGCCTGAAGTTTTTTGGATATCAGGCTCATAAAAAAAGTGTCGATTATCTAAATTTTTTTTTATTGAAATGTACCAATCTTATTGGTACAACTTACAAATTTGAAAATACGGACAGCATTCCAAAAGGTGTTCCAATAATTTTCGTATCAAACCATCAAAGTATGTACGATATTATTGCGATGATTTGGTTTTTGAGAAGATTTCATTGTAAATTTGTGAGTAAGAAGGAGTTAGGAGAAGGAATCCCAAGTGTATCATTTAACTTACGTCATGGAGGTTCGGCATTGATAGATCGAAAAGATCCCAAACAAGCGATTCCGGAGATCAAAAAGTTATCGGAATATATCGAAAAAAACAATCGTTCGGCGGTTATTTTCCCCGAAGGAACCCGAAGCAAAACCGGGAAACCAAAGGAGTTTGCCCAAAGCGGATTAAAAATATTATGCAAATATGCACCATCAGCATATGTGGTTCCCGTGAGTATTAATAACTCTTGGAAAATGGTTAAATATGGTTTTTTTCCTCTTGGTTTAGGAAATCGTCTTACCTTTGTAGTCCATGAGCCGTTAAAGGTAAGTGAGTATAGTTTTCCTGAGCTGATAGAGAAGACAGAAAGTGAAGTAGTAAAAGGAATAAAATTTTAATTTATATAAAATGTCTATAAAAAACATTCGATTAGAAGTTATGCAGTTTTTGGAAAAAAACGTGACTAGCTATGTTGATCAGTATTTGATACCGGTGGAACAAATTTGGCAGCCATCTGATTTTTTGCCAAATTCTGAAAGCGATAATTTCTTAGAAGAAGTAAAAGAGTTACGCGAAATCTCTAAAGATTTACCGTACGATTTTTGGGTTGCGATGGTAGGTGATACTATTACTGAAGAAGCTTTACCAACCTATGAAAACTGGTTGATGGAGGTAGAAGGAGTTGACAATTTAGAAAGAAATGGTTGGTCTACCTGGGTACGTCAATGGACCGGCGAAGAAAATCGTCATGGTGATTTGTTGAATAAATATTTGTATTTATCAGGTCGTGTTAACATGCGTGAGGTTGAAATTACAACACAGCATCTTATCAATGATGGTTTTGATATCGGAACAGGAAGAGATCCTTATAAAAACTTTGTTTACACCAGTTTCCAAGAATTAGCAACTTATGTTTCGCACAATAGAGTTTCGCAATTGGCCAAAAGCTATGGCGATAAAAAACTGTCTAAAATGTGCAAAATGATTGCTGGAGACGAAATGCGTCACCACCATGCGTATAGCGAATTTGTAAATCAGATCTTTAAGGTAGATCCTAGCGAAATGATGCTTGCTTTTCAATACATGATGAAAGCTAAAATCGTTATGCCTGCTCATTTCTTGAGAGAATCGGGACAAAAAATAAGTTCTGCTTTTGAACAATTTTCGGATTCTGCACAACGTATTGGCGTTTATACAGCCAATGATTATGTAGATATCATGCAAAAATTAATTGACAAATGGGAAATTGATAAAATCGGTGGATTAACGGATGAGGCCGAGAAAGCACGTGATTATCTGATGAAATTGCCGGCTAGAATGGCTCGAATTTCTGAAAGAATAGTTATCCCTAAAGAATCTCATATTTTCAAATGGGTAGAACCAGCAAGATTATAATTAGCGAAAGTTAATGGTATGATTTTGACAATTCAGTTGAAGTAAATTATAGATGTTGATTTTTGAAGTATCAAAGCTTTGAAAATCAATATTTTTTTTTAAAAAAATATATTAAATGAACAATTCAGATATCATTAGTAAAACGATCACTTTTGTAAAAGACAAACTCAATAATGCCGAAGGTGGTCACGATTGGTTTCATATCGAAAGAGTGTATAAAAATGCATTATTGATTGCCAATAATGAGATTTGTGAGCTAACAGTTGTAAAACTAGGCGCACTTTTGCATGATATTGCCGATAGTAAATTTCATGATGGTGATGAAACGGTTGGACCTAAAGTAGCCAGAACTTTTTTAGAAACTCAAAATGTCGATCAATCAATTATTGATCATGTGATAAAGATTATCGAAAATATTTCTTTCAAGGGAGGAAATGTTGAACGAAATTTTACTTCTATTGAATTGGATATTGTTCAGGATGCAGATCGTTTAGATGCTATTGGCGCCATCGGAATTGCTAGAACATTCAATTATGGCGGTTTTAAAAACAGATCGCTCTATGACCCTAAAATAGCTCCAAATACCAGGATGACTAAGGAAGAGTACAAAAATAACGATTCGCCAACGCTAAATCATTTTTACGAAAAGTTATTGCTGTTGAAAGATAAAATGAATACTCAGGCCGGTATTAAAATCGCTCAGGAAAGACACCGTTATATGGAAGGTTTCCTGTCACAGTTTTATGCAGAATGGGACGGAGAGAAATAAAATCTTTGATTTCGGGTTAGCGATTTTAGATCTCAGATGTTTCTAGATTACTGATTTTAAAATCAAAAATCAGCAATCGTTAATCAAAAATCTTAAATTGTAATCCCTTTTTCTTTCATTTCGATGATCACGTCTGAAGCGTTTTTAAACGTAGGCGCTTGTTCTGTGATGGTTCCTACTCTTTTTTTGTTGAGTTTAAAAGTGATGTCGTTCTCGGTTGTGAATAAAAGCGCGGTCAAAAACGGATTATTTATGTATGGAACCAAAACAGTAAAGGCTTCGTCCAAAGTATGGAAACTTTCTATTTCTTCGGTTTTGTAACGTGCTATCAGCGAAAGGCTAAAAACGTCATTTTCCAATAAAACGGGGCGTACATATATGTTTTTCAATTCAGTATCGCCTATGGTTTTCGCTAAGGTTAATTTGGCATAAGTGCCATTTTGGATACTTTCTTTTACTTTTTCCCAAAATTGAACGAATACGGGTTGAAATGACATAAAATTATTTTTAGTCCCGATAGTCGGGATGGATTATTCTCTATTTGAAATGACAAAATTAAGCGATGTTATTCAAAATAGCGGGCTAATAAAGAAAAAGTTTGTTGCTAAATAGAAAACCGCAGATTCACTGATTTTGTAATTAGCGAATCTGCGGTTGTTTTTTATAGATATAGGATGTTTATTCTCCTGTAAATACGGCTTTTCTTTTCTCTAAAAATGCAGTAGTTCCTTCTTTGAAATCTTCGGTTCCGAAACATTTTCCAAAGGATTTTATTTCCGTTTCAAAACCATTTTCGCCGTCTTTATAGTTAGCATTTATGGCATGAATTGCTTTGCTGATGGCCAAAGGCGAATTTTTCATGATTCTTTGTGCAATTCCGTTACAGAAGCCCAAAAGTTCGTTTTGAGGAACAACATGGTTGACTAAACCAGTTCTAAAAGCATCATCGGCAGTGATCATTCCTGCAGTCATAATCATTTCCATGGCGCGTCCTTTGCCTATTAATTGCGGTAAGCGCTGCGTACCACCATAACCCGGAATTACACCTAAAGAAACTTCTGGTAAGCCCATTTTGGCGTTATCCGAAGCAACTCTAAAATGACAGGCCATCGCTAATTCCAGTCCGCCACCTAGAGCAAATCCATTGATAGCTGCAATAACAGGAATTTTTAGATTCTCTACAAAGTTGAATAAAGTTTCTTGTCCTTGGGCTGCTAATTGCACGCCTTCTTCTACAGAAAAATGAGCAAATTCGGCAATATCGGCTCCTGCAACAAAAGCTTTTTCGCCTTCTCCAGTCAAAATAATTACTCGAGTTTCATAGTTTTTTTCCAATTCACCAAAAGCCTCATGTAACTCTTTGATTGTAGCTTTGTTTAAAGCATTCAGTTTTGTGGGACGATTTATGGTTATTGTCGTAATACTGTTTTCTGATGAGATTAGAATGTTTTTGTAGCTCATAGTATTAATTTAAGAGTTAATTATAGGAAGGGAAACGGTGAATTGGGTTCCTTTTTCAAATTCTGTATCAAAGGTAATTGTTCCTTTATAATTTTCAATAATATTTTTTATAATACCGAGACCCAATCCCATTCCACTATTTTTAGTGGTAAATTTGGGTTCGAATATACGATCAATGTCTTGTGGTTTTATTCCTATTCCGTTGTCTTTCACCATAATTAATACATTGTTCGATTCTTTTTTAACGGAAACAAATACACTTTTATTTTCTTGTTGTTCCGGTATGGATTGAATAGCATTTTTAACCAGATTGGTGATGATTCGAATCAGTTGTGTTCGGTCAATTTTTGCAATAACCATTGGAGATTCAGCTTCAAAAACAATATGTTCGTCATTAAAAATATCCAAGGCTAATTCTACAACTTCAACTACGTTTAGTGTTTCATTTTGTTGGGCAGGCATCGAAGCAAAATTTGAAAAGGCTGATGCAACGGCACTCATGGTATCAATTTGCTGGATCAATGTTTCGGAATAATCCTTCATTTTTTGAATAATGTTTGGATCATTTGGGTCAAATTTTCTTTGGAAACTCTGAACAGTTAATCGCAAAGGCGTCAATGGATTTTTGATTTCATGTGCCACTTGTTTTGCCATTTCGCGCCAAGCGCCTTCTCTTTCGCCTTGGGCTAATTTTATGGCACTTTTTTCCAGTTCATCTACCATTCCGTTGTATGCCTTTATCAAGAGATTAATTTCTTTGCTATTGGCTTCCAAAACAATTTTTTCGTTTTTTTGATTCAAACTGGTTTCACTCAATTTATCCGATATCGTTTTTAAAGATTTGGTAATATAAGAGGAAAGAAAATAAGCCAAGGCAAAGGCTACGATGAGCATAAAGGAATAGACCTGACCCAAACGAATCAGAAAACTATTCAGCTCTTTTTCATAAAAACCATCGTCTTCTAAATAGGGTAAATTTAAAATTCCCAAAGGCTTGAATTTATCATCTTTTATTTGGCTGTAAGAAGATCTGTTCTTGATTCCGTTGATAGTTTTGATATCTACATATCTTTTTTCGATAGAAGATCGGACTAATTTTAATATGTATTTCGGAATTGGTTGCGCTACTTTGTCTACAGAAAAAGATTCTTTGGATGATTTTAATAGTTTCCCATCTAGATCATAAATGTTTATTTCGGTATTGTGAATGTGCGCCAATTCGTGGATTTTATCCTTGAAAATCAGCTCCAGATTTTCTGTTGTCAATGGATAAGTAGTGGTAGAAAGAACGTAATTGATGTGCTCTTTCACTGCATTTTCTTTGCGTTCCTGTCGTTCTTGATGGTATTCTTTGGCTTCGTTTTTAAATTGAATTATTGAAATGGAAGCTAACAAACCAGAAGCTACAATTATCAATAGGATCATCGAAATAAATATTCGAATCCGTAACGAAAGCGCAGATATTTTGAAGCCTTTCAACATAGTTAAGATTGATTTCTTTCTCGAATTCTTTTGTAAAATTTGAAGCCTAACATAATTAAAATAGAAAACAGAAATATTCCAACGACACCATAAATCCAGTTGACGGCATTTTTTAGAACAACTAAAAACACCACGGCAAAAAGAATGATGGTAGCACCTTCATTCCATAAACGCATAAAATTAGTGGTGTATTTTACCTGATCGTTTTGCAATTGCGTGAATATTTGGTGGCATTTTCCATGGTATAAATACAACACAAATACGAAGCCAAGTTTTACATGCATCCAAGGCATTTGCAACCAAGACTGTCCTAATTCAGTAAAAAACAACATCCAAAAAGCAAAAAAACTGGCCAAAACCGCCGATGGCCAAGTGATGATGTACCACAGGCGGTAAGTCATTATTTTGTATTGTTTTTGCAATATTTCTTTTTCTGGCGATGGTTTTTGTGCGGCTTCAATTTGGTAAACAAACAGACGAACAATATAAAATAAACCAGCGAACCAGGTAATTACAAAGATGAGATGCAAGGATTTAAGATAGTTGTAATAATCCATCAGTTAAGTTTATTTAGTTGCAGCCCAGTTGTTGATCCAGTTGCTCACGGTTTTACACCAGTCATCGCTGTCATTTAAACAAGGAACAGCTGTAAATTCTTCGCCGCCATGTGCTAGAAATTCATGATTGGCTTCCATTGCAATTTCTTCTAATGTTTCCAAACAATCGGCTACAAATGCAGGAGTAACAACTGCTAATTTCTTAATTCCTTTCTCCGGTAACTTGTTTATCTCGAAGTCGGTATAAGGCTCGAGCCATTTGTCACCAGCCAATCTGGATTGAAAAGTCTGACTGTATTTTCCTTCCGGAATACCTAATGCTTCTACAACTAATTTTGTAGTTTCATAACATTGATGACGGTAACAAAATTCATGCGCAGGCGAAGGAGTATTGCAACAAGAACCATCTATTTTACAATTTGATTTGGTAATGTCAGTCTTGCGAATGTGTCTTTCGGGTAAGCCGTGGTAGGAGAATAATAAATGATCGTATTCAAAATTAGCCAAATAATTTTTGATCGAATCAGATAAATTTTTGATATAATCCGGTTTGTTGTAAAAAGCAGGAATTGACGAGAATTTCATTTCCGGGAAATGTTTTTTTCTAATTTCTTCCGCTTTTTCCAAAACCGTAACCGTAGACGACATAGCGTGATGCGGGTATAAAGGAAAAAGCAATACTTCGGTAACCCCTTTATCAGCTAGTTCTTGAAGTCCCGATTGGATATTTGGATTTCCATAACGCATCGCTAGTGCAACGGGAACGTCAACCATTGGCTGTACTTTTTCGTGCATTCTTTGCGAAAGAACCACTAATGGAGAACCTTCTTTCCACCAGATTTTACTGTATGCTTCTGCTGATTTTGCAGGTCTTTTTCTTAAAATTATTCCTCTAACTAATAATGCTCTTAATAAGAATGGAACGTCGATTACGTACTTGTCCATTAAAAATTCATCTAAATAGGGCTTTACATCTTTTGGAGTTGGACTTTCAGGAGAACCTAAGTTTACTAATAATACACCTTTCATTTTTTATTTTGTTTTTGATAAAAGTACACAATCTTACTTTTTTATAAATTGTGATTTGTTATTTTTTATTTATTGTTTAATATGTAAAACCAATCGTTTTAGGTATTCGGATTAATTGACATTAAGTATTTTTTTGGGGTGGTGCCAAATTTCTTTTTAAAAGCGGCAATAAAATGACTTCCGGTACTATAACCTATTTTTAATCCTACTTCATTAACATTATAGGAACCGCTGTCGAGCAATTTTCGAGCAAAATTCATTTTGTAATCAAATAGGAAGCCGTAAACCGTATCGCCATAAATTTGTTTGAAACCCATTTTTAGCTTCTTTAAATTTAATCCAATCTGATCGGAAAGTTCTTGCAGACTAGGGGGTTCAGACATATTGGCAATAATGATTTCTTTGGCTTTTTTAATCTTCATCACATTGTCTTCGTCAATTAGAAACGGACATTGTTCTGCGTTTGGATCTTCGGTTCGGTTAAAGTATAAACTCAGCAATTCGTATCCTTTTCCTTTGTAATAAAGGTTTTTTATCGACGGATGCAGGTTGTAGTGAAAGAGCTGACTTAGCACAATTGCCATAGACGGACTCACATTTCCTTCGTTATAATATTTTTTGTCCTTGTTATCTGGACTCAAAAAAGTAATATAATCTGCTTCTGTCGAAAATAAAGCGTGAAATTTTTTGATGGAAATAATCACCGAAATCACCCAAGAATTAGGCGAAAGCTCCAAATTCAAAGGCAATTCCTTTTGCGGATTGTACAATAGCAGCGATTTCTCTTCTTTTAATTCCAAGGCATAATTCCCTTGATTGAAGATAAATTTGGCGCCTCCTTTTAATCCAAAATGAAATTGAATCAATCCGCTGCTAACTTCACGTTGAGCAAAAAAAGGCTCAGCGCTGTCGTTTTGAAAGCGGATTAGGGTGAAGTCATCTTCTATTTTAATGATTTCTTGAGAACTCATAGCGACATTTTTTTATTAAAAGAATGATAATTATCAGTTAATTTTGTTTAGAACAACTCTAAATAAGCAACTTGTTATGACCTTATTTTACAGCAAAAGTAACATAATTTGCGATAAAATAGAGGATTAGAAATAAAAAACATACAGCGACACAAAAAGTACTTTTAGCGTTACTTTTATAAATACTATAGTGATAATTTTGTTTCACTTTCTTGAAAGGTATTTATATGGAAAATAATAAACAATCTAAGCCTCATTATTTTTACGCAGTTGGATTAAGCTATAAAAAAGCGGACGCCGAGATTAGAGGTAAATTTAGCTTAGACGCATCAGCTAAAACACGTTTGTTAGAGCAGGCAAAAAACGAAGGAATCGAGAGCTTAATCGTGACTTCAACTTGTAATAGAACTGAAATTTACGGATTTGCGGAGCACCCTTTTCAATTAATCAAATTGATTTGTGAGAACAGTCAAGGTAGTGTTGAAGCGTTCCAAAAAGTAGGTTTTGTATATAAAAATAAAGAAGCAATAGGTCATATGTTTCGTGTAGGAACAGGTTTGGACAGTCAGATTCTTGGAGATTTCGAGATCATTTCACAGATAAAAACCAGTTTTATACAGTCAAAAGCTTTTGGTCTTGCCAATACTTTCATGGAAAGATTGGTTAATGCGGTTATTCAAGCCAGCAAAAAAATAAAAACAGATACCGAAATCAGTTCGGGTGCTACTTCTGTTTCTTTCGCCTCTGTTCAATATATTATCAAGAATGTAGAAGACATTGGAAACAAGAACATATTGTTGTTTGGAACGGGTAAAATAGGGAGAAACACCTGCGAAAATTTAGTAAAACATACTAAAAACGAACATATTACCCTAATCAACAGAACCAAAGATAAAGCCGAAAAGCTTGCCGGAAAACTGAACTTAATTGTAAAAGATTATTCTGAATTGCATTTGGAATTGCAAAAAGCAGATGTTGTCGTAGTGGCAACCGGTGCGCAAAATCCTACGGTAGACAAAGCGATTTTGAATCTAAAAAAGCCGTTGTTGATCTTGGATTTATCTATTCCTAAAAATGTAAATGAAGATGTTGAAGAGTTAGAAGGGGTTACACTGATTCATATGGATTATTTGTCCCAGCTGACAGACGAAACTTTGGAAAATAGAAAAACGCATATTCCAGCAGCCGAAGCAATCATCGAAGAAATAAAAGAAGAATTCATTACTTGGACAAAAGGCAGAAAATTTGCCCCAACCATTAATGCATTAAAAGAAAAGCTAAATGCAATTAAAATTTCTGAATTGGATTTCCAAAGTAGAAAAATTGCCGATTTCAACGAAGAACAAGCCGAGATTATCAGCAATAGAATCATTCAGAAAATAACAACACAATTTGCAAACCATTTGAAAGATGACAATACCATGGTAGATGAAAGCATCGAATGGATTGAAAAAGTTTTTAAAATTGGCGCTAGCGTGAAGTAAACAATGTTCTTTTTAAGAAACCTTAATGAATCTTAATTCCTTAATGGTTTAAAAAATGAAAATATAAAAATGGCAGATAAAGTAATACGAATAGGAACTCGTGATAGTGAATTAGCCCTTTGGCAAGCACATACGGTTCAAAAAAAGTTAAATGATTTAGGGTATAAAACCGAAATTATTGCAGTAAAATCTACGGGAGATATAATTCTTGATAAACCACTTTACGAATTGGGCATCACAGGAATTTTTACAAAAACGCTCGATGTTGCGATGATCAATGGTCAGGTGGATATCGCGGTGCATTCTATGAAAGATGTTCCTACGGCTTTGCCAACAGGGATTGTTCAGGCAGCAGTTTTGGAAAGAGCCAATACCTTAGATATTTTGGTTTACAAAGACAACCTTGATTTCCTAGGAGGAAGCGGAACAATTGCTACCGGAAGTCTGCGTCGTCAGGCACAATGGTTACACAAATATCCGAGTCATAAAACGGTTGATTTGCGTGGAAACGTAAATACTAGAATGCAAAAATTAGCTGAAAGTGATTGGAACGGAGCTGTTTTTGCCGCAGCAGGTTTGGAGCGCATCAACTTGAAACCAACAAGTTTTATTGATTTATATTGGATGATTCCTGCGCCGGCACAAGGGGCAATGGTTGTGGTAGCGATGCAAGATGACAATTTTACTTTAGATGCTTTATCTGAGTTAAATGATATTGAAGCAGAAATTTGTACTTATATTGAAAGACAGTTTTTGAGAACTCTCGAAGGTGGTTGTACGGCTCCAATTGGTGCTTTGGCAAAATACAATGAGGAGGAAGATACCATTCATTTTC
Organism: Flavobacterium sp. W1B; assembly: GCF_047344965.1. Classification (NCBI taxonomy): domain Bacteria; kingdom Pseudomonadati; phylum Bacteroidota; class Flavobacteriia; order Flavobacteriales; family Flavobacteriaceae; genus Flavobacterium; species Flavobacterium sp. W1B. The sequence goes on from NZ_CP178845.1 coordinate 986,571, forward strand.
AAGGAGCTTTGTTCTCCTTAGACGGAAAAGAAAAAATGGAAGTGAATAAAACATTTCCTATCGAAGAATGGAAAAAATTAGGTTTCCATGCCGCCCAAGAAATTTTAAATAATGGAGGCGCTCAATTAATGGAAACAATAAAAGCGACTTTAAAAAAATAATTCAGCATCGAGGCGAGATTTATCACGTTTCTTTGATTGCTAATTTATATAGGAATAAAAATATGCGAATACTCTCGACTAGAATACTTTTGGATAGTCAAAAACAGGAACTATTAAATGCTAAGTTTGATTTAACCGAAGTTGATTTTATTGCTACGAAACACAATCGTTTTGAATTAAATGAAATCAATGATAATTTGATTTTTACCAGTCAAAATTCGGTTCTTAGCGTATTTGAGCATCCTGATTTTGAGGCTTTAAAATCAAAAAACGTGTTTTGTGTTGGTTTAAAAACCAAAATCTTATTATCAGAAGCAGGTTTTAATGTGATCGCCTATACAGGATATGCAGCTGATTTAGCCGAGATTATCACCTTAATATATGGATCCGAAAGTTATACTTTTTTTAGTGGTAACTTGCGTCGCGAAACTTTGCCAGTTGCTTTAAAAGAAGCAAAAATAAAGTTTAATGAAATCAAGGTTTACGAAACTACTTTGACACCACATAAAATAAAAACTGCTGTAGATGCAATCTTATTTTTTAGCCCGTCAGGAATAGAAAGTTATTTAAAAGAAAATACCATTAAAAAAGAAACTTGTTTTTGTATTGGAACAACCACCGCAGAAGCATTAGAAGGAATAACAAAAAACGTTATAATCGCAGATCAGCCAACAATTGAAGATGTGATTGAAGATGTAATTGCCGAATATAAATAAGAGCCCAATAATCCCAAAGAGGAATTAATAAAGAAGAAATAATTTTGCGCCTTTGCGCCTTTGAAGCCAATACTATTATGATAAAGAACGACTTATTTTTAAAAGCACTAAAAGGAGAAACAGTAGAACGTCCGCCAGTTTGGATGATGCGTCAAGCGGGAAGATATTTGCCAGAATTCATTGCATTGCGTGATAAATATGATTTTTTTACCCGTTGTAGAACTCCTGAAATTGCTGCCGAAATCACGGTGCAACCTATTCGTAGAATTGCTCCAGATGCCGCTATTTTATTCTCGGATATCTTGGTGATTCCGCAAGCAATGGGAATTGAAGTGTTGATGAAAGAAAATTTTGGTCCGTTTGTACCCAATCCTATTCGTACTATTCAAGATGTTGAGAAAGTAATTGTTCCGGATATTCACGAAACTTTAGGCTATGTAATGGATGCCATCAAATTGACCAAAGAAATGTTGAACGATGAGGTGCCATTAATTGGTTTTGCAGGTTCACCTTGGACAATTATGTGTTATGCAGTAGAAGGACAGGGATCTAAGAGTTTTGATAAGGCAAAAGGATTTTGTTTTCAATACCCGGAAGCTGCCCATGTTTTATTGCAAAAAATTACCGACACCACTATTTTATACTTAAAAGAAAAAGTAAAAGCGGGAGTTAATGCCGTTCAAGTTTTTGATTCTTGGGGCGGAATGTTGTCTCCGGCTGATTATCAAGAATTTTCTTGGAAATACATTAACCAAATCGTTGAGGCTTTGGCCGATGACGCTCCGGTAATTGTTTTCGGAAAAGGATGCTGGTTTGCCCTTGGCGAAATGGGTAAAAGTAGAGCTTCGGCACTAGGAGTAGACTGGACATGTTCACCTAGAAATGCAAGATATTTGTCAGGCGGAAACATCACTTTGCAAGGGAATTTTGATCCATCAAGATTATTGTCTCCAATTCCGGTTATTAAGAAAATGGTACACGAAATGATTGACGAATTCGGAAAAGATAAATACATCGTGAATTTAGGTCATGGAATTTTACCAAATATTCCGGTTGATCACGCCAAAGCGTTTATCGATGCCGTGAAGGAATACAATCAATAAAAAATGCTAAACAAAGGACTAAAAGATAAAGAAAACGAACGAATAGACAATGTGCTAAAAACCTTGCTTTCTTTTGTTTTTGTTCCTAAGTTTTGGAATATTGAAGACACGAGTCTTATAGATAATCAGTTGACCGATTTTGGATTAACAACGCAAGTTTTGATCGAAATAGAACAAAATGATTTGATCGAATTGTTGCGAAGATTACATTTAGACTGGAATCAACAGGAACAATTTGCTGATTTTTTGATTGCTTTTTCAAAAGAAAATTCATTTAATTTAACCGAAAAAGCAATTGCAATTTATGAGCATATTCAATCCGAAAGTAAGACATTTTCGTTCGGAATTTTTAATAAAATAGCTTTGGCGAAAGCCAGTTTGTAATGAAAAATAAATTTTACACCTACATACAAAACTTACAAGATCAAATCGTCGCAGGATTAGAGGCAGCGGATGGTCAGGCTAAATTCCGCGAAGACCTTTGGGAACGCCCGGAAGGCGGAGGAGGAAGAACTCGTGTGATTGAAAACGGAGCCGTTTTCGAAAAAGGCGGTGTTAATATTTCGGCAGTTCATGGTAAATTACCGGATAGCATGCAAAAACTCTTCAACGTAGGCGAAGCCGATTTTTTTGCCTGCGGACTGAGTTTAGTCATTCATCCAAAAAGCCCGATGGTGCCAACGGTTCACGCCAATTGGCGTTATTTTGAAATGTACGATGACAACGGAAAAGTAATCCAACAATGGTTTGGTGGCGGACAAGATCTTACTCCTTATTATCTTTTTGAAGAAGATGCAACACATTTTCACCAGACCTGTAAAACGGCTTGTGATAAGCATAATCTGGAGTTTTATCCAAAATACAAGAAACAATGCGACGCCTATTTTTGGAACGCACATCGCAATGAAGCCAGAGGAATTGGTGGATTGTTTTTCGATTATTGCAAGGCTACAGACGACATGGGCATGGACGATTGGTTTAACTTTGTTAGCGAAGTCGGCAATAGTTTCCTCGAAGCCTATGTTCCCGTTGTAGAGAAAAGAAAAGCATTAACTTATACTGCTGAACAAAGAACCTGGCAGGAAATTCGCCGTGGCCGATATGTAGAGTTCAATTTGGTACACGACAAAGGCACTTTATTTGGATTAAAAACCAATGGAAGAATCGAGAGTATCCTGATGTCTTTACCGCCGCACGTGCAGTGGGTTTACGATCATCATGCAGAAGAAGGAAGCGAAGAAGAAAAATTAATCAAAGTATTAGAAAATCCGATTGAATGGATTGTAGATTGATGACGAACAATTTGTTTTAAATCTAAAATCTAGAATCAGCAATCTAAAATCATATCATATGTTCCCATTACAAAGAGGTAGAAGATTACGCGTCAATGAATCCATTCGTTCTTTAGTACGCGAAACCAGTTTGAGTCCGTCCGATTTTATGTTTCCAATGTTTATAGCAGAGGGTGAAAATATAAAGGTGGAAATCCCTTCTATGCCCGGAATCTTTCGTCGTTCGATTGATTTAACGGTAGAAGAAGTTAAAGAATTGTTTGCTTTGGGTATTCGCGCGGTGAACATTTATGTGAAAGTTAGCGAAAATCTAAAAGACAATACAGGTAAAGAAGCTTGGAATGACAATGGCTTAATGCAACAAGCTATTCGTGCGATTAAAGCTGCTTGCCCAGAAATGATCGTGATGCCTGATGTGGCACTCGATCCGTATTCGGTTTACGGACATGATGGAATAATCGAAAATGGCGATGTGGTAAATGATGCTACAAATGATGCTTTAGTGAAAATGGCCGTTTCCCATGCCCAGGCTGGTGCCGATTTTGTTGCTCCATCTGATATGATGGACGGACGCGTGTTGCGCTTACGCCAAGGTCTGGATGCTGCAGGTTTTCACAATGTGGGAATCATGAGTTATTCGGCTAAATATGCTTCGGCATTTTATGGTCCGTTTCGTGATGCTTTAGACAGTGCGCCAAGGGAAGCTGATATTGAAGTTCCAAAAGACAAAAAAACATACCAAATGGATTATGCCAACCGAATTGAAGCCATCAAAGAAGCTTTGTGGGATGTAGAAGAAGGCGCTGATATGGTTATGGTTAAACCCGGAATTGCTTACTTGGATATCGTTCGTGAGGTAAAAAATGCCGTGAATGTTCCAGTAACCGTTTTTCATGTTTCGGGTGAATATGCGATGATTAAAGCCGCTGCCGAAAGAGGCTGGCTGGATCATGACAAAATTATGATGGAGCAATTAATGTGTATCAAACGCGCAGGAGCAAGTTTGATTTCGACTTATTTTGCCAAAGAAGCCGCTATAATCTTAAATAAATAGTTTCGCCATGAAAAAAAATGTATCCTTTTTAGCTTTATTTGTGTTAATCTGCTTCGGTAGTTCATTAACGCTCGTGTCTTGTAAAAAAGAAAGTCAGGAATCTTTTGGAAAACAAGAAACTAATACTGAATCAGTATCAGAAGGCATGCAGACCGAGAAGAAAACACCAGAACAATTAGGGGAACAACTCTTCAATGGCAAAGGGAATTGCGCTTCTTGTCATCAGCTTGACGTAAAATCAATTGGACCTAGTGTTCAGGAAATCGCCAAAATATACAAAGATAAAAACAGCGATATGATTAGCTTTTTGAAAGGAAATGGTGACCCTATTGTTGATCCAAGTCAATTTGAGGTAATGAAAGCCAATTTTGCGATTACAAAAGCCATGTCTGATGAAGAATTGAAAGGTTTGGAAGCTTATTTTTATTCTATGTTAAAATAGTCTTTGGCTTAATTATAAAAATATTTTTACAATGTCCACAAGGAATTTATTTTCTTGTGGACTTTTTGCTTTCTTAGGGTATTTATGTTTAATTTTTTTACTTTTATCAAATGGAAACAGCCTATATAAAAACTCCTTTAGGAATTGCCAAAATCATCGGCGACGAAAACGGGATTTCGGTAATTTCAGTGTCGGATGAAGGGGATATTTCTGTAAGTATTCCTGTGTTTTTACAGGAAGCCGTTTCACAACTTAACGATTATTTCGAAGGAAAAAGAAACGATTTCGATTTCAAACTGAATCCAAAGGGAACTGAATTCCAACAAAAAGTTTGGAAAGGATTATTGGAAATTCCTTTCGGGAAAACCTGTAGTTATATGGATTTATCCAAGAAATTAGGCGATGTAAAAGCCATTCGTGCTGTGGCTTCTGCCAATGGGAAAAATCCGTTATGGATTGTGGTTCCTTGTCACAGAGTCATCGGAACAGATGGTTCACTCACGGGTTATGCCGGTGGATTATGGCGTAAAAAATGGCTGTTGGAACACGAAAACCCAACTACTCAGCAAAGTTTGTTTTAGTTGAGAACTTTTCTTCCGAATAGAAAAAAGCCATAACTTTAGCTTTTAATTCATGTTGTTATGCAAAACAAAATACACACCGCCCAAAGTGCTTTCCAACATTGGAAAACTATTTCATTTCAGGATCGTGCACTATTATTAAAAAGATTGAAAACGGTTTTGGATGAGCGTCGTATGCATTATGCCGTTCTGATGACACAGGAAATGGGAAAACCCATTACCCAATCGCTAGCCGAAATTGATAAATGCGGATGGCTGTGTGAGTATTATGCCGAACACGGGGAATCATTTTTACAAAACCAATACACTCAAACCGAAGCACAGCTAAGTTTTGTAACCTATGAACCTTTGGGCGTTTTATTGGGAGTAATGCCTTGGAACTTTCCTTTCTGGCAAGTATTCCGATTTGCCGTTCCCGCTATCATGGCCGGAAATACGGTTTTGGTAAAACACGCCAGCAATGTTCCTAAATCAGCCGTAGGCATAGAATCCTTATTTTTGGAAAGTGGTTTTCCGTTGGGAGTTTACCAGAATTTACCTATTTCAAGTGATAAAGTTGCCGAATTTATTGCACATCCATTTGTTAAAGCCGTTTCACTAACGGGAAGCGAACATGCGGGAAGTTCGGTAGCGATGCAGGCAGGGAAATACCTGAAGAAAACGCTACTGGAATTAGGAGGCAGCAATGCCTTTATCGTTTGTGAAGATGCCGATTTAGAGAAAGCCGTTGCTGTAGCGGTGAATGCCCGTATGCAAAACAGCGGGCAAAGTTGTATTGCTGCCAAACGTTTCTTAGTGCATGAAACTATTTTCGATACTTTCGTAGACAAATATAAATTGGCTGTGAGCCAACTGCGGAGCGGCGATCCGATGGACCCCGAAACTCAAATCGGTTCGTTGGCCAGAGTAGATTTAGCTGAGGATTTAGAAAAACAGCTGCAAGAATCCGTTGCTATGGGTGCTCAAATAGTGTTGGGTGGAAGAAGAAAAGAGGCGTTTTTTGAACCAACGATTCTGACTAATGTAACTCCTGAAATGCCGGTTTTCAAAGAAGAAACTTTTGGTCCAGTGGCAGCATTGGTGTCATTTAAAACATTAGATGAGGCTATTTCGCTGAGCAATCAATCTGATTTCGGGTTGGGAGTTTCGATTTTTACCGCTAATATTTCGCAAATTAAAACCCGAATTCACGAGTTTAATGAAGGAGCGGTTTTTATCAATGATTTGGTGAAATCTGATCCTCGCTTGCCGTTTGGCGGCATCAAAAAATCCGGTTATGGGCGAGAACTTTCTAAAGAAGGGATACTAGAATTTGTGAATTGTAAAACGGTGGTGATACACTGATTTCATTCCCCTCCTTTGGAGGGGTGACCGTAGGGAGGGGTGGTTAATAATCTTTAAAGGAAATAATATGTCCGAAATAATTCTAACCTATGTACAAGGTATTCCTATCAAAAGAAATTTCGTTGAGAATCTACCTTATAATCCCAATTTGGTATCTCGTGCAAAATCATTAAGAAAAGCAGGGAATTTTCCTGAAGTTGTTTTTTGGAAACAAGTAAGAAATAAAGGCTTTTGGAAAATGGATTTCGATAGACAGCGAATTATCGGGAATTATATAGTTGATTTTTACGTAAAAGCTTTAGGGTTGGTTGTAGAAATTGACGGAGAAAGTCATAATGATAAAGAATCCTATGATGAAAAAAGAGAAGAATATTTGAAATATCTTGGGTTAAAGATTTTCAAAACGACTAACTTTAGAGTTCTTCATGATTTGGATAATGTAATGAAGGAATTAGAAGCTTTTATAATGGTGGGATTTGGGACTAACAAAGAGGAGTAACCACCCCGGCTTTCAGCCACCCCTCCAAAGGAGGGGAATAAAATTAAATAATTTTATAAGCATTAATTATTTACTTAAATTCGTTCAAAACTGTCAAATAGTATAGTCAATGATAGAAAAAATAAACCTCAATAATATCCTGTTTCTGGACATAGAAACGGTTCCTGAAACCGAAAATTTCAACGAGCTGGACTCAGAAATGAAAGATCTTTGGGAGCAGAAAACCCAATACCAACGCAAAGACGAATACAGTCCGGAGGATTTTTATGATCGCGCGGGTATTTGGGCCGAGTTTGGGAAAATTGTGTGTATTTCGGTCGGTTTTTTTGTGATAAAAGGGGATGTACGAAACTTTAGAGTGACTTCCTTTTTTGGTGACGAAAAGCAGCTTTTGAAGGATTTTAATAATCTGTTGAATAACCATTTCAACGGGCCTCAACATATTTTGTGTGGGCATAATGCCAAAGAATTTGATATTCCATTCCTTGCAAGGAGAATGATTATCAATCAAATTGCTATTCCGGATAAACTGAATTTATTTGGCAAAAAGCCTTGGGAAATTCCGCATTTAGATACTTTGGAATTATGGAAATTTGGTGATTACAAACATTTCACTTCATTAAAGTTGATGTGTAAAGTTCTTGGAATCCCTTCTCCCAAAGGCGATATCGACGGCAGTCAAGTTGGTCATGTTTTTTATGTTGACAAAGATATTGATCGAATTGTCATCTATTGTGAGAAAGATACCATTGCCGTGGCGCAAGTTTTTCTGCGTCTGCGAAGAGAGGATTTGTTGATTGAGGAAGAAATAATTCATGTTTAAATTAATTACAAAAAAAAGCGGGGAGGAAGTGTTTTTTATTGTATTTTCAGGTCTTTGTGTCCTTTTCAGAATCCTTTGTGAATTTTGTGGTTAAATAATTACATTTACAAAAAATATAAATTATGGTATTAAGTAGGTTTTGGTTGGTCATTTTTATTTCGTCGATTGCCTTTATTGTGGTCAGTTTGTTTACTGCTAATACTTATACCATTGATTATGTTTTGAATGGACACAAAGACGATCCGATTTTAATATCCGAAAAATACATCGATCAAATCCCGACTTTTGTCAAAGACAGCATTACCAAAGCACCCGAAAATACAATCGTAATCAATCGTGATCTTTCCAATGCCGATACGACTTACGTGTACAAAAATAAAACTGTAAAAATTTACAGTGGACTTCAAAAATCAGACGGTTTATTGCCCACTTGTAAAAGCACTTTGGTGGATTTAGTTTTACCGCTTATTGCTTATTTGGCTTTTTTCTGCGGATTGATGGAGCTTTTAATCATTTCTGGAGCTTCCGGAAAATTAGCCAAAGTATTGAGTCCGGTGTTTGTAAAAGTGTTTCCGAGTATTCCCAAAAATCATCCGTCTATCTCCTACATGACCTTGAATTTTGCAGCTAATTTCCTGGGATTAGATTCTGCCGCCACGCCATTTGGTTTGAAAGCCATGGAAAGTTTACAAGAAATAAACCCCGAAAAAGATAAGGCAAGTGATGCCCAAATTATGTTCATGTGTTTGCATGCTTCGGGACTTACTTTGATAGCGACTTCTATTATTGGATATCGCGCTGCCGCTGGCGCCAGCAATCCAGCTGATGTGATGTTGCCTTGTATTATCACTTCTTTTATTGGGACGATTGCTGCCTTTTTGATTGTTGGAATCAAGCAAAAAATTAATTTCAAAAGTGCTTCTTTAGTTGTGGGGTTAATGGTGTTAATTGCCGCCATTATTGGTTTGTTGATGTATGTAAACCATTTGGATTTAATAGGGAAAAACTATTTCACCTCTAATCTTTCTGGATTAATATTGGTTGGAATTATTGCTTTTACTTTGATTTTTTCCTTTATTAAGGAGAAAAAATTTACTGAGGCCAAAACCACCGTTTTCGATGCTTTTGTTGTTGGTGCTAATAACGGAGTAAAAACGGGAGTTGTTATTTTTCCTTATGTTTTGGGAATGTTAGTTGCCATTTCGTTATTTAGAAATAGTGGTTTGTTTGAAATTATAAGCAATTGGATCGCTTTCATTTTTTCGAATATGGGAGTAGGTAAACAAATTACCGATGCCTTGCCGGTTGCCTTGCTTCGTCCATTTAGTTCTGCAGGATCAAGAGGGTTTTTGATTGATTCGATGAATACTTTTGGAGCTGATTCGATGACAGGAAGGTTAAGTAGTATTTTTCAATGTAGTGCCGAAAGTACTTTTTATGTAATTGCCGTTTATTTTGGTTCGGTGAATATAAAAAATACGCGTTACGCTCTAGGTACAATGCTTTTAGTGGATGTAATTTGTGTGATTACGGCTATTTTTGTGGCTAGTTGGTTTTTTTAATATAAATAAGGGGGGAAACCATAGATTCTTGTAAATTAATTTGTGGAATTTGCGGTTTTTATTTTTAGAAGATTAGGAGTTTTAATCTATTTTTCATTCTTTTGAAAAAGGAACAATTAGATTAATTAATAACCAATCAAAAAACTAATAAAATGTCAAAATACACTAAATACATCGCCATAGGCTTAGTTGTTTTATTTCTAGTAACAAGTTTGTTGAGTTAAACAAAACTTATTCAATTTATTGACAAAAGTGTTTTTGCCTGTGTTGAGCAGTAGTGAAAGCACTTTTTTGCTTTCTTTTTTAACATAAAGATTAGTTTTTTTTATGATAATCACCTTAGTTAAGAAGCCATGCGACGATAAATAATTTTTATCTTTGTAAAAAACAATATTCAATGGACTTTATATACCAGGATCCTTATCCTATTTTAAAAGACGATACCCAATACCGAAAAATTACTTCTGATTACGTAAAAGTTGAAAAATTAGGCGAAAGAGAAATCTTAACCGTTGATCCAAAAGGATTAGAATTGCTTTCTCAAGAAGCGATGAAAGATGTTTCTTTTATGTTGCGAACTTCACATTTAGAAAAGCTAAAAGCAATTTTGGATGATCCCGAAGCTACAGATAACGATCGTTTTGTGGCTTACAATTTGCTGCAAAATGCTGTGGTAGCTATCGAAGGAGAATTACCTTCTTGTCAGGACACCGGAACGGCGATTGTAATGGCTAAAAAAGGTGAAGATGTCTATACGGGTGCCGATGATGCAGAATGGCTTTCTAAAGGGATTTTTAACACCTACCAAGAACGCAACTTGCGTTATTCTCAAATTGTGCCAATCAGTATGTTTGAAGAAAAGAACTCTGGTTCAAATCTTCCGGCACAGATTGATATTTATGCCAAGAAAGGGGCTTCTTATGAGTTTTTGTTTTTGGCCAAAGGTGGCGGTTCTGCGAACAAAACCTTTTTGTACCAAAAAACAAAATCGGTATTGAATGAAAAATCGATGGATGAGTTCATTCGTGAAAAAATAAAAGATTTAGGAACTTCTGCTTGCCCGCCATATCATTTGGCTTTTGTAGTGGGAGGAACTTCTGCCGAAGCGAATTTAGCTGCCGTTAAGAAAGCTTCTGCGGGTTATTTTGACAACCTTCCTACTTCCGGGAATATGTCTGGTCAGGCATTCCGTGATTTGGAATGGGAAAAGCGAGTGCAGTTGATCTGCCAAGAAAGTGCTATTGGAGCACAGTTTGGTGGAAAATATTTCACCCATGATGTACGCGTTATTCGTTTGCCGCGTCATGCCGCTTCTTGTCCGGTAGGATTGGGAGTTTCTTGTTCGGCTGATAGAAATATTAAAGGGAAAATTACCAAAGATGGTATTTTTGTTGAACAATTGGAAGTAAATCCTAAACGATTGTTGCCAGATGCAGCGCCGCATTTGGAACCGGCGGTTGAAGTTGATTTGAATCGTCCGATGGCAGATATTTTAGCTGAACTATCTAAATACCCAATCAGAACCCGTTTGAAATTAAATGGAACCTTGATTGTTGCTCGTGATATTGCCCATGCTAAAATAAAAGAACTATTAGATGCAGGGAAACCAATGCCGGAATATTTCAAGAACCATCCTGTTTATTATGCGGGTCCAGCTAAGACACCGGAAGGAATGGCTTCGGGGAGTTTTGGTCCAACTACTGCAGGGCGTATGGACGTTTATGTGGAAGAATTCCAAAAGCATGGCGGAAGTATGGTGATGCTTGCCAAAGGAAACCGTACCAAAGAGGTTATGAATGCTTGTAAGACTTATGGCGGATTCTATTTAGGATCTATTGGTGGTCCAGCAGCCATTTTAGCCAAAGAGAATATTCTTTCGGTTGAGGTTGTTGATTTTGAAGAATTAGGTATGGAAGCTGTTCGAAAAATTACGATTAAAGATTTTCCTGCTTTCATTATTACAGATGATAAAGGGAATGATTTCTTTGAGAATTTGTAATTTGGTTTAACCGCAAAGAATGCTGAGTTTTACACAAGTTTCGCAAAGTTTTATATAGAATAAGACCGCTAATTGTAGCGGTCTTGTTTGTTTTTATAGGGTTGTAATATTAATCAATCACCATTTCAGGGATATCTCCTTCGATAATTAACTCTGCTTCTGTGGAAGCGATAATATGTTCTACAGAAACTCCGGGAGCTCTTTCGAGTAATTTAAAACCTTTTGGAGTTACTTCTAAAACGGCCAATTCAGTCACTACTTTTTTAACGCAACCTACACCTGTTAAAGGGAGGCTACATTTTTTAAGGATTTTAGATTCCCCTGCTTTGTTGACGTGCATCATGGCAACTATAATGTTCTCGGCTGAAGCTACTAAATCCATTGCGCCGCCCATTCCTTTAACCATTTTTCCTGGGATTTTCCAGTTGGCGATATCACCGTTTTCGGCTACTTCCATGGCACCAAGAATGGTTAAATCTACTTTTTGGCTTCGAATCATTCCAAAGCTAAAAGCAGAATCAAAAAAACTGGCTCCCGCTAATGTTGTTATCGTTTGTTTTCCGGCATTAATTACATCGGCATCCTCTTCTCCTTCAAAAGGGAAAGGTCCCATGCCAAGAACGCCGTTTTCGCTTTGAAATTCAACGGAAATATCTGTTCTGACATAATTAGCCACCAATGTTGGAATTCCGATTCCTAAGTTTACATAATAGCCGTCTTTAACTTCTTTGGCTATTCTTTTTGCAATATCTATTTTATCTAAAGCCATATTTTTAATGTGTCAATTAGTGAATTAGAAAATTAGATAAGATTTTACATTATCTAATTAACTTATTTTCTCATTGTCTAATTCTTACGGTTCTTTGCTCAATTCTTTTTTCAAATACTTCACCTTTAAAGATACGTTGTACCATAATGCCGGGAATATGGATCTCGTTAGGATCCAATGAACCCACAGGTAAAAGTTCTTCTACTTCGGCAATGGTGATTTTTGCGGCACCAGCCATACAAGCGTTAAAGTTTCTTGCCGTTCCTTTAAAAATTAAATTTCCTGCTTCATCTCCTTTCCAGGCTTTTACAATCGCAAAATCGGCCTTGAAAGCGAGTTCCATGACATGCATTTTCCCGTTAAATTCACGAGTTTCTTTCCCTTCGGCAACTTCGGTACCATAACCCGCCGGAGTAAAGAAAGCAGGGATTCCCGCCTGGGCAGCACGGCATTTTTCGGCTAAAGTTCCTTGTGGCGTTAATTCAACATCTAATTCTCCAGAAAGCATCTGACGTTCAAATTCAACGTTTTCACCCACATAGGAAGAAATCATTTTTTTGATTTGTCTTTTCTGTAATAACAATCCAAGACCAAAATCATCAACACCGGCATTGTTAGAAATACAAGTCAGATCGTTGATTTCTTTTTTTACTAGTTCTGCGATAGAATTTTCGGGAATTCCGCATAATCCAAATCCGCCTAACATGATGGTCATTCCGTTTTCAACGCCTTGAAGAGCGTCTTGTACGGTGTTTACTTTTTTGTTAATCATATTATATGGTGCTTTTTAGTCCAGAGCGCATCAGTTTTTCTTGTTTTATATTCGATTCTTGTGAGTATTTTGGAATAGTAAAATTCACAAGAATCGAAATATTTTAAATTTAGAAATCAAATTCTTCTGTGTCTTGTTGAATATCAGTGGTGTCTTTTACAACTGGGGCACGATAACAATCTACTTTTATCGAAAGATTTGCGGGTCTTTCAAACTCTCCTTTTGATACTTTCAATTCGGGATCAGCATAACAAAGTTTCATGAAATACCCCCAGACAGGTAGGGCAGCAGTAGCACCTTGCCCATAAGTAAGGCTTTTAAATCGAGCAGAACGATCTTCGCAACCTACCCAAACACCAGTAACTAAATTAGGAACCATTCCCATGAACCAACCGTCAGATTGGTTTTGCGTAGTACCTGTTTTTCCGGCAATCGGATTTGTAAACATATAAGGATATCCGGTCCATCTCTTGTCACCGCTTCCGCCTCCTTGGGTTCTAAGTCTTGATCCAGAGCCACCTTCGGTAACACCTTCGAGTAATTTTATAACCGCAAAAGCGATGTCTTTATTTAATACGTCGTGGGATTCAGGGATAGGTTCGTAGATAACAACGCCACTTTTGTCTTCGATTCGGCTTAAAAATTGCGGTTTGGTATAAACACCTTGATTGGCAAAAGTACTGTATGCAGCTACCATATCTTCCACGGTAATGTCTACGGCTCCTAATGCTATCGAAGGTTGAGCAGGTATTTTGCCTTTTATTCCTAATTTGTGAGCCAAAGTAACAACAGCCTCAGGTCCTGTTTTGTCTATTAGTTTTGCTGAAATGGTATTGATAGAACCTGCCAATGCTTGTTTTAGGGTTACCATACCGCGGTATTTGTTGTCTGAGTTTCTAGGTTCCCAATCTTCGGTAACGTTATGGCGTCCTTTGCGAATCACAAACGGACCATCAATAATGGTGTCGCAAGGAGACATGTTTAATTGTTCAATTGCCGTTGCATAAACGAATGGTTTAAAAGTAGAACCTACTTGTCTTGCACCTTGGCCTACGTGATCGTATTGGAAGTATTTGTAATTAATTCCACCTACCCAGGCTTTGATATTTCCTGTTTGCGGCTCCATGGCCATTAAGCCAGATTGTAAAAAATGCTTGTAGTAACGAATAGAATCCATTGGAGTCATAATCGTATCTCTTTCGCCTTTCCAAGTAAACACGGTCATTTGTGTTTTTTTATTGAAAGATTCTATGATTTCATCATCACTTTTGTCCATTGATTTCATAATAGACCATCTGTTTGAAGATTTCATAGCTTGTTTTAAAATACGCTGTGTTTCGGCCTGTGAGATGTTTACAAAAGGAGCATTTTTATTGCCTTTTGACTGAATAAAAAATTCTTCTTGAAGGTTTGCCATGTGAGCCGAAACGGCTTCTTCGGCATGCAATTGCATTCTAGAATCAATAGTAGTGTAAATTTTTAATCCGTCTTTATAGATATCATAATCAGATCCATCTGGTTTTTTATTTTGCTCTACCCATTTTTTCATGTAATCACGCAAGTATTCTCTAAAATAAGTGGCAGTTCCTTCTCTATGGCTTTCCAATTTGAATTTTAAAGAAATAGGTAGGCTTTGTAGTTTTTCTTTTTGCTCTTTGGTGATCATGTGCTCTTTTTCCATTTGAGCAAGCACAACATTTCTTCGGTTTTTTACACCTTGCGGGTTTCTTACCGGATTGTAAAGTCCGGAGTTTTTGAACATTCCAACTAAAATAGCGGATTCATCGATTGTCAAATCTTTTGGAGCTTTTGAAAAATAAGTTTGTGCAGCAGAACTTACGCCTACAGAATAATTTCCAAAATCGTATACATTACAGTACATGGCTAGGATTTCATTCTTAGTGTATTGTCTCTCTAAGCGGATTGCAATGATCCATTCCTTGGCTTTTTGTACAATTCTAAAAGGTAAAAACTTAGAACCTTCCCCATGAAACAACTGCTTGGCTAATTGTTGGGTCAGAGTACTTGCTCCTCCGCTTGTTCCTAAACTTGCAATTGCTCTCAAAGTTCCTCTTCCGTCAATACCGGAGTGTTCGTAAAAACGTTCGTCTTCTGTCGCAACTAAAGCATCTACGAGGTTTTTAGGTAAATCAGAATATTTTAATTGAGATCGGTTTTTTTGAAAATATTTACCCAAAATTACTCCATCAGAAGAGATAATCTCAGTAGCTAAATTCGAGTCTGGATTTTCTAGATCCTCAAAGGAAGGCATGGAGCCAAAGAGTCCCCAAGAGGCAAATACGAAAAATAGAAGGATGGCTCCCATTCCGTAAAAGAAAAACTTCCAAAACGCTTTAGTATAATACTTGAAATTTTTCTCAGTATTAGTAGTCTTATTATTTTTTTTCGCAGCCATAAATTATCTTAATCTTTGTTTTCAATTCGTAAACCTACTTCGGTAATTCCTTCTAATCGTTCGACTCCGGGAACTTTTCCGGTTTCTCTCACAGCTTGTTTTATGTTGACTTTGTATTTACCTCTAAATTTTACATTTTCCTTATAGAACAATTTGCTTTCTTTTATATCGGTAAAGCCATCGCCAAGCAAGGTTCCATCTGGGCTTGCCATTTGATATTCTAAGGTGTCCACTTTTGTGTAGCCATTTGGCTTTTCCAGAGTAACAATCAAAAAAAGATTGTTGAATTGGTAATTATTGTTGCCTCTTATGTTTATAAATAAATTATATCGTTTTGTTGAGTCTAATTCTGGTAAATTAAAAGATACAATACTGTCTTTATGCCAGGCACTGCCTACGGATTTGTATTCATCAAATACTCTTTTTTCGTCACATGAAGAAAAAAGAATCACAATCAAAAGGAGAAAAACACTATTTTTTATTCTCATTTTTTTTAATAATTATTGGTTTTCTAGGTTCTGCCGGCTTTTTATCGTTTGAAGGATTTGGGCGTTTATTGTTGCTATTTGCAGGTTTATTATTGTTATTTGGTTTGGGTTTATTGGCAACAATTGCATTTTCACCTGCAGGTCTTGGTTTTTTGTTCGGTTTTTTCTTTTTCTTAGGTTGGTCAAAACGGGTTAGACTTTCTTGTCCCATTGCATTGTTAAAGTCTTTTTCTCTTTCCTGAACAATTTCGATTGCAAAATCCTCAAGAGCCGAAACTTTGTTTTTAAGTTTGTTTTCGGCAATGATTTCTTTTACTTTTTCGATTTTTAAGACATGCCAATTGGCAAAATTATTGGTGTAAGCAAACCACATTAACCCTTTGAAAATATCTTGTTTTTGACAAATAGCGTCGCCTTTTTCGGTAACTAATTTCGTGTCAAAATCAGGGAAACCTTTCAAAGCATCCATGTAAGTGTCTAGCTCATAGTTTAAACAGCATTTTAATTTACCGCACTGCCCAGCTAGTTTTTGAGGGTTTAAAGACAATTGTTGGTAACGCGCCGCGGAAGTGTTGACACTTCTAAAATCGGTTAACCAAGTAGAACAGCAAAGTTCTCTACCACAAGAACCAATTCCTCCTAAACGGGCAGCTTCCTGACGGAAACCTACCTGTTTCATCTCAACTCTAGTACTGAATTCTTTGGCAAAATCTTTAATTAAAAGTCTAAAATCGACCCTGTCATTAGCCGTGTAATAAAAAGTAGCTTTAGAACCATCTCCTTGAAACTCAATGTCCGAAATTTTCATTTCCAGTTTTTGAGCTATCGCTAATTCACGTGCTCGAACCTTCATAGGCTCTTCTTTTGCTCGTGCTGCTGACCAGATATCGATGTCTTTTTGAGATGCTTTTCTGTATATTTTTGGAACCTCATTACTGTTAGAATTTACTCCTTTTTTCTTCATTTGAATTTTTACCAATTCTCCTGTCAAGGTTACAATTCCAATGTCATGCCCCGGAGAAGCGACTGTTGCTACAATGTCTCCAATACTTAGCGTTAGTTTTTCGGTATTGCGAAAAAATTCTTTTCTTCCATTTTTAAAACGAACTTCGACACAGTCAAAAGGAGCTTCGCCATTAGGTAAACTCATATTAGAAAGCCAATCGAAAACAGTTAATTTGTTGCAGCTATCGGTGCCGCAGGTCCCATTATTTTTACAACCCTTTGGTGCGCCACCATCAGAGGTTGAACAACTTGTACATGCCATAATTTTATATGTAGTGTTGTGACCGGCACAACTTAAGTTCTTAAAACGATTAATGTGTAAAGATAGTATTTTTTAATTTTATGTTACAACCGTTGAAAATGTAAGAAAGTGATAAAATTTTATTAAAAAACCCATTACAATTGTTGTCGTAATGGGTTAGATATTAGTCTGTTTTTGGTGGATTTAAGTCTCTTTCACCGTAATTATTTTTACCGGGCAGGCTTTTGCGGCCAATTCACAATGTTCAGCAATGGAATGATCCTGTGATTTTAAGGTGTGAAAACCTTTGGCGTTTTGCGAATGAAGCAAAACCGATTTCCCGTCTTTTTTTGACATTTGAAATTGAACAGGAGCCATTTCGACGCAATAATTGCAACCAATGCATTTGTCTCTTTGTAAGCTTACAATGACCATTAGGCTTCCACGATTTTATATAATTTGTCCGACATTCTAATTTTAAATGGCAATTTCAAAGTGCAATCATCGCCTTTTGTTGCTTTTTCGGCTACAGTATCATTTACATACATTTCGTCGATTATCATTTCTTGTGATCCGGTACTTGGTCCGGTTACAAGGATTTTATCGCCAATTTTTATGTCGTAAGCTTCGATTTTGAATTGTCCGACTGCTGCTTTTGGAAAAAAATGCGTTCCTTTTCCCACATAGACTTTTTTCTGAGTCGCCATAGATCCCGAAACATCG
Organism: Flavobacterium sp. W1B; assembly: GCF_047344965.1. Lineage (NCBI taxonomy): Bacteria > Pseudomonadati > Bacteroidota > Flavobacteriia > Flavobacteriales > Flavobacteriaceae > Flavobacterium > Flavobacterium sp. W1B. The sequence continues at coordinate 1,004,561 of NZ_CP178845.1, forward strand.
CTCCATTCGCCCAATTCCTGTCCGAGATAATATCCTGACCAAAAACCGCGGTTGTAAACGGTGTTCAAAGCTTCCATCCAAATGGCTACTTTTTCTTTAGAAAATGTGTTGTCATAGTAACTGTCTATCGCTTCTCTGTAAGTTTTTATTACGGTAGCCACATATTCCGGAGCACGACCACGACCTTCGATTTTTAAGACCTGAATGCCGGAATCAATTACCTGATCCAGAAAATCAAGAGTGCATAAATCTTTTGGCGACATCATGTATTCGTTGTCGAGTTCGATCTCAAAACCGGTTTCCTGATCGATAACGGTGTATTTTTTACGGCAATTTTGCTTGCAGGCGCCACGATTTGCCGAAGAATTATTTGAATGCAGACTCAAATAACATTTTCCGGAAACCGCCATGCACAAAGCACCATGACCGAAAATTTCAATTTCGACTAAATTTCCGTTAGGACCTTTGATGTCTTCTTTTTTGATTTGATCGGTGATGTTTTTCACCTGACGCAAGCTCAATTCGCGACTCAAAACCATCGTATCTGCAAATAGGCTGTAGAATTTTATGGTTTCGATATTGGTCACATTCAGTTGGGTCGAAATGTGTACTTCCATTCCGATTCCTCTTGCCATAGCAATCACAGCTTGGTCTGATGCGATTACTGCGGTGATATTGGCTTCCTTGGCTTTGTTCAATAATGTTTTGACCACAGATAAATCATGATCATAAATTATGGTATTTAAAGTCAGATAGCTTCGAACGTTTTTAACCGCACACCGACTTGCAATTTCAGCCAGATCGTCAATAGTGAAATTTACTGTTGAACGTGCGCGCATGTTGAGCTGCTCTACACCAAAATAAACGGAATCAGCGCCATTATCAAGCGCAGCCTGAAGTGACTCAAAGCTCCCAGCGGGAGCCATGAGCTCAATTTTATTGTGTATTGACATGATAAATTAGTCTAAGATTTTATATAATTTATCAGATAGTCGAATACGGAAAGGGACAGTGAAGGTTGCTTTATCGCCTATTTTTGCTTGATTAGCTTCTGTTCCGTTGACAAACATTTTTTCTAAAACCAATTCTTGGTTTCCGGTTGTAGGTCCCGAAATTAAGATTCTATCACCTACTTTCAATTCTTGATTTTCGATGATGAAAAGTCCCACTTGAGCTTTTACATAATAATGTTCTGCTTTACCAAGTAATACCTTTTTTACTTTTATTTTTTGGCGAATATCAGTCGATTTTGAAGCAGTTGCCAAAGCGACATTTGATAATTCTCCCGAAAGTTTGAATTTTAAACTTTCAGATTTTCCTTTTCTAAATACTTTATTGCCTACTTGTTTTCCGGTTCTTAATTTTACCTGTTCGGCCAAAGTCATATGGGTGATTTCTTGACATTCGGAAGAACAGCAATTTTCCATAGCGACTTTACATTCATCACATTGGATGAATAATAAGTGACATCCGTCGTTGCCACAATTGGTATGATTATCACAAGGTTTTCCGCATTGATGACATTGAGAAACAATATCATCGGTGATTCTTTCGCCCAAACGGTTGTCGAATACGAAGTTTTTTCCAATGAATTTGCTTTCTAGACCTTCTGCTTCAATTTGTTTTGCGTAATTGATGATTCCGCCTTCTAATTGGAAAACTTTTTTAAAACCTTGGTGTTTGAAATAAGCACTTGCTTTTTCGCAACGGATTCCTCCGGTGCAATACATTACCAGATTTTTATCTTCTTTGTGATCTTGCAGTTGTTCATTAATTATGGGTAAACTTTCTCTGAAAGTTTCAACGTCTGGTGTTATGGCGTTTTTGAAATGACCAACTTCACTTTCATAGTGATTTCTAAAATCAACGACTATGGTGTTTGGATCATCCAAAATTTCATTGAATTCCTTGGCTTTTAAGTGGATTCCTTTATTAGTTACATCGAAAGTTTCGTCGTTTAGACCGTCAGCAACAATTTTGTGACGTACTTTAATGGTAAGTTTTAAAAACGCGTGGTCATCATGTTCTACGGCTACATTCAAACGAATGCCTTTCATGAAATCATAAACTTCTAAAGTTGCTTTGAAAGCATCGAAATTTTCGGCAGGAACGTTCATTTGAGCGTTTATACCTTCGTGGGCTACGTAAATTCGGCCTAGTGCATCGAGTGCATTCCAAGCAATAAATAAATCGTCGCGAAATTTTTTGGGATCTTCAATTTTGGCATACGCATAGAAAGACAACGTAAGACGTTGTTTGCCCGCTTGATCAATCAATTCGGCTCTTTCTTCTGCGCTTAAGGTGTTATACAGTTGCATGCTATAAACGTTTAAGTGAGAAAATATGTTGTGAACTCTAAATGGAAGAATTCGGGCGCAAAGTTAGTTTTTTACTGCAAAGCCACAAAAAATTTTATCAAAGTTCGTCAGATTTAAAAAAAAGCAAACCGCTATAAATAAAAAAACCACGAATGAACGTGGTTTTAGTCTGGTTTTTTTACTGGATTAACAGTACTCGTTGAAAGCGTCTTTCAAGTTTTCGGCAATCATTTCAGCTGGACGTCCTTCGATGTGGTGACGCTCTAGCATGTGAACCAATTCACCGTTTTTGAACAATGCCATAGATGGAGAAGATGGAGGAAAAGGGAACATGTGTTGTCTTGCCGCGTCTACCGCTTCTTTGTCAACACCAGCAAAAACCGTGATTAAATGATCTGGTTTTTTTGCTCCTTCTAAGCTCATTTTTGCTCCCGGACGCGCATTTCTTGCAGCACAACCACAAACTGAATTTACAACCACTAGAGTTGTTCCTTCTGCTTTTATTGCGTTTTCTACTGCTTCAGCACTATGTAAATCTTGAAAACCTGCTACTGTTAATTCAGCTTGCATTGGTTTTACCATTTCTTCTGGATACATATCGTTGTATTTTAAATATTAATTTTTAATTAGGCAAAGTTACGAAGTTTGCAAAGAACTCCATTGTTTGCATTATAAAGTTTTGTTATTGTTTGATAGTTACTGTTTTGTTATTAAAATAAATTACGTGTTGATCGAATTAAAGCATGCATAAACGGGATTTTAGGACATTTCCAAATGACTTGAAGATCTTCGGCGAAAGTTGTTTCTTCATCCAAAAATTTAAAAATCAAGCTTGGATTTCCTTTTTTGAATAGAGATGAAAATATGGAAGCACCCAATTCATTTTTCCGGTCTAAAATATCCAAAAGCAATAAGTCATAAAACCAGAATTTGTTTTTTTTATGGAATCGTCTAAAGTCCGTTTCTTTTTGTAAAAAAGCGACTAATTCCGTCGACTTTTTATCGGAATTTTTAAAGGTGTAACCCGTGCTGGCTTTGGTCCATCCTCCGGCAGTGCCTATATTCAGTGCTTTTTTGGTGTTTTTTTTCCAAAAAGGATAGCAAGTCATCGGGATGCTACCCTGTTCTTTTTCGGTAATTTCATAATTTTGAATACCCAGTTTTTGGATGTATTTTTCAATTTCAAGTTCGTATTCTTTTTTTTCTAATAATTGATGTGAAAACAAGGTATATTCCAATAAAGCTTCGGTTTTAGAAATCGGCAACACATACATAAAACGAGTATTTCTTTTTTGTTCAACCGAGAAATCCATGAAAGTAGCTTGCTCGGGATTGAAAGCGGCTTCCTTGCTTTTGATGAACCAACCTATAAAATGTTGTTGCAAAACAGGATATTGGCTTTGGTTTTCTACTTCCGATTTTCGGTAAATGCTGTTCAAGAGTTTTCCGCAGGTGTAACTTTCTTTTTCTGTTGCCACAAATACGTGGTTTTCGAGCTCGTTGATGTCGGTTACTTTTTGATTTGCGAAAGTTATATTAGATTGTTCCGAAATCAGTTCGAAAACTTGATTGTAGAAATCCAATCCTTTTACCATATTGTATTGATACGGTTTTAAATCGAGATCGCGACTAAAATCAGCATTGGCAAACAAAGCCGAATCCCATTTTTTAGAAATGCTCTTTTCCCAAATAGAATCTTCGGTTTTCCAAAAACACCAGGTTCTGTCATTGTCTTTTTTGGTATTTTGATCGATTAACAAAATGGATTTATCGGCAAATTTGCCGGATTCAATCATTTTATAGATCGTCATCAATGCCGCTAAACCTGTACCCGTGAAAATGTAATCGAAGTGCTTCATGTTAATTGGAGGAAATTCTTCTCAAAAATAGCGAATTATTTCAGTTTGTCAAGGATCTGAATTAAGGCTTTGGTCGTAACGTAAGAATGTTGTTGGAATAAAATGGAGTTATCCTTTTCCAGAATAGTCAATGTAGGATAAACGACTTGGTTGTCTATGGTTGCTAATGCTGCGGCCAATTCGTGAATTCCGGTGTTAGGTCCTGTTGGTTCGAATTGGAATCTATGATTTTTGAAAAGGATGTCTCGTCTAGTCTCGGCATCAAATGCAATGAAATAGTAATGTCCGTTTAATGCTGCAATAATCTTTGGATCTTTGAAAGTCGAATTTTCCATTATTTTGCAATAGTTGCACCAAGAAGTATGGATAAAAATGACAATGGGTTTCGGGTTTTCTTTGGATAATTGTTCTACTTCTTCAAAGGAATGTGTTTTCAATTGGGCAAAACCAGATGGAATTACCAAAAGAAAAAGCAGTATTATGAAAAGATCTTTTTTCATTATTTCAAAGTATATCTTAAACCCAAAAAGCTTCGGATTCCTTGGTTTGGGCCGTAAACATAATTTGGGTCAAATGTCAACGCATACGGATTATTTGCTGTGGCTAGAACATTTCCGATAGCGTCATATTGCACGTTTTTGTCAAAAGGATCGTTAGCCCTTGCAATAATAAACGGGTTTCCTTTATTTGGCGTCCAGTTCAGTAAATTTTTCACACCGGCATAGATTTCTATGTTTTTAAACTTGTTGAAAGTGAATTGGATATTTTGGATACTCCAAGTGGGAGAATATTCTTTTCGCGGGTCTAATGTACCCAATAACGGCAGACGCATTGGTCCATATAGATTTCCGGTGTAGTCAACATCTAAGAATAGTTTGTTGATGCGATAGGAAACTGCCCAAGTCCCTGAAAATTTTTCGGTAAGAATTTGTTGGGTTGTAGTGTTGTTTTCGGTTTTGGAAACATCCATGAAAGTACCACCTATAATCATTTTCAAACCATTGTTGAAGACCAAATCAATATTGGTACTTATTCCTTTGGTAACGGCGTAACCATCTAAATTTTTATAGATAATCTGGTTTGGATTGCTGTCGTAATCCGGAATGATTGAATTGCTAAAGCGGGTGTACCAAGCGGTAGTTTCAATGCCGATAAAATTGCCGTTTTTGCTGTAAATTTTCTTCAGATAGTTCAAATTAGCATTGTAAGAACGCTCCGGTTTTAATTCTTCCAATACAATCACATCGCGCGAACCTGTTAAAGCAGCGTGTTCTTCGGTAAAAAGATTAACGATTCTAAAACCCGTTCCGGTGTTAAATCGTAAAATATTATTGTCGTTTATTTTCCATTTATAGGCAAGACGTGGAGTGAAAATGGAACCATGATTGCGGTTGTAGTCGTAGCGGGCACCGAGAAGCACTTTGTGGTTTTCGTTAAAACTTATTTCGTCCTGTACAAATAAACTCGGAATCCAATTGACATCTTCGTTGATAGTTGCCGTGGTATTGTCATCGTAATATTGATAGCGTAGGGCAGTGCCAAAAAGCAAATCGTGGTTTTCTATTTTTTTGTCCCAAGTCAGTTGTCCAAAACCAATGCGCTGTTTGGCGAGATAAGGAATGTTTCCATAAACCGAGTTCTGATCGTGATCTGTGTAAGAAAAGGAAAATAACATTTTCTCGGCAATGGGAAGCTCATAAGCACCGAGCAATTCCCAGCGCTTGGTGTAAATGCTTTCGCCATAGATCTCACTTCCACCACGATATTTTTTCTCCCATTGCAACTCGCCTCCCCAGCGGTCTTCATAAAAATAACGCCCCGCCAAAGAGAATAACTTGTTGCTTTTTCGATTAAAATTCCATTTTTGGAAAACCGAGATTCTGTCCTGTAAGGTTAAATCAGTAAAATTATCGTTATTATTGTCAATTGGGTTGCTGTAATTAAAATAATTAATTCCGGTTAACAACGAAGTGTTTTTGCTAATGTTGGCTTTAAAACCCAGATCTACATTGAGTTCTCCCCAATCCGTTAGGAAAGAATCTGCAGAGAAAACAGCAGCATTTTTTGGGTTTTTGGTGATGATATTTATTAATCCGCCCACGGCTTCGCTTCCGTATAAAGAAGAGGCTGGACCTTTAACTATTTCGATACGTTCCAATAAAGAATTAGGAATTCCGGACAGACCGTAAACCGTTGAAAGTCCGCTTACAATTGGCATTCCGTCAATTAAAACTAAGGTGTATGGACCTTCAAGACCATTAATGTGAATGTCGCCGGTGTTGCAAACATTGCAATTCAGTTGCGGACGCACGCCGTTGACGTTTTGTAAAGCCTCAAAGATGTTTGCCGTTGGGTTTTTCTTGAAAAATACAGGTTTGTAAACTTCAACAGGAACAGGACTTTCTATTCGGGACACCGGTTTTAAGGTTCCTGTTACAACCACTTCGTCCAACGTATTGTTTTCTTGCAAATCAAAATCCAAAAAAACTTCAGTGGTATCGCTAACAATAATGTTTTTTGTTTGGGATTTAAAACCAGTATAGGAAACATGAATTTCATAGTTTCCGTTTGAAATGTTTTTAATTATAAAGTTACCATCTCGATCACTTATCGTCGATTTTTTTATATTTTTTAGAACAATATTGGCGTGTTGCAAAGGCATCGCATCCGAAGAAACCTTTCCTTTTATGCTAGTTTGAGCAAATGATGCGGAATTAATTAGAATAATAAAAAGCAGAATTAAATTTCTCACAACAAAATTTTTAGATTAGTTTTTGATTTAAATTTAGACAAATCTAAAAATTATATTTGATAAAGCAAAAAAACATAATTATATTTGCTTCAAATAGTTGAAAAATGGGTAAGTCATTAGAAGAGGTTCACGGATCAGTTTCTACACAAAATAAAAAATCAGTTTTCAGGAAAATATTAGCTTTTTTTGGTCCTGCGTACCTGATAAGTGTGGGATATATGGATCCGGGGAATTGGGCTACAGACATTGCCGGAGGAAGTCAGTTTGGCTATTCTTTGCTTTGGGTTTTATTGATGAGTAATATCATGGCTTTGCTTTTGCAGAGTTTAAGTGCGCGATTGGGAATTGTTACCCAGCGCGATTTAGCCCAAGCTTCTAGGGAAACTTACTCGAAATTCATCAATTATATTCTTTATTTTTTGGCTGAAATTGCTATTGCTGCCTGTGATCTTGCCGAAGTCTTAGGTATGGCTATCGGTATAAACCTCTTGTTTGGAATTCCGCTTATTGAAGGGGTTCTGATTACGGTATTGGATACTTTTTTATTGTTATTTTTGATCAATAAAGGCATCCGAAAAATGGAAGCCTTTATCATTGCTTTAGTTACTGTCATTGGGGTTTCGTTTATTTTTGAAATGATTTTTGCTCAACCGGAGATGGATAAGGTAATCTTGGGTTTAATTCCATCGATACCAAGTGAAGCCGCATTATACATTGCCATTGGTATTATTGGGGCAACGGTTATGCCACACAATTTGTACCTGCATTCTTCTTTGGTGCAAACCAGGAAATTTGACCGAAGCCCTGCTGGAATCAAGCAGGCATTGAAATATAATTTTATAGATTCTACGATTGCCTTAAATTTAGCTTTTCTTGTAAATGCGGCTATTTTGATATTAGCGGCAGCCACATTCTATAAAAACGGCATGTTTGAAGTTGCCGAGATTCAAGATGCACACAAGTTTTTGGAGCCACTTTTGGGAAGCAAATGGGCACCCGTTTTATTTGCTGTGGCTTTGATTGCTGCGGGACAAAGTTCTACAATAACGGGAACATTGGCAGGCCAAATTATTATGGAAGGCTATCTGAATTTAAGAATCCAACCTTGGGTACGTAGAATTATTACCCGACTGATCGCGATAGTTCCTGCTGTTATTGTAATTAGTGTTTTTGGCGAAAGTGTAACGGGGAAATTATTGATTTTGAGTCAGGTGATTTTGAGTTTACAATTGGGATTTGCCATTATTCCGTTGATTCATTTTGTCAGTGATAAATCAAAAATGAAAGGATTTCACATTGGTAAAGTGACCCAAATTGCTTCTTGGGTTGTTGCTACGGTTATTGTTATCCTAAATGCAAAATTGGTTTTTGATGAAATTAGTGGCTGGCTCGAAACTTCTCAAAATCCATTAGTGTTGTGGCTTACAGTGGTTCCTTTAGCGATAAGTTTTCTGATTTTACTGTTGTATATTGTCTTTAAACCATTTGTTTCAAAAGCAAAAATTGACATCCAAAATCATTCGCCACATAGTTTAAAGTTAGAGTTTTCTAAGTCCATAAGTCGTGACAAGAAGAATATTGCTATTGCCTTAGATTTTTCAAGGGCCGATGAAGCGGCATTAAATAATGCTTTTGAATTAGGAGGAATGGATGCAGTATATACCTTAATTCATGTACAGGAATCTGTTGGAGCGATGGTTTATGGCGAAGATGTTGAGGATCACGAAACCTTGATAGACGAAAAAATACTGAAAGAATACAAAGAAATGCTTATTGAAAAAGGATTTAAAATTGAGACAATATTGGGATATGGTAACCCAAATAAGGTGATTCCTGAGATTATTAATGCAGGGAATTTTGATATTTTGGTCATGGGAGCGCATGGTCATACCGGATTGAGGGATTTGATTTTTGGAACCACCGTAGATAAGTTACGCCACAAAATTTCTATACCTTTGCTAATCGCTAAGAATTAATTTTATTAGGAGCTATTTCCCGCTATTTGTTGCAATCTTTTTTCCTCGCTGAGGCGAGTCAAAAAGGATTTTCACTGCTATCGGGGCTATGAATCTGAAATCAAAAACCGTTAATCTTCAATCCAAAAATCGCATGACCTTTTCAGAAGAGAATTATCTTAAAGCCATATACCATCTTACGGTGGTTTCTAATTCCGAGGTGAGTACTAACGCCATTGCCGAAATGATGGAAACCAAAGCGTCCTCGGTAACGGATATGATTAAGAAATTGGCCGAAAAGGATTTGGTAAACTATAAAAAATACCAAGGGGTTTCTCTAACAGAGAAAGGAAGATTAGCGGCAAAAATGATCGTAAGAAAACACCGCCTTTGGGAGGTTTTTTTGGTCGAAAAACTAGATTTTTCTTGGGATGAGGTACATGATATTGCAGAACAATTGGAACATATAAAATCAGAAAAACTGATCAACAAACTGGACGATTTTTTAGGGAATCCCACCGAAGATCCGCATGGCGACCCAATTCCTAATGCCGAAGGACAAATTTTAAAAATTGAAAAACAATTGCTTTCTGAATTGGTTGAAAATCAAAAAGGAATATGTGTTGGCGTGAAAGACACTTCCTCTGAATTTTTGAAATACCTGGACAAACAAGGAATTGCATTGGGATCCAAAATTGAAGTCATTGGTAAAGAAAGTTTCGATTTATCCTTAAAAATAAAGGTGGATTCGAAAGACTTGACTATTTCCAATAAAATAGCGAGCAATCTTTTTGTGAAAATTACTTAGTTAAAAAAGGTTTTATTTGACGGCATTAGAATAAGCCAAAATACAATTTGGATCTTTATTTAAAATTTCCTTTGAATTCCTTCTTAAATTTCAAAAAATCAGGAATGCTGACGTTTTTCACGTAAACATCATTGGGATGATGGTAAACATATTCCTGATGGTAATCTTCAGCAGGATAAAATTTTGCAAACGGAATAACCTCAGTTACAATCTTGTTTTTATATTTCTTTGAATCGGTCAATCGTTTGATTTCTTCTTCAATTGTCTTTTTCTCTTTTTCATTTTGATAAAAGGCAATGGAACGGTAGTTTGTGCCAACATCATTTCCTTGTCTGTTAATCGTAGTGGGATCTTGGCTTGCGAAAAAGGCGGCAACCAAGGTTTTGTATGCTATTTTGGCGGGATCATAATAAACTTGAACGGTTTCGGCATGTCCCGTTGCATCGGCAATGACTTTTTCATAAGTGGGATTTGTACTTTTTCCGCCGGCATATCCTGAGATTGCATCTCTGACACCAACTAAACTTTGAAAAATAATTTCGGAATGCCAAAAACAACCTTCAGCAAAATAGGCCACTGCTTCATTGGGAGAAGGGTTTTGCTTTATACCTAATGGAATGTTTTGGTTTTTGTTTTGTGCACAAGAAATCAATGCGACACAAGATATTATGGCTATATAGACTAATTTCATGATCTTTATTTTTATAGTTAATCTTGCGGTTTCGAATTTATTGGTGGTTTACCTCCCTCGGGTACAAATAGTAAAGCGTCAGAATTCAAGCAATACCTCTTGTAAGTGGGTGGCGGTCCGTCATCAAAAACGTGTCCTAGATGCGAACCGCTTTTACTGTCTACAACTTCCAAACGTTGCATACCATCACTGCGGTCTTTTACCAATAAAATTGCATTAGGGTCAATTGGAGCATAAAAACTAGGCCAACCGGTATGTGAATCATATTTTGTCTCTGAGCTAAAAACAGCTTGTAATGAAGCTGCCGAATAATAAGTCCCTTTTTTATAAAAGTGATTGTATTTGCCTGTTCCTGCAACTTCGGTTCCTTTTTCTCTTAAGATGTAATATTGTGGCGGAGTCAGTCTTTTTTTCCATTCAGCATCAGAAAGCTTTATGGGATATACCGTTTTACTATTTGCTATTTTTGGGTTCGATAATTTTCCTTTTTTATTTTGGGCAACGCCAAATTGGCTGCTCAAAATTACCAACACCATAAGTTGGGATAATAATAAATTTTTCATCTTAATTCGTTTTATTAAGTATTAAAAAGAGCTTGAAATTGTGATGCTCTATAATGCGGAGTCATAATCATATCCTCTTTCATACCAATAGTCGGGTGGTCGGGTATCCGAAAAATAGATGTATCCGATGCGTTTTAAACTTTTGATACCATATTTCACGGTGATTATCAACCGAAGCGGATAACCTTGATTCATCGGCAGCGGTTTTTCATTTAATTCATAACATAAAATGGTCTGGTCCTGCAACATACTCTTCATGTCAATTCCTACATAGTAAGCCTTGTCTGGTGTCATCAGGCCTACGTATTTGTATAAATCTTCGGGATTATTCGGATCTGGAGCTTTGCCGCTACGGGTACCCAGACGGTATTTTATAAGGAAATCTGAAAATTTTGTGCCTCCCCAATGCGATATCTGATTCCATCCTTCGATGCATTTGAAATCAAAAACTAAATCTCTCTTTGGCAGTGCTTTTATGTCATCCATCGTTAATTGAAATACGGAATCAGTTGCATTATTTCCCGGATGTCGATTTATTGTCAGTTTCCAATTAGAGGCGTCAAAATCATCACCCATGCCAACATCACCGTTTACCCGGGCTTGTTTTGCTGCCATGCTTTTTGGATATTCAGGCGCCAGATTTTTTTCATTGAAAAAAGCGGCATTTACCTTTTCATTGGCATCCAAAATCTTTCGTAATGGTTTTAGCGCACCATTTTCTTCGGGTTGATGCATTAGCCATCTCCAACCTACAAAGGCAAAAGCAAATGCAAGGATAAAAACAGCAAATGAAATGACGGTCTTTTTCCTTATTAAACTAGTTGTTTTTAGGTCTTCCTTTGATGATGAATTGTTTTTCATTGGATGGATTTATAATTTATAAACTGATAATTGGTTATTTTTCTATATCATATCCGGTGACCATTCCCCGGAAATTTTTCCATCCGGTTTTGACTACTTGTACCATATGTATCATAAAAAACATTACGTATCCAAATGCAAGTGTAAAATGTTCGGCTCTTGCCAATTGATAGCCTCCAATAAGTTTGGTAAGCCATGAAAATTGGATTGGTTTGTAAATTGCCAATCCGGTAATCAAAGAGCCAAATCCCATTAGGATAATCATAGTATAAGCGATTTTCTGTGCGGCATTGTATTTTGATTGTGGAGGTCGGTAATCGTTGAGATGAAAATCGTTTAGAGTTACCTGTAAAGCCTCCTTAAGAGATTTTTTATTGGGCAATAAATGTTTCCACTCGCCGGAAATAAAAGTGTAGGATACATAACCTATTCCGTTGATTGTAAACAACCACATGAATACAAAATGCAATGCCATTCCGTCTGCAAGATGAAATGGAATTCCGAGTGCATCATAAAATGATTGAGGAAATAATTTGAAAATAACGAAGTCCCCCCATCCTATAAAATAGACATCATTTGACCAATAAATCAACAAACCGCTCCATAGCATTATGCCAAGAACCAAAAAATTCATCCAGTGAAACCATCTGGTAGCGAGAGCATGTTTTTTGATGATACGTTTCATTGTTATTGCTTCAAAATGATTTATACTTTTTGTAGAAATCTATTCTGAGTTTACGGATCGAATCTCCAAAATAGAAGGCTAACTTTATTTATTTGCCACTTTTAAAACCAATCAATTTTCGATATTTCTGTTCGCTTTCTTCTAAAGCATTTTCTAGTTGTTTGTAATAGGTAATGTCTTTTATATTGGCTACAGCGGCAATAATGTAGTTGTTTTCATCTACGATGGGTCTGCCGCTGATGATAACTCTTTTTTTGTTTTTAGTTTCTGAATCTGCAATTATTATCTCAACATCATCGGTTGATTCTCCTTTTAGAGCTTTTTCCAAAGGAAGGTTTTGCGATGGAAAAACGGTTTGTTCGTCAGGATAATACAAATCATATTTAGTAGACCAATCTAGTGTATTGTGAGTTTCGGAATCTTGTTTTATACCTATGATTTCTTCTGCCATATGATTGGACAAAACAATTCTTTTTTGGGTATCGGTAACAATAATTCCTTCTCCGATATTTTCCAAAATCAATTTTAATTTTAGTTCATTAAGACGGACTAAGCGGTCAGCTTCTATTTTTTCATTTTCGAGCTTTTTGCTTAAAGAGATGTCTTTGATAAAGGCAATGAAGATATATTTGCCTAAGATAGTTGCTGGCGAAATGGTTAATTCAATTTCAAATTCGATGTTTTTTTTGTTAAGAGCCGTAATTTCGATTGTTTTATTAATGATTGGAGCTTCTCCTGTTACCAGAAATTTTTCGAAACCTTTTTTTAGTCTTTCTTTATATTGTTCAGGAACAATTAAAGTGTTGATGGGTTTTCCTAAAACTTCGCCCAAGGACCATCCAAATACTTTCTCAGCCTGTGGATTCCATCTAATTATGTTCCCTTCTTCATTTATTACAATTAAGGCGTCTGGAGCTTCGTTAAATATTGTTTGAAGTTGTCCTTCGCTTTCTTTTAATTTTTGTTCGGCCGCTTTTCTGTCAGTAATGTCTCTCATGATTGATTTATAACCAGTTATTCTATTACCTTCCCGAAGTTGAATAGCTGTTTGTTCAATCCATTTTTGTTCTCCTGATTTGGTGATTATTGGAAAGGAAAGTAAGGTTTCGTCAATCTTATTTTTAAATTGATCCAAATAGAATTCAGCCACACGGTCTTTCCATTCCGGAGCAACGAGTTCTGAAAAATGCTTGCCTATAAGTTCATTTTGAGAATAACCGGTTAGTTTTTTACAAGCTGGGTTTATGTAGGTAAAATAGCCTTTGTAATTTGATGTATGAACTACGTCACCAACGTTTTCTACTATTTCGCGATATTTTTCTTCGCTTTTGCGGAGCGTTTCAATGGCTTCGGCTAATTGGGCGGTGCGTTCGGTTACTTTTTGTTCCAGTTCTTCATTCAGTTTTTTAATTTCGGTTTCTGAGTTTTTTCGTTCCGTGATATCATGGAAAACAGCTACTGCGCCGCTAATCTTACCGGATAAATCTTTTAACGGACTGGCAGATATTACAACAAAGTTGCCTTCTGTTTTGATGTAATTTTGTACAAATATTTCTGTATTTCCTACTTCTTCTCCATTTAACGCTTTTACCAAAGGAAGCTCCTCCGTTTTAAAAATGGTTTTGGTGTCAGGCCAAAATATGCCGTAGGTTTGTGACCATTTTTCTTCGGGGATGTCTTGAAGTCCAATTCCAATTATTTTTTCACTCGCTGGATTCCAAAGAATGAATTTTCCCTTTTCATCAACAACGACTAAACCATCTCCCATGTTTTGTATAACTGATTGCAAAAGGGTGTTTTGTTTGTTTAATTGCTCTTTAGATTGAGCTACTTCATTATCTCTTTTTTCTATAGTTGAAAGCATATCATTGAGTCCAACGGCGAGGAAGTTGATCTCATCTTTTCCATCAACAGCCATACGCATTCGATAATCGGCGGTGTCTTTAATTTTTTGTATTACCGTAACCAAGTTTAGAAGTGGTTTCGAAATATACATTTTAATGATCATGGCAATTACAAAGGCTAGTCCGATTCCCACTATTAATAGAACAATTCCCAGACGTAAAACATCCATTTTTATTTTATTGAGTTCGGACAATTCAAAGCGAATAGCAACATATCCTATTGTTTCTTTGTTTTTAAGGATTTTGCTGTAAACAAAAAGATTTTGATTTGTAAATAAAACGTTTCTCTGAGTTGCTGTGGGAATCGAGAATTGGTATTTAGGATCGGAGCCTGTTTTAGTATAAGATGCAAATTCTTTTCCGTTTTTATCGAGGATGCTCGCATTCAAAATATCTGTTTGTACTTTTAATTCAGACAGGCTTTTTTTCGCGGCAGCATTATCCATAAACTCAAGAGAAGAAATACTATTAAACCCCACTACCTGAGCAATTGCAATAGAACTTGTTTCTTTGCGGTCCTTGTATCCTTTGATGTTTATTAGTACAAAAGCCGCAATGCAAATTCCTAGTACAAACGCAGAGGTGAACATCTGCATCAGAACAAGTTTATTTTTGATTGATATATTTCGCAGTGTAATCATTTGTTGGTGTGTTTAGTACAAAAAATGCTTTTAGGAATCAGTTTTGTTCAAATTCAATGTAGCATGAATTTGAGGTTATTATTGTACAATAATTGCATGCTGAAGCAAGAAAGAACTTATTCCAATTCCGGATTTATTTATTGCTTTAAGGTTGACTTCAAATTTTAATTTATTATCAATCATAATAAAATTCATATGTGCTCCTTTTTTTCCGTAACCATTTCGTTCCGTTACAATTAAAATGGGTTTTTCGGAAAATTCAGAAAGAACTGCTTCGATAGAAATGTTGCTATTGTAGGGGACAAATAGAATGTTGCAGGATTCTATTTCGTTTAGGTTTTTATATTCCTTTATTTCTATTTTTTTATTTCTGGTAATAGCCGTTAGTAATGGAGTAATTGGACTTTGGTCTAAAACTGCAATTTTAAACAGTTGGTTTTTTGAGTAGTTTTTCCAACTTACATAATCTATAAAACGATAAAGAAACTGCGCTTTCATTTCGTATTCGTTAGCATTCTCTTGGGCGGATAATATATTTCCTACCATGATGATGAAGATTACTCCTAAAAAAAATATACGTCTTTTCGTTGTCATTGCATTTTGCATTTAAAGAAGTTTGTCGTTTTTTTAAATAATACAAATTAGAAACAGTATTCTGAATTTTTTAATTATAAGTAACTGGTTTATAGAAGTTAAGTGTTGTTTTTTGTAATGTAAATTTAGTTAATTAATGAGTCTTTTTTGATGTTTTCACAAAAAAATAATCATAGAATAGTTTGTGAAGGAAGAAATTTGAAAAACAAGAAAACGCATTCAAAATTGAGATAAGATTGATGCTCGAATTAGAATTGATACTAAGTAAAAACAGGAAGTTTGATGTTTTTAGATTAGGTTATTAAAAAATGCGCTTTCTTTTTTAGGTAAAAAGAAAGCGCATTTATATCTAAATTAGGCTTGTTTTTTGGATTTAAAATAGGTTTCTAATGGCAGCCACAATCATCACTTCCACAGTTTTTATTTTTCTTTTTATTCTTAAAAAAAAACTTCTTAATCAAAAAAGTAAGGGCAATTGCGAGTAAGGCGAAGGCTATGATTTCTTGAAGCATATGTCGTTATTTTAGAATTTGAAAAGCAATCAAGGCAACTATATAGGCAAGACCGCTCATAAAGATTAGTTGTCCCAAAGGCCATTTCCAAGAATTCGTTTCTTTTTTGGTAATGGCTAGTGTACTGGCACATTGCAAAGCAAAAGCATAGAACAGTAACAATGATATGCCCGAGGCAAAATTGAATACTTTGTTGCCTGTAACTGGATTTATTTCGGCTGCCATTTTGTTTTTTATAGTAACCTCATTATCGCTACCACCAACACTATAAATGGTTGCTAATGTACCTACAAAAACTTCTCTGGCTGCAAATGAACTGATGATAGCTATTCCTATTTTCCAGTCGTAGCCTAATGGTGAAATGGCAGGTTCAATTGTTTTTCCCATAATTCCAATATAGGAATTTTCTAGTTTTTGAGACGCTACCTCGTTTTCAAAATCGGTTTCCGATAGTGGATTATTCTTGGTTTTTTCAGCTACGATAGTTTCGGCTTTGTTGAATTTCTCTCCAGGTCCATAGGAAGCTAAAAACCATAAAACAATCGATATTGCCAAGATGATCTTTCCGGCTCCAGAAACAAAGGCTTTTGTTTTTTCAACCACGTTTATAGCCACGTTTTTGAACATGGGTAATTTGTAATTTGGCATTTCAACTATGAAGAAAGTTTTCCCTTTTATTTTCAATATTTTATTCAAAATATAGGCTGAAAATATTGCCATTCCAAAACCTAAAAGATACAATAACATTAAAGTTAGTCCTTGTAGGTTTAGAATCCCAAAAATACGATTGTCGGGAATTACTAATGCAATGATGATGGCATAAACCGGTAGTCTTGCTGAGCAGGTTGTAAACGGAGTTACCAGTATGGTGATTAATCTTTCTTTCCAGTTTTCAATGTTTCGGGTTGCCATAATTGCAGGAATTGCACAAGCAGTTCCAGAAATTAGAGGCACAACACTTTTGCCGGACAAGCCAAATTTGCGCATAATTTTATCCATCAAAAAAACCACTCGGCTCATATAACCACTTTCTTCAAGTATGGAAATGAACATGAACAGAAAAGCAATTTGTGGAATAAATATTAGTATGCCGCCTATTCCTGGGATAATTCCCTGAGAAATTAAATTAGTTAAAACCCCGGCAGGCAATTCTTCGCTAGCCAGTGAACTCAAGGATGCAAAAGTAGCGTCAATGAAATCCATGGGGATTTTTGACCATTCAAAAATGGACTGGAAAATGACAAATAAAATCAAAAAGAAAATGGCGTAACCCCAAACTTTGTGTGTAAGCACGCGATCAAGTTTAGAACGGAAATCTTTGGCTTTTGAAGAGTCAACTTTTAGACCTTCTTTCAGTACATCATTAATAAACTGATAGCGTTTTATGGTTTCTTTTTGTTGTAAACGCTTTAAATCAGAATGCGATTTGGTAAAAGAACTTCTAACTTCATTTCGCTCCAAATTCAGGAAGTTTACATCCTGGGTAATCACTAACCACAATTTGTACAACAATTGATTAGGAAATGCTTTTCGAAGATTGTTAAAATATTCGCTATCTATACTGGATGCATTCAAACAAGGTTCGCTTGAAATGGATTTATAGGTAACGATTAATTTTTTTAATTCTTCGATACCAAAACCTTTTCTGGAACTGATCAGTGCAATTTTAGTTTTTAGATGCTCCTCAAGATACGGAATGTCTAATGAAATTCCTTTGTGTTCCATTCGGTCAGCCATGTTAATGACTAAAATGGTCGGAATTTCTAAATCTTTTATTTGGGTAAAAAGGAGTAAATTACGTTTAAGATTCTCTACGTCAGTAACTACAAGCGCCACATCAGGATATAATTTATCGTTTTTGTTTAGCAATAATTCAATGACCACATTTTCATCAATCGAACAGGCATTAAGACTATAAGTACCTGGTAAATCTAAAATGTTGGCTTTGATATTGTTTGGCAATTTACAAAAACCAATCTTTTTTTCAACGGTAATTCCCGGATAATTTCCCACTTGTTGGTTCAAGCCGGTCAACTGATTAAAAACGGAAGTTTTCCCTACATTTGGATTGCCTATAAGAGCTACATTGATGTTTTTTCCGCTCATTATAAGTCGTTTTTTATTGGTTCAACCTCAATTTCACGCGCCGTTTCTACCCGAATGGCTAAATGAGAACCGTTTATATTCAAGTATAGGGGATCGCCAAAAGGCGCAATTTGAAGTAACTCGACCATATTGCCCGGCAAACAGCCCATTTCAAGAAGTTTTAAAGGGACAATATCAATGTCAAAATCTTTGATAATGGCTTTTTCGCCTTTTTTTAAAGAAAATATGGTTGTTCGCAACGCTTATTTAGATTTAATTAAGATTGCAAAAGTACACATTATAATACAAATACAAATGATAATTATCACTTTTGTAGCTTTTTTGCAATACATTAACACTGTTAAAAAAGAAAGTTGAGTTTAGTTGAAATATTATTCGTTACATAAAAACTCGATGTCGGCAATTAATTTTTGAACCTCTTCTTTGTTTGTTCCGTCATAAAATCCGCGAACTCTTTTTTTAGCATCAACTAATACAAAATTTTCGGTATGAACCATATCATAGAGTTCGCTCGGTTTCCCAAGTTTTACGGCCAAATAAGATTTTCGGGCCATAGTGTATATTTCTTTTTTGTCTCCGGTAACCATGTTCCATTTTTTGTCATCAACACCATTTTTTAAGGCATAGGCTTTCAAAACGGGAACACTGTCGGTTTCCGGGAAAACAGTATGGGAAAGAAGCATCACTTTTGGGTTGTTGATAATGACTTTTTGAATTTCGGCTAAATTAGTTGTCATTTTTGGACAAATTGAACCGCAAGTGGTAAAGAAAAAATCGGCAACGTAAATTTTACCTTCGTAATCTTTTTGGGTTATTGTTTTTCCGTTTTGGTTTACAAATGAAAAATCAGCAATAGTATGGTATTTACTAACGTATTGTACTGTAGTATCAACCAATTCAGGGTTAACATCGGAAGGATTGAATATTGGCAGCATTTTGCTTGGTTTTAATGCGCCATAAAACAGATAAAGCGTAATGGCTGAGAAAACGAATAAACCAATAAAAAATTTTCGGTACTTATAAAAAATAGATTTCATAAAAAAAATAATTTTTGCAAAAGTACAAAAATAAGGACTCTTTTTTTTACGGAATGAGTTAAACTATAAAGACCATTGACTAATTAACATTTTTTTAAAATTTTATCAATAGCTTTGTGAGACTAACTTAATCATTTGATAATATGAAAATAAAGCTTAATAAGCAGCTTCTTTTTGTGATTCCTGCAGTAATAGCGTTTACTGAAGCTGAAGCTCAAACTGTTCCGGTAACTAAAGAGCCGGGAATTAATATCCAGCATATGGATAAAAACGTAAAAGCCAGTAACGATTTCTTTCGTTATGTAAACGGAACTTGGTTAGACAATACCGAAATCCCAAGTGACAGAATGCGTTGGGGAAGCTTTGATGAATTGCGTCAAAGAACTGATAATGATGCTTTGGCAATCTTAAAAGAAGCAGCAACAAATCCGGCCTATAAATCGAATACGGATCAAGGCAAAGCGATTAATCTGTACAAAACTATTTTAGATACAGTTGGAAGAAATAAGTCAGGAATAGCTCCTTTAAAGCCCTATTTGAAGAAAATAAACGCAATCAAAAACACTAAGGATTTAGAGGCTTTCTTGATTGAAATGGAACCGATGGGTGGTTTAGGTTTTTTTGGAGTTGGAGTTGGAATTGATGCTAAAAATAGCAATAGAAATGTGATAAATCTTGGATTGGGTAGCGTAGGTTTAGCCGATAGAGATTATTATGTTTCTGAAGATGCTGATTCTAAAGAAAAACGTGCAAAATATGTGGAGCATGTAGCAAGAATGCTTCAGTTTATTGGTGAAAAACCAGCTGAGGCAAAATTGCAGGCCAATAAAATATTAGCATTAGAGACAGAAATGTCAAAACCAAGATTGGACAGAGTAGAAAGAAGAGACAGAAGAAAATCATACAATCCGATGACTGTTAAAGATCTTCAAAAACTAACTCCTTCAATTAATTGGGATAATTATTTTACAAAAGTAGGATTGCCAGCTACTGATTCTTTGATTGTTTCTCAGCCAAAATACATGGCGGCACTGGAAACTATTTTTAAAGAAAATAAAGTGGAAGACTGGAAAGCTTATATGAGATGGACTTTGTTGAATAGAGCTTCAAGTCAGCTTTCTACGGTTATAGAAAATGCTAATTGGGAATTTTATGGTAAAACATTAACAGGAGCTGTAAAACAAAGGCCAAGAGATGAAGGCGCTCTTCAAGTTATCAATGGATCTTTGGGAGAAGCTTTAGGGAAATTGTATGTAGAGAAAAAATTCCCGGCTGAAGCTAAAGCAAAAGCTCAAAAAATGATTAAAAATGTTTTTCTTGCTTTTGAAAACAGAATCAAGAATTTGACTTGGATGTCAGCCACAACCAAAGCGAGTGCTGTTGAAAAATTACATAAATCAAGAATCAAAATTGGTTATCCTGATAAATGGAAAGATTATTCTACTTTAGTTATTGCTGGACCTAAAGAAGGTGGTTCTTATTTTGAGAATTCAAAAAATTTAGCCAAATGGCGTTATACTGAAAACATTGCTGAGTTGAGCAAACCTGTAAATAAAGAAAGATGGGGAATGTCACCACAAACGGTAAATGCATACTACAACCCTTCTTATAATGAAATTGTTTTCCCGGCTGCCATTTTACAGCCACCATTCTATAATTATCAAGCTGATGATGCAGTAAATTATGGTGGAATTGGAGCGGTTATCGGTCATGAGATTTCTCATGGGTTTGATGATTCAGGAGCACGTTATAATGCCGACGGTAATCTAGTAGATTGGTGGACCGCTGATGATTTAAAACAGTTTTCTGCTTTAACTGGAGCATTAGCGGCTCAGTATAGTGCATTAGAGCCTTTGCCGGGAACTTTTGTTGATGGTAAATTTACTTTAGGGGAAAATATAGGCGATTTAGGAGGTGTTAATGCCGCTTATGATGGATTACAACTGTATTTGAAAGAAAATGGAAATCCGGGCTTAATAGATGGCTACACACCAGAGCAACGTTTCTTTATTTCTTGGTCAACAATTTGGCGTACAAAATCACGCGATGAAGCGATAAAAAATCAAGTAAAAACAGATCCGCATTCTCCGGGAATGTATCGTGCTTATGTTCCTTTGCAAAACATAGACACTTTTTACAAAGCATTCGGTATTCAGCCTACTGACGGCATGTATATTGAACCTTCAAAAAGAGTTAAAATCTGGTAATGATTGCTTTTTTATAAATGAAAATCCCATCTACTTAGTTTTAGGCAGATGGGATTTTTTTATTAATAAGACTGAGTTTAGGCTATAAACGGATTACTTCAAATGTATAATCAAGAGCTTCTGTTAACAGATTCCCCGAGATGGTTTTTCCAGTGGATGCTTTTTCATGACTGAATTTTGGAACAGTTAAATTTAATTCTACTGCTTTTTGTGTAAAATAGGCTTCGCGCGAGGGGTGAAAAGGAGCTACAGCATTAAAAGTGGCTCCCCAAATATTCAATTCAATTATCTTATGAATAATGCCAATACAGTCTTTTTGATGTATAAAATTGATGGGAGCTTCGGGATTTTCCAAATTTTCACGACCTGCTAAAAATTTTACAGGATGCCGGTCTTCGCCAATTAAACCGCCAAAACGTAGTACGGTAGTCTTAAAATGAGGATTGCTTTGTAATAGATTTTCAACGATGATAAGCTGTTTTCCACCTTCAGAATCGGGGTTCAAAGGCGTTTCTTCTGTTACTAAATTATTTGCTTCTCCGTAAACAGAAGTAGAGCTGATAAAAAGCACATTTTCAACAACTGATTTTTCGATAAAAGGGATTAATATTTCTATTTTTCCGACAAAATTTTCTTTACTATTTCCTCTTAGTTTCGGCGGGATGTCAATAATTAGAATTTTACTTTCGTTCAAAAAAGAGTCAATTTTGCCAGAAACACTTTCGCTTTCGAGCGCAATTAAAAAAGGATGGATTCCTATAATTTCAAGTTTGGGAATTTTTTCCTCGGATGTTGTGGACCCTTTTACAGGAAATCCTTTATCTAAAAGGCTTTTTGCCAAAGGTAATCCCAGCCAGCCACAACCTAAGATGCTAATTTTTGTCATTTTTATTTATTGTAACCAATTTGTTTGCGCTCTTTTTGAGCCGTTTCTTTTTCGTCTTTTTTGATGAGGTAATTCAATGCTTCGTAAACATCATTGAATTTTTTATCGTATTTGGTTTCTATTTCGAGCAATTTTTCGCTGAATTCTTTGTGCTCCAAAGCATATTTTCTAATCAGGACAAAGGTACGCATGATGGCGATATTCACATTAACAGCCACGTCCGAATTTAAAATGCCGCTCAGCATAGCGACTCCTTGTTCGGTGAAAGCATAAGGTGTAACAGTAATGTTTCTTTTGTTTTGGTATGCGGTCACAATTTGTGACCGCATATTTCCCCATTCCTCAATAGTAAGCTGAAACATAAAATCACTTGGAAATCTTTTGATGTTTCGTTTTACCGCTTGATTTAAAACTTTAGTTTGAACTTCATAAAGTATCGCCAAGTCGAAGTCGAGCATCACTTTTTGATCCCGAATATCATATATTTTAGATTGTAATGTGATTGTGTTCATAAACTTAAATTTTAAAAGATTATTAAAATTAGTTCATCTCTATACTATTATTCAACTTTTAGGCTGTCAACTTTAATTATTCTACGCTCTTTTTTAAATGATTTTGGAACAGGAATCACTGGTAACTCTTCTATTGTTTTTGGACTCGGCTTGATTCTTTTTTTAATAACAACGGCATCGGTCAAAACAAAAGGAGTTGGCATCATCCAGGAAGCTCTTTTGCTGATTTGAAATAAGTGGTTGTGCATTAAATCAAAAGAACTTTCGAGTAATTGCATATCAAAAACGGCAGTTTTATTGATATTGAATTCCATTATCAATGGTTCATTATCTACAACATAATAACTTAAGATTTTCTTCCCGTTTCGTTTCAACTGAGTTCCTTTTTGGTCTAAATGTTTTACACCATTGGCTTTGAAGTTGGATAAATCCATTTTTTCATTGGCAAAAATATCATAACGATTTACTTTTCTATTAGAAGAAATTCTGATTTTTATGTACCGTTGATTAGCCGCGATACTATCTTTTAAAAATTGGATCGTAGGTTGAGGAATATCTTTTTTAGGTGCTTGGGTAGCATAGGTGAATTCCGAATTGTATTTGCTAAATAAAGGTGTTTCGTTGAGCGCTTTTGGAGCTTTAGGATTTTCTCCCAAATATTCTTTTGTCCAAGAATCCAGATTTTTGTCATAAGTCACCCAGTTTGCTGTATTTGCATCGGCATCGTAGACATACAATAAACTGTTTGATTTTGCTTTTCCTTTTTCATAACCGGATTCGTAATGCGCTTTGGCGAAAAAACCAATGGAAGCCAATAGGAAAACCAAAGACCATAAGCCTTTTTTGATGAAACCGCCAAAAGTAGGCAGTAATAAACCAAAGGTTAAAACGGTAAGCATGGCACTTCCAAACAATACTTTCAAGCCCAAACCTATGGGGAACATTTGTATAAAAGGAACAATAATAAGGAATGCCGGAATGCTTAAGAAAAGGTTGAGCAGTTTGTTTGTTCTTTGGGTAACGATAAAAACAGCAAAAGCTAATAATCCAAAATATACAGGAATAATCAAAAAACCAGCTCCTTGTAAGCTAATGGCGAGATATGCATTAATAAGTATCCAAATAAATAAGGGTGCTATATAATGGTTCATTTTTATTTTATTGGCAGAAAAACGTTGGTAAAATGCAAAACTAATAGCCATTGCCAAAAGCACAAATGCAGCAATATAGGCGTGACCATTATAGGTAAATCCGTTTAACAAATCGTTGTATTGTGGGTATACATTTAAGAGTAGTTTCCATCCCAAAAATGTAATAAGCCCAGCGCTAATTAAAGAACCCAAGAAAGGGATAAATCCTTTTATGATTTCTTTCGCTGATAAAATGCGTTTGGCGATTCCGATAAAAATTAACAATAGAAACAGTACCGCCGCAACAATCACCATAGGTACAACCCAGCTAAAAGGATAGTTTATAAAAGAATAGGGTGCTGTAAAATAGACAAAATCTTCTGATGACTGAGTGGAACTCAAATCGGCATTCGAAAAATAGCTTAGCAATGGCATTAAATAGCTGCCTTGGTGTTCTAATGTGTTTTTGTCTAAATGCTTGCTGTCATCCTGAGCTGTGTGGTAATTGTAATGACCATCTATAAATGCGAAATTGTAGCCTTGAATTTTTCCTTTTTCTCTAAAAACGGTTAGGTCAGTGTCATTAGGAAGCATTTTGTAAATGCTATACATTAGTGAGTTAGAAACAGGATAAGTTGCTTTTGCAGAAGCAAATTCTTTTACAAGAGCCGCATTTCCTTTATTGGTTTCCATCAACATATAACTTGGTCCAGAGGAACCTCGTGCTTCAAAGTTAAGTACCAAACCTACTTCTTTGGCCCAATTGTGCTGGGTTACAAAAAGTGCCGCACCGTTTAAACCTAATTCTTCGGCATCCGAAAATAAAATAATAATATCGTTTTTATGCTTTTTTTGATCATACAAAAAAGCACGAACACTTTCTAATATGGTTGCTACGCCTGATCCCGCATCGCTGGCGCCATAAGAGTAGGAATGAGGAGCGCTGTCGTAGTGAGAAAGTAAAAGCAAGGCCTTGGAATTATTAGATCCTTTTATTCTTGCTAATATGTTTTTGGGTTTTACTAAATTGCCCCAGTCAGTCAAAGTATAGCCTTCTTGGATAGCGGTTTCTAAGCCTAATTTACTTAGTTCTTTTAGTAAATAATTAGCTACTTGCTCATGGTTTTCGGAACCCACATAATGCGGCTGTTTAGCTATAGCTTCTACATGAGTAAAGGCTCTTTTAGTAGAAAACTCCGCAAGTGGACCTTCATCATCTGAAGTCCATTGTGGCATCATCGTAAAGTAAATGAATCCAAGGGTTAGTAGGAAGAATAAAATTGCAAAAATGGAAGAATAATCTTTTTTCATTTTGGTTAAATAGAATTTGGGTTGTGGTATTAGAGGTCTTTTTTAACAAGCATATAATAATCATTGTCCAAAAGCATATAGCCTTGGTCATATAAGAAATAGTAGGTGTTTCCTGTTTTGGTTTGTAAAATATTGGTAAAAAAATCAAAATCAAATCCTTTGCTTAAGAGTTTTACTCGCGTAGTTTTTGATTTTCCTTCGGTATTAAGTTCAGATAGGATGCGATAATTTTTGCGCAGTTTGTTGTTGATGTTGCGCATAAAGTTTGTACTGTCCTTATTTATTTTGTTATTGTAGGCATTACGACATCCATCGCTGCAAAACTTTTTGTCTTCCCGACCTACAATTTTGTCCCCACATTCTAAGCAGCTTTTATCCATCATATACTGAGATTTTAGTATTTAAATTAAGAATTTTTCGGTTAAAAAAGCTTATAATCAATCAAATGTACTGATTAATTTCCATTTACAAACGCTTACAAGTAATTACAACCGAAAGTAAGTAGTTAGAAACCGAATAATTTTTGAAAGACGTTGGATCTTTGCTATGTCGAAATCAAAGTGCGATCGACAAAAGTTTTAAGCTAACATCAACATTTAAATTTTACACGCCATGAATGCATTAAGAAACAAAGTACAGCTAATAGGACATGTAGGGAATGATCCGGAAATCAAAAATTTTGAAGGTGGGAAAAAACTAGCCAATTTTACACTGGCCACAAACGAGAGCTATAAAAATGACAAAGGCGAGAAGGTTGAAGAAACCCAATGGCATAAGTTAGTAGCTTGGGGGAAAACAGCCGAAATTATCGAAAAATACGTAAGTAAGGGAAAAGAAATCGCGATTGAAGGCAAATTGGCTCATCGTAGTTATGATGATAAAAATGGGGAGAAGCGCTATGTTACCGAGGTAGTTGTGAATGAAGTGCTTTTATTGGGGAAATAAAAATGAGGGTTAAATTAAAATCCCGGTTTTTAGTATTTTGTACTAGAAACCGGGATTTTGATTGTTTTTTGGTAAGTCAAATCTAGGACATCGCTTACATCTTTTATCCTCACCTTTTTTGTATTTTTCGCAACATTCTTTCTTTAAGTCTTTGTCAGGCTTGTCTTTTTTAAGGAGTTTTTTTTCGTCCTTTTTTTTGTCCTTATTTTTATTCTTTTTACTCAATTTGTAAAGAATTAAATCAAGATGCGGAAACGCTATTCTTCGGGACTAAATAAAGTTGTTTATTTAGAAGACTCAGAATTTTTTAGGGTAAGTTGTTGTATGTCTCTGTCAAAAAGATAAAGACCACCTTTGTCATCACCTATTAAGTTGATTTTGTCTAAAATAACTTTAGCTTGAGCTTCTTCTTCAATTTGTTCAGCTACATACCATTGTAAGAAGTTATGAGTAGCATAATCTTTTTCGGTAAGAGAAACATGAACTAAATCGTTTATAGCTTCAGAGACAAAGACCTCATGTTTGTAAACTTCCTCAAACATTTCTTTGAAGGTGATATAATTTGTTTTTGGCTCTTGTAAATCGGTTACTTTAGCATGACCGCCGCGTTCATTTATATACTTTATTATCTTAAGCATGTGTATGCGTTCCTCATCGGATTGGGCATACATAAACTTAGATATTCCTTCTAGCCCATGGGTTTCAGACCAAGAAGCCATAGCGAGATAAATTTGAGAAGATTCTGCTTCGATGCGAAGCTGTTTGTTCAATGCAGTTTCGATATTTTTTGATAGCATGGCAAAGTGTTTCTTGTAAAGTTACAAAAAAAGAAGATACTATTGATTCATGATTTCCTGAAAATAATCTGTAAATTGTGCTAGATGAGCCCCATCCATTAAGCCATGATGTACGTGAACGGACATCGGCATCGTTCTTTTACCACTTTCGTTTAATATCATTTTTCCAAAGGAAATTTTCGGACAGCTATCTGGAAAAGTATAGCTTCTGGCATGCGAAAGTGAGGTGAAATTGAGCCAGGGAATAGCCGAAAAATGAATTACATTGTCATCTTCAAAAGTTCGGGTAAATAAACCAGTAGTGTTTTGAATACGTTCAATTTCTGTTACTGCTGTTTGATTGAAAATAGCGAAATCAGGGTTGTATTCCATTAATGAAAATCCAAAAGTGCCATTTTCTCGTCCAATGGTTGCAGAGCCGTTAATTCGATCATGAACAAAGACATTGTCATTAGAAATTCTATATCGGAAAGATTCAATCGAATTGACTGCGACCAATGTTTTGTGTAAGTAATATATAAAAAAAGAGGTTTTTAAGGCTTTTGCAGTTTCATAAGCTTTCGTGCAATCTATTTGTACAGTTGCTCCAAAAAATGGTTCTTCAAATTGTCTAAAGAAATGAAAATGTTCTTTTCTAGGCCAATTTTCTATATCTAAAAGTGTTTTCAAAATTTACTGTTTTTATTATTTTGCAAAAGTAGTGCTATTCTTTTTTATTAATAACTCTTGAAATTATTATCTAGTAAAAGTTAAAACGAAATAAAATAAAAAAGTCCCAAAAGAAATTTCCTTTGGGACTTTTTATAACTATTAAAAAAAGTTTATTTTATTTTAAAAGTAACTTTTCTAACTAATTTTCTAGCAGCATCTGAGTTTTTCTCAACTGAAGTATCCTCACCACCAGCAACAACATTTAATCTTGAAGCATTGATTTTAGCTTTTACCAAAATGTTTTTGATGCTATTTGCTCTTGCAGTTGATAATTTGTTGTTGTAAGCAGTTTTTCCTAATTCGTCAGCATGACCAATGATGTCAACTGAAGCTGAAGGATTGCTTCTTAAATAAGTCAAGATGAAATCAATACCATCAGTTGAAACATCAGTTGGAGTTGATTTGTTGAAATCAAAATAAGTAGCTACATAACCACTATTGATTAAGTTTTTGATCAATTCGTTATTGTTCAAAATTGGTGAATTATCGTTTTTGCTAGCGTAGTTTGCTAATAAATAACTTTCTAATTCATCAGGAACGTTGTTTTTGTTTAAATCAATTGCTCTTCCTTTAGTATCAACCATTACACCAGAAACAGTGTTTTTTTCAAGATCTAAATAATCAGCAACACCATCTTGATCAGTATCGATCAACATAGTTTCAAGAGTGTCAACTCTGTCTTTTAAAGACAATACGTCTTTGTCTACTAGAGTAACCCAGTCAGCATGTTTAGCGTTTTTACCTAAGTAAACAGTTAAACCAACAGTTCCGTTAAATAAAATACCAGAAAAACCTCTAGAAGAAACAGTACTTGCAGCGTCAAAAGCAGCGTTTTGATTAGCGTTAATGATCGTTGTAAAATCTCCTGTTAAAGCGATTCTGTTAGATAATTTAATTTGACCAGTTACACCTGCCATGAAATTACCCATTCTGTCTTTTAATGCAGAATTTTGGTCTTCTAATTGAGCTAAACCAAAACCAGCGTGACCTAACAAACCAATAGTGGTAGTCCAAGTTTCGAAATTCATGATTCTTCCTAAGTTAGCTACTGCTTGAATGTCTGCTCTGTAGTATTTAGTGTCGAAATCAATAGAGTTGTTTTTTCCTTGGAAACTGTTGTAACCAAAGTCAGCTTTTAAACCGAATTTATTGTTAAACATATATCTAGCTCCAAGATCAATTACATAAGGACTTGGTGTAGATGTAGAATAACCAGCTGTCATTGGTCTTTGTGTTTTGTTAACACCACCAGCCAATTCAACAGACCATTTGTTATAGTCGTTTTGTGTGTTTTTTTCAGCTACAGTTTGAGCATTTACAGTCGAAGCTGCACCTGCAAAAACTAATGCAAACATTAATTTTTTCATTATTGTAATTTTTTAAAATTTTATGCAAAATTACAACATATTATTTGATAAGAAATTTCAAACAGTTAATTGTGTAAGGTAAATCAACTCTTTTATGGATAAGGGATTTTTTTTAAATGTTTGGTAAGTTTTTGAACGTTTTTCGGTGGATTAAATTCAAATTCCGAAATTATTTATGAAGTTTTTTTAATTATAAATTATTGAAAAAGCATTACGGAGCTTTGATATGTTAAAAATAAGTAAAAAAAAATCTAGACTAATGTTTTTAATATTAACGTATTGTTATTTTTTGAATCGGATCAAAACATCGGTTATTTTCTCAAAAGAACTAAAATTTTCATGTTCTACTTTATGGTCGATTTTTTCGTGTGCCCAAGTGGTATGAAACGGAATGTGAACTGCGTGTCCGCCAATCGCCAAAACCGGTAAAACATCCGATTTTAAGGAGTTTCCAATCATGAAAAATTCCTCAGGTTGAATTTCCAGTCGTTTAATTAAATCAGAATAATCAATCTCTTGTTTGTCTGACATGACCTCGATGTGGTGAAAATACTTTCCTAATCCGGAGTTGTGCAGTTTTCTGCGTTGGTCTAATAAATCTCCTTTAGTAGCAACAACTAATTTGTATTTACCATGCAAAGCTTGCAGTGTTTCTTCGACGCCTTCTAATAAAACAATAGGCTTCTCGGTTAATTCTTTTCCATATTGAATAATTCTCTCTATAGCTTCAATAGAAATGGTATTGTTTGAGATTTTCATCGCGGCTTCAATCATCGAAAGAATATAGCCTTTGATTCCGTAACCGTATAATTTTAGGTTGTCGATTTCTATCTTGAAAAGTTCTTTTGAAATTCCCTGATGCGATAGGTAATCGCTCATTAAGCTACAGAATTTTTCTTCAGTTTCAGCAAAATAAGTTTCGTTGATAAATAAGGTGTCGTCCGCATCAAAAGCGATTACTTTTATGTTTTTCATACTGTTTTGTGTTGCTAAAGAAGAGTCCTCTTTAGTTTTTATTTAATATATTTTTTTATTGAAAGTGTTTTGCTGTAAAATGTAATTCGGATACCGAAAAGTAAAATTACGCCACCGATAGCCATATTCAATGTGATTTTTTCATCTAAAAAAAGCCAAGCTAATAGCGATGTAATGACAGCCTGACTCAGTAAACTTAGTGAAATTCTTGTGGCTCGCATATGTTGTGTGGCATAACTGATCGAAAGCCAAGCACACAATTGACAAATAACCGCCTGAAGCACTAAAACCAACCAACCCGTATTGGAAAACCCTGTAAATGGCTCATCTAAAAAATAACAAAGGATTCCTAAATAGACGCTTGAAGCTACTAAACTAATGGTCATAAAGGATAAAACAGCCACTTCTGAAAGTACATTTTTACTAACCAAAAGATAAATGGAATATAAAACTCCAGATAATACGGCAAGTAGAAAGGCTTGGTCAAAATTCAATTCAAGAAAAAATTGAAATCCCACCAGCATCGCCATTCCAAATAAGGAAACCACTGTGCCAATCCAGAAATTGGTTGCCGGTTTGGTTTTGAAAAAAGCAAAAGACAGAATACCCACCCAAAGCGGGGATAAATTAGTCAATAAAGACGCTTGGGTTGCGCTTGATTCTTGTATGGCAATATTCCAAACCGCTACATCGGAGGCAAATAATATTCCGCAAATAATCGCTAGGAGTAAGGTTTTGCTTTTTGGAAGAACAAACTTTTTTGTAATTAAGATATAAGGCAAAATCAACATGGCGGCAATTGCCATTCGATAAAAAGCAGAAATTAGGCCTGGAGTCAATTTGAGTTTAACCAGTATAGGGAAAATAGAAATGCAAAGTATTCCAAAAGCTAAAGCTAATCTTGGTTTGGGGAGTTTCATGTACATATTTTCAAGCTTAATAGAACAGCGTTTTATCAGCCTAAAAAGCAATTATTTTAATCCCGAATTCGTCGAATTTTATAATCTGCCGAATTCGGGATTACTTTTCTTAATTTATCGTTTCTCCATTAGCCGCTTCAGCATCCGGATTAACAAAAACCAATTTTCCTTCCGCATTGGTAGTCATCAAAATCATTCCTTGACTTTCTACACCACGAAGGTTTCTTGGCGCCAAATTCACTAAAACTGTTACTTTTTTACCCACAATTTCTTCCGGCGAAAAACTCTCAGCAATTCCCGAAACAATTGTACGAACATCAATGCCGGTATCAACTTTCAAAATCAAAAGCTTGTTGGCTTTTGGCATTTTCGAAGCTTCTAAGATGGTACCAACACGCAAATCCATTTTGGCAAAATCCTCAAATTGAATCTCTTCTTTTTGTGGTTCCGCTTTTTTATTTTCGGCAGTATTGGCAGTTTTGGTCGCTTCCAGTTTGTCTATTTGTTTTTGGATTTCTTCGTCTTCAATTTTGGCAAAAAGCAATTCCGCTTCGCCAATTTGGTGTCCAGCCGGAATCAAATCAGAAGTTTCAGCGATAGTATTCCAGTTCAACGGACTTTCTATTTTTAAAATTCTTGATAATTTTTTAGCGGTAAAAGGCAAAAATGGTTCGCAAAGAGAACTCAACGCAGCAGCAATTTGTAAGGCTACATACATTTGTGTTTGCACACGCTCCGGATTGTCTTTGATGACTTTCCAAGGCTCTTCGTCGGCCAAATATTTATTTCCTAAACGTGCCACATTCATCAATTCGCTCAATGCTTCACGGAAACGGTATCGTTCCACTGAACTCGAAATCACAGCCGGATACGCTTTCAGTTCCGTTAAAGTTGCTTCATCCACTTCCGATAATTCGTTCGGCTGCGGAACAACTCCATTGTAATATTTATTGGTTAAAACCACGACTCGATTAATGAAATTACCATAAATCGCAACCAATTCATTGTTATTTCTCGCCTGAAAATCTTTCCAGGTAAAATCATTGTCTTTTGTTTCCGGCGCATTCGAAGTCAATGCATAACGCAAAACATCTTGCTGATTCGGAAATTCTTCCAAATATTCGTGCAACCAAACCGCCCAGTTTTTAGACGTAGACAATTTATTTCCTTCCAAATTCAAGAACTCATTTGCAGGAACATTATCCGGCAAAATGTAGCTTCCTTCGGCTTTTAGCATCGCAGGGAAAATGATGCAATGAAAAACAATATTGTCTTTCCCAATAAAGTGCACCAACTTCGTATCTTGATCTTTCCAGTACGGTTCCCAATCTTTTCCTTCGCGCAAAGCCCATTCTTTAGTAGAAGAAATGTAGCCAATTGGCGCATCAAACCAAACGTATAGTTTTTTTCCTTCGGCTCCTTCAACCGGAACATCAATTCCCCAATCCAAGTCACGCGTTACCGCACGAGGTTCTAGTCCTCCATCGATCCACGATTTTACTTGTCCGTAAACATTGGGTTTCCAGTCATTTTTATGTCCAACGAGAATCCATTCTTTTAAGAAATCTTCGTAACGATCCAAAGGCAAAAACCAGTGTTTCGTCGATTTCAAAATTGGCGTTTCTCCAGTTATTGTTGATTTTGGATTAATCAAATCCGTAGCATTCAGTGTAGAACCACATTTTTCGCATTGATCCCCGTAGGCTTCTTCGTTGCCACATTTTGGACAAGTTCCCACCACAAAACGGTCTGCCAAGAACTGATCCGCTTTCGCATCATACAATTGTTCCGTCACTTCCTCAATAAAATCTCCTTTTTCATACAGCTTTTTAAAGAATTCCGAAGCCGTATCGTGATGAATTTTAGCTGAAGTACGGGAATAATTATCAAATGAAATTCCAAAATCAGAGAACGATTTACGGATTATTCCGTCATATTTATCAATTACTTCCTGAGGCGTAATACCTTCTTTTTTGGCTTTCATCGAAATCGCCACGCCGTGTTCGTCACTTCCGCACACAAACAAAACGTCTCTTCCTTGCAAACGCAAGTAACGGGAATAAATATCAGAAGGCACGTAAACCCCCGCCAAATGGCCAATGTGAATCGGTCCGTTCGTATAAGGCAATGCCGCTGTAATCGTATATCTTTTTGGATTCTGTATCATAAAATTATTTTTAGATTCTGAAATTAATTCAGAACGCGGTGCAAAAATAAGGAATAGAATTTTTATTTGAAGCAATTTCCCGCTATACGTTGCAATCTTTTACTTTTTAAATAAAAAAGTAAAAGGATTTTCACAGCAAACGTAGTTCACTGAACTTCTATGAAAGTTAATGCTAAGTGA
The DNA here is from genome assembly GCF_047344965.1 of Flavobacterium sp. W1B. Classification (NCBI taxonomy): domain Bacteria; kingdom Pseudomonadati; phylum Bacteroidota; class Flavobacteriia; order Flavobacteriales; family Flavobacteriaceae; genus Flavobacterium; species Flavobacterium sp. W1B. Next base: position 1,037,955 of record NZ_CP178845.1, read on the forward strand.
AGTAATGGGGCTAAGAGATTTTGGATTTGATTAGTTTTAATTGAATTGATTAACATTTTAGATTGCTAAATCAAGCCTATTTTGGTAAAAAAAATATTACAATTAAATAAAAACAGTATTATATTTGCATTTTTTGCTAAAGTATTAATGCCTTCAATGCTATTTACATAATTATTTATAAGATGAAAAAAATAATATTATTGTCACTTTTTTTGAACATTGTTTCACTTTATGGTCAGAATAAAAAGGAAATTTCTAGGGATTGGACTTCTTTTAATCAGACAATAGATATTCAAACTGCATCATCAAAAAAATTTAAAGTCGTCGCTTCTGTCAGAGTCGATTCAGATGAACCAATGGCTTGGGCTGGGGTTTGGGCTAGGGTGGACGCTAAAAATGAAGAAGGTAGTTTTTTTGATAACATGAGCGATAGGCCCATTAAGAAAAAAGATTGGCAATCCTATACTATTGAGGGAACTATCGATGCTAATTCTAAATCATTGATTTTTGGTGGTTTGTGTTTGTATAATGGGAAATTCTACTTTGATAAATTTGAGTTATTTATCGAAAATGAGAAAGGAGCATTAGAGGCTGTTGAAATTTCTAATCCGAGTTTTGAGATGCTTGTAAAAAACAACGAAATCCCAAAATGGAATTTAGGCACATCTAATAATCAAATGATAAAAGTTAAAGAATATAAAATCACATCAAATAAAGCTAGTACCGCAGGTAATTATGGATTATTGATTGAGGGAAGTGGTATAAAAATTAAAGAGACTGGAAAAATAGGAAATATTAAAGGAGCTTCGCCTCAGGTAGCCGCAATGATTTCGATGCTTGAAAATCTCAAAGACAGAGTTGAAAATGTTGTGAAAAATATGGATCAATATGAATTAGATTATTTGCATGATGAGCAAGCGAATAGAATTGGTTCATTAATAATGCATTTGGCTGCAACTGAAGCCTATTATCAAGTTTTTACTTTTGAAAAAAGAGAGTTTAATATAGAAGAAAAGAAAAAATGGAATACTGCCTTAAATTTAGACCAAGGAGGTAGAGACGAAATTAAAGGCCATAATGTGCAGTATTATTTAGATATTTATAATGAAGTAAGAGCAAAAACAATAGCCGAGTTAAAACAACGAGATGATGCTTGGTTTGAAGAAGTTCAAACTGGTTATGACTGGACTAATCATTACTGTTGGTTTCATGTTATGGAGCATCAATCCAGCCATTTGGGACAGATTTTATTTCTTAAGAAACGAATTCCGCCTCAAAAAGAACTGAAATTAGAACAAAAACTTAAAAATTAAATTAAATCCGATAGTACGGATTATAAATCCGCGCTATCGATTCGCGGTGATTTAGGCTTCAATGTGTGCTAATCTGCTTAATTTATGGTTAAACTATAATAGCATGAATTTGTAATTCATCCTTATTGTCCCTTTCTTTATATTTGCAACTGTAATTAAAGAGTATAAACGATGGCAAAAGGACCCGAAAAAAACACTAAAAACAAGGCTTTACACACCAAATTACTAAACCGGAAAAAGGCTAAACTTCAAGAAGAGAAAAAAGAAAAATCCTTACGTTTGAAAGCTTTGGTTGCCAAAATGAATCAGCAAAAAAATGCTAATGATTCGGATTCCAAATAAATTATCTTCTTAATTTGCTGTCAAAATCAACAGCAACTCGATTATTTCTCCGAAATTTGCCGCAAACTCCTTAAACACAAAAACAAATGGAATTCGGTAGAATCATAATTTCAGAAACCGCAGCAAACAGCGAAAACCCACAAGACGTAATCAACTCTAATATTTCGGTGATTAACCTGATGCGCGAGGAAAAAATCGATGACGATTTGATTCACGAAGATGCCTTGATGAGTTATTACATGGATTATTATGTTTCGCAATGTACACAAGGAAATTTTGCTCAGTTTGTCTACAATTCAAAATGGAACATGGAGTTGAATGCACTTATAGCCGAAGGTTTGGAATTGTTGGGTGCCCAAAAGCATTTGGAATTATTTCAGGCACAATGCAAAAAAGTGAATTTGATGAGCAGTGTTAAAAGAGAAAAATTCTTTAAAAGCAAACTCGAAGGCGTAAATCCGATTCGTGATGTGATGAACAACGATACTTTTTTCGAAATAGAAGAAAATCTAGTGCACTTGAATGCTGATTTCTTAAAATCCCACCCTGATCTCGAAGTGCTTTCTGTAGATGAAATGTTTGCCGTTTTGGAAGAATTTGTAGGACATGAGATAAAAAGAGAGTAAGTTTTTATTTTTTTTACCACATAGAAAGATAGATTTTATAAACTTTCAAGGCGTTTCACTTTATTAGAGAAAATTAAGCTACGTGAACCCAAGGATTGGGCTATCGAATTCTTTTTTCTATGTATCTATGTGGTTAAATTTTTTAATCCGAAGTAAAAATAAAGGTTATAAGCTAAGTCAATAGAGCATACGACTTTTTCCAAAAAACTTTTGTCCCATTTCTATCAAACATTTCCTTAAATTTGCTTCCATTATTATAAAAGTTAGCGTTAAAAAAATCAAGCTATGTTACAAATCGCATTTATTAGAGAGAATCAAGAAAAAGTAATCACCGCTTTGGCAAAGAGAAACATCGATGCTACAAGTGTTGTTGAAGAAGTGGTACAACTGGATGAAAAACGTCGCGCTACGCAAGTGGAGCTAGACAACATTTTATCCGAATCTAATAAATTATCCAAAGACATTGGCGAATTGATGAAAGCCGGAGAGAAATCGAAAGCCGCAATTCTAAAAGAAAAAACAGTTTTAAATAAAGAGAAAAGCAAGAAATTAGCCGAAGCGGCTGATGAACTTGCGGCAGAACTTTTAGAAAAATTATATACATTACCCAATCTTCCTGCGGATATCGTTCCAGTTGGGAAAACACCAGAGGAAAACCTAAACGTTTTTGAAGAAGGTGAAATTCCGGTTTTGCACGAAGGCGCACAGCCACATTGGGAATTGGTGAAAAAATACGACATCATCGATTTTGAATTGGGTGTAAAAATCACGGGCGCAGGATTTCCGGTGTATAAAGGAAAAGGAGCAAGATTACAACGCGCTTTGATCAATTATTTCTTGGACAAAAACGCGGCTGCAGGATACAATGAAGTTCAGGTTCCGCACATGGTAAATGAAGCTTCGGCTTATGGAACGGGGCAATTACCGGACAAAGAAGGGCAAATGTACCATGATAAAACCGATGATTTATACTTAATCCCGACTGCTGAGGTTCCAGTGACGAATTTGTTTCGGGATGTGATTTTAAACGAAAATGAATTACCCGTTTTAACTACGGCTTATACACCATGTTTCCGTCGTGAAGCGGGATCTTACGGTGCACATGTACGTGGATTAAACCGTTTGCACCAATTTGACAAAGTGGAAATCGTTCGTGTAGAACATCCAGATAAATCGTATGAAGCTTTGGATGGCATGGTAGAACATATAAAAAACATTCTACAAGAATTGAAATTACCGTATAGAATATTGCGTCTTTGTGGCGGCGATATGGGATTCACATCAGCGTTGACCTATGATTTCGAAGTGTTTTCTACGGCTCAAGATCGTTGGTTAGAAATTTCATCTGTGTCTAACTTTGAGACTTTTCAAGCCAATCGTTTGAAATTGCGTTTCAAGGATAAAGATGGAAAAAACCAATTGGCACACACTTTAAACGGAAGTGCATTGGCTTTGCCAAGAGTTTTGGCCGGAATTTTAGAAAATTACCAAACTCCAGAAGGAATCGTAATTCCAGAGGTGTTGCGTCCGTATTGCGGATTTGATATTATTGACTAAATTAGTGTTCAGTCATCAGTGATCGGTGTTCAGTTTGTTTTTTGAACGATACATCGGTTGGCAAACTGAACACTGAATACTGAACACTTTTAACATGAAGCACTTTTTCCTTTACATCGCTTTGTCCTTCTCGCTTTTTGCTTTCGCCCAAAACGAACAATTAGCGCAGTATTATTATGATAAAGGCGATTTTGAAAAAGCTAAAATCAGTTATGAGGAATTACTCGAAAGTGTTCCTCAAAACTACCAATATTTTTTGCGAACCATTGATTGTTACCAACAACTATCACAGTTTGATTTTGCCCAAAAAGCAATACAGCAGCGTTTTGACAAATACAAACAAGGAGCGCTTCTGGTTGAATTGGGTTATAATTCCCAATTGCAAAAAGAGGATGCTAAAGCCAAAGATTACTACGATCAGGCTTTAGACAGAATTCAAAAAAATCCGAATGAAGTTTATGCTATTTCAAACTCTTTCGAGAAAAAAGTATTACTGGATTATGCCTTGAAATCATATCAGACAGCATCTCAATTAGCACCTAATTATAATTTTAATTATCAAATAGGCTTGCTTTACGGTCAATTGGGGAATGTGGAAATGATGATTTCTATATTTTTGGATGAAGCCTTTGCCAGTCCTCAACATTCAATTTTGATTCAAAATCAGTTGTCTCGCTTTATGTCAGGTGATGGTGATACTAATTTCAATGAATTATTGCGAAAAGCATTGATTTTAAGGGTTCAAAAAAGTCAAGACCTTTTTTGGAATCGGTATTTGAGTTGGTTTTATGTTCAACAAAAGGAGTTTTCTAAAGCTTTTATTCAGGAAAAAGCCATTTACAAACGCAATCCCGAATCCTTGTCTAACATTATAAATTTGGGACAACTTTCCATTGGAGAGGATAATGTAGATACTGCTAAGGAAATACTGGGTTTTGTTCTTGAAAACGCCAAAGATTTAGAGCTGCTGATTCAGGCAAATTCCTATTTGACTGAATTAAAAATAAAGAATGCGAAGGAAAAAGACTATCCGGGAATTAATGCGGAACTCGACGCTTTGTTGAAACAATATGAAATAAGTCCTTTTACCTTATCTTTGCAGCTGATTCAAGCTCGTTTTGTAACTTTTAATTTGAAAGAACCCGAAGAAGGTAAGGCAATAATAAAAAAAGCACTTGATTTACAGTTGAATGATTATGAAGTAGCGCAGGCCAAAATGGAATTGGCGGATATTTTGCTTTTCGAAGAAAAATTCAATCAGGCATTGCTTTATTATTCTCAGATTCAGATGGATTTGAAAAATGATGTCGTGGCGCATGAAGCAAGTTTGAAAGCAGCCAAAACTAGTTATTTCAAAACAGATTTTGAATGGGCATTAAAGCAGTTTAAGGAATTGAAATCGGCCAATACGCAATTGATCGCCAATGATGCGTTAGAATTTTTTTTGTTGATCAATGACAATACGGCTGCCGATTCGACACAAATGGCTCTGAAGGAATTTGCAAAGGGGGATTATCTTTTATATCAAAACAGAAATCAGGAAGCGTTGGCGCAATTTCAATTGATTTTGAAAAAATATAAAGGAGAGGAAATAGAAGCGGTTAGCTTATTACGGCTTGGTAAAATTTATGAAAAAACAGCAGATTATAATTTGGCTTTAAGTCAATACCAAGAAATAATAGACCACCACAGTGACGGAATTTACATTGATGAAGCGCTGTATTTTTCAGCAGAAATCTATAATAAGAAATTAGCGGCGCCAGAAAAGGCAAAGCCATTATACGAAAAGATAATTTTTAATTACGAAGACAGTATTTATTTTGTGGATGCCCGAATAAAATTCAGGGAATTGCGTGGAGATACGAGTCTTTAAATAAGATGTTTAGACTGTTTGGGTTATTAGAGGAATCTATTAATCTAAAAATCTATTAATCTGAAAATCTAACAAAAACATGATAATTTACAACGTTACCACAAACATACACGAAAGCGTTCATGACCAATGGTTAAGCTGGATGCAGCAAAAACATATTCCTGAAATTCTGGCTACGGGAAAGTTTTCTTCGGCTAGAATGGTAAAAGTTTTGATTGAAGAAGAAATGGGTGGAACGACTTATTCGGTACAATATACAACGGATAGCAAAGAAACTTTGGAAAAATACTATCAGGAAGATCAATCGAGGCTTCAAGCGGAAGCATTTCAATTATTTGCTGATAAAATGCTGTCATTTAGAACGGAATTAGAATTGATTTCGGAACACTAAATTTAGTATTCAGTTTTAGACGTTCAGCGAACAGTCAAGTAAGTTGTCTTTTGTCATAATGGTTTAAAGATAAGTTACAATCAAAATACATTTTGCGCCTTAGTGGCGAAATAACATTAAAAATAAAGCGAGCTTGCTTCGTGCCTCGCAATGATAATATGGAAAAAGTAAAAGCCAAAAAACACCTCGGACAACATTTCCTTAAAGATGAAAGCATCGCTAAGGATATTGCCGATACTTTGAATTTAGAAGGATACGACGATGTTCTAGAAATAGGACCGGGAATGGGTGTTTTGACAAAATATTTGTTAGACAAGCCAATCAATACTTATGTAATCGAAATTGATACGGAATCGGTTACTTATTTGGACGAAAATTACCCAAAATTAAAGAATAAAATTATTTCTAAGGATTTCTTAAAGTATAACATCAACGAAATTTTTGAAGGAAAACAATTCGCCATAATCGGGAATTTTCCGTATAATATTTCGACACAAATCGTTTTTAGAGCATTGGAATACCGAAACCAAATTCCTGAATTTGCTGGGATGTTTCAAAAAGAAGTAGCGGAACGTATTTGTGAAAAGAAAGGAAGCAAAGCCTATGGTATACTTTCTGTTTTAGCGCAAGCATTTTATGACGCCGAATACTTGTTTACGGTTGATGAAAATGTGTTTATTCCGCCGCCAAAAGTGAAGTCTGGAGTTTTGCGCCTGCGCAGAAAAGAGGATTTTAGTTTGCCTTGCGGCGAAAAATTGTTTTTTACAGTAGTGAAAACAGCTTTTCAACAACGTCGTAAAACGCTGCGAAATAGCTTGAAAACATTAAATTTATCTGATTCTTTAAGGGAAGATCCTGTTTTTAATCTTCGTCCGGAACAATTAGATGTAGCGCAGTTTATAGAACTTACTCAAAAAATAGAGGCCGATGGAGTTTAAAGTCAGCAAAGAATTAATTCTCGAATTAAAGCAGCACATTGTCAATAAAAATGATAAGGAACTCGAAGCCTTACTGAATGACATGCACCATGCCGATATTGCCGAGATTTTAGACGAGCTTGATTTTGATGAGGCCACTTATATTTTTAAGGTATTAGATAGTGATCAAACGGCAGAGATTCTTCTTGAGTTAGAAGATGATTTAAGGGAAAATATATTAAGTCGCCTTTCTCCAAAAGAAATTGCCGAGGAATTAGATGAGCTGGATACCAATGATGCAGCCGACATTATTGCGGAACTTTCCCAAGATTTAAAAGCCGAAGTAATCTCGGAGCTGAATGACGTTGAACACGCAAAAGACATCGTTGACTTGTTGCGTTACGATGAGAATTCTGCTGGGGGATTGATGGGAAAAGAATTGGTGAAAGTAAACGAAAACTGGAACGTTCTTACCTGTGTTAAAGAAATGCGTATTCAAGCCGAAAACGTTTCCCGTGTTCATTCTATCTATGTTGTAGATGACCAAAACCGATTGAAAGGAAGACTTTCTCTAAAAGATTTATTGACAACCTCCACAAAAACGCATATCAGCGACATTTATATAAGAAAGGTGAACTCAGTGAATGTGGATACCGAAGATGTTGAGGTGGCGCGAATCATGCAAAAATATGATTTGGAGGCCATTCCGGTGATTGATGAAATGGGACGATTAGTGGGGCGAATCACCATTGATGATATTATTGACGTTATTAGGGATGAAGCCGATCAGGATTACCAGTTAGCGGCAGGTATCTCTCAGGATATTGAGGCAGATGACAGTATTCTAGAACATACTAAGGCACGTTTGCCTTGGTTGGTTTTGGCTCTTTTGGGAGGGTTTATCTCCGTAAGGGTACTTGGATTGTTTGAAGGTGCAATGTTAGATCATGGCAAACTATTCTTTTTTACTCCTCTGATTGCCGCAATGGCAGGAAATGTAGGTGTGCAATCATCGGCAATTATAGTGCAAGGTTTGGCAAATAACACTTTGAGTGGCTCTTTGTTTAGCCGATTAGTGAAAGAGGTTTCTCTTAGTTTGCTTAACGGATTAATTCTTGCGGTTATATTGTTTTTGGGGAGTCATTTTCTTCTAAATGTTGAAGTTATTATTGGTGTAATTGTTACTATAGCATTAATTTCGGTAATTATAATTGCGTCACTTATAGGAACATTTGTGCCCTTGTTGCTCGATAAATTTGGTATTGACCCTGCATTAGCAACGGGTCCGTTTATAACAACAAGTAATGATATTTGTGGGATTCTCATTTATTTTTCTATTGCAAAAATAATTTTGGGATTCTAATTTTTAATAGCTCCTTTTTTAAACAATGAACTACTAATAATTGCTAAACTATTAACCAAAAACCAAAAAAACCAAAATGAAAGTACATATAATCGGAGGAGGTAATCTCGGGGTTTCCATAGCTTTGGGGTTGTCAAAATTTTCCAAAAACAATGAGATTACGATAACCAGAAGGAATACCACAAGCATAATGCATCTGGAAAAATGTGGAATTACTGTTTCAACAGACAATACCCTAAACATTCAAGAAGCGGATTTAATTATCCTTACGGTAAAACCGTATCAAGTGGATACGGTTTTGACAGAAATTCTTCCGAAAATAACTAATAAAACTATTGCTTCAGCTGTGAGTGGTTTGGATATTGTGGCGCTCCAAGATAAAACTAATAATGAGCATACGATTATTCGTATTATGCCTAATATTGCCGCCCAATTTGGAGAATCGGCAACTTGTATTTCTTTTCAGGAAAAAGACAAGGCTGCTGCCGAAAATATAATTGCACTTTTTCATGATTTAGGTACAGCACCTATAATTGACGAAAAATTAATGGATGCCGCCACTGTTCTTGCAGCCAGCGGAACCGCTTTTGCTTTGCGATACATAAGAGCTTCGATGCAAGCCGGAATCGAAATAGGATTTGATTGGAAAACAGCATTAGCTATTTCGGCGCAAACGGTAAAAGGAGCTGCAGAAATGCTAATGGAAGAGCAAGTACATCCCGAACAATTGATAGATAGAGTTACTACGCCTCAGGGTTGTACCATAGCAGGCTTAAATGACATGGAAATGCACGGATTTAGCTCTTCATTGATACGTGGAATCAAAACCTCATTAAAACAGATTAAAGGTTAGTTTTTAATTGTTTAGAATTGCTAATTAAAGTTTTTTCGAGAATTTAATAAAATAAATTTGTAGTTTATATCTTTCAAAATGAATTATTTGTGTGCATTTCGTCTGGCGTAAATAGCTTTATATCGAAAAGACAGGAATCTGTTTTTAATAAAATAAAATTTGACGTATATTAGTAATGCCTCTTCAATGTCTACGTTTACTTTTCGTATTGGTGTTTAATTTAACTCTAACTTAAAAAACATTATCATGAAAACATTATTTGACAGATTTTACGACAGGATTTCAAAATTTTTATTTGGAAATGAAAAAGTGATGAGATATTAAATGAAAAACAACTATCATTTAAAAGGGAGCAGCCTATGTAAAATGACTACTTAGAGTTTGAACTAATCAACATAAAAAAAGCCATTACTAAATTAAAATCAATTTAGTAATGGCTTTTTTATTTGTATAATCTATTTTCTTAAAAAGAATAAACCGGTGTTTTTTTGTTAATTTTGAAGACTAATCTTAGAAACATTTATGGATATTAAAATTCTTCACATCGATAGCAATAATCCTATTTTGATGGAGCAATTGCAAGAATTGGGTTTTGAAAACCACGAAGATTTTACTTCTTCTAAAGAAGAAATCGAATTAAAAATTAAGGATTACCAAGGCATCGTTATTCGTAGCCGATTCAAAATTGACAAAACCTTTCTGGATAAGGCCGTTAATTTGCAGTTTATAGCGCGCGTTGGTGCCGGTTTGGAAAGTATTGATTGCGATTATGCATTGACTAAAAACATTACGCTTATTGCTGCTCCTGAAGGAAATAGGAATGCGGTTGCCGAACATACTTTGGGAATGATTTTGTCACTTTTTAATAAATTGAATATTGCCGATAAGGAAATACGATCAGGACACTGGAATAGAGAAAGCAATCGTGGGTATGAGTTAGACGGAAAAACAGTTGGGATCATTGGTTATGGAAATATGGGAAAATCTTTTGCCAAAAAGCTGCGTGGCTTTGAGGTGGAGGTTTTGTGTTATGATATCTTGGACAATGTAGGAGATGCTAATGCAAAACAGGTTTCGCTACAAGAATTACAGCAAAAGGCGGATGTGCTTAGTTTGCATATTCCATGGACTCCCGAGACGAATAGAATGGTTAATGCGGAGTTTATAAATGCATTTGCGAAGCCTTTTTGGATTTTTAATACCTCAAGAGGTAAAAATATTATTACCGCCGATTTAGTGGATGCGTTGAGGTTAGGGAAGATTCTTGGTGCAGGTTTAGATGTTTTGGAGTACGAGAAACTATCATTCGAAACACTTTTTCAAGACAAAGAGACACCAGAAGCTTTTCAATATTTATTGGAAGCAGATAATGTAATTTTGTCGCCTCATGTTGCTGGTTGGACTTTTGAGAGTCATCAAAGATTAGCTCAGGTAATAGTCGATAAGATTAAAGCGAAATATTTTGAGGAAGTGCCAGAAATAGTCATAGAAAAGCGGGTTACAGGTATTGGCGGTGTTTTTTTTAAATCGAAAAATCCAAAAGAATTAGTCGCTTGGTATGCGAAACATTTAGGGTTAAAGACGGATCAGTATGGTTCTACTTTCTGGTGGAAAGATGACAAAGGAGAGGATTGTTCTACGCAATGGTCGCCATTTTCGGATGACACGACTTACTTTGCTCCAAGTGAAAAACAATTCATGCAAAATTTTCGTGTTCAAAATTTAGAAAATTTATTGTTGCAATTAAAACAAGAAGGAGTAACTGTAGTGGGAGATATGGAGTCCTTTGATTATGGTAAATTTGGTTGGATTGTTGATATTGAAGGGAATAAAATTGAACTTTGGGAGCCAGTAGATGCGGTTTTTAAATAATTTTTTTTATATTTAGTTCTTGAAAACCAATAAAATAACTAGCAATTTATGGAAGGAACAAAATATGAACATTGGAATAATCCTCAGCCGTTTCAAGAAGACAACAAGAAAATAGCGGCGGGTTTATTGGCTATACTTTTGGCACCTTTTGGGATCCATAAATTTTTATTAGGATATACCTCAGAAGGGATAGTTTGGCTAATAATCAGTCTTTGTACTTGTGGCTTTGTTACAAGTATTCTGGGAATTATAGAAGGAATAATTTATTTGACAAAATCAGATCAGGAGTTTTATCAAACCTATCAGGTTAACAAAAAAGGATGGTTTTAAACATAAAAAAGTCTCGATAATTCGAGACTTTTTTTATACTTGTTTTTGATGAAGACTGTTTTGGTTAATCTTCTTTATCTGCTGATTTTCGCTCCAGTTCTGCCTGAAATTCTTCCATTACGGGTTTCATGGTGCTTTCTGGAATATCGGCAATTCGAATGTACATTAGGCCATCAACTGCATTATTGAATAAAGGATCGACATTAAAAGCAACCACTCTAGCATTTTGTTTGATGTATTTTTTTATCAAAACCGGCAAACGCAAAATTCCAGGTTCAAGTTCGTCTATAATTTTATCAAACTTATTTAAGTCGGCTTCAGTTTCATTAAAAATGAAATCTTTGTCGGCATCTTTGAGTTTTACTTTATAGGCTTTCTTTGGATGAATGTATTGCGCTATATAAGGATCATAATAATTAGATTTCATGAATTCAATCATCAATGATTTAGAAAAATCAGAAAACTGATTACTGATACTCACACCGCCAAGCAAGAATTTGTGTTCAGGGAAACGCAAGGTGGTATGGATAATTCCTTTCCAAAGCAAGAAAAGAGGCATCGGTTTTTGTTGGTATTCCTTGATGATAAAGGCTCGACCCATTTCGATTGATTTGTGCATCATATCGTGCAATTCAGGCTCAAAACGGAAAAGTTCATTCAAGTAAAAACCTTCTATTCCGTGTTTTGGATAAATTTCTGAACCCAATCCCATTCTATAGGCTCCGGCAATTTTTTGAGCGTCTTCATCCCACAAAAACAAATGGTGATAGTATTTGTCAAATTTGTCCAAATCAATAGACTCGTTTGTTCCTTCTCCCACTTCTCTAAAGGTGATTTCTCTTAATCGACCAATTTCGTGAAGTACATTTGGAATTGCATCTGCTTCGGCAAAAAACACTTCGTAATTTTTGCTTTGCAAAAGTCTGCAGTCTGTTTTTCTTAAGGCAGCTACCTCAGAAATCATTTTTTCGCTATTCGCCGGAGTTACAATTTGTTTCGGGCTTTTAGGAATTTTCAAGGTTGGTGTAGTCAATAGTTTGCTTTCTTTTTCAAAAGGATTAGCAAGCATGTACGTTTTTTTTCTTAAGAATTCAGAATAGGTTTCAATGGTTTTGTATTCATTTTGCTCATTTACCGAAATCGGTTTACCAATACGCACTTTTATCACGCGATGTTTTTGGCTAAAAACCTCAGATGGCAATTTAGCAGTACGAAAAGTTCCACTTATTTTAGAAAGTAAATAAAACAGTCGGCTGTTTTTTGCGTGAAAATAAATAGGTACAACAGGAACCTGAGCTTTTCGGATCACTTTTATGGCGCCTTCTTCCCATGGTTTGTCAACCGTTAATTTTCCGTCTTTATAGCTTGAAACTTCTCCGGCAGGGAACATTCCCAGCGGTTTTCCATCGCTTAAATGACGTAAGGTTTCCTTAATTCCAACCACGCTCGATTTAGCATCTTTGTGATTTTCAAAAGGATTTACCGGCATGATGTATTTTTTGAGAGGCTCGATTCGATGCAATAAAAAATTAGCTATAATTTTGAAATTTGGCTCTCTTTCAAGCATTAATTTCAATAATAATACGCCATCGATTCCTCCAAGGGGATGATTAGAAATCGTTATATAAGCACCATCTTTTGGTAAACGTTTTAAATCCTCTTCAGGTATTTCAAATTTTATCTGTAAATCATCTAAAATGTTATTTAAAAAAGGAAGGTCTTTTAAATGTTTGTTTCTGTTGTATACTTTATTTAAAGTAGAGATTTTCAGTACTTTCATTAATAACCAGCCGGAAAAAGTTCCGAAAACCCCATATTTTTCAGCATTTATTACTTTTGCAACTTCTTTGGCGGTAACTAAACCCATTTATTTTCTGTTTATTTGAGCGAAAAACAAAGATAGAAAAAAACTCCGTTATCTGGCAATCGCCTTATTTGATTTTCCTGTTTTTTCTATAGTATCCTTTTTAATTTTTATTACTTTTGAAACACAAAATATATACAAATGAAGATTATCTCTTACAATGTTAACGGAATACGTGCTGCAATTTCTAAAGGATTTATTGATTGGTTGCAACAGGCAAATCCTGATGTGATTTGTCTTCAGGAAATTAAGGCAAATCCGGAACAAATTCCTTTATTAGATTTTGAATTAGCGGGGTATCCCTATCACTATTGGTTTCCTGCAACTAAAAAAGGATACAGTGGCGTGGCAATTTTATCAAAAATAAAACCTAATAATATTGTTTTCGGAACTGGAATTGAACACATGGATTTCGAGGGAAGAAATATCCGCGTTGATTTTGATGATTTATCAGTAATGAGTTTGTATTTGCCTTCTGGGACAAATAGCGAAAGATTGAATCACAAATTCATGTACATGGATGATTTTCATAATTATATTACGGATTTAAAGAAAGAAATTCCAAATCTTGTCATTTGTGGCGATTATAATATTTGTCATGAAGCTATTGATATTCATGATCCTATTCGAAATAAAAAAGTTTCTGGATTTTTACCCGAAGAAAGAGCTTGGCTAGATACTTTCTTGAATAATGGATTCATTGATAGTTTCCGATTTTTAAACAAAGAACCAGGAAATTATAGCTGGTGGACGGTGCGTGTCCCAACGGCAAGGCTTGATAACAAAGGCTGGCGTATTGATTATTGTTTGGTTAGTGAGCCTTTGAAAGAAAAGATAAAAAGAGCACTTATTTTGCCTGAAGCAAAACATTCGGACCATTGTCCCGTTATGGTAGAAATAGTATAAATTATAACCCCTTAAATTGTAAAAATGATTAAAAGAATTTCTCTAGGATTACTGATTGTAATGTTATCGACCTCCTGTGTATCGAAGAAAATTTATAATGATTTAGAAAATAAGTTCGCGGATTTAAAAAAAGAAAATAAAAGTATCTCTGATGAGAATACGGAACTTTTGAAAACCAAGAACCAATTAGAATTAGAGCGTGACGCATTAAAGGAGGAATTGAATAAAGTAAAATCGGAAAGGGATAAATTACTTGCGGATTATGATGCTTTGAAAAACAAAATGAATGTTTTGCAGGAGTCATACAAAGCCTTGGAAAAAAACAGTAACGAAGCTTTGCAATCTAATATGAACAAGAATCGTGATTTGCTGGCGCAGCTTGACGCGAAAGGAAAAGCATTGGCAATAGAGCAAGAACGTTTAAACAAAAGCGCACAAAGATTGCAGGAATTAGAAGGATTAATTGCTGCTAAGGAAGCAAATATGAGAAAGTTGAAGGAAACTCTTTCTAAGGCGTTGAATAGTTTTGAAGGTAAAGGATTGACTGTAGAGCAAAAAAACGGAAAAGTATATGTTTCTATGGAAAACAAACTGCTTTTCAACTCTGGTAGTTGGACTGTTGGTTCAGAAGGGAAGAAAGCGGTAGTTGCACTCGGAAAAGTGTTGGGAGAAAATCCTGATATTTCGGTTCTTATTGAAGGACATACAGATGATGATCCTTTTAATGGTTCTGGTCCAATTGCGGACAACTGGGATTTGTCAACTAAAAGAGCGACTTCGATTGTGGCTATTTTGAGTGAAAACAAAGCTATCAATAAGCAAAATCTTACTGCTGCAGGAAGAGGAGAATTTTCGCCACTTGGCAGTAATGCAACAGCCGAAGGAAAAGCAAAGAATCGTAGAATAGAAATTATCTTAACGCCAAGATTAGACGAAATTGCTGAAATGCTGAATGATCTTAACTAAGGTAAAAAGAATATAAAACTAAAAGGCTCAAAAGGATAACTTTGGGTCTTTTTTTATTGAAAATCAACCGGCTTTATAACCAATTTAAGCAAGTTGAGAGATTGTATTTTTTCGTAACTTTGGTGTTATAAATCAATAATTATGGGAGTTCCAGAATTAAAAAATAAAATTCAACTTCAATTAGAGCTTGCAGACGAACGTGTGCTTCGTATTGTATCATCCGTTTTTGATAATTATTTAAATGAAATTGTCTCTTGTGATTCAAAAGGAAATGCAATAACACTTTTAGAATACCATAATAAGGTAGAAGAAGGGTTGGAAGATGTCAAATACAAGCGAGTAACTTCTAAAGAAAAATTGGAGATTGAAATGAAGGATTGGGATAATGAGTAGCACTTCTTTTGAGGTTTTTTGGACACATAATGCTAAAGAAGACCTGAAAAATATCTATGTCTCATTGAAAGGAAATATTTCAAAAGAAGTAGCACGAAAAATTAGAGAAGAATTATTTAATAGCTCTGATCTGATTACTTTTCCGGAACAGTTTCAGCTGGATGAATATCGATCAGATTGTAGACGATTGATTGTAAGGGATTACAAAATATTGTATCAATTTAAGGATGATTCTATTTTCATAATTAGAGTTTTCAATACGCTTCAGGATCCATCAAAAAGTATGAGGTAGGCGAGTTTCTCAAATAATGTTTTAAAGGTTCAGGGTTTATGCTTTGAGCCTTTTTTGTTGTCTAAAAGCATAAACGTTTCTTAAAAATAGTTTAATTGGAATCCAAAAACAACGTATAAAATATACTTTTGTATCTTAATTTAGAATCTCAAATATGAAATATACTACTTTGCCCAACACTGATGTAAAAGTGAGTAAAATATGTCTTGGTACCATGACTTTTGGCGAGCAAAATACCGAAGCCGAAGGCCATGCTCAGATGGATTATGCCCTTGAAAAAGGGGTCAATTTTTTTGACACTGCCGAAATGTACTCGGTTCCGGGAAGAAAAGAGACTTATGGAAGTACCGAAAGAATAATAGGAACTTGGTTCAAAAAAACAGGAAATAGAGATAAGGTGGTTTTAGCGTCTAAAATTGCGGGTCCCAATCCTAATTTTGGATACATGCGCGAGAAGCTTGATTTTTCGCCAGAAAGTATAAAATATGCCTTGGATAATAGCTTGCAACGCCTACAAACGGATTATGTAGACTTGTATCAATTACATTGGCCGGAGCGCAAAACCAATTATTTTGGGCAACGCGGTTTTAAAGTTCAGGAAGATGCCTGGGAAGATAATATTCATGCGGTTTTAGAAACCTTAGACGGCTTTGTCAAAGAAGGAAAGATCAAGCATATTGGACTTTCTAACGAAACGCCTTGGGGGATTATGCGTTTTTTAGAAGAGAGTAAATACCATAATTTACCGAAAATAAAAACGGTTCAAAATCCATATTCTTTATTAAATAGACTTTTTGAAGTAGGTTCGGCAGAAGTTTGTCTAAGAGAAAATGTAGGTTTGTTGGCCTATTCACCATTGGCTTTTGGAGTATTGTCCGGGAAATTTTTGACGGGAGAGAGTCACCCAAATGCAAGGATTAATTTATTCCCAAATTATTCCAGATATAGTAGCGCTCAGTGTACCGAAGCGACCAAATTGTATAGCGAAATTGCAAAGAAAAACGGATTGACTTTAACCCAATTGTCATTGGCATTTATTGAACAGCAAACATTTGTGACCAGCACAATTATTGGTGCTACTACTATGGAGCAATTAAAAGAGAATATTGATACAATTAATGTGTCACTTTCGGAAGAAATTGTAGCGGCAATAAATCAAGTTCAGGCAATAATCCCGAATCCTGCACCGTAAATATTGGTTTTAACCACAAAGAGCACAAAGCTTTTTTACACAAAATCCACAAAGGAAAAATACAAAACAAATCCTTTGTGGTCTTTGTGGTTAAAAATCAAATTCCTCAATCGCAGGCAATGAATCTGTGGGAATCGAGTCTTTTACTTTTAATCGAAGATAGGATTTTGCAGGACCTGAAATATGCATTGGTTGGTGTTTGTAAATGGTGTCATCAAGACTCAAAAGACCTCTTCGGATCATGATGTTCGTTAAAAAAGACTCTTGTTTTACGGCAAATTCTTTCAGTGCTCCTTCATCGTTAAACTGGTACATGAATTTCCCAGGGCTGGGAATAATTCGGGCGAGAAACAAGCATTCGTTCAAGTTGAGTTCAGAGGGGTTTTTCTGGAAATAAAAACGACTTGCTTCGCCTATTCCATAAACATTTGGCCCCCATTCGATGATATTGAAATACACTTCCAGTATGCGTTCTTTGCTTGCTATTCGGTTGTTTTCCAATATGTAAACCAATAAGATTTCTTCCAGTTTTCGAGACAAGGTTTTTTCTCGGGTCAGGAAAACATTTTTTACTAATTGCATGCTTATGGTGCTGGCACCGCGCGAGAATTTCTTGGTTTTTATGTTTTTTATGATCGATTGTTTAAAGGCTTCATTGATAAAACCATGATGCGAAAAGAACGAAGGATCCTCGGTGGTTAACACGCATTTTCTTAAATAAGGGGAAATTTGCTCTAGAGGCGTGTAATTTGGATTGGTATTTCCAACTAAAATGGGACGTTGCAATACGTCTTTTATTATGGCACGATAAATAAATTCGCTGTTGAGTTTATTGAGATTCGCTTCTCCGTATTTGGTTATTTTTAAGTTTTCTTTTTTTAGATTACTATCAAAAACTAATTCTTTTGGTTTGTTTTTATTGTATTTAAAGTTTAACTTATAATCAAAAGAACCTTCGGCTTCCATGCCTTGAAAATGAGTAAAAAGTCCGTCAGGAAGAGAGGAAATGAAATCCTGAGCTTTCATTTTTGGAAGCGCTACTTTGAGTTTATAAATGGTGTCTTCCGAAGTTTCGTAAGCAACATAAGGATGAAATTTAATTTTATTGAGTTGCACGGTAGAACTGCTGTCTATAGAAATAAAATCACTACCTAAGAGAAAACGATAGTCAAATCGTGCGTTTTTGATAACGACGTCTTTACGGGCAATTTTTGGGTGGCGTATTTTTAAATTAGCGATTGAAGTGAAGCCGTCGATGTGCAATTCACCGCCGCTTCGGTCTATGTTTTCTATGTTTAATCGTATGGAATCAAAGCTGGAGATTAGATTGTAACGCTCGTCAAAATAAGGAACTTTGATGGCTCCTGTGTCGATATTATAGAAACGGATGTCTGCTTTTTTATTTCTGGGATCGGCAAATCCTTTTATTTTCCAGCGCTGAGCAAAAGTGTTGGTCTGTACATTTATAGCAGTTTCCAGTTCTTTGTCAAGAAGCACTAATTTCTTGATGTCGATGGTCGCTTTTTTTCCGTTATCGTTTAGTTTGAAAGTCAGATTTTCGATGCTCATATCTGTAGGAACGAGATTTAGCACTTTTGAAATAATTCGATAGGCAAAAGCAGCATAATCTTTTTTGTCATTGGAAGTTGGTTCCTTGTTGTCTTTTTTCAGAAAAGCGGCAAAGTTTTTCACATCGCCTTTTTGTGTTAGTTGTACCAATCCATTTTTGATTTCTAGAGTACCTAATTGAACTTCACCAAGCAACAAATGCCAAAGATTAACACTGGTTCTCATTTTTTGGATACTGAAAAGACTGTCGGCATTCTTAGGAGTCAGTGTTATTTCGGTCAAACTCACGCCCGAAATTCCTTCAAAAGTAGCTTCTTTTACGCTGAAATTACTGTCGTAGTTTTGTTCTATTTTGGTTGCTGCTTTTGCAATGGCTTGTTTTAAAAGGGAATCTCTAAAAGCGAAAAAGGCAATTGCTATAATTATGAAAAATACCGACAGTACTTTTAAAAGTAAAATTATTTTCTGTTTTCCGGTTTTCATGAATTATAAGGCATTTATTAGATAATTTAAGATTATCTAAAGTCATTTTTACAGCGCTTGCTAAGGAAGCAAATTTAAAGAAATAAGTTCTAAACAATTTTCTAAATTTTATTATTTCCTTGTTAAAATATAAAAACCGCAATGTTTTCATTGCGGTTTTATCGATTGATATAATTGGTTTGTTTATTGATTGTAGAATTTTTTGACTTTGGCCACGATTTGATTCGAAGTCATATTGTCGGCGGTTTCAACAGATTTGAGTTTGCTTGCAATTGCTGATTTATCTTCATTGATTTTCTTTTCCAGTTTTGTTTTTGTATCGGCTGGACCAAAAATATAAAGCTCATCCGCTCCATTTATGTTTGAAATAACGTCTTTTAGATAAGCATTGGTTTGGTGTTTTTTTCTTTCGTCAAATGATTTTTGAGAATCGATATGCTGATTTCCAAAAAAACTGCCTTTGTCACCTTCTTTATCATGATAGACACGATTTTCTAAATCCGATTGAATTTCGGTTATGCTTTCTTTTCCTCCATTTAAAGTTACAATTATTGCTTTTGTGGAGTCAATCCAAATACCAGCTTGCTTTTTCATCTTTTATGGTTTAAGTAATTAGACAATTTTAAATTTTAAAAAGGGAAAATGATATTTAACTTAATGTTACTGCCCAAAAACTGTTTTTATATGGGTCGCAAACTATTGTTTTTTTTCAGATAGTTGTGTCTTTTATAGGTTTTAAAAAAAAGAAAAGATTCGTTTTATAAAATTACAAAATATAAACAAGGTTAATGTTAAAATTAACATGTAAATAACTAATTTACAGTACTTAGTGTTGTTTTATCCAAAAAGCATACTTGCTACATCTTCAATTTTGGCTACCAATTCAATTTTGATTCCTGTGTTTTTCAAAGCTATTTTGTTGTATTTAGATACAAAAATGGTAGTGAAACCCAGCTTTTCGGCTTCCTGAATGCGTTGGTCTACGCGGTTCACGGGACGGATTTCTCCGGATAAGCCTACTTCTCCAGCAAAGCAAAAACCTTTGTTTACAGCAATGTCTTCATTTGAGGATAAAATGGCTGCGACAACGGCAAGGTCAATAGCAGGATCATCAACGGAAATTCCTCCTGTGATGTTAAGGAAAACATCTTTGGCTCCTAGACGAAAACCGGCACGTTTTTCCAGAACGGCAAGAATCATATTGAGTCTTTTGGCATTGTAGCCCGTGGTACTGCGTTGTGGGGTTCCGTAAACTGCGGTGCTTACTAGTGATTGAATTTCTATCATTAACGGGCGCATGCCTTCGAGTGTAGTAGCAATGGCGGTTCCTGATAATTCTTCGTCTTTGTGTGAAATTAATATCTCCGAAGGATTCGAAACTTCTCGTAAGCCGCTTCCCAGCATTTCATAAATTCCTATTTCGGCTGTAGAACCAAAACGATTTTTTAAAGAGCGCAATATTCGGTAAACATGATTTCTGTCGCCTTCAAATTGAAGCACCGTGTCAACCATATGCTCCAGAATTTTAGGACCGGCAATGTTTCCGTCTTTGGTAATATGGCCAATAAGAATCACGGGAATGTTGGTTTCTTTGGCAAATTTGATCAACTCGGCAGTGGTTTCTCTAATTTGAGAAATACTTCCCGCCGTTGATTCAATATAATCGGTGTGAAGGGTTTGAATCGAATCGATGATTACGATTTCGGGTTCAATGGCTTCAATTTGTTTGAAAATGTTTTGTGTTTTGGTTTCGGTAAGTATGTAGCAGTTGTCGCTGCTAGGTGTAATCCTTTCGGCGCGCATTTTTATTTGCTTTTGGCTTTCTTCGCCCGAAACATATAGGGTTTTATAAGGTAGCTTTAATGAAATTTGAAGTAAAAGCGTACTTTTTCCTATTCCGGGTTCACCGCCCAAAAGCGTAAGAGAACCAGGAACGATTCCACCTCCAAGCACGCGATTGAGTTCGGAATCAGTGGTGTCCATTCGGATTTCCTGAGTCGAATCGATTTCGGTAATTTTTAAGGGTTTTGGCGCTCTATTATTTGGAGTAGGTTCGCTTTTCCAAGCTACTTTCTCTTGTTTTTGTATGATTTCTTCTGCAATGGTATTCCATTCTTTACAGGCGTTGCATTGTCCTTGCCATTTAGCGTAGGATGTTCCGCAACTCTGGCAGAAAAAAGAGGTTTTAACTTTCGACATTATTTTTTGGTTATTAAACTTTTCATGTCTTCATATTTATTGAACATCATGTCCTTTGTCAGGTCACCGATTTCTTCTAATTGTGAGGCATGTTGGTATTTTGCGGCTGCTCTTTTTGGATCGTCCATTTTTTCATACATTAATCCCAATTCATAGGAAGCCAGCATTGATTTTGGATAGTTTTTATCGGCGATTTCAGCTAATTTATCTAACTCTCTGTAAGCTTTGTTCTTCAGAATGGCTGCTTCGATTGCTTTGAAATCATTCAATCTGATTTGGGGTTTTAAACTTAATTTGTTCGATATAATGTCGTATTTTTTTATCAAATAGTCAACATGTCCCTCTTGGAGGACAACAATTTTATCTGAAAACTCAGAAGAAGAAATTGGTTTGTACGAATCAAATATCTGATAGAGCGCATTTGGAATAGCAAATACTACTAACGAATAGTGTGATGCACCTTTGAATTCATCGTATTTGTAATCAACTAAGGTGTTTGAGGTCAATTTTATATTACCATCAAGTTTTTGTATGGGTTCTCGGAGTTGTTTAATATCGCCATCGGCTGAGGATTGGTAATAAAAAACGGTCTTCTTTAATTTAGAAAGTTTATCCGGTATTCGGTTTTCCATTTCTGGAGCCAATTCAGGACTTAGAGAAATATAGGCGTTGAATAATGGGTTTTCCTTGTATAGGAAAAAGTTCAAATAACCCGCTGTTGTATCGTGTCCTGCTATAATTCGGAATGGGGCTGTGCGGTATTTTTTTTCGATGTAAGGTAATAATTCACTACCAATGAATTCAAAAAAAGCGGCTCCTTTTTTAGAGGGTAAACCTTCGGTATCATCGTATTGACAATCCTGCATCCGAGTTTTCTTTTGGTTGATTCCAATAATAATTGTTTCTGGTAAATCATCCCAGTAGGCACCATAACTCAATGCTCCATAAAAAGGGTCGAATAAATAATCACCGTCTAATAAGACAAGGATGGGATATCTTTTAGTAGGATTGTTCTCGTAAGAATGAGGTAAGCTGATGGTGATTTCTCGCGGCTCTCCTAATTTGCTTGAATTGAATAGTTCTGTCTTTTTTTGTGAAAACATGCAAACGGAAAAAAAAAGCAATAAGAATGTCTGTTTCATAATTCAGGATTTTTTAGAAAAAGAAAAGGATTGTAAATGGAGTACCAATATAATACTTTAAATTAATAAAAAAGTAAGAGGTGTAAACTCAGGATTAGAATCAAGAGAGAATACGGATTTTTATTAAAAGTAAGGCATAACGCGATTCTCAAAATACAGCCGTAAATTGAAGAAACAGAAAATGAGAGGTTTGCAATATTTAGGTTAAAGAATTGTTTTCTTCGTTTGGAAAAATAATCCAAGGAGTAAAGCTTTTTGCTTCTTCAAAGTCAATTGTAGCGTATGAAATGATAATAATAATATCATCTTTTTGTACCTTTCTGGCTGCAGGGCCGTTTAAGGTTATTTCGCCGGAATTTTTCTCTCCTTTTATCGCGTAGGTTTCAAAACGTTCGCCATTATTGATGTTTACAATAGAAACTTTTTCTCCCTCAATGATGTTAGAAGCTTCTAATAGGGTTTCGTCTATAGTAATACTACCGATATAATTTAAATCAGCTCCGGTTACTTTTACACGATGTATTTTGGATTTTAAAACTTGAATTTGCATGCTACAAAAGTAAATTAATTTAATGAAATGGTGTCAATCAATCTAATATTATTGACAAAAACAGCTATAAAAGCGCGGTATTTTTTGCTGTCGCTTTTAGTTTCGCAAGGCGTGAGTGTTGCTTCATCGGCAATTTGAAAGTATTCTAGTTCAAAAGCGGGATTGTTGGCAAAGGTTTTTTCGACCCATTCTGTCACGTATTCTGCGCTTTTGGTTTGGAATTGTTCTTTAGCTTCTAATAGGGTTTTGAAAATGAAGCTGCTTTCTTCCTTTTGCTCTTCTGTCAGGCGTTCGTTTCTGGAACTCATTGCAAGGCCATTTGACGCTCTGTAGATTGGGCAACCAATTACATTTACTTCGAGATTGTTTTTTTGAACCATCTTTTTTATAATTTGCAACTGTTGGAAATCCTTTTCTCCAAAATAGGCATTGGTTGGCGTTACAATTTCAAAAAGACGTTTTACGATGGTGCCGACGCCATTAAAATGACCTGGCCTGAATTTGCCTTCCATCTGATTCTCTAGTCCGTCAAAGTCAAAATCTTGCGATAGTACTTTTCCTTCGTAAATATCGTCTACCGAAGGGGCAAAAACTATAATAGAATTGTTTAATTGAGCAATTTTTTGAGTGTCTTCTTCTAAAGTTCTTGGGTATTTTTCTAGATCTTCAGAGTTGTTGAACTGGGTAGGATTTACAAAAATGCTTACTACTGTATGTTCGTTTTCTGCCAGTGATTGTTGCATCAATGAAAGGTGTCCTTGATGCAAAGCACCCATAGTTGGGATAAATCCAACAGTGGAATTTTTGGTTTTAATGGATTTTAAATAATCCATTAAAGCCACTTTTCCATAGAAAATAGGCATGGTGTTTTTATTAAAATTAAGTGCAAACATAATATATTAGTCAATAACTGCATAAATTTTTGTAATTTTGCGTGGTTTTTATTACCAATAAACTAAGCAAATTATAATATGAAAGATAAGAGGATATTATACGTATCATCTGAAGTGGTGCCTTATCTGGCTGAAAATGAAGTTTCTTTGATGTCTTACGATGTTCCAAAGATGGTTAATGATCAGGGTGGGCAAATCAGAATTTTTATGCCAAGATATGGGAATATCAATGAAAGAAGACATCAATTACATGAAGTAATTCGACTTTCTGGGATGAATTTGGTAGTAAATGACTTAGATATGCCTTTGATAATTAAAGTGGCTTCTATTCCAAAAGAAAGAATTCAAGTTTATTTTATTGATAATGATGAGTATTTCAAAAGGAAAGCAACTTTTGCCGATGAAGAAGGCGTGATGTATCATGATAATGACGAACGTGCTATTTTCTTTGCTAAGGGAGTTGTGGAGACTGTCAAAAAATTAAATTGGGTTCCAGATATTATACATGTTCATGGTTGGATGGCTGCAATGTTGCCTATATACATGAAGCATTTTTACAAGAACGAGGCGCTTTTCTCGGATACTAAGATAGTTACCTCGGTATATAGCCAATCATTCGATAATAATTTGGATTTGGAAATGATAAATAAAGTTAAGCTTGACGGAGTTCCTGATGATGCTGTTTCTGATTTGTCAATTCCTAATTATGAGAATATTATGAAGGCAACGATTAAACATTCGGATGCGGTAATTATAGCTTCAAATGGTGTTTCTTCAAGTTTAACAAAATATATAGAATCTTCAGGAAAACCTTTTTTACCTTTCGTCCCTAAAGATGCATTCGCTGAGGCGTATACCAATTTTTATAACAACGAGGTTCTATAAATTTTAAACTTTTATTATTAAGTATGTACAACAATTCTTTTATCAATAAAATTCTAATAGTTGCTAGTGTTCTTTTTTTGTATTCCTGTGATAAAGACTATAATTCAATTGGGGATGGTTTAATAGGTGACAATCATTTTGATCTTAATGGTGAATTTTATGATGTTTTGGCTTACAACCAAAAAACAAGTGCAGTGCAATCAAATAACTTGCCTATTAATGCTTTAGGGATGTATGATAACGCTAATTTTGGAACCACTACGGCTAATTTTGCAACTCAGCTAACTTTAGATGCATTAAGTCCAACAATTGGTAAAAATCCTGTAATCGAAAGTGTTGTTTTGACAATTCCTTATTTCAGTACTTTAAAATCTACTGACGAGAAGGGTGATCATGTGTATACGCTAGATTCAATTTATGGCCCAAGTGATGCGAAAATTAAGTTAAGTGTTTATGAATCTGGGTACTTTATGAGAGATTTGGATCCTATTGGTGGATTTCAAGAGGCTCAAAAATACTTTACAGATCAAAATGCTAATTTTGATGATTTAAAAGGAAGTGTTCTTTTGAATGATGCTGCTAATGTTGCACAAAATAGTGCTTTTTTCTTTGATCCTGCTGAATATAAAGTAACTACTACCGTTGATGATAAAGAGACGGTAAATAGAACCCCCCCGGCAATGCGTTTAGATCTTAATAAGTCTTTTTTTAAGACTAAGATAATTGATGCCGTGGCATCTGGGAAGCTGGCTACAAACGAGGTTTTCAAAAATTATTTTAGAGGATTGTATTTCAAAATAGAGAAGTCTGGTAGTGATAAAGGAGCTTTGGCTATGTTGAATTTTAAATCAGGTAAGATCACTATTAAATACAAAGAAGATACATCTGATACTGATGCTACTAAGGTTGAAAAGGAAATTGTTCTTAATATGTCCGGAAATACAGTGAGCTTGCTGAGTAATGACTTCGCTGTTAATGGAACAACTTATGGGGCTTTGCCAAATAAAGGGAATACCGCTGATGGTGACGAGAAATTGTATTTAAAAGGGGGAGACGGTGCAGTTGCAGTTGTTGAGCTTTTTAGTAAGACAGATTTAAAAGGATATGATAGTGAAGGGAATTTAACAGGGCCTAATAATGTTTCGGATGAGTTAGATGATTTGCGTAATCTTAAGTCGGGTCAACAAAAGTTAGTAAATGAAGCTAATCTTGTTTTTCATATTGATGATGGGTTAATGGCAAACAGTAAGGAGCCGATGAGGGTTTATTTATTTGATATGGATAATAACACACCATTACTAGATTATTATGCCGATGGTACAAGCGGAGGAAGTAGTAAAAACGAGAAAGTTATTTTTGGAGGTTTGTTGGATAACACAAAGGCTGGGGATGGGATTTATAAGATTAGAATTACTAATCATGTTCGAAACCTTATTAAAGACAAGACTGCCAAAAATGTAAACTTAGGACTAGTTGTTGCAAATGATATAACTACGCCTTCAGTTGTATCTTATAAATTAAAGAATTCGGTTTCTCCGTTGTTTCAGTTGCCAGTGGCATCTGTGATGAGTCCTTTGGGGACTGTACTTCATGGAAGTAATAAGCAGAGTGTTCCAGATGCTAAAAGATTAAAGTTTCAAATTTATTTCACGAAATCTAATTAACTAAAATATGTGCGGAATTGTTGGATACATAGGCCACCGAGAGGCTTATCCCATTGTTATAAAAGGATTGAAAAGACTAGAGTATAGAGGGTACGATAGTGCTGGTGTCATGATATATGACGGTAAGGATGTAAAGCTTTGCAAGACTAAAGGTAAGGTTGTAGACCTTGAAGCAAAAGCGATTAAAGAAATCACTACTAACGGTAATATAGGTATTGGACATACGCGTTGGGCTACTCATGGTGTGCCTAATGATGTGAATTCGCATCCACATTGTTCTAATTCTGGTGAACTGGTAATTATCCATAATGGGATAATTGAAAACTACGCTCCTTTAAAAGAAGAACTAATCAAGAGAGGTTATGTTTTTCATTCAGATACAGATACTGAAGTGCTTGTTAATCTTATCGAAGAAGTACAAAAGAAAGAAAAACTTAAATTAGGTAAGGCTGTTCAAATAGCTCTTAACCAAGTGGTAGGTGCTTATGCTATTGCTGTATTTGATAAGAAAAATCCAGATGAAATTGTAGCGGCTCGTTTAGGAAGTCCACTAGCTATTGGTATCGGAGAGGGAGAGTATTTTATTGCTTCTGATGCATCGCCTTTTATCGAATATACTTCTAATGCTGTTTATTTAGAAGACGGCGAGATGGCAAATGTGAGGTTGCATAAAGCGATGAAAGTTAGAAAAATCAAAGATGACTCTTTGGTTGATCCTTATATTCAGGAGCTTCAGATGAACTTGGAGCAAATTGAAAAAGGAGGTTATGATCACTTCATGTTGAAAGAGATTTTTGAACAACCAAGTGTTATAAAAGATACCTATCGTGGAAGACTTCATGCAAATGAGGGAATTGTTCGAATGGCAGGTGTAGAGGATAATTTAGAGAAATTCCTGAATGCCGAGAGGATTATTATAGTTGCTTGTGGTACATCATGGCATGCCGGTTTGGTTGCTGAATATATATTTGAAGAATTCGCACGTATACCTGTTGAAGTTGAATATGCTTCGGAGTTTAGGTATAGAAATCCAATTATAAGCAGCAAAGATGTAGTAATTGCCATTTCTCAGTCTGGTGAAACAGCTGATACTATGGCTGCTATTAAGTTAGCTAAAGAAAATGGTGCCTTTGTTTTTGGGGTTTGTAACGTTGTAGGCTCTTCTATATCGAGGGAGACTCATGCGGGAGCTTATACCCATGCTGGACCTGAAATTGGTGTTGCTTCTACTAAAGCTTTCACAACTCAGATTACGGTATTAACGATGATTGCATTGCGTTTGGCAAAAGCCAAAGGAACTTTGTCTCATTCAGATTTCCACATGTATTTACAAGAACTTGAATTAATTCCTGAGAAGGTAAAAGAGGCTTTGGAAACCAATGATAGAGCAAAAGAGATTGCAGCAGTTTTTAAAGATGCGCCAAATTGTTTGTATTTAGGTAGAGGATATAATTTCCCAGTAGCACTTGAAGGGGCTTTAAAGCTAAAAGAAATATCATATATTCATGCTGAAGGTTATCCTGCGGCAGAAATGAAGCACGGGCCAATTGCTTTGATAGATGATCAAATGCCGGTAATTATTATTGCGCCAAAGCAAGGGCATTATGATAAGATAGTAAGTAATATTCAGGAAATTAAATCCAGAAGCGGAAGGATTATAGCAGTTGTTACTAAGGGTGATACGCAAGTTCGTGAATTAGCGGACTATGTTATCGAAATTCCTGAAACTTCAGATGCTTTGTCTCCGTTGATTACTACAATTCCTTTGCAACTTTTGTCTTATTACATTGCTGTAATGAGGGGTTGTAATGTTGATCAACCGCGTAATTTAGCAAAGTCAGTTACGGTTGAATAGATGATTTTGAGATAGATAATGAAAAGCGAGGCCTGTGCCTCGCTTTTTTTTTGATTTTTTTGAAAAATATTACTTTTGCGATATATCTCTTTTTTCCCATAAAAATTATATGTATGCATAGTATATATTATCTTTTTAACAATATTTCAATAATATATTCAATAAAGCAAAATAAAGAATAAGTTAAAATAATATAAAAATGTTGATGATAATTAAATTTTTTTTATGTTTTTTTATTGATATTGAAAATATTTGTATTTTGGCGATGTAAATCAATAAAATTTAACCACATGAGAATTTATTTGCTTTTTTTGTCTTTGTTTTTTTGTAGCATAAGTTTTGCTCAGAATTCGATTTCGGGTTCGGTTGTAGATAGTGGCAACCAAGCTGTTTTTGGGGCTAATATTAAAATTGTTGGAGGGGGTGCCGCTAATACGGTAACGGACAGTGATGGAAAGTTTACTTTAGTTTCTTCAATGAAGCCACCGTTCGTAATTGAAATTTCATGTGTTGGTTTCCTTTCAAAAAAGGTAAATGTTACCTCTAGTAACCAAAAACTGAATGTTGTTTTAAATGATGAGGAGACATTGCTTAATGAAATAGTGGTGTCGGCGTCAAGAACACCTGAGCGAGTTTTAGAATCTCCGGTTACTATCGAAAGGATGGGAATTGCTGATATCAAAAAGACTGCGTCTGCGAGTTTTTATGACGGTTTGGAGGATTTGAAAGAAGTTCAAATGAATACCAGTAGTTTGTCTTTTAAGTCGATTAATACTCGTGGTTTTGCCACGGTAGCTAATACGCGTTTTATGCAGTTGGTTGATGGAATGGATAATTCTTCTCCATTGTTGAATTTTGTATTAGGGAATATGATTGGTATTTCTGAAATCGATGTTCAAAGTGTGGAGTTGTTGCCTGGTGCGTCTTCTGCTTTGTATGGAGCTAATGCTTTTAACGGTATCTTGTTTATGAACAGTAAAAGTCCGTTCACAAGTCAAGGGATTACGGCTTACGCCAAATATGGTCAGACAGTTCAGCAAGCCGCCGGTTCTAATGATTATATTGATTATGGAGTTAGGATGGCGCATGCTTTTAGTTCTAAATTAGCTGGTAAGGTTAATTTTACTTACATGAGAGGTACAGATTGGCATGCAACGAATTATGATGATAAAATCACTCCTGGCAGAACCAGAAGTCATTATGGTTATGATGGTATTAATGTGTATGGGGATGAAGTTGCGACTGTAATAGCGGCTCCAACATTGCCTAGTGACAAGGTTTCAAGAACGGGTTATAACGAAGTGGATCTTACCGATAATAAGGCGAGTAATACTAAAATTGACTTTTCTCTTCATTACAGACCTTTAGGGAATGAAAATTTAGAAGTGATTTGGCAGAGTAAATTCGGTTTTGGTAATGCTGTTTATCAGGGAGCGAATAGGTATTATCTGAATGATTTTTTTATGCAGCAGCATAAAATAGAAGTTAAGGGTAAGAACTTTTTTGTGAGAGGCTATACGACAAATGAAGATGGGGGAAAATCCTATGATATGCTTTTTACGGGGATTAATATTAATAGAATGTGGAAAGCGGATAAAAACTGGTTTACAGATTATGCAACCGCTTATGCTCAGGCAACTTTGGCAGGTCAATTTCCTGAACAAGCACATGCTGGGGCTAGGAATTTTGCAGATTATAACATTTCGCCAACAGGACTATTGGGAGGAACGGTTTTAGCACCTTATGTAGATCCTGCGAATCCAAATGCGCCAAATGGTTCGCGTTTTTTACCGGGTTCTCCACAATTTAAAAATGCATTTAATACCGTTATTGCTGAGCCAAGCGTTCTTACAGGTTCAAAATTGGTGGATAATTCTAAGATTTATCATTCTGATGCAAACTATAACTTTAAAGATCTTATAAAGTTTGCTGAAATTCAACTAGGGGGGTCGTATAGACAGTATCAATTGAATTCTCATGGTAGGATTTATACTGATCTAAATGGTCCTATTTACTATAACGAATACGGTGCTTATACTCAGTTGACTAAAAAACTTGTAGACGAAAGATTGAAATTTACGGGCTCTATTCGTTATGATAAATCAAAAAATTTCGACGGTAATGTTTCTCCAAGAGTGTCACTTGTGTATACTGGAGGTGAAAGCAGAAGGCATAATTTCAGAGGATCTTTTCAAACGGGTTTTAGAAACCCATCTACACAAGATCAGTACATAGGATTTAATATTGGTAATGCGGTATTATTAGGTTCTGCGCCAGATAATTTAACTAGGTATTCTGAGGTTAGGGGTAATGACATTAATGGTAGTGGAACAATTTCTAGTTTTGGACAATCTATTCTTGGATCTAACACGGTAGTTCTGACAGGTTTAAATGCGTATAATAATTCCTATACTGCGACTTCTGTAGATCGTTTCAGTCATACAGGGGATGCGTCACTGTTAAGAAAGACGAATGTAGATTATGTGAAGCCAGAAAGGGTTAAAGCATTTGAATTGGGATACCGTTCGTTTATAAATAATGTTTCTGTTGATGTTAATGGATATTATAATATTTATAACGATTTTATTGGAAATTTAAATGTAGTAGCGCCTTATTATGGTACGACGAAAGATTCGCCAAATCCGACTGTTAATCCAGCTGATCCAGGGTTTCAAACGTTGGCCGCTCTAAAAGGGGGTGATTATAGGGCGTATCAATTGTATACTAATACTGATGTAGAGATTGAGTCTCTGGGTTTTGGGCTTGGTCTTTCTAAAAAGGTTTATATGGATTTTGAAGTGGGTGTTAATTATAATTATGCTGAATTTAAATTTGATCAAGCTAAAGATCCAAGCTTTGAAGCAGGTTTCAATACGCCAAAACATAGGGTAAAGGCGTCATTAGGAAATGAAAAGTTGTTCAAAAATCTTGGATTTAACGTAAGCGGAAGATGGAACAGTGAGTATTTATGGCAATCTACAATGGTTGATGGGATGATTGACGCTGCTACTGTAATTGATGCTCAGATTAATTATACTATACCAAAACTTAAATCAACATTGAAATTGGGTGCTTCAAATATTGGCGGAAAAGAATATACTCAAGTGTTGGGAGCTGGTTTGATAGGGCAACAATATTTTGCTTCTTGGACAATCAATCCGTAATTAATTTTATTAATAACATATAATATTAGTAGTATGATAAAAAATATCAAATGGTTGCTTTTGGTTTCTTTAACCTTTGTAGCTTGTAATAATGATGAAGTGGCGGTGAATCCAGATTCATCAGATGGTCAGCCGCTCACGGCTGGTTCGGCAAATTTTTCTAAATATGTAGCCTTGGGAGATTCCTTTGCTGCGGGTTATAGTGATGGTGCTTTGTTTAAAAAAGGTCAGGAGGGAGCCTATCCAAATGTTCTGGCTCAGGAATTTGCGTTAGTTGGAGGCGGGGCTTTTTCGACTCCATTTATGGCTGATAATATTGGGGGATTTTCAAGTGGAGGAATTCAGATTCCTCAGTTTGGACCAAGGTTGTATTTTAACGGAGTTGGACCGGTGCCTGTTTCGGGACCTTCAACAACAGAAGTAACAGCTCATTTGACGGGACCTTTTAACAATATGGGGTTGCCGGGTGCTAAGAGTTTTCATTTAGTGACACCTGGTTATGGCAGTTTGAATCCATATTTTGGACGCTTTGCTTCAAGTGCCACGACAACGGTTCTGGCTGATGCGGCAAGTCAAAGTGCTACATTTTTTTCTTTGTGGATTGGTGGCAATGATGTTTTGACTTATGCTACTTCTGGAGGTGTTGGGATTAATCAAACCGGAAATGCTAATCCAGCAACTTATGGGAATTATGACATTACAGATCCAAACGTTTTTGCAGGAGCTTTCTCTGCTTTGGTAACGGGTCTTACTGCTAATAATGCAAAGGGAGTCGTGGCTAATCTTCCTTATATAAATACTTTGCCTTATTTTACAACTGTTCCAACCAGTCCTTTGTCGCCTGCGGCTTTAGGAGGTGCGCTGGGAGTTGCGCAGGTTAATGGTTTGTATTCTCTTTTAAGAATGGCTTTAGGGGCGGCTGATGCTGATAGAATAAAATTGCTTTCGGCAACTTCGGCTAATCCGGTATTGATTAAAGATGAAAGTTTAGCGGATAAATCGGCTCAAATGATTCCTGTTCTAACGGGGTATTTTACGCAGCAGGGTGATCCTATGGCTGCTATAAATGCTACAGCATTTGCTTTAATATTTGGGCAAGCGAGGCAAGCGGCCCCAGGAGATTATGTGTTGCTTCCTACGAGTAGTGTTATAGGTACTACAGTTGCTGGCGCTCCATCGACAATTAATAAATTTGGAGTTAGTTATCCTTTGCAGGATGGACATGTTTTGACTGCAAATGAAACAATGCAAGTTAAAGTAGCTACAGATGCTTATAATGTAACTATTAAATCTGTTGCAGATAGCAAAGGCTTGGCTTTTGTGGATACTAAGGTTATTATGGAGAAATTGGTAAACGGAGGAATTGCTTCAAATGGTTATACGGTTACTAATGCTTTTGTGACCGGTGGTGCTTTTTCTCTAGACGGAGTGCATCCTAGTCCAAGAGGTTATGCTTTGATTGCCAATAAATTTATTGAAGCAATTAATATGACTTATGGGTCGAATTTAAAAGGAGTTGATATAAGTAATTATCGAATATTGTTTCCAAGGTCACTTTAATTTAAAGTTCTTGATGCAAAAAAAACGAAAAACCATTCGTCGCGAGTCGAATGGTTTTTGTTTTTTTTTACCGCTTTATCGGGTTCGGCTTGTGTTTTTGAGCAATACTTTAAATTTTCATTTATTTTATATAAAAATTATTGATTTTTTATTTTTAAAAATTATCTTTGCACTCTGAAAAAAGCGTCTAATCGATATGTTTCGATTGATTTCATTTCATAAACCTAAATAGCTATTTAATAAATACATAAGTAATGTCAAAAGTAATAGGAAAAGTTGCCCAGATCATTGGTCCAGTAGTTGATGTAGTTTTCAACGGTAAAGATGTTGAACTTCCAAAAATTTATGATTCATTAGAAATCACAAAAAAAGACGGTACTTTGTTAGTGCTTGAAGTACAATCTCACATTGGTGAAAACACAGTTCGTACCATTTCGATGGACTCAACAGATGGTTTGAGTAGAGGTTATGAAGTTGTTGGAACAGGAAATCCTATTCAAATGCCGATTGGAGCAGATGTTTACGGTCGTTTGTTCAACGTGGTTGGAGATGCTATTGACGGTTTGCCAGAATTGCCTAAAACAGGTGAGAATGGAATGTCAATTCACCGTCAAGCACCAAGATTTGAAGATTTGTCAACTTCATCAGAAGTTTTATTCACAGGTATTAAAGTAATCGATTTGATTGAGCCTTATGCAAAAGGAGGTAAAATTGGATTGTTTGGTGGTGCTGGTGTTGGTAAAACAGTATTGATTCAGGAGTTGATCAACAATATTGCAAAAGGTCACGGTGGACTTTCTGTATTCGCAGGAGTAGGAGAAAGAACGCGTGAAGGAAATGACTTACTTCGTGAGATGTTAGAGTCAGGAATTATAAAATACGGTGATGATTTCATGCACTCTATGGAAAATGGAGGATGGGATTTATCTAAAGTAGATTTACCAGGAATGAGAGAGTCAAAAGCTACTTTCGTTTTCGGACAAATGAATGAGCCACCAGGAGCTCGTGCTCGTGTAGCACTTTCTGGACTATCTATCGCTGAATATTTCCGTGATGGAGCAGGAACAGATCAAGGAAAAGACGTATTGTTTTTCGTTGATAACATCTTCCGTTTTACACAAGCAGGTTCTGAGGTTTCGGCTCTTTTAGGTCGTATGCCATCTGCGGTAGGATACCAACCAACATTAGCAACAGAAATGGGTGCGATGCAAGAGCGTATTACATCTACAAACAAAGGATCTATTACATCTGTACAAGCGGTTTACGTTCCTGCGGATGATTTAACTGACCCGGCGCCAGCAACAACGTTTGCTCACTTAGATGCTACTACTGTATTGTCTCGTAAAATTGCTGAGTTAGGTATTTATCCAGCGGTTGACCCGTTAGATTCTACTTCAAGAATTTTGACTCCACATATCTTAGGAAATGAGCATTATGACTGTGCGCAAAGAGTAAAAGAGATTCTTCAAAAATACAAACAATTGCAAGATATCATTGCGATCTTAGGTATGGAAGAATTATCTGAAGAAGACAAATTATCTGTTTCTAGAGCACGTCGTGTACAACGTTTCTTGTCTCAACCATTCCACGTTGCAGAGCAATTTACAGGATTGAAAGGTGTTTTAGTTGATATTAAAGATACTATCAAAGGATTTAACATGATTATTGATGGTGAATTAGATCACTTGCCAGAATCAGCTTTCAACCTTAAAGGAACTATCGAAGAAGCTATCGAAGCTGGAGAAAAAATGTTAGCAGAAGCTTAATATAATTATGAATTATGAGTTATAAATTAGGGGTTTCTACTCACTTAATAACTCATAACTTATAACTCATAACTAAAAGAAAATGATTTTAGAAATAGTATCACCGGAAGCATCTTTGTTCAAAGGAGAAATAACATCAGTATCTGTACCTGGAGTAGATGGAGCTTTTCAGATTTTGAATAATCACGCGCCTATAGTTTCATTACTTCAAAAAGGAATTGTGAGTATTACAGCTCCAAGTTTTAAGTTCAGTAAAGAAACAGCAGCATTGTTCTCGAAAGTAAATGATCAGAACTATACTTTAGCTATTTCTTCTGGAACTATTGAAATGAAGGATAATAAAGTGATTGTTTTAGCTGACTAAAACAATTTGAAAATTAATAAAAAAGCCAAACATTATTGTTTGGCTTTTTTTGTTTTCAGCTATACGTTTCAATCTTTTTTTAATTAAGAAGAATAAACGACAAAATTTCTGCCGATTTCTAGGTTAAAAATGTAGGAAGAGAGAAGTTATTCATCTTTCACGTACTCCATAATATCTCCGGGTTGACATTCAAGAATTTCACAAATCATTTCTAAAGTTGAAAACCGAATTGCCTTTGCTTTTCCCGTTTTCAAAATAGAAAGATTCGCCGTTGTAATACCAATTCGTTCCGCTAATTCGTTGGAACGCATTTTTCTTTTGGCAAGCATCACGTCTAGGTTTACAATGATTGGCATAGTTATATTGTTAGTTCGTTTTCTTCTTTCATATTCTTTGCAATCTTAAAAATTTCACTTATTACCATAAAAAACAATCCTAAACTAACAGAAATTAGAAATGAATCATAACTACCAAAATCTAATGAAAAATAATCTAAATGATGACTTTCAATGATTTTATATGTAAAAATTGAGAAACTGCTAATCACTGAAGAAGCCACAATTAATTTTCCAATTAAATTAAAAAGTCGAACAACTTCATTATTGAAAACTTCTCTTTTTTGAAATAAATCAACAACTTTTCTTAATAAATAAATGCTGTATAAAAAAAGTAGACTACTGATTACATTTATAAAAACAAATACTTTTGAAAAAATAGTTGGGTTAGTAATCTCTTGATCTTTAATTTTTATAGGATAATTCATATCTGATCGAAATAAATATAATGGTAAAAAAAGAATAAGTCCAATTACAGCGATAAGTGTAAAGAACCAGAAGACGTCCAATGCAGCTTTTAAAATGTTTAATTTTCTCATATTTATAGTTATATGTTGATTACAAATATATTAAAATTATTGTAAAACGATAATAAAACACTTAAAAACAATAATTATTTTTTTGATCGGAGAGAATCAGTTTTTACCCATATTGTCTTTGTTCCATTTATCAGCCTTATTTTTATAACTTTGCTCTTATGAAGTTTTCAAAAAATCTTTCCGCTAAACTCGATACCCGAAAGCAAAACCTTACTTTTCGTAATTTGCCATCTTCGGCTGATTTAATCGATTTTTCATCGAATGATTATCTTGGGTTTTCAAAATCAGAATCAATTTTTCAGAATGTACATCAATACTTAATTGCTGCTGATTGTATTCAAAATGGAGCCACAGGTTCTCGGTTGCTGTCGGGAAATCATAAGGTATACCCAGAAGCAGAATCTTATATTGCTCAATTTCATCAGTGTGAGTCTGCATTGATTTTTAATTCGGGATATGATGCCAATGTTGGTTTTTTTAGTTCAGTGCCTCAAAAAGGAGATCTGGTTTTGTATGATGAGCTTTGTCATGCTTCCATTCGGGACGGAATTCAATTATCAAATGCTAAAGCTTATAAATTCAATCATAATGATTTTGAAGATTTAGAGAAATTGATTTTGCGTTGTCGAGACTTGCAGAATAAAGGGGTGGTGGTAAATGAAATTTATGTCGTTACAGAGTCTGTTTTTTCAATGGATGGCGATACGCCTAATCTTTTGGAATTAGTGCGGCTTTCGGGCGAATATGATGCTAATTTAGTCATTGATGAGGCGCATGCTCTTGGTGTATTTGGAGATTCTGAAACTTTGGCAGGACAAGGTTTGGTTCAAGAGCTTGGTCTGCAAGATAAAGTTTTTGCTCGTATTATGACTTTCGGCAAAGGATTGGGTTGTCACGGTGCTGCAATTTTAGGGAGCCAAGATTTAAAAGACTATTTGGTTAATTTTGCCAGAAGTTTTATCTATACTACAGGACTTTCGCCACATGCTGTTGCTACAATTTTGGTAGCTTATCAGCATTTGAATAAAGATAAAAAGAATATTCAGGCACTTCGTGAGAATATCATTCACTTCAATCAGCAGAAAAATTTATTGGGATTAAAACCGCTTTTTGTTCGAAGTAAATCTTCTATTCAATCGGCTATTATTCCAGGAAATGAAAGTGTAAAATCCATAGCCAAGCAAATTCAAAAACAGGGTTTTGATGTCAAAGCCATTTTGTCTCCAACTGTTCCCGAAGGACAGGAACGCCTACGTTTTTGTTTGCATAGCTTTAATTCTAAAGAAGAAATTTCGGCTGTAATGGCTTGTCTTTACTCACTTCTATAAGATTTATTTTGTTTTTTTGTAACGTTTTTGTTTTTTGATTACTTACGAGTTGTAATCAAAAAAATATAACCATTATGAAAACAACAAAAAAATTTAGCGAAAGAAATTATTTTGGTCCAATCATGATTCTTTTCAGTTCAATTGGATTAGGATATTCCTTAGTAAACCAATTTGTGTATGATAAGCCAAAATCTGAAATCTTACTTATGATGTCTTGTTTCTTTTTGGCAGGAGTTTTTTCAATCCTAAGAACAAAATACAGTAAATAATCAAGCGAGTTTCAATCATCAAAATAATCATCAACTAATAAATCAATCAAAAATGAAAAATGTATTCAAATCAGCAATTGTACTTATTGTGTCAGCATTCGGACTTACAACTAATGCGCAAACACAACCAACCGAAAACTCATTGTTGTGGGAAGTTTCCGGTAATGACCTTACAAAACCTTCTTATTTGTATGGAACAATGCACATGATGTGTGAAAAGGATTTTTTGATTAAAGATAAAGTGAAATCTGCTTTTGAAAAATCGGGAGTATTGGCTTTAGAAATCGATTTTGATGAGCCGTCAGAACTGCAATTCATGCAAGATATGGCAACTTCTAGTGAGTCTTTGAGTAAAGTTTTGAGCAAAGAAGAATATCATAAATTAGACGAGTTTTTAAAAGGAAGAATGGGTCTTACTGCCAGTCAATTTGAAAATTCTAATTTAATAACCATAATGAGTATTGTTATGATGAAAGCATTAAATTGTCCTCCAAAAATGTTTGAATTTGAGTTTATGGGAATGGCAGCAAAAAGAAAAATTGAAATTATTGGTCTGGAAAAAGCACAAGAACAGATTTCTTGTTTTGAAAACTCATATTCTAACAAAGAGTTTATAGATCAATTGGAGTTTTATGATACTAATTTTTTTGATGAAATGTCAAAAATTTATAATTCGGAAAAGTTAGATGAATTGTATGCTATTGCTGTTGATGAGAAATTTATGGACAAGGAAGCAAAAAGACTAATGTTAGATAATAGAAATAAAAATTGGGTTGTAAAAATGCCTGAGCTAATGAAAAAAGAAAGTGTGTTTTTTGCTGTGGGAGCAGCACATTTAAGCGGAACTTATGGGGTGATTAATTTATTGAAAGAGAAAGGATATAAAGTAAAACCAATACTGAATTAGGATTTTGAAAGTAAATGAACAAGAGTTTTTAACCCGCATAGATCGGCATAAAGGAATGCTTCATAAGGTTTCTAAAATGTACATGGACAACTTTGATGATCAGCAAGATTTGTTTCAGGAAATTGTTTGTCAGCTTTGGAAAGCCTACGGAAGTTTTAGAGGAGAAAGTCAGTTTTCAACTTGGATGTATCGCGTCGCTATTAATACTGCAATTGTGTTCTTGAAGAAAGAAAAACGGAAAGTGGATAAGTATCAGATTGCTTCGGAGAATATTCGGTATGACGATGGGGATTCTGCTGTAAAAGAAAGTCAAATTGAGCATTTTTATCGGGCAGTTCAAAAATTGGGTAAAATTGATAAGGCTATTGTTTTCTATCAACTCGAAGGATTTTCACATAAGGAAATTGGAGAAAATCTAGGAATTACTGAAGGGAATGCTAGGGTAAAATTGAACAGGGCAAAAGAAAAATTAAAAGAAATTATAAAAAATCAAGGTTATGGACTTTAAAGATATACAATCAGCTTGGGATAACGAGAATACGGATAAGGTGGTTTTGCCATCTAATCTAGAGAAAATACAAACGGCAAATACGCCATTGGAAAAAATTAGAAAGAATCTGAAAAATGAACTTGTTTATCAAGTTTTATCAGTTTTTATAATTGGGTTTTGCCCTTTTTTAAATGATTTTCCTCAGCAAATGATAGTTCCTTTTTACTTGTTGTTTTCCATTTTTGTGGCTGTGTGTATTTATTATTTGGTAAAATTGTATTTGTTCTACAAGAGACTAAATAATACAGCATTAAAAACTAAAGATAATTTGTACGAAACCTATTTTGATATACGTCTGAATATGGAGTTGTATAAGACTTTTGGCTTTGCCTTAACGCCTTTCATGGTTTTGTTTCTGGTTGGTTTTCTAAATTATAAACTATCAGAGAAATCTGAAATTGTTATCAGTAATTTAGATAATTCATATTTGGGCGCATTGTTTGTAATTGTTGCAGTCTCAATCTTGTTTATGGGATTGGCTTTAGAATGGTGGGTACATCATTTTTATGGTAAATACGCCAGAGAAATAAAAAAAGTAATCGACGAGTTAAAAGAATAATAATTTAAACCCATCTTAACGATGGGTTTTTTACTTTTGCATAAAATATAACAAATGAAACTATTCATTACAGGAATTGGAACAGATGTTGGTAAAACGATTGCTTCTGCAATCATAACGGAAGCCTTGGAAGCTGATTATTGGAAGCCTATTCAAGCTGGAGATCTTGAAGATTCGGACACTCATAAGATCAAACGTTATGTGTCTAATGAAAAAACTAAATTTTTCGACAATAGTTATTCCTTAAATACGCCGGCGAGTCCGCATCTTGCGGCTGAATTGGATCATATTGTGATTGACTTGAAAAAAATTACAGAACCAATTACTCAAAATCATCTTGTAATAGAAGGTGCCGGAGGTGTTTTTGTGCCGCTTAATGATTCCGATTGTGTGATTGATTTGATACAAGCTGATCATAAAGTGATTGTCGTTTCACGTCATTATTTGGGAAGTATCAACCATACGTTACTCACCATAGAAGCCTTGCAAAACAGAAAAATTAATATTGCCGGAATTGTATTTAATGGAGAGGAAAACAAATCTTCAGAAGCTATAATCCTGAATAAAACTGGTGTAAAATATATAGGCCGAATTGATCAAGAACCTTATTTCGATAAAAATGTAATTCGGGAATATGCTGAAAAATTCCAAGAAACACTTTTGAATTTATAAATTAAGAAGAGAGAAATCAGAATGAAGAGGTTTTAATAATTGGTTAATCTTTTCTTTTTTCTTGTACTTCTTTTATCCAAAAAAAATGAACTTAACAGAAAGAGACAGCCAATATCTTTGGCACCCTTATACACAACATAAAACGGCCTCACTTCCTATTGCTATTAAAAAAGGGGAAGGCGCTTTGCTTTGGGACGATAATGATAAAGAATATATCGATGCCATTGCTTCATGGTGGGTAAATCCGTTCGGGCACAGTAATAAATTTATTGCCGATGCGATTTATAAACAGCTTACCACATTAGAGCACGTTCTTTTTGGTGGATTCACCCATGAGCCGGCAGTAGTTTTGTCTGAAAAGCTTATCGAAATTCTGCCAAAAAATCAGAAAAAAATATTTTTTTCAGATAATGGTTCAACTGCTGTGGAGGTTGCAATAAAAGTGGCTTTGCAGTATTTTTTTAACAAAGGAGAAACAAGAACTACTATAATTGCTTTTGAGAATGCCTTTCATGGCGATACTTTTGCGGCAATGGCGGCAAGCGGAATTTCCTTTTATACTCAGGCATTTCAAGGAATGTTTATTGATGTGGTGCGAGTTCCTGTCCCGGTGCAAGGAAAGGAACAAGAAAGTTTTGATGCTTTGAAAAAGGTTATCAAAAACAACAATTGTGCAGGTTTTATATTTGAACCTTTGGTTCAGGGAGCAGCCGGAATGGTGATGTATGAACCAAACGCTTTGGATGAATTAATAAAAATTTGTCAGGATAATAATGTGCTAACAATTGCCGATGAAGTGATGACGGGTTTTGGAAAAACAGGAAAAACCTTTGCGATAGATTATATAAAGCAAAAGCCGGATATGATGTGCTTGTCTAAGGCGCTGACAGGAGGTACAATTCCGATGGCGATTACCACTTTTACCCAAGAAATATTCGAAGCTTTTTATGATGATGATATCAATAAAGCCTTGTTTCATGGACATACGTTTACAGCAAATCCAACAGGCTGTGCGGCGGCTTTGGCTAGTTTAGAATTGTTGCATACTAACGAAATGCAAAATGATATTGCCAGGGTAAATCAGTGTCATTTAAATTTTCAAGAAAAGATAAAATCACATCCAAAAGTGGAGACAACTCGCGTTTTAGGTGTCATTTTCGCATTGGAAATAAAAAAGCAAAACGACGAGAGTTATTATGGAACCATGCGTACAAAATTGTACGATTTTTTCATTGAAAACGGAATAATTATGCGACCAGTGGG
The DNA here is from genome assembly GCF_047344965.1 of Flavobacterium sp. W1B. Taxonomy (NCBI): domain Bacteria; kingdom Pseudomonadati; phylum Bacteroidota; class Flavobacteriia; order Flavobacteriales; family Flavobacteriaceae; genus Flavobacterium; species Flavobacterium sp. W1B. Next base: position 1,079,521 of record NZ_CP178845.1, read on the forward strand.
TAACATAGTTTATATTTTGCCTCCTTATATTATTACAAATGAACAATTGCAAAAAGTTTATCAAGTTATTGAGCAGGCTATAGAAATGGTCTAGAACTCATTTTTATAAGTTCTTTAGTAACTATAATTTTTTCAAACCCTTGTGAACTTTGCAAAAATCTTTGCAACCTTTGCTATTAAATAAATAAACACTTTGTCTCAAATTATCTCCATAACTGCAATCGCTTCTATTTCTCCTTTAGGAAACAAACCAAGTGTTATTTGGCAGAATTACTTAAAGGATAAACACTTTTTTGATAAGCAGGTTTTAGATCATAAAGAAACGCTAGTTGCAATGCTCGACGTTGATTCTAAGGAACTTGTTGGTAAAATGCGCGATTCAGACATTAAATACAAATCATTGGATAAATCGGTTTTGTATGCCATGGCAGTTTCAAAAAAAGCGGTGCAAAGTGCTGGTTGGAATCAAAAGGATGTTTTTGGAATCAATATAGGTTCATCAAGAGGTGCCACTGATTTGTTCGAGAAACATTATCAAGAATATTTAGAAACGGGCAAAGCGCAAACATTGGCTTCGCCTACAACAACCTTGGGTAATATTTCTTCTTGGGTTGCTCATGATTTGCAAAGTAATGGACCGGAAATTTCTCATTCTATCACTTGTTCGACGGCTTTACATGCTCTTTTGAACGGTGTTGCTTGGTTGCGCGCCGGAATGGTTGATAAGTTTCTGGTGGGCGGAAGTGAAGCTCCTTTGACTGATTTTACGATAGCTCAAATGCGAGCATTGAAGATTTATTCTAATAGCGAAGAGGAGTATCCAAATCGGGCTTTGGATTTAGAAAAAAAGCAAAATACCATGATCTTAGGTGAAGGCGCAGCCGTTTGTTGTCTCGAAAGTGGGAAAAAAGAGAATGCATTGGCTTTTATTGAAGGAGTTGGTTATGCAACAGAAATTTTGGAGCATAATATTTCTATTTCTGCTGAGGCAACTTGTTTTCAGAAATCTATGAAAATGGCTTTAGAAAACACTAATCCTTCTGAAGTTGATGCGATTGTCATGCATGCTCCGGGAACCATAAAAGGCGATTTAACGGAGTATAGGGCAATCGAGAAGGTTTTTGGCTCAAGGCTGCCTTTACTGACGACTAATAAGTGGAAAATAGGGCACACCTTTGGCGCATCGGGGATATTGAGTGTTGAGTTGGCTATTATGATGATGCAACACAATACTTTTGTTGGTGTTCCTTTTGCGAAAGCTCAAAATCAAACAAAAGTTATTAAAAAAGTATTAGTGAATGCAGTTGGTTTTGGCGGGAATGCAGTCAGTGTTTTATTGTCATTGTAAAATGGTTTACATCTGTTCTAATTCTTTCATTTTCTCGTAAACCAGATTGCTTTCAAATCCGCGTCTTAACAGATAGTCGCAAAATTTCTTCCGTTTTTTTTGAACGTTGGCTTCTCGTATTGATTCCCAATGTTTTTCCGCCAGAGTATTAAATGTTGTGGAATATTCCTCGGCGCTAATCTCCTTTAGGGCAATGTTAATCAGCGTTTGATTGATTCCTCTTTGCTTTAATTCATTTACAATTCTAATTTTTCCCCAATGTTTGATGCGATGTTTGCCTCTGGCAAAGCTACAAGCAAAACGTTCCTCGTTTAGAAAATTGTCATTAATAAGATGTGCAATAATAGTATTAATCTCTTCTGAATCCATTTTCATACTTCTTAATTTCTGCTCTACTTCTTCATGACACCGCTCTTGGTAGGCACAATAATGCTCTATTTTGTGAATAGCTTCCTTAATGGAGAAGATGTCTTTCATTTTTGTGGTTTAAAGATTAACAATCGGTAAAAATAGTTGTTTCTAAGCAAAAATTCTTTAAGATGTAGGGTTTTAGATTTCTCATGGTTTTATTTGATGTAAAGCATTATAAGTAAATAAGTTATGTATTTGTTTTTAAGTGCGATACGACAGGTATAATGGTGTTTTAACGGTTTATTTGTGTTGGTATCTCATGAATTTTTAATTTAGACTGTATTTTTTGTTAATTTTTTAACAATGGTGCAAAATGCATTTCTTTTATATCGCTAAGTCCTAATTTTTATGGAAAAACAATTACATCAGCAAAAAAAAATATTCATTGTATTGTTGATTTTAAATTTATTATTTACAAGTGTTATATCTGCGCAATGTGCTATTTCTACGACCACATATTCTAGTAGTCTAAGTTGTGGAAGTGGTTCATTGAGTTCATGTGGAGGGATTGTAAATATTGGGAATGGAACAAATCCTATTTCTTTGATAATGGACAGTGATTTAGATTTGACTACTTGTGGTGTTGTTCAGTTAATAGTAAATAATGCAACTCTTGATTTTTCAACTGCAAATAAGAGATTATATCTATCTGAAGGTTCTTCAATTGTATTTGTTAATGGAGGAACTTTAAACCCAGCTGGAGGAAATGGTGGCGGGTGCACTGGGAATGATAGAGTGTATATAGGAGGTACATTATTAGCCACTTGTCAAGGTGGTGCGGGTTTATTGGGATTCGATGATTTAGTATCTCTAGGAGGAACAGGTAAAGCTACGTCAAATTCTCCGGTTTGTTCGGGGAATTCTATCAATCTATCTGCAACCCCGCCTCCGAATGGGAGTTTTATTTATTCATGGTCCGGTCCAGGACTTGCTGCTACGCCTTATAGTACTAGTTCAAATTATTCTTTTATAGCTACAACAACTCCTATTACAAGCAGCGTTTATACTGTGTCAATGAAAAGAACTTCTGATAGTAAAATTATTACTGCAAATACAACTGTTTTGGTCAGTCAATCTCCAGTAATTATTACGCAACCTTCTAATCAATTAGACTGTGAGGGTAGCTCTGTTAGGTTTAAGGTGGTTGCATCTGGTTCCGGATTGACCTATACTTGGCAGCGTAAAAAACCAACGGATGGTAGTTTTATAACTATTCCAGTCAGTGAGACTAATACAACTTATCCGTCTACAGGCGAAATTAGAGTTGACAATGTAGGTAGTGCCCAATATCCAGATGGAGCACAATTTCAGGTTGTTGTTTCTAATGGGATTTGTACTGTCACCTCAAGTATCGCAACCCTTTCAGTAAACGAAATAATTAATGTAAGCTCACCGCCATTAACGCCCTCTCAATCGGTATTAGATGTAACACTTTGTTATGGAGCTAATTATTCTTATGCAGTTACGACATCTTATCCTTCAAACGTTGTTTCATACAAATGGAAGAGGTCAGTTGTTTCTGGGACATGGACTGATGTTATTGATGGAGGTCATTTTTCGGGTGCTACAACTGCTACTTTGAATATAATTGGTGGGACTCCTGGTGAGTCAGCTGAATACCGTGTTTATATTACATTTAAGGCATCGGGTGCTGATTGTAATACGAGCAGTGACTCTCGAACTAGGGCAATTACTTTTCTTCCACAGTTGACAACTCCGATAACGACAATTGTGCAGCCTAATTGTACAACAGCAACGGGGTCGATAACCGTAACGGTTCAAAGTCCGACGGACTTCTATAGTTTTGATAATGGGAATAGTTTTCAAGCTAGTAATGTCAAATCAGGTTTGGTTGTCGGAACGTATAAGATAATCATTAAAAACATTGCGGGTTGTTTCTCTAGTGTAAGTACTGCTGTAATTAATCCGCAGCCTTTGATCCCTTCAGCACCAATAATTGTAACTATAACTCAGCCGAATTGTACTTTAGATACAGGAAGTGTTGTGTTAAATGGTTTGCCTTCATCAGGAATATGGACATTAATATGTTCGGGAACACTTAGTGCTACTACTACAGGAACAGGGACAAGTACTGCGATAACAGGCTTGACTGATGGAGGAGTTTATACTTTTACGGTTTCAAATGGAACATGTACTTCAGTAGCATCAGCTAGTGTAAATATTGACGCTATTTCAACTATGACTAGTACATGGAATGGTTCTGCTTGGATAAATGGTATTCCTGATAATTCTAAAAGAATAGTCTTTTCGGGAGATTATTCTTCTACTTCTGATGTAGCAGGATGTTCTTGTAAGGTTGTTGCAGGTGCTAATGTGGTTATAAATTCAGCTCATACTTTAACAGTAACTAATGATATAAAAGTGCTAGGTACTTTAACATTCGAAAACAATTCCAGTTTAGTTCAAATTAACGATGCAGCAATAAATTCAGGTTCTATTGTATATAAGCGAAATACGGCTCCTGTAAAAAGATACGATTTTACTTATTGGTCTTCTCCGGTTGCGGGGCAAACATTGTATAATTTATCTCCGAACACATTATTTGATAAATATTACAGTTTTGATCCCGATAAAGGCTGGGTGATCCATTATAATGGAAATGTAACAATGAATCCTGGACAAGGGTATATTATTAGAGCGCCACAGTATTTTAGTATTACTGTAGCCAGCGTAGATGCTAATCCTAAGTTTATAGGAGTGCCAAATAACGGTATTAAAGCTGTTTCTGTATCCGCTGATAAGTCCTATCTGATTGGGAATCCGTATCCCTCAGCTGTTGACGCGGATCAGTTTTTGATCTATAATTCAGCTGCTTTAGAAGGGACTCTTTATTTCTGGACGCATAACTCGCCTCCTAGCAATGCCGTGGTTGGTAATGCGATATATAATTATACTGATAATGATTATGCTTCCTATAATCTTACTGGAGGGACTAGAACCAGTATTTCTGCCACGAAGGATTCAGATCCAAATGATCCCAATGACAATAATAATTTAAATTTGCCAACAGGGAAAATTGCGGCAGGACAGTCTTTCTTTGCGACCAGTAGTGCCTCGGGTGGGATGGTTACATTCAATAATAGCATGCGTATTTCAGGAGGTTCATCTGGTATTAATAATGCGCAGTTTTTTAGGTTTAATACAACTTCAAAATCAAACGATACCAATGCAATTGAGAAAAACCGAATTTGGCTCAACTTGTCTAATCAGCAAGGAGTTTTTAAGCAGACTTTGATAGGTTATGTTACTGGAGCTACTAATGGCTACGAAGGTTTTTTTGATGGTATAAGTTACGATGGAAATCAGTTCGTGGATTTTTACAGTATAAATGAGAATGTGAATTTAGCGATTCAAGGCCGTGCTTTGCCGTTTCGGGAGAATGACACAATATCATTAGGATATAAGACTGTTTTAAATGGCAATTTTCAGATAAGTATTGATCAAACAGACGGAAAATTAGTATCGCAAAATGTGTTTTTAGAAGATAAGTTGATGCATGTTGTTCATGATCTAAAAAAGAGTTCCTATGATTTTGTAAGTGAAAAAGGAACTTTTAATAATAGGTTTGTACTGCGTTACAGTGATAAACCTTCGTTGATACTTGATCCGGGAATTGATGAAAAAGTATTTGTTTCAGTTGTGAATAAGGAATTAAAGATCAGTTCATTTGATGGGTTGATAAAAGAGGTTGCAATTTATGATATTGCTGGTAGTAGGGTTTTTTATAAAGTGGATGTGAATAGTGAAAACTTGGTTGCTTCTAACTTGGTTTCAGGACTTCAAGTATTGATTGTAAATGTTGTTTTGCAAAACGGGTTAGCTTTTAGTAAGAAAATAATTTATTAGACCCTTTAAATAATATTTTTTTTATCGTAGAATGTTTGCTGTATAGAATAACAGTTTAGATGCGAAATAGTTAAAAAAAAACCCAGCTTGTTATAAGCTGGGTTTTTTTATTTTATTTCAGGATTTACTTTCCTTTAGCGGATGCTTCAAGATTTCTTTCAATGGTGTGCCCAGGGCGTGACCATTTTGGTTTTTCACCTAAAGATTGAAATTCAGAGTCTTTTGCTTCAACCGTTTTTGGTTGAACCACTTTGGTAAAAGGTTTTTGAGGATTCAAACCTAGCATTTCAAACATTTTCATGTCTTCGTTTACATCTGGGTTTGGAGTGGTTAGAAGTTTATCACCTGCAAAAATTGAGTTGGCACCAGCAAAGAAACACATAGCTTGTCCTTCACGGCTCATATTCATTCTACCTGCTGATAAACGTACTTGAGTCTCAGGCATGATGATTCTGGTGGTAGCTACCATGCGTATCATTTCCCAAATTTCGACTGGTTTTTCTTCTTCCATGGGAGTTCCTTCAACAGCAACCAATGCATTAATTGGCACCGATTCCGGTTGAGGATTTAATGTAGAAAGAGCCACAAGCATTCCGGCTCTGTCATCAATGCTTTCTCCCATTCCAATTATTCCGCCGCTACAAACAGTAACGTTTGTTTTGCGTACATTTTCTATAGTTTGCAAACGATCTTCAAAACCGCGAGTAGAAATTACTTCTTTATAATATTCTTCAGAAGTGTCTAAGTTATGATTATAGGCATATAAACCTGCTTCTGCCAAACGTTGTGCTTGATTCTCAGTAATCATTCCTAGGGTGCAGCACACTTCCATGTCCATCTTATTGATGGTACGAACCATTTCTAAGACTTGGTCAAATTCAGGTCCGTCTTTTACGTTTCTCCAAGCGGCACCCATACATACACGTGATGAGCCTGTTGATTTAGCTCGTAAAGCTTGTGCTTTTACTTGACTAACTGACATCAAATCATTGCCTTCAACACCAGTATGGTAACGAGCAGCTTGCGGGCAATACCCACAATCTTCGGAGCATCCACCGGTTTTAATAGATAATAAGGTTGAAACTTGAACCACGTTTGGATCATGGTGTTCTCTATGGATTGAAGCTGCTTCGTAAAGCAAATCCATCATAGGTTTATTGTATATCGCGATAATTTCTTCTTTGGTCCAATTATGTTTTGTGATACTCATTGTATGCTATTTTTTAATGCACCAAAAGTAGTTAAATTGTTCTAATGAACAATGTAATGCGCCTTAAAAACGATTTGGATTATTGTTGGGTTAAGGTTCGTCGGTTGTGAATCGATTGTTCCAATACAGCATCAATAGCATGGTAACAATAACAGAGGAAGCTATGCCTTCAAATAGCAAACAAATTGAATAAGTATTTATTGATGGGTGTCCTGCGAATAAAAAGGTTCTTGGTAGTGTTTGAATATAAGAATCCCCTCCTTTTATATGGCTATAAAGGACTAGCCCAATAGCGCTTAAAAACACGCCTACAAGTGAAGTGATTATTGCCGAGGCAGCATTTTCGACGAATCTTTTTTTGCCTTGTGAAAGATTCATTTTAATAGAGCGGTTAACACCGTAAAAGACAAAAAAGATGTTAATCAGTCGCAAGTAAAATAAATTGGAATAGCTTAGTGCTTCCATAAACAAAAAAAAGATTGCAATAAGAGAAAAAATAATGAATCCGTTTTCTAATTCTTTTGGTAGTTTCATGTTGTTAATTATTAAAAATGAACCTTAATAAAATACCGTAAATTGCTGTTCTTTAAAATAGTTTTTTTAGTAGCTTAAGTTTCTGTCTAGTCAGAAGGGTATTGTTTTTTCCAATACAGCATTAGAGAAAATGTAACAATAACTGCAGATACGATTCCTTCAAAAAGCAAAGAAATACTATAAGTCATAACGGATGGTTTTCCAACAAATAAAAAGGTTTCCGGTAATGTTTGTATATAGGAATCGCCGCCTTTGTAGTAGATATAGGTTATGAGTCCTATGATGCTTAAAAACACTCCGGTTAGGGAAGTCAGTAGGGCTGATACAGCATTGTAGGGGAATATCGTCTTGCCTTCGAGAAAATTTGTTTTTAAAGTTCTGTTTGCGCCATAAAAAACAAATAGGATGTTAAATAGTCGTAAGTAAACCAAATCGGCGAGACCTAAAGCTTCCATTAACAAAAAATAGAGACCGATTCCAATAAAAATAATACATCCGTTGTATAGTTCTTTTGGTAGTTTCATATTGTTTAATTTTAAAAAGTTAAAAAAATATCTTTTTGATAAACAGGGCAATACATCTCAAATTTACGTAAAATATTTGAGATATGTTAAGGTTTTTTTTACTAATTATTAGTGTTTTTTTAGGTATTCTATCGCTTTGTTTTTGTCTTTTTCTAATTGCGTTTTTAACGATTCAATTGAGTCAAATTTTTGTTCCGGTCGAAGGTATTGAAGTATCGAAACAGATAATTCTTGCCCATATAATTCGGAATTAAAATCTAAATAATGAATTTCTATTGATAAATGGTCTCCTCCAACTGTAGGGTTAAAGCCGATATTCATTATCCCAAAAACTGTTTTTTGGTTGATTGTGCTTTTTACGACATAAACGCCATTTAAAGGAATCAGTTTGTAGTCTTCCTTTATGTTTAGGTTTGCAGTGGGAAAGCCAATGGTTCTTCCAAGGCGCTTTCCTTCTAATACGGTGCCTGTCAGAAAATAGTCATAACCCAGATACTGATTTGCCAGAGTCATGTTTCCTTCGGATAGTGCTTTTCTGATTTTGGTTGAACTCACAGAAATAGCATCTATTTCTTGAACAGATATTTGTTCAACTTCAAATCCATATTGTTTTCCAAAACCTATTAAATCGTCAATATTTGCGGTGCGATTTCTTCCAAAGCGATGGTCGTGGCCAATGATGATTTTGTGAATGTTGAATTGATTAACGAGAATGTCACGAACAAATTCTTCGGCTGTTAATCTTGAAAAATTTTCGTCAAAAGGATGAATAACAAGGTTTTCGATTCCTGTTTTTTCAAGCAAATTTATTTTCTCGGAGATAGTATTCAATAATTTGATATCAGATTGATTTTGTAAAACCATTCTGGGATGAGGAAAAAAAGTGAGAACCAGACTCTCGTATTTGTTGTTTTCGGTATTCTGGGTTACTTTTTCCAGAATCTTTTTATGACCAATATGAACTCCATCAAAAGTGCCGAGGGTAAGGATCGTTTTTTTTGTGGAGCTGAATTCTTGTATGGATTGAAAAATATTCAAAGCAATTGTTTTATAATGCTGCAAATTTATGTTATCTATTTTAAATCTAACGGTATTGCGTATGGTTTTCAATAGATTTTGTTTTGTTTTTAAAAAAAACTCGAAAAGCTGTCAAATTGAATCATTTGTTGGGTTAATTTTTAGGAAACCTAAAAAGGTGTACTTCATTTGGATAAAATGGTTTATTTTTGAGTGTATATTTTCAATCTATGAAAAAAATTATATTTTGCTTGTTTGTTATACTCTCTGGTTCAGTGATTCATGCTCAAAAGGAATCGCCTTGGAAAAGGATTAACAGAGTGGCAACATCAGATTATCAAAGGAATGGAACGGATCGAACCGCTGAAAAAGAATTGTTTTTTCAATTGGATCAAGTGATGTTGAAGCAGTCTTTGAATGCTTTGGGCAGTAAAACAGATAAAAAACAATCAAAGCAAATTAAAATTCCGAATAGAAATGGAGTTTTAGAGGAATTTTTAGTTTGGGAATCTTCAAATTTTGATCCTGAACTGCAAGCGAAATATCCTGATATTAAATCTTATGCTGGAATTGGGGTTACGGATTCTAGAGCTTCTTTAAATTTTAGCCTTTCTCCTGACGGAATTCAAACTATGGTTTTGAGAGCGGATAGTGATTCGGAATTTATAGAGAATTCATCTGACGATAAAAATGTTTATGTTCTTTTTAATTCCAAAAGCAGAGCTATGGGGAATCTGCCTTTTGTTTGTAAGACCGAAGATATAGCGCTTAATAAGCAATTGTTGGGTAAGGCAAGCAAAATTTCGGCTAATTCTAAAGTTTTTAAAACGTTGAGGTTGGCTTTGTCTTGTACTGGGGAATATGCTACTTATCATGGCGGTACCGTTGCGGGAGCTCTGGCGGCGATGAATGCAACTATGACAAGAGTAAATGGGGTTTTTAATCGAGACTTGGCGGTCAAATTGCAACTAATCGCTAATAATGATCTAATCGTTTATACTAGCGCTATTGCTGATCCTTATTCTGATGCGGCTAAAGGTGTAGATGGTAGTTGGAGTCAAGAGTTGCAGGATAATTTAACTAATGTGATTGGAAATGATAATTATGATATAGGACATTTGTTTGGTGCGTCTGGCGGTGGGGGCAATGCAGGTTGTATTGGTTGTGTTTGTGTAAATCCTACAATTGGAGAGCCATTAGCAAAAGGGAGTGCATACACTTCTCCTGGAAATGGGAATCCCAAAGGCGATGCTTTTGATATCGATTTTGTAGCTCATGAAATGGGGCATCAATTGGGGGCAAATCACACTTTTTCTGAAAGTATTGAAGGAACAGGAGTTAATGTAGAGCCGGGTAGTGGTTCTACAATTATGGGATATGCGGGAATCGCTGATAATAATATTCAAAATAACTCTGACGACTATTTTGCTTATGTCAGTATTATGCAAATACAAAATAATCTTGCCTCAAAAGATTGCCCTATATCGGTTAATTTAGATAATAATCCTCCTGTTGTGAGCGCTGGTCCGGATTGGACAATTCCAAAGGGAACTGCCTTTGTTTTAACAGGTACGACTTCTGGTTCTGATAGTAATGCGATAACTTATTGTTGGGAACAAAATGATGATGCTAAGACCCAAAGCGGTTCAAGCAGTATAGCTTTTCCTGCTAAACCTGACGGTCCTCTTTTTAGGTCATTAAAGCCGAGTAGTTTAGCCGTTAGGTATATGCCTGCGCTTGGCACGGTGCTTTCTGGTAGGTTAAGTTCAACATGGGAATCGGTTTCTTCTATAGCACGAACGCTTCATTTTACTTTAACGGCAAGAGATAATGCATCTTTAGGAACTGCTCAAACCAGTACCGCGGCTATGGTTGTAAATGTGAGTGGGGCTGCTGGACCATTTGAAATTACATCTCAAAATTCAGAGAATTTAAGTTGGTTTCAGGGTGAAAACACATCGATAACCTGGGGCGTAAACGGCTCTAATGCTTTGCAGGGATCGACTAATGTGAATATAAAGCTTTCCACAGATGGTGGATTGACTTTTCCGATAATTTTAGCATCAAATACACCAAATGATGGCTCGGAGATTATTACCGTTCCTGATATTGTTGCTAAAAACTGTAGAATTTTAGTTGAACCAACGGCAAATATTTATTATGCCATAAATAGTAAAGCTTTCGCAATAGGATATTCAATTGTTTCTTCTTGTGATACTTATACTTTTGCACCAACTCCTTTTGCTATACCGGAATCGGCAACGTATGCAACTAGAAAGATTAATGTTCCGGCTTCAGCGGGAGCAATAGTTGATGTAAATCTGTCAGTAGGCTTTTCGCATACGTATGTATCGGATGTAAGTATAGATGTTGTAAATCCTCAAGGAACTACTGTGAAATTATTTGAAAAAAATTGTGAGGCAACTGATGGTACTTTGTTGTTAGATTATGATGATTTAGGGGACGCTCTTTCTTGTGGTAAGGCTACAGCTCAAAAAGTTTCGCCTTATGAGCCATTGGATGTTTTTAATGGGCAAAATCCGCAGGGTGAATGGACTTTTAGAGTTCGGGATATTTATTTGGGAGATACGGGAACTTTAGATTCAGCTTCTATTACTATTTGTACGCAAACTTATACTTTAATAGAGCCGGATTTTAAATTTTCTGAAATTATTTCATACCCCAATCCTTCTGATGGTAATGTCACCGTACAATTTATGAGCAAAAATACGACAGGTGTCAAGATTTTGCTTCATAATATGTCGGGTAAGGAGTTGTTTAATAAAGAGTACGAGAGCAAGTTTAATTTTGATGAGAATATACAATTGCCACAATTAGGATCAGGAATTTATTTATTGACTGTTTTTGATGGCGATAGGAGAGAAGTAAAGAAAATAATAATCCAATAAAAGATGTAAAAAAAGGGGATTTAATCCCCTTTTTATTTTCCGTTAAAAGCAGTCATGGTGTTTCCTAAGCCTGCTGTTCCAAATGATTTGATAATTTCGGAAGCTATTTCCAGTCGTTCCGGAAGAGCCGTTTTTTCATCGTCATCCCATTCTCCCAGTACATAATCGACCTGTTTTCCTTTTTTGAATTCGTCGCTGATGCCAAATCGGAATCGAGTATATTGATTGTTGTTTAGAATTAGGTTGATGTTTTTTAGACCGTTGTGTCCGCCGTCGCTTCCTTTTGGTTTGATGCGAATGGTTCCGAATGATAAATTTAAATCATCTGTGATGACCATTAGGTTTTCCAAAGGAATATTTTCTTTATCCATCCAATATTGAACAGCTTTTCCGCTCAAATTCATATAGGTGTTTGGTTTTAAAAGCAGAAAAGTTCTTCCTTTAAATTTATATTCGGCTAAGGATCCTAATTTTACGGTTTCAAATTGAATTGCTTCTTTTTTGGCAAAGTGATCCAGTATTTTAAAGCCGATATTGTGTCTTGTGTTTACGTATTCGGCGCCGATGTTGCCTAGCCCTACTATTAAAAATTTCTTCATATATGCTGTATTGTCTGCTGTTTTTGTTGATGAAAACAGTGTTTGTATCCATTTTATCATCCTGCAAAAGTAAGCTAATTTGAAAATGTTTGCAAAAATTCGAATAGTTGGCTGTCTAGCCCCGATGGAAGTGAAAATCCCACGCTTTTTTGCGTGGATTGTAGCGTACAGCGGGTATTGGATTTGCCGATAATGCCTTGTCTTTCGCTTCAGGGTATAAAAAAAGCACCAGTTTTACAACTGATGCTTTTATGATTGATTGAAAAAAGATTATTTTTTCTTTCCTTTTGCAGGTGCTTTTGCAGCTTTTGCAGCTTCTTGAGCCGCTTTCATAGCCGCACGAGAAATCTTCACTTGACAGATAACAGTGTTGTCTGGGTGCATGATTTTGAAGTTTGGAGTAGGTACTTTAGTTACATATAACTTGTTACCCATGTCTAGAGGAGTAATGTCAGCTTCAATAAAATCTGGAAGATTTTTTGGTAAAGCTTTAACTTTAAGTTTACGGTTACCAATACGTAAATCTCCACCAGCCATAACTCCTTTAGAGTTACCAACGAATTTTACAGGAATTTCGATAGTGATTTCTTTGTCATCATATAGTTGAAAGAAGTCAATATGTAAAATTTTGTCAGACACCGGGTGAACCTGAATGTCTTGTAAAATTGCATTGAATGATTTTCCATCACCAAGTTCGATCACAACTGTGTGAGCGTTTGGAGTGTAAACCAAGCTTTTGAATGCTTTTTCTTCTGCTGAAAAGTGTACTGGTTGATCTCCTCCGTATAACACGCAAGGAACCGCTCCAGCATTACGTAAGGCTTTAGTTGCTACTTTGCCCACGCTTTCTCTTTCTGATCCTTTAATTGTAATCGATTTCATTTTGAAAATTTTATATAGTTATTAATTAAACTCTTGTTTGTAGCAATCAGCTTTGGCTTTATGCTTTTTGTAGTGGTTGCTTCGTTTCTCGCAACAACTACATTATGAATTTTCCACTGATGGAATTGTTGTGGTGCACCATGTGCATAACTTCGGCAAAAAGAGGTGCACAACTCAACACTCTTATTTTTTTTGATTCTTTCTTCAACGGAATAGAATCAGTAACGATTAATTCTAGTAATTTAGAATTTTCTATTTTTTCGTAAGCACTTCCTGATAAAATGGCGTGAGTGCAAATCGCTCTTACGCTCAATGCTCCTTTTTCTATCATTAAATCGGCGGCTTTCGCCAAAGTTCCTCCAGTGTCAATCATGTCATCTACTAAGATTACATGTTTGCCTTTTACCTCACCAATTAATTCCATAGTGTCGATAATATTGGCTTCTTTTCTTTGTTTGTAACAGATAACTACGTCCGATTCTAAAAATTTAGAATAGGCATAAGCTCTTTTTGAGCCTCCCATATCTGGGGAAGCAATTGTCAAATTTTCTAATCCTAACTCTTTCACGTAAGGTAAAAAGATTGTAGATGCGAAAAGATGGTCTACTGGTTTTTCAAAAAATCCTTGAATTTGATCTGCATGCAAATCCATGGTCATTACTCTTGTTGCGCCAGCAGCGTCTAATAAATTTGCCACTAGTTTAGCTCCTATCGGAACTCTCGGCTTATCTTTTCTGTCTTGTCTTGCCCATCCAAAATAAGGTATTACGGCAGTTATGTGTCTTGCAGAAGCTCGTTTTGCAGCATCGATCATCAGTAATAATTCCATCAGATTATCTGCGGTTGGAAAAGTCGAACAAACGATAAAAACGCGTAATCCTCTGATAGATTCTTCGTAAGAAGGTTGAAATTCACCATCACTGTATTTAGACATGGTTACTTTTCCTAACGGGATTCCGTATGCTTTTGCAATTTTTTCGGCTAGATAGACACTTTGTGAACAAGCAAAAATTTTAGCTTCCGGTTCTAGATGTGACATTTAATTTGTTGTTTTGTAGTTAGTTGTGAGTGTGTCGTTTTAACGAGGTGCAAATTTATGAAATTTATTCAACTCTGAAAGGAAAATTTTAAGTATTTTTAGTAGATTTTCTGATTTTATTTTTTACATTTGCACCGTGTTAAAGGAAAAGACGTTTAGCTACCACTAAATGTCTCTTTATTGCGTTGAGATAATTGTTATTATCTCTGTCTGCTAAGCCCGGATGGCGGAATTGGTAGACGCGCTGGTCTCAAACACCTGTGGGAAACCGTGCCGGTTCGACTCCGGCTCCGGGTACGTAAAAGCCTCTTAATCGTTTGATTAAGAGGCTTTTTTTATTTTACACCTTTTTTATTACATATGTTACAATTCCCCAAATGATTAATTCATTTTCTTCGGTTACTTTTATCGGTGTGTAATTTGGATTTTCTGGCATCAGGTAGAGGCAGTCTTTTTCGAGTTGGATGCGTTTTACGGTAAATTCCCCATCTATAAAGCAAATGGCAATTTTATTGTTTTGTGGTTCCAGACTTCGATCTACAATTAGTACGTCCTTGTCATTTATTCCAGCATCAATCATAGAATTGCCTTTGACTCTAATATAAAAGGTAGCCAATGGATTCTCGCTTAATTCTTTATTTAGGTCAATGTTGTTTTCCATAAAATCAGCAGCAGGAGAAGGGAATCCTGCCGAAACTCCGTCCGGGATAAAAGGAATTTTTAGTTCGCTTTCATAATCTGGATGGAAAAAGCTAAGTTTTTGTTCTTTCTTTATAGACATTTTATTTCGAGTATATCTTTAAAATCGGTGGTGTATTTTGGTGATAAATGATTTTGATTCATATTCCAAGTCAAACTTAAATCCTGGGTTGCCATTTTTACTTGAGTGTATCCAATTTTCTTGTTTAACGTATCCATTACTTTCATCAACGCCAAATGTTTGGGGTTTTCGTCCTCAAACAATTGAAATTGTTTTTTGTCCTCATCGATGAGTCCGCTAACAATTACTCCTGCTTTTTTAAATTTTAAATGCTCATTCCCTTTATGTAGCTTTTTTAATAGTTCAATAGCCGCATTCGAAATTGTCAAACTTGAATTGGTTGCAAAAGGCAGCGTAATCGCCACATTAAAATAATATTTTGACGTTTTAACTGTGTGTTTGTCAATTACTAACATGACGATAATGGTATGACAGCAGGACTTTTGTTTTCTTAATTTTTCGGCGCAAACCACAGCAAAAGTGGTAATACGTTCTCTGAGTAAATCGTAATCAGATATTTGTTTCGGGAAACTTCGAGTGATGGCAATGCTTTTCTTCTGGTCAGATATAGATTCTAAGTCCATCACTGATTTTCCTTCGAGTTCATATTTCAGTCGAAGACCAATTACACCCATTTCTCTTTTGATCCAAGCTTCGTGTTGTGGTTGGATAAAATCGAATGCGGTATTGATGTTTTTTAATCGGGCTTTTTTAGTGGTTCTATAACCGATGCCCCAAACATCTTCAATTTTTGTCCATTTCAGTGCTTTGATTCTTTTCTCATTACTATCTATTATATAAACACTTTGGGTTCTGTTTTGGAATTTTTTGGCAATTTTATTGGCAACTTTAGATAAAGCTTTGGTTTCTGCAAAACCAATAGAAACTGGAATCCCAACCCATTTGTGAACTCTTTTTTTCATTTGAATACCATAATGATGAAAATCCGGGATTGCCATTCCGTCAAAATTCAAGAAAGCTTCATCGATACTATAGATTTCAATGTTGGGAGTGAATTGTCCTAATATTGACATTACACGATGGCTTAAATCACCATAAAGGGCATAATTGGATGAAAATAATTTTACATTTTTTTCCCGAACTAAATCTTTAATCTGAAATGCCGGAGCGCCCATTGGAATTCCAACGGCTTTGGCTTCTTCACTTCTTGAAATTACGCAACCATCATTATTGGATAAGATGGCAACGGCTTTTGCGTTGAATTCCGGTTGGAAAACACGTTCGCAAGAGGCATAAAAATTATTGCAATCGACTAAAGCATACATAGTACAAAATTACTCAATAAGCTTTTATGGTTTTTGGAATAATAGCTGTTTTTTGGAATTGTTGATAAGTAGTTTTTTGTGGAGCAAGTTTAGAATTAGGATCTGTTTTTATTTGTTGAAGAAAAAAAATCCCTTTGACGAAGTTTCAAATTTTGTCAAAGGGATATTATAAAAAGTTTTTTTGTTTTAATTACAACCATTAATGTCACAACTACCTTCTGTAGGAGTGTTCAATAAGGTTATTTTTGAATCAAATTGTCCTTCTTCCCATACTTTTTCTAGAGTTTTTACAAAAGTTTCAACATGTTGAGCGCCAGAAACAGCATATTTATTGTCTAAAACAAAAAATGGTACGCCTTGAACACCTATGTTTTGTGCCATTGCAATGTCTTGTTTTACGTTTGCCGCATAAGCATCGGATTGTAATACTTTATCGACGGCAGTAGCTTCAAGTCCAGCTTGGATTCCTAGTTGTTTTAAGGTTTCGTAATCGTCTATGTTTTTTCCTTCAGTTAAATAAGCTTTAAACAATAGTTCTTTTAGTTCATTTCCCAAGTGATTTTCTTTGGCCAAATGCAACAAACGATGTGCATTAAAAGAATTGGCCATAATGGCTTTTTCAAAATGAAAATCCAAGCCTGAGTTTTTGGCATTTTGGGTCATGTTGTCCATCATTTCTTGTGCCCATTCTTTGTCTTTTCCATATTTTTCTGCCAGATGTTCCGTAAGATTCTCGTCTTTTGAAGCAATAAAATTAGGGTCCAATTGAAAACTCTTCCATTCAATTTCAACGGCATCTGCGTGTTCAAATTGTGTTAATGCGGTTTCGATTCTCCTTTTTCCTATATAGCAATACGGACACATGATATCGGACCAGATTTGTACTTTTAATTTATTTTCCATCTTTATATATTTTTGATAAGATTTCTTTATTTGTATATACAAATGTAATAAAAAGCTTTTAGAATAGGTTTTGGTTTATGTTTTTATTGGGAATTTAAATTTGCGGTTTTGTAATAGATCTAATAAAAAAACCATCAAGTCCCGATTGCTATCGGGACTTGATGGTTTTTTGTATTTTATGAAACAGTGGTTTTTTATGCCAATAAATCCAATACGAATGATGGAAATAAACCAAGGGCGATATTTAGAACAATAGCTATAACGGCAACTGCATAAATAGTAATTGGAGTCCCAGCTCTTTCTTCGTTTGGCTCTTTGGTATACATTGCCAGAATCAGTTTAAAGTAGTATCCTACGCTTATAATAGAATTGATTACAGCAACGATCACTAAAGCGATATAACCTGCCTGAATCGTTTGATTGAATAAAAATAATTTGGCAAAGAAACCCGAAAAAATTGGAATACCTGCCATAGACAACAAACCAGCAGTTAGTATTGCTGCCAATAGCGGGTTGGTTTTTCCTAATCCGTGGAAATTGGTGATATCTTCATTTTCGGTGTTTTTGCAAACATATAGAATCACGCTAAAAACGGCGATTCCTGCCAATGCATAAGCCGAAGTGTAATATAATAATGTTCCAGCGGCATTTGTAGTGCTTAGCAATGTCATTAACATAAAACCGGCATGCGAAATCCCTGAGAAAGCCAACATACGTTTCACATTCACTTGGCGTAATGCCATGATATTACCTACCGTCATAGAAGCCATAGAAATAATGACAATGACTAATTGGAAAGAAGGCGAAAGATCGGCATTCATTACAGTCAGCAATTTGAATAAAGTAGCGATGGCCACAACTTTTGCCAAAGTACTCATCAAAGCAGTCGTCAATGATGGTGAACCTTGATAAACATCCGGAGCCCAAAAGTGGAAAGGAACAGCGGCGATTTTGAAAAACATTCCAATGGCAACTAAAATAATTCCAATTGGGAACCAAACTGGCAATTCCGCAGAACGGGATAATTCACTGATTTCAGTAACATCAAAGCTTCCCATGGCTCCGTATATTAAACAGATACCAAACAAAATAATTCCAGAGGCAAAAGATCCCATTAGGAAGTATTTTAGTCCCGCTTCGTTACTTTTTATGCTTAGTCTGTTGCTTGACGCCAAAACGTATAATGCAATAGATAAAATTTCGATCCCTAAGAAGAACATTGCTAAGTTTCCAAAAGAAACCATGGCAACTGCTCCAGCCAATAAAAATATTTTTATGGCAATGAAATCAGATATTTTCCCGGGTTGATTTTCATAAAACTTATGGCTCAAAGTAACCAAGAAAATCGTTAATATGATAAACAATGCAGAGAATGTTGTAGAAAATTTACTCACAATAATCATATTGTTGTAGTAGGCTGCAGGAGAATTAAATTCGGATATATTCAATCCAAGCACGGCCAATAATCCAATAACTGTTACTGGAATAATCGCTTTTCTGGCATCGAAAATTTCAAATAAAAGGCATAAAACACCTAATCCTATTATAGCTATTAATGTATTCATTTTTTTATTTGACTAGTTAATTCTATTAATATGAGTTAAAATATTTTCCAAACTTGGTGTGATTAAGTCTGTTATTGGTTTTGGATACATTCCAAAGAAGAAAAGAACGGCAACAATAAGTACCAAAGTGATTCCTTCTTTAGCTGTGATATCTGCAAATGATTTTATGTTGGTTTCGCCAAGCATTACTTGTTGGTACATTTTCAACATGTAATAAGCGCCTAAGATAATGGTTGTTCCTCCTAAAAAGGCAAACCATATATTGATTAGAGAAAGGCCATACAATACGGTAAACTCTCCAACAAAGTTAAAAGTGGTAGGAAGAGATACAGAAGCTAAGACCAAAATCAAAAATAATGAGGCGAATTTTGGTGATTGGCTACGAATACCACCCATATCGGCAATAGTTCTGGTTTCATATCTTCTGAAAATGATTTCAGCAATGAAAAACAATCCAACAATTACAAAACCGTGCGCGATCATTTGTAAAACCGCACCACGTAATCCGTCAATGGTAAGTGTATAGGTTCCTGCGGCAATTAGTCCAACGTGGGCTAATGAAGAGTAAGCCAGTAATTTTTTCAAATCTTTTTGTCTCAAGGCTACAATTGAACCGTAGATTACTCCGGCAATTCCAAGACTGATGAAGATTGTCATGTATTCTTTTGCCGCTAGCGGAGCAATAGGCAGTTGCCAACGGATAACGCTGTACAATCCCATTTTTAACATAATTCCTGAAAGAAGCATTGTTCCCGCAGTAGGTGCTTTTTGGTAAACGCTGGCTTGCCAAGTATGAAAAGGAATAAGTGGAATTTTGATAGCATAGGCCAAGAAAAAAGCCAGGAAGATCCATAATTGCTCAGTCGCCGATAAATTTAATTTGTATAAATCTTCTAATAAAAAGCTTCCTGCTTGTTGGTACAAATAAACAAAAGCAACAAGCATGAATAAAGATCCTGCAAGGGTATAGATAAAGAATTTTACCACAGCTTTTTTGCGTTCCTCGGTATCACCATTACCCCAAATCAAAGCAATGAAGTAAATAGGAATTAATGACAATTCCCAGAAAATGTAATATAAAAGACCATCAGCTGCCAAGAAAGTTCCCGCCATGGCAAAAGCCATAAACAAGATCAGACTATAGAAGGCTTTAGAATTTTTATAGTCATTTCCAAAGGATGAAAATATGATTATTGGAGTCAAAGCCGTTGTCAGCAATAGCATGGCTATAGATAAACCGTCTGCTTTTAAAGCAAATGCAATATTAGGTTGGTTAATCCATTGGCTTATAAAGCTAATGTTTTCTCCAGCATTAAAATGGTTTAACAATACTATAGAACATCCTAAAGCAGATAGTCCAAAGAATAAAGCCACTTTTGAAGCCAGTTTGTCACCGGCAAGATAAGTTGCAAATGCACCAACAAAAAGTATTATTAATAGTAGTGATACGTTCATGGTATAAAATTATTGAGCTAAAAATAAATAGGTTACAATGGCGCAAAGCCCTAAAACAAAAGCAAAAAGATAAAAACCGATACTTCCGCTTTGTAATTTTCTTCCTTGAAACGCTATTTCGTTGGTTACTTTTCCTAATCCGAAAACCGCAGAGGACAAAGTAGTTTCTACATTATCTCTAAAAAATCTTGACAGGCTGTTTGTTGATTTTACAAATAAATAGTCATAGATTTCATCTACATAATATTTGTTGTAAAGTACTTTTGCAAAACCAGTAATTTGAGAATCTTCAGTAGGAACTTGGTTTTGTTTGATGTATTTTGCATAAGCAATTGCGATTCCTATTATTCCGCCAATTACAGCAACTGCCATCAATGCATATTCGGTTGTTCCAAAATGATGTGCCTCGTTTGCTGTTTTTGTAAATAAAGGAGCAAGATAGCCATTTAACCAGCTGTTGGTTGGTAAACTAATCAATCCACCTATTGTAGCTAAGATTGCCAAAACAATTAAAGGGAAAGTAATCAAAGAAGGACTTTCGTGTAAATGACTCTTTTGTTCGGCTGTGCCTCTAAATTCTTTGAAGAAAGTAAGATATAATAATCGGAACATATAGAATGCCGTCATAAGCGAAGCCAATGAAGCAATAAACCATAATACTTTGTTGTGTTCAAAAGCGACTAACAAGATTTCATCTTTCGAGAAAAATCCTGAGAATGGAGGGATTCCTGAAATTGCTAATGAAGAGATTAAGAAAGTGATAAAGGTAATTCCCATTACTTTTTTCAATCCACCCATTTTACGCATGTCTTGTTCCCCGTGCAAAGCATGAATAACCGAACCAGAACCCAAGAACAAACAAGCTTTGAAGAATGCATGTGTGATTACGTGGAAAACGGCTACTTCATAAGCACCTAAACCTAAAGCCAAGAACATTAATCCCAGTTGTGAAACGGTTGAATAAGCCAATACTTTTTTGATGTCGGTTTGTACCAATGCAATTGTTGCGGCTACCAAAGCAGTAACTGAACCCACAATGGCGATGATGTTTTGAACATCTGGAGCTAGATCAAATAAGAAATTTAATCTTGTGATCATAAAAATACCTGCGGTAACCATTGTTGCAGCGTGTATCAATGCCGAAACCGGTGTTGGACCCGCCATTGCATCCGGCAACCATGTATATAATGGAATTTGTGCTGATTTTCCACAAGCGCCAATAAATAAAGCAAAAGCTGCTGCCGAGATCCAGTACATGTTTAAATCTGTAGCACCTGCGATAGCTGTTTTTAAACTAGCATAATCTAAAGTCGAGAATAAAGAACCGATGATGAATATTCCGATCAACAATCCTAAATCCCCAATTCTATTCATGATAAAAGCTTTTTTAGCCGCATCATTGAAATCTTGGTTTTTATGCCAAAACCCGATAAGTAGGTAAGAACAAAGTCCAACGCCTTCCCATCCGATGAATAATACCAATAAGTTGCTTCCAATTACCAAAGCAATCATGAAGAAGATAAACAAATTCAAATAAGCAAAAAACTTGTGCATGTTCTCGTCATCATGCATGTAGCTGATGGAGTATAGGTGAATCAATGAACCAATCCCGGTTACAAAAAGCAACCATAAAATTGACAATTGATCTAAAAGAAAACCAAAATCTACCTTGAAATTACTGATTTGGATCCAATCAAATAATTGAATGCTGATTGGTTGTTGAGTTTGATTTATTTGAAGAAAAAAGAAAATACTAACTACAAAAGAAACCACAACAGCAAATGTTCCGATTATCCCGGAAGCCGACTTTCCGATATTTTTCCCAAAGAAAATATTAAATAAAAATCCTAAAAAAGGAGCTAATAATAAGAGTAAAGCTAAATTCGTATTCATTATAGTTTATCCTTTTAAGTTTTTTAAATTATTGATATCAATCGAACCTAAATTTCTAAATATCGAAACTAGAATAGCCAGACCTACGGCAACCTCGGCAGCAGCTACAGCCATTGAGAAAAACACGAAAATTTGCCCTTGTGCATCTTGGTGATAGGTAGAGAATGCAACAAACAAAAGATTGACTGCATTTAACATAATTTCGATTGACATAAATACGATGATAGCATTTCGTCTGTATAAAACTCCAAAAACCCCAATACAAAAAAGTATCGTAGAAAGGAAAATATAGTTTTCGATGCCTATTTCATTTAAAATATTATTCATGTTATTTCTCTTTTTTTTCTTTTTTAGACAATAGAACTGTTCCTATCATTGCCACTAAAAGCAGAATAGATGCAAATTCAAAAGGTACCATATATTCGTTCAACAGCACATGACCCAAAACTTTTATAGATTGGTAATCTTCTCCTGTGGATAGATATTCGCCAATAATTGGTTTAGAGTTGATGAAAACTAGAATTAAAACCACGCAAATCAAACAAAAAGAGACAATAGCTCCTAGTCGAGTAATTCTAGGTTTGTGTACTTCGTTTTCCTTGTTTAGGTTCATCAACATGATGGTAAACAAAAACAAAATCATAATTGCTCCCGAGTATACAATAATATGAACAATTGCCAAGAACTGGGAATTCAATAATAAGTAATGACCTGCAATTGAGAAAAAGCAAATTACAAGATAAAGAGCACTGTGAATTGGGTTTCTGCTAAAGATCGACAAAAAGGCCGTTGACAAAGTGATGGCAGCTAAAACACAAAATATAATAAGTATCGTTGACATTAGTTAGCGTTTTTAAGTTGAGCATTTTTCATTGCGATATCCAAAGGCATAACTAATCTGTCTTTTCCAAAAATAAAATCTTCTCTATCATAACTAGAAGGAACCAAGACTTTTGAAGTGGTTAAATAAATAGCGTCTTTAGGACAAGCTTCTTCACATAGTCCGCAGAAAATACAACGCAACATATTAATTTCGTATATAGAAGCGTATTTTTCCTCACGGTATAGCATTTTTTCCTCAGGTTTACGTTCAGCCGCTTTCATTGTAATGGCTTCGGCAGGACAAGACAATGCACATAAACCACAAGCAGTACAGTTTTCTCTACCTAATTCATCACGTTTCAATTGGTGTTGACCTCTATAAACAGGACTCATTTCACGAACCTGTTCAGGATATTGAATGGTAACTTTTCTGGAGAATAAATGTTTTAATGTTATCATCAAACCTTTGACAATCGCAACAAGGTACATTCTTTCCCAAAAGCTCATCTCTTTATTAGAGACTAGCTTTTTTCTTCCCGATAAGGATATGCTTTCTATTGACATTTTTTTTATTTTTATTTTTAGCTAATCCTGCTATTCGTTTCAATCTTTTATCCTGAACTTGTTTCAGGATCCTGAAACAAGTTCAGGATAAAAGGATTTCCACTGCTATCAGGGCTAGAGCTAATCTGTTCTAATTAAAATCCTAAGAATACAGCTATTTCAGCTCTCAAAATTACGATTCCGGTAATAATGATATTGATGATTGATAACGGAATTAAAATTCTCCATCCTAAATGCATCAATTGGTCGTATCTAAATCTTGGAATTGTCCATCTTACCCACATATAGAAGAAAATGAACCCACATATTTTTACAAATAATACGACAATTCCTATTAGGTTGGCAATATTTACTCCCCAGTTTTCTACTGCCCAACTCATTCCAGGATAATTGTATCCTCCAAAGAATAAAATAGCAAGAATAGCAGATGAAATAAACATGTTTGCATATTCAGCAAATAAATAGAATCCCATTTTCATCGATGAATATTCCAAATGGTATCCTCCAATTAATTCGGTTTCACATTCCGCTAAATCAAACGGCGTTCTGTTGGTCTCTGCAAAGGCACAAACCAAGAAAATCAAGAAAGAAAGAGGTTGGTAAAACACATTCCAGTTCATTCCTGATTGTTGCAATGAAATTTCTCTAAGACTTAAGGTACCGGTCATCATTAATAAGGCTATTAATGAAAGTCCCATCGCTACTTCGTATGAAATCATTTGCGAAGCGGCACGTACCGCTCCCATCAATGAGAATTTATTGTTAGATGCCCATCCACCAATCATGATTCCGTAAACACCTATTGATAGGATTCCAATAATGTATAACAAGGCAATATCAATGTCAGTGGCTTGTAAGATGATATCTCTGCCAAAAAGATGAAATTTATCTCCCCAAGGAATAACGGCACTGGTCATCAAAGCCGTACTCATGGCAATTGCAGGACCTACGAAAAATAAAAATCGATTAGGAGTATCTGGCTCAAATTCTTCTTTAGAGAATAATTTTAACCCATCGGCAAGTGGTTGTAAAACACCTCCTTTTCCGGCTCTGTTTGGACCGATACGGTCTTGAATCCATGCAGCAACTTTTCTTTCAGCAAGAGTAGAATACATTGCCATAAGCATCGTAATGGCAAAAACTACTAGTATGATTATACTTTTTTCTATAATGATTGTACTATCCATTTCTTAAAGATTACCATGTTTAAAATCGTCTCCTTCTTCTTTCTTCAATGGGATAGCAGACATACTTATTTTCTTGCGGTCTTGCTCTCTTCCTTTAAGAATTCCTTCTTCGGTAGCTATATGAACTGTTTCTAGTTCTTGAGTATAATTGTTTTGGTTGATAACCGAATCTTTATCAAATTCTCTTGGTCCTTCAATAACCCAATGGGAAGGGTCTTTGTGGTCAAAACGACAACCATTACAGATGAATTCTTCCACTTCATGGTAGATATCTTTTCTTCCGGTAACTCTTTGTATTTCGTCACCAAACATCCAAAGTGTTGTTTTTCCACAACATTTGTCACAATCTCTGTGTGCATCGAAAGGCTTGTTGAACCAAACTCTGGATTTGAAACGGAAGGTTTTGTCGGTCAATGCACCTACAGGGCAAACATCGATCATGTTTCCAGAAAATTCATTGTCGATTGCTTTAGAAATACAAGTCGAAATATTAGAATGATCTCCTCTGTCCATTACACCGTGTACACGATTGTCTGTCAATTGATCGGCAACTTGTACGCATCGTTGGCATAAAATACAACGATTCATATGCAATTGAATATTTGGACCAATATCTTCTGGTTCAAAAGTTCTTTTTTCTTCTATGAAACGGCTTTTTGCTTTACCATGTTCAAAACTTAAATCCTGTAAATCACATTCACCAGCTTGGTCACAAATAGGACAGTCTAGTGGGTGGTTGATCAATAAAAATTCAGTTACTGATTCTCTGGCTTCTTTTACTCTGTCAGAAGATTTGCTGTTTACTTCCATGCCGTCCATACATCCTGTTACACAAGAAGCCATTAGTTTTGGCATTGGTCTTGGATCTGCTTCACTTCCTTTGGCAACTTCCACTAAACAGCAACGGCATTTTCCGCCGCTACCTTTTAATTTAGAATAGTAGCACATCGCTGGTGGAACGGATTCCCCGCCTATCATACGTGCTGCTTGCAGAATGGTTGTCCCTGGTTCTACTTCAATCGCTTGACCGTCTATTGTTACTTTCATTTTATTTATGCCTTAATGTCAAATGTTTTACAACGTTTAACTTTTTAACTTTCGACTAAATTATACTATTACTTTAGAAACTAAATGCTTTACTTTTTCAAAAGGTTCCGCAACAAAATGGTCTCTGTTTTTTATTCTTTCTGGGAAACGAACATGGTATTCAAATTCGTCTCTAAAATGACGGATAGCTGCTGCTACTGGCCATGAAGCCGCATCACCTAATGGGCAGATAGTGTTTCCTTCAATTTTACTCTGAATACTCCAAAGCAAATCGATATCTTCTTCACGACCTTGTCCGTTTTCGATACGCCACAATACTTTTTCTAACCAACCCGTACCTTCACGACATGGAGTACATTGTCCGCAACTTTCGTGGTGGTAAAAACGGGCAAAATTCCAAGTATTACGTACAATACAAGCTGTATCATCGTAAACTATAAAACCTCCCGAACCTAACATCGATCCTGTTGCAAATCCACCGTCGCTCAAAGATTCGTAAGACATCAAACGGTCTTCTCCGTTAGCGGTTTTGTATATTAAATCAGCAGGTAAAATTGGCACTGATGATCCTCCTGGCACTAATGCTTTCAAGGGTCTGTCAGAACTCATTCCGCCTAAATATTCATCTGAATTCATGAATTCGTAAACACTTAAACCTAATTCGATTTCATAAACTCCTGGGTTTTTGATATTTCCTGAAGCCGAAATTAATTTGGTTCCCGTAGATCTTCCGATTCCGATTTTTGCATAATCATCTCCAGAATTATTAATAATCCACGGCACTGTAGCAATAGTTTCTACATTGTTAACCACAGTAGGATTTGCCCAAAGTCCAGAAACCGCAGGGAATGGCGGTTTGATACGAGGGTTTCCTCTTTTTCCTTCCAATGATTCAATAAGTGCGGTTTCTTCACCACAGATGTAAGCACCGGCACCACAATGAACATAAAGTTCTAAATCGTATCCTGTACCTAGTATGTTTTTTCCTAACCAACCCGCAGCTTTTGCTTCGGCAATGGCTCTTTCCAGAATTTTATAAACCCACATATATTCTCCACGAATGTAGATATAAGAAAGGTTTGCACCCAATGCAAAACTCGAAGTAATCATTCCTTCAATCAATAAATGAGGAATAAATTCCATCAAATAGCGATCTTTAAATGTTCCCGGTTCAGATTCATCGGCATTACAAACTAAATGTCTTGGTTTTCCTGATTTTTTATCAATAAAACTCCATTTCATTCCGGCAGGGAATCCAGCACCACCACGACCACGAAGTCCTGATGTTTTAACTTGCTCAACAACTTCGTCAGGAGTCATTGTTTTCATCGCTTTTTCTACCGAAGCATAACCACCGTTTTGGCGATATACTTCATAGGTTTTGATTCCAGGAATGTTTATTTTGTCTAATAATATTTTTTTTGACATCTTATTTATCGTGTAATATTATTTTATTATCTCGGCAATCAGCAATTAACTGATCGATTTTTTCTTTGGTAAGATGCTCTTTGTAAAAATCACCCAATTGCATCATTGGGGCATAGCCACAAGCTCCTAAGCATTCTACTCCTTTTACTTCAAAAAGACCGTCTGGAGTTGTTTCTCCAATTTTTACACCTAGTTTTTCGCAGGTATAGTCCATCAAATCTTCGGTTCCGTTTAGGCAACATGGCGAAGTTTGACAAAATTCAAACATATATTTCCCGACAGGTTTTTGATTGTACATGGAATAAAAGGAAACCACTTCATAAACTTCAATAGGCAATATCTGAAGAATTTCGGCTACTTTGTCCATCAATTCAACACTCATCCAATTATCGTGAGCGTCCTGAACTTCATGCAAAACCGGCAATAAAGCCGATTTTCTTTTGTCTGCGGGATAATGACTTATCAATTCATTGATGCGGTTCATCAATGTATCAGTCATGTTTATTTCTTGTTTGTAATGGGTACATTTCATAATTTATGCGTCTAATTCTCCAGCAATTACGTTTAAACTTGACAATATAACAATAGCGTCAGATAACAATGATCCTTTTATCATTTCAGGGTAAGCTTGGTAATAAATAAAACAAGGTCTTCTAAAATGGAGTCTGTAAGGAGTACGGCTTCCGTCAGTTACTAAGTAAAAACCAAGTTCACCGTTACCGCCTTCTACTGCGTGATATATTTCTGCAACTGGAACAGGAACTTCTCCCATTACAATTTTGAAATGATATATTAAAGATTCCATGCTGGTGTAAACATCTTCTTTTGGAGGCAAATAGTAATCAGGAACTTCAGCGTGATATTCATTTCCTTCCGGCATTTTGTCCAATGCTTGGCGAATGATTTTCAAACTTTCCCAAACTTCGGCATTACGTACGCAAAAACGATCGTAAGTATCACCTGATTTTCCAACAGGAATTATAAAATCAAAATCTTCGTATGAGCTGTATGGATGTGCTACACGCACATCATAATCAACGCCTGACGCACGCAAGTTTGGTCCTGTAAATCCGTAAGACATTGCTTGTTCAGCAGATATTGGTCCAACGTCTACCGTTCTGTCAATAAAAATTCTATTTCTTTCGAATAAATTTTCAAATTCTTTCCAAGCTGCTGGAAATTCCTCTAAAAAAAGATCTAATTTTCTAAATGCTTCTGGTGACCAGTCTCTTTCGAAACCACCAATTCTTCCCATATTCGTTGTTAAACGAGCTCCACAAATTTCTTCGTAGATTTCATATATTTTTTCTCTGAATTGAAAAACGTATAGGAAACCGGTATAAGCACCCGTATCTACACCTAGAATAGAGTTACAGATAATGTGATCTGCTATTCTGGCCAATTCCATCACAATAACCCTTAAATATTGGGCACGTTTTGGTACTTCAATATCCAATAATTTTTCTAAAGTCATCCACCATCCCATATTGTTGATAGGAGAGGAGCAATAGTTCATTCGGTCTGTAAGTGGAGTAATTTGGTAAAAAGGACGATTTTCAGCGATCTTTTCAAAAGCACGGTGGATGTAACCAATGGTTGGTTCCGCTTCTAAAATTCGTTCCCCATCCATCAACAAGATATTTTGAAAAATACCATGTGTAGCTGGGTGAGTAGGACCTAAATTCAGGATAGATAGCTCGCTTCCATCTTCATTTAGCTTCTCTTTTATTATTTTAGCATATCGATGCTCTGGTGGTAATAATAGTTCTGACATTTATAGAATGTGAAAAATTATAGAATGTGTTTTTAGCAATTGTCTATTGTTCTACCGAAAAAACGGTCATCTTTATCGGTTCTTCCGCCATCTTCCATAGGGAACTCTTTACGCATTGGGAAAGAGATCATTTCATCCATGTTCAGGATGCGTTTCAATTGTGGATGACCTATAAAATCTACACCGTAAAAATCAAACGTTTCTCTTTCCATCCAATTCGAACTCAAGAAAATATTTGATATTGTTTTTATTTCTGGTTTTTCACCATTAATATAGGTTTTGATTTTTATACGTTTGTTTTCGTACCAATTGTGTAAATGATAAACAATTGCAAACTGTTTGTCAACTTCATTATCAGGATAATGAATTCCACATAAATCAGTTAAAAAGTGAAAACGTAATATAGGGTCGTTTTTCAAGAATAGAATTACGGCTTTGTTTTTATCAGCCTCAATTTCAAAGGAAAAAATATCTTTTTGCTGTTGAAAATTGAAAACGCTTTCGCCAAAGGTTTCCGTTAATTTATCTTGAATATCTGTATTTTCTAATGCCATCTCGTTATTTGATATTATAAGAAGCCAATAATTCTTGGTACTCAGGAGAACTTCTTCTTCTTACAGATTCAGTCTTAACTAATTCTTGTAATTTCATTACTCCGTCTACGATTTGCTCAGGTCTTGGCGGACATCCAGGAACGTAAACATCAACTGGTATTACTTTGTCAATTCCTTGAAGAACAGAATAAGTATCAAAAATTCCACCTGAAGTGGCGCAAGCGCCTACGGCAATAACCCAACGAGGCTCAGACATTTGTTCGTATACTTGACGTAAAATAGGTGCCATTTTTTTAGAAATGGTCCCCATTACCATAAGCATATCTGCTTGACGAGGAGAGAAACTCACACGCTCAGAACCAAATCGTGCTAAATCGTAATGTGAGGCCATCGTTGCCATAAATTCAATACCGCAACATGAGGTTGCAAAAGGTAATGGCCAAAGTGAATTGGCACGAGCTAAACCTACAACATCATTTAGTTTTGTTGCAAAGAATCCTTCGCCAACAACACCTTCTGGCGGCTCAACCATTTTTATATCTGAATTACTCATTTGTATTGTTATTTTGAATTTTGAATTGTAAATTTTGAATGTTCAAATAATTTATAATTTAAAATAAATTTATTATTCCCACTCTAAAGCCTTCTTTTTGATGATGTAGAAGAAGCCAACCAATAGCAAAGACATAAAAATCACCATTTTGACCATGCCTTCCATACCTAATTCTTTAAAATTAACAGCCCAAGGATAAAGAAAGATTACCTCAATATCAAACAAAACGAATAGTATTGCAACAAGGAAATATTTTACAGAAAAAGGGATGCGTGCATTTCCTACGGATTCGATACCACACTCAAAGTTTTTTTCTTTAATTTTTGAAGATCTTTTAGGACCTAATTTTCCAGAAACAATGATTGTTCCTACGACAAATCCAACAGCTAATAAAAACTGTATTAAAATAGGGATATAATTTAATTGATCAGATTGCATAATTATCTTTTTTAGCACTAAAACAAGCCACAAAGATAGGTTTCAAGGAATTAAAACACAAGTCTAATCAAGAAATTAGTTGTTGTCAAAATAGGATTACTTCTTAATTTTTAATGATTATAAATAAGAAATTTTATTTTGGGTTTTCTTATAAGAATTTTCGTTGTGGACAAAAAAAAACGTTCCGAAATGAATCGGAACGTTTTAAACATTCGTAGGCAAAAAAAAATATTTTTTATGCTTAGATAACTGCTACTTTCGCAGCAACTTTTCCTTTTCTTCCTTCTTCTTCTTCATAGCTAACTCTGTCACCTTCGCGTAATTCTTCCGCGTTGATTCCTGATGCATGAACAAAAATGTCTTTTCCTGTTTCTTCGTCTGTAATGAATCCGTAACCTTTAGATTCATTGAAAAATTTAACTGTACCTGTACGCATTGTAGTAGTAATAATAATTTATAATGAGGCAAATGTAATCTTTAATATAATACGAACGCTAAAATTATAATATTTTTTTGCAAAAATATTGATATTCAGTGTTTTCAGCCTTTAAAGTGTGTCTAGTTTTATGTGTAACTCTTTTAACTGAGATGCGTCAATTGTTGAAGGTGCATCGATCATAACATCTCTTCCTGAATTGTTTTTTGGGAATGCAATAAAGTCACGAATGGTTTCTTGCCCGCCTAAAATAGCTACTAATCGATCTAGTCCAAATGCTAATCCACCGTGCGGCGGCGCTCCAAATTGGAAGGCATCCATCAAGAATCCGAATTGTGCTTTGGCTTCTTCTTCTGTAAATCCTAAATATTTGAACATCAGTTGTTGGGTTGCTTTGTCGTGGATACGAATAGAACCTCCTCCAATTTCATTTCCGTTCAAAACCATATCATAAGCATTGGCACGAACTTTCCCCGGATCGGTTTCTAGTAAGTGTATGTCTTCTGGTTTTGGAGAAGTGAAAGGATGGTGCATGGCGTGGTAACGACCACTTTCTTCGTCAAATTCCAATAATGGGAAGTCAACAACCCAAAGTGGAGCAAATTCAGCTGGTTTTCTCAATCCTAAACGACTAGCTAATTCCATACGAAGTGCCGAAAGTTGTGTGCGTGTTTTATCGGCTGGACCAGAAAGTACAAAAATCATATCGCCAGGTTTTGCTCCTGTAATTTTTGCCCATTGTCCTAAATCGTCTTGGTCGTAAAATTTATCTACAGATGATTTGTAAGTTCCATCGTCATTGCATTTTGCATACACCATTCCAGATGCACCAACTTGCGGACGCTTAACCCAGTCAATCAATCCGTCAATTTCTTTACGAGTATAATTTCCTGCTTCTGGAACTGCAATACCAACAACTAATTCGGCAGCATTAAATACAGGGAATTCTTTATGTTGTGCAAATTCGTTCAATTCGCCAAATTCCATTCCGAAACGGATGTCTGGTTTGTCGTTTCCGTATGTTTTCATTGCATAGTCGTAGGTAATTCTTGGGAATTTATCTACATCAATGCCTTTAATTTCTTTCAATAAATGTCTTGTCAATCCTTCAAAAACATTCAAAATGTCTTCTTGTTCAACAAATGCCATTTCGCAGTCAATTTGAGTAAACTCAGGCTGACGGTCTGCACGTAAATCTTCGTCACGGAAACATTTTACGATTTGGAAATATTTATCCATTCCGCCAACCATTAATAATTGTTTGAAAGTTTGTGGTGATTGTGGTAAAGCATAAAATTGTCCTTCGTTCATACGACTTGGTACAACGAAATCTCTCGCTCCTTCTGGAGTCGATTTGATTAAATAAGGAGTTTCAACTTCACAGAAATCTAAATCAGATAAATATTTACGAACTTCCATTGCCACTTTGTGACGGAAAAGTAAACTGTTTTTTACCGGATTACGACGAATATCTAAATAACGATATTTCATTCGGATGTCTTCTCCACCGTCAGTTTCGTCTTCAATGGTAAACGGAGGTGTTAAAGCTGCGTTTAGGATAGTTAATTCTGTAACTAAAATTTCGATTTCACCGGTTGGAATATTTTTGTTTTTGGCTTCACGCTCAATAACAGTTCCTTTTACCTGAATTACAAATTCTCTACCCAGCGTTTTTGCTAGTTCAAAAACAGTTTTATCGGTACGACTTTCGTCGAAAATAAGTTGTGTAATTCCGTAGCGGTCGCGTAAATCAACCCAATTCATAAATCCTTTATCGCGTGATTTTTGAACCCAACCCGCTAGTGTAACTTCGGTATTAATATTTGTGGCGTTCAATTCGCCACAATTATGACTTCTATACATGATCAAAATTTTAAGCTACAAAAGTAGCTACAAAAATTAAATTAATCCCGAAAACGGACAAACTTCAATAAATTAATTTTTTGTTAATTTTTATTTTCACGTCAGATTATTAATTTAGTTTTGATTAACATTAAAAACTTAAACTCTATGAGAAAATTACTTTTTATCGCATTAGCATTTGTTAGTGCCATTAGTGCGATAGGACAAACCAAAGCGACTTTAACTTTTAAAGCCGAAATTGCCAACAGAAATACTGATGCCATTAGTTTTCTGAATAGAAATGATGGTAAGGAAATTAAAAAGATTTTAGTTGGAAAAGATGGAGTTTTTAAAGATTCTTTCGCTATTGAGGAAGGTTTTTATATGTTATTTGATGGGAAAGAATATACTCAATTGTTTCTTAAAAACGGTTATGATTTAAAACTTAAAATGGATGCTCAGAAATTTGATGAATCAATTGTCTATGCGGGAAAAGGAGCTTTAGAGAATAATCTATTGGCACAAAATGCAATTGAAGAAGCAAAGTATGACTATGATACGCTTTTAGCTTCAACCGAAGAAGGTTTTGCAAAGCTTATCGCTGAGAAAAAAACAGCTGATTTGTTAAAATTAGAGAATGCAAAATTAGATCCTAATTTTGTGGCTTTGCGAAAAAAGAGTATTGATAATTCTTTGGCTGGATTGGCTAAGTATCATCAAGAAGGTTTGAAAACAAATAAAATGAATGGTTCTCTTTCTC
Organism: Flavobacterium sp. W1B; assembly: GCF_047344965.1. Taxonomy (NCBI): domain Bacteria; kingdom Pseudomonadati; phylum Bacteroidota; class Flavobacteriia; order Flavobacteriales; family Flavobacteriaceae; genus Flavobacterium; species Flavobacterium sp. W1B. The sequence goes on from NZ_CP178845.1 coordinate 1,113,128, forward strand.
CATCTTTTGATTACGATAATTACAAAGGTGGAAAAACGAAATTAGAAGATTTTAGAGGGAAATATGTTTATATTGATATGTGGGCAACTTGGTGTGGTCCTTGTCGTAACGAAATTCCTTTTTTGAAGAAATTAGAAGAAAAATACCATCAAAAAAACATTGTGTTCGTTAGTATTTCTATCGATCAATTGAAAGATGTTGAAAAATGGAAAAAATTTGTTAAAGAGAAAGAATTAGGCGGAGTTCAGCTTTTTGCTGATAATGACTGGAATTCACAATTTGTTAAAGACTATAATATCGGTGGAATTCCTAGATTTATTTTGATAGATCCAAACGGAAAAATTGTCAAAGCCGATGCGCCTAGACCTTCTAGCGCAAGTATTGAAGCAGAGTTTGATGCTCTTTTGAATTAGAATATTTTTTTAAAAGACAGGAAACACCAATGTGAAAGCATTGGTGTTTTTTTGTGATATATTCAAAAGTGATTTCTTTGTTGCAAAATACGATTTGTGCTTTTTTTTAATATTATTTATATATAATGTGAAATTTTAAACCAATTTTTTTTTAAAATATACCAGTACCTACCAGTTTTTTGTAACTTGCCCAAAAAAACATCGGTTCATGAAAATTATTTCAATCCAAAATAATCTCGGTTTACCTAAATACAGGCAAATAGTTTTATCAATTGAAAAAGCAATTGAAAAAGGAATTTTAATAAAAGGAGAGCGACTTCCATCAATAAACAAAGTATGTTTAGAGTTCTCATTGTCGCGTGATACCGTTTTGCAAGCTTACGAAGAATTAAAAAAAAGAGGTATAATCTATGCTATTCTGGGCAAGGGTTATTACATAAAGAGTACAGAGGTAACGATAAAACAAAAAATATTTTTATTGTTTGACGAATTGAATATTTTTAAGGAAGATATCTATAATTCGTTTTTGAAAAGTATTGGTGATGATGTTCAGGTTGATATTTTCTTTCATCATTTCAATAATGAAATGTTTCGAAAGCTGATCAATGAAAGTAATGGGAATTATACTAAATATATAATAATGCCTACTAATTTAACGGGAGCGGCATTAGCAATAAAAGCTTTGCCACCCAAAGAGGTATTTATACTGGATCAAACTAATCCTGACTTGAAATCGTATCCGGCGGTTTATCAAAATCACCGAAAAGATATTTATGATGCTTTATTGAAGGGAAAATCGAGGCTGGATAAATTCAAAAAACTAATCATTATTTTTCCGGGATTTAGAGAACCTCTAGGAATGAAAGAAGGTTTTGAAAATTTCTGTAAGGATTTTTCTTTTGAGTATGAGGTAATCACAAAGTTTGCTAATCGCGAAATTGAAGTTGGCGAAACGTATGTTATTCCAAATGACCGAGATTTAGTAGCGGTTATCGAAAAGTCAAAAGTGCAGAACTTGAAGTTGGGGACTGACTATGGTATTGTTTCTTATAATGAAACTGCCTTGAAAAAAGTGGTAGAAAACGGTATTACGACCATTTCGACGGATTTTGAGGCTATGGGGGAAATTTTGGCACAAATGGTTTTAAAAGGAAAAAAAGAACAAATAGAAAACAAGTGTTCTTTGATTATTAGGAATTCTTTGTAAATAAAAAACCCTGTTCAATTTAATGAACAGGGTTTTTTGCTTAATTTTTTAATTCTTAAACACTATGTTTTGGTGTAAAACCATCATCGCTTAATTCTTGGTGAACATAATTTTCAACCATTAATCCTTCATAATCTACTTTTTCATCTTTTCCAAAACGTTTAAGGATACTTTCGAAGATCGCGTAAACTACTGGTACGATAATTAAAGTAAGGAATAACGATGAAATCAATCCTCCAATAATTACCCAAGCCAATCCGTTGTTCATTTCGGCTGCAGCTCCTTTTGCTAGAGCAATTGGCACCATACCAAATACCATCGCAATTGTCGTCATCAAAATAGGTCGAAGACGGGCGTGGTTTGCCTGGATTAATGCATTATAAGTGCTTTCTCCAGCGTCTTTTCGGTGGTTCGCAAAATCGACTAGCAAAATCGCATTCTTACATACCAGACCAATTAACATAATGATACCTAGGATGGTAAAGATGTTTAATGAATTGTTTGTTAAGGCTAAAGCAATTAAGGCTCCGATAAACGATAGCGGAATGGAGAACAATACCACAAACGGCATCACAAAGCTGTTGTAAAGCGCTACCATCACTAAGTAAACTAAGATAATCGCAGCTAACATCGCAACTCCCAAGGTTCCAAAACCTTCGGTTTGGTTTTCCATATCACCACCCCAAACATAATTTACACCAGCTGGACGTTCCATTTTTGAGAATACCGCTTCCCAATCGGCAGCTACAGTACCTGTTGGGCGACCTACAGTTTGTGCTTCAATCGTTACGGCAGTACTTTTATCTCTTCTTTCTAGCATACTTGGTCCTGAACTTTCTGTAATAGCAGCAAATTGACCTAATTTGATTTGTTGTCCTGCATTGTTGATGAAGATAATTTCTTTTACATCGTTTATGTTCGAGCGATTGAATTCATCGTAACGAATGTTGATATCGTATTCGTATTCTCCTGCACGGAATTTCCCATCAGTGTTTCCGCTAAAAGCAGTTTGCATAGTCATACCAACAGTTTGTAATGATAATCCTAAAGCAGCCATTTTATCACGGTCTACCTGAACTTTAATCTCAGGATTTCCTGCTTCTGAAGTTAATTTCACTCCTGAAGAACCACTGATTTTACGTAACTCAGTTGCCGCTTTTTCAGCAAATCCCATAACGTCGTCTAGGTTAGATCCCGTAACAGTTAATGAAATTGGTGCTTTTTCAGCTCCCATTAATCCCATTGGAACGGTTTTAATTTTTGCACCTACTAATACGTTTTCTAATTGCTTTTTAATTCTAGCAGCATAAACGAATGAGTTGTCTTCACGTTGGTCTTTTTCTACTAATTTAACATGAATCTCAGACTTATAAGCAGTAGATTGAGAAGCTCCCATTCCTTCACTTGTCTGTCCAACCGTAGTAATCATGTCTACGATAGATTTGTCTTTACGCAAATAGTTTTCTGCTTTTTGCGTCATAAAGTTAGTTTGTTCAATTGAAGCATCTTTTGGCAATTCAATTTGAACTAAGAATTCTCCTTTATCCGTTTTTGCGAAGAATTCCCCTCCAATAAATCCGCCGCCAACTAATGCAAACGAACCAAAAAAGGCAACTAGAATAATAGCTAAAGTTGTTTTCTTATATTTCAATGACCATTTTAAAATATCGGTCACTTTGTGAGTGAAAATATCCAATCCTTGTTCGAAACCTAAAATAATTCTTCCAAATAATGTTTTGTTTGTAACATGTTCCAGTTTACCATATCTTGAGAATAACCATGGTACGATTGTAAACGAAGCTAACAATGATAATAAGGTAGCAATAATTACGGTAACACAGAACTGTGTAATAATGTTAGAAACCAATCCGGTACTCATTGCGATAGGTAAAAATACTACCACAATAACTAAGGTAATCGCTACTACGGTAAATCCAATTTCAGAAGCACCATCATAGGCTGCACGTACTTTGTTTTTACCCATTTCCATGTGGCGGTGAATGTTTTCTAATACCACAATGGCATCATCCACAAGAATACCAACCACTAACGAAAGACCTAATAAACTCATTAAGTTTAAGGTATAGCCCATTAATGAAATTCCGATGAAAGTAGCAATTAACGATACCGGAATAGAAACCATTACGATTAACGCATTACGGAAACTGTGTAGGAAAAACAACATTACAAAGGCTACCAGTAAAATAGCGATGAATAAATCGTGTATTACCGCATCAGCAGCAGCTAGTGTAAATAAACTTGAATCGTTGGCAACGCTTAATTTTAAACCGCTTTTTGCATAATCTTTTTCAATTTGAGCAATCTTTAAATTCGTTTGCTTACTTACTTCTACAGCATTCGCATCTGATTGTTTTACAATTTGAAGAATGATAGAGCTTTCTTGATTAATACGAGAAATTTTGTCTACTTCTTTTTGTGAATCTTGTACATCAGCGATATCAGACAAACGAATTTGAATTCCATTTGCAGATGAAATAACTAAGTTACGTAATTCCTGAACATCTTTGTATTTTCCTGATAAACGAATCAGTGTACTGTTTGCTCTTGTTTTGATGTTTCCTGTTGGGAAATCAAGATTAGAAGATAGAACGGCTTGTTGCACTTCAGGAACAGAAAGCCCGTATCCCTTTAATTTATCAGCATCTAGGCTTACTTGAATTTCTCTCTCTTGTCCACCCACAAGGTTTACTTGGGCCACTCCTTTTACACGGGATAAAATAGGTTGAATTTTTTTGTCCAAAAGGTCATAAAATTCGGTTTCATCCATTTTAGCTGTTGCACCAATAGTCATAATTGGCAAATCACTCAAAGAGAATTTGCTCAATGAGGGCGGATCAACATCTTCAGGTAAATCTTTTAGAACGGCGTTGATTTTTCGTTGGGCATCGTTAAGTGAGTAATCGGCGTCGGCATCGGCAGTAAGTGTTATCATTACTACAGATAAACTTTCGTACGACTTTGATTCAATTTTCTTAACGTTTTCTAATGTAGAAACGGCGTCTTCTAATTTTTTGGTTACGGTATTTTCAACCTCACCAGGAGAAGCTCCAGGATATACGGTAGCTATTGTTACTACGTTAATCTCAAATTTTGGGATTAATTCGTAACTTAATTGATTGTAACTGAACAGACCTCCTAGTGTTAGTATGATAAATAACACTATTATGATGGAAGGTCGTTTTATGGATATATCGACTAATTTCATAGTTAATTTTTATATTTTATGTTGTAATTATTTAACTACGTTAACTTTAGCAGTGTCAGTTAGGTTGATTTGTCCGCTAATAACAACAATATCTCCGTTATCTAAACCGTCTAAAACTTCTACTCTATCACCAAAAATACGCCCGGCAACAATTTTTTTCAATGTAGCGATACTGTCTTTTACCACAAAAATCTGGTTGCTGCTCACGCTTCCTACGAAAGCGCTTCTTGAAACAGTTTTAATTGCACCTTGATTGCTTTTTGCAGCTGAAAAAGTGGCTGTTCCGTACATTCCGGCTTTAATCTCATTATTTGGATTGTTTGCGATTTCAATTTCGATTGGGAAATTTAATGAAGCATCTGCTTTTGGAGCGATGAACGTAATTTTTCCGCTGAAATCTTTATCAGGATACACACTTGCTTTTACGTTTACAGTAGATCCTATTTTCAAATTAGCAATTTGACTTTCACTTACGGTTACTTTCAATTTTAATTTAGAAACATTCACTAATTCGAATAATTGAGTTCCTGCACTAACAACAGAACCTGGCTCGATGAATTTTTTATTTACAATTCCATTGATAGATGATTTGATCGTAGCATCTCCTATAGCTATTTTAGCTTGTTGCATTCTCGCCTTTGCGTTAGATAAGTTTAATTTGGCGTTGTCTACTTGTTGTTTAGTAACACCACCAGTTAGGTACGCATTTTCAAAACGTTGCAAATCGGCCAATGCCGTTTGATAGCCTGCATTTGTATTTTGAACATCTACATTTAATTTATCTCCTTTGATAATTGCCAAAGTTTGTCCAATTCTAACAGTACTTCCTTCTTCAACTAATACACTAGAAACTCTACCGGCATTTTCTGCTGAAAAATTCAATTCTTGTGATGGGATAAAATTTCCGTTTGCTACAAAGTTTAAATCTACATCTTCTGTTGTCACGGTATCGATACGTACCGATACGGCGCTATTTTTTTCGGCTACAATAGCAGTCTCAGCAGCATTTTTCTTTTTGTTATTTATTAATGTAAATACTGATAAGCCAACGAGAGCAAGTCCAATTACGATATATGTTATTTTTTTCATTTTAATGTGTAGAGTTATTTATTTGATTAAGTTTTTAAGTTCTCCTTTTGATTTGATTAATTGAATTTCTGCTAGTTTGTAATCTAATATTGCAGAGGTATAATTGTTTTGTGCTTCTGTCAATGAGTTTTCCGCATCTAATAAATCCGTTAAAGAAGCCAGTCCTTGCAAGTAATTGTTTCTAGTGTTTTCTAATACTTCTTTAGCTAACTGTGCATTCTCTTTTTGATTGTTAATAGTGATTAAACTATTGTCAATCTGAGTTTTTGCATTAGCGAAAGCCAAATCAAGACCTAATTTTGTATCGTCGATGTCTTCTTTTATGGTTCTTAAATCAATGTCGGCTTGTCTTACTTTGGCACGAGTTCCAAATCCAGTAAAAATGGGCACTTTTAAATTCAAACCAATTGAAGAGAAATCAGACCAATACACACCGTCGGCTGGTTTTGCGCCAAGGGGCATTTTTGGGCCCTGACCAATGTAATTGTATCCTGCACTCAATGATAATGTTGGGTAATAGCTAGCTTCAACAGCCTTTTTTTGATAACTCAAAAGTTGTTCTTGTTTTTTCAAAAGCAAATATTCTGTTCTGTTTGCTGTATTTGGAATTTCTGATAACGACTGGGGACTTACTTCAAATGCAGTTTGTGGAATCTCAATTTGAGTTTCTATTGGCATTCCCATGTAAAATTTCAATGCGTTTTCTTGAATTTGTACTGCATTCAAAACTTGTTGACGTTGAGTATTGATGTTTGAAATCTTTACTAAAATTCGATCCAAATCAATTTTTTTAGCTAAACCATTATCAAATTGACCTTTAATGATGTCTCTTACTTTAGTTGTGTTTTTATACGTACTGTCAATAACTGTAAGCTTTTGTCTTTGCACATAAACCTGATAGTAATTATTTGACACACGCTCAATTACTTGCTCTTCCGTTAATTGTTCGTTTATTTGGTAAAACTCTCTAGTTGATTTTGCCGCTTTCAAACCGGTAAAAACCGTTTGGTCGAATAGCGCTTGTGTCAAAGAAACACCTGCTACTGAACTCCACTTTTGACCAAAAGCAGCCTGAATAGTTGTACCTGGAGCACCAAATCCTGCGCCATCAATAACAGTGGTTTGTATTACAGGGTTGTAAGTTAAGCTACCATTGGCAGAAATTTGTGGTAAGGCTCTAGAGCGTACTTCCTGAATTTGGTATTCACTGTTCTCTACTTTCAGTTTTGCTTTTTTAGCATCAGCTTTGTTTTCTAAAGCGAAGTTGATGGCCTCTTTTAGCGTAAGCGATTTGACTTCTTGCGCATTAGTGGCAAGTGCAAATGTTAGGGTTAATAATATGATGATTTTCTTCATTGTTTATGTAATTGGATTAAGTAAGTTTTTTTCTAATTCGGCAATTCCCTTTTCGGTAGCCATTGCTCTGGTGTGGTATTCTAATGCACCATATTCAAGGTTATATGCTTCTCTTTCTGAATGTGTGTTTTCGTTAATGCTGAAAATTAAGTAATAATAAAACTTTACATAGGCGTCAATATCTAATGCTTCTCTGTATAAACCTTGTGTAATTCCTTTTTCGATGTTCAGTCTAAAACAATATTCACATTCTTCAACTTGAAACTTTAAGGCACTTTTGTAAACTTCGGGATAATGTTTTTTTAGTTGATAAATGGGTGATGTTTCGGATGATTTAAACATGTCGTCAAACATGCGTCTGATTTGAAAGTTTTCTTCAATGGCATTGTAGTTTTTTGAGGTTACTTCCTCTATAAGTTGGCGTACCTCTTTGTGAATGATTTGAACACTTTCCTCGACTAATAATTCTTTATTGGCAAAATATTTATAAATCGTTTTTTTAGAAATGCACATTTCACCTGCAATATCATCCATTGTAATACTTTTGAAACCCAGTTTCAAAAACATGTCCTTTGCTTGTGATATTATTTTTTCTTTCATTTTATTGAATTATTTTTTCTATTTAAGCACTGAATTCTAAATTAGCAACAAGTTTAATGTCTTGCCCCATTGCTAAACCACCTGATTGATTGTATGAATTTAATGTTAGGCCAAAATCTTTACGATTTATGCTTCCGGTTATCTCAAAAGCCGCTTTTGTGCTTCCGTTATAGGTTTCAATTCCTATTAGCTCTGCATCAAGCTCTACCACTTTAGTGATATTTTTGACAGTCAAATTTCCTTTTAAAAAGTTGATGTTCTTATTTACTTTTTGAAATGAAATAGATTTGAAACTGATAATTGGATACTCGTTTGTGTCAAAAAAATCATTTAATTTCAAATGAGAATCGACCTGATCTAATTTTGTATCCTTATTGTTTATGTCTAGATCAAATGTAATGCTGGCATTTTGCAGTTCATTATTTTGAATATCTAAGTAGCCGTCAAATTTGTTTTTTGTTCCGGCTAAGTAGGCAATTATGGAATGTCTAATTTTAATTAGAGCATCCGATTGGCTTGAATCAATTGTCCATTTTGTTGTCATAATTAATTAGAATTATTTATTTGATTTCACGTTAAAGTAAAAAGTAATGTTAAATTTTCGACTGCAAATGTAGTGTGGAAACTTTGGAAACAGAAATAGTTTCCAAAGTATTTGCTTTTTTTTAACATTTGATTTAGCAACCTAGTTTGTAATCAGGAGTGAATGCTGTAAATTAGCCGAAAATTATTTTATGCACGTCATTAGTCAGTATCGGGATTTTTTCTTAACTTATTTAGGGAATCAGTCAATCAATAAAGAACCTAGGAATTTATATGAACCTATTGAATATATAGTAGGTTTAGGAGGAAAACGAATGAGGCCCATTTTAACCTTGATGGCTTCGGAGGTTTTTAATACTGATTATAAAAAAGCACTTCCTGCGGCTATGGCTGTAGAGGTTTTTCATAATTTTTCATTAGTTCATGACGATATTATGGATGATGCTCCTTTGCGTCGCGGAAACGAAACCGTGCATGAAAAATGGGATCTCAATACAGGAATTTTGTCTGGTGATGCCATGCTTATTCTGGCTTATCAGTATTTTGAACAATATGAGCCGATTATTTTTAGAAACTTGGCAAAACTGTTTAGCAAAACAGCGCTCGAAGTTTGTGAAGGCCAGCAATGGGATGTTGATTTTGAAGGCCGAAAAGATGTTACAATCCCTGAATACCTCAAGATGATTGAGTATAAAACTGCTGTTCTTGTTGCTGCAGCGATGAAAATGGGAGCTATAGTTGCCGAAGCTTCTGAGGAAAATGCCAATTTAATTTATGAATTCGGACTCAATTTAGGCTTGGCTTTTCAGTTGCAAGATGATTTTCTTGATGCGTTTGGTAATCCGGAAACCTTCGGGAAACAGGTAGGTGGTGATATTATCGAAAATAAAAAGACTTATTTATATTTAAAGGCATTAGAATTTTCAACAAAAGAAGATGCACAGCAACTGATGCATTTGTTTTCGGTGCAACTTGCAGATAATTCTGAAAAAATTAGTGCTGTAAAAGAAATTTTTAATCGTTCAGGAGCTTCAAAAGCAACCCAAGAAGCTATACAGGAATATACCTTTAAAGCTTTTGATACACTTGTAAAAATGAATATTGAAGAAGAAAAGAAAGCGATATTAAGAGCTTTCGGTGAAGCTTTAATGGGAAGAAAAGTTTAGATCTGAGATTTTTGATTACTGAAGTTCTATTCAGTTAGAAAGCATTTCAAAATCAAACAATCAAAAGCGTCATTTTATAAATCCAAAATCAAAATTCCCATGTATGTAGCTCCAATAAATATTGATTTGCTGTTTTCGGAAGCCGAAAAAGAGACTTTGTATATCAAATTGATAGAGCAACTAAACAAAGATTTTAATCTGGCTAACGAAGGAGTTGATTTTCCGTTGAGCATCTCCCCGGAGGAATTGAAAATTCAATTACACGAAAAAATTTACAGACTCATTCAGTACAAATTTGCGGAGTATCTCAATTTGCTGTATATCATTGATGTTTCCGAGGAACAAATAAAGCAACTGGATGGTTCAGATTTGGTTATTCTAGCAGAAGAGGTTTCTTTTTTGATTCTAAAAAGAGAATGGCAAAAAGTGTGGTTTAGAAATAAATACCGTTAAAAGTTATAAGTAGTTAGAAATAGTTTTTAAAAAAAAACTTACAAACCCATAACTCTTAACCCTTTTTTAAAAATAAAACCTTACAAAAGGCATGAATGCGCTGCCGTAAATGTTGTTGGTGTCATTCAATACATTGTAACGAGCGCCCATAGTGACATTTCCGGTTCGGTAACCAGCGCCAAGAAATAGACCAGTATTCCAGTAATCTTGTGAGTTGCTGTTCGAGCCGTTAAGGTTTACATTTACTCTTAATTCTTCTAATTCTGCCGAAAGTTGTATTTCCTGAATAGGATTGAATAGGGCTATTAAGCTTCCTCCGTACAAATTAGAAGCGTAATAATTGCGTTGTTTTATATAGGTGTATTGCGCGCCAAGTCCTAAAGCTACGTATTCATTAAAATTGTAAATAGCACTTGGTGCTATAGAAATATTGGTATAGCCGGTACCGAGACTTAAACCAACTCCTCCTCCAAACTGTACATTTCTCCAAAACTCATTTCTGGAATTTGACATATTTTGTTGTTGTTGGGCTAACAGATTATTAGAAATTAATGAAATAATGACAAGCAGAATTAATTTTGAAACAGAAAAAAAGCTATTCTTTCTCATGTGAATTTAAATTTTTGAACAATTTAACATTTAAATGTAAGTAAAAGTAAATATAAATTTAGGGGATTATTGTACTTTTGTCAAACTATTTTAACAAAAAGTATATTCACTGATATTATGGATAGGTTTTCATTTTTAAACGCAGCACATACAGAGTTTTTTGCACAATTATACGATCAATATTTAGAAAATCCAGATAGCGTAGAGCCAAGCTGGAGAAGTTTCTTTCAGGGCTTTGACTTTGGGATGGCTACTTATAATGATGAAAATCCAGCGACTTACATCGCAAATGTTGCTGCTGGAGCTATAGAATGTGCACCCATTTCTGAAAAACTTCAAAAAGAATTTAACGTATTAAAACTGATTGACGGCTACCGTTCTCGAGGTCATTTATTTACAAAAACAAATCCAGTTCGCGATCGTAGAACATCTAATCCTACTTTGGATATTGAAAATTTCGGACTTTCGAGTTCAGATTTAAATACCGTTTTTGATGCAGCTAAGATTATAGGTAAAGCGCCTTGTTCGCTTTCGGATATCATCAAACACCTTGATACTATTTACTGTCAGCACATTGGTGTCGAGTACATGTATATCAGGAATCCAGGCGTTATTAAATGGATTCAAGATAAACTAGGTGTAAATGATAATTTGCCTAATTTCTCCAAAGAGGAGAAAAAATCAATTTTAAATAAATTGAATGAGGCAGTTTCTTTTGAGAATTTCTTGCATACAAAATACGTAGGTCAAAAACGTTTTTCTCTAGAAGGAGGGGAAACAATTATTCCCGCATTGGATGCTTTGATCGAAAAAGCAGCCGAAAAAGGAGTAGAGCAATTCGTTATGGGAATGGCACATCGTGGTCGTTTGAACGTTTTGGCAAACATATTTGGTAAATCTACTCAGGATATTTTTGGGGAGTTTGATGGTAAAGATTACGATCAAGAATATTTTGACGGAGACGTGAAATACCATTTAGGTTTAACAGCTGATAAAGTAACAGCTTCAGGAAAAAAAATAAACATTAATTTAGCACCAAATCCTTCGCATCTGGAAACTGTAGGTGCAGTAATTGAAGGAATTACCAGGGCAAAACAAGATAAATATTTTCCGGATGATTTTTCCAAAGTATTGCCAATTGCCGTTCACGGTGATGCTGCAATTGCAGGACAAGGCATTTTGTATGAAATCATTCAAATGGCACAACTTGACGGTTACAAGACAGGTGGTACCATTCATATTGTAATTAATAATCAAGTAGGATTTACGACAAATTATACTGATGCCCGTTCTTCCAAATATTGTACGGATGTTGCTAAAGTAACTCTTTCTCCAGTATTGCACGTCAATGCTGATGATGCAGAAGCAGTGGTACATGCCATAGAATTTGCTTTGGATTATAGAATGGAATTTGGGCGAGATGTATTTATTGATTTATTAGGATATAGAAAATACGGGCATAACGAAGGAGACGAACCTCGTTTTACACAGCCGGTATTATATAAACTTATTGCAAAACATAAAAATCCTAGAGATATTTATGCAGAGAAATTATTGTCAGAAAGCGTTATAGATGCTACTTATGTAAATGGATTAGAGAAAGAGTATAAATCTAATCTAGAGATAAATCTTGAAGCTTCACGCAAAAAAGATTTGACAATTATTACTCCATTTATGAAAAATGAATGGAAAGGTTTTGAGCAGGTTTCTGATACTCAAATGTTGCAAAAGGTTGATACTTCTTATTCTAAAGAGGGATTAACTCAGGTGGCAAATGCCGTTTGTAACTTGCCTTTGGATAAAAAATTCATCAAAAAGACAGAAAAATTAATAAATGACCGAAAAACCATGTTCTTTGAAAACAATCAATTAGATTGGGGAATGGGGGAACATTTAGCGTATGGCTCTTTATTGCAGGAAGGTTATGATGTTCGTATTTCTGGTCAGGATGTGGAACGTGGAACTTTCTCTCACCGTCATGCTGTAGTTAAGGTAGAAGACTCTGAGGAAGAAGTTACATTAATAGATAATTTAGAGGGAGCAAAAGGGAAATTTAATATTTTTAATTCTTTTTTATCAGAATATGGTGTTTTAGGTTTTGATTATGGTTACGCTTTGGCTAATCCTAATGCATTGACCATTTGGGAAGCACAGTTTGGAGATTTCTCTAATGGAGCCCAAATTATGATCGACCAATACATCTCTTGTGGCGAAGACAAATGGAACAACCAAAACGGAATTGTTTTGCTGTTACCTCACGGATACGAAGGACAAGGAGCAGAGCACTCTTCAGCAAGAATGGAAAGGTATTTACAACTTTGCGCCAGACATAATATGTATGTTGCTGATTGTACAACGCCAGCGAATTTCTTTCACTTGTTGAGAAGACAAATGAAAACGACTTTCCGTAAACCGCTTATTGTGTTTACACCAAAGAGTTTGTTGCGCGATCCAAGATGTGTTTCTCCAATAGAAGATTTTGCAAACGGAAGCTTCCAAGAAACGATTGACGATACAACGGTAAATAAAGCAGATGTGAAAACATTGGTTTTCTGTACTGGAAAATTCTATTACGACATAACTGCCGAAAGAGAAAATAACGGACGTAAAGATGTAGCCGTTGTGAGAATAGAGCAATTATTTCCATTGCCAGTAGAGCAATTGAAAGCAATTATAGCTCAATATCCAAACGCAGATGATTATGTTTGGGCACAAGAAGAACCAAAAAACATGGGAGCATATAGTTTCATGTTGATGAATTTCAACTTGGTAAAATGGAGATTGGCTTCTCTAAAAGCATATGCGGCACCGGCTTCAGGAAGTTATACCAGAGCAAAACGTCGTCATGCCGATGCTATCAGAATGGTTTTTGACAAGGATTTATTCAACTGTTAGAAAGATTTCTTCGAGCAATAAATAAGAACAGAACAAGCAGTAGTTGTTTTTAAAACAATTCAAAATATAAAATTCATAATTTAAAAATTATACAAGATGATTTTAGAAATGAAAGTCCCATCACCTGGGGAATCTATAAAAGAAGTTGAAATTGCAACTTGGTTAGTAAAAGACGGAGATTATGTAGAGAAAGACCAAGCAATCGCTGAGGTTGATTCTGATAAAGCAACATTGGAATTGCCAGCTGAAGCTAGTGGGATTATCACATTGAAAGCAGAAGAAGGTGACGCAGTAGCGGTAGGGGCAGTAGTTTGTTTAATTGATACTGCGGCAGCTAAACCATCGGGTTCAGCACCTGCACCAGCAGCAGCTCCAGTGGCTGAAGCTCCAAAAGCAGCAGCAGTTGCGGCTCCGGTAGCAGCTCCAGCAGCAACTTATGCTTCAGGAACTCCATCTCCGGCAGCAAGAAAAATATTAGACGAAAAAAATATAGCGCCTGCTACTATCACAGGAACAGGAAAAGACGGAAGAATCACTAAAGATGATGCCGTAAATGCAGTGCCGTCAATGGGAACTCCTACAGGAGGATCTAGAGGAACGGAGCGTACAAAACTATCTATGTTGCGTCGTAAAGTAGCAGAAAGATTGGTTGCTGCCAAAAACGAAACGGCTATGTTAACTACTTTCAACGAAGTAAACATGACGCCTATCAATTTGATTCGTAACGAATACAAAGATGCTTTCAAAGCAAAACATGGTGGAATTGGTCTTGGATATATGTCTTTCTTTACAAAAGCAGTTACAAGAGCGTTAAAATTGTATCCGGATGTGAATTCTATGATGGACGGTGATTATAAGATTGCTTACGATTTCTGTGATATCTCTATCGCTGTTTCTGGGCCAAAAGGACTGATGGTTCCTGTAGTTCGTAACGCAGAGAATTTAACTTTCCGTGGTGTTGAAGCTGATATCAAAAGATTGGCTCTTAGAGCGCGTGACGGTCAAATTACAGTTGACGATATGACAGGAGGAACTTTTACAATCACTAATGGTGGTGTTTTTGGAAGTATGTTATCTACTCCTATTATTAACCCTCCTCAGTCTGGAATCCTTGGAATGCACAACATTATCGAGCGTCCAATTGCCGTAAACGGAAAAGTGGAAATTCACCCAATGATGTATGTAGCACTTTCTTATGACCATAGAATTATTGATGGTCGTGAGTCAGTTGGTTTCTTGGTAGCTGTTAAAGAAGCTCTTGAAAATCCAATGGAATTATTGTTAGATAACAATCCTAAAAAAGCATTAGAATTGTAAAAATCATTTCTAATTATAAAAAAATCCCATTTGACAATATTTGTTAAATGGGATTTTTTATTTGAGCAAATATAAATAATTATTGTAATAATCTACAATCGCCTTTCCTTTCATTAAGACATCGGCACCTATGATACCGTGAACCGGTTTTGCCTTGTGTTGTGTTAATGCCTCATTGACATGGGACAAATCAAAAATTACGAGATCAAATGAGTGGTCTTTCCAATTGCCTAATTGTAGTTGGTTCTTGGTTGCCATTTGTGTAAACATTCCCGTTGCTCCTGCTCCGGAAGCTTTGGTTTTTGATTTTTTGGCTTCCACCAAAAATAATTCAACGCTTTCAAATCCGATGCAGCTACTAGAAGCGCCAGTATCTAAGATGAAATTTCCTATAACGCCATTTATTTTGGCCTTTATCAGTAGATGTTGGGTTTTTGTAATTTTAAATTTTATTTTTTTGTAATTCTCTTTTTTAAGGATCTCGTGTAGGTTTTTCATATGCAGACATTTGTTGCTTTTTATCGGTCATATGCAATATGCCAGTTTGAAGTATATCTTCATTCCAGTTTGTGTTTTTCGGAAACATGGCTATTTCATAAATCAAATAAAGGGTACTCAAATGTAATCTAAAAATCCAAGAATCTAAAAATTGACCAATCAAAATAGTAACTTTGCAGCTTTCAAATAAAACAAATGATTATTACCGATACCCATACCCATCTTTATAGCGAAGAATTTGATCAAGATCGTGATGAGATGATACAACGCGCTATAAATGCAGGCGTTTCAAGATTTTTTATTCCCGCGATAGATTCCACTTGTACGGAAAGTATGTATGAATTAGAGAAAAATTATCCTGAGAATGTTTTCTTGATGATGGGATTGCATCCTACTTATGTAAAAGATAATTATCTGGACGAATTACAACATGTAGAAGAGGAATTAGCCAAAAGGAAATTCTATGCCATTGGTGAAATTGGAATTGATTTATATTGGGATAAAACCCATTTGAAGGAACAGCAAATCGCTTTTAGAAAACAAATACAATTGGCTAAAAAATACAAATTGCCCATTGTAATCCATTGTCGTGAAGCCTTCGATGAAATATTCGAAATTTTGGAGGAAGAAAAGGGAGCTGATTTGTTTGGGATTTTTCATTGTTTTACCGGAACCTATGACCAGGCTTTAAAAGCGATTTCCTATAATATGAAATTGGGAATTGGCGGTGTTGTGACTTTCAAAAACGGAAAAATAGACCAGTTTTTGAATCAAATTGATTTGAGACACATTGTTTTAGAAACCGATTCGCCTTATTTGGCTCCAATCCCTTTTCGAGGGAAAAGAAATGAAAGTAGCTATTTGATAAATGTTGTCGATAAATTGGCTCATATTTATGAGGTTTCGGCCGAAGAAATAGCAACTATAACAACTGAAAATTCAAAGATTATTTTTAGTATTTAATATAGAATTCACAAAAAATTGATATTTTTTTTGTTCATTTGCCCACCTAAAATAACCAAAATGCAAAAATTTGACGCTATTCGGCCATTTTATGATTCCGAAATTAATGACGCTATTCACAATGTGATTGATCATCCTATGATGAAGGCATTGATGAATTTCACTTTTCCTGATGCGGCTGATGAAGTATGGAAAGAGCAACTTAGTAGAACCCAGTCCATTCGTGATTTTCAATGTAATTTTATCTACCATACTATAAATAATGTTCTTAAAAGAAGTTCTGATGGATTGACTACTTCTGGCTTTGAAAAGCTAGAGAAAAATGAGTCCTATTTATTTGTGTCAAATCACAGAGATATTGTTTTGGATACTACCTTGTTGAACGTTGCCTTATTCGAACATGGAATGGTAATGACAGCTTCGGCAATTGGTGATAATTTGGTAAAAAAGGATTTCCTGAACATCTTGGCGAAGATGAATCGCAACTTTTTGGTGCAACGTGGTTTGACACCACGTGAGATGTTACAAAGTTCGAAAACCTTATCAGAATATATTGGTCATTTATTGCAGCATGAAAATAGATCTGTTTGGATTGCACAACGTGAGGGAAGAACCAAAGACGGAAATGATACTACCAATCCTGGGGTTTTGAAGATGCTTGGAATGGGTTCTGATGAAAAGAATCTGATGGATTATTTCAAAAAGATAAAAGTGGTTCCTGTTTCTATTTCGTATGAATATGATCCAACGG
The DNA here is from genome assembly GCF_047344965.1 of Flavobacterium sp. W1B. Taxonomy (NCBI): domain Bacteria; kingdom Pseudomonadati; phylum Bacteroidota; class Flavobacteriia; order Flavobacteriales; family Flavobacteriaceae; genus Flavobacterium; species Flavobacterium sp. W1B. Next base: position 1,130,214 of record NZ_CP178845.1, read on the forward strand.
ATGTTTTGAAAATTCCACAATTGTTGGCCGAAGCCAATAATGAAGTATATATCAAAGAGAAAAATGAGGATTTCATGACACTTCTTAGTGGTGTTATGGGGCAAAAGAAAAGAATTCACATCCACATAGGCGATGTTCTCGATAAGGAAATTGATACCATCAAGGAAGAATTTGATAATTCTAACAAGCAAATTCAGGCATTGGCGCAAGTGATCGATGATTCTATATTGAGTAACTATAAATTATGGCCTACAAATTATATTGCTTACGACATTTTAAATAAAACCGAAGCTCACGCTTCTCTTTATACCGCAAACGAAAAATCGCTTTTTGAGCGTAGATTAGATATGCGAATTGATGCTGATAACCCTATTGCGTTGCAGGGGTTGCTGGATATGTATGCCAATCCCGTTGTTAATAAATTGAAGTATGTAGATGAACTCAAAAGCTAAAATACTTTTAATATATACTGGCGGAACCATCGGGATGCGCAAGGATTTTGATACAGGAGCTCTAAAAGCATTTAATTTTAGTAAATTATTGCAGCGAATTCCTGAATTGAAACAGTTGGATTGTGAAATAGAAACTTTTTCATTTAAAAATCCGATTGATTCCTCTAATATGAATCCCCAAAAATGGGGAGAGATAGCCTCTATTATTGAAGCTAATTATTCAAAATTTGATGGTTTTGTCGTGCTTCATGGATCAGATACAATGTCTTATTCAGCTTCGGCAATGAGTTTCATGTTGGAGAATTTAGCAAAACCAGTTGTTTTTACGGGCTCGCAGTTGCCAATAGGGGATTTACGTACAGATGCCAAGGAAAATTTGATTACAGCCATTCAGATTGCTTCATTGCAAAATAATGGAAAACCGGTTATTACCGAAGTCTGTCTTTATTTTGAATATAAATTGTATCGAGGCAATAGGACTACCAAAATAAATGCGGAACATTTTAAAGCTTTTACCTCCCCGAATTATCCTGCATTAGTTGAGTCTGGCGTGCATTTGAATATGAGATCTGAATTATTTTTGTCTAAAAATGAAGGTAAGGAATTGATAGTTCATAAAGATTTAGACAATAATGTAGTGATTGTTAAAATGTTTCCCGGGATGAGTGAAGTAGTCTTGTCGGCTATTTTTGACATTCCGAATCTTAAAGGAATTGTGCTTGAAACCTATGGTTCTGGAAACGCACCTAACGAAGATTGGTTTTTGAATTTATTGGTTAAAGCCATAAATAAAGGATTGCATATCATTAATGTTACCCAATGTTCAGGTGGAAGTGTAAATATGGGGCAGTATGAAACCAGCACTTCTATGAAGGAAATAGGAGTAATATCAGGAAAAGACATTACAACAGAAGCGGCTATTACAAAATTGATGTATCTGTTGAGTTTAGATATACCTCAAAATGAGTTCAAAACAGCATTTGAAACTCCTTTACGCGGTGAAATAATATAATATTAGATTTTACTTTTGTAAGTCACTTTTTTTTGTGTTCTTTGCAAACCAAAATAAAAATAGAGAGGTGTCCGAGTGGTTGAAGGAGCTAGCCTGGAAAGCTAGTATGTGGGTAACTGCATCGTGGGTTCGAATCCCATCCTCTCTGCAAGAATTTTAATCCGCTAAATAGCTTTAGCGGATTTTTTTATGGATAAATGTTTCGTTTCGTTTTTTTTTTTGGTTTTTTAATTTGCAAAGAGTGAAATCTGTTTTGAATTTGAATATTTTTTAAAACATTGAACGAAGTATTTTTGTAATATAAATACTATTTATTTTTTAAAAACACGCTTTTTGTCGATTATATTTGCTGTTTTCTGATAAAAAGATCTATTTTGGGTTTGTTTCTATGTGTTGGTAAGAATACGATACAGATAAAAGGAAGAAATAATTTCGAATTTAAAAAATTAAGAAATGAAAATAGAAAGCAGAAAAAAAGAAGTGTTTTTGTATTTAGGTGCCTTTTTTGTTACTACGGTGAGCTTATCGCTAGGATTTTTAATAATTATGTTTTTGATCATTTCTTCTGGAATGGGAATGTAAAATTTTCTTTCGGAAGATAAATAGTTGGTTTTCTCTTTCTGCTTTTCGGAATCAAATTCAATCATGCTTTGATTCTAGTTTATAAAAAGGTTTAAATGACTAGCCAAAAATCCATACTAAAAATTGTTTTAGTATGGATTTTTGTTTTAATTCATGAAATACAGTTGTTTTTGAGATTTATAGGTATAATGAATCTGTCAAAATCCTATATTTGTATGGTAAAAGAGGTATAAATGAATATGGTAAAGACTAATATGAATCAGTCATTGAACAAAAGTATTGCTTTGCAATTATTTTTTAGTTGCTTCCTTTTAGCGTCTGTTTCGCCTGTTTTTTCGCAGGAAATCCCCAAAAATCAAGAAATTAAGGCGGTGAAAATTGATTCTCTATATCGTGAAGATCAGTTTTATTTTGGATTCACCTATAACACTTTACAGCAACAACCTGATGGTTTAAAACAAAGTAAATTTTCAACAGGAATTTCTGCTGGTTTTCTTAGGGATATGCCTATAAATAAAGATAGGACTATAGCGATTGCTTCAGGAATTGGTTTTTCGTATGATAATTATGTACAAAATCTTGCTATTTCAAAAATTGGGGAGTCTTCATCCTATTCAATTATACAATCCAGTACCGCATTTAGCAAAAATAAGTTTAGTCAGCTTTTAGTTGATGTGCCGATTGAATTTAGGTGGAGAACATCAACTTATGAGAGTTATAAATTTTGGAGAGTTTATGGAGGGGTTAAATTTAGTTACTTGCTCCATGATAGATCTATTTATACTGATGCGCAAAATAAGATTATAGTTTCCGGGAATAAAGATTTTAATAAGTTTTTATATGGAGCTTATGTATCGGCGGGTTACAATACCATAAATGTATATGTCTATTATGGATTAAATCCCATTTTTAAAACTGCCGAAGTAAATGGTGAGAAGATAGACATGAAAGCGCTCAAAATAGGAGTTATTTTCTATATCCTATAACCATAAGTACATTAGCAACATTTGTGGGATACTCCCCAAAAGAAGACCAAAAATTAATTCTTTTATTGTATGTGCTTTCATTTCTATACGAGAGGAAGCTACCAGGCCATTCATGAGGATGAAGAAGGCAATTGTATAGATGTCTTGAGTTTGATAATGCAAACTTAACCCAAAGACAAATAGCGTTAAAGCGCTTATGCCTATCATATGAAGACTGACTTTTGTCTTGACAAATAACAGTATTAAAGCAATCATTGTACTTAATAAGGTTCCCAAAAAGAAAAAATGCAATTCGGGATAACGAGTTATGGAAATGCTTTTTCGGACCAAAAAAATAATCAAAAAACATTGTATTACTAATGGAATTTTGCGCTCCGATAATCCAGGAACCATAATTGAACTGATCTTTCCGGTATAACGCAAGAGAAAAAAAAACAGAATTGGTATGAGTATAGTGATTATAATAACCTGAAATAAGACAAAATATTTTTCTTGATTTGCAAAATAGGAACTGTTTGCAAAAAGATATAAAAGCGTAGCATAAACAGAGATGAATATGGGATGAAAGATGTAGGAAAATAAAGGAAGTATTTTTTTCAAAATTCGTGGCATCGGTTAGTCAAACAAATATAGGGAATTATGTAAAAAGCCATAGGATAAAGCCGTTTTTATCAATTGATTTTATTATTTCAAATTATAAGGTTTCAATGAGTGCGTTTTGAAAAGAAGTGTTATTTTTGAATAAGTTTGAGGTGAAAAGGAACATGATATTTAATTCTGACTATGAAATTGAATTGTTGTCTTTCATTTCAAAATTCGTTTAAATTAGTAAAATTACGTTCCCAAATTGATGAGCCTACTTGTAAAAAATATTATTCCTGTTCTAGATGCTAAATATTTTGGAATTGATCCAGAAGCTATAATAGATGCTGTTTCTATTGATAGCCGTTCGTTGCAAAACGGTACGCATACTTTGTTTTTTGCGGTGGTTGGTCCAAATAATGATGCCCATGTTTTTATTGATGATTTAATAACAATTGGGGTTCATAATTTTGTGGTTACTCATATACCGGAGAAATGCTCAGATCGGGCTAATTTTCTGGTTGTAGAAGATACTTTGGATGCTTTACAACAATTTGCGGCCTATCACCGTAGTCTTTTTGATTTTCCTGTTATTGGTTTGACCGGTAGTAATGGCAAAACAATAGTAAAGGAATGGCTCAATTTCTTGTTAAGTCCTGATTTTAATGTAATTCGAAGTCCCAAGAGTTATAACTCGCAGGTAGGCGTTCCTTTATCGGTCATTGGTATAAACGAGAAACATAATTTAGGGATTTTCGAAGCAGGTATTTCAACCATTTCTGAAATGGAGAAATTAGAAAAAGTCATTAAACCTACAATAGGAATCCTGACAAATATCGGTTCTTCGCATGACGAAGGATTTGAGAATTTGGAAGAAAAAATAAAAGAAAAATTGTTTCTTTTCAAGAATACTGCTGTTCTGATTTATCAAAAAAACGTTCTTGTCGATAAATATGTAAGTCCGAAAACAAAAGCGTTCAGCTGGAGTTTTATCGATGAATCGGTTGATGTTTTTGTTTTCAAAAAGGAAGTTGAAAATAAAAACACTAAGCTTTACTATAGATATAAGGGCAATTCTTATGGATTCGAAATTCCATTTCAGGATGAGGCTTCTATAGAAAATGCGATTTCCTGTTTAATGGCTATGTTGTATTTTGACTATGATACCGCTACAATTCAGTCCAGAATGGCGTTGTTATTTCCGGTGGAGATGAGATTGAAGGTGAAAAACGGCATCAATAATTGCACGTTGATAGATGATAGTTATAGTTCTGATTTTCAATCCTTAAAAATTGCGTTGGATTTCCTTGAAAGCCAAAAACAATACCAGAAGAAAACGGTTATTTTATCCGATATTTTTCAAAGCGGATTGTCTAATGAAGAATTGTATTTCAAAGTTTCAAAATTGATTGTGTCTAATAATATAAACAGAGTCATCGGAATTGGAGAAACCATATCGGCATTCAAGGATAAGTTTGCCAATTGTGTAACTTTCAAAAACACAGCTGAATTTATTTCTAATTTCGAAAATCTAGATTTCGCAAATGAAACTATTTTGATAAAGGGTGCTCGGTCTTTTCAATTTGAGGAAATTGTTTATTTATTGGAGGAGAAAACCCATGAAACCGTTCTTGAAATTAATTTGAATGCAATCAGTTATAACCTCAATTTTTTTAAATCAAAACTCAAGCCTAATGTAAAGCTTATGGTTATGGTTAAGGCTTTTGGGTATGGTAGCGGAGGATTGGAGATTGCCAAATTGCTCGAACATCATAAAATAGATTATTTGGGAGTGGCATTTGCCGATGAAGGGATTTCTTTGAGAAACGGAGGGATTCAATTGCCTATTATGGTACTTAATCCCGAGAATACGAGTTTTTCGGCCATTATACAGCATCAATTGGAGCCGGAAATTTATAGTCTAAAAGGACTTCATGCTTTTTTGAAGATAGCAAAACATAAAAATCTAAAAAATTTCCCTATCCATATTAAACTCGATACAGGAATGCATCGTTTGGGATTTGAGAAAAATGGTATTGACGAATTGATAGCCACCTTAAAGGGAGAGAATGCAATCCAAATACGAAGTATTCTCTCGCATATGGCCACAAGTGATGATTTGAAACATCATGATTTTGCGGTTTCGCAAATTGAATTATTTGATAAACTGTCATCAAGGATTATAAATGAATTGGGGATAAATCCTATTCGTCATATTTTGAATACCTCCGGAATCAGTAATTTTCCGGACTCGCAATTTGATATGGTTCGTTTAGGTATTGGGATTTATGGCGTTTCTAATGATGCCACAGAGCAAAAATATTTGGAAAATGTAGGAACATTAAAATCGGTTATTTCCCAAATAAGATCGATTCCCGTGGGAGAAAGTGTAGGCTACGGCCGAAGATTCGTTGCCGAAAGACCAACAATAGTAGCTACAATTCCGATAGGATATGCGGACGGAATTTCTAGAGCATGGGGAAATTGTGTTGGATTTGTTACGATAAAAGACAAGAAGGCAACTGTTTTGGGGAGTGTCTGCATGGATATGATGATGGTTGATGTTACCGAAATTAATTGCGTTGAAGGTGATCCTGTGATTATTTTTGGCGAAAGCCCAACGGTTTCAGATATTGCCAAAAAACTAAATACAATACCTTATGAAATTCTTACCAGTATTTCTCAACGGGTAAAACGAGTTTTTTATCGATAATATCCTGTTAATTGATTTTTAAGTGTTGTAAATGTTAAAAATTGATTAACTTAGATTTTCTAAAAGTTTAATTTAAAAATAAAATATATGGGATTTTTCAGCGATTTTAAAGCGTCTTTGATGAAAGGTGATGTGTTGAGTTTGGCTACTGCGGTTGTTATTGGTGCCGCATTTGGGAAAATTGTTGGCTCAGCGGTTGATGATGTCATTATGCCAATTGTCGGTTTGATAACAGGCGGGATTGATTTTACACAAAAATTTATCACTTTAGATGGGAATAGTTATGAGACTTTGGCAGTTGCAAAAAAAGCAGGAGCCGCTGTTATTACTTACGGGAATTTGGTGCAAGCCATCATTAATTTCGTTATCATATCTTTTTTCATCTTTGTTGTTTTGAGAGCTGCTGAAAAAGCAAGAAGAAAAGAGGCTGTTGCTGCTGCTCCAGCTGGACCAACTCAAGAAGAGCTACTTACTCAAATTAGAGACTTACTGAAAAAATAAACCGCTACATTATATGTTCAATTAAACCATCCGCAATACGGATGGTTTTTCTTTTTTGTTGTATTTGTAACATTTTGTTATTTTTTGTTAACGCGCTTGTTTTCGTTTCGATATTACTTACTTTTGCAATTCAAAATACGAATTCAATAATAAAATATACTATGAGAATAGCAGTTGTAGGCGCTACTGGAATGGTTGGCGAAGTAATGTTAAGAGTATTGGCGGAAAGAAATTTTCCTGTAACAGAATTTATTCCGGTTGCTTCTGAAAGATCAGTAGGGAAGCAAATAGAATACAACGGAAAAAAATACACAGTTGTAGGTTTGCAAACTGCGGTTGATATGAAGGCTGATATTGCTTTGTTTTCAGCAGGTGGAGATACTTCATTAGAATGGGCTCCAAAATTTGCAGCGGCAGGAACAACTGTTATTGATAATTCATCGGCTTGGAGAATGGATCCGACAAAAAAATTGATTGTACCAGAAATCAATGCTAGTGAATTAACAAAAGAAGATAAGATTATTGCCAATCCAAACTGTTCTACAATTCAGATGGTTTTGGTTTTAGCTCCATTGCATAAAAAATACAATATCAAACGTGTTATTGTTTCTACTTACCAATCTATTACCGGAACGGGCGTGAAAGCGGTAGAACAATTAGAAAATGAATATGCAGGTATTCAAGGCGAAATGGCTTACAAATACCCAATTCATAGAAATGCGATTCCACAATGTGATTCTTTTGAGGATAACGGATACACAAAAGAAGAGATGAAACTCGTTCGCGAAACCAAAAAAATCTTAAGTGACAATTCTATTGCTGTTACTGCTACGGCAGTGCGTGTGCCTATTGTTGGTGGTCATAGTGAAGCGGTAAACGTGGAGTTTTCTAATGATTTTGAAGTTGCTGAGGTTCAAAATATTTTGCATCATACCGATGGAGTTGTGGTACAGGACAATAATGATACTTATACTTATCCAATGCCAATGTATGCGCAAGGAAAAGACGATGTTTTTGTAGGTAGAATTCGTCGTGACGAAAGCCAGCCAAATACATTAAACATGTGGATTGTGGCTGATAATTTAAGAAAAGGCGCCGCTACAAATACAGTTCAGATTGCCGAATATCTTATTAAAGCTAATTTGGTATAAGCTGTTAATTAGCCAATAATTTAAGCCATCTGTTAAACAAATTTTATATTTTGTGAAACAGATGGTTTTTTTATTTGGGGTTTTCTTACTTTTGCAGCAAATGAAAAAGAAACAGCTCATAATAAGTCTTTCATTGTCGATGATAGTATTGTTCTCAATACTGTTTCAGTCGTTGCATGTATATGAGCATTTTGTAAAGCAGTTTTCTGAAGAAGTATGTCATCACAAATACAATGGCACTCAAGCAGAGATAACACATCAGCATCATAATCTTGATCATTGTAACGTATGCCATTTTACTTTTGGAGCTTATATTAGTCCGGAAGTTTTTGTTTATAAACTCAATTCAAATTTCAAACAAGTTCCCTATTTCTTTAAAATCGGAAAAGCAATTATTTCTTTTTCCGGGAGTTTGTATTCGCATCGAGGGCCTCCTTTTTTTAATATCTAAAAATTCTCCGGATCTCTTTCAGGAGATTTTAAATCAAGCAGTCTGCGTTGATTTTAAGATTATTAAAAAGATATTTTCTTATAATTTGATACTAAATTTTAGTCCTAAGCGGGATGTAAAGTCACATACATATTGATGACTGTGCCTTTGTATTTTGCCTGATGGTATTTGCTTTAGAAGAATTATTTAAGAAGATATATTCCTTATAACAATACAATCATTTTAATGAAAAAATTTATAATTGCCCTAATATTAGGGTTTTCGGCGATGCTTCAAGCTCAAAATAAAGTATCGGGAACGGTTACAGATAGTTCTAATAATCCTATAGCCGGCGTTTCAATTTATGCTGCTGAACTGCACAAAGGAACAACAACTGATGCCAAGGGAAAATATACTTTAGAAAATCTTCCCAATGGAAGTTTAAATTTGAACTTTGTATTTGTTGGTTTTTCAAATCAGAATAAAACGATAAAAACCCTTCAAAAAGAAAATACATTAGATATAATTCTCGAAGAAACCCTGTTTCAAATGGACGAGGTTATCGTTTCTACGGCTTTCAATAAAATACAATCGCAAAATGTAATGAAAGTCGAACATGAAAAAATGGAAGATTTACAACGAAAAGGAACGGCAACTTTAATTGATGGGTTAGCAACTATTCCCGGGGTTTCTCAGGTTTCAACAGGAACATCCATTGGGAAACCCGTTATTAGAGGCTTAAGCGGTAATCGCGTATTAGTTTACTCACAAGGAGTCCGAATAGAGAACCAACAGTTTGGAGAAGAACACGGTTTAGGTTTGAATGACTCGGGTATTGAAAGTGTTGAGGTCATAAAAGGGCCTGCTTCTTTGCTGTATGGTTCTGATGCTTTGGGCGGTGTTTTGTATTTTAATCCAGAAAAATTTGCCAATGCAAATACTTTTCAAGCAAATGTTAGCCAAAAATATTTCAGTAATACTCTAGGAAGCAATTCTTCTTTAGGCTTAAAAACATCGACTGAAAACTGGAAATTCTTGGCTCGTGGTAGTTACAATACCCACTCTGATTATAGAATTTCAGGAGGAGATCGAGTAACCAATACGCGTTATAATGAAACTGATTTCAAAACAGGAATTGGCTATAATAATGCAAAATTTTCAACTGTACTAAGGTACAATTATAACAAATTGGACTTAGGGATTCCCGAAGAGGGAATTGCGGAGCAAACTTCGAGCAAGAATACGGAATTTCCAAGACAAGGCGTATCAAATCACTTACTGAGTTTAAATAATATCGTTTATTTTGGAAGATCTAAATTAGATGTTGATTTGGGGTATATTTCTAATAATCGAAAAGAGTTTGAAGAAAGTAATGATCCTTCTTTAGACATGGTTTTAAACACGTTCAACTACAATGCAAAATACCATTTGCCACAATTTGGAAGGTTTGAAACTATTTTCGGAGTGCAAGGAATGCATCAAACCAATACCAATTCTGGCGAAGAATATTTAATTCCAGATGCTACTACCAATGATTTTGGTGCTTTTGGAATGGTAAATTACGAATGGAAATCTAATGCAATTCAGGCTGGTTTTCGTTTTGATAGCCGTAATATCAATTCGTTAGCTCATGAGGCAGAAGCTCATGATGATCACGACGGTCATGACCACGAGCATCACGGTGGAGATTTTGACGCGCTAAACAGATCATTCAATAGTTTTAATGCCTCATTAGGGTATAAAACAAATTTGGCCGAACCGTTGACTATGCGTGTGAATGTTGCTACTGGTTTTAGAGCTCCAAATTTAGCAGAGTTAACTTCTAATGGGGTACACCACGGAACCAATCGTTATGAAATAGGTAATTCTGATTTAAAAACGGAACAAAATCTTCAAACGGATCTAAATTTAGAATACAACAATAGTCATTTTGAGTTTTTTGTAAATGGATTTTATAACCATATCAACAATTACATCTACACTTCTCCTGCGGGAACTCAAATTGATAATAATGATGTTTTTGATTACGTTCAGAATAATGCCAAATTATACGGTGGTGAAATAGGATTGCATTTGCACCCGCATCCTTTAGATTGGTTGCATTATGAAACCAGTTTTGAAACCGTTACCGGAAAGAAACAAGATGGGGATTATTTGCCTTTGATTCCGGCTAACAATTGGAACAATACGATCAGAACCGAATTTAAGATCAAAAACTGGTTCGAAGAAGGCTTTGCTGCATTGAGCGTGAATACTACTTTTAATCAAAATAATGTGAGTGGTTTTGAAACGCGTTCTAATGGATATACCTTAGTAAATCTTGGTTTTGGGGGAAAAGTAAAATTAGGTAAAACAGCTTTTGATGTTAATATCAACGGAAATAACTTGTTTGACAAAAGTTATATTGCACACCTTTCCAGATTAAAAACAGATGGGATTCCTAACATAGGCAGAAATGTTGTCTTAGGAATCAACTTCAATTTATAAAATTTAATGGTCTTTTCATCCCGATTGGCTCTCTTCTTTGGGGAGAGCTTGGGGATGCGGACTATTTTTCTATTTTTGTATTAACCTTTAAAATTATTTAAATGAAAAAACTAATTCTTGCAATGGCAGTTACTTCAACATTAAGTTCGATTGGACAAAATTCCATTCGTTATCCTCAAACAAAAAAAGGAGAAACTGTTGATGTGTATTTTGGCACAAAAGTAAATGATCCATACCGTTGGCTAGAAGACGATAGATCTGCTGAAACGGCAGCCTGGGTAAAAGCTGAAAATGAAGTGACTTATGATTATTTAGCTAAAATTCCATTTAGAAATCAGTTAAAAGAAAGACTGGAAAAACTATGGAATTACGAGAAAATAGGCGCTCCTTCGATTGAAGGGAAGTATACTTATTATTCTAAAAATAACGGATTGCAAAATCAATCGGTTTTATATAGAAAAAATGCTGCTGGTAAAGAAGAAGTTTTTCTAGATCCAAATACTTTTTCTAAAGACGGTACTACCTCTTTAGGTGGTTTGAGTTTTTCTAAAGATGGTTCAAAAATAGCTTATGCCATTTCTGAAGGCGGAAGCGACTGGAGAAAAGTAATCATTATGGATGCTTTATCTAAAAAAGTAATTGAAGATACTTTGATAGATGTAAAATTCAGCGGATTGTCTTGGAAAGGAAATGAAGGTTTTTACTATTCTAGCTATGAGAAACCAAAAGGAAGTGAATTGTCTGCAAAGACAGATCAACATAAATTGTATTTCCACAAACTGGGGACTTCTCAAAAAGCTGACAAAGTAATATTTGGTGCAGATCAAAAAAGAAGATACGTTGGCGGTTATGTAACCGAAGACGATAATTATTTAGTGATTACGGCTGCTAATTCTACTTATGGGAACGAACTTTATATCAAAGATTTAAAGAAACCAAATAGCTCAATTGTTACTATAGTTGATAATTTTAATAGCAGCAATTCTATTATCGAAAACGAAGGTGGAAAGTTGTTTATCGAAACCGATTTAAATGCACCTAATACACGTGTGGTTACCGTAGATGTAAATAATCCAAAACCAGCAAACTGGAAAAATTTTATTGCAGAGACTGAGAATGTATTGTCTCCTTCTACTGGTGGAGGTTATATCTTTGCCAATTATATGAAAGATGCCGTTTCGGTGGTGAAACAATACGATTACAGCGGGAAATTGCTTCGCGAGATTAAATTACCGGGATTAGGTACAGCTGGTGGTTTTGGAGGAAAGAAAAAAGATAAGACTTTGTATTATTCTTTTACTAATTACATTACTCCGGGAACTATTTATTCATTCGAGCCTAAAGCAGGGAAGTCTGCTGTGTACGAAAAACCAAAAGTAGATTTCAAAAGTGATGAATACGAATCAAACCAAGTGTTTTATACTTCAAAAGACGGGACAAAAGTACCGATGATGATTACCCACAAAAAAGGATTAAAATTAGACGGGAAAAACCCAACTATCCTTTACGGTTACGGAGGATTTAATTCGAGTTTGACACCAGGTTTCAGTATTGCCAATGCCGTTTGGATGGAAAACGGTGGCGTTTATGCTGTTCCAAACTTGCGTGGTGGTGGAGAATACGGAAAAAAATGGCATGATGCGGGAACTAAAATGCAAAAACAAAATGTATTTGACGATTTCATCGCAGCAGCCGAGTATTTGATTGCTCAAAAATATACTACTCCTGATTTTCTTGCCATTCGTGGTGGGTCTAATGGTGGTTTGCTAGTAGGAGCTACTATGACTCAACGTCCTGAATTAATGAAAGTGGCTTTACCGGCTGTAGGTGTGATGGATATGTTGCGTTACCATACATTTACCGCAGGAGCAGGATGGGCTTATGATTATGGAACGGCTCAGGACAGCAAAGAAATGTTCGAGTACATCAAAGGTTATTCTCCAGTACACAATGTTAAAAAAGGAACACATTATCCAGCAACAATGGTAACTACAGGTGACCATGACGATAGAGTAGTACCAGCGCACAGTTTTAAATTTGCGGCTGAGTTACAGGAAAAACAAGCAGGTACAAATCCTGTTTTAATCCGTATCGATGTAAAAGCAGGTCATGGTGCAGGAAAATCTGTGGCAGCAAACATTCAAGAAAATGTAGATATTCAAGCTTTTACTTTGTATAATATGGGTATTACAACATTGCCAAAAGTAAAATAATAAGGCAATGAAGGAGCTGTTTCCTGCTGTACACTGTATCTTTTTATTTTTAAATAAAAAATAAAAAGGATGCCGTTTCCATCAGGGCTAGGACATCCCAATTTAATGATAAGAAAACGCCAATCGAGAGATTGGCGTTTTTTATTAGGATGAATTTGGAAATAAGATCTATATAAATTAATCCGAAAGCAACATTTCAGATAGTCTAATATCATGTCCATAAATGTCTTCATAAAAATTGACTGTTCCATCGCGATCTACCCAAGCCGTAAAATAGCCTATGTAAACAGGAATTTTGGTTTTTAGGTTATATGTTTTTTCAACACCTCCGATCATGGCTGAATCTATTTTCTCTAGAGTCCAATTCTTGTCATTTTTCAAAATAGCGATTGCTAAATCTCTGGCGCGAGCCACCCTAATACAACCGTGGCTAAATGCTCTACGATCTTCATTAAACAGGTTTTTGGCCGGAGTGTCATGCATGTAAATAGTATGGGAATTTGGGAAAACAAATTTTACCAAGCCCAACGAATTTTGTGGTCCGGGTCGCTGTCGCACTCGATTTTCAACCCATTCCATATCATTTTTTGCTAGATAATTACTGTTTTTTGCTATAGCAGGCAAAATTTCTTTTCTTAAAATACTCGGGGGCACGTTCCAATACGGACTGAATATTATTTGGTTTAAGTCGCCGTTAAAAACCGCTGTTTTATTCATCGTTTTTCCTACAACCACTTTGGAAACTAATTCAGGTTTACTATCTATGAAATAAGTGAGTGTAAAAGAAGGAATGTTTACTGTGATATATTGTTTTTTTTGGGTCAAACTAGGAGGTATCCATCGGCAGCGTTCCATATTGGCCATAATGGTTTTAATGCGCTCGTTAACCGGAATATTCATGTCTTTGAGGTGTTTAGGCAACAAGATAGAATCGGTTTTGAAAGTATTTCGTTTTTTGTATTTCAAAACACCGGCTAATAATTCATCATCAAACAATTTTTTCCCGGAATCGCTATTCAAATCTCCGGTTATAAAAAGCCGTTTTCTAATTTGAAGAATCACATTGGCAGTATCCTTCAGTTTAAGGGATTTTATGTTTTTTGGAAAAACAATAGGACTCCAGCCGCCTTTTTTTTCAATGTCCCGATAGTTTTTTAGTGCATTTTTCAATAAATAATATTGACCTAAAAGGCCTTTTTCTTGTTGGTTGATCAAACTTGGATCTTGGAGTAAGGAATCTAGCCGATTGACATAGGATTGTTTTTTTCGAGGTAAAAACCAATCTAATTCGGTTGTTTTTGCAACATCCAAGCCTTTAAATACTCTATCAGCGTAAAAAAAATATAAAGAAGACAGCAATAGTTCTGTATCTAGGTTGGGTTTTTTGATGTTGTTCGAATTTTGAAAAAGGCTTCTCATTTTATCATTGTAAGGAACATCAATTTGCAAGCCCTCCTGATCTAAGTTGTTGATTTTGTCATATAGTAATTTTGCAAACTCATTCAAGCCTTTATGATCGAACCATAAGTATTGATAATTGTGTTTTCGGTAAAGTTTTATTACCTCAGGTTTTAGGTATTTTAGTTTTGGGTATTTAGAAAAGAAGGGAGCAATTAAAGTACTATCAAATGGGATTTCCTGAAAGGAAGGGATTCTCTGGTAAGTAAGCGAAATAGTTTTAAATTCAAGGTTGCTAGCCTTTATTTCATAAGAATTGGCTACTAAAAAAAAGATAAAAATTAGTGTGACAAGTTTAGTTTTCATGTCAATAAATTTATGATTGATAAAAATATAAAGGCAGTCAATTTTAAAAAAGACGCAAGCTATTTTGAGTCTTCAAATAATATGGAAGCCAATCGGTCATCTCTTTCGTATAAATCGTTGTAAAAATTAATTTCTCCCGAATCATTTACCCAAGCCGTTAAATAGTAAATATAAATTGGGATTTTGTTCTTCAGGATATAAGTGGTTTCCTTTTCTCCTTTCATGGCTTCATTTATGCGATCTACTGACCAGTTGGGATCGTCTTTCAAAATCAGGATTGCCAGTTCTTTGGCTTTTTGCATATTAATACAGCCGTGACTAAAGGCACGATAATCAAATTCGAAAAAGTTTTTATAAGGCGTGTCATGCAAATAGATGTCATTTGAATTTGGAAACATGAATTTTACCAATCCCATTGGGTTTTTAAGTCCCGGCCTTTGTACGAGTTTTCCATTTTTCCATTCCATTTCATGAGATTCGAGATAGTTTTTATCTTGAAAAAGGGCGGTTTTTATCTCATTTTCAATGATGCTCGTTGGGACAATCCAATAAGGGCTAAATACGATTGAACTTATCAAGCCGTTAAAAACGACGGTTTCGGTCATATTCTTACCAACTAAAAGACTCGATTCGAGTTCTTTTTTACCGTTTTTAAAATAAATTAACTTGAATGCAGGAATGTTTATGATGATGTATTCTGGTTTCTTAGATAATTCGGGGTCAATCCATCTACAGCGTTCCATGTTTACTATAATAGTACTGATATATTTTTTGATTGGTGTATTCATTCGTTGTAGTTGCCAGGTCGAAAGGAGACCATTTGTTTTGTAGCCATTCCTTTTTTTGAAGTTAATAACACCAGATTCTAACTCTTTATCAAATACGTTACTTTTAGAATCCTGTTTTAAATCTCCCAATATGGCAAGGCGATGTCTAATTTGCCCAATGGTTTTTGAGCTGTCACTGGGTTTGTAATAGGCTATCGAAGGATCAAATTCTATGGGACTCCAGTCCTCATTCTTTTCTATAGCTCTGTATTTTTTTAAAACTTCACGTAACTTATAATATTGCCCAAAAAGTTGTTTCTCATTTTTGTTTAACAAATCAGGATTAGCTAATAATGAATCTAATAAGGTTTCGTAAGAAATATTTTTTCGAGGCAAAAGCCATCCTATTTGGTTTGTTTTTTCAGGGTCAATTCCTTGAAAAACTTTCTTGATATAAAATACATACATGGTAGATAATAGCATTTCAGTATCGGTTTTTGAAAGTTTCTCTGCAGAATTAGTGTTGAATATTTCATCAATTTTTGATCTATAGGCTAAGTCTGATTCTAGGCCTTCTTCTTCCAGAAGATTTACTTTAGAGTAGAGTAAATTGGAAAACTCAATGAGTCCTTTTTCGTCATACCAAATCGAATTGTATCCTCTTTTTTTATAGATGGCATTAACATCTGGCTGATATTTATCTAAATTAGGGTGTTTTTTAAAAAAATCATTTAGGACCGTTTTGTCAAGGGGGATTATGGATTTTTTAAAAATAGATTCCCGAAGATTTTTGACAAAGTAAATCGCCTTAACCATCAGGTCATCGTTTCTAAAATGGTAGGCAGTGACAACTGAAAAACCAAATAAAAGAACTACTATGGATAAAAAGAACTTTTTCATAGCGCAATTATTTAATAAAGGTAAAAAAATATATTCTTTGCAAAAAGTTAATTACGACCGTGTTAACACTTTAATTACTTGATAAATAAGACTTTGTGTTGTTGAGGTTTGTGCGGAAATAAAGTTCTTACAATAAATTATTTGAAAGAAAAGTTTTTATATTTTTAACCAAATTCTTTTATTATGAAAAAAATTATTGTCCTCTTATTTATCGTTTTGGTTTCCTGTACATCAACTAAAAAAGCTGTTGTTTCGGATCGGGATCAAATTAATGTGGTACTCGATTCTTGGCACAAAGCTGCTGCCGAAGCAAAATATGAGGACTATTTCAATTTAATGACCGAAGATGCTGTTTTTATTGGGACTGATGCAGCCGAAAACTGGAATAAAACCGCTTTTCAAGCTTATGCGAAACCTCATTTTGATAAAGGGAAAGCCTGGAGCTTTACCGCTTTAGAGCGTCATATTTATTTTGATAAGACAGGGAAAACAGCTTGGTTTGATGAGTTGTTGAATACTCAGATGAAAATTTGCAGAGGTTCTGGAGTACTGGTAAAAATAGGGAAGGATTGGAAAATAAAACATTATGTTCTGTCGATGACGATTCCAAATGAAAACAGTAAGGAAGTAATAAAAATTAAAGCTCCTATTGAAGAAGCCTTGATGAAAGAACTGAAAACTAAAAGATAATTATTCTTTTTTCACGGTTGAATCCTTCGGTCTTATATATTTCCTTAATTTTGCCGAAATATATGTAAAAGCGTGGGAAGTAAAAATAAATTAAAAAGATTCAAGGAAAACGAAACATTCAATAACGTTTTTCAACCAACAAGAGAAGAAGTAGTAGGCGATTTGTTTCCTTTAAGGGGGAAATGGAACTCTGATTTCTTTAAGAACGACAATCCATTAGTCTTAGAATTGGGTTGTGGTAAAGGAGAATATTCTGTAGGTTTAGCCGAAAGATATCCCAATAAAAACTTTGTGGGAATCGATATTAAAGGTGCTCGTTTTTGGCGTGGTGCTAAGACCGCTGTTGAAACTGGTTTGCATAACGTAGCTTTTATTCGAACTCAAATCGAATTGATTAATCATATTTTTGCCGAAAATGAAGTGGATGAGATCTGGATTACTTTTCCGGATCCGCAAATAAAATACAAGAGAACAAAACACAGAATGACCAATTCGGAGTTTTTACAATTGTATAAAAAAATTCTCAAGAAAGACGGAGTCGTAAATCTAAAAACCGACAGCGAATTCATGCACGGTTATACCTTAGGATTGCTTCATGGCGAAGGACATGAGGTGCTGTATGCCAACCATAACGTTTACAAAAATGAAGGTAGTCCAGAGGAAGTGACCGCTTTTCAGACATTCTACGAAAAACAATATTTGGAAGTTAACAAGGCAATTACGTATATTCGATTTAAAATCAAAGAATAGTAGTTCATTAAAAACGGATTCTTTTTTTAAAACTTTAATCTTAGTAAATGAATTTTATGACCACCTTTTTTTTAGGATTCCTAACTGCCTTCATAGGAATTATGCCTCCGGGTTTGATTAATATGACGGCTGCCAAGGTGAATTTAAAAGAAGGTTTGCGAAATGCATTATGGTTTATATTGGGGGCGGTAATCGTTATCTTTTTTCAAGCCTATATTGCTATATTGTTTGCTCGCGTTATAAATATTCGTCCAGACATCATTATCTTATTGCGCGAAGTGGGCTTCGCTATATTTGGCGCTTTGACAATTTATTTTTTATGGATAGCCAAAAAACCAAAAATTAAGAAAGCAAAAATCAAGCAGAGTAGTAAAAAGAAACGGTTTTTTCTGGGAATGTTGCTCTCAGCACTCAATTTTTTTCCTATTCCTTATTATGTTTTTGTAAGTATTACTTTGTCTAGTTACCGACTTTTTGGATTTGATACGGCCTCAATTTTTACTTTTGTCAGCGGAGTAGTGTTGGGATCCTCTCTCGTTTTTTATTTCTATATTACTTTTTTTAAGAAAATAGAAAGCAAAGCAGATCATTTGTTGCGAAACATGAATACAATTATTGGTTGTATAACTGGATTGGTGTCGATGATTACCTTGTTTAATATCGTCAAGTTTTATTGGTATTGATTTAATTTTTTGGTTTTAGAAATATGTCAAACGATAATTTTTTCGAAAGAGTATATGCCATTGCACGGCAAATTCCTTACGGAAGAGTAACATCGTATGGAGCAATTGCAAAGGCTTTGGGGACAGCTCGTTCAGCAAGAATGGTAGGTTGGGCTATGAATGCCTCGCATAATATGGAGGATGTTCCCGCGCATCGGGTAGTGAATAGAAAAGGACTTCTTACCGGAAAATTTCATTTTGACGGTACAAACCTCATGCAACAATTATTGGAAAGCGAGGGAATTGAAGTGGTCGATAATCAAATAGTTGATTTCGAGAAGCATTTTTGGCAGCCGGAAGGTAGCGAATTTTAAGCGGTTCTTATTTTAAATTTCAAAAGTTATACCATTAAACAAATTACAAAATTTGTTTTTTCTCCTTCGGTTTGACAACTCAGATAACCGCCATGTGCTTCAATAATGTTTTTGGAAAGGGTAAGGCCAATTCCCGCGCCATCTTTTCTGGTGGTGAAAAAAGGCAAGAATATTTTATTTTTAATTTCGGGTTCAATTCCTTTTCCGGTGTCAGAAATGGTTATAAATAAACGATTGTTATTGGTTAAAGTGGATAAGAAAATCTTTTTTTCTTGTTTTTCTTTTAGTGCAAAAATACTATTGGTAATCAGATTGATGATAACCTGTTCCATTTGATTTTTGTCGATATTGATAGTTTTAAAAGCATCAATCTCATTTATGATTTCGATGTTTTCAGATTTTAAAATGGGTGACATGATTTTGAGACAATCTTCAAAAAGCAAATTAATGGAGGTTGTTTTCTTGTTTGGAGAAGGTAGTGTTGTTAGTTTGCGATAATTCTCGACAAAAAATTGTAAATGATCACTTCTGTTTATAATTGTGGAAATACTGTTTTTAATGTCGTCTAAATCCTCTTCGCCTAAATGGTCTTGGTCAACAATTTCCAATAAGTTTTGTGAAAGCGATCGAATAGGGGTTAAGGAGTTCATTAATTCATGGGAAATGATTTTCATCAAACTGATCCAGGCTTCTTTTTCTTTTTTATCAATAACGCGTTGTATACTGTCTAATAAAACAATGTAATATTCTCTGTTGAATGATTCTGTCTGTGAGGTTTGCAGTATAAAAGTTTGTGTGTCTTGTTGCTCGATTTTAATGTTTATGGCTGTTTTTAATTCGCTGAAGCCCGTATTCTCTATTTCCTGACAAAGTGAGGGTAGGTAGTTTTTGAGATATTCCCAGTTGCTTACTTTTGGGACGCTGAAAAGGGATGAAAAACAATCATTCATTATAAAAATGGTCCAGTTTTCCTTTTCTTTTTCTAAAATCAAAACCGCTGTATCCATATCATTTAAAATGGATCGATAAATTAATTCTTTCGATGTCTGATCGTGTTGTTTTTCTTTTAGGGTGTCATATAAAAGGTGCAGATTTTTATAATCGTCATTTTTGTAAGCCGAAGGGAAATTCGTGGAAAAGTCATTTTGTAGTATTGAAAGGATAGTTTTGTCGTAAACAAGCAACTTGTTCCTGATAGAAAAATACATTTCGGTACAAGCCAAAATGGCAAATGCAAAAATCAGGGCTGCATTGTATATAAATCCTCTTTCAAATAAAAAAAAGGAGAATGCGAGTAAAAAAAATACAAGGATAAATCTTGCAAATAACGTATTGTAAAATTTCCAGTTATTCATTGTTTTTCATGTCATATTTTTCAAGTTTCCTATATAAAGCAGCCCTGGATAAACCTAATTCTTCGGCTGTTTTGCTGATGTTTCTGTTGTTTTTGAAAAGTGACTTTTCAATGGCTTTTTTTTCAATTTCAGATAAGGAATTTTCCTCGTCGGTCTGAAAATCGTCAAAATCCAGAATGTCTAAATCGGTTACAGAAATAGTATCGTTTTCCGATATAATTAATGCTCTTTCAATTTTGTTTTCTAATTCTCGGATGTTTCCTTTCCAAGGATAACGCTCTAAATATTCTCCAACATTCTTTTCAAAAATGACCTTGTCCTGGCCGTATTTTTCACCAATTTGTTTCAAAATAAAATTAGCCATCGGTACAATATCGCTTTTTTGTTCCCTTAAAGCCGGCAGATTTATTTCCATTGTATTGATGCGATAAAACAAGTCTTCACGGAAATTTTTGTTTTTAACGTCGGCTTTAATGTCGCAGTTCGTGGCCGATATAATCCTAACATTTAATGGTCTCGGTTTGCTTTCGCCTAATCGGGTTACTTTTTTTGTTTGCAAGACATGCAATAGTTTTGATTGTAAGTGCAAGGGGATGTTTCCTATTTCATCCAGAAAAATAGTTCCGTTATTGGCGGTTTCAAATCTTCCGGCGGTGTCTGTTTTGGCATCGGTAAAAGCGCCTTTTGAATATCCAAAAAGTTCACTTTCAAATAAATTTTCACTTAATGAGCCTAAGTCTACATGAACAAAAGTTTCATCTCTTCGTTCTGAATTTTGATGGATGTGTTCTGCAAAAACAAATTTACCTGTCCCGTTTTCTCCTAAAATAAGCACATTGGCATCTGTTTTTGCCACTTTTTCAGCAAGAATGTAGGCTTGTTTTGTTTTTTGGGAAGTGCCAACGAAATATTCTTTTTTGTCTTGTTTTAAAATTGTGTTTTTGGAAAGCTTTCGACTCTCATCAACTGCTTTGTGTATCGTAGCCAATAATTTATCATTGTCCCAAGGCTTCAGGATATAATCAAAGGCGCCAATTTTCATTCCTTCGACGGCAGTTTCTATTTTGCTGAAAGCGGTCATTAAAAGCACAATTGTTTTTGGCGACAAAGTTTTTATTTCTTTGAGCCAATGAATGCCTTCCCGGCCATCTTCAAAACCGATGCGGTAATTCATATCCAATAAAACAACGTCAATCTGGTTTTCGGCAAGAATTGAAATGATTTTCTTGGGATTATTTGCGGTGAAAATTTCGTCAAAATGTTTTTTTAAAATCATTTTTGCCGAAAAGAGAATTTCGTCCTGATCGTCAACGACTAGTATTTTGGCTTGTTTTTTTCGCATCATTATTTTTTCGTTCACTTTTGAACAGTGTACTGTTCGTTTCCGAACATTGTTTTTGAAGTGTTTTTTATAACTGCCTTGATAGTCATTGTTTTACAAAATGTAATTTTTTTGGCACAATATTACATATTGATAATCAGCAAATTATTAGTAAAAATGGATAAGGTAATTCTTCGTAAAAATAAAAAAATTAAGCATTTATCAATAGGGTTTTTTGTTTTTTTGATTTTGGGAGCGGTTGTTTATGCTTCGGTTTCAAAAAAAAGAAGTCTGAATGTGAAAGCAGATGAACTTTTGGTAAAAAAAGTGACTCAGGACTTTTTTGAGGATTTTATTGTCTTTCAGGCTAAAGTTGAACCTTTAAAAATTATGTTGGTGAATATTGTCGAAGGCGGTTCTGTTAAAGAAATTTTTGTCGAGAATGGCGCTATGGTTACTAAGGGACAGTCGTTAGCAAGAATGTACAATCCAAATACGGAACTGAATTATCTTACACAAGAAACGGCGATCATTGAGCAAATCAATAATTTGAATATTGGGAAATTAAATATCAGGAATCAGGAATTAAATCTGGCCAAAGATTTGGTTTTGATTGAACATGACTACAATGACGCCAAAAGGCTGTTTGATATGAATATACGATTGTATGAAAAAGGGATTATTTCTAGAAACGAGTGGAATTCGACAAAGGAAAGTTTTCGTTTTCAGGAAGAGCGAAGAAGTAATATAAAATTTAGTATTAATAAAGAAAAGCAAACCAATCAATTGCAGATTTCGCAAATTAACCGTTCGATAGAAACAATGGAAAAGAGTTTGGATATTCTGAGAAACAATAAGGAGAATTTTCTCATTACGGCACCAGTTTCCGGAAGATTGACTTCATTTGAGCCTGTTTTGGGTAAAACTTACCAAGCAGGGGAAAGTATCGGAAAGATAGATTCTCGTCAAGGTTACAAATTAGTGGCTCTAGTAGATGAGTTTTATTTGGAAAAAATCCGTGAAGGTTTGAAAGGGCAAATTGAATACAAAGGAAGAATTCTAGGAGTCTCAGTTATAAAAGTAATTCCGGAAGTTAAAAGCGGCCGTTTTCAAGTGGAGTTGTTTTTTGATTCCAAAGAAAATCTGGCATTGCAAGACGGATTGAGTTTTGGGGTAAAGCTTATCTTGTCCGAAAAAAATAAGATTTTAGTTATCCCAAAAGGAAGTTTCAATCAAGAAGCCTTAGGAAAGTGGATATTTGTCGTCAAAGGAAACAAAGCCGAGAGAAGAACCATTAAATTGGGCAGGGAAAATCCGGTTTATTATGAGGTGCTGGAAGGATTGAAACAAGGCGAGAAAGTGATTACGTCGTCTTATGTCGACTATAAAGAGGTGGAGGAATTGAATATAGAATGATTGTTAATCAAAAATCACTAAAAAATATTAGGAAACATAAATAATTTAAAACTATGATTACAATACAAAACCTAACCAAAATTTTCAGAACAGAAGAGGTAGAAACTTCGGCTTTAAGCGGTATCAATCTGCAAATCAACGAAGGGGATTTTCTTTCCATTATGGGGCCTTCGGGTTGCGGAAAATCAACCTTACTCAACATTGTCGGACTATTGGATAGCGCATCAGATGGAAGTTATAAGTTGTTGAATCAAGAAATGATTGGACTAAAAGAAAAAGGTCGTTCAGAGGTTCGTAAAGAAAATATTGGATTTATTTTCCAGAATTTTAATCTTATCGACGAGCTTTCGGTTTATGACAATATCGAATTACCGCTGATTTACAATAATGTGAAGGCATCTGATCGAAAATTGAAAGTGGAGGCAATTGCCGAAAAATTAAACATTTCACACCGATTGAAACATTATCCCCAACAGCTTTCCGGAGGTCAACAACAGCGTGTGGCTGTGGCAAGAGCCTTGATAAACGACCCCAAAATTATTCTGGCCGATGAGCCAACAGGAAATTTGGACAGTAAAAACGGGAATGAAGTGATGGAATTGTTGACTGATTTGCATGCTAAAGGAGCTACCATATTGATGGTAACGCATTCGGATTATGATGCTTCATTCTCTCAAAGAACCATTCACATGAGGGACGGAATCGTTTTCTCGGAAAAAAGCAATCAGAGGAATGTAGATGTTTTTGCGGATGTTAAATAACCATTAGATATATAAAATATGATACGATTAGTTTTAGTTATTACGACTTATTTAGTTACGATGATTTGTCAAGGACAAGTATCCGAAACAAGAAAATTGGATGGTTTTTCAGGAATCGAAGTGCAAACCGGAATTGAATTGATTTTTACTCAAAAGAATTCACAATCTATAAAAGTAGAAACAGACGATGCCGAAAAAATGCAAAAGATTAAAACTGTAGTGAATGCAGGGATCCTTAAGGTTTTTGTAAAAAGTAATAAAGATAAAAGTGGGACGAATCGTTTTAAGGTTCTAAAAGTGTATGTTTCTCAAAAAGATATTAATTCTTTCGGCGCCGGCTCAGGAGGCTCAATAAAAATTATTGGAGAGGTAAATACTGATAAAATGCTTCTCAATTTAAATTCGGGTTCTTCTTTTTCTGGAAAAATACAATCAAAAATTATTGATTTAAAGCTAAGTTCAGGATCTCGTTTTGATGGAAATATTGTGACAAATACTTTTAATGGCGATTTTGGTAGCGGGTCAAGTACGAGACTCGTTGGGAAATCAAAACAGGCATTGATAAATATAAATAGCGGCGCGAGTTGTGATGCTCAAAATTTTTCTGTGGATGATGTTGTTGTACAGGCAAACAGTGCCGCATCAATTAGCATAACGGCAAACCAGTCTCTAAAAGCCAATGCGTCCTCGGCATCCAAAATACATTATTATGGTTCGCCGGAAAAAGTAGAGATAAAGAATCATTCGTCGGCTAAGATTGTAAAGAAATAATAGTATGATAGTAAATTGGCTAAAAATATTTATATACCATTTGAGACAAAACAAATTGTTTTCGTTTCTAAATGTTTTGGGATTGAGCATTGGGATTGCGGGACTGATTTTTGGGACCCTGTATTGGAATGATGAACAAAGTTATAACGATTGGAATCCTGAAAAAGAGAACGTTTATCAGGTATTGGTTGAATTGAGCGATATGCCAGTTTGGTCGGATTGTTCTTTATTTCTAAAACCTATTTTAGATAAAGATTCCAATGTGGAAGCTATAATGTATGCTGATAGTTGGTATCAAAAGGATAAAATTATCTATAATGGAAAGAAAATTTTAGAAGATAAAATCATCAATGTTGAGAGCAATTTCTTTTCATTTTTTCCTTTCAAAATAATTAAAGGAGATGCAGCTTCTGCTTTAAAAGACGACACGAGTATTGCTATTTCTGTTGATACAGCTAAAAGAGTTTTTGGTGATGAAAACCCCATCGGAAAACAAATAAAATGTCTTAACCAAATGTTTGTTGTTCGTGCCGTATATCATATTCCAGGGAATTCATCAATTTCTCCAAACGTCATAATCAATAAAATGAAGGAATTGACAACAGCAAATGTGACGAATCCATTTGTTTTAAAATTATTGTTTAAAATTAAAGATTCCTCAAAAATTGAGCATACGAGAAAGAGCCTCGAAAAATATTATAACGACGATTTTATTAATAAAATAGCTAAACTTGAGGGTTTTACTCCCGAGGAAATGGCCAAAAAAATAGGGCATTTTACAGTTGTCGTGGAGCCACTTTCAAAAGCCAGATTACATTCCATCACAGACGGTTATCCGGAAGGCAGAGGTAACTATCAATTTTTGTTAATCATGATGAGTTTGTCAGTTTTGATTCTCATTTTGTCGGTTGTTAATTATATCAATTTAGCAACTGCCAATGCTATAAAACGAGCCAAAGAAGTGGGTGTACGCAAAATTGTAGGGGCTTCCAAAGGGAATATTATTAGACAATTTATTTTTGAAACCATTTTAACGAGCTTTTTTTCGATTTTACTGGCATTGGTAATTGTAGAGCTCACTTTGCCTTATTACAACAACTTTTTAGATAAAAAGCTAGTGCTTTTAGGGAGTTTGTTTTATGCGCAACTGATTTTGATTTTTATAATTATTGTTTTGGTTGCAGGAATATTTCCAGCGGTTTACGTGTCTAATTTTGAAGCTTTAAAAGTATTAAAAGGGAATTTTGGAAGAAGTAAAAATGGGATATGGCTTCGTAACGGAATGCTTATTTTTCAATTTGCAATAGCCTCATTTTTCATAATCGGCTCCTATATCGTATATGAGCAAGTTAGGTACTTGAATAATAAAGATCTGGGTTTTAAAGGAGATCAGGTAGTTGCTGTGTCATTAAATTTTCCATCATCGGATTATGAAGTAGAAAATGTTGGACAAAATATTTACAATAAATACACCACCATAAAACAAGAATTAAGCAAAATTAAAGGAGTTGAACAAATTTCAACTGGTCTTGTCTCTTTTGATGGTTCTGATAATTCGATAGCACCTATTTTATATAACGATGAACTCTTTAAAGAAAGGAGTATTGCTTTAGACTTTGGCATGTTTAAAATGCTGAATATAAAAATAACAGAAGGTAGGGATTTTGATAGGAAACTAGCTTCAGATACGATTAATTCAGTGATAATAAACGAAACAGCTCTGAAATTAATGAATATTAAAGATCCGCTTGGAAAAGAAATTCGAATTAACAATCAAAAATTAAAAATTATTGGTGTCGTTAATGATTTCAACTTATTAAGTCCCGAAGAAAAAGTGCCTCCTGTAGTATTTTGTCATCTTAAAACTATAAATAGGGCAGGAAATATTGATAAAGTTTTTATAAAACTAAACGCTGATAATATGGAAAATACTATTGCAGATATTGAAAAATTATGGGCAACGGTTGATTCCGAATATCCGTTTAAATATGATTTTGTAGATAAAGAATATGCCAGAACTTATGAGGCATACGTAAAGCAAAAGAATCTTTTTTCATTGTTAAATGCAGTCGTAATTTTGATAGCCCTTTTCGGATTATTCGCCTTGGCTTCTTACTCGATACAAAGGCGTATGAAGGAAATTGCTATTCGAAAAACCCTTGGAGCAGAAACGAATGTTTTATTGAAGGAATTATCCAAACAATATATTTTGTATTGTATCATCGGTTTTTTAATTGCCTTATTTCCTGTTTATTATTTACTCAATAAATGGCTGGAAAACTTTGCCTACCGGATTTCCATTTCCTTTGTGCCTTTCCTTATTGGGTTTCTTATTTTAATGCTGTTGACTTTGATTGTTGTTTTGTCCAAGGCCTATCAAGCGACAAAGGTGGATGTTTTGAAATATTTAAAATACGAATAAGTGTTTTTTAAAGTGAAATTTAACCTGATGGGTCTTGGTCTCCGTCAGGTTTTTTTTGTGTTTTATAAAGAGCTAATTTTTTAATAATTCCGATTAATTCTAGTGGTAATAAATCCTATCCAAATCCTTTATAATAAGAACTTAATCTGTTATCTTTGCAATCTAAAATTAGTTTAAATAAGGATAGCAATAGGACAATAGCCGCTATCTGAAAAACATCATACTTATAATGAAATTAGATAGAAAAGATATTTTAAAAGCTTTAGAAACGATTACTATAGCTGGAGAAGGAAAAAACATGGTGGAGAGTGGAGCAGTTGCTAATGTGATAACTTTTGGAGAAGAAGTAGTTGTCGATTTAGTGTTACACACACCGGCGATGCACATCAAGAAACGTGCAGAAGACGACATCAAAAAAACAATTCACGATTTGGTTTCTCCTGATGCCAAAGTTAAAGTGAATATAAAAGTAGAAGCCGCTGTGGCTGAAAATCCAAATCAAATTAAAGGAAAAGCTATTCCTGGTATAAAAAACATCATCGCCGTTGCTTCTGGAAAAGGAGGAGTGGGGAAATCTACCGTTACGGCAAATCTAGCGGTAACTTTGGCTAAAATGGGCTTTAGTGTTGGTGTTCTTGATGCCGATATTTATGGGCCATCTATGCCAATCATGTTTGATGTAGAGAATGAAAAGCCGATTTCGGTTACCGTTGACGGAAAATCTAAAATGAAACCGGTAGAAAGCTACGAAGTAAAAATGCTGTCTATAGGATTTTTTACAGCGCCAAGCCAAGCAGTAATCTGGAGAGGGCCAATGGCTTCTAAAGCTTTGAACCAAATGATTTTTGATGCTGATTGGGGTGAGCTGGATTTCATGCTAATAGATTTGCCTCCAGGAACCGGAGACATCCATTTGTCAATCATGCAGTCGTTGCCGGTTACAGGTGCAGTTGTAGTAAGTACGCCACAAGCAGTTGCTTTGGCTGATGCCAAAAAAGGAGTTTCTATGTTCCTTTCTGATGCAATAAATGTTCCTGTTTTGGGAATTATTGAAAACATGGCTTATTTTACGCCTGAAGAATTGCCAAACAATAAATATTATATCTTCGGGCAGGAGGGTGCTAAGAATCTTGCAGAAGATTTAGATGTTCCGTTCCTTGGCGAAGTGCCAATCGTACAATCTATTCGCGAAGCGGGTGATTATGGACGTCCGGCTGCTATGCAAACAGGTTCGGTAATTGAAACTGTTTTTGAAAAAATAACACGTAATGTAGTAGCAGAAACAGTAAGAAGAAATGAAAGTTTGCCTGCTAGCGAAGCCATAAAAATAACGACTATGGCGGGTTGTTCAGCGGTTAAGAAAAATTAGAAAATTAGAAATGTGCCAATTAGAAAATTAACTAATTGAAAGGCTACAAACATTATCTGATTATCACATTATCGAAATTATCACATTAAAAGATATGACAACAGAAGAATTAACAAGTGAAGTTCAAAAAGCACTCGAAGAAATTAGACCTTTTTTAATTTCTGATGGGGGCGATATCACGCTTATTTCCATTGAAGAAGGTAAACATGTAAAGGTACGACTTGAAGGAGCTTGCACCAGTTGTAGTGTTAATCAAATGACACTTAGAGCTGGGGTGGAAACTACAATCAAAAAGTTTGCTCCACAAATTGAAACTGTTGTAAATATCTTGTAAATACTTATGGCGTGACCATTTTAATAAAAAAGGCTTCTTGTCTTTGTGGCTATTGGCCTTTTTTATTAAAATCGTCGGGCTATCCGCGTTACTTCGGTAACTTGCTGCTATCCCTCACGCAAGCAAAAATCAATAGTAAAGGCAATTCAAAAAAGAATAATTGTAAAACAGGGTATTTAGGGATTAGAACTCTACGTTGTGCCTAGTATGCTGAAAACTGAAAACTGAAATGGACGTATTAATAAAAATAAAAGATAGAGAAGGAGTGGTGCATGAATTGCAAGCTCCTACGGATATGGCAATGAATATCATGGAGTTGTGTAAAGCATATGAACTTCCTGTAGAAGGGACTTGTGGCGGAATGGCTATGTGTGCTTCTTGTCAGTGTTATGTTCTTAATGACGTAGCGCTACCCGAAATGGGCGAAGACGAAGAAGCAATGCTTTCAGAGGCATTTTACGTAAAATCCAATAGTCGTTTGGGATGTCAAATTCCAATCACCGAAGATCTTGAGGGCTTAGAATTAGAATTGGCTCCAGAAAATTAAATAAAAAAGTCCCGATATCGGGACTTTTTTTTATATTGTTGTTAAATGGCCTTCCATGATGTGTTCTTCAATAGCGTCCCAAAGCAGTATGCGTTTTTCTAGTGCCAATACCGATATTTCTTCAACTTCTCTCCATTTTTTGGCATCGTCTTCACATAATTCATTAATCATTTGCATTGCCATCGGACCGTGTTCGTCGGCATCTAATTCGATATGTCTTTCAAAGTAATAGATTAGTTTTCTTAAATCGGTATCTGGGAAATTTGCCTGAAAGTTTTTTAATATTTCTGTAAACATACTCGGAATCAAATCTTCTCTGCCAAAGGTAAAAGCCGCTGCAATTTCGTGTGGTTTACCTTGTTCAATAACCCTGAATGTAAAATCTAAAAAGGCTTTGATGTTAGGGTGCAGATTGCTTGTTTTTATTGCTACGAATATATTTTGTAGGGAATGTACTTCTGATAAAAAATGCTCTATTTCTGAGGTGTTGGCTCCACAATCTTTCATCGCTTCAATGTACATTTCGTAATGACTTTGGCGACGACCGTCAAGTGTCAAATCGGATTCTTCGGCGAGTACTATTTCATTTATCAAATACCTGGTTTCTGGATTGCTGGTGGCAAACCATGGAGTTGTGGTGCAGGTTAATTTGGTTTGTAAGGCTTTTAATAAAGACATGAAATCCCAAACTGCAAATACATGACTTTCTAAAAAACATCGTAAGTCTTCGATGGTTTTTACTTTTTTATAAAGCGGGTGAAGCAGTAATGCCTTTTTTTGTGGTTCAATAGTGTTGTTTATATTCTGAATAGTCATCTTATTTTTTTATGGTAAATATAAAAAAGCTTCTTGTAGGCAAGAAGCTTTTAGGATCAATTTTATAAATACTTTAATAGTTTGTTTATACTATTTAAAAGCAGGTATTCCGGTAATGTCCATTCCTGTAATCAATAAATGGATGTCATGTGTTCCTTCATAGGTAATTACGGATTCTAGATTCATCATATGACGCATAATCGAATATTCGCCAGTAATGCCCATTCCGCCCAGAATTTGTCTTGCTTCGCGAGCAATGTGAATCGCCATGTCTACATTATTTCTTTTAGCCATCGAGATTTGAGCCGTAGTAGCGCGGCCTTCATTTCTTAAAACTCCCAATCTCCAGGTCAATAATTGTGCTTTGGTGATTTCGGTGATCATTTCGGCTAGTTTCTTTTGCTGTAATTGAGTTCCTGCAATAGGTTTGTCAAACTGGATTCTTTCTTTTGCATAACGTAGCGCAGTGTCGTAGCAATCCATTGCCGCACCAATTGCTCCCCAAGCAATGCCGTAGCGAGCAGAATCTAAACATCCTAATGGTGCTCCTAGTCCGGATTTGTTAGGTAGTAAATTTGCTTTTGGGACTTTTACATTATCAAATATAAGCTCTCCAGTTGCTGAAGCACGAAGTGACCATTTGTTGTGTGTTTCTGGAGTGCTAAAGCCTTCCATTCCACGTTCAACGATAAGTCCGTGAATTCTTCCTTCTTCATTTTTTGCCCAAACAATAGCGATATCTGCAAAAGGGGCATTTGAAATCCACATTTTGGCACCGTTCAATAAATAATGGTCTCCCATGTCTTTAAAGTTGGTGATCATGCTTCCAGGGTCAGAACCGTGATCGGGTTCTGTTAATCCAAAACAACCGATGAATTCTCCAGTGGCTAGTTTGGGTAAATATTTCATTCTTTGTTCTTCATTTCCGTATTTCCAGATAGGATACATTACTAAGGAAGATTGTACCGATGAGGTAGAACGAACGCCAGAATCTCCGCGTTCTATTTCTTGCATGATTAGTCCGTATGATATTTGGTCTAATCCGGCACCGCCATATTCTTCTGGTATATAAGGTCCAAAACCACCAATTTCTCCCAAACCTTTTATGATTTGCTTTGGGAATTCGGCTTTTTGTGCACATTCTTCAATGATAGGTGAGACTTCTTTTTTTACCCAAGCACGAGCAGAATCACGTACTAATTTATGTTCTTCTGTTAATAAATCGTCAAGGTTATAGTAATCTGGAGCTTGAAATAAATCTGGTTTCATATGTGGTTATTTATAGTTTTTGATTTATAACTCTAATTTGCAAGTTGTGTTTTCTACCTGCTAATTGAGTAATTTCTTTGTTTTTATAGAAACAAATTTACATAAAGAAATGTAACAAAACCACTTTAAAATGTTATGAATGTAAAATAGTTCGGCTAAATAAGAAAATTAACTTCGGGTTTCTTGTTTAGAGTCTTGTTGGGATTAATGATCTAATAAATAGCTAGGAAGAATTGCTGTTTATTTAAAACTACATCTTTAAATAAAAATCTTTAGTCAATTCAATGTATTCGGCAGTGTAAATATGTCTAGCAGTTTCGATGATCAATTCATCGATTGGGAAATCGGAAATTTCATTGCGGCTAAAAGCCAATAGGCTACGCTTGATTTCAGTTGTTGGTGTTCCTTTTACTCGGGTGATTTTTGTTGGGTGCAATTCGTATTCCTTGGCAAGAGCCAGAAATTTATCTTCTTCTTTGAAGGGGATAATTACAGAAAAAACACCGTTTTCCGAAAGTAATAAAGCCGCTGCTTCGATTAAATCCTCAAAAGGCATAGCGTCTTGAAAACGAGCTAAATCTCTTTGATTGCATTCGGTTTTGTAGTCTTCAGAATAAAATGGGGGATTCGAAACAATCAAATCATATTCGTCTTCTGGTTCTTCGACAAATTCGTCTAAGCCAGCATGAAAACAGAATAAACGATCGCTCCAAGAGGAGTTCTCAAAATTATCCACGGCTTGTTCGTAAGCTTCTTCGTCGATTTCCAATGCATCAATTTGTTCGGCATGACTGCGTTGTGCTAACATCAAGGCGATGATTCCGGTTCCGGCGCCTATGTCTAAAATGCTGAATGGATTGTTCTCAATAGGTGTCCAGGCTCCAAGTAAAACGCCATCAGTTCCAATTTTCATGGCACAGCGATCTTGTTGAACTGTAAATTGTTTGAATGAAAACATTATTGATTTTGGATTTACAAATTTGGATTTCAAATTTCTAAAATGGACAAATTAACAAATAACCGAATAACCTTTCCTAATGATACATCTCAATAAGACCTTCCGGTAAATTCATGATAACTTTTTTGTTTTCACGGTCAATTTTGACAAGGAAATGGTCAATCATTGGAATGAGAATTTCCACGCCGTTGTTGAGAACTTCAAAAAGAGGTTGGGCTGTGGTGTCATTGATAGATTGGATTTCTCCAACGAATCCAAGGCGTTTATCTTCTATTTCAAAACCAATTACTTCGTGAAAATAGAATTTGTTACCGCTAAGTTTGGGTAACATTTTTAGAGGAAGATAAAGGTCGTTGCCAATTAAAGCGTCGGCTTCTTCTTCGGTATTGACATCTTCAAAACGGATTCTGAGAAAGTCGTTTTTGTGTAGTGAGCTACTTTCAATAAAAAAAGGAACCAAGTGTTTGTTGCATTCAACAAACACTGATTCCAAGTTTTCGTATAACTCAGGTTCGTCCGTGTCTAAATAGGCAAGAACTTCTCCTTTGAAACTAAATTTTTTGGCGATTTTGCCTAAATAGAAACATTCTTCTTTACGCATCTTCGCTTCTAAATTATGCTTGAGTTTCTTCGTTGTTTTCTTCTGCAGCAGGAGTTTCTTCAACTTCTTCAACAGCTGGAGTTGCAGCAGCAATAGCGTCAGCCTCAGCTTGAGCTGCAGCAGCCAAACGTTTAGCGTTTACTTCTTGTTCTGCTTTGAATGCTTTAGCTTTAACATCAGCTTGTGCTTTAGTTAAACCATCTTTTTTAGCATCAACTTTACCAGTTTTAGCTTCTAACCAAGTAGCTAATTTTGCATCAGCTTGCTCTTGAGTTAAAGCTCCTTTACGGATACCTCCATCAAGGTGGTGTTTCAATAAAGCTCCTTTGTAAGAAAGAATTGCTTTAGCAGTATCAGTTGGTTGAGCACCATTGTGTAACCATTTCACTGCGCTATCAAGGTTTAAGTCGATAGTTGCTGGGTTTGTGTTTGGATTGTAAGTGCCGATTTTTTCTAAGTATTTACCGTCTCTTTTTGAGCGTGCATCTGCAGCTACAACCCAGTAAAAAGGTTTTCCTTTTTTACCGTGTCTTTGTAATCTAATTTTTACTGACATAATCGTGTGATTAAATTTTGAGGTACTCGACCTCGATTAATTAAGGTTGCAAAGATATACTATTTATTTTAATATGCCAATAGGCTGTTATTATAATGAATAAGAAAGTTTTAGGGTTTTTTAGTCTGCGATTTTTTTGTTTGAAATATCTTTTTTTGCTATAGAAATATGTTTTTTGTAAAAGAAGTGTTTGTGAAAAAACATCTTGTGTTATTTTTGAGTTGTCTTTTTTGATTTCCTGCCAAGAAGATGTCAGGTTTGTTAATCCTTCTTTGAGAGCAATTGAATCAAAAGTCTTAATTGGGTCTTTATAGGGCTTTGGTTATTGAAGCTTATTTATTAGGAGCTAGTACATCTAAAATGGCAACCTATGTTTTTTCGGATGCCAGCGGTACGATTACCTTTTCTACAGGGATTAATATCGGCAATGGTCAGATAGTGATAACAGAGTACGATGCGGTAAATAATGCCGTTTCAGGTACTTTTAAATTTAATGCCGAGAATATTGACAATAAATTCATTGGCTAGAGCTGTTTTAAACTTTAAGCATAGAGTGTTTTATAAATTTCCTGTTATTGTAGCTGGTCTGATATATTAAATCAGTATAAATTGCTGAATTGCTTCAAATTGAAGTATTCGTGTTTGGATTTTATTTTATAATAAAAACATAAATTATCTAATTTATAGTGGATTAGATAAAAAATAGAGTACATTTGTTTCATTATTATAAATAAGTACATATGAACATTTTTGTTGGAAGTCTTCCATTCAGTATTGAGGAAGCAGATTTAAGAGAGTCTTTCGAGGCTTACGGAGCAGTTGATTCAGTTAAAATTATCACGGATAAATTTACAGGAAGAAGTAAAGGATTTGGTTTTGTTGAGATGCCAAATGATGATGACGCTCAAAAAGCAATTGACGAATTGAACGGAGCTACTGTTCAAGGACGTGCAATTGTAGTAAACAAATCTGAGCCTAAACCAGAAGGTGAAAGAAGAAGTTTTAACAACAACCGTAGTGGAGATTCACGCGGAGGTTACGGAAACAACCGTGGTGGAGACAACCGTGGTGGTGGAGACAGAGGAAGATATTAATATTTTTTTCAATCATATAAAAAAGGGTGTCAATGCAAATTGACACCCTTTTTGTTTGGTTGTGTTTAGTAGAAATGTACTGGTAGAGACCGCACAGCCGTAGAGACGTCGCAGTGCGTCTCTACGGTACAAATTAATCAAATTATAGGTTAGCAACCAACCAGTCTCCAACTTCGCTGGTTTTATAGGCTTTGCTTCCTTTTGCAGCCAAATCTTCGGTTACAATTCCTTGTTCTAATGATTTGTTTACAACTGCTCTTATCGCTTCGGCTTCTTCTTTTAATCCGAAAGCATCTTCGAACATCATCGCCGCGGATAATATGGTTGCTAATGGATTGGCAATATTCAGTCCGGTTGCTTGCGGATACGATCCGTGAATTGGTTCGTACAACGAAGTGTGTTCTCCTACGGATGCGGAAGGCATTAGTCCCATAGATCCAGAAATTACAGAAGCTTCATCGGTCAAAATATCACCAAATAAATTTTCGGTAATTAAAACATCATATGAGTTTGGCCATTGTACCAATCGCATCGCAACTGCATCTACAAATTCGTAGCTTACGCTAACTTCTGGATAGTCTTTTTCCATAGCTTGTACGGTTTCTCTCCATAGGCGAGAAGTCTCTAAAACGTTGGCTTTATCTACGCAACATAATCTTTTGCTGCGTGTCATTGCCAATTCGAAACCTTTTTTTGCTAAACGTTGTACTTCGACTCTGGTGTAAACGCAGTTGTCGAAAGCGGTTTCTCCGCCGTCTCTTCTTCCTTTTTCTCCAAAATAAATTCCGCCGGTTAATTCTCTAAGGAAAACTAAATCGGTTCCTTCGATACGCTCTCTTTTTAATGGAGAATTGTCAATCAAAGAAGGGAAAGTAAAGGTTGGACGCACATTGGCAAATAAACCTAATTTTTTGCGCATCAATAATAAACCTTGTTCTGGTCTTACGGGTGCAGATGGATCGTTGTCGTATTTTGGGTGACCGATGGCTCCAAATAAAACGGCATCTGCCTTCATGCATATTTCATGTGTTTCATCAGGATAAGGAACTCCAACAGCATCAATAGCACAAGCGCCGGTTAATGCCGGTGTCCAGTTGATTTCATGATTGAATTTTTTTGCAATAGCATCCGAAACCTTAACAGCTTCATTGATTACTTCGGGTCCAATTCCGTCTCCTGCTAAAAGGGCAATAGTATATTTCATTATATGTTTTTTGTGTTGTTTTTTAAGAATTAGTTCGTTACTACATTTAACATTTTTTGAGTTGCTATGATCGCAGCAACTGTTTGGTCAGAATCCAGTCCTCTAGTTTTGAATTCTTTTCCGTTGTTTGTCCATGTGATTATGGTTTCGCATAGAGCATCTGAACTACTCCCGGGAGGAATCCGGACAGCATAATCAATTAGTCGAGGCAATTCGAGTTCCTTGCTTTTATATATTTTTGCCAAAGCATTCATAAAAGCATCAAACTGACCATCACCCTGTGCGTGTTCTTCAATGGTTTCTCCGTCTATTTTTAAGGAAAGAGTAGTGGAAGGGCGCATTCCTTTGGCATGCGATAATATATAAGATTCAACGATTATTTTTTCTTGATAAGTCTGGCTGTCCAAAACATCAGAAATAATATAGGGCAAATCTTCTTTGGTAACAGTTTCTTTTTTGTCTCCTAATTCGATGATTCTTTGAGTAACTAATTTTAAGTCTTCGGGATTCAATTGCAATCCTAATTCCTGAAGGTTTTTTTCGATATTGGCTTTTCCGGAAGTTTTTCCTAAAGCATATTTTCTTTTTCTGCCAAAACGCTCCGGAAGCAAGTCATTAAAATACAAATTGTTTTTATTGTCTCCATCGGCATGAATACCGGCAGTTTGCGTAAAAACATTGTCACCTACAATTGGTTTGTTGGCTGGAATTCTATAACCCGTAAAAGTTTCTACCAATTTACTGACAGAGTACAATGAAGATTCTTTTACATTGATTTCTATATCTGGCATGAAATCATTGATTACGGCAACGGTGCTTTCAAGTGGGGCGTTTCCGGCGCGTTCTCCCATTCCGTTCACCGTTACGTGAAGACCCTTGATACCTGATTTTAAGGCCTCCATGACATTGGCTATGCTTAAATCATAGTCGTTGTGTGCGTGAAAATCGAAATGTGTATTCGGATATCTGGCCGTAATTTTCGAGATGAATTCAAAGGTTTCCGAAGGAATAAGAACCCCTAAAGTATCGGGCAATAATATTCTTTTAACGGGCTGTTTGGTCAAAAAATCCAAATATTGGAAAACATATTCGGGCGAATTGCGCATTCCATTACTCCAATCTTCCAAGTAAACATTGGTCTCGATATTGTTTGCTGTTGCCAATGCTATGGCTTGTGCAATTTCGGTAAAATGTTGTTCGGGCGTTTTTTTTAATTGATGTGTCAAATGATTCAGAGATCCCTTGGTCAATAAATTCTGGACTTTCGCTCCGGTTTCTTTCATCCATTCGATAGAAAGTCCGCCGTCAACAAAAGTCAAAACTTCGATTCGGTTGCTATAGCTTTTTTTTTCAGCCCAAGACATGATGCCTTTTACTCCCTGAAATTCGCCTTCACTGACTCTTGCAGAAGCAATTTCGATTCTGTCAATATTTAATTCTTCCAGCAATAATTGTGCAATGGTCAGTTTTTCTGCAGCAGAAAAGGATACACCGGAGGTTTGTTCCCCATCGCGGAGCGTTGTATCCATTATTTCAATTTTTCTTTTTTCCATTTTAAATTTGATGCTAATGCGATTTTGACTTTAACAATGTTCTGCAATCTTAATATTTGTGTTTTTGGTAATAGTAAATACAGTTACTAAGCTCATCAATAAAGATGAAGCTTGAGTAACTGTATTTATTTGTTGTTTTTAGTAAGGTAGTTTGTCAGCAAATGCTACAATTTCTTCTTTAATGTTTTGCAGATAATCAATATCGTCAAAACCATTCAGCATATTATTCTTCTTGTAGCCGTTGATGTCAAAAGATTCTTGTTGGCCTGTAGCCAATAAAGTAATAGTTTGTGCTTCTAGGTTGATTTCCAATTTTGTTTTTGGATCGGCTTCGATGGCGCTGAAAATTGCATCGGCAAATTCAGGACTTACCTGAACCGGTAAAACTCCGATATTTAAGCAATTTCCTTTGAAAATATCCGCAAAGAAACTCGAAACTACAGCGCGGAATCCGTAATCATAAACCGCCCAGGCTGCGTGTTCTCTGGAAGAACCTGAACCGAAATTTTTCCCGCCCACTAATATTTTTCCAGAATATGTCGAATCGTTTAAAACGAAATCGGCTTTTGGAGAATCGTCTCCATTGTATCTCCAGTCGCGGAAAAGGTTGTCGCCAAAACCAACACGTTCTGTTGCTTTCAAGAAACGCGCAGGAATAATTTGATCGGTATCTACATTTTCTATCGGTAACGGCACTGCGCTACTGCTAAGGATGTTAAATTTATCGTATGCCATTTTTTTTTGCTTTAGGTTGTAGGCTTTAGGCCTTAGGCTTTCCCTACAGTTGTATTATAATTAATTTGCTTTAGGCTGTAAGCCTTTTCTAGAGTCTTTTTTAAAATCGTCACATGCTTAAAGCCTATTGCTTAAAGCGTAAAGCTTTTTAGAACAAGTCTCTTGGATCGGTTAATACTCCGGTTACGGCAGCTGCAGCAGCCATTATTGGACTTGCCAACAAAGTTCTCGATCCGGGACCTTGACGACCTTCGAAATTTCTGTTCGAGGTACTCACCGCGTATTTACCGGCAGGAACCTTGTCATCGTTCATTGCTAAACAAGCCGAACATCCCGGCTGACGCAATACAAAGCCAGCTTCGGTAAGAATGTCTAATAGTCCTTCTTCTTTAATTTGTGCTTCAACAACATGAGAACCCGGAACTAGCCAAGCCGTTACATTATCGGCTTTTTGTCGCCCTTTCACAATTTCTGTAAAGGCTCTGAAATCTTCAATTCTACCATTAGTACAACTTCCCAAGAATACAAAATCGATTGGTTTTCCAATCATGACATCGTTTTCTTCGAAGCCCATATAGGCCAAAGATTTTTTATAGGTTTCCTCGCCACCTTCCACTTGGTTTGCATTTGGAATGTTTTTGGAGATTCCAATTCCCATTCCAGGATTGGTTCCATAAGTAATCATTGGTTCGATATCTTCGGCATTGATATTTAATTCAGCATCGAATATTGCGTCTTCATCCGTTTTTAAGGTTTTCCAATAAGCAACCGCTTTATCCCAAGCTTCGCCTTTAGGAGCGTATAATCTTCCTTCAAGAAAATCAAAAGTTTTTTGATCCGGAGCGATCATTCCGCCACGAGCACCCATTTCGATACTTAAATTACAAACGGTCATACGGCCTTCCATAGACATTTCTTCGAATACATTTCCGGCATATTCAGCAAAATAGCCCGTCCCTCCAGAAGTTGTCAATTGAGCAATAATATAAAGAGCAACATCTTTTGGGCCTACACCTTTACTCAACTTGCCATTTACGTTGATACGCATTTTCTTTGGCTTGGGCTGCATGATGCATTGTGTGGATAAAACCATCTCTACTTCAGAAGTACCAATTCCGAAAGCAATGGCTCCAAAAGCACCGTGAGTAGAAGTATGCGAATCTCCGCAAACAATCGTTGCTCCAGGCAAAGTAATTCCGTTTTCAGGTCCTACGACGTGAACAATTCCATTTTTTTGATGACCTAGTCCCCAGTGCGAAATACCGTATTCGGCAGCGTTATCTTCTAGAGCTTTAAGCTGATTGGCAGACAAAGCATCTTCAACGGGTAAATGTTGGTTTATGGTTGGTGTATTGTGATCGGCTGTGGCAAAAGTGCGTTCTGGGTATAAAACGGAAACGCCTCTTGATTTTAAACCTAAAAAAGCTACAGGACTAGTAACTTCATGGATGAAATGACGGTCAATAAAAAACACATCTGGTCCATCTTCAATTTTACGCACAACATGCGAATCCCATACTTTGTCGAATAATGTAGTACTCATTTTAACTATTTTTTTAAAAGTGTATTTCTTCTTTTTGCTACTAAACTATTTTGAATGAAGCTTTAGTAATGAAGCAAATTTATAAAATAGGTTAAAGGTGCAAATTTCGATTATTCATTATATACGATGCCCAACGCTGTTTTTACGAAAGCTTAGTGTTTAATTTTGTTTGAGGATAATTTTACAAACTCGTTCAGTTTTGGTTTTGATTCCCTTTTGTTTTTCGTTTGAGATTAAAGTTGTGCTTTTTTATAGGATTGCTTATTGTGTTGTAAAATGCTTTTAAATCGGCTTTATTTTAAAAATAATTTAATAAAAAACGCTTTTTAAGTGGTAATTTACAATGATTGTTGTTTTTGGTTTTTTTTGAAGGGTTGCCTTTGATGACTTTTTAAACAATAAAAAGGAAGCTTTTTGTTTTGGTAGTCGACTAGTTTTTTTTGCAAAATACTACGACATCCAAAAAAAGGAGAGTCTTGCTAATTTGCAGATTTTATGATTTATTTTTAAAATTTTGAAAGAAAAATAAAACAATGTTAAGTTATTTTTTTGTTGATAACTTGCCTTAGTTCTTTGTTTAAAAAAAACTAAATTTGAAATTCAATTTTTGTAAATACTTGGTCTTTTAAACCATTCACATTCAGTTATGTACTTAATATTCGATACCGAAACTACAGGATTACCTAAGCGTTGGGATGCGCCGATAACCGATACGAACAACTGGCCGCGTTGTATTCAGATTGCGTGGCAGTTGCATGACGACATGGGGAAACTCATCGAGCATCAGGATTATCTGGTAAGGCCGGACGGCTTTAATATACCTTATGATGCCGAAAGAATTCACGGTATTTCTACCGAATTGGCGCAAGCCGAAGGGATCTCTTTGGCTGAAGTTTTGGAGAAATTCAATGTCGCACTTGGTAAAGCCAAATTTATTGTGGGGCAAAACTTGGGTTTTGATGTCAATATTATGGGTTGCGAGTTTCATCGTCTGGGGGTGGAGAGTCTGATGGCTACCATTCCGGTTTTGGACACTTGTACCGAAGTTACGGCTTCTTTATTGCAGTTGCCCGGCGGTCGTGGCGGAAAATTCAAATTGCCAACTTTAACGGAATTACATAGTTATTTATTTAACAAACCTTTTGCCGAAGCGCACAACGCGACTGCCGATGTCGAAGCAACTACGCGTTGTTTCTTGGAGTTAATCAGAAGAGAAAATTTCACAAAAGAACAGTTGGATGTTCCGGCTTCTTATTTTCAAGATTTCCAGTCTAAGAATCCAGCAGAGATCCAACTTATTGGATTAAAACATATCAATTTAAAAGCGGCTTCTGAAGAAATAAGCAAACAGCTTCGAAAAAAGGAGCAAGGTCATAGTCAAACCACTATTTCTGAATCGGACAAACAAGGTTTAAACGAAGCTAAGTTTGCACATTTGCATAATCATACACAGTTTTCGGTACTGCAATCCACTATTGGAATTGCGCCTTTGGTTGCTGTTACGGCTAAGAATGGTTTTCCTGCCGTTGCGATGACCGATACTGGGAACATGATGGGAGCTTTCCATTTTGTGAATGCGGTTATGAATCATAATAAGGCTGCCAAAGCTAGAATTACAGCTGCAATTGAAAACGGAGAAGAACCAACAGAAACAGAAATTAAACCTATTGTAGGTTGCGAATTTAATATTTGCGATAACCATCTTGATAAATCCAAGAAAGATAACGGTTATCAAGTGGTTTTGTTAGCCAAAAATAAGAAAGGCTACCATAATTTAGCTAAAATGGCATCGATAGCTTACGTTAGCGGATTTTATTATGTGCCTAGAATTGACAAAACTATTGTAGAAAAGTACAAGGAGGACATCATGGTTTTGTCCGGGAATTTATATGGAGAAATTTCCAGTAAAATCTTAAATCTTGGTGAAAATCAAGCCGAGGAAGCCTTG
This sequence comes from Flavobacterium sp. W1B, assembly GCF_047344965.1. Lineage (NCBI taxonomy): Bacteria > Pseudomonadati > Bacteroidota > Flavobacteriia > Flavobacteriales > Flavobacteriaceae > Flavobacterium > Flavobacterium sp. W1B. The sequence continues at coordinate 1,171,803 of NZ_CP178845.1, forward strand.
GTTTGGTGGAAAGCGCAATTTGGAGCCGATTTCTATCTGGAAATTATGCGACATAATCAAGAAGATGAAAACCGTGTCAATAAAACCTTGATTGAGTTTGCTCAAAAGCATCAAGTAAAGTTGATTGCTACCAATAATACCTATTACCTAAATAAAGAAGACGCCAATGCCCACGATATTTTATTGTGTGTAAAAGACGGAGAGAAACAGGCTACACCAATTGGTCGTGGTCGTGGCTATCGTTATGGATTGCCTAATCAGGAATATTATTATAAATCAGGAGAAGAGATGAAAAAGCTCTTTGCTGATTTACCGGACGCCATTATCAATATTCAGGAAATTGTAGATAAGGTCGAAATTTACTCGCTTTATCGAGATGTATTGCTTCCTAAATATGATATCCCCGAGGAGTTTGTTGTTGTTGAAGACGAAGCTGATGGCGGAGTAAGAGGTGAAAATAAATATCTGCGTCACCTTACAATGACAGGTGCGAAAAAAAGATATGGTGAGATTACGCCAAGTATTCAAGAACGACTAGATTTTGAATTATTGACTATTTCCAATTCCGGATATCCGGGTTATTTCTTGATTGTACAGGATTTCATTGCCAAAGCTCGGGAAATGGATGTTTCCGTTGGGCCAGGACGTGGTTCCGCTGCGGGTTCTGCGGTGGCTTATTGTTTGTGGATTACCAACATTGACCCAATTAAATACGATTTGCTTTTTGAGCGTTTCTTGAATCCGGATCGTGTTTCCATGCCCGATATCGATATTGACTTTGATGATGAAGGCCGTGGTCGTGTAATGGATTATGTAATTAATAAATATGGAGCCAATCAAGTAGCACAAATTATTACTTACGGTAAAATGGCAACCAAATCGGCGATTCGTGATACGGCTCGTGTACTGGATTTGCCGTTGTTTGAGGCGGACAGAATTGCGAAACTGATTCCTGCAATGATGCCATCTAAATGGAATTTGGCGCGTTTTATTTCTGAAAAAGAGGAAGATGTTAAAAAAGCGTTGCGTTCGGATGAATTTGATAATGTTAAAGAGCTTATCGCTATTGCAAATGAAGACGATTTAGCGGGAGAAACCATCCAACAGGCAAAAATATTGGAAGGTTCGATGCGAAATACTGGTATTCACGCCTGCGGGGTGATTATTACGCCTTCGGATATTACCAATTTCGTACCAGTAACAACGGCCAAAGATTCTGATTTATATGTAACCCAGTTTGATAACTCGGTTGCCGAAAGTGCCGGATTACTGAAAATGGACTTCTTGGGTCTGAAGACCCTGACATTGATTAAAGATACCGTTAAGTTGGTTAAATATAGAACGGGGATTCAATTGGATCCGGATACTTTTCCTATTGATGACGTTAAAACCTATGAACTGTTCCAGCGAGGGGAGACCGTGGGGATTTTCCAATACGAGTCACCCGGTATGCAAAAATACATGAAGGACCTGAAGCCTACGGTTTTTGGGGATTTGATTGCGATGAATGCCTTGTATCGTCCGGGACCTTTGGAATATATTCCTTCTTTTGTTCGAAGAAAAAACGGAGAAGAACCAATTGTTTATGATCTTGATGCCTGCGAAGAATATCTTGGAGAAACCTATGGAATTACGGTATATCAAGAGCAGGTGATGCTTTTGTCGCAATCCTTGGCTGATTTTACAAAGGGTGAAGCCGACGTTTTGCGTAAGGCGATGGGTAAGAAACAGAAAGATGTATTGGATAAAATGAAACCTAAGTTTGTAGAACAGGCTGCAACCAAAGGGCATGATCCAAAAGTCTTGGAGAAAATTTGGAAGGACTGGGAAGCTTTTGCGAGTTATGCGTTCAACAAATCGCACTCTACCTGTTATGCTTGGATTGCTTATCAAACGGCTTATTTAAAAGCGCATTATCCTGCCGAATATATGGCGGCGGTGCTTTCGAATAATATGAATGATATCAAGCAGGTTTCTTTCTTTATGGAAGAATGCAAGCGAATGGGATTGCAGGTTTTGGGGCCTGATGTCAATGAATCCTTTTATAAATTTACCGTAAATGATGATTATGCTGTTCGTTTTGGAATGGGAGCGATAAAAGGAGTAGGGTCTGGAGCGGTGGCAACTATTGTGGATTGCAGGAAAGACGGAAGATACAAATCGATTTTTGATTTAGCCAAACGTATTGATTTACGTGCTGCCAATAAAAAAGCGATCGAAAACTTGGCTTTGGCCGGAGGTTTTGATTCGTTCGGGAATACAACAAGAGCTCAATATTTTCATGATGATGGCGACGGAATTACCTTTTATGAAAAGGCGATTCGTTACGGGGCAAAATTTCAAGAAAATGAAAACTCGTCTCAGGTAAGTTTGTTTGGAGAAGCCAGCGAAGTGCAAATTGCCGAACCGATTGTACCGCCTTGCGAGGATTGGAGCACGATGGAAAAATTGGCCAAGGAGAAAGAAGTTGTTGGGATTTACATCTCTGGGCATCCGCTGGATGATTTCAAATTTGAAATGAAGTATTTCTGTAATTCTAAATTGGAAATGCTCAAAAACATGGAGCTTTACGTTGGTAAAAATTTAGCTTTTGGTGGAATTGTATCTAATGTGCAAAGGAGAACCGCGAAAAACGGAAAAGAATGGGCGATTTTTAATTTAGAAGGTTTTGATGAAAGTTTTGAATTTAAAATTTTTGGAGAAGAGTATTTAAATTTCCACCGATACTTGCTTCCTAATAATTTTGTTTATTTCAAAATTCTGATAAAAGATGGATGGGTTAATAAGGATACCGGTAAAAAATCGGAACCAAGAATGCAATTTGTCGATGCAAAGCAATTACAGGATGTGTTGGATGTTTTTGCAAAAAAAATAATTCTGCTTTTGAATATAACAGATTTACAGACAGAGTTTATTCATAAGTTGAGTCGTCTTTTTCAGGAGAATAAAGGAGATAATCAGGTTGCTTTTGAAGTCATGGAATTGGAAAAAGTTAGGAGAATTGTGCAGGCGACACCAGTAGTTATTGAAAATGATGAGGAAGCTTTTGCTGAGGAAATTGATGATGTAGAAACTTCAGAATCTGAGGAAACTGATACGGTTGAGGTTACTGAGATAGAAGAGATAAAAGTGGTAACTAAGTTGTCTATGCCGAGTAGAAAATTGAAAATTAAAATTTCAAATGAGTTGCTGTTGGAATTGGAAAAAATGCAGATTAATTTTAAATTAAATTAATTTTGCTAAGTTAATGTTATTTAGCTTTTCAAATGTTAATTTTTTATCGTAAACAGTTGATTTTTATATGCATGCATATTAATTGTTTTTTGTGTTCATATTTATTTTGAAAATGCCCAAGAGCTGTTGTCGAAATTATTTATGTTTGTTGTAAAACAAAAAACAATATTATGAAAAAGAACCTATTTTTATTAGGATTTATGGCTTGCTCTTTGACTATGATGGGGCAAACTGAAAAAAAAGAAAGCTGGTATTTTAAATTGGGCGGATCTTATTTTATGCAAACTGCAGCTACTGAATTTCCAACTGTAGGAGGTAATGCAGCGTTAAGCAAGGTTTATGTAGGAGGAAAATTAGTTTCTGAAGAAAGTGTTACAGGATCTTTTGGAGAAGGTTTTAGAACCGGAATAACTGCAGGTTACCGTTTCAATGCCCGTTTAGGAGTTGAAATGGGTGTTAATTATTACAATAGTACTGATAAAACAATGGCGCAAACAACCACAGATAATATTTTTATTTCAGGTGGTAAACCAGTTTATAATTTTAAATCAGTAGGGCAAATTACTGCTTTTGATTTGGCTCCGGCATTGGTTTTGTTTTTAGGTGAACACAAAGGTTTTGAGCCTTATACTAAAGTAGGAGTTTTAGTGCCTATTCACGGCGACTTAGAGATAACTTCGGATGCGATTGCTCCTACAGGTGTTGCAAGCCCTGCAACGGTAGCTATACACAGTGTTGATAAAGTTAAACCAAACCCAACTGTTGGGTTTATGTCTGCTTTGGGAACATCATATAGATTAGGTAAGAAAATTTCAGCTTTTGCTGAATTAGAATACCGTAATTTTACTGTGCATGGTAAAACTAAAGAGACTACGGAATACACAATGAATGGACAAAATGCTTTAGCTGGTAGAACCCAAGCGCAAATACATACAAATTATGTGAATCGTTTGGATGTAAATTCAAATAACGCTGCATTGAATCCAAATGGATTAGACAATAGTAAACCAATGGATGAGCTAAGTTCTTATGTAGGAATTAGTGGTTTAGGTTTGACTTTAGGTTTGAAATACAGTCTATAATACAATATTTTTAAAAAATATATATTTTGAGGGGTTGTCGTTTGGCAGCCTCTTTTTTTTGTTTAAACATTTTCAATGATACTAAAGAGTTGTTATTGCTCGCGTGAATGGCCGGCAAGAATTCTGAAATTCCAACAAATATATTTTGATAACTATTGACAATGTATTTATAGTCAAAACTAATTTGTGAATAGTGTTTGATTTGTTTTTAATTTCTAAATTTGTAGCCAAGTTTTGAATGCGATCAAGACTTTTAAACTTTAAATAAAAATAAATATGGCATTAGCAATAACAGATGCTACTTTTGATGAAGTAGTTTTGAAATCAGACAAACCAGTAATGGTAGATTTTTGGGCAGCATGGTGTGGACCTTGTAGAATGGTTGGACCAATCATTGATGAATTGAGTAATGAATACGAAGGAAAAGTTGTAATTGGAAAGGTTGATGTTGATGCAAACCAAGAATTTGCTGCAAAGTACGGAGTGAGAAATATTCCAACTGTGTTGGTTTTTCATAACGGAGAAGTTGTTGGTAAGCAAGTAGGAGTAGCTCCAAAGCAAACTTATGCAGATAGTTTAGACGCTTTGTTGTAATCAGTAGATTATAATTTATATAGAAAGGTTTGGCGAAAGTCAAGCCTTTTCTTATTTTTAGCCAACATTAATCTTTGTTATAATGAAAATCAGTTCGTGTTTTTTGTGTTTTGTTTTGGTGATTTATTCGTGTCAGTCCGTTAAGAAAACCAATTTGTTATCGGAAAATGGAATTTCTAAAGAATTAGCTGTTTATCGCAAAAGCCAAGTTTCGGATGTGTCTTATGAATTGTCATTTGATATTCCTAAAGAAAAAGAAAGTCCTATTTTGTCTCAACTAGCTTTAAAAGTAAAAATCAGTAATACTCGTGAGCCTTTGTATTTGGATTTTAATGAAAAGAAGCAAAATCTAAAAACAGCCGTTGTAAATGGGAAGAATATTGCCATTTTGCATGAAAAAGAGCATCTGATTATACCTAAAGAATATTTAATTAAAGGACAAAATACTGTTGAAATTGATTTTATCGCGGGGGATTTGTCCTTAAATAGGAACGATGATTTTTTATATACATTATTGGTTCCTGATAGAGCCAGTACGTTGTTTCCTTGTTTTGATCAACCCGATATTAAAGCCACTTATACACTTTCTATAACGGCACCTAAGAATTGGTCAGTTTTGGCGGGAGCGTCAGTAAGTAAAAAAACGGAGCAAGGAGATTTTACGAAATACCAGTTCGAAGAATCAGATAAGATGAGTACTTATTTGTTTTCTTTTGTGGCGGGAGAATTTAAGAGCATCTCTCAAGACTTGAATGGTTTTCCGATGACCCTTTTGTATAGGGAGAATAATCCTGAAAAATTGAATGAGAGTTTGAGTACTATTTTTAGTTTGCACCGTCAGGCTATCTCTTATTTAGAAAAATATACCCAATATCCATTCCCGTTCAAGAAAATGGATTTCGCTACGATTCCGGTGTTTCAATATGGTGGAATGGAACATGTAGGCGCTATTCAATATAGAGAGTCAAAGTTATTTTTAGATAATAGCGCAACCAATAGCGAAAAATTGAGCAGAGGCAAATTAATTGCACATGAAACTTCGCACATGTGGTTTGGCGATTTGGTGACCATGAAATGGTTTAATGATGTCTGGATGAAGGAAGTGTTTGCTAATTTTATGGCAGATAAAATAATGAATCCGGCTTTTCCGGATATCAATCATAATCTGCAGTTTCTCACCACTCATTACCCAAGTGCATATGAAGAAGATCGTACTAAAGGAACGCATCCTATTCGTCAGAATTTAGCTAATCTTAAAAATGCAGGTTCTCTTTATGGAAACATAATTTACAATAAGGCGCCCATTATGATGCGACAATTAGAAGCAACTATGGGAAAAGAAACGTTTCAGAAGGGAATTCAAAAATACATTCAGAAATATGCATATTCAAATGCAGATTGGGAAAATCTAGTTGAAATTTTAGACAAGGAAACGCCTTCTAATATCAAAAAATGGAGCGATGTTTGGGTAAATCAGCCGGGAAGAGCTTTGTTTAGCGATCAAATTCAATACGATGCTAACGGTACTATAAAGAGTTATGTGATTCAGCAACGGGCTGAGGATTCTTCTCAAAATGTTTGGCCTCAAATTTTTGAAATTGGTTTGGTTTATCCTGAATCTACTAAAGTGATAAAGGTAAATGTCAATGATCAAATTATAGAGGTAAAGGAAGCTGTTGGTTTGCAAAAACCTATTTCTATCATTTATAATTACAACGGATACGGATACGGAGTGTTCCCGATAGATATTAATAATCTAGATAAAATTTCGGAAATCAAGGACGAAGTAGCGCGTGCTTACAGCTATATTAATCTTTATGAGAATACATTGATAGGTAAAATTACTCCTGTAAAAGCTTTTGATAGCTGTTTAAAAGGGGTTAATGTTGAACAGAATGAGTTAATCGTAAGTTTATTGTCTAGTCAATTGAGCTCTTTGTTTTGGGGATTTTTTACCGAAAAACAACAGCTTCGTAGTCAGGACGAATTAGAAAAAATGCTATATAGCAGATTGCAGGAAAATTTGCCTTCCAATGTCAAAAAAAAGTTATTTGGTTTGTTTGAAGACATAGCATATTCTGGAACTGCTAAGGAAAAGTTATATCAAATTTGGAACAAGGAGATTTCAATTGCGAATTTGAAATTTAACGAAGACGATTATATAACTATGGCTATGAATTTGGCTATTTATAAACATGAAAAATCGGATGAAATACTTAAGGAAACCAGAGATTTAATCGGAAATTCGGATAAACGAAAACGTTTCGATTTTTTACTTCCTTCATTATCGAATGATGAGGCGGTTAGGGATGCTTTTATGGAATCATTAAAACAGGAAAAAAACAGGGAAAAAGAATCATGGGTGCAGTTGGCTTTGGCTAATATTCATCATCCGTTACGTCAGGAAAGCTCGAAGAAGTATTTAAAAGAATGTCTGGATTTGATCGAAGAGGTGCAGCTCACGGGAGATATTTTCTTTCCCAAGGGATGGTTGGTTAATAGCGTTGGGAAATATTCTTCTTCGGATGCTTTTAATATAGTTGCTGATTTTTTAAAAGAAAACCCTAAATTCAGTCCAATTTTAAAGAGAAAATTATTGCAGGCTACTGATAATTTGTCGCGCGCCCAAGAAATTAAAAAAGACACAGAATGAAAATCGAATCGCAAATAGAAAAAATTTCCAGTTTTCAGCACCTTGAATTGTTGGCAAATCAAGTGGTTGAGGGTTTTATTTCCGGGATGCATAAAAGTCCTTTTCATGGTTTTTCAGCTGAATTTGCGGAGCACAAAGTGTATAATGCAGGCGAAAGTACCCGGCACATTGATTGGAAGCTATTTGCCAAAACGGATCGTTTGTTTACCAAGCGTTTTGAAGAGGAAACGAATTTGCGCTGCCATATCATTATAGATAATTCTTCCTCGATGCATTATCCTAAATTAAAAGGAGATCAGAATTTTTTTGAAAATAAGATTGGTTTTTCGGTTTTGGCTTCGGCGGTTTTAATGAATCTTTTAAAGAAACAGCGGGATGCAATAGGCTTGAGTGTCTTTTCGGATACTTATGAGTACTATGCGCCCGAAAAGGGTAGTGATCGGCATCATAGAATGGTGCTCAATGCGCTCGAAAATCTTTTGGAGAAACCAAAAAAGAGCAAAAGCACAGATACGGTTGCTTTTTTGCATCAAATAGCCGAAAAAATGCATCGTCGCTCGATGATTATCTTGTTTACGGATATGTTTCAATCCAGTTCGGAATCAACCAAGGGAGAAGAAGCTTTGTTTAATGCCTTGCAACATTTGAAACGAAATAAGCACAAAGTGGTCTTGTTTCATGTGGTGGATAATAAAACGGAGCTGAATTTTGACTTTGATAACGCTCCCAGGAAGTTTATTGATGTGGAAACAGGGGAGGAAGTTTCTGTTTTTGCTGATAATGTAAAGCAGGAATACGAAAAACAAACCCAATCTTACTTTAAAAGACTTGCGTTGAGCTGTGCTCAGAACAGAATTAAGTACGTTCCTGTGAGTGTTAGTGAAAATTTCGAAAAAATAATTTTGACATACTTGGCTGAGAAACAAAACTTTGGATAATGAGGGGCGATTTAATGAAATATTTTTTATAAAAACGCTTGTGTAAACGGAAATCTATCGTATCTTTGCCACCGCAATAAAGCAGAGGTTTGGTAGTTCAGTTGGTTAGAATACATGCCTGTCACGCATGGGGTCGCGGGTTCGAGTCCCGTCCAGACCGCTAATATTGGGGAAGCCTTTCGTAACAGAAAGGCTTTTTTGCCCCCATAAAGTATCTAAAGCTAGTTGTGTTGTTTGGTTAGCCTTTGTAAGCTAACCCGGTTTAGTAGTTAGACCAATGAAAAGCTTTTCGCCTCGGCGAACGGCTTTTTTGATTTTAAAGAGTCAGTATTTTCCTTAGTGAAATTTTATGGTAAATTTTTTTATTTTTCCCGTGTTTAAACGGAAATCTATTGTATCTTTGCCACCGCAATAAAGCAGAGGTTTGGTAGTTCAGTTGGTTAGAATACATGCCTGTCACGCATGGGGTCGCGGGTTCGAGTCCCGTCCAGACCGCTAATATTGGGGAAAGCCTTTCGTAACTGAAAGGCTTTTTTATTTTATATAATTTGTAAGTTAAAATATAGCTGATCGATATTGCCAAACGATTGCTAAAAACAATCCTAAGTACATCATGCAAACTACAAACTTCATAAAGCTTGACGCCAGAAAGCCTGCAAATGAACCTACGGCTGCCTTTAAAGCTCTATTGTGGTTTTTAGAATCATAAAGAAGTTCTCCTAGAAAGGCACCAACAAAAGGACCGATGATAAATCCGAAAGGAATAGGAGTTAAGATTCCAACAATCAAACCGATATTAGTTCCCCAAATACCATAAGAACTTCCGCCAAATTTTTTAGTGCCTTTGGCAGGAATCACATAATCTAGCACGGAAATTACAATAGTAATCAATAAAGTTATTCCTAAAATCCAATAATTTGCAGGAACAGCATTCGTGAAATAAAGTACTGCTAACCCAATCCAACTAATACTTGGCCCAGGTAAAACAGGTAAGAAACTTCCAAAAACACCTACAATAACACAAAGAAAACCAAGGATCAATAGTAGCGTATCCATAAATTAATTTTTAGTAATTTTGAAAAATAAAAATAACCATTATTTACTTTCTAAGTATCACACAAATAATAATCGTATTTTTATAAATCATTAGTCCAATTCAAAAACAAAACATTGAAGCACTATTACTTATTTTTAGCATTCTTACTCTTTAATTCCTGTAAGCACTTCGAAAAGAAAGTGCCTTCGGAAAAGGAATTGTTGCAAAAAGAGTTGAAAGCCATCAATTGGAAAGAAGTAGACGAGTATCCATCATTTGCAGATTGCGATAAATTAGGAAATAAGTCCCAGCGCCAGCAATGTTTTTTTGAGTATTTAGCTCAATTAATCCAAGAAAAACTCAGTGTAGATACGCTTTCGATTCTCTATCCTGAATTGGATACTATAGAGGTCAAGGTGACTATTTTTCCCAATGCTAAAATGAAATTTGAACCGCAGTTTCCAAAAGATTCTGTTGCCTACGATACCATTAAAATCGATAGTATTCTTCAAGAACGCTTGGTTGATTTTCCAAAAGTAAATCCTGCCATCAAACGCGGAATTCCGGTAAAAACCCAATTCATTCTTCCGGTAATCATAAAAGTGGAGTAGTTTTTTGAAGCTTTTTCCTGCTGTTCACTATATTTTTTGTACCAAACCCTGGTACAAAAAGATGCCGTTTCTATCAGGGCTAGGGCTTTAGTATAAAACAAGACATATCGTAATTCAACATCTAAAATCGTTAATCAACAATCTAAAATTTCCTCCCTTTCCATTCGTATTTTCCGAACAAGGAATACACCGCAACGCTCACGCTAAAAACCGGGTACGACAAACTGCTCAAAATTAAATAGCGCATTCTTTTTTTGTTCAAAAAATGATTCGTTTTGTATAGCAAAACAGAGTCAATAGTAAACTTTAACAAGTATAACAAAAGGATATTCAACAACGGAAACAAACCCACAACCCATAACCCACAACCCATAATCATACTAAAATTTCCTCCAAAAACTACCAATCCTAAAAGCTTTCCAAAACTACTTTGATACGAACGTGTTTTCGATGCCCAACGTACCCTTTGGTAAAACAAGGATTTCCAGTCATCCAAAGGTTTTGTCGTTACAATAGTATTCTTGGATTTTAAATAATGCACTTTTTCTGGAAAGCGAGCAATCGCTTTTTGCAACAGGAAAACATCGTCGCCACTCGCAATTTTGTCGTTTCCGTCGAAACCGTTCAGTTCTTCAAACAGTGATTTGGTGTAGGCAAAGTTGGCGCCATTACACATAAAGCCTTTTTTCAAACCAAAACTACCAATGGTGGCGCCCTGTAAACTTGCCAAATCCAATTGCTGAAAATGATGTAAAAAGGAATTTTCGCAATCATAGGTTACAGCGCTGGCAATCATAGAAACATCCTGCACTTGAATGTAATTGTCTAATGTTAATAACCAGTCTTCATTGACCAAGCAATCCGCATCAGTGGTGATAATCCAGTCTGAAGTGACAAATTGCATTGCCGTTGTGATGGCGTCTTTTTTGGGTGAATTCGAAACACGATTATTTTTGACGATTCTAACTGAAAACTGAAAGCTGAAAACTGAAAACTGTTCTTCCGAATCATCATCGACCAGAATAACCTCAAACAATTCCTTCGGGTAATTTAATTTCGAAAAACTGACCAAAAGCAAAGGCAAATTCTCTGCTTCGTTTCGAAACGGAACAATAATGGTGAATTTTGTTTTTGGCTTTAAGCCAATCGGTTCGTAGGATTTGATTCGTGTAAAACCATAAATAAGAAAAACAATTGCTAAGCAATAGGAGAAAATGAGAATGTACAAGACATAAATCATTTGGTTGTTTTAGTTTTAAAATTCAACACATAATAACTACCGATAATTACCGGTAAAACCACGTTCAGAAACCACATAAGAGTCGAAATAAAGATGACAATCCATTCGTTTACGCCCAAAATGCCGAAGAAATAAACCGCCACACTGCCTTTTACGGCAAAATCCAAAAACTGAAAAGTAGGCAAAGAAGAAGCCAGAAAATAAACGCTTGTGATTGCTGCCATAAGTGTTAAATAAGGTAAATCAACATCAAAAGCCAGAAACAAAAAATAATATTGATGCGAAAAAACGAGATAACGACATATTGCCAAAAAGATATTTTTCTGATGAATAGCTTTCGGGATCTCGTTAATCTTGTGAATCAGTTTCTCTATGGAATAGCCTTTGATTGCTATTTTTTTGACAGAAAATAAAACAGTGAATACTACGATCAAAATCCCAAAAAGAATAGCGACCGTTTTAGTTGTGATGACATTGTAGTTGGCGTTAAAATACAATAAGCCAAATATCCCGATAATAACGGTTAATACCATTTGGATTCCGTTGCAAATCAGGTTTAGGAATATGATTTTTTTGGTTTCCGATTTTTCAAAAAACAATGCTTTTCCAGCATATTCACCCACGCCATTTGGAGTGAATAATCCGGCAGTCAATGCGGCAAGTACTTGTTTGGTTGCATCACCGAGAGAAATTTTTTGAACGACCTGAACTAAATTTTGCCATTTTAAGATTTCGAAAAAACGATTCAAAACGCTCAATAATAAAATGAATCCAATTCCTGTAACGGACTGGTTTTTATTGAATAAAACAATAAATTTTTGCCAATCGAGTTTGTCGTTGTTGGCCAGTTGATTGTAAATAAAATAGAATGCGCCGCCCACGATCAAAAGTTTGATTATAAGAACGAGGAATTGTTTAGCTTTGTGGGATATTGAAATCATGCTTGCAAAATAACAAATTTAAATTGGCAAACGAACGCATCATATTAGGAATTGACCCGGGGACCACCATTATGGGATTTGGGTTGATAAAAGTAATCAACAAAAAAATGGAATTTATTCAACTCAACGAATTACAGTTGAATAAAATGGACGACCATTACATGAAATTAAAACGCATTTTCGAGCGTACCATTGAGTTGATCGATACGCACCACCCAGATGAAATTGCCATTGAAGCGCCTTTTTTTGGCAAAAATGTGCAATCGATGCTAAAGTTAGGAAGGGCACAAGGCGTGGCAATGGCGGCGGGACTTTCGAGAGATATTCCGATAACCGAATACGAACCCAAAAAGATAAAAATGGCCATTACCGGAAACGGAAACGCAAGCAAAGAACAAGTTGCCAAAATGCTGCAACAACTTTTAGGCTTGAAAGAATTACCCAAAAACCTCGATTCAACCGATGGATTGGCGGCGGCGGTTTGTCATTTTTTCAATTCCGGGAAAGTGGTTGGAGCTAAAAGTTATAGCGGTTGGGACGCTTTTGTGAAACAGAATGAAGAGAGAGTCAAGAAGTGATCAGTTTTTGAGTGTTCAGTATAGAAAAATAGTGTTCAATGATTAGTTTTATGGAGGTCACCACTAACTGTGAATTTATAGTGATCAGATAAAAAAATAGATAAATATGACTTTTCAAGATTTATTAGCTTATAAAAAATCATTTTCATTAGCGATGAAAATTTTTGAAATAACAAAATCATTTCCAAAAGAGGAAACCTATTCATTGACGGATCAAATTCGCCGATCCTCTAGGAGTGTTCCAGTTACAATTGCTGAAGCATATCGTAAAAGGGTCTATCCAAAGCATTTTTACAGTAAATTGACTGATTCTGACGGAGAAAATTCGGAGACTCAGGTTTGGTTGGAGTTTGCATTATCAAATCCTGACCACTGATCACTTTCTACTTAACTGAAGACTCCGCTAAGACTGATTACTAAAAAACTGAACACTGAATACTATGTCAGGAATCTACATCCATATCCCTTTTTGCAAGCAGGCATGTCATTACTGCGATTTTCATTTTTCGACTTCAATGAAGAAGGCAGCCGAAATGGTTTTGGCTTTGGCCAAAGAAATCCAAATGCGTAAAATCGAGTCTGAAAACGAAGTGATTGAAACTATTTATTTCGGCGGAGGAACTCCAAGCGTGCTGACTTCGGAAGAGATTAATTTTCTGATCGAAGAAGTGTACAAAAATTACAAAGTTGCAGAAAATCCTGAAATAACTTTAGAGGCTAATCCGGATGATTTGTCCGAAGAACGAATAATCGAATTGTCAAAAAGTAAAATCAACCGATTGAGCATCGGGATTCAGTCGTTTTTTGAGGACGATTTGAAAATGATGAACCGCGCGCACAATTCGGCGGAAGCCAAAAAATGTCTCGAATTTGTCACTCAATATTTCGATAATATTTCCCTCGATTTGATTTATGGAATTCCTGGAATGAGCAACGAAAAGTGGAAACAGAATATCGAAACGGCTTTGTCTTTCGGAATTCCACATATTTCGAGTTATGCTTTGACGGTGGAGCCCAAAACAGCTTTGAATAAACTCATCCAAACTGGAAAAATAGCGGCGCCAAAAGACGAACTGGCGCAGGAGCATTTCATGATTTTGGTTGAAACCTTAGAAGCCAATGGATTTATACATTACGAATTGTCGAATTTTGGAAAGAAAAATTATTTTTCCAAAAACAATTCAGCCTATTGGTTAGGGAAAAAATACATCGGAATTGGGCCTTCGGCACACAGTTACAATGGGATTTCCAGAAGCTGGAATGTTTCGAACAATCCAATTTATTTGAAATCCATTCAGGAGGATAAATTGCCAAACGAAACCGAAATTTTATCTGTGGCGGATCGCTACAACGAATATATTATGACGGGATTGCGAACGATTTGGGGAGTTTGCCTTCAGCGAATTGAGGAAGAATTTGGCAAAGCGTATTTGGATTACCTCAACAAACAGACCAAGAAGTTTTTGGACGATGATTTGCTTTTTATTGAAAGCGGTATTTTAAAACCAACCTCAAAAGGAAAGTTTTTGACCGATGGTATTGCGTCTGATCTTTTTTGGGTAAATTTGGAATAATCTAACCATTAGGTTCGCAAAGAAGACACGATGTCGATGAAGCTTTGCGAACTTTGCGTAAAACTTTGTGCCCTTTGCGGTTAAAAAACATGAAAACATCAATCAAACATAAAAATTTGACCATTGAAGCGGATTTATCAAAACCTATTGATATCTCGATTCCGTTGATGAATACAGAAGAAAATCCGATTGCCTGGTATATTGAAAAACCAGAGATAAACCCAGTGGTTTTTGGCGATTGGATTGGGAGCGTACAGCAAGGTGCCTCAACAAATTTCAATAATATTTTTTTCAACCCGCACGGACACGGGACGCATACCGAATGTGTCGGACATATTACGCGCGAATTTTACAGTGTCAATCAATCGTTGAAAAAGTTTTTCTTTTTGGCGGAGTTGATTTCGATTCAACCGGAATCGCAGGGAGACGATTTGGTGATTACCAAAAATCAGATTGAAAAAGCTTTAAATGATAAAGTTTCAGAGGCTATAATTATTCGAACGTTACCTAATACAAACGACAAATTATCCAAAAAATATTCCAATACAAATCCGCCTTATCTGGAGGAAGCTGCGGCACGTTTTATTTGCGAAAGCGGAATCGAGCATTTGTTGATTGATTTGCCGAGTGTGGATAGAGAACATGACGAGGGGAAATTATTGGCACACAAAGCTTTTTGGAATGTGAAAGATGTTACAAATTTGAATACCGATGCACGATTGGAAGCCACTATTACCGAAATGATTTTTGTATCGAATGAAGTTCCAGATGGGAGTTATTTGTTGAATTTGCAAATCGCTTCGTTCGAGAATGATGCTTCACCGAGCAAACCAATTTTATATAAAATATGGTAACTGTTTCTACCGATAAAAATAAACTCGACATTCCCTTTATCCAATACTTTTTGAAGGATATTTATTGGGCAGCAGGTCGAACCATCGATGAAGTGCAAACTACGATAGATCATTCATTTTGTTTTGGGATTTATCTCGATGACAAACAAATTGGGTTTGCAAGAGTGATTACTGATTATGTGGTTTTTGCCTATTTGATGGATGTGTTTATTACGGAAGAACATCGCGGGAAAGGATATTCGTCGATTTTAATTGAAAAAATGATGACCGAACCCAAACTTAAAGAGATTAAAATTTGGCGACTGGCGACTTCGGATGCCCATTTTTTGTATCGAAAATTTGGTTTTAACGAATTGGCCAATCCTGAAAAATTAATGGAAAAAATTATCAAATGAATCTAGAAACCTATTACGAATATTGCCTTTCTAAAAAAGGAGTAACGGAGCATTTTCCGTTTGATGAAGATACGCTCGTTTTTAAAGTGGGCGCAAAAATGTTTGCATTGTCTTCTTTGGATAAATGGGAAAAAGGGCAGCCAGCTGTTAATTTGAAGTGCGATCCGGATCGTTCTGCCGAATTGCGCGCAGAATACGACGACATCAATGCGGGTTTTCATATGAGTAAAATGCATTGGAATACGGTAAGTATAAATAGAGATGTTCCTGATGGACTGATCCAAAAATTGATCGATCATTCCTATGATTTGGTTTTCAAAAGTTTAACAAAGAAATTACAAAATGAAATTCAGGAATTATAAAATTAGGTATTACTTTTGTGATGCAATTTGAATACAAATAATAAATTACTGAAATAAATTCAGCATAAAAATGAAGGAACAATTTAAGAAGTTTTTAAACGAAGAACAAGACCCTAAAGCCATTGAAAAAATCACTTCAAAGTTGAATGATTTATTGATGAAAAATGAGGAAATAGGTTATATTGCTGTACAGAAAAAGCCAGCCATTACCGTTTTACCGGACAGTATCGTATTGACAAACAAACGTATTATTATTTGTCAGCCTAAAAATTTGGGGCTTTCGATGGATTTTACAGATTTTACTTGGGATCAAATCGAAGGCACTTTTGTAAAAGAAAATATATTGGGATCCGAGTTTTCGTTTTCGACTAAAACCGATATGGTGGTTTCTATTGATTATATCCCGAAAATTCAAGCCAGAAAGATTTTTACCTATGCCAAAGAGCAATTGGATATTCTGAAAAATGGTACTGTTTTAAATGCAACGATTATCGAAGAAACTTCAGTTGATTCAACGGATGAATTTGAGATTGTTGAAGAAATGGAAACAGAAGAAGTAACTAGTTTTGCCGAGATAATGCCGGTTACTCCACCAGTTTTTAATATGGAAAGAGAAAATTTTAATGCTCCAACTGAATCTTCCAAAGATAATGGATTAAGCGGATTGTCTCAAGATGAGCTTTTTGAAAAATTACAGAATTACAAAAAACTATTAGACAATGGTTTGATTTTACAAGGAGAATATGATGCTTTCAAAAAAGAGATTTTGAGTTTGATGTAATTGAAAATCAATTTTTTTTAATACAAAACCCCGATAAATTCTAAATTTATCGGGGTTTGTTTTTTAACATAATTTAGGAGGATTAATAAGCTCCTAAGAAGAAACTACCAGAAGCGGCTTTTAATTTAGCTCCTTTTTTGATTTCTTTGGTTTTACTATTTACAATATAAATATTACCATCTTTTCCTGCAGGAGTTAATGGAAGATATACATTATCTCCAATAACACCAATGTTTTGAAACTGACCTAATGTTGTTGATAAAGCCGCATCAGTTTCAATATCTGTTGCTAATTTAGTAGCAGATTTATCATTTAGATTTATCAATGCTACATAGCCACCAGCATTATTGCTTCTTGTGTATAATACTATACCAATACCGTCTTTAATATATGTCCAAGCTCTTATACCAGCATCATTGATACCAAGAGCCGTATTCAAATTAAATTCATAAGTGTTGTCATAATCATTTGTTGATTTACTAATTCGTAATATCTGATGACCACTTCCCATACTGGTTGCAGCTTGATAAATATTTCCATCCGTACCTACATACTGTGTCATCGTACGATACGAAAGGTTATCTGTTATGGCTTTTGTAGATGTAATTATTTTAGGATTTTTCAAAGAAGGATAGTCTACCACATAGGTAAGAGTACCTAAGTCTCTTGCTAAAGTAGATAATTCCCAACCTGATATAGCACCAGTAGTTGTATTTGTAGTAACTGTACCATTTATATCATGTCTTCTAATACCCAATCCAATAAATAATTTGTCTTTAGCCTGATTTAATACAGGAACATCGGCTCTCCAAACATGATAACCTTTTGCCTCTAATTCAGTTCCAAGATTAATATCGATATTACCTGTATTTGTAATAGCTGTATTATTTAAGTCTATGTTTGCAATCTTTATTTTACCTTTAGGATGTCTCCATACATAATTTGGAGCGCTTCCTGTATAAGGATCTAATGCTTCGCCAAAAGAGACACCAACACCAATACCTTCTGCTGCTTTAACCCAACGAGGTGATGTTCCTAGAATAACAGAAGTATTCAGTTCATAACCTACTTCTTCATATTTTCCTTCTCCAGACACAGCGTATTTGTTGAATACACCACCTTCTGTTCCTGTATATTGGATGTTATATAAAAATTTGCCATCAGCAGAAGCTTGTACACGAGCAGTACGACTGGATTTTAATGCAAATCCTGTAACATATTTTTCTCCTTCCATTTTAAAAAGGTCTACTACATAATCTGGATTAGAGGCATTCTCCGGAGTAATAGCGTAAGCACGGGATCCTCCATTTCCTGCAGTTCCTGCAGCATCAGGAAAAGATCCTGTTAAAGTTATCCAACGCGTACCGTCTGCTACAGGTGGATTATTTTCTGAATCGTTGTTGTCGTCATTGCTACAGCTTCCTAATGTTAGCGCTGTAATTACTGTGCTGAATAATGCTATTCTAAACAGATTTTTTTTCATGATATTGATTTAATTTGATTATAAAAATTTACTAAATGTGTAATTCAATTTGAAATAGATTCCTCTACCTGGTTTTTGGATTTGAAAATTATCATAGACTTCGGCATTAAACATATTTTTTACATCTAAACTGGCTACTAATTTCTTAGAAGGAAAACGGTAACTCATTCCTAAATCATGTGAGAACTGGGTGGGCGTCATCGAATATTTCGGCTGG
The DNA here is from genome assembly GCF_047344965.1 of Flavobacterium sp. W1B. Taxonomy (NCBI): domain Bacteria; kingdom Pseudomonadati; phylum Bacteroidota; class Flavobacteriia; order Flavobacteriales; family Flavobacteriaceae; genus Flavobacterium; species Flavobacterium sp. W1B. The sequence goes on from NZ_CP178845.1 coordinate 1,190,376, forward strand.
CCTCTTACGGTATAATATTCGCCTACATATCCTGCATTATAATAAGTGCTGAATATCGATTTCTTCTGAAAAAGATCATTAAAACTATACTGTATATTCGCATTCATGGTAAAAAAAGGCTCGTTGGCTACCTGATGGCCATAATATTTATTTGCTTTACCATTGCTGTCTAACTCACTTTTATCTAGATTGTTGAATTTTGAAATATTAAAAGAAGTATTTAATCGGTTGTTATAAACGTAAATAATTTCAGCTTCGAAGCCTTTTGCTTGTGTCTTTTCAAGATTTACATACCTTGATGTTTGTATATCAGCACCCGATTCGTCTTTGATCTCTGTTACATCCACAGTTTGCAGTGTAATTTTATTAAAACCGTTACGCCAGAAAGCATTTGCATAAAACGATATTTTGTGTTTGCCTAAATCTGATGGATTCCAGCGAAAGCCTAAATTGTAATTGATGTATTTTTCTGGCTGCAATTGAAGATTATTTAGAACATTCTGTTCAGGAGCTCCAAATAATTGGACTTCAGTGGGCATTATGTATGAGTTTTCTGTAGAACCAATAATAAATAGATTAGAAGTCACATTATAAGACACAGTAGCTCCGTAACCAAAATTACTATCAGTGTTACTATTGTGCTCTTCTACAATCGAATTTACTCCATCTGTTGTTACAATTTTTTTACGCGTGTCATTGGTACTATTAATGGTGTGCTTTCCTAAAATATTGGTCTTTAGTCTTCTATTAAAAGTTTCGGCTTCATAATTCATAGAAATAATATTCTTATAAATATGACTTTTGGTAGCTAAATCTTTGGCTGCAGGATTTAATAAATCTTCATCTTTTCTATTCGTTGCTTCGATTTTATGATTCAATGAAACGCGATGTTCATTAGTAATCATATACCCCAAATTGGTGCGCGCGTTAAGGATTTTTCTATCGGTGTTTGTTATTACTTTTTTACCTTGTTGTCCTCCGTCCTTTGTCCGCAAATGGACTATTTCGTCATTTTCAATAACTTCTCTAATTTTACCATCCCAATTGTAAGCATAACCAACCGTATCTTGTAAGTAAGTACTACGTTCGCTTCGAACTGCATTAATACTTAAAGCCAAATCTTTTGTTAGAAAATTTTTCTTATTGTAGTTCAGTATAAATGCGTGCGCTTCCGTTTCATTAAACCGACCTACATAAGGTACCGCCATTGTTATTCCGTGGGGAATCTCTGTATAATTACTGGATCCATTGTATCCAATAAAAAATTGATCAGCCCATTTGGTATCGGTAAAACCAACTTCAAAACGGCCAGCTATATTTTTATAAGTATTGTTGAATCGTTTTGCTTTATAGTTTCGGGTAATTTGCTGGTACACATTTACATAAGTAGATGAGTGCCCCCAAGTCTCAAAACTATTGTCTGTGTAGGTATAAGAACCGGAACCTCTAAATGAAAGTCCTGTTTTTTTATCACGATAAGTTACACCAAGATCTGATTGAAAAGTATTGAATGATCCATAAGAAATAGCGGCGGTAGCATTGTTTTGAGACACATCTTTTTTCAATACTACATTGATGGCGCCACCTACATAATCACCTGTTAGATGAGAGGGCAAGATGCCTTTGTAAACTTCTATACGCTCAATCATGGACGGAGGTATGTTATTCAGATTGAAAGATTGACCGTAGGTGGATATTTCTATTCCATCAAGAAATATTCCGATAGTGCTTCCAGACATCCCATTCAAGTTATACTCTACATTAGAGCCTATTCCTCCATTCTGTCTTACACGTACGCCAACTGATCTGTCTAGTAATTCATTGGTTGTCAGATTTCTTAAAGAAGCTTCTTTGGTTTCTATAATCGCAACAGCAAAGCCAGAAGCTTCTACTTTTTGTTTTTTTGATTTTCCTTTGATTTCGACATTTTCTAGAGCCTCGACTTTTGTATCTGCGCTTGTTTTTTCAATTCTATTGTCTTTCGTTTTATTTTTTTGAGCAATTGCAGGGATTGAAATTAAAATGAATAGAAATATGAAAAGGTATTTATTGAGCATAGTTTCTGATTAAAATTTTTTTAACACAAATTTGTTTTTATTTAGACTTATTATAAATAGATTTGCTGCAAAAGTACTATCTAGTTCTGAAGACAGTTAGGGAAAAGCGGATTATTATTTTCTAAAAGCGGATTATTATTTTGAAATTTACAGCAGAGATTTTAGGGCAAGAAGAACCAATTATTAGTATAGGTTCCAGTCATGTTTACAGTAAAAAGAGTCATTTTTCAGTAAAAAAAATAGGCTTAAAGAAGAAAGAAAATCAAGGATTTTCGACAAAAGTTCTTATCTCTGAGGGTGTTTTTATTCTTGATACTCAAATGTGTTTTTCAACGCCACAAAACTTCAAAATTCAAATAATAGGAGATACGGTAGTAATGAATTTTATTTCTTCCAAAAGTGCAGTAGTTATTGGTGAAAATAGTGGAAGAAAAAAAGATACCGCACAAAATAAGCACAATATACTTTTCGCATCTAACTATAGTGCCATGTTTAAAATACCTGCTTTCGAGCAAATGAATTGTTTAACGATACTGCTATCTCTTGATTATTACAGTGAATTGATTCAGGAAAACTGGGGTATTCATGATGACTTTTCTAAGAATATTACATTGAAGAAATCGACTTATTTAACTTCAAAATACGGTTCATTAAATTCACCCATTTTATGGGTTATTCAGGAGATTAAAAATTGCAACTACGAAGGGGCTATACAAAAAATGTACTTTGAAGCTAAAATAAAAGAACTTTTAATTTTACAATTAGAAGCCTTACTGAAAAAACCGCAAGTAGCGGTTTCTATAGCTGGAACAGAGTATGCAAAACTTCAGGAAGCCAAATTAATTTTAGAAGCCAATTTTACAAATGCACCTACACTTGCAGAGCTTTCGAGAAGAATATCTCTGAATGAATTTAAGCTTAAAAAAGGGTTTAAAGAATGCTTTGAGATTACTGTAAAAGGCTATGTAACCAAACTCCGAATGGAATATGCTAAAAAATTAATTAAGAAAGAAACTTCAAATGTAAGTGAGGTTGCCGAGAAATGCGGCTATAAAGATGTGTCTCATTTTTCGGCGGCGTTTAAATTATTTTATGGATTTACACCTATAAGTTTTAGAAAAAATCATTTGACTGCTAAACTTTCATTTTTGTGTTTTGAAATTTTGGATGTTTTTTCGGTGGATATTTTTTTTGTTTAAAAAAGCAAGATTGTATTAGTCGCTGATTCAACGGATAACTTTGAAAAGTTGAAAAATTATAAAAAACTCTTAGATATTGGACTGATTTTACAGGGAGAATATGATAATTTTAAGAAAGAGATTTTGAGCTATATGTAATAAAAAATGAATTAAATTTGGGCAGTCTTTTGAGATTGTCTTTTTTTTGCTTTATTAGAAACAGAAATAATTTCCCAAATGCACTGATTCTTAAGCACTGATTCAAATCGCCCAATTAAACTAAACAGACTATGATATTTACCGAATCCTTTATAATTAACCTCATCCAAGAACAATATAAACTGGATGTGACTTGCAAAATATTGAACGGATATGACGAGCTCAACTTTTTATTAACCGATTCATCTGATAAAAAATATATTTTTAAAATAGCGACCGAAGAGCACAATCCGTATTTTCTTGATGCGCAGGTGCAAATGTTGAAATTGCTTTCGAAAAGTGATTTGGCAGAAAAATTCCAACACTATATTACCAACGAAAGTAAAGAGGAAATAGGACAAATGACCATCGAGGAAACAAAATACTATTTCCGATTGCTTAGTTACTTGGAAGGGGATTTTTGGGTGAACCAAAAAGAGAAATCTCCTGTCTTAGCCCGAAATTTGGGACAGTTTTTGGGTGAAATGGATTTCCTTTTGAAAGATTTCAAACATCCAGCGGCAAACCGCCATTACGACTGGGATATCAAAAACGCCTTAGATTCCAGAAAAAATTTGCATTGTATAAAATCGCATGAAAACAGACGTTTGGTTTCCTATTTCTTGTTGCAATTTGAAACAGAAGTAACGCCAAATATTTCGTCACTAAGAACCGCTACGATTCATAACGATGCCAACGATTATAATGTCTTGGTAAATGGAGATATGATTACCGGTTTGATCGATTTTGGAGATATGGTTCACACTTCACTGATAAACAATTTAGCCATCGCCTGTGCTTATGCAATGCTCGACAGCGAAAAGCCGCTTGAAGTTGCATCCGAAATCGTAAAAGGCTATCATGAAAAAATGGCTTTAACCGAGTTGGAAGTTTCTTTGTTGTATTATCTGATCGGAGGGAGGCTAAGTATTAGTCTGTGTCAATCGGCGTATAATTATTCATTGGATAGTACCAATGAACATCATTTCATCACCGAAAAACCGGCCTTGAAATTACTGCACCAACTTATCCGAATCAATCCTTTAAAAGCACATAATGAATTTAGACTTGCTTGTGGATTCTCAACTTTGATAAATCCTAATGACACGCACGAAACAATCCTAAAAGAAAGACAGCAATATATTGGGAAAAACCTCAGTATCAGTTATGCTAAAAAAGTAAAAATAGACAAAGGTGCCCTGCAATATCTTTATGACGATCAAGGAAACACTTTCCTTGATTGCGTAAATAACGTGAGTCATGTTGGGCATTGTCATCCTACGGTTGTGAAAGCAATGCAAAAGCAGATTGCCACATTAAATACCAACACGCGTTACCTGAACGACAACATGATTGAATACGCCAAAAAATTGACCGCCACGCTTCCTAAAGAATTAACAGTTTGTTATTTTACCAATTCCGGAAGTGAAGCTAATGATCTTGCGATTCGAATGAGCCGTCATTTCACCAAACAAAAAGATGTGATTGTTCTGGATCATGCCTATCACGGTACTTCGACTACGGCTATCGAAATGAGTCCGTATAAATTTGACGGGAAAGGCGGTTTTGGAAAAATGCCTTATATACACAAGGCGCAAAATCCGGATATGTACCGCGGTGAATTCAAGTATGACGATATGAAAGCCGGAGAAAAATATGCCGAAGACGTTTCCCGTATCATCACCGCATTGGAAACCGAATCCAAAAAACCGGCCGCTTTTATCTGCGAAACCTTATTAGGTGTTGGAGGACAAATTGCATTGCCGTCTAATTATTTGAAAGAGGTTTATTCTAAAGTAAGAAACGCGGGTGGAATTTGCATTGCCGATGAAGTCCAGGTTGGATTTGGTCGTGTGGGCGAGAAATTCTGGGGTTTCGAATTGCAGGATGTTGTGCCGGATATTGTGGTATTGGGCAAGCCGATAGGAAATGGACATCCGTTGGCGGCGGTGGTTACCACCCAAGAAATTGCCGATGCTTTTAATAATGGTATGGAATACTTCAACACCTTTGGAGGAAATCCGGTGTCTATGGCAACGGGCTTGGCGGTTTTGAATGTAATAGAAGAAGAAGAATTACAGAAAAATGCACTTGAAGTTGGGAATTATTTATTGCAAAGATTAGCGGAATTAAAACCAAAATACGACATCATTGGCGACGTTCGTGGCAACGGATTGTTTGTGGGAGTCGAATTGGTAAGAGATATAATTTCTCTGGAACCTGCCGTTCCTGAAATCGACCATATTGTCGAAAAAATGAAAGACCGTGGTTTCTTTATTAGCACTGACGGTCCTTTATATAATGTTTTGAAAATAAAACCTCCAATTATTTTCAGCAAAGAAAATGCGGATGAGTTTGTGGATAATCTGGATGCCGTTTTTGGGAGTTTTTAAATAATTGAAAAAGATCTGTACTGAAAAATCAATCAGAAAGTTGCAAATTATTAGTAGTTAGTTTTTGTGATTTAGGCAGAGAATTAGCTTGTTTGTGATGAATAATAATTTTGTAAATAAAAAGGCAGTGTAGTTTTACACTGCCTTTTTATTATAAGGTTTTCTTTTGCTTTTCTACAAAATTATGTGCTTGTAATTCCAGAAGCTCGGTTGCTTTTTTTCGCTGTAAATCATACAGATTTTTGTCCTGTGTTATATCTTGATACACTTTATCGTGCATAGTTGCGCTGGTTTTTACCAAAAGCTCTCTCTGGTATTTATCTTGAGTCAGCGTTGTTTTTAATGCGGTTTCTAAATCTTCCAATTTAAAGTCATATTCCCCTTTTGGCGAAAGTAATTTGGCGATAATTGGCGATGTCTCAATGGCTAAAAACAAAAGCATGATGAAGAACGAAGGAATCCAAGGCAATTTGTTCAAAGCGTTGATTCTTGCCATTAAACCATCAAAACCGTCAATGATAGGTTGGGTTTCGCTTACTTTTTTGTCCAAATCGGATTGAAGTAATTTAGTTTTGCTTTCTTTTTCGGCAATTTTTGCCAAGTTGTTTTTTCGAATGGTGTCGAGCTGAGCCGAAGCCAGATTGTGTTTGGCTATTTTTTCCTTAAAAACAGGTCCTTTTCCTAATTTCATCGTGCCTTTTGTTCCTTCAGCTTCGGTGATGTAGGTTTCATACAATGTATTTACCTCTTTTTCTTTCTTGGTAATATCCGATTTTAGACTGTCAATTTCGGCCTTGTTTTTGTCTAAATCCGATTTGAAATAATTGGCCACTTCTTTTTTGTTTTCGAGAGCCATTGCATTTTTTTCTTTCAGTAAAACGGTATTGATTTCCTTTTCGAAAATTTTAATTTCAAGTGGCTTAGATATTACGATGGCAATGATAACTGCCAAGATAATTCGGGGTGTAGCCTGAAGGAATTCGCTCGAAAAATGATCTCTTTTTCGAATCGTGGAAACGATAAATCGATCGAGATTGAAAATAAGCAACCCCCAAACGAGTCCAAAAAGTAAAGCGGGATAAACGCTGTCGAAAACGGTAAAGAGTGCATAAGCACTCGCGATAAAAGCCATAACGGCCGTAAAGAAAACCGTGGCGCCAATCCCGATGTATTTGGTTTGTTCGCCCTCGGAGCATCCTTCAAGGAGGTTTTTGTCAGCCCCTGAACAGAGGATAAAGAATTTTTTTAACATGATTGATGATTTTTGATTGATGATGCAAATTTAACACCAAAAAATCAATATTGCTGTAAAACTTTGATTTGTTTTTGATTAGAATGTTGTAGAACGAAAAAAGAGCTGTTCTTTTGGGAACAGCTCTCTCAATTATTGAATTATAATTAACTTATGCTTTAGGTGCGCCTGCCATAATTTCGGCATTGGCAAATTCTTCAAATTTCGCGAAATTACTTTGAAATTTCTGACCTAATTCAATCGCTTTTTTATCATATAAATCTTTGTCTTCCCAAGTATTTCTAGGGTCTAAGATTTCACTAGGGACATCAGGACAAGATTGTGGAATAGCAATTCCAAAAACTGCGTGGTCTTTGTATTCTACTGTGTCTAATTCTCCGTTTAAAGCGGCAGTAATCATCGCACGAGTATATTTTAGTTTCATTCTGCTTCCTGTTCCATAAGGTCCACCTGTCCATCCGGTGTTGATTAACCAAACTTTTACATTGGCATCTTTAGTCTTCTTGCTTAACATTTCAGCATATCTTGTAGGATGCAACGGCATGAACGGCGCTCCAAAACAAGCTGAAAAATTAGGTTGAGGTTCAGTGACACCAGCTTCTGTTCCTGCAACTTTTGCAGTATAACCAGAAATAAAGTGATAAGCTGCTTGACCTGGTGTAAGTCTTGAGATAGGAGGCAAAATACCATAAGCATCGGCCGTCAAGAAGAAAATATTTTTAGGGTTTTTTCCAATTGATCCCGGTTGAATATTGTCAATATGTTCAATTGGGTAACTTACACGAGTATTTTGGGTTATAGAAACATCGCTATAATCCACTTCATTTGTTCCTTCTTTGAAAACTACATTTTCTAAAATAGCTCCTTTTTTGATAGCTCTAAAGATATCTGGTTCGTTTTCTTCGGTAAGATTGATCACTTTTGCGTAGCATCCACCTTCAAAATTAAAAACGGTATTTTCATTAGTCCAACCATGTTCGTCATCTCCAATTAATTTTCTATTTGGATCGGCCGAAAGGGTCGTTTTTCCTGTTCCTGATAAACCAAAGAAAATAGCAGTGTCTCCTTCGTTTCCTACATTGGCACTGCAATGCATCGGTAGTGTATTTTTGTCAACAGGAAGGATGAAATTTAATGCCGAGAAAATTCCCTTTTTCATTTCTCCGGTATAACCTGTTCCGCCAATTAGAGCAATTTTTTTGGTAAAATCCAAAATAGCGAAATTGCTTTGACGTGTACCGTCAACGGCAGGATGGGCCATGAAACTTGGTACGCACAATACAGTCCAGTCATTTTTAAAGTTGGCTAGCTCTTCTTGCCCTGGTCTCAAAAACATATTGTAACAAAATAAATTTGCCCAAGCAGTTTCAGTTACCACGCGTACATTTAATCTGTAATTTGGATCAGCACATACATAAGAATCTCTTACAAAAATCTCTTTGTTTGATAAATAGGTAGTAACCTTATTGTACAAAGCATCAAAAGCTTTTGGTTCGAAAGGGATATTAACATTTCCCCACCAAACTTGATTTTCGGTTATGCTGTCTTTTACAATAAATCGATCTTGAGGGGAACGACCGGTATATTCTCCGGTATTAATAGCTAATGCTCCTGTCGAAGTTTCCATTCCTTGACCTGATGCTATCGTTATTTCGTGTAATTCGTTGGCTGATAATTGATAATGAATCTTTGCGTTTTCAATTCCTAAGTCTTCAAGCGAAATCGATTGCGTAAACGGTGTGTTATTATTCATAAAATTAATTATTGTATTGTTTAATTTATTGTGCAAAAATAGAAATTATATTTCAGATTTGTTTTGATTATCTTAGTTTTATGATTTTTTGTTAAAATAACTCAAAAATAAAGTTCCCCAAGCTAATATTAACAAGAGTCCGCCTATAGGAGTTACAAAACCGATTATTTTGAAGTCAAATGAAGTAAGGCTATTTGTAGCTAATAAATAAATTGAACCAGAAAACAAGAGAATTCCTGAAAGAGTCAGGAAATAGATTCTTTTCTTTGTTTTTTGCGGCATGTCCGTTAGCATTCCAATAAAAATTAAAAAAAACACATGATACATTTGATAGCGTACCCCAGTTTCAAAAGTAATCAGCTGTTCAGTATCTAGTACTTTTTTTAGAGCATGTGCTCCAAATGCACCCAAAATGATTGTTAACATTCCAATAAAAGCTGCGGCTGAAATTATTTTTCTGTCCATTTTTTAAGTATTTTTTTCCTTGTAAAAGTATTCCTTATCTGATAAATCTAAAAGGAATTAGATAAATACTTTAGGTTGTCCTTGTTTTTTTAACAGAATGTGTTTGTTGTAAATGTAACAATTATGTATGTTTGTGTTATATTTATACGAAATTATGAGAGTTATTTTAGTAATTGGGGCAGGAAGATCTGCATCTTCGTTGATACAGTATCTTTTGAACAAATCGATAGAGGAGGATTTGCATCTTGTTATTGGTGACTTGTCATTGGATTTGGCAAAAAAGAAAATAAACAAGCATCCGAATGCCACAGCAATGGCTTTGGATATTTTTGATGCCAATCAAAGAAAAGAAGCGATTCAAAAAGCCGATATTGTTATTTCGATGTTACCAGCACATTTGCATATTGAAGTTGCCAGAGATTGTGTGGCTTATAAAAAGAATATGGTTACGGCATCCTATATTAGTGATGAAATGCAGGAACTGGATGCGGTGGTAAAAGAAAACAATCTGATTTTTATGAATGAAATTGGTCTGGATCCTGGTATAGATCATATGAGTGCGATGAAAGTTATTGATAGTATTAGGGATAAAGGAGGGAAAATGCTTTTATTCGAATCCTTTTGTGGCGGACTTGTTGCTCCTGAATCGGATAACAACCTTTGGAACTATAAATTTACTTGGGCGCCTCGTAATGTGGTACTCGCCGGACAAGGTGGCTGTGCAAAGTTTATTCAAGAAGGAACTTATAAATACATACCTTATTGCAATTTGTTTAGAAGGACTGAATTTCTAGAAGTAGAAGGTTACGGAAGATTTGAGGCTTATTCTAATAGAGATTCCCTAAAATACAAAAACGTATATGGTTTAGATGATGTTCTTACCTTGTATAGAGGAACTATTCGCCGCGTAGGCTTTTCAAAAGCTTGGAATATGTTTGTCCAACTTGGAATGACAGATGATAGTTATGTCATGGAAGATTCCGAGAACATGAGTTACCGCCAATTTGTGAATTCGTTTTTGCCTTATCATCCAACGGATTCTGTTGAAATTAAAACCCGTTTGATTTTAAAAATCGATCAGGATGATATTATGTGGGATAAGTTGTTAGAATTGGATTTGTTCAATGATACTAAAATGGTCGGGCTTAGAAATGCCAGTCCGGCTCAAATATTAGAAAAAATATTAAGTGAGAGTTGGGCTCTTCAAGCGAATGACAAAGATATGATCGTGATGTATCATAAATTTGGTTACGAATTAGATGGGGTAAAGAAGCAAATCGATTCTAAAATGGTTTGTATAGGAGATGATCAAACGTATACCGCAATGGCTAAAACCGTTGGTTTGCCGGTTGCTATGGCGACTTTGCAAATACTGAACGGGAAAATAAAAACTCCCGGCGTGCAACTTCCTATCAAAAAAGAAGTCTATTTGCCTATTTTGAAAGAACTGGAAGAATATGGTGTTGTCTTTAAAGAACAATCGATGCCTTATTTGGGTTATAATCCCGATAAAATTTTTTGTTAGTGTTTTTTAACTTGTTGTTTGATAAATCCGCTCCGAAAGAAGCGGATTTTTTTTTGCTGTTTATATTTTAGATTGAATAGTGATGGGCACGCTGTACATTGTTCGAACGGCTTCACCATTGACTTTTCCAGGAGTCCATTTAGGGCATAATTTTAAGACTCTTACGGCTTCTTCTCCTGTTCCATAGCCAATGTCTCGAAGTATTTTAAAGTCGTTTAAACTGCCATCTACCTCAACAATGAAGGTTATATATATTTTTCCTTTTAAATTAGCTTCTGTTGGGGCTTTGTAGTTTAGAGCTATAAATTTGTAAAAGTTTTCAATTCCTCCAGGATATTCCGGTTTTTCCGTTATTCCGGCCGTATTATAGATTGCATCGCTGTCTTCTTTCTTTACTTTAATATTCTTTTTGTCATATAAGTCTACAATGAAAGTTTCAGGTCCTCCTTTTTCTAATACTTTGTCAATTTCTTTAGTTGTTAAGGGTTTGTTTTTGTCAAAAAGCAATGCAGGAACTATGTTTTTTTCTTTTGGAGTTAAATCTTTGTATTTTTTATTGGCTACAGTTTTTCCATTTTCATCTTTAATTTTAAAAGTGGTTTTGTCGTAATAATTTTTAAACAAACTTTCAGATTTTTTAGAAGTGGTCTGCTGTTTTTTATTGGTTTCTTGTGCTACGACTTTTGTACACAATGAAAATACTAATGCAGTCAATACCGGAATTAGTATCCCTTTTTTTAACAAAGCTGTTGCTGTTGATGTAGTTTTTGTCATCATAATTAATCGTTTTTTGGTTACTGAATAATTCAAATTACTGGCCAAGTAATAGGTTGGGTTCGCGTTTGCCTTGGAGATTAATAAATTTTGGTAAAACGGAACATTGTTATGCGATTTAACGACTTTCTCATCGGCAAGAAATTCGTGGTTTAGTTGGATGGCTTTTTTGTAAAAAATAAAAATGGGGTTGAACCAAAAGAGTGTTTTTACGGTCTCAATAAACAGAATGTCTAAAGTGTGCCTTTGGGTTACATGAATTAATTCATGGGTATATAATTCGGCTTCAATTTTTCTGCTATGGTAATCGGTTTCATTGATGAAAATATTGTTTAGGAAAGTATAGGGCAATGTTTTCTCTTCCAGTAAAACCAGTTTCGAATTTTTGTAGTTAATTTTTGTATTTGATTTGGCTCTGGAGCTTAATTTCAAAATGTTTCTGATAAACCGAATTAGCAGTATTGAAGTTATTAAACCATATATGCTCCAGATTGTCATTAACCAGTAATTGGTCGAATCTTCGACAATGGCTATTGTTTCTGCTTCCATTTTGATTGCATTTTGTGATGTGACAGGATTTGTGATTTCCTGAATCACTTCAATGGTTATGAATGGGATTGTGAATGAAAAAACAACAGCAAACAATAAGTAAAACCTGTTGAAATGATGCATTTTTTCTCTTTCCAAGGCTAAATGATAAACAGCAAGTAGCACGAATAAAGATGCGGTCGATTTGATTAAGAAGTCTGTCATTTTTTCTTTTTTTGAATGGCACGATCTACTATTTTTTTGAGTTCTTCTAGTTCTTTTTCAGTCAAATTGGTTTCTGTTGTAAAAAAAGAAGCGAATTGCGAGGCGGAATCGTTAAAAAAATTCTTTATCAATCCGTTGACGTGTTTGGAGAAATAAGCCGTTTTTTTGACCAACGGATAGTATTCTCTTGAATTTCCAAATTCAGTATAGGCTACAAAATTCTTGTCGATCATCCTCTTTAGTAAGGTGGCGACTGTAGTTGTTTTGGGTTTTGGCTCTGGGTAAGCTTCGAGTAAATCTTTCATGAAGGCTTTCTCTAGCTTCCAAAGGTGTTCCATTAGTTGTTCTTCGGAGTTGGTGAGTTGTTGCATTTTTTATTTTTATTTCAATTTTGTTTCAAAGACAAGCTTGCCTTTAGTATAATTTCGTTTCATTATTAGTTTGCCTTTGTCGTCATAGAAATTCCAGTTGCCGCTGTAAAACCAATGGGCGTATTTAGTACTGGTGTCTAATACGGTTTTTCCTTCCGATTGTATTTTTCCATTTTGGTGATAAAACCGGGTGAAAGAGGTGTTGCCTTTGTGTTTTTCTTTTTTGATTATTTTTCCGTCTAGATAGTAACGCCATTTTTTTATGGGATCGTCATTGCGGTATTTTCCGATGGATTTATAATGGGAGCTGTCCTGTGAATATTGTTCTATCCAAAGTCCTTCTCTTTTTTTGTTTATCTTTTGGTTGGTTAATTTGGATTTGCAGGAAAACAAACTCAAAATTGCGCAGCCAAGAATTATAATTAGTTTTTTCATTTGTTTTTGCTCTACAAAAAAGAATATTGCTCTACAAATGTAGAGATATATTTTTAAGAAGCAAATATATTTTGGATTATTTTGATTAATAAGGAGTTGTGTTTTTTTGCAGAACTGCGTTAGGGATAGTAGCGGCATCCTTTTGTTCCGATTTTTCGGAATAAAAGATAGAGCGGATAGCCCGACCGTAGGGAACGCCAAAAAAAAAATCCGCTCATTGCTGAACGGATTTGAAACTTTATTTATGCTGAAATTATTTTGAGAGTTCAACAAAATATTTGTAAAACAATGGAATCGCTGTCTAGTCCGAATCCCATTAATATTGTTTTGCTTTTTATTTTCTTATTTATTTGAAGCTTTTACATCTATTGCTAACGAATGAAGAACCCTTACTTTCTTTCCATTTTGTTCTCCGGCTTCCCAATTTGGACACTCTTTAAGTAATCGAATTGCTTCTTCTCCAGAGCCATAACCAATATCTCTGATTGCTTTGATATCTGTTAACGAACCATCTTTCTCAATAATAAAAGTTACGTATACTTTACCGCTTGGACAATCTTTAGGTGTTTTGTAATTTAGTGCTATAAATTCGAGAAGTTTTTCCTTTCCTCCAATAAATTCAGGTTTTACATTAATGCCCGCCATGTTGTAAATTAGGTTGTCTTCCTCTAAGTTACTCGTGGCTTGAATAGATATCGGAAGAGTATACTGTACTCTTACTATTTTTCCATCATGTTTTCCGGGTTTCCATTTCGGACTTTCTTTAAGTACTCGGACAGCTTCTTCCGCTGTGCCGAATCCAATGTGTTTTACTGTTTTAATATCAGTTAAAGATCCGTCTTTTTCTATAACGAAAGTTACTGTAATTCTTCCTCCGGGACATTGTTTAGGAGTTTTGAATCTTTTATTGATGAATAGATATAGTTTATTAATATCTCCAGGGAATTCAGGTTTTGCATCTACTTCATCGATAGAATAAATTTTGTCCTGAAAATTTGATGTTTCTAATGTTTTAAAATCCTCTTTTTTAGTAGTTTGATTTGTAATATGTTTATTGTTGGGCACTTCGTTTGTTGAGATTTTCTTTTTTAAATCTACAGTATTAGGAAGTGATTTTAATTGGATATTAGAGTCAGAAATAGGTAAAGATTTTTCTTTTTTTATAGAATCATTATTTAAGATTATTTTATTGGATTTTACTGAATTGTAATTGTTTAAATATAATGATGCGATTGATATTAAAGTAATTATTGGAAGAGCCATGGTGAAAAAAGTTTTTTTAAAGTTAGACTTGGGATTTGGTTCTGTTGTTAAATTATTTTGTATTTTTTTCCATAAGTCATCCGAAGGCATTTCGTTAAATGAATTGCTTCTTGATTTGAAAAAGTTATCTAAATCTTTATTTTTCATTTTCTATTTTTAAAATATACCTCTTTTAGTTTTTCTCGTGCATAATTTAATTGAGATTTTGATGTGCCATCTGAAATGTTTAATTTTTCAGCAATCTCTCGGTGTTTATATCCTTCTATGGCATATAAGTTGAAAATTACCCGAGCACTATCGGGAAGAATTTTTAACATTTTTTTGATGTCTTGATTTTCAATGTGGTTCTCAATTTCGTTTATAGAAGTTGTAATTATTTTATTGTACGCTGTGTCATCAAATTGCAAATTATTTTTTCTTAATTCCATTAAACAGCAATTGACAGTTATTTTTAGAATCCAACCTTCAAAACTTCCCTCATTTTTAAATTGATGACACTTTTGAAAGACGGTAAGAAATGAATTCATTGTAATTTCTTCGGCTAGTTCCCGGCTTTTCATATACCGCTTGCAAATGCCAAAAACTTTTGGCCCATAGGTTTTATAAACAAGATTTTGAGTAGTAATGTCTTGCTTTTGGCAGCCAATTAGTAATTCTTTTTCGGTCATTTATTGTTAATTCAGTGGTGGTTATGCAGCTAATTTCGGGTTGTTTAATTTGGTTATTTCTGCCTTATCTTTTTATTTTAATTAAAGACATTTATTATAAAGATGCATATTAATTAAAAAGGGTTGGAGTGTAAAAAAAAAATCCGTTTATTTTTATTAAATAAACGGATTTGGGAAAATTATTTTGAGAAAGTCTATTTGCTTAGCTCAACGAAATATTTGTAAAACAATGGGATTGTTTCGATTCCTTTCAGGTAATTGAATACACCAAAATGTTCGTTTGGAGAGTGGATGGCATCGCTGTCTAATCCGAATCCCATTAATATTGTTTTGCTTTTTAATTCTTTTTCGAATAATGCAACAATAGGAATACTTCCTCCTGAACGAACCGGAATAGCCGGTACGCCAAAGGTTTCTGTGTAAGCCATATTTGCCGCTTTGTAGCCAATGCTGTCTATAGGTGTTACATAACCTTGACCACCGTGATGCGGTTTTACTTTTACGGTAACGCCAGCGGGAGCAATGCTTGTGAAATGTTTGGCGAACAATTCGGTGATGTTCTCCCAATCTTGGTTTGGGACTAAACGCATCGAAATTTTGGCAAAAGCCTGACTTGCAATAACCGTTTTGGCTCCTTCGCCGGTATAGCCACCCCAGATTCCGTTTATGTCAAGCGTAGGACGAATTGAGTTTCTTTCGTTAGTAGTGTATCCTTTTTCACCATATACATCATTTAGATTTAATGCTTTTTTATAGTTTTCGAGGCTGAAAGGCGCTTTGGCCATTTCGGCTCTTTCTTCCAATGATAATTCTTCTACATTGTCATAGAATCCTGGAATGGTAATGTGATTGTTTTCGTCATGAAGCGAGGCAATCATTTTTGCCAAGATATTAATAGGGTTGGCAACTGCGCCGCCATAAAGTCCAGAATGCAAATCACGGTTAGGTCCCGTTACTTCAACTTCTACATAGCTTAAGCCGCGAAGTCCAGTTGTTATAGAAGGTTGTTGATTAGAAATCATTCCAGTGTCTGAAATCAAAATAACGTCGTTTTTCAGTTTCTCGACATTGTTCTCTACAAAGGTTTTTAGGTTTACACTACCCACTTCTTCTTCACCTTCAATCATGAATTTCACGTTACAAGGCAAGGTGTTGCTTTGGATCATGTATTCGAATGCCTTTACGTGCATGAACATTTGGCCTTTATCGTCGCAAGCGCCACGGGCAAATATGGCTCCTTCTGGATGAATTTCGGTAGTTTTGATTACTGGTTCAAATGGAGGAGAGGTCCATAATTCGATTGGATCAGCCGGTTGTACGTCATAATGGCCGTAAACAAGAACGGTTGGCAAGCTTGGGTCAATTATTTTTTCGCCATAAACGATAGGGTAGCCGGCAGTTTCGCAAATTTCGACTTTGTCGCAACCTGCTTTTTCCAGACTTTGTTTTACGGCTTCCGAGGTGTCGATAACATCTTGAGAGTAGGCTGTGTCTGCGCTTACGGATGGGATTTTTAATAATTCAATTAATTCGTTTAGGAAACGCTCCTTGTTTTCTTGTACGTATGACTTGATATTTTCCATGTATTGGCTAAATTTTTATAAAAATCAAAAGTACAAAAAAGAGAATAATAAATTTTTTAAAAAAAATGTTTGAATATTCGAACTTATGATTATCTTTGCACCCACAATTGCGCGGATATGGTGAAATTGGTAGACATGCCAGACTTAGGATCTGGTGCCGCAAGGCGTGTAGGTTCGAGTCCTATTATCCGCACAAAAAAAGCTTCTCAATCGAGAAGCTTTTTTTATTTGTAAATGTTTCGATAAATGCTTTGTTTATACTTCAATTTGTCATTTCGCTGTTTCAATCCAAGTATCTATTTTCTTTTCCAGTAAAGCTAATGGCATTACTCCGGATTCCAAAACTTTTTCATGGAATTTCTTGATGTCGAATTTAGAACCCATTTTGGTTTCCGCTTTTTTACGAAGCTCCATGATTTTCAATTGGCCAATTTTATAGGACAAGGCTTGTCCCGGAATAGCCATATATCGTTCTATTTCAGTAGTGATTCCCGCTTCGCTTTCGGCTTCATTTTCCATCGAATATTTGATTGCTTGCTCTCTTGTCCAGCCTTTGCTGTGTAATCCTGTGTCGACAACTAAACGAACGGCTCTGTGCATTTCGTTGCCTAACATGCCGAAATATTGGTAAGGGTCTTTGTATAAACCGAGTTCTTTACCTAGGCTTTCGCAATATAAAGCCCAACCTTCGCCATAAGCGCCAAACCAATTGAATTTTCTGAAATCAGGTAAGCTGGTGCTTTCTTGTTGTAATGAAATCTGAAAATGATGTCCGGGAATCGCTTCATGTAAAAATAAATCCTCGTCGCCATATATGTTGTATTCTTTAACGTCTGGTATTGGGACATAAAAAATACCTGGACGCGAACCGTCTGCAGTTCCTTGCATGTATTCGGCACTGGCGGTTTTTTCTCTGAAAGCTTCCGTTCTTCTGATTTCAAATTTTGTTTTGGGCTGTAGTGAGAATAATTTATCTACATTAGGTTTTATTATGGTGTAAATACGTTGGAAATTAGCAATCACTTCTTCCGGTTTCTTGAAAGGTTTTAGTTCTTTTCTATTTCTAACTTCGTCAAAAAACTCTAATAAAGTACCTTTAAAACCTACTTGGGTTTTAATTTTTTCCATTTCGGCATTCAATCGGGCGACTTCTTGTAAGCCTAATTTATGGATTTCTTCAGG
This sequence comes from Flavobacterium sp. W1B, assembly GCF_047344965.1. Classification (NCBI taxonomy): domain Bacteria; kingdom Pseudomonadati; phylum Bacteroidota; class Flavobacteriia; order Flavobacteriales; family Flavobacteriaceae; genus Flavobacterium; species Flavobacterium sp. W1B. The sequence continues at coordinate 1,208,226 of NZ_CP178845.1, forward strand.
AGTTTTACTCGTTGTGGTCCATTGCTTGACATAAGTGGCGTACAATTCCTTTCCAAAAGGCAGGCTTCCAATGCCGCTGGTTGATCTGGAAGCAGGAAGGTATTCGTTTTTAAGAAAATCTGCCATTTTCTTGTATTGTGGAATTAACTTTTGGTTGATTACGGCAGTGTATTTTGCTGTTAAATCTTTTTTTGTGGCTTCAGAAAAAGTGGCAGGCATTAATTTTATCGACGAATAAAAAAGGTTGTCTTCTATATTTGGCGTTGGCATTTCTGCAAATTGCGGAATCACTTTTGCAGTCAGTGCTTTGGGAATAACGATTCCTTGCGCAATTCCTTTTTTCATGTAAACCATTGCCGAATCAATCCAAATACTGTATTTGTCCATTCTTTTTAGGAAATTGGTGTAATCTTTTTCAGTTTTAAAAGGTTGAGCGCTGGTTCCGCCAGCAAATTGTCCCATTGTCAGATGGGTGCCCCAGAATTGATGAATCGGCATCAGATTCGTTGGTTGCTTTAATAAATCTTTACCAATTTCAACTTCCCATTTGATAATTTCATAGCTATTTTTCTCTTCTTCTGAAAGCTGTTTTTTATCGATAGAATCTAATGCGGTATCGTATTTGTCAAAAAATGCCAATTGGGCATTTCTGAAACTGTCAGTCATCTCAAGCTGTAATTGATCATTGTATTCATTCTGACCATTTTGGGTTGCACTCAAAGGGTCTAGTGCATTTTTATCGTCAAAATAGTTTTTCGTCAAGAGGTTAAAGTCTTTTTCCATGTCTTTCGATTTGCAGTTTACTAAAAGAAATAAAGCAGATAGTGTAATGAAAATGCGGGTTATTTTTCTCATAGAGTTTGGTTATTAAATAGTTATAGCTAATTTATTCAAAAAAAATGGATAACGAGTTAAATATGTTTTTATGCATATTTTTTTGTTTTCTGGAATTTGATTAGATAATTGCGCAAAATGTTCCTAAAATTTAGTTAACTAATTGTAGTATGTGTAGTATTTGGGTTGTTTTGTATAAATTTACTTTTTTTAATTAATTAAACTGAAATGAGAAAAAAAACCTTTTTTATTCTGTTAGTCATTGGCAATATGCTAACTATCGAAGCTCAAGAGAAAAAAGAAGAAACGGCAATGAATCCGTTTTTTCAGCCGTATAATACGCCTTTTAATGTGCCGCCTTTTGATAAAATTAAAAATGAGCATTTTAAGCCCGCTATTTTAGAAGGAATCAAAAAGCATGATGCAGAGATTAATGCAATCGCAAATGCAACTGATGCTCCAACTTTTGACAATACGATTCTTGCTATGGAAAATGCAGGGAAATTATTATCGAATGTAAATGTGGTTTTTTCGAATTTGAATTCGGCAAATACCAATAAAGAAATGCAGAATATCGCTAAAGAAGTAGCGCCAAATCTGTCGGCACATAGAGACAATATTTATTTGAACGATAAATTATTTGCAAGAGTAAAGGCGCTTTGGAATAAAAAAGAATCTTTGGGGTTGAACTTAGAGCAAGCTAAAATTCTTGATAATTCATATAAAGATTTCGTAAGAAGCGGAGCTAATTTGTCAAACACCGACAAGGAAACGTTAAGAAAAATCAATGGTGAACTTTCATTGGCAAGCTTGAAATACGGTCAGAATATATTGGCAGAAACCAATAAATACGAATTGGTTATCACAGATAAAAAAGATTTAGCAGGTTTGCCACAGGGATTGATTGATGCCGCGGCGGCTGATGCAAAAGCCAAAGGAAAAGAAGGAAAATGGGTTTTTACTCTTTCTAATTCAAGTGTGATGCCATTTTTGCAGTATAGTGCAAACAGAAAACTGCGTCAGGAAATTTGGAATGCTTATCAAACCAGAGCGAATCACGATGATGACTTTGATAACAAAGAAAGTGCTGTGAAATTGGCTAATTTGCGTGGTCAAAAAGCCCGTTTGTTAGGCTTTAAATCACATTCTAATTATGTTTTAGAAGAATCAATGGCTAAGACACCTGAGAATGTGAATAAACTTTTGAGTGATTTGTGGAAACCAGCTTTGGAAATTGCAAAGCAAGAAGCTGCTGATATTAAAAAAATGATGGCCAAGGACGGAATAAAAGGTGCAGTTCAGCCTTACGATTGGAGGTATTACACAGAAAAAATCAGAAAGGAACGTTTTGATTTAGACGAGGAAGAATTAAAGCCCTTCTTTAGTTTAGAGAATGTTAGAAGTGGCGTTTTTCAAGTAACGGAAAAGCTATATGGAATTAAATTCAAGGAATTGAACAATGTTCCAAAATACCATCAAGATGCATCTGTGTGGGAAGTGACCGAAGCTGACGGAAGTCATATTGGAATTATCTATATGGATTTTCATCCGCGTGAGTCTAAACGCGGCGGAGCTTGGATGACCTCATATAGAAGTCAGGAAACAGTTGATGGAAAGCGATTGGCGCCAGTAATTTCAATTGTTTGTAATTTTACTAAGCCATCGGCAACAGCTCCGGCATTGTTGACTTTTGACGAGGTGACTACTTTTTTCCATGAATTCGGTCATGCTTTGCATGGATTGTTATCTAATGTGACTTATAAGAGTCTTGCAGGAACAAGTGTTCCAAGAGATTTTGTTGAATTGCCTTCTCAAATTATGGAAAACTGGGCAGCAGAACCAGAAGTTTTAAAAATGTATGCTAAGCAGTATAAAACTGGCGAAGTTATTCCGGAAAGCTTAATCAATAAATTGAAAAAAGCGGGAACTTTTGACCAAGGTTTTACTACTACTGAATATCTTGCGGCTTCTTTACTTGATTTAGAATACCACTCGCAAACCAAAGATATTACTGTTGACGCAAATACTTTTGAAAAAACGGCAATGAAAAAGATTGGTTTAATAGACGCTATTATCCCAAGATACAGAAGCACGTATTTTAATCATGTTTTCGCTGGAGGATATTCTTCTGGTTATTACAGCTACATTTGGTCTGGAGTTTTAGATACGGATGCTTTTGAAGCGTTTAAAACCACCACTTTGTTCAATCCTGAAAAAGCAAAATTATTCCGTAAGAATATTTTGGAAAAAGGTGGGACTGAAGATCCGATGGTTTTGTACAAACGTTTCCGCGGTGCTGAGCCAAGTATTGAGCCTTTGTTGAGAAAACGAGGATTGGACAAAAAAGAAGCGCCAATTAAAAAATTGAGAGGTTAATAAAAGCCTTTTGAATCAAAAAAGCCTACAACAGAAATATTCTTGTTGTAGGCTTTTTTTTATTTAATGCTAAAATGTTATCCGTGATATACGCGCGAAGCGATAATTTTATCTTCTCTTACGTCTAATACTTCGGCTACAAGGATGTTTTCTTCTCCTTCTACGGATCTGACGTATTCCATGAAAACACGGTCTCCATTTGCGGTTAGCGAAGTGACTTTGTAATTTAAGCTTGGCAATCTATTAAATGCATCCTGCCACCATTCGCGCATTGCTTGTTTTCCGATTACAAAACCATTAGTTTCTGGTTTTATAATTTTTAATTTCGGACTAAAATGTTGTGCATCATCGTCATAAAGAGAGAGTAATTGTTCTAAATTATGCGTGTTAAAAGCTTCAAACCATTTGAAAGCAATAGATTGTAATTTTTCAGGGGTCATATATAGTTGTGTTTGTCTTTAAAAAAAAATCCCATTTCGTTTGTCACGAAAGGGATTTTAATTTTAATGATTTCAATGAATTTATTTTAAATTCTTCAAATTGATGATTTCTTGTTCTGTAAGTAATCTCCAATTTCCTCTTGGTAAATTTTTCTTGGTCAAACCAGCAAATGAAACGCGGTCAATTCTTAAAACATCATATTTAAAGTGTTCAAAAATTGAACGAACCACTTTTACATTTGAAGATCTTAATTTAAGTCCAATCTCACTTTTTGCTTCTCCTTCAATATAGCTCACATCTTCAACAAAAACGCGGTGTCCGTCAAGAACAAGCCCCTTATTTATTTTTTCTAAATCTTCAAATTTTAGATTTTTGTCTAAAGAAACTTGGTAGATTTTAGATGATTTTTGACTCGGTAATGAGAATTTACGAATCATATCAGTATCATTCGTAAACAATAATAGACCAGTGGTGTTCTTGTCCATTCTTCCTACTGCAGCAATTTTTGAAGTTGTAGATCCTTTTACCAATTCTAATACATTACGAAATTCTTGACCTTCGTCAAGGGCTGTTGTAAAGTTTTTAGGTTTGTTTAATAGGATGTATACTTTTTTCTCAGGAGTTAACATCACTCCATCAAAATTTACAGTATCTCCAGGTTTTACCATATATCCCATTTCGGTAACCGGAATTCCGTTTACTTTTACGTTACCGGATTGAATGTAAATATCCGCATCACGACGGGAACAAGCGCCAGAATTGGCGATATATTTATTCAAACGAATTTCGTCTTTTACTTTAGGTCTTTTAGGCGCCTGATTTGGTTTTTTCTCCACTTTATCAGTAACGACTTCGGCTACTTTAGTATTTATTTTTGCTTTTTTAGGTCCTTGAGCCCTTTTTTGCATCGCAGGTTTTGGCTTATTTGAGCTAGGTCTAGAACTTGTTGGTCTAGCGCCACTTCTTTTATTATTGCCTTCCTTATTATTCATAATATTCCATAATTTGTGCAAAGATAGTATTTTCTTGTTGAGAATCGATAAATGCAAAATATAAAACGCTAACTGTCTATTTGATAGGTTTGTTGGTCAAATGGGAGAATGGGTTTAAGTGTGGTTTAACTTCACTGAATGTTTGATTTTTTAATGATAGAATTTAGAACGCTAAATTTATACTTTAAAGAAGACAAAGTAAGTTCAAAATCATTGCTATAATTGAATTTAAATTCGAAATAAAAAAAAGCCCCAATTAAAATTGGAGCTTTTAAGTTATTTTGATTGGGTGTTTTATCGTACTATAAGTTTTCGGGTAGCCGATGCGTTTTGTTCGTTAATCTTTATGATGTAAACACCAGGAGAAAGATTCGAAACATTCAGTTCCCTAGAGCTGATCATTGTTTGGAGTACTTTTTTTCCTAAAAGATCAAAAATAATTATTTCTTTTTCTAAATCATTTTTGGTCGAAATATAAACTTTGCCATTACTCACAGGATTGGGGTACAAGTTCAGACCTTCGATAACTGAAGTTTCTTGTGGTTTTGGTACTTGTTTAAGGTCTTGTGCGCTGAGGCTCAAGGAAAAGAAAAGTACCATTAAGATTGCACTATAAAAGTAATTTTTTTTCATCAGCAGAATTTTGATTAGTAAAGGTATGAAAAAATATTCAAATAGTATGCCAAAAAAAAGAGGCTGTTGATTTAACAACAGCCTCTTTTAATACATTTTTATGTTTCTTATAGACCTGCAGTCCATCCAGCAGCCCATGTAGGAGCAGCTGCACCATTACCGGCACCAGTATTGTTACCAGTTGTAAAGTAGGTAGTGTTTGTTCCTGTGTAATCAGAAGTTATGAATCCAACTCCAGAATTAGCAAATTGAATAGGATTGAATTTGATGTTTCCATCAGTTACATTCTTGTTTGCTGCAGCATCAGTAGATAAGATTTTAATTCCTTTACCTGAGAAAGCACCATCAATGTAGATGTTAGAAGCAGTCCATTTTCCAGCACCCTCTTTTAGGTAGATTGCATTTTCAGTGTTTGCTAAAGTTCCCATTACAATCGAAATGTTTTTTAAAGTAGCGTTTGTTGTAGGAGTAGCATATCCGTTAGTACCATTGTTTGATCCTTCGATACCGGCTTTAGCTGTATTTTTGATATACCAATTTTCACCTGTTCCAGCCCATCCGTCAGCAAAGTCAATAGAATCATCATCACTGTCAGTTGATACTAAATATTTACCGTTTACTGTTCCTCCGAAGAATTCGATACCGTCATCTCCATTGTGATTAGCTTGTACATATTCTAAAGTTGTTCCAGCACCTACACCAAACAATGATAAACCATTAAATTCTTTTGAAGAAGTATAAGCATATCCAGTGTATTCTATTCTTAAGTATCTAATTACTCCAGAGTTGTCATTTAAATCTGAACCACCATAAGTTAAGTCAGAAACTTCAGCTGAGGCAGTACCTCCAGCAGTTGCAGAAGTATTTATCGGAGCTTTTCCGCAAATTACTAAACCTCCCCAGTCACTTTTAGCAGGACTAGCTTTAGCAGAAGTCATCACTACAGGGTTTGTAGCTGTACCATTGATGAAGATTTGTGCGCCTTGAGAAACAGCAATGTATCTAACAGTACTATCAGTGTTTTCAGTTGCTTTGATTACTGTTCCTGCAGGAATAGTTAATTTAGCTCCGTTTTGTACTATAAACGCTCCTGTCAAATAATATACTTTTGAAGGGTCTAATGTAGCTTCTTTTCCACTTTCTAAAACTCCTTTTAAATTAGCAGGATCTAGAGAAACTTCATTTGGATTCGTTTCAGTATCACTACCGTTATCACATGAAGTGAAAGCTAATGTTACTACTAATGACAGCATTGATAAAAATACTTTTTTCATTTTAATTGTTTTAATTTGATTAGTTTTTTTGTTTTATAACTATGAAGCAAACTTATAGCCGATTTTTTGAAGTTTGATTTTTTAAAGTTTATGAGTTTGTTAAATAAACGTAAACTATTTTAGAAACTGTAAGTCATTGATAACTTGAAGTTAACACCCTTTTTGTAGGATTGCACCAATACGTTTTGTTTGTCTTGGAATCTTTCAATTGTAGGGTCTAAAATATTCTTTGCAGAAAAGCCAATACCGATGTTTTTAGTAAGCTTAGATTTTAATATTACATCTAGAGTACCAACAGCTTTGTCTACTAAATCACCACGTTCGCTAGTTCCAAGTGCGTAGATTCTATCTGAGAAGTAACTGTAAGTCAATGTGGCTAAAATGTTTTTCTCTTTTGAGAATTCTTTGAAATAGCTGACATCCCCATTTAATAATAGATCAGAAGCCCCAGTTAATTTACCTTCCGTTTTAGAGAAGAAAACGGTTAGGTCTGTTTCATCTTCTACTTTTTTACCGTTAAAATCTTGCTTGTTGTACATGTAAGAAGCATTAAAACCAGCGCTTAGGTTTTCTTTGTTTTCAGATTCTTTTTCAAATATGTTTTTTCTGATTTCAAATTCCGCACCTAATGCTACTGCTTTGTCTCCCGTATTTACATAGGAAATATCATTGGTTGCCGATGCAATTGTGATTTCATTGATTGGATTTTGGATTAATTTACCAAATGCCGTCAACGAAATAATCTCGTTTGATTTTGGGAAATATTCCCATTTTATATCTGCATTGTAGTTTGATGAAGAATATAATTTTGGATTACCAATAATTACTTCGGTTACATCTTCAAACTGAAAAGGAGCTCTTTCTTTAAACTGAGGTAGTGTATAAGATTTGCTGGCGGCAAATTTCAAGTTTTGCTTATCAGTTAATTCATATTTGATGCTGGTTGTAGGTAGGATCTCAACCTTATCAAATTTATTTGATCCTTTACTGATGTTTGTAAACCAGTCAATATTTTGAATAATGTATTCCCCTCTTGTCCCCACTACAACAGTAAGTTTAGGCGTGAATTTATATTCTAATCCAATAAATCCTGTTTGAATATTTTGTTCTCCATTATAAGTTTGAGGTTTTAAGCCTCCATTAAATGTCTTGATTGAAAACAAATTGTTGCTGAAATTAGCTTGATTAAAGTAGCCGTCAATATTGTTTTTATCTACTATAGGCTGTGTGATGGCTGTGTTGATATCGAAGTTGAATTGTCTTGCTTCGAAATCTACTTTTTTAGTGTAGCCGCTATATCCTAAAGTGAATTTTCCTTTATAACCATCTTCGCTTTCGTTGAATTTGTAATCAACGGCAAAGTTTGCAGCTAATTGATTGTCTTTTAGGTTTTGATAAAATCTGTGGTTTTCCGAATCATTATTATCAGAGACCTGCTTAATGTTAGGGTCTGATTGACCGTTTAAAGGGATTAAAGTATTTTGCATTCTGTCTGGAATGCTATTTTTTAAGGAGTTATATGAAACACCCCATTTTATTTTTGTTCGTTCACTTAAAGTGTGGTTTCCTAATAACTGATTGATGTACATAGTAGTTTGGTCAAAGTTTGATCTTCTGATAAAACCACCTCCATTAGATGCAATGTCATATCGGTCAATTATTCCGTCATATTCACTGTGGTCTTGTGAAGATGAATTGACAAATAAGGAGTTGTACTGTAATGAGTTCGAAGAGTTAATTTTGTAATTAACATTACCCATTAATGTAGTATTAGTGTTGTAAGTGAATGATTGAAAAGCTAAGTTTCTTCTTGGGATACCATCTGTTCCAATAGATCCATTTGAGATTCCGTTTTTATAATTATATTCATTGTCAAAGGAAGCCGTTCCAAAAAAACCTATTTTACCATTTTCGCCAACTTGGAAAGAATCTCCACCTCTTATGAAATAGGCATTGTTAAGTGGCGTTGCTGTTTTTGTGTTCCAATTTGTTTTGAAATTGTATCCAGAAAAGGGATTGCTTGGGTAGTTCGTGTTAGAAAAACCAAATTTAGGTGTTCCGTCTTGTATGCGGAATTTGCTTTGTCCGATTGCTAGGGTATTTATTCCTAGATCTAAACCAAATTCCAGCATTCCTTTTCCATTATAAGATTTAGAAACGATATCGATGTTTGCTCCTCCAAAGTCTCCAAAGTTTCTAAAGTTATACGTTTTGTCAATTCCAATTGATTCAACAATATCGGTATTAAATATGCCTAATTTGATGTTCTTTTTTGATGGATCATTTGATGGCAATGGTAAGCCATTCATGGTGGTCGAATTGTAGCGGTCGCCTAAACCTCTTACAAAAATGTTTCCGGAACCTTCTTGTTTTGTAATTCCAGTAGTTTTAGTAACGGCAGTTGCTACGTCACTTACTCCTTTACGGGACAATTCCTGTGCTCCAATAGACTGCTTGATTTCTACCGCATTTTTTTGGTCTAGTAATAAGGCAGATTCTTTCTGTCGGTTTACTTTTGTTTTTATGACAACCGCATCTAAGTTGTAACTTGCAGAAACTAAAGTTTCATTGATGACGGTCGTTTCACCTTCTTTTACGTTTACTAAGACTTCAACAGTTTCATAACCTACTAGGCTAAACTGAACAACATATTTTCCGGGAGCAATTGTTAAAGAGTACTTTCCTTCTGCATCAGTATTAGTGCTTATGGTTGTGCCTTTTATTATCACATTTGCTGCTGGTAATCCTCTTTCATTTAGGTCTCTATCAGTCAAAATTCCGGTAATTGTACCTTGGCTTTTAGCAAAAGCCAAAGTTGTAATTAATAGGGCAATAAATGCTAATCTAAGTTTCATTTTGTTTTGTTTTTATTTTTAATGCAAAGTAATGTGGCCTTTGTAAAGTTCACGTTAATGCTTTGTTACGATTGTGTTTCTCTAATATTATTAAAATGTTATGATGTCAAATTAAAGCAAGCGTTATTTTTTGGCCTTTGTTTTATTGTTACATTTACAACGCAATTAGAAATCATCGACCGCTGTAATACGGGAATATTTGATGGTAAGAAATATAATTTTGCATTGTATGAAAAAGAAAAGCACAAAGATTTTATTAGTAGATGACGAACCGGATATCTTAGAAATTGTAGGGTACAATCTCTCTCAAGAAGGATATCAAATTGTCACCGCCGCAAATGGGAAAGAGGCAATAATAAAAGCCAAAAAAGAATTACCGGATCTTATTATTATGGATGTGATGATGCCCGAAATGGATGGAATGGAAGCTTGTGAGAGCATCCGAAAAATCCCGGAATTAAGCAATGTGATTATTACTTTCCTTACCGCAAGAAGCGAAGACTATTCTCAAGTTGCCGGCTTTGATGTAGGAGCCGATGATTATATTACAAAACCAATTAAACCTAAATTATTGGTAAGTAAAGTAAAAGGATTGTTGCGCCGATTGAAGGAAAAGGAAGAAAACAGCGAAACACTTAATGTGGGCGGAATCGAAATAAATAGAGAAGAATATAAAATAATAAAGGATGACGTTGAAATATCTTTACCCAGAAAAGAGTTTGAATTATTCTATTTATTAGCTTCAAAACCGGGGAAAGTTTTTAAGAGAGATGAGATTTTGGATAAGGTTTGGGGCAATGAAGTAGTCGTTGGAGGAAGAACAATTGATGTTCACATTAGAAAACTTCGTGAAAAAATTGGAGAAGATCTTTTTAAAACTATAAAAGGAGTTGGGTATAAATTTGAAGTTTAATTTATACTATATTATAAGTAGCAATAAATTTAAATTTGTCGCCTAGTGTTTTGCTCTCGATTAATAAATAGTGTGTATACTACATGAAAATCAGTTTTAAGAAAACCTATAAGTTTGCCATAAAATCAGCTATATATATCAGTCTTTTCGCTACAGGATTTGGATTGTTATTGGTGAGTTCATTCTTTAAATCCAGCTTTCAGAGTCTACTGCTTTTTGGAGCTGTTTTTCTTTTTAGTGTTTATATTTTTTCCTTCATTGTTTTACAATACCGTGTAGAACGTTTTATCTATAGGCGAGTAAAAAAGATTTACGACGAAGTTTCCTTACTTGAATCTAGTAGTTTAATAAATCAGCCGATAACCACAGATATGGAAACATTGTCTAGGGAAGTAAAGAAATTTGCTACAGATAAAAAACTGGAAATCGAAATGCTGCAGATTCGGGAAGAATACCGAAGAGAATTTCTAGGGAATGTTTCCCATGAGCTAAAAACCCCTTTATTTACAGTTCAAGGTTATATCTCTACGCTTATTGATGGTGCGATGGAAGATAAAAACATTCGAAAAAAATATTTAAAACGTGCCGAAAAAGGTGTGGAGCGATTGATTTATATCGTAGAGGATTTGGATATGATAACCAAACTCGAAGCAGGCGATTTGAATTTGGAGTTTTCTGAATTTGATATTGTCGAGTTGATTCAGAATGTTTTTGATCTATTGGAAATGAAAGCCGAAAAAAGAAACATCAAATTGGGTTTCGAAAATGCCAATATTCAACCTTATCGGGTAAAAGGGGACAAGGATAGAATTCAACAGGTTGTCGAGAATTTGATTGTGAATTCAATTAAATATGGAAAAGAGAATGGAGTTACCGAAGTGACGGTGGTTAATTTGACCAAGAAAAAAATATTGATTCGTATAAGTGATGATGGAGAAGGAATTGAAAAGCAAAATATCCCGAGACTTTTTGAACGTTTTTATCGCGTTGATAAAAGTGGTTCCCGTACCGAAGGCGGTTCAGGATTAGGATTGGCAATTGTAAAGCATATTATAGAGGCGCACAAAGAAAAGATTTATGTAGAGAGTGAGTTTGGCATAGGTTCCGAGTTTTCTTTTACGTTACAAAAGGCGTTACGAAAAAAGAATGACAAATTCTGATTTTTTTTGATTGTTAAAAGAGTCTGTAGAACCAGAGAAAAAACCCACAGTTGTTATTCAACTGTGGGTTTTTTGTGATATTCTGAGAAATATTTGAGATAAAAGTATTATAAAAGTGTTTTTTTGAGTTATAGCAGTTACATTAAGTTATCGTAAACGTAACCTTATCTTAATATTAGACAGAAACATTAACATTAATTTTGCCGTTTTATAACACAACATTAATTTATTTTTAACATGAAGAAGATTTTAATTGCGGTTTTTATACTGAGTGTTTCGGTTGTAAATGCACAAGAAGCAGGTAAAGATGAAATTACAAAAGCTGTCGTTCGTATTTTGGATTCTATTAACAAAGCGAAGCTAGTTGAGGAAAAAGCAAAACCCAAAAAAGAGTCCTGGTACGATAATATTGGGATCAGAGGTTATGCTCAGGTAAGATATAATGGATTGTTGTCTACTAATGATAAAGTGTCATGCGACCAATGTGATAAGTCTTGGGGAACAACTTCAACGGAGGTGGGTGCTAAATCCAATAATGGGCTTTTTCTCAGAAGGGCACGCATCGTGTTTTCGGGTCAGATACATCCCAATGTCTATTTCTATATTCAGCCGGATTTTGCTAGTTCGCCGAGTACAGGAGTAAATAATTTTGTTCAATTAAGGGATGCTTATTTTGATTTGTCTTTTGATAAGGAAAGAGAATTTCGTGTAAGAGTAGGGCAAAGTAAAGTGCCTTTTGGATTCGAAAATATTCAGTCAAGCCAAAATAGACTGTCATTAGATCGTAATGATGCTTTGAATAGTGGTGTTTTGAATGAAAGAGATTTAGGGATATTTTTCTACTGGGCACCTTCAAAAATTAGAGAACGTTTTGCTATGTTGGTTAAAGACGGATATAAGGGTACCGGTGATTATGGTGTGTTTGCTTTTGGAGCCTACAACGGACAAACTGCAAATAAAATTGAGGCAAATAGAAACTTACATCTGGTTACAAGACTAAGCTATCCTTTTGTTGTAGGTGATCAGATTATTGAACCGGGGATTCAGGCTTATACCGGGAAGTGGGCTTTTGGTAATGAAATCTCTTCCGGAGTTTCTGTAAAAGACAAACAATATACCGTTGATCAGAGAGTAGCGGCAACTTTTGTTCTTTATCCAAAACCTTTTGGAGTGCAGGCAGAATATAATTTTGGTAAAGGACCAAGATATAATAAGCATACAAATGCGGTTGATGAAACGAGTTTAGAAGGTGGTTATGTTACATTGAATTACAAAATAGATTTGCCTAAAAATAGATTTATTTATCCTTTTGCTAAATTTCAGTATTATGACGGAGGTAAAAAATATGAAAAAGATGCTAGAAGTTATGTCGTAAGAGATTATGAATTAGGAATAGAATGGCAGCCTCTTAAAGCTCTTGAACTAACAGCCGAATGGGTTATTGCTGACAGAACTTTTGAAGACAGCGCTCTTGTTGATAATAGACAAAGAGGGAATTTGTTGAGATTGCAAGCGCAGTTTAATTTTTAGATTGATTAAAAGTTAATTTAATCAAAAGTTACAGTTAAAACTTACGTGGATTTATCCAATAATAAAGATTACATAATGTTCAATTAACACAGGCTTAATACTGTGGGTGTAAATTTGTAAAAAAAATAAAAACTTGAAAAAATGAATAAAGCTAAATTATTTTTAATCTTACCATTAATTGGAATGTTAAGTTGCGGTAAGGCAAAAACGGAAGATAAAGGAGAAGGTACTAAATCGGAAACTGTTTCTGTTACAATCAAAGGGAGTGATACTGTTTTGCCATTAGCGCAAAAAGAAGCGGAAGAGTTAATGAAGAAAAATTCAGATGTTAGTGTTACTGTTGTAGGAGGAGGAACAGGAGTTGGATTGACAGCATTAATTGACAAAACAACTGATATTGCAATGGCTTCTAGAGACATAAAAACGGAAGAGAAATTGAGATTTGCAGAATTAAAAAGAGAAATTGAGGAAGTGATTATTGCTTATGATGCGTTGACGGTTGTTGTCAATCCGGCAAATAAAATTTCTAAGTTGACACGCGAACAATTAGAGAAAATTTTTACCGGTGAGATCAAAAACTGGAAAGAAGTAGGTGGAGCTGACGAAAAGATAGTAGCTTACTCAAGAGAGTCTTCATCTGGTACCTATGAGTTCTTTAAGGATGAAGTTATGGATAAGAAAAATTATGCTACAGATGTTTTGAGTTTACCGGCAACCGGAGCAATTGTTCAGGCAGTAGGTCAAACTAAAGGTGCTATTGGTTACATTGGATTGGCGTACGAAACCAAAGAAGTAAAACAATTAGCAGTATCTTATGATCAAGGGAAGACTTTTGTAGAGCCATCAATAGCTTCTGCTAAAGATAAATCATACCCAATTTCCAGACCATTATTCTATATGTTCGATAAGACTAATGCTGCAAAAGTAAAAGTAATTATTGATTATGCACTTTCGGCAGAAGGACAAAAAAATGTTTCTGAAATAGGTTATATTCCATTGAATTAATAAAGATTGATTTTTATAATTGAGAAAGGCTGTCCGTTTTTAGACAGCCTTTTTTGTGTTAAAAAAAGTTGTAAATTTATAGTTAAAACATATTCCTTAACACTAAGGTAACTTAAGGATAACAACAGCAAAACATTGGTAACAAATACCTGACGTAGTTTTGCTAAAAATAAAAAAGACTGATTTGAAAACAAATTTGAAACAGATTAAAGAAAAGATAATCGAATCTATTTTAATGCTAAGTAGTGCTGCTACTAGTATTACGATAATACTTATTGTTTTTTTTCTATTTATTGAAGGCGCCGGAGTTTTTAATAAAAAGCCTATAGAAGAGGGGTTCTTGCTTGCTGTTGAAGCTAACAATCCGGTAAAAAAATTAGAGCCTTCACAAATTAAAGATATTTTTGATCAAAAAATAAAAAACTGGAGTGAAGTTGGAGGTAAGAATGAAGCTATCATTTTGTTCCGAACAAGTGATATTACGAAGTATTATACAGACGAAGAGCTAGGAGAAAATTTCGAGAATTTCCCGGCTAAGATAAATGAGCTTATCGCAAAGAATCCTGGTATAATTGCTTTTTTCTCCGATAAATACAAAGCCAAAGATTTTAAAGGAAAAGAACTTGATATTGATAAAATCAAAGTTTCTGAATTCTTATCCGGCGAAGAATGGTTTCCAACAGCCCAGCCTATTGCCCAGATGGGAGTTAAACCATTAATTTATGGAACATTGTGGGTGAGTTTTGGAGCAATTCTGTTAGCCTTGCCTATAGGTTTAGCAGCTGCGATTTATTTAAGTGAGATAGCTAAGAAAAGAACTCGCAGTTTGTTAAAACCGTTAATCGAATTGCTGGCAGGAATTCCATCTGTAGTATATGGTTTTTTTGGATTGGTAGTTATTGTGCCTTTAATTCAAAGCGTTTTTAATTTGCCTGTTGGAGAAACAGCTTTAGCGGGAAGTGTGGTATTAGCAATTATGGCATTACCAACTATTATCACTATCTCCGAAGATGCAATGCGTAACACGCCACGTGCGATGAAAGAAGCAAGTTTAGCTTTAGGCGCCAGCCATTGGCAGACTATTTATAAAGTGGTTATTCCATATTCCGCATCGGGAATAACTGCGGGAGCTATTTTAGGGATTGGTAGGGCTATTGGCGAGACCATGGCTGTTTTGATGGTTACCGGAAATGCAGCAGTTATACCGAATTCTTTTTTAGCTCCAGTGCGAACTATTCCTGCGACTATCGCTGCTGAATTAGGGGAAGCTCCAAACGGAGGCTTGCATTATGAGGCTTTGTTTGCACTAGGGTGTATTCTATTCATAATTACTTTTGGAATCAATATGTTAGTAGAAATGGTTACTAACAAACAATCTCATAAAAAACACTAAAATGAGCGCAGAAAGTCGTTTAGCAAACAGTAAAAGAAGAAGTCAGAAAATTGCTTTTGGAGTATTCAGTTTCATAAGTTATACTATTGTAGCACTTTTATTTGTAATATTAGCTTTTATTGTAATCAAAGGAATTGGAGTTATAAGCTGGGAATTTATCAGCGAAATGCCTAAAAACGGAATGACCGAAGGTGGGATTTTCCCCGCCATAGTAGGAACACTTTGTTTAATCTTGGTAAGTATGTTATTTGCATTTCCTGTAGGGGTTTTGGCTGCAATTTATATGAATGAATATGTTAAGGAAGGTTGGGCTAAAAAAATAATCAAACAAATGACAAATAACCTTGCTGGTGTTCCGTCTATTGTTTTTGGATTGTTCGGAATGTCTTTGTTTGTAAACAAGATGGGATTTGGTGATTCTATTTTAGCGGGCGGACTAACACTCGGATTATTAGTCTTGCCAATCGTAATTAGAACTACCGAGGAATCTCTAAAAGCGGTTGATGATACATTCAGGCAAGCTAGTTTTGGTTTAGGAGCCAGTAAATGGGAGACCACAAGTAAAATTGTATTTCCAATTGCTTTTCCAAATATAATTACCGGATTGATATTATCTATCGGAAGGGTTTCTGGAGAAACAGCTCCAATTTTATTTACGGTAGCGGCTTATTTTCTGCCTAAATTGCCTACATCAATCTTTGATCAGGCAATGGCTTTGCCTTATCATTTATATGTTATAGCAACAAGTGGCACAAATATAGAAGCATCAAGGGCAATGGCGTATGGTACGGCACTTATTTTAATTATTATTGTATTAATTTCTAATTTATTGGCGAATGCTCTTCGTAAATATTATGGAAAAAAAGTAAAAATGAATTAACATGCATAAAATAGAATCAAAGAACGTAAATTTTTACTACGGCGAAAATCAAGCTTTAAATGATATTTCGCTATCAATGAAGACAAATACTGTTACCGCATTAATAGGGCCTTCTGGTTGTGGTAAATCTACTTATTTGCGCTTGTTAAATAGAATGAATGACCTGATAGATAATACTCAAATGACAGGGAGTATTCTTATTGACGGAAACGATATTTATGCAAGAAACACCAATGTGGATGATTTGCGTAAAAATGTCGGTATGGTTTTTCAAAAACCAAATCCTTTTCCCAAAACTATATTTGAGAATGTCGCTTACGGTTTAAGAGTTAACGGAATTACCGATAAAAAACTGATCGAAGAGCGCGTAATTACTTCAATAGAGCAAGTGGCGCTTTGGGATGAGGTGAAAGACAAGCTTAAAAAATCGGCTTTTGAACTCTCCGGAGGACAACAACAAAGGTTGTGTATTGCACGTGCTTTGGCAATTAAACCATCGGTGTTATTGATGGATGAGCCAACATCTGCCTTAGATCCAATTTCAACTTCAAAAATCGAAGAATTAATTTATGAGTTGAAAAACAAATACACCATCGTTATTGTAACGCATAATATGCAACAGGCAGCACGTATAAGTGATACCACCGCTTTTTTCTATATGGGTGAGTTGATTGAGCACGATACGACAAAGACAATTTTTACAAAACCGACTATTAAACAAACGGAAGATTATATAACAGGAAGGTTTGGATAGTTTTAGTTATTGGGACTAAAATTAGGAGGCGCTATTTGTCAAATGTGACTTATGAATAAGTTCGTTTTAATTAAAGTAGTAGTTTTGTTTTAAGTTTCAAAATCTAAAATCTAAAATCTAAAATCTAAAATCTAAAATCAAATGGCATCATATTTAGAAACAGAACTTGGTAAGCTTAGAAATATCATAATAAAAATAGGGAATTTAGCCGAAGGTCAGGTTGCCGAGGCGGTTAAGGCATTGCTTTCGGAACCCGTTGCAGAAGGGAAAGAAGTAAAGAAAACTGAGAATAAGATTGATAAATTAGATGTTAAAATCGATGATATTTGTCAAAGTGTTTTTGCTTTGCAACAGCCGGTAGCTTCCGACTTGCGATTTATTATGTCGGCAATGCAGATTAGCAACGAGATAGAAAGAATTGGGGATTTAGCGGTCAGTGTTATTAAGGCTTCTAAAAACATCAAGGAAAAACACGAATTGATCTCAAAATTCAACATCGCCGAAATCGCAAGGGAAGTCGAGACAATTACAATAAAAACAAATGAGTGCTTTCAAGATATGGATGAAACTACTATCGAAGAAATTTTTGTTTTGAATGATAGTATAAAATCTAAGAGCGCAACTGCTATAGAAGAAATTATTGCCGAAATGAAAAGCCGTTCTAAAACGGTGGCTTCGGGTACCAATCTAATTATTGCCCTGAAACACATGGAAAGAATTGCAGATCACAATTCGAATATCGCAGAGTCGGTTTATTTTATGATAAATGCCAAAACAATTAAACACGAAAGATTGTTTGATAAGAAGTAATTTGCGGTTGAATTTTAACTGTAAATGTAAGGGATAGACCTGTCAGGTTTTCGAAACTTGACAGGTCTTGAAGTTCATACTTCAGCTTCTTAATCTTCCTCCGCGAGCATCTTGCTCCTGCAACAACCTATGTCACTCATAACTCAAAACTGATAACCCATATTATTGTTCAAATATTTCGAAAAGTTCTTTCCAATCTATGGGACTGTTGAATTTTTTTAATCCCAAATATGAGCTTACTTCCGATATTTTTTCAATAGTGAAATTATCTTGGGTCGAATAAGGTACAATTCCTTCTTTTTGTAGTTTTTTAGCTAAGTATTCTTGTTCATATTGGCCTGGAGTTGGAATGAAAAAAGCCTTTTTTTCTAGTTTTGCCAAATCCATAATGGTCGTATATCCCGAGCGACACAACACTAAATCACTTTCATTAAATATTTGTTCCAGCTGTCGCGTGTTCATGAAATTGTAATAAGTGGTGTTTCCTATTTGCTCCTTTTTTTGCTCTTTTTCGATAATGCCTTTTATAAAAATGACTATGCCGTCATACTTTGTAACTTCTGTTTTTAATTTATTTTCCAAATAAGTTCGTTGAGGTTCAGGACCGGAAAGAATAACCATTAGGTCGTATTTTTTTTCAGTTTCCTTTTTGTGAATCCGACTCAAAGGACCAATGTAATTGAGTTTTAAATTGCTTTTTGTCAGATGTCCCAACTCTCCGCTTAGATTTGGAGCAGTAGAAACATCAGGAATCCAGCAGGCATTATAATTTTTTATAATATTTTGATGTAATTTACTTGTCAACCATGTTGTGTTTCCTGTCATTACATTTAGTTGATGGGTGATAAATACCGAAGGTGTTTTTTTGCAAATAACCCCCAAACGATTGTCAGATATTATGCCGTCTATTTCGTATTTCTCAATCCATTTCTTTGTTGTTTTTTTCTCTTTCCGGATTGCGCGGATCATTTTTGGAAGACTTTTCAATAGTTTCCATTTAAAGTTTTTGCCGTTTTTGGCATACTCGATTTGGTAAGAAGGCAATTCGAGTGTTTTTATATAGGGAAATTCTTTTCGCAATAGTTCCAAGGCAACTCCATCTGAGGCTATTATGGGAATATAATTATTTTCTTGTAAAGCTTTTATGATCGGGATGCATCTTGTAGCATGTCCTAATCCCCAATTCAAAGGGGCAATCAAAATAGTTTTGTTGGTTGACTCTGTTTCCATTTGTAAGATGTATGTCCTTTTAGCTGTACGAAAGATACGTAAAGGGAAGCTGTTTTGTGTTTTTAGGGCATTATCGAATTATTAAGATGTTGTTATGCCAATAATTTTTATGTTCAGACAATAATTCGAGTTGTGAAACCGGCTATTTAAATTTCTAAATAAGGTTTTTCTAATATTTTCGACGGTTTTTTAAAAGTAGGTTTAGTCTTATGTTGATTTATTTCTTAAAGTAGTTAAATTTGGGATTTTACACGAAGTCTTTTGTGTGTAAAAATGTGTTTTTTGTAGTAAAATAGATAGTTTAAATGCGTCTTTAATGTAGTTCATCTATAGAAAAATGCTGTTTACCGATAATTAGAAATAAAACATCTTTATTGTTTTGTGTTATATTTAATTAGTGTATTTTCGCACACCTAAATATCTGATTGTTAAACTTAAGGGTAATATTTATCCTTTGAAATAAATAGTATGAAACCTACTGAATTACATAGAGATCAATTGTTTCTGCAATTATTCTCAGTCGCAAATTCTTCAGGCGACAATTTATTTGTTAAATCATTCATTGTTAACGGTTTTGGGTTTTTGTCGGAATTTGATTCCTAGTTTGTTGCTGGGCTAGAGGAGTTTTAAGAAAGGGAGACAGCTAAAACTGGATTCTTTCTTTTGATTTCAACTCGCGCTACAATACTGTTTTAATCCCCAAGATTTCCGGATTGAATTGCGCAAAAATAGTGCTACGGACATATTTGGTATGACCATTCAATCCTTAGCATTTTTAAAAATTAAACATCATTGCTTATATGCAAAATTTCACTCCTTTAAAAAATAAGATCTTATTTCACTTTATTTTTTTCTTATTCTCACTTCCTATTTTTGCGAAAGTGTTTGGCAGTATTGTTTCATCGAGAACGTATAAAAGCAATTGCGAAACTCTTATTTCAGGATATGCATTGTCGGTTTTGACTTATTCGGCTGATAGGATCACTTGGGTTGATGATCTTTTGTTGGACACCAGACTTAACCGTGTTCTTTAGTAAATGATGATTTAAAATGAGCTGATTGCTCTCTGTTTTTTGTTGGTGTTTTTGATGAAAATTGTTTGTGAAACGCCCCAAAGGATTAAAAAATAATACAATATGAAAAAAAAATACGCTGATACTAGAATAAATTTATTGTCCTTTCCAAAAGTATTAAACCAATTTTGTTTATCGTTGATGGTTTTGTTTTTTGTTTCGTTTGCTAATGCCGCAACGATTACAAGCACAGCAGCCGGAGGAAATTGGAATGCTACAACAACATGGGTTGACGGGGTAGTACCACTTGCTACAGATGATGTTGTTATAGCAAATGGTTCAACAGTAACACTTGATGTGGATATTTCTGTTAATAGCTTGTCTATTTCCGGGACATTGAAGCTGAAGACTCTTAGTATTATAAATACGCAATTGGTTGTTGTCACCTCTGGTGGAACAATTTATTTTGATAAATCTGTACTTAAACTACCTTTAAATGCAAGCCTGTATTTACAAAATGGTCAAAATAGTTTGACAGGGTCTTGTAATAATAATGACGAAATAAAGGTAGGGGATAAATTATATGCTGTTTGTAAAGGTACTGGGAATAGTGAGGCAGACTTATTTTATACAATTGAGGTTGCTGGAGGTATCAATGTTGTTACGGCAGGAGTAATAGGGACATCACAAACGATTTGTAATGGAGGCATTCCAGCTACTTTGACATCTACTACAGCGGGTACAGGTCCAGGAACAAATACATACGAATGGCAAACAAATGCAAGTGGTAGTTATGTTACTATTCCGAGCGCAACTAGTGAAACTTATTCTCCACCAGCTTTAACATCGACAACAAGTTACCAGAGACGAACGGTTTCGGTTGCTGGGGAGCATTTTTTTTATTCGGGATATACTACTCCTGTGACTATAACGGTAGTAGCCAAACCAACAACAGCCAATGCTGGTGCTGATCAAATATTGTGTAATGCACCGTCTTATGGATTTATTTTAAACGGGAATCAGCCAACAGTTGGTACAGGTGCATGGTCTACACCAGATGGTTCGGTTGCGTTTTATAATGTAACGGCTTATAATTCAGCTGCAGATGTTGCTCCTGGCGTGACTGGAAGGGCAGTCTGGACAATAACTAACGGACCCTGTGCCTCTTCAGACGAAGTCATAATACAAAGGGGGTCGGCAACTGTGCCAACGGCAACATCTCCTCAAACTTTTTGCTCAGGCGCTACAGTGGCTAGTTTAGTTGCCACAGGAACTGCTTTAAAATGGTACGCAGCTTCAACTGGTGGTACAGCTTTGCCAGGCACTGATGTATTGACAACAAAAAACTACTATGTTTCACAAAACTCTGGCAGTTGCGAGAGTGCTAGAACATTGGTAGCTGTAACGGTTAATGCCTCGCCTACGATTTCAGCACCTAATGTAGGTTCTGTTTGTAGTGGAAACACATATTCTAGCGGTACAATAACCTTAACAGGCACCACATTTGACTGGGTTCGTGCGGGTGTTGCAAATGTTAATGGTGCTGCTGCTGGAGCAGGAGGAACAGGTATTGCGAAGGCTACAGGATTCTCTGAAACCTTGACAAATTCAACTTCATCAGCTATTAATGTTATCTATGTTTTAACTCCAAAATCGGCTTCTGGATGTTCAGGGACTCCGTTCAATTTAGTTGTTACTGTAACTCCGAAACCGACTAAAGTATCCACACCAGTTACAATCTGTTCAGGAGCAACTTATACTTGGTTAGTAAACGGAACAGCATACACAACAGCGGGAACTTATTTGGTAAGCAACGACGGCTGTACGGCAGACCAAGAATTGGTATTGACTGTAACTCCGAAACCGGCTAAAGTATCCACACCAGTTACAATCTGTTCAGGAGCAACTTATACTTGGTTAGTAAACGGAACAGCATACACAACAGCGGGAACTTATTTGGTAAGCAACGACGGCTGTACGGCAGACCAAGAATTGGTATTGACTGTAACTCCGAAACCGACTAAAGTATCCACACCAGTTACAATCTGTTCAGGAGCAACTTATACTTGGTTAGTAAACGGAACAGCATACACAGCAGCGGGAACTTATTTGGTAAGCAACGACGGCTGTACGGCAGACCAAGAATTGGTATTGACTGTAACTCCGAAACCGGCTAAAGTATCCACACCAGTTACAATCTGTTCAGGAGCAACTTATACTTGGTTAGTAAACGGAACAGCATACACAGCAGCGGGAACTTATTTGGTAAGCAACGACGGCTGTACGGCAGACCAAGAATTGGTATTGACTGTAACTCCGAAACCGGCTAAAGTATCCACACCAGTTACAATCTGTTCAGGAGCAACTTATACTTGGTTAGTAAACGGAACAGCATACACAGCAGCGGGAACTTATTTGGTAAGCAACGACGGCTGTACAGCAGACCAAGAATTGGTATTGACTGTAACTCCGAAACCGACTAAAGTATCCACACCAGTTACAATCTGTTCAGGAGCAACTTATACTTGGTTAGTAAACGGAACAGCATACACAACAGCGGGAACTTATTTGGTAAGCAACGACGGCTGTACGGCAGACCAAGAATTGGTATTGACTGTAACTCCGAAACCGACTAAAGTATCCACACCAGTTACAATCTGTTCAGGAGCAACTTATACTTGGTTAGTAAACGGAACAGCATACACAGCAGCGGGAACTTATTTGGTAAGCAACGACGGCTGTACGGCAGACCAAGAATTGGTATTGACTGTAACTCCGAAACCGACTAAAGTATCCACACCAGTTACAATCTGTTCAGGAGCAACTTATACTTGGTTAGTAAACGGAACAGCATACACAGCAGCGGGAACTTATTTGGTAAGCAACGACGGCTGTACGGCAGACCAAGAATTGGTATTGACTGTAACTCCGAAACCGGCTAAAGTATCCACACCAGTTACAATCTGTTCAGGAGCAACTTATACTTGGTTAGTAAACGGAACAGCATACACAACAGCGGGAACTTATTTGGTAAGCAACGACGGCTGTACGGCAGACCAAGAATTGGTATTGACTGTAACTCCGAAACCGGCTAAAGTATCCACACCAGTTACAATCTGTTCAGGAGCAACTTATACTTGGTTAGTAAACGGAACAGCATACACAACAGCGGGAACTTATTTGGTAAGCAACGACGGCTGTACGGCAGACCAAGAATTGGTATTGACTGTAACTCCGAAACCGACTAAAGTATCCACACCAGTTACAATCTGTTCAGGAGCAACTTATACTTGGTTAGTAAACGGAACAGCATACACAGCAGCGGGAACTTATTTGGTAAGCAACGACGGCTGTACGGCAGACCAAGAATTGGTATTGACTGTAACTCCGAAACCGGCTAAAGTATCCACACCAGTTACAATCTGTTCAGGAGCAACTTATACTTGGTTAGTAAACGGAACAGCATACACAGCAGCGGGAACTTATTTGGTAAGCAACGACGGCTGTACGGCAGACCAAGAATTGGTATTGACTGTAACTCCGAAACCGGCTAAAGTATCCACACCAGTTACAATCTGTTCAGGAGCAACTTATACTTGGTTAGTAAACGGAACAGCATACACAGCAGCGGGAACTTATTTGGTAAGCAACGACGGCTGTACAGCAGACCAAGAATTGGTATTGACTGTAACTCCGAAACCGACTAAAGTATCCACACCAGTTACAATCTGTTCAGGAGCAACTTATACTTGGTTAGTAAACGGAACAGCATACACAACAGCGGGAACTTATTTGGTAAGCAACGACGGCTGTACGGCAGACCAAGAATTGGTATTGACTGTAACTCCGAAACCGACTAAAGTATCCACACCAGTTACAATCTGTTCAGGAGCAACTTATACTTGGTTAGTAAACGGAACAGCATACACAGCAGCGGGAACTTATTTGGTAAGCAACGACGGCTGTACGGCAGACCAAGAATTGGTATTGACTGTAACTCCGAAACCGACTAAAGTATCCACACCAGTTACAATCTGTTCAGGAGCAACTTATACTTGGTTAGTAAACGGAACAGCATACACAGCAGCGGGAACTTATTTGGTAAGCAACGACGGCTGTACGGCAGACCAAGAATTGGTATTGACTGTAACTCCGAAACCGGCTAAAGTATCCACACCAGTTACAATCTGTTCAGGAGCAACTTATACTTGGTTAGTAAACGGAACAGCATACACAACAGCGGGAACTTATTTGGTAAGCAACGACGGCTGTACGGCAGACCAAGAATTGGTATTGACTGTAACTCCGAAACCGACTAAAGTATCCACACCAGTTACAATCTGTTCAGGAGCAACTTATACTTGGTTAGTAAACGGAACAGCATACACAGCAGCGGGAACTTATTTGGTAAGCAACGACGGCTGTACAGCAGACCAAGAATTGGTATTGACTGTAACTCCGAAACCGGCTAAAGTATCCACACCAGTTACAATCTGTTCAGGAGCAACTTATACTTGGTTAGTAAACGGAACAGCATACACAGCAGCGGGAACTTATTTGGTAAGCAACGACGGCTGTACGGCAGACCAAGAATTGGTATTGACTGTAACTCCGAAACCGACTAAAGTATCCACACCAGTTACAATCTGTTCAGGAGCAACTTATACTTGGTTAGTAAACGGAACAGCATACACAGCAGCGGGAACTTATTTGGTAAGCAACGACGGCTGTACAGCAGACCAAGAATTGGTATTGACTGTAACTCCGAAACCGACTAAAGTATCCACACCAGTTACAATCTGTTCAGGAGCAACTTATACTTGGTTAGTAAACGGAACAGCATACACAGCAGCGGGAACTTATTTGGTAAGCAACGACGGCTGTACAGCAGACCAAGAATTGGTATTGACTGTAACTCCGAAACCGACTAAAGTATCCACACCAGTTACAATCTGTTCAGGAGCAACTTATACTTGGTTAGTAAACGGAACAGCATACACAACAGCGGGAACTTATTTGGTAAGCAACGACGGCTGTACAGCAGACCAAGAATTGGTATTGACTGTAACTCCGAAACCGACTAAAGTATCCACACCAGTTACAATCTGTTCAGGAGCAACTTATACTTGGTTAGTAAACGGAACAGCATACACAGCAGCGGGAACTTATTTGGTAAGCAACGACGGCTGTACAGCAGACCAAGAATTGGTATTGACTGTAACTCCGAAACCGACTAAAGTATCCACACCAGTTACAATCTGTTCAGGAGCAACTTATACTTGGTTAGTAAACGGAACAGCATACACAGCAGCGGGAACTTATTTGGTAAGCAACGACGGCTGTACGGCAGACCAAGAATTGGTATTGACTGTAACTCCGAAACCGGCTAAAGTATCCACACCAGTTACAATCTGTTCAGGAGCAACTTATACTTGGTTAGTAAACGGAACAGCATACACAGCAGCGGGAACTTATTTGGTAAGCAACGACGGCTGTACGGCAGACCAAGAATTGGTATTGACTGTAACTCCGAAACCGACTAAAGTATCCACACCAGTTACAATCTGTTCAGGAGCAACTTATACTTGGTTAGTAAACGGAACAGCATACACAACAGCGGGAACTTATTTGGTAAGCAACGACGGCTGTACGGCAGACCAAGAATTGGTATTGACTGTAACTCCGAAACCGGCTAAAGTATCCACACCAGTTACAATCTGTTCAGGAGCAACTTATACTTGGTTAGTAAACGGAACAGCATACACAGCAGCGGGAACTTATTTGGTAAGCAACGACGGCTGTACGGCAGACCAAGAATTGGTATTGACTGTAACTCCGAAACCGACTAAAGTATCCACACCAGTTACAATCTGTTCAGGAGCAACTTATACTTGGTTAGTAAACGGAACAGCATACACAACAGCGGGAACTTATTTGGTAAGCAACGACGGCTGTACAGCAGACCAAGAATTGGTATTGACTGTAACTCCGAAACCGACTAAAGTATCCACACCAGTTACAATCTGTTCAGGAGCAACTTATACTTGGTTAGTAAACGGAACAGCATACACAGCAGCGGGAACTTATTTGGTAAGCAACGACGGCTGTACGGCAGACCAAGAATTGGTATTGACTGTAACTCCGAAACCGGCTAAAGTATCCACACCAGTTACAATCTGTTCAGGAGCAACTTATACTTGGTTAGTAAACGGAACAGCATACACAACAGCGGGAACTTATTTGGTAAGCAACGACGGCTGTACGGCAGACCAAGAATTGGTATTGACTGTAACTCCGAAACCGGCTAAAGTATCCATACCAGTTACAATCTGTTCAGGAGCAACTTATACTTGGTTAGTAAACGGAACAGCATACACAGCAGCGGGAACTTATTTGGTAAGCAACGACGGCTGTACGGCAGACCAAGAATTGGTATTGACTGTAACTCCGAAACCGACTAAAGTATCCACACCAGTTACAATCTGTTCAGGAGCAACTTATACTTGGTTAGTAAACGGAACAGCATACACAGCAGCGGGAACTTATTTGGTAAGCAACGACGGCTGTACAGCAGACCAAGAATTGGTATTGACTGTAACTCCGAAACCGACTAAAGTATCCACACCAGTTACAATCTGTTCAGGAGCAACTTATACTTGGTTAGTAAACGGAACAGCATACACAACAGCGGGAACTTATTTGGTAAGCAACGACGGCTGTACGGCAGACCAAGAATTGGTATTGACTGTAACTCCGAAACCGGCTAAAGTATCCACACCAGTTACAATCTGTTCAGGAGCAACTTATACTTGGTTAGTAAACGGAACAGCATACACAACAGCGGGAACTTATTTGGTAAGCAACGACGGCTGTACGGCAGACCAAGAATTGGTATTGACTGTAACTCCGAAACCGACTAAAGTATCCACACCAGTTACAATCTGTTCAGGAGCAACTTATACTTGGTTAGTAAACGGAACAGCATACACAGCAGCGGGAACTTATTTGGTAAGCAACGACGGCTGTACGGCAGACCAAGAATTGGTATTGACTGTAACTCCGAAACCGGCTAAAGTATCCACACCAGTTACAATCTGTTCAGGAGCAACTTATACTTGGTTAGTAAACGGAACAGCATACACAGCAGCGGGAACTTATTTGGTAAGCAACGACGGCTGTACGGCAGACCAAGAATTGGTATTGACTGTAACTCCGAAACCGGCTAAAGTATCCACACCAGTTACAATCTGTTCAGGAGCAACTTATACTTGGTTAGTAAACGGAACAGCATACACAGCAGCGGGAACTTATTTGGTAAGCAACGACGGCTGTACAGCAGACCAAGAATTGGTATTGACTGTAACTCCGAAACCGACTAAAGTATCCACACCAGTTACAATCTGTTCAGGAGCAACTTATACTTGGTTAGTAAACGGAACAGCATACACAACAGCGGGAACTTATTTGGTAAGCAACGACGGCTGTACGGCAGACCAAGAATTGGTATTGACTGTAACTCCGAAACCGACTAAAGTATCCACACCAGTTACAATCTGTTCAGGAGCAACTTATACTTGGTTAGTAAACGGAACAGCATACACAGCAGCGGGAACTTATTTGGTAAGCAACGACGGCTGTACGGCAGACCAAGAATTGGTATTGACTGTAACTCCGAAACCGACTAAAGTATCCACACCAGTTACAATCTGTTCAGGAGCAACTTATACTTGGTTAGTAAACGGAACAGCATACACAGCAGCGGGAACTTATTTGGTAAGCAACGACGGCTGTACGGCAGACCAAGAATTGGTATTGACTGTAACTCCGAAACCGGCTAAAGTATCCACACCAGTTACAATCTGTTCAGGAGCAACTTATACTTGGTTAGTAAACGGAACAGCATACACAGCAGCGGGAACTTATTTGGTAAGCAACGACGGCTGTACAGCAGACCAAGAATTGGTATTGACTGTAACTCCGAAACCGGCTAAAGTATCCACACCAGTTACAATCTGTTCAGGAGCAACTTATACTTGGTTAGTAAACGGAACAGCATACACAGCAGCGGGAACTTATTTGGTAAGCAACGACGGCTGTACAGCAGACCAAGAATTGGTATTGACTGTAACTCCGAAACCGACTAAAGTATCCACACCAGTTACAATCTGTTCAGGAGCAACTTATACTTGGTTAGTAAACGGAACAGCATACACAACAGCGGGAACTTATTTGGTAAGCAACGACGGCTGTACGGCAGACCAAGAATTGGTATTGACTGTAACTCCGAAACCGACTAAAGTATCCACACCAGTTACAATCTGTTCAGGAGCAACTTATACTTGGTTAGTAAACGGAACAGCATACACAACAGCGGGAACTTATTTGGTAAGCAACGACGGCTGTACGGCAGACCAAGAATTGGTATTGACTGTAACTCCGAAACCGGCTAAAGTATCCACACCAGTTACAATCTGTTCAGGAGCAACTTATACTTGGTTAGTAAACGGAACAGCATACACAACAGCGGGAACTTATTTGGTAAGCAACGACGGCTGTACGGCAGACCAAGAATTGGTATTGACTGTAACTCCGAAACCGACTAAAGTATCCACACCAGTTACAATCTGTTCAGGAGCAACTTATACTTGGTTAGTAAACGGAACAGCATACACAGCAGCGGGAACTTATTTGGTAAGCAACGACGGCTGTACAGCAGACCAAGAATTGGTATTGACTGTAACTCCGAAACCGACTAAAGTATCCACACCAGTTACAATCTGTTCAGGAGCAACTTATACTTGGTTAGTAAACGGAACAGCATACACAGCAGCGGGAACTTATTTGGTAAGCAACGACGGCTGTACGGCAGACCAAGAATTGGTATTGACTGTAACTCCGAAACCGGCTAAAGTATCCACACCAGTTACAATCTGTTCAGGAGCAACTTATACTTGGTTAGTAAACGGAACAGCATACACAGCAGCGGGAACTTATTTGGTAAGCAACGACGGCTGTACGGCAGACCAAGAATTGGTATTGACTGTAACTCCGAAACCGACTAAAGTATCCACACCAGTTACAATCTGTTCAGGAGCAACTTATACTTGGTTAGTAAACGGAACAGCATACACAACAGCGGGAACTTATTTGGTAAGCAACGACGGCTGTACGGCAGACCAAGAATTGGTATTGACTGTAACTCCGAAACCGGCTAAAGTATCCACACCAGTTACAATCTGTTCAGGAGCAACTTATACTTGGTTAGTAAACGGAACAGCATACACAGCAGCGGGAACTTATTTGGTAAGCAACGACGGCTGTACAGCAGACCAAGAATTGGTATTGACTGTAACTCCGAAACCGACTAAAGTATCCACACCAGTTACAATCTGTTCAGGAGCAACTTATACTTGGTTAGTAAACGGAACAGCATACACAGCAGCGGGAACTTATTTGGTAAGCAACGACGGCTGTACGGCAGACCAAGAATTGGTATTGACTGTAACTCCGAAACCGGCTAAAGTATCCACACCAGTTACAATCTGTTCAGGAGCAACTTATACTTGGTTAGTAAACGGAACAGCATACACAACAGCGGGAACTTATTTGGTAAGCAACGACGGCTGTACGGCAGACCAAGAATTGGTATTGACTGTAACTCCGAAACCGACTAAAGTATCCACACCAGTTACAATCTGTTCAGGAGCAACTTATACTTGGTTAGTAAACGGAACAGCATACACAGCAGCGGGAACTTATTTGGTAAGCAACGACGGCTGTACGGCAGACCAAGAATTGGTATTGACTGTAACTCCGAAACCGACTAAAGTATCCACACCAGTTACAATCTGTTCAGGAGCAACTTATACTTGGTTAGTAAACGGAACAGCATACACAGCAGCGGGAACTTATTTGGTAAGCAACGACGGCTGTACGGCAGACCAAGAATTGGTATTGACTGTAACTCCGAAACCGGCTAAAGTATCCACACCAGTTACAATCTGTTCAGGAGCAACTTATACTTGGTTAGTAAACGGAACAGCATACACAGCAGCGGGAACTTATTTGGTAAGCAACGACGGCTGTACAGCAGACCAAGAATTGGTATTGACTGTAACTCCGAAACCGGCTAAAGTATCCACACCAGTTACAATCTGTTCAGGAGCAACTTATACTTGGTTAGTAAACGGAACAGCATACACAGCAGCGGGAACTTATTTGGTAAGCAACGACGGCTGTACGGCAGACCAAGAATTGGTATTGACTGTAACTCCGAAACCGACTAAAGTATCCACACCAGTTACAATCTGTTCAGGAGCAACTTATACTTGGTTAGTAAACGGAACAGCATACACAGCAGCGGGAACTTATTTGGTAAGCAACGACGGCTGTACGGCAGACCAAGAATTGGTATTGACTGTAACTCCGAAACCGACTAAAGTATCCACACCAGTTACAATCTGTTCAGGAGCAACTTATACTTGGTTAGTAAACGGAACAGCATACACAGCAGCGGGAACTTATTTGGTAAGCAACGACGGCTGTACAGCAGACCAAGAATTGGTATTGACTGTAACTCCGAAACCGACTAAAGTATCCACACCAGTTACAATCTGTTCAGGAGCAACTTATACTTGGTTAGTAAACGGAACAGCATACACAGCAGCGGGAACTTATTTGGTAAGCAACGACGGCTGTACGGCAGACCAAGAATTGGTATTGACTGTAACTCCGAAACCGGCTAAAGTATCCACACCAGTTACAATCTGTTCAGGAGCAACTTATACTTGGTTAGTAAACGGAACAGCATACACAACAGCGGGAACTTATTTGGTAAGCAACGACGGCTGTACGGCAGACCAAGAATTGGTATTGACTGTAACTCCGAAACCGACTAAAGTATCCACACCAGTTACAATCTGTTCAGGAGCAACTTATACTTGGTTAGTAAACGGAACAGCATACACAGCAGCGGGAACTTATTTGGTAAGCAACGACGGCTGTACGGCAGACCAAGAATTGGTATTGACTGTAACTCCGAAACCGACTAAAGTATCCACACCAGTTACAATCTGTTCAGGAGCAACTTATACTTGGTTAGTAAACGGAACAGCATACACAGCAGCGGGAACTTATTTGGTAAGCAACGACGGCTGTACGGCAGACCAAGAATTGGTATTGACTGTAACTCCGAAACCGACTAAAGTATCCACACCAGTTACAATCTGTTCAGGAGCAACTTATACTTGGTTAGTAAACGGAACAGCATACACAGCAGCGGGAACTTATTTGGTAAGCAACGACGGCTGTACGGCAGACCAAGAATTGGTATTGACTGTAACTCCGAAACCGGCTAAAGTATCCACACCAGTTACAATCTGTTCAGGAGCAACTTATACTTGGTTAGTAAACGGAACAGCATACACAACAGCGGGAACTTATTTGGTAAGCAACGACGGCTGTACGGCAGACCAAGAATTGGTATTGACTGTAACTCCGAAACCGGCTAAAGTATCCACACCAGTTACAATCTGTTCAGGAGCAACTTATACTTGGTTAGTAAACGGAACAGCATACACAACAGCGGGAACTTATTTGGTAAGCAACGACGGCTGTACGGCAGACCAAGAATTGGTATTGACTGTAACTCCGAAACCGACTAAAGTATCCACACCAGTTACAATCTGTTCAGGAGCAACTTATACTTGGTTAGTAAACGGAACAGCATACACAGCAGCGGGAACTTATTTGGTAAGCAACGACGGCTGTACGGCAGACCAAGAATTGGTATTGACTGTAACTCCGAAACCGGCTAAAGTATCCACACCAGTTACAATCTGTTCAGGAGCAACTTATACTTGGTTAGTAAACGGAACAGCATACACAGCAGCGGGAACTTATTTGGTAAGCAACGACGGCTGTACGGCAGACCAAGAATTGGTATTGACTGTAACTCCGAAACCGGCTAAAGTATCCACACCAGTTACAATCTGTTCAGGAGCAACTTATACTTGGTTAGTAAACGGAACAGCATACACAGCAGCGGGAACTTATTTGGTAAGCAACGACGGCTGTACAGCAGACCAAGAATTGGTATTGACTGTAACTCCGAAACCGACTAAAGTATCCACACCAGTTACAATCTGTTCAGGAGCAACTTATACTTGGTTAGTAAACGGAACAGCATACACAACAGCGGGAACTTATTTGGTAAGCAACGACGGCTGTACGGCAGACCAAGAATTGGTATTGACTGTAACTCCGAAACCGACTAAAGTATCCACACCAGTTACAATCTGTTCAGGAGCAACTTATACTTGGTTAGTAAACGGAACAGCATACACAGCAGCGGGAACTTATTTGGTAAGCAACGACGGCTGTACGGCAGACCAAGAATTGGTATTGACTGTAACTCCGAAACCGACTAAAGTATCCACACCAGTTACAATCTGTTCAGGAGCAACTTATACTTGGTTAGTAAACGGAACAGCATACACAGCAGCGGGAACTTATTTGGTAAGCAACGACGGCTGTACAGCAGACCAAGAATTGGTATTGACTGTAACTCCGAAACCGACTAAAGTATCCACACCAGTTACAATCTGTTCAGGAGCAACTTATACTTGGTTAGTAAACGGAACAGCATACACAACAGCGGGAACTTATTTGGTAAGCAACGACGGCTGTACGGCAGACCAAGAATTGGTATTGACTGTAACTCCGAAACCAGTAGCTGGTGTTAATGGAAGCTTAGCAGTAGCTGCAGGAGCGATACCAAGTGATTCGCAATTATTTGCACAATTGGGCGGAACACCTGATGGAGGTGGAATCTGGACAAATGTTGGAAATATCTATACCTACACAGTAAAGGCTACTTCACCATGTACAGTTGATGCGACAGCTACAATAACGGTAACGGCAGTAAACACGCCGCCAACGATGAATGATTTTACAAATCCTGCCTTAATTAAAAACAATACGGCTCAAGCTATTTTGCCATTAATAGTAACGGATGCTGAGGGCGGACCGCTTACTTATGTGATTAAATCACTACCGGATCCGGCATCAGGGGTTTTAACCTTAAATGGTCTTCCTTTGATTATAGGTCAGGAATTAACCCAAGCCCAAGCAGCCTTGCTGCAATTTACGCCAAAGTCAACTTATGCTGGCAATAAAGCAAGTTTCAAGGTGACCGCTAAGGGCAATGGAGGATTAGAGAGTGCTGTGGCAACAATCACTATTCCATTGGTGGAGGCAGAATCTCCAAGTATTGCGTTGAAGAAATCAGCGGTATTGAACGATGAAAATGGGGATGCCTCAACACAAGTGGGTGAGACGATAACCTATACTTTAGTGGTAACCAATGCGGGTAATGTAGCTTTGACTAATGTAATTGTAAAGGATGCGATGCTCGGTTTTGACACAACAGCTGCTTCAATAGTATTAGCTGTTGGAGAAAAGAAAGAGTACGAGCTGACGTATGCAATAACCCAAGCGGATATAGACAGAGTTGAAGTTGTCAATAAAGCTACGGCAACAGGGAATAGTCCAAAAGGATTCTTGGTATCTGCTGAGGATATTGTTAATACAGGTCTTAAGTTAGTATTGCCTGAAAATGTAGTGAAAGTCTATAATGCAGTATCTCCAAACGGGGATGGATTAAATGATATCTTTAGGATAGAAGGACTGCAATCTTATCCGGTAAATACAGTTGAAATTTACAATCGCTGGGGAGTATTGGTATTCGAACGCGAAAATTACAATAATGATGACAGGGCTTTCAAGGGAATATCAGAAGGGCGTGTGACGGTAAAACAATCAGAAGAATTACCAACAGGAACTTATTTCTATATTCTTAAATACATGGATAATGGTTCTAATACGGTCAGTCAATCAGGTTATTTGTATATAAACCGATAAAAACTAATAGCCGGGGGAGGACAATCCCTCGGTATTATAAAAATATTATGAGAGAGAAGTTTACACTACTATTTTTATTTTTTTTAACCACTGTTGGTTATGCTCAACAAGATTCGCAGTTTACACAATATATGTACAACACGATCAATGTCAATCCAGCTTATGCGGGATCGCGGGAAGCTATGAGTGTTTTTGTCTTGCATCGAGCCCAATGGGTGGGACTTGGCGGGGCTCCGGTGACCAATACAGCCTCAATTCACACTCCCATAAATGGCAGCGATGTGGGACTTGGTGTTTCTATTGTCAATGATAAAATAGGTCCTTCGGATGAGAATAGTATCTCTGCCGATTTTTCTTACACGATACCAACTTCTGATGATTTCAAATTGTCTTTTGGATTGAAAGCAACTGCTAATTTACTCAATATCGATTTCAGTAAATTGAATCAATATGATTTGAATGATTATCAATTTGAAACCAATATTGATAATAGATTTTCTCCTAATATTGGTGCGGGTGTCTATTTGCATTCGGAGAATAGTTATATCGGACTGTCAGTTCCTAATTTTTTAGAAACCAAACATTTCGATAGATATGCAGCCAAGGGAGCTAATAGTCATGTCGCCGTTGAGAACATGCACCTTTACTTAATTGCAGGACATGTTTTTGATTTAAGTTATGATGTAAGATTCAAGCCTTCGGTACTTGCAAAGATGGTGCAAGGTGCTCCAGTTCAGTTAGATTTGTCAGGAAATTTTTTGTTTAATGAAAAATTTATGGCTGGTTTATCCTACCGATGGAGTGCTGCCCTTAGCGGTTTGGTTGGTTTTTATGCAAGTGATTCTTGGTTCATTGGCTATAGTTATGATATGGAAACCACTCGATTAGAAAATTACAACTCAGGTTCTCATGAGATCTTTTTAAGATTTGAGTTATTTAATAGGTACACTAGAATGGCTTGTCCTAGGTTTTTTTAATACTAAAGGGATATGAGAATACAGAATTTATTTTACAGCCTTCTTATAAGCGTGTTTTTTTTTCAAGCCTGTAGCCAAAAATCTCGCATTGTCGCTGCCGACAAGCTGTACGATCGCTATGCTTATGTAGATGCAATAGCCACCTATGAGCGTCTGGCTGACAAGTGCTATAAAGACGAGAAGATGTTTCAAAAATTAGGGAATTCCTATTATTTTATTGCTGATTTGACTCGGGCAGCTAAATGGTATTCGGAACTTTTTGCTATGAATCAGGAGCAAGAGCCAGAATATTATTATCGGTATTCACAAGCACTCAAATCGATTGGGGATTATGTCAAAGCCGATAAAATGCTGGAACAATTCAATAAAAAATCAGGGAATGACCAAAGAGCAAAACTCTTTATAGAAAATAAAAATTATCTAAAGGAAATTAAAGCCAATTCGGGGCGTTATACTATTGCTGATGCAGGAATCAATTCGGAGTATTCAGATTATGGAAGTTCTTTTTTTGACAATAAGTTAGTATTTACTTCTTCTCGTGATACAGGTGGAGTTTCCAAAAAAATAGCTCGATGGAACAATCAAACCTTTACTAATTTGTACAGTTCCGAAATCAATGCAAGTGGTGAACTGTCTGCGCCAGTTTTATTTGGTAAAAGGCTAAATTCTAAATTTCATGAAGCTACGCCTGTGTTTACAAAAGATGGCACAGCCATGTATTTTACCCGTAATAATTTCTTAGATGGCAAAAAAGGGAAAAATGATAATAAGATAAATCTTTTGAAGATATATAAGGCCACAAGAAATAGCAAAGGAAAATGGGTGAATGTAACCGCCTTGCCTTTTAATAGTGATCAATTTAGCACTGCGCATCCAGCTTTGAGTTCGGATAATAAAACCCTTTATTTCGCTTCGGATAGACCTGGTACTTATGGTCAGTCGGATTTGTTTAAGGTTGCTATAAACAAAGATGGAACTTATGGTAAGCCCGTAAACTTGGGACCTAAAGTCAATACCGAAGGCAGGGAAACCTTCCCATTTGTATCCGATGATAATGAGCTGTATTTTGCTACCGATGGACGTCCCGGCTTAGGAGGATTGGATCTGTTTGTAAGCCAAATGACAAAAGAAGGCGGCTTTGACGAAGTTCAAAATTTGGGCGCGCCTGTAAACGGCCCTTCGGATGATTTTGCCTTTTTGATAGACAGTAAAACGCGTCATGGTTTTTTTACGTCAAACAGAGCGGGAGGTAAAGGTTTTGACGATATCTATAAGTTTACTGAAATCAAAAAAATTAAATGTGAGCAGTCTTTGTCCGGTCTTATAACCGATCAGGAAACAGCTTTGGTTTTGGCTAATGCTGTTGTAAGTCTATTTGATGAAAATTTTGTTCTTTTAAAGGAGACTAAGACAGATAAAAAAGGGCACTATGATTTTGGTGTATTTTGCGGAAAAACATATTATGTAAGGGCAGCGCAACATAACTATGAGACTAAGGAAATGCTTGTTTCTGTGGCCAAGACAAGTGGGAAAACAATATTTTCGTTGGCCTTGATAAAAACGCTTTGTAAAGTTGTCGTTGGGGATGACTTAGGGAAGTGTTTTGGCATAAAAATGATTTATTTCGATTTCGATAAATCAGTTGTGCGCAAAGAAGCAGCGTTTGAGTTAGAGAAAATATTGGATGTGATGAAACAATACCCAAAAATGAAAATCGAAGTTCGTTCGCATACGGATAGCCGTCAAACGGCCCAATACAATTTGGCTTTATCAGATAGAAGAGCTAAATCTACCGTGGCTTGGTTGATCAAAAACGGTATTTCGGCTGATAGACTTAGCGGTAAGGGTTATGGTGAGAGTCAATTGCTAAATAAATGCAGCGATGGTGTCAAGTGTTCTGAACAAGAACATCAAGCCAATAGGCGTAGCGAGTTTATTATTGTTTCAATGCATTAAAGAAACACATTACTATAACAAAAAACGAGCCTTTCCTTATTTGGAGAGGCTCTTTTTTGTAATTTAAAAAAAATCTATTATTCCTGAATATACGTTTTATTCCCATTTGAATTAATATAATATTTCCCTCCTCTTGGACCGGTATATACTTTTTTACCGTTATACTCGCCCGTGATTTTATCCGCTACTTTTGGAGCTTTTTCATTACTGGAAACCTCTTTCACTTTCTTAGTGGTTTTGTTTTTTTCGTTTTTAATTTTGGAGTCTATTTTATTAACATCTGCATTTGCTTTTCCTGTCGCCGATTTCATTGCTCCTTTTGTAGTAGCCTCCTTAGCTGTGGCCTCCTTTTTGGCTGCTATAGTTACTTTTCTTTTTTCATTCGTAGCTTCTTTTTTTGCGGTTTCAGCGGCTTCTTTTTTAGAAGCTATTGTAGCCTTTCTTTTTTCGTTTGCAGCCTGTTTTTTGGCTTCTTTTTCAGCTTCTTTTTTTGCGGTTTCAGCAGCCTCTTTTTTGGCAGCTATAGTTGCTTTTCTTTTTTCATTTGCCGCCTGTTTTTTGGCTTCTTTCTCAGCTGCAGCTTTTTCAGTTTTTGCTTTGGTTGTTTTCTTTTTTGTGGCAGTTTCTTGAGCATAAAAGTTGCTGGAAAAAGCGAAGAGCATAAATAATATTAATAATTTTTTCATAGTGGTTTGATTTTAAGGTTTCTATGTTAAAAATAGTAAATTATTAAATAGCTTCTTATAATTTCCTGAACATTCTATAAAAGAATAAATTAGAATTGCTTGTTTTGTCTTAAAAACAGTTTTTTATGAAGGGCTTGAAGGAATTCGTTTTTAG
Organism: Flavobacterium sp. W1B; assembly: GCF_047344965.1. Taxonomy (NCBI): domain Bacteria; kingdom Pseudomonadati; phylum Bacteroidota; class Flavobacteriia; order Flavobacteriales; family Flavobacteriaceae; genus Flavobacterium; species Flavobacterium sp. W1B. Next base: position 1,246,012 of record NZ_CP178845.1, read on the forward strand.
AATTGCGATGCTTACTTATTATTCAATTCGATTTGTAAGTTGGAACGCCTTTATATTCGGATGAGGCAACTTGAAGTTTTGTTTTCAATAAGTTGGCCTGATAGAGGAGTGTTTTATTTATTTACAGCAAAAAAAAATCCCTGGAAAGTGAAATCCAGGGAAATTATGTGGTTTTAAATAAATGAGATTATTGGAAAAGCTTTTTAATTTCCGCTGGTCACAATCTGCATGGTTTCGGTGCTTATTTGTTTTAAAAGTACCGTTTTGCCGTTTTCAACTGTTTGCGCAGCCTCTTCATTAAAATGTCTGATAGTGTAAAGTGTCACATTTTCAGTAAAATCAACCTTGAAGTTTTTTGATAAAATGCTGTTCAACTGACTAAAGTTGTCAAATTTGTCTTCCACACATACCGAGAAACTAATGGCAGAGTTCTGAATTAAATTTACCTTAATTTTGAATTGGTGAAATAGTGAAAAGATACTACTGATGTTTTCTTCCATGATGAAAGAAAAATCTATCGATGAAAGAGAAATCAGTAATTGATTTTTTTTAACGATAAAACAAGGTAAATACGGCTCTAGAGCAGCGCCTTTTGATACCTCTGTTCCTTCTAATAATGGATTGATAAAAGATTTTACATACAAAGGAATTTCTTTTTTCTGTAAAGGCTGTAATGTTTTTGGGTGAATTACGGTTGCGCCGTAAAAAGCTAATTCAATGGCTTCTCTATAGGAAATGTGATTCAGCAAACGTGCATTTTCAAAATATCGTGGATCGGCATTCATAACTCCGGGTACATCTTTCCAGATTGTCACACTATCTGCATTTAGGCAATAGGCAAAAATAGCGGCTGTATAATCAGAACCTTCACGACCTAAAGTGGTGGTAAAATTATTATCGTCTGAACCTAGGAACCCTTGTGTAATATTTAAGTTTTTTCTTTTTACATTTTTAGAAATGTTCTTTTGGGTTGCTTCCCAATCGACTTCGGCATCTCTGTAATTCGAATTTGTTTTTATGAAACTACGTACATCAATCCATTGCGTTTTGATACCCATGTAATTCATGAAGTGACTAAGTATTGTTGTCGAAATCAATTCTCCGTAACTCACAATTTGATCGTAAACGAAATTGTAATTTGGAGATTTGTTATGTGCTAAAAAATATTCTAATTCAGAGAACAAAGTGCTCACTGCTAAAAAAACTCCATTTTTATCATCTTCAAATAAATCCAATAGGATCTGATTGTGGTATTTTTTTACTTCTTGCACTGATGATTGTAATGCAGCCGATTTATCGAAATAGTCTTTTATAACTGTTTCAAGAGCATTTGTGGTTTTTCCCATGGCCGAAACCACCAAAAGCACATCTTCATAACCTACTTTTTGTAAAAGCTCATAAACGTTTTTAACCCCATCTGCATCTTTGACGGAAGCGCCACCAAATTTGAATACTCTCATATTATTAGAAATATAATTTAATTTTGTTTATTTTAATTTGTTCTCTATGAATTCATTAATACCTGCTTCATCCATTTGGACAACCGACCAGTCTTTTAGGTATTTGGCACCGGTTTTTTCGTAAAACTCTATTGCAGGAGTATTCCAGTCCAGGACATGCCAGTCTATTCTTCGAACCTGATCTTTTTTTGCCTGTTTTATAATTTCAGAATATAAGGCGTAGCCTACGCCACTTCCTCTCATTTCTTGCTTTACAACTAAATCCTCAAGATGGAGTATTTTTCCTTTCCAAGTTGAGTAACGGTAGTAATACAAGGCTATTCCAACAATCTGTTTCCCCTGTTCATTTCTATAATTATCGGGATTCTGCACCGAATCAACTTCGGCTACAAAAACATAGAAAAGAGGTGTAGATCCAAAACCATCGCGGATTAAATCTTCAGCAGTTATTAAAACGGCATCTGGCTCTTTTTCAAAATCAGCTAGTTCTTGAATCAGTCCCAAAACGGCGTTCATGTCCTCAGGATTTCCTCTTCGAATGTTCATAAGTGCTATTTTTTGGGATTAAAAGATGGTTTTTTTATAGTCTACCACGCTGTTTTAACAGCAAATATACAATACTGGCAAACTAAGTAAATATTATTGAATCCATTTTCACAAAAAAAACGATATTTGTGACTTCAAATTAACTACAACGATTTCGTAATGAAAGAACGCAATAAGACCTTAGGGGAATTTATTATTGAAAACCAGAATGCTTTTCAATATTCATCGGGTGAATTATCCAGAATTATCAATTCCATCCGATTGGCGGCCAAGGTGGTCAATTATAAAGTAAATAAAGCAGGATTGGTTGACATAGTCGGAGCAGCCGGAGAGCAAAATATTCAGGGAGAAGACCAACAAAAACTGGATGTTTATGCAAATGAAGTTTTTATCCAGACTTTAATAAATAGAGAGATTGTATGCGGGATTGCTTCCGAAGAGAATGATGATTTTATTACCGTAGAAGGCAGTGATCAAAGTCATAACAATAAGTATGTGGTTTTGATGGATCCGCTCGACGGTTCTTCGAATATTGATGTTAATGTTTCCGTAGGGACTATTTTTTCGGTTTATAGAAGAATTACACCAATAGGGACGCCGGTAACATTAGAAGATTTTTTGCAACCGGGAATTAATCAAGTTGCGGCAGGATATGTTATTTATGGCACTTCGACGATGATTGTTTATACCACAGGTCATGGAGTAAACGGATTTACATTAAATCCAGCTATTGGGACATTTTATTTATCGCATCCTAATATGCAATTTTCTAAGGATGGGAATATTTATTCGATAAATGAAGGGAATTATATTCATTTTCCGCAAGGGGTGAAAAACTACATTAAGTATTGTCAAACGGAAGAAGGTGACAGACCTTATACATCTCGTTATATAGGAAGTCTGGTTTCGGATATTCACAGAAATATGATAAAAGGCGGAATTTATATTTATCCAACAAGTTCTAAGGCGCCAAAGGGAAAATTGCGTTTATTGTATGAATGCAATCCGATGGCTTTTATAGCTGAACAAGCCGGAGGTAAAGCTTCAGATGGTTTTGGAAGAATAATGGAAATAGAACCGAGTGAACTGCATGAAAGAGTTCCGTTTTTCTGCGGTAGCTATAATATGGTAGAAAAGGCGGAGGAATTTATGAACGAAGCGAGATTAAGCAAATACTAAAAATACATAAAAAAAGCTTCCGTTTTGTTGAGCGCACTTAAAAGCTCATTCGATGAATTAAAGATTTAAAAAAGGAGTAGAAATCATCGTTTTTCTACTCCTTTTTCGTTTATAACTATAACCGGAATTACTTTTTTTAAAGACAAATCGAAGATTCAGCAAGCACCACTTAAAATAAAGTTAACTGAGCTTAAAAAGTAAAAATTTAATAAAATAGCAACAGCATACAAAGGTAAAACTCAGAGAACAGAATGTTGACAAGCTCCCAATAGTTATTATTAACAATCTTTACCTCGCCCTACTATTTTTATCTCTAAAATCACGGAGCAGATTTCTGCGTTGGCCGGCGGGAGTGACCCCCGAGTCGAGGAGGAACGACGAGCGGCTGGGGTCGCGATAGGGGAAATTTGTTCGACGATTTTGAGATAAAAATAGTCAGGCAGTGATTTTTTTGTTTCTTTTTTGATCAAGCAAAAAAGAAAAGTCACAGGACGGGTCAAGGACAGATCAAAGGCATGGATAAAGCATGGATAGTGTATGAAAACAACTAAGTATTTGCGAAGCAGTTCAAAAAGAAAAAGCGATTAAGAAAAAAATACTTTTAACTTAATCGCTTTTTTATGAATTATTGAAAAAGAGTAGCTTTTTCAGAGCCCTCAATTTTTAAGAGCTTTTTACTATCTATTCATGTTTTGCATCTCAAAGACGAAAGTGTCTAAATCTACTTTTTTATCTACTAGAGAAAGTGCTTTAGCGATAATGTGCTTAACGTTTCCTGGTGTGAAACCTAAAGCCAAACCAATTCTGTTCAAAAGAGTTTCTTGTTTGTCTCCTAATTGATGATCAATATGAACCATTCTGGCTAAGTCGAACAAACGCTCTAAACGTTGTGTATATAAATACGGAGGATTGATTGGATATTTTAGTGGGTTTTCTAAAATTTCTTCATACTCTTCGGGAGTAATTTCTAGTTTAGTAGCCAATTTGTTCAAAAAGGCTTGTTCTTCTGGGGCACAAACTCCATCCGCTAGAGCTACGCGGACAATTGCAGAAAAATGACCTTTATTTCTTTGTTTAAATTCGCTATCAAATAAATCTGAAAATGACATAATTAATTGTTTTTTGTCTTACAAAGATAATTCAATTTTTAAATTATAAAATTCAAAACCCTTTTAATTTCCTATTAATTTTCTTTTTTTCAAAGTAAAATTTAATTTCCGGATTTGGAGATTCAAATCCAAGATTTTCAAAATAAATCGTAAGTTTACATCCCCGATAATAAAAATTAATTAAATCAACCTATGTCGCAATTTTGGATTTACTTTCAAATAGGATTACAACACGTTTTGGATATAAAAGCCTATGATCATGTTTTGTTTTTAATAGCTCTTGCAATTCCTTTTTCTTTTAAAGACTGGAAACGAATCGTTCTATTAGTAACACTTTTTACAGTGGGGCATACGATGGCTTTGTTGCTTTCGGTTATGGGAATCATTACCATTAAAGTAAATGTGGTTGAGCTGTTAATTCCTATTACGATATTAATAACGGCATTTTTTAATCTTTTTACAGCCGGTAAATCAAATAAAAAGGAAAGTATCAATTTGATTTTCTTTGTAACGCTCTTCTTTGGTATAATACATGGTCTTGGGTTTTCAAATTATTTCAAATCGATCCTTGGCGGAAGCACGGCTTCTAAATTATTGCCATTATCAGAATTTGCTTTAGGAATTGAAGCGGCTCAAATTATTGTCGTTTTTATAGTTCTGATTTTGTCGTATATTGTTCAAACGGTTTTCAGATTCTCAAAAAGGGATTGGACTTTAGTTATGTCGGCATTTGTGATTGGGGTGGTTTTGCCAATGATTATTGAGAACGAAATCTGGACAAGATAATAAATGGAAAAGAAAAAATTAAATAAATACGATAAGGCCTATCTCCGAATAGCAACCGAATGGGGACTTTTGTCCTATTGCAACCGTAAAAAAGTAGGTGCAATCATTGTTAGAGATCGAATGATTATTTCGGATGGTTATAATGGAACTCCAACAGGATTTGAAAACTGCTGTGAAGATGATCTAGGCTTGACCCGTTGGGATGTTTTACATGCTGAGGCTAATGCGATCCTTAAAGTAGCTAGGTCGACTCAGTCCTGCGAAGGAGCCACTTTGTATATTACTTTGTCTCCTTGTAAGGAATGTAGTAAATTAATACATCAATCCGGAATAAAAAGAGTAGTGTACCATAACGGCTATCGTGATGATTCCGGAATCCAGTTTTTAATCAAAGCTGGTATAGAAGTCGAACATATTCCAATATTAGAAGAATAAATGAAAACCAATCCTAAATACTTCCCAGTCCTAATTTTTGCTACTCTGGCATTTGGAGTGGTTCTTGGTGGGTGGTTAGGTTCTTCTGGTGAAAATCAATTTTTGGCAAAAAACAATTCCAAAGCCAAACTCAATAAGCTGATTGACTTTATTGATAACGAATATGTAGATGACGTAAATACAGATTCTATTGTAGATAAAACCGTTGATAATATTTTGGGTCAATTAGATCCGCATTCCGTTTATGTGCCGCCAAGCGAACAGCTGCAGATTGCTGAGAACATGAAGGGGGACTTTGTGGGTATTGGGGTGAATTTTTATATGTATAATGATTCTGTGGCGGTTATAAAACCGGTCGAAGGCGGTCCTTCTGCAAAAGCCGGAATAAAAGCGGGTGATAGGATTCTTTATGCTGGTAAAACAAAATTATTTGGGCGTAAGTTGCCAAGCGATAGTTTGTTTTCTAAATTAAAAGGTGCGCAAGGTTCCGTGGTGGAACTTACGGTTTTTAGAAAATCGGAGCGAAAAAAAATCAAATTAAAGATTACTCGAGATATTGTTCCTTTAAAAAGTGTTGATGCGGTTTTGCTTTTAAATGAAAGTACAGGCTATATTAAAATCAATCGATTTGCCGAAACAACTTTTGCGGAATTTAAAAGTGGATTGGCTAAATTGAAAAAAGAAGGTGCGAAATCATTGGTTATTGACCTTCGGGATAATGGCGGAGGATATATGGAAGAAGCGATAGCAATCGCCGATGAATTGCTGAAGGATAAGCAATTAATAGTCTTTACCAAAAATAAAAAAGGCAAAATACAAAAAACTTTTGCCACTAAAAAAGGAGATTTTGAAACCGGAAAAGTTTTTGTTTTAATCAATGAAAATAGCGCTTCGGCAAGTGAAATTCTAGCAGGTGCTGTTCAGGATAATGACAGAGGGATTGTTGTTGGTCGCCGTTCTTTTGGCAAGGGCTTGGTGCAGCGCGAAATGGATTTTGAAGACGGATCAGCAGTACGGTTAACGGTTGCTAGATATTATACGCCAACGGGACGTTCCATACAAAAAACCTATTCTAAAGGAAACGAAGCTTATCTTAAAGAGTCGGAATCTCGATTTTTAAATGGGGAATTGCTTAGTAAAGATAGTATAAAAGTGGCGGACAGTTTGAAATTCAAAACGCCAAAAGGGAAAATTGTTTATGGAGGCGGAGGTATTGTTCCGGATTTATTTGTTGCTGTTGAAGCAGAACATGGCGATATAAATGTCTCTTATTTGATGCAATCGGGAATTGTTGGCAGATTTGTGTTTGAGCAATTGGATAGCAACAGAAATGTTTTTAAAGGCTTGACTTTCGAAAAGTTTATTGCCAAAATGAATTCAGATGATTTGTATTTCAACTCCTTCCAAAAATACCTTTCTAATACTGGGTTGAATATAAGATTAAAAAACAGCAAAGGTTTAGTGAAACGCTATCTTGAGGCCGAATTTGCCCGACAATTGTTTGGAGAAAGTTATTATTATAAGATTGTTTTAAAAGAAGATGCGATGATAAAAGCAGTCTTGAAATAAAGAAACAATCACAGTTTAAGAAAGCAATCGGATTTAAGTTAGAACGATAGTTTACCTAATACTATCGTGTGCATGGGTTTGAATACCGTTATTCCATAAAGTAAGGATGTCAGTTGCTACGGCAGCTCCACTTCCTGCAGCAATAGCCAGTTGACTTCTCCAGCCGGCAAGTGTTCCCGCTACATAAATTCCTTCGGTAACTTTATGATCTGTATTTCGCAACTGAATGCGTTGTTTTTCGGGTAGTGATTTTTTGTGAGCTTCTATGTACTGCATCAATCCTTCGATTGCAAATGTGTTTGCGGCACCAATAGCAACTACAATTATTTTGGTTTTATAGTTGTTCTTGTTAGTCGTGATGGTAAATTCAGGAAATTGACCTTCGATTTTGATGACTTTTTCGCCAGGAATTTGAGCTATGTGCGGATAAGTATCGGATAGATGTTTTGTACTTTCAAGGAGTAAATCCGAGCCTAATTTGCCAGGAGGAATTCCGTAAGCATTATTAAAAACAGCTTCTTGGAGTGAAGATGTCTTCTGGTGGGTAAAAACCCCTATTTTTTTATTGTTGGCAAAGGCTTTGTTTTTTGCGGAGCCTAAGACGAGTGCGCAAGACATTCCCGAAACGCCACCGCCAATAATTAGGACGTCAAACATGATTACAGCTTGTCTTTCATTTTTTCTTCTATTTTTTTAGACATTCTAAAAATTAAAAGAATTAATACTGCGCAGAATGATGCTGCAATTCCAATAAAAGCGACAATGCTGTCTCCTTGGAACGGGTTTTGGAAATCAAGTAATGTAATATTGAATACAATAAGAGCTAATGCTAGAAATACTAAAATGTTAGTAAATATTTTCATGAGTTGATTTTTTATCTCTGTTTTAAACCCAAAATGGTTTTGACTATTTTGAGATTAAAGGATAGTTCTTAAGAGTAAGACTATTTTTACAGCGATCATTAGAGGGTAAATTTATAAAAAAAAATATTAGAGAAACAAACCTTTAACATTCGCAGCGAATAATTTAACAGCAATTGCTAGAAGTACCACTCCAAAAGTCTTCCGGATAACTCCAAGGCCGTTCTTTCCTAGCATTCTTTCGATCTTAGAAGAAGATTTTAAAACAATATAAACCAAAATAATATTTAGTAAAATGGCTATAATAATGTTTGCAGTATGGAATTGAGATCGCAATGAAAGCAAGGTTGTCATGGTTCCTGCTCCTGCAATCAGAGGAAAGGCGAGAGGTACTATTGAGGCCGAGCTGGCTTCTTCGTCGCGGTAAATGCGGATGCCTAAAATCATTTCGAGAGCTAAAAAGAATAAAACAAAAGAACCCGCTACAGCAAATGAATTGACATCAATGCCTATTAAGTTTAACAGTTCTTCACCTATGAAAAGGAAAGTAATCATAATAAAACCGGAGGCCAAAGAGGCTTTTTCGGATTCAATATGACCAAATTTAGTTCTTAAATCGATGATGATCGGAACAGAACCGATGATGTCAATTACGGCAAAGAGAACCATTCCTACGGTTATAATTTCTTTTATGTCTAATCCTAACATGGCTTTTTTTGATAGCAAAGTTAAACTTTTTGACTTATTATTTATTAATGTAAAATATAAGTGAGTTATTTTAGGTTTTTTGGCTAAGGTTGTGAAAATAGTTTTGTTTCTGGGTCTTTTATAGCTGTGTTTACTAGAGGTTAATTTACTGCTAAATCTGAGTCTAAAGGTTAAAATTGGGTTTTATCCGGTAAATTATTGGATACTTTAATTACCTTTGCAGTTAATTATTTAAGGACTACAGAATAATGTTTCAATTAGGAAAAACCATCGTTTCAGAAGATATATTAGAAAAAGATTTTGTGTGTAATTTATCAGCCTGCAAAGGGGCTTGTTGCGTTGACGGTGATGCCGGAGCGCCATTAAGTCTTGATGAAACCAAAATCTTGGAAGAGATCTATCCTAAAGTGAAGCCTTTTCTTCGCAAACAAGGAATTGAGGCAATCGAGGCTCAAGGAACTTGGATAAAAGGAGTAGATGGGGATTTTGAAACACCACTAATTGACAATAAAGATTGTGCTTATGTAATTTTTGACGGCAAAACCGCTCTTTGCGGTATCGAGCAAGCCTACAATCAAGGAATAATCGATTGGAAAAAACCTGTTTCCTGTCATTTGTATCCTATCCGAGTGAAAGATTTTTCCGAATTTGCAGCAGTAAATTACGACAAATGGGATATATGCGATGCTGCCTGTTCTTTAGGTCAGGAGCTTGAAGTTCCTGTATATAAATTTGTCAAAGAAGCACTAGTTCGAAAGTTTGGAGAAGACTGGTATGCAGAGCTTGAGCAAGTGGCTCAAGAGTTAAAAAAATAAAAATAGAAATATAGTTTCTCTTTGTTTTTTAGGTTTTTTTAATCCTATATTTTACGGTACTTTAGACGTTATTGGTTATTTTAAATAACTAATAATCAATACTTTGTAAAAAAACATGAAAATTTTTATATTTCGGTTGTTTGTTAAAAACTAGGACAGATTGTGAATAAGTTTGGCTTTTAATTGCCGCAATATTTTACAATCTTTGTAATCCACAGAAAGCACAAAAAATCATTAAAATTTCAAAAAATAAATAATTTATAATGGCGCAAGTTGAACCAATTTTACAAGAAAACAAAAATCGTTTCGTGATTTTCCCAATCAAACATAATGATATTTGGGAGTTTTATAAATCAATGGAGGCTAGTTTCTGGACTGCTGAGGAAATTGATTTGTCTCAAGATTTAAATGACTGGAATAATAAACTAAACGAGGACGAAAGATATTTTATCAAGCATATCCTCGCTTTTTTTGCAGCTTCGGATGGAATTGTGAATGAGAATTTAGCGGAAAACTTTGTGAATGAAGTGCAATATGCAGAAGCTAAATTTTTCTATGGTTTCCAAATCATGATGGAAAACATTCATAGTGAAACGTATTCTCTTTTGATTGATACGTATGTGAAAGATGAAGCGGAGAAAGATGATTTATTCAATGCTTTAGAAGTTTTTCCAGCAATTAAGAAAAAAGCGGACTGGGCTTTGAAATGGATCGAATCAGATTCGTTTGCGGAGCGTTTGATTGCTTTTGCAGCTGTGGAAGGCATTTTCTTTTCGGGAGCATTTTGTTCTATTTATTGGTTGAAAAAACGCGGTTTGATGCCGGGATTAACATTTTCTAACGAATTGATTTCTCGTGACGAAGGTGTTCACTGTGATTTTGCGGTGCATTTGCACAATCACCACTTGGTAAATAAGGTACCAAAAGAGAGAATCAGAAGTATTATTGTGGATGCTTTGAATATAGAAAGAGAATTTATCACAGAGTCACTTCCGGTGAGTTTGATTGGGATGAATGCTACTTTGATGACGCAATATTTAGAATTTGTAGCCGATAGATTATTAGTAGAATTGGGTTGCGACAGAGAATACAATACTACAAATCCATTTGATTTCATGGATATGATTTCGCTTCAAGGGAAAACAAATTTCTTTGAAAAGAAAGTAGCCGAATATCAAAAATCAGGAGTTATGAATACCGATTCTGACGCTCAAAAAATATCTTTTGACGCTGATTTTTAAAAATTAAATTTTTATTGAGCCAATAGCTGGGCGCGAGTGTAGCGAACTGACGAAGTAAATGTTTTAAAAAAAGAGTAAACGATTCAATAAATGATATTGTTTCGTTGCTCGCAATGATTAACAAATAACGAAAAACAGGGAAGGGATTTTCTGTTTTAAACACACACTAAAATTATGTACGTAGTAAAAAGAGACGGTCGCAAAGAACCGGTAATGTTCGACAAAATCACAGATAGAATTAAAAAACTATGCTATGGCTTGAATGATTTGGTAGATGCCGTGAAAGTGGCGATGCGAGTAATTGAAGGGCTTTATGATGGAGTTTCTACGTCAGAATTAGATAATTTAGCAGCCGAAACCGCGGCTTCAATGACCATTGCGCATCCGGATTATGCACAATTGGCGGCGAGAATTGCGATTTCGAATTTGCATTCCAATACAAAAAAATCATTTTCGGAAACGATGAACGATATGTTTCATTACGTAAACCCGAGAAATGGACAAGACGCTCCTTTGTTGTCAGAGGAAGTACATAAAGTGATTATGGAAAATGCTGAATTCTTGGATTCGCATGTCATATATAATAGAGATTTCAACTACGATTATTTTGGTTTCAAAACATTGGAACGTTCGTATTTGCTTAAAATAAACGGTAAAATTGTAGAACGTCCGCAACATATGTTGATGCGTGTTTCGGTTGGAATCCACTTGGATGATTTAGAATCGGTGATTGAAACTTACGAATTAATGTCGAAAAAATTCTTCACTCACGCCACTCCAACATTGTTTAATGCAGGAACTCCAAAACCTCAAATGTCTTCTTGTTTCCTTTTGGCGATGCAGGACGACAGTATTGATGGGATTTACGACACCTTGAAACAAACGGCCAAAATCTCGCAATCAGCGGGAGGAATCGGACTTTCAATTCACAACGTTCGTGCTACAGGAAGTTATATTCGTGGTACCAACGGAACTTCAAACGGGATTGTTCCTATGTTGAGAGTTTTTAACGATACGGCAAGATATGTTGATCAAGGTGGTGGAAAGCGTAAAGGAAGTTTTGCAATTTACATCGAAACTTGGCATGCTGATATTTTTGACTTTTTGGATCTAAAAAAGAATACCGGAAAAGAAGAAATGCGTGCTAGAGATTTATTCTTTGCGATGTGGACTTCTGATTTATTCATGAAACGCGTGCAGGAAGATAGTTATTGGACTTTGATGTGTCCTAATGAATGTCCGGGCTTGTATGATGTTTATGGCGAAGAATTTGAAGCTTTGTACGTAAGTTACGAGAAACAAGGAAAAGGTAGGAAAACCATCAAAGCGCATGAATTGTGGGAGAAAATTCTGGAATCGCAAATCGAGACCGGAACACCTTACATGTTGTATAAAGATGCTGTTAATAGAAAATCAAACCAGAAAAATTTGGGTACAATTCGTTCTTCGAATTTGTGTACGGAGATCATGGAATTCACTTCGAAAGATGAGATTGCGGTTTGTAATCTGGCTTCTCTTTCGTTGCCAATGTTTGTGGAGAACAATGAATTCAACCACGAATTGTTGTTTGCCGTTACAAAACGCGTAACTAGAAACTTGAACAGAGTTATTGATAGAAACTATTATCCGGTAAAAGAAGGAGAAAATTCTAATAAACGCCACAGGCCAATTGGTCTTGGGGTACAAGGATTGGCTGATGCTTTCATTATGTTACGTTTGCCTTTTACTAGCGATGGTGCTAAAAAACTGAACCAGGAAATTTTTGAAACCCTTTATTTTGCTGCTGTAACCGCTTCGATGGAAATGGCAAAAGAAGAAGGTCCATATTCTACTTTTGAAGGATCGCCGATGTCTCAAGGAGAATTTCAACACAATATGTGGGGAATGAAAGATGAGGAATTGTCAGGTCGTTGGGATTGGGCTTCGTTGAGAAAAGAAGTTATGGAGCATGGAGTTCGTAACTCATTATTGGTTGCGCCAATGCCGACTGCTTCTACTTCTCAGATTTTAGGAAACAACGAGGCATTCGAGCCTTATACTTCTAACATTTACACACGTCGCGTATTGTCTGGAGAATTTATTGTGGTAAACAAGCATTTATTGCATGATTTGGTAGAGCGTGGTTTGTGGAACGAAACCTTGAAACAAGAATTAATGCGAAATAACGGTTCTGTTCAGGATCTAAACATTCCGCAAGATTTGAAAGAATTGTACAAAACGGTTTGGGAAATGTCTATGAAAGACATTATCGATATGTCGCGCCAACGTGGTTATTTTGTAGATCAATCACAATCGTTGAACCTGTTTATGCAGAACGCTAATTATTCTAAATTGACCTCAATGCATTTTTACGCTTGGCAATCTGGATTGAAAACAGGAATGTATTATTTGAGAACAAAAGCTGCGGTGGATGCAATTAAATTTACATTGAACAATGATAAAAAAGCAGAGCCAATTGAGGTGTTGTCTAAGCCAACTCCGGTTGCTGTAGCTGCTCCAGTAGAGTTGAGCGCAGATGAATACAGAGCAATGATAGAATTGGCCAAAAATGCCGATCCAGATGATTGTGAAATGTGTGGGTCTTAAGGATTTTAGATTAACGATTTTTGACTTTTGATTGAAATAGAATAAATATAATGCTTTTGTCATTTCGACGAAAGAGAAATCACAAGCAGTTATTGTAATGATAACTGCTTTTTTTTGGCTGTTTATTTCGTCAGTTCACTGTGCTCCTTTCCTGCTTTCTGTTTCAATCTTTTTATCTCGATTCTGATGGAAATAAAAAATATTTTCACTTTTGTCTGGGTTAAAATGTCAAGAGTTTATAGTTTTAATTTGTTAATAATTGACTATATTTGAGATAGTTATTGGTGTTAAAGGTTTTTTTTGATAACCTAAAAAATTAAAAATGGAAAGTAAAGAATTTACCGTTACAGATGATTTATTAGCTTCCAAAAGCCAGCGTTTCCTCAATCTTATTATCGATTTGTTGATTATTTATGTCATCCAAATTACTATTGGAACAACCATCAATATCATTGGAGATTTGACCCAAAGTTATGCTGCGTCAAATTGGTTGAAATCGTTGTCACTAATTGAAAATTTCTTTTTTGGACTTTTAATCCTGTTTTTTTATTACGGACTAACCGAAATGTATTTCTCCAGAACCTTTGCCAAATATTTCACTAAAACAATAGTTGTAAAGCACAATGGTTCAAGACCCAATATGAAAAGCATTGTCATAAGAACTTTATCTCGGTTGATTCCTTTTGAGGCTTTTTCCTTTTTATTGGGCAATTCAAGAGGATGGCATGATACCTTATCGGTTACGTATGTGGTCAAAAAGCATGAGTTTCTTGAAAAGATGAAATTATTGTAATTCTTTTTTTGAACTTTAAATATAAAAGCTGTCATTTTTGGCAGCTTTTTTTAATTCAACGGGGTTCTTTTTCTTTATATTCGCTCATTAAAAATTCAGAAAAATACAGATGGCAAAAATGAACTGGGAACAACTTTTATCTTTAAAAAGACAAGGTGACAAAGGCAAAAGATTACGTGTAGAGCAAGACGATACCCGTTTGGGGTTTGAAGTTGATTATGATCGTATTATTTTCTCGTCGGCTTTTAGAAGTTTGCAAGATAAAACTCAGGTTATTCCGTTATCAAAAACCGATTTTGTTCATACCCGATTGACACATAGTTTAGAGGTTTCAGTTGTGGGACGTTCTTTGGGAAGATTAGTCGGCAAAAAAATTATTGAAAAATACCCGTACTTGAAAGAAGTTCACGGCTATCATATGAACGATTTTGGCGCTATCGTTGCTGCTGCTTCTTTGGCGCATGATATCGGGAATCCACCTTTTGGACATTCAGGGGAAAAGGCAATTGGAGAGTATTTTTCGATCGGAAATGGTAAACAATATAAAGATCAGATGTCTGAAAAAGAATGGCAGGATTTGATCGATTTTGAAGGAAATGCCAATGGTTTTTCGGTTTTGACGGCAAGTCGTCCCGGAATAGAAGGCGGACTCCGAATTTCGTATGCCACCTTGGGTGCTTTTATGAAATATCCAAAAGAAAGCCTGCCAAAAAAACCAACTAAGAATATTGCCGATAAAAAGTATGGTTTTTTCCAAACCGATAAATCTTTTTTTCAGGAAGTGGCTTCGGATATGGGGTTGATCCCAAATAAATCGGGAAATGATGTTGGATTTGAAAGACATCCTCTGGCATATTTAGTTGAAGCTGCCGATGATATTTGTTATACAATTATCGATTTTGAGGATGGAATCAATTTGGGATTGGTTTCCGAGGATTTTGCATTAGAGTATCTGATAAAATTGGTAAAAGACAGTATTGATACTTCAAAATATAAGACATTAGAGACGAAAGAGGACAGAATAAGTTATTTGCGCGCTTTGGCGATTGGAAGTTTGATCAATGATGCCGTAAAAGTTTTCATTGATAATGAAGAAGCTATTTTAAACGGGAATTTTCCTTATGCTTTGACTGATAAGAGTAAGTATAAAGTTCAAATGGATGATATTATAAAGATCAGTGTAAATAATATTTATCAAAGCCGTGAGGTCATCGAAAAAGAAATTGTGGGCTATCAAATCATACAAACACTGTTGGATAAATTCATAACGGCTTATAATAATAAATTTAATGGCAATGCTTCCAATTATGATTCGTTAATTTTGAAATTATTACCTGAGAAACATCATTTGGAAAAGGAAAATGTATATGAACGATTACTTCATATTTGTCATTTTATTTCTTTGCTTACAGATGGAAATGCATTAGAATTATACGAAACAATTAATGGACGAAAGAAAGATTAATTGCTAAAATACATACTCTAAGCCTATGCCTAAAATTTGTTTTAATTGCAGTTTTGGGCCTAGGGTTTGTTGAACTCCATTAATTTCTTCTTTAGTTTTAATGTCGTCATCATAAACAAAATGTGCTCCAATATTTGCTCTTACATATTGGTTTACAACGAGATTAAGTTGTGTGTTGCAATCTATATCGACATTCCCAAAATTATTGATGTAATCAGAATACAAGCTCAGTCGGTTTTCTATGATTATATTTTTAACGATTTCTTTTTTCAAATAGCTTGTTATCAAAAAGCCAAGTTCGGTTTTTGATCTTTTACCTTCATAGATCAAATTACCTTCAAGATCATAAGCAGCTTTGGTAACACCAAAAGCTCCTTGATTAGCTAAGGTTTGGTCTAAAACTAAAGTGTTTTTCATCGTTACAGGAGAAATGTAAAGATTCTCATCTTTTTTCTTATTGGAATATTCAGCTCCGGCTCCTAGAAAAGTGTAGGCTGGAGCAAAAAGTCTTGAAATAGCAATTTCTCTATTCGGATATTTGTAACCGTTTGTAAACTGGGTGTTGAAAGTAAACTTTGCCGAATGGTACCAGTTCGAAGTACTATCTCTTCGATAGCCTATAGTAGAGTTGTAACGAAGGGCATCATCTGTTTTTCTAAGTTCAAGGCCATCTTGTTTGTTAACACCATAGCGAACAACCAATTCTTCTACCCATTTTAAATTATTATTGGAATAAGTCAGAACAAAGGTTCCTTTTAATAATCCTGAGATCGAGCTTTCTCCTCCCGAGCTCCAGTTCATAAATGCGATTTCGCTAAAATCGAAACCAACCGTATTTTTACCTTTCCAATTTGAACCCGCACTTAGGGGTTTAGGGCTTACAATATCTTGTGCGAAACTGTTTGTGGAAAAAATTAAAAAAAGTAATAATAAGGCGTTGCGTGCTGACTTTATCATGAATATCAATATTTTTTAGATTGGCAATATAATTATTTTATGTAATTTTTGAAAATTTGTACAAGACTGTTAACGTCTAGCTTGCAATATTGTTGTAACTCTTCTACGGTTCCATGTTCGATAAATTCATCGGGAATTCCCAATGTCTTTATTTCGTGGGAATATTTATGGTGTGATGCAAATTCGAGAACACCATTTCCAAAGCCTCCAATAATTGTGCCATCCTCTATTGTAAGTATTGTTTTAAATTTTTTGAAAATAGAATGCAGTTGTTTTTCATCTAAGGGCTTGACAAATGCAAAGTCGTAATGCGCAATCTTTTCTTGATTTTGTATTTGGGCTATAGCCAAAGAAACATTGTTTCCGATGGGACCATTGGATAAAACGGCTATTTCTGTTCCGTTTTTTAAACAATTGGCTTGACCAATTTCAATTTTGTTATAGTTACCAAAATTTTGGGATTTCCAATCCGTGATTTGTCCTCGACCGCGTGGATAGCGAATGGCAATAGGGTTTTTTAATTCCAGTTGCGCTGTGTATAGGATATTTTGCAGTTCAATTTCATTCAAAGGAGAGTAGATGATCATATTTGGGATACAACGCAAATAAGCCAAGTCAAAAATGCCGTGGTGTGTAGCTCCATCTTCGCCTACTAAGCCAGCTCTGTCCAAACAGAAAATTACCGGTAAATTTTGTAAAGCCACATCGTGAATAACTTGGTCGTAGGCTCTTTGTAAAAAAGTGGAGTAAATATTGCAAAAAACCACCATTCCTTGAGTTGCCATTCCGGCGGAAAGAGTTACAGCATGCTGTTCGGCAATTCCCACGTCAAAAGCGCGATTCGGTAAGGCTTCCATCATGAATTTTAAAGAACTTCCTGAAGGCATTGCAGGGGTGATTCCAATAATTTTTTCGTTTTTTAGAGCTAAATCTAAAAGAGTTAATCCAAAAACATCCTGATATTTAGGAGGGAGATTCTCCTCGATTTTTTTAAGTATTTCACCCGTATTGGCATCGAATTTTCCCGGAGCATGGTATTTTACCTGATCTTCTTCAGCTTGTTTTAAGCCTTTTCCTTTAGTGGTTATAACGTGAAGGAATTTTGGGCCTTTTATTTTTTGCAATCGTTTTAATTCTTTGATTACTGCAAAAATATCGTGTCCGTCGATGGGGCCTGAATAATCAAAATTTAAGGATTTGATCATGTTATTTTGCCTCGGATTTTTTCCGTTCTTGACAGAGGTCAGGTATTTTTTTAAAGCTCCAACACTTGGGTCAATTCCGATAGCGTTGTCGTTCAGAATTACTAATAAATTAGCATCGGTAACTCCGGCATGATTTAATCCTTCAAAAGCCATTCCTGAGGCTATGGAGGCGTCACCAATCACCGCAATGTGCTGTTTGTTGTGAACGCCTTTTAAATTAGAAGCAATTGCCATTCCTAAGGCTGCCGAAATGGAAGTCGAGGAGTGGCCTACGCCAAAAGCATCATAAATGCTTTCAGTTCTTTTTGGAAAACCGGAAATACCATGTAATTGGCGGTTGGTATGAAAAAGCTCTCTTCTTCCGGTCAGTATTTTGTGTCCATAAGCTTGATGGCCCACGTCCCAAACCAATAAATCATTTGGCGTATTAAATACATAATGCAATGCAATGGTCAATTCGATTACGCCCAAACTAGCGCCCAAATGTCCTTCTTTTACCGAAACAATATCAATGATAAAATTGCGTAATTCTTGAGCTAGCTGAGGAAGTTGTTCTTCGTCGAGTCGGCGCAAATCCTCGGGATTGTTTATGTTTAAAAGTAAATTTTTTGGCATAAAGCAAATGTACGAATTGAATTCTTATTTTTGTATCAATAATAATTCAATCAAGGTATGTGCTTTTAAAAATTAAAAAAATGATTTTAAAAGTGTTTACTCTCTTTAATTTTTCCGCTGAAGTGGGATAGTAAATTTATGGAAAACATTTTCACCGACGAATATTTCATGAAAAAGGCTTTACAAGAAGCTGAATTGGCTTTTGAACAAGGTGAAATTCCTGTGGGAGCTGTAATCGTAGTTGCCGACAAAGTTATTGCGAGAAGTCATAATTTAACCGAATTACTGAATGATGTCACAGCACATGCCGAAATGCAAGCCATAACCGCCGCCGCTAATTTTTTGGGTGGGAAATATTTAAAAGATTGTACGCTTTATGTCACGCTAGAGCCTTGTCAGATGTGTGCAGGCGCTTTGTATTGGAGCCAGATTTCTAAAATTGTTTTTGGAGCTGGCGATGAACAGCGTGGTTTTATGACCATGGGAACAAAATTACATCCTAAAACCAAAGTAGTTCAAGGCGTTTTGGCAAATGAAGCTTCGGAGTTAATGAAGCGGTTTTTTGCTCAGAAGAGAAAATAAGAATAATTCCTTCAAAAAAGCCACAAAAAAACCGCCAATCTTTCGAAAGGCGGTTTTGTTTTATTCTTTTATAACATTCCCTTTTTTATCGTAGAAATGATATTCTAAATACGTGTAAGCGTCACGAGGTATAATTTTCACCCATTTTTTATGTTCAAAAAACCATTTTGAACGTAATGATGGAAAACCTTTGGTAAGGTATGCGGCCACAAAAGGATGTACGTTAAGCACAACATCTTGGTGGGTTTTTAAAACTCTGTCTAAATCGGAAGCAATTTTATCAATGATTAAAATAGGCGCTTCAATTTCGCCATTCTCATTGTTAGGATCTTCTTCTCTAGTTTTAATGTTTCTTTCCGGTCTTACTCTTTGTCTGGTAATCTGGACTAATCCAAATTTACTAGGAGGTAAGATTTTATGTTTCGCTTTATCGTCGCTCATTTCTTCCCTCAGGAAGTCGAACAGAACTTTACGATTTTCGGGATTAGACATATCAATAAAATCAACTACAATAATTCCGCCCATATCACGAAGACGCAATTGTCTGGCGATTTCGGCAGCGGCGATCATGTTGACTTCCATAGCGGTGTCTTCCTGATTGGTGGCTTTATTAGAACGGTTTCCGCTGTTTACGTCTATGACGTGCAATGCTTCAGTATGTTCGATAATAAGATAAGCCCCTTTACTCATGGAAACAGTTTTTCCGAATGAAGTCTTGATTTGTCTCTCTATGTTGTATTTCTCGAAAATAGGCGTGTCGTTTGATTGATAAAACTTAACAATGGATTGTTTGGATGGTGCAATTTCTTGCAGATAATCCTTTGTTTGGTTGTACAACTCTTCATCATCAATTTGAATACTGGTGAAAGTATCGTTGAAAACGTCTCTTAATATCGAAGAAGCTCTGTTGAGTTCTCCTAATATCTTTGACGGGTGATGAGCAGTCGGTAATTTTTTACACATTGCAGTCCATCTGCCAAGCAGGTTCTGCAAATCTTTTTCTAATTCGGCTGTATTTTTGCCTTCGGCTACTGTGCGAACAATAACGCCAAATCCTTTTGGTTTGATGGATTGTACTAATCGTTTTAAACGATCCTTTTCTTTTTTGTCTTCTATTTTTTGTGAAATAGAAACGCGATCCGAAAAAGGAACTAGAACAATAAAACGTCCGGCAAGAGAAAGCTCAGCGCTAATTCTTGGTCCTTTGGTTGATATTGGTTCTTTGACGACTTGTACTAAAATAGATTGATTGGCGTTGATCACATCTGTAATGGTGCCATCTTTGTCTATTTCTTTTTCAAACTGAAAGTTTTTTAGGGAGAAATCTTTTATTTTACCTGCGCTTACAAGTTTTATGAATTTCAGTTGGGAAGCGAGATTTGGACCTAAATCATGATAATGCAAAAAGGCGTCTTTTTCGAAGCCTACATTCACAAAAGCAGCGTTTAGTCCGGCAACGGGTTTTCGTATTTTGGCGATAAAAATATCACCAACCTGAAAGTTGCTTTTCTCTTCTTCTTTGTGTAATTCAATTAGTTTTCCATCTTTTAATAAGGCAAAATCTACGAAATCAGAACTAGATCTAATGATTAATTCTTTATTCACGTTGTAAATTTTTATCCGAACTTTTTAGTTTTCAGTTTTCAGTTTATGGTTTTCAGTTTTACAACTCATAACTCATAACTTATAACTCGTAACTGAATTGTAAGGATGGATTAAACAATAATTTTAACAGGTATTGAACCCGGGAGGAATTGTAGTTTGCAGATGCAAGAGTTTAGATCGCAGATTTAGACTGCTATCTGAAAACTGAATTCTGCGTACTGTTTTTCCAAATTTCAATGAACGGTTAAAAAAGAAAAAGTAGTTTAAAACTACTTTTTCTTCTTGTGACGGTTAGCTCTCGCTCTTTTTTTACGTTTGTGCGTTGCTACCTTATGTCTCTTTCTTTTTTTACCACTTGGCATATCTTGTCGATTTTATGATTAGTTAATATTATTATTTTGCTTCGTTATTTATTTTTACTCCTTCTACAAAAACTTTCGCAGGTTTGAAAGCAGGGATGTTGTGTGCAGGAATTTTTATTGTAGTATTTTTAGAGATATTTCTACCTGTTTTTTCTGCTCTAGTTTTTACTATAAAACTACCAAAACCTCTTAAATAAACGTTATCTCCAGTCTCTAATGAATTTTTTACTTCATTCATAAAGGTTTCAACTGTTGCTTGAACATCACCTTTTTCAAGGCCTAATTTTTCTGAAATTTTCGCTACGATATCTGCTTTCGTCATTTTCTTTCCTTATTTATTATTTAATAATAATTTTTTTGAGTTTGCAAATATAAGAATTTAAAAAACAAATATTCAAGCTAATTCATTAAATTTTAATCACATAAACTTTTACTTTTGTCAACAAATATTTAATAATGATTTTTTCTAACTCACTAATTCAATGGTATTTACAAAACAAGCGTGATTTGCCTTGGAGAAATACTACAAATCCGTATGCTATTTGGCTCTCTGAAATCATGCTTCAACAGACGCGTGTTGCGCAAGGAACACCTTATTTTTTGTCTTTTATTGAGGCTTTTCCAACCGTTTTTGATTTGGCCAAAGCCGATGAAGAAGAAGTGTTAAAGCTTTGGCAAGGCTTGGGCTATTATTCCCGAGCAAGGAATTTGCATAAAACAGCACAATATGTGGCTTTTGAATTAAATGGCATTTTTCCGGCTACTTATAATGATTTGCTAAAGTTGAAAGGAGTTGGTGAATATACTGCAGCAGCAATTGCTTCTTTTTCTTATAAGGAGGTAGTTCCGGTTGTAGATGGAAATGTGTTTCGGGTTTTGTCTCGTTATTTTGATGTGGAAACCGATATTGCCTTGGCTTCGACCAAAAAAGAATTTGCGGCTCTGGCTTTCGAGTTAATGCCAAAAGACAATCCTGATATTTTCAATCAGGCAATAATGGAGTTTGGTGCTTTGCAATGTGTTCCTAAAAGTCCAGATTGCTCGATTTGTGTTTTTAACCAAAGTTGTGCCGCTTTGCAGAAAAAGAAAGTAGATCAATTGCCGGTAAAGTCAAAGAAGGTGAAAGTGAGGAATCGATACTTTAATTATTTAGTAGTTTCGGATGATGATGAAAACACTTTAATCCAAAAACGAACTTCTAAGGGGATTTGGCAAAATCTATATGAGTTTCCTTTGATTGAAACGGAAAAAGAAGAGGGTTTTGATTCTATCGCGAGTCAGGTGCAAAAGAATCATTTTGCTTCTAATACTATTATAGGTATGATGGAGGATAATGAAAAAAGCATTGTACATAAATTATCGCATCAGCATTTGCATATTAAATTTTGGAAGATAAAGGTAAAGGGCAGGGTTGAAAATGGAATTGATAAAGAAAATCTAAAAACTTTCCCGTTCCCGATTGTGATTTATAATTTTATTGAAAAGGAATAAAATTAAATTCCAAAAAAATGTACCTTTGGTAGAAATAGAATAACAAAAGCATGAATGGAACATTAAATAAGGTGATGCTAATAGGTCATCTGGGCGATGAAGTGAAAATGCATTATTTTGATGGGGGCAATTGTATTGGCCGTTTTCAATTGGCAACAAATGAAATCTACATCAATAAAACCACAAACGAAAAGATTACTTCTACAGAGTGGCATAATTTAGTGGTGCGTAATAAAGCGGCCGAAATTTGTGAAAAATATTTATCAAAAGGAGATAAAATATATGTAGAAGGGCGTATTAAATCCCGTCAATGGCAAACTGAGGAGGGAGTTGTGAAGTATACTTCTGAAATTCAGGTGACTGAGTTTACCTTTTTGTCGACTAAGAAGGGGAATGAAAACGCGAAGCAAATTCCTGATCAGGATTCCGTAAAAAATACTAACTTTGACCCACAAAATAACGGCTTGCCAATCAATGATTTGCCGTTTTGATTTGTTTAACTAATCCTTTTTAATTTGGACCCAGAGCCCAGTTTAAGCCTTATAAGTTCACTAGATACTGAACTAGTGTTTGATTTTATCGGAATATGTGCGTTGCTTTTTTGCTCTGCAATAGTTTCCGGCGCCGAAGTGGCATTATTTTCCTTGTCTCAAAAAGACATTGATGATACAATTCAAGAAAACCCTTCAAAAGGGAAAATCCTATCGGATCTTTTACAGAAACCCAAAAAACTATTAGCGACACTTTTAGTAGCGAATAATTTCATCAATATTGGCGTGGTAATTTTGTTTTCGTTTGTTGGCAGGAATCTGTTTTCGGCGATAACTTCTCCCGCTTTGAAATTTGTTTTGGAAGTAATTGTGGTTACTTTCTTATTGTTGTTGTTTGGAGAAGTTTTGCCTAAGGTATATGCCAGCAGGAATAATATCAAGTTTGCTAAATTAATTGCATTTCCTATTGTTGTACTTGATAAAATGCTTTCGCCTATTAGTGTGCCAATGCGCAATACGACCGTTTATTTGCATAATAAACTGGGAAAACAAAAAACAAATTTTTCGGTAGACCAATTATCGCAAGCGTTAGAGTTGACTTCTTCGGAAGATACTTCTACCGAAGAACAAAAAATATTGGAAGGCATTGTGTCTTTTGGAAATACCGATACAAAACAGGTGATGAGCCCTCGAATTGATATTTTTGCTTTAGAAATAACAGAATCTTTTGTTGAGATATATTCTAAAATTATAGAAAAAGGTTATTCCAGAATTCCGGTTTATCGTGATAATATTGATCAAATTGAAGGTGTTTTGTTTGTGAAGGATTTACTTCCACATATTGATAAAAAGAATTTTGATTGGGTTTCATTGGTTCGAGAGCCATTTTTTGTACCGGAGAATAAAAAACTAGATAACTTGTTGAAAGATTTTCAAAGTTTAAAGAGTCATTTGGCTATCGTGGTTGATGAATATGGAGGAACTTCAGGATTAGTTTCGCTTGAAGATGTGATTGAGGAAATCGTAGGTGATATCAGTGATGAATTTGACAATGACAATGTTGCTTATTCTGTGATAGATGAGCATAACTATCTTTTTGAAGGGAAAATAAATCTTAAAGATTTTTATAGAATTATAGATGTCGATGAAGATCTTTTTGAGGTCAAAAAAGGAGAAGCAGAGACTTTGGCTGGATTTATTTTGGAGATTTTGGGGAACTTCCCCAAAAAAGGTCAGAAGATTTCATACGAGAATTGCTTGTTTACCGTTGAAGCTGTAGATAAAAAAAGAATAAAACAGATAAAAGTTACCATCGATGTTTAATTTAAAGAATTACCGCCAAAAGTCAAACCGAAATAGAACTGCAATAACGCTGTTTGCGATTTTTGGATTGTTTTTGTTTTCGGCTTGTAAAGACGATGTGCTTCCTAAGCCTTCGGGTTATTTGCGCTTGGATTATCCTATTGCAAAATATGCCAATTTTGAAAACGAATGTCCATTTACTTTCGAAATGAATTCGGATGCCGTTATAAAGGGAGAAAAGAATTGTGGATTTGCTATTTCATATCCAAAAATGAAAGCAACTATTTATTTGACTTATAAACCGGTCAATAATGATATCAATAAACTCTTGCGAGATGCTCAAAAATTGACTTTTGAACATGTGATTAAGGCTGATGATATTTTGGAGCAACCTTTTTTGAATCCTGATAGCAAAGTGTACGGAATGTTTTATCAGGTGGATGGGAATGCGGCTACCAATTCCCAGTTTTATGTAACGGATAGTGTCAAGCATTTTATTAGAGGTTCCGTTTATTTCTATGCTAAACCTAACTTTGATTCCGTTATGCCGGCTGCAAGTTATATCAAAAATGATATGCAGCGAATTATGGAAACTTTGAAGTGGAAGTAGTAATTGTTTAAGAAGTGTGTTTGAAGATTCCTTTTTATAAATTGGACTCTTAAAAAATAATAAAGCATAAAAAAAGCATTCGTTACTTACGAATGCTTTTTTTATGAAATCAAAATAGTTTGATTATGATTTTGTGCTGCTTACGGTGTATGTTTTTCCGTCACCTGTTGCTTGAACCACTTTGGTTAGACTTTCCGGAGTTTGAGCTGTTTTGTCAAAAGTTACGGTAGCTATTTTTGTGTCAAAATCTACTGTGGCTGTTTGTACTCCATCTAGAACAGTTAGTTCTTCTTGAATAGTTTTGGCACAACCCATGGCGCATGTCATTCCTTCGATAGCGAAATTGGCGGTTTGTAAATTCTCTGCAGCAATTTCTTTTTTAACTTTTGGAGCAGTTGTTTCTGTTTCCGCTTTTGCGGTTTCAGTTTCAGGAGTGTTTTTTTTGCAGCTAACAAATAAAAGGCTAGAAAGAGCTATCGCTGCTATTGATTTTGTGATATTCATTTTAATTGATTTTGAGTGTTTTAACAAGCGTTTTGTTTCATTGCAAAATTAATAAAAAAAGGAGTGCTAATTCATAAAATTATTACAATTTTGGGGCAAAATAGCGATTATGGAATCAAAACAATTAAAATGGGCTTATCTGACGGTTCTTGCCTTGGTTTGGGGGAGTTCTTTTATATTAATTAAAAAAGGATTAATAGGTTTAACGGCTTTGCAGGTTGGTTCGTTGCGGATCATCTTTGCAGCAATTTTTTTGTTGCTGATTGGTTTTAAAAGTCTTTCTAAAATCCCGAAACAGAAATGGAAATATATTGCATTGACTTCTCTGTTTGGTACCTTTATTCCGGCTTTCCTTTTTGCAATTGCCGAAACCGAATTAGATAGTTCGGTTACAGCGATTCTTAATTCATTGACTCCTTTGAATACTTTAATATTAGGGGCTACGGTTTTCAGTGTCGGTTTTCATAAAAAACAGCTTTTGGGTGTTTTTATTGGATTGCTGGGGAGTTTGCTTTTGGTTTTTAATGGAGCAATGAATCATCCGGAACAAAATTATTATTATGCTATTTTGGTAATTATTGCTTCTGTTTGTTATGCTTTGAATGTGAATCTGATCAAAAGGTTTTTGTCTGATTTGAGTCCGGTAAGTATCACTACCGGGAATTTTTTGGTTTTGCTTTTACCATCTTTAGCTATTTTGTATTTAACGGATTTTTCATCAGTAATACATGTCGAAAAAGTGCAACATTCAATCCTGTTTATAATGATTTTGGGAGTTGTGGGAACTGGTATTGCTAATATTTTGTTTTTTAAATTGATACAAATGTCGTCGCCTGTTTTTGCGACTTCGGTGACCTATTTGATTCCTGTTGTGGCTTTCTTCTGGGGGTTGTTAGACAACGAAATACTTACTCCGGTTCAGTTTTTTGGAGCTTTTGTTATTTTGATAGGAGTTTATTTATCTGCCAAAAAGTAGTTGTTGAATAAAAAAATAAGAGTATTTATAAAATAACAAAGGCTATCATTGCGATAGCCTTTGTTGGTTGGTTGCGTTTTTTTGATTATTTAAAGTCAGCGTCAGTAACACCTTCGTTTATTGTAACTTCAGACATTTTGATGTCTAATTCGAAACCTGCATTTTGGATGATATTAAAAGGTACTTTTACTCCTTTTACATCTCTGTAATCTCCAAAATTAGTTGTTTGGGTCATTGTTTTCCCTCCTTGCTCCATTGTTTTGGATTCAGCAAGTTTTAATCCAGAATTAACATCAAAATAAAGAGTAGTTTTTCCGTTTTTGATAGCGTAAGCTTCTTTTCCGTTCAGGTTTTCGATTCCGTCAAGGCTTATGTCTGCTTTTTTAGAAAGTTGTAATTCATCAAATAAAACGGCGCTATTTTTCATTTCGGCTAACTCGCTTCCTTCGAAATTTTTGCGCTGTCCTTGTTGAAGAACATAAGCACTAGTCTCGTTGATAACTTGTTTCATTAAGCTCATGGTTCCCATTGCTAATTCTACGTTCAGTTTTCCTTTGCTATCCGCTTTTGAGGTGAAGCTTAAAGGAGATGGAGCTTGCGGAATTGTAGTAGAACCTTTCATTGAGATCGTTTTTACGGCTTTTACGGCCTTTTCTCCACCAATAGCTAGAATGTATTTATCCAAGATGCTTTTGGTTGTTATTCCTGCCGGTATTTCTTTTTTGAAAACGGGTTTGGCTACTGGATTGCCAAATTTGTCAAAATAGAACATTGGTATTTTTAGTTTTTCTAATGCGGGAGCAACTTCAGATCCTTTACCTACAACTACAATTCTTGTGTTGTCGGCTAAGAAATATTTATTAGCTACATCTTTAATGTCTTCTACCGTTACAGCGTTTATGCTTCGTATGTAATTTTCGTAAAAATCAGCAGGCAAGTTTTGTGTTTCGGTGTTTAAGGCATAACGGGCAACTGTTGCAGGTTTTTGAATTTGCATTACAAAATTACCGATGTATTTTGCTTTGGCATTTTTCAGATCGTCGGCAGATACTAATTCAGTTCTTATTTTTTTTAATTCGTTTAGAATTTCGACCACAGAACTGTCCGTTACTGCATTTCTTACTGATGTTGATGAGCGGAATTTTTCAACATATTTTCCATATCCTATAGAAGAATAGGCTCCGTAAGTCCAGCCGTGTTTTTCACGTAAGTTTAAAAACAGTCTTCCTTCGCCACCGCCGCCAAGAATTTGATTTGCCAAAATGGCTGCAAAATATTGTTTGTCGGTAATTTTTAAATTGACTGTATTTACAACTGAAATTTCGGATTGTACAGCGTTTGGCATGTCTACAAAATTAATTTGAGATTGTTGCACGTTTTTAGGATCCGGATAAGTTATCTGTGGTGCTTTTGCTTTAGTCCAAGAGCCGAATAGTTTTTCAACTACTTTTTTTATTTCTTTTGTTTTTACATCACCAATAATAATCAGGTAAGCATTTCCGGGAACAAAATTAGTTTTGTAGTTTGAAATCACATCTTCTAGTGTGACTTTGTTAATGCTTTCGTTGCTTAAATATTCACCTGAAGGGTGATTTGCGCCAAAAGTCAAAACATTTTCAACTCTTCCGGCAACAGCGGTGATGCTTTTTTCTTGTGATTTTATACCCTCTAAAAGTTTTGCTTTTATCTTATCAAATTCCACTTGAGTAAAAACGGTATTGAGTGCGCCATCAGCCATTAGCTCTAATATTCTGCCTGAATATTTAGATAATCCGCTTGCCGAAGCACCGTTAGAATCAAAATTTATATTTGCGCCTAAGAAATCAACTTCTTCGTTGAAAGCATCTTTTGGAGTTTTTGAGGTTCCGCTTCCAATAAGTTGGCTTGTAATGTCAGCAACGCCTTTTTTGTCGCCTTCGGCATAAGGCATGTTGTCTAAGCTAAGACGGAATGAAACTCTTGGTAATTTGTGGTTTTCTACCACCATTACTTTTAGGCCGTTTTTAAGTTCGAAATTATTGGATTTTCCAATTTTGATTATCGGAGAAGCGGTAGCTTTTGGCTGTGGAATTATTTGTCCTTGCATAACTAGAGTCAAAAACAGACTAGATATTATATATATTGTTTTTTTCATGGTGGTTCTTGTTAATTATTGGATTTGTCAGTTGGAACATAATCTAATACTAATCTTTGGTTTGGATTTAGGTATTTTTTGGCAACAGCTCTAATCTCTTCCGGTGTGATAGTGTGGTACATTTCAATTTCGGTGTTAATTAGGTTTACATCTTTGTATAGCAAGTGGAAAGTAGCCAAGTTTTCGGCAATTCCTTCAATGGTTGAATTGCTGTTTACGTACTGATTGTCGTATTTGTTTTGCAGTTTTTTTAATTCTTTTTCAGAAATTAATTCGGTTTGCAGTTTTACGATTTCAGAATCAATTTCTGCAAGGATGTTTTCGGCTGTGCTTGGAGCCTGAGGCAATCCGTAAAGAATGTAAGTTCCGTAATCTTCTTGGCTGTAGCTAAATGCGCCAATTTGCAAGGCCATTTTTTTGTCGTCAACAATTTTTTTGTATAATCTAGAGCTTTTTCCATCGCTTAAGATTGTTGAGATAAAGTCTAAAACTCTGGCATCGCGAGTTTTCATTGATGGCGTTCTGTACGATGCAACAACCATTGGGATTTGAATGTTTGGATCTTCAAATTTTGATTTAATGGTTTGTGTAATTGGCTCCTCTGTAAAGGTTTCTCTGTCAATGGTAGCTCCTTTTTTTATGACACCAAAGTATTTTTGGATCCATTCTTTAGCTTGATTTTTGTTGAAGTCACCTGCAACTACCAATACAGCGTTGTTTGGAACGTAAAATTTATTGTTGAACTCTTTGAATTCGTCTAGTTTGGCAGCATCCAAGTGATCCATTGATCCAATAGTTGTCCAGCGATAAGGGTGATTTTTGAACATTTTTTTCTTTACTTCCGGAATCAACTGACCGTAAGGGCTGTTGTCATAACGCAGTCTTTTTTCTTCTTTGACAACTTCATTTTGAGTGTCAACACCAATTTGGTTGATAACCGGATGCAACATTCTTTCTGCTTCCATCCATAATCCTAGTTCAAGATTGTTTGATGGAAATACTTCGTAATAATAGGTTCTGTCTTCGGTAGTATTGGCGTTATTCGTTCCTCCGTTTCCGGTTACTATTTTAAACCATTCGCCACGTTTGATGTTTTCGGTTCCTTCGAATAATAAATGTTCAAAAAAGTGTGCAAAACCTGTTCTTTCCGGGTTTTCGTTTTTGGCACCTACATGGTACATTACAGATGTTATCACAACTGGAGCCGAAGGGTCATTTTGCAAAATAACATGTAATCCATTGTCTAAAGTGTATTCTTCGAAGACTACTTTTTGAGCAGAAACGGCTCCTCCAAGTAAAAGTGTGGCGCTTAATGCCATTATTGATTTTTTCATAAGAATTAATAATTTTATATAGTAAGTAGTAAAAGAAAAGTTATTGTTACTTCGAAAGTAGCTTTTTTAGGATAAAACTAGTGATTTTTTTGTATTCATCAGCTAAAGACTAGTTTTAATGGGCTATTTTTGTGGTTGCAAATGGCTTTTAAATCAGGTGAAAAATAAGATGGGATATTTTTTTGACACAACTGATTGCTTAGTAAATATTTAATTGTATATTTGCAACCTTAAAAATTAATAAAACAATTTGTTATGTACGCAATCGTAGAGATAGCAGGGCAACAATTCAAAGTAAGCAAAGACTTAAAGGTTTATGTTAACCGTTTGGCTAATGAAGAAGGATCAAAAATTTCTTTTGATAAAGTTCTTTTATTAGACGATAATGGAAACGTTACTTTAGGCGCCCCAGCTATAGAAGGTGCTTCTGTAGAAGCTAAAGTGTTACAACACTTAAAAGGAGATAAAGTTATCATTTTCAAAAAGAAAAGAAGAAAAGGATACAAAAAGAGAAACGGTCACAGACAGTATCTTACTCAAATTGTAATTGAAGGTATAACTTCAACTGGTGCTAAAAAAGCTGCTCCTAAGAAAGCCGCGGCAGAAGCAACAGCAGATGCAGTAGCTCCTAAAGTGAAAAAAGCTCCAAAAGCAAAAAAAGAAGATACTCAAGAATAATAACAAAATAAAACTAATACGTCATGGCTCACAAGAAAGGTGTCGGTAGTTCCAAGAATGGTAGAGAATCAGAATCAAAACGTTTAGGTGTTAAGATTTTTGGTGGACAAGCTGCTATTGCAGGGAACATCATCGTAAGACAAAGAGGTTCAAAACACAACCCAGGTGCAAATGTTTACATCAGTAAAGATCACACCCTACACGCAAGAGTAGATGGAGTTGTACACTTCCAAAAGAAAAGAGATAACAAATCATACGTTTCAATCCTTCCATTCGAAGTTGAAGCTTAATTGATTTCTCAATTTATTAAAAACCCGTTTCGAAAGAAACGGGTTTTTTTATGGAAAAAAGATTTATTAGTTGCTGATTTTAATCGCTGAGTTTATTTGAAAACGCAACTATGATTTCACGGATTAAAATAAAATTGACAAGCTGTGGTTGCTTGTTTTAGATTTTTGATTAGGCTTTGTTGATTGATTTGAAGCCATTTTTGGTTGAAAACAAACAAACCCCTTGCTATGGAAGCAAGGGGTTTGTTTTGGAATTATCTGAATCAATAATGATCTTTTTATTCGTCTCTAGGCATTTCTCTGCGCTCCATATTTCTATTGTTTCTACTCCCTGGAGGGTTTTTCATTCCTGAGAAGTCTTGAATCTTATATGTCAAAGAAAACATAGCATACCGTTTTAAAACGGTATTTTCGTTATCGCTAACCGATGTAGTCGAAATATTTCTGGTGATGCTCTGGTTTTGATTTAAAACATCATATACTTTTACTTTGGCAACAAATGTCTTGTTTAAGAAAGCATAGGATAAGCTTGTGTTCCATAGATAATAATCTTGATTGATAGAATTGTAAGTATATCCAAAATCATTACCCCAAATCCAATCTGTGGGCCAATAGCTTGTGGTTTGAAGGTTTATTCGATGTACTACATTTGATCTAGGGTTGAGTGTGCTAATATCGTATTTGGTTTGGTTATAAGAGAAATTATAAGAAGGAGCAATGGTAAAAAATTTCCCATAATCATAATTAAGGTAAATTCTAGGAGAAATTCCCATGGTTTTAGCGCCATACAAAATATCATCAGTGAATCCTTTGGAGAATGAATGATTAGCGTTTAAGGCTAGACCGTAACGCAATAAATTAGATTCTTGCTTGATGGTTTTATTCCAATTTCCACCTCCTGAAAAGGAATAAGTTCCTGATACGTTTTCGTATGTGGTTGTTCTTTTTCTGTCGGCATCATAAACAGAAGAAGAAATTACATCATTGTTGTAAAAATTAGTATTAACGTAAAGATTGTAGCCTGAACGGGTACGGAAATCAAAATTTCTATAGTTAATGTTTGCGCTGTGTGTTTCGGTAGCATCCAAATTAGGATTTCCTATGATGGTATTCAGCGGATTTGATAGGTTTTCTATGGGTAATAATTCAGATGCTGACGGTAAGGAAAGGCTGTAGTTGTATCTTGCTGTTAAAGAGTTAGAACGGTCCATTTTGTACCTAATTTGTGCGTTTCCATAAGGCAAGATGTATTTCTTGTTTAAATCAGTTGATTGATTTAGATAGTTTGAATGATTGTTGTATTGTACAATTGTGGTCGAAGAATTGATGTCAAATGTAAATTTATTTTTTTCAAATCGAATACCTGCTTTTGGAGCAATGCTATTTTGTTTTGAGGTAATGTAATTAGAAAGAGATTCGTTTAAATCGGTATAGATATCATTTCCATTATTATCATAGGTTTTTTTGTCGTTGATAGAGTTTTGGAAATTGTATTCCATACCAATTTTGAACCTGATAGAATCAGTTATAGGTTCCGTGTACTCAATTTCAGCTGAATAAGAATCGTTAATGCCTTTGCCAAGGCTGTTTTGATCTCTAGTTATTTTTTCATTTTTTGAGTAAAGATTTGTTTCTGATTGTACAATTCCATTCGAATTCGAGTTAGAATTGCTGTTGTTTATTACTACGCTAAGATTACGTGCTTTTTTCTCAAAAGATTTGTTGAAATTAATGGAGTTGCTAAAATTGTTTGATTCACTTCTATTTGTTGATTCTGATTGTGAGTCATTTGTTAGTGTTTCGTCTAACAATCTAGACTCGCTTTTTGATTCTGAATTACTATAAGAATTAGACGTATTGAATTTTGGAGCCACAAATAATCGCATAGTAGGCGAAATTTTGTACTCTAATTCTATATTAGCTTTATTGCTGGTGTTATTGTTTTGAGATTCTGAATTAGACTTAGTGGTGAAATCACCCGTTGGGCGGAAATTTGTAGAGAAAGAACTATTTGAGTTTTCAGTTGAGGTATCCGAAAAATTGTAATTGGCATTTACCTGAAAACCTTTAGTTAATTGGTCAGAATAATTAAAACCTAATAAATTTGATTGAGTAATTCCACTAGCTTGCCCTCTGCCAACGGTAGTGCCTCTACTATTGCGACCGCCTCCCATATTGTCAAAGACTTCGTCCATAGAGAAACCCGGAGCGTTTATGTTATTGGATGATCCTAAAAGGCTAATTTTTCTATTGTTGTTAAATAAATTCATGATAAAACTGGATTCGTAACGATCATCAGATCCGTATCCGCCTAAGAATTTACCGAAATATCCTTTGTTTTTTTCTTTGTCAATAGTCAGGTTGATACTCGAATTTTCGGAACTCGATTCTGCTTTAGAGTATTCTTCTTTTTTCGTTTTGAAATCAGAAACTTGAACTTTGTTGATGATTTCGGCAGGTAAATTTTTCAAAGCCATAGCGCCATCTCGATCAAAAAAGGGTTTTCCGTTTACTAATACTTGGGTTACTTCTTTTCCGTTTACGGTGATCTTTCCATCATTATCAACTTCAAAACCGGGTAATTCTTTTAATAAAGTTTCTACGTTTGAATCGGGGCGCACTTTAAACAAGGACGCTTTAAATTCAATAGTGTCTTTTT
The DNA here is from genome assembly GCF_047344965.1 of Flavobacterium sp. W1B. Lineage (NCBI taxonomy): Bacteria > Pseudomonadati > Bacteroidota > Flavobacteriia > Flavobacteriales > Flavobacteriaceae > Flavobacterium > Flavobacterium sp. W1B. The sequence goes on from NZ_CP178845.1 coordinate 1,279,359, forward strand.
TGATTTTGATAGGAGGCTCTTCTCCTTTTATGATAACACCTTCAAGTGCGTTTGTTGATTCTAAAAGATAAATTGTTTTGAAATCTTTATTAGAATTGATCTCTTTTAACTCTTCAGAAAAAGTTTGAAATCCCATATAGGTCACTTTGAGAGATACAGGTTTGTCTTGCTTTTTTGCAGAGAAGATAAAGTCTCCATTTTTATCTGTTAATGTATATTCTAGCATGGTTGAATCTTTCACGGTTGTAAAATAAACCGTAGCTGACTCTAATGGAAGCTTATCATTACTGCCTAATACTTTTCCTTTTATGGTATAGTTTTCTTGGGCATTGGTTAAAAAAGGACAGATTAAAAAGAATAGAATGGAGTAGTATCTTAGCATATTGAAATTATTTGACTGCTTTTTAGATGTCAAATAATTAGAAAGGTTTAATTAGAAATGTAAAATATACCCAAACAAAAAACCCTTGCTCCCGAAACTTCGGTATGGCAAGGGTTTTTAAATCTGAAATCGTAAATTAAAAATCTACAATCTTAAATCATTTAGTATCTGTAATATTCCGGTTTAAATGGTCCTTCAACAGCAACACCGATATAAGCAGCTTGATCGTCACGTAAAACTTCCAATTCAACTCCTAATTTAGCTAAGTGCAAAGCAGCAACTTTTTCATCTAAATGTTTTGGCAACATATAGACGTCATTGTTGTAAGCAGCGCTGTTTTTCCATAATTCGATTTGAGCCAAAGTCTGGTTTGTAAATGAGTTACTCATTACAAAACTTGGGTGACCTGTAGCACAACCAAGGTTTACCAAACGACCTTCAGCAAGGATAAGGATATCTTTTCCAGCGATAGTATATTTGTCAACCTGTGGTTTGATTTCGATTTTTGAAGCACCGTGGTTTTTGTTTAACCAAGCCATATCAATTTCGTTATCAAAGTGTCCGATGTTACAAACGATAGTTTTATCTTTCATTTGTTCGAAGTGACTTCCAAGAACGATATCTTTATTTCCTGTAGTTGTAATGATAATATCAGCATTGGCAACAACAGTGTTTAATTTTTTAACTTCAAAACCGTCCATTGCAGCTTGTAAAGCACAAATTGGGTCAATTTCAGTAACCGTTACAATAGAACCAGCACCTCTAAAAGAAGCTGCAGTTCCTTTTCCTACGTCTCCGTATCCGCAAACAACAACTCTTTTTCCAGCAAGCATAATATCAGTTGCACGACGAACTGCATCAACTGCAGATTCTTTACAACCGTATTTGTTGTCGAATTTCGATTTAGTAACCGAGTCATTCACGTTAATTGCAGGCATTGGCAATGTTCCTGCTTTTACTCTTTCGTACAAACGGTGAACACCAGTTGTAGTTTCTTCAGATAAACCTTTAATTCCTTCAACTAAATGAGGGTAACGGTCAATAACCATATTGGTCAAATCTCCACCGTCATCAAGAATCATGTTCAATGGTTTTCTGTCTTCGCCAAAGAACAAAGTTTGCTCAATACACCAGTCAAAATCCACTTCGTTCAAACCTTTCCAAGCATAAACCTGGATTCCTGCAGCAGCAATCGCTGCAGCAGCTTGATCTTGAGTAGAAAAAATGTTACAAGAAGACCAAGTAACTTCTGCACCAAGAGCGATTAAAGTTTCAATCAAAACCGCAGTCTGAATTGTCATGTGCAAACATCCAGCAATACGAGCACCAGCAAGAGGTTGTTCGTCTTTGTATTCCGCACGAAGCGCCATTAAACCTGGCATTTCAGCTTCAGCTAGTTCAATTTCTTTTCTTCCCCAAGCCGCTAGAGAAATGTCTTTTACTTTGAAAGCCACAAAAGGCATAGTCGTTGTACTCATTTATAGTATATTTGTAATTACTTCGTCCGTTCGCCTTTCAGGCTCGGGTGAAAATTTTTTTTGCAAATTTACGTAATAACTTTAGAATTTAACTGTTTTCTAAAAGATTTATGAATTGTTTAATTCGCTAATCTTAGGAACATTAACTAAATAATTTTTTAAACGGAACTTGTTTCTGTTTCTGGAGCTATTTCCCGTTATTCGCTGTATCTTTTTCCACGCCAAAAAAGCGTGAAAAAAGGATGCCGCTACTACCGGGGCTAAAAATCAAGACCATAACACGATGCCACTTTACAAAACCATACATATCTCCCGAAGCATTGGGAATACTACCCAAATTCTAGTTTGGAAAGTAACAGAAACCTTTGCGGAATTACTGGAACAAGTGGTTTTAAACGATAGCAATCGCAACCGGCTGAACGGAATGAAATCAGAAATGCACCAACGTGCTTTTCTTAGTGTTCGTAAGTTATTACAGGAGACAGGACATACCGATTTGGATTTGTATTATGACGAATTCGGGAAACCGCATCTCCATGGTGAGAAACACATTTCGATAACGCATTCCCATAATTTTTCGGCCATAATCATCAGTGACGAAACCGTAGGCATCGACATCGAATTGCAAAGAGACAAAATCATCCGTATCGCCGATAAATTCTGTGACTCCGAATTTCAATTCTTGGATACAGACAGTGAAGAATACATCAGGAAACTGACCGTGATTTGGGGCGCCAAAGAAGCCATTTTCAAAATCCGAAACGAAAAAGGAATCAGTTTCAAAAATCACATCAAAGTTGGCACTTTCGAATTAGAAAATAAAGAAGCCACGGCCGAACTGCATTTTAACAATCTAATCAAAGACTTTAAGATCCATTTTGAAGAAATCGAAGGATTTACTTTGGTTTATGCTTTTCAGGAAAACGAATCTTAACCCCGACTTTCAAAAATATTCATATAAAGAAATGTTCCCATTTTTCGAGCTCTCCGTTTTAGAATTTCCACATTTTCGCCTTCAAAAAGTTCGTCCAAAGTGGCAAACCACAAATTCAGCCAAATACCGAATTCGTTTGGTGTGATGCGCTGATCAAAACGTTTGTCGACCGCATTATGTGCCAAAATCGGATTTCCTTTGTACTTTTTTACGGCAAATAAATTGGTTTCCCAAAAATCTGTCAACTTCTCCAAGTGCTCATCCCAATCGGTGATGGTTTCATTAAAGAAAAAACCGATTTCCTCGTCTGCTCTTATTTTATCGTAAAAAGTGGTGACTAAAAGTTTTAGATCGTCTCGGTTTTCAATTTGTTTTCTCATTTAGATGATAATGGAATTAATTAGAATAAATAAAATGCTGAAAAATACACTAATAATAGTAAGATTAAGTATGACTTTATGTTTCATTTGTGCCAAAATCGAAGTGTTTACAAGCATACAACTTAGTACAATAACGGCCAATTGAAGCATTTGTACAAGAGTTGTTCCGTTTTTAAGAACATTCATGGCTGCAGCTGAACCTAAACAACTTTGTCCAATAACGATTAATGTTGCAGAACCAATAAAATTGTTGTCAAAACCTTCGAGTGTTTTTTTGTAAAGTGTCATGATAATTTGTTTTTGTTGGTACAAATTTACGACCGCTTGGATTCGATTATTTATGACATAGGTCATAAAGCCTTTATTACCGATATACCTTTCGATTGACGATTTTCAACTCTCCTTTTTTTTCCAATGTTTTAATGGTTCTGATAACGGTTTCTACCCGAAGACCTGTTAAATCTCCCATTTGTTGCCGTGTCAAATCGATATGGTATCCGTTCTTGTCTTTTTTGAAATTAAAATAAGTAATGGAATAATCAAATAACTGCAAGAGTCGGTGCTCAGAATCCTGGGTCGAAATTTCGGCAGCCATAACCGATTTGTAATGCAGACGCTGCGCTAAATTTTCGATTATTTTGATAGAAACAGCAGGGTTTTCGGCGATTAATTTTCGGAAATTGTCTTTAGAAATAGAAAGCAATTCCACGTCTTCGATGGCTTCGGCGTTGGCGGGATAGGTTCGGTCCAGGAATAATGGAGGTTCGCCAAAACTCTGGTCTGCGTAAAAAAATCCTTGAATAAACTCCCGGCCTTCATCATTGAAATTATTCATTTTTACCGCTCCCGAAATAATTTGGTAATACTGCGTCGCCAAATTGTCTTTCTCAAAAATGATTTCCGACTTTTTGTATCGCTTTCGTACCGCCCCATATTTTTCCAGTAATTCTATTTCAATCATGGTTTTTTCGGTTGCATTTTATAATTCTGAGACAAAGATAAATTTTTTAAAAGCTACGCCCGTTTTCAAAAAACGCATACTTTTACGTTGATTATGAAGTAGCCCTGTTTCCGAAAACACAAAAAGGAATGAAGATATGTCTCAAACTGGCGTATTGCATATGACCGATAAAAAACAATAAATATCTGCATATGAAAAATAAAGATAGGAATATATATAGTGAAATGCTTCAGGCGAAGTCAGAAAACCGCAAGTTATTGGCCATTTTGTTGGATCCCGACAAAATTGTCTGGGAAAATTTAGATATTTTAATTTCAAAAATCGATCAATCGCCGGCCAGCCATATTTTCATTGGCGGAAGCCTGGTTATAAACAATATTTTGGATGATTTAATTCTGAAAATCAAACAGAATTGTGTTTTGCCGATTGTTCTTTTCCCAGGAAATCCTTCGCAAATTTCGGACAAAGCCGACGGGATTTTGTTTCTTTCGCTGATCTCGGGAAGAAATCCAGATTATTTAATAGGACATCAGGTAAAAGCGGCGCCCATTTTGAAGCAAACGAATCTTGAAATAATTCCTACCGGATATATGCTCATCGAAAGCGGAGGAGAAACTGCCGTTGAAAGGATTAGTAAAACAAAACCATTAGACAGAAACAATCCGGATTTGGTTTTGGCAACGGCTCAGGCAGGAGAAATGCTTGGCAATAAACTCCTTTATCTCGAAGCGGGAAGCGGAGCAAAACAGGCAGTTCCTTTGGAAATAATTCGATTAATCTCAAAAAATATAGAAATACCACTGATTGTTGGCGGCGGAATTATAGATTTGCAGGGGATTCAAAATGCCTATGATTCCGGAGCTGATTTGGTGGTTATTGGGACGGCTTTTGAGAATGATATGAGTTTTTTTGATTTTAGATTTGAGAATGCAGAAACATTCAACAATCGTTAATCAATAATCGTTAATCTTAAATAAAAATGATAGATTTTTTTCTAGATGCTTACAAGAATGCCTCGGTTACTCAAATTGTATTAGAGTTTATTGTTTTTGTATTCGGGATTTTGAGCGTTTGGTTTGCCAAAAAAGAAAATATTTGGGTTTATCCTACAGGATTAATCGCGACAATTATTTCGGTTTATTTGCTTTTTCTTGCGGGCTATCTGGGCGATATGATGATTAATGGCTATTTCTCTATTATGAGTATTTATGGCTGGTATAAGTGGGGTCACAAAGTAAATGATACAGAAGAACTACCTATAACAAGGACTAATGCCAAAGAAAAAACCATCGGGATTCTATTGTTTTTGATTACAATTTTGGTGGTTTTTGGAATATATAAATGGTTTGATTATGAGATTCACAAGGAAAATTATTTAGACATTATTGCTTCCGGAATATTTTTTACCGGAATGTGGTTTATGGCGAATAAAAAAATCGAAAATTGGACACTTTGGATAATAGGTGATATAATTGTAACTCCTTTGTATGCTTATCGCGGACTGGGAATGTTATCTTTGCAATATTTAATTTTTACAATAATGGCTATTTCAGCCTATTTAGAATGGAGGAAAATCTTAAACAAAAGCAATCCGCAATAATAAAAATCGCTCTGTTCGGTCCTGAAAGTACCGGAAAAACGACATTGGCAAAACAACTCGCCGAACATTATAAAACGGTCTGGGCTCCTGAATTTGCAAGGGAATATCTTCAAGATAAATGGGATAAGAGCCAGCTTATATGTGATGTCAATGATATGCTGCCTATTGCTTATGGTCAGACACAACTGGAAAACGAAAAGCTGTCTATTGCTAATAAATATCTTTTTTGTGACACTAATTTATTGGTGACAAAGGTGTTTTCAGAAGTGTATTATAACTATTGCGACCCTTTGCTGGACAAAGCGGCTCAGGAACATGAATACGATTTGTTTTTTCTGACTGATATTGATGTGCCTTGGGAAAAAGATGATTTAAGGGATAAGGCTGAAGGTCGAGAAAGTGTTTTTGAAGTTTTTAAACAATCATTGATTGCTAATGGAAAACCTTTTATTACCCTTTCGGGAGATAAAAATATGCGATTGAATAAAGCAATTAACATCATTGATGATTTAACTAAAGCCAATGAACTGGGGTTTTCGTCCTTGGACTTTGTGCAGATTTATGAACGTGGAATTTTGCTAGAGAATATTCAAAAGCAATTGGAATTTCTCCGAAACGGAATTTCTAAAACGGCATTGGTTGAACCTGCAACCTTGTATAATGGAATTTTGAAGCTTTCTGAGGTAGATTTCGTCGAAAAAGCCTCTTTTTTTGAAGCCAATAAAAAAACATTAAAATTATTGAAATTTGTTCCGGCTTCGGGTGCAGCAACCAGAATGTTTAAGTTCTTGAGTACTTTTTTGAGTGAATTTGATATTAAAAATGAAAGTATCAATGCTTATATCAACCGAAAAAAAGACAGCGAATTGTCAATTTTTATTGTTGCAATGGAGAAGTTTCCGTTTTTCGAGACAATTGATAAAAAGCTAAGGGAAGAGTTTCCGAGTTTTGATGCCTTGGAGAATGATTATAAGAATTATTATTTTATAAAATTTTTGTTGTCATCTGACTATTTTGATTTTGCCAATAAACCAAAGGGGATTTTGCCTTTTCACAAATACGCAGCCAATATTGCTACGCCTATTGAAGAGCATTTGTATGAATGTGGTTGTTATTCGAGTTCAAATGGGAGTTCTCATTTGCACTTTACGGTTTCTGAAGCCCATCAGAAGCAATTTGAAGATATAATCAATTCGATAAAAATTAAGGTTGAGAATGAATCCAAAACCAAAATAGCTGTTACTTATTCTTATCAAAACCAAAGCACCGATACAGTAGCTGTTGATGCAGAAAATAAGCCTTTTAGGGACGAAAATGGACAATTGGTTTTTAGACCAGGAGGGCATGGTGCGCTCATTGAAAATTTGAATCAATTAGATGCCGATGTTATTTTCATAAAAAATATTGATAATGTCATTCACGATAACAACGAGAAAATTGCGCTGTACAAAAACGCTTTGGCTGGAATATTGGTCGAATTACAGCGGCAGATTTTTAGTTATTTGAGGCTATTGGATGCAAATTCGATAAATGAAGAGCAAGTTGAAGAGATTAGAGTTTTCCTAGAAACGAAATTAAATGTGGAAACAGCAGTAGATTTCGAGACTTTACCTTTGGAAAATAAAATTGAGTTTACCAAAAATGCCTTAAACAGACCCATACGAGTATGTGGAATGGTGAAAAATGAAGGAGAACCGGGAGGAGGCCCATTTTGGGTTAGAAATGAGAATAATACGGTTTCATTGCAAATAGTAGAATCTTCACAAGTAGATTTGAAGGATGAAAATCAAGCTAAGATTCTTGCCAATGCTACTCATTTTAATCCTGTTGATTTAGTTTGCGGAATTAAAAATTATAAAAACGAAAAATTTGATTTATTGCAGTTTGTAAATCATAATAGCGGTTTTATTGTAGAGAAAAATAGCTCAGGGAAGTATATTAAAGCGTATGAATTACCGGGTTTATGGAATGGTGCTATGGCAAATTGGCTGACCGTTTTTGTTGAAGTTCCATTGATCACTTTTAATCCTGTAAAAACGGTAAACGATTTATTAAAACCGGCACATCAATCACAATAGCTTAACTGAAATAAATTCAGTCTCAATGGAAGCATATAAAATTATATCCGAGCTACAGTACAAGGCTGTCCGAAGCAGTGGAGCGGGAGGGCAAAATGTAAATAAAGTTTCATCAAAGGTAGTCTTGAGTTTTGATTTGAAACAATCTCAAGCATTGTCCGAAGAAGAAAAGTTGCTGTTGCAGACAAATTTGGCTTCAAGATTAACTTCCGATTTGGTTTTAATCCTAAACTGCGATGAAGATAGAAGTCAGCTTAAAAATAAAGAAATTGTTACGAAGCGTTTTTTGGAACTTATAAAAAAAGGATTGTTCGTTCCTAAAGAAAGGAAAGCAACCAAGATTCCAAAATCGGCAATCAGAAAGCGAATTAAGGATAAAAAAAATGTTTCTCAAACCAAGCTAAATCGCAGAAAGCCAGATTTAAATTAATTTATTTTTTTGAGGATAATTATTTTTTTAGAAATCTAATGGTTAAACAATCTGAATATCTAAAAATCTTTTCTAAATTTGCCGCGTCTCAAAGGGGTGCTCTAAATAACGAGCTGAGATTATACCCAACGAACCTGAACAGGTAATGCTGTTAAGGGAAAAAATGACAAAAAAATAGCGTGCACACTATCTATTTGTCATAGGAAACAATCATTTATTAATTTAACAAAAGAATAATTCCCCCTTTTATTCGTAATTTTTTTACGGATGAATACTTTATTTTATTTTAAAAGTACAAAGACAATATCGTCTTGTTTTTTCTCTATTTTCTTTTCTCTATTTTCTTTTTTCGCATTTGCGCAAGTCAAAGACACAACCAAAGTCAATCAACTTGACGAGGTATTGGTTTCGGCAGTCCGCGCCACTACAAAAACGCCGGTTAGTTTTAGTAATCTAGACAAGAAAGATATCAAATCTCGTAATCTTGGACAAGATATTCCAATTTTGATGAATTATTTGCCATCTGTTGTAACCACTACTGATGCCGGAAACGGAATAGGTTACACAGGCATTCGAGTTCGCGGTAGCGATGCAACGCGTGTGAATGTAACTATTAACGGGATTCCTTACAATGATTCCGAAAGTCACGGAACCTTTTGGGTGAATATGCCTGATTTTGCTTCTTCGATAGAGAGCTTGCAATTGCAACGTGGCGTGGGAACATCTACCAATGGAGCAGGAGCTTTTGGTGCGAGTTTGAATATGTTGACCGACACTTATTCGAAAGCAAGTTCAGGAGAAATCTCTAATTCTTTTGGAAGTTTCAATACCAGAAAACACACCGTCAAGTTTAGTACGGGATTGCTAAATGATCATTTTGAATTAGCAGGTCGTGTATCGGCCCTTAAGTCGGATGGATATATTGACAGAGCTTTTTCGGATCTAAAATCTTATTTTTTGCAAGGAACTTATGTGGGTAAAACTACTTTGATAAAGGCTTTGGCTTTTGGAGGGACCGAAAAAACATACCAATCCTGGAACGGTTTAGAAGATTTGGATAAACTAAAAAATGACCGAACATTCAATACTGCGGGAATGTATACCGATGAATTTGGGAATATCCGATTTTATGAAAACGAAACCGATAATTACCAGCAAGATCATTATCAGTTGCATTGGAACGAAAAAGTAGCTGAAAATTGGAGTACGAATCTGGCTTTTCATTATACCAAAGGGAAAGGTTATTACGAGAATTATAAAGAGAATGCAAAATTCTCGGCTTATGGTTTAACCCCAATTGACATTAACGGAACTACAATTAACAGGACTGATTTAATTCGTCAAAAATGGTTAGACAATGATTTTTATGGAACTACGTTTTCGGCTAATTATAAGACCGATAAACTGAATGTAATTTTTGGTGGTGGTTATAATAAGTATGAAGGAGATCATTTTGGAAAAATAATCTGGGCACGTTTTGCTTCACAAAGCGAATTAGATGATCATTATTACGATGATTCTGCTTTAAAAACGGACGGAAATATTTTTGCAAAAGCCAATTATCAAATTACAGAAAAGATTAGTTTATTTGGAGATTTGCAGCTTAGAAATGTACATTATAAAGCAAATAGTGCGGAAGCTGGTTTGGTTAATGCTAATTTTAATTTCTTTAATCCAAAAGCGGGTTTGAATTTCGAAATTAATTCAAATAATGCCTTGTATTTTTCTTATGCCAGAGCGAATCGCGAACCTAACAGAACCGATTATGAAAACGGTAGCCCAAGACCGGAAAAACTAAACGATTTTGAGTTAGGATTACGTCACGATGGAGAAAAAGTAAAGTTTAATGCCAATGTTTATTATATGGCATACAAAGATCAATTGATTCTTACCGGAGCGTTAGATGATATTGGTGCTCCTGTTCGTGAAAATAGCGGAGACAGTTACCGTTTAGGACTTGAGATTGATGCAACTATTGCGGTTTTGGATAATTTATTCATTAGACCAAATGTTACTATAAGTACAAATAAAAATAGAGACTTTTTCTTCAAAAGAGATGGTGTTTTAGCCGCTTTAGGGAATACAAATATTGCGTATTCTCCTGATTTCATTGCTGGGAATATGGTGAGTTTTTTGCCTGTGAAGAACCTTCAAATTTCGTTTTTGTCTAAATTCGTAGGAGAGCAGTACATGGGAAATATAGATTCTGAAGGATCCAAGTTAAAATCTTATTTTGTAAATGATTTGAACCTTTCGTATGAATTTAATCCAAAATCGATTTTTAAATCGGTATTGTTGTCTGCTTTGGTAAACAATATTTTTGATTATAAATACATATCTAATGGTTTTTTCTATACCTATGACGATGATTATTCTAATCCGCCTGCGGTTACCACAATTGAAGGTGCTGGTTATTATCCGCAAGCCGGAATCAATTTCTTAGCTGGATTAACGTTGAAGTTTTAATACTGCGATTTGGATATTTTTAAAAAAGGCTGAAAGTTTTAAACTTTCAGCCTTTTTAGTTTTAGTTATAAATTCTAAGCATATCTCCATTAACATCTACTCGATATTGTTTTAGGGGATATTGCAGTTTCCCTTGGCCAGTAAATAAACTGTATTCTTCATTATCGCAGGGACAAACTACATTGATTCCTTTTAAGGTCATAGTAGAGCAATTACTCAAAGCTTGGTTGGGACAGGCGGCGTCAAAAGCATTATAGCCGCTACCTGTATTGAATATATAAATGCCCTTAACTCCCACGCCCGAATAATACACAGCATTGCTTACGAATTTTAGTTTTGAATAAGCCGCTAGATTCATGTTGATGTCAACAGCAAAAGAATAGTTTGGTAAATAGGGGTTTTTGTTGTTAAAACCATTGTCGCTACAACCTGAAAAAATGACAAAAAGAGAGAATATAAGTAGGAATTTTTTCATTATCTAAAATAAATTGAAAGTATTAGTTAAACAAATTTAATTTATTTAACTTTGACTTATATATGATTAACATATAATTATCGACAAACGAAAATAAAAGTATCTTTGTGGAAAGAAATCCCGTCCCGATGGGATTTTTTCTATTTAAATAAATGACTAAACTATGAGCGCAATATCTTATTATACCGCAGAAGGATTAAAAAAATTAAGAGAAGAATTGGATTATTTGAAAAGTGTGATGCGTCCAAAAGCATCTGCTGATATAGCAGAAGCAAGAGATAAAGGGGATTTGTCTGAAAATGCAGAATATGATGCGGCAAAAGAGGCGCAAGGAATGTTGGAAATGCGTATCGCTAAATTAGAAGAAGTACATTCTAATGCTCGATTGATTGACGAAACGCATTTGGATCTTTCTAAAGTTTTGGTTTTGTCTAATGTGAAGATAAAAAACCAATCCAATGGTATGGAAATGAAATATACTTTGGTTGCCGAAAGTGAAGCCGACTTGAAAACCGGAAAGATATCCGTGACTTCCCCAATTGGGAAAGGTTTACTGGGGAAATCGGTTGGTGAAGTTGCCGAAATCACGGTTCCAAATGGCGTTTTGAAATTCGAAATTTTAGAAATAACAAGAGATTAAAGATGAGTTCAATATTCACCAAAATAGTAAATGGGGAAATTCCTTGTTACAAAATTACAGAAGACGAAAACTATTTGGCTTTTCTAGATGTAAATCCAAATGCAAAAGGACATACGCTTTGTATTCCAAAATTGGAAGTTGATAAAATATTTGACATGGATGAAGCGCATTATTTGGGCTTGATGCATTTTTCAAGAAATATTGCCATAGCCTTAGAAAAAACAGTTCCTTGCAAAAGAGTTGGTATGGCGGTTGTGGGACTAGAAGTTCCTCATGCCCATGTTCATCTGATTCCTTTGAATGAAATGGACGAAATGCGATTTCAAAACAAAGTTTCTTTGACGAAAGAAGAATTTGAAGCTTTGGCTAAAAGCATTCAATCTAATTTGTAAATAATTTAATTTTAGATAAAAAAAACACGATTCTTGTCGTGTTTTTTTATGCGTAAACCGAAACGATATGAAGAAATATTTTTCTTTTTTAATCTTGTTTTTATCTGTTTTAAGTTTTGCTCAAACTAAAATAGTATTTAATGTAATTGACAATAAGGTTGCTAAGATTCCCAATGATTTGAGTAATTCAACAACTGGAATAGCAAAATTCATTAGTTCCAATTTTAAAACAGATACAGAAAAAATCCGTGCCGTTTTTTACTGGACGGCTTCGAATATCAGTTACGATGTGCCTAGTATGTTTGCGCCAAATCAAAATGAAACTTCTCAAGAAAAAATTGAAAACACTCTAAAATCGAAGAAAGGAGTATGTATTCATTATGCTGAAGTTTTTAATGATATTTCAAATAAAATTGGAATAGAATGTCGTATAATCGAAGGTTATACTAAGCAGAATGGAGTAGTAGACAAATTAGCACATGCTTGGTGTGTTGCTAAAGTTAACGGCGAATGGTTTGTGTTTGATCCTACCTGGGGTTCCGGAGGTGTTAACAACGGGAAGTTTCTGAAAAAAATAAATAATGCTTATTTTAAGGTAGAACCTGCTAAAATAATTGCTTCTCACATGCCATTTGATTATTTATGGCAATTCTTGAATTATCCTATCACCAATGGGGAATTTTATAACGGTAAAACCCAAATGGATAAATCAAAGAAGTATTTTGATTTTGAGAAAGAAATTGCCAGATACAATTCCTTGCCAGAAACCGATCAGTTGTTTGAGTCGGCTGAACGAATAGGGAAAAACGACTTGAAAAATGCAATGATTTTAGAGCGTTATGAAGGCAAAAAGAAGCAACTAAATTATTTAAGGCAAAATACAAACATTGAGAAATTGAACTCCGTTGTGAATGAGATGAATGAAGCGGTTGTCTTATTGAATGATTTTATAAATTACAGGAATAATAAGTTCAAACCCGCTTTTCCGGATGATGAGATTAATAGGATGATTCAAACGCCAAGGGAAAAGCTGCTCAAGTGTCAGAGCGATATTTATAATGTTGGCTCAGTTGGCAGTGAGAATACAGCAAATGTGGCTTCGATTAAAAAATCAATCGCGTTGGCTTTGGCACAAGCCGATGAGCATGCTTTGTTTGTGAAAAACTATTTGAGTAAATCTAAAATAGTTCGAAAAACAATGTTCTCGAAAGTGTCTTGGTTTGGAGTTCCGTTAAACTAAATTGCTTTTTTTATAATTTACTTGCATAGTTGTTCCTTTTCCGATCTCGGAATTCAGCACTTTTATGTTTCCTTTATGGTATTCTTCTACGATTCTTTTGGTTAATGAGAGGCCTAATCCCCAGCCTCTTTTTTTAGTGGTGAAGCCAGGTTCAAAGATGGTTTTGAATTGGTTTTTTGGAATTCCGTTTCCACTGTCGGATACGTTTATTTTTACAAAATCGTGGTCTTGTTCTATTCTTAAAGAGAGCTTGCCTTTTCCTTTCATTGCGTCAATGGCATTTTTCACTAGATTTTCAATAGTCCAACTGTGTAAAGTGGGATTAAGTAGGATGAAAATCGGTGTTTTTGGAGCTTCAAAGGAGAATTCAATTTGTTTAGAAAATCGGGATTGCAGGTAGTTGTAGGATTGTAATGTTTCTTCTACAATGTCTTTTTTTTCTAATATGGGTTCGGAACCTATTTTTGAGAAACGATCCGTTATTGTTTGCAGGCGTTCTATGTCTCTTTCAATTTCGGATGTGGTGCTTTTGTCGACATTGTCGGCTTTCAATATTTCGACCCATCCTATCAATGAAGAAAGCGGAGTTCCTATCTGATGTGCAGTTTCTTTTGCCATTCCAGCCCAAAGCTTGTTTTGGGTCGCCATTCTGGTGCTTTTGTAAAAGTTGTAAACCAAGGCGCCAAACAGGAAAATAATGAGCAATAAGGCTACTGGATAATATTTTAGTTTGTTGAGCAATGCCGAATTACCGTAGTATAGTTTTTGAAATTTACCTGGGACATATTCAATAACAATGGGCTCGTTTTCGTTTTTTAAATCGGATAGAAAATCCGAAGCTTTGCTTTTGTTTTTTATAATTTCATCGTCAATGTTGACTGTGTTTATGATGCGGTTGTTTTCGGTAAGAATTATAGGAATGGAAGTGTTGTTGCTAAAAATCTGTAACGGAAGTTCAACATCGGTATTTTCACCGGCGGTTATAAGCGTTTTTTGAGCTTTTGCCCAAAGGTTCATTTTTAAACGCTCTTCGTTTTTAAATATTTGAAAAAAAGTATAGGTATTCCAAAGGATTAATGAAATGATCAAAAAGGAAGCTAAAATTATAATCCAGCGAGTGGTGTTTTTTCTTTTGGAAAACTGCATAAATGAGATTTTGAAGTATAAATATAACGAAATATAAATAGGATTATTTCAGTTCTCTGACAAAGTAATTGTTTGTTGAAAGTATTTTTTAGTATTAAATAGGATTAGGTACTTTTTTTAATAAACGATTTACTTACTTTTGTCAATTAAAAGAAAAACATAACAAAAACAAGTATGATTAGCATTGATCCAAAAAGTATAGCTACAGCTAAACTACAAGGATATTTGCAAGGTTCTGTTGGGCCGAGGCCTATAGCATTTGCAAGTACAGTTGATGAAAAGGGTAATCCAAATTTGTCGCCATTTAGTTTTTTTAATGTTTTTAGTGCAAATCCACCTATTCTTGTTTTTTCTCCGTCAAGGCGCGTGCGCGATAATTCAATTAAGCATACTCTGATTAATTGCGAAGCGACAAAAGAAGTAGTGATTAATGTGGTAAATTTTGATATTGTGCAACAAACTTCTCTTGCAAGTACCGAATATGCCGATGGTGTAAATGAGTTTTTGAAGGCGGGTTTAACCGCTATTCCTTCGGATATCGTGAAGCCGTTTAGAGTAAAAGAATCACCGGTACAATTTGAATGCAAAGTAACTCAAATTATACCATTAGGAACTGAAGGCGGAGCTGGAAATTTAATCCTTTGTGAGGTTATCCGTATTCATATCGACGAATCTATTTTGGATGAAGACGGCGTGATTGATCAATATAAAATTGATTTGGTTTCCAGATTAGGCGGCAATTGGTATTCCAGATCCAATCAGGGTTTGTTTGAAGTGCCTAAACCATTGGTGACTTTAGGGATTGGTGTAGATGCTATTCCGCATCATGTGAAACAAAGTAGTGTTCTTGACGGGAATGATCTTGGAAAATTAGGGAATATAGAAGTCTTGCCTACAATAGAAGAAGTTAGTATATTTGTAAAACAGAATTTTTCTGTAAAAGGGGTGTTGAGCTCAGATGACAAGGAAAAAGTGCATTTGGAAGCTAAAAAATACCTAGATAATAATGATGTTCTTTCTGCTTGGAAAGTACTTCTGGCCAAAAAATAATCTTAAATAACAATTAAAATAACGAAGATGGAAGTTACAGGGAAAATTAAAGTTGTTAATCCAGAACAACAAGTTAGTGCATCATTTAAAAAGAGAGAATTAGTTGTTACGACAGATGAGCAGTATCCTCAGCATATTATGATTGAGTTTACTCAAGACAAATGTGATTTGTTAAGCAATTATAATGCGGGTGAAGCTGTAAAAGTTTCAATCAATTTAAGAGGAAGAGAATGGGTTAATCCACAAGGTGACACAAAATACTTTAATAGCATACAAGGTTGGAGAATAGAGAAATTAGTTGCTGAATCAGGAGCTCCTTCGGCTCCAATGCCAGCGGCTCAAGCATTTGCACCAGCTACAAGTTTAAACGAAGACGAACCAGACGATTTGCCTTTTTAATAAAGAAATAATTCATTGAAAGCCTTGATAAATTCGAGGCTTTTTTTGTGCCTTTTTTTTAAAGTGAAGATTATTCCTGTTTTATAAGTAAGCCAATTCCGATTTGATTTCCGATTTGTGGATAAATCAAGGTTGAAGTTTTCTTGTTTTTACCGAATTTTATCGATTGAAAAGGATTGTAGTAGGAAACTAATATTCCGCTGGCCAATCCTATACCGGCTCCGGTTAACACATCAGAGCTGTAATGTTTGTTGTTGGCGATTCTGAAGATACCAGTGGCGGTTGCAAACAAATAACTGCTACTGGCATACCATATGTTTGAATCTTTGTATTCCTGAAAGAGAAGTGCGGCATTGGTAAAAGCAATGGCGGTATGACCGGAAGGGAAGCTTAAGTTATCTGATTGATCTGGCCTTTGTTGTTTTGTTGAATGTTTTGTTATCTGGATAATTGCATAGGTAAGGGTGTTTGCAACAGCGATATCTAAGGTTTGGTGTAAAACGGTGTTTTTGGGTTGAAAGCCTAAATATTTTCCGGTGTATATTTGAGCTATCGGAACAAGAGGAAACAAGTAATCGGCTTTTGAATGGAAATTTGTGCCTAAAAGACTTCTAGATCTTTCTTGTAAATCATCATTAAGCTCTGAGTTTAGAAGAAGTGATCCTCCGGTTATTAGAACAGTTGGGAGGATAAAGGATTTGTACGATATCCTTTTATTTGTAATTAAAGTATCTGTCTTTTGCCCATAGCTTTGTATAAATTGAAGCATAAAAAGGACTAAGAGTGATATTTTTTTCATTAGAATTGTTTTTAACTAAATTTGTGTTGCCAAATGTAATAGTATAGATTTATATATAAGTTCAAAGAATGTTTTATTTATCCTCTGATTTATTTTTTCCTCCCGTATCGCAAGCTGATCATGATGGTATTCTTGCCATTGGTGGTGATTTGTCTGCTGAGCGTCTTCAATTGGCCTATAAAAGCGGTGTTTTTCCTTGGTTTGAAGAGGGTGATCCAATTATCTGGTGGTCGCCGGATCCCAGAATGGTTTTGTTTTTGGATGAGTTGATTGTTTCCAAAAGTATGCGAAACATTCTGAATAGAAAGTCGTTTACGGTTACTTTCAATAAGAACTTTAAAGATGTTATTTCAAATTGTCAAAATGTTAAAAGAGATGGGCAAAACGGAACTTGGATAACAAACGAAATGATTGATGCTTATTGTAAATTGCATGAGTTGGGAATTGCAAAATCAGTTGAGGTTTGGCAAGATGAAGAATTAGTTGGCGGTTTGTATGGCATCGATTTGGGGCATGTTTTCTGTGGGGAAAGTATGTTTTCTAAGGTTTCAAATGCTTCGAAAGTGGCTTTTATTTCTTTGGTAAATGAATTAAAAAGAGAGAATTACAAACTTTTGGATTGTCAAGTATATAATCCTCATTTGGAAAGTTTGGGTTGTAGGGAAATTGATCGTGAAGAGTTTATCAAAATATTGAAAACAGAATAGTTTGATTGGTAGTTTCGATTGTGAAACCGAGACTGGTCACTGAATGCTGTTTACTTCTCTCTTGTCCAGCAATCTTCTACGTGGTCATTGACCATGCCGGTGGCTTGCATGTGGGCATAGATTACGGTTGAGCCTACAAACTTAAATCCGCGCTTTTTTAAATCTTTGCTAATTGTGTCTGAAAGTGGGGTAGTAGCAGGAACATCTTTCATTGTTTTCGGATGGTTGATAAGAGGTTTTCCGTCTGTGAATTCCCAGATATATTTAGAAAAACTCCCAAATTCGTCCTGGATTTTCATAAATGCTTGTGCATTAGTAACCGCAGAGCGTACCTTGAGTTTGTTGCGGATGATTCCGGCGTCTTGCAAGAGCTCTTCTATTTTATCTTCGGGATATTGCGCTATTTTTTTGTAATCGAATTGGTCGAAAGCTTTTCTGAAATTTTCTCTTTTGTTTAAAATGGTAATCCAACTTAATCCTGCCTGAAAAGTTTCTAGGATTAAGAACTCAAATAAGGTGGTATCATCATAAACCGGAATTCCCCATTCTAGGTCATGGTATTCTTTGTATAAGTCGCTTGATAGACACCAGCCGCATCTTGTTTTAGTTTTCATTTATTTTAGTTTAAAATTCAAATATAAAAGAAAAATCCCATTTCAAATTGCTTCGAAATGGGATTTAATATGAAGTTTAAAATAAATTATCCTAAAGCAGCTCTTTTGAAACCTGTAATAATTAGGTTTGCATCAATAGATTTTGCATAAGCAGCAACGCTTAATTTGTTGTCTTTGATGTAATCTTGGTTCACTAAAGTGTTATCTTTAAAGAAACGACCTAGTTTACCTTTAGCGATATTTTCAATCATTGCTTCTGGTTTTCCTTCTTGACGTAGGATATCTTTAGCGATTTCAATTTCTTTAGCAATTGTATCAGCATCAACACCAGCTTCGTCTAAAGCGATTGGCGCCATAGCAGCAGCTTGCATTGCGATGTTTCTTGCAGCTTCGTCAGCTCCTGCAACATTAGCAGAAAGTGCAACTAAAGTAGCGATTTTGTTTCCAGAGTGAATATAAGATCCGATGAAAGCACCTTCTAATTTCTCAAAAGTTCTGATTTCAAGTTTTTCACCAATAACACCTGTTTGTTCGATCAATTTTTCAGCAACAGAGATTCCGTTGAAATCAGCTGCCAAAAACTCTTCTTTAGTGTTGAAGTTTAATGCTAAATTAGCCATTTCAGTAGCCATTTTAACGAAGCTTTCGTTCATACCTACGAAGTCAGTCTCACAGTTTAATGTGATAACAACACCTGCAGTTTTATCAGCGTTTACAACAGCAATTGCAGCACCTTCAGTAGATTCTCTATCTGAACGGTTTGCAGCTACTTTTTGTCCTTTTTTGCGTAGGTTTTCGATTGCTAAATCAAAATCTCCATCTGCTTCAACTAATGCTTTTTTGCAGTCCATCATCCCTGCACCAGTTGCTGTTCTTAATTTATTTACGTCTGCAGCTGTTATTGTTGCCATGTTGTATTATTTTTTAAGGTTAAAAGTAAAAATTCCAACCCTTAAATCCCAAATTCCAATTTTATTAAATTATCAACTTATTGTTTCTAATTTTTTATGGGGAATTTGGAATTTAAAATTTGGAATTTAAAAAATATTTTTTTTATTCTTCAGTTGCTGGAGCAGCTGTTTCAGTTGCTGGAGCAGCTTCTTTTTCAGTTGCATCAGCTTCTTTTTCAGAACCTCTATCAGAAAGTCCTTCGATAACTGCAGCAGTTACTAAAGATAAAATTTTATCGATTGATTTAGAAGCATCATCATTTGCAGGAATTACATACTCTACTTCACGTGGATCAGAGTTAGTATCAACCATTGCGAAAACTGGAATGTTTAATTTTTGAGCTTCTTTTATTGCGATGTGTTCAGCTTTGATGTCTACTACAAATAATGCAGCTGGTAATCTTGACATATCAGAAATTGAACCTAAATTTTTCTCTAATTTAGCACGAAGACGATCAACTTGTAAACGCTCTTTTTTAGAAAGGGTCATGAATGTACCATCTTTCTTCATTTTATCAATAGTAGCCATTTTTTTAACAGCTTTACGGATAGTTACGAAGTTAGTTAGCATTCCACCAGGCCATCTTTCAGTGATGTAAGGCATGTTTGCAGCTTTTGCTTTTTCAGCAACGATGTCTTTTGCTTGTTTTTTGGTAGCTACGAATAGTATTTTTCTACCTGATGCAGCGATTTTTTTCAAAGCTTCATTAGCTTCTTCAATTTTAGCTGCAGTTTTATATAGATTGATAATGTGTATACCATTACGTTCCATATAAATGTATGGGGCCATGTTTGGATCCCATTTTCTAGTCATGTGTCCAAAGTGAACACCTGCTTCTAGTAATTCTTTTACTTCTACTTTGTTTGACATTTTTTGTACTAGTTTACGTTCTGTTGATTAGCAATGTATAAATGGCGATTTCTCGGCTAAATACATTTAGATGCTAAACTAATTCCTACCTCGGTAGGCAACAACAACATTGTTTAAATTCAATAATAAATTCAATGAGTCTTGAATAAATGTATTCAAGACAGGCAATATTAACGTTTCGAGAATTGGAATCTCTTACGAGCTTTCTTCTGACCGAATTTCTTACGTTCAACCATTCTTGGATCTCTTGTCAATAAACCTTCTGGTTTCAATACCAATCTGTTTTCAGCGTTTACTTCGCACATTGCGCGAGCTAATGCCATTCTTACAGCTTCTGCTTGACCAGTTGAACCACCTCCATAAACATTTACTTTTACGTCAAAGTTAGTTGCGTTCTCTGTCATAGACATTGGTTGCATTACTTTGTACTGTAAAGTAGCAGTTGGGAAGTAAGTTGCGAATTCTTTTTTGTTTACAGTGATTACTCCTGTTCCTTCTGAAACATAAACACGTGCAACAGCGGTTTTTCTTCTACCGATTTTGTGAATAACTCCCATTATTTAAGATCGTTAAGGTTAACTGTTCTCGGTTTTTGTGCACCTTGTTTGTGCTCAGAACCTACAACAACATTTAAATTTCTGAAAAGTTCAGCTCCTAATTTGTTTTTAGGTAACATTCCTTTTACCGCTTTTTCTACTAATGATGCAGGGTTTTTTGATTGCAACACTTTAGCAGTTAAAGTTCTTTGTCCTCCTGGGTAACCTGTGTGACGCATGTAAATCTTTTCGTCCATTTTGTTACCTGTAAGGTTAATTTTTTCTGAGTTGATAACAATTACGTTATCTCCACAGTCAACATGCGGTGTGTAACTTGGCTTGTACTTACCTCTCAAAATCATAGCGACTTTTGAAGCAAGACGACCTAAGTTATGACCATCAGCATCTACAACGATCCACTCCTTTTGTGAGTTGGCTTTTGTTGTAGATAGTGTTTTGTAGCTTAATGCGTCCATAATATTATTTTAATTAAACATTCCATCCCCAATAAAGGGGTTGCAAAAGTACAATTAATTATTTTAAATGCAAATACCTTAAAAGAATAATTTTCAGATGTTTTTAAGCTGATTATCAATTGTATATTTGTTTTGATATTCGTTGCTTCCCTTTTGGAATTATGCCCAATGTTTTTTTTCTATTTTTAGTTTACTTTTGTAGTCAAAAATATAATTTTTATATTGCGTTCTTGCCCCGTGATTTTTATGGAAAAGAATAGCTTTTTTTGATGTAAAAAAGCGTTTTGCTAAAAGATTTAAAAAAATCCCGGTATGTTTTTAATTTATTTAACAATGACAATAAATGCCCAATTATGAAAGTCAAAGCCACTTTAAAACAAATTGCAAAGGAACTTAATGTTTCTGTTTCTACAGTTTCAAAAGCACTTAATGATAGTCCGGAGATTAGTGAGTTGACGAAAATCAAGATAAAAGAATACGCTAAACTCAAAAATTATAAGCCAAATGTTATCGGGTTAAATCTGAAAAACAGAAAAACAAAAACTATTGGTGTGATTATTCCTAATATCCTGAATTCTTTTTTTGCGAAAGTATTTAGCGGTATCGAAAAAATTGCTGATGAAAAAGGCTATAATGTTATTATGTGTATATCAAATGAGTCATTAGAAAAAGAGGCTCATACTCTTGAAATGTTGAGCAACGGAACTATTGATGGTTTTATTTTGTCAATTTCTGAAGAAGCACAAGAGAATAATGAATACGGACATTTTAAAGACGCTATAAACGAAGGGACTCCTATTGTGATGTTTGACCGTATTGCCAATGATGTTGAATGTGATAAAGTAGTTGTTGATGATTTTGATTCGGCTGTGAATTCCACACAACATTTAATTGATCTAGGATGCAAGAACATTGCGTTGGTTTCCTCTGTCGATAATTTAAGCGTCGGGAAATTAAGAGTCGAAGGCTATTTGAAGGCATTAAGAGATAATAATATCGCTATTAACGAAAGAATAATCGTTCGCACAAATTCTGAAGAAGAGATGAAAAGCCAGGTCGAAGCTATTTTTGACAACAATATCATTGACGGTATTTTTGCTTTGGACGAAAATGATTCGGTTGCCGCTTTGAAAATGGGATTGAAAAGGCATTTCCGGATTCCTGAAGATTTGGCAATCATTGGTTTTGCGGATGGAATTTTAGCTTCTAGAAGATTGACGCCAAGTTTAACCACTGTAAGTCAGCATGGAGTGGAAATTGGAGAAGTTGCCGCCAAGTTGCTTATTGACAGATTAGAATCTAACGAGGAGAATAAACCTTATGAAACGGTTGTCATTAAAACGGTGTTGAAAGAAAGAGAAACTACCAGAAAATCGTAATTCTGATTAATATATTAAAAAAACCATCTGCGCTAACAGATGGTTTTTTTATATATAATTGTGTCTTTTTAATTGATTCTAATGCGCCTCAAGCCAGTCTTTACCTATTCCTAATTCTACTTCCAAAGGAACTTCAAGTACAAAGGCATTTTCCATTTCCTGTTTGATCATTGGTTGAATTTTTTCGAGTTCAGAATTGTGAACGTCAAATACAAGCTCATCATGTACTTGTAGCAACATTTTAGATTTCCAGTTTTCAGAAATTAGTTTTTTGTGAATATTGATCATCGCTATTTTGATGATATCAGCCGCGCTTCCTTGTATGGGTGCATTCACAGCATTACGTTCTGCGCCACCACGTACAATCGCATTTTGAGAATTAATATCTTTTAAATAACGGCGACGACCTAAAACGGTTTGAACATAGCCATTTTCGCGGGCAAATTCTACCTGTTCGTGAATGTAAGTCCTTAGTTTTGGATAGGTTTTGTAATAAGCTTCAATTAAGGTAGCGCTTTCGCTTCTAGATAATGAAGTTTGATTGCTTAATCCAAAAGCCGAAACGCCGTAAATAATTCCGAAGTTTACCGTTTTGGCATGGCTTCGTTGTTCGCGCGTAACTTCTTCCAATGGAACATTAAATACTTTTGAAGCTGTCGATTTATGAATGTCTTCGTGATTCTGAAATGCTTTTATCATGTTTTCCTCACCACTTAAAGCGGCAATGATACGCAATTCTATTTGAGAGTAATCGGCAGAAATTATCGAATAATTCTCGTCACGTGCTACAAAAGCTTTCCTGATTTGTCTTCCTCTTTCGGTACGAATAGGGATGTTTTGCAAGTTTGGATTGTTAGAACTCAAACGACCCGTTGCAGCAACGGTTTGCATGTAATCGGTATGAATACGATTTGTGATTTTGTCCACTTGGTTTGGCAAAGCATCTACATAGGTGTTTTGTAGTTTGATTAGCTGACGCCAATCCAAAATGTCTTTCACAATCGGATTGTCATTGGCTAGATAACTCAAGATTTCCTCTCCGGTGGCATATTGTCCCGTTTTGGTTTTCTTTTGTTTGGCTCCGCCTATTTTTAACTTGTCGAATAAAATATCACCAAGTTGTTTTGGAGATGCCAAATTGAATTGTTCTCCGGCAATTTCGTAAATGTTTGCTTCCAGTTTTTTGATGTCGTTGCTTAAATCTTGTGACAGGGATTTAAGGAAATCAATATCTACACGGATTCCTTCTCTTTCCATATTGGCCAAAACTTTTACCAATGGAATTTCAATTTCATCAAAAAGTTTCTTGGTCTCGGTTTTGTCCAATTCTACCGAAAAAAGTTCTTTTAGCTGAAAGGTTACATCGGCATCTTCAACGGCGTATTCTTTGATGTCTTCCAGTTCGACTTCGCGCATCGTTTTTTGATTCTTGCCTTTTTTTCCGATTAAATCTTCAATTGGTTTTGGAGTGTATTTTAAATAGGTTTCGGATAAAATATCCATATTATGGCGCATATCCGGATTAATCAGATAATGGGCAATCATGGTATCGAATAATTTGCCTTCTACATTAATATTATAATTAGAAAGAATCTTTAAATCGTATTTTAGATTTTGACCTATTTTTTCGATAGTTTCATTTTCGAAAAAAGGAATGAATTTCTCGGCCAAAGCTTTGGCTTCTGTTTGGTTTTCGGGAAAAGGTACATAGAATCCTTTGCCTTTCTCATGAGAAAAAGAAATTCCAACCAACTCCGCGTGCAAAGCGTCTAATCCGGTAGTTTCGGTATCAAAACAAACAGAGGATTGTTTTAGTAAGTTTTGCAATAATAGTTTTACTCCTAATTCTCCTTGAATAATTTGATAAGAATGGGTTGTGTCTTCTAAGGTGTTGAAGTATTTATGGTGGGTTTCGCTTGAACTTTCTTCGGTAATAGCGCTTCCAAAAAGGTCAAATTGATCTTCGTTTTTGGCTTGTGGTTTTTTGTATAATTTGGCTTCGTCAATCGTGTTGTCGGCTGTGGTTGTTCCGCCTTTTTTGAAAATGGTATCGAATTGTTCTGCCATTCTACGAAATTCCAATTCGTTGAATAAGGCATCTGTTTTCTCGACATCGGGAGTTGATAATTCATAGTCGTTTTCGTCAAAAACAACGGGGCAATCAAGGAGGATTGTTGCCAGTGTTTTGGATAATAATCCTTTTTCTTTATTGGCTTCAATGTTTTCTTTCATTTTTCCTTTCAGCTTGTCTGTATTGGCTAAAAGGTTTTCCATGCTTCCGAATTCTTTTAGGAATTTCTTGGCGGTAACTTCTCCTACGCCGGGTAATCCTGGAATATTGTCGGCTGCATCGCCCATCATTCCTAAAAAGTCAATTACCTGTTCGGGTCTCTCTACTTGGAATTTTTCTAAAACTTCGGGTACACCCCAAATTTCAATTCCATTCCCCATTCGGGCAGGTTTATACATGAAAATATTTTCCGAAACCAATTGAGCAAAATCCTTGTCAGGAGTAACCATGAATACTTTGTAGTTTTCTTTTTCGGCCTGTTTGGCGATGGTTCCAATTAGGTCGTCGGCCTCGTAGCCTTTGACTTCTATGATGGGAATATGCATCGCTTTCAGCAATTCTTGTATATAAGGAACGGCAATTTTTATAGCTTCGGGAGTAGCGTCTCTGTGGGCTTTGTATTCTGGATAAATTTCATTTCTTAGTTGGCTTCCACCATTGTCAAAAGCAACGGCTAAATGATCCGGTTTTTCACGTTTTATAACATCCATCAAGGAATTCATGAATCCCATAATTGCCGAGGTATCCATTCCTTTAGAATTGATTCTTGGGTTTTTTATAAAGGCATAATAACCACGAAAAATTAAAGCGTAGGCATCGAGTAGGAAAAGGCGTTTTTGTTGCGACATGATTGTGATTTTGTAAAGAATTCAAAAGTACAAAACTTAAGAGATAAAGGAGTGGCAGATTTTAATATTTGTAAAAATCATTTTTCAAAATTGATTCAAAGGTTTTAATAGTATGAAAAAGCAAAATGATTTTAGTTAAATATTGATTAATAAAAGTGTGTAGTACTTTCTTAATTTGTTATTTTGTCAATAAAAAAGAATTATAATGGTTTTTCGAATATTATTACTAAGTCTATTCCTTCTTACAATAGATCTTTATGCTTTTCAGGCTTTAAAGACTTTGGTGAAGAAAAGAGGGGTGTTGGTTTTTTGCCAAATTCTTAGTTTTTTGCTTTTTATATTTATTATTTATTCTTTCACGCAATTTGACCGTTCTGTGGGGCAAACTAGACAAACTATGTTTACCATGGGGTTGGTTCTTGTAGTTTATGTTCCTAAATTGGTATTGGCTTTAGTGTTGCTTGGTGAGGATATCTTTAGAATGGGGGCTGGAACGATAAATTACTTTGTTGATAATAATGATAAAGTAGGTTTTTTGGCCTCAAGGAGAAAATTCGTTAGTCAAATAGGATTGGGTTTGGCGGCAATTCCCTTTGCTTCGTTGATTTATGGAATAACTGTTGGTCGATATAATTTTAAGGTAATAAAACAGCGCATCTTTTTTCCGGATTTGCCAGATGCTTTTGATGGTTTTAAAATTACACATATATCGGATGTACATAGTGGGAGTTTTGATAATCCGGATAAAATAAATTATGCGATTGATTTGGTTAATGAACAGGATTCGGATATGATTTTGTTTACCGGAGATATTGTAAATACCGATGCTAAAGAAATGCATCCCTGGATTGACACTTTTAATAGGATTAAGAAATATGAATTTGGTAAATACTCTGTTCTAGGGAATCATGATTATGGAGAGTATGTAACCTGGCCAACAGAAAAAGCGAAAGATGAAAATTTTCAAGCGATTAAAGATCTTTATGGTCAGATTGGTTTTAAATTAATGCTAAATGAGCATACTTACATTCAAAAAGGAGATGATAAAATAGCTTTGGTTGGTGTTGAGAACTGGGGACATAATTTTAAAAAGGCTGGTGATATTAATAAGGCTTCTCATGATGTCAGTAAAGAGGATTTTAAAATTCTGATGAGTCACGATCCTAGTCATTGGGATTACGAAGTTAAAAATCACGATAAAAATTTTCAGCTAACTTTGTCTGGGCATACACATGGAATGCAGTTTGGTATAGAGATTCCAGGCTATTTTAAATGGAGTTTGTCGCAGTATGTTTACGCTCAATGGGCAGGTTTGTATGAAAATTTAGGACGGTATGTATATGTGAATAGAGGATTTGGATTTCATGCTTATCCTGGTAGGGTAGGAATTATGCCCGAAATAACGGTTATCGAACTAAAAAAAGGGACGAATGTATCATAATTCGTTAAAAATGCTACATTTGTAAATTAATATCTATTCTTTTTAGTAGATTTAAAAATTAAATTCGTTGATTTTATGTCAAAATTTGGAGAACTAATAAGCGCACAAGTACCCGTGTTGATTGATTTTTACACAGATTGGAATGAATCATCCGTTTCGATGCATCCTGTTATAAGAGATGTGGCGGCTGCTCTTGGAGACAAGGCAAAAGTAATTAAAATCGATGTGGATAAAAATCAAGAACTGGCAGATGCTTTAAGGATTAAAGGCCTTCCTACATTGATGATTTATAAAGAGGGGCAAATGATCTGGAGACAATCCGGAGAACTTGATGCCAACACTATAATTGGACTTGTCCAAGGGCAATTGTAGGTTGTATAACTAAGATCTGGTTTTAGTTTATGATTTCGTAACGGAAATTATTTTTGTCTATAAAATCCAAGACTTTTGGTAGTGCATATTTGAGGTTTTTGGATGCCTTAAGGCTGTCATGAAAAACAATTATACTTCCTGATTTTATATTTGTAATTACATTTTCTAAGCATTTTTCTTTCGTGATGGTTTGATCAAAATCAGCGCTTAGCACATCCCACATTATAATTTTATATCCCTGTTTTTTTAGCATTTTGACTTGGGCAGATTTGATTTTGCCATAAGGTGGACGGAATATTTTAGATCCTGATTTGTGATTTAAAATAGAATGTTCGCAA
The DNA here is from genome assembly GCF_047344965.1 of Flavobacterium sp. W1B. Lineage (NCBI taxonomy): Bacteria > Pseudomonadati > Bacteroidota > Flavobacteriia > Flavobacteriales > Flavobacteriaceae > Flavobacterium > Flavobacterium sp. W1B. The sequence goes on from NZ_CP178845.1 coordinate 1,306,812, forward strand.
AGAGCAATATTGTCATTGTATTCATCTGTTGTCGATTTCCATCCATTTAGATGATCAAAAGTGTGATTGCCTATTGCGTGTCCTTTGTTAATTATCTTTTTGAATATAGATGATTGTGCATCAATATTTTTCCCAATACAAAAAAAAGTGGCTTTGGCGTTGTGTTCGTCAAGCTTCTCTAAAACCCATTCGGTAATTTCAGAAGTGGGTCCGTCATCAAAAGTTAGGTAAATTTTATTTTCATTATTAGGAATGTCCCAAATGTAATTTGAAAATATTCTTTTGATAATTGGGTTTGTTTTAATCCAATAAAAGCTCATTTTTTTCTTTTTAAGAATTAAAGTTATAAAAAAATGCGGTAAAATCGTTAGACTTTACCGCATTTTCTAATTTATTCATTTTCGAATTAAATCTACTCTTTTTCGCGCCCAAAACGTTCAAATATTTCGATATAGGTGTTAAAAGTTTTTCTACTTTCATTATAGAACCCAAGGTCGTTGTTTTCTTTCATTACTTGCAATAAGCTTCTGTAGCGTTCAATGTCGGTCATAATGTCGTAAGCAACGCTTGATTGATCTGAAGACTTTAATTTGCTGTAATAATTAAGATTTTCTTGGTATTTGTTTATCAGTTTTTTCAAAAGATCTTCTGCTTTTGCTTTTTCGCCAATTTTATAATAACCATTAGCAAAAGGTTCCACTAAGGAATAGTAGCCAAATTTATCAAGAGGCATTTTTTTCAAGGCTAAATCGATTATCTTTTTTGCTTTGTCATTTTTACCTTCAATGATTAACTGATTCATCAAACGAGAAAGGGTGCTTCGGTAAGTTATGCTTTCTCTTCTTGTTTCAGGATCATGATATATTTTATCGCTATCGCTATTTCCCCATTCCCATTTCATAACGATGTTGTACATTTTATCGGTGTCAATTTGTCCCATTTCAAGAGGACTACCGTCTTTAGAAATAGTTGTTTTTATTGGTACTAATTTATAGACCATTCCGTCTAGTTGAAGGTAGTTCTTCATCCATAAGTAGTCTTCGTCATCAAATGCGCCAGGGCTGAAATAAATTGGTCTTTTCCAGTTATTATTGGCTATAATATCAAGCATCATCAGCCTGTTTTTGTACAATGCTCTTCCTTTGATGTCGATATCTATATAAGGAACAATAGAATCATGGTACTTTGTAGCAACTACATTGTTTTTAAGGATGCTGTTTTTGTCAACAGGAATTCTGATTTTATTTGTTGGGTAAAAATGAATTGTTTGTCCATTTTGCATCTCAACGGTAGATTTAGGGTTTTTGATAAAACTTAAAAAATCTTTTATTTCCCATCTGTTTTCTATTTTTGGAATATAGGCAACATAATCCAGTTTGTCTCCTACATATTGATCATGAACAAATGAGATAGGTAATGGATCAGATTCGTAGGTTTTGGTTTTCATTTGATCAATATACCAGTCTGTCATGAAAAGGCTAGTGTTGACGATTTTTACATCAGTTCTTACTTTTTCAATTTCTTGAGCGTACCACAATGGGAAGGTATCGTTGTCTCCTATTGTGAATAGAATAGCGTTAGGATCACAAGAGTTAAGGTAAGCTTTTGCCATTGCAGTTGCAGTATATTTTCCTGAACGATCATGATCATCCCAGTTTTGGGCTGCCATAAGAACCGGTGCGGCTAATAAGCTTGCTGCAATAATGATTGGGCCAGCTATTTTTGGTGCTAAATATTTCTTAGTGGTTTCGTATAATGCGTATACCCCGAATCCGACCCAAATTGCAAATACATAGAAAGAGCCCACTAAGGCGTAATCTCTTTCTCTAGGTTCAAAAGGTCTTTCGTTTAGGTAAATTTTTAATGCAATACCCATAAATAGGAATAATACCATTAAGACATAGAAGCTTTTGCGGTCTTTATTTGCATGATACATTAAACCGATTAAGCCAAGTAGGAACGGTAAGAAGTAATAAGTGTTGCGTCCTTTGTTGTTTAATACATCCGAAGGCAGATTGTCTTGTGAGCCGATATGTAGGTCGTCTATGAATTTAATTCCGCTTATCCAATTTCCATCTAGATAGTCGTATCTTCCTTGTACATCGTTTTGTCTTCCTACAAAGTTCCACATCAAATACCTCCAATACATGTAGCCAAATTGGTATTCGAACATATAACTTAAATTGTCAGCAGTTGTTGGTTTTTCAATTATTAAATAATCACCATAACTTTTAAGGAATTTTACATAGCCATCATTGTCAATCTGTTTTTGGGCATAAGCCTGTCTGAATTCGCTAACTATTTTTTCAGTTTCATGCTTTAGCTGAGCTATTGCTTTGTTGTAATCTTCTTCGCTAAGTTGACTTGCGTCAATCCCGTATTTTGCTAAATCATCTTCATAAGCGTAGTTTGGATTTAGGCTAAATTTAGGAGGATTTGTGAAATTCATGTAGTTAGCGATGTGGTCAGAACTCCACATTCTAGGTAAGAACGTTTTCTGATTGTCGTCACTATTTTGTTCTGCATTTTTGAAATTATTTACAATTTCGTATTTTTTTGTCGTATAGTTTCTTTCGTAATTTGGTTTTTTATCAAGATATGGTTTGTTTTTGTCTAAGCCGGCAAATGTCTCTGTATACTGAGGTCCGTAGAACAAAGGGTTGGATCCGTATTGCTCACGGTTGTAATAAGCCAAAACTTCTGCTGCATCGGATGGTTTGTTTTCGTTAATTACCGTGTTTGCGTTAGCTCTGATAGGTAGCATCATCCAGGTAGAGAAACCGATAAAAATAAATAAAACACAAAGTATAATGGTGTTGTAAAATACCAGCCCTTTTTGTTTGGTGTATTTTAAAGCGAAATAAAAGAAAGCAATCAAAAGTAAGGCGACAAAAATAGTTCCCGAATTGAATGAGAATCCTAGCTGGTTAACCATAAAAACTTCGGTCTTGGCAAAAAGACCCATTGTATAAGGTAGTAAAAACAAGAATATAACTAGTAATACGGCAACAACTGCAATATTGGCAATGATGAAATTTTTAACTGTAACGGTTTTGTATTTTTTGAAAAAATAAAGTAATCCAACAGAAGGAATGGTTAAGAGTGCCATAAAGTGAACTCCAAAAGATAATCCTATTACAAGAGAAATAATCAATAACCATCGGTTTCCTCTTGGAGTATCCATGTCTTGCTCCCAACGTAATCCGAGCCAGAAAAGTAAAGAAATAAATAAAGAAGCCATGGCATAGACTTCGGCTTCTACTGCATTGTACCAGAAGCTGTCTGAATAAGTGTAAGCTAAAGCTCCTACAAAGGAACTTCCTAAAATTACAATAGCATTGCTTTTATTTAGTTCTTCTGCTGAATTTGAATCTTTAGTTTTTGAAATTAGTTTTCTCAAAATTATTGATGAGGACCAAAACATAAATAATATGGTAAAGGCACTTGAGAATACTGACATCATATTTACCATTAAAGCAATATTTTGGTCGTTTGAAGCGAACATTGCAAAAAAGGCACCTATCATTTGGTATAATGGAGCTCCCGGTGGGTGTCCAACCTCAAGTTTTGCCGCGGTAGCGATGTATTCTCCGCAGTCCCAAAAACTCATTGTAGGTTCAACGGTGAGTGTATAGGTTATTAAAGCGATTCCAAATGTAAACCAACCTATGATCGTATTCCACTTATTGAAATTAAATGCTGCCATATTTACGTGTTAAATTTTAGTTTTTTTTGTAAGACACAAAGAAAATGTTTTTTTGTTGAATGCTATAGGTATTAACAAAATTTTTGTAAATCTGATTTGTGTTGTTAATTCTTTGGTTATGAGATATTTTTGAAAAATAATTTTTAGCATTGGATTTTTATTGAAATTTTTTTTGATAAAAATGCTCTAAAAGTTTGCGCAAACTAAAATTTGTTCTAAATTTGCACTCGCTAAGCAAAACAATAGTAGCGCTAAGCAATACGGTACTGGTCTATGGTGTAATGGTAACACAACTGTTTTTGGTGCAGTCTTTCAAGGTTCGAGTCCTTGTAGACCAACAATAAAAAGCCTCTCAATTTTGAGAGGCTTTTTTGTTTTAAAATATGTTGGAGCTAATTCAGAATGGATTTATTCTAGTTTATATTTTGAAAGTAATTACAGGTTTTGTGGCATGGTTTACTAAGTCTTCGCTAATGCTTCCTGTGAAAAAATGTGCCATTCCTGTTCTTCCGTGTGTGCATAATCCCATTAAGTCGGCATTTATTTTATTGGAAAAATTCAGGATTCCTTTTTCGATATTTACGTCGTTGTAGATGTGGGTGGAGTAGTTTTTGATGTTGAGATCGGCTGTGAAATCACTTATTATCTTTTCTGAAAGGGCTGTTGTTTTGAAGCTGTTGGGTGTGCAGATCATTGTTAGGTGTAATTTAGCGCCAAAAAGATTGGCAAATTCAACCATCTTTTTAAATGGTTTTTTTGTTTCTTTTGAAAAATCAGAAGCAAAAACAAAGTTTTCCGCTTTTAATTCAGGCGTATTTTTTTTAATAACTAGCACAGGGACTTCAGAAAGGCGAACTATTTTTTCGGTATTGGATCCGATAAGGATTTCTTCAATGCCGGAAACGCCGTGAGATCCCATAACGATTAAATCGATGTCGTTTTTTTTGCTAAATGAAAGAATTCCTTCGAAGGCTCTTTCAAAGTTTACTTGTGTGGTTATTTTGATGTCTTTTAGGTATTCTTTTTCTTTACTTTTTTCGAGTGTTTCTTTTGCTTTTTTTATGAATAACATTATTTCCGGAATGCCGGTTGCTCCAGTAACAGCATCGTTCATTTGGGTTGGAATTTCAAGCATGTGGAGAAGGAATATCTCGGAATTGCTTTTTTTTGCAATTTGCGCTGCTATTTTTAGTGCGTTTTCGGCATGTGGAGAAAAATCAGTTGGAACAAGAATTCGTTTCATAAATTTTGGGATTAGGGTATGAGAAAAATCTTTATTTTTTTACTTCAATAAAGATAAGAAATATTTTAACAGCAATCAATTATTATAGGTTTATAAAAAAAAACACTATATTTGCACCGTTATTTATTAAAATCTAGATAATGAGGGGACTAAGTGTCCCCTCTTTTTATAAAATTATGGTATTTAAAGAAAAAGTAAATAAATTGTTGTCAGAGGCGCTATCAGAAAGACCATCACTTTTTTTGATTGACGTAACTATTACTGATGCCTTTAAGATTATCGTGACTTTAGACGATGATAATGGAGTGGTTTTGCAGGATTGTATCGATATTAGTCGTGCAATAGAAAATAATTTAGACAGGGAAGAGCAGGATTTTTCTTTGGAAGTAGCTTCAGTGGGCGTTGGGTCACCGTTAAAAATTGTTCGTCAATACAAGAAAAATATTGGTAGAACGTTGATAGTGACTACAAATACCGAAAAAATTGAAGCTGAATTGGTTGATGCTAACGAAGATTTCATAATTTTGTCTTGGGAAGCAAGAGAACCTAAAAAAGTAGGAAAAGGAAAGGAAACAGTACAAAAAGAACAACAGATACCTTATACAGAGATTAAAGAGGCAATTGTTACAGTAACATTTTAATTAAAGAATTCGCATGGAAAATTTAGCATTAATCGATTCATTTTCAGAGTTTAAAGATGATAAACTTATTGATCGTGTAACGCTTATGGCAATTTTAGAAGATGTATTTAGAAATGCATTGAAGAAAAAATACGGTTCAGATGACAACTTCGATATCATTATAAATCCTGACAAAGGAGATATGGAGATATGGCAAAGAAGGGTAATCGTTGCGGATGAAGATTTAGATTTTGATCATCTTGAGATTACTTTAACTGAAGCTAGAAAAATTGAACCTGATTTTGAAATTGGCGAAGAGGTTTCTGAAGAGGTGAAATTGATTGATTTAGGAAGAAGAGCTATCTTGGCCTTGCGTCAAAACTTGATTTCTAAAATACATGAACATGATAACACGAATCTTTACAAACAATTTAAAGATTTAATTGGCGATATTTATACGGCTGAAGTACATCATGTTCGTCCAAGAGTTGTAATTTTGGTGGATGATGAAGGAAACGAAATCGTATTGCCAAAAGAAAAACAAATACCATCTGATTTTTTCCGTAAAGGAGACAATGTTCGTGGAATCATTGAAAGCGTTGAATTGAAAGGAAATAAACCTCAAATCATTATGTCTAGAACTTCTGAGAAGTTTTTGGAGAAATTGTTTGAACAAGAGATTCCTGAAGTCTTTGACGGTTTGATCATGGTGAAAAAAGTTGTGAGAATACCAGGTGAAAAAGCGAAAGTTGCTGTAGATTCTTATGATGATAGAATTGATCCTGTGGGAGCTTGTGTGGGTATGAAAGGATCTCGTATTCACGGTATTGTACGTGAATTAGGGAATGAAAATATAGATGTTATTAATTATACAAATAACATACAGTTATTTATTACAAGAGCATTAAGTCCTGCAAAAGTTTCTTCGATTAAAATCAATGAGGAAACAAAAAGGGCAGAGGTGTTTTTGAAATTGGAAGAAGTTTCTAAAGCAATTGGTAGAGGTGGTCATAATATTAAATTGGCTGGTTTATTGACAGGTTATGAGTTGGATGTCATCCGTGAAGGAGATGTTGCTGGAGCTACTGCTGATGAAGACGATGTTGAATTAACAGAGTTTTCAGATGAAATTGAAGACTGGGTTATCGAAGAATTTGCAAAAATTGGATTGGATACTGCAAAAAGTATTTTAAAACAAGATGTAGAAGATCTGGTTAGAAGAACGGATTTAGAAGAGGAAACGATTCTAGATGTAATGAGAATATTGAAAGAAGAATTTGACAGTTAGTCAATAGATCTTCAACGATAAACGTGCCACTTTACAAATAATTCTTGCTCGGTAGGTATCGAGTTGGAAGTAAAGTGAGGAATAACAAAAAAGGTAATAATAAAAAGGTTTTATGTCTGAAGAGAGAATTATTAGAATAAACAAAGTTTTGAGGGAATTGAATATTTCTTTAGAAAGAGCTGTGGATTATCTGAAAGATAAAGGAATCGCTATTGAAGCAAATCCAAACGCAAAAATTTCTGATGACGTATACAATGTCTTGTGCGGTCAGTTTGCAGGTGACAGAGGGAAGAAAGAGGCTTCAAAAGAAGTAGGCGAGGAGAAAAGGAAAGAGAAAGAGGCTTTGCGCGTGGAAAGAGAGAAAGAAATTGAAGATAAACGCAAGCAAGATGAAGAGCGACTAAAACAACAGCAAGAAGTTATTAAAGCAAAAGCGGTTGTAAGCGGACCTGTTCAAGTAGGAAAGATTGATCTTAATCCTAAAAAGACAATCATTACTCCAACTCCAAAAGTTGTAGCTGAAAAAATTGAAGAACCAAAAGCAGAGGTTGTCGCTGAAAAACCGGCTCAAAAAGAACAAGCTGTTCCGGAAAAACTTGTTTCAGACAAAAAAGAGATAAAACCTGTTGTTGAGATAAAAGAATCTGTGGTTGAGCCTGTAAAAGAAGTTCAAAAAGAGATTGTGGCTAAAGAGCCTAAAGTGGTTCTTCCTGAAACAAAAGCAACTCCAAAAACGGATGAAGCTCCAGTTGAAGAAGCAATTGCTACTCAATATCAAAAATTATCGGGTGCTAAATTAACAGGTCAAACTATTGACTTGTCTCAGTTTAACAAACCGAAAAAGAAGAAAGAAGAGCCTAAAATAACTCCAAACAAACCAGGTGCGCCTGGAGCTGCTGGAGCTGCAAATAAAAATAAACGCAAAAGGATTGCGCCTAAACCAGGTACAACACCTAGGCCTCCTGGAGTTCCAGGTGCACCAAATCCTAATAAGATTACGCCAAATACCGGTGGAGGTGGTTTTAATGCCAACAGAAGTGCTAGACCTGGTTTCGTAAAAGGAAACCGTCCTGCGATTGTTGCAAAAGTAGAGCCTACCGAAGAAGAAGTTAAAAATCAAATTCGTGAGACTTTAGAGAAACTTCAAGGTAAAAAAGGAGGTAAATCGAAAGCAGCGAAATACAGAAGAGACAAAAGAGATACGCACCGTCAGAAATCAGATGAAGAGCAAAGAGCGATAGACGAAGGAAGTAAAACTATTAAAGTTACTGAATTCGTTACTGTAGGTGAAGTTGCTATCATGATGGATGTGCCAATTACTAAGGTTATTGGAACTTGTATGTCACTTGGTATCATGGTTACGCAAAACCAACGTTTGGATGCGGAAACATTAACTATTGTAGCTGATGAATTTGGTTATGATGTTGAGTTTATTACTGTAGATATTGAAGAAGCTATTGAAATAGTTGAAGATAGAGAAGAGGATTTAGTTACTAGAGCGCCTATTGTTACAGTAATGGGTCACGTTGACCACGGTAAAACATCTTTACTGGATTATATTCGTAAAGAAAATGTTATCGCTGGTGAATCAGGAGGAATTACACAGCACATCGGTGCTTATGGAGTAACTTTAGATAACGGTCAAAAAATAGCTTTCTTAGATACACCAGGTCACGAAGCGTTTACAGCGATGCGTGCACGTGGAGCTCAAGTTACCGATATTGCTATTATTGTAATTGCTGCCGATGATGATATCATGCCACAAACCAAAGAGGCAATTAGTCATGCTCAAGCAGCTGGTGTGCCAATTATCTTTGCTATCAATAAAGTAGATAAGCCAAATGCGAATCCTGAAAAGATTAAAGAGAAATTAGCAGGTATGAATTTATTAGTAGAAGACTGGGGAGGAAAAATCCAATCTCATGATATCTCTGCTAAAAAAGGAACAGGTGTTAAAGAACTTTTGGAAAAAGTATTATTAGAGGCTGAAATTTTAGATTTGAAATCAAATCCAAATAAAGCGGCTCAAGGTACAGTTGTGGAAGCTTTCTTGGATAAAGGGAAAGGATATGTTTCTACTATATTAGTGCAACACGGAACTTTAAAGATTGGAGATTACATGTTAGCAGGTAAGCACCATGGTAAAGTTAAAGCAATGCATGATGAGCGTGGTAATATTGTTACTGTTGCTGGTCCTTCAACTCCGGTGTCTATTTTAGGTTTGGATGGTGCGGCTACTGCAGGTGATAAATTCAATGTTTTTGAAGATGAAAAAGAAGCTAAACAAATTGCTTCAAAACGTTCTCAATTAATGCGTGAACAATCTGTACGTACACAAAGACATATTACGTTAGATGAAATTGGACGTAGAATTGCATTGGGTCAATTTAAAGAATTAAATGTTATTCTTAAAGGTGACGTTGATGGTTCTGTTGAAGCCTTGTCAGATTCGTTCTCTAAATTATCAACTGAAGAAATTCAAATTAATATTATCCATAAAGGAGTTGGAGCAATTACTGAAACCGATGTTATGTTGGCTTCTGCTTCTGATGCGATTATTATCGGATTTAACGTTCGTCCTGCTGGAAACGCAAGACAAATTGCTGATAAAGAAGAAATCGATATCCGTTACTATTCTATTATCTATGCGGCAATCGATGACTTGAAAGATGCAATGGAAGGAATGCTAGCTCCGGAGATGAAAGAAGAAGTTCTTGGAACTGCTGAAATTAGAGAGATATTCAAAATTTCTAAAGTGGGATCTATTGCTGGTTGTATGGTTATGGATGGAAAAATTGCTAGAAATGCCAAAATCAGAATTATTAGAGACGGCGTAGTGGTTCATAGCGGTGAATTATTAGCATTGAAACGTTTCAAAGATGATGTTAGAGAAGTTGCTAAAGGATACGATTGTGGTATTCAGATCAAGAACTTCAACGACATTGAAGAAAGAGATGTTATTGAGGCTTACCATGAAGTGGCTATCAAGAAAAAATTGAAATAGTATTTTCGATAATTTCAAAATATAAAATCCCGATTCGTCGGGATTTTTTTATATTTATACTTTAATTGTAAACTTTTTGTATGAATAGGTTAATTTTATTAGTAGTACTTTCAGTGTCATCGGTTGCGTTTTCACAAAAGAATATATCGTACCATATTGTTTCTTTGGATAATAAAAAGGATGTTGCTCTTGACTATAATTTCTATGTTGAAAATGTTTACGATGGAAGGCAATTCAAGGAAAATATCGGTACGGTTCAAAAAGGGGCTTTTAATAAAAAAGTCTTGGCTAATTTTGGAAAATCTTTAGAGGTTGAATTATTAGATTATCTAAGCGTTATTTGTCCAAATCAAGAAGGGAAGCATAAAATTTCAATACGGATTATTGATGTATATGTTTCGGAACTTACAAGGGCAATGTCTGAAACGGGATATGCTACTTTGGTTTTGGATGTTATAAAAGAGAAAGATGGCGTGAATTATGTTGTTGGTACATTTTCTGCTTTTACAGAAAGTAATGGAATGGACGTTACAAATAAGCACGATGATAGATTGAAGAAAGTGCTACAAGACTGTTTGGCGGATTATGTAGAATCTGGTGATAATAACATGATTGCTTCTGTTTTTGATAAGGATCAGGTAGTAAGTGGTAGATTAGTGAATGTAATGCCGTTAAAGGGGATTTACCGGACTTATTCAGATGTTTTTAATAATAAGCCAATTGCGGATGATGATTTTGAAATTAGAAGCAAAAAAAACAGGTATTACTTGATTAATAAAAAGAGTAATATCGAAGAGGGTAACTTTTATGGTTTTAGTGATGGACAGGATTTTTACATTAATGTTTCGAAATATGCGAATGAAAAACATTATTTGAAAACGGAGATAATTGCCGATAAATATTATATTGAAGATGTACTGTATAATCCTAATAATACAATTGCTATGGGAGCAATGTTTGGATTGATTGGGGTTGCTGTGGCTTCGGCGACAAGTCAGGCATCGGTTCCTATGATGATAGATTGTTATTCGGGTCAACCTCTTTTTCTATCGAATGCGGAGTTAAAAACGATGCTTTCTACACATCCATCGCTTCTAAATGAATACAAAGATGGAAAGAAAACTAATGATGAAATTAAGAATATTTTGAAAAAGTATTACCAGCAGATTTAATAATTCGGTTATGGGGTTTTTTTAAGTGATTTATTATTTTTCTTGACTCAGTAGAATTTTTTTTAGAACGTTTATTTTGCTTTTTATGCTTTTGGGAGTTCAAAAAATGAGAAATAATTGATTGTAAGATCTCGTTTTTTGGTAAAAAAAATAAAAAAATCACTCAAATTGAGTGATTTTTTTTATTTATTATTTTTGAGGTTTTATTATAAACGCATTCGGGTACCTTTTTTTTATCAGGATTAAATAACGTTCTGCTTCTATTTTAGTTTTGAAATTTCCTGTCCAAACTTTGTAGTTTGGCGTATTAAAAACAATTGTTCCGTCAAGATCCTGAAAATCTTGTTTGCAGTCTTTTAGTGTTTTTTTTGCGGTTTCACTATTGCCACTAAATGTTTGAATCTTATAGTATTCATTTACAGCAGTCGAAGCGTTTAGTTTTCTTTTTTCATTTAATAATTGTTCAAACTTTGGATCTTGTTTTATGTTAATATTTCGGTCTTGGGCCTTTATATAGCTAGATGAAATACAAAGGATAAATGAATAAAAAATTTGTTTTTCAAGTCTTAAAATTCTCATAACGTGATTGTTTTTGTGCAAAAATACTATTTAATGGGTAAATGGGATTCAAAATTATTATTTAGAACAAGTATAAATTAGAATTAAGACTATTTTAAGGTTTTGAGAATAGTTCTTAAGTCGTATTTTTGTCGAAGTTTATAATAAAGGTACTGTGTTTTATATATTTCTTTATAGAAAATATTGTGCCAATTTTTATTAGATAATCATTATATAATATGAAAAAGGTGGGTAACCATAATTCGATCTCGAGGAAATTATTTTTTAGCTTAGCTTTATCGCTAACTTTTTCCTTAACTTCATTTGCTCAAGATGCTGCTCCAGCAGCTGCAACAGAAGTTCCAGTAGCTACTCAAGGGGGTGACCCGGTAAAGGGTAAAGAGCTTTTTAATTCCAATTGTGCGGCTTGTCATAAACTTGACGGTAAGTCTACAGGTCCTGAACTTAGAGGTGTTGCACAAAAACATGATAAAGCATGGCTTTATAAGTGGATTCATAATAGTTCTGCTTTGATAAAATCAGGCGATGCTGCTGCTGTAAAGATTTTTGAGGAGTATAATAAGGTTGCAATGACTGCTTTTCCTCAGTTATCAGAGGGTGATATTGATAATATTATCGCATATACTTCAGAGGTGAAAGCGGAAGCGCCTGCTCCTCTGCCTGGAGCTAGTACTGCTGTTGCTGCCGGTCAGGAAAGCGGTTTGTCTAATAATTTGATTTTAGGTGCGTTAGCTCTTGTGATGATAATGTTGGTTGTAATGTTGTTTTTGGTGAGCAATGTTTTGACTAAAGTTGCTAAGGCTAATGGTATTGAGGTTTCTCCTAAGGCTCCAAGAACATCAATTTGGAAGGCTTTTGTTAAGAATCAATTTTTAGTGTTAGTTGCTTCAATATTTTTATTATTGGCAAGTGGATATTTTGTTTATGGGTTTTTCATGCAGGTAGGTGTTGATCAGGAGTATGCTCCTATTCAGCCAATACATTTCTCTCATAAAATTCACGCTGGTGATAATGAAATTAATTGTAAGTATTGTCACTCTGCTGCTAGAGTAAGTAAGAATGCGGGTATTCCTTCTTTGAATGTTTGTATGAACTGTCATAAAAACATTGCAGAAGTTGCTGATGCTACTGCTACTCCAGAATATAGCAAGGCTTTTTATGATGAGCAAATAGAGAAATTATATACTGCTGTAGGTTGGGATAAATCTACTCAGTCTTATACTGGGAAAACAGAGCCTGTGAAATGGGTTCGTATTCATAACTTGCCTGACTTTGTTTATTTTAATCACTCTCAGCACGTAACTGTTGCTGGAATAGAATGTCAGACTTGTCACGGTCCGGTAGAGACATTTGAAATTCAAAAACAATTTGCTCCGTTGACAATGGGATGGTGTATTAGCTGTCATAGAAAAACGGATGTTAAAATGGAGGGTAATGAATATTATGCTAAAATTCATGCTGAACTTTCTAAGAAATACGGTGTAGATAAATTAACTGCAGCGCAAATGGGAGGTTTAGAATGTGGTAAGTGTCATTACTAGATTTCTTTAATTCGGTTAATTTTTTGACCGATTGATTAAATCACAATTGAACAAATAAAAAATAATTAAGATTCTAATATTTATATACAATGTCATCAAACAAAAAATACTGGAAAAGTGTTGAGGAACTAGAGAATAGTTCTATTGTTGAGACGCTTAGAAATAACGAATTTGTTGAAGAGATTCCTGCTGATGAATTCTTAGGGAATAATGATGCAATGTCATCTTCTTCAACATCACGTCGTGATTTTTTAAAGTACGTTGGGTTTAGTACTGCTGCAGCTACGCTGGTAGCGTGCGAAGGTCCTGTACACAAGTCGATTCCTTATGTATTACAACCAGAACAAATCATTCCTGGAGTAGCGGACTATTATGCAACTTCTGTTTTTGATGGTTTTGATTTTGCAAATCTACTTGTTAAAACACGTGAGGGGCGTCCTGTTAAAATAGATAACAATACTATTTCTGGAGCGAAATTTACTGCAAATGCTAGGGTTCATGCGTCGATATTGTCATTGTATGACAATATGCGTTTGAAAGAGCCTAAAATTGAAGGTAAAAGCGCAACTTGGGCTGCTGTAGATGCGAAAATTAAAGCTAGTCTTGTTGGAGCAAAATCTAAAGGTGGTCAAGTAGTGTTATTGACTAATACTTTGGCGAGTCCTTCGACTGAAAAGCTGATAGGAGAGTTTATTGCGAATAATCCAAATGCAAAGCATGTGGTTTATGATGCGGTTTCTTCATCTGCTGCTTTGGATGCTTTCGAAACAGTTTATGGTGAAAGAGCTTTGATTGATTATGATTTCTCAAAAGCTTCTCTTATAGTTTCTGTAGGTGCTGATTTTCTTGGAGATTGGCAAGGTGGTGGATATGATTCTGGTTATGCGCAAGGTAGAATTCCGAAAAACGGAAAAATGTCTCGCCATTTTCAGTTAGAATCAAATATGACTTTATCTGGTGCTGCTGCTGATAAGCGTTTGCCTATGTCAACTGCAAATCAAAAACAAGCATTAGTTCACATATATAATATTGTAACTGGTTCGTCAGTTTCGGTAAATTTAGATGCTAAATTTAAAGCCGAAGTAACTAAGGCGGGTCAGCAATTAAAAGCTGCTGGTTCAAAGGGTATGTTGGTTTCTGGTATTCAGGATAAAAACGCTCAATTATTGGTTTTGGCAATAAACCAAGTTTTGGCTAGTGAAGCTTATACTACTGTTGGTGCAAGACAAATACGTAAGGGATCAAATGAAAAAGTGGCTCAATTAATAAAGGATATGAATGCTGGTGGTGTTCATACTTTGATTATGAGCGGCGTTAATCCTGTTTATACTTTAGCGGATTCAACATCATTTGTTGAAGGACTTAAGAAAGTTGATACATCTGTTTCTTTTTCTTTGAAAGAAGATGAAACTGCTTTGGTTAGTACTGTTGCTGCTGCGGCTCCTCATTATTTAGAATCTTGGGGGGATTTAAGTCTTACAAAAGGAACTTATAGTTTGGTTCAGCCAGTAATTCGTCCATTGTTTGATACAAAACAATTTCAAGAGGTTTTGATGTCATTGAATGGAATGACTGGAAAATATTATGATTATGTTAAAGCAAATTCAGCTTCATTTATTTCGGGTAGTACTTGGAATAGTGTTTTACATGATGGTATTTTTGTAGGAACTTCTCAGGCATTGTCAGGTTCTGCTGATCATGCTACGGCTGCTGCAGAATTGGCAAAATCAAAAGCATCAAATGATTTCGAATTAGTATTGTATACTAAAACGGGAATGGGAGATGGTCAACAAGCTAATAACCCTTGGCTACAAGAGTTCCCGGATCCTATTACAAGAGTTTCATGGGATAACTATGTTACTGTTTCTAATGAAGATGCTAAGAAATTAGGTCTTTCTAATGAAATTGTTGCTAATGGAGGTTTGAACGGAAGTTATGCTACAATTACAGTGGCTGATGGAGTTAAGTTAGAGAAGGTTCCAGTAATTGTTCAGCCAGGTCAAGCGGTTGGAACTATTGGATTAGCATTAGGTTATGGTCGTAAAGCGGCTTTGAAAGAAGAAATGCAAGTAGGTGTAAATGCTTACGCTTTATATAAAGGCTTTAATGATGTGCAATCAGTTGCATTAGTTAAGGCAGATGGAGAACATGAATTTGCTTGTGTTCAAGGTCAAAAAACATTGATGGGTAGAGGGGATATTATCAAAGAAACATCTTTGGAGATCTTTAATACTAAAGATGCTAAGATTTGGAATCAAGTTCCGATGGTATCTTTGAATCATGAAGAAGTTGAGGCAACAACGGTAGATTTGTGGGATTCATTTGATCGTTCTGTTGGACATCACTTTAATCTTTCTATTGATTTGAATGCTTGTACCGGTTGTGGTGCTTGTGTTATTGCTTGTCACGCTGAAAACAATGTTCCTGTTGTAGGTAAGTCAGAAGTTAGAAGAAGTCGTGATATGCATTGGTTGCGTATCGATAGATATTATTCTTCTGAAAGTACTTTTGAAGGGGATAATGAAAGAAAAGCGAATATTGCAGGTTTGTCAAGTTCTTTGTCTACATTTAATGAAATGGAAAAACCAGGAGATAATCCTCAGGTTTCTTTCCAGCCAGTTATGTGTCAACATTGTAACCACGCACCTTGTGAAACTGTTTGTCCTGTTGCGGCAACATCACACGGTCGTCAAGGACAAAATCAAATGGCTTATAACAGATGTGTTGGTACACGTTACTGTGCAAACAACTGTCCTTATAAAGTGCGTCGTTTTAACTGGTTCTTGTATAACAAAAACAGTGAATTTGATTATCATATGAATGATGATTTAGGACGTATGGTTTTAAATCCTGATGTAAACGTTCGTTCTCGTGGAGTAATGGAGAAATGTTCTATGTGTATTCAAATGACACAGGCGACTATTTTGAAAGCAAAAAGAGAAGGAAGAGCAATTGTTGATGGAGAATTCCAAACTGCTTGTTCAAATGCTTGTTCTACTGGAGCAATGGTTTTTGGTGATATTAATGATAAGGAAAGTCAAGTTGCAGAGTTAGTTGCAGACGACAGAATGTATCACTTATTAGAGCATGTAGGAACAAAACCAAATGTGATTTATCACGTTAAAGTTAGAAACACTTAGAAATAAATTAAAAATCAATATAAAGGAATATGTCTCATATATACGACTCTAGTATTAGAAAGCCTTTAGTTATAGGTGATAGATCATATCACGACGTAACAGTAGATGTCGCTGCGCCTGTTGAAGGAAAAGCCAACAAACATTGGTGGATTGTATTTACAATCGCATTAATTGCCTTCCTTTGGGGGTTGGGCTGTATCATCTACACCGTATCTACAGGTATAGGAACTTGGGGATTAAATAAAACTGTTGGATGGGCCTGGGATATCACGAACTTCGTTTGGTGGGTTGGTATTGGTCACGCGGGAACTTTGATTTCTGCGGTGTTATTATTATTCCGTCAAAGATGGAGGATGGCAATTAACCGTTCTGCTGAAGCAATGACAATTTTCTCAGTAGTTCAAGCAGGTTTGTTTCCAATCATACACATGGGGCGTCCTTGGTTAGCTTATTGGGTATTACCAATTCCAAACCAATTTGGATCTTTATGGGTTAACTTTAACTCACCATTGCTTTGGGATGTATTTGCGATCTCTACTTATTTATCAGTATCATTAGTTTTCTGGTGGACTGGTTTGTTACCTGACTTTGCAATGCTTAGAGATAGAGCAATAACTCCATTTAACAAAAGAGTTTACTCTATATTGAGTTTTGGATGGAGCGGTAGAGCTAAAGATTGGCAACGTTTTGAAGAAGTATCTTTGGTTCTTGCAGGTTTAGCAACTCCTCTTGTGCTTTCTGTACACACAATTGTATCGATGGACTTTGCTACTTCTGTGATTCCAGGATGGCATACAACGATCTTCCCTCCATACTTCGTGGCAGGTGCTGTTTTCTCAGGATTTGCAATGGTAAATACCTTGCTTATCGTTATGAGAAAAGTATCTAACCTTGAAGCTTATATTACAGTTCAGCATATCGAATTAATGAATATCGTAATCATGATTACGGGTTCTATAGTAGGTGTTGCTTATATCACTGAGTTGTTTATCGCTTGGTATTCTGGAGTAGAGTATGAACAATATGCATTCTTGAATAGAGCTACTGGACCTTACTGGTGGGCTTATTGGTCAATGATGACTTGTAATGTGTTTTCTCCTCAGTTTATGTGGTTTAAGAAATTAAGAACAAGTATCATGTTTTCTTTTATAATTTCTATTGTGGTTAACATAGGAATGTGGTTTGAAAGATTCGTAATTATTGTTACTTCTTTACATAGAGATTATTTACCGTCTTCTTGGACAATGTTCTCTCCAACATTTGTTGATATTGGAATTTTCATCGGAACAATTGGTTTCTTCTTTGTATTGTTTTTATTGTATTCAAGAACTTTCCCTGTAATTGCTCAGGCAGAGGTTAAAACAATTTTGAAAGCAACAGGAGAAAATTATATAAGAGAAAGAGAAGCAAATAAAAATTCACATCATGAATAATAAAGTAATATACGCCATTTATAATGACGATGATATATTGATGGATGCGGTTAAAAAAACCAGAGCAGCTCATCATCATATTGAAGAAATTTTTACTCCATTTCCAGTTCACGGTTTGGATAAAGCTATGGGATTAGCGCCATCAAGATTAGCGATATGTGCATTTTTGTATGGTTGTGTAGGTCTCTCTTTTGCAACTTTCATGATGAGTTACATCATGATTCAGGACTGGCCTCAAGACATAGGTGGTAAGCCTAGTTTTAGCTTTATTCAAAATATGCCTGCTTTTGTACCGATTATGTTTGAAATGACAGTTTTCTTTGCAGCGCACTTAATGGTAATTACTTTTTATATGAGAAGTAAATTATGGCCTTTTAAACAGGCTGAAAACCCTGATGTTAGAACTACAGATGACCACTTTTTAATGGAAGTGTCTGTCAATGATAATGAAGAGGAATTAGTTTCTTTTTTCAAAAATACAGGAGCTGTAGAAGTTAAAGTAATAGAAAAGAATTAATTTAGATATGAAAAGGGTATATAAAATAACACTTTTATTTGGCATCACTATTTTAGTTGCATCTTGCCAAAATAAAAAAGCACCGAATTATCAGTATTTTCCAGATATGTATGAATCGGTAGCTTATGAGACTTACTCTGAGTCCAAAGCATTCAAAAACGGAAAAGAGGCACAACTTCCTGTAGAAGGAACTATCAATAGAGGTTTTGAATCTTTTGATTATGAGAATTCTACTGCGGGTTATGAATTAGCTAAAGCTAATCTTAAATCTCCTTTGGATTCATTGGACAGAAGTTCTGATAAAGGAAAAGCACTTTATGAAATTTATTGTATTAGTTGTCATAGTGCAACTGGAGACGGTAAAGGGAAATTAGTGGAAAGAGAAAAATTCCTAGGGGTACCTAGCTATAAAGATAGAGATATCACTGAAGGAAGTATTTTTCATGTTGAAACTTATGGTTTAAATGCAATGGGTTCTCATGCTAACCAATTAAGTAAACATGAGCGTTGGTTAGTTGCTGACTATGTTCTTAAACTAAAAAGCCAATTATAATTGTTGAACTAACTGATCGTAATAGATATGTATACATTTTCAAATAAATTAAAAACTTTTTCTTTCATCTTAATGGCCGTTGGTATATTAGGAATAGGTTATGGTTTTTTTAATGCGCCTAAAGATATTCAAGAAGTTGAAAGTCTTCTTGCCGCAGAAAGTCATGGTGGGCACGGTGCTGTGCATCATGAAGAAGCTAAATCTTCAGAAGAAGCCCATGCTGTTCATGATAAAACCGACGCGGTAAAAGAAGCAGCTGAACACAAAGAACATTTAACTCATGTTTTGCACCAATTGCAAAATAAACCTTGGGCAGCTTTATATGTTGCTTGTATCTTCTTTTTGCTACTTTCTATGGGTGTTTTAGCTTTTTATGCTATTCAACAAGTAGCGCAAGCAGGCTGGTCTCCAGTTTTGTTTAGAGTTATGCAAGGGATTACTGCTTATTTGCCTTATGGTTCGGTAATTTTCTTCGTGATTTTAATTTTATGTGGTCTTCATTTCAATCACCTATTTATTTGGTTAGATCCTGAAGTTGTTGCCCATGATAAGCTTATTGCAAACAAAGTAGGTTATTTAAATTTTCCTTTCTGGATTATTAGAGCTGCGATTTTCTTAATTGGATGGAATTTATATAGATATTATTCTGCCAAAAACTGTTTGGCTCAGGATCAATCTAATGATAATAGCTTCTATAAAAAGAATTTCAATATTTCAGCTGGATTTTTAGTTTTCTTTATAGTTTCTGAATCAATAATGTCTTGGGACTGGATTATGTCTATTGATACACACTGGTATAGTACATTGTTTGGATGGTATGTATTTGCAAGTTTCTTTGTAAGTGGTATTACTATGATTGCAATGGTTACTGTATACCTAAAATCAAGAGGATATTTAGAATATGTGAATACGAGTCATATCCACGATTTAGCTAAATTCATGTTTGGAATTAGTGTTTTCTGGACTTACCTATGGTTCTCTCAATTCATGTTAATATGGTATGCGAACATTCCTGAAGAGGTTACTTATTTCATAACTAGAATTGAATTGTATAACCTACCGTTTTTTGGTGCAGTTGTTATGAATTTTGTTTTCCCATTATTAATATTAATAAACACAGATTTCAAAAGAATCACTTGGGTAATAGTTATGGCAGGTGTCGTAATATTGGCAGGACATTATTTAGATTTTTTCAATATGATTATGCCTGGAACAGTAGGTGACAGATGGTTTATTGGTGTGTCTGAAATTGCATCGGTTCTTTTCTTCCTTGGATTATTTATTTTTGCGGTTTTCACTGCATTGACTAAAGCTCCTTTGTTGCCAAAAAGAAATCCATTTATAGAAGAAAGTAAACATTTCCATTATTAATATTTAAAGAGATAAACAGATGACAAGTTTGTTGGTAATTATAGTTTTAGTTTTATTGGCTGTTGCCTTGTGGCAATTGACAAAAATATTTGACCTTACTCAAGTAGGTTCAAATACAGACTGTTCGGAAATAGCTACAGATAAAGATAATAATGTTCAGGGATATTTAATGTTTGGTTTTTTAGCCTTTCTTTACATATTTTCAATTTATGGATTAATCAAATGGGGACCTTTAGTACTTCACACACCTGCATCTGAGCATGGTAGTGATGTTGATTATCTAATGAATATTACTTGGGTTTTAATTTTTATTGTTCAAGCAATTACACAGGTTTTATTGCATTATTTTGCTTTTAAGTACAAAGGTAAAAAAGATCAAAAAGCGTTGTTTTTTGCTGATAATAACAAATTAGAAGCAATTTGGAGTGTAATTCCTGCGGTTGTATTAGCTGGTTTGATTTTATACGGACTTTATGCTTGGACAAATATTATGTTTGTTGATGAAGATGAAGATACTGTTGTGATTGAATTATATGCACAACAATTTAAATGGACTGCAAGATATGCTGGAGAAGACAATGTTCTTGGAAAAGCTAATGTTAGATTGATTGAAGGAATAAATACTCTTGGAGTTGACATGTCTGATCCTTATTCACAAGATGATATTGTGGTTTCTGAATTGCATATTCCAAAAGGGAAAAAGGTGCATTTTAAAATGAGATCGCAAGATGTTTTACACTCAGCTTATTTCCCTCATTTTAGAGCACAAATGAACTGTGTTCCGGGTATGGTAACTGAATTTGCTTTTGAGCCTGTTTATACTACTGCTGAATATAGAGAATTGCCTTACATGATTGAGAAAGTAGCTAATATCAATGCTTTGAGAGCAAAGAAAAGTGCTGAGCTTATTGCTAAAGGTGGAAGCGCTTTAGATCCTTATGCCTTTGATTATTTGTTACTTTGTAATAAAATTTGTGGAGCTTCACATTACAACATGCAAATGAAAATAATTGTTGATACTCCAGAGGATTATAAAAAATGGTTGAATGAGCAAGCTCTTTTAGTAAAACAAGTGAAAGAAGCTAAAGCACCAGCTGCTCCTGTTGATGGAACTATTCAGGTAGATTCTACAAAAGGAGAGGATACCACAGCTGTTGCAAAAATAGCAATGAAATAAAATTATTAAGAAAATTTAAAGTATACATATATGTCAGCAGAAGGTCACGATCACGCACAGGATCACGAACACGAACACCATCATAAAGAAACTTTTATTACTAAATATATTTTTAGTATAGACCATAAAATGATTTCCAAGCAGTACCTGATAACGGGTATTATAATGGGAGTTATAGGGATTTTGATGTCTTTGCTTTTTAGAATGCAAATTGCTTGGCCAGAAGAATCTTTTAAAATATTCAATGTGTTGTTAGGAGATAAGTTTGCTCCTGAAGGTGTCATGGCTAATGATATTTACTTAGCTTTGGTTACAATTCACGGGACCATCATGGTTTTCTTTGTTTTGACTGCCGGTTTAAGTGGAACTTTTAGTAACCTACTTATCCCACTTCAAATTGGAGCTAGAGATATGGCTTCTGGATTCATGAATATGGTTTCTTACTGGTTGTTCTTTGTTTCAGCTGTTATTATGATTTGTTCATTGTTTGTTGAGGCAGGTCCTGCATCATCTGGATGGACAATTTACCCTCCTTTGAGTGCATTGCCACAAGCAATTCCTGGTTCAGGTATGGGTATGACACTTTGGTTGATTTCTATGGCTATTTTCATCGCTTCTTCTTTAATGGGATCTTTGAATTATATTGTTACTGTAATTAACCTTAGAACAAAAGGGATGTCAATGACAAGATTACCGTTAACAATTTGGACTTTATTTGTTACAGCTATCATTGGTGTGGTTTCGTTCCCAGTATTATTATCAGCAGCTTTATTGTTGATTTTCGATAGAAGTTTTGGTACTTCTTTCTTCTTGTCAGATATTTATATCGCTGGAGAAGTTTTACATTACCAAGGTGGTTCTCCAGTATTGTTTGAGCACTTATTTTGGTTTTTAGGTCACCCAGAGGTATATATTGTAATTTTACCTGCAATGGGAATTGTATCTGAAGTTATGGCTACTAATGCTCGTAAACCAATTTTTGGTTACAGAGCGATGATTATGTCTGTTCTCGCAATTGCATTCTTATCTACAATTGTTTGGGGGCACCATATGTTTATTTCAGGAATGAATCCATTTTTAGGTTCTGTATTTACATTTACGACCTTATTGATTGCGATACCATCAGCGGTAAAAGCTTTTAACTGGATTACAACTTTGTGGAAAGGGAATTTACAATTAAATCCTGCAATGTTGTTCTCAATTGGAATGGTTTCTACTTTCATCACTGGAGGTTTAACAGGAATTATTCTTGGAGATAGTACTTTGGATATTAATGTGCATGATACTTATTTCGTTGTTGCTCACTTTCACTTGGTAATGGGTATTTCTGCTCTTTATGGAATGTTTGCTGGTGTTTACCACTGGTTCCCTAGATTGTACGGAAGAATGATGAATAAAAACTTAGGTTATGTTCACTTTTGGGTATCTGCAATATGTGCTTATGGAGTATTTTTCCCAATGCACTTTATCGGATTAGCAGGTTTGCCAAGACGTTACTATACAAATACTAACTTCCCATTATTTGATGATTTGCAAAATGTGAATGTGCTTATTACTGTATTCGCTTTAGTTGGTGGAGTTTTTCAATTGGTTTTCTTATACAATTTCTTCGTTAGTATTTTCTACGGTAAGAAAGCAGTTCAGAATCCTTGGAAATCTACTACTCTTGAATGGACCGCTCCAGTTGAACATATACATGGAAACTGGCCAGGTGAAATTCCAGAAGTTCACAGATGGCCATATGACTATAGCAATCCGAATCATGATGTGGATTTCGTTCCTCAAAATGTACCAATGAAACCAGGTGAAGAAGTTTTACATCACTAGTTTCTATAAATATAAAAAATGCCTTTCTATTCAGAGAGGCATTTTTTTTTACTTGTAACTTTGTTCTATCTTTGTTCCATGAATGAAAATTTAGATCCAACAACCAAAGGGTATAATTCGGAAGAATTTGATCTTGAAAAAAAATTAAGGCCATTATCATTTGATGATTTTGCGGGTCAAGATCAGGTATTAGAAAATTTAAAAGTTTTTGTTGAAGCTGCAAATCAAAGAAACGAAGCGCTTGATCACACTCTTTTTCACGGACCTCCGGGTTTAGGTAAAACGACTTTGGCTAATATTTTGGCTAACGAATTACAAGTTGGAATAAAAATTACTTCCGGTCCTGTTTTAGATAAACCAGGTGATTTAGCCGGATTGTTGACTAACTTAGAAGAAAGGGATGTCTTATTTATTGATGAAATCCATCGTTTAAGTCCAATTGTTGAAGAATATTTATATTCGGCAATGGAGGATTTTAAGATTGATATCATGATTGAATCTGGGCCAAATGCACGTACTGTGCAGATTAATCTGAATCCTTTTACCCTGATTGGAGCGACAACACGTTCAGGGCTGTTAACAGCGCCTATGAGAGCGCGTTTCGGTATTTCATCGAGATTGCAATATTATACCACTGAATTGTTAACGACAATTGTCGAGCGAAGTGCTTCTATTTTAAAAATGCCTATTTCTATGGAAGCAGCAATTGAAATTGCCGGCAGAAGTAGAGGGACGCCGCGTATTGCGAATGCTTTATTGCGCCGAGTTCGTGACTTTGCACAAATAAAAGGAAATGGAACTATCGATATTGAGATTGCTCGTTATGCATTAAAAGCCTTAAATGTTGATGCGCATGGACTCGACGAAATGGACAATAAAATTTTGAATACCATTATCGATAAGTTTAAAGGTGGTCCGGTTGGCTTGTCAACTCTTGCAACCGCCGTTTCCGAAAGTAGCGAAACCGTTGAAGAAGTTTATGAGCCTTTCTTGATTCAGGAAGGATTTATTATGAGAACTCCTAGAGGGCGTGAAGTGACTGATAAAGCTTATAAGCATTTGGGAAAAATAAAAGCAAATATTCAAGGGGGATTATTTTAGGAGCTTTTCCTGATCCCGATGGTTCGGTACGTTATATCCACGCTAAAAACGATTGGTTTAATTAATTATATATAGAATTATCAATTCAAAATCTCAATATACACAGTTTATAAAATCCGAAGCCAAACGCCTCGGATTTTTGTCTTGTGGTATATCAAAAGCCGGTTTCCTTGAACAGGATGCGCCAAGACTTGAAGATTGGTTAAGCAAAAATAGAAATGGTCAAATGGCTTATATGGAAAACCATTTTGACAAACGTTTAGATCCAACTAAGCTTGTAGATGATGCCAAAAGTGTTATTTCTCTTTTGTTGAATTACTATCCGGATCAACAACAATCCAGAAGCGACGGGACAGATTATTATAAGATTTCTAAATATGCTTATGGTCAGGATTATCATTTTGTAATTAAAGAAAAGCTAAAAGAATTTTTGTTTTCAATTCAGGAATCCATCGGTGAAGTTTCCGGTCGCGCCTTTGTAGATTCGGCTCCAGTACTCGATAAAGCTTGGGCAGCCAAAAGCGGTTTGGGCTGGATAGGAAAAAACAGTAATTTGTTGACTCAAAAAGTGGGCTCATTTTATTTTATAGCCGAATTAATTATTGATCTCGATTTAGAATATGATCACGTTACTACAGATCATTGTGGCACTTGTACTGCCTGTATTGATGCTTGTCCTACTCAGGCAATTGTATCTCCCTATGTTGTTGATGGAAGTAAGTGCATATCCTATTTTACCATTGAACTCAAAGAGAATATTCCTTTGGAAATGAAAGGAAAGTTTGATGATTGGGCTTTTGGTTGCGATGTATGTCAGGATGTTTGCCCGTGGAACAGATTTTCAAAACAGCATTCGGAACCATTATTCAATCCTAATCCGGAAATGCTTTCTATGTCTAAAAAAGACTGGGAGGAAATCACCGAAGAAACTTTTAAAACGGTATTTAAAGATTCTCCACTAAAGAGAGCAAAGTTTCAAGGCATTAAACGTAACATCGATTTTTTAAAATAACAATCCTGTTTTCGAGTTGTCAAATGTTTCTTTTTATTTGGTTCCCTGTATTTTATTTTAAAGTGCTGACTTACAATATTGTTTTTTTTAAATTTTGATTTTGTTACAAGTAAAAAATATTATTTGTATACTTTTTTTTATAACTTTAGAGTAAATTAAATTGTGTGTTATGACTGTAAATCAAATATTAAGCAGAAAAGGAAATGCAGTCTATTCTGTTGTTTCTACAATTACGGTATATGAAGCCTTAAAAGTAATGGGTGATAAAAACATTGGTGCTATTTTGGTAATTGATGATTCGGATTTAAAAGGAATTTTTTCAGAAAGAGATTATGCCCGAAAAATTATTTTAAAGGATAAAGCTTCCAAAGAAACGCTCGTTAAAGAGATTATGGTACAAGAAGTCATCACCATAAAACCAACTGATAATTTAGATTATTGCATGGAATTAATGGCTACAAGAAGGGTTCGCCATCTTCCGGTTGTAGAAAATAATTTGGTTTTGGGAATTATTTCCATAGGTGATGTTGTAATGGAGATAATCGAACTTCAAAAAAGTACTATTCAACATTTGGACTCTTATATTAGTGGAAGTAAGACTTAGGTTAAAAATTATGAGATTTGTATTAATAGCTGCAAACTTATGCAGCTTTTTCTTTTTGTTTTCAAAGAAGCTGGTTTTTTATAAAAGAATATTATAAAAGCTTCCTTTTTAGGCCAAGTCTTATATCTTTGTAAACTAGAATAAAATCTAATAAAATGAACAAAAATAGCAAAAGAAGAGAGGCATTGTTATATCATGCTAAGCCTACTCCAGGGAAAATTCAGGTGGTTCCTACCAAGAAATATGCAACTCAAAGAGATTTGTCATTAGCTTATTCTCCGGGTGTGGCTGAACCTTGTTTGGAAATCGCCAAAGATGTAAATAACGTATATAAATATACGGCAAAAGGAAATTTAGTTGCTGTAATAACTAATGGAACTGCTGTTTTAGGACTTGGGGATATTGGTCCAGAAGCATCAAAGCCAGTTATGGAAGGCAAGGGATTATTATTTAAAATATTTTCTGATATTGACGTTTTTGATATTGAAATAGGAACTAAAGATATAGAGGAGTTTATACAAACGGTAAAAAATATTGCTCCAACTTTTGGAGGTATAAATCTTGAGGATATTAAAGCTCCCGAGTCTTTCGAAATCGAGCGCAGACTTGTTGAAGAGTTGAATATTCCGGTAATGCATGATGATCAGCACGGAACGGCTATTATATCCTCGGCGGCATTAATAAATGCATTAGAACTGGCTGATAAAAAAGCAGAAGAC
This sequence comes from Flavobacterium sp. W1B, assembly GCF_047344965.1. Lineage (NCBI taxonomy): Bacteria > Pseudomonadati > Bacteroidota > Flavobacteriia > Flavobacteriales > Flavobacteriaceae > Flavobacterium > Flavobacterium sp. W1B. The sequence continues at coordinate 1,333,419 of NZ_CP178845.1, forward strand.
GTGAAAATGGTTGTGTCGGGAGCTGGTTCGGCAGCAATAGCTTGCGCAGATTTATATGTTTTGCTAGGAGTTAAGGTTGAAAATATATTGATGTTTAACAGTAAAGGTGTTTTGACAAAAGACAACCCATCTCTGTCTGCTATGCAACTAAAATATGCTAAAGATATAACGCCAGTAAGTCTTGAAGAGGCTTTAGTGGGTGCAGATATATTTTTAGGTTTATCATCAGGAAATATCATGACAGCCCAAATGTTGTTAGGTATGGCTGAGAACCCGATTGTTTTTGCTATGGCAAATCCTGATCCGGAAATTGATTATAATTTGGCTGTTGAAACCCGTAAGGATATTATAATGGCAACGGGAAGATCGGATCATCCTAATCAAGTGAATAATGTACTTGGATTTCCATACATATTTAGAGGAGCATTGGATGTTCGTGCTACCAAAATTAATGAAGAAATGAAGATGGCTGCCGTAAAGGCACTAGCTATATTGGCCAAAGAATCAGTTCCAGAGCAGGTAAATATTGCTTACGGAGCTACTAAATTAGTTTTTGGTAAAGATTATATTATTCCAAAACCATTTGACCCTAGGTTAATTTCGATTGTTGCTCCTGCTGTTGCAAAAGCGGCAATGGATTCTGGAGTAGCATTAAATCCTATTACAGATTGGAAAAAGTACGAAGAAGAGCTTCTAGATCGCTTAGGGAATGATAATAAAATGGTTCGATTGATTACCAATAGAGCCAAAATGGAACCAAAAAGAATTGTTTTTGCTGAAGCTGATCATCTGGATGTGTTAAAAGCGGCTCAAATTGTATTCGAAGAAGGTATTGGTTTTCCGATTTTATTGGGAAACAAGGAAATTATTTTGGAACTGAAAGAGGAATTGGGCTTTGATGTCGAAGTCGAAATTATTGACCCGAAAATAAAAGAAGAAGAAGCTAGAAGAAACCGATTTGCAAACAAATATTGGGAATCTAGAAAAAGAAGAGGTATCTCTTTGTTAGATGCTCAGAAATTAATGAGAGAGCGAAACTATTTTGCAGCTATGATGGTCAATGAGGGCGAAGCTGATGGTTTAGTATCTGGATACTCCAGAAGTTACCCTTCAACAGTGAAGCCAATGTTGCAGCTTATCAGTAAAGCGCCAGCAGCTTCTATTGTGGCTACCACAAATATGATGATGACTGCACGTGGACCTATGTTTTTATCGGACACGGCTATAAATATAAACCCATCGGCGGATGATTTGGCTAAAATTGCAATTATGACTGCAAAAACAGCCAGAATGTTTGGAGTAGAACCGGTAATTGCTATGGTTTCATTTTCTAATTTTGGATCATCGACTGATGCTAACGCAGCTAAAGTTAGAGAAGCGGTAGCTTACTTGCACGCGAATCATCCGGAGATGATTATTGATGGTGAAGTTCAGGCTGATTTTGCTTTAAATCCAGAGATGTTAAAAGAGAAATTTCCGTTTTCTAAATTGGCAGGAAAAAAAGTAAATACCTTGATTTTTCCTAACCTTGATTCGGCAAATATTACTTATAAGCTATTAAAAGAATTGAATAAGGTTGACTCAATAGGGCCAATAATGTTAGGAATGGGGAAACCGGTTCATATTTTTCAATTAGGAGCTAGCGTAGAAGAAATGGTTAATATGGCTGCCATCACAGTTATTGATGCGCAAGAAAAACAGAAGAGAAAAAACAATTAATTTGAATTGAAGGTTCCTTGAGGATTCAAGGAACCTTTTTTTGATTTTAAAAAACAGATAGGTATTTTGATTTATATAAAAAAATAAATGATAGCACAACTTCAAGGGAAATTAGTAGAAAAAACACCAACGCATGTTGTTATCGATTGTGGAGGTGTAGGTTATCATATAAATATTTCATTACATACTTATTCGTTGCTTCCGAATACTGATTTTATAAAATTATTTACGCATCTTCAAGTAAAAGAAGATGCACATACTTTGTTTGGATTTATTGAAAAATCAGAGAGAGAAATTTTTAAATTGCTATTGTCTGTTTCGGGTGTTGGTGCCAGTATCGCCAGAACGATGCTTTCTTCTTTAGACCCTAAACAAATTACAAATGCAATTGGCTCAGCTGACGTGGCTACAATCCAGTCTGTAAAAGGGATTGGAAGCAAAACAGCTCAACGGTTAATACTTGACTTAAAAGAAAAAGTGTTAAAATTGTACGATTTGGATGAAGTTTTGGTTTCGCAAAGCAATACAAATAGAGACGAAGCGTTATCAGCTTTGGAGGTTTTAGGTTTTGTTCGAAAAAACTCTGAAAAAATTATTGAAAAAATCGTAAAAGAGGACCCGGAAGCTTCTGTTGAGTCGATTATAAAGAGAGCTTTGAAGATTCTATAAAAGTATTCAAAAACACGAATTGTATGTATAGATTTCATATTTTTTTGCTGGTTTTGTTTTGTGGTTTTATATCACAAGCCCAGATAAAACAAGAAGTTCAGGATACAGTTAAAGCTGGTTTTTCTAAAGGCAAGATTCAAATAAAAGACCCTAAAAGTATTTTATCGGGTTACACTTATGATCCTGTTAGTGATAGGTATATTTATACTAATTCCATAGACGGATTTTCCATTAATTATCCTGTGGTCTTGACTCCAAAAGAATATGAAAGTTTGGTGTTGAAAGAATCTATGAAAGCCTATTTCAAGAAAAAAGCAGACGCCATTGATGGGAAAAAAGAAGGTAGCGAAGAAGCTAAAAAAGATTTATTGCCTAAATATTATGTAAATTCAGGTCTTTTTGAATCTATTTTTGGAAGTAATACTATTGATGTAAAACCCACCGGTTCAGTAGAAATGGATTTAGGTGCTCGATATACCAAACAAGATAATCCGTCCTTTTCTCCTAGAAATAGATCCAATCTTTCTTTTGATTTTGAACAGAGAATAAGCATGAGCTTGATGGGGAAAGTGGGTACACGATTGAATGTGAATGCTAATTATGATACCCAATCTACTTTCGCTTTCCAAAACCTAATGAAATTAGAATATGCTCCATCTGAAGATGATATTATTCAAAAGATTGAGGTAGGAAATGTAAGCATGCCTTTGAACAGTTCTTTGATTAGAGGTGCTCAAAGTTTATTTGGGGTAAAAGCCCAATTACAATTTGGAAAAACAACGGTTACAGGAGTTTTTTCGGAACAGAAATCGCAAACTAAAAGCGTAGTTTCTCAAGGAGGTGGTACCATTCAAGAATTTGATGTTTTTGCCCTCGATTATGATAGTGACAGACACTTTTTCCTGTCGCAGTATTTTAGAAACAAATATGACGCTTCGCTAAAAAATTATCCTTTTATAGATAGTAGGGTTCAAATAACAAGATTGGAAATTTGGGTAACAAATAAGCAAGCAAGAGTTAATACAACTTCTAATAATTTAAGGAATATTATTGCGCTTCAGGATTTAGGTGAAGGACAATTAACAGATTTAAAAGGCAACCTAATAAATGACAACGAAGTAGTAGTTTTGAATCCGTTACCAGCTAACTTTTTTAAAAACCCAGGTGTTTTTGATTTACCTTCAGATAACTCAAACAATAGGTTTAATCCATCAGATATTGGGGGTACAGGTTTTTTGAATAATAATATTCGTGAAATCGTAACCGCAAATTCAGGATTTACGAATGATGTAACAATTAGTGAGGGACAAGATTACTCAAAATTAGAAAATGCAAGAAAGCTTACATTGAATGAATATACGTATCATCCTCAATTAGGTTATATTTCATTGCAACAAAAATTAGCTAATGACGAAGTACTTGCTGTGGCATATGAATATACTATAGGGGATAAAGTGTATCGTGTGGGTGAGTTTGGAAGTGATGGGATTGATGCAACAGTTGTAACGGGCACAGATTCAAATAAGGCGATTGTTACTCAAAGTTTGATTTTAAAAATGCTGAAAAGTAATTTGACCAATGTTAAAAACCCGGTTTGGAATTTGATGATGAAAAATATTTATCAAATACCAGGGGCATATCAAGTAAAACAAGAAGACTTTAGGTTTAATATTCTTTATACGGATCCTTCTCCTTTAAATTACATAACAGAAGCTAAGGATGCGGCCGGAAACCCGATTCCATTTCCTAGCAATCCGTCTGCAGAAAACAAGGTAAAAGAAACGCCGCTACTAAAGGTGTTTGATTTAGATAAACTGAATTACAATAATGACCCACAAGTTGGCGGGGATGGTTTTTTTGATTTTATACCGGGCTTGACGATGGATTCTCAAAACGGGCGAATTGTTTTTACTACCAAAGAGCCATTTGGTGAGCTGCTGTTTTCTAAATTGTCCAACACAGGTGCAGGCGAAAATTATAATGATGCCAATTCGTATAATCCAAATCAAAAAAAGTATGTGTTTAGAAACATGTACCGCAACACTCAATCTGGTGCCTTGCAAGACAGCGAAAAAAATAAGTTTCTTTTAAGAGGTAAGTATAAATCATCTAGCGGAGACGGGATTCCTATTGGTGCATTTAATGTTCCTCAGGGCTCGGTTGTTGTTACCGCCGGAGGAAGGGTTTTAGTAGAAGGTATTGATTATAGTGTGAATTATCAATTGGGAAGAGTTCAAATTCTAGATCCATCACTTCAAGCCTCTAATACACCGATTAATGTTTCTTTGGAAAATAATTCAATTTTTGGACAACAAACCCGACGCTTTATGGGGGTCAATGTAGAGCATAAAATTTCGGATAAATTTTTGGTTGGAGCTACTTTCTTAAAAATGACCGAAAAACCATTTACCCAAAAATCCAGTTTTGGGCAGGAATCGGTTAACAATACTATTTTTGGTTTCAATACTAATTTTTCTACAGAGGTTCCTTTTTTAACGAGATTGGTTAATAAATTACCCAATTTAGATACAGATGTTCCATCGAATCTTTCTGTAAGAGGGGAAGTTGCTTTCTTGAAACCGGATTCACCAAAAGCGGATCGTTTTGAAGGAGAGTCTACTATTTATATAGATGATTTTGAAGGTTCACAATCTACTATCGATATGCGTTCGGCTTATGCGTGGAGTTTGGCATCTACTCCTGCAAATAACACCTATAGCACCTATGATTTTAATGCCAATGCCAATGATTTGAGTTATGGTTTTAAAAGAGCAAAGTTGGCTTGGTATTCGATAGATCCTATATTTTATGCTCAAAAACCAGCTGGAATTTCAAATGATGATTTGTCATTTAATACCACCAGAAGAATTTATAGCGAAGAATTGTATCCCTTGACGGATATTGCACAGGGACAATCACAAGTAATAAATACGTTGGATTTAAGTTATTTTCCTTCAGAAAGAGGACCATATAATAATAATATAAATTATGCTGCTGATCCTGCTTCTAACTTTGGTGGAATTATGAGATCCATAAATTCTACAAATTTTGAACAAGGAAATGTAGAGTATATTCAGTTTTGGGTTTTAGACCCCTATGTCGGAAAAGGTAAAATGGCTGATACGAACATGGGTAAAATTTACTTCAATCTAGGAGAAATATCAGAAGATGTTTTAAAGGATGGAAGAAAGCAATATGAAAACGGTTTAGGTCCAGATCAAATATTGGTGAATCCAAAACCAATTTGGGGAGATGTTCCTGCTTCGCAATCTTTAATTTACGCCTTTGATACCAATGCGGATAATCGAAAAAATCAGGATGTTGGTTTAGATGGTTTATCTAGTGCTAATGAGGGAGCTGTCTATGATAATTTTGCTTCAGAATTAGATCCGGCGGCTGATGATTATACGTATTATTTAAACACCACAGGTAGTGTTATAAAGCGATATAAAGGTTATAATGGCGTAGAAGGGAACTCGACGGTTGATATTAATGATCCTAATAGAGGATCTACTACAGTTCCTGATGTTGAGGATATCAACAGAGATAATACTATGAATACCATTAATGCTTATTATGAATACAGTATTGATATTAGGCCTGGTATGGATATAGGACAAAATTATGTAACAGATGTAAGAAATAAGCAAGTTACATTGGTTAATGGAGAAGTAACAGAGTCCAGATGGCTACAGTTCAAAATTCCGGTTTCGCAACCGCAGAATACGATTGGGAATATTTCTGATTTTCGATCAATCCGTTTCATGAGGATGTTTATGACTGGCTTTAATGAAGAAGTTACGGTTCGTTTCGGAGCTTTAGATTTAGTAAGAGGAGAATGGAGAAGATATACTAATTCGCTTGATGTTAATGATGTAAATACAGTTGATGACGGAACAATTTTAGATGTGTTGGCAGTAAATGTTCAGGAAAATAATGAAAGATGTCCTGTAAATTACGTAATCCCTCCAGGTGTTCAACGTGAACAGTTGTATAATAATAATACGCTTATAAATCAAGACGAACAATCTTTATCATTAAGGGTTTCCGGTTCTGGATTAGAACCAGAGGATTCAAGAGCTGTTTTCAAAAACGTAAGCGTGGATATGCGTCAATTCAAAAAATTGAAAATGTTTTTGCATGCAGAATCTCTGCCAAATGAAACGGTGTTAGGCGACAATCAGATGGTAGGTTTTATCCGTTTTGGAAATGATTTTACTCAGAATTTCTACCAAATAGAAATTCCTTTGAAAGTTACCGTGCCTTCATCAACATCAAGTTCAAATTGTTCGCCTTTGAGTGCAGAATTGGTTTGGCCCGAAGCCAATGAAATTGATTTGTCATTGGAACTATTGACTCAATTGAAAATTATGGCCATGAGTGTCAATCCAAGTGATTTGCCTTTAGACGGAGTTTATTATAAAAATGAAGAGGAACTAAACCCTGCTTTGGCCAATAAAATAAATAAATTGAGATTAGGGATAAAAGGAAATCCTAATTTTGGATTAGTTCGAACTTTGATGGTAGGTGTAAAAAGTAATGAGACACACCAAGATATAAAAGGGGAGGTTTGGTTCAATGAATTGCGTTTGGCAGAAATGGACAATAAAGGTGGGATGGCAGCGGTATTGAATGTTGACTCCAATCTAGCCGATTTTGCCACCGTTTCGGCCACCGGAAAAATGAGTACCATTGGATTTGGAGCTTTAGAACAAGGTTCTAATGAAAGAAGCCGTGAGGATATCCAACAGTATAATATAGTAACTAATATTAATCTTGGGAAACTATTGCCAACAAAATGGGGAATTAATTTGCCTTTTAATTACGGGATTGGGGAAGAAATAATAACACCTGAGTATGATCCTTTTAATCAGGATATCAGGCTGAATCAATTATTGGATAATACAGCAAATGCCGCCGAGAGAGATAATATTAGAAACAGAGCTATAGATTATACAAAAAGAACCAGTATTAATTTTATTGGAGTTAGAAAACAAAGAAGTCCTGAGCAAAAACAACACGTTTACGATCCGGAGAATTTTACTTTTTCTCAGTCTTATAATAAAGTAGAGAGACATGATTTTGAAATTGAAGATTATGCTGATCAGCAAGCCAGTTCCTCTGTTGATTATGCTTATAGTTTTCAACCAAAGTCAGTAGAGCCTTTCAAGAATACTAAGTTCATGAAAAAGAGCAGTTATTGGAAATTGCTTAGCGATTTTAATTTTAATTATTTGCCTTCTAATATATCATTCAATACTAATATTAATAGACAGTACAATCGTCAGCAATTTAGACAGGTAGAAGATGTTTTAGGTATTGGGCTTGATCCGCTTTACAGAAGAAACTTTGCATTTAATTATCAATACGGATTCAATTATAATCTGACTAAATCTTTGAAGCTGAGTTATGCAGCTTCATCTAATAATATTGTTAAAAATTATTTGAATCAGGACAATGAGCCAATTGATAGTTTTACGATTTGGGATAGTTATTGGGATATTGGAAATCCGAATCAGCACATGCAACAGCTCGTTCTAAATTATGAGATTCCGATTAACAAAATTCCATTATTTAGTTTTGTAAAGGCTAATTATTCGTATACGGGAGATTATAGCTGGCAGCGTTCGTCTACAGCATTGTCTCAAATTGAAATTGGTGGAATCGACTATAATTTAGGGAATACAGTCCAGAATGCACGTACTAATAATCTGAACGCAAGTTTTAATATGGAAATGCTGTACAAATATTTAGGATTGTCAAAAAGCAGCAATAAACCGGTAAGTAAACCTAAAGCACAAGCTCCTAAGCCTGGAGAAAAAGTGGTAAACACAAGTGCAAAACAGCCAGCCAATAGCAATGAATTTATGGATGGTTTTATGGGGGTTTTGACTAGTGTGAAAAATATTCAAATTAATTATACTGAGAACAGTGGTACTGTTTTACCGGGTTATACGCCAAGTATAGGATTTTTGGGTTCGTCAAGACCTTCGTTAGGATTTATTTTCGGAAGTCAAGATGATGTGCGATTTGAAGCTGCTAAAAACGGATGGCTGACCAATTATCAGGAATTCAATCAAAATTTTACTCAGGTTGCCAATAAGATGTTTAAAGCAACGGCAAACGTAGATTTATTCCCTGATCTAAAAATAGACTTGACGGCAGACAGATCTTTTTCAGAAAATTTCTCAGAACAATATGATGTTTTTGATGGGATTTACAATTCGCGTTCACCATATACCTATGGTCTGTTTTCTATATCAACGGTTTTAATTAAAACGGCATTTTCAACTAGCAATGAATCTTTCTCGGAGGCTTTTGATGATTTTAGGGCAAATAGGCTTGTGGTTGCTAATAGATTAGCAACACAGCGCGGTATAGACGTTAGTAATCCTGCCAATCTTGATCCAGAAGGCTATCCACTGGGTTATGGTAAAAATAACCAAGCTGTTTTGTTGCCGGCTTTTTTAGCAGCTTATTCAGGAAGCGATGCTTCGGGTGTTTCGCTAGGTGTTTTTAGGAGTTTTCCAATTCCAAACTGGTCCGTTAGATATAATGGACTTATGCGATATAATTTGTTTAAAAAGAACTTTAAGCGTTTTTCATTGCAGCACAATTATAGAGCTTCTTATACAATCAATCAGTACAGATCTAATTTTGAATATGATAATGCACCAAATGGATTTGATACTAATGGGAACTTTTTTAATAAAACCATCATGTCAAATATTAACTTGGTCGAGCAGTTTAGTCCACTTATCCGAATGGATTTTGAATTGAAAAGCTCTTTGAAGTTGCTTACTGAAGTGAAAAAAGACCGAGCTTTATCTATGAGTTTTGATAATAATTTATTGACAGAAGTTAAAGGAATTGAGTATGTAGTAGGTCTCGGATATCGATTCAAAGACGTAATTTTCTCTTCTCGATTAGCGGATAATCCTTCCGGAATAATAAAAGGAGATATCAACATGAAAGCTGATTTCTCTTATCGAAATAATCAAACGATTGTACGTTATTTAGATTACGACAATAATCAACTGGCAGGTGGGCAAAATATTTGGTCCTTAAAATTAACTGCTGATTATACTTTTAGTAAAAATCTGACCGCTATTTTCTATTATGACCATTCTTTCTCAAAAGCAGTGATATCAACAACATTTCCTTTAACAAATATTCGTTCCGGTTTCACGCTTCGTTATAATTTTGGAAATTAATTTTTTGAATCTAAACAAGATTTAAATAGAAGATTGTTACATTTGCCAAACGAAAAAGAATTAATCAATTATCATTAATATTATTATGAGTATACCAGCAAATTTAAAGTACACAAAAGATCACGAATGGGTTAGTCTAGAAGGTGATATTGCAACTGTAGGAATCACACATTTTGCTCAAAAAGAATTAGGAGATATCGTTTATGTTGAAGTGGAAACTTTGGACCAAACTCTAGAAAAAGACGAAGTTTTTGGAACAGTTGAAGCAGTGAAAACAGTTTCTGATTTGTTTCTTCCATTAGCTGGAGAAATTGTAGAATTTAACGATGCTTTAGAAAGTGCTCCTGAAACTGTAAATTCAGATCCTTACGGTGCTGGATGGATGATCAAAATTAAAGTTTCGGATGTTGCTGATTACGATTCGTTGCTTTCAAGTGAGGCTTACAAAGAACTTATTGGTGCATAAACTAATTTTTTTTTGGCTTGCTTTTTCTTGGACCGCTATCGTACTTGTTCTTTGTTTGATTTCATTTAACAATGTTCCATCGGTAAATGTTCAGAATTTTGATAAATACGTTCACGTTTTTTTTCATTTTGTATTTACGTTTCTTTGGATTTTATTTTTAAAGGAACAAACGAAAAATGGAAACAGTAAAAAACCTTATCTTGTCTCTTTTTTGTTTTCTGTCTTTTTTGGAATGCTAATCGAAATAGCGCAAGGAGCGTTTACAATAAATCGACAAGCAGATGTGTTTGATGTTTTAGCAAATACAACAGGAGCTTTTCTAGCTGTTCTAGTTCTCTCGATTTATTTTAGGCTGAAACGCTAAAAAAATATAAATACTAATCCCACTTCGGTGGGATTTTTTTGTTATAAACAAAATTTGTCTTCCATTGGGGATTGTAATGTATTGTTTTTAAAAGTGAAATGATTATATTTATGCCAATGAGGATGTAATATGCATTTTTGTAAATCGTTGATTAGTATCAATATGAAATTTTAAGAGTAATGAATATCAAACAATATTTAGATTCAACTTATTTAAAAACCGCAGCACAAGCGGGGCTTGATGAAAATGAAAATCTTCAGGTAGTTAAGGGTTTTGTTCAAGAAGCAATAGATGAAAAATTTAAGCTTATTATGGTTCGCCCGGATATGGTAGTTATTGCAAAAAAAATGATTGTAGATTCCGGTTCAAAGGTTCAAATAGGAACTGTGATTGATTTTCCGGAAGGGAAGTCAAGTATTACGGATAAGCTTAAGGAGGCAGTTCAAGCCATTGAGGATGGGGCAGATGATTTGGATTTTGTTTGCAATTATGAGGCATTCAAAAATGGCAAAGTTGATTTGGTGAAAGAAGAAATTCTGAAATGCACCCAGTTGGGATTAGAAAATAATAAAGTCGTAAAATGGATTATAGAGGTAGCAGCCCTCAATGAAAAGCAAATTACTCAATTATCGGCTTTGATAAAAAATGTAGTTATTTCAAATTTTAAGGAGGCTGATTATGCGTCGGTTTTTGTGAAGTCTTCAACAGGGTTTTATAAAACGGATAATAATTTGCCAAATGGCGCCACAGTTGCAAGTATAATTATGATGCTCGAAAATGCCTCACCGCTTCCTGTAAAAGCGGCGGGAGGAGTAAGAACGTATGAAGAAGCAATCGAAATGATTCGATTAGGGGTGAAAAGAATAGGAACCTCAGGCGCAAAAGCAATTGCAAATCGCGAAAACGCAAAGCTCGGATACTAAATCAACAATCAGAATCATATGGAAAAAGGTTGGCTAACATTGGTTTTATCATTTTTTTATTTTTTTGCGTATTCTCAAAATATAAATAATCGTGTTTCGCAATCCAATCTTTCTGCTGAACGATTTCCTGTTTTTCCTAATTGCATTGGCTTAGAATCTAATGAATTGGAAAATTGTTTTTATGACAAGGTGCAAGACTTTGTTTTTCAAAATTTTGTTGTTCCCGAAAAACTGATTCGAAGTCATTTTAATGGAAATGTGAAAGTGCTTTTTGAAGTTGATGAAAACGGAGTCTTTAAAGTGATTTATGTGAATGCTTTGGATACGGAGTTGATTCAGGAAGCTAAGAGGGTTTTTGCTAAGCTTCCTAAGATTATAGCAGCAACTTATAATGGCGCGCCAACTTATTCAAAATACAATATTAATATAGCGATTCCGCTGAAAAGTCCTGAGGCAATTGCTGCGGAAGCCCTTGCTAAAGCCGAAATTTTACAGAATAACAGCCAACAACTTACGGAACTGGATAGCATTTTATATAAGCAATATAGAAATCCAGAATACACAAGCCACTTGAATATTCCTTTTTCTCACAGTTATTATGCGCAATTTGATGCTTCGTTAAATCGAGTTGGGAGTAATAATCATACGGGATCAAAACCTTATACTTATACTGAGGTCGCGAAGTATTATGATGTAAAAGGGCAAAAAGAAAAGCTCAAAAAAAACGTATCGGGTTGGTGGGCTAGAAAATTATGGAATGAAAACTTGGTTCAGATTCAAGGTGAGGATTATTGGGTTGCATTAAATCCAATTTTGGATTTACAGCTCGGAAAAGCTTCTGATGATAAAGCTTCTTATACTTATGTGAATACTAGGGCGATAAATTTTCGAGGAGGATTAGGAAAACAGCTTAATTTTACGACGACTATTTTTGAAAGTCAAGGGCGTTTTGCGGATTATTTTAATAATTATGCTAAGTCTATCATGCCTGCGGGTGGAAATCCCGCAATCATTCCCGGAATGGGAATAGCTAAAGATTTTAAAACGGATGCTTTTGATTTTCCTTTGGCAGAAGCCAATTTGACTTTTGCGCCTTCAAAACACATCGATTTGCAGTTGGGTTATGGGAGAAATTTTATTGGTGATGGCTATCGTTCTTTGCTTGAAAGTGATGGAGCCAGTCCGTATCCTTATTTTAAAATGAACACTAGTTTTTGGAAAATAAAATATACAAACACCTATATGTGGCTTAAGGATGTTCGCCCCGCCGTTACACTCGAAAGAACCTATGCGACCAAGTTTATGGCAAATCATTATTTGAGTTGGAACGTGTCAAATAGATTGAATCTCGGATTCTTTGAATCGGTTATATGGACCGATACCAATGATAGAGGCTTTGATGCTAGTTTTGTGAATCCAATTATTTTTTATCGGTCTGTTGAGTTTGCTTCTTCGGCCAGAACAGGAAATGCGCTTTTGGGATTAACGTCTAAATACAAATGGAACAATCAGGTCAATTTATATGCGCAGTTTCTTTTGGATGAATTTTCGCTTGGCGATATAAAAAAAAGAGATAATAGTTGGAGAAATAAATATGGATACCAATTAGGGGTTAAATATTATAATGCTTTTCATGTTGATAATTTATTATTGCAGTTAGAATACAATAATGTGCGTCCTTATGTGTATTCTCATAGTGAGCCTATTACGAATTATGGGCATAATAATCAGAGTGTAGGACATCAATGGGGTGGAAATTTCAGAGAGTTTATTGCAATTGCTCGCTATCATAAAGACCGATATTTTGCCGATGCCAAAATAACAATCGGAACTAGAGGATTGGATTTTGATACAAATGAAGATGATCGTAATTATGGTGGGAATATTTATAAAGATTATGATGAAAATAGACCTTTTGATTCGGGTGTAAAAGTAGGGCAAGGAAATAGGACGAATGTTTTTATAGCAGATATTCAAGGAGGGTATTTGGTAAACCCGGCTACAAACTTGAAGCTTTTTGGAAGTTATATTTATAGAAGCTTTGATCCTAGAATGAATACTGCGACTACTTTTAATCAAAGCACGAATTGGTTTGCTTTAGGATTAAGAGCCGATGTGTTTAATTGGTATTTTGATTATTAGAGGTTTACTGTTAATTTGACTTGTGTTTTGATTGATTATTAGCGATTAAAATGGATTATTAGCGATGTGTTTTCTTAATAATCTATTGTCGAAAAAAATGTAAATTCTTAATTTCTATTTCTGTATCTAATTTGTACATTTGCAACAGTTTTATAAAATCTAAAGAAAGCCGCATTGAATACGATATCTAATACATTTTCCCTTAAAACGGTTTTTACGGATTTCAAAGAAATCACAAAAGCAGGACTAGCTATAAGTGTTTTGTTTTCTTCAATTGCAGGTTATTTCCTAGGGATTGATGATAAACATCCGTTTCAGTGGTCTGTTTTGATAATGCTTGCAATAGGTGGCTATTGCATGGTTGGAGCTTCTAATGCTTTTAATCAGGTTATTGAAAAAGATTTAGATGCTTTGATGGATCGTACAAAGAACCGGCCGGTTGCTTCGGGAAGAATGTCTCCCATTGGGGCTTTGGTTTTAGCGAGTACTCTTACGATAATTGGAATTTCGTTGCTTTATGCGATTAATCCTAAAACGGCCATGTTTGGCGCTATTTCAATATTTTTATATACAAGTGTTTATACTCCTTTGAAGACGATGACTTCCTTGTCTGTTTTTGTTGGGGCTTTTCCTGGAGCAATCCCTTTTATGTTGGGTTGGGTTGCTGCAACAGGTGAATTTGGAATAGAAGCAGGGACATTGTTTTTGATTCAGTTTTTTTGGCAATTCCCTCATTTTTGGGCTATTGGATGGTTTTTGTATGAGGATTATGAAAAAGCGGGTTTCTTTATGTTGCCTACGGGTAAGAAAGATAAAGGTACGGCGCTTCAGGTTATTTTGTATAGTGTTTGGCTTCTTATAGCATCGCTTTTGCCAGCATTAGGGTTTACAGGGCAATTATTCATTACGCCAATATCAGCAGTGATTGTTTTTTTATTGGGGCTTTGGATGTTGTTTTATGCGGTTCGGTTATATAAAGTAAGAAGTGCAAAGGCAGCTAGGACTTTGATGCTGGTGAGTGTTTCTTATATTACCTTATTACAATTAGTGTATATATTTGATAAATTTTTAAGATAGTTATGAGTATGATAATGACAACAGAAGAGCATAAGGAAAGGGCAGCGAGGTCATCTAAGATGATATTGTTGTTCGCTATAATTAGTATGACTATGATGTTCGGAGGATTGACGAGTGCTTTTATAGTGAGTAAGTCCCGGGTAGATTGGTTGAAAGATTTTAATTTGCCAACAGTCTTTTATTTTAGTACAATTGCAATTGTAGGTTGTAGTATTACGATGCATTTGGCAAAAAAAGCGATCCAAAAAGACAAAAGAAGCGAAACTTCTTCGTATCTTTTAGCTACATTAGCGTTGGGGATTTTGTTTGTTATTTTGCAGTTTGTAGGCTTCTCTAATCTGATTGGAATGGGGTATTATCCTACAGGTCCTTCAAGCGTAATTACAACAACATTTTTATACGTTATTGCATTTGTGCACTTGTTGCACTTGGCTGGAGGTCTAATTTCACTTCTAATTATAATTTATAATCATTTTAAACAAAAATATAATTCGACTCAAACTCTTGGCATAGAACTAGGTGCAATGTACTGGCACTTTCTAGATTTGTTATGGGTTTGTTTATTTGTATTTTTATATTTCTTTAAATAAGAAAAAAACGTAAATTTGGGAACTTTTTAACGAATAACTTTTATGAAAGCGACAGTTACTACTGCAAATAGTGAAGAAAAAACTTGGGGAGGCGGCAATGAGCCATTGGGAGCAAGTTATGGTAAATTAATGATGTGGTTTTTTATCATGTCTGATGCCTTAACGTTCTCTGGATTTTTAGCAGCTTACGGTTTTTCTAGATTTAAATTTATTGAAACTTGGCCTTTGGCCGATGAAGTGTTTAATCACTTCCCATTTATGCATGGTGTAGATGCACCAATGTATTATGTGGCATTAATGACTTTTATTTTGATTTTCTCATCTGTAACAATGGTTTTGGCTGTTGATGCAGGTCATCAAATGAAAAAAAATAAAGTTATTGTTTATATGTTTTTGACCATTGTTGGTGGTATGATCTTCGTAGGATCACAAGCTTGGGAATGGAAAAATTTCATAAAAGGAGAGTTTGGTGCAATCGAAACAAAAGGAGGTAGTTTACTTCAGTTTGTTGACAAAGATGGTAAGCGTGTAGCGCTTGCTGATTTTGCGGCAACTTTGAATGAAGGTAGAGATCAACTTAAAAGAAATGATGCAACTTGGTTTATGGGCGAAGGGTCTTTGCCTAGTTATTCAGTAGCAGAAATTCAAGCTGGTTTCAAAGCACATCCTGAATTGCTAATTAGAACAGAAGTTATTTATGAAGGTGGTCCGGAAGCAATTAAGGATACTAAAGTAAATCATGAATTGTCTAAAGTGAAGTTCAAAACGGTTTTGACTAGAGCTGAATCTGAGTTAAGATTAACCCAAGCAGCTCATGTTGTTGAAGGTGCTAACTTGGTAAGAAATGAATATGGAAATAAATTATTTGCTGATTTCTTTTTCTTTATAACAGGATTTCACGGGTTTCACGTATTCTCAGGGATTATAATCAATATCATCGTGTTTTTTAATGTACTTCTTGGTACTTATGAGAAAAGAAGAAGTTATGAAATGGTTGAAAAAGTGGGGTTATACTGGCACTTTGTTGATTTAGTTTGGGTATTTGTATTTACAGTTTTCTACTTAGTTTAATTTTAGATTTATTATTATGTCACACGAACACGTTTCTAATTCAAAAAGAATTTGGTTTGTTTTCGCATTGTTATCAGTGGTAACAACTGTAGAGGTTTTCCTAGGTATTTATAAGCCGGCAATATTTCATATGAATCATTTTCTAGGTATGAATTTGCTGAATTGGATTTTTTATATCCTTACGGTTTATAAAGCATATTATATTGTATGGTCATTTATGCACTTAGAGGGTGAAAAATCAAGTCTTAGATGGTCAATTGTTTTGCCTGTTGTTTTCTTGATTTTGTATATACTTTTTATTCTTTTGACAGAAGGAGATTATATTTTCGAGGTTTTTAGAGATTCTACCATTAAATGGAACTTTTAACAATATATTAATTCAAAAAAAGGGTACGCATTGCGTACCTTTTTTTATTTTTGCCGATTAAACATTATCTTAATTATAATGAAAAAAAATATCGTTCTTTTTGTTCTTTTTATTTTACCAATTGTTGCTTATTTATTCTTTGCATCTGGTGTAAATGGTTTTACAAAATTACCTGTCATTATTCCTAAAATTGCTGATTTTGGTCAATGGCAGTCTTTAGACGGTAAAAAAGCTACCTTAGATAACAAGATAACAATTCTTGGTTTTGGTGGTTCCGAGGTTTTAAAAAACAGAGGGAATCTTTTTAATCTTAACGAGAAAATTTATCAAAAATACCATACGTTTAAAGATTTGCAATTTGTCATGATTTGTCCTTTGGGAACAGAAGGAGATGTCAAGAACATTATGGATGCTTTTGATGATTTTACGGATGTGTCCAGTTGGCATTTCTTATTTGCCACGCCTGAGGAAATCAATGCCTATTATAATAAATTGAACCTAGTTGAGAAATTGGATTCAAATTCGGGAACTCCAAATGTATTTATAGTAGATAAAGAAAGAAATCTTAGAGGAAGAAAGGAAAAAGAGGAATATAAAGAAGGGTATAATACTTTTCATCCCTCAGAGTTAAGTAATGAAATGGGAGATGATTTTAAAATCATCTTGTACGAATACAGAGCCGCTCTTAAGAAAAACAACAATGCTTCAAAGCAGCTTTAAATCTATTAACTATGTTTAAAAATAAATCTTATATCGGAATTTCATTTGTAATTCTTGTCTTTGGCATTTTTGCAGTGCCCAAAATAGTTTCAAGAATTGAGAATGGCGAAATTGTTAAAGGAGAGCGTTTAGATAAGGTGTCTTCTTCTGCAAAAAATGATGATGGTAAATTAGTTGAAATTGGTCCAGCACCAAAGTTTGAATTAACGAGTCAAAATAATGTGAGCATTAGTAACGAAGCTTATAAAGGGAAGGTATATGTTTTGGAGTTCTTCTTTACATCTTGTCCTACGATTTGTCCAAAAATGAATCAAAGCATGTTGGAAATTGAAAAGAAATTCTTTGGAAATCCTAATTTCGGAATTGTTTCCATTACAATTGATCCTGCTAATGATACGCCCGAAGTTTTGAAATCACATGCGGATTTATTAGGTGTTAAATCTTCAAACTGGAATTTTTTGACAGGAGATAAAACAGCTATTTTTGATTTAGCAAATAAAGGATTTAATCTTTATGCTGGGGAGAACGCTAAAGTAAATGGCGGATTTGAACATTCGGGATTATTTGCTTTGATTGATAAAAATGGAAATATTCGCTGCCGAAGAGATAATTTTGGGAATCCAATCTTATATTATGATGGTTTGGATAAAAATGGTGTGAGAGATATTCAACAAGATATTAGCCAATTATTAAAAGAATAAAACAGAATGAAAGATCAAAATTTAGAACAAAAATATAATAAATGGATTGTGGTATTGTCAGTGACAATTCCGCTCGTTGTAGCCCTGCTTTTTGGTGTTAATTTGAGAAAATTGGGTTATGATGTTGAACCTCTTTCCTTTTTGCCTCCTATTTATGCAACAATAAATGGGTTTACTGCATTGTTTCTAGTTTTGGCTGTAGTGGCTATCAAAAAAGGAAACAGGAAATTGCATGAAAATTTGATGAAAACGGCTATCGGATGTTCTGTTGCCTTCTTAGCAATGTATGTAGCTTATCACATGACTTCTGATTCTACTAAGTTTGGTGGCGAAGGAACGATTAAATATATTTATTATTTTATTTTGATAACACATATCATCTTGTCTATTGTCATCATTCCATTGGTGTTGATTACTTATGTTCGAGGATTGGCTCAAGTATTTGATAAGCACAAAAAAATTGCCAAAATTACTTTTCCTATTTGGTTATATGTTGCGATTACTGGTGTTGTAGTGTATTTAATGATTTCTCCTTATTATGTATAGTATGTCTAAAGTAAAAAAATTGGAGTATAAAAAAGGGAATATGAAGTTTAAAGTAACTGTTGCTTTTCTGTTTGTATCTATTTTGTTTTCTCTTGAAGCAACAGCGCAATGTGCTATGTGTCGCGCTGCCTTAGGAGGAGATTCTAATACGGAACAAGCGCAGGCTGTAAATGACGGAATCGTATATTTGATGGCAATTCCTTATATGCTCGTTGCGGTTATTGGTTATGCGGTATATAGGATGAGAAAGAAAAAAGTAAAGTAAGACAGTATATTGTAAAATACCAAAGGCATCAAGTTTAGATATAAATTTTGATGCCTTTTTTTATTGTAAAATCGTCGATGTTTTTATAATATGCTTTTACTTTAAGCCATCAACAGCAACGTTTATTTCACCGTCTATTTTTATAAAAGCAATGATGGCATTATTTGTTAGTTGAATTTTTTGAAATTGGATGTCGCCTATTTTTCCATTTACAAAAACACCAGGCATGGGTGAATAATTTTTTAAATAAGTCATCATGGTTTGTTTGCCTTCTTCTAAATTTGGTTTTATTGAGTAGCGGCAACTTTCCTGAATTTTCCTCAAGATGATTCCTTGGGCTAGCCAGTTTGCCGTGCGCATTAGTTTGTTTTTTGTATCCAAAGCATAATCCAGTTTGTCGAAATATATTTCCTTTGTTTTGTCATCGTATTGCGGCAAACCGGCCAGATAAATAGTTCCGTTTACTGAGCCTAAAAGATCCAACGCAATGACCATTTTACCGTCTTTATGCCAAATAGCAACATTCTGAACTTTTACTTTCTTAGTTCCTGAACCAAATTCTTGTCCGAAAAAATTTTTTGTCATTATTTTTGAAGCATCTCTATAGCTAGAAACGGCAACAATATTGGCCGAAATTTGATTCGGGATTTTGATTACTGGTTTTAGAATAATTTTATTGGAATCAAACTTTGTCTCGGGTTGCTGACCAATTAAAGTTTCCATAGTGCATTTCATCCCCATTTGTAATAAAAAAGAATCGTTTTTTAATTTGGCAGCTGTTGAATATATTTCTACGGGAACAATTCTAAGCCAGCTTTCGTAAGCCTCATTCATTTTAAACGGCGTACACATTTTCTCTAAGGCAGCGAGAACATTAGGTTTAAAATCCATTGATTTTTCAATTGCGTCATCAATTTTTCTTTCTATTTTGGATTTGAATAATTTTATGGCCGGGTTGATGAGATAGGTTATTGGTACATTTTTTCCAAAAACATTCATCGTAGGACTTTCGTTCCATTCTAATGATTTTAATTCGGTTTTTGTTTTCAGATTCCAGTTGTTTAAAGCAACATCGCTGGTTAAGGTGACTAGTCCGTTCAAATTGAATTCCCGAGTGTTGTATAGTTCAGTACCTAAAGTTTTTGTGCCAATTCGGTATTTAACCAATGCTTTTAATGGTAATATTGTTTTTATTTTTTCTCCTGCTTTTCCGTTGTCATTCTCAATTGTGATTGGTGCCAGCTTCCAAATTTTTATTTCGATATCATTATCTTCGATGTTATTGTCCTCATAGATCAGTCCTTTTAATAAAGAATTGGTTTGGTTTTCAATATCTTTTAGTTTTACGCTAATAGGTATATTAATAAAGGAAGGGCTGTTGTCGTATATTAAAGGGCTGGCATCATCCGGTTCCAGCTTTAAGGCAGTTATTTTTTGAGAACTTGTACAACCTGAAATGCTAAAAACGAATAGAATTACAAGGAAGGCGCAAAAGAATTTTATCATTTGTTTGAATTTATTACGGCAAAATTACTAAAAGAGGAATGTTTTTTTGTTTGAAACTGTAACATTTTAACTCAAATCTTGTCTTATTTAAAGAAGTAGGAAAAGTTATTAACGTTTCTTTAGTACAATTTCTTTTGCAAAATATTTAATATTGTTTAAAATAGTAAGAATATGATTGAAATTAAAGATCTCCATAAATCCTATAAAATGGGAAATTCGGAATTGCACGTTTTAAAAGGAATCAATTTCAATATAAAAGAAGGAGAGTTAGTAGCCATAATGGGTTCGTCTGGTTCAGGAAAATCAACTCTGTTGAATATTCTGGGAATTTTAGACGAAGCCGATTCCGGGAATTACATTTTGGATAACGTAGCCATTAAGAATCTTAATGAAACGATTGCTTCTAAATACCGAAATCGGTTTTTAGGTTTTGTTTTTCAATCCTTCAATTTGATTAATTATAAAAGCGCTTTAGACAATGTGTCTATGCCATTGTATTACCAGGGTATAAAAAGAAAAGAACGTCATGAAATTGCTATGAGCTACCTCGAAAAAGTAGGTTTAGCATCACATTCTCATCATTTGCCAAATGAACTTTCAGGAGGACAAAAACAACGTGTTGCAATTGCAAGAGCTTTGGCTTCAAATCCAAAAGTATTATTGGCCGATGAGCCTACTGGGGCTTTGGATACAAAAACTTCTTATGAAGTGATGGAATTGATTCAGGGCATTAATGATGAAGGGAAAACGATTTTGATTGTCACCCACGAACCGGATATTGCCGCTATGTGCAAAAGGAATGTGGTTTTAAAGGACGGTTTAATCATTGATGATAAAATGGTAGAACAAGTTAGAGCAGCTGATTATGTTTAATATCGAGCGTTGGCAGGAAATATTTGAGGCAATTGCCAAAAACAAGCTGAGAACCTTTCTTACCGGCGTTTCTGTGGCATCGGGTATATTTATTTTGGTAATTCTTTTAGGAGCTGGAAAAGGGCTTCAAAACGGAATCGAAAGACAATTTGAAAATGATGCCAATGGTTTGATTTCAGTTTGGACGGGCACAACAAGCAAAGAGTATAAAGGTTTAAATCCGGGAAGGCAAATTCAATTAAGAAACAGCGATTATGATGTTGCTGTGCAGAAATTCGATGATAAATTAGAAATTAGATCTGCCAGTTATACTTTCTGGAGTGGGGTTATGGTTTATGGCAAAGAATCGGGGAATTATAGATACATAGGAGTTTATCCGGATTATCAAGGTGTCGAAAATGCTGTGATTATTCAAGGAAGATTTATCAATGATAATGATTTGATTAATAGTGAAAAAGTAACGGCGATTGGGCAAAAAGTAAAGCAGGATTTATTTAAAGACAAAAATCCAATAGGAGAACAAATTGTCATAAGCGGAATTAATTTTAAAGTTGTTGGGGTTTTTACGGATCCTGCGGGAGAAAGAGAGGAGTCAAGGGTTTATTTGCCAATAACGACGACTCAAAAAGCCTTTGGTGTAGGGGATAAAATTAGTAATCTGAATTTTACCCTCAAGAAAAAAGACACTTATGAAGAAGCATTGGCACAATCTAACAAGTTTACCGAAGAGTTAAGCCAGTTGTTAAAAAGTAAAAATACTATAGCGCCAGATGATGATAGTGCGATAGGAGTTCACAATTCAATAAAGGAGGCCAAACAGTTTTATGATTTGAATCTTTATATCAGGCTGTTTTTTTGGTGGGTTGGAATTTGTACCATAATAGCTGGAGTTGTAGGTGTTAGTAATATCATGTTGATAATTGTAAAAGAAAGAACCAAAGAGATTGGTATAAGAAAAGCGCTTGGAGCTTCTCCTGTTTCTATTGTTGGGATGATTTTGCATGAGTCGGTTTTTATTACTACAATAGCAGGATTCATGGGGCTTTTGGCTAGTTTGTTACTTTTAGAACTCGTGGGGCCACAGGTAAAAAGTGATTATTTTTTGAACCCAGAAGTTGACTTTAGCGTTGCGCTTACAACCTTAGTCATACTTGTACTTGCAGGAGCAATGGCTGGTTTTTTTCCTGCCTATAGAGCCGCCAAAATTAAACCGATTGTAGCACTTAGAGACGAATAGTTATGTTTGATAGAGATAATTGGAACGAAATTTTAGAGGCACTTACAGCAAATACTTTTAGGACTATCCTTACCGCTTTTGGTGTTTTTTGGGGGATTTTTATTTTGGTGATTTTGCTTGCAGCCGGAAATGGTTTAGAAAATGGCGTTAAGAAAGGTTTTGATGGCATTGCAACTAATACCATGTTTATGTGGACACAAACTACATCAAAACCCTATAAAGGATTGCCAAAAACGAGAAGATATGATTTTAAAAATAGTGATGTTGCAGCCTTAAAAGAGAGTTTACCTGATTTGCTATATGTTTCACCTCGAAACCAACTAGGCGGTTTTGAAGGAGCAAATAATGTAGTTAGAGGTACAAAAACAGCAGCTTTTACCGTTTATGGGGATTATCCGGAACTGATCAAGCAGCAACCAAAAGATATCATCAAAGGTCGTTTTGTGAATCAGCAGGATATTCTTTTAAAGAGAAAAACAGCCGTTATAGGTCAAGGAGTCATTAAGGAATTGTATGATAAAACTGAAGAAGTTATTGGGAGTTATATTAAGGTTAATGGTGTGAATTTTATGGTAGTTGGAATTTATAATTCCAAATCGAATCAAGGTAACGCTGAGGAGGAACAGAAAGAAATATTCGTGCCATTTACCACCTTTCAACAAGCATTTAATTATGGAGATAGAGTAGGCTGGATGGCAATTACGGCAAATGATAATTCTTCTATAACCGATTTGAAACCAAAGATACTAGATATAATTAAATTGCGACATTCTATAAATCCTACAGATGACAGGGCTATTGGTAATTTTGATTTATACGAACAATTTAATAAGATACGAGGACTTTTTACAATATTAAGATTTATAGCTTATTTTGTTGGTACTCTGGTCTTGATTTCAGGAGTCATCGGGATTTCGAATATTATGTTAATTGTCGTTAAAGAAAGAACTAAAGAAATTGGAATTCGAAGAGCATTAGGTGCCACGCCGAGAGCCATTCGTTCCCAAATATTATCAGAAGCTATTTTTTTAACTATTATAGCAGGGATGTTTGGCATTGCTGCCGCAACAGGATTATTGGCTATTCTCAATATGGTTTTAGATTCAATGCCTAGCGAAGGGATGATGTTTGCGAATCCAAGCATTGATTTAGGCGTTGTGTTTATTGCCTTGCTTATATTGGTTGGCTCCGGTTTATTGGCCGGATTTATACCTGCCCAAACGGCTATAAATATAAAACCCGTAGATGCCTTGCGTACCGAATAAATTATCAATCAAAAAATAACCGACTAATCTAATATTTCAATGAAAAAAGGAGCTACAATCACAATCTTAATTTTTATAACAGTACTTTTTTTTGGATCTCTCTATTATTTGTATGCAAAAAATCAGGAGTCTCCAGTAGTTTTTGAGACAGATAAAGTAGAAGTGAAAACAATTGTTAAAAACACCATTGCTACGGGTAATATTGTTCCAGATGAAGAGGTGTTGATCAAGCCGAATATTTCGGGTATTATTGAAGCAGTTTATATCAAAGCTGGTGAAAATATCAAAGCGGGAGATTTAATAGCAAAAATAAAAGTAGTTGCCAATGTTTCTAATTTGAGTAATTCTCAAAATCAGGTTCAAACAGCTAAGATTGCTTTAGACAATCAGGAAAAAGTATATCAAAGACAGAAAACCTTGTTTGATAAAGGAGTGATTTCTGCTAATGATTTTGATGCTGCCCAATTGGCTCATAAGCAGGCCAAGCAAGCCTATGCTTCATCTAAACAAGGTTTTGATATTGTAAAAACAGGAACAACATCCGGCTTGGGGAATTATGCCAATACCTTAATCCGATCTACTGTAAACGGAATGGTGCTTGATGTTCCGGTAAAAGTAGGAAATCAGGTTATTGAAAGTAATAATTTTAATGAAGGAACTACCATTGCTAGTGTTGCCGATGTGGGAAGGATGATATTCGTTGGTAAAATAGACGAATCAGAAGTTGGTAAGATAAAAGAAAAATTACCGATCGAAATTACGATTGGTGCAATTGAAAATAAAAAGTTTGATTCTGTTCTAGAATACATTGCTCCAAAAGGTAAGACAGAGAATGGAGCGATTCAATTTGAAATAAAGGCTTCGCTTTCTAACGCAGAAAATACTTTTATCAGAGCAGGTTTGAGTGCTAATGCTTCGATTATATTAGAAAAAGCCGATAAAGTTTTGGCAATCAAAGAATCGCTGTTGCAA
This sequence comes from Flavobacterium sp. W1B, assembly GCF_047344965.1. NCBI lineage: Bacteria > Pseudomonadati > Bacteroidota > Flavobacteriia > Flavobacteriales > Flavobacteriaceae > Flavobacterium > Flavobacterium sp. W1B. The sequence goes on from NZ_CP178845.1 coordinate 1,358,106, forward strand.
TTTGATAAAAAAACACAAAAACCTTATGTCGAAGTAGAAACTGCCGGTCAAAAATTTGCTAGAAAAGATCTTGCGTTGGGAGTTAGTGACGGAATTTATGTCGAGATAAAAAGTGGTTTGAAAGCTTCGGATAAAATTAAAGTATGGAATCAAGGCTTGAAAAAGGAAGAGCCTAAGCCTTAATTTGACTTTAAAAAGAAATTTTGTTTTAAAAAAAATGTTAATCTTGTGTAGTATCTTTGCTACACCACCATTTAGAATATATGAAAAAAAATAGCTGTATATCTTTAGTCTTAATCTTCATCTTTAGTTTGTCTGCTCAGGCACAAACCAAAAAATGGTCGTTAGAAGAGTGTGTGAATTACGCCATACAAAATAATATTACAATCAAGCAAACCGAATTGGATACTAAAACGGCTCTGATTGATAAGAAAGGGGCGATAGGAAATTTTCTACCTTCTTTAAATGCAAATGCATCACATTCTTGGAATATTGGTTTAAACCAGGATATCACGACTGGGCTTTTGCAGAATCAAACGACTCAGTTTACTTCTGCCGGGGCTAGTGTGGGGATTGATATTTATAAAGGTTTGCAAAATCAGAATACACTCCGAAAAGCCAATCTTTCGATTGTTGCGGCAAAATATCAGTTGTTAAAAATACAAGAAGATATTGCGCTTAATGTTGCCAATGCCTTTTTACAGGTTCTTTTTAACAAAGAAAATTTAAAGGTTCAAAACGAGCAAAGAAGTATTAATGAGAAACAATTGTCTCGTTCGGAGGAATTAGTGAAAGCAGGAACAATTCCGAGAGGAGATTTATTAGACGTGAAAGCGACACTGGCATCTGATAATCAAAAAGTAATCACAGCCGAGAATGCGTTGCTGATTTCTAAATTAAGTTTAGCCCAGTTGTTGCAACTAAAAGATTTTGAAAATTTTGACGTAGTAGATGATACAATGGCCAAAGATGAGAATAACATTCTTTCCCAAACTCCGGTTACCATTTATGATAAGGCTAAAGAAAATAGGACAGATCTAAAAATTGCTGAAACAAATCTTGAAATAGCACAGAAGAATTTAGCTATTGCAAAAGGTGGTTTTCAGCCTACTTTGCAAGGTTTTTATAACTTTAGTTCTAGGATTTCATATGCTGATATTCCTTTGAGAGATGTGAACGGTGCAATAATTGGAACGCAATCGCCACCGCCATTTTTTGATCAATTCAATACTAACAAAGGGCAATCGTTTGGAGCGCAATTAAGTATTCCAATTTTTAACGGATTCTCTGCCAGAAATAATGTGGAGCGCTCTAAAGTGAATTTAGAAAAATCTAAAATTGCCGTTGAGCAACAAATTTTAGATTTACAAAGAAATGTTTACACCGCTTTTACGGATGCTAAAGGAGCTTTAAAAGCACATGAATCAGCGCTTGTGGCATTAGAATCAAGACAGGAATCCTATAATTATGCCAAAGAAAAATTTGATGTTGGTTTGATGAATTCCTTTGATTTAAACCAATCGCAAACTTTACTCTCTAATGCACAATCAGATGTGTTAAGATCGAAGTACGATTATATTTTTAAAATTAAAATATTAGAATTCTATTTTGGAATTCCTATCATTAAAAACTAATACATTATGTCTAAAAAAACGATTTATTATATAATTGGCGGAGCAGTTTTACTAATAGCTGTATTGATTGCACTTTCAAAAAACGGAGTGATCGGGAATAAAGATCATGGGATTGAGGTGGAAACGGCCCAACTAAACATTTCAACAATTGTTGAAACGGTTTCTGCCACAGGTAAGATTCAACCGGAAATTGAGGTTAAAATTGCTTCGATGGTTTCGGGTGAAATTATTTCTTTGCCGGTAAAAGAAGGGCAAGTGGTGAAAAAAGGGGATTTGTTAGTTAAAATTAATCCAGATTTATATACTTCTAGTTTGAATAGAACCATTGCAGGTTTATCAGGGTCTAAAGCGGGCTTGACTCAAGCAGATGCACAGTTTAAAGAAGCGAAGTCAAGTTATGACAGAAACAAGGCTTTGTTCGAAAAAGGCATTATTTCTAAATCAGATTGGGACAAAGCCACAGCTTCTTTTGAAGTAGCAAAAGCAACTAAACAATCGGCTTATTTTAATGTTCAGAGCGCTTCGGCATCTGTAAATGAAGCGCAAGATAATTTGGGACGAACCATAATTTATTCGCCTGCAGATGGAACTATTTCGATGCTTAATGTAGAATTAGGGGAACGCGTATTGGGAACGCAACAAATGACTGGGACAGAAATTCTAAGAGTAGCCAACCTGAATAATATGGAAGTTGAAGTTGATGTTAATGAAAATGATATTGTAAAAATAAAAGTAGGAGATCTGGCAAATGTTGAGGTTGATGCTTATTTGAAAAAACAATTTAAAGGAGTAGTTACCAGTATTTCAAATTCAGCAAGTACGGCATTGACAGCAGATCAGGTAACAAATTTTAAAGTTAAAGTAAGAATTTTAAAAGAATCCTATGAAGATCTATTAGCCGGAAAACCGGAAACTTATTCTCCTTTTAGACCAGGAATGACAGCTACGGTTGATATTATTACTAAGACAAAATCGAATGTTTTAAATGTGCCAATAAGCTCTATAGTTATCAAGACAGATACTGCAGCTGTAAAAGGAGTGAAAATTCCAGATGCAGATGATAAGAAAACAACTCCTAAAAGCGATAAAAAGTTTGAATGTGTGTTTGTAAAAGTAGGTGATAAAGCCAAAATACGTATAATCAAAACCGGTATTCAAGATGATACTAACATTGAGGTTTTAAGTGGTCTTAAAAAAGGAGATGTTGTGATTACGGGACCTTATACAACAGTTACCAAAGAATTGAATTCAGGAGATAAAGTGACTATTAAGACAGATAAAGAAAAGGCTAAAAAATAAATAGTTTTATTTTACATTTGTAGCTCTTATCGATTTTCAATCTTAAATATAAAAGCATTGTCCTATATTCTTAATATCGAAACCTCCACAAAAAATTGTTCAGTAGCTGTAGCAAAAGAAGGAAAAACTATTGTGTGCAAAGAAATTGCCGAAGAAGGCTATTCTCATGCAGAGCGATTGCATGTTTTTATTGAAGAAAGTTTAAAAGAAGCCAGAATTACTTATAAAGATTTAACTGCTATTGCCGTAAGTCAAGGGCCTGGTTCCTATACTGGTTTGCGAATAGGAGTTTCGGCAGCTAAAGGCCTGTGTTTTGCGTTAGGGATCCCTTTGATAGCGGTAGATACGTTACAGATTTTGGCAGCTCAGGCAAATATTCCTGATGGATTAATCATTCCGATGATTGATGCCAGAAGAATGGAAGTTTATAGTGCCATATTTACTCCTGATTTAGAAAATAAAAGAGCAACTGCGGCAGAAGTTATCACAGCGGATTCCTTTGAGGATTTTGAGGAAAGGCTCTATTTTGTTGGAGATTGTGCCGAGAAATGCAAGACTGTTTTGGTGAAAGATAATTTTATTTTCTTGGATGAAATTAAGTATCCTTCTGCAAAAGAAATGAGTTTGCTGAGTTTTGATAAGTATAAAAAAAGCGACACGGTTGATGTCGCTTATTTTGAGCCTTATTATTTAAAAGATTTTATGATTACAACTGCCAAAAAAGTATAGAACTGTACTTTATAATTAAAATCATATTACTTATCGAAATTTATTTGGTGTGTGGCTGGATTGAAATCCCTGCCGCATCAAATGCTGTTTTGCAGCTTTCTAATGTTTGAGAAGAAACGGTGCCAAAATCTTCATTATTTGCCCATGGCCTTACCGCAAATTGAATTGCAGAGTCAGTTAGGTTTTTTACAAAAACTTCCGGCTTAGGAGTTTGAAGTATTTTTGGATTAGTAGTTAAAACAGTTGTGATTATATCTTTTGCTTTTTTGATATCCGAATCATAGGAAATGGCAAAGGTCAAATCAGCTCTTCGATAGCCTTGCATCGAATGGTTGATAATAGTGCCATTAGACAAGGCTCCGTTTGGTACGAAAACAGTTTGATTGTTTGCTGTTATTAGTTTGGTTACAAATATTTGTATTTCACTAACCGTAGCTAATACACCTTGTGCCTCAATGGTATCTCCAACTTTGAATGGTTTGAATAAAATTATCAATACGCCACCTGCAAAATTAGACAGCGAGCCTTGAAGAGAAAGTCCTACCGCAAGTCCCATGGCGCCCAGAATGGCTACAAAAGAGGAAGTTCCTATTCCTAATTTTTCGATAAAAGACACAAATAATATTACTCTTAAAACCCAAAGTAAAATATCGGCAAGAAATTTAGTTAAAGTGGGTTCTAACTGCCTTTTGATCATTACTCTTTTGATAAACCTATTGATAAACCGAATGGCATAAAGCCCAACAAAAAGAATTAGAAAGGCAGAAATTAATTTTGGGGAATAATCAATTAATACTTTGACAAGGTTTTCGGCATAACCGCTAAGATATTCTGGACTTAGGTACATTTTTATTTAATAAAAAACCCTCTCTTAGAGAAGGTTTGGGTTTGTTGGGCAAAAGTACAAATTAATAGTTTTTCATAAAAACCATTTATTCCTTTTTTAAGTCATCCGTTTCTTCTGTAGCAGGATTTGTTTCTATCTCATCAGAAACGATTTTCATTGTGTTTGATGCCAATTCTTCTGTTTTTTCTATTGGTTCCGTTGTATTGTTTTTCTCAACGACATTCTCTATAAGATTGCTTGCTTTTTCGGTATACTCGTTTACTAAATCTTTCGCATGTTCAGCATGTGCTTCCGCTTTTTCAATAAAAGGTTCTGCTGCTTCTTTTAAATCGTTAATTTTTTCTTCTGCAAAAGCTTGGGCTTTTTCCATATAAGGGGCCGCTGTTTCTTTTGCTTGCTCTAAAGCTGTTTCTGCTTTAGCCGAAAGTTCATTTGTTGTTTCTTTAGCAGAGCCAAATAAATTCTTTAAAAATGATGATAGTCCCATGTTTTTTTTTATTTGATTAATTAACAATATTAAGCATTTTTTTCATTGCTTACTTTATTTAATAAATAATAATTCACTGACAATCAGAACTTAGTATTTGGTTTTGGTTAATTGAGTAGAAATGGGTTGTTATCTTGTGATTTTATTTTGACAAAAGCTGCTCTGACCTACCTTAATTGTTGAGAGAGGAATATTCAAAGTAGAATAAATAAAAAAAGCGCCTCTTACGAAACGCTTTAATAATTTTTCAATCAAACTTATTCAAGTTCAAAGGTTATTTTTAGATTTACTCTATATTCCGAAACTTTGCCTTCTTTTACTGCGACACTTTGTTCTTGCACATAGGCTGAACGTATGTTTTTTACAGATTTTGAAGCTTTGGCAATTGCTTTTTGAGTTGCATCCTCCCAGCTAACTTCTGAACTAGAAAGGACTTCAATGACTTTTAATACTGACATAATTTCTATCTTTTAGTTAGATTTAAATGTAATGAATTTTTTTAGAATTTCATTAAAAAAGCTAAACTTAAATTTTGTAACAAAAAGATAGTTAGTGTGTTGCGATTTATGTTGTTTAAGAGTTTACTGCTTCAACATTTATTTTATCGTCGTTTAGCATACTTTTTAGCATGTTTTCGATACCGCTTTTTAGAGTAAAAGTTGAAGAAGGGCAACCGCTGCAAGCTCCTTGAAGGATCACTTTTACAGTTTTACTTTCTTCGTCGAAAGAATCAAAAGCAATGTTTCCACCATCGGCTGCAACAGCTGGTTTAACGTATTCTTCAAGTATATTGATAATTTGTTGAGATGTAACATCCAGTTTGTCGAAATCTTGATTTTTCTCACTTTCTTTTTTCTCATTTATAGAAATCAGACTTTCGTCAAGAACGGTTCCGCCATTCTCGATGAATTGTTTGATAAAGCTTCTTAATTCTAAAGTAATTTCGTCCCAGTTGTTTACTTCGTATTTGGTTACCGAAATGTAGTTTTCATCGATAAAAACTTCTTTCACATATGGAAATTTGAAAAGCTCTTGTACCAATGGTGATGCAGTTGCCTCGTCAATATTTTTGAATTCTATTGCATTTTTTGTCAGCATTCTGCTTACTACAAATTTCAATGCAGCAGGATTTGGAGTTGTTTCTCCGTAAACGGTTATAGGCTGTTTTTTTGCCTTATTCTCGTCGATTGTTACAATGGTTCCGCCATTGTTCACAAAGGCTTCAATTTGTTCCGCTACGGCATCTTTTACATCTTCCCATTCCACAATGCTAAATCTTTCGATGGCTATAAAATTTCCGGAGATATAGACAGTTTTTACAAATGGTAAATAAAATAATTGTTGGGCAAGCGGCGATGCTTTTGCCTCGTCTATGTTTTTAAATTCAAAATTTTCGTTTTTTGTGATAAAATCTTCAAATTCAAATTTCAGTATAGTCGGATTTTGTGTTTCTCTTATGGTAACCTTTGTCATGATTTTGTAATTTTTTACAAATTTAGTAAAGTTATTTTCTGTAAATAACTATATTTGATATATTAATGAATTAATTAACTTTAGTTTAGCTGTTTTTACCTTTTTTATTGAATTAATGTTTTTTATATCGAAATAGTCTATGAATATCAAAATCAAATATGTTTTATTTTGTTTGTTTGTAAACTTCTATTCTTTTTCTCAAGAGAGTATTCCGGTTTATTCTGACTATCTTTCAGATAATTATTACTTGATCCATCCTTCGATGGCTGGAGCTGCAAATTGTGCCAAAATTAGATTGACGGCTCGCAAGCAATGGTTTGGTCAGCAAGATGCACCGGAACTTCAAACCTTGAGTTTTAATGGAAGAGTGGGTGAGAAATCGGGAGCAGGAATTATTATTTTTAATGATAAAAATGGTTTCCATTCTCAAAAAGGAGTTAAACTGACTTTTGCGCATCATATTATGTTTTCTAGAGACGAAATTGATTTGAATCAATTGTCTTTTGGGGTCAGCGCAGGATTAATTCAAAGTCAATTAGACGAAACTAGTTTTCTGCAATCAGGTGTTTCTGATCCTATAATATTTGGGCAAATTCAAAAAGATTCTTATTTTAATGTGGATATTGGAGCTTCATATAATTATTTGGATTTCTACGCCCATGCGACTGTTCAAGGTGCTTTAGAAACAAGGAGAGATCTTTATACGGAGTATGAAAGTGATAATTTAAGAAAGTACTTATTGAGTGCGGGTTATATTTTTGGGAATAAAGACAGAATATTGTTTGAGCCATCTGTGTTATTTCAGCTTGTTGATAAAACCAAAGAAAAATCGATTGATTTAAATATGAAAGTATACAAAAGCATCGATTTTGGACAACTTTGGGCCGGTTTATCTTATCGAAGAAGTTTTGATGGTGCTCAATATCTCAATGGTACTACTATTGATAGACAAAAACTACAATACATAACTCCTATTCTAGGGGTTAATTACAAAAATTTTATGGTTGCCTATACTTATTCTCATTTGTCTGGGGCTGTAAAATTTGATAATGGTGGCTATCATCAAATCACTTTAGGGATCAATTTGTTTTGTAAACGTGAAAAATACGATTGCTTTTGTCCCGCGATTAATTAAATCTAAAATTTTATATTATAATGTTAATAAAAGCAGTTAACGGAAAATCTCCGTTTATACCTGAGGATTGTTATGTAGCCGAAAATGCTACTATTGTTGGTGACGTAAGTTTTGGAAAATCCTGTAGTGTTTGGTTTAATGCCGTTATTAGAGGTGATGTGAATTTTATTAAAATAGGCGATAAAGTAAATATTCAAGATGGGGCGGTTATTCATTGTACTTACAAAAAGCATCCTACAATTATAGGAAATAATGTTTCAATAGGTCATAATGCAATCGTTCATGGTTGTACGGTTAAAGACAATGTGCTGATTGGAATGGGAGCAATTGTTATGGATAATTGTGTTATTGAGAGTAATTCCATTATTGCAGCAGGTGCCGTTATAACGCAAAACACGACGGTTGAATCTGGATCAATTTGGGCGGGAGTTCCTGCTAGAAAGGTAAAAGATATTGATCAGTCAGATTTTGCAGGGGAAATAGAGCGTATTTCTAATAATTATGTAATGTATTCAAGCTGGTTTAAAGAAGAGTGAGAACTTAACAGAATCAAAAATCTTTTTCTATAACGTCATATTTATTTCCTAAAATTTCCTTTAGTACTTTTGAATTTGCATTGGTATAGAAAATTGGTTTTCCATTCTTTTCTGTAGCGAAGCCTAGGTATTCTTTCAAAAGATTTTGCGTCTGTTTGGCTACCGCCTCACCAGAATCAATAATCTGAATGTGATCTGGAAGTATTTTTCGTATCTGCGGAATCAAATAAGGATAATGACTGCAGCCCAATACTAGATAATCTATATTGGCTTCAATCATTGGTGTAAGATAGGAGTGGAGCAGTTGAGTCATTTCTTGTGAATTGATTTTTCCGTCTTCAATTAGTTGTACTAATCCATGACCAACTTGTTCTATTATTTTTGTGCTTTCATACTTTTGAACCGTTCTGTGAAAAAGTTCGCTATTTAGTGTGCCTTGAGTGGCTAGAATTCCAATGGTTTGTGTTTTTGAATTGGTTGCTGCGGGTTTTATTGCCGGTTCAATACCAATGAATGGGATGTGGCTGTATTTCTCTCTTAATTCCTTAATTGCATTTGTGGTTGCCGTATTGCACGCCACAACTATTAGTTTACAATTCATGTGAAGCAAGAAGTCAGTATTTTTCATACTTAATGCAATAATCTCTTCTCTGGTTTTTTGTCCATAAGGCGCATTTTTAGTGTCTGCCAAATAGATTGTTTTTTCATTAGGAAGGAGCTGGTGTATCTCTTTCCAAATTGAAGTGCCTCCAATCCCTGAGTCAAATATTCCTATTGCTTGATTATTTTCCATTTTAACAAAGTTAAGTTCTCTGGATTAATTATCCTAAAAAATTATTCGGGCAAAAAAAAACCGCTCATTCCAATTTTTTGGTTGAGCGGTTAATTATGTTGAGGTTTGTATATTAGAAACCTAAATCTTTTTTTACATCTGCAGTCAAGTTTGGACCATCAGCTAGTAAAAGAGAAGAACCGTCTAAAACATATTGGAATCCTTTAGCTTTTCCTACTTTTTGGATTGAAGCTCTTACTTTTTCCATTAATGGTTTTACGATGTCAGACTCTTTTTGTTGCAATTCTTTTTGAGCATTGTCTCTGTAGTCAACAATTCTTTTTTGCATGTCCTGAACTTCCTTAGAACGATCAACATTAACGGCTTCAGTAACAGTTGCTGATTCAGCTTCGTATTTTTTTAGTTTTGTTTGGTACTCATCAACCATTTTTTTGTATTCAGCATCATAAGTTCCACTTAATTTTTCTAGTTGTTTTTGGGCATCTAGCATTGCTGGCATTTTGGACATGATTTCACTTACATCAACATGAGCTGTTTTTGCTTGAGCATTACTAGTTTGGCTTGCTCCTAGGATAAATATTGCAGCAATTAATAAAGTTTTAATTTGTTTCATCGTTTTTAAAATATTAAGTATTAATTTATTGTTTTGGTTTTAATTTTTCTTCTCTTGCTTTTGTAATGGAATCTCTTACCTGAAGCGTTCTTAATCTTTTCTGTTCAATTGCTTTTTTACGGTCTTCAATTACCTTTTTTCGCTCTTCTAATGTTTTGGCTTTTATATCAGCTTGCTTTTGTATTGCTTCTTCAGCTGCTGTTTTTTTAGTTTCTTTTAAAGTTGTACTATTGTCCGCGTTTGGTTTTGAATCCTCCTTCTTGTCTGTGGCAGAAACCGTGCCGTTTTTTTTAGCTTCTCTATCAGCTAAAATTTTAGCTCTTCGATCTTCAAAGTCTTTTTTCTTGGCTTCTTGGGCTAATTTTCTATCAGCCATGATTTGCTCTCTGGTGGATTTTCTTTCGTCTAAAACTTTTTGCCTTTCTGCCAAGTCAGGATTTTCATCAATTGCATTTTGTTTGTTTTCTAATGCTTCTTCATCCGCCAATTCCTTTTTTGTTAGCGGTTCTCTTTTTTCTGCTCTATTTAATACGCGTAAAATTTGGTCGCTAATATCGTATTTTTTTGCTGCAAAGAGCATTGTTAGGTCAGAAGATTTATCAAAAATAAAATCATATTTTCTTGCTTCTGCAATATCTTGTATAGCAGTGAAAACCTGATCTTGTATTGGCTTTGTTAAAGCTAGTTTTTGAATCATCAAATCGCCATTGGCGCCAAACCTACTTTGTTGATAATCCAGTATTTCATTTTCAAGGAACTTAATTTCGGATTCTCTTTCTTCTATTAGATCTTTTGTTAGTAAAGGTTTTTCAGAATTCAGAGCTTCTCTTAACTTGTTAACATCAATCTTTTTGGCTTCAATTTCTTGTTTCCACTTTTGGGCTTTTTGTTCTAGCTGGACATTGGCTTCATTGTAACTGGGGACATTTTCTAAAATGTATTCCATGTCGATGTAGCCTAGTTTGGTTCCCCTTGCTTGCGAATGGATTGTAGTATTTGCTACAATCGAGGCTAAAAATAGAAATAAAAATTGTTTTCTCATAACTTTATAGTATTAGAAAATTATATGCCAATTTTTTTTTAAAATTGCTGCCCAATAATGAAATGGGTTTCCCATCCATTTGGTTTTGATTGTCCTGGTAAGGCATCGAAACCGTTTGCAAAATCTATTCCCAATAATCCAAATGCAGGCATGAATACACGTAAACCAACTCCTGCAGAACGGCTTAACGCAAATGGATTATAGCTCTTGAAATCCGGATAGGATGAACCTGCTTCCAAAAATGCCAATGCATATATAGATGCAGATGCTTTCAATGTTATTGGATAACGTAATTCCATAGAGAATTTATTGTACACAGTTGCTCCAATTTGTTCTCCAACATTATTAATAGGTGTCAAAGAGTTGTTTGGATAACCTCTCAATTGTATCGTTTCTCTACCATCCATTGAATAATTTGCCATTCCATCTCCACCTACGTAAAAACGTTCAAAAGGAATTGCACCTCTTTCTTGATTGTATGATCCCATAAAACCAAATTCGGTTAATGTTCTCAATACTAATTTACCATAAATTTTGGTGTACCAGTCTGCTTTGAACTTTATTTTGTAATATTCTAACCAATCAAATTTCTTTTGGTCTACTAATGCAGGATCTGCAGCGGCATCTTTATAGTCGAATACTTTATTTCCTGCGGCATCAATATAGTCTCCTATGTTAACCGTATTTCCATTTGCATCAAGTTGGTTAGATCTATCTACAGTGTTTTTCAATTTGTACTCTGCTTTATCTCCTAAAGTAGCATAATTTGTGCCATTAAGCAAAGAATAAGGTGGAGTCATTTTTGCTGTAATGCTAAATTCTGATCCATATGTTGGGAAAATAGGGTTAACTCCTTTGTTACTTCTTGATAGTCCAACTGTATAAGCTAGGTTTCTAGAGGTTCCGTTACCAAATGTGAATAAACCAGTATTGTAATTATTCAAATCATAATGTTGGTAACTGATTGATTGTGATAAAACAAAGAAATCATCCGGTACAGTTAATCTTTTGGCTAATCCAACGGATAGAGTCAGGATATTAAAGCTTTTTTCTTTATCAACTTTATAGGTGATGTAATTATTTAAAAATTGTTTACTATACGATAAGGATGTACTAAACTGTACTGGTTTCTTTTGTCCAAACCAAGGTTCTGAAAAGGAAACACTATAAGTTTGGAAATACGTACTTCCTTGCAAACGTAAAGAAACTTTTTGCCCGTCTCCCATTGGTAATGGTTTATAGGCATTTCTGTTTAATAGGTTTCTGGAAGAGAAATTATTGAAAGACAATCCTAATGTACCTATAAATCCTCCACCGCCATAACCTCCTTGAAGTTCTATTTGGCTGGATCCTTTTTCTACAAGATTGTATTCGATATCAACTGTTCCTGCTGAGGCGTCAACATTTTTGAATTTTGGATCAATTGCTTCAGGGTCAAAAAAGCCTAATTGCCCAATTTCACGAATGGTTCTTACCAGTTCATCTTTACTGTATTTTTCTCCTGGTTTTGTTCTTAATTCGCGGTAAATTACACGGTCATTCGTTTTGTCATTTCCCACAACCGAGATTTTGTTGAAATAAGCTATTGGTCCTTCTGTAACTCTTATTTCAAAATCAATTGTGTCATTGGCTGTTTTTACTTCTACGGCATTTATATTCGAAAACAAATAACCATTGTTTTGATATAAATTGGTAATGTCTTCACCGTCTGGTTTTGACTTATCAGCAATTCTTTTTTCCAAAAGAACTCCATTGTAAGTTTCCCCTTTTTTGATGCCTAGTATGCTGCTAAGTCCTTGGTCAGAATATACGGTGTTTCCTAGGAACTTAATATTTCCAAAGTAATATTTGTTTCCTTCTTCTACATTTATTTTTATTGCTAATGTGTTTTTATCTTTGTTGTAAGCAACGGTGTCAGAAAGAATTCGAGCATCTCTATAACCTTTTTCTTTATAGACAGCAATTACTTTTTCTAAATCAGTCTTGTATTTGTCTTTTATGAATTTAGATCCTTTTAATATTCGGATAGGATTTTTTTGCTTGGTATCTTTCATCGCCTTGCGCAATGTTTTGCTAGATAATTTTTCGTTTCCTACAAAAGCGATTTCTTGAATTTTTATTTTTTCACCTTTATCAACATTAACGACCATATTTACTTGGTTCGTTGCCGAGGTGTCTTTTACGATATTCAGATTTACTTTAGTATTGTAAAAACCGTCTTTTTTGTACTTGTTTTCAATGTAGTTTTTAGTGGTTGTAATTAAGTTTTCATTAACTACTTTCCCTTTATTAAGGCTATTGTCCTTAATTAAAGCTTCGGTTTTGCTTTTTTTAACTCCAACAAATTTTACTTCGTTCAATTTAGGAAGTTCCTTGATGTCTAAATCAAGGTAGATACTGTCATTTTGAATTCGATTGACATAGAATGAAATTTCATCAAAAAGACCTAGTTTCCCCAGTTTTTTTATGGCGCTGCTTATCTCTTCTCCGGGAACTGTGATTTCCTGTCCTTTTTCAAGTCCTGCAAAGGTTACTACAGTTTGTTCGTTGAAGCTTATATCGCTAGTTACGGAAACGCCAGCTAAGATGTATTTTTTTCCTTGGTCAAAAGGAACTTTTTCTTGAGCTTTAATTTGTGAAAAACTTCCCAATAATAATAGGGAAAGGATTGCTTTAGTACTTTTATTCAACACTGAAAATTTATTTAATTTGTTCACTTGTTTTTCCAAATCTACGTTCTCTTTTTTGATAACTAATAATAGCCTCATATAAATCTTGTTCTTTAAAGTCAGGCCACAATATATCAGTAAAATATAATTCTGCATAGGCGATCTGCCAAAGCAAAAAATTACTTATCCTATGTTCTCCACTTGTTCGTATTAATAAATCTACATCAGGTAAATTATGCGTGTAAAGATGCTCATTTATAATTGAATCGTCAATAGAGTCTATTGAAATTATATTATTTTTAACTTTATTACTGATGTCTTTTACTACACTTATTAGTTCTTCTCTTGAGCCATAACTCAATGCTAATGTCAAAGTCATTCGAGTATTGTCCTTAGTTTTTTCTATAACATCAAGGAGTTCTCTTTGAGTAGATTGCGGCATTTTATCCAAATTACCGATAGTATTTAATCTAATATTGTTGTTTTGCAAAGTTGGAAGTTCCTTTTTCAAAGCATTGACAAGGATCTTCATTAAGGTGTCAACTTCTAGTTTAGGTCTGTTCCAGTTTTCTGTAGAAAAAGCATATAGCGTAAGATATTCAATGCCTAGTTTGGCACTTGTCTTGATGATTTCTTTCACTGATTTCGAACCGCTTTCATGTCCAAATGCTCTTAAAAAACCTTGCTGTTTAGCCCAACGACCATTACCGTCCATAATTATGGCTAAATGTCTTGGCAAATTATTCTTGTCTATAGTATCTTGTAAATTCATTTTTTATTCTGCGCAATAGCAAGGTTTTTCGCCAAAGGTATATGTTAATGTTAACCCTGAAAAAACATACCAATCATTATTATTTATATTTCCAAATTGGAATGGTTTCAAATTTTCATTCTTTGGATTGCTACCGTCTAAATTATCAGTAAATGTATAACGTGCTCCAACTTCCATTGCCAAGATTAACCTTCTTGAAATGTTTGATTTTATTCCTACAACCATTGGTATAGCAAATGAATTTGAGTTTTCGTCTTTCTTTGTTTCTCCCGATATATAATAAAACTCTTCATATTTAAAATAGCTTAGTCCGCTATAGACATAAGGGGTGATTTTTTTTCCAAAATGATGAAGATCGAAGTCGAAAAAGTTAAATTCAAGGCCTAAAGATAATTCTTTTAGCCTATTTTCAAAACTATAGCCTCTTTGGTTTCTGCTGGGTTCTTTTGAATCTAGATCGTTTGAACTGATTTTCGATTGGGTGTATGAAAGTCGCCATGAGTGTCTTGGACTTTTATTCCATTTGTACAGCAATCCCACAGCAGGTTCATTAGGGGCAATATAGGTTGTAGGGCCTATGTCGCCAACATAGTTGCTTCCGCCAATAAACACACCTAATTCATGTATTTGTGACTGCATAGTCATACTTAGGAACAGGCATGTGAATAAGCTGAATTTTTTTGTCATTTTAATTAAAAATTGCGTGCAAATATAATAATAATCAATACGAATCAATATCTAATATGTTAAATATGGTTATTATTTGAATAATAAGTAGATAACAGTGATATTGAATGAAAATTGTTTAAAGTAAAACGGATAAAATAGGTTGAATCGTATAGTTTAGGTCCCAAAAAAAATTAATTTCTTTTGTCTTCTCCCCAAAGTAATTTTGAACGAAGCGTTTTTAAGAATGTTTCATCTGGAATTTCGACCATATTGATTTGAAATGGGGTTTTCTTTATGGTTAGTATCGATTCTTTTTTTATGGTTGTTACTCTGGAGTCTAAAGAAACTAAATAGTGCTCCTCTCTGCCTGTTATTTTTAATCTGATTTCGGTTTCATCAGGAATAACAAGTGGTCTTGCATTTAAATTATGTGGCGCAATTGGGGTTATGACTAAGCTTTTTACATCGGGAGTCAGTATTGGTCCTCCACAACTTAAAGAATAACCTGTCGATCCTGTAGGAGTTGATATTATTAAACCGTCGGCCCAATAGGAATTCAGATATTCGCCATTCAGATAAGTTTCGATGGTTATCATCGAAGTGGTGTTTTTTCGACTAACAGTAACTTCATTCATTGCAAAATTAAGTTCCTGAATGGATTCGTTTTCTGGAGAACAAGTCAAAGTCAATAAGGTTCTTTTTGATAAGGTATAGTTCTTGTCGATTGCTAATTGCATAAATTTAGCAATGTTTTCTTTTTGAACAGTGGCAAGAAAACCCAATCTCCCCGCATTTATTCCTAGTATGGGTACGCCTGAATCTCGCACTAAAGTGGCAGCTCTCAAGATAGTGCCGTCGCCACCAATACTTATTAGCATATCAAAACTTTGATTCAATTCGGTATGGGATTCAAAAGTTTTGTATTCTTTCTCAACTATTTTTTTTTCATAAAGAATCTTCAAGAAATTAGATTCAATGACCAACTCTACATTTGTTTGATTAAAAAACACGAATATGTCTCTTATGATTGGTTCGGTACTGTTTTGATAATATTGACCGTATATAGCTATTTTCATTGTCTTGTTTAATCGTTAATTTGGTTATTCGGGAATTTGTTGATTTGATTATGAATAACCGAATCAACAAATTCCCGAATAAGCGTTTACATATTAAGGTATTTGTCTAAATAATCCGAACGCTCCTTTAGATTGTTGATGTAATCATCTTCATTGTGTTCAGATGTGATTTCGTAATTATACCTTCTAAAAGTTTGGATGATTTCGTTTATCGCGCCAAAGGTTATTTTAATGGTCACTTCAACGCTTTCGGTGTCTGACTCGGAAATGAATAAACCTAAGAGTTTGCCGTTATTGCTTTCCACAATTTGTGTGATTTGAGCCATCGAATAATCCAAGATTCCTTTTTTTACTTTTATGATTCTTCCTTGCTCCTTTAAAAAAGGGGTTTCGTGAAAGAAACTCATGATGTCTTCTATTTCGTAATAACCAACATAGATGTTGTTTTTGTCTAAGACCGGAATTAAATTAGTGTGGTTTTTTGCAAAAACTTCCAATACTTCAAGCCAAATAGAATCTGTTTTGGTAAAAAAACCTTCAAGAGTATATTTGTAATCAATTATCTTTTTATCATCGTCAAAAGTTTCAATGTCATCCGATGAAAGACAACCAATGTAAATTTCATTTTCAATCACAGGGAAATGCGAATAGCTCATGTCATTGAAAAAGTCTTTGACAGCGGCAATAGTTTCTTGGCTGTCAATGGCTTTAAAGTCGTTGGTTATGTAGTCCGTAATTTCCATCTTAAATTAGTCCTCAATTTTTATGCAAAATAATCAAAAAAAGGCAAATACACCTACCTTTTACTTTGTATTTTTGCCCTCGTAAAACAGTTGTTTCATAAATAAAAAGTGTACCAATGACAAAGTTAAGTGTAAATATCAATAAAATAGCTACTTTGCGTAATGCGCGTGGAGGAAATGTGCCAGATTTACTAAAAGTGGCTGCCGACATCCAAAAGTTTGGTGCGCAAGGAATCACAATTCATCCTCGCCCGGATGAGCGTCACATTCGCTATCAAGATGCTCGCGATTTGAAAGCAATTGTTTATACCGAATATAATATTGAAGGTAATCCACAACATAATTTCATAGACTTAGTTTTAGAGTGCAAACCAGATCAGGTGACTTTAGTTCCTGATGCTATTGGCGCAATAACTTCATCGGCAGGTTGGGATACTATAAAAAATCAAAGTTATTTGACTGAGATGATTCAGGAATTTCAAAGTCATGGAATTCGTACTTCCATTTTTGTGGATCCTATTCTTGAAATGATTGAAGGAGCTAAAAAAACGGGTACTGATCGAATCGAATTATATACAGAAGCTTTTGCACATCAATATGGTTTAGGAAACGAAAGAGGTATTGATCCTTATGTGAAAGCGGCTGTTTTTGCAAATGATTTGGAGATGGGAATCAATGCAGGTCATGATTTAAGTTTAGATAATATTCAGTTTTTCAAGCAAAATATTCCGGGATTACTTGAGGTTTCCATAGGTCACGCTTTAATTTCCGAAGCTCTTTATTTGGGATTGGATAATGTCGTTAATATGTATTTGCAAAAATTAAAATAAAATGTTGTATTCAAAAATAGAAGGTTCAGGCCAACCGCTTTTAATTTTACACGGATTTCTGGGAATGTCTGATAACTGGAAAACACTCGGGACGCAATTTGCTGCTGATGGTTTCGAAGTTCATTTATTGGATTTGCGAAATCATGGTCGTAGTTTCCATTCGGAAGAATTTAGTTATGAATTATTGGCTCAGGATGTTTTCGAATATTGTCAAGCGAATAATTTAGATAAGGTTGATATTATTGGACATTCGATGGGTGGAAAAACCGCGATGTTGTTTGCAACAAAGCATCCAGAAATGGTAAACAAACTTATTGTTGCTGATATTGGTCCCAAATTCTATCCGCAGCACCACCAAATTATTTTGGCGGGCTTGAATGCCGTTGATTTTGCCAAAAAACCAAGCCGATCCGAAGTTGAAGAAATTTTATCTCAATACATAATTGATTTCGGAACTAGACAATTCCTGATGAAAGGTTTGTACTGGAAAGAACCGGGACAATTGGCTTTCCGATTTAATTTGGAAGTTTTTAATAAAAAAATGGATGAAATAGGGGTGGCATTGCCGGCTGATTTGGTTTTTAATAAACATACGCTTTTTATTCGTGGCGGAAATTCAAATTATATTTTAGATGATGACATCCAAAACATAAAACAGCATTTTCCGGATTCAGCTTTAGAAACAATCCCAAATGCAGGGCATTGGCTTCATGCCGAAAATCCAGTATTGTTTCATCAAATGGTGTTTTCTTTTTTAAAATAAAAGCAACTAATTTAAATTAGTAGTACTTTTATTTAAAATTTTAAAAAAAAACTGAATATGAAATTAATCTTTAAAATTCTGATTACGGCAGCTTTAGTTTTGCTGATTTCGCATATTATGCCAGGGGTTCATGTAGCCGGTTTTACTACGGCTTTATTTGTTGCAATAGTACTCGGTTTACTTAACATATTTATTAAACCCATATTAGTGATTTTTACATTACCAGTTACGATTCTTACTTTAGGATTGTTTTTGTTGGTCATCAATGCGTTGATTATATTATTGTGTACAAATATCGTGGGTGGATTTAAGGTGGATTCATTTTGGATCGCCTTATTATTTAGTATCATCTTGTCCTTATTGCAGTCTATAATGAACGGTATATTGGGCGAAGGGAAGTAATTAGTCGTTTTTAACAACTATTTGTGAAGGTATAAAATGGCAATAACGGCTAATTTTATACCTTTGTTTTTTAAATTAGCATAAATGTCCAAAAAGTTTTACATCTTATTGTTGGTTATGTTTGGTTTCGTTATGATGCCAAGCATTGCTTTTGCATGTGGAACTAAGACGGAAAAATCCTGCTGTAAAAAAGAATCTTCTTCACAAACTAAAAAAGCAGACTGTTGTAAGAAGAATAAAAAATCGAACGAAGGTTCACATAGTGGCTGTGATGGAGCCTGCAAAAATATTTCTTGCAGTCCGGTTGTCCATCTAAGTTTACCAACTTTGTTTTATGCTGAATCGAATCAGCCTTTTGTTTTTTCTCAAAAAAAACAAAATTATTATTATTCAGAAATCTTTATTTCTTCAGATTTCCGTGCTATTTGGCTTCCACCTAAAATAAGCTAAATTCCTTTATTGATAGCCAAAAATGGGTCTAGTTGAAAGCCTTTTTGCGCTCTAAAATCATTAAATTTTAATTCAATGCCGTTCTAATTATAGCAATTTTGCTGTAGTTAATGTCTTGCTTTAAGATTATTTCACTTCAAAAATAATAAAACGATGCGGCAGCCATGTTTGTGAAAGCATAAATGGAAATTATAATATGCTTCAAGCTGGCGTATCGCATATTTCTAATAAAAAAATAAAAAATTCAATATGAAATCAATAAAAAATATATTGATGGCAATGACACTATTGCTTTCAATCACCATTGGGAACGCACAAATTAAAAATGCCAAAACAGAAACTGTAAAAGTTTACGGAAACTGTGGAATGTGTAAAAAGACCATCGAAACCGCTGCAAATCTTAAAAACGCAACTAAAGTAGATTGGAATGTGGAAACGAAAATGCTTACAATGACTTATGATACTAAGAAAACCAATCCGGACGAAATTTTAAAACGTATTGCTCTGGCAGGTTATGATAGTGATAAGTTTCTAGCGCCAGATGCGGTTTATGACAAATTGCATGGCTGTTGTCAATATGATAGAGAAGCAAAAACTGCTGTAAAAGTAGAAGCGAAAAAGTGAATATAAACAATAGGAATGATTCAGTAAATACTGTTTAAAAACAATAAACTAATGTTTAAAATAAAAAATATAATTCTGGCGTGCAGTTTAATGTTGGTTTTTTCAGCAGTAAATGCACAGGTGAAATTGGGAGATACTTTTCCCGATGTCAAACTTCAAAGCGATAAAAATGCTGAGGTTGCGCTAGTTTCTTTCAAAGGGAAAACGGTTTTGGTAGATTTTTGGGCTTCCTGGTGCGGCCCTTGCCGATTAGCAAATAGAAAATTGGTTAAAATGTATGATGCCTATAAGGATAAAAACTTCGAAATCGTAGGGATATCAATAGATACAGACAAAACGAAATGGCTGAATGCTATTGCGAAAGACAAAATGAAGCACCAACAATTAATAGATTCCAAAGGTTTTGATGCTAAATCGGCGGTGGTTTTTGGAGTGGAAGAATTGCCGGCTGCCTATCTTTTTGACGCCTCAGGAAAACTTATAGCGATTAATCCAACTGAGGAAGAGATTATTGCTCAAATAAATAAATAAACAGATGAAAATAGTAAATATAAAATTTTTAGCCATTGCACTTTTGGTATTAATAACAAGTGTAAAATCCTATTCTCAAATCTCTAAAGCCGAAATAATGGCGACGGGATTAACCTGTTCGATGTGTTCGAACGCGATAAACAAACAGTTAAAAGCAATGCCCGAAGTTGACAGCGTTGGCACTGATTTGAATACCAATACTTTTACGGTTTATTTCAAGAAGAACAGTCCATTGCAACCTAAAGTATTGAAAAATGCGGTTGAGAAAGCAGGTTTTTTTGTAGGATCGATGGTGTTGACAATGCCGTTTGATAATTTGAAAGTTGAAGATAATAGCGTCGTTAAAAAAGGCGATGCTTCATTTGTTTTCATTGACACAAAAGCACAGATTTTATCAGGTGAAACTAGAGTTAAAATTTCAGACAAGGGTTTTGTGACTCAAAAAGAATATAAGAAATTGGTCAAATCCTATTCAAAATATCCAACTTATGCGGTAGAAAAGGAAAATGAGTATCACGTAAAAACTTTATAATATGAGGTATTTATCTATTGTTTTCTTGGTATTAATTTCATTTCAAATTAATGCACAGGAACTGTTTGTAGTGACTGAACCTGCCAGTAATGTTCCGGCAGGTTCTATCGGGATTCGTCTTGGTCAATCTTTGATGGAAAAAGAAATCGGTGGCGGATCTGTTTATAGCTTATCGCCGGAAGTAACTTGGGGAATCAATAAAAACTTGATGGTGCGTGCTTCTGCTTTTTCAAACAATGCAAGTAATGACTTGAAAGGAGAAGGAGCTGGAGTATATGCCAAATACCGTTTTTTTTCTGTTGACGATTTGCAAAGTCATTTTCGTATGGCCGCTTTTGGGCGATACAGTTGGAATAATTCACCTATAATGCAAGAAGCGATTGATCTGTCTGGCGGAAATTCGGGTTTTGAAGCGGGTGTGGTTGCCACGCAGCTAATCAAGAAAGTAGCAATCAGCTCTTCGGTTAGTTATGCAAAGGCATCTGACAATAAACCTAACTATGAATTTCCGGAATTTCAAAGTAGTGGTGCTTTCAATTATACCTTTTCTGTTGGAAGGTTAATGTATCCAAAACGATACACTAGCTTTAAGCAAACGAACATTAATACGATGTTGGAATTTGTTGGGCAAACATTGACCGATAATGGGAAATCCTATTTAGATGTTGTGCCTTCAATCCAGTTTATTATCAACAGTCAGGCGAGAATTGATGTGGCATACAAAAAGGAATTGTATAGCTCGATGCTTCGTTTTGCCCCTGATGGTTTTTATTTAAAATTGGAATATACTTTTTTTAATGTTACCAATTAGGCTAACATAGAAAATTGGGATGGCTTTAAAAAAAGGTATCGATGAAATACCAAACTGAATAATTAAATTTTAGAAAATGAAAAATATAGTACTTTCAATGATTGCATTTGCATTCTTATTTATTGGGTGTAATCAAAAAACAGCAGTTATTGAAACCAAATCAGAAACGGAAACCGGAAAAGTTGTTTCCTCTTTGTTAGATATAAACGAAGTAGTAGCTAATTATTTGAAGCTTACAAATGCCTTGGCGAAAGATGATTCTAAAACAGCAGCCGATGTAGCTGAAATTTTATTCGTAACTTTAAATACTCTGAATACTGATAAATTAGATACAAAAGGGAAAAAGGAATATGCTGAAATTGCGGATGCTATTGTTGTACATCTAAAGCATATCAGCGATAATTCAACTGATATCGGTCATCAAAGAGAATATTTTGCATTAGTAAGTAAAGAAGTGAATGATTTAATAAAAACTTTTGGAACGGATCATAAGCTATATCAGGCTTATTGTCCGATGTATGACGAGGGGAAAAGCGGTTATTGGATTTCTGAAACGGAAGAGATTAGGAATCCGTATTTTGGTTCTAAAATGTTAAATTGCGGAAGTATTGTAGCAACTGTAAAATAATATTTTGAAATTATATATAAAAAACATGGTCTGCAACCGATGCATAATGGTAGTGGAGTCTGAACTGGAAAAGTTTGGACTTCGTGCCGTTTCGGTTGAATTAGGGGAGGTAGAAATTGCTGAAACCTTAGATAAAGAAAAAGAAGAGGAACTGAATGGACGATTCTTGGCTTTAGGTTTCGAAATCATTGATGACAAGAAAAAACGAGTGGTTGAAAAGGTTAAAAACCTAATTGTAGAATTAGTACATTTCAAGGATAACCGTTTCAAAACAAATTTATCCGATTATATAGTTGCGGCCATTGGGCAGGATTATAGCTATATCAGTAATTTGTTTTCATTGCAGGAAATCACCACTATTGAGCAATATTATATCCTTCAAAAAATTGAAAGGGTCAAAGAATTACTTGTTTATGATGAATTAAGTTTGAATGAAATTGCTTTTCAGCTCAATTACAGCAGTGCTTCGCATTTGAGCAAACAATTCAAAAAAGTTACCGGTTTGACGCCTACGTCATTTAAAAACCTG
The DNA here is from genome assembly GCF_047344965.1 of Flavobacterium sp. W1B. Classification (NCBI taxonomy): domain Bacteria; kingdom Pseudomonadati; phylum Bacteroidota; class Flavobacteriia; order Flavobacteriales; family Flavobacteriaceae; genus Flavobacterium; species Flavobacterium sp. W1B. The sequence continues at coordinate 1,380,723 of NZ_CP178845.1, forward strand.
AAAGAGCAGAAAAGGCAACCTCTTGAAAATCTATAAAAGATACAGAAGAGAACCAAAATTGTATAAGAGTCTAAGCCGCATTTAGTGGCAATTTTGTATTACTAATTTAAGATACAATATAATGACACATAACTATACTATTAGCGGAATGAGTTGTGACGGATGTCGCGCCAAAGTAGAAAAAACGCTGAACGGCATTGAGGGGATTCAGGCCGTGGTCGTTTTAGAACCGCCGGTTGCCATCATTACAATGGAAAAACACATTCCTACAGAAAGCTTGCAAGAAGCTTTATCTGCAGTTGGTAAATATACGATTAAGATGGAAATGCCAATGGGCACACCTTCTAAAAAGGAAGAAAAACCAAAAGCAGAATCGTGTTGTAGTGCTGTAAAACAAGAGGATAAGCCAACAGAAAAGTCCTGTTGTGGTGCAGAAAAACATCATCATAAAACGGAGTCCCCCATCTTGATAAATGCTCCGGGTAAATATTATTGCCCGATGCATTGTGAAGGTGATAAAGTATATGATGAAGCAGGAGATTGCCCTGTATGCGGCATGGATTTAGTGCAGCAACCCGTTCTCAATGTAAGGCAGCAATATACTTGCCCTATGCATCCCGAAATAATACAAGATAGTCCTGGATCCTGTCCGATATGCGGCATGGATTTAGTCCCGATGGAACCCAAGGAAAGTGAGGAGAACAAGGCTTACCTTGATTTATGGCATAAAATGAAAATCGCTATAATCTTTACGCTGCCCATTTTTATAATTGCGATGTCGGATATGATTCCCAATAATCCGATGATGAAAATCATGGATGTTGAAAAATGGAATTGGGTGCAACTAATTTTATCGCTTCCTGTTGTTTTTTATGCTTGTTCGATGTTTTTTGTCCGTGCTTGGAAATCCATTGTGACTTGGAATCTGAATATGTTTACGTTGATCGGAATTGGTTCTGGAATGGCTTTTTTATTCAGTTTGGTCGGTTTGTTTTTTCCGGATATTTTCCCCGATGAATTTAAAACGCATAACGGAGCTGTTCATCTCTATTTTGAAGCGACGACAGTAATATTAACCTTGGTTTTGTTAGGACAACTATTAGAAGCCAAAGCCCACAGCCGCACCAGTAGCGCGATAAAAGAGCTGTTGAAATTGGCGCCAACAGAAGCCACTTTGGTTAGCGGCGGCGTTGATAAAATAATTTCAATCCATGATATCAAAAAAGGCGATTTGTTGCGTGTGAAACCCGGAGATAAAATTCCCGTTGACGGAAAAATCACTACCGGAGAAAGCACCATTGACGAATCGATGATAACGGGAGAGCCAATTCCTGTTGATAAGAAGGTGGGTGATTCGGTGGTTTCGGGAACCATAAACGGAAACAAATCCTTTGTGATGATTGCCGAGAAAGTGGGATCGGAAACCTTGCTTTCGCAAATCGTACAAATGGTCAATACCGCCAGTCGTTCCAGAGCCCCTATTCAAAAACTAGCCGACAGAATTGCAAAATATTTTGTTCCTATCGTTGTTGCGGTGTCCCTGATGACCTTTTTGGTTTGGGCAAATTTTGGTCCTGAGCCAGCATTGGTTTATGGATTTATAAATGCTATTGCGGTGTTGATTATTGCTTGTCCTTGTGCATTGGGATTGGCCACGCCAATGTCAGTAATGGTGGGTGTGGGTAAAGGAGCGCAATCCGGGGTTTTGATAAAAGATGCCGAAGCCTTGGAGAACATGAATAAGGTGAATGTTTTGATAACGGACAAAACGGGAACACTAACGGAAGGAAAGCCTTCTGTTGAGAAAATTTTTTCAACTCAGAATAATGAGAATGAATTGTTGCAAAATATAGCTTCCTTAAATCAGTATAGTGAACATCCTTTGGCGCAAGCCGTAGTCAATTTTGCGCAAGCGAAAAATATAGCAGTATTGGAAGCCAAAGATTTTGAGGCAATCATCGGAAAAGGTGTTGTGGGAATTGTTGGTGATAAAAAAGTGGCTTTGGGAAACAAAAAGCTAATGGAACAGTTTGATGTAGCAATTTCTCCGGAAATAGAAAACAAGATTGTTGCTGAACAAAAATTGGGAAAAACGGTTTCTTATATAGCCATTGACAATGTTGTTTTAGGTTATGTAACTATTACCGATGCGATAAAAGAAACGACTAAGGTCGCGATAAAAGAATTGATGCGCCAAGGAGTAGAGGTAATTATGCTTACGGGCGATAATGTAAATACAGCGAAGGCGGTTGCCGATGAGTTGCATTTGGCTTCTTTTATAGCCAGTTGTTTGCCGGAAGATAAACTCAAGGAAATTCAACGATTACAGGCCGAAGGTAAAATTGTTGCGATGGCTGGTGACGGGATAAATGATGCGCCGGCTTTGGCTCAGGCCAATGTGGGAATTGCTATGGGAACCGGAACTGATGTAGCTATTGAAAGCGCTAAAATAACCTTAGTAAAAGGGGATTTACAAGGCATTGTAAAGGCGAAAAACCTCAGTCATGCCGTGATGAAAAACATCAATCAGAACCTGTTTTTTGCCTTCTTTTATAATGTTTTAGGAATTCCAATTGCCGCCGGAGTCTTGTATCCTTTTTTCGGATTGTTATTGTCTCCTATGATTGCGGCTTTGGCGATGAGCTTTAGTTCCGTTTCCGTAATTGCGAATGCGTTGCGATTGCGAAATGGGAAGTTGTAGTTAGAAAACTATTAAATTATATGGTGCTGTTTTAATTATTCTAAAAACGATACAATTATGATTGATAAAGTAAAAGAAGTAATGGATTCGGAAGCCTATTCCTTCATCGGATTGCCTTTGTTTTGGTGGGTTTCAATCTTGGTTTTTGCTCTGTTTTTATTAGTAGCGGCTCATATGTATAGGAGAAAAAAATAATTTGTTTAAAAAAGGAACGGAAAATGAAAATTAAATTAAGCGTTTTCTTATTGTTCATTGCATTTATGGCAAATGCTCAAAAAGTGGTTCGGTACGATTTGTACGTACGAGATACTCTTGTCAATTTTTCGGGTAAGGAGAAAAGAGCCATTGCTGTAAATGGACAGATTCCTATGCCGACGCTAACATTTACAGAAGGTGATATCGCCGAAATTCATGTGCATAATGAACTTGACGAAGATACTGCCTTGCATTGGCATGGGGTATTTTTGCCCAATAAAGAAGATGGTGTTCCTTATTTGACACAAATGCCTATAAAACCGCATACCGAATATGTGTATAAATTCCCTATAATTCAACACGGCACGCATTGGTATCATAGCCATTCCGGTTTGCAGGAACAAATAGGAATGTATGGCGCCATGATTTTAAATAAGAAACAAGAGGATTCTAATCTCAGAAAAGGAATTGATGATTTGCCAACGATTCCTGTGGTTTTGAGCGAATGGACAGACATGAAACCTGAAAATGTGCATCGCATGTTGCATAACGCTTCAGACTGGTTTGCTATCAAAAAAGGAACTACCCAAAGTTATGCCGAAGCTATAAAAAGTGGTCATTTTAACACAAAACTTACCAATGAATGGAAACGAATGAACGCCATGGATGTGAGTGATGTTTATTATGATAAATTTTTGATTAATGGTAAAAATGAGAGCCAACTTTCGCAGTTTAAAGCAGGGGATAAAGTTCGATTGCGAATAGTAAATGCCGGAGCGTCCACTTACTTTTGGCTGACTTATGCCGGCGGAAAAATAACCGTTGTGGCCAATGATGGAAACGATGTGGACCCTATTGATGTCGACCGATTAATTGTTGCCGTTTCTGAAACCTACGATGTTGTCGTGACTATTCCTGCCGATAAAACAGCCTATGAGTTTTTGGCGACAGCCGAAGATCGCACAAAATCGACTTCTCTTTATGTGGGAGATGGGATCAAGCAATTAATTTCGCCTTTACCCAAATTGAATTATTTTGAAGGGATGAAAATGATGAACAAAATGATGAAAATGGACGGCAGTCTGAATGACATGGGAATGCAGATGAGTTTGCAGAAAATGGATATGAACGCCGTGATGTACCCGGAAATCAAAGGAGGAAATCACAAATCAAAAGATGAAAATCATGAGATGAGTCATGAAATGGATCATTCAAAACATGATATGAATACAAATAAAGATATTGTGACTCTAAATTATTCGATGCTGAAATCCCTAACTAAAACAGCACTTCCCAAAGATGCTCCTGTAAAAGAATTGCGATTTGAACTTACTGGAAATATGAATCGTTATGTTTGGAGTTTGGACAATAAAGTGGTTTCGGAAGCCGATAAAATTCTAATCAAGAAAGGCGAAAATGTGCGTATTGTGTTGCATAATAACTCGATGATGCGCCACCCAATGCACTTACATGGGCACGACTTTAGGGTTTTGAATGGTCAGGAAGACTATGCTCCCTTAAAAAATGTATTAGACATCATGCCGATGGAAACCGATACGATAGAGTTTAATGCCAATGCTGACGGCGATTGGTTTTTTCATTGTCATATTCTGTATCACATGATGGCGGGAATGGGTAGGATTTTCAGCTATGAAAACAAAGCGCCAAACCCTTTGATTCCAAATCCTAAATTGGCGCAACGCAAGTTATTTGCCGATGACAGAATGTTTCATCTAATGGCCGAAAATGATTTTGCCACAAACGGAAACGACGGCGAGATCATGTTGGGGAATACACGTTGGAGTATTGGTACGGAATGGCGGTTGGGTTACAACGCCCATCACGGATATGAAACCGAAACCCATATTGGAAGATATATTGGGAAAATGCAATGGTTGATGCCGTTTATAGGTTTCGATTGGCGTTATAGAAAAATGAAAGAAGGGGAAATGGAGCAAAATATTTTCGGGCAGCAAAATACCAAAAACAAACGGGCGGTTGCCAGTTTAGGATTTGAATATACCTTGCCTATGCTGGTTAAATTTCAAACCGAAGTTTTTAGCGATGGAAAAGTCAGATTGCAATTGGAACGAAAAGACATTCCCATTTCAAAAAGATTGCGCATGAATTTGATGTGGAATACCGACAAGGAATATATGGCGGGATTACGTTATATTGTCAAGAGAAATTTTGGGCTGACCACACATTATGACAGTGATATGGGACTTGGTTTTGGCTTGAATTTGAATTATTAAAAGACTGAAAAACAATTGTTTTTTATCATATAATGTGCAGTCTAGGCGCTATAAAGAACTCTTTTTGGAGCTGGAGCGTTTTTTATTCCAATTTTCTTTTTTTAATTCAAACCAATTTGTCAAGTCTCCTTCATAGTCAAATGTCTCTAGAAGGTCAAAGCCTAATCTGGTGAGAACTTTTTTTGAGTTTGTATTTTTAGGGTCAGTTATTGCAAATACGGAGTCAATGTTTAAATTTTTAAATCCATAATCTAAAATTGCAATCGAGGATTCTGTAGCAAAGCCTTTTCCCCAATGCTTTTTCTTAAACCTGTAGCCAAGCTCGTAAAAATTAATGTGATTGTTTAAAGGTTCTCTAAAATATTTTAACCCTGACCATCCAATACATTCGTTTGTTGCTTTGTCAACTACAGCCCAACGAGCAATTCCGTTTTCTTGATATTGCTTTTTAAGTATTTCGATAACTTTTTTTATTTCATCTATTGATTTTACAGGATTGTTTTCAATAAACAAATGAACCTCTGGGTCAGAGTCCATCTCAAATAAGTCGTTTTCGTCTAAGTGTTCTAATTCTCTTAAAATAAGACGTTCTGTTTCTGCAAATATTTTCATTTAATCTTTCGTTTTTTAAAGGCTGACGTTTGCTGAGTTTGGTGAGATTCCGAAGCAGAGTATTTTCTGTTAGACGGAAACACGATAATTCCACTATAACCCCAATCTATCTGAGTTTGTTGGTGGCGGTGCTTATTTTGTGGAACGGTTCATTTTTGTAAGATCCCTTTTTCAACGCTTTCGTTTATTAAGTTCTCGGCATAATTCCAAATTGAATTTGAGCCGTCTTTTATTGCTTTCTTTTTTTCGTAAACTTTATCGTAGTTCACTCCAAATTCTGCCCAAGTTCCTCCGTTATTTGAAATGTTTTGAAGTAATGGTTCAAATCTGTCCATTGCTTTAGCAAATTTTGCCTCATTGGTTTGTCCATTTTCAAATTCTTCCCAGACCGAAATTAATTCGTCAGCTTGTTCTTTGGGTAGCATTCCAAAAATTCGATTTGCTGCTATTCTTTCTTCGTCAGTATTTGAATGGTTTTTCGTTGTGTCGTAAATAAATGTGTCTCCTGCATCAATTTCGACAATATCGTGTATCAAAACCATTTTCAGCACTTTCAAAATATCAATCGGAACATCAGAATGTTCTGCTAAAACAATTGTCATCATTGCTAAATGCCAACTGTGCTCAGCGTCATTTTCGTTTCTGTCGCTATTGAATAGTTTTGTCTTACGCTGAATATATTTGACCTTGTCTATTTCCTTGATAAAGTTGATTTGCTGTAATAAATTGTCTGCCTGCATTGTTCGTCTTGTTAAAAGTGTTGTTCTGATATTGCCATCAACGTTTCGCAACTAAGCGATTGTTGCGAAAATAGGAGCAGAGTATTTTCTGCTGAAACGAAAATACGATTAAAAACGTTAATTGCAGCAAAACACCAATATTGACAAGCTGATAGCTGAGGTGTTTTTTAATGAGTAATGTAGTAGAAGAATTTCCCAAAACGGTATCCAAATCTATAAATAAAGAATATACTTAATGTAATTAGGATTAAAATAATTGTAACAGATTTTCTAGTTAGTATATTCCAAATTCTATTTAAGGATTTATTTTCAAGAATAATTTTTTGAAATATAGGATCATTCTCAATATTTTTAAACATATTTATTGCGTAGTTTTTCATATTCTAAAATTTATAAGAATTTATATTTTTATGCTCGCTTTTGGTACTTGGTGAGTTTGGGGATTAAAGATGTGAGTTTTTTCTGTTTGATACAAATTCCCCAAATACAAAATCAGCTTTAAGTTCCGCTAAAATCCTAATCTTGCCAAGATGTTCGCTGAAGTGGTTTTAAGCTAAAACTCGATTCCATTTTTTTTCAATCTTTTTCAATGATGTAAAGATTAGAATTAAAAGGATTATTTCTATTGGAAAATAGAATTGATTGGAATCATTGAAATATAATTTTAGCAGAACTGAAATCGAACAAATGACAATTCCGACTAGACAATTTAGTTTCCCAAACTTTAAACCAAACTTAACTCCACGAATTAATAAAATCCCTGAAAATAAATTGAATAGAAGCAAGGAAGAAAATGTTACAAATAAAAAAGAAGATTGTTGTAGGGTTCTAAAACCATAAATATTTACTTCAACATTTGGAGAGATTTTATTTAGGAAGATGGATGACATTAATATTACTGAAATAGTTATTTGTAAGGAAAAAAGTAATTTCATCCAAATTGGTAGTAATTTGATTCTTGTATTTCTAGATGATTTGTTTTTTGTTAAAGTTTTAAGTGTTTTGTCCATAGCAAAAAGTGTTAAGTTATTGATGTCTCAGCAACTTGTATATATCATCAAATATATATCTTTTTCTGCTTTTAGAATGTTTATTATAGCCTTTATCTTTCTTATTTAGTGAATAGTTTGTGTTTTCTCTTTATATAGTTTCTGTCTTTAGTCGCGTGAAGGATGGCAGAGGAGCTCTTTATGGCTTTGCTTTTTTTGCAAAACATAAAAGCGAGAACGAACAGCCTGACGCGCCGCAGGGAAACGGAGGTGGGGCACGCCCAAAACAAGCGAAATATCCCGGTTTTCTGTTGTTGGAATCCGTTGAAATTCAATCCCGAAGGTTCGGGAGTAAAAAGCTTGGATGGCTTGTAAAAATTTTATAATTTTGCAACCCAATTTTATTATGTAAATTAAAGAAGAAGATGGATATTAAAAGAATAGCAATAGACGCTGTAAACGAGACGATTGTAATGACAGTGGTTCACATGGATTACAAAGGTCAAGTGGCAAAAAGAATAAACGAAAAAATGCCTTTGGCAACCGTTAAAGGATTTAGAAAAGGGGCTGTGCCTAAGGATCTTGTTGAAAAACAATACGGTAAAAAAATAAAAGAAGAGGAAGTTCAAAAAGTGGTTGACTTGGCTTTAGAGCGTTTTGTGCAATCTGAAAGATTAAATCTTCTTGGAACTCCACTTGCTAAAGTAAACGAAGATTTTTCTTGGGATGCTGAAGAATTGGTATTCGAATACGAAATTGGATTGGTTCCAAACTTCGAATTAGACTTAGAGGCTAAAAACGACATCGTAAAATATGTTGTTACTGCTGATGATAAATTGATTGACGGTCAAGTAGAGCGTATCCAAAAACAATTTGGTACTGCAATTCCTCAAGACGTTGTTGTAGCTGGTTCTGATTTGTCTGGAACTTTCTCAAACGAAGAAGCTGGAATCAATAACGGAACAACTATTTCTTTGGATATTTTCAAAGACAAAGCTACTGCTGATAAATTCATCGGTAAAAAAGTAGGTGATGTTGTTACCGTAAACACAAAGGAATTATTTGAAGACGCTCATCAATTGATGGACGTAATGAAAATAGCTCATGATGAGGTTCACACTATTGCTGTTGATGTAGATTTCACTATCGAAGCGATCAACACAACAGAATTGGCTGAATTAAACCAAGAATTGTTTGATAAACTTTTCGGAGCAGGAACTGTAGCTTCATTGGATGAATTGAAAGCAAAAATCAAAGAAGATGCTGAAAATCAATTCGCTCAACAAGCAGATCAAAAATTATTAGGAGATGTTACTGAGTTCTTGATCGAAAACACAAAATTCGATTTACCAGCTGAATTCCTTAAAAAATGGTTGCAAACTGTAGGAGAGAAAAAAATGACTGCTGAAGAAGCTGAGGTTGAATATGCGCGTTCTGAAAAAGGATTGCGTTTTCAATTGATCGAAGGTAGAGCAATGGCGCAAAGTAACATTCAAATTACTTTTGAAGACTTGAAAACTTTCACGACAAAAAATATCCGTCAACAAATGGCACAATTCGGACAAACAAATCCTACTGATGAAGAAGTTCAAGGAATTGTAGCTAGAGTTTTGTCTAACCAAGACGAAGTAAAAAGACTTTCTGACCAAGTTGTAGCAGAGAAATTATTGGAATTGTTTAAAGAAAAAGCAAATCCAACAACTAAAGAAGTTACTTACGAAGAATTTATTGCCGCTTCATACGGAGAATAATTTCTAAAAAAATAAGTATATTTGAGCGTCAAAAGAATATTTTTTTGACGCTCTTTATTTTTATTGGTTTAAGGTTTAAAGTTCAAAACGGAGCAACCTTAAACTTTAAACTTTTTTAAACTTAGAACGAAAAATATGAACTACGGTAAAGAATTTAAAAAATTTGCTACAAAGCACCAAGGAGTGAATGCGATGTATTACGATAAAATCGTAAGTGCTATGAATCCTACAAATATGACTCCATATATTATTGAAGAACGTCAACTGAATATTTCTCAATTAGACGTTTTTTCGAGACTGATGATGGACCGAATTATTTTCCTTGGAACAGGAATTGACGATCAGATCGCTAATATCGTTCAGGCACAGTTATTGTTCCTTGAAAGCGCAGATGCTTCAAAAGACATTCAGATTTATTTGAACTCTCCAGGAGGAAGTGTTTATGCAGGATTGGGGATTTATGACACGATGCAATACATTAAGCCGGATGTAGCTACTATTTGTACAGGAATGGCAGCTTCTATGGGAGCGGTATTGTTGTGTGCTGGTGCTGCAGGAAAACGTTCGGCATTGCCGCATTCTAGAGTTATGATTCACCAACCATCAGGAGGGGCGCAAGGAGTTGCTACTGATATGGAAATCAACTTGCGTGAAATGTTGAAACTGAAAGATGAATTATATAAAATTATTTCACACCATTCAGGGCAAACTTTCGAAAAAGTACACAATGACAGTGAACGTGATTATTGGATGATTGCTGAAGAAGCAAAAGCATACGGAATGATTGATGAAGTTTTAATAAGAGGATAAATAAGTATTCAGTATAAAGTGATCAGTATTAGATGGGTCACTTAATACTGACCACTGCTAACTACAAAAGATGGCAAAAGAAGTATTACAATGTTCTTTCTGCGGAAGAAAGAAACCAGAGACCAGTTTACTGATTGCTGGAATCGATGCGCACATTTGTGATAAATGTATCGAGCAAGCTCATGGAATTGTTCTCGAAGAATTAAAATCAAGTGGAAGTTCTAAGTTGGTTGGAGATTTAATTTTAAAGAAACCAAAAGAAATTAGAGCATTTCTTGATCAGTATGTAATAGGGCAGGACCAAACTAAGAAAGTAATGTCGGTTGCGGTTTACAATCACTACAAGCGTTTAATGCAACAGCAACTAGACGATGAAGTAGAGATTGAAAAAAGTAATATCATCATGGTGGGACAAACCGGAACAGGAAAAACATTGGTAGCCAAAACCATCGCAAAAATGCTAGATGTTCCTTTGGCTATTGTTGATGCGACTGTACTTACCGAAGCGGGTTATGTAGGAGAAGACGTCGAAAGTATTTTGACTCGTTTGCTACAAGCTGCAGATTATGATGTTACCAAAGCAGAACGCGGAATCGTATTCATTGATGAAATTGATAAAATTGCCCGCAAGAGCGATAATCCATCGATAACACGTGATGTTTCAGGTGAAGGTGTGCAACAAGCTTTATTGAAATTATTGGAAGGAACTGTTGTGAATGTACCGCCAAAAGGAGGACGTAAGCATCCGGACCAAAAATTCGTAGAGGTAAATACGCAAAATATCTTGTTTATTGCCGGTGGAGCTTTTGATGGGGTTGAAAGAATTATTTCTAAAAGACTAAACCGTCAAGCTGTTGGTTACAGCACTTCAAAAAATGTTGATAATATTGATAAAGACAATTTGTTGCAATACATTATCCCAAAAGACATCAAAGATTTTGGATTGATTCCGGAGATTATTGGTCGTTTGCCGGTATTGACCCATATGGATCCTTTGGATAGAGAAACCCTGAGAGCTATTTTGACTAAACCTAAAAATGCTTTAATCAAACAATATCAAAAATTATTTTTGATGGATGAGGTAGAATTTACAATCACTGATGAAGCTTTGGATTTTATTGTTGATAAAGCATTAGAATACAAATTAGGAGCTCGTGGATTGCGTTCTTTATGCGAAGCCATCTTAACGGATGCAATGTATGAATTACCAAGTTCTGACGATAAAACATTAGAAATTACCAAGGAATACGCAAAGGAAACCTTGAATAAGAATTTATTAAAACGATTGGAGATCGCTTCATAAGTAATATTTTTTATTATACATAACAAACCTGTTCGTTTAATCGAACAGGTTTTTTTATTTAGTTATTTGTTTGATTTATAGATATTTAGTATTTTTATACTAAAAAAATATGGAAACAAAATTATTTTTAAATCTACCGGTGAAAGATTTATCAAAATCGATTGAGTTTTTTACAGAATTGGGATTCTCATTCAATCAGAAATTTTCAAATGAAAAAGGTACTTGTATGATAATTGGAAATAGCTCTAATGTTATGTTATTGGTTGAAGAATTTTATAGAACTTTTACCCATAAGACAATTTGTGACGCTTCAAAGTCTAGCGAAGTCCTTATTTCTATATCTGTTGAAAGAAGGGAGGAAGCAGACAAAATGATAGAAAAAGTTATAAAAGCGGGTGGTTCCGAATATATGGAATCTAAAGACTTTGGCTGGATGTATCAAAGGTCTTTTCTCGATTTAGACAATCACCATTGGGAAGTATTCTTTATGGACGAAAGTTTAATGCCAAAGGAGTAATGTGTTTATTTTCGAAAAATAGATAATGTTATAATGCAATTGCTGTAGAAGTAATTGGTAGAAATCGAAAAGGATATTTTTTATTCTTTAAACCGTTATTATTTTAAGTTGCATGTTTTTTAATTGATCCAAATAATCTCTTTGGTTGGATAATCTTGGGATTTTATGTTGTCCGCCTAGTTTATTGCGATCTTTTAGCCAGTCATAAAACAAATTTTCACGAGCTATATTTATCACCAGAGGGTTAAGGGTCATGTTGTTGTGCCTTTTTGCTTCGTAATCTGAATTTAAAGATTGCAAAGTATCGTCTAAGGCTCTTTGGAAAACGGATATATCAGCAGGTGTTTTTCTGAATTCGATCATCCATTCATGGGCACCTTTTTCTTTATCGATCATAAAAACGGGAGCAACAGTATAATCAATGACTTCGGAGTGAGTCAAATGACAGGCTTTGGCAATGGCCTGATCTGTGTTTTCGACCATTAGCTCTTCGCCAAAAACATTGATATGGTGCTTGGTTCTTCCGGTAACTCTGATTCGATACGGGCTCAATGAAGTGAAACGAACGGTGTCGCCAATTAAATAACGCCACAAGCCAGAATTAGTGGTGATTACCAAGGCATAATTTTTGAAAAGCTCCACTTCTGCCAAACGGATTATTTTTTGATTGGGCGTACCAAAAGTGTCCATCGGAATAAATTCATAGAAAATTCCGTAATCGAGCATTAAAAGCAAATCACTCGAATTATTCAAGTCCTGAATGGCAAAAAAGCCTTCAGAGGCATTGTATATCTCGTAGTATTTGAAATCTTTTTTTGGAAGTATTTTTTTGTATTGTTCGCGATAGGGTTCAAAATTTACGCCTCCATGAAAATAGACTTCTAAGTTTGGCCAAATTTCCAATAAGTTCCCTTTTCCTGTTTCTTCGAGCATTTTATTCATCAAAACAAGCATCCACGAAGGAACTCCAGCAAAACTGGTTACATTCTCATTTTTAGTTTCGTTTATGATGGCTGCAATTTTGGCTTCCCATTCGCTCATCAAGGAGGTTTTGTTGCTTGGTGTGCTACTAAATTCAGCCCAAATAGGCATGTTTTCAATTAATATGGCCGATAAGTCACCAAAAAAAGTATTCTTGTCTTCGTATATTTGAGAGCTTCCGCCGAGTCGGAGACTTTTTCCAAGAAAGAGCTCAGAATCTTCGTTATTATTCAAATACATACAAAGTAAATCTTTGCTTCCTTTGTAATGGCAATCTTCTAGGGCTTGATTGCTTACCGGAATAAATTTGCTTTTTGCATTGGTTGTTCCGCTTGATTTAGCAAACCATTTTATGGGTTCTTCCCAAAAAACATTCTGTTCGCCTTGCCTGGTGCGTTCTATCAAGGGCTGTAATTCTTCGTAAGTAGAAATAGGAACTCTGTCGGCAAATGTTTGGTATGATTTTATCGATGCATAATCATATTTAGTGCCTATAATCGTTTTTTCAGATGCGCGTACCAAATTCAACAACAATTCTTCCTGAACTTCATTGGGGTATTTTATGAAAAGTTCAATCTGGTGAATCCGCTGTTTTAGTACCCAAGATGCAAAAGAATTGATTATTGTTAAAGGCATATAAATTTCAGATTGTTGATTAACGATTTTAGATTTCAAGTTTTTGCAATTGCAAAAAGGCTGAAATTTAAGATTTGAATATTAACTTTACCAAAAATAACAAAATTTGTCAAACTTCAAACTTTAAAATTTAAACTTAATGCAATACGAGGGAGTACTTACTAAGATGCAAACAGAATTTGGGGATCCAATTCAATATTATTTGGTTTTTGAGGATAGTTTTTTAAACGTAAATCAATTGTTAGATAAAAATATTGAAATCAATTTTGAGGGTTACCAATGTTTGAATTGTGGAAAAAAGAAAAAGATATTCCGACAAGGATTTTGTTATGATTGTTTTTATTCCAGTGCAGCTGTTGGCGATTGGATTATGAAGCCGGAGTTGAGCACTGCCCATCTTGGGATAGAAGACAGGGATTTAGTCTATGAAGAGAAAGTACAATTGCAACCGCATATTGTGTATTTGGCTTTGTCGAGTGAAGTGAAAGTAGGGGTGACCAGAAAAACCCAAGTTCCTACTAGATGGATTGATCAAGGAGCAGTTCAGGCAATTTCTATTGTCGAAGTGCCTAATCGATATTTGGCAGGAATAACAGAGGTAGCGCTTAAGAATCATTATGCAGATAAAACGAATTGGCGTAAAATGTTGACCAATTCTGTTGAACATATTGATTTAATTCAGGAAAGATTAAAACTGGAAAATCTGATTCCTGCAGAGGTTCAAGAGTACTTCTTTTTGGAGAAAAATGATTTATATGAAATGCATTATCCGGTTATTCATTATCCAACAAAAGTAAAAAGCCTAAGTCTGGATAAAACCCCAAACTTTCAGGGAAAATTAACCGGTATAAAAGGACAGTATCTTTTGTTTGAAGACGGAACTGTGTTTAACGTTAGGGGCTCTGAGGGTTATGTGGTAAGGATTTTAGTTTAGCAAAAAATATTACTTAAATTATTGAACTAAAAAAGAGGAATCTCAATGAGTTGAGATTCCTCTTTTTTTAGTTGAATTAATAAATAGTTGCTAATTAACTTTTGTGGTGTCAGCTACTTTTTTCTTTTTATTAAAAAATCCGTTCAATAGTTCCGAGGCTTTTGCCTTAACTTCCTCTTTCGCCTTTGTTTTTACTTCTTCTTTAGTTGCCGGGATCACTGTTTTGGTAGTGTCGCCAGGCTTTTTGTTTTTGTTGATCAAATCAGTCAATGCCGATGTGCCTTTGCCTACCAATTTTTCTTTTTGTTGCTGTACCAATTGGTTGGTTAGATTGGTAACCGCAGTTTTTAAATCAGTGGATATTTTAGGGTTCGAAAAGTTCCCTGTCAAAATAGCATTAATTGGAATGTTTTCCAGCTTTGCTGCATCAGCAGGAGAAAGTTTTGCTATTAAAGCATTGGCTTCAGAACCTAAATATTTAGCAGGTACGTCAAATTTTAAATTGTAATTCATGTTTTGGTCAAATCCATGTGTTCCTCCAATGGAAGCTTTGATGTCTTGGTATTTGATCTCAAAAGGTTTCACGTTCACCATTCCATTTTTGAAAGTTATAGCGGCTTTTAAATCATTAAGATTGATTTTTTTTAGATCGAAAAATTTCAAATTAGAGCTTAAAGCAGTCAATAAGGTTGAATTACTTGAGTTAACCGTCGTTGAAAGCAATTGCCCTAATAAATCTCCGGTCAATGTTTTTAAATCAGGACTCATAGACTCGGTAAGATTTCCATTCAATTTTATCGTAGAATTTAGTTTTCCGTTGATGATTCCTGCTATTGGTGCAATTTTTTTCAACATATCCAGTTGGGTAAAAGACTGAGCGATATCTACTTGGTTTAGCCCCAGATTCATGTCAAAAGTAGGTGTTTTTCCTTTTGTGGAAACGGCTCCGTTCAAGCCAATGGTTCCGCCAAAAATAGAAGTTTTGACATTCTCCATTGTCACTTTTTCGTCTTTTACAATCAATTTTCCAGAAACGTCTTTCAGTGTTAAATTGTCATATAAAACGGTGTTAGCTTTTGCCGTAAGCGAACAATTCAAGAAAGCTGGGATTTTCATGGCTTCGGTTTTTTTAGTCTCTGCTTTAGCAGTTTCTTCCGTGGTCATAAAATCGCTAACAGCCAATTGATTTGAATTCAGATTGAAATTCCCTTTTAACTCCTGGTTTTTAAAAATAAAACCATAGAAATTTTCCAAGACTCCGGTGACGCTTAAATCACTTTTTCCGGTTGCAGCATCAAATTGTTTCAGATTGACCTGATTCGGGTTAAACTGTACCAAGGCTTGGCTAATGTTCATGGTTTTGCCGTTTTCATCAGAATATTTAAAGCCGGACAGACTCATTGTTCCTGCATTATTGATGTTTTGGTACTGGCTTTTTTCAACCGATTGCATATCGAATTTTGTTGTCACATCGGCTTTCAAAATCCCCGTTAAAGGCTTGTCTAATTTTATAGGATAGGCTTTGGATAAATTTGCAAGATTGATGGTTCCTTTTAAAGCGGCATCGACTAAGGCGTTTTGGGTAACATTTCTAATATTTGCTTTTGCGTTAAAAACATCCTGATCGATTCTAAAAGAAAGCTTGTCCAGATTCACATAAGTGTCGTTTAAGATTCCGGTTTCATTAATGATTTTAGTGTCAATGACAATATTTTGAACTGATTTTGGTAAATCAGGATATTTAAATGAGGCATTGTTTGATGCAATTTCGATATTGAATTTTGGTACAGTAGTATCGGAATAGAGTCCTTTTGCAAAACCTATAACAGTAAAATCACCAGTGGTTTTTACATTGTCTAGACTCGAAGCATAAGCTGCCGGAATAACGCCTAAGAAGTTTTTAAAAGAGGAAGTTGGTGTTTTGAATTTCAAGTCATATTGCTGTCCAGCTTCAACCATTTGGATAAATCCGTCAAATTCCAGTGGCAATTGATTGATTAAGGCCTTGTTTTCTTTGAAAGTGTATTTGCTTTTTTCTAAATCGATACCCAAAACAGCATCCAGTGTCAAAGCTACATTTTTCATATAATTGACCTTGTCCATATCAAGAGAAACTTTTGCTGTCGATTTGGTAACTAAATCTAATTTTGAAGCTGCAAAATCTCCCGTGCCTTCATGGTTTAGGCTATCGATTTGCATTTTTATTTTTGAACTTTCATCAAAATACCTAAACTGAAAATTTTCAATTTTATAATTTTGGATTTTCAATGCTAATGGTTTGCTTTTAGTATCCTCTTTATTAGTGTCCTCTTTTAACGCAATGTCATAATTGCCGACACCGTCTTTGTTAAAAATGATGTTTATCAAACCGTTTTTTGAGGAAATTCCGTCAATATTCATCGCTTCGTTCTCTCCTTTGAAAAGCTCTTTGATAGACATTTTTAAATTCAATTCTCCCAAGGAAACTAAAGTATCTCCCTCAAATGGGGCTTTATTGATAATAACTAATTTGTCTAGAGTAACTGTTGCATTGGGGAAATTCTTAAATAAACTCAAGTCGGCATCCTTAAAAGCGACTTTTGCATCTACTTTTTGATTTATTGCATCTGCAATTTTGGCTTTTATTTGATCCTTAAAGAAATACGGAATTGCGAATAATGCCGCAATAAATAGGATGATTGTAATTCCGGTGATTTTTAAAATTTTCTTCAGCATATGTTTAGATGTTTTTTATTTTCTATTTGTATAGCAAAAATACTACCATAATTTATTTACAAAAATAATGTTTTATGAATTAGCTATTCTTTAAAGTTGTCATAAATAATGGATTGCCCTTTTTGAGTTTAAAGAAGAGGACTAACTCTGCCGTTTACTTGGACTTGAACAATAAGCTTAAAAAAATCCGTTTGAAAAATTTCTCAAACGGATTCTTTTTAAAGTTTTAACTGTTTATTGGATATTGATCTCAAATGGCATCATGGCCTGAACTCCTTTCTTAGTTTGTAATCTTTTTACTTGTTCCAAGACTTTGTAGTTTTCTTCGCCAATCTCTTCTTTTATTAAAGCCTCTTTTGATTGTCCGAAAGGGAAATTAGCAAAAAGATCATTGAAGTCTTTCTTGTATTCCGGATAATTCTGAGTAGAGTAGTTTTTTGTTTTTGATAAAGTGGCAGCTTCGCGAATAGCATCATTCAATCCTCCAATTTTATCTACTAATCCTATTTTGATGGCTTCAGAACCTGCCCAAACTCTGCCTTGTCCAATAGCATCTACTTGTGCAAATGTCATTTTTCTTCCTTTCGCAACATGAGTTACAAAGGTGTTGTATATGTTTTCTACTCCTTCAAGTGTAACTGCTTTGAATTTTTCGTCCATTGGTACAAATGGGCTGTATCTTGCTGAATTTTCATGTGTTTTTACCTGTTCGGTGTTTATTCCTATTTTAGTGGCTAACTGGCTAAAGTTTGGCAATACTCCAAAAACACCTATCGAGCCTGTAATGGTATTGTTTTCGGCAAAAATAGTATTGGCATTACAAGCGATGTAATATCCTCCAGAAGCGGCATAATTCCCCATTGACACTACTACAGGTTTCACCTTTTTTGTTAATTCGACTTCTCTCAAAATTAAATCCGAAGTCAAAGCGCTTCCACCAGGGCTGTCAATACGAAGCACGATAGCTTTTATATTCTTGTTTTTTCTTGCTTCTTGCAGGGAACGGCGCATTGATCCTTCTCCTATAGTATTAACATCTCCTTCTCCGCTCAGGATTTCGCCCTGGGCATAAATAATAGCTATCTGATCTTTGCTGCTATCGAGTGCTGCAGTTGTGATCATTTTTTTAGTATATTCAGAAATACTAACTTTATTATAGTCTTCGTCTTTCTGTACTTTCAATGCTTTTTTGATAGCATCATGATACATATCTTCATAAGCTATAATATCTACTAATTTTTGTTCTTTTGCCATTGCTGGTGTTCTGGCAAGAAGGCCATTGGCAATTTGATTGAGTTGGGCAACAGATACATTTCTGCTTTTCGAAATATCGGCTGTAACGGAACTCCATATTGAATTTAATAATGCGCTAACTTGTTCTCTGTTGGCATCACTCATCTTGTTTTCAAGGAAAGGCTCTACAGCGCTTTTGTATTTTCCGTGACGTATCACTTCCATTTTCACACCAGATTTGTCTTGTAAATCTTTGAAAAACATAATTTCAGAAGATAAACCTTTGAAATCCATTTCTCCAACGGGATTTATGTAGATTGTATTGGCAACGGAATTTAAATAATATTCCTTTTGAGAATAGGAATTGGCGTATGCCATTACAAATTTGCCAGATTTTTTAAAACTTTCTAAGGCATCTCTTAGGGTTTTGCTTTGTGCCATTCCTAATGAAGATTCGTTATTTAAGATAGAGATTCCTTTGATGTTATCATCTGTTTTTGCATCTTCAATTGCAGTGATAATATCCGATAATCCGATACTTTTTTTGTCTGAAAAAATAGTTATCAAAGGATCTTCGTATTTTCCGGCATAATCGTGTTTTATGTGTTTCAGATCTAATTCGATTACCGAATTGTTTTTGACTTCTACTGTTTCGGTTTCACCTCCAAAAACGGTTGCGATAATGAGTATCCCAAAAAAGAATAACATGCAAAAGACAAATAGACCAATAATGGTTGCCAAAACATTTCCTAAAAACTTCATATCTAATATTTTTATTTAATAAGTATCTAAAAGCGCTAAAATGTTACAGTTTGAGATCGTAAATTGAGAATTTTGTTCCAACACTTTGTACAAATATATCGTTAATTCTAAAATTCTTTTAGTTAATTTGTGCCTAATTATGAAAGCACAGCATCAGGTTATTTTATCTATAGGGAGTAATCAAGGCGATCGTCTTGAGAATGTAAAGGAATGTATTGCGTTGATACATCAGGAAATTGGTACAGTAATCAAAGTTTCAAAGGTTTATGAAACACCTTCCTGGGGTTTTGAAAGTGATGCTTTTTATAATTGCGCTTTAGTTTTGCACACTTTTAGTACAGCGCATAAAATTTTGTCGCAAGCTTTAAAGATCGAAAAAAAATTGGGGCGTATTCGGTCAGTAGAAAAAGGATATCAATCTCGAATTATAGATATTGATTTGATTGCTTATGACGAAGAAATTATAGATTCCGAAAAGCTTCAAATTCCGCATCCTTTGATGCAAGACAGAAAATTTGTGCTGTTGCCCATTCAGGATTTGAATTTAGATTGGAAACACCCTGTTTTAGAGAAATCAATTTCAGAATTGCTTGAGATTTCCTCTGATTTAAGTGTTTGCGAAGCGGTTCAGAATTTAGAAAGTCCTTTGCAGCATATTTCTTTGGAACAGTTTAATTATGTTGCTTTCGAAGGGAATATTGGTGCGGGAAAAACAACTTTGGTCTCTAAAATTGCCGATGATTTTAATGCCAAAACAGTTTTGGAGCGTTTTGCTGATAATCCTTTTTTACCTAAATTTTACAAAGATCAAAACCGCTATGCTTTTCCGTTGGAAATGTCTTTTTTGGCTGACCGATACCAGCAATTGTCCGATGATTTGGCGCAATTTGATTTGTTTAAAGATTTTCTGGTTGCCGATTATCATATTTTTAAATCCTTGATTTTTGCCAAAATCACACTGGCTGAAGATGAATATCGTTTGTATCGCAATCTGTTTGATATTATTTACAGAGAAATGCCAAAACCCGACTTGTATATTTATTTGTATCAAAATTCGGAACGACTGCTTCAAAACATCAAGAAAAGAGGTAGAAGTTACGAACAAGAAATCCCAGCAGAATATTTAGACAAAATCAATAGTGGTTATTTGGATTATATTAAATCTCAAACTGATTTGAATGTATTGATTATTGATGTCTCTGATAGGGATTTTGTAAAAAACCAGGAAGATTATCTTTATATTTTAAATGAGATTAAAAAGAAAATCACTTAGGCCAATTTAGTTTCTGGAATAAATCCCAAACTACAATTCCTGCGCTAACCGAAATGTTCAATGAATGTTTGGTACCTAATTGCGGAATTTCGATACAGCCATCACATAAGGCAACCGCTTCTTGAGAAACACCATGAACTTCATTTCCGAAAACCAAAGCATATTTTGTGTCTTTTTCAACTTTAAAATCTTGGAGAAAAATAGCGCTTTCGACTTGTTCGATAGCTAAGGTCTTTATTTTTTCTTTTTTTAGGTTGGCTATGACTTCAAGTACGTTTTCGTTATGCTCCCAGTTAACCGTTTCAGTTGCGCCAAGTGCTGTTTTGTGAATTTCTTTGTTTGGAGGTGTTGCAGTTATTCCACACAAATATATTTTTTCGATCAAAAAAGCATCGGCAGTCCTGAATACTGAACCGATATTGTGTAAACTACGCACATCATCCAATATTAAAATGATTGGTGTTTTTTCTGATTTTTTGAAATCCTCGATTGACTTTCTTTCTAGTTCACTGTTTTCTAATTTTCTCATTCTCTTTTTGGGGTATGTTTAAATAAAAAAAGC
The DNA here is from genome assembly GCF_047344965.1 of Flavobacterium sp. W1B. Classification (NCBI taxonomy): domain Bacteria; kingdom Pseudomonadati; phylum Bacteroidota; class Flavobacteriia; order Flavobacteriales; family Flavobacteriaceae; genus Flavobacterium; species Flavobacterium sp. W1B. Next base: position 1,401,692 of record NZ_CP178845.1, read on the forward strand.
TTCCAAGAGTGAGGAAGCTTTTTAATGGTATTATTTTAAAATTTAGCTTTTTGGAGCATCAGCTGCCAATACATTTCCTTTTATAGTTAAAACTTTATTAGAAGGATTGGCATTGGTTGTCAAAGTTACTGTTTTGGTGAAAGGTTGCCCAGCTCTAGAAGTGTCGTATTTTACGCTAATAACTCCTTTTGCACCTGGAGCAATTGGCTCTCTAGGATAGGTTGGTACAGTACATCCACATGAACCTTGAGCATTTGTTATGATTAAAGGTTTGTTTCCGTTATTTGTGAATACAAAATCACGTTTTCCGTCAGAATTGTATGCAACAGTACCATAATCAATTGTTTCAGTAACAAAAACGATTCCTGCTCCGTCAACTTTAGCAACGCTTGCTTTAGTTGCTGCTTTCGCTTTTATTTTTTTGGTAGTTTCTTGGGCGCTAGAAGTCGTAACCCCTAAAATTGTAAGCACAGCTAGTAAAAATATTTTTTTCATTTTGTGTCGTTTTAATATTCATAACAAATTTATAGAAAATATTGAAATTAAAGCTTAAAAAATGTATAATTTTTTCTACTTTTTACTTTAAGTGTTTCCTTATTCGCTATTAAATATCTTAAATTCGCTGTCATTTCTAACATTAATATAAATATCAATAATTTGGCAGCTAAAGATAAGGTAGTTAAGGAAACGCCGTTAATGAAGCAATATAACGAAATCAAGAGGAAATATCCAGATGCTTGTTTGTTATTTCGTGTGGGAGATTTTTATGAAACATTTGGAGAAGATGCTGTTAGAGCTTCTAAAATATTAGGAATTACCTTAACTAAAAGGGGAGCAGGTTCCGAAACGGAGACTGCTTTGGCAGGGTTTCCGCATCATTCCATAAATACCTATTTGCCAAAGTTGGTCAAAGCGGGGCTTCGCGTTGCAATTTGTGATCAGTTGGAAGATCCAAAAATGACCAAAACTATCGTGAAACGAGGCGTGACTGAATTGGTGACTCCTGGGGTTTCTATGAATGATGAGGTTTTGCATTCAAAAACAAATAACTTTTTGGCGTCGGTATATTTTGCTAATAAATCAATAGGAATTTCTTTTTTAGATGTGTCTACCGGAGAGTTTCTTACGGCTCAAGGAAATGCAGAATATATTGATAAATTATTGCAGAATTTTAATCCTTCAGAGGTTTTGGTTCAGAAAAATAATAAAAATGATTTCCGTGAAAATTTTGGCTATGATTACCATAGTTTTTATTTGGAAGATTGGATTTATAAGGAGGATTATGCAAATGAAATATTAACGAAACATTTTCAGACGACTTCCTTAAAAGGATTTGGAATTGAGGATTTGAAAGAAGGGATTATTGCTTCGGGTGCTATTTTGTATTATTTGTCCGAAACACAACATAATCGAGTGCAACATATCACTTCGATTCAACGTATTGCCGAAGATGCTTACGTTTGGATGGATCGATTTACGATTCGAAATCTGGAGTTGTATCATAGTTATAATCCAAATGCGGTTACGCTTCTGGATGTTATTGACAGAACGCTTTCGCCGATGGGTGGTCGTTTGTTAAAACGATGGTTGGCTTTGCCATTGAAAGATGCTAATAAAATACAAAGCCGCCATCAGGTGGTTTCCTATTTGAAAGAAAATCAGGAAGTGTTGCAAAGCATGCAATATCAAATAAAGCAAATTTCTGATCTGGAGCGTTTGATTTCGAAAATCGCCGCAGGAAAAGTGTCGCCGCGTGAGGTTGTTTATTTGAAAGAATCTTTGGATGCTATCATTCCTATGAAGAAACTAGCGTTGGAGAGTTCGCAAGAAGCAGTTAAGATTATTGGAGATAGTCTTCATAGTTGTGATTTGCTTCGTGAGAAAATTAAAACGACGCTAAATCAGGATGCTCCCGTGGCTGTTGCCAAAGGGAATGCGATTGCAAAAGGAATCAGTGCAGAGTTAGATGATTTAAGGGCGATATCGACCTCAGGGAAAGAGTTTCTTGAAGGAATAGAATTGAGAGAGTCGCAACGAACAGGGATTACGTCTTTAAAGATTTCTTTCAATAATGTTTTTGGGTATTATATCGAGGTTAGAAATACGCATAAAGATAAGGTGCCGGCTGAGTGGATTAGAAAACAAACTCTTGTTAATGCAGAGCGTTATATTACCGAAGAACTAAAAGAGTACGAAGTCAAAATTCTTGGTGCCGAAGAGAAAATTCATAAAATAGAATTGGAGTTATTCGAGCAATTAGTGGCTTGGATTTCGACCTATATTAAACCTGTTCAGTTGAACGCTAATTTAGTGGCTCAGTTGGATTGTTTGTGTTCTTTCGCGCAATTGGCTATTGAAAATAAATATGTTTGTCCTGAGTTGGATGAAACTTTTGAATTGGATATTAAAAACGGAAGGCATCCTGTTATCGAAAAACAATTGCCGGTGGGAGTTCCTTATATAGCTAATGATGTGTATTTGGATAGAGAAACACAGCAATTGATTATGATTACGGGTCCCAATATGTCTGGAAAGTCTGCTATTTTGCGTCAAACAGCCTTAATTGTACTCTTGGCTCAAATGGGAAGTTTTGTTCCTGCTGACAGTGTTAGAATGGGAATTGTGGATAAGATATTTACCAGAGTAGGAGCGAGCGATAACATTTCGATGGGGGAATCTACTTTTATGGTCGAGATGAACGAGACGGCTTCCATTTTGAACAATATTTCCGATAGAAGCCTGGTGCTTTTGGATGAGATTGGTAGAGGAACCAGTACTTATGACGGGATTTCTATTGCTTGGGCAATTGCGGAGTTTTTGCATGAGCATCCTTCAAAACCAAAGACTTTGTTTGCGACTCATTACCATGAGTTAAATGAAATGAGTGAGTTGTTGCCTCGAATTCAGAATTATAATGTCTCTGTAAAGGAGTTAAAAGATACGGTTCTTTTTATTAGGAAATTGGTAAAAGGAGGAAGTGCTCACAGTTTTGGTATTCATGTGGCTAAGATGGCTGGAATGCCTCAGTTAGTGATTTTAAAAGCGCAGAAAATATTAAAGAAATTAGAGAAAGATCATTCGGGAGAAATGCTAAGCGGTGTTAAGCCGGATAAAGATGAGGTACAGATGAGTTTCTTTAATCTGGATGATCCTTTGTTGGAAGAAATCAAAGAAGAGATTCTGAATTTGGATATAAATAGCGTAACGCCGGTGGAGGCTTTGATGAAGCTCAATGAGATTAAGAGAATGCTTACTGGGAAATAATTTTATTTGTTTTTAAAGTTTAGGTTCTCAGAAGTTTAGCTTTTATCTTAATTTTTTTTACAGAAAAGGCTTGTGTAATTCAATAAATGTCCTAAATTTGCATCCGCAATACAGAACAAGTGTTGCGGTTCTTTTTAAGAATTGAAAATGCGAAAATAGCTCAGTTGGTAGAGCGCGACCTTGCCAAGGTCGAGGTCGCGGGTTCGAGCCCCGTTTTTCGCTCCACACCACACAATGCTCGGATGGTGAAATTGGTAGACACGCTGGACTTAAAATCCAGTGAACAGCAATGTTCGTGCGGGTTCAAGTCCCGCTCTGAGTACAAAGAAAACCCCTTAATTTTAAGGGGTTTTTTTGTTTAATAATGTTTTCAAATGAATAAAAGCTTATTCGGGCTTTTATAAGAAAAAAAATCACTCAAAATAAATATGGCTTCTTTTGTAATTAGTAAAAGGTTTAGTGGTGATTATAAATTTGAATTTACTTCTAGGAAGGGAAAGACGATTTTTACGAGTAATGCGTATGAGTTGCGAATGGATTGTGAGTCGGCGGCAGAGCATTTAAGGTCGGTTTTTGAGACTTGTTCTTATGTGAAGTTTAAAACAACTAAGGGGAAGTTTTTTTTTAGAGTAGTGGTAGATAATGAGGTTGTGGCCGCAAGTAGAAAGTATAGTACGGAGTTGATGGTTCAGAAAGGAATCAACGAAATAATGAAGTACGGTTCAAAGGCAGAGATATTAGACTTTTCGAATAATAATTTTGTTTTTGAGGATTAGCCTGATTAGATAGATATGATGTAAAAAAGCGCCTGAAATAAATAATATTTCAGGCGCTTTTTTGTGTTTTGTGATTACAAAAAAAAGCCATTACACAATTGTGGAATGGCCTTATTTTTTTGATGTAATTTAAAATTACTTAGCAGCAGGAGCTTCAGTAGCAGGAGCTTCAACAGCAGCAGTGTCAACAGCAGTAGTGTCAGCAACAACAGCAGTAGTATCAGCAACTACAGCAGTAGTATCAGCAGCAGTAGTTTCTTCAGCAGCAGCGTCAGATTTTTTACAAGATACAACAGTTAAAACAGCAACAACAGCTAAACTTAAAAATACTTTTTTCATCTTACTTTATTATAAAAGGTTAATTATTAATTCGAGGCAAAGATATAAATTTTTTGATATGTAAAATATTTTTTTATTTTTTTTTTGAAAAAATAGTGCTTTTTTTCAACCTTAAATCCAGATGCGATTATTATCCCTTTAAAACCAATGCTTTTGTGAAAAAACCGCATCATTTGGAAGGTCTGTTTTTTTGCTTATTTCTGCTTTATTTTTTTGGATTTCAGTGTTTTAACCTTTTTTGGGTGAACTAATTTCAATTCGGAGATCAAGTTTTGTGCATTAGCATATTTATCCATGATGAATAAGATGTATCTGACATCAACCATGATGTTTCTGCAAATGCTTGGGTCGTAATAGATGTCACTCATTGTACCTTCCCAAACTCTGTCAAAATTAAGTCCTATTAGGTTTCCTTTTGCATCAATGGCAGGACTTCCTGAGTTTCCTCCTGTAGTATGATTCGTACCAATGAAGTTTACAGGCAGTTTGCCATTTTCGCCATAAATTCCATAATCTTTGGTTTTGTATAAATCAATTAATTTAGCAGGGACGTCAAATTCATAATCACCAGGTATGTATTTCTCCATAACTCCTTCTAAATAGGTTATAGGTGTGTAGATGGTAGCGTCCTTTGGTTCGTATCCTTTTACTTTTCCGTAAGTAACTCTTAATGTACTGTTAGCATCTGGGAAAATTCTACTGTCTTTATTTAATTCTAACTGTGCCTTCATGTATGTTCTTTGAAGGGCAGTAATCGTTAAATTGATTTCGTCGTATTTTGGAGCAATTTCTTTAGAATATTTATCAGCCAACTCTTTTACAAGTTGATAGGCTTTGTCGTTATTCAGGTTCGTTAAAACTGTTTTTGCATCGCCAGTCAATAGTCCTTTTAATTCTTCATAGCTTCTAAGCTTAGATTTACTGTAAATTTCCGATGCCAAATTCTTAGCGTCAATATTTGTTAGACTTTGTGGTAGAAACTGTTTTGGAGATTTTTTAGCATACAAATCTATTAATTGCTCAAAAACATTTTGATCAACATTTAAATTAAAATTTTTATAGAATCCAGCGAGACCGGTTACTAAATTAGTTTTTCGGTCAGTAAAGGATTGTTCGCCATTAGTTTTGTAGGCTTGCTCTAATTGGTACAATCTGTAGGCAACGCTTAATAACTCGGTATTGCGCTGTACTACTTCTTGAAAATAGTCTCTTGCCAAGGCATAAGGAGCAATTTCGGTATAGTTTTTATCAAAATCGGTCAATAGGTTACCGTATTCTTTTTCTTTACCTGCTTTTGTAATTTTAGACTGAAAAGTTTTTTCAGATTCTTTTTTTATGGCAATAGTATTTGATTTTTTTAAACCTTGAGTTTCGCCAATCCATTTTTTCCAATAATTAGCAATTCCTGCATATTTAGAGGCATATTGTATTTTAATGGCATTGTCTTCTCTCATAAAGCCATCAGCAACTTTTAATGCTTTGTCTCTAATTTCAATTTTTGCCGGATTTAATTCGTTTACAATTTGTTCTATAGCTATAGATGGCAAATATTCGTTTGTTTTTCCAGGATACCCAAAAACCATAGTAAAATCATCTTCGGCTACACCATCAAGAGAGATAGGTAAGAAATGTTTAGGCGTGTAAGGAACATTGTCTTTAGAGTAAGCAGCCGGACGGTTATTTTTATCGGCATAGATTCTGAATAAAGAGAAATCTCCGGTATGGCGTGGCCAAACCCAGTTGTCAGTATCAGATCCAAATTTTCCGATTGAAGAAGGCGGAGCGCCAACCAAACGAACATCGGTAAAGGTTTCTGTTAAAAACAGCATGTATTGATTCCCTTCGAAAAAAGTACGAATCTTATTTTCCTGCCAGCTTTCTTTTGGTAAAGTGCGGCTAAGGATTGCAATGTTCTGTTGAATTTTGTTCTGTTTTTCCGCTTCATCGGTAAGCGCGGCTGTTCCTTCTAATACAGCTGTGGTTACGTCTTCAATTTTCACGATAAAAGTTACGTTTAAATTCTCGTTTGGTAATTCATCTTCCATTTTGTAAGCCCAAAAACCATCGGTCAGATAGTCGTTTTTTACAGTAGAATGCGATTGGATTTGAGAAAAACCGCAATGGTGATTCGTTAGGATTAACCCTTTTGGAGAAATTACTTCCGAGGTGCAGCCGCCGTTAAAATGCGGGACAGCATCTTTTAAGCTGGATTGATTGACATCATAAATTTCTTTTATCGACATTTTCATGCCTAAATTTTTCATTTCTGTTTCATTCATTCCTTTCAAAAGAGAAGGAATCCACATTCCGCCTTGTTGGGCTTGGGTTTGAATGACAAATAATAATAGGAATAATTTTAAAAATTTCATGTTTATAAATTTAATTTGCAATTTTATCTGGTTTTGTATGCCATTAATTTTCGATTATGCAATTCGAAACCGCTGGCAAGATACAATTTTTGTGCGTTTTGATTGTGGTTTTCTATTTCTAGGTAGATTAATTTTAGCGCTTCTTTTTTGCTTTCTTCCAAAACAAAGGCAATAGTTTTGCTTCCGATTCCTTTGCCTCTTGCTTTTTCGGATAAATACAATTCGTCTAGGAAAGCAATTTTTCCTTGGTATTCAAAGCTGAAAATAAAGGTTAAAATAACGTAGCCTACAACTTCGTTTTCGGACAGAATGAGCCATGCTTTTCCCAAGTTTTCATTGGTGATAAACTCTTTAAATAAAGAATTAGAGATTTCAATGTCAATTGGGTAATTGTCTATAGCGTAGAATTGCTGCATCAAATCCACGATGGCATCAATATCGGAAAGCGCTAAAGGTTTAAATTGGATCATTGAAAATGTTTTTTAAAATTATAGCCGTAGCTCCTTTGTTCATTAAGACAAAAGTGTCGCAAATGTGTCCTTTCTCGCTTCTGAATTCTTCATTTATGATTAAATCATCAAAAGCGGCATTTAATTCACTCTTGTTTTTGACTGAAATGCAGCCACTCATATTGACCAAAGCGGTCGCTTCGGCAAAATGAGAATAATTAGGGCCAATTATTATTGGGACGCCAAATGTTGCCGGTTCTAAAATGTTGTGTACGCCGGGATTTCCAAAACCACCGCCCACATAGGCGATATCGGCATAACTGTAAATTTTGGTCAGAATGCCAATGGTGTCGATAATAAATACATCAAAATCGGCGAGGTTTTTACTCGTTTTTTCAGAGTATAACACCGTTTTTTTAGTTAACTTACTTTTTAGCTGATGGATTTGTTCGCTTTTGATATTGTGTGGCGCAATGATAAATTTGATCTTATGCTTGGTTGAATTGATATAATCGATCAATAAATTCTCGTCTTTTGGCCAAGAACTACCAACGACTAAGGTAAGTGTGTTATTTTTAAATTCAGAAATAAAATCCAAGGAATTGTCTTTTTCCAAAATGGTGGCCACTCGGTCAAAACGAGTGTCGCCAGAAATTGCAACATTGGTTTTACCTAATTCTAGTAATAATTTTTTAGAGCTTTCATTTTGGACAAAGAAGAAAGTGAAAGCCTCTAACGCTTTTCTGTAAAAGCCTCCGTACCATTTGAAAAACATCTGATTCTTTCTAAAAATCCCAGATATCAAATAGGTTGGAATGTTTTGTTTTTTTAGCTCGTTTAAGTAGTTAAGCCAAAATTCGTATTTGATAAAAAACACCATTTCAGGATGTGCAAGTTTTAAGAAATTTTCGGCATTACTTTTAGTGTCCAAAGGCAGATAAACAGTTACATCTGCCACAGTATTATTTTTTCGGACTTCATATCCTGAAGGAGAAAAGAAGGTAAGGATGATTTTGTGGTTGGGGAATTTTTCCTTAATTTTTTCGATTACTGGCAAGCCTTGCTCGTATTCGCCTAGTGAGGCAGCATGAAACCAGATGGTTTTATCGGAAGCTTTTATTTTTTGTTCCAAAATAGGAAAAACAACTTTTCGACCATCTACAAAAAGTTTGATTTTTGAATTGAAGAAAGCGATAGGTTTTAGGAGTAATTGAGCAATTTGTATTGCCGCATTGTATAGAAATAGCATACGGATAAATTTATTTTGCTAAAATACAGTTTCTTTTGTTTATCATTTAAATCTTAGTGCTTAAATTCATATTTTTGCCATTAAGAATTTTAATGAAGTCTAAAGAGGACTGCTCCCATGTAGAATTGAACAATGTCATGGATACAATGTGTTGGCTAAGCCAGATTATTGAGATTCGGAGCTAATTGATTTAAATAAAATAGAAATGAAAAAAATCCAAATGGTTGACCTAAAAAGTCAATATGATAAAATTGCAACAACTGTAAATGCTTCTATTCAAAATGTTTTAGATACAAATACATACATCAATGGGCCGCAGGTTCATCAATTTCAAAAAGAGTTAGAAGAATATCTAGATGTAAAACATGTAATTCCTTGTGCAAACGGAACCGATGCTTTGCAAATTGCGATGATGGGATTAGATTTAAAGCCAGGCGATGAGGTAATTACTGCCGATTTTACCTTCGCTGCAACGGTAGAAGTGATCGCATTATTGCAATTAACACCTGTTTTGGTTGATGTAGATATACATAATATGAATATTTCGCTGGAAAGAATTAAGGCAGCTATCACCCCTAAAACTAAAGCGATTGTTCCGGTTCATTTATTTGGTCGTGCGGCCAATATGGAAGCGATCATGGCCTTGGCCAAGGAACATAATTTATACGTTATTGAAGATAATGCTCAAGCAATTGGAGCCAATTGTAAATTTTCGGACGGGACTAAAAAGAAAGCCGGAACAATAGGACATGTAGGAGCGACCTCTTTTTTTCCTTCTAAAAACTTAGGTTGTTATGGTGATGGAGGAGCAATTTTCACTAATGATGATGCTTTGGCACACAAACTTCGCGGAATTGTAAATCACGGAATGTACGAGCGTTACCACCATGATGTTGTAGGAGTGAATTCTCGTTTAGATAGTATTCAAGCGGCAGTTTTAAATGCAAAGTTACCGTTATTAGATGTGTACAATAAAGCAAGACAAGATGCGGCCAGGAAATATTCTGCTGCTTTTGAAGGGCATAAGAATATTGTGGCGCCAAATATCTGTGATGTTTGCGACTGTCATGTTTTTCACCAATATACTTTACGAATTATAGATGCTGACAGAAACGCTTTGATGCAACATTTATTAGATAAAGGGATTCCATGTGCTATTTATTACCCGATTCCTTTACATTCTCAAAAAGCATATTTAGATTCAAGATACAAAGAAGAAGATTTTCCGGTAACAAATCAGTTGGTGAAAGAAGTGATTTCTCTGCCAATGCACACAGAGTTGGAAGACGAACAAATCAAATTTATAACAGACAGTGTTTTAGAATTTTTAAATAAATAAGTGATTTTGCTATTTGGTTTTAAGAGAAATTCAAATGGTCAAATCAACAATTGCCAAATTAATAATAAATGAAAGTATTAGTAACAGGAGGATTGGGTTTTATAGGTTCGCACACAGTTGTTGAACTGCAAAACGAAGGATTTGAAGTAGTAATTATTGATAATCTTTCTAATTCTTCAGAAGAAGTTTTGAAAGGGATTGTGGCCATTACTGGTAAGATGCCCATTTTTGAGAAATTAGATTTAAGAGAAAAAAAATCAGTTCAAGATTTTTTTAAGAAATACAATGATATTTCAGGAGTTATTCATTTTGCGGCTTCAAAAGCAGTAGGCGAAAGTGTTGAAAACCCGTTGTTATATTATGAAAACAACATCAATACCCTAGTTTATTTGCTGCAAGAACTACAGCAAAAGCCAGAAGCACATTTTATTTTTAGTTCATCGTGTACTGTTTATGGTCAAGCCGAAACTATGCCGATAACTGAAAATGCTTCGATTCAAACAGCGATGTCGCCTTATGGAAATACCAAGCAAATTGGAGAAGAGATTATTACTGATGTGGCTAAGGTTACCAATGTAAACGCCATCTTATTGCGTTATTTCAATCCGGTTGGTTCACATCCTTCTGCTGAAATTGGAGAATTGCCTATCGGAGTTCCTCAAAATTTGGTGCCATTTATTACCCAAACCGGTTTTGGTTTGCGTCAGGCCTTATCTGTTTATGGTGACGATTATCCAACGCCTGATGGAACAGCGATTCGCGATTATATTCACGTTGTTGATTTGGCGAAAGCGCACGTAATTGCTTTGCAACGATTGTTGAATAAAAAGAATGAGGCTAAAGTTGAAACGTTTAATCTGGGAACCGGAACAGGAAGTTCTGTCTTGGAAGTGATTCATGCATTTGAGAAAGTAAGTGGTAAAAAACTACCTTATAATATTGTTCCTCGTAGAGAAGGTGATATTACGGAAGCTTATGCCAATACGGATAAAGCAAATACTGTTTTAGGCTGGAAAGCTAAATCTACTTTAGAAGAGTCTTTAGCCAGTGCCTGGAAATGGGAAGTTAAGATTCGTTCTTAGTTAGGTTTTAGATTCTTTTGTAAGCTATAAAAAAGAAAAAAGTCCCCATAAAATATTTTATGGGGACTTTTTTTAGTTATTTCTTAACTGCCTCTTTCATTTTATCCGCAGCCTTATCCATTTTTTCTTCTCCTTTTTTAACTGCTGACTCCATTTTAGCTTTTGCAGTATCAACTGCAGTTTCTGCTTTAGCGGCTACAGTGTCCATTTTTTGTTCTACTTCGGTTCCAATCTCTTTTGTAGCGTCTTCAATTTTGTCTTGTGTTTTGTCTTTGCATGAGATCATTGCAATGGCGACAAAAGCTACTGTTAAAAATGTTTTTCTCATCTTTTGTGGTTTTAAGGGTTAATAGATTGCAACAATTTATTTTGTTGTTCTTCAAATGTAACAAAAAAATCCTCACAAACTTTCGTCTATGAGGATGAATATTTATGTGAATTATAAATTACAGAAGCTGAGTTCGACTGATAACCAGAACTTAAGCGTTCGCGGTAACTGCTTCTTTGTCAATTTTACCAATCAATCCTGCTAATACTTTTCCTGGACCTACTTCTGTAAATAATGTGGCGCCATCTGCAATCATTTGTTGAACCGATTGTGTCCATTTTACAGGAGCAGTCAATTGAATGATTAGGTTTTTCTTAATTTCGGAAGGGTCAGATATAGCACTTGCTGTTACGTTTTGATAAACCGGACAAATAGGAGTCGAGAACGTAGTTGCTTCAATAGCTGCGGCTAGTTCTTCTCTTGCTGGCTCCATCATTGGCGAGTGAAATGCGCCACCTACAGGCAATAATAAAGCTCTTTTTGCACCGGCTGCTTTCATTGCTTCGCAGGCTTTTTCTACGGCTGATGTTTCTCCCGAAATCACTAATTGTCCCGGGCAGTTGTAATTTGCTGCTACTACAACACCATCGATCGAAGCACAAACTTCTTCAACAATATTATCCGCTAATCCTAAAACCGCTGCCATAGTCGAAGGTTTGATTTCGCAGGCTTTTTGCATCGCCAAAGCTCTTTGTGAAACTAATTTTAGCCCATCTTCAAATGATAAAGCACCATTGGCAACTAATGCCGAAAATTCTCCCAAAGAATGTCCCGCTACCATTTCTGGTTTGAAATCTTCCAAAGTTTTTGCCAAAATTACCGAGTGCAAGAACACCGCTGGCTGGGTTACTTTGGTTTCTTTCAATTCCTCTGTCGTTCCTTCAAACATGATGTCAGTGATGCGGAAACCCAATATTTCGTTTGCTTTTTCGAATAATTCCTTTGCTAATGGGGAGTTTTCATATAAGTCTTTGCCCATTCCTGTGAACTGTGCACCTTGACCTGGAAATACGTATGCTTTCATAAAAAGTTGTTTAAAGTTTAAGGTTTTATTTTTTAAAAAATAAAACCGACTGCAAAAATAGTGTTTTTTTTAGGAGCACCAACTTTTGTGCTTTTAATGAATAATTCTCCTGCTGTATGTTTCAATCTTTACAGCCTAACCCCGGCTGCAAAGGATTTTTACTTCCATCAGGGCTAAATCAGAACTTTTTGTTTTATAATTGTATAAAAACAACCCTATACTTCAATTTGAAATATAGGGTTGTTGTGGTGTTTGTAACCTAATTTGTTTTTGAATTATACTTTTGCTAATTGCAATTCAATTTGCAAGCGTACCTCGTCGCTTACTAAAAGACCACCTGTTTCCAAGGCAGCATTCCAGTTTAGTCCCCAGTCTTTGCGGTTAATTTTTCCTGAAATGTTCAAGCCGGCTTTAGTGTTTCCCCAAGGATCTTTCATCAATCCGCTAAATTCAACTGGAAATTGTACAGGTTTTGTTACACCTCTTAGACTTAAATCTCCTGCCAAAGTGTAATTATGATCGTCTATCTTAGAAAAAGAAGATGCTTTAAAACTAAGTTTAGGATGATTGTCAGCGTCAAAAAAGTCGGCACTTTTTAGGTGGGTGTCTCTGTCTGCATTATGAGTGTTAACAGAGTTAATGTCTGCCGAAAAATCAATTTTTGCATTTTCGAAGTTTTCATCTTCGGTAGTAATCGTAGCATCATAAGTTCCAAATTTACCTGAAACGTTAGTAAACATCATGTGTTTTACTTTAAAACCAATTTCTGAATGTGTTGGGTCAATTGCCCATTTTGTTGTTGCCATAAGTTTTTTTATTTGTTGTTTTTGTAATAAATTAAAGCTCTCGATGGGCATTTTTGTACCGCGTCAATAGTTCTTTCTGTAGATGAACTTTTAGTTTTAATCCCTGTTTTTTTTGATCCAAAAAATATTAGAATTTTTAATAACTCAGCTGCCTGAGTGAATCTATAATTATAAAACGTCTCTAAATTCTGGTGTTTTGTCAAACACACTTTTAGCAAAAGGGCACAAAGGAAGAATTGAGATTCCTTTTTCTCGGGCAAATTCAACTGCTTTTACAAGCATTTTCTTTCCGAAACCTTTGCCGTTATTTTCGGGGCTTACTTCTGTATGGTCGATTATAATTTTGTATTCACCAGCAAAGACAAAGGTCATTTTAGCTTCGATTTTATCGTCAACCATTATGCAGAAATATCCTTTTTTTTCATTGTATTCTAATTCTAGGATTTCATTCATGATCAAGATTTTTAATTAATAGTGCATCGGTATTTCCATTAATAAGAACTCGGTATCTGAATCCGCTTTAATATCCAAAGTGCTAATATCCCAGATTCCAAAGCCATCACGAGTTTCTAATTCTTGTCCGTTGATAGTTAACTTACCCGAAAGGACAAAAGCATAAACGCCGTTTCCTGCTTTTTTTAAATCGTAGGTTGTTGCAACTCCTTTGTCAAATTTGCCCAAATGAAACCAAGCATCTTGATAGATCCAAACACCTGCATCATCGGCATTTGGTGAAAGGATTTGCTGCAATTTGTTTTTTCTTTCTTCAGGATTTAAGGTGATTTGTTGGTAACGCGGTTGCACGTTTCTTTTATTTGGAAAAACCCAAATTTGCAATAATTTGGTTCTCTGGTCTGCATTTGGATTAAATTCACTGTGTTGAATTCCGGTTCCGGCACTCATCACTTGGACATCGCCATTTTTGATGACTTCTGTATTTCCCATGCTGTCTTTATGCGCTAAATCCCCTTCAAGCGGAATCGTAATGATTTCCATATTGTCATGCGGATGCGTTCCAAAACCCATTCCAGCAGCAACAGTATCGTCGTTCAAAACGCGAAGTGCACCAAATTGGATTCTGTCTGGATTGTACCAACTTGCAAAACTAAAACTGTGGTAAGCATTCAGCCAGCCGTGGTCAGCGTGTCCTCTTGTATCTGCTTTATGTAAAACGGTATTTTTCATGACTTATAAATTTAGTGATTATTATAATACAAATTTACGATCATTGAAAAGAGTTAGCACTTAATGTAGATTAAGAAAAGTAATCAGTATGAAGTATTCAACTGAATAACAGCTGAATACCGAGCATTACAAATTATTTCCTAAGCAACCGACTTTTCATTTTACTAAAGAATTCTGGAGTAACGCCAATATAAGAAGCGATTTGTTTTTGTGGAACTTTCGGGATTAAAGTAGGGTATCTTTTGCAGAATTTTTCAAAACGTTCTTCGGCCGATAGGCTCAAACTATCCATTAATCGTTCTTGGTTTGCCACCAAGGAGTTTTCGGTTAGGATTCTAAAAAAACGTTCGAGTTTCGGGATTTCGGTATAAAGTTGTTCTTGATTTTCTTTTGAAAGTAGGACAACTTCGGCATCTTCTAAAACTTCAATAAAAAGATTGCCGGGTTTTTGGGAAATTAAACTATACATGTCGCCAATCCACCAGCCTTCACAGGCAAAATTTAGCACATGTTCTACAATATTATCATTGATATTGAAGCTTCTCAATATTCCTGAATTTACAAAATAAGAATGTTTGCAAATTTGTCCGGAATTCAATAAAATAGTTTTGGCTTTAAAATGATAGATTTCAATTTTAGACAAAAAAAGTTGTAGCTCTTCTGGGCTAAGCGTTACGTGCTTTGCAATATTTTCAAGAATTTGGGACACTATTTTTGCGGTGTTTTCTTTTCTTCGGGAACTAATTTAAATTGGGTGACTACAAAACGATTGTTTTTTATTTCGCCAACCACTTCGGCTTTTCTTATTTTGGCACAAAAACCGTCATCGGCATGTGCATCACCGTGAGAATCTATAGACGTTCCATCGACAAAATAACTTTTCCCGTCGATACGAACCGCTAAATCACAGCCGTGACCTTCCATTTTAAACTGGCATTGCCCGCAAGCAGCATCTAAAATTTTTGTTTTTGGCTGTTCTTTTTTATCTTGTGCATTTACCAATAGCATTGAAAACAAGAATATTGAAGTAATAATTTTTTTCATTTCTTTTGAAATTTATTACTGACAATATAGTTATTTTTTGTTTTGTTATCCCAAATTTTACATGGAATAATTCTTGAACATATAAATCCACAATAATCTAGAAAGGCGAATATTCAAAGAAGCCATTACAATGATAACGACTCCAATAATGGGAATGATTCTCAAATCGAAGGCTTTATCAAAAAAGAATTGACCTATAACATAAGTGGCTATAGCTTCCGCCACGGTCAAACCGTAACTCACGTACATAGCGCCAAAAAAATAACCTGGCTCTTTCTCAAATTTATAATTGCAATGAGAACAATGGCTATTCATTTTTGGAAAGCCAAATTTCAAAAAGATGTTTTTTTCGTTGAAAACCTTACCCTGAAAGCAATGTGGGCAATCATTGTTCAGGATGTGTGTGATAGCGTTAGACATTTTTATTTTTTTTTCAAAGGTATTTATTATCCATGTTCTGGATGTTTTCTATATTCGCTTATTGTAGCACAAAAAAGACATTTAGTAAAGCCATGAAAAAGTATCCTGTTTATAATATTCAACGGTTTAACTGTAATTCGGTGAATCAAGATTTGTATATAAATACGTTTAAAAATCACTTAATCAATCATAGTTTTGTTGAGGAACCACATCGCCACAATTCCTATGTGTTGGTTTTTTTTACCAAAGGTTCTGGTATACATGAGATCGATTTTGATCGATTTGCAATTCAGCCAGGAAGTGTGTTTTTTTTACAACCGGGACAAATGCACCATTGGGATTTGTCTGATGACATCGAAGGATTTGTTGTTTTTTATTCGCAGGAAATGTACAATCTCTATTTTGGGCAAAAAACCATAGACGAATATCCGTTTTATTATTCGGTGAATACCAGTCCTGAGATTATGTTTGACAGTGCCGAGTCAAAAGCGATTTTGCCTTATTTTAATAGTATGATTGCCGAAATTCAAGGAAACAAACTGTTGAAGCAAGACAAGATTATGAATCTTTTGGATATCATACATATTGAGATTGCCAGAAAATATAGTGAAACCCATATGCATGAAATGCATTCTTATAATGTAAAGATTAAAGATTTTGAAAAGCTTTTGGATAAAAACTTCGTGGAAGAAAAAACGCCTTCTTTTTATGCTTCAAAACTCAATATTACTCTAAAACATTTGAATCGGATATGCAATGAGATCTTAAAAAAGACCACAACCGAAGTGATTACCGATAGAATTATTCTCGAAGCAAAGCGAATGCTGATGGATAAAAACAGAACCGTCAACGAAGTTGCAACTACATTGGGTTATGATGATTATTCCTATTTTACTAGGCTATTCAAAAAACATACTGCAATTACACCAACAGCATTTCGCATTTCTAAAAAGTAATTAAGAGTTTACGGTAATTAATTTAGCCGCATTCTGAGCTCTTTCAACGATCTCTTCGATTGGTGTTTCCAAGCTGTCATTTGTTAATGCAACTCCCATTCTTCTGTATGGTCTTGAGGTTGGTTTGCTAAAGATCCTGAAATCGGTTTTGGGTAAGGCGGCAATTTTTTCTAAACCTGAATAAGTTGGGTTTGTTGAATTTTCAGAGGCTAAAATCACGGCGCTTGCTCCGGCTTTTTCTAGTGTGATTTCAAAAATAGGTAAACTCAAAATAGCACGTAAATGCAATTCAAATTCATTGAAATTTTGGGTTCCCGCCAAAGTTACCATTCCGGTATCGTGTGGGCGAGGTGATAATTCAGAGAAATAAACGCCATCATCGGTCAGGAAAAATTCCACGCCAAAAAGTCCCGCGCCTCCAAGTGCTTCGGTAACTTTTTCGGCCATGTCCTGTGCTTCATATAAATCTTTATCGGAAATTCTTGCTGGTTGCCAGCTTTCCTGATAATCACCGCGTTCTTGTCGGTGGCCAATTGGCGCACAAAATAGGGTAGGATTGTTGTTTTGAACAACAGTTAATAAAGTAATCTCCGAATTGAATGTGACAAAAGCCTCAACGATAACTTCCACGACATCACCGCGTGAACCTTCTACGGCATAACTCCAGGCTTTCTCGATATCGCTCTCTGTTTTTATCGTCGATTGCCCTTTTCCTGAAGACGACATTAAAGGTTTTACAACACATGGCATTCCAACTGCTTCGACTCCTTTTTGCAATTCTTCGGCGGTTGTGGCGTAGCGATAGGCGGCGGTTTTTAAGCCTAATTCTTTGGCGGCTAAATCCCGAATCGCTTTTCTGTTCATCGTGAAGTTTGCGGCTTTCGCCGAAGGAACGACCGTAATTCCTTGTTTTTCGTAATCATAAAAACGTTCGGTACGGATGGCTTCTATTTCGGGAACGATAAAATCGGGTTGGTGTTTTGCCACTATTCGATCCAAGGCATCGCCATCAAGCATGTTGATGACTTCATAGCTATGAGCAACTTGCATGGCGGGCGCATTTTCATAACTATCTACTGCAATTACGGTTTGTCCGATGCGTTGTGCGGCGATTGTGAATTCTTTTCCTAATTCGCCTGATCCGAGAAGAAGTATTTTAGACATTTTTTATAATTTAAAAACCATTAAGAAAATCAGAATAATTAAGGGTTTGTGCTTAATGAAACTTAATTTCTTAATGGTTTATTGTTTTTGCTACTTTAAAATTTTAGAGAAAATTAAAGCTAAAAGATATTTTTATGCTACTGCTTCTTTAATTCGGCGTAAAGCTTCTTTTAATATATCTTCGCTTGTTGCGTAAGAGAAACGGATGCAGTTTGCATTACCAAATGCTTCCCCTGTTACGGTTGCTACATTAGCTTCGCCTAAAAGATACATTGAGAAATCATTGGCATCTTTGATTAAATTTCCTTTTAATGTTTTTCCGAAGAAAGAAGAAACGTCTGGGAATACATAGAAAGCACCTTCTGGAACGTTGATTTTCATTCCTGGAATTTCTTTGATTAAACCTACAACTAGATCTCTACGACTGTGGAAAGCTTGAACCATTTCGTGTAATACGGATGGATCAGCATCTACTGCAGTAATTGTAGCGCGTTGTGCGATGCTGTTGGCGCCACTGGTTACTTGACCTTGAATTTTGGTACACGCTTTTGCGATGAATTCCGGAGCTCCAATATAACCGATTCTCCATCCTGTCATAGCGAATGCTTTTGCTACTCCGTTTACGGTGATTGTTCTTTCTAACATGCCCGGGATGGATGCAATGCTGCAAAAAGTTCCAGAGAAATTAATGTGTTCGTATATTTCGTCGGCAACAACATAAACGTTTGGATATTTTTCCAATACTTTAGCCAATGCCGTTAATTCTTCTCTGCTGTATACAGAACCACTTGGGTTACAAGGTGAGCTGAACCACATCATTTTTGTTTTTGGTGTGATTGCTGCTTCTAATTGTTCTGGTGTGATTTTGAAATCAGTTTCTACAGAAGTAGGAACTTCTACAGGAACTCCGCCTGATAGTTTCACGATTTCGAAATAAGATACCCAGTAAGGAGCTGGTAAAATTACTTCGTCACCGTCGTTTAGCATTACTTGTGCAATGTTGTACAACGACTGTTTTGCACCGGTTGAAACTACAATTTGTGATGGTTTGTAATCTAAATCGTTGTCTCTTTTGAATTTTCGGCAAATCGCTTCTTTCAATTCTACATAACCATCAACAGGTGAATAGGTACTGTAATTTTCGTCAATTGCTTTTTTTGCCGCTTCTTTAATGAAATCTGGGGTGTTAAAGTCAGGCTCGCCTAAACTTAAACTGATAATGTCTTTTCCTTGTGCTTTTAATTCTCTGGCCAAAGCTGCCATTGCTAATGTTTGTGAGGTAGCCAGGTTGTTGATTCTGTCTGAAAGTGGATTCATTGTAAATAGGTTGTAGTTAAATATTTTTAGATACGTTTTTAGTTCTCTTGTTAGTTAAGTTCCGGTTTCATTCCTAAATCTTTTAGATGCTTGAAGTGAGCAATAATAGCACTTCGCATCGTTTTGTATTCGTAATAAGGCAGGTTGCATTCTTGGGCCGTTTCGCGAACAATTTTTGCAATGTTGCCATAATGAATGTGGCTGATGTTTGGGAAAATATGATGCTCTATTTGGTGATTTAAACCGCCGGTGTACCAGTTTACGATTTTGTTTTTTGGAGCAAAATTTGTCGTGGTGAACAATTGATGAATCGCCCAAGTATTATCCATTTCGCCTAATTCATTCGGAGATGGATTAGTGGTTTCTTCGACAACATGCGCCAATTGGAATACGATGCTTAAAATTAATCCAGCTGTATAATGCATGACAAAGAAACCGATAAGTACTTTCCACCAAGTGATTCCAATTACGATTGGTAAAACAATCCAGATAGAAACATAAATCATTTTTGTGATGATTAAAGTGGTCCAAAGAATTTTTGGGCTTTTGGCTTCTCCATAAGATAATTTTCTTTTGAGGTAACTTCTCATTTGCTTAAAATCGGTAGTGATAGCCCAATTGAAAGTAAGCAAGCCGTATAAAAATACAGAGTAATATTGTTGGAAACGGTGAAAGCTATGCCATTTTGCGCTTTTCGTAAAACGAATTATTCTTCCGGCATCCAAATCTTCGTCATGACCGGGAATATTGGTGTAAGTATGGTGCAATACATTGTGTTGCACCTGCCAGTTGTATACGTTTCCGGCCAATACATAAATGGTTCCTCCCATGATTTTATTAATCCAGCTTTTGTTGGAGTATGATCCGTGGTTACCATCGTGCATGACATTCATCCCAATTCCAGCCATTCCAATTCCCATGACAATGGCCAAAAGCAGGTGTGCCCAAAACGGCATGCCAAGAGTTAGAATAAGAAAATAAGGAACCAGAAAAACTGTAAATAAGATGACAGCTTTGAGGTGAAGTTTCCAGTTACCCGTTTTTTGGATATTGTTTTCTTTGAAGTAGCTGTTAACTCGCGTGTTAAGCGTTCTAAAAAATTTTAATGGGTCTTGCTTAGCAAAAGTAGGAGCGTTATTATTCATATGAAAAGTAAATAGTTTTCAAAGATAATTATTATAAATTTTCAATTTGCAAAATTGAGTTAAATATTTCAAAGCTAAAAAGAGTACTTTTGTTAAAAAAATTGAATAATGGACGAGATTCTTAAGTATTTTCCTGATTTGACTGATGTTCAAAAAGAACAATTCGCAAAATTGGATTTCCTTTACCACGATTGGAACGAAAAAATAAACGTTATTTCCAGAAAAGATATAGATGCTCTGTATACCAAACATGTTTTGCATTCTTTGGGAATTGCAAAAATCATGAAATTTGAACCCGGAACCTATGTTTTGGACGTTGGGACAGGTGGTGGTTTTCCTGGGATTCCATTGGCAATTCTTTTTCCTGAAACACGATTTTTCCTGATTGACGTCATAGCCAAAAAAATAAAAGTAGTTCAAGGTGTAGTAGATGCTTTGGAGTTGAAAAACGTAAAAGCGGAGCAATTGCGTGCCGAAAACGTAAAAGGCGATTTCGATTTTATCGTGAGTCGTGCCGTGACCAATATGCCTGATTTTGTTTCTTGGATAAAAAATAAAATTAAAAAGAATAACAAACACGAACTCAAAAACGGGATTCTGTATTTAAAAGGCGGTGATTTAACCGAGGAATTAAAAGACTTCCCAAAAGCAATGCAATACGATTTAGCCGATTTTTTTGAAGATGAATTTTTTGAAACTAAAAAAGTCGTGCATTTACCGTTGAAATTTACGAGTTAAAGAAATAATATGATTTTTAGTTTAAAAAATAAACCCACAAGAATTCAAAAATTTGAATCTTGTGGGTTTTTAAATATTTAAAATGTGATTGCTTTGTTTTTCGCAATGACTATTCTCCTAAGAAAGGGTATCTGTAATCTTCTGGAGTTACGAAAGTTTCTTTGATGGTTCTTGCTGAAGCCCAACGCAATAAATTTTGCATAGAACCTGCTTTGTCATTAGTTCCTGATCCTCTTGCTCCACCAAATGGTTGCATTCCTACAACGGCTCCAGTTGGTTTGTCATTGATGTAGAAGTTACCTGCAGCATTTTGTAGTTTTACTGTAGCTTCTTCGATAGCGTAACGGTCTTGACTGAAAACGGCTCCAGTTAAAGCGTAATCAGAAGTAGTGTCTACTAACTCTAAAGTCTCTGCCCATTTTGCATCTTCATAAACATAAATAGTTACTACAGGTCCGAATAATTCGGTTTCCATTGTAGTGTATTTAGGGTTTGTTGTCAAAATAACCGTTGGTTCAATGAAATATCCTTTTGATTTATCATAATTTCCACCAATAATTACTTCAGCATCTGTATCTTTTTTAGCTTGCTCGATAAAACGTGCTAATTTGTCGAATGATCCCTCAGAAATAACAGCAGTGATGAAGTTACTCATGTCTTCCGGAGAACCCATTTTCATAGATTTTAAATCAGCTTCTAATTGTTCTTTGATAGCTGGCCACAAACTTTGAGGAATATATACACGTGAAGCAGCACTACATTTTTGTCCTTGGTACTCAAAAGCACCACGAGAAATTCCAGTAGTAACTTGTTTTGGATTAGCTGATGGATGTGCGATAATGAAATCTTTTCCGCCTGTTTCTCCTACAATTCTTGGATACGTTTTGTATTTGCTGATGTTTGTACCAATTTTTGCCCAAATATCATTGAAAACTCCTGTTGAACCTGTGAAGTGAACTCCCGCGAAATCTGGACTTGCTAATAATGTTTCGGTTATCATTCCTGAATCTCCCGTTATCATGTTGATTACACCGTTAGGTAATCCTGCTTCTTTAAAGATTTGCATCAATAAATTTGCTGAATATACTTGAGTTGCAGCTGGTTTCCAAACCACAACGTTACCCATTAAGGCAACACAAGAAGGTAAGTTTCCTGCAATTGCGGTAAAGTTAAAAGGTGTAATTGCGTATACAAAACCTTCTAATGGCCTGTATTCAACGCGATTCCACATGTCTGAATTAGACTTTGGTTGCTCGTTGTAAATTTGCGTCATGTACTCTACGTTGAAACGTAAAAAGTCGATAAGTTCACATGATGCATCGATTTCGGCTTGGTAAATAGTTTTTGATTGAGCAATCATTGTTGCAGCGTTAATTCTCGCTCTGTATGGCCCAGCAATCAATTCGGCTGCTTTTAAGAAAATAGCGGCGCGTTGTTCCCATGCCATTTTTGACCATGAAGTTCTAGCTTCAAGTGCAGTTGAAATGGCTTTCTCAATATGTGATTTTTCAGCTTGGTGGTAAGTTCCTACGATATGTTTGTGATCGTGAGGTGCTGACATTGTTTTAGTATCTCCGGTTCTAATTTCTTCGCTTCCAATATAAAGTGGGACGTCAATTTTAGAATTCCACATTTCTGCATAGGCTGCAAGAACAGCTGCTCTTTCTGGTGAGTTGGGTGCGTAGCTTTTTACGGGTTCGTTTACTGCTTTTGGTACATGAAAAAATCCTTTTAGCATGATGTTGTAATTTGTTAATCTGTTTGAATACAGATAAGATTAGACATTTGAAAAATAAATTACGCTAATTGTTGCGAATAATTTACTGCCCAACAAAAGTACAAAGGATAAATTAAAAAATAGTATAAATAAAAGATAAGAAAATCAAAATTATTCAATAGCGAAAGATTAATTCAGAGCAAATGGAGCGCATAATCTAAAAGTGGGTACAAAAACTTTGAAATTTTTTGTGCTTGTAAAATTAATCATATTAAAATAGCCTTTCATAGATCCGAAAGGAGATGATAATAAGCAACCAGAGCTATAGGTGTGTTGTTCGCCTGGTTTTAAAACGGGTTTTTTTCCAATAACGCCTTCTCCATCAACAATTTCGATGTCGTTTAGAGAGTCTAAAATTTCCCAATGACGTGATATGAGTTGAACAGAATCCTTACTGTGGTTTTCGATTGTGATTTCATAACTAAAGGCAAAGTGAATCTTATAGTTCTTGAAGTAAGTCCCTTCAAAACTAGTCAATACTGATATTTTTATGCCTCTTGTTATTTGAGTAACCATATTAAGTACAGTAAATGGGTTAGTTACAGAAACAAAAGTACAAAATTTTTGGTTTGGTTTTGTTGTTTTCGCGGATGTTTTTTTAGTTGATGATATTTGTCGAATTAGCCGTGCCTTTTCCGACCACTTTATCGTATCGATCTGTGTTTTCTCGGTAATAGACCAAGACGGAATAGTCATTTTCTGTTTGGTAAAAATTTCCATCTATAGCATTTTCGCGGTCAATTTTTTTATTGTCATCAGCTATGGTATATTCAAAATTTGTAAATCCTTGTTTTATCAAAACAGCTTTTTCGTAAATTCCTTTTTTTGAATTGTAATCCATTTTGTATTCTGGGGTCAGGCTGTAATTGTTGAACATACCAGTAACATAGATTCCTTTGTTGAGTCTGTAAGTAGGTGCAGAAAGACTAAAATAGACCCAAGCATAATCAGCTTCAATTTCATCGTTTGTTGAATTTAAATTGCGTACCACAAAGTTTCCATTGATGTCTTGGATTATAGAATAAGGAAAATTTGTTCTGGCATTATTGGTGTACAAATAGGAATTGTAAATGTCAGTATTAGCATCTATATGTGCTACATTATTGGTTGCGGCTCTTATGTCTTTGTTCTCAAAATACAAAAATTCATTTCCTGCCCAAAATTGTGTTTCGGAATCGTATTTGTAAATTAAATCATTGCCAATTGTGTATTGCGGTTTGATGTTTTTAATAGCACTATTGAATTTTCCGTTTTGAAGCAATACTACTTTGACATTTTTTAAAGGGTTTTGGAAAGTGATCAGCTTTGATTTTATTGTAAATTCTAAGTTTTGTTTAGATTCTAAATTGCTGATGGTTCTGGCTCTTTTTACCTGAATGGGAACCGTTACCAAATCTTCGTAAAGGATGAATTTTCTTGAAAAAACAACTTCTTTGTCGCTGTTTAAAACTTTGAGTATGTAATTTCCACTAATAAGTAATTGCTGTGTATACTGATTAGGAATAGCTAGTTTGTAGTGGGAATAAATTTGTAAGGTGTTAAAAGAATTGGAGTAATCTTGAATTCTTTGATTGTCAAAACCTTCTAGGTATTCATTTTTAGGTATGCTTGATGAAATCCAGTTGTAATCACAATGAACAATTTCGTAAAAGTAATCAGCCTCATTTCCAAACAAATCATCAAATTGCAATTGAAATCCGCTTCCTAATGGGAATATTGGAATTGCATTTTGATTGTTTTGAATAAAAGAAATGGTTTTGATGTTATATGGAGGTGTTACTTCATTCTCAGTTTGCGCTAAAGAATAATGAAACGAATGTAGAATCAGAATAAAGAAGAATATTTTGTGAAATGTTTTTGTCATTTTTTCAGAACTAAAAAATTACATATTAAGTAAAGATAGTAATTCGAGCTTATTTTTATTGAATTGTTTTTTTTACTTGTTAAAGGCTATAATTTAATTCGTACGTAATTTCTGTTAAATATTTCGTAACGACTTGTAAATATTCGGGTTATATATTTAGCTTTATCTAAAAATAAAACTGAAATTTATGAAACACCTTAGTAAATTAGCTTTAGGGCTATTTTTATTTCCAGTAGTAATTTTTGCACAGGAAATAGATTATTCAAAAACGATCCCATTTGATTCTAGCGTGAAAACCGGGAAACTGGCAAATGGATTGACGTATTACATCAAGAAAAATGCCAAACCCGAGAACAAAGTTGATCTGAGATTAGTTGTCAATGCGGGTTCAATTCTTGAGAATGATGATCAACAAGGATTGGCTCACTTTATGGAGCATATGAATTTTAATGGAACCAAACGTTTTCCTAAAAACAAGTTGGTGGATTATTTACAAAGCATTGGTGTGAAATTTGGGCAGCATTTAAACGCTTACACCAGTTTTGATGAAACGGTTTATTTTCTTCCAATTCCTTCTGATAGCCCAGAAAAGCTCGAGAATGGATTTAATATTATTGAAGATTGGGCTTTTAATGCTAATCTTACTCCGGAAGAAGTTAATAAAGAAAGAGGAGTTGTTTTAGAAGAATACCGAATAGGGCTTGGAGGTCAAAAAAGAATGATGGGCCGTTATTTGCCAAAAATGATGTATAAATCGCATTATGCTAATCGTTTGCCAATTGGTAAAAAAGAAATCTTGGAAAATTTCAAACACGACAAAATCGTAAGTTTTTATAAAGAATGGTATCGCCCTGATTTAATGAGTGTAATAGTAGTTGGAGATATTGATGTTGCTCAAATGGAGCAAAAGGTTATTGACCATTTTTCGAAGTATCAAAATCCAAAATCCAAAAAACCACGGAAAGTTTTTGAGGTACCCAACCACGCCGCAACATTTGTAGCCATTGAAAGCGATAAAGAAGCAACAAGTGCACAAGTGCAATTGGTTTATAAAGATCACGGACTTCCAAAACCAATAGTGACCGTTGGAGATTTTAAAAATGAGTTAGTTGAGGGATTGTTCACAACGATGCTAAATAATAGGCTAATGGAGTTGTCAAATTCTGCTACGCCACCTTTTACTTATGGGTATTCATATCATGGAAAGACATGGGCTAGAAACAAAAAAGCCTATCAGTCTATAGCCATGTCGCAAGAAGATAAACAATTGAGTGCTTTGAAGGTGTTGGTTACTGAGAATGAAAGAGCCAGAAAATATGGATTTACGCAGGGAGAATTAGACCGATCTAAAGCGGAGTTTTTAGCTTCTATTGAAAAAATGTATAATGACAGAAATAAAACAGAATCCGAAAGATTTGTGGCAGAATACCAATCCCATTTCTTAGAAAAGGAGCCAAGTCCAGGAATTGAATGGACATTTAGTACCATGAAGCAAATTTTGCCTAAAATAGAATTGAAGGATGTTAATAGTCTTATTAAAGAATTTATTAAAGAGGACAACCGAGTTGTGATTTTAACGGGACCTGAAAAAGAAAATCTGAAAAAGCCAACAGAGCAAGAAGTGTTGAATACATTGAAAGTCAATGTGGAGGAGATTAAGCCATATGAAGATGTTGCTGTGGCTAAAAGTCTTTTAAGAAAAGAAGTTGTTTCAGGAAGCATTGTAAAACGGGAAAGCGATGATAAAATTGGGACAAAAACCCTATTTTTATCAAATGGAGCGAAGGTGACTTATAAGAATACGGATTTTAAAAATGATGAAATTCTTTTTGAAGCAGTAAGTTTGGGAGGGAGCAATTTGTATTCTAATGAAGAATTGAAAAAGGTTCAGTTTGCTAATGGCGCTTTGACCGAAGCAGGTTTTTCAGGGTTGAAATTGAATGATGTCAATAAGTTCATGACCGGAAAAATAGCGAAAGTGAATCCATATATTGGTACTACAACAGAAGGTTTAAGAGGAAGTACTACACCTAAGGATTTAGAATATTTATTTCAAATGACTCATGCTTATTTTACTGATTTGAATTTGGATCCAACCGCTTTTGAAGGTTATAAGCAAAAAATGTCTGCTTTTTTCAAAAATATGTCATCACAACCAGGATTTTTTTTCCAACAAGAATTTAATAGTTATTTGAACAAGGAGAATCCTAGATTTAACGGATTGATTCCAACAGATAAAACCTGGGCTGAAACCGACTACACCTTGGCCTACAACAAATACAAAGAGCGTTTTGCTAATGCTGGAGATTTTGAATTCTATTTTGTGGGTAATGTAGACGATAAAACAATAGAAGATTATGCTACTAAGTATATAGCCTCTTTGCCTTCTTCGGATAAGAAGGAAAAAGCGACTGATTTAGGTTATAGAATGCTTAAAGGAGATTTGAAAAAAGTGGTGAACAAAGGAGCAGATCCTAAAAGTACCGTGACTATTATGTATTATGGCGATGCTGTTTATTCTTCAAAAGAAGCGTCAGCGATGGAGGCGTTAGGGGAAGTTTTGACTATCAAATTAATTGAAGAGTTAAGGGAAAACGAAAGCGGGGTTTACGGAATCAGTGCTAGAGGAAGTATGAATAAAGTGCCAAACGGTGCTTATAGTTTTTCTATTGGATTTCCTTGTGGACCAGAAAATGCGGAAAAATTAACTGCTTCTGCTCTGAAAGAATTGCAGAAAATTATTGACAACGGGCCGGAAGCTAAAGATGTCGATAAATTCAAAGAGGCGGAATTGCTTGATAACAAAAAAAGTGTCAAGGAAAATAAATTTTGGCTTTCTAATTTTACCAAATCATACATAAACGGAAGTAACCCTGACGAGGTTCTTCAAAACGAGGAAAAAATAAAGGCTATCACAGCAAAAGACATTCAAAATGTGGCGAAAAAATATCTTACCAAAGATAAAGTTATCGGAATGTTGATGCCGGAAAAAACTAAGTAATTTATTTTTTTAAGTTAGAAAGCCCGCTAAACTTTGGTTTAGCGGGCTTTTGTATTATTGGTACAAATTTTTGTCTATTTAAAACAAACAGGGATAATTTCTCCTTTTGCCAAACAATATTTCTCAACTAGTTCTGGTGAGATTTTGTTTGTATAATCTTCTTCAATTACTTTGAAGCCAATGCTTCTTAATTTATCAAAATAATCGCGTCCATAAATACGAACATGATCGTATTGCCCAAATATTTTAGCGCGCTCTTTTTGATCAGTAATCGAATCATCGGCAAAAGTTGTCGCTCTTGATAAATCTTGTGGAATTTGTAAAACGGCCATTCCGCCAGGTTTTAAAACTCTGAATAATTCCTGCATTGCTTTGGTATCATCCGGGATGTGCTCTAAAACGTGATTGCACAAAATAACATCATATTGATTGTCCTTAAAAGGTAAATCACAAATATCAGCTTTTACATCTGCCAAAGGAGAAAACAAATCAGTTGTGGTATAATCCAGGTTTTTCTGTTTTCTGAATAATTTATAGAAAGCCTGTTCGGGCGCAAAATGCAATACTTTCTTTTTTTCTTTCGAACTAAAAAAGTCGGTTTCCTTGTTCAAATACAGCCAAAGCAATCGGTGTCTTTCTAGTGAAAGTGTACTTGGTGAAAGTACATTGTTGCGTTGTGTTTCGTATCCATAAGGCAACATCGATTTAAAACTTTTTCCATCAATAGGATCTGTGTATTTATTTCCTTTTAATGAAAAAGCGATAATAGGACGCGCTACATAACTTAAACGAATAAGTAATGGGCGAGGGATGGTATTGAGTACGAGTTTGAAAAGTTTTTTCATTACAGGACTAAAGGTATTTTTCTAAATTCATCCTCCTCATTACTAACAATTCCCAAAGCTTTATATATGTAGGCAAAAGTAGATAGTATTTCCGGTTTTCCGTCAATAATAGCTACGTCATGCTCAAAATGGGCAGATGGTTTTCCGTCTGCAGTTGTAATTGTCCAGCCGTCTTTATGTTGTTTGATATTACGCGTGCCTAGATTAATCATCGGTTCAATGGCAACTACCATTCCTTCGATAAAAAGTTTTCCGCGACCGCGTTTTCCGTAATTAGGCATTTCAGGGTCTTCGTGCATTTTTTGGCCAACTCCGTGTCCTACTAATTCGCGAACTACGCCATAACCATGTGATTCTGTATATTTCTGAATGGCATTACCTACATCTTCAACGCGATTTCCAAGTTTGAATTCTCGGATACCAACGTATAGGGATTCTTTGGTTACCTGCAATAATTTTTTTACTTCAGGAGCTACTTCTCCAATTTCAAAACTGTAGGCATGATCTCCATGATATCCATTTTTATAAGCACCACAATCAACAGATATAACATCGCCACTTTCTAATGGTTTGTTGTTTGGGATTCCGTGTACTACTTGCGAGTTTGGACTCATGCAAAGTGAATTTGGAAATCCGTATAAGCCAAGGAAACTTGGTTCGGCACCATGGTCACGAATGAATTCTTCTGCTAATTTGTCAAGGTATAAAGTAGTTACTCCTTCTTTGATTTCAGAAGCAATCATCCCTAATGTTTTTGATACGATCAATGCACTTTCGCGCATTAATTCTATTTCTTCATGTGATTTTACTATAATCATATTTCTTGTTTTTCAGTTTGCAAAAGTACGATTTTATAATTTCTTATAAAATCAAATAAATCATAATTAAAAAAGCTGTCCCAATTGGAACAGCTTTAGTTGCGAATTATTTAAATTTTAATTCAATCGCTATTTTATAACAAAGAATGGCAGCTCATTACCTCTGGTTTTTCGACTCCCATAAGCTCTAAAATTGTTGGAGCAATATCTCCCAAAACACCATTCTGAATTGCTTTCAAATCTTTGTCTACCAAAATAATTGGAACAGGATTTGTTGTGTGAGCTGTGTTTGGACTTCCGTCAGGATTAATCATTGTTTCACAGTTTCCGTGATCGGCAATAACTATTGTAGTGTAACCATGGGCTAGGGCAGCGGTGATTACTTTCTCGGCACATTTATCTACGGCTTCACAGGCTTTGATTGCTGCGCTCATGATTCCGGTATGTCCTACCATGTCTCCATTGGCAAAATTAAGGCATACAAAATCTACTTCTCCTTTTTCAAGTTCTGGAACTAGTGCATCTGCTAGTTCATAAGCACTCATTTCCGGTTGTAAATCGTAAGTGGCAACTTTAGGAGAGTTTTTTAAGATGCGGCTCTCACCAATGAAAGGTTCTTCTCTTCCTCCTGAAAAAAAGAAAGTTACGTGAGGATATTTCTCTGTTTCGGCAATTCGTATTTGTTTTTTATTAGCTTTTTCTAAAACCTCACCTAATGTTTCGGTGATGTTGTCTTTGTTGTAAACTACTTTTACATTCTTATAAGTTTCGTCATAATTAGTAAGAGTAACATAATATAAGTTCAATTTGTGCATGTTTTGCTCATGACAATCCATTTGACTCAATACTTCTGTCAATTCTCTTCCTCTGTCGGTTCTGAAATTAAAGAAAATAATAACATCATCGTCTTGAATAGTTGCCAGCGGTTTGCCATTTTCATCTACCATAACAATAGGATGAATAAACTCATCTGTAACATCTTTTTTGTAGCTTTCTTCTATCGATAAATCGAGATTTTTCGAATGAGTTCCGGTCCCGTTTACTAACAAATCATAGGCAAGTTTTACTCTTTCCCAGCGTTTGTCACGATCCATAGCATAGTATCTTCCAATTACCGAAGCAATTTTCACCGAAGTGTTTGCGATATAATTTTCCAGATCCTGAATGTATTTCTTCCCGGATTTAGGATCAACATCTCTACCATCAGTAAAAGCGTGTACAAAAACATCTTTCAATCCATAATCTTGTGTTGCGTCAATCAAACCTCTTAGGTGAGAGGTGTGAGAGTGAACGCCTCCATCAGAAACCAGTCCTAGAAAGTGTACTTTTTTATTGTTATCCTTTGCGTATTGAAAAGCATCTTTAAGTACTTGCTCTTTTGCCAAAGTTTTATTAGCTACCGCTAGATTTATCTTTGCTAAATCCTGATATACGATTCGGCCCGCACCAAGATTCATGTGACCTACTTCACTATTTCCCATTTGGCCCTCAGGCAAACCTACGTTTAAGCCGTCAGTTCTAAGTTGAGCACTTGGGTAATTTTTGTAAAGGCTATTTATAAATGGAATATTGGCATTATCAATTGCAGAAACTTTAGGGTCAGGAGATTTTCCCCAACCATCTAAAATCATTAGAATTACTTTCTTGTTCATTTTAATTAATTTTATACAAAGATAAAGTATTTCTAAAATCTTCTTTGCGAACGAAACCACAATTATGCATTTGCAAGCTAAGCGAGTTGAAAAATCATAAATGCATTTTCTATCGGAGTTTTTTTTAAATTAATTATATCTTCTTTATTTATTTGAAGCAAATAGAATGTCTTTTCCTTATTTGTAAAGAAAGATTTAATGAGTAGTTATTGTCGCTTAAACTTCTTTATAAGCGAGTGCCGGAAATTAAAACTTGTTTTTTACGGAATTGTAATCAATAAAATAGCGGAGACTTATCGAAAAGATATTAGTCATGTTGCTGTTGAAAACATTTTTCAGATTGGTGTTTAAGTTTTTTTCGACATCGCGAGTGCTTTCTTGTGCATAGTTGCGGTACAAAATCGATAATTCGCTGCCGGGAGCAAACCACCAAGAGTAAGATAAATCAAAATTCCATGAATTGAAATTTCTGTTTTTATTTAAAGAGTAGTCGTCGTTTTGAACTAAATAACCATTGTTTTGTAGGGTAAGGAATTTTTGATTCTCAGAATAAGACCAATAATAACGGGCTGTTAGGTTTAATGTCATTTTGTTGCTTAGGGCATATTTTCCGGTAAAATCATGCTGTGCAATTTCTCTGTTGCGTTGGGCAAAAATGATGTCGGTATCCGTGAAAGCGACCCATCCGCGGTCATTTTTTTTATGGGTGTAATCTAAAGTATATTCTAATGAAAGTTTATCATTGAATCGGTATTTTGGTCTAACAGCAACTCCATAAGTAATTCTCCCATCCTCGTCAAACTTGGCTCCAGATAGCGTAGCATCAATGGTTAGCGGATGGTTTCTGTCGGATTCGATTCCTAAATAAGAAGATACACTTTTGGGAATGTGAACATAACTACCATAATTGCGTGGTTCATAAAAATCAAACTTTTCAAGCGGATTTGCAATTAATGCAAATTCTATATAGTGATTGTTTATTGTGCTTGCTTTTATTAGCGTTTTGTACCAGGCTTCTTGTATTTTTCCGGTAGTGTTTTGAGATTCAAAATTCAATTCTTGCTCTATTCTGAATTTGTTAAACAGAGTAGTGGGGTTTAATATTCGATAACTTACATTGGCGGAAGCGCCATGGTAATTGTTGTAAAAAATGATTCCTAAATCATTAATGTCGTAATTTTTAGAAAGGTATTTTCCGGTAAAAAGGTAACGATATCTTCCGCTTGTTTTTGCAAAATTTAATCCGGCTTTAAAGCCATTATAGTCCTCAATATCATTGATGCTACTGTATTTGAAATCTCCGTATAGGTTGTAGGAATTAGCTTTGGTGCTTAAATCAAATAATAAGGCCGAAACATTTGCGTCTCTAAAACTGCCATTTCGGGTTGTGTTTGTGTTGACAAAAGAGACAGAGGAATTTTGTCTGAAACGTTGGTCGAAAACCAAAACATTATAATTAGTCAGAGGCTCTACGACTTCTTTGCGGGTCTCATTGGTTTCATTGTTTAAAATAGTCGCATAAGTTTTCTTTGTTACAGCGTTCAGAAAACCAATTCCCAATCCATTCTCGGTTCTACCAGATACTTTTACGGCATTAATTAAATCGACTTTGCTTGGGTAGTTTGTAACTTCTTCATTTGTTACAGTTCCTGGTTCGGTACTTGGTGCGCCTCCAATTCTTCTGGAATAAAATAAATTACCGATACTAAATAAATTAGTGCCTTCGGTAAAAAAAGGTCTGTTTTCTTCTAGTTTTTGTTCAAAAGGCTCTAAATTCAAAATCGCATTATCGAATCTCGTCTGCCCAAAATCTGGAACTAAAATTGCGTCTAATGTAAAGGAGTCATTTATGCCGTATTTAATGTCAAGACCGGCTTTGAATGTTCTATCAGAGGCAAAATCATCTTCTTGGTAATAGGCCGAAGTATAAGGGATGAAAAAAAGACGCGTTGCTGTTTTCATGTTTTCAATGCCTTCAAGAATACCTGCCTGAGCAATTACAGCTCCAATTTTAGTGTCGACATGATTCCAAGTGTATTTTTGAACATCACGTTTTATTTCGCGCATGAAATTTAATCCCCAAATCTGCTTTTGGGTATTCGAAAAACGTAAGGCGGCATATGGGATTTTCATTTCAACAACCCATCCAAAATCGGTTATTGCAACTTTGCTGTCCCAAATAGCGTCCCAAGCAAAGTCTTCATTGTCTTTTGTCGCCAAGCAATCCATTTGAACGCCGGCTGCACTTACGTAAAATCTAAAATCTTGTTGGCCATCATTAAATCCATTTATGAAAACTGAAAAATGATCAGATACGCCAAAAACATCTCGATTGGTTATTTCTTTTTGGATTTTTTGAGGCTCATTGTCGTATAAAATTGCCGAAATATAAATGGCGTCATTATCATAGAGCACTTTTACTTCTGTTTTTTTGTTTTCGCTTATAGCTTTTCCATTATCTGGCTCAAACATGATGAAATCTGTTGCGATTTCGGTATTCGCTTTCCAGTCATCTTCAATTATTTTTCCATCGATGGTTATGTTTTCTGTAATAGATTTCGCTTTTAAGCTCTTTTTTTGGCTAAAAGCTGTAAAATTGAAGAAAATTAAAAAGTATAACGGTAAATAGTAGAATTTTGACATGAATTTAGTGGTATGGTAAGCAAAAATAACATAATTAACACAATAAGCAAATCTTTAACAGTTTTAAACGTGCTATTTTGATTACAAAATCGACTTTTTTGCTTTGGGTTGTTTTTGAAAACACATATTATGTTATAAATTTGGCACCGTTCGAAAAATATATAAAACAATAACAATCAATGATTTATAAAATTTGCCCCGCTTTATTACTAGTGTTTATTTCATTATTTCCAAGTAAGTTTTTCTTTAAAGATACTAAAAGTAGTACTCAAATTGAACTGACTAAATCTAGTTCTGTAAACGAAGAAGAAACAGTTTATAATAAGTTGCATTCTGATCAATATGCTTTGCCAAAATTAGAGAGCTTTACTCAGGCTTTAAAAGGTTTTAATAGATTAAAAGAGGAAGGTGTAATTAGTAAAAACATACTTACGCTGATTGATTTTAGTTTGTCGTCTAATTCCAAAAGGCTTTGGGTGATTGATTTGAATACCAATAAAATTTTGTACAACTCTTTGGTTGCTCACGGAAGAAATACCGGAGAGGAATTCGCTACTAGTTTCTCAAATTCAGCTCAATCTTTCAAAAGTAGTTTAGGATTTTATGCTACGGGAGAAATATACAGCGGAAAACACGGAAAGTCATTAAGACTAGACGGATTGGAAAAAGGGATTAATAATAAGGCCAGAGAAAGAGCTGTTGTAATTCATGGGGCAGACTATGTTTCTGATTCATTTATTAAAAATAATAAAAGATTGGGAAGAAGCCTTGGTTGTCCTGCGATTCCTTTGCAATTGGTTGATGAGATAATACAAACGATTAAAGATAAATCTTGTTTGTTTATTTATTATCCATCAGAAAGTTATAAAGGAGCTTCTGGGCTGATTTCATAATCAGGTTTGGATTCATATTTTCTAAAGGAATCTGTTTTGTTCTCTCTTGTTTAATAAACAGTAGAGAACAAAACAGATTTTTGTTTCATTAGTGTTGTTCTGATAATAGGATATCGAGCCAAATGTGTCTATTGATGTGAGATTTTTTTGACTGAATGGATATTGATGAAAATAAATTAATTTGTAATTGTTTAATTTTAAAAACGTTAAGATTTTTGGTGGTTTTTTATTGAATTTTTATTAAAAAAAGCTTGTTTCAAAGCTAACTTATTTTCTATATTTGCACCACAGTAATGCGAAAGTAGCTCAGTTGGTAGAGCTCCAGCCTTCCAAGCTGGTTGTCGCGAGTTCGAGCCTCGTCTTTCGCTCTAAAACCTCAAACGTATGTTTGAGGTTTTTTGTTTTTAGTTCAATCCATTTTTTATTTTAAATTATTTAAAAAAATAAATAAAAAAAACTTGCGTCGAATTGAATTTAGTTTGTATATTTGCACCCTGTTAATGCGAAAGTAGCTCAGTTGGTAGAGCTCCAGCCTTCCAAGCTGGTTGTCGCGAGTTCGAGCCTCGTCTTTCGCTCTTTTAAAAAAAAACCGTCTTGTTCTACAACAAGACGGTTTTTTTATTTTAGGTAACTAATGTCGGTTCCGCTTTCTATTTCTACTGTAGTTTGGTTTTGTCTAAACAATCGGGCTGATAAATTGCCTTTTAAAAGTGTTTTTTCGCCTTTTACTTCCAGCCAACTGCCTTCTCTTAGTCCTAAAACAGGAATAGTGTTAAATACATGAAATTCTTTTATTCTTGTCTCACGTGTTTCACCCATATGCGTCGATTGTGTGTCAGGATCAAGATAATGTGCATTTATGTTGAAAGGAATTAATCCCAAGGTTTTGAAGCTAGGCGGATAAATAATAGGCATATCATTCGTGGTTTGCATGGTCAATCCGCAAATATTGCTTCCGGCGCTAGTGCCTAGGTAAGGTGTTCCTTTTTTTACCGCGTCGGCAAGAATGGTCATGAGTTCGTTTTTGTACAATTGTGTAACCAATAAAAAAGTGTTTCCACCTCCTGTGAAAATTCCTTGAGCATTTTGGATCGCAGATGGCGCATTCTCAAATTCGTGTATTCCTTTTATGGCTATGTTTATTTTGGCAAAAGCCAAAGTAACTTTTGCTGTATAATCCTCATGCGAAATTCCGCTTGGTCTCGCATATGGAATAAAAAGTATGGTTTTGCAGTCTTTAAAATGGTTTTGTAATTCCGGTAAAATATAGTCTAGATAATCTCCGCCATGAAGAGTAGACGTACTGGCAATAATTATATTTTTCATCTGTATTTGCTTAAAAAATTTGGCTAAAGGTATAAAATCGTATTTTTATGATATTGTGTTTTTGATTTTTAATTAACAAATTTTTATCAAGCCCTTAGTAATTAATTTGGAACGTATTGGAATACTTTTACAAGCAATCCATATTTAAATTGGTGTTAATTTGATGTTTAGATTTGTATTAATGCTTTTTGTTTTCAGTTCGGGTAATATTTTAGGACAAGTAACTACGGGTGAAATAGTACACGGAAAAGTGAGTAATGAGGTTAGCGATCTTGAAGGAATCTATGTGGTCAATTTAAAGACAGAAAAGGGAGCTATCACTCAAAAAGGAGGTGTTTTTTCGATTCCGGCAGCGGTGGGCGATACCTTAGTTTTCTCCGGCTTTCAATATAAAAGAGTCCAAATTGCGTTGACTGCTAATCATTTTGAAAATGGCTTTCTTCTTGTTCATATGCAGCCTATAGTGAATCAATTGGATGAGGTTGTGATTAGACGTTATAATAATATTAATGCCGTTTCGCTGGGAATTATTCCTTCAAACCAAAAATCATATACCGAGGCAGAGCGTAAGTTATACACTGCTACTGACCTTAATGCTTCGGCAAATGCAGGCGGAATGTTAGGTGGTTCCGTTTCGGCCGATCCTTTGATTAACTTTCTTTCCGGTAGGACTGCAATGCTCAAAAAAGAGCTTGAAGTAGAGAAAAAAGAGTCGTATATGAAGCTGTTGGAAAAGCTATTCGATAGAAATCATTTTGTGAATAGATTAAAAATCCCATCAGATTATGTAAAAGGATTTGAGTACTTTGCCGTCGAAAATGAAAAATTCACTAAAATTCTGGCTTCAAACAATAAAACAACAACAGAGTTTCTATTAGGCGAATTAGCCATAAAATATAAAGAAATCATTGCCTGTGAAAACGAATAATACGCTGCTAATTTTACTGGTTTTCTTGTGCCAGATTTCTTTTGGGCAGATAAAGGAAATAGAAATTCATGGCAAAATCAGTGTCGACTCCAATTCTGTTGAGGAGGTTAATGTTGTAAATAGCACAACATCCAAGTCGACGGTAAGTGATAAAAATGGGGGGTTTTCTCTTTTTGTAAAAGAGGGCGATGTTTTGATTTTTTCTGCAGTAAATCTCGTAACTTTACGTAAGCGAATTAATACACAAGATTTATCAGTAGATATTGTCAGGGTTCAAATGGTGGTAAAAAGTATTGTTTTGAATGAAGTAATCATCAATGAAAATCCACAAATAACCGCCGAAAATTTAGGGATTATTCCTTACGGTCAAAAAAAGTACACTCCAGCCGAAAGGAAATTATATACGGCTACATCAGGAGGTGGAATTGATGGTTTGTT
Source organism: Flavobacterium sp. W1B (assembly GCF_047344965.1). Classification (NCBI taxonomy): domain Bacteria; kingdom Pseudomonadati; phylum Bacteroidota; class Flavobacteriia; order Flavobacteriales; family Flavobacteriaceae; genus Flavobacterium; species Flavobacterium sp. W1B. Next base: position 1,438,871 of record NZ_CP178845.1, read on the forward strand.
AAATTCAATTTCGGGGCGTAAGAAGATGATCAAAAAAGAAATTGCAGTAGAGAAGAAAGAGCAGGCATTAAATAAATTAGAATATCTTTTTGATGAAAAATATTATGTTGAAAAACTGAAAATTCCTAAAGATTATATTCAGGGATTTCAATATTATTGCGTTGAAGACAAAGATTTTGTAGCGGCTTTAAATGTCAAAAACAAAACACTATCTATGTTTTTAATTACTATTTTGGCTACGAAATACAATAAAACGATAACAGATGAAAACTAAAACAGCAATAGTAATATTCTCTTTGTTTTGTCAATTTTGTTTTTCTCAAATAGAAACGAGAAAGACATTGAAAGGTCAGGTGAGAAACGATTTGGTGCCGGTTGAAAATGTAATTGTGTTTAATGTGAATTCTCAATCAGGTACGGTTGTTAATCAATATGGGTTTTTTACTATTTTAGCAAAAGTGAATGATACCTTAGTTTTTTCTAGTTTGGCATTTAAATCGAAAAAAATTGTTCTTTCTGATAAGGAATTCATCAATCCGCCATTTGTTGTGAAATTGGATGTTTTTACCAATGAATTAGCCGAGGTGTTGGTTTTGGCAAAGAAAGAGCTGAATCCCATCGGCGGAAATACACAAAAGTATGTAGATAAGCAGTATTTTGATGATGAGAAATCTTCTCCTAAAAATAGGACGCTGCCGCCAATTGGTGGTATTGAAAACGGGATGGATTTTGTTCGTATATACAAAGGCATTTTGAAAACGTTGAGAAAAAATAATCCTCAAAAAGTTGATTTCTATCAGGAAACCAGCTTTTCTGAACTTGTTTTGAAGCGAATTGATTATTCTTTTTTTTCCAATACATTAAAGTTGAAAGATGACGAAATTAAACTTTTTCTTGTTTTTTGTGAAAATGATCCAAAATCTAGGACTTTAATGCAGCCTAAAGACGAATTTCAATTGATTGATTTTCTGGTTACAAAAAACAAAGTTTATAAAAGTATTACTGCTCTTGAAAAATAGACACTTTTTTACAGAAGCCAAGGTAAATGCCGTCTTAATTGATTTTCTTATTGCAAGAAATCAAGAGTTTAAAAGAATTGTTACTTTTGTAAAATGAAAAAAACAATCGTTTACTTCTTTTTCGGATTATTATTCTTGAGCTTAACTTCCTTTGGCTTTCATAAATTTTATATGGGCATCTACCAAGTAGATTACGCGCCTGATAAAAAAATGCTACAAATAACTTCTAGAATTTTTGTAGATGATTTGAATCATGCATTGGAGAAAAAATACAATAAAAAACTGTATTTGGGCACCGATAAAGAATCTTCAGAAGAATTGATTTTGCTAAAAAAATACATGGCCGAAAAGTTTTCCCTTTCGATCAATGGACAATTAAAATCTATCAACTTTTTGAGTAAAGAATTAGACGGAGATGTAATGGTTTGTTATTGGAATATCAAAGATGTTTCTAAAATTAAATCTATTGAAGTTTATAATGCGGTGTTGGTAGATTGGAATTCGGAACAACAAAACATTACCCATTTTAAGGTGAATAATGCAAAGAATAGTTTTCTTTTTACGAATTCTTCAACTCGAGAAGTGTTAAAATATTAAATAATGCTTATAAATTTGTGTGAAATTATTATTTTCACCCACTTAAATAATTTCGAAATCTATCCATGAAAAAAATCACATTATTTCTTCTTCTTCCGATGGCATTGTTTGCTCAGGAAAAAACAGCGACTGTAGCCCCAAAAGAAGCTGGTAAATATGATACAAATAAATTTCGTCAGATGTACGATTTATTGGCTACTCCTAATATGTTTCGTACCGCTTCCGGTGCTCCCGGACCGGCTTATTATCAGCAACAGGCCGATTATAAGATAGACATAGAGTTGGATGATAAAAATGCTAAACTGAGTGGTTCAGAAGTTGTAACCTACCATAATAATTCTCCTGATAGTTTAGAGTATTTATGGGTGCAATTAGACCAAAATCAAGCTGCTAAAAATTCTGAGTCTCCTTTGGCTGATAATGAGAAAATCGAACAGGTATTGCCAGCGGAGAAATTCACGAATGAGTTTTTGAAGGAAGGATTGGATCGTGGGTTTAAGATTGATTATGTAAAAGACTCCAAAGGAAATCCATTGAAATATACGATTAATCAAACGATGATGCGTATTGATTTGGTAACTCCTTTAAAACCAGGAGAAAATTTTTCGTTCTCAATAAAATGGTGGTATAACATAAACAATTACCAAAAAGACGGTGGTCGTTCCGGTTATGAATTTTTCGAAAAAGACGGAAATAGATTATATGTGATTGCACAGTTTTATCCAAGGATGGCTGTTTATAATGATGTTGAAGGTTGGCAAAACATGCAGTTTTGGGGAGGTGGAGAATTTGCTTTGCCTTTTGGAAATTTTGATGTAAATATTACTGTTCCTGCGGATCATGTGATGAATGCAACAGGAGAATTGATGAACAGAAGTGAAGTTTTTACGCCGGCACAAGTGAAAAGATATGAGTTGGCTCAGAAAACTTTTGACAAACCGGTAGTAATTGTAACTCAAGCTGAAGCTGAAGCAAATGAAAAAGGATTTTCGGATAAGAAAAAAACATGGAAATTCAGTGCTAAAAACGTTAGGGATTTTGGTATTTCTACATCAAGAAAGTTTATTTATGATGCAATGGCGGTGCAGTTGAGTACCAAAGTGGTTATGGCAGAATCGATTTATCCTAAAGAAGCTAATCCGCTTTGGGGAGAAACTTCTACAAGAACTGTTGCTCATACCTTAAAAAGTTATTCTTCGCATACATTTGATTATCCTTATCCAAAAGCGGTTTCGGTATCTGCGGAAGATCAAGGAATGGAATATCCTATGATTTGCTGGAATTACGGGCGTCCTGATGAAAATGGCGTGACGAGTGAACGAATCAAAAATGGTATGATAGGCGTGGTGATTCACGAAGTAGGTCATAACTTTTTCCCGATGATTGTCAATTCCGATGAGCGTCAATGGACTTGGATGGACGAGGGTTTGAATTCATTTATGCAATATATGGCCGAACAGGAAATGGGAACTAATTTCCCTTCTAATCGCGGGATTCCTAGTAAAATTGTGCCTTACATGAGTGGCGATCAAAAATTCTTGGAGCCTATTATGTCTAATTCTGAAAGTATTATTCAGTTTGGTAATAATGCTTACGGAAAACCGGCTGCGGGATTAACTATTCTTAGAGAAACCATTATGGGGAGAGAATTGTTTGACTATGCTTTTAAAGTATATGCTAATAGATGGAAATTTAAGCACCCTACACCGGAAGACTTTTTTAGAACTATGGAAGATGCTTCGGCAGTAGATTTAGATTGGTTTTTTAGAGGCTGGTTTTACTCAACTGATTTTGTAGATATTGGTATAAATGAAGTGAAACAATATTATGTTACCGAAACACCAACTAAAGAACTGAAAGATGCCAAGGTAAGAAGAGGGCGTTTTGGTTTAGATAAAGGACCGTTTTTGTATTTAGTTGCCGATAAAAATGAAGAATTGAGTCCTTCATCAAAGAAAGCATTGAAAATTGAAGAGGTGAAATTGCTTTCGGATTATATCAATAAAAACCTCTCTGCTGAAGAAAAATCAAAACTTAAAAATCCTAAATACTTCTATGAAGTAGAGTTTAGTAAGCCAGGAGGGATGTTAATGCCTATTCTTGTTGAGTTTACATACGAAGACGGAACTGTGGAGAATTTTAAATATCCAGCTCAAATTTGGAGAAAAAATAATGATACCGCCAGAAAAGTGTATGCTACGGAAAAAGCAATTAAAAAAATTCAAATAGATCCAAAATTAGAAACAGCGGATATCGATGTGACTAATAACACTTGGCCGAAGACAGAATTAAAATCTAAATTCGATTAAATGATAAAAAAAAGGACTCTTTCATAGAGTCTTTTTTTTATGAAAAAATTAAATAGCAAGGTGTTAAAATTTAATATCTTTGCGTCAATAAAAAATAATAAATATGTTTGGCATAGGAGGAGGAGAGTTAGTTTTCATTATGTTTATTGTGCTCATGCTTTTTGGAGCTGATAAAGTGCCCGAAATGGCGCGTACAATGGGTAAAGCGATGGCGCAATTAAAAAATGCAACGAACGATATAAAAAGTGAAATTCAAAAAGGTGCTGAGTCCAATGGTCTTGATGCAAAATCTTTGTCAGATATGACGGGGAATATAACTTCTGAAATTAATAAAGCAAAGGACGATCTTTTGGGAGATTCTGTTATTCAAGCTAATAAAGTTAAAGAAGATATCGAAGATATTACCGGCCCAGTAAAACGAAATATATAATGCTAGAAAAAATACTATCACTTGATACCGAGTTATTAATATTTTTGAACGGACTTGGTTCAGAAACTTATGATGGGTTTTGGCTTATAATTACCAAGCAAATCTATTGGACTCCTTTATTTTTGCTGTTGTTGTATTTTATTTTTAAAAAAATTGGAACAAAGCAAACCTTGTATTTGATCTTGTTCATAGCTCTTTTGATAACATTTACGGATCAAGTGACAAACTTGGTTAAGAATAATGTTCAAAGATTGAGACCTTGTAGTAATCCGGAAATCAATACTATAATAAGAGTAGTTAAATCGAGTAGTTCGTACAGTTTTTTCTCTGGTCATGCTTCAAACAGTATGGCAGCAGCTGTTTTTTTATATTTCAATTTTAAACGACATTTCAAATATTTTGGGTTTCTTTTTTTATGGCCTTTAATATTCGCTTATAGTAGGATATATTTAGGATTACATTATCCTGTTGATATTATTTGCGGTTATTTATTTGGTCTGTTTTCAGGTTTTATGTTTTATAAAATATATCAAGCAGTTCAAAAGAAATATTTTCCTCAATAATTTTACAAACAAAAGAGCTTCCCAACGGAAGCTCTTTTGTTTGTAAAAACCTAGAGTATTCGGCTTACTGTTAATCCGTCCCGGATAGGCAATAAAACCGTTTCTACACGAGGATCATTTATTAATAGATTATTGTATTCCAAAAGTATTTTAGTACTCAAATCATTTTTCTGTAATGGTTCCAATACTTTACCACTCCATAGCACATTGTCCGAAAGAATAATACCGCCTTTGTTCATTTTAGGAACAATCAATTCAAAGTAATTGATGTAGTTTTCTTTGTCGGCATCAATAAAAACCAAATCAAATTTTAGGTCAAGTGTTGGAATGATGTCAATTGCTTCCCCTAAATGTTGCACAATTTGCTTTCCCCAAGGTGATTTGTCAAAATGCTTTCGTTGAAAGTCTATTAATTCTTCTTTAATATCAATTGTATGAAGTTGACCGCTTTCTTGCATTCCTTCGCATAAACACAAGGCCGAATAACCCGTATAAGTTCCAATCTCAAGAATATTCACAGGACGAATCAATTTGGCCAACATGCTTAAAACGCGTCCTTGAAAATGCCCACTCAGCATGCGTGGTAGCAAAATTTTCTGATAGGTTTCTTTGTTCAATGCCGCTAACAACTCGGGTTCTTTTTGAGAATGTTGCTCAATATAATCTTCTAATTCTTGGGATATGAAATGCATTTTAGTGTGTTTTTTTCAATTTGGAACAAAGTTACCAAATTATCAAAACAACAAATCAACAAAATGTCCTTAAATTTGCAGCATGCAAATCGATAAAAAAGACATACGAGCCTTATCTAAAGAACAATTACGTGATTTTTTTGTCACCCAAGGGGACAAAGCTTTTCGTGGTAATCAGGTCTATGAATGGTTGTGGAGTAAAGGCGCCCATAGTTTTGAAGATATGACGAATGTGGCAAAGGCTACTCGGACTATGCTTGAGACGAATTTCGTTATCAATCATATCAAAGTAGATACAATGCAACGAAGTGAGGACGGAACCGTTAAAAATGCAGTCCGTTTACATGATGGTCTAGTGGTAGAATCCGTTTTGATTCCTACAAATACCAGAACAACGGCTTGTGTTTCCAGCCAAGTGGGCTGTAGTTTAGATTGTAATTTTTGCGCCACAGCGCGATTAAAAAGAATGCGGAATCTGGAGCCGGCTGAAATCTATGATCAGGTTGTTGCCATTGACAAAGAAAGCCGTTTGTACTACGATCATCCGTTATCGAATATAGTTTTCATGGGAATGGGTGAGCCGCTTATGAATTACAATAATGTGCTGAAAGCGATTGAAATGATAACTTCGCCTGAAGGTTTAGGGATGTCTCCAAAACGTATTATGGTTTCGACTTCGGGAGTGCCAAAAATGATTAAAAAACTAGCTGATGATGATGTGAAATTCAAATTGGCTGTTTCTCTTCATTCTGCAATAGATGAAATTCGTTCTCGAATCATGCCCTTTAGCGAAAATTTCCCTTTGAAAGATTTACGCGAGTCATTGGAATATTGGTACAGAAAAACCAAAAGCAAGATTTCTTATGAATACGTGGTTTGGAAAGGTATCAATGATAATAAAGAGTCTGTTGATGCTTTGGTGAAATTCTGTAAATATGTTCCTTGTAAAGTGAATTTGATTGAATACAATCCGATTGATGATGGAGAATTTCAACAAGCATCAGAAGAGTCAATAAATGCCTATATCAAAGCGCTTGAAGCGAGCGGAATTGTTGTTAAGGTAAGAAGAAGCCGAGGAAAAGATATTGATGCCGCTTGCGGACAATTGGCGAATAAAGAAGCATAGGATCAGTTTAGCTTTTAAACTGTAAAAATAAAATATTAGATTCTGTACCTATATCTAAAAGGGTTGACTTATAAAAAGTCAACCCTTTTGTTTTTTATCTGTTTTTAAAAGTAATCAATGCAATACTTCAGAGATTTCGTTGGCTATTGGTTGCTTGGCTTCAAAAGTATAGCCCATTAGTTTGGCAATTGTTTGAGCAAATTGCTTTTGGTATAATTGTCCTTCTGTTTTAATTTCTCCTTTGGCTTTTATTTCTGGGCCCATTGCGGCAAACCATATTTCTGAAGCGCCTTTAATTTGGCTTCCATGACTGGTCCAGTCTGCTTTTATTTCGTCGCCACGACCGTGATCGGTAGTAAATACTAAAGTAGTTTTATTTTTGTATTGAGGATCATTTTGTACAAAGTCCCAAATTTGTTTGATCCAGGCATCCACTTGATGGGCGGCGTCTAGATAGGAACGATAATAGCCGTGATGTGCCCATTCGTCTGTTTCGCCATAGGCAATATATAAAACGCGTGGTTTTTTTGTTTTTAATTCCTCCATTGCTTCATAATGTGTAAACACATCCAGACATTCGTCTTCGTGAAACGGCTTGTAAGAATCAGCAAGCATATCATTTATTAATTTTTGTTTAGGAGTTGGGTTGTTTCCTCCAATTTTATCAAAAGCTGAAACTACGGGAAAACCACTTCTTTTTTCGTTTAAGATTCTGTCGAATGCATTCCAAGCACCAAAAGCGGCCACTTTTCCTTTTAGTTTTGGTTGGTTGTTTAAGAATTCTAATACATTAACATTTGGATTAGCTTTATAATCATTGGAATTAATTAATGGATCAGCATGACCCGTCATCATTTCGCTATAACCAGGATAGCTAAACCAATAAGGATTGGCATTGTTTACGTTGTTATTGTAATCTTTGTTTCCGTATAATTGGCCTTTTGAGGCGAATAGTGACCAAATAAAAGGACTGAGTTTTTCTCTGCGCTCTTGTATATTGTCACTCCAATATTTTTTATAAATATAAGTGCTGTCCCCTTGATTGAACTTTTTGTTGTTTGCTAAAGAAGGATCCATTCCTTTAAAAAGCTCCTGCCATCTCAGGCCATCGGTTGTTATGATGATGATATTCTCCGTTTTTTGGGCTTGTGTTAGGGCTGAAGCAAATAGTAATAAGCTTAAAATTGTTTTTCGCATTTTTGGGGCTTAGGATTATGGTTGGAATTAGTTTTTAGAAATCAATTTTATTTTTTAAAAATAGAGTTATTTTAGAATTTATCAAAATTAGTTTTAAGACTATTTATTAGTTAACAAAAATGTATCTTTGGGTCCTAAATGAATGTTACTTCTCAAATAAAACAGCCTATCTTTAATGAAATGGAACTTTTTGAAAAAAAGTTCTATGAGTCCATGACTTCAAAAGTGGCTTTGTTAAATAGGATTACGTATTATATCGTGAACCGCAAAGGAAAACAAATGCGTCCCATGTTTGTTTTCTTGACTGCAAAAATGGTTTCAAACAGTATCGTTAATGACCGTACCTATCGCGGTGCTTGTGTTATTGAGCTTATTCATACTGCTACTTTGGTTCATGATGATGTTGTAGATGACAGTAATCGCCGAAGAGGTTTTTTCTCACTTAATGCGCTTTGGAAAAATAAAATTGCCGTTTTGGTAGGCGATTATTTGCTTTCAAAAGGATTGTTGCTTTCTATTGATAATGGTGATTTTGATTTGCTCAAAATTATATCTGTCGCTGTGCGCGAAATGAGCGAAGGCGAATTGTTACAAATTGAAAAAGCCAGAAGATTAGATATTACAGAGGATATTTATTACGAAATTATTCGAAAAAAGACAGCAACACTTATTGCTGCTTGTTGTGCTCTTGGAGCTAAATCAGTTATTGAAGATGAAGTTCAGGTCGAGAATATGCGAAAATTTGGTGAACTCATCGGAATGGCATTTCAGATAAAAGATGATTTGTTTGATTATACTGAAGATGCTATTGGTAAACCAACAGGAATAGATATCAAAGAGCAAAAAATGACTTTGCCGCTAATTCATGTTTTGAATACTTGTACTTCAAAAGAAAAAAGTTGGCTGATTAATTCCATAAAAAACCACAATAAAGATAAAAAAAGGGTAAAGGAAGTCATTGCTTTTGTCAAAGATAATAATGGCTTGGGTTATGCTGAACAGAAAATGATCCAATTTCAACAAGAAGCCCTTTTACTTTTAGATAATTATCCCGATTCCGAGTTTAAAGATGCCTTGATCTTGATGGTGAACTATGTAATTGAAAGAAAAAAATAGATTAGAAAATTAGGTAATTGTAAAATTATTAATTTTTTTAACTGACTGTTTTCTTGTTTAAATTATTGAAAATCAGAAAAATGTATTTGCATGATCTGTTTTTGTTTAATAATTCTCACAATTTTTAATTACCCATACAACCTTTTCGTGTTAAATATCGTCTATGTTAATAGAAGTCAATTTTTAGTGTTTTAACTGAATGCTAAAAACTGTACACTGAGCATTAAAAATGAAGGTAATCAACTTATATCAAGAAGAGAATGAAATAATCCAGTTGGCTGTCGAAAATAATCGACAAGCGCAACAGAAGATTTATAGCCAGTTTTCTCCAAAAATGCTAGGTGTTTGCAGGCAATATATTAAAGACATTCATCAGGCAGAAGATATAATGATTACCGCTTTTATGAAGGTGTTTGTAAATCTTAAAAATTTTCAGCACCAAGGTAGTTTCGAAGGTTGGATTAGAAGGATAATGGTCAACGAATGCATTTCTTTTATTCGAGTTCAAAAAAAAGTAAGCTTTGTTGAAGACGAAACTTTTTTTGACGAAACTTTTAATAATGTCGAAAGCCAGTTTTCGGTAGATGATATTCAGTTTTTGATAGACAGTTTGCCCGAAGGTTATAAAATGGTTTTTAATTTATACGCTATTGAAGGTTTTAAACACAAGGAAATTGCAAATATGTTAGAGATTAATGAAGGGACATCAAAATCGCAATTGTCCCACGCCAGAAAAATGCTGCAAGGACAGATCAATAAGTTAAAAAATTATGAGTATGGAACCGAGTAAACTTGATAAACAATTTAGAGAGCAATTAAATTCTCGAGAGATCAATCCATCGGAAATGGCTTGGGATAGATTAGACGGTATGTTAGCTGTTGCTAAAAAGGCAGATAAAAAGCCTAAGCTGAATTGGATGTATTTTGCCGCGAGTTTTATTGGGTTTGTTTTCATTGGAACGATTTTTTTTAAGACTTATGAGACAAAAAAAATAGATCTGAATGTGCCGGTGGTTATTCAACAAAATGATAATGAAAATTCTTCTGAAGAATCAGGAATCATTGAAGAGGAAACGACGGTCTTAAATTCTATTAAAAATAAAAATACAGTAAAACAAGGAGTTGCTCAGAATAATAACTTAACAAAGGAGCCGAAGCAACTTAGAAATAAAACGGATGAGGTTTTAGTCATCAATCAATCAAAAGAGAATAATGTTATTGTTAATTCTTCTGAAAACAAGAACAATGTATCAATAAATAAAGATAAATACATTTCGGCAGAAAAATTATTAGCAGAAGTTAGCAATGCTAAATTTGAAACGAAAGCTTCGGATAAAATTATTGAAAAAACGATAAAAGTCATTTCTATAGATCCAAACAGTTTATTGTCAAATGCTGAAGCAGAATTAAATCAATCTTTTAGAGAATCTGCCTTGGATAGACTCAACAAAAATTTTAATGCTATAAAAACAGTTTTGGCTAATAGAAATTATCAAGAATAAATAAAAAGTAATCATCATCAATCATCAATCAAAAAACGAAAATCATGCAGAAAATTATTTTATTTACAGCAATACTATTGGTTGGCTTAGTAGCCAAATTAAATGCTCAAGAAGTAGATTCCGGAAAATTCCCTTTAGAATGGAGTACAGGTCAAAGTGAGCCGAAAAGATATGAAATTGGACCCGACAAAAGCCTTGATCACAATGGTCAAAATGTTTTAACAATTAAATCAATTAAGAGTAAAATTGATGGTTTTGGGAGTAGTATGAAAACTATAAATTCTGATTTATATGCAGGAAAAACCGTTAAAATGACTGGTTATGTAAAAAGTGAAAAAGTAAGATCATGGGCTGGACTTTGGATGCGTGTAGATTATTATACAGCCGCTGTTCTCGCTTTTGATAATATGCGAAATAGAGCTATAACAGGAACAACTGATTGGGCAAAATATGAAGTTGTTTTATTTGTGCCAGCGGAGGCAACATCAATTTCTTATGGGGTTTTATTGGCTGAGACAGGTCAAATCTGGTTTAAAGATGTAATTCTTGAGGTAGTTGAAGATACTGTTCCAGAAACGGGCTTGACTAAAGGACGAAATCAAAAAACAATTTCTTTTGAAGCAAGAGCAAAAGCAATTGGTGATGAAATTAAAGCAATAACAGATCGTGAAAAAAAAGCGTTAAAGTCTGAAATAGAACTATTAGATAAGGAAGTTGTAAAAGGATCAATATCTAAAGAAAAGGCGGAAGAGCTTAAATTAAAAGAAGCAGAAGAACGTGCCGCAAATATTGAAACAAAAGTTGCTGTTGAAGAAGGGAAGTTGAATCAATTAATTCAGGATAGAGTTGATGGGAAGCTAGAGGATAAATATATAAAAAAAAGTGGCAGAACTATGGTTGTTTTAGGAAGTAATATTGATCCTATTGGTAAGAATAGTAGAGAATTCAACATCACTTCAATGAAATTTTACAATGGTTACGAAGATAAAGATAAACGCCAATCAAAACGAACAACTACCCAAGTCGTTTTTGCGGCAGGATTAAATAATGTTGTCACAAATGGTAGTGCAGATGAATCAGATTTTAGATACTGGGGTTCTCATTTTTACGAATGGGGTTTGACATACAATACTAGGATGCTGAAAAACGACAATTTGTTACATGCAAAATACGGATTTTCTGTTATGTACAACAATCTCCGACCAATAGCTAATAGAAGTTTTGTAGTGAATGGCAATCAAACGAATTTGGAAGTGAATCCAATTCAGCAGGATGATTCTCGTTTTAAGAATGTGAACTTGGTATTTCCGCTACATTTAGAATTTGATTTTTCAGGCAATAAAGATTCTGCAGGTAAACCATTTTTTAGAACTCACAATAGTTTCCGTTTAGGCATCGGTGGGTATGCGGGAATCAATTTGAAATCAAAGCAAATTATTAAGTATGATGATAATGATCTTCATGCTACTGAAAAAGTTAGAGGTGATTTTAATACTAGTAATTTTATATACGGTTTGAGTACCTATATAGGTTATAAATCTACAAGTTTGTATTTGAAATACGATTTGAATCCTCTGTTTAAGGATAATAGCGTGAAGCAAAATAATGTTTCATTGGGATTGCGCTTCGATTTGAATTAAGTTTTAGTTGAATTAGTTTTATACTTTAAAGAGCGCTTCGAAAGAGGCGCTTTTTTATTTAAGATGTGGAATTATCAATGATGATTTGTGTATTTTTGCATTCTTTCAATAACTAAAATTTCCATATATTTTGATTTCAAAAGCGACTATAGACACTGTTTTCGAAACTGCTCGTGTTGAGGAGGTTATTGGTGATTTTGTGCAGTTAAAACGGGCAGGGACTAATTTTAAAGGATTGAGTCCGTTTTCTGATGAGCGTTCGCCATCGTTTATGGTTTCTCCTGTAAAAGGAATTTGGAAAGATTTTAGTACAGGAAAAGGAGGGAATTCGGTTAAATTCTTAATGGAACACTCTCATTTTACGTATCCAGAAGCCATCCGTTATTTGGCTAAGAAATACAATATCGAAATTGAAGAAACAGAGCAAACAGATGCAGAAAAAGCAAATACAGATATTAGAGAGAGTATGTATTTGGTTTCTGAGTTTGCAAAAGATTATTTCCATAAGACACTTTTAAAAACAGAAGAAGGTAAAGCTATTGGGCTTTCGTATTTCAAAGAAAGAGGTTTTACTAATGATACTATTGAAAAATTTAGTTTAGGGTATTCGCCTGAAACCTGGGATGCTTTTACCAAAGAAGCTTTAGGGAAAGGTTATAAATTAGAATTTCTAGAAAGCACAGGTTTAACTATTCCTAGAGAAGACCGGCCTTTTGACCGATTCAAAGGGCGTGTGATGTTTCCTATTCAAAGTATGTCTGGGAGGATTTTGGGTTTTGGAGGTCGAATTTTATCTAATGATAAAAAAGCGGCAAAATACCTAAATTCACCAGAGAGTGAAATTTACCATAAGAGTAAGGTTTTGTATGGTATTTTTCAAGCCAAGCAATCTATTGCTAAATTGAATAATTGTTATTTAGTAGAAGGTTATACCGATGTGATTCAGTTCAATCAAGCTGGGATTGAAAATGTGGTTGCATCCTCAGGAACTGCTTTGACTCCAGATCAAATTCGATTGGTAAACCGATTAACTAAAAATATTACCGTTCTTTTTGATGGTGATGCCGCTGGACTTCGGGCGTCAATTCGTGGAATCGATTTGATTCTGGAAGAAGGTATGAATGTCAAAGTTTGTACTTTTCCTGAAGGAGATGATCCGGACAGTTTTGCAAAAAAGACTTCTTATGATGATCTTGTGGCTTATTTGGAGAATAACGCCAAGGATTTTATTCAGTTCAAAGCATCGCTTTTAATGAACGAAGCCAAGAATGATCCTATAAAAAAAGCCGATTTGATTCGCGATATGGTATTGAGTATTTCGAAGATTTCGGATAAAATTCAGCGTGAAGTATACATCCAGGAATGTTCCCGAATCATGGATATTTCTGAGCAAGTATTGGTGAGTACTTTAGCGCAATTGGATCAAAAGGACAATTTGGATGTTGCTAAGAAACAAAAGCAGGAATACAAACCTTTAGAAGTTGTAAAAAATGAAAATCCCTCTGGTGCTGAAAAAGTTGATGTTCTTGGAAATGTAGAAAGAGAGATTATTAAGATTCTTCTTTTGTATGGGAATAAAACAGAGGAATTTGAGGACGTTCTTATGAAAACTGATGATGAGGGTGAAATTAAAAATTTTGTTGAGAAGAAAGAATATAAGGTATTCCATAGAATCTATTTGAGTTTACAAGAGGATGAAATAGATTTCTCAACTATCAAGTTTAAAGAATTATATAATAATTTGATTAATTTTTATCTTCAAAATGACAATTTTAGTCTGGAGCAGTACTTAATGCATTTGCAACCTGAATTTGCGCAAGAGGTAACGGATATTTTAATGGATGATGAAAGGTATGTAATACATGATTGGGAAGGACAGAATATTTTTCCTAAAACCAAGGCTGAAACGCTTCGTCAATATGTTACAGATGTGTTATTTACTCTAAGATGGTTTTTACTTAGTGAGATTGTTGATAATTTTAAGCATTCTCTTTCAAACGAATCTGGAGCTGATAATAGAGAATTATTGTCTATGGTTATAGATTATAGTAAGCTTAAAACGGAATTTTCCAAAACAACAGGAAGAGTTGTCGTTTCTTACCATTGATCTGATTTAGGTAAAATATACATGATATAAAAAAGCTCTGCATTAACCAAATAAGATTTGGCTAATGCAGAGCTTTTTCTTTGACAAAAAGATTTGTCAGGTATTTTTTGGAGCTAAAAGCAAAAAAATAGTTTAGAACTATTTTCTTATACTATTTCCAGAGTTTTTGCTTTGTTAACTAAATCAACTAAATTAGTAACGTTTAGTTTTGTCAATAGACGTAACTTATAAGTACTAATTGTTTTTTCGTTAAGATTTAGTATTTCGGCAATTTCATGGTTTTTCTTTCCTGCGCTTAAGTAGCGTAAAACTTCTACCTCACGATTGGAAAGTTTTCTGTACAGTCTTTCGCTTTTGCTTTGTTTGGCAATTAAGGCTAGGTTTTTCTTGACAGTTTCATTCATGATAATTTTCCCTTGGTGAACTTTGATGATTGAGGCGCCCAAAGTTTCCAGCTTTTCTTTTTTATGAACAAATCCCGATACACCTGCTTTAATAGCATTTGGCGCGTAAATTTGTTCCGAAAGACCACTAAAGATGATAATCTTTGTCTTAGGGAAGTTTTTCAGAATTGATTTTACTTCAAAAATACTGGAAAGTCCTTCCAGTTCTAAATCTAGTACTAAAACATCAATATCTTTAGTAAGGAGTATATCGCGGATCATCAAAAAACTGCCTACATTGGCAACGATTGATATGTCGGAATGGTCTTTAAAATAAGATTTAACACCAAAATGTACGACTGGGTAGTTATCTGCAAAACAAACTTTAATCATAACTTTAAATTTTTAAGAGTTGTTTGTTGAAATCATTTATAAATTTAATTAAAAAAACACATTATTACTAATTTTCCTGATAAAATGCAATTATGTTCGATCAATTAAACAAATTGGTATTTCTTTCATTTTGTGTTGGTTAGTTCTGTTAAGACATTTGTAAATGTCAAAAACTTCTTTCTTTCTTCCGGAGAAATCATTTGTTGATTTTCCGGCTTCGGCGGCAAGCATGGCCCATTCTAATTCATCATAATTGGCACCTAATTGTTCCTCATCTGTTTTTTCGTCACCAAATAAACCGTCTGAAGGGGCTGCTTTTAGTATTGAATCTGTGATTTTTAAATAATTCCCCAGAGCAAAAACTTCGGATTTCATTAAATCAGCTATAGGACTGAGGTCAACTCCACCGTCACCATATTTTGTAAAAAATCCAACGCCAAAATCTTCCACTTTATTGCCTGTTCCGGCTACTAATAATCCATGAACACCTGCATAATAATATAAGGTGGTCATTCTCAGTCGAGCACGTGTGTTTGCTAGAGTTAGGTGTAATTTGCTTTCTTCGAAATCAGCAGGTAATTCTTTTTTGAAAGTTTCAAAAACTGGAGTTAAATCAGTTAATGTATTGGTGACATTAGGGAATCTTTCTTTTAATTGCTCTATGTGTTCACGTCCACGGCTGACATGGTCTTCGTGTTGGTAGATTGGCATTTCTACGCATAAAACCTTCAAGCCAGTTTGGGCACATAATGTAGAGGTTACTGCAGAATCAACTCCGCCTGAAATTCCTATGACAAAACCATTGACATTTGCATTTTCGGCATACGTTTTTAACCAGTTCACAATATGTGTGTTCACTTTATCAGCCTGAAAAGCGACTTTTTTAATCATAAATAGTTTAAGTTTTAACGAGTAGGAATGTATATTTGCAAAATCATTCGGATATTTACTCGTTTTCTGAATGCAAATTTAATTAAAAAAAAATGAAGTTATATAAAATTTCTCTTATCTTATTTCTGTTTTTTTTATCCTGCGGTAAAAAGAGCAAGATGGATAAAGTTGTCGATGAGATTCCTGTAGCTATAAGGGTAGAGCGTTTTGATAAGGCTTTTTTTGAAACAGCTCCTAAGGATTTAGATAAGGTAAAAAAGGAGTTTCCGTTTTTCTTTCCAGTCGGAAATAATGATGCTGTTTGGTTAGAGAAGATGCAAAATCCGCTTTGGAGAGAATTGTATGCTGAAGTTCAAAAAAAGTATGCTGATTTTGAACCTGAGCAAAACGAATTGGAGGCGCTTTTTAAGCGTGTAAAATATTATTTTCCTAAAACGAAAACACCAAAAGTAATTACCGTAATTTCTGAAATGGATTATAATAATAAAGTGATTTATGCGGATAGTCTGGTTATTATTTCTCTTGAAATGTATTTAGGTAAAGATCATAAGTTTTATCAGTTTCCTAATTATATTAAACAAAATTTTGAACGAAAACAAATGATGCCGGATGTGGTTTCTAGTTTTTCAAAACAGCTGATGGCTCCTAATTCTGATAAAAATTTGTTGGCTAACATGATTTATGTTGGGAAGGAATTATACATGAAAGATTTGTTGCTGCCTGATTATACCGATGCCGAAAAAATGGGATATACCGATCCGCAGTTAGCTTGGTGTGTTGAAAATGAAAGCTATATGTGGCGCTATTTTATAGAAAACGAAATGCTTTACAGCGATGACCAAAAACTGATTCCTCGGTTTATAAATCCTGCTCCTTTTTCTAAATTTTATTTAGAAATAGATAACGAAAGTCCCGGACGGGTAGGTACGTGGATAGGATGGCAAATTGTTCGTTCTTATATGAAAAACAATGAAGTATCTTTGCAGCAATTATTGAGTGCAAATGCTAAAGAAATATTTGAAAAATCAAAATACAAACCTAAGAAGTAATGTCAGATAAAAACAGATCAGAAATTAAGTTTCTAGTAGAATTAGATGAGAACCGTGTTCCTGAAAAATTGTTATGGTCCGCAAAAGACGGAGGTGTAGAATTAGAGGAAGCGAAGGCAATTATGTTATCTGTTTGGGATAGCAAGGCTAAAGAAAGTATGCGTATTGATTTATGGACAAAAGAAATGCCGGTAGATGAAATGAAAATTTTCTTTCATCAAACTTTGGTTGCTATGTCAGATACTTTTCATCGTGCCACAGGCGATGAAAAAATGTCGGATACGATGAAAGATTTTTGCGATTATTTTGCTGAAAAATTAGAATTAAAAAAGCAGTAGAAAGCTTTTTGAAATAAAAAAATCCCAAAACTTAGATGAGTTTTGGGATTTTTTTTTATTTGAATAAATCGTTTTTAAAATTGACTATTGTTTTTAAAAACCTCTTGATTTACTTCATCTATATAATTCAATAGCTCGTCTTTTCCTAATGATTCTGTAGATGAGGTAACAAAATAATGAGGCATTTCGGCCCAGTGATTTGCAAACATTTGCTTTTTGTAAGCCGCAATATGAGAGTCAATTTTTGTTTTGCTTATTTTATCGGCTTTTGTAAAGATGATACAAAAAGGGATTTCACTTTCTCCCATGTATGACATGAATTCAATGTCGATTGCTTGAGCGTCATGACGAATGTCGATTAGCACAAAAGCACATACGAGTTGTTCTCTTTTTTCAAAATAGTCTGTGATAAACTGTTGGAAAACCGATTTGGTTTTTTTGGATACTTTAGCGTAGCCATATCCTGGCAAATCGACCAAAAACCAATTGTTATTGATTAAGAAGTGATTTATCAGCTGTGTTTTTCCAGGTCTTCCGGAAGTTTTAGCTAATTTTTTTTGGTTGGTCAACATGTTGATTAATGATGATTTTCCAACATTTGACCTGCCTATAAAAGCGTATTCCGGCAAAAAATCCTTAGGACATTTGCTAACGTCTGAGTTGCTGATTATAAATTCGGCGGTATTGATTTTCATATTCTGTTTGTGTAAACCACTTCTAGGGAAGAGGTGCTTATAAATTGTTTTCAGTCAGCCACTCTTCGAGTAAGCGATTGAATTCTTCTGGTTGTTCCATCATTGCTGCATGACCGCATTTGTCAATCCAATACAAGTTAGAATTAGGTAGTAATTTGTTAAATTCTTCAGCAACTTCTGGTGGTGTAACTTTGTCGTTTTTTCCCCAAATTATGCAGGTTTTAACATGCATTTTTGGTAAGTCTTTTGCCATATTGTGACGAATAGCACTTTTGGCGATGGTCAGGGTTTTTATCAGTTTTATTCTGTCATTAACGGTAGCGTAAACTTCGTCAATAAGTTCTGGCGTAGCTATTTTAGGATCATAAAATACATCTTCTGCTTTTTTCTTGATGTATTCATAGTCGCCTCTTTTTGGATAGCTGTCTCCCATTGCGCTTTCATATAATCCGGAGCTTCCAGTTATTACCAGACCTGCAACTTTTTCAGGATACATTTTGGTGTGGTATAAGGCAATATGACCTCCTAATGAATTTCCTAATAGAATGACTCTGTCGAATCCTTTATAAGTAATGAAGTTTTTAACGTAAATAGCGAAACTTTTGACATTAGTTTTTAAAATATTCTGGGTATATATAGGTAAATCCGGGATGACTATTTTGTAGCCTTTTTGAGAAAAGTGACTTGCAACTGCGTCAAAATTACTTAGTCCTCCCATTAGGCCGTGTAATATTACAATTGGTGTTCCTTCTCCTGCTTCATAATAGCTGTATTTACCTTCTTTTTTATAGTTTTTTTCCATGTTTTTTGGATGGTGATTTTCAATTTTCACAAATATATGATTTAATAAATTAAAATATATTTTTGAGCACTTTTTTTTGTTTTTTGATGACTTTTTTGGGGTAGGATTTGGGGTGTTTTTGCAGCTTTTTTTGTTAGAAATCATTTGATTTTAGAACAGAATTTCATGCATATTGATTGTTCTTTTTTGTGATGTATGAACATTCTTGCAAGTGAAATTTGAAATAGCTAATGTCTTGATAGACCATAAATTAAGGGTTTTTATTGAAAAGTGGTTAAACTTATTAACAAAGTGGTAAATTGTGGTAAATGGTGGTAATATTTTTTATATTTTTGCTCTACATCATTTTTAATAAAAATTTTCACTTGAATACAATTGTAGGAACATATGAATGTAAAGTCGATGCTAAAGGAAGGCTCTTGTTGCCGGCTCCTTTAAAAAAGCAATTGGCTTCTTCACTTCAAAGCGGTTTCGTTTTGAAACGTTCTGTTTTTCAGCCTTGTCTGGAATTGTATCCGATGGATGAGTGGGATTTGATGATGCAAAAAATCAACAAGCTCAACCGATTTGTTAAGAAGAATAATGATTTTATTCGAAGGTTTACGGCGGGTGTAAAAATAGTTGAAATAGATGCTTTGGGAAGGCTTTTGGTGCCTAAAGATTTAGTGGTTTTTGCAGCTATTGCTAAAGATGTTGTTTTTTCTTCGGCAGTGAATATTGTTGAGATTTGGGATAAAGACTTGTATGAAAAATCTATAAATGGTGAAGATATAGATTTTGCGGATTTAGCGGAAGAAGTAATGGGAAATATAAATGACGACGACAATGGAATATCATAATCCGGTTTTGCTTCAGGCAACAGTAGATGGTTTAAATATTAAACCCGATGGAGTATACGTTGATGTTACCTTCGGTGGAGGTGGGCATTCAAAAGAGATTTTAAGAAGATTGGGTCCAAACGGGAAACTTTTCGCTTTTGATCAAGATGAGGATGCTTTGGCAAATGCTTTGACTGATGAGAGATTTACGCTTATTAATGAGAACTTCAGATACATTAAGCGTTTTTTGCGTTTTTATGGTGTGAAAAGTGTTGATGGAATTTTGGCTGATTTAGGAGTTTCATCGCATCAGTTTGATGTTGCGGAGAGAGGTTTCTCGACTCGTTTTGATGCTGGATTAGATATGAGGATGAGTCAGAAAAATGATCTTAATGCTTATAGAGTAGTAAATGAATATGATGAGGCTAATTTGAAAAGAGTCTTTTTAGATTATGGAGAATTAAAAAGTGCTCCAGCTTTGGCAAGAACAATTGTAGAGGCTAGAGAGAAGCAGTTAATCAAAACAACTGATGATTTGAAAGAGGTTTTGGCAAAATATTTACCTGAAAAAGTTAGGAATAAAATATTAGCTCAAATCTATCAGGCAATTCGAATTGAAGTAAATCAAGAGATGGATGTTTTAAAGGAATTTCTTGAGCAGTCCTTAGAAATATTAAATCCAAATGGAAGATTAAGCGTGATTTCTTATCATTCATTAGAAGATAGATTGGTGAAACGATTTATGAAAAACGGAATGTTTGAAGGCGAACCTGAACGTGATTTCTTTGGAAATTTTTCAGTTCCATTCAAAACAGTTGGGAAATTAATAGTTCCGGACGCTGCTGAAATAAAAATAAATAATAGAGCCCGAAGCGCTAAATTGAGAATTGCAGAAAAGAGATAATAATAAGGAATGAAATACGGTGTTTATAACATATTAAAAGCGAGGTTTCTTATCGATGATGATGCGGTAAAAAATTGGCGCTTTATTGTTTTCCTTATTTTCTTGGCTATAATTATGATTGCTAATACGCAACGTTTTGAACAAAAAGTGTTTAAGATTGCCGGATTGACAAATGAAGTGAAGGAATTGAGATCTGAATTCGTAGACAGACGTTCTCAATTAATGAAGTTAAAAATGGAGTCGACAGTTTCTGATAAGATGCTCGAAAGAGAAATTTTTCCATCGACTGTTCCTCCAATTAAGATAAAAGTAAAAAAAGAAGAAGAAAAAAGTTTTCTTAAAAAAATATGGCAGTAGAAGATAAATACATATCGTACCGAATCTATCTGGTTGCATTTGCTATTTTTTTGATAGCCATTGCGATTGCCGTAAAATTAACTAATATCCAATGGGTTGAGGGTGATTATTATAGAAAATTAGCGAAAGAAAGAACCGTTAAGAATTTTGTTATTCCTTCAAATAAAGGAAATATTTATTCGGCTGATGGAAGTTTATTGGCAACATCGATACCTAATTATGCAATACGTTTTGATGCTCTTGCGCCAAAAAAAGAAAATTTCGACAAAAATGTAGAGTCATTGTCTGATTCACTGGCTTCTGTTTTAGGGAAATCGAGTGGTTATTATTTAAATGAACTTAGGAAAGCTAGAGCAAATAAGAATCGGTATTATTTAATTGCCCGTGATTTAAGTTATACGGAATACGTGAAAATCAAAGGGTTTCCTTTGTTTAACCTTGGCGCAAACAAAGGTGGTATCATAATCGAGCAAAAGACAATTAGAGAACATCCTATTGGGAAAATTGCCGAAAGAACTATTGGGTACGAGAGAAAAATGCCCGATGGAACTTTTGACGGAAAAGGAATTGAATGGGCGTATAGAGACTATCTGAATGGGAAAGATGGCAAGGTTTTGAAACAGAAAATTGCTAAAGGACAATGGAAGCCTATACGAGATGTTAATGAAGTGGATCCTCAAGATGGCTATGATGTAATTTCGACAATTGATGTTTATATTCAGGATATAGCCCACCATGCGTTGTTGAAGCAATTAGAGGAGTTTGAAGCAGATCATGGTTGTGTTGTAGTTATGGAAACACAAACGGGACACGTAAAAGCGATATCGAATTTAGGTCGAGCTAAGGATGGAAGTTATTACGAAACGACTAATTATGCGGTTGCTGAATCTCATGAACCTGGTTCTACATTCAAATTGGTCAATATGATGGCTATTTTAGAAGATAAAGTAGCTGATACCAGTACGGTTTATGATACGAATGGTGGAGAAATTCGATACTCGGGCAAAGTGGTTCGGGATTCTCATAAAGGAGGATATGGAAAGGTTTCTTTGGCAAGAGGATTTGAGTTGTCTTCAAATACAGTTCTTGTGAAGGCGGTTTATGATAATTACAAAGACAGTCCTTCTAAATATGTTAAACACGTAAATTCATACGGATTTAATAAAAGATTGGGGATGGATTTTCAAGGAGAAGGAAGACCATTTATTCCGCAGCCAAGTGATAAGAATTGGTCTAATATTTCGCTTCCATGGATGGCTTTTGGTTATGGAGTTTCGGTAACGCCAATGCAAACATTAGCCTTTTATAACGCTGTTGCCAATAATGGTAAAATGGTAAAACCGCAGTTTGTTTCTGAAATCAAGGAATGGAACAGAACTATCAAAAAAAATGATGTAGAAGTTATAAATCCGAGGATTTGTTCACCGGAAACCATATTGAAATTGAAAGCGGTATTGGCTAATGTGGTTAAGAAAGGTACCGCTTCTAAATTGTATTCTAAAGATTTTTCGATGGCAGGAAAAACAGGAACCGTTGCTGCAAATTATGGTAAAGATGGTGGTTCGGGAAAATATTATATTTCTTCTTTTGCAGGTTATTTTCCGGCAGATAAGCCTAAATATTCTTGTATAGTTGTGGTTCATAAACCAAGTACGGTTAGAAATAATTATTATGGTGCAGATGTGGCAGGTCCAGTTTTTAAAAGAATCGCACAAAAGATTTTTACAGATGTTCCTTCGACAAATGAGATAAAAAAATTGAACAAGAAAGTTCCAAAACAGGAAGAAAGTTACAATACTTATTTTGCTAATGTGCAAAAACAACAGCAATCGATTCCTAATGTTAAAGGAATGCCGGGTATGGATGCAATTGCTTTATTAGAGAATTTAGGTTTAAAAGTAAAAGCAAATGGAATTGGAAAAGTAAAAAATCAATCGCTTCAAGCGGGTCAGGATATAATGAAAAACACAACTATAACATTAGAATTATTGTGATTATACTAAAAGACATATTATATAAAGTAGCTATAGAAGTTGTTCACGGCGCAACGGATATCTCCATTGGTAAAATTGATTTCGATTCTAGAAAAATTGAGAAAAATGATGCTTTTGTCGCTATTCGTGGATCAATTTCTGATGGTCATGATTATATTCAAAAAGCAATAGAACAAGGTGCTGTGGCAATTGTTTGTGACACTTTTCCAGAAACCTTCGAAAAAGGAGTCACTTACATTCAAGTAAAAGACACAAATAAAGCGTTAGCTTTTATGGCAGCTAATTATTTTGGAAATCCTTCAGAGAATCTAAAATTAGTTGGTATAACAGGTACAAACGGCAAGACTACAATTGCTTCTTTGTTGTATCAATTGTTCAAAAAAGCAGGCTTTAAAGTTGGTTTGTTATCAACTGTAAAAATTTTAGTAGAAGATATTGAATATAAAGCGACTCATACAACTCCAGATTCCATTACAATCAATCATTATTTGAAAGAAATGATTGATGCTGGAGTCGAATATTGTTTTATGGAAGTGAGTTCTCATGGAGTTCATCAAAAGAGAACCGAAGCCCTGCATTTTGTAGGTGGCGTTTTTACTAATTTATCGCACGATCACTTGGATTACCATCCTACTTTTTCGGAATATAGAGATGTAAAGAAATCATTTTTTGACAGCTTGCCTAAATCGGCTTTCGCTTTGTCGAATATTGATGATAAAAATGGTGCCGTAATGTTGCAAAATACTGCCGCAAGAAAACGCACTTATGCCTTAAAAACGTATTCTGATTTTAAAGCACAAATTCTCGAAAATCAATTGTCAGGCTTGTTGTTGAAGATTGATGGAAATGAAGTTTGGGTAAAACTAATTGGGACTTTTAACGCTTATAATGTTTTGGCAATATACGGAACAGCGATTGAGTTGGGCTTGGATAGTTTAGAAACACTTCGCTTATTGTCTGAATTGGAAAGTGTTTCGGGGAGGTTTCAATATATCGTTTCGACTGCTAATATTACTGCCATTGTGGATTATGCACATACACCAGATGCACTTGAAAATGTGCTGAAAACAATAAATGATATTCGTACCAAAAACGAACAGTTAATTACTGTTGTTGGTTGTGGTGGGAATAGAGACAAAACCAAGCGACCAATTATGGCTGGTATTGCTTCGGAATTAAGTGACAAGGCAATTTTGACTTCTGATAATCCAAGAAATGAAGATCCGCAAACGATCATTGAAGAAATGGAAAAAGGGGTTGCTGCTCAGAATTATAAAAAAGTATTGGCTATAACTGACAGGAAACAGGCTATTAAAACAGCTTGTCAATTGGCTCAGCCAAACGATATTATTTTGATTGCCGGAAAAGGGCATGAAACTTATCAGGAAATTAATGGTGTACGTCATGATTTTGATGATATGAAAATTGTAAAAGAAATATTAGAACAACTTCATAAATAGTAAAAATATGCTGTATTACTTATTTGAATATTTTGACAAAACATTAGACATTTCTGGAACCGGTGTTTTTCAGTACATCACTTTTAGATCGGCACTGGCTTTAATGCTTTCGTTGTTGTTGTCTACTATTTATGGTAAAAGAATTATTGGTTTTTTGCGAAATCAACAAGTTGGCGAAACAGTTCGTGAACTAGGATTGGCGGGGCAAAATGAGAAAGCCGGAACGCCAACCATGGGAGGGCTAATCATTATTTTTGCTACGCTGGTACCAGTTTTGTTGTTTGCAAAATTGCATAATATTTATATCGTGTTGCTGATTGTAACTACTTTATGGATGGGAACTATCGGTTTTGTGGATGATTATATCAAAATTTTTAAGAAAGATAAACAGGGTTTAAAAGGAATTTTTAAAGTTTTTGGTCAGGTAGGATTAGGTTTAATTGTTGGTTTTGTGCTTTATTCTCATCCGGGTGTAACGGTGCGTAAGGATACCGGTAAAAAGGATGTCTTTAAAATCACTACCGAAAATGTTATAAATCAGGCTCCTTTAGAGGAGAAATCAACGGCAACGACTATTCCGTTTTTTAAAAATAATGAGTTTGATTACGCTGAGTTATTGGCATGGACAGGTGAAGGCTATGAAAAATGGGCTTGGTTAATTTTTATCCCGGTTGTGATTTTTATTATTACGGCGGTTTCAAACGGAGCTAATTTAACAGATGGAATTGATGGACTCGCAGCCGGAACTTCGGCAGTATCCGTTTTGGCATTGGGGATTTTTACTTTCGTTTCGGGGAATATTATTTTCTCTAATTATCTCAATATAATGTACATCCCAAATTCCGGTGAAATGACCGTATTTATTGCGGCATTTGTGGGTTCGTTGATCGGATTTCTTTGGTATAATTCTTATCCGGCTTCTGTGTTTATGGGAGATACAGGAAGTTTAACTATTGGAGGAATCATTGCTGTATTAGCAATCGCTGTCCGAAAAGAATTATTGATTCCATTATTGTGCGGAATATTTTTGGTCGAAAATTTCTCGGTTGTTTTGCAAGTCGGTTATTTTAAATATACCAAAAAACGTTTTGGCGAAGGACGTAGAATATTTTTAATGTCTCCGCTACACCATCATTATCAAAAGAAAGGTTATCACGAGAGTAAAATTGTAACTCGATTTTGGATTGTTGCCATCATGTTAGCGATACTATCAATTGTCACTTTAAAACTAAGATAATATGAGATTAGTTGTTTTAGGTGGAGGAGAAAGTGGTGTTGGAACTGCTATCCTTGGAAAGAAAAAAGGTTATGATGTTTTTTTATCTGACTTTGGAAAAATAAAAGATACTTACAAGGAAGTTCTTGTTGAATATGAAATAGAGTGGGAAGAAGAAAAGCATACGGAAGATTTGATTCTAAATGCCGATGTGGTCATGAAAAGCCCAGGAATTCCAGAGAAATCTCCGATTATAAAGAAACTTATCGAAAAAGGGATTTCGGTGATTTCAGAAATTGAATTTACGGCTCCTTTTACAAATGCCATTACGATAGGGATAACAGGAAGTAACGGAAAAACCACCACGACAATGTTGACCTATCATCTGCTTAAATCGGCTGGTTTGAATGTGGGTTTAGCGGGTAATATTGGAAAGAGTTTTGCTTGGCAGGTTGCAGAAAATAATTTTGATTCCTATGTGCTCGAATTGAGTAGTTTTCAACTGGACGGGATTGTTAATTATAAGCCGCATATAGCCATTATTACTAACATAAGTCCTGATCATTTAGATCGCTATGAGTATAATTATCAAAATTATATTGACTCAAAGTTTCGGATTACTATGAATCAAACCGAGGAAGATTACCTCATTTATGACGCTGATGATGAAGCCATCGAAGAATGGTTGAAAAATAACAAAACGAAAGCTAAATTAATTCCTTTTTCATTGACAAAAACATTCAGTGAAGGAGCATATATAAAAAACAACAAAATGGAAGTAATTATCAATAAAGAGGAGTTTTTAATGGAAACAGAATCTATTGCCTTAGAAGGAAAACATAATATGAAAAATGCAATGGCAGCAACCTCTGTGGCAAAATTGATGCAAATACGTAAATCAACAATACGTGAAAGTATGTCTAATTTTCAAGGAGTGGAACACCGTCTTGAAAAGGTGCTAAAAATTCAAAACGTGCAATACGTGAATGATTCTAAGGCAACTAATGTGAATGCTACTTTTTTTGCTCTTGATAGTATGAATACGCCAACGGTTTGGATTGTTGGTGGTGTTGATAAAGGGAATGATTATAATGAATTGATGTCACTTGTACGCGAAAAAGTGAAAGCCATTATTTGTCTTGGTTTGGATAATAAAAAAATTATCGATGCTTTTGGAAATGTAGTAGATGTGATGGTTGAAGTGAATAATATGAATGATGCCGTGAGAATGGGTCAGCGATTAACCGAAAAAGGGGATACCGTTTTGTTGTCGCCAGCCTGCGCCAGTTTCGATTTGTTTGAAAATTACGAAGACAGAGGAAATCAATTTAAACAAGCTGTATATAATTTGTAATAATCTCAGATTTTAGATTTCTGATTGAAAATAATTACTCAATAAAGTTTATATGACAACGAATGAACTGAAATTAAGGACAAAGAGTTTTTCTTTGATGGTAATTGATTTAGTAGAGAAATTACCGGAATCAATTTCAGCAAAAGTTGTTGCGAATCAGATAGTAAGGAGTGGTACTTCCGTTGGAGCAAACTACAGAGCGGTTTGTAGGGCTAGAAGTGATAGAGAATTTGTTTCTAAAATGAATGTAGTATTAGAAGAGGCAGATGAAACTTTATTTTGGATTGAAATTATTATTGAAAGGAATGGTTTGATAAATTAGAGTTAGAGTCAATTTGGAAAGAAGGAAATGAACTAACTGCAATTTTTGTGAGTACATTAAAAACGATTAATAGTAGAATAAATCAGAAGTAGATCTAATATCAGAAATCTAATATCAGAAATCTAACATCTAAAATTTAAAAATGAAACAACTAATAAGCAAATTAAAAGGAGATAAAGGGATATGGTCATTTGTGGCCTTATTGGCTTTGTTTTCGTTTATGCCTGTTTTTAGTGCAAGCAGTAATTTGGCTTATTTAGGTCATGGAACCGGAAATACTCTGGGTTATTTGGTAAAACATTTGGGGCATATTGGTTGTGG
The DNA here is from genome assembly GCF_047344965.1 of Flavobacterium sp. W1B. Lineage (NCBI taxonomy): Bacteria > Pseudomonadati > Bacteroidota > Flavobacteriia > Flavobacteriales > Flavobacteriaceae > Flavobacterium > Flavobacterium sp. W1B. Next base: position 1,466,466 of record NZ_CP178845.1, read on the forward strand.
TTTTTTCATTATTTATTATATTCATAAAGTACCGTATCATTATTTTCGCTCTATTTCTAAATGGCTGTTGCCAGTGGTTTGGGTTGTTTTGGCCATTACAATGATTAAGGGAACAGTGATTGGTGGGGCTAATGCAAGTAGATGGCTTCAAATTCCTTTTGTAGGGATTTCGTTTCAACCCTCGGCTTTTGCGTCATTGGTTTTATTTGTTTTTGTAGCTCGTTACTTGTCAAAAACTAGGCAAGAGCCTATTGATTTTGTAGAGTCATTCAAGCAGCTTTGGATTCCAGTTTTTATTACTTTGATGTTTATTCTTCCTTCGAATTTTTCGACTACAGCATTAATTTTTTCAATGATAATAATGTTGGTGTTTATTGGGAAATATCCATTAAAGTATATTGGATTTATTATAGGAATGGGGATTTTTTCGCTAGCTTTTTTTGTCTTAGTGGCTAAAGCTTTTCCGGATGCTTTTAAAAACAGGGTAAATACATGGGAAAGTCGCATAGAAAATTTTATTAGCGATAAACCGGATGAAGACGATTATCAAATCGAAAAAGCTAAAATTGCGATTGCTTCCGGTAAAATATATGGCTTGGGTCCAGGAAAAAGCGTTCAAAAGAACTTCTTGCCACAGTCTTCTTCTGATTTTATTTTTGCCATTATTGTTGAGGAATATGGACTTATAGGAGGTTTAGGAGTTCTTTCTTTGTATTTATTATTGCTTTTTAGATTTGTTATTGCCTCACACAAAGCCAAGACCATATTTGGTAAATTAGTGGTTGTAGGTTTAGGGTTTCCCATGATATTTCAGGCTATGATTAATATGGCTGTTGCGGTTGAATTGTTGCCGGTTACAGGGCAAACACTACCATTGATAAGTAGTGGAGGTACTTCTATTTGGATGACTTGTATTGCATTGGGAATCATCATTGGTGTTACCAAAAAAGACGAAGAAATTGAAGAAGAATTGAAAATTGCCGCCAAAAGAGAGGAAGCACTTCAAAAACTGATTGATGCTGAATTAGCTTCTAGTGAAGAAGTTTCCATTGATTATTCCATTGAAGATAAAACAGCAAATCCTATGGATGCGGTTTTGAATAAATAATATTTTTTAGGAGTAAAGTGTTTTTCAAAAATTATTATAACTTATAGAAAGATGAGGCAATATAAATTCATATTAAGTGGCGGCGGAACCGGAGGGCATATCTATCCTGCTATTGCGATTGCCAATGAATTGAAGTTGCGTTTTCCAGACGCAGAATTTCTTTTTGTGGGTGCCAAAGACAAAATGGAAATGCAGAAAGTGCCTCAGGCAGGTTATGCAATAAAAGGATTGTGGATTGCTGGTTTGCAACGAAAAATAAGCTTGCAAAATCTGATGTTTCCACTAAAATTAGTTGATAGTTTGTGGAGATCCAGAAAGATAATAAAGCAATTTAATCCAGATGTTGTTATAGGAACCGGTGGTTTTGCCAGTGGTCCATTGTTGAAGACGGCTAGTTTAATGGGGGTCCCAACGGTAATTCAGGAACAAAATTCATATCCTGGAATTACTAATAAGTTATTGAGCGACAAAGCCAATGCAATTTGTGTGGCTTATGAGAATCTGGAGCGATTTTTTCCGGCTGATAAAATGATTTTGACTGGGAATCCTGTGCGTCAGGATTTAATTGATATTGCAAGTAAAAGAAACGAGGCAATTCAATATTTTGACTTAGATGCAAATAAAAAAACACTATTGGTTCTTGGCGGAAGCTTAGGAGCAAGAAGAATGAATCAATTAATTGAAAAAGAATTAAAAAATATTCTCTCCCAAAATGTTCAAATTATCTGGCAATGTGGGAAATTGTATTATGAAGATTATAAAAAATACGATTCAGCTAATGTAAAAGTGGTTGCTTTTATCGAAAGAATGGATTTTGTTTATGCTGCAGCGGATATTATTATTTCAAGAGCGGGCGCATCATCGGTATCAGAACTGTGCATTGTGGGTAAGCCGGTAATTTTTATCCCTTCGCCAAATGTAGCCGAAGATCATCAAACAAAAAATGCAAAAGCAATTGTAGATAAAAAAGGAGCAATCTTATTGAAAGAAGCAGAGCTGGATTCTCAATTCGGTCTCGTTTTTGAAGCTTTGCTAAAAGATCAGGGCAAGCAGAATCAATTAAGTGAGAATATAAAACAATTGGCAATGCCTGAAGCAACAAAACAAATTGCAGATGTAATTGTGAAGTTAATTAAAAATAAATAGGAAAGTATATCAATGAATTTAAATCAAATACATAACGTCTATTTCATCGGAATTGGAGGCATCGGAATGAGTGCTTTGGCTCGCTATTTTAAAAATATTGGAAAGCAGGTTTCAGGCTATGATAAAACTCCTACGGCTTTGACCAAAGAGTTGATAGCAAGCGGAATTTCAATTCATTTTGAAGACAATATTGGTTTGATTCCAAAAGATTATTTTGTTGAAAATACTTTAGTGATTATTACTCCGGCTGTTCCTAAAACACATTCAGAATGGAATTATTTCTTGGAGCGCGAATATCATGTTAAAAAAAGAGCAGAGGTTTTAGGAATAATAACAAAAGACACTTTTTGTTTTGCTGTTGCTGGAACGCACGGAAAAACAACGACTTCAAGTATTTTGGGGCATATTTTGTTCGAAAGCGGTGCTGATGTTACTGCTTTTATAGGTGGAATAGTAGAGAATTATAATTCGAATTTGATAGGAAGCGGAAAAACGGTAACTGTTGTTGAAGCAGACGAATTTGATCGTTCTTTTTTGCATTTGCATCCTAATATTGCTTGTGTGACTTCAATGGATGCCGATCATTTGGATATTTATGGTACAAGTGATGCCATCGAAGAATCTTTTGTGGAATTTGCTAATAAGATTCAGGATAAAAAGAGATTGTTTATAACTCGGGAATTGCCTTTAGAGGGGGTTACGGTGGCTGTAAATGAAGAGGCGGCGTATAGCGCTTTTAATATTCGAATAGATAATGGTAGTTACATTTTTGATATAAAGACGCCAAATGGGATTTTAATAGATTTTCGTTTTGGTTTACCCGGAAAACATAATTTGATGAATGCTTTAATGGCTATCGCAATGGCAATAGATTTTGGCACCCCAACCGCTGCTATTGCGGCAGCCTTAGCTTCATTCAAAGGGATAAAGAGAAGGTTTTCGTATCAAATAAAAACAGATAATTTAGTTTATATTGATGACTATGCACATCATCCAACGGAGATCAATGCAGTCTATCAGGCGGTTAGGGAATTGTATCCCGGCAAAAAAGTATTGGCCATTTTTCAGCCTCATTTATTCAGCAGAACAAGGGATTTTGTTGATGATTTTGCCAAAAGTCTTTCTAACTTTGACGAAGTTATTTTGATGGATATTTATCCTGCTAGAGAACTTCCAATGGAAGGAGTAACATCTGAATGGTTGTTGGGTAAAATTGATAATTCAAATAAAAAATTGGCTTCAAAAGAAATTTTAATTGATGCGATTTTGGAGAGTGATGCACCGATAATTGTGACAATAGGAGCAGGTGATATAGGGGAATTAGTGGGAGAGATTAAATTGGCTTTAAATGAGAATATTTAATTGGGCAAATATCAGATTGGTTTTAATGATTGGAGTTGTTCTTTTTCTATTTTCATTCACTTCTAAGCGAAACGGAAATAGAAAATTGACTAAATCAGTAGTTGTTTTCGTTGGCAATAACACTCTTTTTTTGAAAAGAGAAACGGTTAATAAATTGTTAATAGAAAATAATGAGAATGCTTCAAGTATAAGAAAAGATAAATTAGCTTTGAATAGACTGGAGAGAATACTGTCTTCGAACAATATGATTGAAAAATCGGATGTGTTTGTAAGTATTGATGGTGTTCTGAAAGCAGTAGTAAAACAGAAAACCCCTATAGCTAGGGTTTTTAATGGGAATAGCTCTTTTTATATTGATTATGAGGGGGGTGAGATGCCATTATCTGACAATTTTGCGGCTAGAGTTCCGCTTGTTTCTGGTACAATAAATGAAAAAAATAACGAAAAATTAGTCCAATTGTTACGGGTAATTTATGATGATGATTTTTTGAAAAAAAACATTGTTGCTATTCAAATCATGCCTAGTGGGAGCTTAAAAATGTTCAATAGGAATTTTGATTACCAAATTAATTTTGGTGGAACAGCAAATTTCGAAGAGAAATTCAAGGATTACAAGGCCTTTTTTCAAAAGGCGGTTTTAGATAGTTCGTTGTATAAATATAAAAAGATAGATCTCAGATTTACAAAACAAGTAGTTTGCACTAAATAATAGATAATGGAAAAAGAGAATATTGCAGTGGGTCTAGATATTGGGACTACCAAAATTGTTGCCATGATAGGCAAGAAAAATGAGTATGGTAAGTTAGAAATTTTGGGAGTTGGTAAATCTAAAAGTTTAGGTGTTGCCAGAGGAGTTGTTAATAACATTACCCAAACAATACAGTCTATTCAGCAAGCAATAAATGAGGCCGAAAATAATTCGGGTTACAAAATTAAAGATGTTGTTGTAGGAATTGCAGGTCAGCACATACGTAGTATTCAGCATACAGATTATATCAGCAGAGACAATCCTGAAGAAGTGATTGGAGGAGCGGATATTCAGTTGTTGATAGACCAAGTAAATAAACTGGCTATGTTGCCGGGAGAGGAAATAATTCACGTTTTACCTCAAGAATTTAAAATTGATGGCCAATCTGAAATCAAAGAGCCTATAGGAATGTACGGCGGAAGATTAGAGTCTAGTTTTCATGTTGTAGTTGGTCAGGCATCATCGATACGAAATGTAGGGCGATGCATCCAAAGTTCAGGGATTGAGTTATCAGGATTAACGTTGGAGCCATTAGCATCATGTGATGCCGTATTGAGTCAGGAAGAAAAAGAAGCTGGAGTTGCCTTAATTGATATAGGTGGTGGTACAACAGATTTAGCGATTTTTAAAGATGGAATTATTCGTCATACCGCAGTAATACCTTTTGGTGGAAATGTTATTTCGGATGATATAAAAGAAGGTTGCTCAATTATTGAAAAGCAAGCTGAATTATTGAAAGTTAAATTTGGTTCAGCTTGGCCAGGTGAAAATAAAGACAATGAAATTGTTTCTATTCCTGGGTTAAGAGGAAGAGAACCAAAAGAAATTTCTTTGAAAAACTTATCGAAAATTATTCATGCTCGTGTCGTGGAAATTGTAGAACAGGTTTTTACCGAAATAAAAGCTTACGGACATGAAGATCCGCGCAAGAAACTAATTGCTGGAATTGTGCTTACCGGTGGTGGAGCACAGCTAAAACATATTAAGCAGTTAGTGGAATACATTACAGGGATGGATACCAGAATAGGATATCCAAACGAACACCTAGCTGGCGATTCTGATGAGGAATTTTCGAGTCCATTATACGCAACAGCTGTTGGATTGGTAATGAATAGTATCGAAAACAACACTCGAAGTGCGGTTAGAAAGGACGAAATTGTTGCTCCAAAAGTGCCGGTTTATAGAGCACCCGCTTACGAAAGAACTGAATTAATGGAGGAAGATGAAGACGAAGAAGAGAAAACTAAAAAATATGTAAAGAATGAAGAATCTACAGGAGATAAGATTAAGAGATCGTTTTTTGATCGTTATGTAGATAAGATTAAGGATTTTTTAGATAATGCAGAATAGGGCAGTGCCCAAAATAATAAAACAACAATTTATAATTAATATCAAAAACCAAATAAAATGATGAGCAACTCAGAATTTGGAAGTATTTCATTTGATTTACCAAAAAACCAATCAAATGTAATCAAAGTAATTGGTGTCGGTGGAGGCGGTAGTAATGCTATTAACCACATGTTTAAACAAGGAATTAAAGGAGTAGACTTTATTGTTTGTAATACTGATTCTCAGGCATTACAGAATAGTTCAGTTCCTAATAAAATTCAGTTGGGAGTGAATTTAACTGAAGGTCTTGGTGCTGGTGCAAATCCAGATGTAGGACAACAATCAGCTATTGAAAGTATTGCCGATATCGAAAAGATGTTGGATCGCAATACCAAGATGGTTTTTATCACAGCCGGAATGGGTGGAGGTACCGGTACAGGTGCTGCTCCAGTAATTGCTCAATTGGCAAAAGAAAGAGAAATTCTTACTGTAGGTATCGTGACATTGCCATTTTTGTTTGAAGGGAAAGTACGTCAAGAACAAGCAAAAATAGGGATTGAAAAGCTACGCAAACAGGTAGATTCTTTAATCGTTATCAACAACAATAAATTAAGAGAAGTATATGGGAATCTTGGTTTCAAAGCAGGATTTTCAAAAGCGGATGAAGTTTTGGCAACTGCCTCAAGAGGTATTGCCGAGGTAATTACGCATCACTACACACAGAATATCGATTTACGTGATGCTAAGACAGTTTTAGCAAATAGCGGAACTGCAATTATGGGTTCTTCTGTTTCTTCGGGTGAAAATAGAGCTAAAGATGCTATTATTTCAGCCTTGGATTCTCCTTTACTAAATGATAATAAAATCACAGGTGCCAAAAACGTTTTGTTGCTCATCGTTTCTGGATCTAATGAGATCACTTTGGATGAAATTGGGGAAATCAATGACCATATTCAAACTGAAGCGGGTTTCAATGCCAATATTATCATGGGAGTTGGAGAAGATGAAACATTGGGGGATGCTATTGCAGTAACTATTATTGCGACAGGATTTGATATTGAACAACAAAACGGAATTGTAAATACAGAGCCAAAAAAAATAATTCACACCCTTGAGGATGAACAAAGAAGTGTTTATAATTTAACAAAAAATGCAGTTCCTGCTTTTGATTTAAATACCGAAACACCGAAAGCTAATACAGAAGAGAGAATTGTTTTTGAATTGACAGAAGATAGAGTTGCTCCGGAGCCAATCGTTCCTGTAGAAGGTAACGAAGATTTGATGGTAATGTCGGAGTTTATCAAAAACCTAGATGTTACTTTTGAAATCGTTTCTCCAATTAAAGATATTGATTTTACTTTCACGGCGCCAAAAGCGGCTGAAACTAGAGAAGTACCACAGCCTAAGGTGATTGAAAGACAAGAGCAAACGGCTTTTTCTTTTGATTTACCACTTTCTAAGCCAGAGCCGATAGCAGTACAGCAAAATGAAGTTTTGTTTGAATTAACGAATGAAACCAGAGAGATAAAAGTAAATCAGCCAGTTCAATTTGTGCCTGTGACCGAGTTGTCGGACAAAGGAGTTGTTAGATATTCTCTTGAGGAATATATGGAAGTAGAGAATGATTTTATTGCTTCAAAACCTGTTTCAAAAGTAGTTGAAGAGGTTATTCCTGAGGAAATGAACATCACAATGAAACAAGTTGATACTTATACAAGTGCGCCTTCTAAATTTGAAGAAATTTCTCCGATGGAAATGTCAATCGAGGAAACTTTGAGACTTAGAGCTGATGAAAGAAGAAAGAAACTTAAAGAGTTCAATTATAAGTTTCATAATAATGTATCTAAAATTGAGGAGTACGAGAAAGAGCCGGCTTACAAAAGATTAGGTATAGATATATCAAATACACAAGCTAATAATACAAATTCAAGAATGTCTGTTGGGATGGATAGTAACAACGATTTACAGTTGCGTTCTAACAACTCGTATTTGCATGACAATGTAGATTAACGAACTCGAATCAAAATCAAATCAACCCGAAAATTGAATTTAATTTTCGGGTTATTTTTTTTATCTTCGCACCGCGATATCCCTTTTAGTTTTTTAGGAAATTAATTTCTGTTTCCGTTGAGTATTTTTCTCATGAAATACTTTTATTACCATTTGAGACAACAAAAGGGTGTTTCTTCAAATCAAAAAAAATAAACTAAGCAATAGCGCTTAATAAAATAAAAAAAATGAGTTTATCAACAAATATCATGGACGAAATGAAAACCGCCATGAGAGCTAAGGATACAGTTGCATTAGAAGCTTTAAGAGCGATTAAATCTGAAATCCTTTTGGCTCAAACTGCATCAGGGACAAAAGAAGAAATCTCAGAAGATGATGAAATTAAATTGCTTCAAAGATTAGTGAAAACCCGCAAAGAAAGCGCGAAAATTTTCACTGAACAAAATCGTTTAGATTTAGCTGAACCAGAATTGGCACAAGTGGCAGTAATTGAGAAATTCTTGCCAGCTCAATTAAGTGAAGCTGAAGTGGAAGCTGTTATTGCAAAAATCATTGCTGAAACAGGTGCTTCTGGAATTGCCTCAATGGGTAAAGTGATGGGACTGGCTTCGGCACAGTTAGGCGGAACTGCTGAAGGGAAAACCATTTCCACTATCGTTAAGAAATTATTAGTATAAATAATTTAGGATTTGGGGATTTAGATTTAAGATTGTGAAAATCCTAAATCTAAATTCGTAAATTATATATTAAATGGCTGCGTAGTTCAACTGGATAGAATATCAGATTTCGACTCTGAGGGTTGCAGGTTCGAACCCTGTCGCGGCCACTTAAAAAAGCAACAAAATGACAAAGCATAATTTGTCATTTTGTTGCTTTTTTTGTTTTCAAATTAGAGTTTTTGTAGTTTAGTTGTGTTAACCTCAGTCAAGATTTTAATTAAATGGATGTAGTTCAGATTTTAGTAGTTGTGTTTTTCGGTATTCTTTTCGCAGTATTGATTTTTGGGGCAATCATCGAGCCTTTATATGTGCTTATTTTTAATAAACCAATTTATATTCATTGGTATCCTTTTGCGCTTAAATTAAGCGATTCTCAAAGAAATATCCTCGAAAAGGAATTTGTGTTCTATAGAAAATTATCTGATCAAAGGAAACGTTTTTTTGAGTGCCGAGTAGCAGCGTTTATTGAGAAATATAAATTTATCGGACAAGCAGATTTTGTTGTTACTGATCAAGTCAAAGTTTTAATTTCGGCCACTTTTGTGATGCTTACTTTTGGAATGAGATATTATTTGATTAGGGTTTTTGATAAGATTATTATTTATCCGGAAGCTTATTTTTCTACGATAAATAAAGAATTTCATAAAGGAGAGTTTAATCCAGGTTTGAAGACAGTGGTTTTTTCTTGGAAAGATTTTGAAGAAGGTTTTCGATATGAAAGTGATAATATAAATCTTGGCTTGCACGAATTTGCACATGCTCTGTATTTTCATGGATTAAAAGGAAAAGATCAAAGTAGTATTGTTTTTGCGGATGCTTATGTTAAAATACAGGAGTATTTAGTCCGTTCTAATGTTTTGGATCATCTCATTGCATCAAAATATTTCAGGATTTATGCTTATACCAATCAAGTGGAATTCTTTGCCGTTGTTTTGGAACATTTCTTTGAAACACCTCAAATTTTTAAGAAAGAATTCCCCGAGTTGTACAATGATATTAGAGAAATGATAAATTTTGATGAAGAGGATTTAAAGTAAAAAAGCCTTTTTGTTTTAACTAGCTTGAGCTTTCAAAAGCATCAAGTAGAGATGATAAACATCATGTTTTTTGTTTTTGATTTGAATTAACTTTGGTTAAATCTAAAGCTAGAATATCATGAAACAAAATGTGCCGGTATCAGTTATAATGAGTAAAAATGTTATTAAATTAAATAAGTTAGATGATTTAACAAAAGCAGAAAAGCTTTTTAAACAACATAAAATAAGGCATATTCCTGTTGTGGATGGCAATAGAATAGTGGGGATGTTGAGTTATACCGATTTATTGCGAATTTCTTTTGTAGATGCCGTTGATGATGATGCAGAAGTGGTAGATGCTACGGTGTATAATATGTTTACAATCGAGCAGGTTATGGCTAAAAAATTGGTCACCATTTCGCCTGAAACAACAATTAAAGAAACTGCCGAAATCTTATCTAAAAAGGAGTTTCATGCTTTGCCGGTTTGTTTGGGTGATTTGTTGGTAGGGATTGTAACTACCACCGATCTGATAAAATATTTGATTGATCAGTATAAGTGATGTAAATAAAAAAGTCCCTTTCGATATTTTGAAAGGGACTTTTTGTTTTTTTAGAAGGATGTTAATTTCTTTAAATCAGCAATGGTTTCTGTTGGGTTTGCAGCTTTAAAAACAAAGCTTCCGGCAACAAGTACATCGGCTCCAGCTTCAACTAGTTGTTTTGCGTTTTTATTAGTTACTCCGCCATCCACTTCGATTAATGTAGAGGCGCCTTTTTTATTGATTAGGTCTTTAAGTTTTCTAACCTTGGCGTAAGTGTTTTCAATGAAAGATTGTCCTCCAAAACCAGGATTTACACTCATGATACAAACCAAGTCTATATCATTGATAATATCTTCCAATAAATCTATATTAGTATGTGGGTTAATAGCAACTCCGGCTTTCATTCCCTCAGCCTTGATAGCTTGTAGTGTTCTGTGAAGATGTGTACATGCTTCATAGTGTACACTTAGAACATTAGCTCCTAAATCAGCAAAAGTTTTGATATAACGATCTGGATCTATAATCATTAAGTGAACGTCGATGGTTTTTTTAGCGTGCTTGTTTATAGCTTCTAAAACGGGCATGCCGTAAGAAATGTTTGGCACAAAAACGCCGTCCATGATGTCAATATGAAACCAATCGGCTTCGCTATTGTTGATCATTTCGATATCGCGTTGTAAGTTTCCAAAATCAGCTGCTAGAACCGATGGAGCAATTAATGTGTTTTTCATTGTGTAGTTGAATTGTTTGTGCAAAAGTAAAAATTTTAAATGCAAAGTTGATAAAGTTTTTTGCAAAGTTCACAAAGAAAAGCATTTGTAATCGATGCGCACAAATGCTATTTCAGGATTCATTAATCTGGTTGAATATTTGAACTTAAAATAATAAAGGATAAAGAGCTTAGAATATTCAATTTTGAAGTTTGTGCAAAAAATAAAACTCCGGTAATCAGCCGGAGTTTCAATCATCAATCAAAAAACGAACAGTCAATCAAACTGTTGTTTGCTTTATATTAGAAAGTCAAATGTCTTAAAGACAAAAGATTTCCTAGCTTTAAGGTTTATTAACCTAAATAAGTTTTAAGAATTTTACTTCTTGAAGTATGTTTTAATCTACGGATTGCTTTTTCTTTGATCTGACGTACACGCTCACGAGTTAAGTCGAAAGTTTCACCAATTTCTTCAAGAGTCATTGGGTGTTGGTCACCAAGTCCAAAGTACAAACGCACTACATCAGCTTCTCTTGGAGTTAATGTTTCTAAGGAACGCTCGATTTCGGTACGTAAAGATTCGTGAATTAATTCTCTGTCTGGATTTGGAGATTCTCCAGAACGCAAAACGTCGTAAAGGTTAGAATCTTCTCCTTCTACAAGAGGCGCATCCATTGATAAGTGACGACCAGAGTTTTTCATAGACTCTTTTACGTCATTTACGGTCATGTCAAGTTCTTTTGCAATTTCCTCAGCAGATGGTGGACGCTCGTTAGATTGCTCTAGTAAAGCGTACATTTTGTTGATTTTATTGATAGAACCAATTTTATTTAATGGTAAACGAACGATACGAGATTGTTCAGCCAATGCTTGAAGAATCGATTGACGTATCCACCAAACAGCATATGAGATGAATTTGAAACCACGTGTTTCGTCAAAACGTTGTGCGGCTTTTATCAATCCTAAATTTCCTTCGTTAATTAAATCAGGAAGTGTAAGTCCTTGATTTTGGTATTGTTTTGCTACCGAAACTACGAAACGTAAATTCGCTTTTGTCAATTTCTCAAGGGCTCTTTGATCCCCGGCTTTAATTTTTTGTGCTAATTCTACTTCTTCGTCAGCGGTAATAAGGTCAACTTTTCCAATTTCTTGTAAATATTTGTCTAATGAAGCAGTTTCACGATTGGTAACCTGCTTGGTGATTTTAAGTTGTCTCATGTTGTTTTGTCTCCTCAATTTTAAGTGTACGAGTTGTTATACGTATGGAGTTGCTAAAAAGTTACAAAAGGGATGAAAATAATTATTTATTAAAATATAAACATAAATCGTCGATTGAATAGGATTTGTATTTTAATTTGAAGTTTTGTCATTTACTTCAATAATATCTTTTATAAAAACGGCTTTGCCACTTGCTGAGAGACCTTCTAAAGTTACTTCAAATTTGCCAGAAACATCAGAAGTGTAAAATTGGATATTTGAGTTTTTATTACTCAAATCAACATTTGATAGCCACAAAAGTTGATGTCTATAATCTGGAGTTCTTGAGTTTTTATTATTGGTGTAATCAGGTTGAAAATATTCTTTTTTAGCTTGAGGTCTCAAAATATCAGGCCTTATTATAAAGTCGCCCTTAAGTTTTGTTTCGTAATCTCCATTTTTGGTTGTAAAGCAAATTAAGCCGTTAAATGTTTTAGAACCATAATAATAAAGTCCTTTTACAACGTTTACTTTATTGATGTTTTTAGGGTTATATGTAAAGAATTCATTCAAATCTTCAATTAATAATCCGTCAACCACAACTAATGGCGCTAAGGGAGATTCATAATTTTCATCGTAATCATAAACTTGTAGTGTATAGTTGTTATTTTTTTTTATAAAAATAACGCCGGCTACTACTTCGGTAATAGTTTCTTGCATTGTTGTGAACCTTGTGAAATCATCAAGTTTGTATTCTTTAGATTGTGATCCATAAAACGGAATAAAACCATTAGGAGAAATTAAGCTGTCTTTTTTTACGTTATAATAGGCATTTTCTACTTGGCTAGAAATTAATCTTTCAGTTATGTTCTTGTTAGATTCTGAATGGAATTGAAGACTTGAAAATGAAAGACTAGAAAAATCCGTTTTCTTTGGTTTGTCTATTTCAATAATGTATTCGTCTTTATTACCTTCAAGTACTTGAATAACAATATTTGAGTTAGGATTTGATTTTTCTAAGTTAAAAATGAATTTGCCCTGTTCGTCAGTTTTAGATAATTTTAAATCATAATTTTTTCCTATAAAAGAAAGTGCTATTTTTTTATTTTTAATTTCTTCTGAAACAGACGTTATTCTGCCAGTAATTATTTCTCCTCGTAATTCAGGAAGTACAAAACTTAAATTATTAATCACACTGTTAGAAGCTTTACTTTGATTTAATGCTTGATATTCTTTAAGAGTAGTTTTGCTTTGAGCTGAAAACCCATCTGCCTTTCTAACTGATATAGTATAGTTTCCTTTTAAAAAATCGTCAGACATGGTCTTGATTTTTAAATTCACTAGAGTTCTATTGCTGAATGTCTTGTCCTTAAAATCAAAGGAAATATTGTTGTCGGTTATTGCTTCTAATGGTGTTGTTTCTTTTTGAGCAATTGTCTGGATTGATTTTTCTGTATAAGGATTTATAATGTAAATATCTGTAAAAAAATATTCTTCAATATTTTTGTTCAACATCCAGCTAGTGTATCCTATTATTTTGTAAGTGCCCGTTTCTAATGTTGTTGGGATGAAAAAATCACCGTCGGCAGTGCCGTCTTTAAGAAATAATTTATGGGTAAAAATTGTTTTTTTATTGCTGTCTACAAGTTCTAAATATGCAATTTTGCTATATTTTGTTGGAATGTGTGTTGTTTTGTCTGTGCAAAATATCTTATACAGTATGGTTTCTCCTGATAAGAATGAATTAGTGTTTGTGCTGATAAAAATTGATTCGTTCAAAATTTTATCAATTACATTGAGTTCAGCTATGGAATTGTTGTTTTGTGCAAAGATAGTTTGCTGACAACTTAATAATAAAGTTAGGGCTAATATATGTTTTAATCTATCCAAAATGTTGGTTTTATGTTTGATGAAAAAGAAGTGCAATCTCCACATTCTATAGGGAATAAAGTATATTTTGTGCCAATGTAACTCACAAGAACCATATCTCTGTTCTGAATAAAATCTAAAATTAGGTTTCCTTGACAACTTGGCGTTGGTGAAAAACAATAATTGTACAAAAATGGATTAACTGGATTTTCAGGATCAATCGCGGGGCATTCGTATTGATAATTTGGACGTTGGATATCCGGTAGGATATCCGAAAAATTGAAAAATAATCTTTTTTCAGAATAAGAAGAAACGTCAAAAAAACCAATTACTTTTTCTCTTGGATTGTCAACGGATTTTATGTTTCCGTAAAAGAAACCAGGTTGCGTTTGGGATAGTATGCTTCCGTCACTTGATATTTTTTTGAGTGTTTCGTAAAAGGTATGAGCGGCTAAACTCTGTACATATTGTTTTACTAAAATGCTATAACGGTTTCTAATTATGGGATTTTTACTACTAATGAATCTTACCGGAAAATCAATTACTTTGTCTTCTGATAATTTATTGGTATTGGTTAAAATCAAGTCTGTTGATACCTCATTTAAATAGCAAACTCTGGCTTCTGTTGTTCTTTCTTCAATAATGATTTTACCTTTTGGATTAGATCCGGGGCTAAAAAAAACTGCAACCGCCTTTTCAGGACTCCACAAAGGAGCAATTACTTTGTAAGTTTCCTCATATTCGTATCTATAATATTTTGATGTATTTGTAGGGTCAAAACTGTTTACTGTAATTTCTACACCAGTTACTCCCTCTTTATTAACTGCTCTAGCTTGTAAATTTTCAATTGGATTTTGAGTGGTCAGCTTTTCGGTTCTGGAAAGATAAGATTTCCCATCCTTGGTAAGGATATGCAGTTGATACTCTCTGTCATGACTAGCTTGAAATTTATTTATCGAAATATACGATTCTTCACCTTCGTCAAACTCATATTTGTTTCCCGTGTTATCAGTTACATAGACAACAGCTTCGGTTTCAAATTTTTGACTACTTTCTTCAAGAGTGTATGTTCTAGAAAGTTTTATTTCTTGGTATTTATTTTCGTTTGTGATTGTTGCTTCTATTACAATAATATCTTCAAAACCATTGGATTGATAATTATATGGTGTTGTACAGCTAAATGCTGAAGCGAGCAATATTATAAGAAGAAATCTATACAGTAAGATTTTTTTCATAATTTTTTAAAATTTAAAATTATAAGTAATAGTTGGGATCGGAATTGCAAATATTGAAGTTTGATAGGCTTTTATTCTCCCTTCTTTTGTTACGAAAAAAATAGAATATGGGTTATTTCTACCTAGAACATTATATATCGAGATATTCCAAAAACTATGTGCTAGTTTTTTTATTTTATGATTTCCTTCAATATTTATTCCTATATCTAATCTGTAGTAATCGGGTATTCTAAATTTATTTCGATCACTATAAAGCGTATATTGGGCATTATTATAATAGTATTTACCTATTGGATAGGTTACGGGTCTTCCTGTTTGATAAACAAAATTAGATGAAAAACTGTATCGATGTGTAAATTTGTAATTCATTACAATGCTGACATCGTGTGGTTTGTCAAAATTTGTGGGGAAATAATTACCATTATTTACTTTCTCATCATTAAATTGACTATCAAGTTTTATAAACGCTCTTGAATAAGTATAGCCAATCCATCCGTTAAGTCTTCCCTCGGTTTTTTTTAATAAAAATTCTATTCCATATGCTTTTCCATCACCCTGAAGTAATTCAGTTTCTAAATCTTGGTTTAAAATTATGTTTGCTCCTACTTTGTAATCCAAAATATTTTTAGATGTCTTATAATAACCTTCTAAGCTAAGCTCAATGTCTTTATCGTTTAGTTTTTTGAAAAGGCCTAGTGAGTATTGTAAGCCGCTTTCTGGTTTTACATTCAAATCAGATAATTTCCAAGTATCTGTAGGCGCTTGTGTTGTATTGTTTGATAATAAATGAATGTATTGAAAGTTTTTATCAAAGCCAGCTTTTATAAAAAAGCTGTCATCAAAAATATATCTTAATCCTATTCTGGGTTCAAAGCCTCCAGAAGTATTAATTACTTCATTATTGCCGAATTTTTTTTCTTCTATTATTGTTGAAGGGGTCATAGGAACTCCTTCTTGATAAATTTTTTGAGTTGATTCTCCTAGCGCTGTATATAATGAGTATCTGGCTCCAATGTCAAATAATATTTTTTCGGATATTTTAAAATTATCAGATAAAAACAAAGCCGATTCTAAGCCTTTTTCGTTGTCTATTTTTTGTGGTTCTACAAGTGAAAATGATCCGTTAGGAGATAATTCTCCGGGGTTTACCTTATAAAACTTATTTGAAATTCCGTAAGTAAATTTATGTTTAGAGCTGTATGAAGTATTAAATTTTAGATTGACTTGACTTTCATTTATTTTGTATTTAAAAATGAATGATTCTGGATTAGAAGATTCATAATTAATGTTGAATTTATATTCGCTGTTGGTAACGTTAAATTCACTATTCGTTTTTTCGCTAAAAGTATGTTTCCATTTTAAAGAAATAAGTCTGTTGCTGTACTTGTACAATGAGTCTGGAGTTATGCTATAGGCATCTTTGCTATAATAGGCAGTACCTTCGACAGAATTGTTTTGATTTATTTTGTGATTGTATTTTGCAAATAAATCATAAAAAGAAGCTTGACTGTTTTTAAGATTTTCATCATCGATAGATTTTAAAACCCAATCAGAATATGTAGCCCTTCCGCCAATGAATAAGCTGGATTTTCCTTTTACTACAGGAATAGAAGCTGTTAAGTTGCTCGTTACAGGTCCAATTCCTCCTTCACCAGAAAATTTTTCTGTATTTCCATTTTTAGAAATTATATCAAAAACAGAAGATAATCTTCCTCCAAATTCGGATGGAATTCCTCCTTTATAGATGTCTACTTTGCTTATTGTATAAGGGTTAATAGAAGAGAAAAAACCAAATAGATGAGTAGGGTTGTATATTGTTGCATTGTCTAGTAAGATTAAGTTTTGATCTTCTTTTCCTCCACGTACATTGAACCCTGATGAGCCTTCGCCTGCGCTTTTTATTCCAGGAATAGTTAAGGCTACTTTTAGAATATCTCTTTCCCCAAGAACAAGTGGGATGGTTTTCATTCCTTCTGCCTCAATTGTTGTTAAGCCTGTTATAGCAGTTCTAATGTTTTGACTACTTTTTCCTTTTATGATTACTTCTTTTAATTGGTTTATTTTTTCTGCGATAGAAAAATCCAAATTTCCGTTGCTGTAAATCATTATTTTTCTAGATGCACTTATGTAGAGTATTGATTCAATTTCAATTGTGCTTATTCCTGTAGGGAGTCTTAAGCTATAAAATCCTAATGCATCTGTGATGGTGCTAATTGTAGTGTTTTTAGCTTTTACAGTTATGTCTGCCAAAGGTTTTTCGTCTTTCAGATCTGTAATATGGCCTGAGAGGGTATAAAAGTCAAGTTCAGAATCGATTTCTTCTTTTCCAATTAAGGCAATCGGATTTTCAGCGCTAGTTATTTTTTTTCCAATCGAATCGTATTGTTGGAAAAATATGGGTGCTAATTCCCTTGTGTTTTTGGATGGATATTTGTCGTAAATAATGCTGTTTTTGGTAAGTATTATTCTGTTTTTATCTATGAAAAAGTTCAGATCACTATCTTTAAAAACTTTAGTTAGCACTTCTTCAATAGTTTTGTTGGTGTAATTTCCAGATATTAAAACAGTATTGTCAAACCACTTTTCTTGAAAATAGAATTTATAATTTGTAGAAGCTTCAATTTTTTTTAAAACGTCAACTTGGCTAATATTGCTGTAGTTTATACTAATAGTCGGCTTTTGGTCTTGTGAATACAGGAATTGATTTAAACCAAAAAATAATAAAATAATAGTGAATATTCTCATTTAGATGATTTCTAGATATTAAAATTGTTAATGTATTTCATTAGACTTTTCATAAATAATCCGGGATCATCCTTTTTTAAATTTGTATTCATAAAGAAGAAATCATTTATTTTTCTTTTTTTATCAGGGAACAGTTTTATGATTTCTTTTTTATCATTTATAAGAATGAATTTGTTCTCTTTAAGTAATACATATTCATTTTTTTGTTTAAATTTAATAAGAAAAAAGTTATCTTTTAGGATGTCGTTTTTTTCTTTATAATACTTTATATAAAGAATAGAATCATCTCCAATAGGAGCTTCTTCATAATATCCACCTTTAAAGTTAGGGTTTAGCTCTTTCAGATTTACAAACTTTTCAATTCCTATTTTGAAAGAACTTATATTTTCTTTAAGTAGACTAATTTGAGTGTGGTTCGATTCGCTGTAAGGACTTAAGATTAGCTCATCATTATAGATGTCATACTTTAAGTAAAGATTTGAATAGATTTGATTGTTGTAATTAATACTTCCATTTCTAAAACCATCTGTAATATAATAGCGATTTTCATTGTCGACCGTTTTGTCAAAATTAAAATGTGCAGAACCATTTTTAAAGTCTAAAGATTCTATGCCAATATTTTTATCAAACCAATTATAGATTAAGGCTTCGTTGTTGTTTTGGCTGTAGGTGTTAAAGGTGTTTAGGAATAATCCAAATAAAATTATTAAATAAGGTTTTTTTTTAATTTTTTTCAAAGGATTGTTAGTTTAAATGTTTTTTTATTTTCAAAAATATTGAAAAAATCTTACAAAACTATTTTATAATGTTAAAATGTAATTTATTTTTTACATTTTTAAAGCGAAAAACCCCAATTCAAATGAATGAATTGGGGTTTTCTATAAATAAACCTTTAGTAAACTAAGATCTGATTACTCTTTTTTCTCCTCGCGTGGAGGTCTTGGCATAAGTGCTTTTTTAGACACTTTTTCTTTTCTAGTTTTTGGGTCAAGTCCTAAGTATTTCACTTCGAAAACATCTCCCATTTTAACTACATCGGCAACGTTTTCTGTACGTTCCCATGCCAATTCAGATACGTGTAATAAAACTTCGTTTCCTGGAGCAGCAGTATATTCAACTACAGCACCAAAATCTAGCATTTTGATTACTTTCACTTCGTAAGCTTCACCCATTTGTGGTTTGAAAGTGATTGACTTAATTTTAGCCAATACTGCTTCAATACCTGCGGGATCCGTTCCTAAGATTTCGATTACACCTTGCTCATCAACTTCGTTGATAACGATTGTAGTTCCAGTAGCTTTCTGTAATTCTTGAATCACTTTTCCACCAGGTCCAATCAAAGCACCAATAAAGTTTCCAGGAATTGTTCTAGTGATAATTTTTGGAGCATAAGGTTTAACATCTTCTTTTGGAGCTGCTAAAGTTTCGATTAATTTTCCAAGAATATGCAAACGACCATCTCTAGCTTGAGCTAAAGCTGCTTCCATAATCTCGTATTTCAATCCATCAATTTTTATGTCCATTTGACAAGCTGTGATTCCTACAGAAGTTCCAGTTACTTTAAAGTCCATATCTCCTAAGTGATCTTCATCACCAAGAATATCAGACAATACAGCAAAACGTTCTCCGTCGGTAATCAATCCCATTGCAATTCCAGAAACTGGACGAATCATTTGAATACCAGCATCCATCAAAGATAATGTTCCAGCACAAACTGTTGCCATAGAAGAAGAACCATTAGATTCTAATACTTCAGATACCACACGAATGGTATAAGGACAATCAGCAGGGATCATGTTTTTTAATGCTCTTTGCGCCAAGTTTCCGTGACCAACTTCTCTTCTTGAAGTTCCTCTTAAAGGACGTGCTTCACCAGTTGAGAAAGGAGGGAAGTTATAATGCAAGTAGAATTTTTCTTCACCTTGTTCCGATGGAGAGTCGATTTGGTTTGCTTCTCTAGAAGTTCCTAAAGTTGCTGTTGCCAATGCTTGCGTTTCTCCACGTGTAAACAATGCAGATCCGTGTACAGATGGTAAATAATCTACTTCTGACCAGATTGGTCTGATTTCTGTAGTTTTTCTTCCATCTAAACGTGTTCCTAAATCTAGGGTTACGTTACGAACAGCTTCTTTGTTTGTTTTGTAAAAGTATTTAGAAACTAAATCGCCATTTTCTGCCAATTCTTCTTCTGTAAATAAAGCTTTTACTTCTTCTTTTACCTCTGCAAATGCAGCAGTACGTTCTTGTTTTGAAGAACCTTTACTTGCAATAGCATAAATTTTATCATAAGATGCTGCTTTTACTTTAGCATAAATAGCGTCATCTGTTTTTTCAGTTTCGTAAGTACGAACTTCTTTTTTCCCAAAAGCAGCTTGCAAACGTAGTTGAGCTGAAATTTGATTTTTGATATGTTCGTGTGCAAATTTAATTGCTTCTAACATTTCCGCTTCCGAAATTTCTTTCATCTCTCCTTCTACCATTGCGATAGAATCCATTGAAGCCCCAATCATCATATCAATATCTGATAATGCTAATTGAGCGCGACTTGGGTTGATGATGAATTTTCCATCAATTCTACCAACTCTAGCTTCAGAGATTAAAGTTTCGAAAGGAATGTCAGACAAAGCTAAAGCTGCTGAAGCGGCTAAACCTGCTAATGCATCTGGCATTACATCTTCGTCATAAGACATTAACTGAATCATAACTTGCACTTCTGCATGGTAATCATCTGGGAAAAGTGGACGTAAAACACGGTCAACTAGGCGCATTGTTAATACTTCGCTGTCACTTGGTCTTGCTTCTCTTTTGAAAAAGCCACCTGGGAAACGTCCAGCTGCAGCAAATTTTTCACGGTAATCTACCGTAAGAGGTAAAAAATCGATACCTGGACTTGCTTTCCTTGAAGAAACTACTGTTCCTAAAATAACAGTTTTTCCTATTCTTACTACTACAGATCCGTCCGCTTGTTTGGCTAAACGACCTGTCTCGATTGTGATGTTTCTGCCATCACCTAAATCGATACTTTCTACAAATAATTGTGGAATCATAAATTTAATTATAATTAGTTAAACATGGGTTCTAGTTGTGTTGTAGTTGTTGTTTGCGTAGTTAATGCCTAAAACCCAATGAAAAACCAAACTTTTTTTCTTAATAAAATAATTGTAAATAAATACAATCTGTAAAAACAAAAAGAGGCACTTTCGCACCTCTTTTTTTATATTGATTATTTTCTAATACCCAATACTTTGATAATTTCACGATATCTGTTGATTTCTTTCTTTTTCAAGTAATCCAACAAAGATCTTCTTTTACCTACTAATAATACTAATGAACGCTCAGTATTGTAATCATGACGATTTTTTTTCAAGTGCTCAGTTAGGTGACTAATTCTGAAAGTGAATAAAGCAATTTGTGCTTCAGCTTTTCCAGTGTTTGTTTTTTCTCCGTGTTGTGCGAAGATTTCTTCTTTAATCTCTTTAGTTAAATACATTCCAATATTATTTAATGATTTTTATGTATGTCATACAGCTATTGTAAGACGGTGGCAAAAGTAAAACAAAATTTTGAATTGACAAATAGAATTAATGACTTTTGTGTGGTTTCCCTAATTGGTTTATACAATGGTAATTGGAATGGTATGGGAGACTCTTACAGGTACGCCTCTCATTTTTCCAGGAACCCACTTTTTATAGTTTTTTATCACTCTTATAGCTTCTTTGTCTAGCTCGTTATCTAGTCCTTTTAGAACTCTTACATCAACAACGCTTCCGTTTTTTTCAATAGTAAATAATAAATAGATTTTTCCTGAAATTCTATTTATTAAAGCTTCCTTTGGTATTATTAAATTATTACCAACATACTTATAAAAATGTTCTATTCCTTTTTCTGATTTTGGTTTTTCAAATAAGGCTGTGTAAGGCAATTCTATACCGTTAGAATCAGTTGTTATTCCTGAAACTAATTTTCCTTCAGTATAAAATTCGATGAATTTCATACTGAACGATTTGCTGTAACCTTGCCATTCTCCATCTTTTAATCCGTCTTTAATTCTTCCTTTTAAATAGATACCAGCGCTGTCTGTTGTTTCGTATTCTCCATTGCCATTAATTACTTTTTGTTCACGCTCTTTATTCCAAAATTGAATTATCTTATAATTATCCACAAGTTCGGAATGGTTCTCTATAACTTCATTTACACCCTGAATGGTTCCATCATCAAAATAATTATATTGGATTCCATATTGTGTATTATTTTTATAATTTGAAATAGATTTTTTATTCCCGTTTTCATAATAGTTGATGAAAGCGCCTTCTCTCTTGAGGTTGTCTCTGTTTGTAGAGATGCCTTTCATTTTTATTTTTCCTGATTTGTAGTAATCGTTAATCACATAGCTATCGCTTTCTAAATTATAATTTCTAATTATTCTATAGTATTTATGATTTGCTTCTGAAGTTTGACTACCCAGTGAATCTAGGAAAATCTTCGCGCTGATAGCTTTAGAAGTTTGCGAAAAAGCGATGCTTGTAATTAAGAGTAGTGCAATTGTATATAGCTTGTTTTTCATTGTTTGGTTTTGATGAAAAACAAATGTAAAAATTTTAGTACAATTTGGCAATCTCTTCGTTTACAAATTCTAAAAATCGCTCGTCAGCTTCTGTAAATGGATCAATTACATGACTGTCAATGTCTATTTGGCCAATGTTTTTTCCGTTAACAAATAATGGAACAACAATTTCGGATTTTACCGTAAAACTGCAGGCGATGTAATTGTCTTGGGCGGCAACATCGGGCACAACAAAATTATTGTTGGAAACAGCCACTTGTCCGCAAATACCTTTTCCAAAAGGAATTACGGTGTGATCCGTTTCGGCTCCAATATATGGTCCTAAGTGTAGGGTTTGGGTGTCGTGATTTGCAAAATAAAACCCAACCCAGTTGTAGTACTCTATATTTTTATTTAAAAGTTGACAGACAGCTAAAAGTTTTTCGTCTTTCGAAAGTTTTTGGTCTAATGTAATTGCGGATACTTTTGGTTTTAATTCCTGAAATGTCATGTTTTTATTTTTTTTGTAAAAGTATTTAAAGTACCTTTTGAAAATTATATAAATTTGTTAAAAAAATAGATTTTGAAAAAATACTTTACTCTGTATAGGCCTTTTTTGCTTTTTTTGACAAAGTTTTTTTTGACATATATTATACTTACCTTGGTTTATCAAAAGTTTTTGGAAAGTTTTGATAACAATAAGGTCGATTTTGTTACTCAACTAGTGGCCGATAATACAAAGCAACTGATGAATTTGTTTGATGCTGATGTGGCGATCGAGAAAGATAAATCGGAGTCATATATTCGGTTGTTTTATAATCAACAATATGTAGCCCGAATAATTGAGGGTTGTAATGCAATAAGTGTGATTATTTTGTTTGCTTCATTTGTAGTGTCGTTTTCAGGAAGATTGAAATATACTTTGTCTTTTATTGTTTTAGGAAGCTTATCTGTTTATGTATTAAATGTGGTGCGAATTGCTGTATTATCTGCTTTATTGTATTTTTTTCCGAGTCAAAATTCAATAATTCATGGAGTTGTTTTTCCGCTATTTATTTATGGAGTTGTTTTTGTTTTATGGATAATCTGGATTCGTAAATTCTCTTTATATGCTAAAAATACTGCTGAAACATAAGATAAGAATTGTGTTCGGATTGTTTTTTATTCTTCTGTTTGCCTTAGTACGCGCTTTTGAGGATTATTTGTTTTATGATCCCTTTTTGAGTTATTTTAGAAGTGATTTTAGTGGTTTGTCTCTTCCTTCTTATAGTCCGATTAAATTGTTTTTCGGTTTGCTTTTTAGATATTCGCTAAACTGCTTAATATCGATAGCGTTGATCTACGCTCTTTTTAAAGATGTTTCAATGGCGAAATTTGCTTTGTTTTTATATCTTCTTTTCTTCTTGATTTTGATTTTCTGTTTCTATGCTATTATTTATTTTTATGGAGAAACAAATAACTTGATGCTTTTTTATGTGAGGCGTTTCCTTATACAGCCTCTTTTTGCCTTATTGTTTATCCCAGCATTTTATTATCAAAAATTAAATATGTGATTTTTTTTGTTTATCTTTAATTGATTGTTATTTGGTTGTATTTCAATTAATTGAGCGTAATGAAAATAGTTAAACACTCGGGAGATGTAGTTGATTTTGAACCTGAAAAACTTAGGAAGTCACTAATGAAATCGGGTGCTGATTCGCTGATTGTTGATGATATTGTAAATAAAATTAACAAGGAAATTTACGAAGGGATCGCTACAAAGCATATTTACAAAAGAGCTTTCGGTTTATTGAAAAAGGAAGCAAATTCACATGCCGCTCGTTATAATTTAAGAGCGGCCCTTCAATTATTGGGTCCTGCTGGTTTTTTCTTTGAAAAATATATTGCACGGCTTTTTTCTGCAGAAAAATACGAAATACGAAATAATTTAATTCTGCAAGGTAGATGTGTGTCTCATGAAATAGACGTTTTGGTAAAAAAAAACGATGTAATAGCCATGGTAGAGTGTAAGTTTCATGCTGGTCGAGAAGCTGCTTCTGATATAAAAGTCCCTTTGTATGTTCTTTCTAGATTTAATGATTTGAAAGGAAAAGAACATGTCATTTTTTCTAAAGAAGAAACGGTTTCTAAATGCTGGATTGTTACCAATAATAGATTTACTTCGGATGCTACCGAGTTTGCAAAGTGTTCTGGAATGAGTTTGTTGAGTTGGGATTATCCAAAAAATGACAATTTGAAAACAAAAAACGATATTGATTGTCTTTATCCTGTAACCTGTTTGACTACACTTTCTATTGCAGAAAAAGATAAGTTGTTAATTCTGGATATTATTTTGGTTAAGGAAATAATGAATAATTCGAATTGTTTGGAGAAAATTGGCTTAAGTGCAGCAAGGATAAAAAATGTTTTGAAAGAAGTAAGAGAGTTAAGCCGATGCGTTTTAAAGCTTTGAATTTTATTGATCTTTAAAAAACAATGTCATGAAAATTAAATTTATTGGAGGAGCCGGAACTGTAACTGGTTCAAAAACATTAGTAGAAAGCAATGGAATTCGGATTTTGATTGATTGTGGCTTGTTTCAAGGGATAAAGCCTTTGCGGGAACTCAATTGGGAGCCTTTGCCAGTTTTGCCATCAACAATAGATTTTGTTTTGTTAACTCATGGGCATTTAGATCATTGTGGTTGGCTGCCAAGATTGGTAGATCAAGGTTTTAAGGGGAAGATTTATTGCACAGGACCTACAAAAGAAATTTCAAAGCTAATTCTGCTAGACAGTGCTAAAATTCAAGAAGAAGAAGCGGAGAAAGCTAATAAAGGAAATTATTCCAAGCATGAGATTGCGGAACCTCTTTATGATGTAAAGCAAGCTGAAAAAGTTTTTCCTTTTTTTAGAGTGATTAAAACCAATGAGGCTGTTCCTTTGGATGCTCAAATCGAGGCTGTTTTTATCACTGCGGGTCACATTATAGGTGCGTGTAGCATTGAATTAATGCTTGAAAATAAAACCTTGGTTTTCTCGGGCGATGTTGGTCGGGATAATGATGCCTTAATGTATCCGCCAACCAAGCCTAAAAAAGCAGATTATGTATTTCTTGAAAGTACCTATGGTGATAGACTTCATCCCGATACTGATGCTAAGTTAGAGCTAGAGATGTATATTAATAATACTTTTGAAAAAGGCGGCACAACCATCATTCCTAGTTTTGCAGTAGAACGAGCTCAAACGATTATGTACTTATTATGGCAACTTAAACAGGAAAATAAAATTCCTGATATTCCTTATATTATAGATTCTCCAATGGGAGTTGGGGCTTTTGATGTTTTTTTTAATAATTTGAAATGGCATAAGCTAACATTGGATGAGTGTATAGCAATGAGTAAGATGTTTGTGATGATTACGGATTATAAAGACACAATAGAAGCTATTTACGATAAAAATCCTAAAGTTGTGATTGCGGCAAGCGGAATGGTGACTGGCGGAAGAGTTTTGAGTTATTTAGAACACTATATTGGTTTGCCTGAAACGACAGTCATTATTGTAGGTTATCAGGCAGAAGGAACGCGTGGCAGAAAATTAATCGAAGGAGCCAAAGAAATTAAAATTCATGGTAAGTATTATCCTGTATTGGCAAAAGTTCTTGAAATAGAAGGCTTGTCGGCGCATGGAGATCAGAAAGATTTACTGAATTGGCTTTCAGCCTTGGAGAATAAACCTACGAAAGTGTTTTTGGTTCATGGCGAGAACCAGCCGGCAGATGAGCTTCGTATAAAAATTCATGAACATTATGGTTTTGATTGTACGGTTGCTTTGATGGGACAAGAGTTTGAGATTTAATTTTTAACATGTATTTAACTGTAAAAAAGATATTAAATTGTTATTTTTGCTGTATGAAGTTTAAGAAGCACATTAGTTTACTTTTAGCAATTTTCTTATTGGTTTCCAATTTGGGATTGGCTATAAATGTGCATTATTGTGGCGGCGAAATTGCTTCTGTTGCTCCAGTCTATTTAAAAAAAACCTCAGTTGAGCAAAGTGCTGAAAAAGCTTGTTGTAGTGTTGTTTCAAAAACCAAAGAGGAATGTTGTAAGGATAAAGTTGTTCATTTTGAGAAAAATTCAGATAACTTTGTTGTAAAAAAATTCTTTTCTAGTATAGCAATTGCTATTCTGGTGCATGAATGGAGACCTGCTGTTTTTTTATCAACTTCAAATTTTAAAGTTTACTCAGTACCTCCTTATTTTTGTGATGCAAACGCACCTCCTTTTTTTAAATTATACAACCAATATATTTTCTACGCCTGATTTTAATGTTTATATAAGGGTTAGCTACTTATTGTGGCTAAAAAAAACTTTTTAAAACATTAAAATTATATCATGAATAAACAAATTACAATGCTTTTGTTGTTTTTGTTGTGCGCTTTTAATTCCTATTCTCAAGATACTTTACAGGAAATTAAAGTTAAAACAACGCGTAAAAGCTTAAAAAAATCGTATACCTTAACTTCAAATACAACTACGCTTACGAGCAAGGAATTACTCAAAGCTGCTTGTTGTAATCTTGCCGAAAGCTTTGAGACCAATCCTTCTATTGATGTTAGCTTTTCCGATGCTTTAACGGGAACTAAGCAGATAAAAATGCTCGGCTTGACGAGTCCTTACTTGATGATTACCGAAGAGAATATTCCATCTGTTCGAGGAGCTTCTCAAGCGTATGGTTTGTCATTTACGCCAGGTACTTGGGTCGAAAGTATTCAAATCACCAAAGGAGCAGGATCTGTTGTGAATGGTTTTGAAAGCATTTCGGGGCAAATAAACACAGAATTGATTAAGCCAATAAACGATATTCCTTTTTTCTTGAATGTTTATGGGTCAACGGATTCCAGATTTGAATTGAATACTCATTTCAATAGGAAAATTTCCGATAAATGGAGTAGTAGTCTTTTTGTTCACGGAAACGCTAGGGTTTCTAAAAACGATATGAATGAAGATGGTTTTTTGGATAATCCATTAGGGAAACAAATCAATGTATTGAATCGTTGGCAATATACTGATGCTGAAAAAGGCTGGGTGAGTTTTGTTAATTTCCGTTATATGAATGACAAAAAACAAACGGGCGAATTAGGATTTGATCCTGATAGAGATAAAGGAACAACCAATTATTGGGGTTCAGAAATAAACACGGAGCGTATTGATGTTTCCACTAAGTTGGGTTATGTTTTTCCGGAGATGCCTTATCAAAGTTTTGGTTTTCAAAATGCTTTCAACAGCCATGACCAAGATTCTTATTTTGGGTTGAATCAGTACAATATCAAGCAAAAAAGCTATTATTCAAATTTGATTTTCAATTCGATAATCAATAATACCATGCATAAATTTGCTACGGGTTTGAATTTTGCATACGATGCATATGCTGAATTTGTGAATGTTGTTGATTATAGCAGAATTGATAATTCGATTGGTGCTTTTTTTGAATACACCTATGATAACTCCGATGATTTTAGTTTAGTTCTAGGAGCAAGGGTCGATAATCATAATCGTTTGGGAACTTTTGCTACGCCAAGATTGCACGCTAGGTACAATCCTTGGGAGAAAGGGGTTTTAAGATTCTCGGCAGGAAGAGGCAAGAGAAGTGCTAATATTTTTGCAGAGAACCAACAGCTTTTTGCGAGCTCAAGAACATTTGATATTTTAAATACCGGCGGAAAAAATTATGGATTAAATCCTGAAATTGCTTGGAACTACGGAGTGAGTTTTATGCAGGGATTTAGCTTGTTTAATAGGGGAGGTGATTTTGGATTTGATTTTTATAGAACCGATTTCAAAAATCAGGCAGTGGTTGATTTATTTGAAAGCCCACAACAGGTTTTGTTTTATAATTTGAATGGAAAATCTATTGCTAATAGTTTGCAAGTGGAGTTTAATTATGAACTAGCCAAACATTTTAGTCTTCGAACCGCCTATAAGTATTACGATATTCAAACCGATTATTTATCTGGAAGCTTTCAAAGACCGCTGCAAGCGAAACATCGTTTTTTTGGTAATTTAGCTTATGAAACGCATATTGTAGAAAAAGGAAAGCAATGGAAATTTGATTATACTTTAAATTGGCTAGGAAAACAGCAATTGCCTTCAACTAATGGGAATCCAACGGAGGATAGACTGCCGGATTTTTCACCTTCTTTTTCTGTGATGAATGCACAGATTACTAGAACTTTTTCTTCTACTTTTGAGGTTTATGTCGGAGGGGAGAACATTGGAAATTACAAACAAGAAAAAGCAATTCTTGGCGCTGGTAATCCTTTTGGAACTACTTTTGATACTTCAATTGTGTATGCGCCTGTTTTTGGTCAAATGTATTACGCAGGATTGCGTTTTAAAATTAAATAAACTTTTAATAAATATTAAAGAATGAAAAAAGTAATTATAATGATGGCCGTGCTGTTTATAGGATTGAGCACTCAAGCACAAGAAAAAAAGAATAAAAACGCCAAACATAATGTTACCGTTAATGGTAATTGTGAGATGTGTAAAAAGCGAATAGAGAAAGCTGCTTATGCTGTTTCGGGAGTAAAGTCAGCGACTTGGGATATTAATACACATGTATTGGGCTTGATTTTAAACGAGCAAAAAACAGCACTTTTGGATGTTGAGAAAGCAGTTGCAAAAGTGGGACATGATACAAAAGATGTTAAGGCGACTAAAGAGGATTATGATAATCTTCATGGCTGTTGCATGTACGAAAGAAATTAGTTTTAGAATCCAAGGCGTAAGCCTTGGATTTTTCTTTAAATTAATAGTTAATAAAACTTTAAAACGAATCAATAAATTGTTGTTGTTGTAATTTATCATTACTTTCACGCACGAATTATTTTAGCATAAAAAACATAAAGAATGAGCGATTTTGATTGGAAAAATTTGATTGACCCACTATTTTATATTCATTTTGATATTAATGGGGTAAAAATGGGGATTTACATAGTTTTATTTATTGTATTTGCTGAAACAGGACTTTTTGCCGGTTTCTTTTTGCCAGGAGATAGCTTGCTTTTTCTTGCAGGAATTTATAATAGGGAGTTAATTGAAAATATATTATTTATTGAAAGTGATTTTGTAAATGTTGTGCTTTTGTCGTCAATGGTGGCAGTGGCTGGTATTTTGGGTAATATGATAGGTTACTGGTTTGGTTCTAAAAGCGGTTACTATTTGTATAATAAACAGGATTCTTTCTGGTTTAAGAAAAAATACCTCGTTCAGTCCAAAGACTTTTTTGAAAGACATGGTGGAAGAGCTATTATTTTTGCTAGATTCTTGCCTATTTTTAGGACTTTTGCGCCAATTGTAGCCGGAATTGTGACTATGGAAAAGAAGAAGTTCATGTTTTATAATGTGGTGAGTTCTATAGTGTGGTCATTTACTTTAATTTTCGCAGGGCATTATCTGTATGGATTTTTGCTTGATAACTATGAAATTGATTTGAAAGAGCATATTGAATTGATCGTTATTGGTTTGGTGGTTCTTACACTTTTACCAGTGCTTCTTAAATTTGCTAAAAAAAGTCCTGTAACGGAAGAAGGTAAATAGAAAATAATCTATATAGCGTTTTAATTGGTTTCTCAAAAAAATCAGTTTTATATAATAAAAAAATCCGTCTCGTTAGATAACGAGACGGATTTTTTATTTTCAAGAAAGTCTGATATTACATCATTCCCGGCATACCGCCACCCATTGGCATTCCGCCAGCGTTTTCTTCTTTAATATCGATTAATGCACATTCTGTAGTTAAGATCATTCCAGAAACAGATGCAGCATTCTCAAGTGCAACACGAGTTACTTTTTTAGGATCAATAATTCCAGCTTTTAGCATATCTACATATTCGTCAGTTTTTGCATTGTATCCAAAATCACCAGAACCTTCAGCAACTTTTGCAACAACTACAGAACCTTCAAGACCTGCATTTTCAACAATAGTTCTTAATGGAGATTCAATAGCGCGAGATACAATTTGGATTCCGGTTGCTTCGTCAGCATTGTCTGCTTTTAAGTCAGCTAAAGCATTTTTAGCTCTTAATAAAGCCACACCTCCGCCAGCAACAATTCCTTCTTCAACAGCAGCGCGAGTAGCGTGTAAAGCGTCATCAACTCTGTCTTTTTTCTCTTTCATTTCAACTTCAGAAGCGGCTCCAACATAAAGAACAGCAACACCACCAGCTAATTTAGCTAAACGCTCTTGCAATTTTTCTTTATCATAATCAGATGTAGTAGTTTCCATCTGACCTTTGATTTGGTTCACACGATTTTTGATCATGTCAGCTTCACCAGCACCACTTACAATTGTAGTGTTGTCTTTGTCGATAGTTACTCTTTTTGCAGTTCCTAACATTTCGAGAGTGGTATTTTCTAAAGTATATCCTCTTTCTTCAGAAATTACAGTTCCACCTGTTAAGATTGCGATATCTTCTAACATTGCTTTTCTTCTGTCTCCAAAACCAGGAGCTTTTACAGCAGCAATTTTAAGAGCACCACGTAATTTGTTTACTACTAATGTTGACAAAGCTTCGCCATCAACATCTTCGGCAATAATTAATAATGGTTTTCCTGATTGAGCAACTGGCTCTAAAACAGGTAGTAATTCTTTTAAAGAAGATACTTTTTTATCATATAATAAGATGTATGGAGAGTCTAATTCAACTTCCATTTTCTCAGGATTTGTAACAAAATATGGAGAAAGATAACCTCTGTCAAATTGCATTCCTTCAACAACATCAACGTAAGTATCCGTTCCTTTGGCTTCTTCAACAGTAATTACACCTTCTTTACCAACTTTTGCAAAAGCATTAGCAATTAATTCGCCAATTACTTCGTCATTGTTAGCAGAGATTGATGCAATTTGTTTGATTTTATCAGAATCACTTCCAACCATTTTAGATTGCTTTGCAAGGTCAGCAACAATAGCTTCAACTGCTTTGTCAATTCCTCTTTTTAGATCCATTGGATTTGCGCCTGCGGCAACGTTTTTCAAACCTTCTTTTACGATTGCTTGTGCTAAAACGGTAGCAGTCGTTGTTCCGTCTCCGGCTAAATCGTTGGTTTTAGAAGCTACTTCTTTAACCATTTGAGCTCCCATGTTTTCTAATGGGTCTTTTAATTCGATTTCTTTTGCAACAGAAACACCATCTTTAGTAACTGTTGGTCCTCCAAAAGATTTTCCAATGATTACATTACGACCTTTTGGTCCTAGGGTTACTTTTACTGCATTTGCCAATGCATCAACACCACGTTTTAATCCGTCACGTGCTTCTATATCAAATTTTATGTCTTTTGCCATTTTTAAATTGCTTTAGGCAGTAGGCTTTAGGTTTTATGCTTTTTCCTGACTGCGGATTATTATTTGTTTTTTGCTTGAAGCTTAAAGTGTGTTGCTTAAAGCTTTTTTTAATTTGTAAATTTTGCTTTTGATTATATTTATTGATTTCTCGAGATTTTCAAATAATTCAATATTTATATAATTTAAATCTTTTGAAAGAATGAGTAAATATTCTGTCTCATTTGCTGAACCTAAAGCAATATTAAGAAATTGATTAAATTCTTTGTCACTGTTTCTTCCACAACCTTCACTTATATTTGTTGGGATTGAAGACGATGCTCTACGAATCTGACTTGTTAAACCATATAATTCTTCTTTAGGAAAATTAGAAGTATGTTTATAGATTTCTAAAGTGAAAGAGTGGCTCAATTGCCATATTTCATATTTCTTGAAGTCTCTCATTTTCTTTTTGCGTATTGCTTAGAGCCTATAGCTTAAAGCTCTTTTAGATTATTGCAAGAATATCATCTTCTCTCATTATCAGGTAATCTTTTCCTTCTAATTTCAATTCGGTACCCGCATATTTTCCGTAAAGTACACTATCGCCAATTTTAACGGTCATTATGTGTTCTTTGGTTCCGTTTCCAACTGCAACAACAGTTCCTTTTTGTGGTTTTTCTTTAGCGGTATCTGGAATAAAAATCCCTGACGCAGTTTTGGTTTCAGCAGCTACTGGTTCTATAAGAACGCGGTCAGAAAGTGGTTTAATGTTTAAAGCCATGATTTTATTTTTTTTAATTTTATGAATGTTTTAGATTTCAGAAATTGTGCCATTCTCCTAAAGATGACATTTTTTCTTATAAAAAATGCCAGCTTTGACAGGCTGGCACTTAGTGTATTTGAGTAATGAATTATTTTCCTGAATTTGCTGGTGCTGGTGTGTTTTGAACAGGTGCAGCAGGAGCAGTAGTTTCTGTATTGTCGATAATTTTAGAATCGGTATCGCTTAATGTTCCAGTGAAACTTAAACTTGAAAGCAATACTAATGCGATTAAGATAGTTGCCAATGTCCAAGTGCTCTTGTCTAAAAAGTCAGTTGTTTTTTGTACACCACCTAACATTTGAGAACCACCTATAGTTGATGATAATCCACCGCCTTTAGGATTTTGAACCATTATAACTACGATCAATAGAAAACAAACTATAGTTATTAAAACTAAAAAAATTGAAAATGTGCTCATTGTTTATTTAATTATTTTGTTGTAAAATCTTTATATCCGAGATGCGGTCTGCAAAGAAACTACTTTTTTCTGGATATTTCAAAATTAATATTTCATAAGCTTGAATCGCTTTTTGATATTTTTTTTGTTCTAAATAGACTCTTGCCAAAGTTTCGGTCATCAGATAGGTATTGTCATCCTTATTTATATCAATATGGATTATAGGTGTCGCACCATTTTTAACTGGTGATATCTTTGGACTGGCTTCAATGAATTTGTCTATTAATTCTGCTTTTTTCTTTTTTTCTTCGCTTTCGAATACAGGTTTTGGAGCATTGATGACTTCCTCTTCTCTGATTATGCGCTGGGTACTGGAAAGCTGTAGCCATTCTTGGAAAGAATGTGTTTCTTTTTTTGAAAAGTCTAAAGGTTTTCCAATAGACAGTTTATCTTCAATTTCAGTTGAATCCTCTTTGGTTTCACCCGCTTGGGCTTCCTTAATAGAAGTTAGAATCGATTGTTCTATGGTATTTGCTTTTATTTCCAGTTTTCTTTCTGGAACAAGTACCCTGCTGTCAATTACATTTATATCGAGAAGTTCGAGTGCTTTCTTATCGTATAACTTTTTCTCAATCGCAATAAAATAATCAGATGTTATAAAATCGAACAAAACCGCTCTGTCGGTAGTATAAGCTGCGGTTACTTTTAAAGCTTGATTGTACTTAAAACTATTTTGATTATAGAGTCCTTTTAATCGTAAAGCTCTTGCGCTTTGGAAAAAAGGAAACTCCTCCAAAACTTTTTCCAAATCAAGCGTTTGCTTCTCGGAAATTGAGTCGGGTTTGTTAATTAAATAAGTATAATCGGTTACATTCATAAAGATTATTCGTTTGTTTTGTTATTCGTTTATTTGTTTTCCGATTAATCGAAATGAACAAATCAACACATCCTTTACCATTTAGCAAGAGATTCATTGAAAATATCTTGGGTAATTCTTTCAAAAATATCTTTTAAGGCTGCATTCAATGTTGCCCCGGTAAGTTGTTGGGTTGCGGGATAATCGTAATAAAATTCGAAAGGCTTTTCAAAATTGTCTGCCTCTTTGTTTTTATTGGTAAATCGAACATTGATTCTTATTTTCAAACGGTTTTGTGATGCTTGTTGATCAGCAGTTGCTGTCATTGGGCTAATTCTATAATCTACAATTTCACCTTCGTAGGTTAAATCACCTCCATTTTTCACCAGATTTAAATTGGTTTGATTCTGAATAAGTTCTTGTAATGCAAGTGTAAATGTTCTGTCAATTCCAGGTTCAATCAAATCAGCATTGTTTTGAAAGAAGTTTACTTGAAATGTTTTTGCGTCAATTTTTCCTGTTCCGGTAAAGTTGTATACGGAGCAGCTGCTAAAAGTAGCAAGCAATGCAAAAGAAATTATTAGGTGTAAGTGTCTCATTGTTCTGTTTAAAATTGCTTTGCCAGTCCGCTAACGTTTGGGTCAAAGATATTCATTTTAATGTTTAAATTATTTGTTGGGGATTACTCTCTTTATTGGAACAAATTATAAATCAAATTGTTTTATTTTTCGGTATAAGGTTCTTTCGGAAATTCCTAATTCATCGGCTGCGGCCTTTCTTTTTCCCTTGTTTTTTTCCAATGATTTTTTAATCATCTCAATTTCTTTTTGTTCTAATCGCAAAATTTCTTCTTCTTCAATAGTTTCTGCAAAAAGATAGCTATCATCATTTTCCTGATAATCTTCCTCTTTATTTTGGGCAGTAATCAAAGCAGTTCTTGGTTCTTCTTCAAAATCGATTTCACTGTCGTTTTCTTTCGAACCGTATATTTTTTTGATTAAATTGGGATTGGTTTCCTGTACTTTAGAACTGCCATTTTGCATTAATTCTAAAGTAAGTTTTTTTAAATCATGCAAATCACTTTTCATGTCAAAAAGCACTTTGTACAAAATTTCTCTTTCGTTACTGAAGTCGCTTTCTTCTTTTTTGGTTTTTATAACTGAAGGTAAATTACTTCCTTCGGTTGGTAAGTAGGATTGTAAAGTTCCGGCAGTGACATCGCGATTGGTTTCTAAAACCGAAATTTGCTCCGCTACATTTCTTAGCTGACGGATGTTTCCATTCCATCTGAATTTTTGCAATACTTGGATGGCTTCTTCATCCAGTCTTAAAGGGGGCATTTTATACTTATGAGCAAAATCAGCAACAAATTTTCTGAATAATAAATGTATGTCATCTTTTCTGTTACGTAAAGGAGGTAATGAGATTTCTACGGTGCTTAGACGGTAGTACAAATCTTCACGGAATTTTCCTTTTTCGATGGCATTGAATAAGTTGACATTGGTGGCTGCCACAATTCTTACATCTGTTTTTTGTACTTGTGAAGAACCTACTTTTATAAATTCGCCATTTTCCAGTACACGCAATAATCTCACTTGTGTAGTCAGGGGTAATTCGCCTACTTCGTCAAGAAAAATAGTTCCACCATTGGCGACTTCAAAATAGCCTTCGCGAGTATTGGTTGCTCCTGTAAAAGAACCTTTTTCGTGGCCAAAAAGTTCGCTGTCAATTGTTCCTTCGGGTATTGCACCACAGTTTACGGCAATATATTTGCCATGTTTTCTATGCGAAAGAGAATGAATGATTTTTGGAATACTTTCTTTTCCAACACCACTTTCTCCTGTAACTAACACTGAAATGTCAGTG
The DNA here is from genome assembly GCF_047344965.1 of Flavobacterium sp. W1B. Taxonomy (NCBI): domain Bacteria; kingdom Pseudomonadati; phylum Bacteroidota; class Flavobacteriia; order Flavobacteriales; family Flavobacteriaceae; genus Flavobacterium; species Flavobacterium sp. W1B. Next base: position 1,501,993 of record NZ_CP178845.1, read on the forward strand.
GGAGCAACTTGAATTGCTTTTTCTATGGCGCGATTAAGCTTCGGGTCATTCCCGATAATCTCAAATCGTTGCTTTATATTTTGAACTGTTTCCATTTGTCTTTGCGAGGCACGAAGCAATCTCTTTTTTATTTTACCAAAAATTCGCGAATTTCAACCAAACCAAATTTTGCGATTGTGTTTTAATTCATTTCACTTAATCCAACAGCTTCACCTTTCAAAGTTCCGCTGGTGCAAGAGATGATTTTCACGTTCACGAAGTCGCCAATCTTGTAGTCTTCTTTTGGAAAAACTACTGTGATACTTTGTGAGTTTCTACCTGAAAATTCTTCGGTCGATTTTTTCGAAACTTTCTCTACCAGAACTTCTACTGTTTGACCAATAAATTCTTCAGAGCGCAACCAAGCATGTTTTTGTTGCAAGTCTACAATTTCCTGTAATCTTCTGGCTTTCGTTTCTTCGGTTACGTCATCTTCCATTTTTCTTCCTGCCAAAGTTCCCGGACGTTCTGAGTACGAATACATATAACCAAAATTATATTTTACGTATTCCATCAAACTCAAGGTGTCTTGATGGTCTTGTTCGGTTTCAGTAGGAAAACCAGCAATCATATCTTGCGAAATAGAACTGTTGGGAATGATGGTTTTGATTTTGTCAATCAAAGTCATGTATTCTTCCCGAGTGTGCAAACGATTCATTTCCTTCAAAATTCGGTTGCTTCCTGATTGAACCGGTAAGTGAATGTGTTTGCAAATATTTGGATGCTTCGCAATAACGTGCAATATGCTTTCGTGCATGTCTTGCGGGTTTGAAGTTGAAAAGCGAATACGCATTTTAGGAAAACCTACCGCTACCATTTCAAGCAATTGGTCAAAATCTACCGCCGTTGCTTTTTGCATTTCAGAGGCATTTTCGAAATCTTTTTTCAATCCACCGCCATACCATAAATAACTGTCAACATTTTGTCCCAAAAGCGTAATTTCCTTAAAGCCTTTGTCCCACAAATCCTGAATTTCCTTCATGATACTTTGTGGTTCTCGGCTGCGTTCGCGCCCTCTTGTAAAAGGGACCACGCAAAAGGTACACATATTGTCGCAACCGCGTGTAATGGAAACCAAGGCGGTAATTCCATTACTCATCAATCGCACCGGAGAAATATCGCCATAAGTTTCATCTTTCGATAAAATTACGTTGATAGCATCTCGTCCTTCCTCAACTTCGGCTAATAAATTAGGTAAATCTTTATATGCATCCGGACCTACAACTAGGTCTACAATTTTCTCTTCTTCTAAGAACTGACTTTTCAAGCGTTCGGCCATACAGCCCAAAACGCCCACTTTCATCTTTGGGTTAATGCGTTTTACGGCATTGTATTTTTCTAAACGTTTGCGAATTGTTTGTTCCGCTTTATCTCTAATGGAACAGGTGTTTACCAGGACCAAGTCGGCTTCTTCTAAAGTTTGGGTGGTATTGTATCCGCCATCAGATAATATGGAAGCTACGATTTCACTGTCGGAAAAATTCATTGCGCAGCCGTAACTTTCTATGAATAGTTTTTTAGTGTTTTGCGGTTTTTGTTCTAAGACAAGAGTTTCCCCTTGTTTGCTTTCTTCAATAATCTTTTCCATAATTCACTTTCAAAAGTGTGTTTTAATAAGGCGGTAAAGGTACAATTATTTGAATGAATCTGACAAGATGTCAGACGAAGAATTAACATTGTTTTTTGTTTTTAAAGTAAAGAGGGTGGTCTTTCTGTTGTAAATAAAATTGATTTATTACTACTTGTTAAGGAAAGGATGTTGGAACATTCGATGTTAAAAAAAGAAGGTTTTTGATACTTATTTTTATTTATCTTTGATTGATTTAATTTTTAAAAATCCCTATATTTAAAAAAAATAGATACTTTTGTCCTAGAAAAATAGAGCAATGGCAAAGAATTTAGTGATAGTTGAGTCACCTGCAAAGGCGAAAACGATAGAGAAATTTCTGGGGAGTGATTTTCAAGTAGAATCAAGTTATGGGCATATTGCCGACTTGCCTTCTAAGGAAATCGGGGTAGATGTAGAGAATGGTTTTAAACCTAAATATGAAGTTTCTGCTGATAAAAAAGCATTGGTCTCCAAGTTAAAAACTTTAGCCAAGAATGCCGAAATGGTTTGGTTAGCAAGTGATGAGGATCGCGAGGGAGAGGCTATTTCTTGGCATCTTGCCGAAGAATTAAAATTAGATAAAAAGAAAACAAAACGAATCGTTTTTCACGAAATTACCAAAACGGCAATTCTGAAAGCGATCGATAATCCGAGAGAAATTGATTATAATTTAGTCAATGCGCAACAAGCAAGAAGGGTTCTTGATCGATTAGTAGGTTATGAATTGTCTCCTGTTTTATGGAGAAAAATTAAAGGCGGTTTGTCGGCTGGGCGTGTGCAATCAGTTTCAGTACGTTTGATTGTAGAACGCGAGCGTGAAATCCATAATTTCAAGGCGATAGCTACTTATTCTGTTGTGGCAGAATTCACTAATGAAGCGGGAAAATCATTCAAAGCGAAACTTCCTAAAAACTTCAATACAAAAAAAGAAGCCGAAGATTTTTTAAATAAAAATATAGGTTCTACATATAAGGTAGCGGATTTAGAAACAAAACCTACCAAAAAAACACCAACGGGCCCTTTTACTACTTCTACTTTACAGCAAGAAGCGGCGAGAAAGCTGTATTTACCGGTTGGAATCACGATGCAATTGGCGCAACGTTTATACGAAGCCGGACTTATTACTTATATGAGAACGGATAGTGTGAACTTGTCAAAAGACGCGATGGAAGCTGCTGAGGCTGAAATTATCAAATCGTATGGTAAGGAATTTTCTAAACCTCGAACATTTACCAATAAAAGCAAAGGAGCACAGGAAGCACACGAGGCGATTCGTCCTACGGATATGTCGCGTCATACTGTGAATATCGACAGAGATCAAGCGCGTTTGTATGATTTGATCTGGAAAAGAACCTTGGCTTCGCAAATGAGTGATGCACAATTGGAACGTACCAACGTGAAAATTGAAGCAAACAATCACGGTGAGGTTTTCACGGCTTCAGGCGAAGTTTTGCTCTTTGAAGGTTTCCTAAAAGTGTATTTGGAAGGTCATGATGACGATGAAGAAGAGCAGGAAGGTATGTTGCCGGCGATGAAAGTCAATGAAAAATTACAAAATAATTACATCACAGCTACCGAAAGATATTCTCGTGCAGCAGCAAGATATACAGAAGCTTCTTTGGTTAAAAAATTAGAGGAACTTGGAATCGGTCGTCCTTCTACTTATGCGCCAACTATTTCTACGATAATCAACAGAAATTATGTAGAGAAAGGAAATCTAGACGGTCAGGAAAGAAACTACACTCAATTGACTTTGCAATCTGGAAAAGTAGGAGAGAAGTTGTTGAAAGAAAATACGGGTTCTGATAAAGGGAAATTGGTTCCTACGGATATCGGGACAATTGTTACCGATTTCTTGGTGAAGAATTTCGGAAATATATTAGATTATAATTTCACGGCAAAAGTGGAGCATGATTTTGATGAAATTGCCGAGGGAAATATGGAATGGGCAAAAATGATGCAGGAGTTCTACGATCAGTTTCATCCAACGGTAAAAGATGTTGAAGCTAATGCAGAGAGAGAAAGTGGTGAGAGAATCTTGGGGACGGATCCAAAAACAGGAAAGCCAGTTTCGGTTCGTTTAGGGAAATTTGGTCCGATGGCTCAAATTGGTGCAGCAGATGATGAGGATAAAAAATTTGCTAGTTTAATGGCAGATCAAAATATCGGAAATATTACTTTGGAGGAAACGCTGAATTTATTTTTGTTGCCAAAAAATCTAGGACAATATAAGGATGAGGAAGTAGAGGTGAGTAATGGTCGTTTTGGACCATACATTCGCCACGGAGCGGCTTTTGTTTCTTTGCCAAAAGGCGAAAATCCCTTAGACGTTGATTTTGAAAGAGCAAAGGAATTAATTGATGAAAAAGCATTGGCTGATGCTCCGATAGCAGTTTATAAAGGAGAAGGTGTTCAGAAAGGCGTTGGCCGTTTTGGGCCTTTTATCAAGTGGAATGGCATTTTTATAAACGTAAGCAAGAAATACAATTTTGATAATTTATCTCAGGCCGATATTGAGGCGTTGATTGAAGATAAATTGCAGAAAAACATTGATAAAGTTTTGCATAACTGGGAAGAAGAAGGGATTTTGGTTGAAAAAGCTCGTTGGGGACGCTCAGTAATTACTAAAGGAAAAATTAAAATTGAACTAAGCAAAGATGTTGATGCTACAAAATTAACATTGGCGGAAGTTCAAGAAATGATTGCCAAAAAGACTCCTGCTAAGAAAGTTGCTGCCAAAAAAGCACCAGCTAAAAAAACAGCTGAGAAAAAACCAGCAGTGAAGAAACCCGTAGCTAAAAAGAAATAAGAATGGAATTTGATTTTCTGCAACCTGTAAATGATGGAATCCTCAAATTGGTACAAGGATTCACTTCCCAGCAATTGGGCAGTAAAATTGTTTTTCATACTAAGGATCAATTTCCGGATTTAAACAAGATTAATATTGCTGTAATCGGTGTTTTGGAAAATCGAGGAAGTGATAATGTTATTGCTAATATTGATTTATCAGCTATTCGTACGGAACTTTATAGCATGTTTCCTGGTAATTGGGATGCTTCTATTGCTGATCTAGGTGATATTTTACCTGGAAATTCTACTACAGATACTTATTTTGCATTGCGCAAAGTTGTTTCCAGTTTAATCAAAAATAAAATTATTCCTATTGTGATAGGAGGTTCTCAAGATTTGACTTACGCTTTGTATAGAGCTTATGATGATTTGGAGCAAATGGTGAATTTGGTGTCTATAGATAGTAAATTTGATTTTGGCAAAGAAGATAATGATGTTTTGGCTTCGTCTTATTTGACCAAAATAATTATTGATGAGCCTAATAATCTTTTTAATTATTGTAACATCGGTTATCAGACTTATTATAATTCGCAAGAAGAGATTGATTTAGTTGAAAAATTATTTTTTGACGCTTATAGATTAGGTGAGGTTTCTAATAATATTGCTATTGCAGAGCCGGTATTTAGGGATGCTGATATTGTTAGTCTTGATTTAAATTCGGTAAAATCATCGGATTCTGGGAATTTTGTAAAATTTATGCCAAACGGTTTTAACGGAAAAGAGATTTGTTCTTTGTCTCGATATGCCGGAATTAGCGATAAAGTATCTTTGTTCGGGATATTTAATCACAATGATTCGGTTCAAGAATCTGTTTTGGTAGCTCAGATTATTTGGTATTTTATTGAAGGCTTTCATTATCGTTCTCATGAATACCCATTTGGTAGTAGAGAAAATTACATAAAGTATATTGTGCCGATAGAAGAAGAAACACTTGTTTTTTATAAGAGCGATAAAACTGACAGATGGTGGATTGAGATACCTTTTGTTTCAAATGGAAGTAATAAATTAAAAAGGAATACGTTATTACCATGTTCTTATGAGGAGTATTTAGGTGCTTGTAATCAAGAATTGCCTGAAAGATGGTGGAAAGCACAGCGTAAGAATGTTCTGTGATTTGTTTTTTAAAATGCGAAAATAACCTTAAAAGTTTAGGATAAATTCTTATTTATGATAATTTATTGTAGGTAAAAACGTATTTATTTATGGTATAATGCTTAAAAATGTACATTTAATCGTTATTTATAGTCTTTTTGTCGATAAATTATTTTTTTTGTAATTTAATTAACTTTAATTTTGAATCGTGAACATATTTTAAGGAAAAAAAATATTGTTTTATTAATAAATAATAAATAGGTTTACACACTTAAAAATAATGAATATAATAACCCAAATTTATATGAAGAAGTTCATTGCATCTATGGCAATTATGGTGCTATTAATTAGCTGTGGGAAGTCAAGTGACAAAGGCGAGTTGGTTGGTGTTAAAGGTGCAAAATGGCATCCAGAGAAACCTTATGGGATGGCTTTAATTCCTGGAGGAGCTTATATTATGGGTAAATCCGATGGGGATTTGGCTGATATTCAGGATGCTCCTACTAAAACGGTAACCGTTAGGTCGTTTTACATGGATGAAACCGAGATCACCAATAGCGAATACCGACAATTTGTGGAATGGGTAAAAGACTCTACATTGAGAGTTCGATTAGCTATTTTGGCAGACATGCAAGGTATGAGTGGTGGAGACGCAAAAGGAAAAGGTAAAAATGCAGGTAGCATTGGAGATTTTGCTTTTAACGATTCTGATCCTGAAAAAATGACCGCTTATGATAAATATATGTACGACAACTATTATAGTGTCGGGACAAAGGATGATCCTTATGCGGGAAGAAAACTAAATAAAAAGGTAAAACTTATTAAAGATCCTAAATTATATCCAGACGAATATTATACCGAAGTTATGGATTCAATGTATTTGCCAATAGAAGCTTCTTATAATGGTTTGAGAACTATGGACGTAAATAAATTGAAATTCCGTTATTCATGGATGGATATTCAAGCGGCTGCTAAAGCAAAAGTAGGAAATAGAAAAGATTTTATTAAAACAGAGGAAGTTAAGGTTTATCCTGATACTACAGTTTGGATTAAAGATTTTGCTTATTCTTATAATGAGCCAATGCACAATGACTATTTCTGGCATAAGGCTTACGGGGATTATCCTGTAGTAGGTGTTAAATGGACTCAGGCTAAAGCTTTTTGTGCTTGGAGAACCTTAAATAAAAATAGCTATATCAAATCTAAAAAGAAAGGTCATGATTTGATAAATAGCTTTAGATTACCAACAGAAGCAGAATGGGAATATGCTGCAAGAGGTGGATTACAGTCGGCTACATATCCTTGGGGTGGACCTTACACTAAAAACGACAGAGGTTGTTTCTTGGCTAACTTCAAGCCAAATAGAGGAGATTATGCTGCAGATGAAGCTTTATATACTGTAGAAGCAAAATCGTATGAGCCTAATGGTTATAATTTGTATAATATGGCAGGAAACGTTTCGGAATGGACAGATTCTTCATACGATCCAAATGCTTACGAATATGTGTCTTCAATGAATCCAAATGTTTTAGATGCTTCAAACAAGCGCAAAGTTGTTCGAGGCGGTTCATGGAAAGATGTTGCTTACTATTTACAAGTAAGTACAAGAGATTTTGAATACGCTGATTCTGCAAGAAGTTTTATCGGTTTCAGAACTGTTCAAGATTATATGGGACTACAAACAACTGGTAACGGAAACGGAAACGGAAGCAGAAGAAAATAAATATCAAAAATTAAATCAAAACCTACTAAATAAATCTACTAAAAACTTTAAAAATTAAAATTATGGCAATACTAGGGAAAAAAGCAATGAATTTCTGTTATGGAATGGGTGCTGCAGTTGTGATCATCGGAGCTTTATTCAAAATAACGCATATCGAGTTCGGTTTTATTACAGGAAATTTAATGTTGACTATTGGACTTGTTGTTGAAGCTGCTATTTTTGCCCTTTCTGCATTTGAACCAGTTGATGATGAATTAGACTGGACACTTGTATATCCAGAATTAGCTAATGGAACACCTGCAACAGCTAGAAAAGCAAAAGTAGAAACAACTGCTGATGCTCAAGGATTATTGTCTCAAAAATTAGATGCTATGTTGAAAGACGCTAAAATTGATGGCGAATTGATGTCAAGTTTAGGAAATAGTATTAAGAATTTTGAATCTGCTGCAAAAGGTATTGCGCCAACTGTAGATTCAATTGCTTCTACAAAAAAATACAGTGAAGAGTTAACTTTGGCAGCTGCACAAATGGAATCTTTAAACAGTTTATATAAAATACAATTACAAAGCGCTTCAAGAAATGCTCAAATCAATGAAGAAGTTGCTGAGAATAATTTAAAATTAAAAGAGCAAATGCAGTCATTGACTTCAAATTTATCTTCTTTGAACAATGTTTACGGTGGAATGCTTTCTGCAATGAATAATAAAGGATAATTAGTTTCAAACTATTAAAAAAATAACTAATTAATTATTAGAAAATATGGCAGGAGGAAAACTAACCCCTAGACAGAAGATGATAAATCTGATGTATTTGATATTTATTGCAATGTTAGCGTTGAATATGTCAAAAGAAGTATTGTCAGCTTTTGGATTAATGAATGAAAAATTTGAAGGCGCAAACTCTTCAGCACAATTATCTAACACTCAGATGTTAGCTGGCTTAGATGCTAAAGCTTCTGAAGCCGGTGGAGAATTTGCAGATGCTTCGGTTACTGCACACAAAGTAGAAGCAATCACTAAGAACTTTTATGATTATATTGGAAATATAAAAACTCAAGTTTTAGAAGGAACTGAAGTTGATCCGGAAACTGGTAAATTGCCTTACGAAGCAATGGATAAAGGAGATAATATAGACCATTTGTGGTTTAGTCCTGCAGGATATTCAGCAAAAGGTAAAGAAGTTATCGCTACAATTGAAAAGTATAAGTCAGATATGAAATCGGCTTTAGGAAATAATAAAAAATTATCTCCTATTCTTTCTGAAGTTGACAGTAAATTTAATTTAGCTAATGTTAAAAATAAAGATGGTGTAGCTATTGAATATTTAGACTATCATTTTAAAGGTTTTCCAGCGGTTGCATCTTTAGCAAAACTTTCTGCTTGGCAGAATGACGTAAAAAAAGCCGAAACAGATGTTTATAATACTTTATTAGGTAAAGCTGCTGTTGCTGCTGCATCATATAGTAATTATCAAGCGATTGTTGTTCTTGATAAAAGTGCTTATTTCCAAGGTGAAAAAGTAACAGGAAAAGTGGTATTAGGAAGATATGATGAAAATACTAAACCTACTTCATTTTCAGGTCCTGGTAAAATTGTAAACGGTCAGGCTGTTATTGCAATGACTGCAGGAAATGTTGGTGAACAAACGATAAATGGTCAGTTTAGTTTTTTAGAAGATGGTAAAAATATACCTCTTAAATTTAAAGGAAATTATGTTGTAGTGCCAAGACCTAATTCGGCTACTATTTCTGCTGACAAAATGAATGTTGTTTATAGAGGTGTTGTAAACCCTATGACGATTTCTTTCGCAGGTGTTTCTGCTGATAAAGTTTCGGTATCAGCTCCAGGTTTGTCTTCAGCTGGTGGTGGTAAGTATAACTTGAGCCCGGGTGCAGGAAATGAAGTTGTTATTAATGTGACAGCTACTTTGAATGATGGCTCAAAAGTTTCGGATAAAAAAGTATTTAGAATTAAAGGTATACCAGGTCCATTGGGAACAATTAGAGGAGATGTAGGTGTTGTAAAAGGACCTAAATCAAATTTAGAAATTGCAACAATTGGAGCGAAATTAGCTGATTTTGATTTTGAAGTTGGATTAGATGTTGTAGGTTTCAATCTTAAAGTTACTGGTCAGCCAACTGTAGTTGTTCAGGGAAATAAGTTGAATGCGCAATGTAAATCAATTATTTCTAAAGCTGGGCGTGGAGATCAAGTTACGATTTCTGAAATTAAAACAAAACTAGTAGGAGCGGGTAGTTATTTATTACCAAGAACTGCTCCGGTAATTTTTGAAATACAATAATAAGTAATTTGCCTTAAAAGCATTTTCAATATCTTATAATCATACCAAGATGAATGTTAAAAATTTTTTAATAGCTATTGTTTCTATTGCTGGGAGTTTTGCCTCTTTTGCGCAATCTAATTTGCTTAATGCAAAAATACCAGAGGAAATAGGACTAAAATCTGCTGCACAACTCATTTCAGATAATGATAAGCCATTAGCTTATGGTTATGTTCATGACAGGGATGTTTTAATGGGGAAAATGACTTGGGAGGTTATTGACTTGAGCGAAAGAATCAATTTCGCTTTGTACTTCCCAATTGACACTGCAAATATTGGTTCTGATAGGCGTTCTTTATATGATGTCTTAACGAAAGCGATTAAAAACGGTTCCATTAGTGAAGTGTATTCAGATAGTTATTTTAATACAAAAAAATCATTCAAAGATATTCAAGCTTCTTTGACACGTGTCGATACTACGGATGCAGGAAGAGAACAATTTAATGCAGGGCAAAAAATATCGCCTGAGTATATCATACCGACGGATTTAACGGCTCAAGATGTTACTCAATATAAGATAAAGGGATATTGGTATTTTGATAAAAGACAGAGTGAATTGAAATATCGTTTACTTGGAATTTGTCCTATTACTCCGGATGTTTACACGATAAATAACGAGGAGAAAGATTATGTTGAATTGTTTTGGATCTTTTTCCCATCTGCAAGAGATGTTTTGCATGAGGCGAAAGCTTTCAATAATAAAAATTCAGCGATGCCGATTTCCTTTGATCAAATATTAAATTCGAGGCATTTTAACGGTGTAATTTACAAAGAAGAAAATGTATACGGAGATCGTGCGATAGCCGAATATATGAAAGATAATGCCCAAAATCAATTACTCGAAGCTGAAAGAGTAAAAGATAAGATACGCAATTTCGAATCAGATATGTGGAATTACTAAATTTCAACATCAATATAAAAAAAACTCTTACCATAACGGTAAGAGTTTTTTTGTTTTAATAGGCTTATCTTTGTTTCGTTTTTTAAAAGTTAGTATTTCAAATGATTGATTATTTAATAATAGGTTCGGGTTTGGCTGGGATTTCTTTTTCTGAAATGGCTTTGCAAAATAATAAGACTGTTTTAGTATTGGATAATAATTCGCAAAACTCTTCCAAAATTGCGGGAGGTTTGTACAATCCGGTTATCTTAAAGCGGTTTAGTGAAGTTTGGAAAGCACAAGAACAATTGGCTTTAATGGAAGAGTTTTATCTTGTTTTAGAAAAGAAGCTAAATACAAAAGTTGATTTTAAAATGCCAATTTTGCGAAAGTTCTTTTCAATAGAAGAACAAAATAATTGGTTTACCGCCTCGGACAAAGAAGCTTTAACGCCTTTTTTGTCAACCCAATTAATATCAAAAAACTATCCAGGGATTGATTCGCCTTATGCTTATGGCGAAGTATTGCATACGGGTTATGTTGATACGGCATTATTGCTAAATAACTATCGTAGCTTTCTTGTGGAGAATCAAATGTTTCGGGAGGAATCATTCGATTATAGTATTTTGCAAGTTGAGAATGGTTTTGTGCGCTACAAGGATATTGAAGCAAAACACATCATATTTGCCGAGGGTTTTGGCTTGCATGCCAATCCATATTTTAATAATCTGCCTTTAGACGGAACAAAAGGAGAGCTTTTTATCATAAAAGCAGCCAAATTAGATCTGGATGTGATTGTGAATACAAGTGTCTTTATTTTGCCTTTAGGTAAAGATTTGTTCAAAGTTGGAGCTACTTACAATTGGAAAGACAAAACGGCATTGCCTACAGATGAGGGAAAGGCCGAACTAATTGAAAGAATCTCTGAAATTTTAAATTGTGAATTTGAAATAGTGGAGCATTTTGCCGGTGTTCGCCCCACCGTAAAAGACAGAAGGCCTTTGGTGGGAACCCATTCGGATTATAGTTCTCTTCATATTCTCAACGGATTGGGAACAAGAGGCGTTATGCTTGGTCCGGCTATGGCCAAAGCGTTATTTGATCATATAGAAAATCAAATTCCTTTAGAGGTGGTAATTGATATAAAAAGATTTCGACCTAAAAATCAGAAATAAAAAATATTATTCCTTTTTATATTTCGGATCATACGAAACAAACATATTGATATAGATATTCCTTGATCCACGAAGTACGTAAGGATACAAAACAAGCAGCGATGCAATTATCGCAATAAAGGCGGTTTTTAAGGAAGAGTTTAGAATTACGTAAGAAATTATAAATGCAGCTATTCCAAGAGCGACATTCAAGCCATAACTTACGTACATTGCGCCATAAAAAAAGGACGGTTCAATTTGATATTTTAAACCACAATGGCTACAATGCTCATGCATTTTCAAAGTAGAGCTTAAATGAAATGGATTTTTATCCAAATACATACTCTCATTCTGACATTTAGGACAAGTTCCTGTTAAAATACTATATAATTTGGATCCTTTTTTTAACATTTGCAAAAAATTTAATTTTCCTTTTTTGGAACTGTAAAATTACAAATTCAAAAAGGAATAAAATAACAATACATGCTTAATATACATAATTTATCGGTTTCGTTCGGAGGTTCTTATTTGTTTGAAGAAGTTACATTCAGATTGGGTGCTGGAGACCGTGTAGGTCTTGTTGGGAAAAACGGAGCCGGAAAATCAACCATGCTCAAAATGTTGGCCAAAGACTTTGCTCCTGATTCGGGAGTTATTTCTCAAGAAAAAGACCTTCGAATGGGTTTTTTACGTCAAGATATCGATTTTGAGCAAGGAAGAACGGTACTTGAAGAAGCCTATGAAGCTTTTACCGATATTAAAATTGTAGAAAAAAAATTAGAAGTAATCAATCATCAATTAGTTACCAGAACTGATTATGAAAGTGAGGAATACAGCCAGATAATTGAAGATTTATCCGATTATACACATCGTTTTGAATTATTGGGTGGTTATAATTATGTAGGTGATACCGAAAAAATTCTTCTTGGTTTAGGTTTCAAAAGAGAAGTATTCGATAATCAAACCGAAACTTTTTCGGGTGGATGGAGAATGCGTATCGAATTAGCCAAGCTATTATTGCAAGCCAATGATGTTTTATTACTGGATGAGCCTACGAATCACTTGGATATCGAAAGTATCATTTGGTTAGAGGGTTTCTTGCGTAACTATCCAGGTGTGGTGGTGATTGTGTCACACGATAAAATGTTTTTGGATAATGTTACCAATAGAACTATCGAAATTTCTCTTGGTAAGGCTTATGATTTCAACAAACCGTATTCTCAATATTTAGAATTGCGTCATGAAATACGCGAAAAACAATTGGCTACACAAAAGAACCAAGCGAAGAAAATTGAAGAAACGGAGAAGTTAATCGAGAAGTTCCGTGCTAAAGCTTCCAAAGCTTCGATGGCGCAATCTTTAATAAAAAAGTTAGATAAAGTAGAGCGTATTGAAGTTGATGAAGATGATAATTCGGTGATGAATATCTCTTTTCCGGTATCAAAAGTACCTGGGCGAGTTGTTATTGAAGCCGAAGATGTAACCAAAAGTTATGGTGACAAAACCATTTTAAAGGATATTTCTTTGTTGGTGGAACGCGGCAGCAAAATTGCTTTTGTGGGACAAAACGGTCAAGGAAAGTCTACTTTTATCAAGGCAATTGTCAACGAGTTTGAATATGAAGGAAGCATAAAGTTAGGACACAATGTTCAGGTAGGTTATTTTGCCCAAAATCAGGCCGAATATTTGAATGGTGAGATTACCTTGCTTCAAACAATGGAAGATGCAGCAACTGATACTAATCGTTCCAAAGTGCGCGATATGTTGGGTTCATTTCTATTCCGTGGCGATGATGTCGAGAAAAAGGTAAAAGTCCTTTCAGGAGGCGAAAGAAATCGTCTGGCGCTATGTAAATTACTTTTGCAGCCTATAAATGTGTTGGTGATGGATGAGCCTACGAATCACTTGGATATAAAATCCAAAAATGTATTGAAAGCTGCTCTTCAAAAATACGAAGGAACTTTGCTTTTGGTTTCTCACGATAGGGATTTTCTTCAAGGAATGTCAAATATCGTATATGAATTCAGAGATCAAAAAATAAAAGAATATTTAGGGGATGTTAACTATTTCTTGGAACAACGCAATTTAGAAAACATGCGTGAGGTTGAGAAAAAAGATGCCATGAAAGTATCGGCACCAAAAGACAGCAACAAAGCTTCTTATGAAGAGCAAAAAAAGGGCAAAGCATTGCAGAATCGTTTAAGTAAAGTAGAAAGTCAAATAAAGCAATTAGAAAAAGACATTCAAAATGATGATAAGATGTTAGCTTCTAATTACGACAAGCATATCGAAGACGCTAAGTTCTTTATGGCTTACAACAAGAAAAAAGCAGAACTGGATAAATTGCTTTCGGATTGGGAAATTGTTCAAGAAGAAATTGATAATTTATAAAAAAGAGAGTCCCAATTAGGGACTCTTTTTTTATGAAATAATTCCAATTAATTTAGAATGTGCAATGGCTTCACTGCTATTTTTAAAATAGCAAACGGTCACGTTTAAAGTCTCCAGATTTTGCAAGGCTTTTATAACTTTTTCTTTTTTTTGTTTGCCCGTTTGGCGTATATAAATTGCTTTTACGGTCAAAGGAAAAATCTTGCTTATCGCTTCGTACAAGAAAGGGTCGTGTTGCGAATCATCTCCAATTAGAACATATTTTAAATTGGGGTAAAATTCTAAAATGTGTTTTATTTTATCAAATTTATGATTGTGACTTCCTCTGCCTGTCCAAAAAAAGTTAGTCAGGCTTGTTTTGATATCTTTCAACAATAAAACGGCTTTGGGAAGTTGGTGAATTTCTGTAAATTTTACAATAAATCGATACAAATTCCATTCACTGCTCGAGATGTAAAAAAAAGCATTTTGTTCTTCTTCATTGCTTCTCCCTGCTAAACTCAAGGCTTTATAATGCGGTACCACATTATCAAAAATCTCGCGAGAAGCAACATTTCTAAACAATAAATGATACATTTTTTTTATAGGATTTAAGGTGTAGGAAACTAAAAACGTATCGTCAATATCAGATATAATACCTAGATTTCCCACTTTTGGCCTTATGTAGCTTTCCTTTGTTGTTATTGTTTTGTTTTCAAAAATGATGCTTACCTCATAATCAACCCATCCATAATTGTCTTGATCCAATGGAATGCAAAATTTAAAATAGCCGTCAGCGAGTGTTTTGGTGTGTATTTTTTTGTTATTGTGTTCTAGATAAACATCGGCGTTTGCTTGGGTTTTAATTCGAAACAAGCTGATAATTGAGCTTGCATTTTTGAAACTGCTGTGTTGGAAATTATAGTCCTTTTTTTTTGTAGGTTTAAATACATGGCCCATCACAATTAGTTCCTGTTCATTGGCATAACCGCGATATAATTTTAAAATAGGCTTCATATTATTTAATAACTTTTGAAGTGTTCTTAAAATTAATTATTTTTAAGGAATAAAAGAAATAAAGTCTTGAAAAAGAATGTGATAATGGTGGTGAATCCTGTTTCAGGAGGCTTTGGAAAATCTGAGTTTATTCAAGAGACAGCCCTTTTTGCGGTCAAGGAAAATTTGAATTTTGTACTTTATGAAACATTAGGTAAAGAAGATATTTCCAAAATAAAAAGCTTGTATAAGATGTTTTTGCCTGAAAGAATTATTGTTGTTGGAGGAGATGGAACTTTAAAAATGGTTGCCGAAGCAGTTCTTGAGGAAGATGTGATTCTAGGGATTTTACCAGCGGGCTCCGCCAATGGTTTAGCGGTTGAATTAGATTTAATAAAAACATTCGACGAAAATTTGAAGATTGCTTTTAGTAATGATTATGCAGAAATGGATGTTATTGTCATTAATGGTCAAAAAAGTTTGCATCTAAGTGATATAGGATTGAATGCGGAACTTATTAAAAACTATGCAAAAAGCTCCAAGCATGGAAAATGGGGATATGCTTTGCAGGCTTTTAATACTTTAGTTGATGTCGATAAATTGTTTGCGGCAACAATTACTGCCAATAATCAAATTGTGGAATGTCAAGCGCGGATGATCGTTATTGCAAATGCACAAAAATACGGTACGGGCGTAATAATTAACCCCGAAGGCGTAATGAATGACGGAAAATTCGAATTGATAATTTTGAAAAATCTGGATTTAAAGGTTTTTGGCAAAATTATCACAGGAAATATGCCGATTGATCTCCAAAATATTGAAATTATTTCGACAGATAAAGCAACCATTCAAACCAATATGCCGGTAAGTTTTCAAATTGATGGAGAATATTTTGGCGCTGTAACGGATCTCAATATTAGTATTTCTCCGCATAAACTGAAAATTGCAATTCCTTGATTTTTTAACTACTTAAAAGGATTGCGCTCTTGCCATTCCATTTTTGGTTCAAAATAACTAAAAGTTTTCGAGACAAATAAGTTGACAAAAGGATTGCTATGTTTCATCAATCCATACATATTGATCGGTTTAGCACCTACGGAGCTTTTAATTTCTAATGCTGTTCTTGCAAAAATGATGCGGCGGTATCCTTTATTTATAGAATAGCCAATCATGTCATAAAGCATATTCAAATACAACATTTTTTCTCGTTGAAAATTTTCATCATATCCAAGGAAATAGGTGTCGATGTCGTTTCCGTTTTTTATTAGAGTATTGAATCCTATTAGTTCTTCTCCGATAAAATAACCGTAAAAAAGAAATCGATCTTTCAATGATTTTTTAAAAATTTCGAAATGATTTTCGGGTAGATAAAAAGTGTTGAACGGAGCGTTTTTAGCCACATTCATGTACAATTGGTATATACGAATGCGGTGATTTGTGATTTCTTCGAGCGATAATTTTCTTTTCGAAATTCCATCCGTTTTTTTTCTGGCTCTTTTATATTGATCGCGGTATTTCTTACTGATGCTGTCAATATAATCATCAAATTGATGCCAGGAATCCCTAATTTCAAAAATCATATTTGGCTGAGTAGAGAACCGAAAGAAAGATTTGTATTTGGGGATTTTGAAATTTTGTATTTCAGGCTCTAAGAAATCTTTAAAAATAGTCAGGTGCACATTCATCCCTTTTTTAGTAAAAACGCTCTTCAGTTCATCGGCTGCATTTTTTAGCAAAAGTAATCCTGCTGCGGTGGGAAGTTTTTTGTCAAAAAAATAGCCGTTCTGTCCCGTTAGCATATTGTTTCCGATGATCAAAACTTTGGAGCTAAGATTCCTAAAAACAAAACTTCTGATTTTTGTTTTGATGCAATTATCACGCTCGCCAAAAGAGGGTATGTCGCTCAAATTAATGAATTGCGATACGGCTAAACCCAGTAATTCCTCATCTTGAAACAAGCCAATATAATGACAACTCATGTTTTTTGGAGCAGATATTTCAAGTACTGTCAAATAATCTCTTGAAAGGAAAATGTTGTTTGTCGCTAAGGAATCCCAATTTGAAGGGAGATTTTTGACTGAAGAATAAATTTTATAGGAGAAATTGGAACTCAATTGACAGAATGTTTATGTTCGTCTAAATTAATATATAAAGTTAAATGCGAAAACGATTTGGCAGATTTTAACTAATTTTATGAAAAAAAGATGGATACCTATAACGAAAATTCAGCGCAGCCTCTATTGAAAGATTTAGTAGATTGGAGATTTAACAATAATGGGATCGAAAAGAAATTTGCTTTCAAAAATTTTAGTCAAGCCTTGGGGTTCATTGTTCAAGTTGGTGTTTTGGCCGAGAAGCACAATCATCATCCGGAGCTGTTCAATGTTTATAATAGAGTAGATATTCGATTATCGACACATGATGCGAATGGACTTACCGACAGAGATTTTGATTTGGCAAAAGCCATAGAAAAGCTATCGTCATAAAAAAAATTAGAATAAAGTGATGTTTTTTTGAAATGCGGATCCAAACGAGATGAAGGAGTCAGTACCGCCTACGCCTTCAATATTGTGTATTTTTTCATAAAGAACTTTTCTAAATTCCTCATTGTTAGCGGCCACAATTTTCAAAAACAAAGCATATTTTCCCGATACAAAATGACATTCCACTACCTCAGGAATTTCTTTCAGTTTTTCGGCAATAGAATAGGCAAAGCGCGCTTCTTTGGTCGTAATTCCCGTATAAGTAATTGTTTCGTAGCCAATTTCTTTGGCGCTCAGTTGAACCGAAAATCCGCTGATAATTCCTGTTTCTTGTAATTTTCGAATGCGCTGATGCACTAAGGAATTAGAGATCTTCAATTCTTTTGCAATTTCTGAATAAGCAATACGCCCATCTTCGCTTAACATTTTTATAATTTGTTGATTGATGAAATCAATATTTTCATTTTGTTTGTTCATGATATTTTTGCTGGAAAATTAAATAAAGTGCCGTTTTCTATTGATTAATTATTAGAATTAAAAGGTGATTTTTAGTGAAAACAAAACCTTTAAAAAGCTAGGAAAATAATTTTGATTGTAAATCATAGAAAAGTGACTGTGTTTGATGTCAAATTTACATTGTTATGGTTTATAAATGTCATAAAATTTAAAAAAGAAGAAGTGTAGTGTAAATGTAATTATTTACAAGCTAGATTTGTGTCATATTTACTAATTGATATTAGCGTTATGAATAAAGATCTTTTACTGTCAAAATTATGGGAGCAATATAAAAGTATAACTCCTTCTGCAAAAAAAATACATGCCTTGTTAGAGCAAAATGGCGAAAAAATCGAAAATGACCATATTGCCATCAGGACTTATAATGATGTGCGTGTTAATATTGCTGTTTTGGAGAAACCTTTTGTAAAAGCGGGTTATGTTGCCCAAGGAGAATATTTTTTCGAGTCGAAAAAATTGTATGCGAAACATTATGAACATGCAACAGATTCAACTGCGCCAAGAATTTTTATTTCGGAATTGGAATTGGAGAAATGTTCCGAAAGATTACAAGATTCGGTTAAAGCTCTTTTGGATAGCTGTGATCAAAATATTTTTGAAAACGAGGATTTGGTTTTAAGCGGCACAGTTTGGAACCCGAATTCCTATGCTGATTATTCATCGCTTTTAGAAGAGTCAGAATATGCTGCTTGGATGTATGTGTATGGTTTTAGAGCAAATCATTTTACCATAAATGTAAATGCGCTGACTAACTTCAACGATTTGGAGGAGTTAAATGCTTATTTAAAAGAGAATAATTGGAAAATGAATGCTTCTGGAGGAGAGATAAAAGGAACACCGGAGCAATTATTGGAACAATCAAGTACTTTGGCTGATTTGTATGCAGTTAGTTTTGACGAAGGTGTAAAATATATTCCTTCTTGTTATTATGAATTTGCACTTCGTTACCCGATGTCAAACGGAGAGTTGTATCAAGGATTTGTTGCGGCATCTGCAGACAAGATATTCGAAAGTACTGATGTAAAGTTGCAAAGAATGAATTAATTATGTGCTTTTTTTGATAAATTAATAAAATTAAGCTCTCTTGTCAAATTAAGAGGGCTTTTTAAATATACATTGGTTTTCTTTGCATTGTGAAACAAAATAATTTGCGTTTCAATAGATTGGAATTTATTAAAAACTACAGCAACAAACACACAATGATTAAGAAACAAGAAACTTTTATTTTTGATTTTGACAGTACTTTTATTCAAGTGGAAGCGCTTGATGTTTTATGTGAAATCATTTATGCAAACAATAGTACAGGTAAGCAGGTTTTGGCAGAAATTCAAAGACTCACTGATTTGGGAATGGAAGGAAAGTTGTCCTTAAAAGAATCATTAACGAAACGAATTGGTTTATTGCATGCAAACAGAGATCATTTAGGATTATTGATTGATTCCCTAAAAAATAAAGTGTCTTCATCGGTAGTTCGAAACAGAGCTTTTTTCAAGCAAAATGCTCAAAATATATATATAATTTCAAATGGATTTAAAGAAATCATTATTCCAATTGTTCAGGAATATGGTATAAAGCCAGAGCAGGTTTTGGCTAATACTTTTAAATTTAACCATGATGGAAATATTATTGGTTTCGATGAGAAAGATGAGCTGTGTGAAAATCAAGGAAAAGTAAAAAAAATAAAGTCTCTTAAATTAGAAGGTGATGTTTTTATGATTGGTGATGGTTATACTGATTATGAAACCTTGCAAGGTGGAGCTGTTTCTAAATTTTATGCTTTTACCGAAAATGTCAGCCGACAAATAGTGATAGATAATGCAGATCGTATTGCGCCTTCATTAGACGAAATTCTATTTGATTTGTCATATAAAGCTTCGGTTTCTTATCCTAAAAATAGAATCAATGTATTGTTGTTAGAAAACGTACATGCAGATGCAGTTGCTGCTTTTGCAAAAGAAGGTTATAATGTAGAAACTGTAAAAGGATCTTTGTCAGAAGAGGAATTGTGTGAAAAAATAAAAGATGTTTCCATATTGGGGATTCGTTCCAAAACGCAAATCTCTAAAAAGGTGTTAGATCAGGCAAGCAAACTTCACGCTATTGGTACTTTTTGTATAGGAACTAATCAGGTGAATTTGCCGGAGTGTAGCGATAGAGGAATAGCAGTTTTTAATGCGCCCTACAGCAACACACGTTCCGTAGTAGAGTTGGCTTTGGGTGAGATGATTATGTTGGTTCGCGATACTTTTGAGAAAAGCAATAAAATGCACAAAGGAATTTGGGACAAATCGGCTAATAATAGCGTTGAACTTAGAGGGAAGAAACTCGGAATTGTGGGTTACGGAAGCATTGGATCACAACTTTCAATCATCGCCGAAGCCTTAGGGATGAAGGTGTATTTTTATGATGTTGTTGATAAATTAGCTTTAGGAAATGCCAAAAAGTGTTCGTCTTTAAAAGAATTGCTTTCTATGTCGGATGTAGTTAGTTTACATGTCGATGGAAGAAAAAGTAATTTGAATGTAATTGATGCCCAAGCTTTCGAAAACATGAAAGACGGAGTAATCTTTTTAAATCTATCAAGAGGCCATGTCGTTGATATCAGTGCATTGCTGGCTAATTTGAAAAATGGAAAGATAAAAGGTGCCGCTGTTGATGTTTTTCCTGAAGAGCCAAAAAGTAATGACGAAGCTTTTATATCTGAATTATGTGGAATGCCAAACGTGATTTTGACACCGCATATTGGAGGAAGTACCGAAGAAGCCCAGATAGATATTGCACATTTTGTTTCTCAAAAAATCATTAATTATATCAATACAGGAAGTACTTACGGAAGCGTTAATCTTCCTGAAATTCAGTTATCGGAATTTGACAGAGCACACCGAATTATGCATATCCACGAAAATGTAAAAGGTATTTTGGCACAAATAAATACGATACTTACGGATTCAAACAGTAATATTTTAGGGCAATACCTAAAGACAAATGAGCAATTGGGATATGTAATTACCGATATTGATGATATCTACAATCCTGAATTAGAAAAGAAATTAAAAGAAATCCCTAATACTATTAGATACAGAATATTGTATTAATTGATTTAAGGAATACTAATTAAATAAAAAAATACCACAATGAATCTTCAAAGTTTAGCTGATCAAATAGAAGGGAAATTGTTTTTTGATGACACGATGCGTACGCTTTATGCTACTGATGCCAGTGCTTACCGAGAAATGCCGCTTGCTGTAGCGATCCCTTCGACTAAACAAGATATTCAGAAAATAATTAAATTTGCAAGGGATAACAAAACAAGTGTTATTCCTAGGGCAGCAGGAACATCACTTGCAGGGCAGGTTGTAGGGAATGGGATTATTGTAGATATTTCGCAGCAATTTACCCAGATACTTTCGGTAGATAAAGCAACTAAAACTGCTTGGGTGCAACCAGGAGTGATTCGAGATGAATTGAATTTGCATCTAAAATCTTATCAGCTGTTTTTTGGACCGGAAACTTCCACCAGTAATCGTTGTATGATTGGAGGAATGGTGGGAAACAATGCCTGTGGCGCTCGTTCCGTTATTTATGGTTCTACTAGAGAGCATTTGTTGGAAATAAAAGGTTTTTTGGCCGATGGTAATGAAGTTACATTCGGAGCATTAACCAATGAAGAGTTTGAAGCCAAATGCAACGGAATAAATGTAGTAAGTGAACTAGAGCAAAATATTTACCTTCAGGCAAAAGCTATTTTGTCAAATAAGACAAACAGAGATTTATTTGACGAAAATTACCCCAAAAAATCAATTCCGCGTCGTAACACCGGCTATGCGTTAGATTTATTGGCGGATAGTAAGCCATTTGGTGATTTTGAAGGAGAATTCAATTTTTGTAAATTAATTGCAGGATCGGAGGGAACTTTGTTTTTTTCGACTGAAATTAAATTGAATTTAGTCGATGCATTAAAACCGTTTTCGGGTTTGGTTTGCGTGCATTGTGATAGTATCAATGAATCCTTGAAAGCAAATTTAGAAGCTTTGCAGTTCAATCCGGACAGTGTAGAATTGATAGATCATTATATTTTAGATTGTACCAAAGAAAATATCGAACAAAGTAAAAATAGGTTCTTTGTTCAAGGTGATCCCAAAGCAATTTTGGTGGTCGAATTTTTGCGAGATTCTAAAGAAGAAATTCTGGAATTAGCCGAAAAAATGGAAGCTCAGATGCGCGCCAAGAATTTAGGACATCATTTTCCGATAGTTTTTGGAGAAGATACCAATAAGGTTTGGACGCTAAGAAAAGCAGGTTTAGGCTTGCTGTCTAATATTCCTGGTGACGCAAAAGCGGTTGCTGTAATTGAAGACACGGCTGTTGATGTAAACGATTTGCCCGATTTTATAGAAGATTTTAATGCTATTTTAAAGGAACGTGGTTTAAATTGTGTGCATTATGCTCATGCCGCAACAGGTGAATTGCATTTGCGTCCTATTCTGGATTTAAAAACAAAGGAAGGGACGGTTCTTTTTAGAACGATTGCTACCGATATTGCTCATTTGGTAAAAAAATACAAAGGCTCATTAAGCGGAGAACATGGCGATGGGAGATTAAGAGGGGAGTTTATTTCATTAATGTTGGGGGATGAAATTTATCAAATTTTTAAAGATGTAAAACATACTTGGGATCCTTGGAATGTTTTTAATCCGGGTAAAATAGTTGATACGCCGCCGATGGATAGTTCATTGCGCTATACCGCTGGACAGGATACACCTATGCCGGACACCTATTTTGATTTTTCGGAAACGAATGGAATTCTTCGTGCTGCCGAAATGTGTAATGGATCAGGCGACTGTAGAAAGACGGAGAAAAGCGGAGGAACAATGTGTCCGAGTTATATGGCAACACGAAATGAAAAGCACACCACGCGTGCCCGAGCCAATATGCTTCGTGAAACCATAACGCATTCTGATAAGGAAAATAAATTTGACAGCGAAGCTTTACTTGAAGTGTTGGATTTGTGTTTGAGTTGCAAAGGATGCAAATCTGAATGTCCTTCAAACGTGGATATGGCCAAATTAAAAGCTGAAACCCTACAGCAATATCATGATAAAAACGGGGTAAAATTCCGTTCTACGC
Organism: Flavobacterium sp. W1B; assembly: GCF_047344965.1. NCBI lineage: Bacteria > Pseudomonadati > Bacteroidota > Flavobacteriia > Flavobacteriales > Flavobacteriaceae > Flavobacterium > Flavobacterium sp. W1B. The sequence continues at coordinate 1,525,172 of NZ_CP178845.1, forward strand.
TAATAGGAAATACGCCTTTAATAAATAAAATGTTTTCTAATATTCCGGGAGTTTACAATCTTTCTACAAAAGGATTTATTGGGAACTTGGTAAAGAAAATGACGGGTTTTGCTACGGAGCGAAAACTCCCAACGATGCACAAAATCACTTTTTCTAAATGGTTTAAAACCTATTCGCAACAAGGAACTTTTGATAAGCCTACAGTTTATTTGTATAATGATGAATTTCTGAATTTTTATGATGTAGCTATTGGTCAAACAGCAGTAAAACTTTTAAATAAATTAGGCTATAAAGTTATTGTTCCTGAACTAGGAATTAGCGGGCGCACCTATTTATCTAAAGGAATGCTAAAGCAAGCCCGAGATATAGCCGAACAAAACATTGTTGATTTTGGAAAAAATATTCCAGTTGATGGATTGCTAATCGGAATAGAGCCTTCGGCAATTTTGACTTTTAGAGATGAATATCCGGAGTTGTGTCGCGGCGAATTGAAAGGGAAAGCCAAAGAAATTGCCAAACGAACTTTTTTAATTGAAGAGTTTTTGGCTAATGAAATGGAAACTGGAAATATAATTTCAAGTTTGTTCACGGATTCCGTAGAGCGTATTCGTATGCACGGACATTGTTTTCAGAAAGCATTATCCTCATTGGTTCCTTTGAAAAAAATACTTTCGTTGCCCGAGAATTATAATGTTCTTAATATTCCGAGTGGATGTTGCGGTATGGCAGGTTCTTTTGGCTATGAAAAAGAGCATTATGAAATTTCAATGAATATTGGAGAGCTTGTTTTGTTCCCAACCATTAGAGCCGAAGAAACAACTACATTGATTTCGGCATCCGGAACAAGTTGTCGTCATCAAATTGCCGATGGAACCGGAATTCTGGCTTTGCATCCAGTTGAGATTTTGTACAAAGCTTTAAAATAATTCATTTAAAAATGATTGATAAAAATCTCGCCTCTTTTAAAAAGGCGAGATTTTTATGTTTTGGTCTATTAAATCCAGGCGCAAATAATGCCTCCCATTAACATAAAGCAAACAATCCAAAAACCGCCGCTTATCAAAGTATATTTCCAGCTTCTTCTTTCAAAAAGTGCGTTGGTACCAATTATCGGAAGTGCAAGGAATAAACCTGAGATAAATCCATGTAGCATTCCATGTTTAAAAGTGCGGAAAGCAGTTCCGTAATCAGCCATAAATGCGGCATAAGTTGGTTTTGCAGTCTCTACTTCGCCGCCAACCATACCAAATGCTCCAAATTGATGAATTACCAAGAATTGGAGAATCATCGAAATTAGAAAAGCATAGAATACTGCCATTCCAAAAATTAAAGCCATGTTGCTTCCTTTCATTTTATCTTCAGTCATACCGGCTTCTTTCATCCAGATTGTTCCAAATACTTTGGGATGATACCAAATAAATCCTACTACTAAAGTTGATACGGCAGCTACTAAGAGTGCTAAAAAGTTGATTTGCATAAATTAAATATTAAGGTTAGTGAGTCAAATGTAATAAAATATTTTCTTGTTAATAAATAATTTATTTGTAGGAAAAATACGGTTTTATTTTTCAAAATTATGCAGTTTGTCGATTATATTTGCTGATAAACTTCTTTGTGAGTACTTTTAAGTATTCAATAAAGTAAAATTTAGAGGTCATGAAAAATCTATTCACTATTGTTTTAACGGTTCTTACTTCATTTTCAATGATGGCTGAGGTTTCGACTTCGGATAAAAAGGTGCTTTTGAGATTGTATAAGGCAACTCATGGTGAAAATTGGAAAACAAAATGGAACTTGTCTTCGCCTGTATCTACTTGGTACGGTGTTAAATTAAGTGATGATAAAATAATTTCGGTGAACCTTTCCGATAACAATTTAGAAGGGGAGTTGCCTAATGAAATTGGCAATCTTGTAAGTCTACAAGAATTGAATTTACATAAAAATGCTTTGTCAGGAAAAATACCTTCTACTTTGGCCGGCCTAAAGAAATTAAAGGTTTTGGATCTTTCATTTAATAAATTAGTAGGGTCTATTCCTTCTTCTTTATGTCAAATGAAAAACTTAACAAAGCTGGAGCTTTATATGAATAGACTTTCTGGGCAATTGCCTTCTCAAATTGGTGATTTGCAACAATTGGAAACTTTATCATTATTTAATAATGATATTGAAGGCCAAATACCAAGTTCTCTTTATGAAATCAAGAGTTTAAAAATATTGCTTTTAAACAGTAATAAGTTTAATGGAAGATTAAGTATGGATGTAGCAAATTTAAAAAAGTTGGAAAATTTGAGTTTGTTTGAAAATAATCTTGAGGGACAAATCCCTTTTGATCTAGAAAAGTTGAAGAATTTGAAAGAAATGAATATTTCATACAATATGTTTAGTGGGTTAGTTTCTAGAGATCTGGCAGTTTTGGATACTTTAAATCTAACTATGATTAATGATAAAGGAGTTGCTGTCTTGATGGATGTTGCAATGGAGGTTGAAAGACCTTTGGTGTCTGAGGATTAGAAGCTCGTTATTTGAATCAAGTATTTCGAAAAAAAGAAAATTTTAGTTGCTCTAAAATATGTTTGTTTTGGTAGATTTAGTTCGTTAAAACCCGTGTTGTTTGCGCTTCACGGGTTTTTATGTTTAATGATTTTTGAAGTTGAAATAAGGGGAATAAAAAAAGCTCCAGATTTCTCTGAAGCTTTCTAGTAGCGGGAACAGGACTCGAACCTGTGACCTTCGGGTTATGAGCCCGACGAGCTGCCTACTGCTCTATCCCGCGATGTGCGTTTTGTAATCTCAATAAGGCTACCTTAGTAGCGGGAACAGGACTCGAACCTGTGACCTTCGGGTTATGAGCCCGACGAGCTGCCTACTGCTCTATCCCGCGATGTTTCGGGTGCAAATGTACAACGAAATTCTGTATTTCCAATGAAAAATTTAAAAAAATGTTTTATTTCATCTATTGACTTGATATAACTACCTTTGCAAAATAAATATAATAGAAATGTCACATAAAGCAGGTTTTGTAAATATCATAGGGAATCCAAACGTTGGGAAGTCAACTTTAATGAATGCCTTCGTAGGAGAAAGATTGTCTATCATTACATCTAAAGCACAAACAACTCGTCATAGAATCCTTGGGATCGTTAATGGCGATGATTTTCAGGTTATCTTATCGGATACGCCCGGAATCATAAAACCGGCATACGAGATGCAGGAATCCATGATGAACTTTGTTAAGTCTGCCTTTGAAGATGCTGATATCTTGATTTATATGGTTGAAATTGGTGAGCAGGATTTGAAAGACGAAGCTTTCTTTAATAAAATTATTCATGCTAAAATTCCGGTTTTATTATTGTTGAATAAAATCGATAATTCGAACCAGGAACAATTAGAAGAACAAGTCGCTTTCTGGTCTGCTAAGGTGCCAAATGCGGAGATTTTCCCGATATCGGCTTTACAGAATTTTAATGTGCCGGAAGTTTTTGGAAGAATAATTGAATTATTACCGGAATCTCCAGCCTATTATCCAAAAGATACTTTGACAGATAAACCGGAACGTTTCTTTGTAAATGAAACCATTCGTGAGAAAATCTTGTTGAATTACAGTAAAGAAATTCCGTATGCAGTAGAAATCGTTACCGAAGAATTTATTGAAACGGATGATATTATTAGAATCCGTTCTTTAATAATGGTAGAAAGAGATACACAGAAAGGGATCGTTATTGGTCATAAAGGAGCCGCATTAAAGAAAGTAGGGATGGAGTCTCGTGCTGATTTAGAGAAATTTTTTGGAAAACAAATACATATTGAGTTGTACGTGAAGGTGAATAAAAACTGGAGAAGCAATGCCAATATGTTGAAGCGTTTTGGTTACAACCAATAAAAAGATCATTTCTTTATATGGTTATTTGTTTAATCGTATGAAAATGATTTATTACCACAATTCCCTAGCCCAGATGGAAGGGAAAATCCTTTTTTATTGTTTTTACAATAAAAAAGATTGGAATGATAGCTGGAAAAAGCTTCAAATAAAAATAAAAATTCAGCAAATTAGGAACTTAGCGACTTAGTCACTTTTTTAACTACCTTTGCAAAAAATTAAAAATGCTCTATTTGGAGTTTTTTAAAGTGTAATATGATTTTAGGAAACTGAAATCTAAAATCTAATCCCGGTAGCTATTGGGACTAAAATAAAAAAAATGAATAACATTGTTGCGATAGTAGGAAGACCTAATGTAGGGAAATCAACCCTTTTTAATAGGCTGATACAAAGAAGAGAAGCTATTGTGGATTCAGTTTCTGGTGTTACCAGAGATAGAAACTACGGTAAAAGCGAGTGGAACGGAAAGGAGTTTTCTGTAATTGATACTGGAGGTTATATCCGTGGATCCGATGACGTTTTTGAAGGTGAAATCCGTAAACAAGTTGAATTGGCTATTGATGAAGCCGACGTAATTATATTTGTGGTTGATGTTGAAGAAGGCATCACACCAATGGATGATGCGGTTGCGAAATTGTTGCGTAAAGTAACGAAGCCTGTTTTACTTGCTGTAAATAAGGTGGATAATGCGATGCGCGAAAAAGACGCAGTTGAGTTTTATAACCTTGGTTTAGGGGAATATTACACTTTTGCGAGTATTTCAGGAAGCGGAACTGGAGACTTATTGGATGCATTGATTGATGCTTTTCCTATAAAACCAGAACCAACACAGGAAGAAGTGGTTTTGCCTCGTTTTGCTGTTGTAGGACGTCCTAATGCCGGAAAATCAAGTTTTATCAATGCATTGATTGGTAAAGACAGATATATTGTTACTGATATTGCGGGTACAACTCGTGATTCTATCGATACGAAATTTGACCGTTTTGGTTTCGAATTTAACTTGGTAGATACTGCCGGAATCCGTCGTAAGGCCAAGGTGAAGGAAGATTTAGAGTTTTATTCGGTTATGCGTTCTGTGCGTGCGATCGAGCATGCCGATATTTGTATCTTGATAATTGATGCCACCCGTGGTTTTGAAGGACAAGATCAAAGCATCTTCTGGTTGGCTGAAAAGAATAGAAAAGGAGTTGTGATTTTGGTAAACAAATGGGATTTGGTTGAAAAAGAAACTATGTCTACCAGAGATTACGAAGAAAAAATCAGAAAAGAATTAATGCCATTTACAGATGTGCCTATTCTTTTTGTTTCCGCTTTAACAAAACAACGTTTATTGAAAGCATTAGAAGCAACGGTAAAAGTTTATGAAAATAGACAACAACGTATTGCAACTTCAAAATTCAATGAATTTATGTTGAAAGTGATTGAAGCTTATCCGCCGCCAGCAACCAAAGGAAAATACGTTAAAATTAAATATTGTATGCAATTGCCTACGCCAACTCCTCAGTTTGTGTTTTTTGCCAATATGCCGCAATATGTTAAAGAACCGTACAAACGTTACCTTGAAAATAAAATTAGAGAAAACTGGGACTTCTCAGGAGTGCCAATCGATATTTATATTAGAGAAAAATAAAATGTTAAATTTTATGTAAGAAATTACATTGTTTAACAATAAATAACTTAATTCGCTGTTGATATTCAATTATTAACAGCGAATTTTTTATTTATGAAAAAAAAATATTTTCTTATTTTGTCTTTCTTTTTAAGTGTTTCTTTATTTGCGCAAAGCAATATTACCCTCAAAGGTAAAATCTTAGATAAGAACACTCAGGTTCCCGTAGAGGCTGCTACTGTTTTTTTAACTTCGGTAAAAGATTCGACAGTTATTGATTACACTATTTCTGATAAAAATGGTTTCTTTAAAATGGATACCAAAAAAATCAACAAGCCTTTCTTTTTGAAGATCTCCTATATGGGATATCAGCCTTTCAAGCAGGAAGTTCAATCAATTACGGAAAATAAGGATTTTGGTGTTTTACATCTTTCTGAAAATCCAAATGTGCTGTCTGAAGTAGTTATTAAAAGTGAGGCGCCGCCAGTTAGAATAAAGAAAGATACTTTGGAGTTTAATGCTTCTTCTTTTAAAGTTCGCCCTGATTCTAATGTAGAAACTTTATTAAAGCAACTACCTGGAGTAGAAGTTGGAACGGATGGTAAAATTACCGTTAACGGAAAGGAAGTAAATCAGATTTTGGTAAATGGAAAACCTTTTTTTGATAAAGATGGGAAAATTGCACTTCAGAGTTTGCCTTCGGATATTATTAATAAAGTTCAAATTTCGGATACGAAAACGAAGAAAGAGGAGCTTAATAAAGAGGCTTCGACTTCAAATAATGCCAGTATCAATTTGACTATTGATGAAAATAAAAACAAAGGGCTTTTCGGAAAATTTATGGGAGGCTACGGAACTGATGACCGTTATGAAAGTAGTGCTTTAATTAATTATTTTAAAAACAAAAGAAAGATTAGTGTTTTGGCTTCGTCCAATAATATCAACTCGACGGGTTTCTCGATGGACGAAATTTTTGATAACATGGGCGGAGGAAGAAACAGCTCGATGTCATATAATTCAGACGGAGGGTCTTTTACGCTTAATGGCAACCGTTTTGGCGGCGGAAAAGGAATTACCCGTTCTAATATGTTGGGGATAAATTATTCGGATCAATTCATGAAAGATCTGGAAACTAGTGGAAGTTATTTTTTCTCCAATTCTAATTCCGATAATGTAAACAGAACTAAAATGATTACATTTTTACCGACGGGAAATATAAACAGAGAATCTGAAGCAACAACCAATGGTGAAAATTTAGGGCATAATGTTAATTTTCAATTTGAATATAAAATAGATTCTACAGCGAGTATTTTTGTTGGGCCAAAATTCACCAAGTCGAATTCTAAATTCACGAATGATTCTTCTGAAAGATATTTTAATGACAGCGGTCAATTGGTAAATGAAAGTACTGCTTTGGTTTTTGATGACAGTGATCGTGGGAGCTTTAGCAATTCTATAAATTTTAACAAGAGATTCAAACGAAAAGGTCGTTTTTTAAGTTTGTCATTTAATAATGAAAACTCAAAAGAGGATGTAAGTTCTTTAAATAAAACCAATACCGTTTTTTATCAAAGTACTGATCCGGATGTTATTCGCGATCAAATTAGAAAAAATAGGAATTTAATGGATAAGTATGTCGCTGAAATTGAATATGCTGAACCTATTACCGATTCTCTGAATGTTAAATTTGGGCTGAATTACACCAATGAATCGAAATCAGATGACAGAAATACCTTTGATTTTGATTCTGGATCTCAAACTTATTCTGATTTAGATCCGGAGTTGACCAATCATTTAGCTTCCGGTAAAAAAGTGTTTCGTCCTCAAACGGGATTCAGTTTAAATAAGAAAAAATTTAACATTACTGTTAATGGTGGTCCTTCATTCGTGCAATTTGATGCAAATTCGCTTTATCTTGGGCAAGCTACTAATTTGACTGAAAATTATGTTTTGCCTTATGCAAATGCCCGACTTGGATATCGATTAACGAAGTCCAAATCGATTTATATGAATTATAGTTATGATTTTGATTTTCCTACAGCAAGTCAAATTTTACCGGTTGAGGATTTATCCAATCCTTTGAGTACCGTTATGGGTAATATAAATTTAAAACCGAGTAGAAATCAATGGGGGTATTTTAGCTTCAATAATTATGACTATGCCACACGCTCCGGTTATTCAATTTATTTTGGTGGAAATTTGTATGGAGATCAAGTTGCCTCTTCAGTTTCATACGATAATGAAAATTTAACGAACTTCACTACTTTCGAAAATGTTTCCGGAACCTATTCTACTTGGCTTGGAACTAATTGGAACAAGTCAATCAAAAAAGACGCTCATAATTTTAAATTTGGTTTGGGTTTTAGTTCTAATTATGGATTGTCAAAAGGTTTTATTGATGGAGAAATGTTTGAAGCCAAAACCTTAAGGTTGAATCCTAGAGCCAATTTTACTTATGAATATGGCGAGTTGCTGGTCATTAATCCAACTTATAATTTTACTTACAATGACTCTAAGTACACTAATTACAGAACAAGTGGTGCTTCGAGTGTTGTACATCGTTTTAATGTGCAAACGACTAATTATTGGCCTAAAAATTGGGTTTTTGGAAATGATTTCGGATATACCTATAACTCTAATATTGCAGATGGTTTCAAGAAAGATTTTTATTTGTGGAATACCAGTTTAGCATATAGCTTTTTTGATAAAAAAATGACCGCAAAAGTAAAAGTCTACGATTTGTTGAACCAAAATCAAAGTGCCACAAGAACCATTTCGCCAACAAACATTCGCGACGAGGAAAATGTGGTTTTAAAAAGATATGCGATGTTTTCATTGACTTATAAACTTAGTAAGTTCGGAGGAAAGGAAAAACCAGCTCGTGGCAACGGTATTATTTTTCGCTAAAAAATAGTTTTTCTGATCTGTTTATTCTCTGATATAAATAAAAAAATCCCGAGCAATCGGGATTTTTTTTTATGGTTTACACTTTCTTGTGTATTAAAAAAGATTTTTTTTTATTGTTCTTTTGAATTATAGTTTTCTTATTTAATATCTGCCACACATCTAAAACCGGTATGACCTAAGCCGGTATCAGGCGATGATTTCATACGAGCTGTAACGCGATATCCTTTGCAATAGGATGCATTGCAGAGAAATGAACCTCCTCTAACCACTTTTTTAGGTACTGTAGGCTCCATAGGGTCGTAACTTTTTGAAGGTCCTTTTGGGTTATTTGCAATGCTGCCATATAAATCTTTATAGTATTCGGGTGTATACCAATCGCTGCACCATTCCCAGACATTTCCTGCCATGTCATACAATCCATATTTATTGGGGGCAAATGATTTTACGGGTGAAGCTCCTATAAATTTATCTTTGGTTGTATTCAGATATGGAAATTTTCCTTGCCAGATGTTAGCTTTTGGCTTGCCTTTTTCAGGGTCTTCATTCCCCCAAAAATATTTTTTGTCAATTAATCCTCCTCTGGAAGCGAATTCCCATTCGGCTTCGGTAGGTAGTCTTTTGCCTGCCCATTTTGCATAAGCATTGGCATCGTCCCATGAAATGTGTATCACAGGATAGTTTTCTCTTCCTTTAATGCTGCTTTTTGGTCCTTCCGGATGTTTCCAATTGGCTCCTTCGGTCCATCTCCACCATTGGGAAGCGTCATTCAAATCGACTGCAGTAGTTGTTGGAGTAAAAACGAGCGAAGCAGCTACTAATAAACTTTCGTCTGGTTTTGGCGTTCCTGGCGGTAATTGTTTTTTTATTTCTTCCCAATCCGGTTTTATTTCGGCTGTGGTAACATAGCCCGTTGCTTTTACGAACTTTTCAAACTGCGCATTGGTCACTTCGGTGGCATCCATCCAAAAACTGCTAATTTTAACTTGATGTTGAGGATATTCATCTTGTCTGCCTTCGTCATCCGAAGCGCCCATCAGGAATTCGCTGGCAGGAATTTGTACCATGCCATCATAAGAAACCATTTTTGACTGATTGATTGTTGTGGTGTTATTTGTAGCCGAAAATCGGGCTGGGAGGGAAGATTCACAACTCATGGTTTCTATGCTGCCCATGGCAGTATTCTGTTCTTCTTTTTTGCCACAAGCACAGACTGAAAGTAGTAATAATCCCAGAGTAATCGATTGATGTCTCATTTGTTGTTTATTTAACCCGGTTTTAAAGCTAAAAATAGTTTTAATCAGCGGCGTATTCTTTGTTTATTGGAAAATAATTAATCCTTATTTTTTTGTTCTTTTATTTTTTGCAGTAAACTTGCCAATTCATTTGCAATCTTCGGCTGTTGGCTGGCAAGATTCTCTTTTTCTCCAATATCTTTATTTAAATCATACAATTGTGGTTGCGGATTATTCCCCAATTCGATATTGGTTAATAAATCTATTGCCGGTCTATTATTTGGTTCGATGTATTTCCAATTGTCTCTTAGGATTGCCAAAGATGAGATTCCTTGTTCGATTAGGATGGTTCTGCCTTTGGTCGTTTTACCTAACATGACATCGAGCATATCCTCGCTATCTGTAATTTCGTTGTTTTTTATGTTGAGCATTTTTGAAAACGAAGCCATAAAATCAATTTGACTAAGCAAAGCTTCGGAAACACCTGATTTAGATTTTTTCGGCCAACTTATAATCATCGGAACCCTTGTTCCTGCTTCAAAAGTACTATATTTTCCGCCGCGCAAAACACCTGCAGGAGTATGTCCGTTTAATTTTGAAACGGCTTCGTCTTGATAACCATCATCGAGTACGGGGCCATTATCACTGCTGAAAACGATCAAGGTATTTTGAGCTATGCCCAAATTTTCAAGTTGTTTCATGATTTCGCCTACCGCCCAATCCATTTGTAAAATGGCATCGCCGCGATAGCCTAGATTACTTTTTCCCTTAAATAAGGTTGAAGGCATTCGGGGTACATGTGGTTCTGTTAGCGCGTAATAGAGGAAAAACGGATGCTTTTTATTGGTTTCGATAAATTCTTTGGCTTTCGCCAAAAAAGTCAACGGCATTTCTTCATCGGACCATCTGGCTTTGTTGCCGCCGCTCATGTAACCAATGCGACCGATACCGTTTACGATGGTATTGTTGTGTCCATGATTGAGTGAAGAAGGCATCTTTAAAAGTTCAGGATGTTCTTTTCCAGTAGGATCATTACCTACTTTTTTCTTGTAATCAACCTGAATAGGATCATTAGCGTCTAAGGCAATCACTCGATTGTTTTCGACAAACACGGTTGGAACGCGATCGGCTGTTGCCGGAAAAATAAAGGAATAATCGAAACCTACTTCGTTAGGTCCTGGTTTCAATTCTCCGTTCCATTCTTTTTCGAGTTTATCCCCCAATCCTAGATGCCATTTTCCGACGATGCCGGTCTGGTAACCCTCTTTTTGGAAAAGGGAAGCTAAGGTTGTTTTGTCAGTTGGTACAATTAAGGCTGCATCTCCGGGTAAAATACTTGTTCCCGCTTTTCGCCAAGGATAAATTCCGGACATTAAAGCATAACGGGATGGAGTACAGGTTGCTGAGGTTGAATGCGCATTGGTGAACCGAACTCCCTGTTTTGCCAGTTTGTCGATATTTGGTGTACTGATTTTGGTGGCTCCATAACAACTCAAATCTCCATAGCCTAAATCATCAACATAAATGAAAACGACATTGGGTTTTTGTTGTGAAAAAACGGAACTGCTTATTAAAAAGCCAATGATTATAGCCTTAATTCTATTCATATTTCTATGTTTTATTGTTCTCAAATATAGTTTAAAACGATTTGCTTTTAGTGCGTTTCGCTTTAGCTTCTAAAAAATGTTTTATCTATAAATTGCACAAATTTCCATCAATTAATTGATGGAAATTTGTGTTAGCCTTTTTACTTGGAAGTCTTTCAATCTGTAAAACAAAATCTATGAACTGGAAGTTTATAGTGGCTCAATTTACTTCGGTCACCGAAAAATAGCCAGAAAATTATTCTTTTACGGCTACTTTTGGATTGATAAATTCCCAGTCATTTATATGAGTAGGCTGATGTTCTGCCTTTAGTATTTCTTCAAATTTCTTTGCTAATTCGGGATGTTGGCTTGCTAAGTCGGTAGTTTCATTTACATCTGTTCTAAGATTGTAAATTTCCCATGGGGCATTTTTATTTTTCTTCATTTTGCTTTTTACGCCTTTCCAATCTCCCATCCTAATGGCTACCTGACCGCCTTTTTCTGGAAATTCAAAATAGATATATTCTCGTTTTTTTTGTTTTTTATCTTTGCCTAATAAAGTTGGTAAGAATGAAACTCCATCATTTTTCCATGCTTTTACTCCGGTTAATTCGGATAAGGTTTCCATCAAATCATATTGGGTCGAAATAAGATCAGTCACTTTTCCCGCCGGTATTTTTCCTGGCCAACGCGCAATAAACGGCTCGCGAATTCCACCTTCGTATAAATCTTGTTTTCTTCCTCTTAATCCTGCGGTGCTATTGAAAAACTTGGTATCAGCTCCCCCAGTGTCGAATGTAGCTCCGTTATCGCTTGAGAACATTACGATGGTGTTTTTGTCAAGGCCAAGTTCTTTCAATAAATCCATAATTTTTCCTACTTGTAGATCCATATAGGTAATCATGGCAGCATAAGTTGATTTTGGATAAAGAGACGATGCATATCCTTTTTCGCCGTGATAAGGTTGCTCTTCAAATTTCCCGATGTACTCTTTAATGGCTTCTTCGGGAGCCTGCAAAGAAACGTGAGGGCCGGTATATGGAAGGTATAAAAAGAAGGGTTTTGTTTTGTTTTCTTTGATGAAATCAAGTGTCTTTTCGGCCATTTTGGTAACCGAATAATCTTTTCCTTTGAAATATTCAAAAGCCGAGTCCGGAGCATCTTTAGCCAAAGGTTTGTGAACTTGGATGTAACTATTGTCCAATGCTACTGATTTTCCGTTTTCCCAAAGGTGGGTTGGATAAAAATTATGTGCTTGCTTCTGACAAAGATAGCCATAAAAGTAGTCGAATCCCTGTAGATTAGGGCTGCCGGTAGCATCGCTCATTCCTAATCCCCATTTTCCAATAGCGCCGGTTGTATAGCCTGCTTCTTTCATCAATTTAGCGATGGTGAAAGTGCCTTCCGGAAGAGGCATTTGTCCGCCTTCATTTTCATCTTCAAAACCTCCTAGTTCATAGTTGCCTCGGATATAGGATTTTCCGCTGTTTTTCCCGGTCATCAACATGCATCGAGATGGTGCACAAACTGGTGCTCCTGCATAGTGTTGGGTGAATTTGATTCCTTCTTTGGCAATTTTATCCAAATGTGGGGTTTTTATTTTTTCTTGACCATAGGATCCTAATTCCCCGTATCCCAAATCATCGGCATAAATGTATATGACATTCGGTTTTTGTTGGGCAAATAGCAAATTTGTAACTAATAAGAAGGTTATGAATAATGCTGTTTCTTTTCTCATTTTGAATAATTTAAATGTTGTCTTTGTTGGTAGTTCAATGATGCTTTCTGTTTAATTGATTGCTGCTTTTAAGATAATTTTTTTTGATTTAATGATTCTATTATATTGTTTTTTTTAAATACTGAAATGTTTTTGTATAAAGCAAAAGAAGCCTTTTGGATTTTTTATTGGACTATTTTTTTATTAAGTTGTAATAATTTGAATTCAGAAGATGGACTGAAAATATTCCACAAAAAAAAACAGTGTTTTACTCTCAATTATATAAAATAATAATTTATTAAGCATGTTTAAAAATCAACGATTATAAATAGTAAAAGACTTTTTACGAAGAAAAAGCCTTTTACTGGATGATATAATTTATTTAATAATATTTATTTCCAACCAGGATTTTGTACCAAGTTAGTATTTAAAACTATTTCGTTAGAAGGAATTGGGTATAGATAATAGTATTCTGGAAAATTTCCTAGTGGTGCTCCGTATATTGTAACATATCCTTCAGAAGCTCCATTTTGTATAGTTAACTTATTTCCATAATCGGAATTTTTAACCCAACATCCGAATTGTTCAAAATCTGTATAATTCATTTTTTTCCATCTTCTAAGGTCATTAAATCGATAACCCTCACCCATAAGTTCAATAGCTCTTTCTCTACGGATTTCCCAAAGAGTAGGAGTAACTGATGCGTCACGTGTAATATCTGTTGGTTCAGATCCAATTACTAAATGGGCAACGCCACCACGATCTCTTAGTTTGTTAATTGTAGAATTTGCAATAGTCTGATTAAATTCGCCGAGCTCATATTTTGCCTCAGCATAGTTTACCATGACTTCAGCAATTCTAAAAATTGGGGCGTCACTGATATCAACATTTTGTATGCTTAATAAATTATTGTAGTATTTATACAGTTGGTAACCTGTTTGGCCTGCGATAAATCCTTGACCATTATTAAAATCTCTAAAATGTGGAGATTGTTTTAGTACTAGTCCTTGCCAGTTTCTAGCAGGTTCCCCTTTGTGTTTTGTATCAGAAAGCGTTGCTAAAAGATCAAGATACTCCCTGTGTTTAGGGTTGGTATCATACGTCCAAGTTAAATTGTTAGCATTAACTTTAAATGGAGGAAGTATAGTGTATAACATTCTTTTGTCGCGGTTCCTAAACTCTTCGTAAGGATCTTTGTCTCCAATGAACAATGGGCTGCTCCAGCGGGTTTGTCCATCAGTAAGTAAATACATGTCGGCAGCTTTTTTTGTTAAATCCCAATTACCGGATGAGTTTCTGTGTGCGGAACTTAGTGTATGGGTGATTTGTGCATTTGCATATTGTTTGTACAATATGATTCCCGGAACACCAGCCAATGATTCGCTGTTAAACTCCAAATCGTAATTAGGGTTCAAAGTTGGGAAGCTAACCAATAATTTTTCTGAAGCATCAGCACTGGCTCTTAAATACTTCTCAGCATCATTTAACGAATGGTATTTTCGCCAGGTTCCTTCAAAGAGACCAAATCTAGAGATTAAGGCACGCACAGCATGAACTCCTATTGAGTTAGGGCCGTCTCCAGCAGGTTTTATGTTAGATTCTGCATAAAGCAAGTTGTCTAGCATTTTTTGTGTAACCTCATTCCTAGGTGTACGTGCTGCATATAGTTCAGGTGACGAGTCATTAAGCGTATGCTCGAGCCAAATTACATCACCGTATTTGCTGACTAAATTATAATATTCATATGCTCTAAAAAAATAACCAACGCTTCTCCAGTGATCTTTTTCGGCTTGGGTGATAACATTGGATTTATCAATGTTATCTAGTAAAATGTTAATCTTTCTGATGTTCGTATATGGTTCAGTATAGGAGCCGCTTGAAGAAGGAATAGTTATTAATTGTTTAATCCAATCTGACATAGAAAGTTTTGAATTACTATTTAAAAATAGATCTCCATTAAACTCTTCATCAAGGGGACCGCGATTATAGCCGGGAAAAGTATTGTAAAATCCCCAAGCATAGGCTTTAATATTGTTGTAACTGGTAAAAGTAGTTTCGATTACAAGTTGATCCTTAGGTGTTTGAGATAAATATTCTGTTTCACAACTGCTTGTAAGTAATGAAGAAATAGCAATAAGTGTTAAATATATTTTTTTCATGTTTTTAATTTTTAGAATGATACATTTATTCCAAATGAATACTGTTTCAAGAAAGGATAGTTTCCGCCGTTTCCTAAATTCGAAAGTTCTGTATTAATACCGTCAGGTAAATGGTCGTAAGTGAATAGGTTTTCTCCTGAGAAGTATAATTTTACATTTTGGATTGGCGATCTTTTTAAGATTGCTTTTGGGAGGCTGTATCCTAATGTTATATTTTTCAGACGAACATAAGATCCATCTGCTAAATATTTAGTTTGAGTTCTTAAGTTATAGCCATAATTTCCTCCACCACGAGCATAATTTCTAGGATAATAAGCATCTGTGTTCTCTGGAGTCCAGTAGTCCAATTGATGAGCGTAAATAATCGAAAACTCTCCCGGATAAGGAAATACAACTTCGTTGCTCAACCAAACGTCTCTTTTTCCAACTCCTTGTACGAATACCGATAAATCAAATCCTTTATAAGAAGCCCCAGCATTAATGCCGTATTGATAACGTCTAGTGTTATTTCCAATTACTTTGCGATCACCAAGACCTGTGTTAGGTATCATTTCCCCTGTTATAGCATCATATTGTGTATATAAAGTGTTGTTTCCGGAGTTAATGATCCCGTCTCCATTTAAGTCTTTGTACTTAATGTCTCCTGGGTTAGGATTGACTCCTTGAACTTTTACGACCCCTGGATTTAATGTTCCATTTTGAAGATTGGAATCTAACGTTCCTGATACAAAATCATTATTGTTATAATAACCATCAGTTTCATAACCATAAATTTCGCCTAATTTTTGCCCAACATAATAATTGCCTAATAAACCGGAAGTATTATTATATCGGGTAATTTCTGCTTGACTATCCGAAAGATTGAAACCTGCATAATAGGAAAAATTGTTAATTTTACCTCTCCATTTCATTTCTAACTCCCATCCATTAACTTCTAGATCTGCTGCGTTTTGTAAAGGAGGGGTTGCTCCCAAAATAGATGGTAAACTAGCGCCTGGTCCTAACATATCCAACGTTTGTCTTTTGAATAAATCAAAAGAACCTGTAAGCCTGTTGTTAAAAAAACCAACATCGATTCCGTAATTAAGGGTCCTTACTGTTTCCCAGGTAAAATTATTACGCACTAATGCAGGAGTTGACAGGGAAGTGTATTTAATTCCAGTACTAGGATCAATCCATCCAGCTTGAACACCTGAAAGACCTTCGAAAAAACCATAATATTCGGCAGTTACTCCATCTGATTTTCTAATGTCTTGATTACCAATTTCACCTAAAGATGCTCGCAGTTTCAGTAATGAAACAGATGTTAAGTTTTCCATGAAGGATTCATTTGTTATGTTCCATGCAGCTGATGCAGATGGGAAAAAGCCCCAACGTTGCTCTTTTGGGAATCTGGAAGATCCATCGCGACGACCATTTACTTCTAAGAAGTATTTTTCCTTATAATTATAACCAAAACGACCAAAGAACCCCATTACAGACCAATCGTTGAATGAGTCATTAGCGTATTCCGTCCCAGTAGCTAAATCAATAGATGGTAAGCTTGGATCTATCAAGCTAGTTACTCCTCCTTCTAAACTGGTACTTTTACTCATTTCATTGTTAAATCCAGTTAAGAGCTCAAAGTTATGACTCTCAAATTTTTGTTTGAATTTTGCATACAAGTTTGTTGCATTATAGCGGGTTTGACCATTAGATAAATTAACACTAGTTTTTGTTGGATCTCCTAATAAAGGAGTATATCTTAATGCATCTATAAATGTTGCTTGATTGTTAACGCTTTTGAAATTTGAAGTAGAATATCCATAAGTGTATTCTCCGATAACGGAAAGCGATTTAAATGGTTTGTACTCCATTTTTGAAAAAAAGCGGAGATTATCTCGTTGTGTTTTTGGAGCAACTCTAAATCTCTCCATGTTTCCAGGTGTATCGTATGGTATTAAAGAGCCATCTGGTTGAGTTTGAAAGCCTGTAGGTGCGTAAGCTGCAAAAGTTATATAGCGATAATAGTCCCCTATTGGATCTTTTGTTAATGAGTTAAGGTAATTTACATTCATGTCAAATGTTAGTTTATCTGATAGATAAGCTCTGTAATCCGTATTTAATGTAAATCTTTTAAAGCTATCATTATCTGTGACAATAATACCGTCTTGTTTGGTGTAACCAGCTGACATACGAAAGTCAGATTTTTCACTTCCTCCGGAAATACTTAAATTATGAATTGTTGTAGTTCCTAAGTCACTGTAAAAATCTTTTCCGGCCTCGTCATTTCCAGTGAGTGGGTAAGTTACATTATTTATAACTGTACTTCCGTCAGGATAATTTGCAGGATTTAGTTTGTAAGCATCTAGTGCACCTTTCCAAGTTGGGATATCTTGATTAGTCCAAAAACCAGTTGTTCCCCAGGTGTTTAATGCGTTTACAAAATCATATACTGAAGCTTTTTCGGGTAAATTTGTTGCATAATCAAAACTAGAAGAAGTTGAATAATCTATCTGGATTTCTTGATTTTTTTTACCTGTTTTAGTAGTGATTAAGATAACGCCAAATGCAGCTCTTGCTCCATAAATAGACGTAGCTGCAGCATCTTTCAAGACAGTAACTGATTCAATGTCTTTGGGGTTAATATTGTCCATACTCATTGGTACGTTATTAACAAGTACTAGTGGGGATCCTCCGTTGATAGACTGAAATCCACGTATTTGCACATCAAATCCCTGACCAGGCCTACCACTTCCTGAAACTACCTGTAATCCTGGAAGTGCTCCCTGGATTGCAGAAGCTGTGCCTATAATGGGTCTATCGCCAAGAACTTCATTCATCTTTACAGATGTAACGGAGCCGGATACATTAGATCTTTTTTGGGCACCAAAACCTACAACTATAACTTCTCCTAAGGAAGAAACTTCGTCTTCCATTATGATTTTTATTTGCGTTTCGTCAGTTGTGGAATATTTTTTTGTTTTCATACCAATGTATGAAAACTCCAGAATATTTCCTTTATCGGCCATTATAGAAAAATTCCCGTCAAAATCGGTTAATACATTCATTGCTGTATTTATATTTTTAACAGTTACACCAGCTATGGGTTGGCCAGATGCATCAGTAACTTTACCGGATATTTTTTTTTCTTTAGCTAAGTTAGCTTCAATGTTGTTTTTTGCTTCAGCTTTATCAAATTCTAGTTCTATAGAAGAATAGTTTATAGAAATCTTATTGTTACTTGCATTGCTATGAGCATTTATGCCAAAGGCAGAAAATAATAACAGAGATGTTGTTATAGTTTTCTTTAGGTTGCTTTTTGAAAGATTTGAATGTAATAAACCTTTGGTAATGGTTTTTTTCATAAAAAGGGTTGGTTATTTAATTTGGTTATTATGCATGCTTATATTTCAGTACTCGTAGTATTTGGCATGTAGTTTATTTTATAGGATTTAAATTAGAGTTTTGGATTTGTCCTTTATTTCATTTCATGGATTTTATCATTTTAATGGTTTATTAAGTTTTTATTTGATATTAATTCGGAATATTTAATGTATTATCGGTTAGGTGATTTTTTTTATTAAAAAAGAATTTCAAAAATATAATAGTTTTTATGATAAATATACCAGTACCTACCAGTTTGTTTTTGGGTACTGTATAAAGTGGTTTAAAATAATGTGCTAACTTTTAAAAAAAAACTTTTTTGATTCTGAATCTAGAAAATAATATACTTGCTGGTTTTTGTTAATTTGATGCAATATGTTTAGGTTGATTTTTTAGATGTTTTTTTGATATAAATGTTGAAAATTAGGACTTTTTGTCTGTTAATATTTATTATTTGAGGGAAACAAAAAAATCCCGAAGAAGGGGATTTTTATGAATTTTAAGTTGGTTTAAATAATCTATTTAAAAAGTATGCTATTGTTCTTCATCTAAAGTTTCCATCGGATGGTCTTCATACCAATCTTTAAAAGTTTTTGAGGTAGAGTAGTTGTCTTTCAAAACGGTATAAACCATAAATAGAATCAAGAAATGTCCTATAATAAAGATATTAATTAGTATTGTTAAATCGATATTAGTTTGACATAAACCGGCAAAAATAAAAACAAACAAAGTGGTAAACCACACGAGTTTAATTGCGAAATTTTTCATGGCTTTTTCTATTAAAGTTACATTTAATAGCTGTTATTTTAAGTTAATGTATTCATAATCAATACTTAATTAAGAGTTTTGAACTTGTTCTATGATTTTTTTTGTAAGCCTTTTAGTTGGACTCATGAAAATGCTATTGTCGAATTCATTTGTATAGAATATTCATCTTTTATGATATAAGTGCTTGATTGATTTCGGATTTTAAATAAAAAAACACCGAGATAAGTTGTGCTTACTTATCTCGGTTTATATTTTATGGTTCAATGTAATTTACAAGCTGTAACGTAAACTTATGCCATAAGTTCTTTGATCTCCCAACACCGCGGCATATTGACCGGCATTACCGGCAGCGGGCAATAATTGTTCATAATAATCTTTGTTGAAAAGGTTTCGACCCCATAAGAAAAAAGATAGTCCTTCTGAAGCTCGAAATCCAATACGACCATTAAACAAAGCGTAAGAATCAATTACTAAATACTTTGAAGGGGAAGCGCTTGAAGAAAAAGAAGAACGGAAGTAGGAATCAATTGCAACGAAGAATTTCCCTTGATTTTGAAAGAATTTCCCCGATTCAGATAAATCACCTCCTAAAGTACTGGTCCATCTTGAAATACCGGGTAAATTGCTTCCTGATATATCTTTAAAGGATACCGAGGATCCGGTTTCTTCTAGTGGTAGTGGAGCATTTTTGAAACTAACATAAATTCCTTCGGTGTAGGATAATGCTCCGTTAAAAGTTAAGTGTTTAGTTGCTTTAATATTGGTTTCCAGTTCGGCACCTCGTACTCGTACTTTTTCGGCATTAGCCAGATAACCACGATTTACTCCTAATTCAGCTGATTGTACTTGCGCTTGGTAGTCTTTTATATCGGTATTAAATATCGTAAAGTTTAAGATGGAATTTTTGAATGGTGAAGATTTTACCCCTATTTCATAATGGTTGACTTCTTCGGGTTTTATTATGGCCAAATCCAAAAGAGGCTTGCTATCTGCAGTAGGAAGACCTCCTAGGTTAACACCAATAGGTTTGTAACTTTTTGCAAAAGTTGCAAAGGCATTGACACGATCAGAAGCTTTGAACGCTAAAGTTAAATTCCCTGAAAAGTTTGTGTTATCAACATTTGTTTTGAAAGCTTGATCACTATAAACTAATTTTTTTAATGCAATAAGTGCGGGGTCGTTTGTTTGTAAACCTCCATAAGTCTTGCGGTCGTAATCAATTTTTTTGGCATCGTAATTATATCTTATGCCTGGTAATAGATGTAAACGATCGGTTATTTTCCAATCTAGTTGTCCAAATATTGCTCCGCTGTAGGTGTTAAGTGTAGATTTCGTTTTTATGCCGTATCCGTCAAAAAGACCGGGTGTTTCCCATAATGAACTGTTTGTACTTTTGGAAAAGCGCCATTGTGCCGATCCAGATTCTTCAATATGATATGGATCAGTTTTTAGATCTTGTCCGATAAAAAATATTCCAAAAACACCACTTAGCCGGGTCGAGAAATTTCCAGCATAACGTATTTCTTGTGACCATTGTTGATGTTTGGATGTTGCTTGTGATAGTTTTAATACCGGAAGACCTGTAAAATCTCTATCATTAGATGGGTCCCAATTCCAGTAGCGCCAAGCTGAGGTTGAGGTAAGAGTCCCTTCGCCAATTTTAGTTTCAACATTCAGAGATATTCCTCCCAAATCCTGAGAAGAACGCCAAGGGGTGTCATGATCAATCTTACGGTCAAAAGCATTTTGACTTGGAAGGGAATAGTTAAGATCGGCAATGATTTGATTGAACTGTCGGTATGCTGCCCTTTGAGTAGGGGCGACACCAGCAATCACTTGTGCATAACCATCCGGACGTTGGCGCGAAAAGTCGGCTGCTAATGTAATATCTAAATTATCTGTTGGTGTAAATAGTAATTGTCCTTTAACGCCCTGATTGTTGATGTTGTTTACGGATTTTCCCGTGGCAACATTTTCGATCAAACCATCGCGTTGGGTTCCCGAAAAAGAGAGTCTTCCGGCAATCTTTTTGCCCAAGGCTCCCGTAATTGAAGCTTTGGCTTGAAGAAATCCATAATTCCCGAAGCTTAGTTCAAAGTTTGCGCCTGATCTAAAACTTGGTTTTCTAGTTATTACGTTAAATGTACCAGCGGTTGTATTTTTTCCAAATAAGGTTCCTTGTGGCCCTCTTAGTACTTCGATTCGGTCAACATCAATAAAGTCTAATGTTGTTGCTGCCGGACGCGCATAATAAACACCGTCAACATAAAAACCAACACCGGGATCGATACCATCATTGGTAAGCCCGAAAGTCGAACCCAGACCGCGAATAGTAATAGCCGTGTTTCGTGGATTGGAAGAGTATAACTGAACCGAGGGAACAAGTTCTTTCAGTCGATTTACGTTGAATGCACCTGCTTCTTCGGCTTGTTTGCCTGTTATTACAGCAATTGGAATTGGAACATTTTGCACTTTTTCTATGCGGCGTCTCGAAGAAATAACAACTTCTACTAATAGATTGTCTTCTATTAGTCTTATATCCAAAGGAAAGACAGTTTCTTTTTTTATATGAACTGTTTCTGATTTATATCCCTCCGATTTAATCAGAATTTCTATTGGTAGTTCCCTGTTGATTTCTAATGAAAATACACCATTATTGTCGGACGTTATATTAGTAGTAGTCCCTTTTAGTGTTACGGTTGCATCTTTTATCGGTATGTTTTGGCTGTTTTTGATCGTGCCAACCACTATATTTTGTGCCTTAACAGATGAAAAAAATAGGACTAGGAATAAGCTTGTAATTGTTTTTTTATAGATAGCTTTCATTTTATATTAATTATATGTAATTAGTAGAATTAAAAATTAAATTTTTTTTACTAACACATGCACATCACTACTATTCTATATATTGCTTTTTGAATTTTGTTTTTTTTTCCAGATTGTTCATAAGATAGGATGAACTCAGTTTGATAGATTTTCATGCTTTTTATTTAGATTTGTTAATTAGAAGTTAATTTCGGAAACAAATGTATATAAATTCTATCAATTTAGTAGAGTTTAAAATATATTTTTTTATTTTTTTACCAATGAAGCAATTGTAATGCCTTCCATTGCTTTTAAAGTTTCGTCTCGAATAGTCATTAAACCGTGTCTTAACAAGCATTCCGCTTCGTTTGTGCAATCAGAACAAGGTTCATAAAAATTTAAGGATGCGCAAGGAAGTAAGGCAATTGCACCGTCAAATAACCGATGGATTTCGGCCAATGTAATGTCGTTTTTTGATTTTAGAAGATAATAACCACCAAATTTACCCTGTTTGCTACCTACAAAATGACCTCTTTTTAAATCCAATAAAATTTGCTCCAAAAACTTTTTGGGAATGTTTGCAGCTTCGGCAATTTCAATCGTTCTGGAAATATGAGTTTCTTCTTGCTGTGCTAAATAGAGTAGAGCTTTAAGAGCATATTTGGTTTTGTGTGACAACATAGTTTTTAAATTTTATCCCTTTCAAGGTTGAATCTTGAAAGGGATAATTATAGGTAGTTTTATAATAGCATTAATTTGTATGATGACATTTGAGCTAAGCAGTAAATTTAATTGATTTTTAAAGATTACCAATTCCCGCTTGAACCTCCTCCGGAGAATCCTCCGCCACCAAATCCACCACCAAAACCGCCGCCGCCAAATCCACCACCAGATGATCCGCCACCAAATCCTCCGCCTCCGCCACCGCGACCAAGGCTACTCAGAATAATAACATCTAATAAGCTAGGACCTTGGAATCCGCCACGGTTATTGCCGGAGTTTCCGCCACCGCCGCCTTTATTTTTTAAAGCAAGGATTAGGATGAATACGATAATGATGATGAAAGGTAAAATAGGAAAATCGGATCCTTTGCTTTGTTTTTTTCTTTCGCCTTTGTATTTGCCTTTAAAAACATCAATAAGCGCATCAGTTCCTTTGTCTAGTCCTTTGTAAAAACTTCCGGCTTTGAATTCAGGAGTGATGATGTTTCTAATGATCTCGCCACCAATTCCTGCTGTCAATCGATCTTCAAGTCCATAACCGGGATTAATTGCAATTTTTCTTTCGGCTTTCGCCAAAAGGATAATAACACCATTGTCATCTTTTGCAGTTCCACCAATTCCCCAGGTTTGTCCCCATTTAGTTGCCAGTTGACTTACATCTTCATTTTTGAGACTTTCTATTGTAATCACTACAATTTGAGTCGTTGTAGAATCGGAATATTTAATTAGTTTTTCTTCTAATTGTGCTTTTTCGGTTGCGCTTAACAAATTAGCATAGTCATAAACGCTAGTTTGAAAATCAGGTTTAGCTGGAATTGTAAATTGAGCAAAACCAATTTGTGTGATAAATAAACAAACGAACAGTTTTAGGGAAAAAGAAATAGTTTTTTTTGTTTTCATTATCCTTTTGATATTTCGTTTGATAATTCATTTACATCTCCTTCTTGATAAGGGAAATGTTTTTTTAATTGTTCTCCAGCTCTGTCAATTCCGTCAATAAGTCCTTGTTTGAAATTGCCGTTTTTAAAATGGGCTACCATAATCTCTTTGGTACAGTCCCAAAAATCATTTAATACAATATCATTAATTCCTTGGTCTCCACAAATTACAAACGTTCTGTCTTCAATAGCTACGTATATTAAGACACCGTTTTTGAGTTGGGTCTCATCCATTTTAAGATCATGAAAAACTTCCATGGCGCGGTCATACGCATCCATGGAAGTGGTTTTTTCTAAATGAACTCGAATCTCTCCAGAAGTATTTTTTTCGGCCAAGCGAATGGCTTCCACAATTTCTTGTTCTTCTTTTTGGGTTAAAAAATCTTCTACTTTTGACATGGGAAAAATTTTTGAATGAAGATTAACGATTTTTAATTTTAGAAGTATTCCTACTGCGATCAAAAATCGTTAATCGAAAATCTGAAATCGTTTTTTAGAATTTTACTTCAACAGGCTTATCTGCTCCTTCAACTGAATTGAAATATGCTTTTTCCTTAAATCCGAATACTCCTGCAAATAAAGAGTTAGGGAAGGTTTTAATATGCGTGTTGTAAGGTTTCACAGCTTCGTTAAAACGAGTTCTTGCTGTCAAAATTTGATTTTCGGTACTTGCTAATTCATCTTGTAATTTCAAGAAATTTTGATTAGCTTTTAAATCAGGATATTTTTCAACAGTAACTAATAAACGTGATAAAGAACTACTAACGCCACTTTGAGCTGAGTTGAATGCAGCTAATTGTTCTGGAGTAATATTCGTAGGATCTACGGTTGTTTGAGTTGCTTTGGCACGCGCCTCAATAACTGCAGTTAAAGTGCTTTTTTCAAAATCAGCAGCTCCTTTTACAGTATTGACCAAATTTCCAATTAAATCATTTCGTCTTTGGTAAGCAGTTTGTACGTCTCCCCATGATTGTTCTACGGTTTGATTTAAAGTTACTGCGGTATTGTTAATTCCCTTAACCCAGCTGTAAATTCCAAAAATAATAACGGCTCCGATAATCCAAGGCAAAAATCTTTTCATGTTTGTTTAATTTAAAGTTATTGTTTTGTTTGATATTTAAAGTTTGATGTGTTGCCGCAAAAGGAGGCAAGCTTCAAAATTTTGAGTCTAAAATAGATAATTTTAGATTATAATTGATTTTTAATGTTTGTCAATTGTGTTTTTATGGTTTCCAGTTTTCTAATAATTTCAAACTTATCTAAGGTTTTCTTTTGACCTTCTTTTAAATGGATTTTGGCTCCTTCGAGTGTAAACCCTCTTTCTTTTACCAAGTGATAAATAAGCTGTAAGTTTTTAATATCTTCTGGAGTAAACATTCTGTTACCTTTCGCGTTTTTCTTTGGTTTAAGAATATCAAACTCACTATCCCAAAAACGGATAAGAGATGCATTTACATCAAAAGCCTTGGCAACCTCGCCAATGCTGTAATATCTTTTATCAGCTGATAGTTCTATGTGCATTTCTTTGCCTTTATTTTGTAAATTAAGTTGTTTTTCTAAATCTTAAAAAACAACAATTTGAAATCGTTAATCTAATGATTGGTTCTCTTGGTTCGCTAATTTTGAAATAGCAACATATTCAACTGCCGAAATATTGCCGTAATAAAAATTAAGCGGATTAACTACTTTGCCGTCTTTGTGAACTTCATAATGCAAATGAGGGCCTTCGGATCTTCCGGTGCTGCCTACATATCCAATAATGTCGCCACGTTTTACTCGTTGACCGGCTCTACAGTTGTATTTACTCAAATGAGCATACAAAGTTTCGTATCCATAACCATGCCTAATTACCACATGATTCCCAAAGCCGGAAGCTTTATTGTCAGCTTGAGTAACAACCCCATCACCAGTGGCGAAAATTGGAGTCCCAGTTTTTGCCGTAAAGTCCATACCCTCATGCATTTTCTTCGCTTTGGTAAACGGATCTGTTCGGTATCCAAAACCAGAAGCCATTCTTTTTAAATTTTCGTTTCTTACTGGCTGAATGGCAGGAATGGCTGCCAACAACTTGTTCTTTTCTTTTGCCAGTTTTAAAATGTAGTCAAGAGATTTTGATTGTATCGCTAATCGTTTAGTAAGAACATCTATTTTTTTGGTGGTATTCAGTACTAGTTGGGTGTTGTCATAACCTTCTAAAGCAGCATATCTATTTACGCCTTTAAAACCTGATTTTCGTTCTTCTTCCGGTATCGGTGCGGTATTAAAATAGGTTCGGTATAAATTATTGTCCCGGTCCTCGATGGCTTCAATGACATCATCAACCTGCTCCATTTTTTTGTTCAAAACGGCATAATTCAGTTTCAAATTTTCATTTTCACGAATCAGCAGTCGGTCTTTTGGTGTGTCAAAATAGGGTGTGTTCAATAAAATCACAAAACTGATGAAGCCAAATAATGCAGAAGCCACTAGGAATAAGGCTGCAAAACCAAATTTCCATCGTTTTTTTGTTTTTATTTTTCGATATGCCAGATTTTCGGAATCGTAATAATATTTTACTTTCGCCATGTTTTAAAATACCCTATTTTTGCACCTTGATAAAGTGTTAGTTGAACAAATTTAATAAATGTTTCATTTGTTCGACCTTTTTTTCAATAATAAATAAAATAATGTGCCTATTCCAGCTATGCGTTTCAAGTTTTCGTTTAGCAATCTTTTTTTCTAAATGATTCTGCAGGAGCTTCCTTTGGTCGCCCTGCCGTATCAAGAAAAAATAAATTGCCTAAACTCGAAGCTTTCCACTGTTATCTGGGGCATTAAAAGTTGATGTGTTGATTTGTATATTCGTTTAATACGATAGTCTCAAATTCTCCAAATTAACAAATAACCGAATAAACAATAAAAATGAAATCACAAGACATTCGCAAAGCGTATTTACAATTCTTTGAAAGTAAAGGACATTTAATTGTTCCTTCGGCACCTATTGTTCTAAAAGATGATCCAACCTTGATGTTTAATAACTCAGGAATGGCACAGTTTAAAGAATATTTTTTAGGAAACGCCACGCCAAAAAGCCCAAGAATTACCGATACCCAAAAATGTCTTCGTGTTTCAGGAAAACATAATGATTTAGAGGATGTAGGTTTTGATACTTACCATCATACGATGTTCGAAATGCTAGGAAACTGGTCTTTTGGAGATTATTTCAAAAAAGAAGCTTTGCCTTGGGCTTGGGAATTCTTGACTGAAGTTTTAAAATTAGACAAAGACCGTTTGTATGTTTCTGTTTTTGAAGGAAACGAAGCAGAGAATGTGCCTTTTGATCAAGAAGCTTTTGATATTTGGAAACAATTCGTATCTGAAGACCGAATTATACTTGGAAACAAAAAAGACAATTTCTGGGAAATGGGAGATCAAGGACCTTGTGGACCTTGTTCTGAAATTCACATCGATTTACGTACCGATGAAGAAAGAGCAGCTGTTTCGGGTAGAAGTTTAGTCAA
Organism: Flavobacterium sp. W1B; assembly: GCF_047344965.1. Classification (NCBI taxonomy): domain Bacteria; kingdom Pseudomonadati; phylum Bacteroidota; class Flavobacteriia; order Flavobacteriales; family Flavobacteriaceae; genus Flavobacterium; species Flavobacterium sp. W1B. The sequence continues at coordinate 1,552,358 of NZ_CP178845.1, forward strand.
TGCCGATCATCCGCAAGTAGTGGAAATCTGGAACAACGTATTTATGGAATTTAACCGTAAAGCCGATGGTTCATTGGAAAAATTACCAGCACAACATGTAGATACCGGAATGGGATTTGAGCGTTTGTGTATGGCAATGCAAGGCGTGACTTCTAACTATGATACCGATGTGTTTACGCCGCTTATCCAAAAAGTAGAGCAAATTACAGGATTAAAATACACTTCAAACGAAGTAAAAAATATCTCAGAAGAACAAAATAAAACTAATATTGCCATTCGCGTAATTGTAGATCACGTTCGTGCCGTAGCTTTCGCTATTGCCGACGGGCAATTGCCATCTAATACAGGAGCAGGATATGTAATTCGTCGTATTTTGCGTCGTGCTATTCGTTACGGATTTACTTTTTTGAACACCAAAGAAGCTTTTATCTATGAACTGGTTGCTGTTTTGGCAAACCAAATGGGTGAGTTTTTCCCGGAAATCAAAAAACAGCAAACTTTGGTTACCAATGTAATTCGAGAAGAAGAAGCTTCTTTCTTGCGTACATTAGACCAAGGATTAGTTTTATTAAAAGATTTGATGTTAGCTCATACAGGCCAAATTTCTAAAGAAAAATTAGAAATTGGTGGCGACTATATTTTTAAACTATATGACACTTTTGGTTTCCCGGAAGATCTTACAGCGCTTATATTAAAAGAAAACGGTTTTACTTATGATAAAAACGGTTTTAATGAAGAACTTCAAAAACAAAAATCACGTTCTCGTGCCGCATCTGAAGTTTCTACTGACGACTGGAAAATTCTAGTTGAAGGAAATACAGAATCTTTCGTTGGTTACGACCAAGTAGAAAACGAAGTGAAAATCACTCGTATTCGTAAAGTAGATTCTAAAAAAGATGGTGTTTTATACCAAATAGTTCTTGATGCTACGCCATTCTATCCAGAAGGTGGAGGACAAGTGGGAGATAAAGGAACTTTGGTTTCGGCTAATGAAACTATTGAAATTATAGATACCAAAAAAGAGAATAACTTAATTTTGCATTTTGCTAAAAAACTGCCAGAAAATGTAAATGCTAGTTTTATAGCAAAAGTAAATACAGATTTAAGAGCAGATTCTTCTAAAAATCACTCAGCAACACACTTAATGCACCAAGCTTTGCGCTCTGTTTTGGGAACTCATGTGGAGCAAAAAGGATCTTTGGTAAATCCAAACAATTTGCGTTTTGACTTCTCTCATTTTTCTAAAGTGACTGATGAAGAATTGCAACAAGTAGAAGCTTTCGTTAATGCTAGAATTCAAGAGCAATTGCCATTAATAGAAAGAAGAAGCATTCCTATAAAACAAGCTTTAGACGAAGGCGCTATGGCTTTATTTGGAGAAAAATACGGTGATAATGTTCGCGCGATAAAATTTGGCGAAAGTATGGAGTTGTGTGGTGGAATTCACGTGAATAATACTGCTGATATTTGGTATTTCAAAATTGTTTCAGAAGGAGCTGTTGCAGCTGGAATTCGTCGTATCGAGGCGATTACTGGAGATGCGGTAAAAGCGTTTTTCGCTTCGCAGGAAAACACTTTAAATGAAGTGAAAATAGCTTTGAAAAATCCTCAGGATGTTTTGAAAGCAACACTTTCGCTTCAGGACGAGAATACAAAACTGAAAAAACAATTGGAAGTTTTGTTGAAAGAGAAGGCTAAAAATATGAAAGCGGAATTAGCCAAAGAACTTCAAGAAGTTAACGGTATACAATTCTTAGCAAAACAAGTCGATTTAAATCCGGAAGGTGCTAAAGATTTGGCTTACGAGTTAGGTAATTTAGGACAGAATTTGTTTTTAGTTTTGGCTACAGCCGAGGAAGGAAAACCAATGCTAACATGCTATATTTCTAAAGAATTAGTTGCTGATAAAAATTTAAATGCGGGTCAAGTGGTTCGTGATTTGGGTAAATTTATCCAAGGCGGAGGCGGAGGCCAGCCATTCTTTGCTACTGCGGGAGGAAAAAACGCTGCTGGAATTCCGGAAGCCTTAGCAAAAGCAATTGATTTTGTGAAATAAAATACAAGTAGCGATACTAAAATTGAAACCTTTCAGTCTTTATTAGATTGAAAGGTTTTTTGTTTAAAATTAGGTTTTTGTATTATTATGATTACATTTATTGAAATTATATTTAACATTAAACAACCTACAAAATGAAAAAATCACTTTTATTATTTAGTGCTACTTTGTTAGTACTTACTTCTTCTTGTTCTAATGATGAAAAATATGAAGAAGCAGCTACAGGAACATTGTTGCCGAAAAAAATTGTTGAAACAATGGTAGAAAATGGCGAATCAGCTAGTGTTACTTATACAATGACTTATGACGGGAATAAATTGAAAGATATTAGACTTACAGATGATTCTAGATCTGTTTATACGTATACAGGAGATCTTATTACTAAAGTTGAGTTATTCGATTCTTCAGTTTTGTACAGTAGCGATGATTATGCCTATAGCGATGGTAAATTGGTTTCTAAAATCACGACTTATGCCGATGATACTAGTATTAAAGATAAATTAACTTTTGTTTACAATGCAAACGGGACAGTTAATGTAAATCAATCTAGAATAATTAACGGACAAGAAGTAAAATATGATACGACCACTCTTTACACATTTTCAAATGGAAATATTGTTTCTATTGAATATATAGATGACGTAAAAGAAAAAATAACAAGTGTGTTTGATGATAAAAAAAGTCCTTTTAATAATATAACAGGGGTAAAATTTTTGTTGGATTTAGATACTTATTTTGATTTCTATTCAATGAATAATACTGTAAAAAATACTACGGAAACTTATAATAGTTCAGGAGGAGTTACTCAAACTGCAGTTGTAACTTCCGAAAATAAATATAATGAAAGTAATTTTCTTATTGGTTTATTTTCAGGTGATACTAAAAATTCTGTTAAGTTAGAGATTAGCTATTAGTTTTTATACAAATGAAAAAAGAGTCCCCATATATTCATTATTGATTATGGGGATTTTTTTGATCCATAAATGAATTTTAGGTACGCTTCTGAAACAGTTTTTCAATCGATTTTGATTCAAATATTGTGTGCTTAAGTTATTGATTTTCAGTTTGTATTGAGGGGAAATGGGATTGTTTCTAGTTCGAGAAGGCTTGTATTTCATTTGAGATTTTGTTCTATCCGTAATAGTTTTGTTAAAAAAAAGACTGTTTGACGAGTTTTTTAGCCAATCGGCGTTATTTTGAGGTCTAAGTGAATTAAGATTTTAACTTTGGATGTGGCTCCATTTTATTTTTAAAATTAACGGTATTAGAAAGGATGAATAAAATAGTTGTTGTCTTAATTGTTTCGTTATTAGTATTTTATTCTTGCTCCGATAATAAAGAGGGTAATGGTAAACTTTTGATCAAAACAGTCGAAACTTCTGAAAATGGAACTTCGGTAACTACTTTATTTAAGTACAATGGGAATGAAATACTAAGTGCTGTTGGTGTCAAGAATCACATTGCTTATACGTATGAAAATGGACTTATTACCAAAATCACCTCTAAAGACAAAGAAAACCAACTTAGTGTCACTTTAGAATACTCCTATGATAAAGGAAAATTAGTGCGTATGAAATCTTCTGAAAATTATGTGATAAATTACACACATAATTCGGACGGAACAGTTTCTTATGAAAAAATTACTGTTGATCCTCAAAATCAAGGAACGGAGCTGTTTTACGGAACCTTATATTTTGAAAATAAGAATTTAATAAAAGACGAGCGGACTATAGATGATGTAGTTCTTGGTTTAGTATCAAAATATAAGTTTAGTTTTGAATACGATTCAAAGATGAACCCTTTTTATAATATCTTGGGATATGAGAAGTTATTAAATCAGAATGAAATAATTTCATTCAATAATAGTGTGATGAGCGTTTTGGAAATCACTATTACAAAAGACGGTAAAATTATTTCTTCGGCAAATTTATATAGAGGTGCTTTTAAATATGATGAAGACCATTATCCAACCGAACAGCTTTCTGAGGCTAGTATTGCCAATCCAAATTATTTGAAAACGCAGTATTTCTATTAATTAATACTTAATTTTGGCAAAAATTCTAAAATGCAATTCAGAACCCAAATACCCATTGCTACAGGTAGTTTTCCTATTGATTACAAATCAAATATTATTTCATTAGGCTCTTGTTTTGCCGTCAATATGGCTGAAAAACTGGACTATTTTAAGTTTGAGAATTCTTGTAACCCATTTGGGATTTTATTTCATCCATTGGCGATAGAGAAGCTAATTGAATTTGCGATTTCCAAAAAGGAATTTTCCGAATCCGATATTTTTTTTCATAATGAACAATGGCATTGTTTCGATGCTCATTCGGATTTAAGCAATACCAATGCTAATGAATTATTGAACGATTTGAATGCTATAATCAAATCACTGGAAGAACAAATCAATAAGGCAACGCATATTATTATTACTTATGGGACGGCTTGGGTTTATCGAAATGACAAAAGCAATGAAATAGTAGCTAACTGTCATAAAGTGTCTCAAAAGGAGTTTAAAAAAGAGTTGTTGTCTGTTATTGAAATAGAAAAAAGTATCGATAGAACGATTCGTTTGATTCAGTCTGTAAATCCGGAAACAAATATCATTTTTACGGTTTCGCCCGTGCGACACATCAAAGATGGAGTTGTCGAAAATCAATGGAGTAAGGCAAATCTGATTTCTGCGATACAAGAAATCGTAAATCGTAAATGGGAGATCGTAAATTATTTTCCTAGCTACGAAATCATGATGGACGAATTACGTGATTATCGTTTTTATGCAGAAGATATGTTGCATCCCAATCAAGTTGCAATCAATTATATTTGGAAACGCTTTAAAGAAACAAATATTTCTGAAAAGTCTTTCTTGACGATGGATGAAGTAGAGACGATCCAAAAAAGTCTTTCGCACAAACCGTTTAATCCTAATTCCGAAAGCCATAAAAAATTCGAAACTAAGCTGAAAGAAAAAATCAGCAAATTAGTTTCGGATTATCCATTTATAAAATTTTAAACAACCTCAGATTCTTTTTTTAAAAATCAGCGAATCTGAGGTCGTTTTTTTATTGAAAAGTTAAATTTTTTCTTTACCAAAAATTAGCTCCAATCCTCCAACAATCAAATGAGCTGTTTCTGGTCTTTTGATTTTCATTTTTTTAAGATAATCTAAAACCTTTTCCAAAAGTTCTGAATCCTTTTGATTTTTTAAAAGTTCAGTGATTTCTACGGCTAACAGCCAGTCATGAGAATGATTTGTTTGCAGTTTGTTAAAAACAAATGTTAGGGCAGTTTGGGCGCCATTAGTTTCTCTAATGTCACGAACGGTTTTGTATAATTCTTCTAGTTCTTCTCTTTCTGAAGTGTGTTTTGCCTTGATTGTTTTACTCGAAGGTACATGAGAAATCAAATCGAAACTATTTACATCGGCTGGGCCGGAAAAAGCTGAAACTACTTTCTTTCCCACCGCCATATCATAAACACCCCATTCCGGTTGAAACAAAATAGTTTCGCCATGAGTCACGGTACAGTTGTTTAGGCGAATAAGGATGATTTCTCCCTGTAAGTTTCTGGATCCGGTGATTATCTCGCCTTCAACTGTAATATTGCCTTCAAATTCAAGTTTTATACTTTTAGATTCCAGGATATCATAAGCATTTAAATCTTTCGGGCTCATGTCTTCAATGGCAAGGTTAATACCTTTTAGCTTTCCGATAGGGCTTCCAAAACCTTCTGAATGAGTTATGGTTCCATGCCCCACTAATTCTTTTTCGCGGTAAGCTAAAGCCGTTTTTCCGGAGGTCTGTATATAAACTGGTTTGCCTTCATCTTCAATTACATTAGTAAAAACACCCGAAATTTGTAATCCGGTACTCAATTCGATAGTTCCTAATGCATTAGAAGTTATTAGTTTTTTTATCCCAGATAATCCGCCCGTTCTTAAGGCCATTTTATTGGCAAATTCCTCTAAAACTAAATTTAGATAGGCAAAAGTTGGAGTAACATAAAGCTGCGGTTGTAGCTTGGTAATGTCAAAACTCTGATTGGCTGCCGATATATCGTAAGGGATTTTTGTAACATTGTCTGTCATGCACCAAGCACTTTCGCCGATAGATGAAAGCAAGCCGGCACCATATATTTTAGGATTTTCCACAGTACCTATCAGGCCGTATTCCACCGTCCACCAATGCAGGTTTCTGATTTGAGCCATTTCTGATAATTCACCCATGTTATTCTGTAAATCTTCCACCGCTTTTTCGGCAGCATCGATATCTGCTTGCGGAGTGTCCTCGGCTTCTTTCAATATAGAAAGCAGTCGGATGGCTTCGTACATTTCGTAATCTTTAGACGACGAAATGGCTTTGCAGCCTATTTCTCCAAAACGACGCAGGTATTCCGCATATTCCGGATTGGCAATAATGGGAGCATGACCGGCACCTTCGTGAATGATATCCGGCGCTGGCGTGTATTCTATATGTTCTAATTGACGAATATCTGATGCAATAACAAGTACGTTATAAGCCTGGAATTCCATGAAAGCATTAGGCGGAATAAATCCGTCAACTGCTACAGCAGCCCAGCCAATTTCGGTCAGGATACGGTTCATACCGTACATGCTGGGAATATTGTCAATTTCGATTCCTGTTTTCTTTAAACCATCCAAATAGGAATGATGTGCCACTTTTGATAGGTAATCTACATTTTTGCGCATCACATAACGCCATACCGCCTGATTAATAGGGCTGTACTCGCTATAGTCCTGAGGTTTAATAAATTGCTTCAAATGTTTAGGCAATCGCTCTAATAACGGATTAGTTTCAATAGTTGGATTCATTTCGAAAACGTTGTAGTTTAAGCCGTAAAAGTACAAATTTAAGGAGCTATTTCCCGCTTTTCATTACAAGTTTTTGCAGCGTCGTTTGTTTTTCTAAAGTTTATAAAAGAGCTTCCTTCGGTCGCTTTTTGTAAACCAGAAAAACTAAAACGGTTTTTGCAAAAAGCTTTTCATTGTAATCGGGGCTAGGGGAGTCGAATATTGGATGAGAAGTTTAAATTCATTTAAAGAAGAAATCTTATAGAAAAGGATTTTTCTTTTGTCTGAAGGATAATTAAAGCGGATGTTTTGGGTTTAAATAAAAAATCCGCAACATTACTGTTGCGGATTTTTAATGATTTGAAACTTTAGTTTTATTCTACTTCAAAAAGTAATAATTGTGTTTTCTGTTTATCGGAGAAATTGTTATCTGAAACAAAAATCAGCGATTGGTGACCGTTTGCCAGTTTTGGGCCAAAAGTTAGTCCTTCGATATTGTCAGTAAAAATCCCCAAATCGTCCATGTTCAAGATTAATTTTTTTGAAGCGACTTCGATAGATTTATTTTTTAAAGAAGCAAGGTTTTTTACGTCAGTAGCTTTCTTCAAATTGCATAAATATACTTTTATCGTGCAGGCTAGGGTTCCGGTTGAATAGGAGCGTTCCAGTACAAGTAATTGGTCTTTTTTGTAATATTGAATCGCAGCGACACCATTTACGCCAAAGGAACCTTTAGGATTGGGTTCTTTGGCAATTGCATCCAATAGGTATGCATATTGGGCCGTATTTTTTTTGGTTTTAACATCGAATTTATAGAATCGAATCAAGGCTCCTTTATCTGTGCTGGCTTTATCTGCATCTTCAAAAAGAGGTTCTTCTACGCAGGTATAAATATTTTTGTGATTTTTGTCAAATGTGATGCTTTCAAGTGTCCCATTATTTCTGGGGCCTTTGTCTTCTTTTTGCATTTCTAGATTGGAAGGCAATTTGATTTTATCTTTATAATTACCTTTTAAATCCATAAAAGTAATCGACGGATTTTGTAAAACCGTCTTGTCAGAAGTTAGTACACGTGCTCCTTCGCTGCTCCAAATTAAAGATTTGCTTTTTGGGTTGTATCGAATGTCCTCGGGATCTGCTGAGGTTTCAGGAATGCTCAACCAATTGCCGAAAGTGTTGCCTTCTTGATTTTTCAGGGTATTTGTATCTTGAAAATCGATGGCTTGTATCTGATTGTTATTCAGGTTAATCTTTGCGGTGTAGAATCGAGAAGGATCTACCTGTGATCTCTCATCGCTGATTAGGTAATAAATGTCTTGATTTTTGTCGTAATCAATACCGGAAAGTCCGCCAATTTTGGTGTTCTTGTAAGGCTGATTGAAAGGAATCTCAATTGAATTGACAAATTTTAAACGAGGTACAGTATTGGTTTCGCTTGCTTGTTTTAAATTCGAACAAGAAAGAAAAATAGGTATAGAGAGAAATCCAAAAAGAAGTTTACGCATGAGAATTGTCCTATGTTTAGTTTTAGAATGTATAATTAGTTTTGTGAATTGTTTTTTGCTGCATTTCTAAAATAATCAATCTTATAATTGAACATTTCAGCCATGTTTTTGGCGCGTAATTTTGCTTCTTCGGCAATTGGACCAATAAATAAACTGTCTACCGTTTCGCTGAAAATTTCCATCCAACGCTCAAAATGTTCTTTGGCAACCGGCAATTGTTTGTGCGGAGGGAACGGACTTCCGGAATAACTATGTACTTCGAGCAAAATAGTTTGCCAAAAACGGTACATTTTTTCTAAATGTTCGGGCCATTGGTGGCCTATTTTTTCATTAAATATTGGACCGATAAACTCGTCTTTCTGAACTTTTGCATAGAAGGTGTCAACAAGTAATTTGATGTCTTCTAAGGTTTTTATGTCTGTAAGGGTTGTCATAATTGGGTATAAAAAAGCCTACGCAAAGGTAGGCCATAAATTGGGAAAGGGAAATTGTTTTATCCAATTAATTGAGTGAATAAATCCTGTTTTTCGTTGAGGTATTTAAATTCGAATCCTTTATGTGTCATTTTATTTTTGATAGCCATAATATCATTCTTGTTTTTTAGTTCTAGTCCTACAACGGCTGGACCTACCTCTCGGCTGTTCTTTTTTGTGAATTGGAAATAAGTAATGTCATCATCTGGACCAAGAATTTCATTTACAAATTCCTTTAAAGCGCCTGGGCGTTGGGGAAATTGAATCATGAAATAATGCATGAGTCCTTCGTACAATAAAGAACGTTCCTTTATTTCGGCAGTTCTTTCGATGTCGTTATTGCTTCCGCTTACGATGCAAACTACGTTTTTTCCTTTTATTTGGTCTTTGTAAAAATCCAGAGCGGCAATGGTTAATGCGCCGGCTGGTTCTACAACCATGGCTTCTTCATTGTATAAGCGCAAAATGGTGGTGCAAACTTTTCCCTCCGGAACCAAAACGATATCGTCTAAGTTTTTTTGGCATATTTCAAAAGTTAGGTTACCTACGTGTTTTACAGCGGCGCCGTCTACAAATTTGTCAATGGTTTCCAAAGGGGTGTTCACGCCGTTAGCGATAGATGTTTTCATAGAAGATGCGCCTTCTGGTTCAACTCCGATGATTTTGGTATTAGGACTCAATTCCTTGAATATTTCCGAAAGTCCTGCCGCTAATCCGCCTCCGCCAATAGGGACAAACACAAAGTCTATGGGTTCTTTGAAAGATTCTAAAATTTCCAATGCTATTGTTCCTTGTCCCGCAATTACTTTTAAATCATCAAAAGGATGAACGAATGTGATGTTGTTTTTTGTCGCATCTTGCGCCGCTTTTGCGTAAGCATCGTCAAAAGTGTCTCCTGTAAGTACAATTTCAACAAAGGACTTTCCAAATAATTGTACTTGTTTTACCTTTTGTTTCGGTGTCGTTTTTGGCATGTAAATTTTGCCTTTTATTTTTAGTAGATTACAAGAATAGGCAACTCCTTGTGCGTGATTTCCGGCACTAGCACATACTACTCCTTGAGCTTTTTCTTCTTCCGTTAGTGTGCTTATTTTATTGTAAGCGCCTCTTATTTTATAGGAACGAACGATTTGCAGGTCTTCTCTTTTTAATAAAATATTTGATTTAAATTCTTCTGAAAGATTTAGGTTCTGAGTTAATGGTGTTGGAGAGACAACCCCATCCAGTTGTTTTTTTGCTGCTACTACTTGTTTGAATATAGTCATGATTGGTATTTTGTTTTTTAAACATAAAAAAACCCCCCGATGTGGGAGGTTTGATAAATGTATTTGTTTTACTAATTTATATAACACTCCGCCATTATTGTTGAATAATAATGATAATAATAGCAGTGATAATGTTAATTAAATTTTTCATTGTTTTTTGTTTGAAACGCAAATGTATCGATTATTTGATTAGATTGAATAAAAAAATATTATTTTTTTGCGTTTGAAGGAGGGAATTGCTCTAGAATTTTTGCAACAAACTCATTGATCTGTTTCTCTTTTTTAGAATGGTCTTCTGTTAGATAGCCCACGGCCTGACCTTCCCAAACAAGTTCTTTTTTTCTAGCATCAATTAAATCAATGTAAAGAGTTCCTTCGGTAGATGTTGAAACATAGGTGCGTCCTCCCCATAAATAAGGATTCCAGCCCCAACCCCAGCCATATCCCCAGCCAGTGTTGTATTGGTTTACATCTACACGTTCTCTTTCCTTAGTTAGAATGTTTATAAGCAAATCCGGGTTTTCGCTTTTTGTCATTCCTTTTCTGCTTAGTTCATTGTCTATGGCATGAAGAATTCTTTTTTTGTCCAATTCTGAAATTTGAAGTCTGTCAATACCTCTTTTATGGAAGGCATAGGTTCTGTATTGGTTAAAATCTGCATTTTTATCATAATCAGAATATACTCTTACGGAGCTGCAAGATGTAATAATAAAAAGCAACAATATCGGAAGAAATTTAATTGTTTTCATGGTTTAATTATTTAAAATTCAAATGTTTATTAAAGATACGGTCAAATTTTTAAAAATCCAATAAATTATCTGCAACTATATTGGGTAGGGTAACTTTCAGTAAAGGTTGTGTTTCCATGGCTCTTTTTATAGCAAAAACGGCTCCTTCATTTCGTGCCCAACTTCTTCTGGAAATCCCATTGTTAACATCCCAAAAAAGCATGGATTCTAAACGTCTCGATGCTTCTTTTGAACCATCAAGAACCATACCGAATCCTCCGTTTATTACTTCGCCCCAGCCAACACCTCCGCCATTGTGAATGGATACCCAAGTAGCTCCACGGAAGCTGTCTCCAATAACGTTTTGGATTGCCATATCTGCCGTAAAACGAGATCCGTCGTAAATATTAGATGTTTCTCTGTATGGAGAGTCTGTTCCAGAAACATCATGATGATCTCTACCCAAAACTACCGTTCCAATTTCGCCTTTGGCAATAGCCTGATTAAAAGCTTCGGCAATTTTTACCCTACCTTCAGCATCGGCATATAAAATCCGAGCTTGAGAACCTACAACCAATTTGTTTTCCTGTGCGCCTTTGATCCACTGAATATTATCCTGCATTTGTTGTTGAATTTCAACAGGTGCCGTTTTTGCCATTTCTTCCAAAATTTGACAGGCAATTGCATCCGTTTTTTGCAGGTCTTCCGGTTTCCCTGAGGCACAAACCCAACGGAAAGGCCCAAAACCATAATCGAAACACATAGGTCCCATGATATCCTGCACGTAACTTGGATATTTAAAGTCAATTCCGTTTTCGGCCATGATATCGGCACCGGCGCGGGAAGCTTCTAATAAGAAAGCGTTTCCGTAATCAAAGAAATAGGTTTCCTTTGCGGTGTGTTTGTTGATAGCGGCGGTATGCCTGCGCAATGTTTCTTGTACTTTTTCTTTGAATAAATCCGGATTGTTGGCCATCATTTCGTTGGCCTCTTCAAAAGATATTCCGGCTGGGTAATAGCCACCAGCCCACGGATTGTGTAGAGAAGTCTGGTCTGAACCCAGATCGATTTGGATATTTTCCTGATCAAATTTTTCCCAAACATCCACCACATTTCCTAAGTACCCGATAGAAACGGTTTCTTTATTGGCTTTCGCCAAAGCAACTCTTTTTACCAATTCGTCAATATCTTCGATGACTTCGTTTATCCAACCTTGACTATGACGAATATGGGTGATTTTTGCATTTACCTCGGCGCAAACGGTGATGCAGCCCGCAATATTTCCCGCTTTGGGTTGCGCACCGCTCATACCGCCCAATCCTGAGGTCACGAATAAATTGCCTGCAGGACTGCGTTTTATTTTACGAAAACCATTCAAAACAGTGATTGTGGTTCCGTGAACGATTCCTTGCGGACCGATATACATATAACTTCCGGCCGTCATTTGTCCGTATTGAGAAACGCCCAAAGCATTCATTTTCTCCCAATCATCCGGTTTGGAATAATTTGGGATGACCATTCCGTTGGTTACAACAACTCTTGGAGCTTCTTTGTGTGATGGGAATAATCCCATCGGATGACCGGAATACATGGTCAATGTTTGCTCATCGGTCATTTCCGATAAGTATTGCATCGTCAATAAATATTGTGCCCAGTTTTGGAAAACCGCTCCGTTTCCGCCATAGGTAATCAATTCATGCGGATGTTGCGCCACGGCATAATCTAGATTGTTCTGGATCATTAGCATTATCGCTTTTGCTTGTTCGGATTTTCCGGGATATTCATTAATTGGGCGTGCTCGCATTTCGTAATCCGGACGTAAACGGTACATATAAATACGGCCATAAGTTTCTAATTCTTGCAGGAATTCCGGAATTAATTCGGTATGATGTTTTGGCTCAAAATAACGAAGCGCATTGCGAAGCGCCAGTTTTTTTTCGTCAGCCGATAATATTTCTTTACGTTTTGGGGCGTGGTTGATGTTGGCCTCATACGGTTTGGGTTGAGGTAATATAGCTGGTATTCCTTGTTGAATTTGTTCTTGAAAAGTCATTTAATGTTGATTCGTTAATTGGGTTAAGTGTTGATTTGTTAGAAAAGCTTTTTAAGACAGATTATATTCTTTAAGCTCATTTAAGTTGACAAATAACTAGGGATAACGAATATCCGATCGATGGTAAGATTTGTGAATCCTTATCCTGTATTTCTGTAACCGAATATCCATTTTGGTTTTAATTAAAGACAGTTAATTTTGATTTGACTATTTTCTATTTGTTCCCGTTTTTTTGTCATATCCATAGGGACAATGGCGGCAGCCACTTTTGCAGCAATAGCCTCTTTTTAGATGGAATTTTTCCGTAAAGCATTTGTATCCTTCGGGCGTATAATAAAAATCTTCCCCTTCTATTATTTTATTTTCATTATTTTGGTCCATTCTATTTTGACGTATTCTTTATGTTTTTTTGGAATATTTGTATTTGAAAACACATTCGATTAATTGAGGTTTTTGTTTAAAAAAACGATTCTAGTTGTACAAATTTATAGATTTTATAGTGAATGTTTGCGAATGTTGCCGAATATTTAATTTGTGAGCTTGTTGAAGATTTTTGGATTCTGCAAAAATTTATCTAAAAAAAATAGGATTATACTTTAATTTTATAGCTTTATAAGCTTCGAATCGGTTTATTGTGCTTTGTTTAACTATAAATTGGCTTTACTTTCTTTAGAGTTTTATTTTATTTGTATTTTTTCTAAAATTTAAGTTTTATTCTAAAAAAAACGATGAATGTATCTAATTGTATCTAAATATTTAATTCCCAAAGGATATCGCGGATTGACAGCATTTCCTTTTGTGTTTATAAAATATCGTATGGATATTAAAAATCGGGTTTTTATAAATCACGAAAAAATTCACCTTCGTCAACAGCTGGAGATGTTGGTGTTGCCTTTTTTTTTATGGTATTTTTTGGAGTATCTTATTCGATTGGTTCAATTTAGAAACAGAGATTTAGCTTACCGAAATATCAGTTTTGAACGGGAGGCTTATGCTAAGGAGTCGGAAGCTGATTATTTAGAAAAAAGACCTTTTTTTAGGTTTCTTAAATATTTAAACTAGAATAAGCTTAGGTTTTTTTATGTATATAAAATTTACCTTTGCGCAAAAATTAGTCATTTTGAATCAAAAGTTAGTTATAGAATTTCCAAATTCGATTTCCGTGTATATCAAACGCGAGGATTTAATCCATCCTTTTGTTTCCGGAAATAAGTTTAGGAAGCTAAAATACAATTTACTGCAAGCGAAAAAGGACAATGAGAAAACGCTGCTTACCTTTGGTGGCGCTTATTCTAATCATATTGCCGCAGTAGCTTTTGCCGGAAAAGAGCAAGGATTTAAAACAATAGGAATTATTCGGGGAGATGAATTGCGAGATAAAATTTCAGAAAACCCAACCTTGCAATTTGCCGAAAGTTGTGGGATGCAATTTGAATTTGTAAGCAGAGAAGCATACCGATTAAAAAATGAGATTTCTTTTTTAGAAAATCTGAAGCAAAAGTTTGGTTCTTTTTATCTTATTCCTGAAGGCGGAACAAATGAATTAGCGATAAAAGGCTGTGAGGAAATTTTAACCCAAGAAGATGCCGAGTTTGATTATGTGTGTTGTGCAGTGGGAACCGCTGGAACAATTTCGGGAATTGTACGCAGCGCTTTGCCACATCAAAAAGTTTTGGGATTTCCTGCCTTAAAAGGGGATTTTTTAAATGATGAAATTCGTATTTTTGTCCAAAATGAAAATTGGGAGCTAATAAATGCGTATCATTTTGGAGGTTACGGCAAAGTAAATCAAGACTTAATTGCGTTTATTAACCGTTTTTATGCTGTAAATCAGATTCCTTTAGATCCTATTTATACTGGAAAGATGGTTTTTGGCGTTATGGATTTAATACAAAAAGACTATTTTAGCCCCCATTCGAAGATTTTATTAATTCACACCGGTGGAATTCAAGGAATTCAAGGAATGAATTTGAAACTAAAAAATAAACAATTACCAATAATAGATATTTATGTTTAAAAAAATACTGCTGCTGCTCGTAATTCTGACCATATTAAGTTGTAATGCCACAAAACCGGCTATTGTGACCAAGAAACCAATTCCTGGAAAAGGAAAAAAAACGGTGACTCATAACACCAAAAATAAAACAAAAGCTCCCGTAAGAGAAACAACCACACGTACCTCTAATAAAAGTCAAGACGAAGTGATTGTATCTAGTTCAAGAACTACAGTTACTAACGATGTAATTGGGGATTATATCTTTCAATACAAAGATATCGCTATGGGTAACATGAAAAAATATGGTATTCCGGCAAGTATAATTTTAGCGCAGGGAATATTAGAATCGGGAGCAGGAAGAGGAGATTTAGCTAAAAATGCCAACAATCATTTTGGAATAAAGTGTCATACAGGTTGGGTTGGTGATAGCGTAAAACATGATGATGATGCTAGTCAGGAATGTTTTAGAAAATACAATAATCCAGCGGAATCTTTTGACGATCACGCTTTATTTTTGACAGGAAGAAGCAGGTATGCAAGTTTGTTTTCTTTATCAAAAGAAGATTATAAGGCATGGGCAACGGGATTAAGAAAAGCGGGTTATGCCACTGATCCTAAATATCCGGAAAAATTAATATCCTATATAGAACGCTATGGTTTAGATCAATATGACAACCAGGCCTTAGGAAAGAAATACATACAGCGAGAAGAACAAACTATCAAAATAGCAAGTGTTGATAATAGAAACGGCTCTTTTTATGAAGTTCAAAAAGGAGATACTTTGTATTCTATTTCAAAAAAGTTTAATTTGTTAGTGGATGATCTGAAAAATAAAAACAGTCTTAATGATAATACACTGTCAATAGGACAAAGGCTTATTGTCAATTAAAATAGACTTAAAGAATAATATAAAGTACAAATCATAAATTAAGATGATATATAAAAGAAGCAGTCAGCTTTTTGCTGAAGCAGAAAAAGTAATTCCTGGAGGAGTAAATTCGCCAGTACGAGCATTCAAAGCAGTAGGAGGAACTCCAATTTTCGTTAAAAGTGCCAAAGGCGCTTATTTGTATGATGAAGACGGAAATCGTTTAATAGATTATATCAATTCATGGGGCCCAATGATTTTAGGCCATGCTTTTGAGCCGGTTGTAGAAGCCGTAATTGAGAAGGCGAAACTGGGAACTTCATTCGGAATGCCAACGGAATTAGAAACTCAAATTGCAGCTTTGGCTGTATCTATGGTTCCGAATATTGATAAAATAAGATTCGTGAATTCAGGTACCGAGGCTTGTATGAGTGCCGTTCGTTTGGCTCGTGGATTTACAAAAAGAGATAAAATAATAAAATTTGCAGGTTGCTATCACGGACATTCGGATTCTTTTTTGATTCAGGCGGGAAGTGGAGCGATTACTTTTGGATCACCAAACAGCCCGGGAGTGACCGAAGGAACGGCTAAGGATACTTTGTTGGCACAATACAATGATTTAGGAAATGTAAAAACATTAATCGAAGCCAATACGAACGAGATTGCTGCTATTATCGTAGAGCCTGTAGCTGGAAATATGGGTTGTGTTCCACCAAAAGAAGGTTTTTTGGAAGGTTTGCGTCAACTTTGTACCGATAATGGAATATTGTTAATCTTTGATGAGGTTATGACTGGTTTCCGTTTGGCAAGAGGTGGAGTTCAAGAATTATTTAACATCAATGCTGATATTGTTTGTTTCGGAAAAGTAATTGGTGGTGGATTGCCGGTTGGTGCTTTTGCAGCTCGCGAAGAAATTATGAATTATTTGGCTCCGCTTGGACCTGTTTATCAGGCAGGAACTTTATCAGGAAATCCATTGGCTATGGCTGCTGGATTAGCCATGTTACAAAGCTTGGATAATGACCGTGCTATTTTTCAAAGACTGGAAGAAAAAACGGCTTATCTGCATGCGGGTATCGATAGGGTTTTAAAAGCAAATAAGATTGTTTATACTATCAATAGAGTTGGATCTATGATTTCGGTTCATTTTGATGCCAATCCTGTGGTTGATTTTCAATCGGCTGCAAAAGGAGATAACGAAAGCTTTAAGAAGTTCTTTCACGGATTGTTAGACGAAGGAGTTTATATCGCGCCTTCGGCTTATGAAACCTGGTTTATCACCGATGCGCTTTCTTATGATGATTTAGATTTTACGATAAAAGCCATTGATAAAGTCTCGAAAATATTATAATGTTTTTATAAACTAAAAAAAGCTTCGGATATTTTCCGAAGCTTTTTTTTTAATTTTCCATGTCATCTTTCGTTCTATCATCCATTCTTTCTCTCATTCGGTTTCCAGCTCTTTCTCTCATTTTTTCTTGGTTGCTTTTCCATTTTTCTAATTGTTCCGGAGTCAAAATTGCTTTCATTTTATCATCCATTACTTTTCTTTCGTCCTGCATCTTGTTTTTTGATGCTTCGCGTTTTTCTTTCATTTCTTCTTTTGTAGCTTCTCTTTTCTCCATAAGCTTTTCTCTTTTTGCTCCTTGTTCGGCTAGAAGTTGCTTCATTTGTTCCTGCTGTTTTTCATTAAGACCTAATTCAGAAGTCATTCTCTTTAGTTGTCTTTCCTGACGTTGTTCCGGAGTCATTTTCTCCATTTCGGTTCTTTTTGGTCTTTCTTTTTGGTCTTGTGCCGAAGCGGTCATTCCAACAATCAGTAATGCCGCGATAATTAATTTTTTCATTATTTGTGGTTTTAAAGTGATGACTATAAGACATAAATGTTTTAAAAGGGTTTAATCGTTAGTGAAAAAAAAATATTTACTCCTATCAACAGATAAAATAGCATGATAATTATCAGGTTTTAAACGGTTTGATTTATCGAAATTTGTAAACTATTTGAATAAAAATAATTTACGATGACAACAACTAAACCGTTACATACTTTTCACATTCCTGTAATGGGATTGGCATACACTATTGATAGTCCTATTCGAGTGGCTAAGTATGGTATATCCTCTGTGATTTCGATTATAGATGATGATCTTATTGAAAAGATGAATGCTTTTTACAGCGCTAAATTTAATTTACCCTATCAGGAAATTACGCAGAAGATACACGATTATCGTGCGGAACGCGTGACCTCTTATTTGAACTTGGTTGATAAAATTGTTAAAGATAAATTCGAGAGTTTCAAAAACGAATTAGCTGAAAGCAAATTGGCATTAGAGAATTATATTGCCATGTTGCCAAACAAATCCGAG
Source organism: Flavobacterium sp. W1B (assembly GCF_047344965.1). NCBI lineage: Bacteria > Pseudomonadati > Bacteroidota > Flavobacteriia > Flavobacteriales > Flavobacteriaceae > Flavobacterium > Flavobacterium sp. W1B. Next base: position 1,570,481 of record NZ_CP178845.1, read on the forward strand.
ATCAAGCAAGGCTTGCAAAACTTGATGGAAGAAGGCAAGGAAGCAGTTATGAATTATCTAGATTCTAATCTGACTCCGGGTGAAATCGATGTGAATATCATGACCAAAGTAGATAAGGACAATTTCATTAAGGGCGAGCAATTGCCTATTGAATTTAATGATGCGCACGCTTCACTTCGTGGTTTTGCTAACAGTACACTGACTTCTTCGGTGGTGCTTTCTGCGGGGATGAATCCAAGATTATACAGCTATTTTGAAAATTTTGATGTTTTTTTTCCGGATGAAAATAACCAACTGAATAAGAAAATTATCCTTAAAGTAAGTGATTTTAGATCGGCGATGATACAGGGGAATTTCTTGGCCAAAAAAGGACTTTGGGTTTCGGAATACCGCATTGAATCCGGTTTGAATTGTGGAGGACACGCTTTTGCTACCGATGGTTATTTATTAGGGCCTATTTTGGAAGAGTTTAAAGAGAAAAAGGAGCAATTAATTCAATCGGCTCACGATTTGATGGTTAAATCGTTAGCTCAAAAAGGGAAATACATTCCTGAAAATCCTTTAGAACTTAAAATTACCGTTCAGGGTGGAGTTGGAACTTCAGAAGAACATGATTTTTTATTAGATCATTATAAAGTGGATTCTGTGGGTTGGGGTTCTCCTTTTTTATTGGTTCCCGAGGCGACTTCTGTTGATGAACATACTCGAGAATTATTGGCGAAAGCCAAAGAAGAAGATCTGTATCTGAGCCCTATTTCTCCTTTGGGAATTCCTTTTAATACCTTGAGAGGTACGACAAACGAAAAACTTAAGCAAAAAAGGATTCAGGAAAATAAAGCTGGAAGTTCTTGTCCTAAAAAGTTTTTGGCGTTAAGCAAAGAATTTGGAGCACAAGGAATTTGTACGGCTTCAAAAAAATATCAGGACATCAAGTTGGAGGAATTGGAGGCAAATAAAGAAAATATGTCTGCTGTCATTTATCAAAATGCCAAAAATAAAATTACCGATAAATCCTGTCTTTGTGTAGGTTTAGCGAATGCTTCTTATTTAGAAAATAATATGAAAATAAAAGGGCAGGCGCAAGGCGTTGTTATATGTCCTGGGCCCAATATGGCTTATTTTGATCATGAAGTTTCTCTGTCTAAAATGGTGCAGCATATTTACGGGAATACTTCGGTATTGACCGCTACAAATCGTCCGAATATGTTTGTGAAGGAATTGAAAATGTATATTGATTATTTAAAGAATGAAATCACAACGGTTTCTGTCGAGATTACTGCAGGTCAAATTAAAAAATGGAATTTGTTTAAAGGTAATTTATTAGAAGGAATTAGTTATTATCAAAATTTGTTTGTTTCAACGAGTTCTTCTTTGGCTGATAATGCCAAGATGCAATATTTATTGCATTTCTATAAGGAGGAATTGATTGAAGTTAAAATTCCTGAATTGGAATTAGCATAAGTAGTTAATCGGATTGAGAATTTCAAGCCGTTTTAACTATTTTATTAACTTGTTGTTTGCCTAAAAAAAAAGGAACTCGTTTGAGTTCCTTTTTTTGAATATAATTATAGTGAGATTATTCTTTTAATCTGCATGCTTTGCTTTCGCCAACAACAACTACTTCTGTCATTCCTAAAGAAGAAAGGTTTTTCATTGCTTTGTCCCATTTCTTGCCGCTCAATTCTGATTTGGTTTTAAGTAAACCAAATTCCATTTGATTATCGTTGGTTTGTAATAAGGCAACAATTAATTTCTCGTCGTCTTCTAGCTCAACTTGAACCTGTTTTTTCTCTGGTCTCATTTGCGGGAATAACAACACTTCTTGGATAGAAGGATTATTTGTTAAAAACATCATCAAACGATCCATTCCTATTCCTAAACCAGATGTTGGAGGCATTCCATACTCTAATGCTCTCAAGAAGTCCTCATCGATAATTCCGTTGGCTTCATCATCTCCTTTTGCAGCTAAACGCATTTGGTCCTCAAAACGCTCTCTTTGGTCAATTGGGTCGTTTAATTCAGAGTAAGCGTTGGCTACTTCTTTACCACAAACCATTAATTCAAAACGTTCTGTCAATTCTGGATTGTCACGGTGTTCTTTACACAAAGGCGACATTTCTTTAGGATAATCTGTGATGAATGTTGGTTGAATGTAGTTCCCTTCGCATTTAGCGCCAAAAATCTCATCAATTAATTTTCCTTTACCCATTGTGTTATCCACGTCAATTCCCATTCCTTTTGCCGCTTCAAAAAGTTCAGCTTCGTTTTTACCCGAAATATCAAAACCAGTAAAATGTTTGATCGAATCGGTCATTGTCACACGGGCATAAGGCGCTTTGAAACTAATTTGGTGTTCACCAAAAGTAGCTTCACTAGTACCGTTCACGCCAATAGCGCAATGCTCTAACAAAGATTCTGTAAATTCCATCATCCAGTTGTAGTCTTTGTATGCTACATATATTTCCATCGCGGTAAATTCGGGGTTGTGCGTTCTGTCCATTCCTTCGTTACGGAAATTTTTAGAAAACTCATAAACACCGTCAAAACCACCTACGATTAATCTTTTTAAATACAATTCATTCGCAATACGCATGTATAACGGAATGTCAAGCGAGTTGTGGTGCGTGATAAACGGACGCGCTGCAGCTCCACCAGGAATCGCTTGTAAAACAGGAGTTTCTACCTCTAGATATCCAGCATCATTGAAGAAACCACGCATTGCAGTAAATAACTTTGTACGCTTGATGAAAGTTTCTTTCACATGTTGATTTACTGTTAAATCCACATAACGCATTCTGTAACGCAATTCCGCATCGTTGAAAGCATCGTGAACTTTTCCGTCTTCATCCACTTTTGGTAAAGGAAGCGGACGTAACGTTTTACTCAAAAAAGTAAATCCATCCACACGGATACATTGTGCACCAACTTTAGTAGTGAATAATTCTCCTTCGATACCAATAAAATCACCCAAGTCAGTTAATTTCTTGAAAACCTGATTGTACAACGTTTTATCATCGCCTTCACACAAAACATCGCGGTTTACGTACAATTGAATACGTCCTTCGCTATCTTGCAATTCGGCAAAACAAGCTTTTCCTTGATCTCTTACACTCATCAAACGACCAGCAACAATCACCTTCTTACTTTCTTCAAAAGTTTCCTTTATCTGTTTCGAAGTATGATTTACAGGAAAAAGATTGGCTGGATAAGGATTGATTCCTAGGTTGCGTAAGGCTTGAAGTTTTTCTCTTCGGATGATTTCTTGTTCGGATAGTGCCATTATGTTCTGATTTTTAAGATGGCAAAGATAAAGTTTTTGTTTTTAAGTATAAAGTTTAATGTTAAAGGTTTTTTGGAGTATGATTTCTCAAAAAAAATACAGATTGGACAGCTGAAAAGTTTTGTCTAATCTGTACTTTATAGTGTTGAAAAGCTGCTTTAAAGTAAAAACTACATTTTTTATTTTTGCTCAGCTATTGTGGATTTATTAAGTTTTATTATTCTGATTTTTTGGTTTGTATTATCTGCCAAAAAAAGTCTGTCATTGAGCTGTGCGGTACTGACAATGGTTCCGAAAGAATTTTCACCCATAATATCAGAAACGTTTATTCTTGGATTGTAGGTTTTGTTAATAAATTCATCTTTGGGATAAAGACGTAGGTAATTTGAATTCTCAATGTTTTCCGAAGTGATAGTCCAATCTGTACTAAAAGTTATAGCAAGAGGTTTGGCATCTGCAAAGGGTGACGTTGTTGGAATTATAGGTGTTGTAAGCGAATTTGTGGCATTGGCACGGATGTCTGCAATATTGTAATACAGATATCCTTTTGCATTTCTTCCGGCTACAACTAAATTTCCAGATGCGACATCCATTGAATAGATTTCGTCAAAACCTTGTAAGCTGTTTAATTTGGCTATAGGAGTTAAATTCCAATTACTAGTATCTGTGATTTGTGATGTTTCAAATACTTTAATGGTGGTTTGTTTTTCTTTGACAAATACCAGTCCGTCTTTTACAACAACTCCAAATACGTGAACAAATGTATTCCACCATTGTCCGTTTCCAACGGTGTTAATTCCAATGTTTGTGTTTTCGTCAATTACAAAAAGCCTTGAGTCAACACTTCCTAGATAAATTCGACCATTATCAACACTTACAGAAGAAAGTTTAGTTAGTGGAATTGTCGTGGTTCCCTTGGTGTAAGTTGTAATTGTCTTTATGTAAGCCAGAGTCTGAGCATTAAAAACCTCGAGTACATCACCATTACAAATGTACAATTTGTCGTTTGAGATGGCTATTCCTTTTGGGTTTAGCTTTCCGGTTCCATCTCCAATTTGACTTGCTGTGATTGTTGCTTCATCAGTAAGATAATAATAATTATAATTTGTTGGGGTATTTGTTTCGTAAGAATCCTTGCTGCAATTTGTAAATATGCAAAGCATTAGTATATAAAAAACTATTTTGTTCATTTTGGTTTGATTTCTTAATTCCATTTTCCTGTTTCTTTGTATTTTAATAAGAATGGATTCTTGGCATTGATTGTAAAAACGGGTTTCTTGTAAGTGGCTGTCAGATAATTTGTTTTAGACCAAGTTTTCAATATATCTGGATTTGTAAACGGCAGGTCGTTCAAATGGATTAAATATTGATAAAAACTAGCAAACATTTCTTGCTGGCCGCCACCTTCGCCGCTATTGGCTAAATTGCTACTGTGGCTAAAGCCTATATGATGTGAATATTCGTGTGACCAAACTGACATTCCTCCTGTCCAATGTCCCGTTACATAGCCAGATTCCCATTGCGAAGCTAAAGGCCCACCTCCTAAGGCCGCCTCTCCGCCTACCATTGCCATATATAAATTTCTTCCGTCTAGGTAATTCCAATAAATTTTTTCTATTTCGGCTTTAGTATAATAATCGTAAATCCCATTGGCATCTTCGGCATTACCGTGCCAATCGAGTGCGCCTACCACAGCTGTTCCTGCTTTAGCAGCTTGTTCCTGTTTGTAGCGATCAAAATGAATAAAAGTATCATAATATATGGGGTGGCTTAAGGCATAAGAATAATTGAGGATCATTGTGATCGCTTCTTTTGCTAAAACAGGGTTCATTGGTAAGAATTTACCAAGTTCTGCCAGATGATATCCATCGTGGAATTGAACCAAATGTGAAGATTTTATTTTTTTGAATTTGGCAAATAAAGGATCGTTTGATTCTACTGAAAATTCGATTGCGCCAGATGAAAAACCTTGAATTTTGTCAATTGTAACTGTATTGCCTGTTTCTAATAAATAGTCGTTTTTTCCGGCTACCAAAGGAATTTGGTGAGAGGAACGATGAAAAGCCGGGATTTCTGTAAAATGATAGATTACAAATCGTTTGTTATAATTGGGCAGCTTAGCGTAGATTTTTACATCGCTAAGACCAACGGGAGAATAGAGTGATATTTGAATTGAATCTTTCCCTTCTTGAATAATCTGTAACGGCTGATTTACCCTAAACCATCGATCTTTTTTGTCGTACATTTTTGATGGACTTTCGGAGTCTTCAAACATAGTAATCGGTCGATTTTCCAAAGGTAAATTTGTTGCATCAATGCTTGATAAATAATTAGGCTTGTAGCTTGTGTATTTGGTTTCGTTGTCACAGCTTATTAGGACTAGAAAATTGGTAAGTAGTAGATTGATAAAGAGCCATTTTTTTGTTTTTTGGTGCATTTAGTTAGTTTAAATTGTTTTTAAAAGCTTTGGGGGCATTGTGTTTTTTAATTTACAAGGTGTAAATGTCCCCACTTCTTTTTTAAACAAAAAATTGTTTTTCATATTTATAAAGTTTTTAGTACAAGTTAGAGTAGGTGATGTTTATATGATTTAGCTGATTTTTGTTTTTGTAGTTAATAATTTAATCGGTTTTCGATCTTGTTTTTTTTATTTTATCTTCTCCGTTTATCAGATTTTTTCTGATTTACCTTGGTTTTTGAATGTGACTAGAAGTAAATCAAAGTGCCAATTTCAATACCGTTATTGTAGCTTTTTTGTGATCCAAAACCAATGCTAGGATGAATGTATGTATTAAAACGAGGAGAGATTTTGTATCCATACTCTATTGCGAAAATGTTTCGATAGCCTTTGAGCTCAAAACTATAACGGATAGTGGCATCTGCGCCAATCCAATTTTTTTTAAAAGAATAATAAATGACATTTTCAAAAAGGATTGTATTTACGGGGGGGCTGGCTTGTTGTCCTGCAAAGCTAAATTGATGCTCTAAGGTCGTAATAGAAAACCATTTTTTTTTGCTATCCCAATAGTGTCCCAAAAATCCCGAGGCGATAAAAACCCATTTTCCACCGCCAAAGGCGCTTTCGGTCGCTGTTGGAATAATGATTTTTCCCCTAATTGCGTAACCTATTTTATCATTCAATTTCGGAATATAGGCTATGGAGAAATCAATGTCGCCAATTCCGGTTTGGTTTCCTAAGTTTGAAACATTTGAGGTGACTATAGGTAAATCAAGTCTGAAATTCAGAGCTTTGTTTCCAAATGGATAAAGAAGTCGGAAGTTTGTGGTGTTGAAAAAGCCAGCGTTGGTATTCAGGTATTCATTGTAAGTAATGAGTGTTCTTTTGTAAAAATTAAACCGAGGTTCTGTCAGCATATTTTGAGAAGCTGTTTCTTGCGCATTCATTCGAGTTGCCAAAAAAAGAAGTACAAAGGCAAAAAAAACAGTTGCTTTCATGAGTTCTGCTATTATATTTATTCGGCTCGAAAAAGAATAATAATGACTTGAAAGGCAGAATAAAGGTAATTAAAAAACTTGAAAAAAATGCTGTTGTTTAATCGGTTTTTAAAAGCTAATGATTAGTTTTTTTATTCTGTTTTCGTTTTTTAGGTAAAATGACGGATTGAAAAGTTAATGGTTTTAAATATCAGAATTTAATTATATTTGATGATAATGTATTCCATAAAATAGTTGCTAGATGAAACGATATTTTTTCCTGATTTTAATACTAATGCTTACAGCTTGCCAAGTCATCGAAACCATTTATATTCAGCCAGATGGAAGCGGAACCATAGAAATTGTAGAACATAGAGATGAAAATAGTTATATGCAATTGACGGGTGAACATTATGGCAAGGAAACTATTTTTAAGGATACAACTTATATTTTTAAGGATTATATAAATAAGTATAATGCTAATTTTATAAGATATACTAAGTCAGAGCAAGAGCTGTTTAGTGCTTATGAAAATACAAAGGTTCATATTAAAAAAAGTGCTTTCGAAAAAGAGTTCCGGACTACAATTTCTCAAACTTTTAAAAAAATTGAGACTGTTCCTGATTTGTATAAAACAAAGAATTATGCCGATGATATTAAATTTAATTACGCTTTAACTGCCGAGGAACATTATTATAAGGTGAGCTATACTTTTGACGGGAGTTTGTTTAAAAGATCTGTTAAGATTACAGATGCTATTTTATTAAAAAAGGAATTCGATGAAATTGAAGATCTAAAAAAACGATTTTCTAAATTTCAATTGGTTCAAATCTATGTATTGAATTATAATTTCCCTCGAAAAATAAAGTCGGTCTCTAAAGCTAATGCGAAAATTAGTGAAGATCGTAAATCCTTGAAATTAGAGTTTCTGTTAACGGATTGCTTACAAAATCCGGAAATCACGAGTCTCGAAGTGGTTTTGGATGATGATCTTTAGTTGACTTTTTGTATTTATAACTTTAAGTCAATAAAAACCTTTGTAACTTTGCGTTTCAAAGAAATAAAATGAACAAGATAGTCCAACTTCAAGATTTAGGAAATAAAGATTACAAAGAAACCTGGGAATACCAAGAAGAATTATTCAAAGGAATTGTTGACTTGAAAATCAAGAATAGGAGAGAGGAGCTTGAATTATCGACGCCTAACTATTTTTTGTTTGTTGAGCATCCACACGTTTATACTTTGGGGAAAAGCGGTGATTTAAGCAATTTATTGCTATCTGAAAAACAACTCGAAGCCAAAGGTGCTACTTTTTATAAAATCAATCGTGGAGGAGATATTACCTATCACGGACCAGGACAAATAGTGGGTTATCCTATTTTAGACTTAGAAAATTTCTTTACCGATATTCATAAATATTTACGTTTGCTTGAAGAATCAATTATTCTTACTATACAAGAGTATGGTTTAGAATGTGGTCGAAGCGAAGGGGAAACAGGAGTTTGGTTGGGTGCTGGAACTCCTTTTGCTAGGAAAATTTGTGCCATGGGCGTACGGGCTTCGCGCTGGGTGACTATGCACGGATTTGCTTTAAACGTCAATGCCGACTTGGGTTATTTTGATAATATCATTCCTTGTGGTATTCGCGGTAAAGCGGTAACCTCATTAAACGTGGAGCTCGGTGTTGAAAAAGTGAATGAAGATGAAGTAAAAGAAAAAATCCTGAAACATTTCACTGAATTATTTGGTTGTGAATTTCAAACCTCAGACTTCTAAATTTTATATTTCAACTTGATTGCTGTCGAAGGACAATTCCAGTTGTTCAGGTAATAATCGGAAACTCATTCGGTGGTATTTTGTCACGCCATATTTTTTAATTGCTTCACGATGTTCTTTTGTGGGGTATCCTTTATTTTTTTTCCAATTGTACATCGGGTATTCTTCATGTATCCGATTCATATATTCATCTCGGTAGGTCTTTGCTAATACTGAGGCGGCAGCGATACTCATAAATTTTGAATCTCCTTTTACAATACTGGTACTTGGAATAGATGCCAGAATTTCAATTTCAGCATTGGTAAAAAATTTTCCGCTAGTATTTTTAATTCCTTTTTTTCTAATAAAAGGAGCATTTCCATCTACAATAATATATTTCGGTTGCGGGTTAAGTTTTAATACACATTCTTGCATTGCTTTAATCGAAGCGTTCAATATGTTAATCGAGTCAATTTCTAAAGGTTCAAGATGTGTAACCGCAAAGGTAAGAGCTTGCTGCTCGATTAATGGGCGCAATTTTTCTCGTGTTTTCTCCGACAATTGTTTACTGTCATTCAAAATTGTATTCTCGAAGTCATGGGGAAGAATAACAGCTGCTGCTGTGACCGGACCAGCAAGACAACCGCGACCGGCTTCGTCAGTTCCGGATTCTAAATGAGGTGTTGAAAAGAAAGAATTTAACATTTACATATTTTGGGTAAAAATAAAGTATTTTTTAATACGATCGATTAGTTAATGTTTATCTATAGTAATGAAATCTGAGAATGTTAAAAATAATAATATTTTATGTTAATTATTGTGTAATTGATATTTTATTATGATGTTTGCTGAATAACTAATTCAAATAAACTAAATATGAGATTAAAATTTAAATGGATTTTTACGCTATTACTAGCGTTGTCTATGCAGTTTTCTTTTGCTCAAGAGAAAACTATTTCGGGTATTATTTCAGATGCCACGGGTCCAATTCCTGGGGCAAATGTTGTTGTTAAAGGGACAAATAGATCGGTGCAGTCTGATTTTAATGGGAAGTATTCTATTAAGGGTAAAGCTGGAGAAGTTCTAATGTTTTCCTTTATAGGGATGAATAATTCATCTGTAACTATTGGAGCTTCTAATACCGTAAATGTTAAATTGACATCGGCTTCTCAAGCGCTTGAAGAGGTTGTTGTTGTTGGTTATGGTACTCAAAAGAAAAGAGATGTCAATGGGGCTATTTCTAAAATTGGAGGGGATAAAATTAAAGATGTAGCTGTTCAAAGTTTTGACCAAGCATTGTCTGGTGCTGCATCTGGGGTGAATGTTTCTTCTCCAAATGGTGTTTTAGGTAATCAAGCAGTTATTCGTATCAGAGGTATAAACTCTATTAATTTAAGTTCTTACCCATTAATTGTTATTGATGGTGTGCCTTCTTGGAATGGAGACAATTTGAATCAAAGTAATGCTGCAAATAACCCTTTGGCAGATATTAATCAGGCTGATATTGAAAGTATTGAGGTTTTGAAGGATGCCTCATCTGCTGCGATATATGGATCTAGGGCGGCTGCAGGTGTAATATTAATTACTACAAAAAAAGGGAAATTGGGCAAGGTTTCAATTAATTTTGATTCTTCAGTTAGTATTACAAGTGCTTATAATTTGATTAAACTTTTAAATGCACAACAATTTACGGATATTAAAAATGAAGGCTTGGCTAACTTTGGTACACCTGCAAATGGAACAACCAGAGGGTTCTATACGATGAATGATGCGAGTGGTAGATTAGTAGATACAAATTGGTACGATTATGCATATAGAACTGGTGTTGCGTATAACCATAATATTAGTATATCAGGAGCAACTGAAAGCACAAAATATTTCTTATCTGCTGGTCAATTAGAGCAAGATGGTATGTTTATTAATAATGATTTCAGAAGACAAACGGGACGCTTTGCTTTAGACCATAAAGTGAACAGTTGGGTAACTCTTGGAGGTACATTTAATTATACTAATTCTAGAAGTAATGGTCTAAATACTGGGTCAGCTAATGGTGGAGCTTTTAATTCTTCAGGTGCAGCAAGATTAGCGTTTGTTCAGGCTCCAAATGTTGGGCCGTTCAATAGTGATGGGACTTATAATTTAAGAGGAAACCAAATAGGTTATGGTAATAATTTATCGCCACTTCAATTCGGGAATGCTAAATACTTAATAGATAATAATACGTTTTCAGCTCAAAATGATCATATTATTTCTAATTTTTATATAGGCCTTAAGCTTGCTAAAGGATTGAATTTTAAATCCTTGTACGGTATAGATAATCTTCTTGTTGAAAACAAGGATTTCTTAGCGCCTCTTCAAGGGGATGGTTTTACAGATAAAGGAATTGCTACTAATACAATGAATAGGTATACTAGAAAGTCAATTCAGAATGTATTGGACTATAATATTACATTAGCTGAGAAACATAATTTAAGTTCTTTGCTAGGTACAGAAAGACAGTATTCAAGAATTGATGCTTGGGGTGCTGCTAGAAAAACGGTTACCGATCCATTTTTCAATGAATATCAAGGTGGATATAGTACTATAGTTCCTTCTGGGAATTTGCTTGTAGAAAATTATCTTGAATCTTATTTTGGACGAATCAATTATGATTATGATAAAAAGTATTACCTTTCTATTAATGCTAGACGAGATGGATATTCAGCATTTGCTCCAGGAAATAAATGGGGTAATTTTTATGGAGGGTCTTTAGGTTGGTCTTTGTCAGAAGAGGGGTTCTTTAAAAACTCAGCCATCTCTAATGTAGTGAATCAATTTAAACTAAGAGCGAGTTATGGTCTTGTTGGTAATAATCAAGGAATTGCTAGCTATGCTTCGAGTAGTTTTTTTGATGCAGGGTTAAATGGAACAAATGCGACTCTTTTTTACGCACAAGCTGGAAATAAAAATCTATCATGGGAGACAAGTAAAAAAACTGATTTAGGAGTGAATTTTGGAATGTTTGATGATCGTATAACTGGAGAAGTTGGATATTATAAAAATAATATCGACGGATTAATTCTGAATGTGCCACAAGCGTCTTCAACAGGGATACCGAATAGTGCAATATTGACAAATATTGGAAGTATGAATAATAGGGGAATTGAAGTTACATTAAATGCAAAAATATTAACAGAAAGTAGTTTTAAATGGAATTCAAGTATTAATGTTACAACTCAGAAAAATCGTGTAACAGCTTTGGATTCAAATGGTTCGGATATAATAGTTGCGACAGCTCTTGAAAACACCAATATAATAAGAGTAGGTGAGTCTATTGGTGATTTTTATATTGTTAAAACAGGGGGAGTGAATCCACAAAATGGAAGAAGAATTTTTTATTACGGAGATGGAACGGCAGTGCAATATGATCATTCTGCGCCTGTGGCTTCAAGATGGACAAAGGTAAGCGATGGTTCTGTTACTCGTGCGGCTAATCAAGCTGCAGATGCAGTTGTGATTGGTTCGGCTTTACCAAAATATTTCGGAGGTTTTTCTAATACATTTACTTATAAAGGATTTGATCTGAATGTTTTGTTGTATTTTTCAGGTGGGAATTATGTGTATAATGGAACAAAAGCAGGATTGCATGATATGAGAGTTTGGAATAACTCTGCTGACGTATTAAATCATTGGAAAAATCCTGGTGATGTGAGTGCAATACCAAGAATAGTTTTTGGAGATAACATATCAAATGGATCTTCTATGCCAATCTCGGATAATTTAGAAAAAGGGGATTTTGTAAAAGTGAGAAATATTGCTTTTGGATATAGCCTACCTAAGGATTTAGTTGACAGAATGAAATTCACAAATTTACGATTCTATTTAAGTGTGCAAAATGCATTTACATTTACTAATTATTCAGGATACGACCCGGAAATTTCTACTAATGGAAATTCGAATGGTTCGCCAAGTGTTGATAGAAACTCTGCACCTATGGCTAGAACATTTTCATTTGGTTTAAATCTAAGTTTATAATTTTAAAGAAAAGAAATAATGAGAAAAATATATTTAATACTTATTGCCGCAATGGTAATATCTTCTTGTAGTGATACAGATGCATTATCTCCGGTAAATCAAACAAGAATTAGTGATGCTACTGCATTTGCTACGCCTGATAGGGTTCTGCAGGAGGTCTTAGGGATGTATAGTGGTGTGAAAACTGGACAGTTCTATGGAGGACGCTATTTTAATTATCAAGATATTCGCGGAGAAGAATTTAATAATGATAGGGCTAATGGAGTTACCAATTTATTCACATGGAATTTTGGATTGCAATCAAGTACTAATGAAGTTAATAATTTATGGTATGCAGGTTATTTAGCGATTAATAGATGTAATGTTGTTATCAATGGTTTGGAGGGTGCGCCTATTGCAGATGCATTAAAAGCTCAATATAAAGCGGAGGCAACATTTTTAAGAGCTTTGTCTTATTATTCATTAGTAACTTTATATGCAAGGCCTTATTGGGATGGTAATGGTTCAAAACCGGGGCTTCCATTGCGATTGAAAGCTGAAACAAGTAGTGGGAATAGTAATTTGGTTAGGTCTTCCGTTGCCGAAGTTTATGCTCAAATTATAGCTGATTTGGATTTTGCTGAGGCCAATTTATCATTAACCAATGGAACTGCATACGATAATACTACTAGGGCGCATAGAAATACTGCAATTGCATTGAAGACTAGAGTTTACCTAAGTATGAATAAGTATGATAAAGTGATTTTAGAAGCAAATAAAATTGTTTCAGCTGCTGCTCCTTTCACTGCGGCTAGTGGGGTTCGGAATATGTTGGCTCCAGCTATTGCATCTGTTTTTGCAACACCAGCGGTAACTTCTGAAAATATGTTGTCATTCGCTTTCAGTCCTACGGATATTCCAGGAACCCAAAATTCTCTGGTGAGTTATTATTCTCCTACTGCCGGTACTGGAGAGTATTCATTATTGCCAACAGGTATTATTTCAAATGTGGGTTGGAAAGCAACGGATGCTAGAAGAGCTTTGAATGTTGTAAATACTGGCAAGACGTATCTTAACAAATGGACTAAAAGTACTGGTGATCCGGATTATGTAGCAGTAATTCGCTATGCTGAGATACTTTTGAATCTTTCTGAGTCAATTGTTAGAGACAATAAAACGATTGACGCAAGAGCAATTCAGCTTTTGAATGCGGTAAGAGGAAGATCTGATGCTACAACTGTATTTACGGCTGCTTCATTTGCAACTTTTGAAGATTTGCTAAGTCAAATAGCAATAGAAAGAAGAATCGAATTATTAGGTGAAGGTTTTAGATCTCCTGATGTTATGAGGCTTGGGCAAAATTTCGTTGCTAAAGGTGGTGCGCCAGCTGTAACTACTGTAGATGCTCAGTATGTATGGCCAATACCACAAAATGAGCTTTTGTATAATAAATTATGTGTTCCAAATGATGGGTACTAATTGATCTATTTTTTTTGTTCTTTAAATAAAAAAACATCCAGCTTGCTGGATGTTTTTTTTATTTGTAAAAATTGTATTCTTTCTTGTTTCAATTATTCGCTTCTGCAGATAAGAATTCTTATTAATGAATTTTGTAAAAAAAACGTATGCTAATTAAGGGGGTATTAACGTTAAGTTAACTTAAAAATATTGTTGAATTTCCTCTGTTCCTTGTTTTGTTGAGGTTTTTGAGGTTTTTTGAAGAAACCGTAATTTGTTTTTGTGTAATTATAATGTTAATAAAAAATGTTTTTTTTGTTTTTTTAAGACTACGGTTGGGTAATGAGTTGATGAATGTTAAATGTTGTTTTTAGTAAGGATGAGCTATCTAAAGTTTAGGAAATAATTAGGATTTTTGTCGGATAACTAATTCAAATAAATTAATATGAGATTAAAATTCAAATGGATTTTTACGCTATTGATAGCGTTATCTATGCAGTTTTCTTTTGCTCAAGAGAAAACAGTTAGTGGAATTGTTTCGGACGCAACAGGACCAGTTCCAGGAGTAAATGTTGTAGTTAAGGGAACAAATAGATCAGTTCAAACTGATTTTGATGGGAAATATTCTATCAAAGCAAAAATAGGAGAAGTTTTAGAGTTTTCTTTTGTTGGTATGAAAAATTCTTCTGCTACAGTTGGAGCTTCTTCGTCAATAAATGTGACAATGAAAGATGAAGGTAATGAACTAGCTGAGGTGGTTGTAACAGCTATGGGAGTTAAGAAAAGTGCTAAAGCTGTAGGTTATGCGATTCAAGAAGTGAAAGCTGCCGAACTGACTAGAGGAGGAAATAATAGTCTTTCTGGAGCTTTGCAAGGGAAATTAGCTGGGGTTCAAATTACACCTTCAAGTGGTGCACCGGGAGCTTCTTCTCAAATCGTAATTCGTGGTGCTCGTTCTTTTACAGGGAATAATACACCATTGTATGTTATTGATGGAATGCCAGTTGCTTCTACTGCTGATTATTCAACAGGAAATAGTACGAGTGGAGCTGACTCTGCAAACAGAGCGGTGGATATAGATCCTAACGATATTGAATCAATATCTGTTCTAAAAGGACAAGCAGCTTCTGCATTATATGGTATTAGAGCTTCTAATGGGGTGATTCTTATTACGACTAAAAGTGGAAAAGGTTTGGCTAAAAATGGAAAACCAGTTATTAGTTTTGCAACTTCTGTAAGTTTTGAGACCATCTCAAAAAAGCCAGAAACTCAGAATGAGTATGCTCAAGGCTCAAATGGGATATACAATCCTACCGGTACTATGAGCTGGGGACCAAAGATTTCGGAATTGCCAAATGACATAACATATGGTGGAAATGTAGCTAATGCTTTAAATGGAGGTACACTTAGGCCGGGTATGTATTATGTTCCGCAAAGAGCTAAAGCAGGATTGGATCCGTGGGTAGCTCCAAGCACATATAATAATATTGATGATTATTTTAGAGTTGGACAAACAACAAATACTTCTTTTAATATTAGTCAAGCTACTGATAAAACAAATTATTCCTTTGGGGTAGGTTCTGCTACTCAAGAAGGAATGATGCTAGGAACCGGAATGGATAGATATACACTTAAGGCTGTTGTAGAAACAAAATTAAGCGAAACGTGGAAAACGGGATTCTCAGCAAACTACGTACAAACCAAAATAAACAAATCGTCATCTGGTAATGATGGTGTTTTAGTAGGTGTTTTTGGTGCACCAAGAAGTTATGATGTAAAAGGAAACGGATTTGCTTCGGCGACTAATCCTTATGATCAGGTATTTTTTAGAACTAGTGGTTTTAATAACCCTTATTGGGCAGCAAAAAACAATGAGTTTAGTGAAAAAACAAATCGTTTTTACGGAAATGGAAATGTTCAATTTGCTCCAGTGATTAGCTCAGACGGAAGTCAAAAACTTACATTCAAATACCAAGCAGGTTTAGATTCTTATACTACAAATTATAGAAATATTTTTGAGTTTGGAACAGGGCATAATCCAGATGGTAAAGGTAACGCTAGCAATGTAAATCTTTTTGGTGTTACTACAGATGTAATCAACTCGTTGTTTACGGCCAATTACAGTCTGGATATTACTAGTGATTTGGCTTTAAATGTTTTGGTAGGTAATGAATATAATCATGAGAACAACAAAAGATATGATGATTATGGTACTGGATTGAATTTTGGTGGATTTGCTACAATCGCCAATGCTAGAAACGTGTCTTCTAGAGAGAGTCGTAGCCAAAGACGTACGGTAGGTTTCTTTGGTAATACTGAACTTTCGTACAAAAATATGATTTTCTTGGGAGGAACAATTCGTAAAGATATTGTATCATCTATGCCAAGAGGAAATAGAGATTTTGTATACCCATCAGTTTCTTTAGGTATCGTATTAACGGAAATCGAGGCATTGAAAGATAATTCTTTCCTGTCTTTTGCTAAAATTAGAGGTTCTTATGCTGAGGTTGGTCAGGCTGGTACTTATCTTCCGGATTATTACGCCCAACCTTCTTATACAGGAGGTTTCTGGAGTTCATCTCCTATTCAGTATCCTTTAGGAGGAATAAGTTCATTTATTCCAAACACGGTGGTTTATGATCCAAATTTAAGACCACAAAATACAAAATCGTATGAAGCAGGTTTTGATTTTAGATTTTTCAATAATAGAATTGGTTTAGATTATACTTATTCTAGACAAAATGTAAAAGATCAGATATTTAATGTCCCAATGGCGGGCTCAACAGGAATATCTTCATTTGTGACTAATGGTGGTAAAATCCATACAGATGCACACGAAATAGTTCTTAATGTTAACCCAGTGAGAGGTAAAGATTTCAATTGGAATTTCAATGTTAATTTCTCTAAAATTGATTCTTACGTAGATGAATTGGCTCCGGGAGTACCTAATATCATGTTGGGAGGATTTGTAACTCCACAAATTAGAGCTAGTATTGGTGATAGATTTCCTGTGATTTATGGAGATAGTTTCAAAAGAGATGCTAATAATAATATTGTAGTTGATAAAGACGGTTTCCCAATAAAAGGTGAAACTAAGGCACTAGGAGAAGTTGCTCCTAAATTTAACTTGGGTGGTTCTACGCAGTTTACTTATAAGAAACTTTCTTTGGGAGCAACTTTTGACTGGAAAAACGGTGGAAAAATCTACAGCGGTTCAAATGGTGGAATGAGGCTTTATGGAGTTGATGCCATTACAGCAAATAGAGCAGATGAATATGTTTACCCTGGGGTTAAAGCTGATGGGACTCCAAACGATGTTATATTAGGCGGTGCTGCTAACCCGAATGGACTTGAAAAATTAACTAATAGATTAAGTAGTATAGCCGAAGCGAGTGTTTATGATGCTAGTTTTGTGAAACTTAGAGAAATTACATTGGGCTATCAACTGCCAAAACTGATGGGGGATTTATTGGATGTTAGGGCTTCTGTTTTCGCAAGAAATATTTTGCTATGGTCTAAAATGCCTAATCTTGATCCAGAGGCATCACAAGGAAATAATAATATGGGCGGTGGATTTGAACAATGGTCTATGCCACAAGCCAAGAGTATTGGTTTCTCTTTAAACGCTACCTTTTAATTTTAATTAAACACAAATGAAAAATATAAAAATTACAATCACAGCAGTGATGGCTTTGTTTTTGTTTCAATCTTGTTCTGAGGACAAATTGGATGACATTAATAAAGACTTAAATAACCCATCTAATATACCGAGTCGTTTGATTGTTACTGATGTAATGATGGCTTCAGCATTTACAATTACAGGATCAGATTATTCTTTCTATGCGGGGATTTATGCTGAACTGAATGCGGGGAAACACGGTCAAATGCATAATGCGCAAATCAGACAGGGAGAACCGGAAGCTGCTTCTACCTATAATAACGTTTGGAATGCGAGTTATAGACAATTAAAGACTTTGAAAACAGTTATTGCTAAATGTTCTGATGGAGGAAGTGAAACTGGGAATTATCAAACGTTGGGAGTTGCACAAATTTTGTATGCCTATAACTTGGCTATTTTGACTGATCTTTTTGGAGATGTTCCTTATAGTGAAGCATCGAATCCGGGACAATTTCTTCAGCCTAAATTGGACAAACAAGAAGAAATTTACGCTGCTGTTTTCGATTATTTAAAACAAGGAATTGCAAACTTAGACAAAGCGACTGCATTTAATTTAGGAACGCAAGATTTAATTTACGGTGGAGATTCTGTAAAATGGAAAAAAGCTGCCAATGGATTATTGGCAAGATATACGATGCGATTGTCTCTAAAAAAACCAGATTATGCAGCTGTGATTGCTTATGTTGACGCTTCATTTGCTAATTCAACTGAAGAATTCAAACTTAAAAATGCTGGTGTTCCTAATCCATATGCTCGTTTTGATGCTGAGAGAAAAGGATTGGGTGTTGCAAAAAGTTTTTATGATATTACACTGGCTAATGGTGTAGCAGATGTGCGTAATGTAGCATTTTTTACTAAAGTAAATGGAGTTGTTGTGCCTGTGAATAATTCATTAGCGTTTCCTCCGATTAATCAAGATACTTACTCCATTTCAGCATTAAAGGATGAGAAAAATCCAATCTATTTAATGAGTTACCATGAGTTGTTGTTTTTGAAAGCAGAAGCACAAGCAAGATTAGGTCTGGCAGCTGCACAAACTACAATGAATGACGCTATAAAAGCGGCTTATACTAAGGCTCAAGAGAAAACATTCACTGTTGCACAGGCTGATACTTACATTGCTTCAGTAGGAACGTTGACTGGAAATGCTTTGTTGAAAAAGATTATGGTTGAAAAATACATATCTTTTTATGAAAATGAAGGAATCGAAGCTTATAATGACATCAGACGTTTAAAAGCAATGGGTAATGGGGATCTTATTCCAATGGTACACCCTGATCCTACTAAGTTTCCAGAAAGATTTGGATATGGTCAGTCGGACGTTACTGCTAATCTAAAAGTTAAAGAAGCATTTGGAGATGGTTCTTATGTTTATAAAGAAAAAGTATGGTGGGCTGGAGGAACTAGATAGTTGTTTTCAAAATACCCTATTTAAAATTGATTTTAAAAGAGGCTGTCACAAAAGACAGCCTCTTTTTTTATGTAATTTTTAGTTAGATATGTAAATAAAAACGGTACAATTATTTAAGTAATATTTTTATAATTTAATTGATTTGGATATACTAAGTTATCAGGCAGTAGAGGTTAAAAATAAAATCTTACTTTTAAATTATAAAACAAGTCAGTAAAATTTGTGATTCCGCTTTTAAAGTGTGGGTAATTCAATTGAGTTAATAAGGAATCAATATCTCAAAGCTGATAACAACTTCACAATTATATAAACGGCTTAAAGTGTTCGAAATATTTTGAACTGGAAGTTTTCTGGGTAAGTAAGTTTAAGACAAACACAAGAGCAAGTCAAAATTTATGAACTAGAAAAAAAATCAAGAATACTGAATTAGAACGCAATATATTAAAAAAAAAGTAATATGCATTTTTTCAAAAGTGGTTGAAAAAATTTGACAAGTTTTGCAAATAATCAAAGGGAGTTTTTGTCGTTGAGAAAAAGGAAGAATTGCAATTAGACAAAACCGAATAATTACTTTAAAAGAACAAATAACAAAAGTCTGTTTTGAATCCTGACTGCACTATGGAAGTCCGAAAATAACGTTAGAACTTCAGAGTTTGGGTTGTGAAATAGCAAGACTCGAGAGCTTTGCTTGAACAGGCAAAGTAATCGCAGTGGAGAAATTTATGAGTAAGTTAGGTTTGTAAGGTGAATTAAGTAAAAAAATGTAAATATTCTTGATTCTTATAAAAAGGTTACCCATAGTATGAACTGTTGAGGAAATTGTTTAGAAATACTGTGGCTGAAAGTTTTTTAAAATCTTTAAAAAAAGGAATTGATTTTTGGGAATAAACTCTTCTTTAAAGAACAAATAGAGATAAAGTATTTTGTATATATTTAATTTAGTACAAATGAAAAAGTAGATATTCTGCTTTAAATCATAAACAATAGAATGATTTATAATCGATTTAATTTAAAAATGGTGCTTAATTAATTGTGCAATTTTCAGGTGCATATTCATTAGTTCTCTTAATGACTCAATTGAATTGCCCACACTTTAAAAGCAGAATCAAAGGTTTTACGGTTTGTTTTTATAATCATAAAGTAAGGTTTTTATTGACTAATGCTTAGTTAGTTCATAAGATAACTACTGATCTAATATGAACTGTATGGCAAGTGTATTTAGTTTTGGTAATTTTAATATCTGTATTTTATGTTAAAAAAACAAGAATTTAATACAACTCCGGTTTTTGATAAAAACAGAGTTAAAAGGGTTATTTTTCGTGAAATTAATGTCTATGGTTTAATGGTTTTACAATTAATGTTTTTTTTTAGTAAATAAAATTAATAAAAAATAAAATAATTATTTTCAAGCATCATTTGTTTCTTTAAGAATTTATTATGATTTTTGTCGGATAACTAATTCAAATAAATTAATATGAGATTAAAATTCAAGTGGATTTTTACGCTTTTAATAGCGTTGTCTATGCAGTTTTCTTTTGCTCAAGAGAAAACGATTACTGGGGTTGTTTCAGATGCTTCAGGGCCTATTCCTGGAGTGAACATTGTAGTTAAAGGTACAAAAAGATCGGTTCAATCTGATTTTGATGGAAAGTATGCTTTGAAGGCAAGTACTGGAGAGGTTTTAGTGTTCTCTTTTATAGGGATGAATAATACATCTGTGACTATTGGTGCTTCTAACAATGTTAATGTTAAGATGACATCTGCTTCACAAGCACTTGAAGAAGTGGTTGTTGTTGGTTATCGTACAGTGTCAACTCAGTCTTTTACTGGTTCCGCAAAACAAGTTAAGGCTGAAAATATTGAGAAAAAAAGTGTTTCAAATATTTCTCAGGCATTAGCAGGTGAGGTTGCGGGTGTTAGAGTAATTAATACTTCTGGACAGCCTGGAGCTTCAGCTACTGTACGTATACGTGGTATTGGCTCTGTAAATGGTAATAGATCTCCTCTTTATGTGGTTGACGGGATACCTTTTAATGGAACATTAAATTCAATTAATCCAAGTGATATTGAATCAACGACTGTTTTAAAAGATGCAGAGGCTACCGCTATTTATGGTTCGCGTGGAGCTAATGGTGTGATCCTTGTATCTACTAAAAAAGGTAAATCAAATACTAGTTTTATTGAGGTAGATTCAAGAATTGGTATGAACTATTCTCTGTTGCCTCGTTATAACTCAATTAAATCTCCTGATGAGTATATTGGTTACTCTTGGGAGTCATTGTTGAATCAAGGGAAATATTATGAAGGTTTGTCAGGAGCCAACGCAATCAATTATGCAAATGCAAATTTATTTAATCCGAATGAAGCAGGTATAGATCCAACTTATAATATGTGGAACGTATCTAGTGGTGCTGATTTGATTGATCCTGCTACTGGAAAGGTTAAAGCTGGAGTAACTAGGAGGTATACACCTGAAAAATGGGAAGATTTTGGTTTTCAAAAAGCTGTGCGTCAAGAGGTTAATTTGACTTTAGGTGGTGGTGAAGGAAAAACTAAATACTTTTCTTCTTTAGGGTATTTAAATGACAAAGGATATATTGTGAATTCAAATTTTGAACGTATTTCAACGCGTTTAAATGTGACTCATGAGGTGAAGCCTTGGTTGTCAGGTAGTGCTAATTTTGGGTATACTAATTCGACAACGAATAGCAATGGTCAATCTTCGGATTCAGGAAGTGTTTTCTGGTTTGTAGATAATATACCTTCAATTTATCCATTATTTCAGCGTGATGCTTCAGGTGCAATTATTAATGATCCAATATATGGTGGAGGTTTGTATGATTATGGATTAACTAGAGGTTTTGGAGGTTTAACAAATTCAATTTCTGATGCAGTTCGTAGTGTAAATGTAACGAAGCGTAATGAGCTTAATTTAAATACTTCATTAGATTTTAAAATAGCAAGTTATTTAACATTTGAAACTCGTTTTGGAGCTCAATATTATAATAATGCTTTTACAAATCAAGAGAACCCTTTTTATGGTCCTTCTGCTTCGCAAGGTGGGTCGATTTTTAAGAGAAATACAGAATTGATGAATTACAATTTTCAAAAATTATTGCGTTTCAAAAAATCGTTTGGTGATCATCGTATAGACGGTCTTTTGGCTCATGAAAATACTAAATATGAGTCTAGAGAATTGTCGGCATCTAAATATAATTTATTAGATCCTAATGGAACTGAATTAGGTAATGCTGTAGTGAGTAATCCTTCAGACTCTTTTGCTGATAGATTTTCATTAGAAAGTATTTTTGGTCAAGTATCTTATAATTTTAAAGATACTTACTTCTTTTCAGGAACTGTGAGAAGAGATGGTTCTTCAAGATTTTTAAATAATAAATGGGGTACTTTTGGAGCAGTTGGTGCTGGTTGGGTAGTTTCAAATGAAGAATTTTTGAGTAATGTAAGTTGGTTGAAATTTTTGAAATTGAAGGCGAGTTATGGTGTGATAGGTGATCAAGGTGGTGCTTCTATGTATTCAGGATATGATATATATAATACATCTAATTTGAATGACGAGTTTTCAATTGCTTTTGCTACGAAAGGTAATCCAAATTTAACATGGGAAAAGTCTAATATGTTTCAGACAGGTGTTGAATTTAAATTAGGGAAAATCTTAGATGTTACTGTTGAGTATTATAACAAAAAAACGGATAATTTGTTTTTTAATAGACGTGTAGGTCCATCTGTAGGATATGCATCAATTTTTGTTAATGACGGTGCATTGGTTAATACAGGTGTAGAGTTTGATGTAACTGCACATGTGTTAAAAGGGAATGATTATTTCGTAGATTTATCTTTTAATGGGGAGTTAATTAATAATAAATTGACGCGTATGCCTATTGATCCTGCTACAGGTGAACAAAAAATTATCGATATAGATGGTATATATGGTAGAGCAGTTGGTCATTCTATTTATGATTTTTACATGAGAGAATTTGCTGGAGTTGATCCTGCAGATGGGCGTTCACAATGGAATGCATATTTCTTTGATGCTAACGCTAATGGTGTAAAAGATAGCAATGAAGGCTTTATTACTTCAATGGAAGAGTATGTTAAAACTAACCCTAATAATGTAAACGGTATTGTTGGAACAACAACTAAAACATACAGTCAAGCTGCTACAAAATATATCGGAAAAACAGCAGTTCCAAAAATACGTGGTGCATTTAATTTAAGTACAGGTTTCAAAGGATTCGATTTGTCAATGCAATTTTTATATAGTTTTGGAGGTTATTCTTATGATGGAGCTTATGCAGGTTTAATGGGTTCAGGTCAAGCGGGTTCAAACAATTGGCATGTTGATATTCAAGATCGTTGGCAAAATCCAGGAGACATCACAAATGTTCCTAGGTTATCTAATGGTAATGATCCAAATGTAACTTCTTCTTCAACTCGTTTCCTTACAAAATCTGATTACATTTCGTTGAACAACGTTAGACTTGGATATACACTTCCAAAACAATTTGTTACTAAAATTGGATTGTCTAGTTTGAATTTCTATGTTTCTGGAGACAATTTATGGTTGAATTCTAAAAGAGATGGTTTTAATCCATCAACTAGTGAAGCGGGCTCTTCGGATACATATCGTTATTCTCCGTTATCTACTATTTCTTACGGAGTCCGTGTTAAATTTTAATATATATATATAATTATGAAAAAAATACTAATATTTAGTTTAGCCATTTCAGTTTTTTTGATTTCTTGTGAATCAGATTACTTGGATGCACGTCCTGACGGAGGCACCACTACGGATGCTCAGTTAGATGAAATTGCAAAAGTGAATCCAAAAGTTTTGAATGGTTTATTGTTAGGAGTATACTCGACTATGTATACTGTAGGTTCTGGTGGTACAACTGATCATTCTGATTTTGGTCAGAAAGGTGTAGATATTACCTTGGATTTGTTGAGTTCTGACATGGCATATACAGCTAATAACTATGGTTGGTATAATGCAGTTACTCAATTATCTGCTACTCCTAATTTTGCTAATAATGAAAATTATAAACCTTGGAGGTATTATTATAAAATTATTTTAGGTGCTAATTCAGTAATTGATGCTTTAGGTGGTACAGATGCTGTTCTTGTTGATCAAGAGGCGAAAAACGTAATGGGACAAGCAAAAGGTTTACGTGCTTACGCTTATTTTTATTTGTCTCAAATGTATCAAATATCTTATAAAGCGGATGAATTAATATTGCCAATTTATAAAGATGCGAAGTCGAATAATCAGCCAAAGAGTAAAGCTTCAGAGGTTTATGATTTGATGATTTCTGATTTGACTCAGTCTATAGCTTATTTAGAAGGTTATAATCGTTCAGCAAAATTTAATTTTGATAAGAATGTTGCTAAAGGTTTCTTAGCATATGTTTATGCCGCTCGTGGTGAAACGAATGATTTAGCAAAAATCGTAGCTTTAACAACCGATATTTTAGCTGCTTATCCGTTAACAACTAAAAGTCAATCTACAGCTGTTTTAGCTAATGGTGTTTTAACTAATAGTGATTCTGGTTTTAATAATGTTAATACTCCAAGTTGGATGTGGGGGGTTGATTTGACAAATGCGATCAATCTTGACCTTATTTCTTGGTGGGGTCAGATGGATTACTATACTTATAGCTATTCATGGGCTGGAGATCCTAAAGGTATTGATCGTGATTTACTACTTTCTATTCCTACCACTGATATAAGAAGGACTCAGTTTTCTGCTAGTTCATTTAGACCTTTAGGTAAGTTTTTCGATCCAAAACGTGTAATTGGAGGTCAGAGAATTGTTGAAACTGACTATATTTATATGAGATCAGATGAGTTTTTGCTTTTAAATGCTGAAGCGAATGCTAAGTTAAATAATGATGGAGCTGCTATTACTAGTCTTAAGAAATTATTGGCTATCCGTTTTGCTTCTGCTTCTGATTATGCTTACGTAGATGCTTTAGGAGGGAACTTATTAAAAGACGAAATCTATAAGCAAATGCGTATTGAATTATGGGGTGAAGGTAAAATTTATCTAGCTATGAAAAGAAATAAAAGATCAAGTGTAAGAGCTACAAATCATCTTAACTTGAAAGGTCAGGCATTCACATTTGATGATCCTCGTTTGTCATTTTTGATTCCACAACAAGAAATATTAAATAATCCATTCATAGATTAATAAATTTTTCTAATTTTTAAAACCCGCTTTTAAAGCGGGTTTTTTTGTTTTTAAAAAGGTTTTTCTTTTACCTTTGCTAGGGCAGTTTGAAATCAAGTAAGTGCCCTAATTATATTTTATCAAAAAAATGAGAATTCTTCTTTTTATTTATTTATTTATCTTGCCATCAATTGCGTTTTCACAGGTTAAAACTTTGGAAGCTAAAGGTTTTAAATCTGATAGAAAGGAAGTGATTGATTCTTTAAGAACGAACGTAAAAGGAGAAGCAGCTCCAATAGATCAATATCGTTTTATTTCTATTGAGCGTGATACGACTTATCTGGATACTTCTCTTACGATACAAAAAGAATACAGTCACAATTATTTGCGCAAGGATAACTTTGGGCTTTTGGCTTTCCCAAACGAAGGACAGACTTATAATACGCTTCAATATAGTTTAACGAAGTTTTCTCCTTATCCGGAAATCGGTTTTAAGGCGAAGCATTTTAATTTTCTGGAGGCAAACGATATCAAATACAGCTCAGTTGCCACTCCGGTAACCGAATTGTATTTTAAATCTGTAATGGGGAAAGGACAATCTTTGGATGCTTTTTTTACTTTAAATACTTCACCAAGGCTTAATTTTTCAATTGCTTACAAAGGATTACGTTCTGAAGGGAAATACATAAATCAATTATCAAGTACAGGGAATTTCAGGTTTACCACTAGTTATAACACTTTGAATGGGCGTTATTTTGCCAATGCACATTATACCTATCAGGACATATTAAACCAAGAAAATGGGGGGATCACGAATATAGCTGATTTTGAAAGTGAAGACCCAAAATATAAGAACAGGCAACGATTAGAAGTTTATCTGACAGATGCCAAATCATTCCTAAAAGGCAAAAGAATATTTCTGGATCATTTTTTTAGAATCAACTCTAAAAAGGGCGCTAATAATTTATATGTGGCGCATCAATTCAATTATGAGAATAAATTTTTTGAATACAATCAGGCAACAGTCCCTTCAACGGTAGGTTCGAGAACTGTTTATAGATTTGGAGATTCCTATGTAACAAGTGCAATTAATGATCAAACCCGTTATAATAAAATGTATAATAAGGCAGGCTTGACTTATGAGAATACAACACTTGGTAAGTTCCATTTTTTTGTGGATGATTTTAGAAGTAATTATTATTATTCTCAAATATTAATTCGGGATGATAAAACCATACCGGCTTCATTAACTCGAAGTATAAATAGTGCCGGTGGACAGTACGAGTATCAAAAAAATAAATGGAAAGGAAATTTCTTGTATTCAAGATCAATTACAAATCAGTCCTTGTCTAATTTAGATGCTAATTTGGAGTATGATTTAAATGGTGATTATCAATTTTCATTTCAATACCAAAACTTAAACAAGCTCCCAAATGATAATTATAATTTGTATCAAAGCAGTTATCTGGGGTACAATTGGTCTAACGATTTCAATAATGAAAAAATAAATTCTATTGTCGCAAATGCGAGTACGCCTTGGCTTGAGGCATCAGTTCAGTTGATGACATTAAATGATCATTTGTATTTTGAAAACACTTCCACTGACAATAATGTACAAATTGTAAGCCCAAACCAATATGGGAAAACGATAAATTATCTATCGATTAAATTGAATAAAGAATTTAAGTTTGGAAATTTTGCTTTAGATAATACCTTTTTGTACCAAAAGGTAGATCAACAGGATGCTATTTTGAACGTTCCTGAAATTGTAACTCGAAATACCATTTACTACACGAATTATATGTTTAAAAAGGCTTTATTTTTGCAAACTGGAATTACTTTAAACTACTTTACAAATTACTTAGCCAATGATTACAATCCTGTAATTGGAGAATTTTTTGTCCAAAACAAAAAGGAAATTGGTAATTATCCGAATCTTGATTTTTTCATTAATGCAAAAATTCAAAGAACCCGAATTTATCTAAAAGCCGAACATTTTAATTCTTCATTTTCAGGAAATAATTTCTATACCGCTCCAAATATGCCGTATCGGGATTTCATGATCCGATTTGGTTTGATTTGGAATTTCTTTAATTAAGAATATATTTTTTAGTTTTAATAATTAAACGGCAGATTAACAGATTTCAAATTTGTGAATCTGCCGTTTAACTATTATAAGCGGTATTTTTTTATAACAAAATGCTATCTTTGCAAAAGTATTTATAACAAATTACAATCTTAAAGATAGAATTAAATGCAATACGAAGAAAACATTTTAGGAACGATTGGAAATACTCCATTGGTCAAATTAAATAGAGTGACCAAAGAAGTAGATGCTTTAGTGCTCGCCAAAATTGAAACATTCAATCCTGGTAATTCTGTAAAAGATAGAATGGCTGTTAAAATGATTGAAGATGCCGAAGCCGATGGACGTTTGAAACCCGGAGGAACCATAATAGAAGGTACTTCAGGAAATACAGGAATGGGATTAGCGCTAGTGGCTATCATAAAAGGATACAAGTTGATTTGTGTGATTTCAGACAAGCAATCCAAAGAAAAAATGGATATTCTTCGTGCTGTGGGAGCCAAAGTGGTCGTTTGTCCTACCGATGTAGAACCAACAGATCCAAGATCCTATTATTCGGTTTCAAAAAGATTAGCTGAAGAAACTCCAAATTCGTGGTACGTTAACCAATACGATAATCCTTCAAATGCTTTGGCTCATTACGAGCAAACGGGACCGGAGATTTGGGAGCAAACAGAAGGCAAAATAACTCATTTTGTTTCGGGAGTTGGTACCGGTGGCACAATTTCTGGAATTGGGAAATATTTGAAAGAGAAAAATCCAAACATCAAAATTTGGGGTATAGATACTTATGGGTCTGTTTTTAAAAAATACCATGAAACAGGTATTTTTGACGAAAACGAAATTTACTCTTACATTACCGAAGGAATTGGTGAAGATATATTACCAATGAATGTTGATTTTTCGCTGATCGATGGATTCACAAAAGTAACCGATAAAGATGCAGCTGTTTATACACGTAAGATTGCATTAGAAGAAGGGATTTTTGTTGGGAATTCAGCCGGAGCAGCCATAAAAGGTTTGTTACAGCTTAAAGAACATTTCAAGCCAGATGATGTTGTTGTGGTTTTATTCCATGATTCCGGTAGCCGTTATGTAGGTAAAATGTTCAATGACGATTGGATGCGAGAGCGTGGTTTTCTTGATGAAAACATCACTAAAGCAGAGGATGTAATCCAAGATCATATCGATAAGCCTTTGATTGTTGCGCGTACCGAAGAATTGGTTTCGCATGCGATAGAAAGAATGCGTAAATATAAAATCTCGCAAATACCGGTTATTGATATTAATGGTTTTGTAGGTTCTCTTGATGAATCGGATTTGTTCCAAAGTTATGTCAGTGATAAAAATACTGCCGAAAGACCTATTCGCGAAGTAATGGGGAGGCCCTATCCAATTGTGAAATTAGGAACTGCGATTGAAGATGTTTCTAAATTATTTACCAAAGAGAATCAAGCGGTATTATTGGATTTAGGTAACGGCAGACATCATATCATTACAAAATATGACATTATCGGTTCTATAAAATAATAATATTTTTTTTGCCACGAATTAGACTAATAAATACAAATTTATTTTGTGTGAATTATTGTAATTTGTGGCTTTTTTAAATTGTAGAAAAAGTGTTTTTTTAAAACATTTTTTTATTTGATTAGTTCTCGAAATGCATTTTCAGGGAAAATCAAATAGCTAAAAACACCTTATAATAAAAATGACTTTTACTGCCATAGATTTTGAAACGGCTACTGCCTTTCACCCTTGTTCCGTAGGTATTGTTACCGTTGAAAACGGAATTATTGTTGATGAGTTTGTCAGCCTAATCAAACCGCCCAATAATCTTTATTCTCCTTTTACTATTCAAGTACACGGAATTTATCCCAGAGATACAATCAATGCAAAATCTTTTGCCCAAGTGTTTCCCGAAATCAAAAAAAGACTCAAAAATAGAGTTGTCGTAGCTCACAACGAAAGTTTCGACAGAAATGTTTTGGCCAAATCTATGGCGCTTTATGGTCTAGATTATGAAGATTTGAATATTGGATCACGCTGGGAATGCACTGTAAAAATATACAAAGCCAAGGGATTAAAACCCACTAAGCTTAGCGACTGCTGCCGAGCAATGAAAATACAACTGAATCATCATGAAGCCTTATCTGATGCTCGGGCATGTGCTAAACTTTATTTGTTGCGATAGTTGGATTTAATAAAAGATTCAGAAGAATTACTTATTCCGTAATTAAGATTCCAGATACATTCCATGAGCTAAAACTAGAGCCTTCGGGTGCTCCTTGTGGAATTTTAACTTGTAAGCTGTGTTTTCCTGCCGATAGTTTTCCAAGATCGATATAAATAGGGGGAGTTACTGTTCCTGGGCACCAATTTGATCTGCTTAAATCAGATGATGACAACCCATTGCTAAAATTTCCCGAGGCTGGATTACTCAATCGATAGGAGCCACAATCCGTTCGCCAAGGTACAAAAGTAAAGATTTCTTTACCATCTACCAGAATAGTGTTTTTCTTCGGTACAAATTCGTCTCCATTTCCCCAGCCTCCGTGGCCTGTAGTGATGTAGCGAAGTTTGTAGTTTTTGTTGCTTTCCGGAACTTCAAATGTTATTTCTAATCCTTTTTCGTTATTAAACATTGTGGCATATTGCTGCCCAGCCATTTCCATCACATTATTCGTGTTGAAAAGAGGAAGTAGCCAATTGTCTTGAGTTTTATTGTCATTTCCTCCATGAATAGAAACATTCAAGCTTACTTTATGTCCGCCTTTATCATAATTTCCGATGTTCATACCAATCCAAACTTCTTGATCGTCTAAGGCAGGAGTCAGTTCTGAAATATCTTGACGATAATACACGCTGTCTTGCCAAGCCTTATTTTTTAATTCAAGATTGTTGAATTGTTTTACCCCAAATGGAGTGAAAAAACGCATCAATTCCAGAAGTGGGGAATAGTTTTCAGTTCGAATAACTCCTTGGTATTTTTCGCCATTTCCATTTTCATAAATAGGTAGCGTTTTAGCGCCATTTTGTAGTCCATCTAAAAACGAAATCTTTTCGCTTGTTGGAATCACAAACACTGATCCTGTTCTGTCATAGGCGTCGCCATTGGATTGTTCTGTCACATCCACAAAAACAGAACTTCCTTTTTTGATTTTTGGGAATTTTATTTTTTTGACAATAATAGTACCGCTTGCAAATCGGAGAATACTGTCGTTTGATTTAGAAGTGTCAGAGAAGTTAATAATTTCTTTTTCAAAAACAGCGATAGAAGTAAAGCGGCTTTTCCAAAGCAAGTCTTTGTAAGTAAGTTGGTCTACTATTTTTGGTTGAGGATTTGGAAGTTTTAGGAAAGTGGGAACATTTTTTAATAGTTCTATTTTGCTGGCGGTCACTTTGCTGTTTCCGTTGCGAACCATTTCAAGAACCAAACCAAGATCTTGTCCTAAAGCCGTTGGAGCACCTTTTAGACTCAATTCGGTAGTATACCATAACTCGATGGTGTTTGAATTTATTGATGTCGTCGCTTTCTTGCAGTTGTAACCCAATATTTTTCTGGTTTGATCACTAAATGTAAAATTTTGCTTTCCCAATGCCAAACTATCGATGTTTAAAACAGAAGTTTGATTTTTGAATTGGGCTAATTGCGAAATAGTTTTTGAATCAAAATCCACAAAAACTTGTTCGATTGGGAAATCGGCTTTCTGTAATGTGATTTTTTCAGTAGTATTTAAGCTGATTTTTTCAGATGTAAAAAGCAATATAGGGTCTTGGTTTTCTAAAATTTTGCCATTTGAACTTTTTACATAAGTTACTTTTATTGATTTTGATTTCTTTTGAGCCTGTGTTGGTAGTATTGTACATAGGGCAATTAATAGGATGTAGTAGTTTTTCATTGATATAGTTGTTGAGATACAAATATAAATAAAGTAGGGTCGAATTTATCTAAGATTTTTGAGCTTGATTTTGAAATAAATATTTTTTGCAGGAATTGTAGATTGTTTTGTATTTTAGATTACTGGTTTTAAAGCAGTTATTTAAAAATGGATGCTATGAGAGAAGATTTTATTCACTACCTGTGGAAATTTAAAAAATTCAACACTTTAAATTTAAAAACCTCGGCTGATGAGGAAGTCAATATTGTCAATGTTGGGCAATATCTCGAATTATCCGGACCAGATTTTTTTAATGCACAAATAATAATTGGGAATCAAAAATGGGCGGGAAATGTAGAGATTCATCTCAAATCTTCGGATTGGTATGTACATCATCACGAAAGTGATGTGGCTTATGAAAATGTAATTCTTCATGTGGTTTGGGAAAATGATACAGCGGTTTTTAGAAAAGACAATACCGAAATTCCTATTTTGGAACTTAAAAACTATGTAGACGAAGAGGTCTTGGGGAATTATAATTCGTTAATAGCGCCAAAATCGTGGATTTTTTGTGAAAAGCAAATAAATAAGGTTGATGAGTTTACAATGAAAAATTGGCAAGAACGTTTGTTTTTTGAGCGTTTGGAAAGAAAGTCGAAACCCATTTATGAGTTATTGGAATCTACTAATAATGATTGGGAAGCGGTTTTGTTTTGCTTGTTGGCTAGAAACTTCGGACTCAATACCAATGGTGAGTCATTTTTTAAAATTGCTCAATCTATTCCTTTTTCAATTATAAGAAAAGAAAGCTTTGAAGTTGAAAATCTAGAAGCATTACTCCTGGGAACTTCCGGATTGTTGGATGAAGACAAAGAAGATATGTATTTTAAAGATTTAAAAAGCAGGTATTCTTATTTGTTGAATAAATATCAATTAGAGAAAAATAGTTATGCGCCAGTTCAGTTTTTTAAGCATCGTCCCGATAATTTCCCTACGATTCGACTTTCTCAATTGGCTAATTTGTATCATATTCATCAAAACCTATTTTCGAAACTAAATGACTCGATTACTATTGAAGACATTTGTAAAATATTTCAGATTTCTAGTTCTAAATATTGGGAGAGCCATTACCAGTTTGATAAAGAAAGTCCAAAGAAGGTAAAAAAGCTTTCAAAGGCGTTTATTGATTTGATTGTAATAAACACGATAGTTCCAGTCCAGTTTGCTTATGCGCGAAGTCAGGGAAAGGAAATTTCAGAAGGCTTAATTGATTTGTTGAATGAAATCGCTCCGGAAAAGAATGCTATCATGGATAAATTTATTTTTTTTGGAATAAAACCAAAGAGCTCTTTTGAGACTCAATCTCTTTTGCAATTAAAAAATGAGTATTGTAATAAAAGTAAATGTTTAGAATGTGCTGTTGGGATTGATTTATTAAAAAATAATTAGAAATGAGTTTGTTAGATAATTTTGTAATTTTGCCCAAAATTCATAACTGATAAAAATGTCAATAGTAATTAAACTTAAGTTCTTTTTTGAAAAACATGGTTTTCACGTTTCTTCCAGGCTTGCCGATAAATTAGGCATGCGCGTAACCAGTATCCGTTTGTTTTTTATTTACATTTCTTTTGTAACTGCAGGTCTTGGATTTGGAGTTTATTTGACGCTGGCTTTCTGGATAAAACTAAAAGATTTGATTCGTGCAAAAAGAACTTCGGTATTTGATTTGTAAATTAATTCAATAAAACTTGAATATAAAAAAAAACGGCTTATAAAGTAGATGATACTTTATAAGCCGTTTTTCTTCTTTTTATCTAGAGATAAATTATTTATCCGGATTGTTTAATTTACTGTGTTTCTTTCCGTATACAAAGTACATAACAACACCAAGTGCCATCCATAAAATCAATCGAATCCAACTTTCGTATGGAAGAGAGTACATTAGATATACACAAACTATAACTCCTGCAATTGGAACAAAAGGAACGAAAGGTGTTCTGAAAGATCTTGGAGCGTCCGGCATTTTTTTGCGCATAACTAATACACCAATACAAACTAAAGTAAAAGCTAATAAAGTACCGATACTCACCATGTGTCCTAAATCACTTACTGGAACAAAACCAGCAAATAAACTAACAAAAACCATAAAGAATAGATTTGTTTTCCATGGTGTACGGAATTTAGAATGAATTTCCCCGAAAAAAGGAGGTAAAAGACCGTCTTTACTCATTGTGTAGAAAACACGACTTTGACCCATTAACATCACAAGCATTACCGAAGTATATCCAGCTAAAATAGCTACGATTAATCCTGTCTGTAAGAAAGTATAGCCAGTAACAGCAAATGCTGTAGCAGCAGGTTTTGCATCACCAGCAAAGTCTTTGTAATTTACAAGACCAGTCATTACGTGAGCAAACAATACGTATAGTATAGTACAAATAACTAACGAACCTAGAATACCAATTGGCATCCCCTTTTGTGGGTTTTTTGCTTCTTGTGCTGCTGTTGAAACAGCATCAAAACCAATAAAAGCAAAGAAAACGGTTCCTGCTCCTGCGGCAATTCCAGACCAGCCGAATTGACCTTTAACGCCTGTATTTTCAGGGATATAAGGAGAGTAGTTTGCTGGGTCAATATAATGCCATCCTAAAACAATAAATAGAATTACAACAAGTACTTTTAGTACCACTAAAAAGTTATTGATGTTTGCGGATTCCTTAGTTCCTCTTATTAAAAGTAATGATAACAGTGAAACTATTAAAATAGCTGGGAGGTTTATGTAGCCGCCTTCTACTACGGTACCATCTCCTAATGTCAATGATTCCCAGGGCGAACAGATGAATTTTGGATTAAGGTGAACGCCATATTTATTTAACAGTTCAAGTAAGTACCGTGACCAACTTACTCCTACGGTGGCTGCTCCCAAGGCATATTCAAGAACTAAATCCCAGCCAATAATCCAAGCCATAAATTCTCCCATAGTGGCATAAGAATAGGTGTAGGCACTTCCGGCTACTGGTATCATTGATGCAAATTCGGCATAACAAAGTCCCGCAAAGGCACATCCTATAGCTGCTAAAACAAAGGAAAGTGTTACTGCAGGTCCCGCATGTTCTGCAGCTGCAATTCCTGTTAGTGAAAATAATCCAGCACCAATTATTGCGCCAACTCCCAGAGCTACAAGGGATCGTGAAGATAAAGTTCTTTTTAATCCTTTTTCATCTTCTGATGCTTCGTTTAGTAAAACCGACAGTGGTTTCGTTTTCCAAATTGACATATATTTATAGGTTTTATTGTTTTTAGTTCTCAAATGTATTGTTTTTTATAAAATATCAAAAGAATTATACCGTTTTATCGATAAATTATATTTGTTTAAAGGTCCGATTTTGCCTATTATTCTGAAAAAAATATCAATTCATTGCTGATTTTATGAAATATTCCGTTTTACGTTAGCCTTTATTGTATTATTGTGTTTAAGTTGTTGATTTTGTGTTATATTTAATAAATTTTAAGTTCGTGATCCGTTATGGTTAATAGGACCTTGTTATAAGTTAAGTAATCACAATTTTATCATAAAATGGATTTTAAAAAAGCGAATACTTATTTTAAATTTTCAAAATCACAATGTGCAGGGATTTTCTCATTGTTTACAATTATTATAGTCTTGCAGTTAATTTGTTTTTTTGTTGGATTTGGTTCAATTGTAAAAGATTTTCCCGAAAAACAGAATTGGCTTTCCTTACAAAGAGAAATCGATTCGATGAAAGAGTCGAATTCGATACCTATTTCTAAAAAATATCCTTTCAATCCAAATTTTATTACAGACTATAAAGGATACAAGCTTGGGATGTCTGTTCAGGAAATTGATAGACTGCTTGCTTATAGGAAAGAAGGTAAGTTTGTTAATTCGGCTAAAGAATTTCAAAATGTTACCCAGGTTTCGGATTCTTTATTGAATACAATGGCGCCTTATTTTAAATTTCCAGATTGGGTGAATAGAGTAAAAGAATCTTATAAGTATGTAGATTATGAAAAGAATAGCTTTTCTAAAAAAGAAAAGTTGGTTTTGATTGATATCAACCAGGCAACCAAAGAAGATTTAATGAAGGTATATGGAATTGGCGAAGTAATTTCGATGCGAATTCTAAAATTGAAAGAAAGTCTTGGAGGATTTGTTTCGATGGAGCAAATGAGTGATGTTTGGGGATTATCTCCCGAGGTTATTGAAAAACTTAATGCTTATTTTAAGGTTTCGGCCTTGCCGGATATTAAAAAAGTGGATATTAATAACGCTTCTTTAAAGGAAATAGCTCTGTTTCCGTATTTTAAATATGCCTTGGCAAAAGAAATTGTTATTTACAGAAGTATGAATGGTGATCTTAAAAATGCTGAGGATTTAACAAAAATTAAGGGTTTTCCAATAGAAAAAGCAAATATAATTGGTTTATATTTGGACTTTAATTAGAAGTGCATAATGAAGTGATTTGAATTCTTTTCTAATTGGCTATAAAATTATCTTTTTGATCCTATTTTGCTTTCTTTAGATAGCAGTTCTATAATTTAGATCAAAAAATAATCAGGGACAATAAATCCTGTTTTTTAAGTCAATAAAAAGAAAATTAATCCACTCCAATTATATTAAAAATATAAAAAAATAGTAGTTATATGAGTTCAGTATATTTCACAGAAGAACATCAATTATTTAGAGAGAGTTTAAAAGGTTTTTTGCAAAAAGAGGTCGTGCCTCATATTGAAAAATGGGAGAAAACCGGTACGATTGAGCGTTTTATATGGAAGAAGTTTGGAGAAATGGGTTTTTTCGGATTGCGATATCCTGAAGCTTATGGTGGATTGAATTTAGATTTATTTTACACAGTAATTTTTTTAGAAGAACTTCAAAAAATAAACTCATCTGGTTTTGCTGCTGCTATGTGGGCGCATTCTTATTTAGCAATGACGCATTTAAATGCGGAAGGTGATGAGCGAATCAAACAAGAATATTTGGCGCCAAGTATTTCGGGTGATAAAATAGGAGCTTTATGTATTTCGGAACCTTTTGGTGGAAGTGATGTTGCGGGTATGCGTACAACAGCTGTGAAAAAAGGAGATAAATATATTATTAATGGTTCTAAAACATTCATAACGAACGGTATTTATGGTGATTATTATGTAGTCGCTGCAAAAACAAGTCCAGAGCTTGGAAACAAAGGGATAAGTATGTTTTTGATGGATAGTAATCTCAAAGGCATTTCTACTACAAAACTTGATAAATTAGGTTGGAGAGCATCAGATACGGCTGAAATTGCATTTGATAACGTAGAAATTCCTGTAGAAAATTTGATGGGTGAAGAGGGGAAAGGATTTCCTTATATCATGCAGCATTTTGCCTTAGAGCGTTTGATTATGGCTATAAATGCTCATGCAAGAGCCGAGTATGCAATTGAGTATACAATAAGGTATATGTCGCAAAGAGAAGCATTTGGAAAAACTATTGATAAGTTTCAGGCATTAAGACATACTATGATGGAGCATGCTACGGATGTGGAACATTGTAAGGTGTTTAATTATGCTGCGGCTGCGCGATTGAATAATGGCGAGTATGTAGTGAAAGAAGCTACTATGGCTAAATTGAAATCTACAAAAGTGGCCGATGAAACAATTTACAGTTGTTTGCAGATGTTAGGAGGTTATGGATATATGGAAGACTATCCATTGGCACGCTTGTTTAGAGATAGTAGATTAGGGCCTATTGGTGGTGGAACTTCAGAAATTCTTAAAGAGATTTTATCAAAAATGATCATTGATAAACAAAATTATAAGCCAGCTGTAAAGTAGTAGTCGGCGATTGATTTGAAAATAGTAAAAAAGCCAAATTACATTTGTAGTTTGGCTTTTTTGTTTTTAGCCTTTTCCCTTGCTGCGGTCTTCTTTTTGAAATAATTCGGGATTCATGATTCAAAATTCAAAATATTGATTACTTTTGCACACTTAACGAAAGGGGGTGTCAATATTATGTTAATTATACCAATTAAAGACGGAGAAAATATCGATAGAGCATTAAAGCGCTATAAAAGAAAATTTGATAAAACAGGAACTGTTCGTCAGTTAAGAGCACGTACTGCTTTTATTAAGCCTTCTGTAAAAAATAGAATTAAAATTCAGAAAGCAGCTTATATCCAAAACATGAAAGATGGTTTAGAGAACTAAGTAATATCTTTTTAAAATAAATGCCGTTAGTCATTAAAGTTTTATAACTTTGATACTAACGGTTTTTTTTGTTTTTATATATGATTAATAGTGTAGTTGCTTTTGAGGATTATTTGCAAAAGGAGAAAAAATATTCTCCACACACCGTGAATGCGTATTTGAATGATGTGTTGAGTTTTCAATCGTTCAATAAAATGCGTTTTGATCAGGAGGGTGTGGAAAAGGTAAATTATAGCCAGATTAGGGATTGGATTGTGTCGTTGGTTGATGCTGGAATGTCGAATACTTCGGTTAATAGAAAAATGGCGTCTTTAAAAGCCTTTTATAAATTTTTATTGAAAATTAAACGGATTGAGTTTAGTCCGCTACTTAAGCATAAAGCTCTGAAAACTCCAAAATTGCTTCAGATTCCGTTTTCGGAGAAAGAAATGAATGAGGTGTTGGTTGGAATTAAGAATCCGATGGGTTTTGAAGAGGTGAGGAATAAGCTTATAATTGATTTGTTTTATACTACCGGAATACGAAGGACTGAGTTGATTCATTTGAATGTAAATGATGTTAGTTTGATAAATGGTACAATTAAGGTTCTTGGTAAAAGAAACAAAGAGCGGATACTTCCAGTTTTACCTGTTGTGGTGGAGCAATTTTCTTTGTATATAGAAGAGAGAGCTCGTTTGGGGATTGATGCAGATTGTGAGTGTTTTTTTATCACAAAAAAAGGGTTAAAATTGAATGATTCTTTTGTGTATCGGTTAATAAATTCATACTTTAGTACTGTCTCTGAAAAAGTAAAAAAAAGTCCGCATATTTTAAGACATACGTTTGCGACTCATTTATTGAATAATGGAGCGGATTTAAATTCGGTAAAAGAATTGTTAGGACATTCTAGTTTGGCTTCGACGCAAATTTATACGCACAGTAGTTTGGCTGAGTTGAAAAAAGTTTATGAAGAGGCGCATCCAAGGAATAAATGATAGTTCTAAAAAAGTTTAACTATTAAAAAAAAAGATTATGAAGGTAAATGTTCATGCAGTTAACTTTACTGTTGACGGAAAATTAGTCGATTATGTTCAAGAGAGAATGGATAGATTGGAGAAATATTATGACAAGGTTGTTTCTTCGGATGTTTATTTAAAAGTGGAAAAGACAAGTGATAAAGAGAATAAGCTTGTTGAAGTAAAAATTAATGTTCCGGGTGACGATTTTCTGGTAAAAAAGCAATGTAAAACATTTGAGGAGGCAATTGAATTATCTGCAGAATCATTAGAGCGATTGTTGTTAAAAAGGAAAGAAAAATTAAGAACACATATATAATGTAAAATTTTTTAAAAAAATGTTTTGATTCATGGATAAAATCTCTACATTTGCAGTCCGTTAGAAATAGCGGACTTTTTTTATTGAAATCGCCAGCGTAGCTCAGTTGGCTAGAGCAGCTGATTTGTAATCAGCAGGTCGTGGGTTCGAGTCCCTCCGCCGGCTCTTTTTTTCAATTCGATTGGAGTAGTTCGTGTGATTATTGATAAAAAAAAGGGGAGATACTCAAGCGGCCAACGAGGGCAGACTGTAAATCTGCTGTGAGAACTTCGCAGGTTCGAATCCTGCTCTCCCCACAAGAATGGAATTTAGATTGTGAGTTTTGAAAAATAGATTTAAAGTCTAAATTTTGAAATAAAAGCTTTTAAATCAAGGATTCTGCCGACTTAGCTCAGGGGTAGAGTGCTTCCTTGGTAAGGAAGAGGTCACGGGTTCAATTCCCGTAGTTGGCTCAAGTAAGTAGGAAATTGAAATAAATATATAACTAGATTAAAAATTAAGTAAAATGGCAAAAGAAACCTTTAACCGTTCGAAACCACACTTAAATATAGGTACGATCGGACACGTAGATCATGGAAAAACTACATTAACTGCTGCAATAACTAAAGTGTTATCTGATGCAGGTTACTGTCAAGCGAAATCATTTGATCAAATTGATAATGCTCCTGAAGAAAAAGAAAGAGGTATTACGATTAATACATCTCACGTTGAGTATGAAACTGCTAACCGTCACTACGCTCACGTTGACTGTCCTGGTCACGCGGATTACGTAAAAAACATGGTTACTGGAGCTGCTCAAATGGATGGAGCTATTCTTGTTGTAGCTGCTACTGACGGACCAATGCCACAAACACGTGAGCACATCCTTTTAGGTCGCCAGGTAGGTATTCCTAGAATGGTAGTATTCATGAATAAAGTGGATATGGTTGATGATGCTGAGTTGTTGGAGCTTGTTGAAATGGAAATTAGAGACTTATTGTCTTTCTATGAATATGATGGAGATAATTGTCCAGTAATTCAAGGTTCTGCTTTGGGTGGATT
The DNA here is from genome assembly GCF_047344965.1 of Flavobacterium sp. W1B. Taxonomy (NCBI): domain Bacteria; kingdom Pseudomonadati; phylum Bacteroidota; class Flavobacteriia; order Flavobacteriales; family Flavobacteriaceae; genus Flavobacterium; species Flavobacterium sp. W1B. The sequence continues at coordinate 1,610,208 of NZ_CP178845.1, forward strand.
GAATAATGATCCAAACTGGGTTCCTAAAATTCTTGAATTGATGGAAGCTGTTGATGCTTGGATCGAAGAGCCAGTACGTGATACTGAAAAGCCTTTCTTGATGCCAGTTGAGGATGTATTTACAATTACAGGTCGTGGAACTGTTGCTACAGGTCGTATCGAAACTGGAGTTGCTAATACAGGTGATCCTGTTGAAATCATTGGTATGGGGGCTGAAAAATTGACTTCTACTATTACAGGAGTTGAGATGTTCCGTAAAATCCTTGATAGAGGTGAAGCAGGAGATAACGTAGGTTTATTGTTAAGAGGTGTTGATAAAGAATCTATCAAAAGAGGAATGGTTATCATTAAGCCAGGATCAGTAAAACCACACGCTACTTTCAAAGCTGAGGTTTATATCTTGAAAAAAGAAGAAGGTGGTCGTCATACACCATTCCATAATAACTACCGTCCACAGTTCTACGTACGTACAACTGATGTAACAGGAGTTATTACTTTACCAGAAGGTGTAGAGATGGTAATGCCAGGAGACAACTTGACGATTAATGTTGCTTTGTTAAGCCCAATCGCAATGAGCGTAGGTTTACGTTTCGCTATCCGTGAAGGTGGTAGAACTGTAGGAGCAGGTCAGGTAACTGAAATCGTAGGATAATCCTATAAAAATTATAAAAAGCCAGTTGATTTTCTTAACTGAAGTGTCGCTGGCTTTTAATTACGGGCGTAGTTCAAGGGTAGAATAGCGGTCTCCAAAACCGTTGATGGGGGTTCGAATCCCTCCGCCCGTGCAAAAAAAATATATATCATCATGGCAAAAATTGTTAATTACATAGCAGAGGCATTTGAGGAATTGAAGTCAAATGTAACTTGGCCAGCTTGGGCAGAAGTACAACGTCTTACGATTGTTGTTGCTGTTTTTACTGTATTGTTTGCTTTGGCAACATGGGGAGTAGATGAGTTTTTTACAAAAGCGTTAGCTGGATTTTTTAACTGGATAAAAGCTTAATTTTTGTGATGACAGATAATAGTTTGAAAAAATGGTATGTTGTTCGGGCAGTAAGTGGTCAGGAAAATAAGGTTAAAGCTTATATTGAAACTGAAATCTCTAGATTGGGGATGGAGGATTTTGTTTCTCAAGTTTTGGTTCCTACTGAAAAAGTGGTAACTGTAAAGGAAGGAAAGAAAATAGTTAAGGATAAGGTTTATTTTCCGGGTTATGTTATGATCGAGGCTAATCTTATTGGTGAGATACCGCATATTATAAAATCCATAACAAGTGTAATCGGTTTTTTAGGTGAAACTAAAGGTGGTGAACCGGTTCCTTTGAGGATTTCTGAGGTGAATAGAATGTTAGGTAAGGTAGATGAGTTGGCTGTTAATACAGATACTCGCTCTATACCTTTCAATGTTGGGGAAACTATTAAAGTTGTTGATGGTCCTTTTAACGGTTTTAATGGTACTGTTGAGAAAATAAATGAAGAAAAGCGTAAGCTTGAGGTAATGGTTAAGATTTTCGGAAGAAAAACACCATTAGAATTGAGTTTTATGCAAGTTGAAAAAGTATAATTTTTTGTTACATCTATAATATCCACTTCAATCGCTTCCAATGATTGCGGTGTTAAATTTTTTAAAAAAATGGCTAAAGAAATTAGTAAAGTAGTTAAACTACAAGTTAAGGGAGGTGCTGCGAACCCGTCGCCACCGGTTGGACCTGCTTTAGGAGCTGCTGGTGTTAATATCATGGAGTTCTGTAAGCAATTTAATGCTAGAACCCAGGATAAAGCCGGCAAAATATGCCCAGTACAAATTACTGTGTATAAAGACAAATCATTTGATTTTGTTGTTAAGACTCCTCCTGCAGCCGTTCAGTTATTAGAAGCTGCAAAGCTAAAATCTGGTTCAGGTGAGCCTAATCGTAAAAAAGTAGCTAGTGTTACTTGGGAACAAATTAGAGCTATTGCTGATGACAAGATGCCAGACTTAAATGCTTTCACAATTGAGAAAGCTATGAGTATGGTTGCTGGAACAGCTAGATCTATGGGTATAACTGTATCAGGAGATTCTCCTTTTTAATTAAGAGAAAGACATGGCAAAATTGACAAAAAAGCAAAAAGAGGCTGCTTCAAAGATTGAAAAGAACAAATTATACTCTTTGAAAGATGCAGCTGCATTAATCAAAGTTATAGCTTCTGCAAAATTTGATGAGTCTGTTGATATCGCAGTGCGTTTGGGTGTAGATCCAAGAAAAGCGAATCAAATGGTTAGAGGTGTAGTAACATTGCCTCACGGAACAGGTAAAGATGTAAAAGTATTAGCATTGGTTACTCCAGATAAAGAAGCGGAAGCTAAAGAAGCTGGGGCAGACTATGTAGGTCTTGATGATTATTTACAAAAAATAAAAGACGGTTGGACAGATGTTGATGTTATTATCACTATGCCAGCAGTTATGGGTAAATTAGGTCCATTAGGTCGTATTTTAGGACCTAGAGGTTTAATGCCAAACCCTAAAACAGGTACAGTAACTATGGATGTTGCTAAAGCTGTTGCAGAGGTTAAAGCTGGTAAAATTGACTTTAAAGTTGATAAAACTGGTATCGTACATGCAGGAATTGGTAAAGTTTCTTTTGGAGCTGAGCAAATTTATGACAATGCACACGAAATTATTCAAACATTAATCAAACTTAAACCAACTGCTGCTAAAGGTACCTATATTAAAGGTATTCACCTTACAAGCACTATGAGTCCTGCTATTGCATTGGACCCAAAAGCAGTATAATTGGTAGTTAAAAATTTTTAGTATGACTAGAGAAGAAAAATCAATCGCGATTGAAGATTTAACTGCACAGTTAGCTGGTACAAATATTATTTATGTATCTGATATTTCTGGATTAAATGCAGAGACAACTTCAAACTTGAGAAGAGCTTGTTACAAAGCAGGTATAAAATTAGAGGTTGTAAAAAACACTTTGCTTGCAAAAGCAATGGAAGCTTCTGATAATGATTATGGTGATTTACCTTCAGTTTTGACTGGTAACAGTGCAATCTTTATTTCTGATGTTGCAAACGCACCTGGGAAAATAATTAAAGATTTCCGTAAAAAATCAGATAAGCCTGTATTGAAAGGAGCTTATATCAATTCTGAAGTTTATATTGGAGATGATCAATTAGATGCATTAGCAACTATTAAATCTAAAGAAGAGCTTATCGGCGAAATCATTGGATTACTTCAATCACCAGCTCAAAGAGTTATTTCTGCTCTTCAAAATCAGTTTTCAAAAGAAGACGCTACAGAAGAAGTAGAAGCATAATAAAATAGAGTATTACTCTTTTTTGTTAATAATACGCGCACAATAAATAAATTATATTTTTACAAATCATTTTAAAACGATAGAAAAAATGGCAGATTTGAAACAATTCGCAGAACAATTAGTTAACCTAACAGTAAAAGAAGTTAACGAATTAGCAACAATATTAAAAGATGAGTACGGAATCGAACCAGCTGCTGCAGCTGTAGTAGTTTCAGGTGGTGGTGAAGCTGCTGCTGAAGAAGCTCAAACTGAATTTACAGTTGTATTGAAAGAAGCTGGTGCTTCTAAATTAGCTGTTGTAAAATTAGTTAAAGAACTTACAGGTTTAGGTTTGAAAGAAGCTAAAGATGTAGTTGATAGTGCTCCATCAAACGTTAAAGAAGGAGTTTCTAAAGAAGAGGCTGAAGGTCTTAAAAAATCATTAGAAGAAGCTGGAGCTGTAGTTGAACTTAAATAGTTAAACTTAGTTTAAAGAATAAGGTTTAGGTCTTGGGTTTAGTCACTCAATGGCCTAAACCATTTTTCGTATAACAAATATCTATTTTATTTTGCTATAAAATAGTTTTGAGATTAAACCTATTTTACCCTTTACGAGGAAAAAAAATTAAATAGATAATAAAAAAGTAGTTATCTTAATAATTGATTTTTAAAGATGTATTGGACGTGAAATACAAGTATAAATAAAATTATTTATACAAAAATAATTACTTTTTTAATCAAAATTTTGTCCATTGATGATAACAAATCAGACTGAAAGATTGAATTTTGCCTCAACGAAAAACATTCCTGCCTATCCAGACTTTTTGGATGTTCAGGTAAAATCCTTTCAAGATTTTTTTCAATTAGAAACTAAATCTGACGAAAGAGGCAACGAAGGCTTGTACAACACCTTCATGGAAAACTTTCCAATTACAGATACAAGAAATAACTTTGTATTGGAATTCCTAGATTACTTTGTAGATCCACCACGTTATACAATTCAAGAATGTATAGAGAGAGGTCTAACGCATAGTGTACCTTTAAAAGCTAGGTTAAAACTATATTGTACAGATCCAGAGCACGAAGATTTTGAAACTATTGTTCAAGATGTTTATCTTGGTACAATACCATACATGACTCCAAGTGGAACTTTTGTTATTAATGGTGCTGAACGTGTTGTTGTTTCTCAGCTTCACAGATCTCCAGGGGTTTTCTTTGGTCAGTCATTCCACGCAAATGGAACAAAATTATATTCTGCCAGAGTAATTCCTTTTAAAGGTTCTTGGATAGAATTTTCTACAGATATTAATAGCGTAATGTATGCTTATATCGACAGAAAGAAAAAATTACCTGTTACTACTTTATTCCGTGCTATTGGTTTCGAAAGAGATAAGGATATCCTTGAAATTTTTGACCTTGCTGAAGAAATTAAAGTTTCTAAAACAGGACTTAAAAAATATATCGGTAGAAAATTAGCTGCTCGTGTATTGAACACTTGGCATGAAGATTTCGTAGATGAAGATACTGGTGAGGTAGTTTCTATCGAACGTAACGAAATTATCCTTGATCGTGATACTATTATCGATAAAGATAATGTGGAAGAGATCATCGATTCTAACGTTAAATCTATTTTGTTACATAAAGAAGATGCAAATCAAGCTGATTATGCTATCATCCATAACACGTTACAAAAAGATCCAACAAACTCTGAAAAAGAAGCTGTTGAGCATATCTACAGACAATTGCGTAACGCAGAACCGCCTGATGAAGAAACTGCTCGTGGTATTATAGATAAATTGTTCTTCTCTGATCAACGTTACAACTTAGGTGAAGTAGGTCGTTATAGAATGAACAAAAAACTTGGTTTAGATATCCCAATGGAAAAGCAAGTCTTGACCAAAGAAGATATCATTACCATTGTTAAGTATTTGATTGAATTGATTAACGCGAAAGCGGATATTGATGATATCGATCACTTATCAAACCGTCGTGTAAGAACAGTTGGAGAACAATTGTCTCAACAATTCGGTGTTGGTTTAGCGCGTATGGCTAGAACTATTCGTGAGAGAATGAACGTTAGAGATAACGAGGTGTTTACACCAATAGATTTGATTAATGCTAAAACATTATCATCTGTTATCAACTCTTTCTTTGGAACTAACCAGTTGTCTCAATTTATGGATCAAACGAATCCACTTGCAGAGATAACGCACAAAAGAAGATTATCGGCACTAGGACCAGGTGGACTTTCGAGAGAGAGAGCAGGATTTGAGGTTCGTGACGTTCACTATACGCATTACGGACGTTTATGTCCTATTGAAACTCCTGAGGGACCAAACATTGGTTTGATCTCATCTCTTGGAGTTTATGCTAAAGTAAACGGAATGGGATTCATTGAAACACCTTACCGTAAAGTAACTAACGGAACTGTAGATTTAGAGTCTACTCCGGTTTACTTAAGCGCTGAAGAAGAAGAAGGAATGTTGATTGCGCAAGCAAACATTGAGATGGATAATTCAGGAAAGATTATTGCCGAAAACGTAATTGCGCGTCAAGAAGGTGATTTCCCTGTAATTGACCCAGCACAAGTAGATTATACTGATGTTGCTCCAAATCAAATTGCTTCTATTTCAGCTTCTTTAATTCCTTTCTTAGAACATGATGATGCGAATAGAGCCTTGATGGGATCTAACATGATGCGTCAGGCCGTACCATTAATTCGTCCTGAAGCTCCTATTGTTGGAACTGGTTTAGAGCGTCAAGTAGCTTCTGATTCTAGAGTGTTGATTAACGCTGAAGGACATGGAGTTATAGAATATGTAGATGCAAACATCATCACTATTAAATACGATCGTTCTGAAGAAGAAAGAATGGTAAGTTTTGATACTGATGAGAAAACATACAATCTAATTAAATTTAGAAAAACCAATCAAGGAACAAGTATCAACTTGAAACCTATCGTAAGAAAAGGAGATAGAGTTATACCTGGTCAAGTATTGTCAGAAGGATATGCAACTCAAAATGGTGAATTAGCTTTAGGTCGTAACCTAAAAGTAGCGTTTATGCCATGGAAGGGTTACAACTTCGAGGATGCGATTGTTATTTCTGAAAAAGTAGTTCGTGATGATATCTTTACTTCTATTCACGTAGATGATTATTCATTAGAAGTTAGAGATACTAAATTAGGTAACGAAGAGTTAACTAATGATATTCCTAACGTTTCTGAAGAAGCTACTAAAGATTTAGATGAAAATGGTATGATTAGAATTGGAGCCGAGGTTAAACCTGGTGACATTCTTATCGGAAAAATTACTCCAAAAGGGGAATCAGATCCTACTCCGGAAGAGAAATTGCTTCGTGCAATCTTCGGGGATAAAGCAGGTGATGTAAAAGATGCTTCGTTAAAAGCATCTCCATCTTTACATGGTGTAGTTCTTGACAAAAAATTATTCGCAAGAGCGGTAAAAGATAAACGTAAACGTACTCAAGACAAGGATGCTTTAGGAGCACTTGAAATGGAATTCGAAGTTAAATTTGTTGAATTAAAAGACAAATTAGTTGAGAAGCTTTTCGTTATCGTAAACGGGAAAACATCGCAAGGTGTAATGAATGATTTGGGTGAAGAAGTTTTACCAAAAGGTAAAAAATATACTCAAAAAATGCTTTATGCTGTTGAAGATTTCGCTCACTTAAGCAAAGGTCAGTGGGTTGCAGATGATGCAACTAATAAAATGGTGAATGAATTAATTCATAACTATAAAATTAAACTGAACGATTTACAAGGTGCATTGCGTAGAGAGAAATTCACAATTACTGTTGGAGATGAATTGCCAGCAGGAATTTTGAAATTAGCTAAAGTATATATTGCCAAAAAACGTAAGTTGAAAGTAGGGGACAAAATGGCAGGACGTCACGGTAACAAAGGTATCGTTGCTCGTATCGTTCGTCATGAAGATATGCCTTTCCTTGAAGACGGAACACCAGTTGATATCGTGTTGAACCCACTTGGGGTACCTTCACGTATGAACATCGGGCAAATTTATGAAACGGTATTAGGATGGGCTGGAATGAACTTGGGTAGAAAATATGCTACTCCAATTTTTGATGGTGCTTCTCTAGACCAAATCAATGAATTGACTGACGAAGCTGGAATCCCACGTTTTGGACATACATATCTTTATGATGGTGGTACTGGAGAGCGTTTCCATCAAGCAGCAACCGTAGGTGTGATCTATATGTTGAAATTAGGACACATGGTTGATGATAAGATGCACGCACGTTCTATCGGACCATACTCATTGATTACGCAACAGCCTCTTGGAGGTAAAGCGCAATTTGGAGGTCAGCGTTTTGGAGAGATGGAGGTTTGGGCACTTGAAGCTTATGGAGCATCAAGTACTCTTCGTGAAATCTTAACTGTTAAATCGGATGACGTTATTGGTAGAGCTAAAACTTACGAAGCTATCGTTAAGGGAGAATCTATGCCAGAACCAGGTTTACCAGAATCATTCAACGTATTGATGCACGAATTGAAAGGTCTTGGACTAGACATTCGTTTAGAAGAATAACAAAAAGTCTTGTAATCAGTCTCATTATTTAATGGGACTGATTACTCATTTATAAAAGTTTTTAGGATTTATACCCGTAAACCGTTCCGATTTTTTATATAAACCTAATACGTTTTATAACTAGCACTTCAAATTTAAGCTTGAAGTTTAGAGAAGTAACCCGAGGTAGTATTTTGAATGCTGTAGGCCTTAAGCTATAAGCCGTAAGCACATGCGTAAAGCTTACAGCCTAATGCATATAGCTTCAAAAAAAATCAATTTTTAATTGCAAATAAATCAATAGTAAAAACTATGATGAATAATAGAAATAATAATAATAAAGATAAGAATCCAGTAAAAAGATTTAATAAAATCTCTATTGGATTAGCTTCACCTGAATCTATCTTGAAAGAATCAAGAGGAGAGGTTTTAAAGCCAGAAACAATCAATTATAGAACACACAAACCGGAACGTGACGGACTTTTCTGTGAAAGAATCTTCGGACCTGTTAAGGATTTTGAGTGTGCTTGTGGTAAATATAAAAGAATTCGTTACAAAGGTATCATCTGTGACCGTTGTGGTGTTGAAGTTACTGAGAAAAAAGTACGTAGAGACAGAGTAGGACACATCAACCTTGTTGTGCCTATCGCTCATATCTGGTATTTCCGTTCTCTTCCTAACAAAATTGGTTATATCCTTGGTCTTCCATCTAAGAAATTAGATATGATTATCTACTACGAAAGATACGTAGTAATCCAAGCCGGTATCGCTAAAAATGCAGAAGGTGAATCAGTTCAAAGATTAGACTTCCTTACCGAAGAAGAATATTTGAATATCTTAGATACTCTTCCTGCTGACAACCAATATTTGGATGATTTTGATCCTAATAAATTTGTTGCCAAAATGGGAGCGGAGTGTATTATGGATTTATTGGCAAGAATTGATTTAGATCAATTATCTTACCAATTGAGACATAGTGCTAACAATGAAACGTCTAAACAACGTAAAACGGAAGCATTAAAAAGATTACAAGTTGTGGAATCTTTCCGTGAGTCTAACTTGAACCGCGAAAATCGTCCAGAATGGATGATTATGAAAGTGGTACCGGTTATTCCACCAGAATTGCGTCCGCTTGTGCCTCTTGATGGAGGTCGTTTTGCAACTTCAGATTTAAATGATTTATACCGTCGTGTAATCATCCGTAACAACCGTTTGAAAAGATTAATGGAGATCAAAGCTCCAGAAGTTATCTTAAGAAACGAAAAACGTATGTTGCAAGAATCGGTAGATTCATTATTTGACAATACACGTAAAGCTTCTGCTGTTAAAACAGAATCAAACAGACCATTAAAATCATTATCTGATTCCCTAAAAGGTAAGCAAGGACGTTTCCGTCAAAACTTACTTGGAAAGCGTGTAGATTATTCTGCTCGTTCGGTAATTGTTGTTGGACCTGAATTGAAATTATTCGAATGTGGTATCCCAAAAGATATGGCAGCCGAATTATACAAGCCTTTTGTTATCCGTAAATTGATAGAAAGAGGAATTGTAAAAACTGTAAAATCAGCTAAGAAAATAATAGATAAGAAAGAGCCTGTAGTTTGGGATATCCTTGAAAATGTAATTAAAGGTCACCCAATATTACTGAATCGTGCTCCTACTTTGCACAGATTAGGTATCCAAGCATTCCAGCCAAAATTAATTGAAGGAAAAGCAATCCAATTGCACCCTTTAGTTTGTACTGCATTTAATGCGGATTTTGATGGGGATCAAATGGCAGTTCACTTGCCGTTAGGACCAGAGGCTATTTTGGAAGCACAATTGTTAATGTTGGCTTCTCATAATATCTTGAACCCTGCAAATGGTGCGCCAATTACGGTACCTTCTCAAGACATGGTACTTGGTCTTTACTATATGACCAAAGAACGTTTGACTACTGAAGGACATGTGATTTTAGGTCAAGATTTAACTTTCTACTCTGCTGAGGAAGTAAATATTGCATTAAACGAAGGAAGATTAGAATTGAATGCTCGTGTGAAAATTAGAGCAAAAGATTTTAATGATGAAGGAGAATTAGTTTACAAAATTATTCAAACAACTGCAGGACGTGTATTATTTAACGAAGTAGTACCGGAAGCAGCAGGATATATCAATGATGTATTAACTAAGAAAAACCTTAGAGATATTATTGGTCACGTATTAAATTCAACTAGCGTACCTGAAACGGCTGCCTTCTTGGATAACATGAAAGATATGGGGTATAAATTTGCCTTTAAAGGTGGATTGTCATTCTCATTAGGTGATATTAGAATTCCAGAGCAAAAAACGCAATTAATTGCCGATGCAAGAGAGCAAGTAGAAGGAATTTCTACTAACTATAACATGGGTCTTATTACCAATAACGAACGTTACAACCAAGTTATTGACGTATGGACTTCTGCTAATGCTCAATTGACAGAATTAGCAATGAAAAACATTAGAGAAGACCAACAAGGTTTCAACTCAGTTTACATGATGCTTGATTCTGGTGCAAGGGGTTCCAAAGAACAAATTCGTCAGTTAACCGGTATGCGTGGTTTGATGGCTAAGCCTAAAAAATCGACTGCTGGTGGTGGTGAAATTATTGAAAACCCGATTCTTTCTAACTTTAAGGAAGGTCTTTCGATCCTTGAGTACTTTATCTCTACTCACGGTGCGCGTAAAGGTCTTGCAGATACCGCTTTGAAAACGGCGGATGCTGGTTACTTGACTCGTAGATTACATGACGTTTCTCAAGATGTTATTGTTAATATCGAAGATTGTGGTACTCTTAGAGGTGTAGAAGTTTCTGCATTGAAAAAGAATGAGGAAATCGTTGAATCATTAGGAGAAAGAATTTTAGGACGTGTTGCATTACAAGACGTAATAAATCCTTTAACTAATGAAGTGTTAGTTCAATCTGGACAACAAATCACTGAGGCTATAATGAAAACTATTGACGCTTCTCCAATCGAGAAAGTTGAAGTACGTTCGCCTCTTGTTTGTGAAGCTACAAAAGGTATTTGTGCCAAATGTTACGGTAGAAACTTAGCTACCGGAAAAATGACACAAAGAGGTGAAGCAGTAGGAGTTATTGCAGCACAATCTATTGGAGAGCCAGGAACACAGTTAACATTGCGTACATTCCACGTCGGTGGAGTTGCGGGTGGTATTTCTGAGGAATCTAGTATTATTGCTAAATTCAACGGTAAGCTTGAAATCGAAGATCTAAAAACTGTAAAAGGTGAGGATAACGAAGGAAATGCTGTTGATATCGTTGTTTCTCGTTCAACTGAATTAAAATTAGTTGATGAAAAAACTGGTATTTTATTAAATACTCATAACATTCCTTACGGTTCAAGTATTTTTGTAAAGGACGGTCAGTCTGCTACAAAAGGAGATGTAATCTGTAAATGGGATCCATATAATGGAGTTATTGTTTCGGAATTCACAGGTAAAATTGCTTACGAAGATTTAGAGCAAGGTCAATCGTTCATGGTTGAAATTGATGAGCAAACTGGTTTCCAAGAAAAAGTAATCTCTGAAGCTAGAAACAAAAAATTAATTCCAACTTTATTGGTTTACGGTAAAGACGGAGAATTGATTCGTTCTTACAACTTACCGGTTGGAGCTCACTTGATGGTTGAAGACGGAGAGAAAATTAAAGCTGGTAAAGTATTGGTTAAAATTCCACGTCGTTCTTCTAAATCTGGGGATATTACAGGAGGTTTACCAAGAATTACCGAACTTTTAGAAGCTCGTAATCCTTCAAACCCAGCTGTAGTTTCTGAAATTGATGGTGTTGTTTCTTTTGGAAAAATCAAAAGAGGTAACCGTGAGATTGTTATCGAATCTAAATTTGGTGACGTTAGAAAGTACCTAGTTAAACTTTCAAGTCAAATTCTTGTTCAAGAGAATGACTTCGTAAGAGCTGGTGTACCTTTGTCTGATGGTGCTATCACTCCAGATGATATCTTAAGAATTAAAGGACCTGCTGCTGTTCAACAGTATTTGGTAAATGAAATTCAAGAGGTTTACCGTTTACAAGGGGTAAAAATCAACGACAAACACTTTGAGGTAGTAATACGTCAAATGATGCGTAAAGTAAGAGTACAAGATCCAGGGGATACTTTATTCTTAGAAGATCAATTGATTCATACTAAAGATTTTATCGTTGAAAACGATAAACTATACGGAATGAAAGTGATTGAAGACGCTGGTGATTCTGCGAATTTGAAAGAAGGACAAATTATTTCGCCTCGTGAATTGCGTGATGAGAATTCTCTTTTGAAACGTTCAGATAAAAATCTAGTTGTAGCTCGTGATGTTATTACGGCAACTGCAACTCCGGTTTTACAAGGTATCACAAGAGCATCGCTTCAAACGAAATCATTTATCTCTGCGGCTTCTTTCCAAGAAACTACTAAAGTATTAAACGAAGCTGCTGTAGCAGGTAAGATTGATTACTTAGAAGGATTGAAAGAAAATGTAATTGTAGGTCATAGAATTCCTGCAGGAACAGGTATGAGAGAATACGATCATACAATTGTAGGTTCAAAAGAAGATTACAATGATATGATGGCAAATAAAGAGGAATATATCTATTAAGACATGAGTAATTCTAATCATCAACAAGAGCAAATTAATATTGAATTGGATGAAAAAACAGCTGAAGGAATTTATTCTAATCTAGCTATAATTAATCATTCATCATCAGAGTTTGTTTTAGATTTTGTAAGTATCATGCCTGGTATTCCTAAGGCCAAAGTGAAATCAAGAATCGTCTTGACACCGCAACATGCCAAAAGATTGTTGAAAGCAATTGGAGAAAATATTCACCGTTTTGAACTTGCCTATGGCGAAATTAAAGACACTGAACAACCTCCTATTCCACTTAATTTTGGTCCAGCAGGACAAGCGTAATTTTTATGAAAGGCTTCCACCACGGTGGGAGCCTTTTTTTTGTCATAGTTTTTACATAATTATTTTATCCCGATCGTATTTTACTTTCGGGATTTTTTTTTAGGACTTACTTTTTTTGTAGATTATTTAATTAACTAAATGTAATTGTATTGTTATATTTTAGATGTAATGCCTCGTTTTTGTAGCTAAACGTTTATAATGGCTGTTCATCGAAAATATTTTTTTGTAGGTATTTCTTGATATAATTTTGGTGAAGAATAAGTGATAAAGGGTTTGTCACTAGTATAAAAAAGAATATTATGAACAATTTTTCTACAGTTAGCAACAACAAAAAATCTTTTACATTTTATATTATTCTTGCTACTGTTTTATTGTTTAACGTTGCTGCTTTTAGTCAATCTACAGAAAATAATACTGTTGTCTCTGTGTCTAATAATAGTGAAATAACTAACGATGCAAAGCAAGAAACTGTCGTGAGATCTTCTAATTTAGAATTTGTTCTTTGGTTTATGACTTCAAAACAAAACCCAAATAGTACAATATCAAATGAAGGAGCTAGTGCTAAAAAGCAAATTATGACTTCTGGTTTAACTCCGAACCGTTTATTGATGAAAGCCTTTTTGAAAAAAGCGGTGAATTTTGAAAGTGCTTTGGCTTAATCGAGATCTTTTTATTTTAGATATAATTTGAGTTTCAATAAAAACGTTTTTTATTGAAACTTTTTTTTTGAGCAAAAAAAATACCGTTGATTTGCAGAATTTTATTTCAGCAAATCAACGGCTTATTTTTAGATTCAACTAAGGATTTTAGCTCCTTGAATTAATATAAGAATTACTTTCTTTTGATAACTCTTTCTACAGCTTCAACAATCGCTTGATTGTTTAATTTGTATTTCTCCATTAATTGTTCTGGAGTCCCAGATTCACCAAAGCTGTCATTAACAGCCACAAACTCTTGCGGAGCAGGCTGATTTAATGCTAATACTCTAGAAACGCTTTCGCCAAGACCACCAAGAATGTTGTGCTCTTCGGCAGTAACAATACATTTAGTTTTAGCCAAAGATTTAAGAATAGCTTCTTCGTCCAATGGTTTTATAGTGTGAATGTTGATCACCTCGGCAGAGATTCCTTTTGCTTCTAATGCTTCAGCAGCAACAAGCGCTTCCCAAACCAAATGTCCGGTAGCAACGATAGTTACGTCAGTACCTTCGCTTAGCATGATTGCTTTTCCAATCACGAATGGTTCATCAGCTGGCATGAAATTAGGCACTACAGGTCGTCCAAAACGCAAGTAAGCTGGTCCGTGATGATCAGCAAGTGCAAGAGTAGCTGCTTTAGTTTGGTTGTAGTCACAAGTATTGATTACAGTCATTCCTGGTAACATTTTCATCAAACCGATGTCTTCCAAAATTTGGTGTGTTGCTCCGTCTTCTCCTAATGTTAAACCGGCATGTGAAGCACAAATTTTTACATTTTTTTCAGAATAAGCTACTGATTGACGAATTTGATCATAAACTCTTCCTGTAGAAAAGTTAGCAAAAGTTCCAGTGAAAGGAATTTTACCACCGATAGTTAAACCGGCTGCAATCCCAATCATATTTGCTTCTGCAATACCGATTTGGAAAAAACGCTCTGGGTGATTTTTCTTGAAATCATCAAATTTTAACGATCCAATTAAATCAGCACAAAGTGCCACTACATTTTCATTTTTTTGACCTAACTCAGTCATTCCAGCACCAAAACCCGAACGAGTATCTTTGCTTCCTGTATTTGTATATTTTTTCATTTTTCTTTTAAAATTGAAAGATTAAAAAATTGAGAGATTAAAGAATTCTGTAATCAGAAATCGTTAATCTACAATCTTAATTCTAGTAGTCTGAATTTCCTCCAGTATTATAATTTTGCTCCAAAGCTGATTCTAGTTGCGCATCGCTAGGTGCTTTACCATGCCAAGCATGCGTATGCATCATAAAATCGATACCGTTCCCCATCTCAGTATGTAATAATACACAAACAGGTTTTCCTTTTCCTGTTCTGGATTTTGCGTCAGACATTCCTGCGATAATCGCTTCGATGTTGTTGCCTTCTTTTATTTCTAGAACATCCCAATCAAAAGCTTCAAATTTTGCACGGATACTACCCATGTTCAATACTTCGTCAGTAGGGCCATCAATTTGTTTTCCGTTTAAATCTATGGTAGCAATAATATTGTCTACATTTTTAGCAGATGCATACATAATTGCTTCCCAGTTTTGACCTTCTTGCAATTCACCGTCACCGTGAAGTGAGTAAATTATATGATTGTCATTGTTTAGCTTTTTAGCCTGTGCAGCTCCAATAGCTACTGATAATCCTTGTCCAAGAGAACCAGATGCCATTCTAACTCCAGGTAAACCATCATGAGTAGTTGGGTGTCCTTGTAATCTTGAATTAATAAGACGGAAAGTCGCTAATTCAGAAACTGGAAAATAGCCGCTTCTTGCCAATACGCTGTAGAAAACAGGTGAGATATGTCCGTTTGAAAGGAAGAAAAGATCTTCTCCGATTCCGTCCATATCAAATCCTTCTTTGCGTTCCATTAAGTTTTGGTATAAGGCAACCAAAAATTCAGTACAACCAAGAGATCCTCCTGGATGACCTGAGTTGACAGCGTGTACCATTCGAAGAATATCTCTTCTGACTTGGATAGTTAAATCGTTTAATTGTTGTGTGTTAGGCTTCATTTTGTGTGTAAAAGTTAAACTTGCGCAAAGGTAATTTTTATTTTGCCGTAAGACAAGTGATTTTTTGAATAGTTATATGGAATTCTGAAATAAAAAAAGCCCTTTTTAGGGCTATTTCTAGTGTTAAGTTTGTATTGTAATGATCTGATTTTAAAGAGTAAAAAGAAAAAAGTAGTTGTTTATTTTAATTTGCTTTGTAAACTACTCCAGCCACCGCCATTATATACCTCTGTAAATCCATTTGATTTCAAAATGCTTTTTGCCGATGCGCTTCGCATTCCTGATGCACAACAAGTAATAATTGTTGTGTCTTTTTTAATTTTTGAAATGTGTTTTGAAAGTTCATTCAAAGGAGCGTTTGTCGATCCTTTTATATGCCCTTGCTTGTATTCTGCAGGAGAGCGAACGTCCAAAATAATGGCTCCTTGATTTACTAAATCGGCGTAATTTGTTTTTGGTCCAAGGCCAAATAGTTGTTTGAGTATGTTAATCATTTTTTTAGGAATTAGATTGATGATAGTTGACATCTAGCCAGGAACCTCCATTGTAACATTCGATTCCGAGTTGAGAAAGGTAATATTGTGCTTGTCCGCTGCGGTTTCCCGAAGCACAACATAATATTAAAGGAGTTTTTAACTGTTTTAATTCTTCTATTCTTTGCGGAATTTCATTTAAAGGAATGTTGATCGAATCAACAACGTGACCTCCCATGAACTCGGCATAAGAGCGTACATCAATTATCGTTCCTAGGTTTTCGGTGATTATTTTTTCTAAATCCATTTTATTTTTTTAGATGATTTGGAATTAAACCGATCTGGGTTGTTAAATCGCTTTAAATCTGTTTTTATAAGACAAAAGTAATATAGTAAATAGATGTTTACAGTAACTTTTGTTACATAAGGTAAATTTACTGTTTAATTTTTGAAGTATACTGGAGTGATTTTTGAAGTGATTTTTTTTTAAGTAATATTAAAGTCGAATTAGTAATAAATCATAAAAAAAGCCTGTCTAAAACAGGCTAAATGTCAATTGTTGTTTAAATCGGCTGGTATATATTTCTGGATCTATTTTTTCAAAACAGCATCAATAGAAAATGTACCGCTTCCCAATAAAAATAAAGCACAATACGAAAGTAAATACATTAAAGCGGGTTCCATTGTTCCTAGGCTGTCATTGATATGGATAATAAATACGGCAACTGCCATTGTGATAATGAGGGGAATCAAAGCTAATCTGGTCCATAATCCAATTATGATTAATATAGAGCATAATACCTCGGCAAAAACGGTTAGGATTAATGAAGCTGGGGCGCCAATACCTATTGGATCTCCAAATTCCATGTTGCCATTTATTAAGTTAATGAGTTTTGGGATGCCATGACTCAGCATCAATAAGCCAAGGGTTAATCGCAAAATAAGTGAAGACCAAGCTGCAGCATTGGCAGACCAAGAAATTGGGGATACTAGTTTTTGAATCATTATTGTAAGTTTTAGGTTTATAACTCTTACAAATTTAATATAATTTTTAAAAGATTTTGCTGCGCTTTAAAAATTGTAAATCAATACTATTGTAATTATTCTTCTTTTGGAAGAGGAGATTATTTGTGATTTTTGCTATGTCTCCTTTGAAATTTTATTTCAGATGAAGAATAGTAGCGGTATAAAGATAGGGTGAAAAGCCTGATTGGATAGGTGGAAGAGGGCGAGCTTAATAGAAATCATAAAACATTTTTAATTTTTTAGCTTATCTAATTATCTAGTTTTCAAATTAACCTATCTTTGCCCGCCGAACAATCGGTAGAAAAACGTTACTATGAAGTTTGATTTATTACAAAAAGACCCGCAGTCGAAAGCTAGAGCGGGAAGTATTACTACAGATCACGGTGTAATTGAAACGCCTATTTTTATGCCTGTTGGGACTGTAGCCTCAGTAAAAGGGGTGCACCAGAGAGAATTGAAAGAAGATATAAACCCGGATATTATTCTGGGGAACACCTACCATTTATATTTACGTCCGCAAACTGAAATCTTAGAAAAAGCGGGTGGATTGCATAAATTCATGAACTGGGATCGCAATATCTTGACAGATTCCGGTGGATATCAAGTGTATTCGCTTTCGGCAAACCGAAAAATTAAGGAAGAAGGTGTGAAGTTTAAATCGCATATTGACGGTTCATACCACTTTTTTACTCCTGAGAATGTTATGGAAATTCAGCGTACCATTGGTGCCGATATTATCATGGCTTTTGATGAATGTACTCCTTATCCTTGCGATTACCGTTATGCCCAACGTTCGATGAAAATGACACACCGTTGGTTAGACCGATGCGTGAATCATTTAGAGAAAGTACCTGTAAAATACGGTTACGATCAAGCTTTTTTTCCTATTGTTCAAGGAAGTTGTTATAAGGATTTACGCCAACAATCAGCTGAATATATTGCCAATTCAAATCAAGTTGGAAATGCCATCGGTGGACTTTCTGTTGGTGAACCGGCAGAGGAAATGTACGCAATGACCGAAGTAGTTTGTGAAATTTTACCCGAAGACAAACCGCGTTATCTTATGGGCGTGGGAACTCCGATCAATATTCTCGAAAATATAGCACTTGGGGTCGATATGTTTGACTGTGTTATGCCAACGCGTAATGCTAGAAACGGAATGCTTTTTACAGCTAACGGTACGATAAATATCAAAAATAAAAAATGGGAAGCCGATTTTTCTCCAATTGACGAAATGGGAATCACCTATGTTGATACGGAATACACTAAGGCTTATTTACGTCACTTATTTGCTGCTAATGAGTATCTTGGTAAGCAAATCGCAACAATTCATAACCTTGGGTTTTATATGTGGTTGGTTCGCGAGGCCAGAAAACATATCTTGGCAGGTGATTTTAAACCTTGGAAAGAGATGATGGTGCGCAACATGAGTCAACGTTTGTAAATTAGTTGAGTTGGTTATTTGTTTAGTCGAATCAACCAATAACCGAATTAATGATTAACCGAATACACTTTTTATGTTGACAATATTAGATAAATACATCCTGAAAAGATATCTGGCCACTTTTGCGGCTATGTTGTTGATGTTTATACCTATCGGAATTATTATTGATGTTTCGGAAAAGATCAATTTTATGATCGAGAATAAAGTGCCGTTCCTAGCTGTTGCGGTATATTATTATCATTTCACGATTTATTTTGCCAACTCTTTATTTCCTATTTTCCTTTTTTTGTCCATTATTTGGTTTACCTCAAAATTGGCCAATAATACGGAGATTATTGCAATATTGAGTTCAGGAATTTCTTTTACACGGTTTTTAAAGCCGTATATTATTGGGGCTTCCATAATTTCGATTTTTGTATTGTTAATGGGGTTTTATGTGGTTCCGGTTTCAAGCGAAGGTTTTAATAATTTTAGGTATACCTATCTGAAAACAGGTGGAAAAGAGTTGATGAGAGGTGATAATACAGATGTGTTTCGCCAAATAAACAGCAATGAATTTCTGTATGTTAATAGTTTTAACACAGAATCCAAAGTGGCATTTAATTTTGTTTTGGAAAAATTTGATAAAGAGAAGTTAGTTTCTAAAATTACGGCCAGTAGGATAAAATGGAACCCTAAGGACAGTACCTATACAATGTATGATTATACTAAAAGAACGGTAGGGGAATTAGGAGATAAAATTGTGAAATCGCCTGAGCAAAAAGCGAAATTCGGTTTTGATTTAGAAGATTTGACTCCTGTGGTTTATATAGCTGAAACCTTAAGTTTGAATAAACTGTACCAATTTATAGATAAAGAAAAAAAGCGAGGCTCGTCTAATATTAATGTGTACATGGTTGTTTTGTATAAAAAATTCAGCGTGCCAGTTTCGGCATTTATTTTAACCATTATTGCCGTTTCGGTTTCTTCGATGAAAAGAAGAGGAGGAATGGGAATGAATTTAACTATTGGAATTGCTGTTGCTTTTGGCTTTGTGTTTTTTGATAAAATATTTGGCACATTAGCAGAGAAATCCACTTTTTCACCATTGATAGCTGTTTGGTTTCCTAATATTGTATTTGGAATTCTGGCTATATTTTTACTACGAAATGCAAAACGATAAATTTAAAAGTTATTTAAATCTTCATTTAATTGTTTTTATTTGGGGTTTTACGGCCATTTTAGGCGCATTAATTACAATTGCTGCCGATGCTATTGTTTGGTACCGAATGCTTTTTGCGGCGGTATTTCTGGCGCTTTTTATTGTCTTTAAAAAAAAATCATTCCGAATTCCTTTGAAGTCTTTTCTTAAATTGATTTTTGTAGGGCTGTTGATTGCCTTGCATTGGGTCTTTTTCTTTCATGCCATTCATGTTTCAAATGTTTCCATAACTCTTTCTGTTTTTTCGTTGGGCGCTTTTTTTGCATCCTTGTTAGAACCTATATTTTATGGTAGAAAAGTATTGTGGTATGAAGTTTTCTTCGGACTTATAATCATGGCGGGATTAGCGATGATTATGAAAGTAGAGGTGGGTTATTTGAGCGGGATGCTCTTTGCATTGGCTTCTATTATTCTGGGCGTGTTGTTTACGCTGATGAACGGAAAATTAATAGAGAATCATGATGCTACCGTTATATCATTTTATGAGTTTCTGGCGGGGGTGGTTTTTATTTCTATTTATTTTTTATATGAAAATAAGTTCTCTGCTGATTTTTTTGTTTTGAGCTTTAATAACTGGATGCTAATCTTAGTTTTAGCTTCCATTTGTACCGCTTATGCATTTACCGCTTCGGTAAAAGTAATGGAAAAACTCAGTCCTTATACGGTAATGCTTACCACTAATTTAGAACCCGTTTACGGAATTGTTTTGGCTTATTTTATAATTGGTGGCAAGGAAAAAATGAGTTTTGAGTTTTATATCGGAGCCGTGATAATTATTATAACGGTAATCCTAAATGGAATTATAAAACACAGACAAAAAGCGGTTTAATACATTTTGGTGTCGCATTTGTAGATGATTTTTAAATTGGGTTTTTGAGAAGATTTTGACTTTCAATTACCCTTTTTTTAACAGCTTCGAACAAATTAAATGTGATACCTTTGCAAAGTTTTACTAATTAACAACTACAGAATGCAAAAACACTTGCGCCTAAACGAATATAAAGTTTTACTTTTTAGAATTTCTCTAGCTTACCTGTTTTATTTTGTTGCTCGAGTTTTGTTTTATTTTTTCAATGCTGATTTGCTAAGAGTTGAGTCTGTTTCTGATTTCCTTTCTCTTTGTTATTATGGATTGGCTTTTGATACTACGGCTATTTTATATGTAAACTTGCTGTTTATTGTTTTTTCTATTCTGCCGTTTTGGAAAAATACAAAAGCAGGATATCAAAAGTTTTTGTTTTATCTTTATTTTGGCACCAATTTATTGGCTTATGCTACTAATTTTATAGACTTTATTTACTATAAATTTACGTTTGCCAGAACTACAATCGTAGCTCTAAATGTCTTGGAGCACGAGACAAATAAAACTACTTTATTTCTTAATTTTCTTGTTGAGTATTGGTATGTTTTTGTGTTGTTTGTTTTGAGCTCATTTCTTTGGGTGTTTTTATACAAAAAAGTTAGGGTTCAGAGTTTTAAACCAACAAAATATTTACCATATTTTAGTTTTTCTACTGCGGGTTTTTTAATCATAGTTTTGTTAGTAATTGGCGGAATTCGTGGAGGAGATTTTAAGAAATCGACTCGTCCTATTAATCTTTTGGACGCTAGTCGTAATGTGAAAAACATTGTGCATTCAGACATTGTTTTAAATACTCCTTTTGCTATAATTAGAACCGCATTCACAAATAGTTTCTTAATACCGGCTTATCCTGATGTTAATGCGCAAGTTATTGCTAGGGAAGTCCAACCGGTAAAAAGCTATCACAACAATCCAAAAACAAAACCCAATGTAGTTGTTATGATTGTTGAAAGCTTCGGGCGAGAATATATTGGTGCTTTTAATAAAAAATCCAATATCCCGAATTATAAGAGTCATGCGCCCTTTTTGGATTCTTTGGCCCAGCATAGTATGATTTTCACCAATGCTTATGCTAATGGTAGGCAATCCATTCATGGTATGTCATCTGTTTTGGCTGGAATACCTTCGTTTAAAGATGCATTTACATCTTCGCCATATCCAAAACAAAAAATAGAATCTCTTGTTTCTACTTTAAAAAGTGAAGGCTATAATACCTCTTTTTTTCATGGTGCCGCCAATGGTTCTATGGGATTCTTAGGATTCAGTAAGATTTTGGGAATTGATGAATATTATGGACGAACAGAGTTTAATGATGATTCTCAGTTTGATGGTTTCTGGGGAATCTGGGACGAACCTTTTCTTCAGTTTATGAAGAAAACATTAGACAAAAAGAAAGCCCCATTTTTTGCAACTGTATTCACCGTTTCTTCACATGAACCTTATGTGATTCCGGAGAAGTATAAAAACCGTTTTCGCGAAGGCGGTGTGCCTATTCATAAAAGCGCCGAGTATACTGATTATTCGATAAAACGTTTTTTTGATGAGGCCAAAAAAGAACCTTGGTTTGAGAATACCATATTTGTCATGGTTGCTGATCATTGTAACCAAATTTACTATGACGAATATCAAAAGCCGATTAATCGTTTTGCAGTGCCGATAATGATTTACAAGCCAAATAGTAAGTATGTGGGGGTCGATGATGATTTTGCGCAACAAATCGATATTTTTCCTACTATTATGGATATGATTGGGTATGATAAGCCATTTAGAAGTTGGGGTAGGAGTTTGCTTGACAAGAAATCAAGCCAGCCTTTTGTGATTAACTCGACGGGGAATATTTATCAATTTGCAAGAGGGAATTATATTTGCACTTTTGACGGAAAAAAAGCCCTTGGGTTTTATGATAAAAATGATAAAGCATTGAAGCATAATTTGATAAAAAACAGGAATTCAGAGATGGATGATATTGAATTGAATTGCAAAGCTTTTATTCAAGATTACATGGAAAGGGTCGTGAATAAAAAACTAGATAAGTAGTAATTGTATTATGATTCTTCAGATTAAGGAGTCGAAAAATTTAAATTCTTCGATTATTTTTAAAAAATTAAATTTAAAATTGCTCCCAAGTATTGCTTTGACTTTGAATAGAATTGCAAATATTGACAGAGAGTTTTAGGACATAAATAAAAAATATAGCTTTATGAACGATTTAATATTTTATATTTGCAGTCCAAAATAAAAACAAAACCGCACAAATCCTATGGAATATTTAGATTTTGAGCTTCCGATAAAAGAACTAGAAGATCAGTTAGATAAATGTCTTGTTATTGGTCAAGAGTCAGATGTTGATGTTACAGATACTTGTAAGCAAATCAGCAAAAAACTAATTGATACCAAAAAACATATTTATAAAAATTTGACAGCATGGCAACGTGTACAGTTGTCTAGGCATCCAAATCGTCCTTATACGATGGATCATATCAATGCACTTTGCGGCGATACTTTTCTAGAGCTTTTTGGTGATAGAAATTTTAAAGACGATAAAGCCATGGTTGGTGGATTAGGTAAAATAGGAGGTCAATCTTTTATGATTATCGGTCAACAAAAAGGCTATAATACTAAGACGCGTCAATATAGAAACTTTGGGATGGCAAATCCTGAAGGATATCGCAAAGCATTGCGATTGATGAAAATGGCAGAAAAGTTTGGAATTCCGGTTATTACTCTTGTTGATACTCCGGGAGCTTATCCAGGACTTGAAGCCGAAGAGCGTGGACAAGGAGAAGCGATTGCCAGAAACATCTTTGAGATGACATTGCTAAAAGTGCCTATAGTTACCATTATTGTTGGTGAAGGTGCATCAGGTGGAGCATTAGGGATTGGTGTTGGAGATCGTGTTTACATGTTAGAAAACACTTGGTATTCTGTTATTTCTCCAGAATCTTGCTCTTCTATTTTATGGAAAAGTTGGGAATACAAGGAGCAGGCAGCCGAAGCTTTAAAGTTGACGTCTTCGGATATGAAAAAACAAAAACTTATTGATGATATTATACCTGAACCATTAGGTGGCGCTCATTATGACAGAGAAACTACTTTCAAAACAGTAGAGCATTATATTATGAAAGCATTTAATGAGTTGAAAGATTTATCAACATCTGATTTAATCGCTCAGAGAATGGAT
The DNA here is from genome assembly GCF_047344965.1 of Flavobacterium sp. W1B. Lineage (NCBI taxonomy): Bacteria > Pseudomonadati > Bacteroidota > Flavobacteriia > Flavobacteriales > Flavobacteriaceae > Flavobacterium > Flavobacterium sp. W1B. Next base: position 1,633,889 of record NZ_CP178845.1, read on the forward strand.
AAATACTGTAAAATGGGCGAATATAAGGAGTAAAATCTTACTTTTTAATAAAAAATCCGAAGCCTTGTCGTTTCGGATTTTTTTTTGGTTATAAACAAAAAATGGCTACTTATGAACATTTTTTTGTAATAACTCAGCAGCATTTTTTTTTAATTTTATGTTACATTCGCTATATGGAAAACTTCAAAAATATTAGTCCGGTTAAGGTAGACAAAACAACAATTATAAGCCTCGAAAAGGGGAAGTTGCCTCCGCAGGTTATTGAGTTAGAGGAGGCTGTGCTTGGAGCCATGATGATTGATAAAAAAGGGGTAGATGATGTAATTGACATTTTGCAGCCGGATGCTTTTTATAAAGAAGCGCACAAACATATTTTTGAAGCAATAGTTCAATTATTTACAGAAACGCAGCCAATTGATTTGCTTACCGTTTCGGCACAATTAAAGAAAAACGCAAAATTAGATTTGGCAGGAGGCGATTTCTATTTGATTCAACTTACGCAAAAGATTTCTTCTTCGGCGCATATTGAATTTCACTCTCGAATTATTCTTCAAAAATTCATTCAACGAAGTTTGATCCGAATTTCATCAGAGATTATCGAGGAATCCTATGATGAAACTACAGACGTTTTTGATTTATTGGATAAAGCCGAATCAAAGTTATACGAAGTTACTCAAGGAAATATAAAACGTAGTTCAGAAACGGCACAAAGTTTAGTATTACAGGCTAAAAAGAGGATTGAAGAAATAGCAGGTCAGGAAGGTTTAAGTGGAGTAGCAACTGGTTTTGAGAAATTAGATAAATTGACTTCAGGCTGGCAGCCGAGTGATTTGATTATTATTGCGGCAAGACCTGCAATGGGGAAAACAGCATTTGTATTATCTATGGCCAGAAATATAGCAATTGATGGTGGAATGCCGGTTGCTTTGTTTTCGCTGGAGATGGCTTCTGTACAGTTAATCACACGTTTGATATCTTCCGAAACGGGATTGTCCTCAGAGAAATTGCGTACAGGAAAACTGGAGAAACATGAATGGGAGCAATTGAGTACGAAAGTAAAAAACTTAGAAAAAGCACCACTTTTTATTGATGACACGCCGTCTTTATCGATTTTTGATTTAAGAGCCAAAGCCAGACGTTTGGTTTCTCAACATGGTATACGAATTATAATTGTTGATTATTTGCAGTTGATGACTGCCGGAGGAAACGGAAAAGGTGGAGGAAATAGAGAGCAAGAGATCTCTACAATTTCTAGAAACTTAAAAGCATTAGCAAAGGAATTGAACGTTCCGGTTATTGCGCTTTCTCAGTTATCGCGTGCTGTAGAAACCCGAGGATCCAGTAAAAGACCATTGCTTTCTGACCTTCGTGAATCTGGAGCGATTGAGCAGGATGCTGATATTGTATCGTTTTTGTATCGTCCGGAATATTATAAAATTGATGAATGGGATGATGATGAAGCCGCACCAACTGCTGGACAGGCCGAAATTATGATCGCCAAACACCGTAATGGTGGTATTGAAAACGTTCGTTTGAAATTTATTGGACACTTAGGTAAGTTTGATAATTTGGAAGATTATAGCGGAAGTTATGATGATTTGCCGTCTTCTATGAATCAGGATGATAATCCTTTTGCAACTAAAAATCTTCCTTCGGCTCATGAAGCCTTCGGGAGTAATTTGAATGAAGATGATGATGACGATATGCCATTTTAAGATAAAAAAATCCATTAGAAATAATGGATTTTTCGTTTTTTAAAGAAGGTTTTAAAAAACTCAATTTTAGGTCGTTTAAATCGAGTGCTTTTATATCTTTGATACAAAATAGTTTATAATGATGTCTAAAAGAATTGCAGTTTTCCTTTTTTTAATGATTTCAATAGTTGCTAAAGCTTCGTTTATCCTTGTGCCGATGGATGAAAATACGCAAAAGAATCATCTCAAAGCGTATGGGATTACTTTTTGGTGTTTAGAAAAGAACTATAAAGCCAGTTGGCTACTCAATTATCGTGGTGGCTCTTTTTTGCTTCCCGATGCGATAGAGATACGTAAAGAATGTCAGATTCGTGGAGTTAGTTTCGAAATCCTATCCGATAGTGAACAAATTAGTATATTAAATGAAATTGCGAGTCCTTCTCAAAACATGGAAACGGTTATTCTTGAAAAGGCTCCCAGAATTGCAGTTTATACCCCTAAAGGGAAGCAACCTTGGGATGATGCGGTAACGCTTGTTTTGACCTATGCCGAAATTCCTTTTACGCCTATATATGATGAAGAAGTTTTAAGTGATCAATTAGTTCTTTACGATTGGCTGCATTTACATCACGAAGATTTTACGGGGCAATATGGGAAATTTTTTGGAGCCTATAGAAATACACCTTGGTATATTGAACAAAAGAAAGATGCAGAGGCTTTGGCAACCAAATTAGGTTACCCAAAAGTGTCGCAAGAGAAAGGAGCTGTCGCAAAAAAGATCAGAGATTTTGTGATTGGCGGCGGATTCATGTTTGCCATGTGTTCTGCAACCGATAGCTTCGATATTGCTCTGGCAGCTGATGGTGTTGATATTTGCGAGCCTATGTTTGATGGAGACCAGAGCGATGCTAATTATCAGGCAAAAATGAATTATACTAATTCCTTTGCCTTTAAAGATTTTGTTTTAGAAAGAAGACCTGAAAAATATGAATTCTCGGATATAGATATGACCGAAAAAAGAAGGATTCCCATGGATAAAGATTATTTTACCCTAATGGAATTTTCGGCAAAATGGGATCCTATTCCAAGTATGCTGTGTCAGAATCATACCCAATTGGTGAAAGGTTTTATGGGGCAGACAACTTCTTTTGATTCTGGACTTATTAAATCGAATGTCTTAATCATGGGTAACTGTGAGCTGAACGGGGAAGCGCGTTACATTCATGGCGAAAAAGGGAAAGGCATGTTTACTTTTTATGGAGGTCATGATCCCGAGGATTTCCAGCATCAGGTAGGAGATGCGCCAACAGTTTTGGATTTGCACCCCAACTCTCCTGGATATCGCCTGATCTTAAATAATGTGTTGTTTCCTGCAGCCAGAAAGAAAAAACAAAAGACGTAATTTTAGGATTTATACAAACCAAAGCCAATCAATCATGATTGGCTTTTTTGATTTTAAGAAGTAGAAATTTTTTGTATTCTTTAAAAGAGTTTTCTTTTTTACAAAAGCTTTTGGTTTAATCTTAAGTTTTTTTTGGTTCTTGTTTTGTTGTTGATAGTAAGCGTGTTAATTAATGAATTTGTGTTTCTCTATGCTGGGGGTTTTACGAATCTTTAGAATGGGAAATATGTTTTTATGTTAATTGTTAAAAAACTGGTGGGTACTGGTATATTTTTAAATTAAAGTATTCTATTTTTGGATTTGGTTTTTTCTAAAATAGAGGGAAATTGTCATTAAATAAATGATATTATAAATCTATTCGGCAAATATTTATGAACAATAAATTTTTTGTGTTAATTGAAAAAAAATATTGTGATTTATTCGTGTAGAATTGTAAAACATATTTGAAATAAAACCAAAAAATAAAGACATATAAATCTATTAATTTAAAACCCAAAATGATATAATAATAGTTGTAAAAAAAGCAAAGTACATGTAGAGTTCTTTTTGATAGATTCTTAATTAAAGCATTAAAGATCTATATAGGTAAGCTTATAATAAAGTTTTTTTGACAACCATTTTTACTCAATTTACATAAAACAATATAAATATAAAGCATAATGAAAAAACAAATTCTTGGCCTTGTTGTAGTAGCGCTTTGTTTAGGAAGCTTAAATTCAAAGGCACAATCTAAAGCAATTGACGGATCTATATTGGCTCCAACTCCTCCGATGGGATGGATGACATGGAACTATTTTGCAGATAATATTAACGAGAAAGATATTCGCGAAATGGCCGATGCTATGGTTAGCAGCGGTATGTTGAAAGCGGGTTACGACCACGTGTTTATTGATGATGGTTGGCAAGGTGGTCGTGATAAAAGAAACAACATTATTGCTGATCCGGTTAAATTTCCTTCGGGTATAAAAGCACTTGCTGACTATGTACACAGCAAAGGTTTGAAGTTGGGTATTTATTCAGATGCAGCGCCACTAACCTGTGCGGGTTATACGGCCAGCTTAAATTTTGAAGAGCAAGATGCCAAAACTTTTGCAAGTTGGGATGTTGACTATTTAAAATACGATTATTGCGGCGCACCAGATGATATGGAAATTGCCAAAACACGCTATAAAAAAATTGCTGATGCTTTGCGCAAAAGCGGTCGTGATATTGCCTTAGGTATTTGTGAATGGGGAGATCGTAAACCTTGGCTTTGGGCAGGGCAAGTAGGAGGACAATTATGGCGTACTACTGCAGATGTGAGAGATAAATGGAAAAATACTAAACCAGTAAAAACTAGAGGTGAATTACACTCAGGGGGTGCCGGAATATTAGATATAGTTGATTATTCTCAGGATTATGCTTCTTCTGCAGGTCCAGGACATTGGAATGATTTGGACATGCTTGTAGTAGGACTTTATGGTAAAGAAGGACCTTCTGGTGCTTTGGGTGGTGTAGGTTGTAATGATATAGAATACCAAAGCCAAATGAGTCTTTGGTGTATCATGAATTCCCCATTGGCAGCGACTAATGATGTTCGTAATATGAATGCAGAAACCAAACGTATTTTATTGAATGAAGAAGCTATTGCACTAAATCAAGATGCATTAGGCAAGCAAGCAGTTTGCAAAATAAAAAATGAAAATTGGAGTGTTTTTGTAAGGCCATTGGCTAATGGAGATCATGCAATTGCTATCCTTAATCGTGCTGGGACAACTCAGAATGCTAAAATTAATTTTGCTGAACTGGGATTAAATGGAGAATATGAGATAAGAGATTTATGGCAGCATAAAGGAATAGGAAAAGGAAAAAAATGGAATGGGAAAGTACTAAGTCATGAAACCAAATTGTTTCGTTTGAAGAAGGTATAATGAGTCTTGATTTTTTAAATTATAAAAACTTGAATAATAAATAAGACTTTACAAAAGCGAAAGAAGATGATTTAAATTGAATATTTGTTTCTGATTTTTTCTCTTCCGCTCCAAAAGAATACTAACTACTAAAACCATTAAAAGATGAAATGGATTCTATGTTTTTTTACTCTCTTAAGCTTTGGATTGAACAGCCAAGCCCAAGAAATATTGTCAAAACCTAAAATAAACGGGCCACGTTTGTATGGAGCGCGTCCAGGAAAGGAGTTTATTTATACCATTCCAGCAACTGGAGCCAGGCCGATGAGTTTTGCGGTAAAGAAACTTCCAAAAGGCGTTAAGATTGAAAAAAGCACTGGAATTATAACTGGTTCTGTTGAAAAAGCAGGTGAGTATGTTATCGAATTGGTAGCGAAAAACAAATTTGGAAAATCCTCAAAAGCATTTACGTTGGTCATTGGCGATAAGCTAGCTTTGACTCCGCCTATGGGATGGAGTAGTTGGTATTCTTTTGGTCGTAACGTAACCTTGGATAAGGTTATTCGCTCAGCCGAAATAATGAAAGAGAAAGGCTTGCAAAACTATGGTTGGAGTGTCATTGAAATTGATGATCCTTGGACAAATCAACCCGCTCAAAATGATCCCGTATGGGCAAAATTAAAAACAAGAGCAGAAGGCGTTTATGGTTATTATGAAGGACCAAATAATCTTCCGGAAAGGGTGGGTTCGGTAAGGGATTCGAATGATGAATTAATACCAAACACCTTTTTCACCGATATTAAAAAATTCCCTTCCATCATGCATAAAATGGGATTTAAGGCAGGAATATACAGTTCGCCTGGTCCAATAACCTGTGGAGGAGTGGCCGGAAGTTATGGTTATGAATTTGTGGATGCCAAGTTTTTTGCCGATAACGGATTTGATTATTTAAAATACGATTGGTGTAGTTATGGCTCTTTGGCAAAAGACAATTCAAAAGAGGAATTGATCAGACCTTTCCGTTTAATGTCGGATGCTTTGAAAGCTCAAAAAAGGGATATCGTGCATGCTCTTTGTCAATATGGTATGGGCAATGTTTGGGAATGGGGTGACGAAAGTGGAGGTCAGCTTTGGCGCACCGAACAAGATGTTCACGATACTTGGCCCTCAGTTCGAAATGCCTTCAAAAAACTTTCTGATAAAGCCGCCTATGTAAAACCGGGGAATTGGAATGATCCCGATATTTTGCAAATTGGAGCTGTGGGGGCACAAAGTTCTGGAAAGGCAGGAAGGAACGGTTTAACATTTGAAGAACAAAGAACTGTGATGAGTATGTGGTGTATGTTGAGTGCTCCTTTGTTAATTGGTGCCAATATGGAACTAATGGATGATGCCACACTTAGTTTACTTACCAATGAAGAGATTATTGCCGTGAATCAGGATGCTTTGGGTAGAGCAGGATCCTTAGTGAAGACTATAGAGAATACGGAGTTTTGGACCAAACAAATGGAAGATGGCAGTCTGGTTGTAGGTTTATTGAATCTGTCTAATGAAACAAGGAGTGTAAAATTTCCGTTTTCTGTTCTCCAATTGGAAGGAAGTCAAAAACTGCGCAACCTTTGGGCAAAATCAGATTTAGGAACTTTCAATAATGAATATGAAACCACTATTCCTGCTCACGGGATTGTGATGTTGCAAATAGAGAAATAGAGATAAAACGGTTTTCGCTATTCATTAGTTTTTTTGAAACTTGTTTCAATTGGTTTTTCAAGAACTACTTATTGAAGAAATTACAGGGCGTTTTACTTTTTGTAAGAAATCATAATTATGAGGTAAGTGTTGGAGAAAACCCCTATTTTAAAAATAAATAAAATGATAAATAATTATACTGTCAAAAACTGTTTAAAGCGTACTCTAATGGGTTTGGCCTTTTCGTCAATTGCTTTTTCAGGTTATGCTCAACAGAAAAACTTCGTAGTAATTAATCCGTCAATTACTGAAAAGGAATTGGTGGATGTAGCTGCCAATATTGTCCCTTCGCCACAGCAATTGCGCTGGCAGCGTTTGGAATTAACGGGTTTTATCCATTTTGGAATTAACACCTTTACCGGAAGAGAATGGGGGGAAGGAAAAGACGATCCGAAATTATTTAATCCGACAGCATTAGATGCCAGACAATGGGTGAAAGCTTGTAAAGATGCCGGAATCAAGCAAGTAATTATTACGGCCAAACACCATGATGGTTTTTGCTTATGGCCAACAAAAACAACGGCATATTCCGTTAAAAATAGCCCTTGGAAAGACGGAAAAGGCGATGTGGTCAAAGAAGTTGCTGATGCTTGTAAAGAACTTGGTGTAGGTTTTGGGGTTTATGTTTCACCTTGGGATAGAAATCATCCGACTTATGGAAGTGATGCTTATAATGATGTTATGGTCGCTCAATTAACGGAATTATTGACTCAATATGGGCAAGTTGATGAGGTTTGGTTTGATGGAGCCAACGGAGAAGGACCTAACGGAAAAAAGCAAGTGTATGACTTTGAAAGATGGTATGCTCATATCAGAAAATTACAACCTCAGGCAGTAATTGCAGTTTCTGGTCCCGATGTACGTTGGGTAGGTACAGAAACTGGGCATGGACGTGAGGAAGAGTGGAGTGTAGTTCCCGTTGGAAAAAAGAATAAAATGGACAATGGTTCTCAAACCAAGGTTGATACACCCCCAGCGGGTGATATGAGAGGTAGTGTTTTAGGAAGTCGTAGTCAATTGAAAGATGGCGATGCTTTAAAATGGTATCCCGCCGAAACTGATGTGTCTATTCGTCCAGGATGGTTTTACCATGAATCTCAAGACAAAAAAGTAAAAACTCCGGAATATCTAAAAGAGATTTATTTTCATTCGGTAGGAAGAAATGGCGTATTGCTATTGAATATTCCACCGGATAAAAGAGGATTGTTTTCTGATTTTGACGTTGCGGCTTTAAAAGAATGGAGAGCTAAGCTGGATGAAATTTTCAAAGATAATTTGTTAAAGAATGCTAAGGCTATTGGAAAAGTAAAAAAAATAAAACCCTTATTAGACGGAAACGATGCAACCCATCATTTATTTTCGATGAAAGAAAATGATAATGCAGTCGAAATGGATTTAAAAGGAGAAAAAACATTCAATGTATTATTGCTTCAGGAAAATATCCGCATTGGGCAAAGAGTAGAAAAGTTTGTTTTTGAATATTGGGAAAATAACCAATGGAAAATAGCAACCGAAGGAACTACCATTGGATTCAAACGCCTATTGGAGTTTCCAACAATAACCACTTCTAAGGTAAGATTACGTATTGAATCGGCAAGATTACAGCCGGCCTTAGCAGAAATGGGATTGTATTTTGATAAAACCGATAAAAAATAATTATGACTTACAAACAGCATGCTTTAGCGATTTTGTTTTCTTTGATAGCCATCCAAGGATCAGCTCAATCAAGAATGAGTAAATTGGATTCGATTTTCCTGAGAGATAAAATGATTGTGGAGAAAAATATCGGCAAAGGGATTTCACTTTATAAGATGCCTGCGGTTCCCGAAGGTTTCAGCTTAGAATTAATAGGTTCAGATAATCTTTCGGTTGTATCTAAAACGGGTATCGTTTTTACTCCTTTGAATGATCTTCCGGTCAATCTTTTGTTTAAAGCAACTAAAATAAAAGATCAATCCAGTTTAGAAATTCCTATTGCTATAAAGGTAGAGGGGAGCTATAAAAATAAAGAAGGAAATGCAAAGCCTTTTGTAATTCCATCTTTGAGAGAATGGGTTGGCTCCGAAGGGAATTTTACGTTGACATCCAATTCCAGAATTGTAGTAGATGCTAAATATGCTGCGACATTAATGCAGGCGGCCAAAGTTTTTCAAAACGATTTATTTGATTTGTGTAAAATAAAACCAGAAGCTATTGTAGGGATTCCTAAATCTGGGGATATTTTTATGTCTTTGGACGGAAACAAGGAAGCCTTGGGAGTTGAAGGTTATTCTCTTTCGATACAAGATTATGTTTCCATCAATGCGGCCCAATATAGAGGTGCTTTTTGGGGAACACGTACCATTTTGCAAATATTGGAGCAAAACAGCAAAACTTATTCTTTGCCAAAAGGAATTTCAAGGGATTATCCAAAATATGAAGTTCGTGGATTCATGCTCGATGTGGGTCGAAAATATTTCACGATTGATTTTTTACGCGATTATGTTAAGCTAATGGCTTATTACAAGATGGGAGATTTTCAGTTGCATCTTAATGATAATGCTTTTGTAGAACATTACAATAATGATTGGGAAAGTACTTATAGCGGATTTAGATTAGAAAATGAGCGCTATCCTCAGCTTCCCACCAAAGGAGAATTTTATACCAAGAAAGAATTTATCGATTTGCAATTGTTAGCTGAAAGTTATGGCGTAACTATAATTCCTGAGATTGATGTTCCGGCACATTCTTTGGCTTTTTCCAAAGCTTTTCCGCAGATTGCAAGTAAAGAATATGGTAAAGACCATTTGGATATAAAAAATCCAGAAACCTATACCATTATTGAAAACGTATTTAAAGAATATTTAGAAGGCGATTCACCGGTATTTCGTTCCAAAGAAGTGCATATTGGTACAGACGAATACGATAAAAAAGAAGCCGAACCTTTTAGAAAATTCACGGATCATTTTATAAAATATGTGCAAAGTTTTGGCAAGGATGTTCGGGTTTGGGGAGCTTTGACCCATGCACAAGGCATTACTCCTGTTACCTCAAAAGGAGTCACCATGAATGCTTGGTATAATGGTTTTGCAGATCCATTAAAAATGAAGGAATTAGGCTATCCTTTAATTAGTACTCCGGATGGTTTGCTGTACATTGTTCCCGCAGCGGGATATTATTATGATTATTTAAATGTAAAGCATATTTATAATAATTGGGAACCCGTTAGCATAGGGAAAACCACTTTTCAGATGGGGGATCCTTTTATAAGAGGCGGAATGTTTGCCGTCTGGAATGATGTAGCCAAAAACGGAATTACGGCTCAAGATGTTACCGACAGAGTGTTTCCTGCTATTCAGGTTTTGAGTGAAAAAATGTGGAGTGGAACAAATAAAGCAGTAGATTTTGATGGGTTTTCAATAAAAGCAAAAAATATAAATGAAGGTCCGGGTTTGAATTTGAGAGGAATAATTAAGTCTAAGGATTCTTTGGTTTTAAATTTTGCCTTGAAGGGAGAGGACAAGATTCAGAAACAACAAGATGTAAATTATGTTTCTGACGGAAAACGAAAAGTACTGAATCTTAAGCAACACAATAGCTATGTGAAACTGCCACATAATGAAATTGGATATAATTATACGGTTTGTTTTAAAATAAAACCTGCGAAGAACAATAAGGCTGATGCTGTTCTTTTTCAATCAAATCATGCCACTGTAAAATTAAAACAAGGAAAAACAGGGAATCTTGGTTTTTCGCATGAAGGGAATGACTATGATTTTGGTATTTCGATACCTGAAAATAAATGGAGTAGCATAGCGGTTTCGGGAGATAATAATTCGACAACTTTGTATGTAAATGGTGAATTAGCAAAAAAACTAACTAGAGAAAAGGTTTCAACGAGAGATAAAAAAGACGCTGTTGCGAGCAAAAAAGATTCTATTTGGGTGATGAAAACCTTGTTTTTTCCTTTGAATACGATAGGGAATGATACTAATTCTTTTGTTGGGAAAATTAAAGATTTAAAAGTATTCAATACCATTTTATCAACAACGCAAATTGAAGCGATAAAAGAAGAAGATTAAATTAGGTAAATTTATATTAAATGTGCCAAACGAATGGCGAATAGAGAAATCTCATTAATTAAAAAAACTAATACCACTAACCAAATGAAAAAAGTAATAATGTGGGCTCTTTTTAGTGGAGCTGTTTTTTGTGCAAATGCACAATCCAAAATTGATCCTAATTCAATTAAAGAGAAGATGCAATGGTTCGCCGATGCTAAACTGGGAATTTTTATTCATACGGGTATTTACTCAGTAAAAGGAATTGGAGAATCTTGGAGTTTTCACAACAAAGAAATCTCACATGCCGATTACATGAAACAATTAAAAGGATTTACGCTTAAGAATTATGATCCGGCTCATTGGGCAGATTTGATTCAGGAAAGTGGCGCCAAATATGCAGTCATTACAACCAAGCATCATGATGGAGTGGCGATGTATGATACCAAGCTAAACAATCTTAGTTCCGTAAAGGCAACACCGGCAAAAAGGGATGTGGTAAAGCCTTTCTTTGAAGAATTGCGCAAACGCGACATAAAATGTGGGGCTTATTTTTCATTGATCGATTGGACACATTCGGATTATCCGGGTTTTCTAAAAGACAGTTCCCGTTATGCAGTGGCAAATGATTATGGACGTTGGAATAAGTTCAGGAATTTTTTCCAAGGACAAATAAAAGAGATAAGCCAGAAATACAATCCTGATTTATGGTGGTTTGATGGAGATTGGGAGCATACTGCCGAAGAATGGGAATCACAGAAAACCCGTCAGATTATGTTGTCCCGAAATCCAACTACAATTATTAACGGACGACTTCAAGGTTATGGCGATTATGATACGCCTGAGCAAAATTTCCCGGTTAATAGGCCTAGTTTTAATTGGTGGGAATTGTGTATGACGATTAATGATAATTGGGGATATCAGCCACAGGATCAGAATTGGAAAACACCTTATGAAGTAATAACCATATTTGTGGATGCGGTTGCCAATGGTGGGAATTTGCTTTTGGATATTGGTCCAAAAGAAGACGGAACCATTCCCGAACAAGCGGTTAATGTACTCAAAGAATTGGGAGCTTGGAACAAAAGAAATGGAGAAGCAATTTTTAATACGGTAGCAGGTATTGGACAAGGACATTTTTATGGACCTACAACCTTGTCAAAAGACAGTACTACTCTTTATTTATTCGTGCATGGTAAAGCTAGCGGACCTTTAATGCTTAAAGGTTTAGATAATAAAATTGAAAGTATAACTGCTGTAGGAAGCGGTGCTAAGCTGACACATAAAGTTGTGGGTAAGATCTCTTGGAGCCCAGTTCCGGGATTGGTTTATATTGATTTGCCTGAAACAGCATTAGATAAATATGTAACTGTTTTGAAAGTTAGATTAGACAAGCCTATAAAATTATATACGGGTCAAGGAGGTTTAAAATAAAAGAAAAAATTTTTGAGTATAATTTTTGGTTTTTTGCTTGCTGCTTAGTGCTTGTTTTTAATTCTAATCGATTAACGCAGAGGGTTGGGGAAAATTATTGACGCAGTAACCGCAATTGTTTGCAATCACATTTTAAAATTTTAACAAGCTGAAAACGAATAAAATTAAGCTTTCTATTTTGGATTCATAAGAATGTCCATTATTTTCGTCTTTTAAAATCTATTGAGCCATAACATAAATATTTTAAAATGCTATGTTAGGCTGATTAATAATATTATAGAAAATGAATTTAATTCCCAAATCGCCTGTTTTTATTAAACTATTCTTTTTTTTTCTGCTCAGTTTAGGGGTACAGTCAGTGTATTCTCAACGCCCAAAAAAAGTTTTTGTTCCAAAATACAAGGGGGTGTTTACTTCGCCTGCTAAGCTAATTCCTACTGCTTCTGCTCCTGATGCTCCTATTGCTGGCAATGGTGATGTGGGAATCGTTTTTGGCGGAACGCCAGATAAACAGACTATTTATATTTCTAAAAATGATTTTTGGAAAGCTAAAAAAGGATATCCTGATGGAGGTGTAACTTTGCCTGGAGGATTAAATATTTCGATTCCCGAACTAAAAGGAGCAACCTTTTATGCAGAGCAGGTACTCGCTAATGGGAATATCAATGTGATTTTTAAGAAAAAAGGACTCACTTTCACGCTTAAAGCATTTGTACCTGCAGACAACAATGTGGTAATTATTGAGATGCTTACATCGGGTAGAGAATCATGCAATGTGACATTGGATATTTGGTCGCAAACTGGTTTTGAATCGCGTAACGAATCGGGAGAAAAAGAAGGTGTTTTTTATGCCACGCGCCATTTTGATTCCCCTGAATTGGATTGGCCTTCACATGTTGCTTTGGCAATGAATGTTTTTGATGCAAGCGGTAAATCTTTTGTGTTAAATCCCTCTTCAAAGGTAACGGTCGTTATTGGTGTTGCTACCAATATTGAAAATGAGGATTATCTAAATACGGCTTGTTACCGAGCAAAAAATTGTACGCCAAAAATTATCAAAAAGCTGAATGATATAAATAATCTGTTTTGGCAAAATTTCTGGGCAAAATCTCGTATTGATATTGGTGATCCGGAATTAGAAAAATATTATTACGGTTCACAGTATTTGCTGGCATGTTCTAGCAGAAATAAAAACTTTGCTCCTGCAATGGGAGGAAATCCTATCACTGCCGATGCAATACGTTTTTGGGAAGGGGATTACCATACAAGCCAAAATTATCAAGCTTCATGGTGGGGAGCCTATTCCTCGAATCATATTGAATTGACGGAACCTTATGATAAACCTATTCTTGAATATATGGGAAAGGCAAAAGAACATGCCAAGGAATTGATGGAGGTTCGCGGGGTTTATTATCCAATGGGAATTGGGCCAAAAGGATTTTCGTCTGCAATGTATCCGCTTACCGAAGAAGATATGATGGATAAATATGGGATTAAAGACTTGAACATTGAAGGCGGACAGATGTTTGGCGGACAAAGAAGCAATGCGCTTTCGTTGTCAGTAAATATGTTCCAACGTTTTTACCATACTTATGATAAGAGGTATGTCACGAAGGTTTATCCTTTTATCCGAGAAGTGGCTAATTTTTGGGAAGATTACCTTAAATATGAAAAAGGACTGTACAATAATTATAATGATAATTTTTGGGAAGTAGGACCTTGGACGGAAAATTGGAGAAATGACTTGAAGTCTGGAGATATTAATAATACCAAAACTTTGGGATTATTGAAGATGTTTTGTAAAGGAATTATTGAGATGTGTACTTTCCTTAATGTCGATAAGGATCGAATAGGGAAATGGACTCATATTCAAGAACATTTACCGGCTGTTCCAACGGTTGAAACCAATGGAGAGATCCGCATCAAAGCTGCCGATAAAGGTACTGGATCAGGTAATGAAAAAAGAACAAAGCCAGGATTTGGCAGGACAATGGCTTATTCGTTAGTGTTTCCATCAGATATTACAGGTGTAAAATCGACTCCTGAATTTGCCGAAATCCTACGCCAAGAAGTGGAACGATGGGATACTAATCCAGGAGATGATGCCGGATGGGGGAACTTAAACAGTGGTTTTGACACCTATTTTACAACTGCTATTAGGGTAGGTTATGATCCTGAAAAGGTATTGCAAAAGTTAAAGCAGAGGATTGCTAAATCAGCTTTGCCTAATTTCTTGATTGCTCAGCCAGGAGGAATGATGGAAACGCTTAGTGCAGTTCCTTCCTGTATAAACGAAATGTTGTTGCAAAGCTATGAGGGAATGATTCGTGTTTTTCCGGCATGGCCAATAAATAGAGACGCCAGTTTTGAAGACTTGAGGACTTACGGTGCTTTTCTCGTTTCTTCGGCAAAGAAAAATGGCGAGGTTCAGTATATAAAAATAAAGAGTGACAAGGGAAGGACTTGTACTATTGAAAATCCGTGGAATGGAAAGAAACCAATTGTAACCGAAGACGGTAAACCAATAACTCCAAAAATAAAGGAGAACCTAATAATTTTTCCAACTCAACAAGAGAAAGTTTACTTGATAAAATATGAAAAATAATAATTCGAAAACCTATAAATGAGCATATCAAAAAATCTTCTTTCCTTTTTTATTTTGGGATTCCTTTTTTCGACAGGAATTTATGCCCAAAAAAAGGAGCCATTAAAACTTTGGTACAAACAGCCCGCACAAAAGTGGTCTGCCGAGGCTTTACCTATTGGGAATGGCAGGATGGGAGCGATGTTTTTCGGGGGAGTAAACCAAGAAAAAATTCAGTTTAACGAACAAAGTCTTTGGTCAGGAGATAATAATTGGGATGGAGAGTACGAAACTGGAGATCATGGTTTTGGTTCTTATCGCAATTTTGGAGAAATCACTATTGATTTTGTAAATGAGAATAAAACAACTGAATACAGTCGCTCATTAGATATTTCGAATGGTATTCATCAAACTTCATTTATTCAAAATGGGGTACAGTATAAACGCGAGGCTTTTGCCAGTTATCCTGATCAGGTCATCGTTTTTAATTATTCATCCGATAAGAAGAAAGCTTTTTCAGGCAAAATTTCCCTTACTTCGGCTCAAGGAGCAATAAGTAAAGCGAGTCAAAAGAGTATAAGTTTCGAGGGTGAAATGCCCAATAAACTAAAATATGCGGCAGTTTTAAGTATTAAGCATAATGGCGGGAAAATAAAAGTTGAAGGTAATAGTTTGGTTTTCGAAAATTGCAATTCATTGACCTTGCTTCTTGATGCTAGAACAAATTATAAGGCAGACTTTAAAACGGATTGGAGAGGAAATAATCCGATGCCTTTAATCGAAAAAGAATTGGCTGCAGCCCAAACTAAACCGTATAATACCTTACGAAAGAATCATCTAACGGATTTATCGGCTCTTTTGGGAAGGGCGACAATAGATATTGGTACAACATCTCCAGATTTATTGGCTTTGCCAACTGACGAACGTTTAAAACATTATGCAGGGAAAAACACCATTGTTGAGAAGAATAATGGTAGTGAAAAAACTCAAAAACTTTCCGAAGATCCAGATTTAGAAGAAACGATGTTTCAATACGGTCGTTATTTATTAGCAAGTAGTTCTCGTCCTGGCGGATTGCCTGCCAACTTGCAGGGGTTGTGGAACGACAGCAATACTCCGGCTTGGGCTAGTGATTACCACAATAACATCAATTTGCAGATGAACTATTGGGCAGCAGAATCAACGAATCTTTCTGAATGCCAGCTTCCGCTAATCGATTTCATAGTGGCGGCTCAGGAATCTTGTCGTATTGCTACCCGAAAAGCTTTTGGAGAAAATACGCGTGGTTGGACTGCCAGAACAAGTCAAAGTATTTTTGGAGGAAACGGTTGGGATTGGAACATTCCAGCCAGTGCTTGGTATGCGCAACATGTTTATGAACATTGGTCTTTTACTCAGGATAATGAATATTTGAAGCAAACGGCTTATCCTATAATTAAAGAAATTTGTCAGTATTGGGAAGACAATCTAAAGCTTATGCCTGACGGATCATTGATGGTACCTAATGGTTGGTCTCCGGAACATGGTCCTCGCGAAGATGGAGTGATGATGGATCAACAGTTGGTTTGGGATTTATTTCAAAATTATCTCGAAGTGGCCAAAGTACTGAACATTGATTTGGATTATCAAATCAAAGTAGCTGATATGCAGATGCATTTAGCACCAAATAAAATTGGAAAATGGGGGCAATTACAGGAATGGCAGGAAGATCGTGACGACCCTAATGATGAGCATCGTCATACTTCACATTTATTTGCTGTTTATCCAGGTCGTCAGATCAGTATTTCTAAAAACCCAGAATTAGCGCAAGCAGCTATCCTTTCGTTGCGCAGTCGTAGTGGTAATTATGGAAGAAATGAGAATACTCCTTTTACAGCTGAATCTACCGTTGGTGATAGTCGCCGATCCTGGACTTGGCCTTGGCGAGCTGCTTTGTGGGCGCGTTTGGGTGAAGGAGAAAGAGCCGGAATTATGATTCGTGGTTTGCTTACCTATAATACTTTGCCTAATCTGTTTTGTAACCATCCGCCATTTCAAATGGATGGAAATTTTGGGATTCCAGCTGCAATGACCGAAATGCTATTGCAAAGTCATACGGATGAAATTCATTTGCTACCGGCTATTCCAAATAATTGGGCAGCAAAAGGTTCGTTTTCAGGACTTCGTGCTAGAGGTGGTTATGAGGTTGATTGTACTTGGAGTGATGGAAAAGTTAGTGATTATAAAATATATTCATCCAAACCCAATCGTGTAAAAGTAAGGGTAAACGGTGAGCTAAAAGAAGTTACCACAATGGTTAAATAATACCGGAATTGGAAGAAAATTATAATTGAAAATATAGAATAGAATAATAAATATAAATTATGAAAAAGAAGCAAGGAATGAAATTACTAATGCGAGTACTAATAGGAATAAGTTTGTCTATTCCTTTTTTAACAATAGCACAAAACAGTGCGTCTATTGAAAGAATGGGTGCTGTCGATACCCAATCTTTTGATCAGGGCTGGTTGTTTTCCCGTTACGGATTACAACCCGACGGAACAAGAATAGAGGAACCAAAAAATTTGGAAAGCGCAAATCAGAACGATGCCTCATGGCAAAAACTAGATTTGCCTCATGATTGGGCTATTAGCGGACCATTCCGTAGCGACATAACAGGTGAGACAGGTAAGCTTCCTTGGAGAGGAATTGGTTGGTATCGCAAGCATTTCAATGTTCCTGCAGCCGATAAGGGAAAACAAATCTTTGTCGATTTTGATGGAGCGATGGCTAACGCCAAGATTTGGCTTAACGGACAGTATGTTGGAACTTGGCCGTATGGTTACAGTTCATTTCGTATGGATTTAACGCCTTACATTAAACCGGGTCAAGAAAATATAATAGCGGTGCGTCTTGATACCGAAAACTGGGATTCTCGTTGGTATCCGGGAGCTGGGATTTACCGCCATGTATGGTTGGTAAAAACGAATCCGGTTCATGTTGGACATTGGGGAACCTATATTACAACACCTGAGGTTACGAATAAAAAAGCTACGGTAAAACTAGCGGTTACTGTCGATAATCAATCCGGAAAAAAAGTGAATGCTTTAGTGCAAACGAGCTTTTTCGAATTGGATAAAAATAACAAACCAAAGAAAAAAGTGACCACAACAAAGGCGGTTTTAGTAGAGGTGAATCCAAATTCGAATGCGGTTACTGAGACTCAAACTTTAGTCGTGAATCCAAAATTATGGGATATTGTTAGTCCGAATCGCTATGTGGCGCAAACTACTATCAGTATCAACGGAAAAGTGGTAGATAGTTATAATACACCTTTCGGGATTCGTACTATAGAATTCTCGGTAAGCAAAGGTTTTCTTTTGAATGGTAAAAAAGTTGTTATTAATGGAACTTGTAATCACCATGATTTAGGTGCATTAGGAGCTGCCATTAATACCAGTGCCTTGAGACGACAATTAAAAATCCAAAAGGAAATGGGAGTGAACTCTTTGCGTACTTCACATAATCCTCCTGCTCCGGAGTTATTGGAATTAGCGGACCAAATGGGCTTTTTAGTTTGGGATGAGGCTTTTGATAACTGGAAAGTAGGTAAGAAGAAAAATGATTACAATAAAATTTTTGACGAATGGCATGAAAAAGATTTAAAAGCTTTGATTCATCGCGATCGCAATCATCCTTCGGTTTTTATCTGGTCTATAGGAAATGAAGTTCCAGAACAAAGAAATGTAGAATTGACCAAACATTTGGCTGATATTGTTAAAAGAGAAGATCCTACTCGTCCTGTTTCTAATGGATATAATGACCCAGATGCAAGCCGTGAAGTGGGTTCACCGGTTTCATTGGATTTGATGGGAGTAAATTATTTCTTCAGTCAACAAGCGAAATGGGAAGCAGATCCTCGTTACAAAGACATGCCTACGCTAGGAAGTGAAACCGCTTCTACTGTAAGTTCTCGTGGAGAATACTTTTTTGGAAACGATTACCAGAATTGGCAAATATCATCTTATGATACTGCACATCCAGGTTGGGGATGTACGCCGGATGAGCAATTTAGAACCAATGCAAAATTTCCAAAGATGTTAGGGGAATATGTTTGGACCGGTTTTGATTATTTAGGAGAACCTACTCCTTATAATTCAGATGACACCAACTTGCTTAATTTTAGATCAGACCCTTCAAAAGTCGCTGAATTAGAAAAGAAGTTAGAAGAAATTAGAAAGAAAAATCCACCATCAAGAAGTAGTTATTTTGGAATTATCGATTTGGCAGGTTTTCCAAAAGACCGTTTTTATAGCTACCAATCACAATGGAAACCAGAATTACCAATGGCTCACATTTTACCACATTGGAACTGGAGCGAACGATTAGATTCGATAACGCCGGTACATGTATATACATCAGGAGATGAAGCTGAATTGTTTTTGAACGGAAAAAGCCTTGGTAGAAAAGCAAAAAAACAAGGAGTAGATTTTCGTTTGATTTGGGATGAGGTAAAATATGTTCCGGGCGAATTGAAAGTAGTAAGTTATAAAAACGGAAAAAAATGGGCGACTGATAGCGTAAAAACAACGGCAGAAGCTGCAAAACTTGTTCTGTCAGCAGATCGAAATACGATTGCGGCCGATGGAGTAGACTATTCTTTTATTACAGTAAAAGTGACCGATAAAGAAGGTTTGACGGTTCCTCGTTCGCATCCATTAATTGAGTTTTCTATTGAAGGAGAAGGTGAAATCGTTGCCACTGATAATGGAGATGCAACTAGTTTTGTGCCTTTTCAAAGTCATGAAAGACCTGCTTTCAACGGTATGGCATTAGTAATTGTAAAAGCTAAAAAAAGCCAAAAAGGTCAGTTTACTGTCGTAGCTAAAAGTAATGGATTAGAAATGGGGAAGGTTAATGTTTCTGTGAAATAGAGAATCCAAAAAGAGTTTATGAAAGCGCATTTTTCTTTGATTTTAATTTATTTTAATCGGAGGAAAATGCGCTTCATAGTTTGAAATTATTAATGTTAAAATAATATTTATGAAACGTTTACTGATTTTATTGGTTTTTTGGGTTTCGATTAGTGGTTTTGCCCAAAAAACAAAAGTAATCAACGTAGTTACACACAATCGAACTACAATTATTTGTGATCCAGCTACAGGTTCAAAATCGTATATCAAACCTGGAATTTTCCCATCAATAAAAACGCCAATTCGAAAAATGACCATGATCGTAACTTTAGGGAGTCCCGACAGTCTTTATACGGCACATTGGGATTATTTAGATCACATTAAACTGCGAAAAAAAGATAAAAATGGAGAATCAATAAATTATGAATTAGGTCGGATGCTTACGCCTTATGGAAGCGTTTTTAATAAAGGTTGGCAATGGCAATGGAAAGTTGATGTGACAGATTTCGCACCCTTACTTCGAGACAATGTTGATATTGAATACGTTCATTCGGGTTATGAGGATAAAACGGTCGGTTGGGCCTTGACTATTGATTTCGAGATTGTTTCCGGGCCGCCGGTAGTTACTCCATTGGGGATAACCCCGCTTTGGAATGCAGGTTATAAATATGGTGACCCAAAAGAAAAAATAGGAGAAAACCTGCTGCCGATTGATTATGTAGCAGCATCAGGTGCTGAAATTAGTCGTATACGAATCCAGCATACGGGACATGGAATGGATAAGCCAAAGGGTTGTAGCGAATTTTGCCAGCGTTGGAGAGAATTGAAAGTTGATGGTAAGACTGTGGATCATCGCAACATGTGGAAAGATTGTGGCGACAATCCACTTTATCCTCAAGGCGGTACTTGGATCTATGATCGTGCTTATTGGTGTCCTGGAGATTTACAGGTTCCAGATATTATAGATGTAAAGACAACTCAAGGCAAGCACCGTGTTTCATTAGAAATGGAACCTTATGAAGGAACTGGAAACATTCAAGCTGTTGAAAATATTTCTTCCTATTTATTCCAATATTCAAAGCCAACACATAAGGTAGATGTTGCTGTGGATGGGATTATGGTGCCGAATAATGAACAGCAATATACCCGTTTGAATCCAGCAAGTTTCAATCCGCGTTTCGTTATCCGAAATTTAGGTTCTGAAAATTTAAAATCAGTAACCGTGACTTATGGCACAGAGGGTTTTCCTAAAGCAGAGTTCCATTGGAAAGGAAATCTTAAATTTAACCAGACAGCAGAGATTGTAATTCCGGGAGAAATTAAGACGAAAGAAGGAATGAATAAATACACTGTAAAACTTTCCAGACCTAATGGAGGTAAAGATGCTTGGATGGGCGACAATGAGTTGATAACCTCTTTTGTTTCTCCGGAAGTCTTGCCAACTAATTTCGTTATTGAATTCTTGACTAATAATAAACCAAAAGAAAATAAAGTCTTTTTGATTGGCGAAAAAGGAGATACTATTTTTCATAAGTTGCCTTCCGATCTTGAAGCCAATACTCTTTATAAGGATACCATAAGCCTAAAGGAAGGGAAGTATGAATTGTTTTTGACGGATAGCGCTGGAAACGGTTTGCAGTTTTGGTATGAGCCGCAAAACGGTGATGGTTATTTGCGTATGTTCGACATGAAAGGAGATTTGATTCATGCATTTGAAAGTGATTGCGGAAACGGTGAAAAGCTGAGTTTTACGGCTTCTAAAAATTTTGTAGCCGATAAAACACAAGCAAAATATGCTTTTTCATTATATCCTCGATTGGTTATTGATAAAACAGAGTTAAACATTGTTTCGAATAAAGTAAGCCAGATGACTGTCCTGATAACGGTTAATGGAGTTGTTCACGAAAAGCATGAATATGCAGCCATTAAGAATGGATTATTGACATACTCGCTGGGTAATTTACCCAAAGGACGTATCATATTAGAAGTTTTGATGAATGGTGTAAGTAGATTTAAAGGAAGACTCAATAAGTAGTGTTTGTGGTGTTGTAGAAATATTGATTAAGAAATGTTTTATTTCGAATATTTTAATAAGTAAACAATTTCTTTTAGTAAAAGAAGTGAATAATACAGTAATTTATTAATACTACCAGTTTGTATATGTGCTCGACAACACAAAATTTATGTGTGCGAGCACATTTTTTTTAATTGAACTTAATTATTTAAGAAAAAAATAATGTTTTTGCTGTAATTATTTGTTGTATAGTCGGTTGTGTTTTTTATATAATTAGTTTGAATTTTATTTAATACCATATTCGCTAGCGGGGTATTTATATTTTTTTGTCTTTGGTTTTAATTTTATAATTTTTTTGGGAAAAACACGCACAAACTGGTGGGTACTGGTGTGTTTATTTTAAAATACTATTTTATTTTTGAGATCGTTCTTGTTTTTAAATTCGTAAATAAATTGATAAAAAGATATAAATAAAACAGGGTTAAGCAGGATTATTAATAAGCTCTTCATGTGATTTTTCATTTTTGAAGTTCATATAGAATATGTCACAGACCTGAAAATTATCCCTTTTTATAAAATATATATGATAAAGCGACTCAGCCAATTTTATGCTTTTTTTAATTAAAAAAATCACAGATACCGGAAGTATTGTTAGTCGTTTTCCTTTCTACGAAAGAGTAAAAGAAGAAAAAAACAAATTCATTATTAATCAAAACCAATACAAGAGTATGAATGTACTAAACAAACCCCTAAATGTAAGGCTGAATAGGCTTTCACAAAAAGTGGTTCAATTTGCGGGTATTTCGCTGCTAAGTTTTGCTTTGCCAGCTTCAGCAACTGAAATTTCTAAAAAGGCAACAGATTTGTCTACTAAAGAAAAAACTAATTTCTTTATTTCTAAGGCAGAAAAATTAAAAGAGAACACAAGTTCTTTATTTGTACAAAAAAAAATCACAGGTACTGTTTTTGATCAAAATGGAGAAACCTTACCAGGGGCAAACATTGTTGTGAAAGGAACAACTATTTCAACCCAGACTAATATTGATGGTACTTTTACTATTGAAGTGCCTGATAATGCGAGTACATTAATCGTTTCTTTTATGGGGCTTGATGATCAAGAAGTAGCGATAAAAAGTACTCCGCTTCGTATTACTTTAAAACAAGATGGGCAGAAACTGGAAGAAGTTGTTGTTGTAGGTTACGGTAAACAAAAGAAAGTTAATCTTTCCGGTGCAGTAAATACTGTTAATACTAAAACATTGGCTAATCGCCCTGTAACTTCTTTGACCAATGCTTTACAAGGTTCAGTTCCGGGTGTTAATATACTTGGACGACCTGGAGATGTTGGGAGTGATATGGGATCTATTAATATTAGAGGAAGAGGAAACTTAGGTGCTTCTGAAGCTTTGTATGTTGTTGATGGTGTGCCTGTAAGTTCTGGTGATTTTTCAAGAATAAATCCTAATGATGTTGAAAGCATTTCGGTATTAAAAGATGCTTCTGCTTCTGCGATTTATGGATCTCGTGCTGCTTATGGGGTTATCCTTGTAACCACTAAAAAAGGGAAAGAAGGGAAAATGGCAATCAATTATAATACTTACTATGCTTCTCAGTCAGCTATCGTGTTACCAAAATGGTTAGGTGCTTATGATTATGCTACTTTGCGTAATGAAGCTGCAACTAATGCTGGAAAGTCATTATTATATTCTCCAGCTGAACTTCAAAAAATAAAAGACAAATCGGATTTGGATTTTTTCCCTGATACAGATTGGTACGGAGAAGTTTTGAGAGCTTCTGCTCCAATGACAGAACATCAAGTAAATATTTCTGGAGGTGGTGATACCCGTTATTTCTTGAGTGGATCTATTTTTAAACAAAACTCACTTGTTCCTGGAAAAGATCTTGGTCGTTATTCTTTCCGTTCTAACGTAGATTCTAAAGTAACTGAAAAATTCAAAATTGGAACTAACATCTCTTTCATTCGTGATGGTTTTAACAATGATAAAGGTAATTTCAGTTTTGTAGATCTAAATAGAATGGTGCCTTTAATGGTATTAAAACAATCCAATGGAAATTGGGGAAGTATAAATGGGGGTAAAATAGATGGTACTTTAGCTAAAGTAAATCCAATGCGTGCCTTAGAAGAGGGCGGTAGAAGTGAATACAATACCAATCGTTTTTTAGGTTCTGTTAATGCTACTTTTACTCCAATAGAAGGACTTGATATTACAGGACAGTTCTCTTATAATTATTACAATAGTTTCAACAGTACTTTTATAAATGAGGTTGTGCCAATTATAAACTTCAATACAGGCAACCCAATTAGTGGTACAGGGGTTAGTCCTAATAGTCTTACTGAGAATTGGAGTACTTCAGGGAACTTATTAGCCCAACTTGTTGCTAGTTATGAAAAAACAATAGGAAATCATTATGGTAAAATTTTAGTAGGTAGCTCTTTTGAAGATAACAAAGACAGATCTATTGGTGTTATTCGCAAGTCATTTGTTAATAATAGTTTAGGATCTATTAATGCAGGTTCGTCAGATCCTTTAAATACTACCATAGATCCGAAGAAATCAGGTATTGCTGAGAATGCTTTTAAATCTGTTTTTGGACGTTTTAATTATAGTTATAACGATAGATATTTATTCGAATCTAGTTTAAGAGTTGATGAATCTTCAAGATTTGCACCAGGACATAGACAAGGAGTTTTTCCTTCTTTTTCTGGAGCTTGGCGTATTTCTCAAGAGGAATTTATGGAATCAGTGGATTGGGTTTCAGAATTGAAAATTCGTGGTTCTTGGGGTAAACTTGGAAGTGTAAGTAATGTTGGGAATTACGATTTCTATGATGGATTAAGAACGGGTGTTGGTGCTATTTTAGATCAAGGAAAACAAGATGGAGTTTTCTTAGGGAAACTAGCGAACCCAGAACTTTCTTGGGAAAAAGTGAATATGACTAATATTGGTTTAGACTTAGGTTTGTGGAAAAACAAATTTAATTTACAGTTAGATGCATTCGAAAGAATGACTAATGGAATTTTGTTGACAAATCCATCATTGCCGGATGAAGCTGGTTTAGATGGTTCATTAAGACCTTCAGTAAATTTAGCTAAAGTGCAAAATAAAGGTATTGAATTGTCTTTGACACACAACAACCATATTGGTGACTTTAATTTCTCAGTAGGAGGAAACTTAAGCAGAATTTGGAATAAAGTTGTTGATTTAGGTGGTCAAGGGGATCAAATCAGTGGAAACTGGATTAACCGTGTAGGACAACCTATTGGATCTTTTTATATGTTAGAAGCTGATGGATTATTTGTTACTAATGATGAAGTTGCTGCTCATGCTTTTCAAGCAAATAATACAAAAGCAGGTGATATTAAATACAAAGATCAAAATGGCGATCATAAGATTGATGGTGATGACAGGGTAGTGATGGGAGCCGATGTACCTTATATTACTTATGGTTTAAATATTACTGGTAATTATAAGAATTTTGATTTTTCTATATTAGGGCAAGGAGTTGCTGATATCAAAGTATATCTTAATGATGAGGGATCTCAAGCCTTTTTTAATGGTGCGGGTGTTAAAGAGTACATGTTAGACAGATGGACACCAGAGAATCCAAATCCGAATGCTTCATATCCTCGTTTATTAAGCTCAGCAGATAATACGAATAACGCTAGACAATCAAGCTTTTGGTTATTTAATGCAGCTTATTTTAGAGTTAAATCATTATCAGTTGGATATAATTTCCCAGAATCTTTGACTTCTAAAATTAATGTTCACGGAATCAGGGTGTATGCATCTAGTAATAATCCTTTTACAATAAGAGGTGATAAAAGAATGAAGGATTTTGATCCAGAAACTGCTTCATCAAGAGGGTCTTATCCTCAACTTAAAACTTTTTCTTTAGGGTTAAACGTATCTCTATAATAATTTTAAATTTAATTTCATGAAATTTATATCATATAAAATTGTTGCTATTTTAGCAATAGCTGTCCTTACAGGATGTACAGATTCTTCGCTAGAAAAGCTGCCCCAAGATCAAATCTCAAGTGGTTCATTTTGGACTTCTGAAAAAGAAGCCCGTTTGGCTTTAACAGGCTGTTATGCTTATTTAGAAGGAAGTTATTCTAATGTTTATGATGATGGTGCTACTGACAATGCCTTTTGTCAATATGCTTGGGAAGGACCTTCAACAGCAATTAGTGCGGGTAATATTAATGCCTCATTAGATCGTGGTTATAAGTCAAGATATACAGCAATCCGTCAATACAATTACTTTTTAGACAACGTAGGTAAGACTCCTATGGCCGAAAGTTTGAAAACTAGATTTATTGCTGAAGCAAAAGTGTTAAGAGCGATGACTTATTTTGAATTAGCTAGAAACTTTGGAGCTGTACCATTGATTAAAAATGCCTACGTAGATCCTATGGAAACTGCAATCGAGCCTTCTTCTGAAGCTGATGTAATTGCATTTGTATTGTCAGAATTAACAAGTGTAGCAGATCAATTACCAGCAAATTATGCAGGTGGAACAAATAATGAAACTGGTCGTATTACTACTGGTGCTGCATGGGCAATCAAAGCTAGAGTAGAATTGCAATATGGTAAATGGGCAGAAGCTGCTGCTAGTGCTGAGCATATAATGGGAATGGGGTATCAATTGTTCAGAGTTACCGCTCTAACAAGTAAAGATACACAAGACGATTATTCTAACTTTGTGACTTTTGCAAATGCTACAGAAGAAGTAAAATTCTACAAAGGATTAGCAAGTTATGAGCAACAATTTTGGGCAGTAAATGAAAATAGCAAAGAAGTTATTCTTGCCGCACAAAACATAGATAATTCCTCATATGAATATGGAAATGGTTTAAATACCTTATTACCATGTTCAGATTTGGGTGGCTGGAGTTCTATCACTCCAACTACTGATTTAGTTGATGCATACTGGGATAAAAACGGAAATTCGTTTACTCCACCTACAGCTACGCAACGTGCTGCAAATTATAACAATGGAACTCCTAATTCAGCGTATTTTGATGAATTTAAAAATAGAGATACTCGTTTATATGCTAGTATTTTATTTCCATCAAATCCTTGGGATCGTTACAACTCAGGTTATAAATTTACTTGGGGTAAAGGGGGGAATAATAATAGTAAAACAGGTTATAATTTTAGAAAATTAGTTGATCCTGCTTTCACAATTACTGAATGGGATGGTGGACAGGATTTCCAAATTATCCGTTATGCTGAAGTTTTACTTACTTATGCTGAAGCTAAAAATGAAGTATCAGGACCAGATTCATCTATTTTCAGCGCATTAAATGATATTAGAGATCGTGCAGGCATGCCAGCAATTGATGAGACTGTTTATAATACTAAAGAAAAACTTCGTCAAGTAATACGCAATGAAAGACGTATCGAATTAGCAGGTGAAGGACAACGTTTTCAAGATATTCGTCGTTGGAATATTGCAAATGTTGTTATGAAAACAACTTACGATATCACTAATAACAAAGTTCAAGAACGTACTTGGGAAAATAAATTCGAAAGAATGCCTTACCCTCAAAGTGCTTTGGATCACAATCCATTTTTAAAGCAATTTCAAGCTGCAAAAGGATATTAAATTTTTTTAGAATACTTCATAAAAGGCGTCATTTACATTTGTAATTGGCGCCTTTTTAATTAATTACTAAAAGTGAATTAGTTTGAATTTTCTGCTAAATTTTGAATGATTTTATTTTTTCAAGTTTGGTTAATTTTTTTTCTGAGCTTGCCTTTAATTTCATTATTTTTAAACAAATGTAATTTTATGTTATGTTAATTTGGCTAACAAACTGGTAGGTACTGTTGTGTGGTTTATTTATTATGTTTTATTTTCGGCTTGTAAAATGAAACTATTTCAAGAATAAAATTATAATAATAAAAACAATAATAGTAAAAAACGAAAAATATGGTAAGATCATTTCTATTTTCACTTCTCTTATGTAGTGTAATGTCCTTTGCTCAGGAAGTAAATATTATTCCTCAACCAGTGCAAGTCACTAGAAATGCAGGGAGTTTTGTAATTAGTCCAAAAACGAGTTTGGTAGTTTCGAATGCAAGTGATGATGCTACTGCTGCTTTTTTGAATGGGTATCTATCCGATTATTATGGATTTAAATTGCCGATAGTTAAAAAAGCTTCAAAAAATTACATCAAATTCAATAGCCTAAAAAATAATGTAGGTTTAAAAGGAGAAGGCTATAGTTTAAAAAGTGACAGTAAAGGGGTGGTAATAGAAGGTAATTCTGCTATTGGTACTTTTTATGGGATGCAAACTTTGATACAATTACTTCCTGTAGAAAAAAGTAATGCTTTAACAATCGCTGCTGTTGATGTAAAAGATGAGCCTCGTTTTGTTTATAGAGGAGCTATGCTAGATGTGGCACGTCATTTTTTCCCAGTTTCTTTCGTAAAAAAATACATTGATTACCTAGCGTTACACAAACTAAATTATTTTCATTGGCATTTAACCGAGGATCAAGGTTGGAGAATTGAAATTAAAAAGTATCCAAAACTGACAGAAATAGGATCTAAAAGGAACGGAAGTATTGTAGGTAGATATCCAGGAACGGGAAATGATAATACGCCTGAGGGTGGTTTTTATACCCAAGAAGAAGTAAAGGAAATTGTAAAATATGCTTCGGATCGTTTTATTACCGTGATTCCAGAAATCGAAATGCCTGGTCATAGTAGTGCTGCAATTGCAGCTTATCCTATGTTGAGTTGTTTTCCAGATGAGAAAACAGTTATCCCTGAAGGAAAAATTTCTGAAAAAAGTAAACAGGAATTGGCAAACGGAAGAGTGAAGCTGGTTCAGGAAACTTGGGGTGTTTTTACCGATGTTTATGCTCCAACGGAATATACTTTCAAATTTCTAGAAGATGTTCTTGATGAGGTGATGGCTTTATTCCCTTCAAAATATATCCATGTTGGTGGTGATGAATCACCTAAAGATGCTTGGAAAAGAAGTGAGTTCTGTCAGCAATTAATCAAAGAAAAAGGTCTAAAAGACGAACATGAATTGCAAAGCTATTTTATTCAGCGTATGGAGAAATACATTAATAAAAATGGCAGAACATTAATTGGTTGGGATGAAATCCTTGAAGGTGGGCTTGCGCCAAATGCAATCGTGATGAGTTGGAGAGGGGAAGCAGGTGGAATTGCTGCTGCTAAAGAAAATCATCAAGTGATTATGACTCCAGGAAGTCATGTGTATTTAGATCATTCACAAACCAAGAATGATAAAGAAGTTACTATTGGAGGTTTAACTTCTTTGGAAAAAATTTATAGCTACGAGCCTATTCCTAAGGAATTAAATGCAGAACAAGCAAAATACGTGCTGGGAGCTCAAGGAAATGTTTGGACCGAATATATGGAAAATCCTGCTAAAGTAGAATATATGATTTTTCCACGTTTAAGCGCATTAAGTGAAGTATTATGGTCGCCAAAGAAAACTAAAAACTGGTCAGCTTTTCAAAGTAAAATTGAAACTCAGAAAAAACGTTACGATATGTGGGGAGCTAATTATTTTAAAGAGAATAATGCCTTAGACGTAGTGTTGCCAAAAAATGAAAATAAAGTAAAAATGTAAATTAACATTTGAACTAATTATTATAGTAGAATGCCCTCACAATTTTTTTGTGAGGGCATTTTTTTTGCCTTTTGCAGAAAAGATAGTTTGAAATGATTCGCCTTAGCGAATTTCGCTTTATTAATTTTTACATAAATCAAAACAATTCAAAGGTAATTGAATAGGGATGAATCAGTGGGTTTTCGATTTGTTTTTAACAAGGTATACTTTTGATAAGGTCAGTATAAAAAAAATCCCCAATCTTTCGATCGGGGATTTTATATAAGTAAGTAATCTAAATTGAGTTGATAAAACGTTTATTTTACTTTATTAAGTACTGCTTTGAAAGCTTCTGGGTGGTTCATAGCTAAATCTGCAAGAACTTTTCTGTTCAATTCGATTCCGTTAGCTTTTACTTTACCCATGAATTGTGAATAAGACATTCCTTCTAATCTAGCTCCAGCGTTGATACGTTGAATCCATAAAGAACGGAAATTTCTTTTGTTCACTTTTCTGTCACGGTAAGCGTAGCACATTGCTTTCTCTACCGCATTCTTAGCAACTGTCCAAACGTTTTTACGTCTACCAAAGAAACCTTTGGCTTGCTTCATTATTTTTTTTCTTCTTGCTCTTTTAGCAACTGAATTTACCGCTCTTGGCATAATTTTATTGTTTTTTTGTAGCAGGCGTCCCGAATTAAATCAAGAGAACTTAATGGCCATACTCCAAGGTTATTTTTAAATTGTTTTAACCTAAAGAATTATTAGATAATTCTTAATTGTTGTTTGATGCTTTTCATATCTGTTTTGTGAACTAGCGCTGAGTGAGTCAAAGCTAATTTACGTTTTTTAGATTTTTTAGTCAAGATGTGACTTTTAAAAGCATGCTTTCTTTTAATCTTTCCAGAACCAGTAACTTTAAAACGTTTCTTGGCGCTAGATTTGGTTTTCATTTTAGGCATTTTTTCCTAGTGTTTTAATTTATTCTTACTTACTTATATCTTCAAAAGCTCTAGGCTTTAAGCTTTAGGCTTTATGCAAAAGTTTACTAACATATTTGCTTATTGCTTATTGCTTACTGCTTATTGCAAATAATTATTTTTTCTTCTTCGGAGCAATGAACATAATCATTCTCTTTCCTTCTAGAATTGGCATCGCTTCCACTTTTCCAAATTCTTCCAAGTCTGTAGCTAATCTCAATAATAAGATTTGACCTTGGTCTTTATAAATGATAGAACGACCTTTAAAGAATACAAATGCTTTTAATTTAGCACCTTCTTTCAGGAATTTTTCAGCGTTCTTTCTTTTAAACTCATAGTCATGCTCATCTGTTTGAGGGCCAAAACGGATTTCTTTAACAGTTACCTGTGTAGATTTCGCTTTAAGGACTTTGTCACGTTTCTTTTGTTCGTAAACAAATTTCTTGTAATCCATGATCTTACAAACTGGCGGCTCTGCATTAGGCGAAATCTCAACTAGATCTAATTCAAATTGATCAGCTAATCTTAAAGCCTCCGAAAGTTTAAAAACTCCTGGCTCAATATTTTCACCTACAAGTCGTACTTCTTGTACACCACGAATAAGATTGTTTATTCTGTGTGCATCCTTTTTTTCTACGCGAGGTTGATAACCTCTGTTGCTTCTAATTGCTATGACTTTATAATTTAAGTTAAACTGTAAATACTTTTAATGTCTTGTTGATCTCTTCGTTTACTATCGAAGCAAATTCTTCTATTGTAATGCTGATATTCCCTTTTCCTTCCTGTCCGTGGCGACGGATTGAGATTGTCCCGTTTTTTTCTTCTTCCTCCCCTACAATCAACATGAATGGGGTTTTTTGCATTTCAGCATCTCTAATTTTCTTGCCTATCGTCTCATTTCGGTTGTCAATGAGGGCGCGAATTTCGTGATTTTCTAGCAAATCTAAAACTTTTTTGGCATATTTTTCATATTTCTCGCTCAAAGACAATATTATAGCCTGTTCTGGCATTAGCCAGAGTGGGAAATTTCCTGCTGTGTGTTCCAATAGTATAGCAATAAAACGCTCCATAGAACCAAAAGGTGCTCTGTGAATCATTACAGGTCTATGTAATTCATTGTCAGATCCTTTATAGGTTAGTTCAAAGCGTTCTGGCAGGTTGTAATCTACCTGAATTGTGCCTAATTGCCATTGTCTTCCTAAGGCGTCTTTTACCATGAAATCTAACTTCGGACCATAGAAAGCAGCTTCGCCATATTCAACAACGGTATTTAGTCCTTTGTCGGCTGCAGCGTTGATAATTGCATTTTCAGCTTTCTCCCAGTTTTCGTCGCTTCCTATGTATTTGTCTCTGTTTTCTTTGTCTCTTAATGAGATTTGGGCAGTAAAGTTTTCAAAACCTAACGAACCAAAAACATATAATACTAAGTCGATTACTTTTTTGAACTCTTCGTCCAATTGTTCTGGTGTACAGAAAATATGTGCGTCATCTTGAGTGAAGCCACGAACGCGCGTTAAACCGTGTAATTCGCCACTTTGTTCGTATCTGTAAACAGTTCCAAATTCAGCATAACGTTTTGGTAGGTCTTTGTAAGACCAAGGTCTTACATTGTAAATTTCACAGTGATGAGGGCAGTTCATTGGTTTTAATAAAAACTCTTCGCCTTCGGCTGGAGTGCTTATCGGTTGAAAACTGTCGGCTCCGTATTTTGCATAATGACCAGAAGTTACATATAATTCTTTTTGACCAATATGTGGAGTAGCTACTTGTTCGTAACCTGCTTTTTTCTGTGCTTTTTTCAAAAACTGCTCTAGACGTTCTCTCAATGCAGCTCCTTTGGGTAGCCATAATGGTAAGCCTTGACCTACTTTTTGTGAAAAAGCAAACAGTTCTAATTCTTTGCCTAATTTTCTGTGATCACGACGTTTTGCTTCTTCAAGTAAAGCAAGATATTCGGTTAAGTCTTTTTGTTTCGGAAATGAAGTTCCGTAAACACGAGTTAACTGTTTGTTTTTTTCGTCTCCTCTCCAGTAGGCGCCTGCAACGCTCATAACTTTCATGGCTTTGATAATTCCGGTATTAGGAATATGTCCGCCGCGACATAAGTCGGTAAAAGTATCATGATCACAAAAAGTAATTGTTCCGTCTTCAAGGTTCGAAATCAATTCTGTTTTGTAAACATTGTCCTTGTATAGTTCTAGTGCTTCTGCTTTTGTAACAGGGCGTAATTTAAATTCATGTTTTCCTCTTGAAATTTCAAGAACACGATCTTCTATTTTTTTAAAATCAGCTTCTGTGATCTTTTGATCTTCAAAATCTACATCATAATAGAATCCATTAGAAATTGCAGGTCCAAGTGTTAATTTGATACCAGGATACATTTCTTCAAGAACCTGTGCCATGACGTGTGAGGTAGAGTGCCAAAAGGCTTTCTTTCCGCCTTCATCATTCCATGTATATAATATAAGGCTACCGTCCGTTGTTAAAGGCGTGGTCGTTTCAATGGTTGTACCATTAAAAGAAGCCGAAATTACATTTCTGGCAAATCCCTCGCTAATGCTTTTAGCAACATCCATCGGAGTTACGTCTGGCGCAAACTCTTTAACTGACCCATCGGGCAAAGTAATCTTAATCATTGTTTGTTAATTTAAGATTGCAAATATATGGCATTACAAAAATACATACAATAGAATGTTAAGGTTTGTTATGTATTAATAGGTGTAAAAAAGATGTTTTGACTTTAATATTGTAATGATAAGGTGTGTTTGATTTGTTTTTGGGGGGTATTTCTTGTTCTCGATCCCGAAACATCGATGCTGGATGCTTTGATTTGTGTAATAGTGTTTGGGATTTTGGTTGCTATCGGTGCTAGGGAAGTGGTTTTAGGGAGGAAATGTTCTCAGTTCGGGTTCTGAATGTCTTCGTTGGTTGTTGAAAACAGAATTAAGTCCTCTTAATTTGAATCAATACTTATAATCCCTATCCTTATTATAAGGTAGTGTTGATTGTTAAAAAGCCTTGTTGGAGCTGTGTTTTCGCCGCCTAGCAACATAATAAGGTTGTAATCCGTGAAACGCTAAAAAAACTTTTAATTCCAAAGTTCGGGTTTTCAGTGATTTAAAATTAAAGTTAATAAAAGTTAAAAAAAAGGTGTTTAAAAAGCTTGTATAACGGTATAAAGGTTCTACTTTTGCACCCGCAACAGCGACAAACGTTCATTAAAACACTGACAGCGATTATTTGATTTAGGGATTTAGTTTTCTAAAATAAAACTCAAAAAAAGCTTGTGAGATTTGAATTTGCTTGTTATCTTTGCACCCCGCAAAATACGCAAAGTTCTTTGAGAGATTGGTAAGAGAGAATAAAGAAAACGAAGTTTTAAAGCTTCAAAAAAACTTTAAATTTTTCTTGCGAGATTAAAAAGAAGTTGTACTTTTGCACCCGCTTCGAGAAACACATTTAGATGTGAAGAACGAGACGAAAAAACGATAAGACACGTTCCTAGACATATTGAATTGACAGCCGTTTTAAGAGAGATCTTAAAACAAAAGAATAAGAGTAATAGAATCGATAGATTTGAAAAAACCGATAGATCTTCAGTCGAATAAAAACAGAGAATCATTTATGGTTCTCGCATAATATACGATGAAGAGTTTGATCCTGGCTCAGGATGAACGCTAGCGGCAGGCTTAACACATGCAAGTCGAGGGGTATAGTTCTTCGGAATTAGAGACCGGCGCACGGGTGCGTAACGCGTATGCAATCTACCTTTCACAGAGGGATAGCCCAGAGAAATTTGGATTAATACCTCATAGTATTATAGGATGGCATCATTTTATAATTAAAGTCACAACGGTGAAAGATGAGCATGCGTCCCATTAGCTAGTTGGTAAGGTAACGGCTTACCAAGGCTACGATGGGTAGGGGTCCTGAGAGGGAGATCCCCCACACTGGTACTGAGACACGGACCAGACTCCTACGGGAGGCAGCAGTGAGGAATATTGGACAATGGGCGCAAGCCTGATCCAGCCATGCCGCGTGCAGGATGACGGTCCTATGGATTGTAAACTGCTTTTGTACGAGAAGAAACACTCCTTCGTGAAGGAGCTTGACGGTATCGTAAGAATAAGGATCGGCTAACTCCGTGCCAGCAGCCGCGGTAATACGGAGGATCCAAGCGTTATCCGGAATCATTGGGTTTAAAGGGTCCGTAGGCGGTTTAGTAAGTCAGTGGTGAAAGCCCATCGCTCAACGGTGGAACGGCCATTGATACTGCTAAACTTGAATTATTAGGAAGTAACTAGAATATGTAGTGTAGCGGTGAAATGCTTAGAGATTACATGGAATACCAATTGCGAAGGCAGGTTACTACTAATATATTGACGCTGATGGACGAAAGCGTGGGTAGCGAACAGGATTAGATACCCTGGTAGTCCACGCCGTAAACGATGGATACTAGCTGTTGGGAGCAATCTCAGTGGCTAAGCGAAAGTGATAAGTATCCCACCTGGGGAGTACGTTCGCAAGAATGAAACTCAAAGGAATTGACGGGGGCCCGCACAAGCGGTGGAGCATGTGGTTTAATTCGATGATACGCGAGGAACCTTACCAAGGCTTAAATGTAGATTGACCGGTTTGGAAACAGACTTTTCGCAAGACAATTTACAAGGTGCTGCATGGTTGTCGTCAGCTCGTGCCGTGAGGTGTCAGGTTAAGTCCTATAACGAGCGCAACCCCTGTTGTTAGTTGCCAGCGAGTCATGTCGGGAACTCTAACGAGACTGCCAGTGCAAACTGTGAGGAAG
The DNA here is from genome assembly GCF_047344965.1 of Flavobacterium sp. W1B. Classification (NCBI taxonomy): domain Bacteria; kingdom Pseudomonadati; phylum Bacteroidota; class Flavobacteriia; order Flavobacteriales; family Flavobacteriaceae; genus Flavobacterium; species Flavobacterium sp. W1B. Next base: position 1,668,993 of record NZ_CP178845.1, read on the forward strand.
GTGGGGATGACGTCAAATCATCACGGCCCTTACGCCTTGGGCTACACACGTGCTACAATGGCCGGTACAGAGAGCAGCCACTGGGTGACCAGGAGCGAATCTATAAAACCGGTCACAGTTCGGATCGGAGTCTGCAACTCGACTCCGTGAAGCTGGAATCGCTAGTAATCGGATATCAGCCATGATCCGGTGAATACGTTCCCGGGCCTTGTACACACCGCCCGTCAAGCCATGGAAGCTGGGGGTGCCTGAAGTCGGTGACCGCAAGGAGCTGCCTAGGGTAAAACTGGTAACTAGGGCTAAGTCGTAACAAGGTAGCCGTACCGGAAGGTGCGGCTGGAACACCTCCTTTCTAGAGCTTGAATGTTAGTAGCAATACACTTTCAAGAAAGAAGACGAAAAGAGATATTGGAAAAATATCTAAAGAATTTATTACTCTTGCTGTTAGTTCAAATAATACAATTTAAGAATAAGAGTGTCTCGTAGCTCAGCTGGTTAGAGTACTACACTGATAATGTAGGGGTCGACAGTTCGAGTCTGTCCGAGACAACTATTTACACTTAAATACAAAGAAGAATCTAGAGTTAGCAATTCACAACTCATTTGGATGTAAAGTAAAGTTACTGAAAACTGAATACTGAACACTGCCAACTGTATTGGGGGATTAGCTCAGCTGGCTAGAGCGCCTGCCTTGCACGCAGGAGGTCAACGGTTCGACTCCGTTATTCTCCACAAATCAGTTGATTTGGTTTTTTGGTCATTCGTTTATTCGAATCACGAATCCATAAATCCACAGATAACCGTTCATTGACATATTGAGATAAGAAAAATATTAAAAAGTAGAAAGCGTTTTTTACTATTTATAGTAAAAGACAAACAAAAACGGTCTTAATTAAATTTAAGATTGGTACAATAAGCAAAATAAGGGCGTATGGGGGATGCCTTGGCTCTCAGAGGCGATGAAAGGCGTGATAAGCTGCGAAAAGCTACGGGGACGGGCACACACCGATTGATCCGTAGATACCTGAATGGGGCAACCCACTATGTTGAAGACATAGTACACCGATAGGTGGGCAAACCCGCTGAACTGAAACATCTAAGTAGGCGGAGGAGAAGAAAACAAAAGTGATTCCGTAAGTAGTGGCGAGCGAACGCGGATTAGCCCAAACCAATGTTGTTACGGCAATGTTGGGGTTGTAGGACCACGACATTTCTTGCACAAGGAACTAGAATCTACTGGAAAGTAGAACCAAAGAGGGTGATAGTCCTGTATAGGTAACGAGTGTAAAGGATAGTGGTATCCTGAGTAGGGCGGGGCACGTGAAACCCTGTCTGAATTTGGCGGGACCATCCGCTAAGGCTAAATACTCCTGAGAGACCGATAGTGAACCAGTACCGTGAGGGAAAGGTGAAAAGAACCGTGAATAACGGAGTGAAATAGATCCTGAAACCATACGCTTACAAGCGGTCGGAGCCCTTTCGTGGGGTGACGGCGTGCCTTTTGCATAATGAGCCTACGAGTTAACGTTGCTGGCAAGGATAAGTGGTTAAGCCACGGATCCGTAGCGAAAGCGAGTCTGAATAGGGCGCTTTAGTCAGTAGTGTTAGACGCGAAACCGTGTGATCTACCCATGGACAGGTTGAAGCTGTGGTAACACACAGTGGAGGACCGAACCCGTTGACGTTGAAAAGTCTTGGGATGATCTGTGGGTAGGGGTGAAAGGCCAATCAAACTCGGAAATAGCTCGTACTCCCCGAAATGCATTTAGGTGCAGCGTTATGCGTAAAGTTATATAGAGGTAGAGCTACTGATTGGATGCGGGGGCTTCACCGCCTACCAATTCCTGACAAACTCCGAATGCTATATAATGTTTCATAACAGTGAGGGCTTGGGTGCTAAGGTCCAAGTCCGAGAGGGAAAGAACCCAGACCATCAGCTAAGGTCCCCAAATATATACTAAGTTGAAAGAACGAGGTTTGTCTGCCCAGACAGCTAGGATGTTGGCTTGGAAGCAGCCATTCATTTAAAGAGTGCGTAACAGCTCACTAGTCGAGCGGACGAGCATGGATAATAATCGGGCATAAGTATATTACCGAAGCTATGGATTTAGAGTTTACTCTAAGTGGTAGGGGAGCATTCTAACAGGGTAGAAGGTGTATCGTAAGGTATGCTGGACTGGTTAGAAAAGAAAATGTAGGCATAAGTAACGATAATGCGGGCGAGAAACCCGCACACCGAAAGACTAAGGTTTCCACAGCTATGCTAATCAGCTGTGGGTTAGTCGGGACCTAAGGCGAACCCGAAAGGGACAGTCGATGGACAACGGGTTAATATTCCCGTACTACTGTTAACTGTGATGGGGTGACGGAGTGATGAAAGTGCCGCGAACTGACGGAATAGTTCGTTGAAGTACCTACCTATAAGACCCGCAGGCAAATCCACGGGTTTTGGGGAAATACGATAGTACTCGGCGTCTTCGGACAAAGAGATAGTGCACCTAAGGGCTTCCAAGAAAAACCTCTAAACTTCAGGTTAATAGTACCCGTACCGCAAACCGACACAGGTAGTCGAGATGAGAATTCTAAGGTGCTCGAGAGATTCATGGCTAAGGAATTAGGCAAAATAGACCCGTAACTTCGGGAGAAGGGTCGCCAGCAGCAATGCTGGCCGCAGTGAAGAGGTCCAGGCGACTGTTTATCAAAAACACAGGGCTCTGCAAAATCGTAAGATGAAGTATAGGGCCTGACACCTGCCCGGTGCTGGAAGGTTAAGAGGAGATGTTATCTTCGGAGAAGCATTGAATTGAAGCCCCAGTAAACGGCGGCCGTAACTATAACGGTCCTAAGGTAGCGAAATTCCTTGTCGGGTAAGTTCCGACCTGCACGAATGGTGTAACGATCTGGACACTGTCTCAGCCATGAGCTCGGTGAAATTGTAGTAACGGTGAAGATGCCGTTTACCCGCAGTGGGACGAAAAGACCCTGTGCACCTTTACTATAGCTTAGTATTGACCTTGGATAAATGATGTGTAGGATAGGTTGGAGACTGTGAAGTGGCGTCGCTAGGCGTTGTGGAGTCATTGTTGAAATACAACCCTTTGTTTATCTGAGGCCTAACCCCGTTTTGCGGGGGACATTGCTTGGTGGGTAGTTTGACTGGGGTGGTCGCCTCCAAAAGAGTAACGGAGGCTTCTAAAGGTTCCCTCAGTACGCTTGGTAACCGTGCGTAGAGTGCAATGGCATAAGGGAGCTTGACTGAGAGACATACAGGTCGATCAGGTACGAAAGTAGAGCATAGTGATCCGGTGGTTCCGCATGGAAGGGCCATCGCTCAAAGGATAAAAGGTACGCCGGGGATAACAGGCTGATCTCCCCCAAGAGCTCATATCGACGGGGGGGTTTGGCACCTCGATGTCGGCTCGTCACATCCTGGGGCTGGAGAAGGTCCCAAGGGTTGGGCTGTTCGCCCATTAAAGTGGCACGCGAGCTGGGTTCAGAACGTCGTGAGACAGTTCGGTCTCTATCTACTGTGGGCGCAAGAAATTTGAGTGGATCTGATTCTAGTACGAGAGGACCGAATTGGACAAACCTCTAGTGTATCTGTTGTCACGCCAGTGGCACCGCAGAGTAGCTACGTTTGGAAGGGATAAGCGCTGAAAGCATATAAGCGCGAAACCCACCACAAGATGAGATTTCTTTTAAGGATCGTGGGAGATGACCACGTTGATAGGCTATAGATGTAAAGGCAGTAATGTCATAGTCGAGTAGTACTAATAATCCGTAAGCTTATGTACACCTTTTCCTCCGGGGTAACCCGGAGGAAGAAACTTTCTAAATAAATACTTTTTTCTTTATCTCAGTATGTTAAGATATTGTGTAATGTTGATCCATAAATAATGGATTACCCATTGCAAAACGACCTTAAGGTGGTTATTGCGGCGGGGCTCACCTCTTCCCATCCCGAACAGAGAAGTTAAGCCCGCCTGCGCAGATGGTACTGCAGTTATGTGGGAGAGTATGTCGTCGCCTTTCTTTAGAAAAGCCTGTCTGAAAAGACAGGCTTTTTTGTTTTTATAGCATCGAAGTGTTTGTCTAAGGGCTCGGTTCGACGTATTTGTTTAATCTGGACCTGTTTTAGATTCTGTAAAACCCTCTATCCAATCGGATAGAGGGTTTTTTTGATTGGAATCATTAAATCTGAAGCTTATTCTGATGTTTTCAAGCAAGTAGGTTTGAAGTTTAATTTGTATTTTTACGACCTATATAAAGTATATTATGAAAAAATTAATTTTATTTTTTGCATTTATTAGTATTGCAAATGTTTATGCGCAAGAGCGCCCTAAATTAGTCATCGGAATTGTTGTGGATCAAATGAAAATGGAATATTTATATCGTTTTTCGGATGATTTTACCAGCAATGGGTTTAAGCGATTGATGAACAACGGCTATACCTTTCAAAATATGCATTATAATTATATGCCTACTTATACTGCGCCGGGACATGCTTCTATTTATACAGGAGCAACTCCTTCGATACATGGAATTGTTGGTAACGAATGGTTCAGCAGGACTTTAGGAAAAGAAGTATATTGTACGGATGACGCTTCGGTAAAAACCATCGGAAACGGAACTAAAGAGGAAGGGGAAATGTCTCCTAAAAATTTACAGAGTACTACAATTACCGATGAATTGCGTTTGGCTACCAATTTTAAAGGAAAAGTTATCGGATTGAGCATTAAGGACCGTGGTGCTATATTGCCGGCAGGACATTTTGCCAATTGGGCTTTTTGGTATAGCAAAACAGGAGATTTTGTTTCCAGTACTTTCTACGGCGAAAAGTTGCCTGATTGGGTTACAAAATTCAATTCTGAAAAGAGATACATGCCTTATATTAATAAAGGGTGGGACTTATATAAATCGAAGGACACTTATAATGAGAGTTTAGCGGATGATAATCCTTATGAAGGCAAATTATACAATAGTGCTGCTCCAGTTTTTCCATATAATTTAAAAGAAATGTATGCTAAAAATGATGCAGGTGTATTGAGATCAACTCCTTTTGGGAATGATCTTGTGGCTGAATTTGCAATGAAAGCTATTGAAATGGAAGAATTAGGTAAAGATAATGTTACAGATTTTTTAGCTGTTAGTTTTTCTTCTACAGATTATATTGGGCACTTATTAGGACCGCGTTCTATGGAATTGCAGGATACTTATTTGAGGCTGGATCAAACCATAGCAGATTTCTTAGTTTATCTTGATAAAAAAGTAGGCAAGGATAATTACCTGCTTTTCCTTACTGCTGATCATGCTGGAGCTGAAAACGTTAATTTTCTAAAAGATAATAAGTATGGTGTGAGAAGTGTGAGTCCAAGAGATATTAGAACAAATTTAAAAGATTTCTCAGTGAAGACTTTTGGAGCTGACTTAATTTTGAATTATTCAAGTTTCAATTTGTTCTTTAATAAAGAGACAATCAAAAATAAGAATCTTGATTTGAGTACTGTTAAAGCGGCTTTTAAAAGCTATTTAATGTCTCAAGATTATGTAAAGAAAGTATATACCGAAGAAGAGATTTTGAATTCTACCGGTAATGATTATTTTTTAAATTTTGTTGTAAAAGGATATGATGTTACTCAAAACGGAGATCTTGTTATTTTAGACAAACCGGGTTATATTGAGTATTCAGGTACGGGAACTTCTCATGGCACACCTTACAGCTATGATACGCATGTGCCTGCTATTTTCTATGGCTGGCATATTAAAAAAGGAGAGTCTTACCATAAAAAGAATATCACAGAAATAGCACCTACACTTGCTCAGAAATTGAAAATCACATTCCCTAATGGAACTGAAGCCAACGTTTTGGAAGAAGTTTTGAAGGACTAAAACATACTAATTTTGATAAAAAAAATCCCGTAAATAATTTTACGGGATTTTTTTGTGTTAGACTGTTGCAGCTGCAATAGGTAATGGAATTTGATTTTTTAATAAATCTTCAAAATTTTCTTGTTTGCGTATCAAGTGACCTTCTCCATTTATCCACAATACTTCTGCGGGTTTGTAACGAGAATTATAATTGGATGCCATAGAAAAACAGTAAGCACCAGCATTTCTAAAGCACAATATATCGCCTTCTTTTATTTCAGAAATTCTTCTGTTATTTGCAAAAGTATCTGTTTCACAAATATATCCTACAACAGAATAAAAACGTTCTTTACCTTTCGGGTGTGAGATGTTTTCAATATGATGTTGGGAACCGTAAAACATTGGTCTGATTAGGTGATTAAATCCACTATCTATACCTGCAAATACTGTTGAAGTAGTTTGTTTTACCACATTTACTTTAGCCAAAAAGAATCCGGCTTCGCTTACCAAGAATTTTCCAGGTTCGAAGATTAATGTTAGATCTTTTCCATATTCAGTACAAAAAGCATTGAATCTTTTGGATAGTTTTTTCCCTAGTTCTTCAATATCAGTTTCGATATCATCTTTTTTATAAGGCACTTTAAATCCGCTTCCGAAGTCTAAAAACTCTAAGTTTTTGAATTTTTTTGCTACATCAAATAAGATTTCGGCTGCATATAAAAATACTTCGATATCCAAAATGTCGGAACCCGTGTGCATGTGGATTCCCACAATATTCATTTTTGTATTTTCGACAATACGAAGTAAATGAGGTAATTGATGTATTGAAATACCAAATTTACTATCAATATGCCCAACAGAAATGTTAGTGTTTCCACCAGCCATCACGTGTGGGTTTATACGGATACAAACGGGAACGGTTGGATGTTTTGTACCAAATTGTTCTAATATAGATAAGTTGTCAATATTGATTTGAACTCCCATGGCATTTACCTCTTCTATTTCTTCTAGGGAAACTCCGTTTGGAGTATAGAATATTTTGTCCGGAGCATAGCCAGCATGAAGTCCTAATAATACTTCCTGAATTGATACCGTGTCAAGACCAGCTCCCATTTCTTTTATTAATTGAAGTATGGCAACATTTGAAAGGGCCTTCATTGCATAATTGATGCGTAACTTATCTACTTTTGAAAAAGCCTTAGTTAATCTATTGTATTGAGATTGTATTTTTTCGGCATCGTAAACATATAAGGGGTTGCCAAATTGTTCTGCTAATTGTAGTAAGTCTTTTGCTTGCATTTTTATTAATTTTTAGCAAATTTATTATTCTTTATTGATTCTGCAATGGAGTTTTTTGAATTCTAACAAATTCTAACAAAGTGTTATAATTTAAACAATTTGTATTTTTGTGCTTAAGTTTCAATTTCTTAAAATGTAGAGAGGCTGTCTAATATATTTATAGACAGCCTCTTTTTGAATTTGAATTCAATGTTATAAACTTGGTAGATCACCATTTCCTTTTGTTGGCAAGTTTGTAGATCCCATTAAAAATAAATCGACTTCTCTTGCAGCTTCGCGACCTTCTGAAATTGCCCAAACAATTAAAGATTGTCCACGACGCATATCACCAGCAGTGAAAATATGAGGGACATTTGTTTGATAATTTGTTGCTTTATAATTGCTTCTAAAATCTACTTCCAATCCCAATTGATCGCTTAACGTTTTTTCAGGACCAGTAAAACCTAAAGCCAGTAAAGCTAAATCGCAAGGCCAAATTTTTTCTGAACCTTCTTTTTCTATCAATTCAGGTCTTTGTCCCGGTGTCATTTTCCAAGCTACTTCAACGGTTTTTAAGCCGACAAGTTTCCCTTTTTCATTAGCAATGAATTCTTTGGTGTTAATTAACCAGTTTCTATTACAGCCTTCTTCATGTGATGAAGATGTTTTTAGTTGCAAAGGCCAAAATGGCCAAGGAGTAGTTTCACTTCTTCCAACGGGTGGTTTTGGTAAAATTTCAAAATTGGTAACTGATTTTGCACCCTGTCTGTTAGAAGTTCCAATACAATCAGAACCAGTATCTCCACCTCCAATAACAATTACATCTTTGCCGGTTGCCATTATTTGATTCTCAATTTTCTCGCCGTATAAGACTTTTGTTTGTTGCGTCAAGAAATCCATCGCCTGAACAACACCTTTGCTTTCAATTCCTGTTGTAGGTAAGCTTCTTCTTTCTGTAGCACCACCACATAAAACTATAGAATCAAATGCATTCAGTTCTTCAATGTTATAATTTACTCCGACATTTACATTCGTTTTAAAAACAATTCCTTCAGCCTCTAAAATAGCTACACGTCTATCGATAATTCCTTTTTCAAGTTTAAAATTCGGAATCCCATAACGCAATAATCCACCAATAGCATTGTCTCTTTCAAAAACTGTAACTGTATGTCCGGCACGGTTTAATTGTTGGGCAGCTGCTAAACCTGCAGGACCAGAACCAATAACTGCAATTGTTTTTCCGGTTTTTTTTACCGGAGGTTGTGGTTTAATCCAACCTTCTGCAAAGCCTCTTTCGATGATATTTTTTTCAATATTCTCGATGGCTACAGGCTCTTTAATAATTCCTAATACGCACGATTTTTCACAAGGTGCAGGACATAAACGACCCGTGAATTCGGGGAAGTTGTTTGTGGATTGCAAAATTTCTAATGCACTTTCCCACTCTTCCTGATGTACCATGTCATTAAAATCAGGAATCAAATTTCCCAATGGACAAGCACTATGGCAGAAAGGAATTCCACAATCCATGCATCTTGAACCTTGTTCTTTAATCTTATTTTTTGCTAATGGAATTGTAAATTCATTGTAGTTTGAAACACGTTCTTTAACTTCTAGATTACTTTCGTCAGTTCTATTATATTCTTTAAATCCACCTATCTTTCCCATGACTATGCTATTAGTTCTTCAATTTGTTTTTCTTCTGTTATTCTTTGCAATGCTTTTTTGTAATCTGTAGGCATTACTTTGATGAAATACCGTTGTTCGTTTTCCCAATTTTCTAAAATACGTTTTGCTAATGGGCTACTTGTATATAAGCTGTGGTTTTTAATCAAACGCCTCAACTTAATAAAATCATCCTCTTCCATTGGGTCAAATGCAATCATTTCCATGTTGCAAGAATTAGAATCGAATTTTTTATCCTTATCGTATATGTAAGCAACGCCACCGCTCATACCCGCTGCGAAGTTTCTTCCGGTTTTTCCTAGGATAACGACAGTTCCGCCAGTCATGTATTCGCAACCATGATCTCCAATTCCTTCAACAACAGCCGTTGCGCCAGAATTTCTTACACAGAAACGCTCACCAGCCATCCCATTAATATAAGCTTCCCCAGTTATGGCTCCATAAAGGGCGACGTTACCAATAATAATATTTTCTTCAGGTTTGAATGTTGCTGTTGGAGGAACTTTGATAATTAATTTTCCTCCAGAAAGCCCTTTTCCTAAGTAATCATTACAGTTACCGTGGATTTTAAAGGACAATCCATTAGTAGCAAATGCGCCGAAACTTTGACCTGCTGAGCCTTCAAAATCAACAAGAATAGTGTCGTCAGGTAATCCTTGTGCGCCATAAATCTTAGAGATTTCATTACTCAAAATAGCACCAACAGAACGGTCTGTATTTTTAATTTTAAAGAAAACTCTTGTTTTTTCTTTTCTATAAATAGAAGGAATAGCTTCTTTGATGATTTCAAAATCAAGAACATTTTCTAGTGCATGGTCTTGAGTTGTTGTGTTGTAATTTGGGACAGTTTTAGCTTTTTCAGGTTTGTATAAAATAGTCGATAAATCTAATCCGTTTGCTTTATAATGTTTAATCGCTTTATTTACATTTAATTTTTGGGATTGTCCAACCATTTCTTTCAAGGTTCTAAATCCTAATTGAGCCATTATTTCTCTCAATTCTTCAGCAATAAAGTACATAAAGTTGATGATGTGCTCTGGAGTTCCTTTAAAATTTTTTCTTAATTCAGGATCTTGGGTAGCAATTCCCACAGGGCAAGTATTCAAATGACAAGCTCTCATCATAATGCATCCAGATGCCACTAAAGGAGCAGTTGCAAAACCAAATTCTTCGGCTCCAAGTAAGGCTGCGATGGCTACATCACGTCCTGTTTTTAACTGTCCGTCACATTCTAAAACCACTCGACTTCTTAAATCATTCAGGATTAATGTTTGTTGTGCTTCCGCCAATCCAAGTTCCCAAGGAATACCGGTGTGTTGTAAGGATGTTAACGGTGCAGCACCGGTTCCTCCATCGTATCCTGAAATCAAAATCACATCTGCTTTTGCTTTGGCAACACCGGCAGCAATTGTTCCAACACCAACTTCGGAAACTAATTTCACATTGATTCTTGCTTCACGGTTGGCATTTTTTAAATCAAATATCAGTTGAGATAAATCCTCAATCGAATAAATATCATGATGTGGAGGAGGAGATATTAGCCCAACATAAGGTGTTGAATTACGTGTTTTAGCTATCCAAGGCACTACTTTTTCAGCAGGTAATTGTCCGCCCTCTCCAGGTTTAGCACCTTGAGCCATTTTAATTTGGATTTCTTTGGCATTGGTCAAATAATTAATTGAAACGCCAAATCTTCCGGATGCAACTTGTTTAATAGCACTATTTCTAGAATCCCCGTTTAGGTCTTTTTGAAAACGCTGCGGATCTTCTCCTCCTTCTCCAGAGTTGCTTTTTCCGCCAATTCTATTCATTGCAATCGCCAAGTTTTCATGAGCTTCCTGGCTGATAGATCCATAAGACATGGCACCTGTTTTGAATTTTTTCACAATCTCTGTCCAAGGTTCTACTTCATCAATAGAAATTGGGTCTAAATTATTGAATTCAAATAATCCTCTGATAGTCATTAAATTTTCACTCTGCTCATTGACCATAGTTGAGTATTCTTTATAACTTTCCGGACTGTTTAGTCTAACAGCTTGTTGCAGTTTAGAAATAGTGGTTGGATTAAACATGTGTTTTTCCCCGTTTCTTCTCCATCTGTAAATACCTCCAATTTCTAATGGTAATAAGTTGGCGATTTTTGAATATGGAAAAGCTTTTTGATATCTTTCTTTAATTTCTTTCTCTAATTCTATCAAACCAATGCCTTCAATTCTGGAAGGAGTATAAGGGAAATATTTAGAAGTGAATTTTTTATTTAATCCTAGAATTTCAAAAATTTGAGCCGCTCTGTACGAGTGTAGGGTTGAAATACCAATTTTATTCATGATCTTCAGAATCCCTTTTGCAATTGCTTTATTGTAATTGACAATTGCATAATCGGCTTTTACGTTTGTAATATGACCTTGGGTTACCTGATTGTAAATAATTTCATTTACTAAATAAGGATTGATTGCGCTTGCACCATAGCCAAATAATAAGGCAAAATGGTGCGGTTCACGCGGCTCAGCAGATTCAATTATAATTCCGAATTTAGAACGTACTTTTAGAATGTTTAAAGAGTGGTGGATGTAAGAACAAGCTAACAACATTGGTATTGGAGCCATTTTTTCGCTCACGCCTCTGTCAGATAATATGATGATGTTGTGTCCTTCTGTAACTGCTTTAAAAGTGGCTTGAACGCATTTTTCTAAAGCTCTTTCCAATCCATTTACTCCTTTTTCTATTTTGTACAAAGTAGAAATAGTTGCTGTTTTAAAATCAGGGTGGTCAATGTTTTTAATTTTATCTAAATCCTCTTTTGAAATAACGGGATTCTGTATTTTTAATTTCTTGCATTGTTTTGATTCGATGTCAAAAATGTTAAAATCTCCACCAACAGCCAAACTGATATCTGTAATAATTTCTTCGCGGATACCATCCAAAGGCGGGTTTGTTACTTGGGCAAATAATTGCTTAAAATAGTTATACAACAATTGAGGTTGTTCAGAAAGCACTGCTAGTGGCGTATCATTCCCCATTGAGCTAATAGCTTCTGCGCCGCTGGAACCCATCGGATTGATGATAGTTTTTACATCTTCGATGGTGTAACCAAACAAGCGAAGTCTAGTTTCGAAATCAGCACTTTCAACAGGATTGGGGTTGTTTAGATAAGGTACTTTGGCTAATGGCAGTAAATTTTCATTTAGCCATTTTCTATAAGGACGTTTCGTTACAATTGCGTTTTTTATTTCATCATCTTCAATGATTCTGCCTTCATTCATATCAACAAGGAACATTTTTCCAGGCTCCAATCTTCCGTGTTGCACCACATCTTCCGGCTTGATGTCAAGTACGCCGATTTCTGATGACATGATTACAAAACCGCTTTTTGTGAGTGTATAACGTGAAGGACGCAATCCATTTCTGTCTAATAAAGCACCAATAACATTACCATCAGTAAAAGGAATTGAGGCCGGACCGTCCCAAGGTTCCATGATGCAAGAGTTGAATTCGTAGAAAGCTTTTTTCTCATCAGACATGGTTTGGTGTTTTTCCCAAGCTTCAGGAACAACCATCATCATTGCTTCGGGTAGCGTTCTTCCTGTCATTAGTAGCAGTTCAATGACCATATCCATAGAAGCTGAATCGGATTTTCCTTCTAATATTATAGGGAATAATTTTTTAATATCATCGCCAAAAATGTCGCTTTGCATTAGCTCTTCACGAGCACGCATTCTGCTTATATTCCCACGAAGTGTATTGATTTCCCCATTGTGACACATATAGCGGAAAGGTTGTGCTAATTCCCATGAAGGAAAGGTGTTTGTCGAGAAACGTTGGTGAACCAATGCAAGTCTTGTTACTAAATCATCATCAGATAAGTCTGTATAATAGCTGCTGATGTCTTCCGGCATCAACAAACCTTTATATATGATTGTTGTTGTTGAAAAACTTGAAAAATAGAACATGTGGCTTTCTGAAATTTTTGAATTTAGAATGGCATGTTCTGCTATTTTTCTGGCAGCAAATAATTTAGCGTTGAATTGTTGTTCGGTTAATTCCAAACCATTTTTACCAACAAACACTTGTTTTACGGTGGGTTCTTTTTCGGCTGCGATTTGTCCTAGATTTGAAACATCAACAGGGACATCTCTCCAGCCTATTATATTCAATTTTTGATCTCGGACGGCAGTTTCAAAAGTTGTTTTACAAAAATCAACCTGGTTTTTCTTTTTGGGTAAAAAAACCATCCCCACTGCATATTCTCTTGTTTCTGGAATTTCAAAATCACATACCTTTTTAAAAAAATCATGAGGAATGTCAAACAATATTCCTGCTCCATCTCCAGTCCTACCATCAGAACTCACAGCTCCTCGATGCTCCAGTTTTATTAAGATATCGAGTGCTTTATGAATAATATCATTAGACTTAATTCCATTTAAATTACAAATAAATCCTGCGCCACAGTTGTCGTGTTCAAATTCCGGCAAATAAAGGCCTTGTTCTTTAACTTTCATGCTTGGTTTTTTTATACAAAAATAAAGGTTTTGTTAAATATAATTTATTAAATATGTGTTTTGGATGTGTTTTTGTGTATGATTTAAAAAAACTGTTCAATAAATGATAATGTTGTTTTTTATGTGTGTCTGAATTGATAAATTAATAATGCTGTTTTTAGCTAAGAGGAAAAAATTGCGACAATCAATCAAATGTGATTAGTTATCCTCCGTAATCTCAAACGATATAGTGTTTTAGAGATGCTTTTAAGTTATTGAAATCACTTAAAAAGAGGGTGGTCGCTAAGGCTTAAAACGGGTTCGTTTTAAGGCTTATATCTAAAGCATTTTAAAATAGCAAAAAGATTTCTCTGTTTAGATGAATTTTGCTATTTTTGCAGCACTTATATTCTGAAATAAATTCAGGATTCAGACAAATTCTATATTATGAACATACACGAATATCAAGGAAAAGAAATTTTAGCTAGCTACGGAGTTCGCATTCAACGCGGAATTGTGGCTAATAGTCCAGTAGAAGCGGTTGCTGCTGCAAAACAATTAACTGCCGAAACGGGAACGAGTTGGTATGTTGTAAAAGCTCAAGTTCATGCAGGTGGACGTGGAAAAGGTGGTGGAGTTAAACTTGCCAAAGGAATCGACAAAGTAGAAGGAATTGCAAGCGAAATCATCGGAATGCAATTGGTAACACCTCAAACTTCAGCCGAAGGTAAAAAAGTTCACAAAGTATTAATTGCTGAAGATGTTTATTATCCTGGCGAAAGCGAAACTTCTGAGTTTTATGTTTCTGTTTTATTGAACAGAGCTACAGGTCGCAATATGATTATGTATTCTACTGAAGGTGGAATGGATATTGAAGAAGTTGCTGAGCACACTCCACATTTAATCTTTACTGAGGAAGTTGATCCTGCTGTTGGATTACAAGGTTTCCAAGCAAGAAGAATTGCTTTTAACTTAGGCCTTTCTGGAAATGCTTTCAAAGAAATGGTTAAATTTATTGGTTCTTTATACAATGCTTACATTGGATCTGATGCTTCAATGTTTGAAATTAACCCTGTTTTAAAAACATCTGATGATAAAATTTTAGCTGTTGATGCTAAAGTTAATATCGATGATAATGCATTATACAGACAAAAAGCGTATGCTGAGATGCGTGATGTTCTTGAAGAAAATCCAATCGAAGTAGAAGCAAAAGAAGTAGGATTGAACTATGTAGATCTTGATGGTTCTGTAGGATGTATGGTAAACGGAGCTGGATTAGCAATGGCAACTATGGATTTAATTAAGTATGCTGGTTTTGAGCCTGCAAACTTCCTTGACGTAGGTGGAACTGCTGATGCAAAACGTGTAGAAACTGCTTTCCGTATTATCTTGAAAGATCCAAACGTAAAAGCAATTTTGATCAACATTTTTGGAGGAATCGTTCGTTGTGACCGTGTTGCTCAAGGAGTTGTTGATGCTTACAAAAATATGGGAGATGCGATTAGAGTGCCAATCATTGTTCGTTTACAAGGAACGAATGCTGCAATTGCAAAAGAATTAATCGATAATTCAGGAATGCCAATTTTATCTGCTGTTGAATTCCAAGAAGCAGCTGATCAAGTAAAAGCGGCTTTATCTTAATGTAAAAATGATGAGACGCGCCGCAGTGCGTCTCTACGATATTATAAAAAAATCCTGTTTGCCGTGGCGAACAGGATTTTTTAGTTTTAAGAAAAATTATTTAATGCCAATTGCTTCGTAGCCTCTTAATAGAATCCTGTTTTTATTATCTAAATTTTTTTTCGTTTTTACCAAGATATTAATTATATCAAATTTGATGTCGCTTTTTCTTAAATTGTAAAAAACATCTGAGTTGGTAACTTCTACGTTTAAAATATAGTTGCGGTCTAATTTTAAAGTTTTAATATTGTCTTTTATAAACTCTCCATTTACCATATAAATGACATCGTTACTTTTGATTTTGGTAAATTCAGATTTTATTTGTTCCAAACTTATAAAATCGTATTTCTTAGGGTTTTTGGAGGTTATAAGAATCTGTCCATGATATAATTTGCCATTTATTATAATATTTTCTTTTTCAACATTTACGGATTCAATTTCTTCCGGATTAAAATAATTGATAGTGTTTTTAGTAACCAAGTTTGAATCTAGAAATATAGCTATTTCTTCAGTTTTATTACTTTGCCCAAAAAATAGTGTAGTGGTGAGTAACAGTGAGATGGTTAGTATTAATTTCATTTTTGGGAGATAAATTATTTTAAAGGAAATTAAATATACAAAAAAAATCCTAAGTCTAAACTTAGGATTTTTTATTCTTTCCGAAATTGTATTTCACTTTTTCAACCACTTGAACTTTTGAATTTCCTTTAGGATATTGTTTTTTCGAAGGTTTCTTAGCGGCTGGCTTCGATTTTGAAGGAGCTTCGTCACCTCTTGATTTTTCCTCGTCTCTTGGTTTTGCTTTAAATTCGGGTCTGTCTTTAGAACCTTCTTTTGCCGGTATTTGAGCCTTGTGTTTTGCCAAAACATCATTTGGATTTTTTGGATTTTCTTTGGTTCCACGTAAGTGAATCACCAATCCGTTCAGGAAGTTACGCAACACTTGGTCGCCGCATTCCATATAATTTTCATGTTTTTCATCACGGAAAAAAGCACCCAATTCTGATTTGGTGATTCTGAAATCTACCAATTCTAATATTTCAACTATTTGATCATCACGCAACATTAAAGCTACACGAAGTTTTTTAAAGATATCGTTGTTAGTCATTTTTATATTTTTTACAAAGGTACGTTTTTAAAGCAATTGGATCGGTATATTTTTTAAGCATCAAATTGGATTGTATCTTTTAGTTCAACTCCTGTGCCGTTGGTTTCAGAATAAATGATTTTTCCATCCACAATTGTTACGCCTGTGGCAATATCTTCTTTCAAGAGCAAGGCTCCGTCCATATCTACATAATCCAAAACCGGCAACAAATGTGCAATGGCTGAGATTCCTACGGATGATTCGGTCATGCAACCCACCATTGTTTTTAATCCTAATTTTTTCGCTTCTTTAATCATTCTCCTTCCGGGAGTGATTCCGCCACATTTCATCAATTTGATGTTTACACCATGAAAATGGCTGTAGCATTTAGCTACATCTTCTTCGATAATACAACTTTCGTCAGCTATGATTGGTAAAACAGAATGTTTAAAAACTTCCTTGTGCGCTTCCCAATCATCAGCTTTTATGGGTTGTTCCAGAAATTCTACGCCTAGTTTTTTTAATTCGATTGCATTATTAATGGTTTCATTAACTCCCCAACCACAATTGGCATCAACTCTAAAAATGGAATTAGAATGTTTGCGTAATTCTTTTACAATAGTAATATCTTCTGCTGTTCCTAGTTTTATTTTATAAATAGGCCAAGGCAGTTCTTTCATTTTTAAAACCATTTCCTCTATCGAGGCAATTCCGATAGTGTAATCAGTCAATGGATTTTTTTCGGTGGTATAGTTCCAAAGTTGGTATAGTTTTTTTTCTTTTTTTCGAGCATACAAATCGTTAAATGCAATGTCCAAAGCGCAAAGCGCAAACATATCGTGCTTTAAATAAGGATATATTTTTGTCCAAAAATCTTCGGGAGTTTCATTGTCTGAAGATTCAATCAAAACCCGAATTTTATCTAAATTCTGTACCATCATTGGTACAGTAATATTGTAATAAGGATTGGAGGTTGCTTCTCCGTATCCTGAGAATTCCCCACTTTTTAATTCTACAATTAATGATGGTTGTGTATCAATTGATTTTCTGGAGATTGTAAAAGTGTGTTTTAGTTTGAGGTCGTATGCTCTTATTATTAATTCCATATTTTATTGTAGGAGTGTGATTTTGGATAAATCAGTTGTGAAATCAGTTGATAAATATAATGAATAAGTTAATATCCTAACCAAAGAATGGCCTTTGTAAATCCATCACTCCATAATTTTTCATTGTGTTGGCCTCCTTTTATAATTTCCTTTTCGGTCAAGTTTAAGCATTTACAGCGCTTTGTGTTTATTAGATTTTCCATTTTATTCAAATCTGAAACCATATCTTCACTTTCATTGTCGCCACACAAGAAATAAATTTTGCTTTTTATACTTTTTGTGTTTTCTGCTAAATCGAATATTTTGTTAGAAAACCAAAAGGAAGGACTGAAAATTCCCGCTTTCCCGAACACTTCTGGGTATTTCAAAACTGCGTAATAGGAAACCAATCCACCAAGGGAACTCCCCATTATTAGAGTATTTTTCTTTTTGGTCTTGGTTCTATATGTACGGTCAATGTGTGGTTTTAAAGTTTTGACAATAAATTCAAGATAGGCATCGGCGTTTCCTCCTCCGTATTTTTCATTTTTGAAGGGTGTCAATTCTTCCATACGTTTATCGTTGCCATGTTCGATCCCAATAACGATTATTTGCGCATTAATACTGTCTAGTTTTTCGTCAACATGCCATTCGCCAGCATACGATGTTTTTGAGTCAAATAAATTCTGTGCGTCATGCATATACATAACAGAATATTTTTTCTTGGAGTTTTCGTAATTTTTTGGGAGATAAACCCATATTTTTTTTGAGGTTTTTAATTGTGGAGCCTCAATACTAAAGGTAGAAACTTGTTTTGAGGCAGTGCTTTCTTGGGCTATTGTATTTGTTAAGGTAAAAAATAATACAAGAAGGAGAAACAGTCGTTTATTCATTAGTAAGGATTTTTATAGAAGCATTTTTTTAGATAAAAATAGGAATTATTTTTATGATTTGATTGTAGGCTCTATTTGCTATTTATCAATACATGAATATTTTTCTTAAAGTTTTTTGTTGTAAGTTTTTGATTATGTGTGATTAAAGGTTTTGTGTTTGCTATTTTTTTTCATTGCATTAATTTTTATTGTTTTTAGAACAATTGATTGGCATAGTTATTGGCTTTGTTGTTATAGATATTAATTAAAATTTTGAAAAGATGAAAAATATAAAATTACTCGCAATACTAGGAATTGCTTTTTTTGCCTCAAATGCTATGAGCGCGCAAGTTTCATTAGGTATAGATATCAGACTGCCATCAGTAGTTGTATCGGGTCAATATGATACCGGATACGAGGTACAAAGGAGAAAAGTTGTATATCACGATGAGCCTGTCGTATATGTAGATCGCAGAGCGCGCGACTATGATAGATGGCATGAGGAAAGAAGATATGAAAGAAGAAAGTGTGAAGAAAAAAGACATTATCACGGGAAGGATTGTTATAAAAAATATAAAGAAAAAGATTATAAAAGATACAACAAAGGTAATAGATATGATGATTAACAGCTGTTACAGATAATTATAAGGAAAGGAGAACAAATTTTGGTTCTCCTTTTTTATTTAAGGGAGCAACATAATTAAGGCAATTGTTCCTGTAGCTTTTTAATCTCATCACGGAATTTTGCAGCTTGCATAAAGTCCAATTCTTTGGCTGCTTTTTCCATTGCTTTGCGTTTTTCCCGAATACGTTTTTCGATTTCCTCTTTCGATAAATATTCTGTCGTCGTTTCGGCAGCGGTATCTAAGCCGTAACCTAATTCATAATCCGCCAAAGGATTTTTGGTAAAAGCACTTTCAATTTTTTTATTCAGAGCTTGAGGCACCAGATTATTTGCGGTATTGTAATTGATTTGTTTGGTTCTGCGGTAATCGGTTTCATCTATCGTTTTTTGCATACTTGCTGTAATTTTATCAGCATACATAATGGCTTTCCCATTTAGGTTTCTCGCGGCTCTACCTATTGTTTGCGTAAGCGAACGATGGCTGCGCAAGAATCCTTCTTTATCGGCATCTAAAATAGCCACAAGCGATACTTCCGGTAAGTCTAATCCTTCACGTAATAGGTTTACTCCAATTAGTACATCAAATAATCCTTTTCTAAGGTCCTGCATGATTTCGATGCGCTCCAAGGTTTCTACGTCCGAATGAATATAACGACAACGGATTGAAACTTTTGTTAAGTATTTTGCCAATTCTTCGGCCATTCTTTTGGTCAAGGTAGTTACCAAAACACGTTCGTCTAGTTCACAACGTTGTTGAATTTCCTCGATTAAATCATCAATTTGGTTCAAACTTGGACGGATTTCTATTATTGGATCCAATAATCCCGTGGGGCGAATCACTTGCTCCACAACAACACCATCTGTTTTTTGCAGTTCATAATCTGCGGGCGTTGCCGAAACATAAATGACCTGATTTTGCATTGCTTCAAATTCTTCGAATTTTAAAGGTCGGTTGTCCATGGCTGCGGGAAGACGGAAACCATATTCTACCAAGTTCTCTTTTCGGCTGCGGTCGCCTCCATACATGGCATGTACCTGGGAAATCGTTACGTGACTTTCATCGACGACCATCAGGTAATCTTTTGGAAAATAATCCAATAAACAGAATGGTCTGGTTCCGGCTTGTCTGCCATCGAGATAACGAGAATAATTTTCGATTCCGGAACAATATCCTAATTCCCGAATCATTTCTAAATCGAAATTGGTTCTTTCTTCGAGACGTTTTGCTTCGAGATGTTTGCCGATTTCTTTGAAATAATCCACTTGTTTGACCAAATCTTGTTGAATTTCCCAAATGGCACCTTGTAATACATCCGGTGAAGTGACAAACATATTGGCGGGATAAATCGTCAATTGGTCAAATTTCTCAAGGACTTTAGAATCTTTGGTGTCGAAACTTTCAATTTCCTCGATTTCGTCACCAAAGAAATGAATTCTGTACGCTTCATCCGCATAACTGGGATATACATCTACGGTATCTCCTTTTATCCTGAAACTTCCGGGATTAAAATCGACTTCTGTTCTGGAATACAAACTTTGCACCAGTTGATGTAATAATTTTGTTCGGGAAATGATTTGCCCTTTCTCAATTGGAATTAAATTTTTCTGAAATTCTACCGGATTTCCAATACCGTACAAACAGGAAACCGATGCAACTACTAAAATATCTCTTCGTCCAGAAAGCAACGAGGCAGTTGTTGACATTCGCATCTTTTCCAGCTCTTCATTGATAGATAAATCTTTTTCAATGAATACGCCCGTAACTGGCATGAAGGCTTCCGGTTGGTAGTAGTCGTAATAGGAAACAAAATATTCTACAGCATTATTCGGGAAAAACTGTTTGAATTCCGAATACAATTGTGCTGCCAAGGTTTTGTTGTGTGCCAAAACCAAAGTAGGTCTTTGTACTTCCTGAATCACATTTGCAACCGTAAATGTTTTACCGGAACCGGTAACTCCTAATAATGTTTGGAATTTATCTCCGTCAATTATGCCTTGGGCTAATTTTTCAATGGCTTGGGGTTGGTCACCTTTCGGTTGGTAATCGGATACTACTTTGAAATTCATTTTATTAGGGCAAAAAATCTATATCGCAAAGGTACAAAGGAATTAACTAGAAAAAAGTATAGAAAAACTTAAAACTTCCATGCTTTTTGTTGCGTTTCGCTCAAAAATGTCCAGGCAACAATGCGGCTGTTTTTTTGTCCTTGAGACATTTCGATAGTTTTTACTTCAACAATATTGACTTTGTTTAATGTCTTATAAATGCTAGAAAGATGC
The DNA here is from genome assembly GCF_047344965.1 of Flavobacterium sp. W1B. Classification (NCBI taxonomy): domain Bacteria; kingdom Pseudomonadati; phylum Bacteroidota; class Flavobacteriia; order Flavobacteriales; family Flavobacteriaceae; genus Flavobacterium; species Flavobacterium sp. W1B. The sequence continues at coordinate 1,689,932 of NZ_CP178845.1, forward strand.
GATTGTTTAGATACTAAAGTAGTGAACCATAAACACTGCATTGGATATTTGGCGCTTTCGTAAATCATTTGGGTAATGAATGCGAGTTCGCCTCCTTCGCACCATAATTCCGCATTATGGCCTCCGAAATTAAGGACTGGTACCGTAGATTTTTTATTCTCTAAATTATTGACTTTTCGCAATGATCCTTTTGTAGACTCTTCCATTGATTTATGAAATGGAGGATTACAAATGGTGAAGGTAAATTTATCTTCAGGTGTAATGATATTTTTAAAAATAAAGCGCGATTCGGTTTGTTGTTGCAAACTAATATTATCAATCAATTTAGGATTGGCTTTAATGATGGCACTGCAATTTTCAATTGCTTTTTCATCGATGTCGGTTCCAACAAAACTCCAGCCATAGGATGAGTTTCCTATTATTGGATAAATACAATTTGCTCCAACGCCAATGTCAAGACCTTGAACCGTGTTTCCTTCGGGAATGATACCGTTGTTGTTTTCCGCAAGTAAATCAGCAATATAATGAATGTAATCTGCTCTTCCCGGAATAGGCGGGCAAAGATAATTTGCAGGAATATCCCAGTTTTGTATGTTGTAATGTGAACGTAATAATGCCTTGTTTAAAGACTTTACGGCATCGGGATTGCTGAAATCTATGGTTTCAATGTGGTGTTCGTTGAATGAAACAAAAGCCTCTAATTCGGGAGAATCTTTGATTAATTGTTTAAAATCATATCCAAATCTATCAAGATTTCTCGGATGTAAATTAGTCTTTTCGGTAATTGTTTTCGGTTTCATTTTTTGAATTTCGATGCAAAGATAGTCAATCTCTTTCTGTAAAGTCCTAAAATAAAGCGCTAAGTGGAAGATTCTATAGATTTATCTTACGATATTAGTCCATGCATTCCATCATTAACAGATCGCCTTGGTCGTGCTCAATTGTGATAATTCCATCATTGGCAACGTGATTGCTACTTCCGGTTCGATATCCAATGGTAAGGCTGTCGTCTTTTAAAGGATAAAACAGATTTTCAGAATGTATGCCGCTTACATGTCCTATTGGTATTAAGGAAATAGGTGTGTTTGCCGGATACCATTTTTCGAATTTTTTTGGTAATAAAAAGACTTTTGAATGGTCATCCAATATGACAATTTTCAATTTCTCTCTATATCGTACAATATTGGTGAGGTTGGTAATGGTATGGTCGGCTCTTCTGCCGGTTGCCCAAACGACATTTACGGCAGGGATTTTTCGGTCTATAAGATAATCGAATGCTTTTTCCAGATCGGTTTTGTCTTGGTCTGGTGTGTGAACAATTTCCAACGGATATTGGGAAGTCTGATAAATTTCGGGATTAAAATCACGGTCAAAATCGCCCAAAAGAACATCTACTTTTATGTCTAATTGCATCACTCTTTCGATAGCCGAATCCAATACGATGACCAAAGGTGACCATTCTAAAAGCTGTCCCAATAATTCGGGATGGCAGGAGGCACCGTTAGCGATAATTAAAGCGGGTTCCTGGTCGTCGCGAACGATATGATGTGATGACATTTTGATTTGAGATTTAAGAATTTAAAATGCAGATTTCAGATGCAAAGATATAAAAAGATTTAGTCGCAGTTTTCAGTTTTGGTAGCTGAATGCTATTTGACGGTGTAGCTTCTTACATCGACTTCGCTCAACGAAAAATAGCCTAAAGGATAATTCGCAAAATCAGTAGTGTTAATAATATTTCCTCTTACGGTTGCCGGCGGAGACTGAAAAGGACCGCCACTATTACTTCCGGCAATGCTTACTAATACTTTCAAGTAATTATAATACGTTTTTGAAACCCCATAATGGGTTATTTCAATTAAATCGCCGCTTTTTATTTCGTCGTTTTGAGATTTACTAAAGAATTCGTTTCCTTGAAATAAAGCATCATCGGCAGCGTAATAATTTGATTTTAGTTGGTCAGAATAAGCATATTTGTAAAAGTAATAGTTCGATTCATTGGCTGGATCGTTAAAATAGGTTTTTATTTCGATGTCCTTTCCGGTAATGCCACCTGCATCGTTTTGCACTATTTTTGTGATAGGCGCAACTGATTTTAGAGTTTCGGTAGCGGTATAAGTATTGCCATTGTGTATAACTGTCAGCTTATAAGTTTCATTTAGCATCGGTAAAAAACTGGAACAAATGTATTCGCCTGTTTTTGGGATTTCTAAAAAAGTAAAGGTTTGGTTAGAGCTGTTTTTGATATAAATTATTGCTCCTGATACTTTTGGGATAATAGGGTTGTAAAAATCAGTTGTGGTTGTCAGTTTTATTTTCTGATTATTTCCTGTTGTTCCTTTTTTCCAATTTATCGAAGCTTCTATGACCAGTTTTGGCGGAGCTGTATCCAAATTTACTTGAACCACTTCTTCGCAGCTGTTCAATAAAAAGGCAATTAGGATTACAAAACAATATGCTATTTTTTTCATCGATTTAAAATTTAAAATTATAACTAACAGCAGGAACAATGCCGAAAATGGAAGTTTTTATCGCTTCATTGTATCCGGTTTCTAAATTTTGTTTGAAATTAATTGAAGCCGCATTTTTTCGACTGTACAGATTGTAAATGCTAAAAACCCATTCGCTTTTCCAGTTTCGCCCCTTGTTAGAGTGAGGCGTCAAAGTCGCCGCAATATCTAAATGATGGTAAGTAGGAAGTCGGTTTTGATTTCTTAGACCATAATTAGGTATGGTAATGCCAAGGTATTCGTACTGACCAACAGGATGGGTTATCGGTTGTCCGCTTTGTAAAGTGAAATTTCCACCAAATGACCATTTTTCGTTTAAATAATAGGAACTTGTTATAGCAATATTGTGTAATTTGTCATACACAGATTTGTACCATTGGCCATTGTTGATTCCTGTTTCGGTGGCAGATCTTCCGGGTGTTTGCTGCTCTGATTTTGATAAAGTATAGGAAATCCATCCATTGAATCGGCCTTCGTTTTTCTTGAACATCATTTCTAATCCATAGGCTCTCATTTGCCCGTTTAAGATTACTTGTTCGATGGCTTTATTGGCGATTAAATCGGCGCCATCTATATAATCTAGTCTATTTTGGATTTTTTTATAATAGGTTTCTACTTCAAGAGAATAGGCTCCGTCGTTGAAATTTTTAAAATAGCCCAAAGCCACTTGGTCAGCAATCTGAGGTTTTATGAAATTATCGCTTGGTGTCCAAACATCGAGCGGAGTAGGTGATGAGGTGTTCGAAATAAGCTGTAAATACTGTACCATTCGGTTGTAGTTGATTTTTACCGATTGGCTTTCATTGAGTTGGTAGGCAAAGGAAAATCGAGGCTCCAGATTGTTAAAGCTTTCGATGACTTTGTTTTTGGCGTAATATTGGGTTGTTATTGGTGTTGCTTTTTCATAAATCTGCATATCCGTATTGAATAATACCGGATTATTGTTTTCGTAAATATTAACCGTAGATGCTCCTAAACGATAAAACATGCTGTATCGAAGTCCGTAAGAAAGGGATATTTTATCGGTTAATTCCTGTTCGGCGTTGATGTAAATTGCTGGTTCAAATGCTGTTTTTTTGTCTAATTGGTCCGCATTGATTCCGGAATTAGGATTGGATGGCTTTATGGTTCCGGGGTTAAAGTTGTAATAAATGGCATTTGTCCCATAATTTAGCTTGAATTTGTCCGAAATATAATTCTTGAAATCGTATCTGATATTGTAATTTTTGATACCGGAATCCCATTTGAAACCTACTAAATCCAAATTTAACCCGTAATAGTAATCGCTGTAAATAAGGGATAAATTAGAAAATAGTTTGTCGGAAAAAAGATGATTCCAACGTAAATTTAAAGTTGAATTGCCGTAGATGTTGGTGAAGCTTTTGCTTAAGCTGAATACATCGCGTCCAAAATAGCCTGACAGATACACACTGTTGTTTGGGTTGAGTTTGTAGCTTAGTTTTGTGTTTAAATCATAGAAGTAAGCGGAATTATCTTTTTGTTCTTCGGATAGTTTCAAGAATAAATGAGCATAGGAACTCCTGCCGCCAATCAAAAAGGAGCCTTTGTCTTTTACTATGGGACCTTCGGCTAAAATCCTACTGGAAATTAATCCAATTCCGCCATTTACATGAAAATCTTTACTGTTTCCATCTTTTTGATAAATATCTAGAACAGAAGAAGCTCTTCCTCCAAAACGGGCTGGAATTCCTCCTTTGTATAGTTTTAAATCTTTGATAGCGTCAGGATTAAAAACAGAGAAAAAGCCAAATACATGCGAAGAATTAAAAATTGTAGCTTCGTCTAATAAGATTAAATTCTGGTCAGCGCCACCTCCGCGAACATTAAATCCCGAAGCACCCTCACCGGCATTGGTAACGCCGGGCAGCAATAAAATAGATTTTAGTATATCTACTTCTCCAAGAACAACTGGCATTTTTTTTATGTTAGAAATAGAGAGTTTGTTGACGCTCATTTCCGGAGTTTTAAGGTCAATTGTCTTTTTATTATTGCTGATTATAACTTCTTGCAAGATGGTTTCGTTCCCCGAAAGTGCAACGTTGTATTTTGTGTTTTGATTTAGATCAATTGTTTTTTCTACGCTAGTATAGCCTAGATATTGGATTTTAATTCTGTAATTTTCTTTAGGCAAAGTAATAGAATAGAATCCGTATTCATTTGTTGTTGCACCTGTTTTTAATTCAGGGATAATGATATTTACACCAATTAAAGTTTCATTGCTTTTTGCATCGGTAATGGTGCCGCTTAGTGTGAATTTTTCCTGAGAAAAAACATTCAGACCAGTTAATAATAGAATAAGTAAAAAACGAATTTTCTTAGTAAGCATTTTTAGGATTTAAATTACAAATTTGACCAAATTACAAATAAACGGCTATAGAACAAGCGTTAAAATAACGTTAATAAAAAAAGACAACCTATTATGGTTGTCTTTTTTTTGCAAAATATAAAATACAGTTATGCTATTTTAGCTAAAATGCTATTGAAAGTTTCGCTAGGGCGCATTGCTTTGCTGGTTAGCTCTGGATTTGGTTGGAAGTAACCACCAATTTCTTGTGCTTTACCTTGTGCTGAAATTAATTCAGTATTGATTTTTGCTTCATTTTCTTTAAGCTCTTTTGCAATAGGAGTGAAGATTGCTTTAAGTTCAGCGTCTTTATCTTGAGCTGCAAGCGCTTCGGCCCAGTACATTGCTAAATAGAAATGAGAACCACGGTTATCAATTCCTCCTATTTTTCTTGCAGGAGATTTGTCATTTTTTAAGAATGCATCATTTGCTTGATCTAATGTTTCAGATAAAACAATTGCTTTTTCATTATTCAATGATTGTCCTAAATGCTCTAAAGAAGCTCCTAATGCTAAAAACTCTCCAAGAGAATCCCAACGTAAGTATCCTTCTTGAGTAAATTGCTCTACGTGTTTTGGAGCTGATCCACCGGCACCGGTTTCAAACAAGCCACCGCCATTCATTAAAGGAACTATAGATAACATTTTTGCAGAAGTTCCAACTTCAAGAATAGGAAATAAATCAGTTAAATAGTCACGTAATACGTTTCCTGTTACTGAGATAGTGTCTAAACCTTTGATGATTCTTTCTAATGTAAATTCGGTTGCAGCAATTGGATTAAGGATGCGAATGTCTAAAGCAGTTGTATCGTAATCTTTTAAGTATTTTTGAACTTTAACGATTAATTCTCTATCGTGTGCTCTGTTTTCGTCCAACCAGAATACGGCAGGAGTATTAGATAAACGAGCTCTGTTTACAGCCAATTTAACCCAGTCTTGAATTGGAGCATCTTTAGCTTGACACATCCTGAAAATGTCATTAGCTTCAACCGCTTGTTCCATCAATACAGTTCCGTTTTGGTCTAGTACGCGAACAACTCCGTCAGCTTTTATTTGGAATGTTTTGTCGTGAGAACCATATTCTTCTGCTTTTTGAGCCATCAAACCTACGTTTGGTACGCTTCCCATTGTTGTTGGGTCAAAAGCACCGTGTTTTTTGCAAAAATCGATAGTTGCAGTATATATTCCAGCATAACAACGGTCTGGAATAACAGCGATAGTGTCTTGTTGTTTTCCTTCTTTGTTGTACATCTGACCCGAAGTACGGATCATAGCCGGCATAGAAGCATCAACAATTACATCAGATGGTACGTGTAGGTTGGTAATTCCTTTATCAGAATTTACCATAGCCAAAGCAGGTCCGTTTTCGATAGCTTGTGTCAAGGCAACTTCTACTTCTGCTTGTTCAGGTTGTCCAGCTATTTTAGCATATACATCTCCTAAACCATTACGAGTATCGACATTTAATTTTTTGAATAAGTCAGCATATTTTGCAAAAACATCTTTGAAAAATACTTCAACGATAGCACCAAAGATGATTGGGTCAGAAACCTTCATCATAGTTGCTTTTAAATGAACTGAAAGTAGAAGATTTTCTTTTTTAGCTTCAGCTATAGTTTCAGTAATGAAACTTTTCAAAGCAGCAATGTTCATTACAGAACTGTCAATGATTTCTCCTGCTTTCAAAGGTGTACTTGCTTTCAAAACAGTAACTGTACCGTCTTTAGCAATGAATTCAATTTTAGCATCATTGGCTTCAGCAACTGTAACTGATTTTTCACTTCCGTAAAAATCCCCATTTGACATTGAAGCTACTTTGGTTTTAGAAGCACTAGACCAAGCCCCCATAGAGTGTGGGTTTGCTTTAGCGAAATTTTTAACTGCTCTTGGAGCTCTACGGTCAGAGTTTCCTTCGCGTAAAACTGGGTTTACGGCAGAGCCTAAAATTTTAGAGTATTTTGCTTTAATTTCCTTCTCGGCATCGTTTTGAGGATCTTCCGGGAAATTTGGGATTTTATAACCATGAGCCTGTAATTCGGCAATTGCTCCCTTTAACTGAGGAACTGATGCTGAAATGTTTGGTAATTTAATGATGTTTGCTTCTGGAGAAGTTGCTAATTTACCAAGTTCAGCTAATGAATCTTTTACTTTTTGGTCAGTGTCCAAAAATTCAGGGAAGTTTGCTAAAATTCTTGCTGCTAACGAGATGTCTTCGGTTTCTATCTCAATTCCTGCAGTTGCGGTAAATGCTTGTACAATTGGTAAAAAAGAATAAGTCGCTAACAAAGGCGCCTCATCAGTCAAGGTGTAAACAATCTTTGATTTTTGTGTCATTTTTTTTATTTTATAATCGTATCCCTAATAATTAGGATGTGAAATGTATGTTTTGCCAAAAATTAGGCGTAGCAAATATATGAAAATCAGACTGAAATTAACTTGGGTTTTGCATAGAAATATAGGAATTATGGGATTGCTACGTTGGTAGTTGTAAATTGTTGATTTCTTCGTTTATTTTAGATAAAATAAGTTGTTTATGGTTTTATTTTAAAAAAAGGCAAAAAAAAATCCCGATCCTGATGATTCGGGATGGGATTTTTATGATAAAGAGATCGTTGACTATCTTCTTTTGTCTTTGATTTTTGCTTTTTTACCAGTAAGTTCTCTGAAGTAGAAAATTCTAGCTCTACGAACTGCACCTTTTTTGTTGATTTCAACTTTTTGTAAAGCTGGCAAGTTTACAGGGAAGATACGCTCAACACCTATTGCACCTGACATTTTACGAATAGTAAAAGTTTCAGTACTTCCTGTACCTCTTCTTTGGATAACTACTCCTTTGAAAAACTGTGTTCTAGTTTTTTCACCCTCTTTAATTTCGTAGTAAACTGTGATTGTATCACCAGCTCCGAATACAGGGAAATCTTTTCTTGTAACAAATTCGCTATTAACGAAATCTACTAAATTTGCCATTTTAAATGCTAATTATGGTTTAAAATCGGATCAACATTCACGGGTATCGCCAGAGGTTAATCAAATGTGGGTGCAAAAATAGTTATAATTTATGAATTTATGAATTATAAATCATGTTTTTTTGTACTGTTTAATACGACTGAACACCGCTAGCTTAACGCTAAACTATTCTTCCAGTAAATCCGGCCTTCTGTTCTTAGTGTGTTCATAAGCCATGTCTTCTCGCCATTTGTCAATTTTGGCAAAATTACCACTGGTTAACACCTCGGGAACTTTCCATCCTTTATAGTCAGCAGGTCTGGTGTATATAGGTGGAGATAATAAATTATCTTGAAAACTATCTGTCAGTGCCGAGGTTTCATCACTCAGAACACCGGGTATCAACCGAATCAAAGCGTCGGATAAAACTAAGGCTCCTAATTCTCCTCCGGATAAAACATAATCACCAATAGATATTTCTTTGGTGATAAAATGGTCGCGTGCTCTTTGATCCACTCCTTTATAGTGCCCACACAAGATGATAATATTCTCATACATAGACATGGTATTGGCCATTTTTTGGTTTAAAGTCTCTCCATCTGGCGACATATAAATGATTTCGTCGTAGTCTCTTTCGTTTTTCAAATGCGTGATACAAGCATCAATAGGCTGAACCGTCATAACCATTCCGGCGCCACCACCATATGGATAGTCATCTACGCTTTTTTGTCTGTTAGTGGTGTAATCCCTTAAATTGTGAAAATGAACTTCTACCAATCCTTTATCGATAGCCCGTTTCATAATCGAAGCCTCAAACGGGCTTCTTAACAATTCAGGTAAAACGGTAACTATATCAATGCGCATAATTTTATTTCTAAGTTTTGAAAGTGCAAATGTACAAAGATTTTTTTCAGGAGTTGACCTTGCTATTGAGTCCTGTTTTTCAGAAGTATGTTCTTTGTTTATGTTTAATAAATGAAAAAGTCCTGCAAGGTTTTACCGAGCAGGACTTTATTTCAAGCATTGATTTTTTTTAAAAATTAGTAATTCGAAAAGATTGCTTTAAGGATTACATTAATTTGCTAAAGAAAATAGCGTTCCAAAGCAATTTCTCTGTACCTAACCAGAATGCTCTGAAATTAGTATTATCAGTAAAAACAATGATTTTTCCTTCGCCTTTTTTTATGGATTGAAAAGGCACGGTTCCTTTTAATAACTCCAAATTTTGTTTCGAAATATAACCACTAATCAATGGGTTTTTTGTGTATTGAATAGGGTTGTTGTAGCTGTTTTTGTTGGGTTCTATAATGATGGATGTGTTTCTGAAAATAGGCATCGTATTTCTAGGCATACCAAAATTGATAGGATGCGATAGATCTAATTTGGTTTCAAATATAGCTCCTGAGATTAATTGTGCGCCCTTGTAATCATCGGCTTGTTCAAAGGAAACTTCTTTTGCTTCGCTTTTTATAGTTTTAAAAGTTAAATCTATGAACTTGGAATCATTTAGCCATTTTATAGCATCTTGGTAAGCAATAAGGGTTCCTCCATTTTGTATCCATTGCTCTATTTTTGTAATTGCTTTCGTTGAAAAACCGGAATAATTTCCATTGGCTAATAGTAAGGTGCTATACCTGCTTAAATCTACGTTTTGTAACTGTTCTATGTTTATTTTGGTCAAAGGCATGGCTGCTTTTTGATCAAATAGATGCCATATTTCTCCTGCATCAGAGGCGTCTACTCCTTGTCCTACCACCATGGCAACTTTTGGTTGTGTTAGGGTTATAAAGTTTGGGTTTCCTAAGTTGATGCCTTCTGTAAATCCGGTTTCGACTCCTGTAATTTCAATAGCATACTGTGAAATTATTTTATTTAAGTAATTAAATATTTCATCGGAATCCATTTCCTGGTTTTGAACAGGGAGGAAAAGACTGCCATAGGAAAAGGTTTTTCCATTGTGTGTGAATGGCTGTTTAGTCGTTCTAATGCGTAAATTTTTGGAAAGAATTTGGTTTAAAAGTTTTGGCGACTCATAGTCGGTCCATTCAATTAAATAGCCAATATTACTTTTTTTGGACACAAAGCCCATTTTTGCGCTAGCTTCGTATTTCGTTCCTGCCTGAGAAAGGGAATTCATTCCTTCAAAATTTAGATTGAAGGCCAAGTCAAAACTCCAAGTGGAAATGTCATAAAACAAACTGTCTTTGAATTTGGTTTGTCTGTCGAAAATTGCATTGATAAGTTTTGTGTTTTGTTGCTCTACAGGGATGATATAGCTCAGGTTCTTGTCGAATTTCTTTTTGTTGATTGTAATATCCTCTTTTAACTTGAACATTTCAATTTTATGTTGGTTTAATATTTTTGCCAATTCATTTACCCTTGTTGCATCTTTTTCATCGCCAAAAACATAGGCTTTAGTCTTGCTTTTTTTGCTGTCATTTTTAGCTTTAATGTAAAAATCTCTTTGATACTCCAGAAGTTCTTTTCGCATTTCGTAAGCTGCTTGCAAGGATGATAAACTGGTAGTGAATTGATTTCTGATGGTAAACGGAAAAGTTAAGATTCCGTTAGTACTTTCTTGTGCATGGCCTCTAGAACTACCTTGCTCAAACAAAATTCCTATTGATCCATTAATGTCTGGATAAGAAGAGCCTTTGCCGTAATAAAAATCATCATAATTCTTTTCTATAAAATAAGAGCTACCTATTTTATCTAAAGCTTTAGCGTGATAACCCGCAATTTTGCGAGTTAGAATTTGATTTAGTTCCGGAGTCAGCGGATTAGTACGGCTAGGTTCTCCAGGCTGGAAAAAATAAGTAGCATTGGTTCCCATTTCGTGAAAATCACATAATAAGTTGGGTAACCATTTTCGGTATGTTCTTATTCTGGCTTGACTTTCTGGAAGTTGTGCCGGAAGCCAATCTCTGTTCATGTCAAACCAGTAGTGATTGAAGCGTCCTTTAGGCCACATTTCATTAAATTCACGGTCATTGGGATCTGTCACTAAATGAGTGCTTTTACTACTGTTTACCCAAGTAGAAAAACGTTGCAATCCATCAGGATTAAAACATGGATCCAATAGAATAATAGTTTTCTCTAATGTTTTTTCGAGTTCTGGACTTTCGGCAGCGGCTAGATAATAGGCCAAAGCAATTGCTGCACCTGTGCCGCTAGACTCATTCCCATGAATTGAATAGCCTAAATAAACGATGATGGGTAAATCAGAAAGGTCACTATTGTCAGCTCCAGGATCTGTTACCGCTTGATGTCTTTTAAGGATGGCATCGATGTTAGCAAGGTTCTTTGGACTCGAAATAGTAAGTAATTGTAGGGGTTTGTTTTCAAAAGTATAACCTGTGGTTTCAATCGAAATTCTGTCGGATGCTTTTGCTACTTCATTCATATAAAGTGCTACTTGTGTATGATCGGTGTGCATTTCTCCCAATTCAAAATGGAATATGCTTTTGGGAGTAGGAATGTTTTTGTTGTAAGTGCTGTTTTGTGGAAGATAATAATCTAATGTAGGCTGTTGCTGGGCATTGGCTAAGCAGCAAAATAAAAGGAAGGTAAAGAAGAATTGTTTCATGAAAGCTTGGTTTGTTAGTTTTTAGATATTGCTGTTATTGTCCAAATTGTTTTAAATGATGATCCAGATGCATGTATTGAAGTCGGTCCCAATCTTCAAAGGACATCTCTCCAAAAAAGGGATGTTTGTTTGATTTTATGGCTTTCTCACCAAGTTCTGAAAACTGCGTGATTTTGAAGATAAGCTCTTTTTTAGATTGCTCAAAGTCTATCGTCTCTTTTCTTATAAATTGAGGAGCTGTAGGGCTGCTTTTTTTGAATTCTCCGGCGCCTAAAATTTTATTTTTAAATAGTTTTCCCAATAGCGCAATTAGAAAGTTAGGTTTCAGTTTTAAATCTCCAAAAGCGACATCTATTGGTCCTTGACAATGAGATAGCATTTGTGCTGCATTCATTTTTCCCCATTGTGCTTGACTTTCAGGTTTTAATTTGTTGATTCTATCAATTAGTTCTAGGTTGTGGGTTTTGTTGTATATACTTTTCATTGCTGAGGTTGTTGCGATTTTTATAGTTTTGGTTTAGCCCTGATGGCAGTGAAAATCCTTTGCTTTTTATAAAAGCAAAAGATTGAAACGAACAGCAGGAAAGATGTTTTTTATGGAATTCTAATAGCTGTGCTCCTAAAAAACAGTCTCAAATTTATTATTTATTTCGTAAATTTGCATCACAATTTAAATATATCAAAATGGAAAATGGAATATATGCTAAATTCAACACCACACAAGGGTCGATTTTAGTAAAATTAGCTCATGATTTGACGCCAGGAACTGTTGGGAATTTCGTGGCATTGGCAGAAGGGAATTTAGAAAATAAAGTAAAACCACAAGGGACAAAATATTATGATGGATTGAAATTTCACAGAGTAATTCCTGATTTTATGATTCAAGGTGGTTGTCCACAAGGAACCGGAACTGGAGATCCAGGCTATAAATTTGACGATGAATTTCACCCAAGTTTGAAGCATGACAGACCAGGAGTTTTGGCTATGGCCAATTCAGGACCTGGAACTAACGGTTCTCAGTTTTACATTACTCACGTGCCAACTTCTTGGTTAGATGGGAAGCATACTGTTTTTGGACATGTTGTTGAAGGACAAGATGTTGTTGATGCTGTGGCTCAAGGAGATGTTTTGGAAACTTTAGAAATCGTAAGAGTTGGTGAAGAGGCTGAGAAATGGAATGCTATTGAGGCTTTTATCACTTTCAAAGGAGCTCGTAACAAACGCGATAATGCTATGAAAGCAGAAGCAGAAGCGGCAATGGAAAAATTAGCTGCTGGTTTTGAAAAAACAGAAAGCGGTTTGCGTTACCAATTCATCCAAAGAGGTGAAGGTAAAAAAGCAGAAAATGGAAAAACAGTTTCTGTTCACTATACAGGACAACTTCCTGACGGAAAGGTTTTTGATAGCTCTTACCCAAGAAAAAAACCAATCGAATTCCCATTAGGAGAAGGAAATGTTATTGAAGGTTGGGATGAAGGTATTGCTTTATTGCGTGTAGGTGATAAAGCTCGTTTCGTGATTCCATCTCATTTAGGTTACGGATCTCGTGGTGCTGGAGGTGTAATTCCACCAAACGCTACTTTGATTTTTGACGTTGAATTAATGGACGTTAAATAATAAGCAGTTATTAGTCAGTTTTCAGGCTGCTAAATGATAAACAGAAAATCCCAAAGTGAAAGCTTTGGGATTTTTTATTTTGGTAGTTTTCGATTCACTAAATTTTCCATTTAATATTACAGCCCATACTCGGTTTTTGATCTGGGTTGATAGTTCGGTTGTAAATTACGCCATCAATTGCACCGCGTAAATCATTTCCGCTTAGAGGAATTCCATTTCCAGGTCGGCTGTCGTCCAATTGTCCTCGATAGACTAATTTATCTTGGTTGTCAAATAAGTAAAAATCGGGAGTACAGGCTGCGTCATACGCTTTGGCAACTTCTTGCTTCTCATCATAAAGATAAGGAAACTCAAAATTATTTTCGAAAGCAAATTCGGTCATGAACTCAGGTGCGTCCTGAGGGTAATTTGCCACGTCATTACTTGAAATAGCAATTACACCTAGTCCTTGCACTCTGTAATCATTGGCGATCATAACAATCTCATTGATTATATGATGCACAAACGGACAATGGTTGCAGATGAATAGTACTAGTGTTCCTTTTTCGCCTTTTAAATCTGCAAAAGAAAAGGATTCGACGGAGTTGGTATCTTTCAAATAAAATTCGGGTGCAGTAGTTCCTAGCGGGATCATTTTTGAAGCAGTTTTTGACATTGAAGTTTTTCTGGTTTAAAGATTCAGCTAAAGTTAAGAAAAAAGGATTGGGTTTTAAATTTAAAAGCTAATTTTTGTCAGAAAAATATTTGATTTGCAATTTTAAACAAAAAAGATAAAAGCTGGATTTTGTTTTGAGAAATTGAATACCATTTATGTTTTCTATTTAGTCAAAATAAAATAAGGTAAAAAAAAACACCTTCATAAAATGAGGTGTTTAAAAGAGTTTGTAATTAGCTGTTTGTAGCGTTGTTTACAGAAATTATTTTTAGGTTTTTGATTCCGGCAGGCAATTGCCATTCCACCTCGTCATTTTCTTTAAAACCAATTATTGCAACGCATAAAGGTGCCAAGATGGAAACTTTTCCTTCTTTGAGATTAGATTGTGAGGGCATCACAATCTGAACATTCATTTGTTTTTTAGTGTTGACATCTTCAATTGTCACGTGAGAATTTATGCGAACGATGCTCTGATCGACAACATCGTCTTTGTTTATGATTGCGCGATCTAACTCTTGCGTAAGCAAAGCGATCTCTCTGATATTAGTACTGTCTTTTGCTTTTTTTGTCAATTCCCGAAGAATGTTGTAATCGGTACTTGTTAAAATAGGTGTTGGCTTCATGTTGATTTAGTTTAAGTTTACTTTTTCAGATTTAGTTATTTTTTCAAAATCGTTAAAAAACAATGTAGCAAAACTCTCGTTGGTTTTGTGATCAATTCTTCTGTAAAATACATTTGGAGTTATCGCTTTTGGACTGTCAAAACCACAAGCTCCTATGAATTCTGCGAAAGCTTTTAGCGTATTGTTGTGGAAATGAGCTACACGAACGCTTTTGTCTGTAATGTCTAATCCTTTATATAATGTTTTATCTTGAGTAGCAATTCCTACTGGACATTTTCCGCTGTCACATTGCAATGCTTGAATACAACCCAATGCAAACATCATTCCTCTTGCACTATAACATGCATCAGCTCCAAGTGACATTGCTTTTGCAATATCAAAACCAGTAATGATTTTTCCAGAAGCCATAATCTTTATTTGGTCTCTAAGGCCGTATTCTTTTAACACTTTGCTAGCAAATATAACTCCATCTGCCATTGCCATTCCCATATAATCAATAAATTCTAGTGGAGCAGCTCCAGTTCCTCCTTCAGCACCATCAATGGTAATAAAGTCAGGAACAATTCCTGTATCCTTCATTGCTTTAATAATATCAATGAACTCATCTTGTCGACCAATACAAATTTTAAATCCAACTGGTTTTCCATTAGAGAGTTTTCTCATCTTTTGCAAAAATTGCAATAATCCAACGCTATTTGAAAACGCTGTATGTCCCGCAGGAGAGTGCACTGCAATATGGGGCTTTATATTTCTAATTTTAGCTATTTCAGGAGTATTTTTTTCTCCTGGCAATAATCCACCGTGTCCGGGTTTAGCTCCTTGCGATAGTTTTAATTCAATCATTTTTACTTGTGGATAATTTGCTTTAACAGCGTATAATTCTTCTGAGAAAGAACCATCGTCGTTTCTACATCCAAAATACCCTGTTCCAATTTGCCAAATTAAATCACCACCTTCTAAGTGGAAATCACTAATTCCACCTTCACCTGTATTGTGTGCAAATCCTCCTATTTGAGCTCCTTTGTTTAAAGAAGAAATGGCAGTTTTACTCAATGCTCCATAACTCATGGCGCTAATGTTATAAATACTTGCGCTATAGGGTTGAAGACATTGTTCATTTCCAACTGTAGTTCTAAAAAACTGTTTGTCCGCTCTTTTTGGGTAAATAGAGTGTGCTGCCCATTCATACCCAATACGGTTAGGATCATCCTGCATACCGAATGAAATAGTTTGTTTTACGTTTTTAGCTCTCTGATATACAATAGAACGTTGTCTGCGATTGAAGGGTTTTCCATCTAATTCGCCTTCAAAAAAATACTGACGCATTTCTGGACGAAAAGATTCCAAGAAATACCTGAATCTACCTACAATAGGATAGTTCTTTTTAATACTATGGCTAGTTTGGAATGTATCCTGAACTAGTAAAATTATTAAAAATAATGGAATTATTAAAAATAAGTAATGGAGATTTCCTTCGTAAACTAATACACAACTGATTACTAAAAATGAAACGATAGCTAACCAAATAATTTGGTGTACTGCTAATTTTTTTAAAAACATATTTTTAAGTTTTTTAAATTAGATTTAGGCTTTAAAAAAGATGTTTTTAAAACCGCAGATTAAATGAATGATGTTAAGTAAAACCTTCGTCTCGAAGTAGTTTGTTTTTATATAGACGAAGGTCTAATTGACAAAGGCTTTTGAATGTGAAAATTTAGCGACAAGCACAAAATCCTCTTCAGAAAAAGAGGTACATGTTGGCGACATATTAGGAAAGGTTTTCATAAAGATTAAATTTCACAATGCAAAAATACACTCATTTTTTCATTTTCAATGGCTTTTTTTCTATTTATGTTAAATTTAGGATTATTTATCAGTCGAATCTTGCCTTTTTGATAAAAATAACTCCTTACATATTTTTTTCGGTTTTGGAATGTGTAGTTTTATACTTCAGAAAAAAATAAAGTAAAATGGAATTGACTTGGCAAGATTTTGAAAAAGTAGCCATGCATGTTGGAACAATCATTAATGTTAATGATTTTTCGGATGCCAGAAAACCCGCTTACCAACTTAGTATCGATTTTGGAGAAGTAATTGGAATTAGAAAAAGCTCTGCGCAAATTACCAAACGATACACTAAAGAAGATTTAATCAATAGACAAATTGTTGCGGTGATTAATTTTCCAAAGAAACAAATTGGCGGATTTATGAGTGAGTGTCTCGTGCTTGGGGCAGTAGGCGAAGAGGGCGATGTTGTTTTGTTAGCACCTGATTTTAAAATAGAAAATGGGCTTAGGATTGGCTAACAACAAGCTTTTGCTTTCTCATTTTTCAATAGGTAAATCTTGTTCTTGTCCCCATTCTGTCCAGGAACCGTCATAGACCGCTTTTGAGTTGTCGGAAATAAGTTCATAGGCAATCAAATCAATACAAGCCGTTACGCCCGAACCACAAGTAAACAGCAGATTTTTGTCCTGTTGAGGTAATATCTTTTTTAGTTCTTCTTTGGGTAAAAATTTACCATCCCTTAAAAGCTGGGTATAGGGAATGTTTATCGATCCGGGAATGTGCCCGCTTCTCAAGCCAACTCTTGGTTCTTCGGTTTCACCATGGAAACGGTCTGTGGAACGAGCATCTATAAGCAAGGCTTCTTTAGATTGGATGTTTTCTAAAATCTGTTCTTTTGTTTTAACTAATTGAGGATGGAAATGAGCCTCAAAATTTCCTTCCTTATAAGATTGTTTCTGTCTTTTTTCGGTAGGATAGGCTTTATTTGTCCAAGCAGGCAGTCCGCCATCAAGAACCCACACCTTTTTATGCCCCATAATTTTAAATAACCACCATGCTCTCGGACTAGAATAAATGCCCTTGGTGTCATAAACCACAATTTTGCTATTGTTGTTGATGCCCAGTTTTCGACAGGCCGATGCAAAGGCTTCAGGGCTTGGTAATGTATTGGGCAAGGGATTATTGGTGTCGCTAAATTTGTTTTTGATGTCAAAAAGTCGAGCATTTTTGATTTGGATATCCTGAGTAGGATTTTCCAAAATGGCATCGAGTATAATTAATTCAGGATCTTCAAGATGTTCGTGGAGCCATTCTACGGATACAATTGGGCTTTTCATGGTTTTTTATTTTAGTTGTGTTTTATTATTTCGTTTATTCCATTTCCAGATTTCAATCCAAAGTACAGAAATTGCACTGATAACCACACAAAATACAATTTGATGAAGTTGTAAAGGAAGTACAGTAAAGAAACGAGCAATAGGATCGATGTATAATATTAAGGCTAAGAAAAGGAATGTTAACGAATTAGCAAATACCATTATGTTGTTTTTGTTTTTCAGCGAAGAAAAAACCGAATAATAGAAGGAACGGTTTACAAGCGATAAAATAATATTCGAAAAAACTAAAGTAGTAAATACCATGGTTCTTGTCAGTTGTTCGTTAGCTCCATTTTGCACCGACCATTGGTAAACAAATAAAACTCCAATTGTGATTGCGATTCCTTGTATAATACTTATTCCCATTTCTTTTAACGATAAGAAAGTGCTGCTTAGCGGTCGGGGTGGTTGTTTCATGCTGTTTTTTTCGGCAGGTTCATTTTCATAAACGATGGAACACATGGGACCCATAACCAATTCTAGGAAAATTATGTGTACCGGAGTGAATATATCGGGGTAAATCCAACCAAAAAATAAGGGTAGAGAAACTGTCAGAATTATAGGGATATGGATGGAAACAATATATTGTACCGCTTTTTTAAGATTGGCATAAATACGCCTTCCGGCGGCTACTGCAACTATCATTTTGGATAAATCGTCATCAATCAGAATCAGATCGGCGGCATTTTTTGCAATTTCGGTGCCTTTTTTTCCCATCGCAACACCAATATTTGATGCTTTCAATGCTGGGCCATCATTTACACCATCACCTACCATTGCCACTACTTGACTGTCTTTTTTAAGGGCATTCACTACTGCGAGTTTGGCTTCGGGGAACATGCGAGTCAAAAGAGTGGTGTCGTGGATGGATTTTAACATTTTAATTTCGTCTAGTTTCATGATTTGGGCACCTTCCATTAGGGAATCAACATTTTTAATTCCCGCTTTTTCGGCAATGGCTTTGGTGGTAAGAGAGTTGTCTCCGGTTATGACTTTGACTTGGATTCCGGCTTCATAAAATTGTTGAATTACATCTTTGATATTCGATTTTGGAGGATCATAAAAAGTCACTAATCCTACAAAATGAAAAGAAATTTCCTGTTGGGTTTTTGGAAAATTGGCGCCTTCAAAATCAGAATAGCCAACGCCAAGAATTCGGTAACCTTGAGTTGATAAAGAATCAATCGTTTTAGATATTTCCTTTTTTTCTTCTGGTTTGAGGTTGCACACTTTTAGAATGGCTTCTGGACCGCCTTTGGCTGCAATAATCCTTTTACCATCTTTATTTTGGAAGATATGAGTCATCATGGGCGGTTTCCCATCGAGCGGATATTCATGAATCATAGAAAACTGCTCTCTGGTGTCGTTACTCACCGTTTTCTTGTATTCGTGATGCAGGGTTTTTTCCATCGGATCAAAAGGTACAGGTTCACTCGCCCACATGGCAGTTTCAATTACTTTTTTGGCTTCGGAATCATTCCAGTTTTCTTTTTCGTACAATTGCTTGGTGCTGAAAGCATAAACCGATTGGAGGCTCATCTTGTTTTTGGTAAGCGTTCCGGTTTTGTCGGTGCAAATTATCGTGGCTCCTCCCAAGGTTTCTACCGTTCTGATTTTTTTTACGATAACGCCTTCTTTCATCAAACGCCAAGATCCTAAAGCCATAAAGGTAGTAAACGCCACAGGGATTTCTTCGGGAAGTATGGACATGGCAAGAGTTAATCCTTTCAATAAACTAAGGAGTATGTCTTGTGTTTTCCAGAAATAAACAGCCCAGACTAATAGAAAAATAGTAATTCCAACGACAGCCATTCCTTTTACGAACTTTTTAATTTGAGTTTGTAAAGGTGTTGGTGTTTCTTTGATGTCTAGTAATGAGCTTCCTAATTTTCCAATTTCGGTATGGTGTCCAATTTTAGTAACCCGATAAATTGCCAGACCCGAAGCTACCAAGGTGCCACTGTATACTGTTTTGATATCTGTTTTCTCTGATTTGAAAACGGCATAGGCTTCACCGGTGAGAGAGGCTTCGTTCACCGAAAAATCATTGCTGTGTACAATTTCGCCATCAGCGTTGATGGTGTTGCCTTCTTCGGCAATGACAAGATCATTGATGACAATATCTTTCGTAGGAATACTTTCTGTTACTCCATTTCGTAAAACGGTACTTAGTGGTTCGTTTAGTTTCTCTAAGGTTTCGAGTGCTATTCGGCTTCTATTGTCTTGGTAAAAGGAAATTCCGGAAACGACAACTAATGCGGCCAACATAAAGTAGGCTTCATTGTTTTGTCCCATTATAAAATAAATAATCGCCACGGCAATCAATAATAACAGCATGGGGTCTTTGAATAAATCGAGAAGGGTCAGCCACCACTTGTATTTTTGCTTATGTATTTGTTCATTGGATCCAAACTGATCTCTTGAAGTTTGTACTTCAGCGTCATTCAGACCGATGATATTTTCGGGAATATTGATTTTTTTGGTCATTTTGATGCGATTGAAAGCTGTTACTCAAATATAAGATTTTTGATTTATTAAATGAATAACGATCTGTTTTGTAATGCTTAACTTCCTTGTTTTCTTTTTTTGGTCATTAAAATGAAATACAGCATAACTAAAAAGCTAGCAACTCCCGTTACTATAAAAGTAGCTTTGGCTCCAAATTGATACCAAATAATACCTGCTAGCGAACTGGCTAACATCGTAAAAATACTTTGAAAGGTAGAATAGGTGCCAATGGCTGTTGCAATGTCTTCCTTGTCAGAAATGTTACTGATCCAGGCTTTAGAAATTCCTTCTGTTGCTGCGGCATAAATTCCATAAAGAGAAAATAGGCCAATAAAAATAGGAATGCTGTGATTGAATCCCATTCCGAAATAGACAATAGAAAAAATCCCGATTCCTAAAATTAACATTTTTTTCAATCCGATTTTGTCGGCCAATATTCCAAGCGGGAAAGCAAATAAAGCATAAATGAGATTGTAAAAAATATAAATGCCAATAACTGCCGTATCGCTTAGTCCGGATTCTTTTGCCTTGAGTAATAGGAAAACATCAGAACTGTTGAAGAGCGTAAATGCCAAAAGTCCGATAACGACTTTGCGATACATAAGAGGGCTAGATTTCCAATAGTTTAAGAAAGAGAAAAAGGAGGTTTTATCTTTTTTTATTGCAATGGTTTTTCTTTTGTCTTTTAGAAGAAACGAAGCACCAACGGCTAAAAGACCGGGAATAAAAGCAATATAGAACAATGTTTTGTAGTCTTGCGGGTAGTAGTAAAGGTAGCTCAAAGCCAACGATGGTCCCAATACAGCTCCCAAGGTATCCATTGATCGATGAAAACCAAATATTTTTCCTTTGGTTTGTGGTGTTGCCTCTTCAGAAAGTATGGCGTCTCTCGCACCGGTTCGGATTCCTTTTCCCATACGGTCAATTGTTCGTGCAAAGAAAATCCAAAGCGGATAAATGAAAAAAGCCATCATGGGTTTGGAAATTGCGCTCAGCGAATAACCAATTTGCACAAAAGGAACTCTTTTTCCGGTTGCATCCGACTGTTTTCCAAAATAACCTTTGCTTAGTCCTGCCGTGGCCTCGGCAAGACCTTCAAGAATGCCAATAAGCACAATAGAAAAACCAATGGATTCTAAATAGATGGGCATTATAGGATACAGCATTTCGCTAGCCGTGTCCGTAAACAAGCTGACTAATGACAAAATCCAGACGGTGCGGCTTATGTTTTTCAAAATGGGTAGTATTGAAAGTTATGCCTTATAAATATAAATAAAAAGTCTGAAAGTTTATGATTTTAAGTGTTTTGTATGTTAAGGATGAGGTTTATTGCCTCAGTGAAACATTCTATTGTTTTGTACTTATAAAAAAAGTCCAAAAACCGAACGGTTTTTGGACTTTTTTGTTTTGTAAGTAAGTTTAATCTAAATGTTGATTAAATATCATCAAAATTAATATCTGTAAAACTTGATGTTTGTGGTAATATATCGTCTGCCATTACTTTTTCAGTGGCATATTCTTTTTTGAAATCTTTTTGGTGTCTTTCTGAGATTACTTCTTCTCCTTTATGGTTTAAAACATAAGAGGTCATGTCGTTAAGAATTTCTGCGAAAGCGGCAAAATCTTCTTTATATAAGTAGATTTTGTGTTTTTTGAAGTGAAACGATCCGTCTTCTTCAGTGAATTTTTTACTTTCAGTAATTGTAATGTAATAATCATCTGCTTTTGTAGCTCTCACATCAAAGAAGTAAGTTCTTCTTCCGGCACGTAAAACTTTAGAAAAAATTTCTTCTTTTTCTAACATGTCATTTTCTCTCATAATCCGTTCTCTCAATTAATGGTTGTTAAGTAGTAACCAAAAATCTTAAAAATATATGTATTACGCAACAATTATAGCATTTCTTTTTCTGAAAGTTGTTTTAAATACAGCGATGAATAATAGCCTTCTTGATTTATTAACTGATTATGAGAACCTTGTTGAATTATTTTTCCATCCTCTAAGATGATTATTTTGTCTGCGTTTTTTGCAGATGAAACTCTGTGGCTTACAATAATTGTAGTTTTATCTTTGCAAATGGCATTCAGGTTGTTTAAAATGGCTTCTTCGGTTTCTGTGTCAACAGCAGATAGGCAATCGTCAAAAAGTAAAATAGGTGGGTTTTTGATAATAGCTCTTGCGATCGAAACTCTTTGTTTTTGTCCGCCTGATAATGTAATCCCTCTCTCACCTAGAACAGTGTCGTATTGTTTGTTGAATCCGATAATATTATCGTGTATCACTGCACTTTTTGCCGCTGATTTTACTTCTTCGTCAGTTGCATTTTCTTTACCAAACTTGATGTTGTTTTTTATCGAATCTGAAAACAAGAAGGCATCCTGTGGAACAATTCCGATACTGTTTCGTAAATCGTAAAGATTTAAAGTACTGATTTCGTTTTTATCGATCTCTATTTTTCCATCTGTTACATCGTATAAACGGGAAATCAAGGATAATAGGGTCGATTTTCCAGAACCTGTTTTGCCTAGAATAGCCAGTGTTTCTCCTTTTTTGACCGTGAATGAGAGGTTTTGAATTGCTTTAATATTCGTGTCTTCATAGGTGTAACTTACATTTTCAAATACAATGGAGCCTTCAATAATAGACTGATTTGTGTTTTTATTTTTGATTTCCGGTTCAATTTTAAGGAATTCATTAAGGCGTTTTTGGGATGCTTCGGCCTCTTGAACCATAGAAGAAACCCAGCCCAATGAGGCAACAGGCCAAGTAAGCATGTTTACGTAAAGGATAAATTCGGCGATTGTTCCAATACTTTTAATCGTTCCGTCAATATATAATAAGCCTCCAAAATAAATAACGACCAAGTTGCTTATTCCTATAAGTGCCAACATTAAAGGACCGAATAACGATTGTACTTTTGCTAAATCCAAGCTTTTACTTTTGCTTTCATTGGCTAAGTCCGCCATGTTTTTCTGATGCTGATCTTCTAAAGAATAGGCTTTGATGACACGAACTCCGGAGAATATTTCCTGTGAAAAACTCGATACTTTGGATAAATATTGTTGAAAAACGGTACTCCTTTTATTGATTTCGGTACTCAATTTAAAGATTCCATAGGAAAGTAAAGGCAGGGGCAGGAGGGTGTATAGGGTCAATCGTGGCGATACATTATACATATATACAATCACAATTATAAATCGAATAACGGTGTTTATGCTGTACATCACGGCGGGCCCCACATACATTCTCACTTTTGATACATCTTCGCTGATTCGATTCATCAAATCGCCGGTGCGGTTTTTTTTGTAGAAATTCTGAGATAAATTTTCATATTGCCTGAAAACCTCATTCTTTAAATCAAATTCAATGTGGCGCGACATTACAATCAGGGTTTGTCTCATCAAAAAAGTAAGAAAACCGGCGACTATGGTGGTGGCTATGATTAATAATATATTGTAAATTAGTTCGTTTTGGATTACCGATGAAGCAATGGTTTTGTCTTTTGAAAAAGATTCAATTGCCTTAAACGATTGACTAATTAATTTAGGAGTGAAAAGGGAAAATATTTGTGCGATTATAGTGAATAAAATACCGAGTAAAAAATGGTATTTGTATTTGATGAAATATTTGTTTAGATAAAGTAATTCTCTCATGTTTTTAAGGTATTCTGTATTGAAATGCTGTTTCTTTTAGTCTGTTGTCGTTTTTTATACTGTTTTTAAAAACAAATATTTTGCTTCTAATTTGCCGAATAAGCGATTTTTTTTATCAAAAATAAAATATATGCTTTTTTTGCGTATTTTTGATTTGTCTTTTTGACAAATTCGTAAAACACTACTTTAAAAAAATACACTATGGATGCAACTTTCACAACAGGAAAGGAACTTCAAAAAATGGATCCCGTTTTTGGACAGTTATCATTTGACGATCACGAACAAGTTGTTTTTTGTAACGACAAAGATACAGGTTTAAAAGCAATTATTGGTATTCATAATTCGGTAATGGGACCAGCTTTAGGCGGAACCCGTATGTTTAATTATGCAACAGAATGGGATGCGCTAAATGACGTTTTGCGACTTTCTCGTGGAATGACTTATAAAGCAGCCATTACAGGCTTGGATATTGGAGGCGGAAAAGCCGTGATTTTAGGAGATGCAAAAACACAGAAAACTCCTGAATTGATGCGTAAATTTGGTGAATTTGTTCATTCTTTGAGCGGAAGATATATTACTGCTGAGGATGTGGGAATGGAAACCAGTGATATGGATATCGTAAGAGATGTAACGCCTTATGTAACCGGAATTTCGGAATCAAGAGGAGGATCAGGGAACCCATCACCTGTGACTGCTTATGGTGTTTATATGGGAATGAAGGCTTCCGCGAAACAGCAATTTGGCTCTGATATTCTATCGGGGAAAAAAGTATTGGTGCAAGGAATTGGTCACGTTGGAGAAACTTTAGTTGATTACTTAACAAAAGAAGGTGCCATTGTAACCATTGCTGATATAAACCAAGAGAAACTAAACGAAGTAAGCTCTAAATATAATGCACAAATATTTACCGGTACCGATTTGTATACTGCTGATGTAGATATTTATGCGCCATGTGCTATGGGAGCAACAATAAATGATGATACCGTTTATAAAATAAAGGCTAAAGTTATTGCGGGAGCTGCTAATAATCAATTGGCAAACGAAAATATTCACGGTGCTATCTTGCAAGAACGCGGCATTCTTTATGCTCCTGATTTCTTGATTAATGCCGGTGGGATTATCAATGTGTATGCTGAGATTGCTCATTATGACAAAGCAGAAATTATGCGTAGAACGGAGAATATCTACAATACAACTTTAGAAATTTTTGATTATGCCATTGCAAATGGAATGACTACGCATAAAGCGGCGCTTACCATTGCTCAGAATCGTATCGATCAAAGAAAAATAGAGAATAGTAAAAAATAGTTGGTTTTTTAATTCAAAATCAAAGTCACAGATTTCAGATACCACTGGAAACTGTGACTTTTTTATTATAAAATAAAGTAAATTAATGGCAAAACCTTTATTTGAGATTTTAATTTTATTTTAAAAAAGGAAATGCTTATTTTTGCAGACTAATTTAATAAAAGTTCTTACAAGGTGGTAAATAGACGACACATACGCGTTAAAGTCATGCAATCCATTTATGCGATGCATCAAAATGGCTCTGATAATCTAGAAAAAGAAGAAAAATTCCTTTTTTATAGTATCGACAATATTCAAGATTTATACCTTACAATGATTTCTTCCTTGATGGAAATTTGTAAAAAAGAAACTATCTTTTTACATAAATCAAGTCTTAAGCATCTTGCAACTCCTGAGGAGCGCAAACCCAACGAAAAATTTATTAAAAACAGCATTTTTGAAATTCTTGCCGAGAATAATTCTCTAAGTATTGCTTTGGAAACACGCAAAATAGATACTTGGACATTAAATGACGATTATATTTTGTTGTTGCTTAATGCGGTTAAAGAAAGTAAAATCTATACGGATTACATGAGTAATCCAACGCGTTCTTTTGAAGAAGATAGACAGCTTATTGTAGATTTATTCATGGAAGTAATTGCGCCAAATGAAAAACTTTACGAATATTTAGAAGATGATAAACTAACTTGGATTGATGATATTCCATTGGTAAATACACACATCATCAAGCAATTGAAGGCTATGAAACCTATCATGGACGACAATTTTAAAGTGCCTAAAATTTACAAAGACAATGAGGATAAAGCTTTTGTGAAAGATTTGTTTAGAAAAACAGTTTTGAACGAGTCCGAATTAGCAAAAGAGTTTGTAGACAAAACGCCAAACTGGGATAGTGAAAGGATTGCTGAGGTAGATACTATTATACTTAAAATGGCTATTTGCGAATTTTTGAAATTCCCTTCAATCCCCGTAAAAGTTACTTTAAATGAATATTTAGAACTAGCTAAAGAGTATTCTACGCCAAAAAGTAGTATTTTTATCAACGGAATTTTGGATAATCTGGTTAAAGAACTGGAAACCAGTAAAAAATTAAATAAAACCGGTCGCGGTTTAATGTAATCAAGTAATAAATAAAAAAAGAATTTTAAATTATGGAACAATTAACTCAGTTTGCCCCTTTTTTATTAATGTTTGTAGTGATCTATTTCTTTATGATCAGACCACAACAAAAAAGAGCTAAAAACGAAAAAGAATTTGAAAATAGCTTAAAAGTAGGAGATAAAATCATTACTAAAAGCGGACTTCATGGTAAAGTTGCTGAGCTTGCAGATACTACAGTTGTAATTGAAACAATGGCAGGAAAATTGAAAATGGAGCGTTCTGCAATTTCTATGGAAATGAGTGCTGCTTTAGCAAAAAAATAATCCTAATTAGGATAGAAGATTGTAGCTTAAGCTAATAAAAAAGTCCCATGAAAATGGGACTTTTTTTATTTGTATTTTTCGTTCAAACTGATGTTTTTTAAAATCAAGGGTTTTATTTTTTCTATCCTCGAAAGTTTAGTTTCCTCTCTTTTGGCAGTTTCAATGTACTCTAAAAACTCCTGTTGTTTGTATGGTGTAAACTCTTGGAAGGCTTTAGCTAAAGTAAGATCTCGTTCAAATTCTTTATTTAAAAAACCAGAAACAATTGTTTCCTTCTTTTCTGGTTTGAATCGCTTTCCTTGTTTTTCATTTTCGATTGCTTCCAGAATGTAGTTCAAAACGTCTTTTTCATTGACTTCTTCTATTGATGAAAAACGCCATTGACGCAAAGATTTGGTGACACCTTCTTGCGCATTGACTAATACTTTTTTTTCGTCTTTTAAAAAAACGCCATTAAAAAACCAAACCGTAAAATAATTTTTAAAACCTCCTATGCCCAATACATTTTTACCGTTGAGGACATAAACAGTGCCGCCCCATTTTGTGGTTTCGACAAGTTCTGTTTTGTCAATAATTGATTTGAGGAATATTAATTCCTCAGACCAACTATTAACTTTGTCCCAAGTATGTGTATTGGTTTTTGGAGCTTCCAATTACTTTTTGTTTTTTGTTTTTTCTTTGTCTAGTCCAAAATCAGGCATTGTGGTCAATTCGGCAATTTTCACAATAACTTCAACCGCTTTTTGCATGCTTTCTACAGGAACATATTCGTATTTTCCGTGGAAATTATGTCCGCCGGCAAAAATATTTGGACAAGGTAAGCCTTTGTATGATAATTGACAACCATCTGTTCCGCCACGAATAGGTTTTATTAATGGTTTGATGTCAAGTTCTCTCATTGCCTTTTCGGCAATATCTACAATATGTTTTACAGGAGTTACCTTTTCTTTCATGTTGTAATATTGGTCTTTGATTTCGGCAATTGCAATATCTTCACCAAATTGTTTTGCAAATTTCTTATTGATTTTGCGAGTGATTTTTTCGATTAACTCTTTGCGTTTTTCGAATTTTTTCTTGCTGTGGTCTCTTATGATTAATTCTAAAACGGTTTCTTCGATGCTTCCGTTTAGGTGGTGAACGTGAAAAAATCCTTCATAACCTTTTGTTTCTTGTGGAGTTTCATCTTTTGGTAGGGCATTGATGAAATCATTAGCAATCAACATCGAATTGATCATTTTTCCTTTGGCGTAGCCGGGATGAACACTTTTTCCTTTGAATGTGATTTTGGCTCCAGCCGCATTAAAATTTTCATATTCTAATTCGCCTACTTGGCTTCCATCCATAGTATATGCCCAGTCAGCACCAAATTTATCTACATCAAAATGATGGGCTCCGCGACCAATTTCTTCATCGGGAGTGAAACCAACTCTGATTTTTCCGTGCTTGATCTCAGGATTGTTGATCAAGAATTCCATGGCTG
This sequence comes from Flavobacterium sp. W1B, assembly GCF_047344965.1. Lineage (NCBI taxonomy): Bacteria > Pseudomonadati > Bacteroidota > Flavobacteriia > Flavobacteriales > Flavobacteriaceae > Flavobacterium > Flavobacterium sp. W1B. Next base: position 1,717,768 of record NZ_CP178845.1, read on the forward strand.
TCATAATCTCAGTAATTCCGGCTTTGTCATCGGCGCCAAGCAAAGTTGTTCCGTCAGTAGTGATCAAAGTTTGTCCTTTGTAAAGCAATAGATCTTTGAAATAATTAGGAGACAAAACAATATTTTGATCTTTATTTAATACAATATCTTTTCCGTCGTAATTAGGAACGATTTGAGGTTTTACATTGGCACCTGTAAAATCAGGAGTGGTGTCAAAGTGAGAAATAAAACCAATGGTAGGTACTTCATGATCAACATTACTAGCTAAGGTAGCCATGATATAGGCCTTGTCATCAATGGTTACATCTTGCATACCAATAGCTTTTAACTCCTCAACTAATTTATTCGCTAAGTCCCATTGCTTTGCAGTACTTGGTGTTGTATTTGAATTTGGATCAGACTCTGTGTCAATCGTTACATAGCTGATGAAACGGTCTATAATATGTTGCATGTTTTTATTTTTTTTTACAAATATACTCAAATTTTCAGAAGCTATTTTTGGTAAACGATCAATATCATTATCAATATTTTTTTCTTAGCTAACGGTTTTATGTTTTGAGATTAGCTGGATGGAATGGAATACCCAAGAGCATTATTAGTTTTTATTCTTGAGCAGATTTTATTAAAAAGAAGCAAGCTATATTTCGATTTTTATTGTTAAATTTAATTTATGCCTAGTTTCATGGTTTTTGTAATAATCAAAAAGGTAAGGATATGTTTAATGAGATCAATTCATATCATCAAATAAGTTATCTAGGTGTTTTTCTTTGGTTTGTTTTTTTAGACCAATTAACTCCTATACCGGAAGAAGTAACTTTGCTGACCATTGGTTATATCGCGGAACGGCATTTGATAAATCCATATTATGCTGGTTTTTTAGCTTTTTTAGGTCTTACCATAATTGATAATATTTTTTATTGGTTAGCATTTTCTGGGAATAAAATAATTAATCGGCTTAAAAATGCAGTCAGTGAAAAACTGCAAATTAAGTATTCGAAAAAATTAGAGCAGAATCCGGTTAGAACCTTGTTAATATTAAGTTTTATTCCAAAAATAAGGTTTTTCAGTCCAATTTTTGCAGGTTTATTTCGAGTAAAGTGGAGCTTGTTTTTTTTAGTAAATGGACTAGGAACAATTGTTTTTGTAATAGTTTATATTGCAGTCGGAATGTTGTTTCATCATAGTTTAGAATATCTTTTAAAGGAACTTGAAATAATAAGACACTCCATTTTTGTAGGATTCATGATAGTTATAACCCTAATTGTTTTTTTTAGATTCAAGAATAAAGGGAAAGATTAGAGTTGGTATTTTATTAAATGAAGCAGCAATAAATAGAGCAATTTTAGTATTGAATGATTTTATTAAATGTTTCTTTTAAATTTTAAAAAAATAGATTCGTTTTTTTTGTAATTTTAGGTTTTAAAAATCTAAAAATCAAATCATTATGAAAAATTTATTTGTATTTGTAGTAGCTCTTATACTCTCTGTAGGAGTTGTGGCACAGGATAAAAAAATGGAAAAAAGCAAGATGCATGATTCTAAAATGGATCACATGAAAGAGCATTTAAAAATGAAAGACGGCAAAATGATGGTCATGAAAGATGGCAAAATGATGATGATGGAAAAAGAAATGACAATGAGTAATGGAACAATGGTTTATCCAGATGGTAAAGTGAAAATGAAAGATGGCAAAACGATGATGATGAAGAATGGTGACAAAATGGATATGAGCGGAATGATGCACGAAAACAAAATGAAGGATCATTTAAAAATGAAAGATGGCAAAATGATGGTCATGAAAGATGGTAAAATGATGATGATGGAAAAAGAAATGACAATGAGTAATGGGACAATGGTTTATCCAGATGGTAAGATGAAAATGAAAGATGGTAAAACGATGATGATGAAAAATGGTGATAAAATGGATATGAACGGAATGATGCACAAAAACAAGATGCACAAAGACAAAATGCATAAAGGAAAAGAGAAAATGGAGGGAATGGAAAAGAAATAAAATGAATTTAATGATAATAAAAAAAAGGGGTTTTAAAACCCCTTTTTTTTTGAAATTACCTTAATTTTCTTAAATTTTGTTCCGCTTTATCAAGTTGGGTTTGCAACTTATTGATTTTGATTTGTTGCTTGCTGATTCTAATATTTTCTTGTTCAATTTGAATTGGACTAAGCTTTTCTTTTGAGGTTTTTTGCTCAAGCCTTTTTTGTAGTTTAATTAAATCTTTCTCTTCATTTGAAATTTTTGTTTTTATCTTTCTAATTGATTCTTCACTTGAAAGAATTTTTTGCTGACGTTTGTCAAAAGCCTTTTTCTCTTTTTCAAAATCTTTTTTCTCCTTTTCTATTTTCTTAGCTTCTTTTAATGCCTTTTTCTCAGCATTTGCCTTGTCTTTGAGGATTTTGGCTTCTTTTTTTAATGCTTCTTTATCTGCAATCGGGGCTACAACTGGAGCCATTTTTATAGTGTCTTTAAATGCTATAGCTGCCTTTAAGGTATCATTTTTAACGTTTTGCGCAAAAAAGAGTTGAAAACTTGAAAGTAATATTATTGTAGAGAATAATTTTATGTTCATGATAGTTTGCTTTAAGTTTGGTAAAAGTTTTATTTTACTACAATATAAGAAGAATCCTTTTTATTTATGTGGTTAAAATTAAGTATTTTGAATATTTTGGAAGTTTCATCTTTAATAGCATATTCAAAATCAAAAAATCAAACTATAATAGTAGCATATTGTCACTGATTTTTTCTTTAGTATATTCATAGAAATGGGATTTTATATAACTATTTCTTTTATCCTATGATCAAAACAAATGCAGATGCGTAATTTTTTTTCTAAATATATAATTATCGTCTAGATAGTTTTACTTTTGCAGCACCAACACAACAACTATGTATAAATTAATAATTCGTCCGATACTTTTTTGTTTTGATCCAGAAAAAGTTCACTATTTCACTTTCTCATTAATCCGATTTACATCTAAAATTCCTGGATTTACATCTATTTTTAAATCACTTTATTTAGTTGACGACAAGCGATTGGAAACCGAAGTTTTTGGGTTAAAATTCAAAAACCCTGTAGGTATTGCCGCAGGTTTTGATAAAGATGCCAAACTGTATAAAGAATTATCCAATTTTGGTTTTGGCTTTATCGAAATAGGAACCTTGACACCAAAAGGGCAGGAGGGAAATCCAAAGAAACGTTTGTTTCGTCTGAAGGAAGATTCTGCTATCATTAATAGAATGGGTTTTAATAATGGTGGCGTTCTCGAAGCTGTGGAGCGATTAAAATCAAATAATGGCGTTTTAATAGGAGGGAATATCGGTAAAAATAAACTGACTCCAAACGAAGAAGCGACTTCGGATTATGAAATTTGTTTTGATGCTTTGTATGATTATGTTGATTATTTTGTGGTGAATGTGAGTTCTCCAAACACGCCTAATCTACGTGCTTTGCAAGACAAAGAACCATTGACACAATTGTTGCAAACGCTTCAAAATAAGAACTTAACTAAGCCTAAACAAAAGCCAATCTTGTTGAAAATTGCACCTGATTTGACTGACGAGCAATTGTTGGATATTATTGATATTGTGAAAGAAACTCAAATCGCGGGAGTAATTGCTACTAATACTACGATTTCTAGAGAAGGCTTACAATCTGAAAACAGAGCAGAAATGGGAGGTTTGTCAGGAAAACCGCTCACAAAACGGTCTACGGAAGTTATTCGTTTCCTATCTCAAAAAAGTAATAAAGCTTTCCCTATTATTGGAGTGGGAGGGATTCATTCAGCCGATGATGCTATCGAAAAACTAGAAGCAGGCGCAAGCTTGATTCAGTTGTATACCGGTTTTATTTATGAAGGGCCAGCCTTGGTGAAAGCCATTAACAAAAAGATTTTAAGTCGTTTGTAGGCTAATATTTTTGCAATTATAAAAAAGCGCAATTCTTTATCGAGGATTGCGCTTTTTCATTTCTTGTTAAAGTTTGTTTGTAAGAACCTTTGCCACTTTGCAACTTTTAGTATCTTTGAAAATCTATGGAGCCAATAAAAATTATAGAATGTCCGCGTGATGCCATGCAAGGTATTAAACCCTTTATTCCTACGGAAAGGAAGGTGTCTTATATACAGTCTTTGTTGCGAGTAGGATTTGATTCCATTGATTTTGGAAGCTTTGTTTCTCCAAAAGCGATTCCGCAAATGCAGGACACTGCAGCGGTTTTAGCACAACTAGATTTGTCGCAAACTAAGAGTAAATTACTAGCTATTATTGCCAATACGAAAGGAGCCGAAATTGCTTCTGAACATTCCGAAATTCAATATTTAGGTTTTCCGTTTTCTATTTCTGAGAATTTTCAGATGCGAAATACCCATAAAACCATAGCGGAATCCTTAATTACTTTAGAGGAAATTCTTGAAATTGCCGATAAGAGCAATAAGGAAGTAGTGGCTTATTTGTCTATGGGTTTCGGCAATCCGTATGGAGATCCTTGGAGTGTTGAGATTGTAGGAGATTGGACTGAAAAATTATCTAATATGGGAGTTAAAATACTCTCGCTCTCCGATACTGTTGGGAGTTCTACTCCGGACGTGATCCATTATTTATTTTCGAATTTAATTCCAAAATACCCCGGAATCGAGTTTGGTGCTCATTTGCACAGCACACCCGATAAGTGGTTTGAAAAAATTGATGCCGCTTATAAAGCTGGATGCCGACGCTATGACGGCGCCATTCAAGGATTTGGAGGTTGTCCCATGGCAAAAGATGATTTAACTGGAAATATGCCCACCGAAAAATTATTGTCTTATTTCACGGCCAATAAAGAAAATATTGGATTGAATCCATTAAGTTTTGAAAGTGCTTACAATGAGGCTTCTAAGTTGTTTGGCGAATTTCATTAAAAAACCAAATAGTATAAATTGGCAAAAAGCAGTTGAAAAGTATAATAATAAATTAATACTCCAAGCATTGTCAAAAGTATCAAATGTGTACTTTTAGCAATTATAATAGTTAAATGAAACGATACCAAATAAATAGAGTTTTAGGAATCTTATTGCTAGTCATAAGTTCTTTTTCCTGTAGCAGTGATTTGAATTTTGATCAGGTCAATGACTTAAAATTAAAACCTGTTGTTGTTGCAAACCTGAGTTATTTTGACGTTCCTGCCAATGCTTTTGTTGAGAATGGTATAGAGTATAATATGGCATTTGATGCTTTGGATTTTGATCTTTTTAGAGATAAATATTTTAGAAGTTATTTGCAAAGGGCCGATTTGTCTTTTGAAGTTAGCAATACCATAAATAGATCTTTTCAGATGGGTATCGTTTTAATGGATGAAAATGCCCAACCTATTTACACTATTCCATTTGATATTCCCACTTATTCAGGAAATGCGGTTGTTGTAAAGAAAACTGATGTTTTTCAAGGCTTAAAATTGGACTTATTAAAGAGTGCTAAAAAAATGGGATTTGTCATTGCTATGAATCCTGGTCCTGTTTTGAGTGAGAATAGTTTAGGGAATTTAAAATTGCGTTCTAGCGCTACCGTATATTTGACAATAGAATGAGAAAAGTGTATTTTTTTTTGCTTCTATTGGTATCGATTAGTTCCTTAGCCCAGAATAAACAGCTTTTGTATAATTTCACTTCTGTGCCTCAGTCTTTATTGACTAATCCGGGTGCCGATTTTAAGTATGAATATTATTTTGGAGTTCCATTACTTTCAGGGATTTCTGCAAATATGGGTTCGACCGGATTTTCTGCCTATAGTTTATTTGCCAATGATGGAGTTGATTTTAATACAAAATTACGTGATGTTGTTTTTTCGACTACAAGAAAAGATCATCTGGCACTAAATGAACAAGTCGAAATTTTTAACGGTGGTTTTAAATTAGGCGATTGGTTCGAAAACAAAGGATATATTTCCTTTGGCTTGTATCATGAGTTTGATTTCTTGAGCTATATGCCTAAAGATTTGGCGATACTTGCCTTAGATGGAAACAGAGATTATGTAGGGAAGGTATTTAATTTGGGGGATTTGAATGTAAAATCAGAGATGGTTTCTGTTTTGCATGTAGGTTATCATAAAAATGTATCCGAAAAACTGATCCTAGGTGCGAGAGCCAAGATTTACTCGAGTGCTTTTAATGCTACATCTACTAAGAATTCCGGTTATATTTATACCATTCCAGGTACAACAACTGCTTATGAACAAGTTATTTATTCCCGTTTAAAACTCAATACTTCCGGTATTTCCAAATACACGGCTGAGGATTATGATGGGGATGTGGTTAGTGATATCAGGAAAAAGGCTCTTTTTGGTGGCGATTTGGGACTTGGTTTCGATTTAGGATTCACTTATTATCCTCAAAAAAACGTACAGTTGACCGCCAGTATTATTGATGTTGGATTTATTAAACACAGCAAGGACGTAGAAAGCTATACTTATGAAGGAGTTTATAAATATGAAGGGATAAATCCTAATTTTATCAGTGGAGGCACCACAGCAAATATTTATGATGAATTTAAGGATGCCATTCCTTTGGATACTTTATTTACTAAATATACAACTTGGAGACCTACAAAATTGAATGCATCGTATCAGTATTCCTTTGGAACATCAAGTGACGAAGATTGTGTGTGTACCGGACAGGAAAAAGATTATAAAAATGCTGTAGGTGCACAGTTTTTTGCAATGAGTACACCTAGAACTCCAATCACTGCATTGACAGCTTATTACAGAAGAAGCCTTTTTAGTACGCTGCAAATGAAAGCGACTTATACCTTAGATAATTATTCTTCTAAAAATATTGGTTTGGGATTATCGGCTAATTTAGGAAAGTTCAATATGTATTTTATGGCGGACAACCTTTTGGAATATAAGGATGTTTCTAAAGCCAATAGTCTGTCCTTCCAATTTGGATTTAATTTTATTTTCAAGGATAATAATGAGCCTAATTAATACAAGTTTTTTTATTAGATGTTGATTTATATGCCTTTTTGAGTAGTTGTACATTCGTACGAAATAGTTTTCAAAATCAATAAAAGACTCTTTTTAAGCCCCTTATTTTGTGTCAATGCTTTTCTTGCGTTTTTTTAAATAAAAATAATTTGTTATATTTGCACGCAATTCAACTAGAAATTGCAACATGATAGCACACAGCTCAAAGATTATCGGCGAAGGTTTAACTTACGATGATGTATTATTAGTTCCTAACTACTCCAATGTGCTTCCTCGCGAAGTTAGCATTCAATCTAAATTTTCAAGAAATATAACGCTTAATGTTCCTATCGTAGCCGCTGCTATGGATACCGTTACCGAAAGTGCTATGGCAATTGCTATGGCTCAAGAAGGTGGAATAGGGGTTTTGCATAAGAATATGACTATCGAGCAACAAGCTGCCAAAGTACGTAAAGTAAAACGCGCCGAGTCAGGGATGATTATCGATCCAGTTACTTTACCGCTTACTTCTACTGTAGCTGATGCCAAAAATGCGATGAAAGAATTCGGAATTGGCGGAATTCCTATCGTTGATGAAAGTCAAATCTTGAAAGGAATTGTTACCAATCGTGATTTGCGTTTCGAAAAAAACAGTGCCAGACCTATTGTAGAGGTAATGACCAAAGAAAATTTGGTTACCGTTGCCGAAGGAACTTCTTTGGAACAAGCAGAAGTAGTTCTGCAAGGTCACAAAATTGAAAAACTTCCAGTGGTAAACAAAGACTATAAATTAGTAGGTTTGATCACTTTTAGAGATATCACTAAATTAACCCAAAAACCAATTGCCAACAAAGATGTTTTCGGACGTTTGCGTGTCGCGGCAGCTATTGGTGTTACTGGAGATGCGGTACAAAGAGCAGAAGCTTTAGTGAATGCTGGAGTCGACGCTATTATAATTGATACGGCTCACGGACATACCCAAGGTGTGGTGAATGTGTTGAAAGAAGTAAAAAGTAAATTTCCTCAAATCGATGTTATCGTAGGAAATATTGCTACTCCAGAAGCCGCTAAATTCTTAGTAGAAAATGGTGCCGACGGTGTAAAAGTAGGAATAGGACCAGGTTCTATTTGTACTACCCGTATCGTTGCAGGTGTTGGTTTTCCTCAGTTTTCTGCCGTTCTTGAAGTGGCAGCAGCAATCAAAGGAACGGGAGTTCCGGTAATCGCTGACGGTGGAATTCGTTACACAGGAGATATTCCTAAAGCAATTGCTGCAGGAGCTGATTGTGTGATGCTGGGATCGCTTTTGGCAGGAACCAAAGAATCTCCAGGAGAAACTATTATTTTCGAAGGAAGAAAATTCAAATCTTATAGAGGAATGGGTTCTGTTGAAGCCATGCAAGGTGGATCAAAAGACCGTTATTTCCAAGATGTAGAAGATGATGTGAAAAAACTGGTTCCGGAAGGAATTGTAGGTCGCGTGCCTTATAAAGGAGAATTGAACGAAAGTATGTTGCAGTTCATTGGCGGACTTCGTGCCGGAATGGGTTACTGTGGAGCTAAAGATATTCCTACTTTGCAGGAAACAGGACGTTTTGTTCGTATCACGGCAAGCGGTATCAACGAAAGTCACCCGCATAACGTTACTATTACTAAAGAAGCGCCAAATTATTCTAGATAATTTATCGTTTTAATTCATATAAAAAGGCTGTCTGAAGTATTGAAACTTTAGACAGCCTTTTTTGTTTGATAATCTTGATTCTTATTCTCTCAAAGTTAAAAACTTTGAATTATAGTTATGGGCACGGAATGCGATGCCGCTCTATCAGGAGGATTAAGAAGCTGTTTTTATCTGATAGATATCACTTTTAGTTACCTCTATAAGTCGAGTAACCGTAGGCCGAAAGTGTTATAGGAACGTGATAATGATTTCCGTCTTTTATTTGAAATACAACTTCAATAAAAGGGTAAAAACTATCGGTGTTATTTTTTTTAAAATAATCGCTAGTAAAATAAGTCAGTTTGTAAATTCCTAAATTCGGTTTTTCTGAAGGTAGAAAATCTGTAATTCGACCATTATTATCTGTAATTTTTTCATCAACAAAAGACCAAATTTTTGTCTGTTCATTGTATTTTTCTAATTTAATGCTAACTCCACTAGCGGGCATTCCTTTGGATACGTCCAAGATATGACTTGAAAGTTGGTAGGTTTTTTTTTGTGCAAATGTTACCGTTGAGAACAATGCAATAAGGATAATCAAGATTGATTTTTTCATTTTTCTATTTTTTTTAATTTAATTATTTTGTTGTTGTAATTCCAAGTTCAGGTATAGTGGCCGATTTTGCGATTAAATCATCATTTTCAGGACTTCCGCCTCCCGATACGCCAATACTACCAATGATATTTCCCTTAAACCAAATAGGAACTCCACCACTAAGTAGCAGTAATTCAGGAAGGCTATTTAAATTTTTTGTGTCTGGATTAGCATCTGCATTTCGCAACAATAGTAGAGTAGGGGTTTTGGTAGATAAAGCAGTAAAAGCTTTCCTTCTGGAAGCTTCGGTATTGTGCGGGCCAACTTGGTCACCGCGCGTTATCAAAATAGTAGTTCCAGAAGCATCTAGAATCGCTATGGAGATGTTTTTGTTTAAGGAGTTTGCCGTTTGATTAACACGTTTTGTTATTTCTAAGGCAGCTTCTAAAGTTAAATTATCAACAGACTTTACATAACTGTCAATTGAAAGTTGCGGTTTTTTTGTTTCAACCTTATTTTGGCCATAACTAATAGTTGAAATAGTCATTATAAGTAAGAATATAGTTTTCATGTTAAATTATTTTCAACAAAGTTAGCCTATTCAAAGCTCAAAAGCGTTGACATAGGTCAACGTTTTTGAGCTTTGATTCTATTCGGCTTAGCGTTAAAAGGAGATATTCCTAAAGTAATTGCTGCAGGAGCTGATTGTGTGTTGCTAGGATTACTTTTGGCAGGAACCAAAGAATCTCCACAGCAGAGACTTTTATTTTCGAAGGAAGAAAATTCAAATCTTATAGTGGAATGAGGTCTGTTGAAGCGATGCAAGGCGGATCAAAAGACCGTTATTTCCAAGATGTAGAAGAGGATGTGAAAAAACGGGTTCCGGAAGAAATTTAGGCCGTGTACCTTACAAAGGAGAATTGAACGAAAGTATGCTAGAGTTCATTGGCGGACTTCGTGCCAGAATGGGTTTGTGGTTCTAAAGAAGCGCCAAATTATTCTAGATAATTTATCGTTTTGATTCATATAAAAAAGCTGTCTGAAGTGTTCGAACTTTAGACAGCTTTTTTTGTTTGATAATCTTTATTTTTTTTCTTTTAAAGTTAAAACTTTAAATATACTTATGGGCACGGAATGTAATTCCGTGCTATCGGTTTTTTCCTGTTTCAGTACTCTATAGCTTATTTTTTTCAAAAGAAAACTCAACCTCAGAAATTGATTCGATTGATTTGATTTCTCCTTTTTTATCAAGAAATATTTTTCCGTATTTTGGTAGTGTTTTTGATGATTTCGCAATTGAAGGGTCAACTAATGGAGTAGCCTCGATTACAATTCTTTGTTGTCCGTAGATATAAGGAATCCACCAAAATTTAGAATAAACTACTCCGTCTAAAAGTGCAACACAGCCAGGGATTCCATCGATTGTATTGTTAATGGCTTGATCAATTTTGATTTTCCTTGTCGGTATGAAAATAATAATACTTGTTTTATCTTCTCCTTTAGTTCTTTCTGAAGCTTTTTCTAATGAACTTAATTTTTCAAGCTCAATATTCTTCGTAGATACGAGTGTGAAATTGAATAGGTTTTGAGAGCAACTTGTTAAAATTATACTTGTTAATATAACAATGGATAGTTTTTTCATATTTATTATTTTTGATTTATTTTACGTTTAAGTTACACATACACACACAACGTTCTAGTTGCATAATGTAATTCCGCGTAATCGGTAAACTTTAGACAGCTTTTTTTTGTTTGTAATACAATAATTTGAATTTAATCTCAATTTTATATTTTAAAAGAATTTTATTTTTTGTTAACCAGTGTTTCAATATCTAGATTTAAAGTTAAATATGCGCCGATGAATTGGTTGTTGACATTATTCGATTTTGAAAATGGTTGAAATTCATAATCTAACTTGGTTTCGATATCTATAATTTGGAAAATGCGTTGACCAAAGCCTAATTGTAATCCAGTTGTTGAATTTTCAAATATTTCTTTTGAATCAATTCCATTACTATTTTTAGCTTTCGTTAGAAATGCTATTTTTGGACCTAAAAGCATATAGAACCCTTTCCTATATTCGTTTCCAAAATCGTATTTTAAATTAGGACTAATTTCTAAATAATTTAATTTGAAATTTTCTAATGAAGAATAATATCCAGTTTGTTTTTCAGTTTGTTTTTTAGTTAATGTTAGTCCCGTTTTTATTCCAAGATTATTGTTAAAGTTATATTCAATATATCCTCCCATTGTTGGATTAATTATTTGTTTAGAATCTGAAAATTGATTTAAGCCGCTAGTACTCCATACTCCCGAAATATTTGTTCCTAATATTATTCCGTAAGAGAGCTCTTGACAAAATGATTGTAAACTAATTAAAAGTAATATAGTAATAAGATGTTTTTGTTTCATTTTTTAATTGATTAGTTTTCTGTAAAAATATAAAAAATATACTACAATTTATTCATGATTTTATTTTTTAGGATAATATGGGTTTGTTGGTATATTATTTGTTTTTTAGTTCTTTAGAAAAAAAGTTTTTGTCTACTTGAGGGATAGTAACGACATCTTCTTTCAAATTAGAAAAACTTGGATTCGATCCTAGATTTGCTGATAGTAAGTGGGTTATGCCTAATTTAATGAAAACAAAAAAGTGAATCAGATTTCAGAAATCCGATTCACTTTTCATCAAAGTCATTTTGCGAAATTTATTCTTGGAATAAGTTTGCCATTAATTTCTTGTCGCCTACCACCCAAAGAATGTCGTTTTTCTCTAAGATTAAATTCGATTCGGGATTCAGTATTCGTTTTCCACTGCGTTCAATCCCTACGACCATTCCATTGGTTTTTTCTCTTAACTGAGATTGGCGGATGCTCTTACCAATGAACTCATTTTCTTTATTTAGTTCCAGTTGTTGTAAGATGATTTGCTCTTCTTTTACGGTATCGGGAACTTCTATTTCGTTTTGGTGTAAGTAGTTTTTAAATTCTTCAACCTGAGCATCAGTTCCGATGACACAAATCTCGTCGCCTGGAAACAAACGCTCTTTTCCATTTGGGATTTTTACCATGATTTCCCCTCTTTTGATAAAGGCAATATTGATTCCCATTTGTTCTCTAATGCGCAATTTCTCTAGGGTTTTACCGGCGATATTAGATTCTTTGGCAACCTCAAATGTAGTCATGTGTCCGTCCCAAGGTGTCAAATTAGCATAACGGCGTTCAACTTTAGTGACTTCTCTATCATTAAGATTTTTTAGGAAATGATTTTCAATTTTTTGGTATTGCATGTGTAATTTCTTTGGAAAGAATAAATAAACGGCAATGGCAATAATCAATGCAATAAAAGCAATTCCTGGTGAGAAAAAGATATTCAATAAGAAACCGATATAGAAAATAGCTAGTCCAATTCGTAATAAAATCATCATGATGATTGGACCTCTGTACTTGCGTTCGCTCAATAAAATTTGCACTTCTTTGACAGCTACACGTCTTAATGATAATGCCCATAAAAATGGTGAAATAGCAATAATAGTGATCAAGGCAGCAATAGCATTCCCAAATTTAGAATGCTCTACTAAAGGCAAAATAAATTTAGATGACAGCAGAATGATGGCCGTAATGATGATGGTATGAAGGATAACTTGAACCATATAGGCTCTTATAACCACTTGCCAAGTGCTCACTGATTTTATAGATTGGGTATTGGCACTGTAACGAGCAATGTTTTTTAGCCATTTTCGGGGTAACTTTCGCTCTAATAATTCTGAAAAAGGAACCGCCAATTTTATCATAAACGGGGTGGTAAATGTGGTTACCGCCGATACTGCAACCACTATAGGGTATAAGAATTTGCTGGTAACATTCATTGACATTCCCAAAGTGGCAATGATAAAGGAGAATTCCCCAATTTGGGACAAACTCATTCCTGTTTGAACTGATTGTTTTAGTGGCTGTCCTGAAATTAATGCACCAATGGTCGAACTTATTGATTGTCCAAACAAGACTACAAAAGTAAGAAACACCACGGGCAAAGCGTATTCATATAGCATATTCGGATCGATTAACATTCCTACAGATACAAAGAAAATAGCTCCAAATAAATCTTTTAAAGGTTTTATCAGGTGTTCAATATGTTCTGCTTGTGTAGTTTCGGCTATAATAGATCCCATGATAAAGGCACCTAAAGCTGGAGAGAAACCAACGTTGGAAGCTAGGATAACCATCATTAAGCACAAAGCCAGTGAGACAATTAGCATCATCTCATCCGTCAATAAATGTTTTGCTTTTTTTAATAAAGTAGGGATGAAAAAGATTCCTCCCACAAACCAAGCGATCAAGAAAAAAACCAGTTTTAATACTGAAAATAATAATTCACTCCCCGAAAATTGTTGACTCACTGCAACCGTTGATAGTAATACCATCATCAAAATGGCAACAATATCCTGAACAATGAGGGAACCAATTACGATTCCGGCAAATTTTTGGGCTTTGACACCTAGTTCATCAAAGGTTTTCAGAATGATGGTTGTGGACGATATGGAGAGAATTACACCAAGAAAAATACAGTCCATTTCTTTCCAACCCAACCATTTTCCGGCCATGAAACCAAAGACTAACATGACGGCAATTTGGGTAATGGCGGTTATAGATGCCGTTCCGCCTACTTTCATCAGCTTTTTAAAGCTGAATTCGAGACCCAAACTGAATAATAAAATGATTACACCAATTTCTGCCCAGACTTCTACACTCTTGATATCTTTTATCGAAGGGAAAAAATCAAAATGGTTTCCCGCCAAAAAACCTGCAATCAGATAGCCAAGGACTAAAGGTTGTTTTAGTTTTTTAAAGAGTAGTACGGCTATTCCGGCGGTCATTAAGATTAAACCTAAATCGCTAATTAAGGGTTCTAAATGTTGAGTAACTTGAGCTGCGGTTGTGGCAGTATCCATAAATGTTTGTTTTTTTAATTTTTACTTTTAACGATGTTGTACGATTAAAAGTGATTTTGTTTTAAAAAAAAATATAATTCCGGTAGAACAGGAAAACTATATTTACTTTAAATTATATAATTCGGATAGAGTGTAGAACTTCATATTATTCTGTTTTACATATTTACATATAAGTTCTAATGTTTCTATTTTGGTTTGATAATTTACGGTCACGTTTTTTACGGGTTTGTGACCAATAAGAATCAATATTTTATTATTCTGTTTTGCGTAATTCAGTAATTTAAAAAGGTAGGAAAGGTTAAACTGAAAATGTTTACTGTCAATGTCTATCCCAAAAACAATTCGGGTTTTATTGTAAAAACAATTCTGTTTAGAAGGATTTTCCAAACCATGGGTTATTCCTCTCAGGATTTTGAATTTGCTTAAAAGAGCAGTATCAATAGTTGTATTTCGGGCTCCATAAGGGTAAGCAAATGAATTTACTTTTAAGGAATAAAAATCCATCAAATCGAGCATGGGATTTATTTCTTTATCGATATAAGCATCTGTTCCGTATTGCTTAACAAATAAGTTTGCTTTGAGATGATTAAGGCTGTGGCCGGCAATTTCATGTCCTTCTTTTTGCAACTCTAACAGTTTTGCAATTTCTGAACGATTCAAAGTGTTTATTTTAGAAACACAAAATGTAGCTTTCCAGGAATAGCTGCTTAGTATTTTGTCCGCCTGAAACCATTCGTTGACTGTAGCGTCATCAAATGTTAATACAATACCGGGCTGGAGAGAGGATTTACTTTCTTTACTAAGTTTTTTATTTTCACAGGAAAATAAAAAAAAAGTACAAAGTAATATGAATTTCAAAAATATACTTTTCATGTTACCTTGTACTTTATGAGTTAAATTTTTTTATATCCCCAAGAAATTGCTGGGTGTAATTTGCATTAATTCAGTTCTAATTTCCTCTGAAACATCCAATGTGGCAATGAAGTTATGAATTGCTTTCTTATCGATTGCTTCATTGGTTCTCGTCAGTCCTTTCAGCGCTTCATAAGGGTTTGGATAGGCTTCACGACGCAAAATAGTCTGAATCGCTTCGGCAACAACTGCCCAGTTTTTCTCTAAATCTTCATGAAATTTAGGCTCGTTCAATAACAATTTGTTTAATCCTTTCAAAGTAGCTTCAAAAGCGATTAAAGTATGTCCCATAGGAACTCCAATGTTTCTTAAAACCGTACTGTCTGTCAAATCGCGTTGCAATCTTGAAACGGGTAATTTAGCAGATAGATGTTCGAAAATCGCGTTGGCAATTCCTAAATTTCCTTCGGAGTTTTCAAAATCAATCGGGTTTACTTTATGTGGCATCGCAGAAGATCCGATTTCTCCGGCTTTGATTTTTTGTTTGAAATATTCCATCGAAACATAGGTCCAAATGTCTCTGTCTAAATCGATGATAATGGTGTTGATTCTTTTTAATGCATCAAAAAAGGCTGCAAAATGATCGTAATGTTCAATTTGAGTCGTTGGGAAAGAATGGTGTAAGCCTAGATTTTCTTCAACAAATTTTCCGCCAAATTTCCTCCAGTCAATTTGTGGATAAGCCACGTGATGGGCATTGTAATTTCCGGTTGCTCCGCCAAATTTAGCCGCAAAAGGAACGTTGAATAACAAACGCATTTGCTCTTCTAAACGCTCTACAAATACCGCAAGTTCTTTACCCAAACGAGTAGGCGAAGCCGGCTGTCCGTGTGTACGGGCAAGCATTGGAACGTCCTTCCATTCGATACTTAATTCTTTCAATTTTGATGTCAAAGTAATCAAAGAAGGCATGTACACTTTCTCAAAAGCTTCTTTGGTAGAAAGCGGAATCGCCGTATTGTTGATATCCTGAGAAGTCAATCCAAAATGGATGAACTCTTTGTATTGCGATAAACCTAATTTTTCAAAAGCGTCTTTGATGAAGTACTCCACCGCTTTTACGTCGTGGTTGGTTACTTTTTCAGTTTCTTTGATCCAAAGTGCGTCTTCGGTAGAGAAATTTTTATAGATGTTGCGTAAACTGTCAAATAAGTTAGGGTTTACTTCTTTTAATTGTGGCAAAGGAACTTCGCACAAAGCAATGAAATATTCAATTTCAACTAATACGCGGTATTTTATTAAAGCTTCTTCAGAGAAAAAAGGAGCCAGTGAAATAGTCTTGTTTCTATATCGTCCGTCAATTGGAGAAATAGCATTCAATTCGTTTAAAGTAGTCATTGTTTTGTTGTTTGTTCGAAAACCACAAATATAAACTTTTAGAAGCAAAATCGAAAAGGAATGGTTTCTTAAATAGTTAAAATAAGCTTGTTTTTTAGAGTTTTCATTCCTTTAGAGGCTATTTCGGGTATTATTTCGAGTGGATTTCTTAGATTGGGAATCTTAATGGGTTTTGGGTCAATGTAAAAAATAGGAACATTCGAACGGGTGAAATCAATTAATCCTGCCGCAGGATAAACTTGTAACGAGGTGCCTATCACGGCAAAATAATCAGCAGTTTTTGTAATAGCGATGGCTTCGTCCAGCGCAGGGACTTCCTCGCCAAACCAAACAATATGAGGGCGTAATTGGTTTTTGTTTTTATCCAAATCGCCAAAATTCAAATCTTCAGTCCAATTAAGAATATAATCAGCATTTTTGGAGCTTCTCACTTTTAACAATTCGCCGTGCAAATGCAGGACATTCGTACTTCCGGCGCGTTCGTGCAAATCATCGACATTTTGGGTGATTACATATACGTCGAATTCATTTTCTAGTTCGGCCAAAATTTGATGTCCTAAATTGGGTTGTACTTCCTTGAGTTGCTGTCTTCTTTTGTTGTAAAAATCAAGAACTAATGCCGGATTTTTTTGCCAGCCTTCTGGTGTGGCAACATCCATTACGTTATGACCTTCCCAAAGTCCATCGCTGTCGCGAAAGGTTTTGATGCCGCTTTCGGCGCTGATTCCCGCTCCGCTTAGAACTACTAATTTCTTTTTCATTTTTATGTTTTTAGACACAAATTCAAGAATTTTCAAATTGTGAAAAATAAAATTTGTGAATTCGTGGCTAATATAGTTTTTTTGCGGTTTATTAATTTGTTGTATTAATGAAAGCTAATCTATTTTAGTATTTTTGCCAAAAAACAGACCCAATGATTGATATTGATTACCTTAATTTTCTTGAAAATATTCTAACTGACAATCGTAAAGAACGCTTTTTGAAAGTATTGGAAAACAGGACTAATCATTTTACCATTGCTGTCGAGGATGTTTTTCAGATGCACAATACCAGTGCGGTGATGCGCAGTTGCGAGGTTTTTGGAATCCAGGAATTGAATGTTATCGAACAGCGTTACGGCAAAAGTATCGACAAGGAAATTGCAATGGGTGCCCAAAAATGGGTGGATATTAATGCTTTCGATAGTGTTTCGAATTGCCTGGATACGCTGAAAAACAAAGGTTACCAGATAATTGCCACCACGCCACATGAAAATGACTGCCTGTTGGAAGATTTTGATATTTCAAAACCCAGCGCCTTGTTTTTTGGAACGGAAAGAGATGGCTTGTCGGAGGAAATTTTGCAACGTGCCGATGGTTTTCTTAAAATCCCGATGGTGGGTTTTACCGAAAGTTTGAATATTTCAGTTTCGGCTGCGATTATCATTCAGAATTTGACTAACAGACTGCGAAGTTCAAATATCGATTGGCAGTTGTCTGAAGAAGAGATTTTGGTAAAAAGATTGGCTTGGGCCAGAAATTCCATAAAAGACATCAAAAGAATCGAAGCACGTTATTTTGAAGAAAATCCAAGGTAATTAGGATTGATTTACATAAAATAGCGGAGAAACTTCTAATTCCTCTACATTTTAAGGCTGAAAATTATTTTCAGTTATTCTAAAATATTTTTATATTTTTACTTGTAACTAATTAATTTTTAATTAGTTGTGTTTTTGTTGTGAAGATGTAATTTTTTAGAATATTAATGTAAAGTAAATAAATCATGTGGAAAATAGTAAAAACCGTATTTGTAGCATTGATCCTAATTGTTATTGTAGGTTTATTGTTTGTCAGATTTGCTTTGCCTAATGTTGGTGAGGCAGAATATTTAAAAGTTGATGTTAGTCCGGAACGTATAGCAAGAGGAGAGTATTTAGCCAATAGTGTGGCTGTTTGCGTAGATTGCCATTCTGAACGGGATTGGAGTAGGTATTCTGGACCTTTGATTCCGGGTACGATGGGTAAAGGCGGGGAGATTTTTGATCAAAAAATTGGTTTTCCCGGTAGCTTTTATGCAAGAAATATTACTCCATATGGGATTGGTAATTGGACGGATGGCGAAATTTTGAGGGCTATTTCAAGCGGTGTCAGTAAAGATGGTTCGGCATTATTTCCGGTGATGCCTCATCCTAATTATGGAAAAATGGATAAAGAGGATCTAATCTCGATTATTGCTTATTTGAGGACTTTTAAACCAATTAAAAATGATGTGCCTAAATCTAAGGCTGATTTTCCAATGAATTTTATTATCAATACGATTCCTCAAAAAGCAAGTTTTTCTAAAATACCGGATACTAAAAATACACTAGTTTATGGGGAATATTTGTACAATGCTGCGGCTTGTTTTGAATGTCATACCAAAAAAGATAAAGGCGCTCCTGTTGCCGGAATGGAATTGGCAGGTGGTTTTGAATTTCCAATGCCGACTGGTGGAGTAATTCGTTCGGCAAATATCACTCCAGATAAAGAAACAGGTATTGGCAATTGGTCCGAACAGCAATTTGTATCTCGTTTTAAAATATATGGCGACAGTACTTTTGTTCCTGAAAAAGTTGAAAAAGGAGATGCCAACACCATTATGCCTTGGACTATGTATGGCAAAATGAAAACAGAGGATTTGAAAGCCATTTATGCCTATCTTAGAACGATAAAACCAATCAAAAACGAAGTCGTCAAGTTTTCAAAATCATGATTTTAATTTTGAATTAGGTAATTGCCGATTTATAGAATAGATTTTTTATCATAAGCAATAGATAAAATTAAAACCCCCAATTACGAAAGTAGTTGGGGGTTTTGCATTTCACAGATTAGAATCTGTTATTTGGATTTATTCATTAACGATAACCCATTCTCCAGAAGCTAATAGACTTTCTGCTTTTTTGTATTTCATCGTTTCCGTTTTTCCGGTAGCTACTTGTTTGATAGTTACATTGTCATTACGGTTGATTTTTGGCATATCTCTAACGATAGTTTCAGTAACTTGTCGTTGTTGCGTTTCGCCTGCTTCACGATTTGCAGCTTCACTATTAGGAATTTCGTCTTTGCTTAATTGCAATTTTTCTTTTGGTCGAACTTCTTCTCTAGCTTCTTGAATTTCCGGAGCGCTTTGTTGTGGTAGATCTCCTTTGAATAAGAATGAAATTACCTCTTTGTTTACTCCGTTCAACATACCGTTAAATAAGTTGAAGGCTTCGAATTTGTAGATAAGCAATGGGTCTTTTTGTTCGTGAACGGCTAATTGAACCGATTGTTTCAATTCGTCCATTTTACGAAGGTGTTTTTTCCAAGCTTCATCAACAATTGCCAAAGTGATATTTTTCTCGAAATCGGCAACTAATTGTTTTCCTTCGGAATCATACGCTTTTTTCAAATCAGTCACCACGTTCAATGATTTTACACCATCGGTAAATGGAACTACAATGCGTTCGAATTGGTTGTTTTTATCCTCGTAAACATTTTTGATAATTGGAAATGCTTCTCTGGCGCTACGTTCGGTTTTTTCGTTGTAGTATTTTAAAGCTTCTTTGTAAACTTTGCCTGTTAATTCTATTTCTGTCAATCTCGCAAAATCAGCTTCGGTAACCGGAGAAGTAATAGAGAAATAACGGATTAAATCAAATTCGAAAGTTTTGAAGTCAGTTGTACCCTTAGTGTCCTGAACAATAAGCTCACAAGTATCATACAACATATTTGCAATATCCAGTTTCAAACGCTCTCCGAATAATGCATGACGACGACGTTTGTAAACTACTTCACGTTGTGCATTCATTACATCATCATATTCTAACAAACGTTTACGAACTCCAAAGTTGTTTTCTTCTACTTTTTTCTGAGCACGTTCGATAGATTTTGTCATCATCGAATGTTGGATAACTTCTCCTTCTTCGAGTCCCATTCTGTCCATTACTTTGGCTACTCTTTCAGAACCAAATAAACGCATCAGGTTGTCTTCAAGAGAAACATAAAACTGAGAGCTTCCCGGATCTCCTTGACGACCTGCACGACCACGCAACTGACGGTCAACACGACGGGAATCATGACGTTCTGTACCTACAATTGCCAATCCGCCTGCTGCTTTTACTTCGGCAGATAATTTAATATCCGTTCCACGACCCGCCATATTGGTTGCAATAGTAACCACTCCGGCTTTTCCTGCTTCCTCAACGATTTGGGCTTCTTGTTTGTGCATTTTTGCATTTAATACATTATGCGTAACACCTCTCATTTTAAGCATTCGGCTTAATAATTCCGAAATCTCAACAGAAGTAGTACCAATAAGAACCGGTCTTCCTGCATTAGATAATTGGGTTACATCTTCAATAACGGCATTGAATTTTTCACGAGTCGTTTTATAAATAAAATCCTCTTTGTCTTGTCTTGAAATTGGTCTGTTAGTAGGGATTTCTACTACGTCCAATTTGTAGATTTGCCATAACTCACCTGCTTCGGTAACAGCTGTTCCTGTCATACCACCAAGTTTGTTGTACATTCTGAAATAATTCTGAAGCGTTACAGTTGCAAAAGTTTGAGTAGCCGCTTCAATTTTTACATTTTCTTTGGCTTCAATCGCTTGGTGTAATCCGTCTGAATAACGACGGCCGTCCATGATACGACCTGTTTGCTCATCGACAATCATAATTTTGTTGTCCATGATTACATATTCAACATCTTTTTCAAAAAGGCTGTAGGCCTTCAAAAGTTGTGTTAAAGTATGGATACGCTCACTTTTGATACCGAAATCTTGGAATAATCTTTCTTTTTCTTCCGCTTCAGTGTCTTTGTCAAGCTTTTTCTTTTCGATGATGGCAATTTCGGTTCCAATATCCGGAAGCACGAAAAAGTCAGCATCAGTATCTCCAGAAAGGAATTTGATTCCGTTATCGGTCAATTCCACCTGATTATTTTTTTCTTCAATCACAAAATACAAGGCTTCATCAATCTTGTGCATTTCGCGATTGTTGTCCTGCATATATTGGTTTTCTGTTTTTTGAAGTAATTGTCTTATTCCTTCTTCACTCAAAAACTTAATCAAAGCTTTGTTTTTAGGCAAACTTCTGTAGGCTCTTAAAAGCAAGAAACCACCTTCTTTAGTATTTCCTTCTTTGATTAATTTTTTAGCTTCTGATAAAAAACCATTTGCAAGTTGACGTTGTAGGCCAACTAAGTTTTCGATCTTTGGTTTTAGCTCATTAAACTCATGACGGTCACCTTGAGGAACCGGACCAGAGATAATCAATGGCGTTCTGGCGTCATCAATCAAAACAGAATCCACCTCATCGACAATCGCATAATTGTGTTTTCTTTGCACCAAGTCATTTGGTGAATGTGCCATATTATCTCTCAAATAGTCAAAACCAAATTCGTTGTTGGTTCCGTAAGTGATATCAGCTTCGTAGGCTTTTCTTCTTTCGTCAGAATTAGGTTGGTGATTATCGATACAATCTACGGTCATACCATGGAACTCAAACAAAGGAGCTTTCCAAGTACTGTCACGTTTTGCCAAATAATCATTCACGGTTACTAAATGCACTCCGTTTCCGGTCAAGGCATTCAAGTATAGCGGCAAAGTTGCCACTAATGTTTTTCCTTCACCCGTTTGCATTTCTGCAACTTTCCCTTGGTGCAATACCATACCTCCAATCAATTGAACATCATAATGAATCATGTCCCAAGTGATCTCTTTTCCGGCAGCGTTCCATTTGTTTTGCCAGATAGCATTGTCTCCATCAAGAGAAACATAGGTTTTAGTTCCAGAAAATTCTCTGTCTTTAGCAGTAGCAGTTACCGTAATTTGAGAGTTGTCTTTAAAACGTCTTGCTGTTTCTTTGACTACGGCAAATGCCTCAGGAAGAATTTCTAATAATGTTTTTTCAGAGATTTCGTAAGCTTCTTTCTCTAAGGTGTCTATTGCGTTATAGATGTCTTCACGCTTGTCAATGTCTTCAATTTCTTCTACTTCTTGTTGAAGTGCAGCAATCTTAGTGTCAATTCCAGCTCTGGCATGTTTTAGCTGATCTTTGAAGAAATAGGTGCGCGCTCTTAATTCATCGTGTGATAATGTAATTAAGTTACTTTCAAAGGTTTTAATTTTGTTTAAGTAAGGCTGTAGGGCTTTGACATCTTTCTCGGATTTGTCTCCAACAAAGGCTTTAATAATGCTATTTATGAAACTCATAATATATTTGTATTTCTAATTTATTTTATAGCTGTAAATTTAACCAAAAAAAAAGCCTCTTTTGAGACTTTTTCTTGGGTAATTTTTTTAATATTCATCCTCATTCCAAAGATAATCTTCGTCAGTTGGGTAATCCGGCCAAATTTCTTCCATTGATTCATATATTTCGCCTTCATCCTCTATAGATTGAAGGTTTTCTACTACTTCTAATGGTGCTCCTGCACGTATAGCGTAGTCAATAAGTTCGTCTTTGTTAGCAGGCCACGGTGCATCACTAAGGTAGGATGCTAATTCTAATGTCCAATACATCTTTTGTCGATTTAGTTTTGTGCAAAAATAAAATTTTTACTGAAAAAGGCAAGTAAAAATTCATTTATTTTAAAAAAAGTTAAGAACGTGCTGTTGATTGCTGATTTTTTAACTCGGATTAACGATGTTTGATTGAAGAAAATCTAAAATTTTATTTCCTCGGAATCCATTGTACTTCTTCAGCGTTCAAATCATGGGACAACTTTCGTGCCAATACAAAAAGGTAGTCAGAAAGTCGGTTTAGGTACTTGATTGCGATCTCGGCAACGGCTTCATTATGGCTTAAATGAACAGCTAAACGCTCGGCACGACGGCAAACACAACGTGCTATATGACAATATGACACAGTAGTATGCCCTCCGGGTAAGACGAAATGAGTCATTGGCGGGAGTTCATTTTCCATTGCATCGATTTCGTTTTCCAATAATTCGATGTCTGATTCTATGATTCCGAGTTTTTTCAAACGAAGTTCTCCGTTTTTCATCACTTCTTTTTCGGGAGGTGTGGCAATAATGGCGCCTATGGTAAACAATCGATCCTGTACTTCAATCAGGATTTTCTTGTAATGTGTATTCATTTCCTGATCTCGGATTAATCCGATATGTGAATTCAGTTCGTCAACGGTGCCGTAACTTTCAATACGGATATGATCTTTTGGGACTCTGGTTCCTCCAAAAAGAGCTGTCGTTCCTTTGTCCCCGGTTTTTGTATATACTTTCATTTTTGCTTTATTGTTTGTTTGCGGATTCGATGATTGTTCGGAATCACAACAAATTTAGGGTATTAATTCGACTATTTTGCTAAAAAATCCTTTGCAGAGTCTGTAATGAAAATGAAATGCAGGCAGGGTTTATTGCATTTTGGGATGCAATAATTTGTTTTTAAAATTGGGTAGAAACGATTGCCCTAGCCCGGATAGAAGTGAAAATCTTTTTCTTGAATCTTCTAACACTAATAAGTCAGAAAGATTCAAGAAAAGATTGTAACGGATAGCCGGATAAGCTCCCGAAAAA
Organism: Flavobacterium sp. W1B; assembly: GCF_047344965.1. Lineage (NCBI taxonomy): Bacteria > Pseudomonadati > Bacteroidota > Flavobacteriia > Flavobacteriales > Flavobacteriaceae > Flavobacterium > Flavobacterium sp. W1B. Next base: position 1,741,712 of record NZ_CP178845.1, read on the forward strand.
ACTATTTTGTAATATCGCTTTCAACGATTCCATCTCGCAAGCGAATGATTCGGTGTGCGTGTTCGGCAATTTCCTCCTCGTGAGTAACTAGGATTACCGTGTTGCCATTAGCGTGAATCTCATCAAAAAGGGTCATGATTTCAAGAGAGGTCTTGCTGTCTAGATTCCCCGTAGGTTCATCGGCAAGAATGATCGAAGGGCTGTTTACTAAGGCTCTGGCTACAGCCACACGCTGGCGTTGTCCTCCCGAAAGTTGATTCGGATGGTGATCCATTCTGTCAGATAATCCCACTTGTGTCAGGACTTCTTTGGCTCTAAGATGCCTTTCAGATTTAGAATGACCAGCATAAATCATAGGCAAGGCCACATTGTCTAGCGCCGTTGTTCGGGGCAAAAGGTTGAAAGTTTGGAAAACAAAACCAATTTCTTTGTTTCGTATTTCGGCCAGTTCATCATCTTTCATGTGGCTAACATCTTTATTGTTCAAGATGTAAGTTCCCGAAGTTGGTGTGTCTAAACATCCCAAAAGATTCATTAAGGTAGATTTTCCTGATCCCGAAGGTCCCATTAATGCTACATATTCGCCTTTGTTTATTTCTAAATCAATGCCTTTTAGGACATAGACAATTTCATTTCCAAGAACAAAATTTCTCTTGATGTCGGTTATTTTTATTAATGGATTTGCCATTTACAGATACAATTGATAGATTATGATTTCTCGTTTTTAAAAGTACAAAAGACTTTTGAATTAGAGATAAGTTGCTAAAAATACATTTTTGTTACAAAAGTAATGGAAAACTCACAATAGGAATTGATAACTAACTCAAAAAAAAATGACAACCGGTTATGGATGTCATTTTTTAGGTTTTAAAAGCAAGCTAGAAATTAGTCAGCTATTTTGTAAATTGATGTTATTTCTTTAAATATCGCATCGACATCAATATTTAAATCAATTAGTTTTCCGGTGTGAATATCAAAAACCCAACCGTAAACTTTTAGATTTCGTTGTCTGTTTGCTCTTTGTACCTCTGCGGTTTTGATCACATTAATACATTGTTCTTGAACATTAAGTTCAACTAATCTTTTATATTTTTCGCCTTCATCCGTTATAGCATCAAGTTCATTTCTATGAAGTCTATAGACATCACGAATGTTTCTTAACCAAGGGTTTAATATCCCTAAATCGGCTTGTTGCATGGCGGCAAGTACACCACCGCAGCCATAATGACCGCAAACTACGATGTGATTTACTTTTAGACTTGTTACGGCATAATTAATAACTGACATGGAATTCAGGTCGGTATTAGGAACCATATTTGCAATATTTCGGTGTACAAAAACTTGTCCAGGTTCTAATCCCATCAGGTCTTCGGCAGAAACGCGACTGTCTGAACAACCAATGTATAGGAATTCTGGAGTCTGTCCATCGGCTAATTTATCAAAATAATGATCATCGCTTTGAAGCTTTTTTGCAATCCAATTGCGGTTATTCTCGAATATTTGTTTGATGTCCATGTGGTATATTTAGATTGCAAATATAATAATCTATGCGCGAATGATGAAATGTTCTTTTGGTTGTTCTCGTCTAAAAAACACCAATCCCCACTGAAACGTATCGATAGTTACCGTAACTTTTGGATGTTTTTTTATGATTTCCCAAACTTCTTCCATTTCCGCAGACCAATGAATATCGTCAAGAATCCAAACGCTATCGTTAGTTATCGTTGGCAATAAAAGTTCAAAATAATCTAAGGTTGCTTGTTTTTGATGGTTACCGTCAAAATAAATCAGATTGAAGATCTTAGATTTTAGATTTTCAGAATGTAAATAATTGTCGAATTCAGTTACTTGAAATTCTATATTGTTGCAGTTGATCTTTTGCAGTTGATTTTTCGCAATTGCTGCTGTCTCGTGACAACCTTCGAGCGTTGTTATTTTAGCATTTTGATTTCCTAACGAATGTGCAGAAGTCGCCAATCCCAACGAAGTGCCGATTTCTAAAATTGTATCAGGCTGAAAATATTTTGTAATTCTAAATAATAATTTCGCTCTTTTTGGGCTAATTCCGGCGGTTTGCGCAATTTGCGCAATTTGTCTTTTATTAGATTTAAAAACTTTCGATCCTGCGCCAAAATCGGTTACTTCAACATAATTCTTATTCCTTAAAAGTGAGTTTCGATATTCCCGTAAAATCGAATATTCCGGTTTGGGTTTTCGGTCATAGAAGCATTTGGTCAACAAATTAAAGACAAACGGAGAATGCACTGCATGTTCGTTCTTAGAGTGCCAAAGGAATTTTAGATAGGATTTTATTTGAAATAGCATATAGGCTTATTACACGAAGTCTTATTAAGTAGCTGCGAAGATACAAAAAAGGGACTAGGCGATAAGGAGAAATAAATAGTCGGCATTTAGTCAGCAGATTTTGATTTTAAGACTTTGAAACATAAAGACTTTAAAGCTTATATTTGCGGCCTTGGTATTTTTGCCAAGATTGATATATGTTTTTATGATGTTGAAGGAAGAAATAGATACGGCTACTGTAATTAGTGCGGAAGAAATAGGTAAATGTATCGCCATATTGGAGCAATTGGTAGCAAATACGGATCAGATATTTGACATTGATAAAGACCAAAGAACCGCCTTGATTAAAGCCGCGGGAATGTTTTCCAGACCAGACCGTGACGAGCTTTCTCGCAGAAAAAAGGACGGGAAACTAGTTGCCAAACGCAAAAAAGAAAAGCAAGACAGGACGGCAAGAAAAGAAACCGGAATTCGTCATGCCCGTGAAGCAAGCGTTTTTGTGGCGCCAAAATTATTGGCTTTCAATGATCTTGCTCATAAAGAACAATTGGAACTGGAAACCCCTAGGAATTGTTACGTATGTAAAACGGAATTTACCAAAATGCACCATTTTTACGATACGATGTGTACCGATTGTGGCGATTTTAATTACGCTAAGCGTTTTCAAACTGCTGATGTAAAAGGACAAATTGCGGTTATTACGGGTTCTCGTTTAAAAATAGGTTATCATATCACTTTGATGCTTTTGCGTGGAGGAGCGACCGTTATTGCGACGACTCGTTTTCCGGTGGATTCGGCTTTGCGGTTTTCAGATGAACCCGATTTCATGGAGTGGGGGCATCGCCTAAAAATTCATGGATTGGATTTAAGACATATTCCAAGTGTCGAAATCTTTTGCAATTTTATTGAACAAAAGTACGGACGATTGGATATTCTGATCAACAATGCGGCGCAAACCGTGCGACGACCTTCGGGATTCTATACGCATTTAATGGAAAACGAAGAACGCCCAATAAACTCTTTGCCGCAACAAGCACAAGAATTATTGTTGGATCATACCGATTGTCTGGATGAACTAAAAGTGTTGACCTCGGGAGTTTCCTCTAATCAAAATATGCCAGTGACCTGGCACGGACCCGAACCAGGAATCGGTTTGCGGGCTTCCGCCAAATTATCCCAGATTCCCTATTCTTTTGACAATGCGCTGGTGGCAAATGAAGTTTTCCCCGAAGGAGAACTTGATGCCGACTTGCAGCAAGTGGATTTGAGGAAAACCAATAGCTGGCGATTGAAGTTGGGACAAATAGAAACCACCGAAATGATAGAAGTGCAATTGGTGAATTCGGTTGCGCCTTTTGTGTTGTGTAACCGCCTTTCGGAAGTGATGAAAAAAGACAATACAGGCCAAAAACACATCATAAATGTTTCGGCCATGGAAGGGAAGTTTCATCGCTTTTTTAAAGAGGCGCGCCATCCGCATACCAATATGGCCAAAGCAGCTTTGAATATGCTTACCCATACCGCCTCGGGAGAATTGGCAAAAGAAGGTATTTTTATGAATGCCGTAGATACAGGTTGGGTAACTGACGAAGATCCTGCAGAATTAGCCAAAAAGAAACAAGAATTGGAAGATTTTCAACCGCCACTAGACATTGTGGATGGTGCTGCGCGAGTTATGGATCCCTTGTTTGACGGGATTAATACCGGCAAGCATTGGTGCGGGAAATTCTTGAAAGATTATAACCCAATTCCTTGGTAAAAGTATTTTAACTTATTAAGGTTGAGTATAAAGAATAATAGAAGCAAACCACAACAGAATTTGATTTTGTTGTGGTTTTTTGTTGTTGCTATTTGATGTGTGTATAGTTTTTATCTATCATAAAAATAATTTAGATAAGGAATTTTGTGCTAAATTAGCATTCAAACTCTAAAAAATTAAAATCAAACACAATATGGAAAATAACAATAATGGAAATGGTGAAAGTAAATGCCCGTTTTCGGGTGGTACTACAAAGCAAGGTGCAGCTAATGGAACACAAAACCAAAATTGGTGGCCAAATCAACTAAAAGTTGATGTTTTACGTCAGCATTCATCAAAATCTAACCCAATGGGTGAAGAATTTGATTATGCGGAAGCGTTTAAGTCACTCGATTTAGAAGCTGTAAAAAAAGATCTTCATGCCTTAATGACAGATTCTCAAGATTGGTGGCCTGCTGATTTTGGACATTATGGACCATTTTTTATTCGTATGGCTTGGCATAGTGCAGGTACATACCGCGTGCAAGACGGACGTGGTGGTGCAGGTGAAGGGCAACAACGTTTTGCTCCATTAAATTCATGGCCAGACAACGTATCGTTGGATAAAGCACGTCGTTTAATTTGGCCAATAAAACAAAAATATGGCAATAAAATTTCTTGGGCTGATTTAATTATCCTTACAGGGAATATTGCTTTAGAATCTATGGGATTCAAAACATTAGGTTTCGCCGGTGGTCGCGCTGATGTTTGGGAACCAAATATGGATGTATATTGGGGTTCTGAAAAAATATGGTTAGAAGAAAGCGGTGGTCCTAATACCCGTTATACTGGAGAGAGAGATTTAGAAAATCCTTTAGCTGCTGTTCAAATGGGATTAATCTACGTGAATCCAGAAGGACCAGACGGAAATCCTGATCCACTTTTAGCTGCTCACGATATTAGAGATACTTTTGCCCGTATGGCAATGAATGATGAAGAAACTGTTGCATTAATTGCAGGTGGCCACACATTCGGAAAAACACACGGTGCCTCTACCGTAGATCATGTAGGTAAAGAACCAGAAGCTGTTGGAATGGAACAGCAAGGTCTTGGATGGCATAATAGCTTCGGGACTGGTAAAGGTGGTGACACCATTAGTTCAGGGCTTGAAGTTACTTGGAGTAGTAAACCAACAGAATGGACTAACTTATTCTTCGAATATTTATTAGACTTTGATTGGGAATTAACTAAAAGTCCAGCGGGTGCTCATCAATGGGTTGCTACAAATGTTGAAGCGATTACTCCAGATGCGCACGATCCAAACAAAATGCACAAACCAACGATGTTAACGACAGATTTATCGCTACGATTTGATCCTGAATATGCAAAAATATCAAAAAGATTCCGCGAAAATCCAGATCAATTTGCTGATGCTTTTGCTAAAGCTTGGTTCAAATTAACACACCGCGATATGGGACCTCGTGAGCGTTATTTAGGAGCAGACGTTCCTAAAGAAGAGTTCACTTGGCAAGATCCTGTTCCTGCTATAGATCACGAATTAGTTGATGCTACTGATATTGCTGCTTTAAAATCTCAAATCTTAGGATTAGGTTTATCAGTTTCAGAATTAGTAGCTACTGCTTGGGCTTCTGCATCAACATTTAGAGGTTCTGATAAACGTGGTGGTGCAAATGGAGCACGTGTTCGTTTAGAGCCACAAAGAAGTTGGGAAGTAAACAATCCAGTTCAATTAAATAAAGTTTTAACAGCTTTAGAAAGTGTTCAAAGTCAATTTAATGCTTCAAACGGATCTAAAAAAGTTTCTATAGCCGATTTAATCGTATTAGCAGGTAATGTTGCTGTTGAAAAAGCGGCACAAGATGCAGGAACAACTGTTGCAGTCCCATTTACTGCTGGTCGTACTGATGCTACTCAAGAGCAAACTGACATTGACTCTGTTGGATACTTAAAGACTGCTGCTGATGGTTTTAGAAACTACAGAAAAAACAGAAGTGCTGTTTCTACTGAGGAATTATTAATTGACAAAGCGCAATTGCTAACATTAACTTCTCCTGAATTAACTGTTTTAGTTGGTGGTTTGAGAGTTTTAGATACAAACTTTGACGGAACTAAACATGGCGTATTAACCAATCGTCCAGGAAAATTAACGACAGATTTCTTCGTTAATTTATTAGATATGGCTACAGCTTGGAAAGCGATGGACGAAAGCAAAGAAATCTATATTGGTACAGATCGTAAAACGGGTCAACCAAAATGGACAGGAACTCGTGCTGATTTAGTATTCGGTTCTAATTCTGAGTTGAGAGCTGTTGCTGAAGTATACGCCAGTGCTGATGCTCAGAATAAATTTGTAAATGATTTTGTTGCAGCTTGGACAAAAGTAATGAACGCAGATCGTTTTAATCTAGTATAATTTCTTATTGCTTAAAGAGGTCTTAGAAATAATTATAAAAAAGAACCACAACAGAATCTGATTTTGTTGTGGTTTTTTCTTTGTTGCTTCATTTTACGGGCACGAAAAAGTTTCAGCAAAATTGTTGTGAAATATCCGAGAAGCCAGGTTTTTGGAAATTATTGTTGCTTTTTTTTCAATTCTTTAAAATTTATCGCAATTGGGATTGCAATAATAATCGGTATTTGCCTCTTTAGTTCAATATAAGAAAAGAATTCGGTCAGAGTGATAGTTTCCCCACAGATTAATTTCTTTATCGGGTCATATAAACAGATTAGCGTGAAACCTAAAGTCATAATAAGCATCAAGAATAGAGTCTTGACTATGAAGTTTTTTCGGTTTTCATTCAGTTTGATGGTTTGTCTCATTTATGGTAGTTTATTTAGTTTACAAGAAACATTTTTTTTTAAATTTATATTTTCGACTCATTACTTTTGTTTGCAGGTATGAGCAGGGGTATTTCGGATGTGTGCTTTTAGTAATAGTTTTGAATTGTTAATGTTAGCAAGATTTAGTTTAAAAAATATTATTTTGTAATAAATATTAGATCAATTCAATTGATAGCTTTAAATCGCTTCATTTCTTCAAGTGGTTCAATAGAATTGTAATCTTTCCATATTTTAGAATCATAGGCTTTTATATTTATAAATTTAAAATCTTCCTCCTTGATTTTTTCGATTGTAGTAGCTGCTGTTTTTGAGTTTGATACATTAAGAAATTCTGTTTTTGTACTTGAATTTCCTTCTAATTTTATATCTAAAGCGAGCACGTCTTTTTCGTTATTTGTTAATTCAATAAATTTCAAAGGTCGGTTGATATAAAAATATTGCCCTTTTTCTACAGTTGCATAATGTAAGTAATATCCGTTTTCGTTAGATTTTTTCTTGTATATTGTGGTTCCTTTGTGAATGTTTTCAGAGGCTTTAATGCCTAAAAGGAGTTTCATGTTAAAATTATTTAATTTTTCGCCTATGTCTAAGTTGTATTCTGCTCTTATGACTGCATAATCGGTTTCAGAAATATATAACTTACCTACATATTTTGCTTTACTTTTTCGAGGTTTAAAATTGAGTACGTAAGCAAATTCATTATCATCGGTATATGTTGTTCCTTCATAACTATAATTGTAGAGCTCTGGTTTATTGATGAAATTAAATTTAGTACTCGATAAAAAATTATTTTCAGCCATAAATGAATTAAGACTAATTTTAGTTGTAGTAAGCTGGTTTTTTATGTCTTTTGTTTTATTCTTATTTTTTTTCTGATTGAAATCTTTTCGTAACGAAATTGTATCGCGTGAGCCAAAAAGGCCACTTTTTACTCGGTAATATTTAGTTGAATCTAAATGTTGCAGCATGGTATTTATGGCTGTTTTTTGCAACTCATCTGAGGAAAGGGAGCTACCCTCATTTTTTAATTTAGTTGCTTTTAAAACATCCAGTTTTGATATAAATACAAGCTTATCTTCCTTTTTTGTATTTGTAGTGTAGTAATTGCAAAGGATGTCAGTGAATTCTTGTGGAGGATACGAAATTAAGTTTTTAGTAAAGTTTTTTATATCAGTATTCACTTTTTTGAGTGCAAGTTTTGTAAATCCGGTAGACTTGTCTATCTCTACTTCAATATTTTTTGGATTAAAATAATTAGACCTCCGATAGAATAACATTGCTTTCGAAGCTGAAGCATCGCTTTTGTAATTTCTAACCAAATTTACTTTGACATTTGCCATAATCTCATAAGGATTCGGTTTTTTATTGGATACATTAACATCACTAAGTTCAAAAATACCTGGAACAAGTGAGATTGTAAATTCTAATTTTTTTAATGTACTAATAGTTAATTGTTGATTAATATATCCCAAATACGAAATGGTAAGCATCGTATCATTTTGACTATTATTTTCTGAAAGAGTAAAATAGCCCTCGGCATTTGAAACAATATTTTCGGATTCGTTAACTTTTATGTTAGCATATGGAATACTTTCCCGTGTTTTAGCATCAATAATTTTGCCTTTGATGTTCTGAGCAACTCCTAGCTGGAATAAGAATACAATGAAAATAGAATTAATAATTATCTGTTTCATTTTGTTAATTTATTGGGTTGTATTAATTGTTTAGATGGGTGCTGTACAATTATTGACTTATATTTAAGACAAAAGTCATTGTTCTTGTTTTCAAATATAATGGATGTTAGATTATGAATTAGAGAATATTTATTAATTTGTTGTTAATTTTCTTACTAAATATAGACTCGTTTTATTTTCATAAAAAATAAACCCCAACACTTTCAGACATTATCTCTAAAAGTATTGGGGTTTTTCTATAATTATAAAAGAGAATTTTTATCCTTCCATTTTCGCGCTCAATTCAAACCAGCGTTCCTCTTTGGTCTCCATTTTATTGATGAGGTTTTGCAATTCACTGGCTTTCTTTTCGATGCTGTCATCTGCCACCTTGCCGTCTGCAAAAAGTTGTTCGATAGTCGCTTTTTGAGCCTCCAAATCCTTAATTTCTTTTTCTATTTTTTGAAATTCTTTCTGCTCGTTGAAAGTTAAATTTCCAGTTGGATTATTTTGTTTCCAGTCTTTCTTCTCGGCTTTATTTTCTTCTTTTTGGGCTACATCGGCACTGTCTTCGTAGGCTCTAAAGTCAGAATAGTTTCCAGGGAAATCTTCTACGACTCCTTGTCCTCTAAAGATAAACAAGTGATCGACGATTTTATCCATGAAATAACGGTCGTGCGAAACCACCACCAAACATCCCGGATAATCCAAAAGGAAGCTTTCCAAAACGTTCAAGGTCACGATGTCCAAATCGTTAGTAGGCTCATCCAGAATCAGGAAGTTCGGGTTCTGAATCAAAACCGTACACAAGTACAAACGTTTCAATTCCCCACCACTCAAACGATCCACAAAATCATATTGTTTTTTGGCGTCAAAAAGGAAACGCTCCAACAATTGTGAAGCCGAAATGATTTTTCCTTTCATCAACGGAATAAATTCGCCGTATTCCTTGATGACGTCAATCACGCGCTGTCCCGGTTTTGGGTTGATTCCACTTTGGGTATAATAACCTACTTTTATGGTTTCGCCCATGATCACTTTTCCGGAATCCAAAGGTAAAGTTCCGGTCAATAAATTCAAGAAAGTCGATTTTCCGGTTCCGTTTTTCCCGATGATTCCAATGCGTTCCCCACGTTGGAAATCGAAACTGAAATTATCCATGATCACATGATCCTTAAATTTTTTGGAGATTTTGTGAAGCTCGATAATCTTGCTTCCCATGCGCTCCATGTTAATTTCAAGTTCCACTTTATTTTCGCGACGGCGACTTTGCGCTTTTTCCTTAATGTCGTAAAAATCATCCTGACGCGATTTCGATTTGGTCGTTCTCGCTTTCGGCTGACGGCGCATCCATTCCAGTTCTTTCACGAAAAGGTTTTGCGCTTTGTCTACACTCGCATTTTCAGAGGCAATTCGTTCTTCTTTTTTCTCTAAATAATAAGAGTAATTTCCTTTGTAGGAATATAGTTTTCCGTTGTCTAATTCCAGGATTTCATTACAAACGCGTTCCAAAAAGAAACGGTCGTGCGTCACCATAAACAGCGTAATGTTTTCTTTTGCAAAATAACTTTCCAACCATTCAATCATCTCCAGATCCAAATGATTTGTAGGTTCATCCAAGATTAACAAGTCCGGACGATTGATCAAAATGATAGCTAGCGACAAACGTTTTTTCTGTCCACCCGAAAGGTTTTTTACTTTCAGTTTAAAGTCTTCCAACTTCAGTTTGAATAAAATTTGCTTGTATTGGGTTTCAAAATCCCAGGCATTGTGCTGATCCATTCCATCAAAAGCTTTTTGGTAAGCTTCTTCATCTTCGGGATTTTCCAACGCTTTTTCGTATTGTTCAATGACTTTCAAAATCTCATTATCCGAAGCAAAAATACTTTCCTCAATGGTCAGTTCGTCCTGTAAATTGTTGTTTTGCGACAAAAAAGCCATTCGGATGCCTTTTCTTAGCACCACCTGTCCGCCATCTGGTTCTTCCAGACCGTTGATGATGCTCATAATGGTGGTTTTTCCCGAGCCGTTCTTGGCTATAAAGGCAATTTTTTGGTCTTTGTTTATCCCAAAAGAAATGTTTTCAAAAAGCGTTCTTTCTCCAAAAGATTTGGATATATTTTCGACTGATAAGTAATTCACAAGTGTAGTTTTTTGCAAAAGTAAGCTATTTATATGGAGTTGTTGCAATTCTGTTACTTAGAGTATAAAGCTGTAAGATAATTAGGAGCGAATGATCGGGCTTTTTTGCAGGTATCGTTCCCGCTTTTTGTTTCAATCCTCGCTAAAAAGCTCGGGATTTTTACTTCAATCGGGGCTGTTAGTTTAAAATTCGGGAATTTTTAGAAAGCTTTGGGTAATCAGTTTTTTAGATTTTGGATGCTAACCGAAGCAATTTCTAATTGAGATCCAGCAACAGGATTGTAGTTCACAAAATTGAATTTACATAGATTGTGAATATTCAGGAGTTTTCCGTCCGGTTTTCCGTCTTGTCTAAAATGAGACCAGGGAATTTGTATTGTTGTAAATTGATTGGGCGAAGCCGGAACATCTACACGCGGATGCGAGCCGCCATGAACACAACCACTTTCTTCTTCATTGCCTTCTCGGGCTTGTAGTTTTATCAGTTGCGAGGATTTATAAGTAATGGAAACATATTCAGAATTTTTAGGAATGTTAGTAGGTATTCCGTCATTAGATTCCGAATTGCTAATCATGACATTCAACTCGATTGCGCCCACCGGATTGTTTTTTGCGGTTATTCTGATAATTCCTTTTGATTTCCGAGTATTGTTTAAGAAATTTTGATTCTCTATAGTTGGTCCGGAAATGTACCAAGTGTTTGTGGTAACAAGATTGTTGGCATCTTTAGGAGTTGTTTTTTTGTTAGAGCCACAACTAATGCCACTTAATAACACTATCGTAAAAAGTAGGCATAGCCATTTTTTTAATTGACTGATTTTTATGTTTTTTTGTGGCGATTAGAAAAACAAATATAGTTTTCTTAGCGAATTAATTGAGGTTTTTTGAAATGCTTTAAGGAGTTTTAAATTGTAAAAGGATGCATCAATTCAGGTTTAGAATTATTTTTTTGGGATGTAAATACTATTAAAATTATTTTCGTGAAGATAGAAATGAAATTATTTATTCTTCGCTCTTAGACAAGGTTTTAAAGGGTAAATGATTTTGTTATTGCAAAAAAAAAGCTTCATTTCCCGGTTTAAAAACGGAAAAAATGGTATTTTCGTCATGGAATTAAAGAAAGACAGCTCTTAAAATGCTTATGGGTAAGTTTTTGTTTTCTTCCAAGAATGTGTTAATTTTATGAAATCGTTAAAAAATAATAGATTAACAGTGATAATAGCATCAAAACATACTGATTTTTTAATAGGATAAGCTAATTCTAATGAAAATGGGTTTTGGGTGCGAAAAAATCGTGAAAAATTACATTTAATGTAATTTATATTTGAAATATTTATTAATTTCGCAAACTGAAAACAAAAACTACCTTTTAGGTTAACGATATGGCAAGATTTGAATTAAAGCTTCCAAAAATGGGAGAAAGCGTCGCAGAAGCAACCATTACAAATTGGTTAAAAGAAGTGGGAGACAAAATTGAAGCTGATGAGGCAGTACTTGAAATTGCAACCGATAAGGTTGACAGCGAAGTGCCTAGTGAAGTTAGCGGTGTTTTGGTAGAAAAATTGTTTGATAAAGATGATTTGGTGCAGGTAGGGCAAACAATTGCGATTATTGAAACAGAAGGTGGAGTATCAGGTTCTGAAACTAATGAAGAAGTTGTTCCGGCTGCTGTTGCCGAAGTAGCAAAAACGGTTGAAGCGGCCAAAGAAAGTGTTGCTGCTGTAGCTTCGGGTTCAACTGATTTTTCGGATTCGGATAAATTCTTTTCTCCATTGGTGAAAAATATAGCCAAAGAAGAAGGTGTTTCGGTTGCTGAGTTAGAAATGATTAATGGCACCGGAAAAGAAGGAAGAGTTACTAAAAATGATATTTTAGATTACGTAAAAAATAGAGGAAATAAAGCGGTGGCGACTCCGGTTAAAACTGTTGAGACTCCAAATGCAGTTCCAGTGGCTCAAAAAGCGGCTCCAGTTTCTATAAGTGGAGGTGATGAGATTGTTGAAATGGATAGAATGCGCAAGTTGATTGCAGGTTATATGGTTGCTTCGGTGCAAACTTCGGCTCACGTACAATCTTTTATTGAGGTTGATGTGACGAATATTGTGAAATGGAGAGAGAAACATAAAAATGCTTTCGAAAAGAGAGAAGGAGAGAAGCTGACTTATACGCCGATCTTCATGGAAGCTGTTGCAAAAGCGCTGAAAGATTATCCAGGAATGAATATTTCTGTTGATGGTGATTTTATCATCAAAAAGAAAAATATTAATTTAGGTATGGCAGCTTCATTGCCAAACGGAAACTTAATTGTTCCGGTTATTAAAAATGCGGATCAACTGAATTTGGTTGGTATGGCAAAAGCGGTAAATGATTTAGGAGGTCGTGCAAAGGCTGGAAAATTAAAACCGGATGATACTCAAGGCGGAACCTATACGGTTACAAATGTGGGGACTTTTGGAAGTGTTTTTGGAACACCAATTTTGAATCAGCCGCAGGTGGGGATTTTAGCTCTTGGAGCAATCCGTAAAATGCCTGCAGTTATCGAAACTCCAGAAGGTGATTTTATTGGTATTCGTCAAAAGATGTTCCTTTCGCATAGTTACGATCATCGTGTTGTAGATGGCGCTCTAGGAGGAAGTTTTGTGAAACGCGTTGCTGAATATTTAGAGGCATTTGATGTAAATAGAGATTTTTAAAAAAAAATATAGAATTACTTGAAAACCCGACAGAATTTTTAGAATCTGTCGGGTTTTGTTTTTTATAAGCTTTATTATTTAAGAAAAAGACTAGGCTTTTGGAGGGGGTGATCTTTTGAAATTTGGTGGTTAAAAAGCGGTGAAGCTAAAATTTTCGGGAAAATAGCGAGTGAATTTCAGCTTTAAAATTTACATTTGTATTATTATAAAAATAGAAAATGGAACTCAAATTAAATAAACCCATCTGCTTTTTTGACCTGGAAACTACGGGAATTGACATTGGAAAAGACAGGATTGTTGAGATATCAATATTTAAAGTTTTTCCTAACGGAAATAAAGAAAGTAAAACCTGGTTGGTGAATCCTACGATTCCAATTCCACCGCAAACAACGGCGGTTCACGGAATCACAGATGAGAAAGTAGCTAATGAGCCTACTTTTAATGAGTTGGCTTCACAGGTTTATAACTTGATTAAAGACAGTGATTTGGCTGGTTTTAATTCGGATCGTTTTGATATTCCTTTGTTGGCGGAAGAATTGCTTCGTGCCGGCGTAGATTTCGATATGAAAAACAGAGTTTCTGTTGATGTTCAGACTATTTTTCATAAAATGGAAGAGCGTACTTTATCTGCGGCACTTAAATTTTATTGCGGTAAAGGATTGGAAAATGCACATTCTGCCGAGGCGGATACTATGGCGACTTATGAAATATTAAAAGCGCAAATAGAACGTTATCCGGAATTGGAAAATGATGTGAAGTCGTTGTCGGAATTTTCGACTAGGAAAAAAATTGCCGATTTTGCAGGAATGATTGCTTTTGATAAAGAAGACAATGAAATTTTTGCTTTCGGAAAACATAAAGGAGTAAAGGTAGATACTGTTTTGGAAAATGAACCGGGTTATTTTAGTTGGATACAAAATGCTGATTTTCCTTTGTATACCAAGAAAGTATTGACCGCTATTAAATTGAGAAAACTGAATACTAAAAACTAAGTGATTAGCTATTTACTACTCACTATTCACTAAAAAAATATGAAGATAATTTGTATCGGCAGAAATTATGTCAATCATATAGAAGAGTTACAAAACGAGCGACCTACGGAACCAGTGGTTTTTATGAAGCCGGATTCGGCTATTTTATTGAAACAACATCCGTTTGTTATTCCGGAATTTTCGGAAGATATTCACCACGAAATCGAGATTATTGTAAAGATTAGCAAAGTGGGGAAATATATCGAGCCTAAGTTTGCTCATAAGTATTATGACGAAATTAGTGTGGGAATTGACTTTACCGCTCGGGATTTACAATCAGAGTTGAAAGCAAAAGGCTTACCTTGGGAGAAAGCTAAGGCTTTTGATGGATCGGCTGTAATTGGAGAATTTTTACCAAAAGAGCAATTTAGTTCGTTAGAAAATCTTACATTTGAGTTAACGAACAATGATAAATCGGTTCAAATAGGTGATTCTGCCTTTATGTTGTGGAAAATTGATGAGCTTATTTCTTATGTTTCTCAATATTTTACTTTAAAAATTGGGGATATTATTTTTACAGGAACACCGGAAGGAGTTGCCGCGGTTAAACCTAATGACGTTTTAGAAGGATTTTTAGAAGGACATAAACTATTTAGAATACAGGTAAAATAATGGCTTTAAACTATAACCTTTCAAAAGTGTACGCGCTTTCGGATAATGATACAGAATTTGTAAATGAAATTCTGACCTTGTTTGTAACCGAAGTTCCAGAGGATTTGTTGCAAATTAAAGAAGGGATAAAAAAGAAAGACCACAAGCATGCTTATGCTTATGCACATAAAATTAAGCCTACTCTTGATTTACTTGGTTTAAATGTAGCTTTTGAAGAAATTCTACAATTAGAGGCTTGGACAAAAGCAGAAGGAAAAAAGAAAGAAATAAAAGATATTTTTAAGAGTATTAAGAGTCAAGTAAGTGATGCTGTTAAAGAGATAAGAAAAGATTTTGATTTGTAATAATTTGCGAATCGTTCGTATTTCTTTTAATGATAATTATTAAAATTCAGCATTCAGATTTTTTGAATGTTGAATTTTGTTTATAGGGCAAATCCTAAATTTATATTGCATAATGAAAGCAACGATAGTTACTATTGGTGATGAAATTTTGATAGGGCAAATTGTAGATACAAATTCTGCTTTTATAGCTAAGTCATTGGATAGGATAGGGATAGAAATCGATGAAATGATTTCGATAAGTGATAATAAGCAAGATATATTAGATGCTTTTTTGAGTTTGCAAAATAATGTAGATTTAGTTATTGTTACTGGTGGTCTGGGGCCGACGAAAGATGATATTACCAAGAAAACCTTTTGTGATTATTTTGAAGATAAGTTAGTGGTAAATCAGGAGGTTTTGGCTCATGTGACTCAACTTATTGAAGGATTTTATAAGCGACCAATTACTCAAATCAACAAAGATCAAGCTTTGGTTCCGTCAAAATGTACTGTCCTTCATAATCAGGTAGGTACAGCGCCGGGCATGTGGATGAAAAAAGAAGGTACTGTTTTTATTTCGCTTCCGGGTGTTCCTTTTGAAATGAAATATTTGGTTGAAAACGAGATTGTTCCAAAAGTGATTAAAGAATTCGATCGTCCTTATATTATTCACAAAACAATTCTAACATACGGTCAGGGCGAAAGTCTTGTGGCGGAACGCATTGAAGGCTGGGAGGATAATCTTCCTGATTTTATTAAGTTAGCGTATTTGCCAAGTCCGGGAAGTGTTCGTTTGAGACTTTCGGCTAGAGGTGTCGATAAGGAGAAGTTAGAAACGGCAATTGATGAAGAGGTGCGCTCTTTGAATGCTATTATTCATGATATTATCGTTGGTTTTGATGAAGAGGAAACAATTGAGGTGGTGATTGGGAAGTTGTTGAAAAAAGAAAATAAAACTATTTCTACTGCCGAAAGTTGTACCGGTGGGGCAATTGCGTCTATTTTGGCTTCGGTTCCCGGAGCTTCAAATTATTTTAAGGGAAGTGTGGTTTCCTATGCCACGGAAACAAAAATTGATGTTTTAGGTATTTCTGAAAGCTTGATAAATGAGTTTTCTGTGGTGAGTGCCGAGGTGGTTTCGGCTATGGCTTTGAGCGTAAAAAAGAAGATGAAAACAGATTACGCAATTGCGACAACAGGTAATGCTGGTCCTACAAAAGGCGATGAAAATGCTGAAATTGGGACAGTTTTTATTGCATTGGCAACTCCAAATGAAGTGATTGTTGAAGAATATAATTTTGGTCAACCACGTGAAAAAGTGATAGATAGAGCAGTGATTAAGAGTTTAGAACTATTAAGGAAAGAAATTTTGAAAAATGTGTTGTGATTTTTTTGCTACATCCGTTTATTTTTCTTTTCTTTGCACCCTGATTTTGAATAACGATAAAAGATAAGCATAATGTCAAGAGTTTGTGACCTTACAGGTAAAAGAGCGATGGTAGGAAATAACGTTTCTCACGCTATGAATAAAACTAAGAGAAAATTTTCTGTAAACTTAGTTAAAAAGCGTTTTTATCTTCCAGAAGAAGATAGATGGATTACTCTTAGAGTAGCAGCATCTACGATAAAAACAATTAACAAAAATGGAATTGCTGCAGTTTTGAAAAAAGCGCAGTCACAAGGGTTTATTAAATAATCTTTATTCCTAAATAAACAAATAGCAAGATGGCAAAGAAAGGTAATAGAATCCAGGTAATTTTAGAATGTACTGAACACAAAGCATCAGGTGTTGCGGGAACTTCAAGATACATAACAACAAAGAACAAAAAAAATACTCCAGATAGATTAGAGATTAAAAAATTTAATCCAGTTTTGAAGAGAGTAACTGTTCACAAAGAAATTAAGTAATAATTAGAGGTTTTAATAAAAATCTCAAATGTTTACATTTGGGCGTTTATTGAAATTTAAATAACATTTGAATCATGGCAAAGAAAACCGTAGCATCGTTACAAACATCTTCTAAGAGATTATCAAAAGCCATCAAAATGGTGAAATCTCCAAAAACAGGTGCATATACATTCGTAGAATCTATTATGGCTCCTGAAGCTGTTGATGAATTCTTGAAAAAGAACTAATTAGTTAAGCATTATATAGAAAAGCTACTTTCATTCGGAAGTAGCTTTTTTATTTTCTATCTTTACCCATTAGAAAATCGCATTAGCTTCCCAAGTCTAATGCTTCATTTTTAATACTGTCAATATAATGAGTTTTTTCAAAAGAATATTTTCATCAGAAAAAAAAGAGACTTTAGATAAAGGTCTTGAAAAATCAAAAACATCTTTCTTCTCTAAGTTAAGCAAGGCTGTAGCCGGAAAGTCTAAGGTTGATGATGACGTCTTGGATAATTTAGAGGAAATACTTGTTTCCTCAGACGTTGGTGTCGATACAACTTTAAAAATAATTACTCGAATAGAAAACCGTGTTGCTGCGGATAAATATTTAGGTATTGACGAGCTTAATAAAATTCTACAAGAAGAAATCGCGGGTTTATTGTCTGAAACCAATACAGGTGAGGCTACAGAGTTTGTGATTCCAATTAATACAAAACCTTATGTTTTAATGGTTGTTGGGGTTAACGGAGTCGGAAAAACCACAACTATCGGAAAATTAGCTTATCAGTTTAAAAAACAGGGTTATAAGGTGGTTCTTGGTGCAGCAGATACTTTTAGAGCAGCGGCAATTGACCAATTACAAATATGGGCAGACAGAGTGGGAGTTCCTATTGTAAGACAAAATATGGGTTCAGATCCTGCTTCGGTGGCATTTGATACTCTGCAATCGGCAGTTGCTCAGGATGCGGATATCGTAATTATTGATACTGCAGGTCGTTTGCATAATAAAATTAACCTGATGAACGAATTGACAAAAGTAAAACGTGTGATGCAAAAAGTCGTAACCGATGCTCCTCATGATGTTTTATTGGTTCTTGATGGTTCAACCGGTCAAAATGCTTTTGAACAAGCCAAACAATTTACTGCTGCTACCGAAGTGACATCTCTTGCTGTTACCAAATTAGACGGAACTGCTAAAGGTGGAGTGGTTATCGGAATTTCGGATCAGTTTAAAATACCGGTCAAGTATATTGGAGTGGGAGAGGGTATTGAAGACTTACAGGTTTTTAATAAGTATGAATTTGTGGATTCTTTCTTTAAATAATTAGTATAATGAATTTTTCTTCGATTAAAAATATACCTACGATGTATCTTTATTTAGGGAGCATCTTTTCTTTTGTTTTAGCAAATATGATTAGAGACAAGAATATTACTTTTTATTATGTATTATTGGTAATAGGAGTGTTATTTTTTGTTTTTGGTTTGTTTAAAAGAATAAAGAAACAATAGGTTTCAAATATTGAACGTTATTTTTAATTTGTAAAATAGCGTTATAGTTTTGACTTGATTTTAAACAGATTGTTGTTTGTTTGTGAGTTAGTTTTACTCCTGTTTTCTTTAATGTTTTATCACTTTAAGAGCTATGGATTCTATTATATCTACAGAGGAAATACTTCAAGAGCGGATTAAGGAATTATCCTGCTTGTATGATGTTTCTTCTGTAATTGTTCAGTATGAAGAATCGATATCAGTCACTTTAGATA
Organism: Flavobacterium sp. W1B; assembly: GCF_047344965.1. Classification (NCBI taxonomy): domain Bacteria; kingdom Pseudomonadati; phylum Bacteroidota; class Flavobacteriia; order Flavobacteriales; family Flavobacteriaceae; genus Flavobacterium; species Flavobacterium sp. W1B. Next base: position 1,760,745 of record NZ_CP178845.1, read on the forward strand.
AAATTTGTTCTATTTTAAAACGAGCTTGGCGATTTTCTGAAGAGTCAATTGTTGAGTTAAGGTTAGCGGATTATTATTTTACTACAAGTTTAATTCCGGCAAAAACTGTTTTCCAAAAGTCGACTATAATCATTTTTGGTGAAGATAAAGGGTATATAAAAGTGCATTATCCATCAGGTCAATTTACTCAAAAATACTTTTTGGCTGATGAAGAAAGGTTACTCAACAAGGTGTCTTCTGATGTTAGTGTATTTTATGAAAGACATTTAAATAGGGAGAGAGAAGAGTTGCTTAAGCGTAGCGTTGAGCGAGTAGATCGACTTTCTATTTTAGGAGAAATTACCGCTGGCATTGCTCACGAACTGAATACACCATTAGGTAATATTCTGGGTTTTGCAGAGTTAATTCAAGAACGTACTAAGGAAAAACAATCACAATTTGATACCGCTAAAATTGTTAAAGCGGCCATTTATTCTCGAGAAGTGGTTAAAAAACTCATGTTTTTTTCCTGTGAAATGCCACAAAACAGTAGGTTTGTAGAGATAATCCCTATCGTTTCGGATGCATTAAGCTTATTGGGACCTAATTTTAAAAAAGCGGAAATTAGTTTTGAAGTTGATTTCCAAGATCCCAAATTAGAAGCACAGTTAGATCCTATTCAGCTTACTCAAGTCCTGTTTAATATTTTGATAAATGCTATTTATGTGTCGCCTAAAAACACGGTAATTAAAGTAAGCGTGTATGCGGTGGATTCAAGTTTTTTTATTGAAATTGCCGACCAAGGACCAGGTGTTGAGGAGGCTTTTGTGTCTAAAATATTCGAACCTTTTTTTACTACAAAACCTATTGGTGAAGGTTCTGGTTTAGGACTTAGCGTCGTGCATGGAATTGTTAAGAGTCATAAAGGAGATATTATTTCTTTTGATAATAAGCCTCAAGGTGCTGTTTTTCAAGTTCGATTACCCTTAAAGATGATTTAATGAAGTCAAAGAAAGAAAATATTTTAATTGTTGATGATAATTATGACATGCTTGAGTTGCTTCATCGCAATTTGAAAGCTCAAAATTTTCATACTTATAAGGCTTCTTCGGTCAAAGAAGCTATTGATATTTTAAAATTCAGTTCTGTAGATTTATTAATTACTGATTTACAGATGCCCGGAATTAATGGAATTGAACTTGTGAAGTATGTTGATGAACATTTCCCTGCCATTCCTAAACTTGTTATTACGGGATTTCCTTCTGTCGATAGTGCAATTGAGGCTGTGAAATCAGGAGCTTTGGATTATTTGGCAAAACCGTTTACTAATGACGAGCTAAAAAAAGCAGTGCAAAATTTAATTGTTTCAAAAGAGAATGCCAAAAATAATAATGAAGAAGTTGCTAGTTCTTCCGGTAAAATAACTGAATATGCTGGCATTGTAGGTAAGTCTCAACAGATAGTTCAGTTGGTAGATTTGATTCAACGTGTCAAAGATAACAGGGCTACTGTTCTTATTCAGGGTGAAAGCGGTACGGGGAAAGAATTAGTCGCTAGAGCAATACATTATGAAGGTGTTTTTTCATCTAAGCCGTTCGTTGTGGTGAATTGCGGTGCTATCCCTGAGAGTTTAATGGAGTCAGAACTTTTTGGTTATGTAAAAGGTGCTTTTACGGGTGCAAATGAAACTCGGGATGGTTTTTTTCAAGCGGCAGCTGGTGGAACTATATTTTTAGATGAAATTGGAACGGCTCCATTGGCGGTTCAAACCAGATTATTGCGGGTATTGCAAGAAAAGGAAGTGAGTATGGTTGGTTCTCAGAAGACACAAAAAATTGAGCTGAGGATTATTGCCGCCACAAATAATGATTTGTATGAAATGTCTAATAAGGGTGCTTTTCGCGAAGATCTTTATTATAGATTAAATGTTGTGAATATTGAAACGCCACCACTTCGCAATCGTAGAAGTGATATCAAGCTTTTGATAATTACTTTTCTCAATAAATACAGTGTGGAGTATAATAAGCCCCAAATAACTATTTCGGCTAAGGCAGTTTCGGTTTTAATGCGTCATTCATGGCCTGGAAACGTAAGGGAATTAGAAAATGTAATTCAGAGAATGATCATTATGAGTGGAGATCAAATTGAAGTTGCTGATGTTCCTGAATATTTGAAATTTCCTATGCCTTTTGAAAAAGAAGAATTTAAGTCGTTAAAAGATATTGAGAAAGCACATATTTTAAAAGTGCTTTCGGTGGTTGAAAATAATAAAACGCGTGCAGCAGAAATTCTTCAGATTGATCGAAAAACACTTCGTCAGAAACTAGAAAAATAATTCATATTATTTGGGTAATTTCTTCTTGTTTGGGTAATTTCTCCCCGATTATTCCAGTGTTACTAAATCCTATATTTTTAAAAACCCTTTGTTCGCAAGGGTTTTGTTGTTTATAATATCTTGTCAGCTCAATTGGCATACAGTTTGTCTGCTATTATGTAAGCAATTGTTTTTTAGCGAATAAGTATTTAAAATTTTATTGAATGAGCTTATTAAGTAAAAAAGGGATTGATTATATCCCTATTGTCATTAAAAGAAAAATGAAAAGAGACAAAATGATAGTTGACTTGGAGAATTCTGCTGTTATAAAAGAAAAATCAGTTTCAATAAATGGGATAAATGTGGGTTTGTGTAGTCATTGCGATGACAATTCCCATTGTAATTGGAAACGAAATAATACGATGTTTTGTGAACATTATCAATAAAATAATATGACAACTATTAAAGAAGCTACTAAAAAAAGTATGCTTGACAATGTGATGCAACAGTTTAATAAAACGGCTGATAGTATCAAATTAAATCCAAACATTAGAAAGATTTTATCAATAACCAACAATGAAATTATACTTAACTTCCCTGTTAAAATGGATAATGGAGAAGTGCAAATTTTTACAGGTTACCGTGTGCAGCATAATAATGCATTAGGGCCATATAAAGGAGGATTGCGTTATCATCCTACAGTAGATGTTGACGATGCCAAAGCACTGGCGATGTGGATGACTTGGAAAACCTCATTGGCTGGTTTGCCTTATGGAGGTGCAAAAGGAGGAATTCAAATTGACCCAACAGCATATTCAATTGGAGAACTAGAACGAATTACAAGGCGTTTTACTTACGCTTTAGGAGAAAATATAGGACCGGAGCATGATATTCCGGCACCAGATGTTAATACTAATGAGCAAACGATGGCTTGGATGGCCGACACATTCATGTCTACTAAACCATCCTCGGAGCGTTCCCGTAATCAACACGTAGTAACAGGGAAACCCGTAGGTTCTGGTGGTTTGGAAGGAAGAAATCGTTCCACAGGTTACGGAGTTTATTTGACAATTAAATTGTTATATAAAAGTAGAGGTGAAAGTTTAAAAGGTAAAAAGTTTATTGTTCAAGGTTTTGGTAATGTAGGTTATTGGGCTTCTCATTTTTTGACTCAAGATGGAGCGATTTTAATTGCAGTTCAAGATGCTCATGCCACTATAGTTAATCAGAAAGGTATTGCTGTGGCAGCTTTATTTGATTATTCTAAAAAACGAAAAGGCTCTGTTCAGGGATTTAGTGGTGCCGAAGAAATGGATCCGAAATTGTTTTTTGGATTGGCTTGCGATATTCTTATCCCGGCAGCTTTAGGGAATCAAATTACCGCCGAGAATGCATATTCAGTAAAAGCAGATGTGATTGCCGAAGGAGCAAATGGACCTGTTGATACCGATGGCGAAAAAATAGCATTAGAAAACGGAATTACGATTATTCCGGATATTTTGTGTAACTCTGGAGGAGTTATTGGTAGTTATTTTGAATGGCTTCAAAATAGAAATGGTGAACTTTGGTCACTTGAAGAAGTGATGCAAAAGATTGATAAAAAGCTTACCGAAGTATTCTACAAGGTTGAAGGTCTTGTTGAAGAAGGCGAAATTGATTGGAGAACGGCAGCTTATATTTTAGCAATAACAAGAATAGAAACTGCTTATATTCAAAGGGGAATTTTTCCATAATATTTTTTTAAAATCTGTTTAATTAAAAAAACCTTTATAGTAACGATCCATTACTATAAAGGTTTTAAGTTTATACTTTTACAACCAAATTATGAAATACGGACAACTTATAGTAGACGAAAAAGAACATGCTTTACTAATGCGTAACATGGAGAGCTCTCGAAGTCAAGAAGATAAAATATACAGGGATTCAATTAAGAAATTGAAATTGGAACTACAAACGGCTAAAATCATGAAAGAAACTAAGATGCCGGAAGATGTAATTCGATACAATTCTATTGTAACCATTCGGACCCCATTTAATACTCAAAGCAGTTATCAGATTGTTACTCCTGAAAAAAGTAATATACAGCAAAATAAAATTTCTATTTTGTCACCTATGGGATTGGCTCTTTTTGGTTATGCAAAAGGAGATCGTATTGTTTGGCAATTTCCATCAGGAACCAATGAGATTGAGATTGTGGGTGTAAATCAGCAAGACAGCCTAGTAAAAAAAGAAGCTTTATGAAAGATTTGATTTATAAACACGAGACAATTGATGATATCCAAATGAAGTTTATGGATAGAGATATTGAACTTTGGAAAGAGGATATTTCTATTATTAGAGTTGAGATACTTTTTTTTAAACGAATGTTGACTTCATCAGTTTTTAAGGAATTGAATTCCAGTGAACAAAAAGACAGTTTAGTAAAAGATTTGACAAACGTTAAAGAAATAAATGAATCGTATTCTAATCAATTAATGGACTTTGTTAATAAATTAGGTAAGATAAAAGAATGTGATGATGTTCAGTGTGAAACCTTTTATTTAAATAATCATACTAAATTTAGAAAAGATATTGAAAGTCATTTTTCGGCTTATCGATTTTACAAGATGAATGTGATTTTATTTTTTGACAGCTATTTAGAGGATAAAATATAAAATAACATTTGGATATTCGTAAGACTAAGAACACATTTGAAATAGATTCAAATGTGTTTTTTTATTGGTATAAGGCGCTAATTTTTTGCCATAATATTTTGTCGAAATCGGATAAAGCCAGATTGGTGTTATCAGCTGTATCTCCCATCCTGATTACTACCATTTTTTTGCTGGGAACAACATATATTTTTTGATCATTTTTCCCTAAAGCCATAAATAGATCATTTGGTGCAGTTGGAATAATGCTTCCTGGAAATTGCAATTGTGATTGGGGCAAATGGTAGCTACTTTTTCCATTTAGCCACCACAAATAACCATATGCTTGATTTATATTTTGAGAAGTAGTTGTAGCAGCCGCAAAATAATTTTCATTAAGAATACTATTATTGTCCCATTTTCCTTTGTTTAGCATTAATAAACCAAAACGCGCCATACTTCTGCTAGTACTCATATAAACTGAATTATTTCCAATGGTTACCCAAGTACCGTTCATTCCTATTTTATCTCGTAATTTAGTATTGAAATAATTGTTCCAAGTTTGATTCGTTGCTTTAGTAATAACATCTTGTAGTTTTAGATATACGTTATGATAGGCCCAACGCGTTCCTGCATCTGCTTTGTATGTCAGGCAATCCGGTGTTACACAATCATCATTGTCTAAGTCTTCTAGACCTGAAGTCATGGTGAGTAAGTGTTTGTTGGTAATCAAGTTTTCTTTGGCTAGCGGCAAACTAGTCCAACCTGTTCCTATATAATCTGAAACTTTATTGTTTAAATTTATAAAACCTTCCTGTTCTGCAATTCCGGTGATTGTTGCAGTTAATGTTTTTCCCGCGCTTGCCCAATACCAATTTGTTGTTGTGGAATGTCCGTTGAAATAATTTTCCATAACAATTCGGCCATTGATCAGTATCATAAAGGACTTAGTGTTTTTGAGCTCTAAATAGTCTAATAATGGTTGAACCGCTGTTTGTTTCCAATCCAAACTCGAAATTGATTTCGTTTCCCAAGTTGTTCCTGTAATTGGGGGAAAATAGTTTGTTTCTGTGGGAGTTGTAGTAGGCGAAGTTTCGGAGGAGCAGCTAACAAATAAAAACACGATAAATAGACTATTAATTATTTTTGACATGCCCTAATTTTTAATTTTTGTTGGATTAAAAATAGGTAAAATAGTTTAATGTGTTTTGTTATTTTTGTTTTCTTTGAATTTAATAAGTTTAACTTTGTGCTGTAGAAAATAGGACTTGCTGACACAAAAGTCCTAGCCCTGATGGAAGCGGCATCCTGCGCTGGATTGTGAGGAACGAAGCAATCAGTGCAGATATAGCGGACAGCAGGATTAAGCTCCTAAAAATAACAACTAATTGATATGAAGAATATATTTAAAATTTTAGTGCTCTCTTTATTTTTTGTGGCTTGTAAGCAAAAGATACAGACTACCGATATTGCCAAACTAAATGGCTATTGGGAAATAGAGAAAGTGGTTTTTGATGACGGAAAAGACAAAGATTATAAGATGAATGAAAGCTATGATTTTTTTGAAATTGGGAAAAATAATGCTGGAATTCGAAAAAAAGTGATGCCACAGCTAGACGGAACATTTTTAGTTAATGACACTTATGAGAATGTGAAAGTCCGATTTGAAAACGACAAGGCATTCTTAGATTATGCAACTCCTTATGCCAAATGGAGCGAAGAATTAATCACTCTTTCTGATAAAGAATTAGTTTTGAAGAATAAGGAAAAGGCAACATATCATTACAAAAAAACAGGACCAATAAATTTGACTGACGATGGCAAAAAGACTGAATAATCAGAGCACAATAGGGGATGTTTTGAAACAAATTATCCAAGTGAATAAACTTCAACCCGGAATGGATCAAATAGACGTCAAAGACGCTTGGAAGAACCTAATGGGGAATGGTGTAAATAGTTATACCAATAATGTGGTTTTGAAAGGTTCGACTTTGTATGTGGAATTAACTTCATCGGTATTGAGGGAAGAATTAAGTCATGGTAAATCGAAAATTATCAAGATGATAAATGAAGAACTGAGAAGAGATGTAGTAACAAATGTGGTTTTGCGATAGTTGACTTGTATTCAAAATAGTTATCATAAAAAAATCCCGTTCCTTAATTGAAACGGGATTTTTAATATTTTTTTGCTTGAGACTAGAACTGCTCTCTTCCTGCAAAATGAAATGCACCTTCGATAGCTGCATTTTCATCGCTATCAGAACCGTGAACTGCATTTTCTCCGATAGAAGTAGCATAAGCTTTACGGATAGTACCTTCGGCAGCTTCAGCTGGGTTAGTAGCACCAATTAAAGTTCTGAAATCTTCAACAGCGTTATCTTTTTCTAAAATAGCAGCAACGATTGGTCCTCTTGACATGAATTCAACTAATTCTCCGTAGAAAGGTCTTGCAGCGTGAACTTCGTAAAAAGCTTGCGCGTCAGCAACAGTAAGTTGAGTTAATTTCAAAGAAACGATTTTGAAACCTGCGTTAGTAATCATTGCAAGAATGTTTCCGATGTGTCCGTTAGCAACAGCATCAGGCTTAATCATTGTAAAAGTTCTATTAGTAGCCATTTTATTTGTTTTTTAAATTTTGTGCAAAAATAGTTTTTTTTGTTTAATAATGTTGTAAATTTTGCATTATAGTGAGTTAAATAAAATTATAATGTAATTACTTCAAATTTATTTTCTAAAGGTTGAAGTTGATCGATTAGTTTTGGAATCAAATTTTCGCCGTTTTCTAAATAAAATTCGGAAAAATTAGCCTGGCGTTCCTGTAAACTTTTATTAGGGAATAATTCATTTTGCAAGTCGGTTATACGCTCAAGCTCGTCATTAAATCTCCTTTTTTGAGCTTTTAACAAACGTCTTTCTAGATTTTCTAATCCTTTTATTTGTTTGGCTTCCTGTGCTTTTACGGCATTCGAAAAAGAAGGGTCTGTTTTTTTTGCGATGGAATGTAAGTAGTGAAACTGGTTTTTTAAAAAGTCTTTTTGGATGCTTAAATCAATTGGGAAATCCGATAAATCGGTAGTTTTCTTGTTGATTAAGTCGGCTTGTTTAGAAAACAAATCAGTCCAACTTAAACCCAGTTTGTCTGCTTTTTTTGTCTGCTTTTCGGTTGTTAATACTACCGAATTTCGAACTAAAAGTATCGGGAAAGTTATTTTTACGGCATCAAAAAATGATTTCAATTCCAGCCAATAGGCAATCTCTCCACCTCCGCCAATGTAACATAAATTAGGTAAAATCACTTCCTGATATAGCGGACGCATTATCACGTTTGGGCTAAATTTTTCGGGATGATTTTCTAATAATGTTAAGATTTCCTCTTCGGTAAATTCCATTTTGGTATGGTTTACCCTGAATTTTCCATCTTCGAAAATAATGCGTTCACGCAAATGATCTTCTATATAAAACAAGTTGATTTCACGAGGGTTTACCTGAATGTTGTAATCTTTTAATTGTTCAACAGTTTTTAATACTTCTTTATGTGAAGTTTGCTGTAATAATTCTTGTTTTATAAAAGGAATAAAGTTGCGTTTCAAATCTGAATTATCAGCATCCAAAATCACTAAACCATGATTTCCAAAAAGGGCATTTGCCAAATGGCGTGTGGCATCGGCTAAGTTGGGGTGTTTTAGATAAGCATCTTGAAATAGTTTTTTGAGCGTAGTTGCATTGGTGGTAGTTCCCAATTCAAGTGCATAAATTTCAAGAAATTCGTCTAAACCTTCGGTAGATAATCTGCCCACTGGACCAGTGCTTATTTTGTTCCATCTGAATTTTCGTCCTTTGAAGTTGAAATAATTAATTTCTTCAAAATCATGGTCTTCGGTTGCCATCCAATAAACGGGAACGAAGTTATAGGTTGGGTATTTCGTTTTTAAATCTTTTGTAAGATTAATAGTTGAAATGATTTTATACAAAAAATATAAAGGACCGGTAAACAAGTTTAATTGGTGTCCGGTGGTGATTGTAAAAGTATTATTTGCTTTTAAGGCTTCAATGTTTTGTTGTGTCAAATGGGAAGTTTCAATTGTTGCATATTGTTTTTGCAATGTTGAAACTAAAGCGGTTCTATTGGAGTGTTCAAAATTTTTCTGTTTCTCTAAGATTTGATTTTCAAAGTTTTCAAGCTTTGGAAATCTGTTATATAAGGATTGTAAGTCTTCTTTCTGGTCTAAATAATCATTCATCAAAGGAGAGAAATATCCGGAGTTTTGATAGCTGATACAGTCGGTTGGCATAATGTTGTTTATTTGATGCTAAATTACCAATTTTATTTGAAACAAAATTTTGGAGGATTAAAAAAGTATTTAGATACTTGTCTAAATATATAATTGATTTTATGGTATGAACGCCATTTTTAAAGCTTTGAATGATGCCACTCGCAAGGAAATCCTATAGCTTTTGAAGCAAGCGGATTTAATGGCCTCCGAAAAATAAGGACAATTTGTTATTTATTCTATTAACACAACGATAATAGAAGATGTTTTGTAATGGTTTTTAACTTTTAAAAGATAAAAAAACGAACTTAACTTTAAGGTAAGAATTGCCTGTCATCGAAATCGTCTTAATGCCATTTGTTTATTTGGCTTATTTATGGAAAGCGTTGCCCGATAAGGTGCCCACACATTGGAATTATAAGGATGAAATAGATCATTGGGGAGACAAATACACCTTGGTGGGAATGCTGTTTATTTTGCCGGATGAAATTATTTTGCCTGTTTTTATAACTGTAATTATACTGATCGTATTGGTTTCTGTTGTGTGTTCTTATGTGAAATTTAAAAAAATAGAGAAGATGGAAAAGATTTAGTTTAATTTGGGCATAAAGAAATGTTGAAATTGTTTTTTAAAGACAGAATAAAACAATCCTTGTTTATTAGATTTATCGTTTCAGGCTAAAATGCCCTTTATATTCTTTTCCATCTGCTCTTGTTACTACAAACCAATAATCAGTTGCAGGAAGACCTTGCCCATTATAAGTTCCGTCCCAAGCGGAATTAATGTTTAATTCTTTGATGAATTTTCCGTAGCGATTAAATATTCGAATAGATGAATTTGGAGCTAAATAAGCAAAATCAACTGTCCAAGTGTCATTGTGCCCATCATTATTTGGTGTAAAGAATTTAGGAAACGGAAGTTCATTTACATAATTTATACACTCTACCGTTGTTGCTTCCAGAATCTGAATTGTTACTGAAGTTCTTTCGCTTTCACAATTATTTATTGTTTGAGAAGCATAATAGGTAATTCCATTTTCTAATGGAGTTGATCCTGATAAATTTGCTCCGGCTGTTATTGTATCATACCAGTTTATGTTCTGACCATTAATTTTAATTTTGTCAATTGTAGCATTTTCCTGCACACAAAAAAGCTGATTTAAATCAGCAATTGGAGCTTGATTATCTTGAATTTTTATAGTTACAGGAGTTCTATTGCTCTCACATTCATTTATAGTTTGCGACGCGTAGTACGTTTTGTCATTTTGAAGCAAAGTATTGTTTGGCAAAAGTATTCCAGCTGTTGAGGCATCGTACCACTTTATGTTTTGGCCTGTAACAGTGATATTTCCTAAAGTCGCATTTTCCTGAATACAGAAGATTTTAGAATTTAAATTTTCAGGAGTTGGTATAGAATTGATAAAAGGTGTTATCGTTGCTTTTACAGCTTCAGAAACACATCCATTTGAGTTTTTTGTTTTCAGAGAATATTCTCCTGCATTTAGAAACGTAGATGCTGCATTAGTATTCCAGTTTGCACCATTATCAAAACTATATTCTGATGCAAGAGAGAGAATAGTTATTTTTCCTTTATTATTACTGCAGTCCGGCTGAATCGTACTATATGTTGGAATACTTGGAAAATCTGCTGGTGGATTTATTTGGATTGAAACGGCCTCAGATTCACAACCAGCTGAATTTTGAATTTTAATTTTATGATTTCCAATCGCTAAATTTCCAGAATCTGGATTTGTTTTCCAAGTTACTCCGGCATCAAAACTATATTTTGCAGCTATAGTTGTGATCGAAATACTGCCAAAAGGGTTAGTACAACTAACAGGTTGAGTAGTTGTATAACTTGGAAGTGTTATGGTTTCTAAAGGATTATTTACTATTGCTTTAGTAGCAGTTGAAGGGCAGCTTGTAGTGCTATTTTTAATCTTAACGAAATAAGTTCCAGGAACTAAATCTATTGCTTTAGGATTTGTACTCCAAGTTGCACCATTATCAAAACTATATTGAGATGCATTTGTTGATACTGTAATAATTCCCTTTGCAGAAGTACAGCTGCTCGGTTGTTGTATTGAAATACTTGGCTCCCCAGGAGAAGGATTTAAATCATATAGAGAAATGAATTCGGAATTAGATTCACATCCAAGGGCGTTCTTTATTTTTAAATAATAATTTCCAGATTTTAAGTTTGAAAATGTAGAATTTGTACCCCAATTAATTCCATTATCAATACTATATTCTGAAGCAGTTGTATTGAAAGTTATACTGCCTAAAGATTCACAATTAGGCTGTATTGTTGAGTATAATGGGGAATTAAGTTGAAATTTTGGAATATAAATATTTTGCGGATAGGATTCACAACCTAATTCATTTTTTATCTTTATTACATAATATCCTTCATCTAAATTTGCAGCGGTTGGATTGGTTGTCCAACTTAATTCATTGTCAAAACTATATAATGCAGCTGGAGTGGTTATTGTAATACTTCCTCCAGTTCCACATATGGGAGGGGTTGTAGTGTAATTTGGTGCAGGTAAATAAAAATCATAAAGTATGGCAACTCTCCACCAGGACTCACAACCTAAATTATTTTTTACTATTATGGAATAATTACCAGGAGATAAATTTGTGGCTGTGTTGTATTGACTCCAGGTTCTACCATCATCAAAGCTATATTGATCAAATAGGGGATCTATAGTAATGCTCCCTTTATTCTTTGATTCACAAGTAGGTTGAATTACTTGTATATTAAAATTAGATAAATATTCTTCAGTGAAATTTACAGAATAAAGTGTTTCTGAGATACATCCAGATTCATTTTTTATTTTAGGATAATAAAAACCAACAGGTAAATTTGTAGCGGTTGGACTTGTACCCCAAGTTTCACCACCATCAAAACTATAAAATGGTGCCGGTGTAGTAATTGTAATAGAACCTCCTTTACCACAGCTAGGATTAGTAACTTTATATTCGGCCTCTTTTATTTTAAAAGGAGTGAATTCAATTATAAGGTTTCCTGACTCACATCCTTCTGTGTTTTTAATTTTTAATTGATATTTAAATCCTATAGGAAGATTTGAAGCTGTAGGGTTAGTGCTCCAATTTAAGCCACCATCAAAACTATATAAGGCGGCTGATGTCGTAATAGTAATACTTCCGGTAGCATTACTGTCACAAGTCGTTGGTTGCACTATTGTATAAGTAGGAGTATTAAGGAAATTGAGGTTAAGACCAAACCAATTATGATTACTTATACAGCCTGATTTATTTTTAATCCTAAGATAGCCACTTACGCCACCATTTGGATATTTAGTAAGATTTGGATCCGTACTCCATGTTGCTCCATCATCAAAACTATAAAATGCAGCAGGAGTGGTTATGGTAACACGTCCTGGAGTGGTACAGGTAGGTTCTACAGCTAAAAATTCGGGAGGACCTAAATAATAAGTATTATTTATATAGGCAATTGCGTAATTGGATTCACAGCCTAAAGAATTTTTTGTTTTTAAGAAGTAAGTCCCATAATCTAAATTAGAAATATTTGGACTTGTACTCCATGTTACTCCTCCGTCAAAACTATAAGATGCAGCAGGGCTTGTAATTAAAATACTCCATTTTGATTCCGTTTCACAATTGGGATTTATTATTTTGTATGTAGGCTCATTAAGATAGAAAGCAGGTAAATTGATATATACAACATCGGATTCACAGCCTACTTCATTTTTAATTTTAATGTAATAATAACCCGGAGTTAAATTAGCTGCCGTTGAATTTGTTGTCCATGTTTCTCCATTATCAAAACTATATTCGGATGCGGGGCTGGTAATCGTAATACTTCCGTTTGTTGTACACGCAGGATTTATTGTGGTATAAGTTGGTTTAGATAAATAAAAATTTATTTTAACTGGATAAACATCGGATTCACAACCTAGTTCATTTTTCGTTTTCAGTACGTAATTGCCAGGTTTTAAATTATTAAAAGTAGGTGTTTCCTGCCACGTTAATCCGTTGTCAATGCTGTATTTATGTGCAAACTTTGAAAAAATAATACTTCCGGTATTGCTACAAGTATTTGGTTGAGTAACTTTAATTTCGGGGTATGATTTAGAAAGTGGATTAAAATAAATTTGATTAAAATAAGGTTTCGATTCACATCCAAATTCATCTTTAATTCTAACATTATAATAACCAGAAGGTAAATTAGTTGCCGTTGGATTTGTTGTCCATGTTTCTCCATTATCAAAACTATATTCAGATGCGGCGCTGGTAATAGTGATACTGCCACCTTGATTACAGCTAGGTTGGATTAAAGTATAGGTTGGAGAATTAATATATGATGGAAAAAGTAAGACGCTTTGAGAATAGGATTCGCATCCGGTACTGCTTCTTATTTTAAGTAAATAATTTCCAGTAGGTAAATTTGTTTTGGTAGCACTATTTTCCCAAGTCAAACCATTATCAAAACTAAATTGTGACCCCGGGGTTGTGATAGTAATAGTTCCGCCAGAACTACAAGTTGGTTGAATAATCGAAAATGTTGGGCGGTCTAATAATATTGGGGGATTAATTGTTACAATCGTAGGTGTAGAAATACAGCCCGAAGCGGTTCTTGTTTGAACATAATATTTGCCATATTCTTTTGTTACAAAGTTGGCATCTGTTTGCCATACTAAATCTTTTGTAACATAATTGTCATCTGAAAGGAAGTCCAGGCCTTTATCAAAACTATATTCTATTCCTGGGTCGTTAACTTTTATATAACCATTTGTATCTTGACATGTAGGCTGAACTACTGTTACAGAAGGATTAAGTATCGAATTGTTTATAGTTAATTTTGAACTTATGAAGCAATCATTTCCATCTGTAACTTTTACAGCATATTCTCCCAAATTTGTTTTAACTGAAGGAATTGGATAAGTTTTATTCGTTGCTCCATTTATCGCTATTCCATTTTTATACCATTGAAAAGTTGTTGTTAAATTCATGGTTTTATTCAGATTAGCAGTCAATATTAAATCATTATTGCAGAAATTGCCGCTTTGAACAATAGTAACGCCAAAATTTTCAGCAGTATTTAATCTTAAATTATCATATAAGAAAGAAGGTTCATAATCAGTATTAAATGATGGAGGCAATATCTTTTCTGGTCCTAGCATTATTGCGTTAATAGCAATATTTGTGGTAAAACTAATTGTTATTTCTCCCCAAGTAGTCTGAGGTTGGTATAAAACTTTTCCAATTTCAATCCAGGAGGAGTCAAACGAATTTGGATCTGAATTGGTATATAATGGTAAATTATCTTTATTGTTAGATCCATAAAGTGTTATATAAGTCGGCTCTAAAAAATTAAAATCAAAACGTTTACTTAGGTTATTTGTTTCGATACTCATCAATGTAGCAATATTCAATGTTAATTGATAGTTTATACCGGTACTTAACGGACTTGATAATTTTGTAGCGATATATTCTTTCTTATTGTTTTTGTATACTGCCCTGAAAATCCCTTTACCATCGGGGAAATTTTGAAGATTTTTGGAGTAAATAGTATTAAAAAGATTGCAGTCTTTATTTAAATAATCTGGGGATGGAATTGTTCCTTTTGTCCAATGAGTGGTTGTTGGAATGTCATCATAACCCTGAGGACAATTAGTTTTTTCTTCAAAAGAAGAATTCGCTAAAATTGAAGCAGTGCTATTACAAACACAATCACTATCATTTAAATCTATTTTTCCATCACCATCATCATCAATTCCATTATTACAGTTTTCTTGCGAAAAACAAAATGTAGAAAATATAAGAAATAAAACGAGTAATGTATGTTTCATAAAGGAATTTTAGCGGCCTAGCAAATGTAATTAAATATCTACTAAATAAAGCTAAAAATTCCCGATCCAAACCTTAAGTAAAGCCTCCAAAATCTTTTCATAAAAAGAAGATAAATATCCCCTATTTTTGCAGAAAACATTTCCCTTTGAAAACCAAACTTTTCCTCACGACGCCACCTTTTACTCAGCTCAATACACCCTATCCGGCAACCGCCTATATTAAAGGTTTTTTGAATACTATAAATGTAGAGTCAGTTCAGGCAGATTTAGGAATTGAAGTGATTTTGAAATTATTTTCGAAAGAAGGTTTGTCTGATTTGTTTGCGAATGCCAAAATTGAAAATAGCATTTCGGATAATTCAAAACGTATTTTTGCTTTACAGGAAGAATATCTAAAAACGATTGATCCCGTAATGGCTTTTCTGCAAGGGAAAAACCCAACCTTGGCACTCCAAATTTGTCAGGAAGATTATTTACCGGAAGCTTCGCGTTTTGCACAGTTGGAAGAACTCGATTGGGCTTTTGGAACAATGGGAACTCAAGATAAAGCCAAACATTTGGCGACTTTGTATCTCGAAGATATTTCCGATTTTATTGTGGAATGTGTCGATGCTAATTTTGGCTTTAGCCGATATGCGGAGCGTTTAGGGCGATCCGCCAATTCTTTTGACGAATTGTACGAAGCTTTGCAGCAACAAACTACTTATATTGATACTATTCTGATTTCAATTTTGAAAGAAAGAATAGAAGTGATTCAACCAACATTATTCTTGATTTCGGTTCCCTTTCCGGGGAATTTATATAGTGCTTTTAGATGTGCGCAATGGGTAAAAAACCATCATCCTGAAATTAAAATTTCGATGGGAGGCGGTTTTCCAAATACCGAATTGCGTTCGCTTTCGGATGCCCGCGTTTTTGAGTTTTTTGATTTTATCACGTTGGATGATGGTGAAGCACCCGTTGAAGAATTGATCGCCAATGTTGAAAATCCAGATTATAACTCTTTTAAAAGAACTTTTCTTTTAGAAAATGGGAAAGTAGTTTACAAAAACAATTCTGCTAAACCAGATTATAAACAATCTCAAGTCGGCACGCCGGATTATTCTGATTTGCCTTTGGATAAATACATTTCGGTTATCGAAATCGTAAATCCGATGCACCGAATGTGGAGTGATGGGCGTTGGAATAAACTCACCATGGCGCACGGTTGTTATTGGGGAAAATGTACTTTTTGCGATATTTCATTGGATTATATCAAAATTTATGAACCCGTTGCTGCGAGTTTACTTTGTGACCGAATGGAGCAAATGATGGGGCAAACAGGGCAAAATGGGTTTCATTTTGTTGATGAAGCGGCGCCACCTGCTTTGATGCGCGCTTTGGCTCTTGAGATTTTGAGAAGAAAACTGTCAGTCACTTGGTGGACGAATATCCGGTTCGAAAAAAGTTTTTCAGGAGATTTATGCTTATTACTGAAAGCTTCCGGCTGTATTGCAGTTTCGGGTGGTTTGGAAGTGGCTTCAGACCGACTATTGAAATTAATTGACAAAGGTGTTACTGTTGAACAAGTGGCAAAAGTTACCCGAAATTTTACCGAAGCAGGAATTATGGTTCATGCCTATCTGATGTATGGCTATCCTACACAAACGGTTCAGGAAACGGTGGACAGTCTCGAAATGGTTCGTCAGTTATTTGAAGCAGATGTTTTACAATCTGGATTTTGGCATCAATTTGCGATGACGGCGCACAGTCCTGTGGGAATGTATCCGGAGAAATTTGGTGTTGTGAAAGAAACCGAAGTTATTGGAACTTTTGCCAATAACGACATCAATTATATCGATTCAACAGGGATCGATCATGATAAATTTAGTTTCGGATTGAAGAAATCGCTCTTTAATTTCATGCATGGAATTTGTTTTGATTACGAATTGCAGGACTGGTTTGATTTTAAAATTCCGAAGACAAAAATCTCCGATGATTTTATTTTTAATGCTTTGCAGGAAGAGGCGGATTTCAATATCAAATCCAATGCTAAAATCGTTTGGTTGGGAGGAAAACCATCAGTAGAACTTTTTACCAAATCCAAAAAAGGAAATTCTTGGGAAATGATGAGTTTGACTTTTCACGATAAGAAAGAAAGTTTTATAATTCAAACCAATAAAGCGGAAGGCGAATGGTTGGTGGAAATTCTACAGAAAATATCTGTTTCAAATACAAAAGTATATTCTTTTCAAGAAATTAAAGCTGATTTTGAAATGAATTTGGAAGATTTTGAATTGTTTTGGTATTCAAAGCCAATCAATACTTTAAGGGAATTTGGTTTGTTGATTCTTTAATAAATAGACTGAATCTTTTGTTTTAAAAAATATCTCTTTGTAATTATATTCTAAAAATAACCTAATTAAATATGCTTTTGTAAGATATATCTAATGCCGATGGAACTTAATTTTATCGGTACAAAACTCTTTATTTCTTTTACGAAAACGTTTTCTTTTGCTTATTTTTACCGCTATAAAAATTACATTAATGAGTGATCGCTATAAAGTAAAAGTAAATGATTCTTTTCAATTTGATTTTGATAAAGAGCAAATTTCGCAATTCGACGCTGTAGATACAGGAACCAATAAATTCCATGTTTTGCAGGAAAATATTCCTTATAAAGCGGAGGTTCTCTCGGCTGATTTCAATCAGAAAAAATACATTGTAAAGGTAAATAACAACAGCTACACTGTTGCAATTACTAATGATTTAGACCAACTGATCAAAGAAATGGGATTTGAGGTAGGACTTACTAAACAGGTCAATGCCATCAAGGCGCCAATGCCGGGATTAATCTTAGAGATTAGTGTCATCGTAGGGCAATCCGTAAAGGAAAACGACAGTCTTTTGATTCTAGAAGCTATGAAAATGGAGAACAGTTTCCTTTCGCCACGTGATGGAATTATCAAATCGATTTCGGTGGCCTTGGGAGATGCCGTAGATAAAGGGCAGTTATTAATTGAATTTGAATAAAGAAGGAAGAGAAAAGAACCAAGAAAAAAGACTTCTTTACTCTTGAAGTGAAACGGTCTTTCTTCTTTTAGTCTTATTAAAATATGAAAAAAATATTAGTTGCCAATAGGGGAGAAATTGCCATTAGAGTAATGAAAACTGCCCAAAAAATGGGGATAAAAACAGTAGCCGTTTATTCAACCGCCGACAGAAATGCACCTCATGTGAAATTTGCTGATGAAGCGGTTTGGATAGGGGAATCACCATCAAATCAATCTTATTTATTAGGAGATAAAATTATAGAAGTAGCTAAGTCTTTGGGCGTAGATGCGATTCACCCAGGTTATGGTTTTTTGAGTGAGAATGCTGATTTTGCTGAAAAAGCAGAAGGAAACAACATCATTTTTATTGGACCAAAATCGAAAGCCATCCACATTATGGGAAGTAAGTTGGCTGCCAAAGAAGCAGTTAAAGCATACGATATTCCGATGGTTCCCGGTGTAGACGAAGCCATTACTGATATTGATAAAGCAAAATTGGTGGCTAGCGAAATTGGATTTCCAATTTTGATAAAAGCTTCAGCCGGCGGTGGTGGAAAAGGAATGCGTGTGGTGGAAAATGAAGCGGAATTTGAACCTCAAATGAAAAGAGCGATAAGCGAAGCTATAAATGCTTTTGGCGATGGTTCAGTTTTTATAGAGAAATACGTTGGTTCACCTCGACATATCGAAATTCAAATCATGGCCGATAGTTATGGTAATATCTTGTATTTGTTTGAAAGAGAATGTAGTATTCAGCGTCGTCATCAAAAAGTAGTTGAAGAAGCGCCTTCTTCTGTTTTGACACCGGAATTGCGAAAGAGAATGGGAGAAGCTGCGGTATTGGTAGCAAAATCCTGTGATTATCTCGGAGCGGGAACGGTAGAATTTTTATTGGATGAAAATAATAATTTCTTTTTCCTTGAAATGAATACTCGTTTGCAGGTAGAACATCCTGTAACGGAATTGATCACCGGAATTGATCTGGTAGAAATGCAGATAAAGGTGGCAAGGGGAGAAGCCTTGGGTGTAAAACAAGAAGATTTGCAAATAAAAGGGCATGCTTTGGAACTGCGTGTATATGCCGAAGATCCTATGAATGATTTTTTACCAAGCGTAGGGCATTTGGATGTATATCAATTACCTGTTGGAGATGGAATTCGTGTCGATAATGGTTTTGAACAAGGGATGGATATTCCAATCTATTATGATCCGATGCTTGCTAAGCTGATTAGCTATGGGGAAACCCGTGAAGAAGCAATCCAAGTTATGCTCAAGGCAATAGATAGCTATCTGGTAGAAGGCGTGCAGACAACTTTGCCATTTGGTAAGTTTGTTTTCGAACATGAGGCATTTCGCTCGGGGAATTTTGACACCCATTTTGTGAAAAAATATTATAATGCGGACTTGTTAAAAAACCAATTGGCACAAGAAGCTGAAATTGCAGCTATGATAGCGATGAAACAGTATTTTGAGGATCAAAAAATCGTACGATTACCAAATCAATAAATTATGGAGTCTAAAATAAAAGAATTAAACGATAAAATTGCTCAAGCCCATTTGGGTGGAGGCAAAAATAGAATTGCAAAACAGCATCAAAAGAAGAAGTTAACCGCCAGAGAACGAGTTGATTATTTGATGGATGAAGGCTCTTTTGAAGAAATCGGAATGTTGGTAACCCATCGTACAACTGATTTTGGAATGGAAAAGGAAACCTATTATGGTGATGGCGTTATTACTGGATATGGAACCATTAACGGAAGGTTAGTCTATGTTTTTGCTCAGGATTTTACTGTTTTCGGAGGAGCTTTGTCAGAAACCCATGCCGAGAAAATATGTAAGGTGATGGATATGGCGGTAAAAATGGGGGCACCTATGATTGGGTTAAACGATTCTGGAGGGGCTCGTATCCAAGAGGGAGTTCGCTCTTTGGGTGGTTATGCCGATATTTTTTACAGAAACGTACAAGCTTCGGGAGTGATTCCTCAAATTTCGGCTATCATGGGACCCTGCGCGGGTGGAGCGGTCTATTCTCCGGCTATGACTGATTTTACGATGATGGTAGAAGACACCAGTTATATGTTTGTAACTGGACCTAATGTTGTGAAAACGGTTACCAATGAAACCGTAACTTCTGAAGAATTGGGTGGTGCCAGTACACATTCAACCAAGTCTGGAGTGGCGCATTGTACTTCTGCAAATGATGTAGAATGCTTGGAAGATGTAAAGCGATTATTGAGCTATTTGCCTCAAAGCAATAAAGAGACGACTCAAAAGCTAGCTTATGAACTCAATGATGAGGTTCGTGAGCAACTCGCAGCTATTATTCCTGATAATCCCAACAAGCCTTATGATATGCATAATGTAATAGCTGGAATTATCGATGAAGATTCTTTTTTTGAAATTCATAAAAATTTTGCCGAAAATATCATTGTTGGTTTTGCTAGATTAGGAGGAAGAAGCATCGGTATTGTAGCGAATCAGCCTTTATATTTAGCAGGGGTTTTGGATGTAAACAGCTCGATTAAGGCAGCACGATTTACTCGTTTCTGTGATGCTTTTAATATTCCGCTGTTGGTTTTGGTAGATGTGCCAGGTTTTTTACCGGGAACTGATCAAGAATGGCATGGGATTATTGTGCATGGAGCCAAATTGCTTTATGCATTAAGCGAAGCTACCGTGCCTAGAATTACGGTTATTACGCGTAAAGCATATGGTGGTGCCTATGATGTGATGAACTCGAAACACATTGGTGCCGACATGAATTTTGCTTGGCCAACTGCCGAAATTGCGGTGATGGGAGCAAAAGGAGCTTCTGAAATTATCTTCAAAAAAGAAATTAGCGAAGCCGAAGATCCTGCCGTAAAACTATTGGAAAAAGAAGCAGAATATGCCAATTTATTTGCGAATCCTTATACCGCAGCCCAGAGAGGTTTTGTTGATGAGGTGATTTTGCCGCAAGATACCAGACGCAAACTTTTGAAAGCGTTTAGTATGCTCGAAAATAAAGTGAGTGTTACTCCCAACAGAAAACACGGGAATATTCCTTTGTAGATTTTATAAAAAAAACCAGCATCATCTGCTGGTTTTTTTATAGTTCCTAAATTTTTTTCTGTAAAATTAAATTATGATTTCGTACTGATATCATAAATTGTATTTCTAGTTTTTTCATCCACTATAGCATTGATTTCATTAGGCATATAATGACGTTTGAAAGCGATTATGGTTGCCGAAAGATTTTTTGTTTCATAACCTATAATTCGCAATCCTTGTTCTATGTTGAAGTTTTCAGGAGCAGATGGTAACGGATCACTTGGCCAAATGCCAAATCCGTTTTCTGCCAAGGTTTTCCAAGGAAACAAAGCACTTGGATCTTGTTTTCGCGTAGGGGCAATGTCAGAATGACCAATGATATTTTGAGCCGGAATACTATAGTCTTTTTTAAGTTTACTCAATAATGCTATTAAAGTAGTAATTTGAGCTTCAGAAAAAGGTTCGACTCCATTATTGTCTAATTCAATTCCTATCGATGAAGAATTAATGTCGGTGTTTTTTCCCCAAGAACCATTACCAGCGTGCCAAGCACGTAAATAATCATTTAGCATTTGTACTACGCTACCGTCATCAGCAATTACATAATGAGAACTTACTTGGGTTCTGGTTAAAGTAAATGTTTTTATAGTTTGTTGTATCGAATCTTGTGCAGTATGATGAATGATAACAAAATTTGGTTTTCTTAAATTAAAATTTACAGTGCTAATCCATTCTGTATGGATTCCATTTTGCAAAGCCGTAGATCCTGTTTTTGAAAGAGTATCCTTAAAAGTGTACAATTGTTTAGTGTAAACACTATCTATGGTAATAATTGTTTTGGTTACAGCCGGTAATGGTTCAGGTTCTTTGTTTGAAATTATTTCCTTAAAAGATTTAAGTTTACTATCGTATTCTTTTTCGGTTGCTTTATGTGGATTTGTAGCGCATGAAGTTATTACAATAGCAAGAATCAAGTAACAAATTTGTTTTTTCATATTTTAAAATGCCTTTTTTCTTTCAAAAATAATTATTTTTTCTTCTTCGATTTCTTTGGATTCTTACTGTCTTCTTTAAAAGCTTTGTATTTTGCTTTTTGCTCATCGCTTAAAAACTCATTCATCTTTCTGTCTGTTGTTTCAGAAAGAGCTTCAAATTCCTTCATTAATTCCTCTTGACTGCTTTTTGATTTCAGTAAAGCAGTTTGTGATTTTATACTTTCTGTTAAAACATTTGTGACCGCAATTTCTTGGAGCGCATCAAGTTTTAATTCCGTTTTTAGCTGTTCCATTATTTTATTAACGGTTACTTCAATCGGAATTTCTTTGGGTTGTGATGGTTCCCTATTTTGGCTCATTTGACTCATTCCTCCATTTCTGCCATAGCCATTATTGCCATAACCGTTGCCATAGCCATTCCCGTAACCGTATTGTGCTGAAACAGCAGTTGCAGATAATAATAATGCAAAAACGTACAATATTTGAGTTGTTTTCATATTCAAAGTTTTAAAAAGTATATAAAAATAGAAATTAAAAATTTAAACTGGCTCTCCGTACAAGTCAAATTCAGTTGCTTCAATGATTTTTATCATTGCAAAATCGCCTGTTTTTAGATAATGTTTCGAAGCGTCAATCAAAACTTCATTATCGACATCAGGACTGTCAAATTCTGTTCTTCCTACAAAATGACCACCTTCTTTTCTGTCTATGATACATTTGAAAACTTGGTCTATTTTTTCTTGGTTTAAATCCCATGAAATTTGTGACTGTAATTCCATGATTTCATTTGCACGATCTTGTTTCACAGTATCAGGCACATCATCTTCCAATAAATAAGCATGTGTGTTTTCTTCGTGAGAATAGGCAAAACAACCCATTCTGTCAAATTTCATTTCTTGAACAAAATCTTTCAAAATATTAAAGTCTTCCTGAGTTTCGCCTGGATAACCTACTATTAAAGTAGTACGGATTGCCATTCCTGGGACAGCAGCACGGAACTCTTTTAATAATTTGGTCGTTTTTTCTTGAGTTGTTCCGCGTCGCATAGATTTCAAGATAGAATCCGAAATATGTTGTAACGGGATATCAATATAATTACAAATCTTAGGCTCGCGTTTCATGATTTCCAAAACATCCATCGGGAAACCAGTAGGGAAGGCATAATGCAAACGAATCCATTCGATTCCTTCTACTTTTACTAGTGCTTCTAACAGCTCGCCAAGATTACGTTTTTTATAAATATCAAGACCATAGTAAGTCAGGTCTTGTGCTATTAAGATCAATTCTTTTACACCGTCTTTTGCTAATCCTTCGGCTTCTTTAACCAGTTTTTCAATAGTTTGAGAAACGTGTTTTCCTCTCATCAATGGGATAGCGCAAAAACTGCAAGGTCTGTCGCAACCTTCGGCAATCTTTAGATAAGCGTAGTTTTTTGGAGTCGTTGTTAAGCGCTCTCCAAGCAGTTCATGTTTGTAATCAGCACCCAAAGCTTTCAGTAATTGTGGTAACTCAGTGGTTCCAAAAAACTGATCTACATTTGGTATTTCTTTTTCTAAATCAGGTCTGTATCTTTCCGATAAACATCCGGTTACAAAAACTTTGTCTACCAGTCCTTTTTCTTTTTTATCAGCATATTCTAATATCATGTTTACTGATTCGGCCTTGGCATTATCAATAAATCCGCAGGTATTGATGACAATAATGTTTCCTTCGCTTTCGGCTGGCGCTTCATGTTCAACTTCTTTGCCACTGGCACGGAGTTGCCCCATTAGTACTTCGCTGTCATATATGTTTTTAGAACACCCAAGGGTGATCACGTTGATTTTATTCTTTTTTAAAGACTTGGTTCTCATAGATTTGTAAATTGGAGTGCAAAATTACACTTTTTTATTCAAACTGAACTTGTTTCGGTTTCATTTAGCTGTTTTTTCTGGAGCCAATCCCGCTCCCGAAGCATCGGGTTGCTCAATATTTATCTGCCATAAAGAGACAAGTAAAGATGTTGCTACGATCAGAGTTAAAAAAAATCCGCTTCAATTTGATGAAACGGATTTTTAGATTTGTTTCTTCTTGGATCTATAACTCAAAAAGCAAAGTCAAAGAAACGTTATTGTTGATGCTGTTAATTTTAGCACCATCCGTTAATCCTTGTGAGAAAAACGCTTGTTGCGAATCTCTTTTTGCGTAAGCATAAGATAAATCTAGTTTTGTGGAACCAAAGTTGTAGCCCAAACCACCAGAATAGCCATTTAAATCACCCATTGTAGCGGTGTTTTTGTACGGACTTTGTTCGTAACGGTATCCTGCTCTTAAACTTATTTTTTCAATTTTATATTCTGCACCTATTCTTAATTCACCGGTATTGTCAAGTATGTTATTCATATCAGAGTTAATTGAGTTGAATTCATTTTTAGGTTTGAATTGAGTATTGCTGTAATCTTTCATGGCGTAGTCAATACTTATTAGCCCCGATTTTCCAAAAACATAAGCAAAGCTTCCGGTAAGTTTACTAGGCGTTTGTAATTTATATGGTGCGTAAATGTTGGTAATACGCGGATCTGCAATGTCGTTAGTGTCTCCAGCACCATTTTTGCTGCTTATAGAGCCTAAGCTTTGAGTTAATTCGTCATTCAGGTTATACCAAGTTGATGATTCGTAAGCTAATCCTAAACGAAGTTCATTTGTAACTTTTGCAATAGCACCTAGTTGAAAAGAAAATCCACTTCCATAAGTGTATAATTCGTTTTCAAAGCGCAGACTAGATACGGTATATTCATTTGTCAATGGTGCATTATTGTCTTCGTAAAAGCTTGTGAATTGCCTGAAATCAGTAAAATGAGAATTTAAATTTATACCAATATACAATTTGTCTTTATAAGAGGTAGCGGCGTTGAAGGATAATTTTCCGTTATATCCTTGTGAAGTAATAGTGTTTTCCTGATAATAATTGCCTCCTGCAGGTACATTTGAGTAGTATTGTGTGTTGCCTGGAGTTGCGTTTAGTGGGTCAATAATGAAAGCGTTATATCCTAGATAAGCTTGTTGAGCTGCAAAATTAAGTCTGCCATAGCTTGTGTTTTCGAAATCACTAAAAGGAATTCCGTTGGCATAACTTAAAAAATAACGGTCTACAGAATTGTTTGGATTCTTTCCTGCAGAAAACACAGAATTACTAAAATTATTTGTGTTTTCGTAATTTAAGGCAAATGAGAACTTTTTCCAATCGCTGTTTGAATTTTGGTTTTTAAAAACAAACACACCTCCGGCTTGATTTAAATCAAAGGAGTTGTCTTTTTCACTTGTTTTGGTGCCAAAATAATTGGAGTTGTTTTTTGTATTTAAATTACTTATAGTAAATGCTGCTTGGTTATTAGAAAAAACAGCAGATCCTGCAGGGTTGATGTTTATAGATGATAAATCTCCGCCAAGGGCGCCAAAAGCACCACCCATAGCTTGGAATCGAGCTGTTCCGTTCAGGTTGTTTTGAGCATAGCGCAAAGCATCAGTGATTTCTTGAGATTGAGCTGCGCTAAATGTGAAGCCCGTGAATAATAAGAATAGATATTTTTTCATCTTCTGTTTTGAATAAAGTTTTTATTTTAAGTAAAAAGTATCGTGGATACTTGTATTTAGCCTCTTCTGCCGCCGCCACCGCCAGACGATCTTCCACTTCCTCCTCCAGAATTGCCAGAAGAATTTGATCTAGAAGGAGAAGAATAGTTGTTGCTAGAGTTGTCAGAACTTGAACTTCTGGCTCTAGAAGGAGAAGAATAGTTGTTGTTAGAGTTGTCAGAACTTGAGCTTCTGGCTCTAGAAGGAGCGTAGTTGTCATTTCTGGAGCTGTTTGAACTTGGGGTGTAAGTTCTTGTAGGAGTGTTGCTTTGTTCTCTTGAGCTATTTACGTTGTTTCTTGTTCGAGTATTATAAGAGTTGTTTTGATAGGTGTCTTTTCTTGAAAAAGTAGGACTCGTTCTGTTGCTATTGTTGAAATTAGAAGTTCTTCTCGGACTTGCGTAGTTAGAGTTTCTATTGGTGTTTACTCTGTTTTGCGAGTAATCAGAGCTATAAGTTCGGCTTCTATTTACTGAATTAGTATAAGAAGCACCTCTTCTGCCTGAGCTGTAGGAATAATTACGATTGTTGTAATAATGTCCGTGATTTGTGTAGTAATTGCCATAATATGGAGAATTCCATCCGTAATAACCTGGGTAGCTCCAGCCATAATAAGGATAATTCCATCCAAAATTCGAGTATCCATAATAATAAGGAGAATATCCCCAGTTGTAATTGTTGTAACCCCAACCATAATAAGGGTAGCCTAAATAAGGGTAACCTAGTCCGAAACCAAACGATGAATTCCAATTGTTAGAGTATACGTTGATTTGGGTTTTTGTATGGTTGTTTCCCCAATCGGCATAATCGTAATTTCTCTCTTGACTGTTGTATGAGATACTGTCGTTAACGTTGTAGTTGTCTATGTCGGTAAAAAAATCTTCAGATTGACTATCGTTTTGCAAAGAATTAAAATAATCTTTGTAATAGCCGTTATTTTGGTTGGCTTGTGGTGCGTTTTGTATATTTCGAGTTTCGGTGTATCCGTAAATGCCATCACCATCGTAATAAGAACTATTTTGATAGGAGCCACAAGAAGTCATCAAGATGCTGAAAAACACAATTAAAGGATAGAGTAAAGTTTTTTTGGTGGAAAAAATATTTGTTTTCATATCTATAAGATTTTTTATTGTTGCACATTGCAAAAATAGTTAGTTTTGTGAAACTATTTAGTAAAAAATAATAGCGCAAAATTTGTGCCAAACTATTCAATATGAGTAAGAACCTTACTACAAGATCAGAAGATTATTCAAAATGGTATAACGAGTTGGTTGTTAAGGCTGATTTAGCCGAGAATTCAGGAGTTAGAGGCTGTATGGTTATCAAACCTTATGGTTATGCTATTTGGGAAAAAATGCAAGCAGAGTTAGATAGAATGTTTAAAGAGACAGGGCATCAAAACGCCTATTTTCCTTTATTTGTTCCTAAAAGCATGTTTGAGGCGGAAGAAAAAAATGCGGAAGGATTTGCAAAAGAATGTGCTATCGTGACTCATTATAGATTGAAAAATGATCCTGATAAGCCTGGTAAGTTAATGGTGGATCCTAATGCAAAACTGGAAGAAGAGCTGATTGTGCGACCAACGAGTGAAGCGATTATTTGGTCTACTTATAAAGGATGGGTTCAATCTTATAGAGATTTACCATTGTTGATTAATCAATGGGCTAATGTTGTTCGTTGGGAAATGAGAACCCGATTGTTCTTAAGAACTGCTGAGTTTTTGTGGCAAGAAGGGCATACGGCACATGCTACAAGAAGCGAGGCTATCGAAGAATCAGAGAAAATGATGAACGTATATGCTGATTTCGCCGAGAATTTTATGGCTATACCTGTTATAAAAGGATTGAAGACGGAAACGGAACGTTTTGCTGGGGCAGAGGAGACTTATTGTATAGAAGCATTGATGCAAGACGGAAAAGCATTGCAAGCGGGTACTTCGCACTTCTTGGGTCAGAATTTTGCAAAAGCTTTTGATGTAAAATTTGCTAATGCTGAAGGAAAGCAAGAATATGTGTGGGGAACTTCATGGGGGGTTTCAACTCGATTGATGGGTGCTTTAGTGATGACGCATTCCGATGATAAAGGATTGGTTTTGCCTCCAAGTTTGGCTCCTATACAAGTTGTAATAGTGCCTATTTATAAAACAGACGAGCAATTAGCTGAAATTACTGCCGAGGTGAATGTTTTGATCTCTGAGTTGAAGAAACTTCGTGTTTCTCTTAAGTATGATGATAGAACGACGCAGAAGCCCGGTTTTAAATTTGCTGAATGGGAGTTGAAAGGAGTGCCTGTTCGAATAGCAGTAGGGCCAAAAGATTTAGAAAACGGAACTTTTGAAGTAGCAAGAAGAGATACTTTGACAAAAGAAGTAAAATCTAAAGACGGAATTGCGACTTATATCAGTGATTTATTGGATCAAATTCAAAAAGATTTATTCAATAAGGCATTGGATTACAGAAATAGCCATATTACGGAGGTAAACGATTTTGAAGAGTTTAAAACGGTTTTAAACGATAAAGGAGGTTTTGTATCAGCACATTGGGATGGAACTGCGGCTACTGAAGAGAAGATCAAGGATCTTACCAAAGCGACCATTAGATGTATTCCTTTGGATGGAAAGGAAGAGGCGGGAACCTGTGTGTTTACTGGGAATCCTTCGGTAAGAAGAGTTCTTTTTGCAAAGGCATATTAAAAAAAAAATATTTTTTTTGTCTCTACTATTGCGCTTCTCAAAAATAGTTGTATTTTTGCATCCGCATTAGAGAAGCAGGCCCGTTCGTCTATCGGTTAGGACGCATGGTTTTCATCCATGTAAGAGCGGTTCGATTCCGCTACGGGCTACTATTTTTTTTGCAGATTAAAGTTATCCTGAACTAAGAGGGAAAATGGCCCGTTCGTCTATCGGTTAGGACGCATGGTTTTCATCCATGTAAGAGCGGTTCGATTCCGCTACGGGCTACCAGTTTTTTGAAGATTAAAGTCATCCTGAACTTGAGAAGGATAATGGCCCGTTCGTCTATCGGTTAGGACGCATGGTTTTCATCCATGTAAGAGCGGTTCGATTCCGCTACGGGCTACAATTGAATTGTAATAGATTGAAAAAAACTTAGGAGAATAAGGTCCGTTCGTCTAGGGGTTAGGACGCCAAGATTTCGTCTTGGTAACAGGGGTTCGATTCCCTTACGGACTACAGAAAAAAAATAGTAAAAGATAAAAAAGAAATAAAATGGCAAATCATAAATCAGCTCTAAAAAGAATTAGAAGTAACGAAAAGAGAAGAGTATTAAATAGATACCAACATAAAACTACTCGTAATGCTATTAAAGCATTAAGAATAGCTACTGATAAAGTTGATGCTACTTCTAAATTGTCAAATGTAATCTCTATGATTGATAAATTAGCTAAAAAGAATATTATCCATGATAATAAAGCTTCTAATTTAAAATCTAAATTAACGAAATTTGTTTCTAAATTGTAATTTTACATTTTAGAAAAGTATAAAAAAAAGCTCCTTTTTAAGGGGCTTTTTTTATGCTTTTTTTTTAAGAAACTCATTTTTGAGAACTAAGTTATTTTGAATGTTGTTGTTTTTAAGAGTGTGCTGATTTAGTCTTCTTGATTGATTTTCTTTGTCAAGTAATCAAGCATAGACGGGCTGATTGGTTTTGGTAAAAAATCGATTACCATTGGGTATTTTTTAGCTTTTTCTAAGTCTTCAGGGTCTATTGTAGAGGAGAGGACAACTACTTTTGTTGAATTGTAATCAGAATAATCGGAACTGCTAAAACAATCTAGAAATTCCCATCCGCCCATTACTGGCATGTTTAAATCTAAAAAAATAAATTGAGGCAGTTTTTTTGCTCGGCCTTCGTAAGCGTCCTGTTTGAGTGAGTCATAGTAATGGAGTGCTTCTTCTCCATTTTTGGCTGTAATTATTTCGTGGGAAAAGGATGTTTTTGCAATGGTTTTTTTGCATAACATCAGTGTTATAGGGTCGTCGTCGATAAATAAAATTAAGTCTAACATTGTTATTGGGTTTTAAATGTTAATGTAAATGTGGTTCCTTTATTAACTTCGCTTTTAATATCAATTGCTCCTTCCATGGCTTCAACTTGTGATTTAACAAGATATAATCCTAATCCTTTGCTGTCAGGGTAGTCATGGAATCTTTGATAAAGTCCAAATATTTTGTCTTTATTTCTTTTTAAATCGATTCCGATTCCATTGTCTTTAAAACTCAGTATAACTGAATTCATAGTTTGGATGGCGCTGATTGTTATTTTTAGTGTTTTGTCTGTAGATCTGTATTTTATTGAGTTTGTTAAAAGGTTTAATAAGATGCTTTCTATGTAGGATTTGTTTGCGTTTAAGATAGAAATTTCTCCTATGTTTAATTTTAAGATTGGTTTGTGTAGATTAATTTGAAAAGTAAGTTGATTAAAAACATTTTCAAATACTTCTTTTAGGAGTACAGTTTCTTTTTGGTTCGAAGAATTGTCTTTGATTATCATGACTTTTGTTAAGTCATTGATGGTTTCATTTAGTAAAAAGGTTGATTTGTTGAAGCCTTCCAAAATTTCTTTCAGTTCAGTATCTTCAATAGGTATGTCTTCGATTAAATTTAATAAACCGGTTAAGTTTGATATCGGAGCTCTAAGGTTGTGTGATGTAATGTAGGAGAATTGTTTTAGGTCTTTGTTGTTTCGGGTTAGTTCTTTTATTAGTTGTTCTTTTTCTTTTTCTTGTTTTTTCTCTTCTGTAATGTCTCGTTGTATTGAGATCCAGTGAGAAAGTTCGTTTTCTGAATTGTAAATTGGGATCATCGAGAAGTGTAGCCAGAATTCTTCTTTGTTTTTTTTGCGGCAAATGGCTTCTATTAAGCTTTCCTCTCTATTGTTTATCGTGTTTATTATCTTTCGGATGTCATTGCGGTCGGTATTTGCTGTTTTGAGAATATCGGGAGATTTGCCGATGACTTCGTCAAATGTATATCCTGTCATTACTGAAAATGCCGGGTTTACATAAACTATTTTAGGGAGGCTTCGGTTGTTGAAGTTGGCTTCGGTGATGATTATAGCGTCTTTGGTTTCGATAATTACGGTTTCGAGTAGTTTGAGTCGTAATTCTTCTTCTTTTTGTTTGGTTACATCTTGTATGGCTCCAATCATTCGAATGGCTTTCCCATTTTCATCTTTCAGAAGAAAACCTCTGTCTAGAACGTATTTATAAGAGTTGTCTGAGCATTTGAATCGGTATTCATCTTGCCAATTGTCGGTTTTTTGCTCTATAAAAGAGTATAGTTTGATTGACATTCTTATACTGTCTTCTGGGTGAATGTTTTCGAACCACCATTTAGAGCTGTCTCCGACTTGATTTTCGTCATAGCCGAAAATGCTTTTTATTCCTTTGTTCCAAAAGAATTTGTCTTCTTGAATTTTCCAGTCCCAAATTGTGTCACTTGTTGCCTTTGCTACAATGTCGTATTTTTCATTCGACTCCTTGATTTCGTCGTTCGTGTCTTTGAGTTTTTTGAAGATAGTGTTGCTTCTTCTTTCGTTTTTTGATAGTATGTATTTGTATGTTAGTCCGGTAAATAGGACTAGAAGGATGTCTTTTGAAAAACTATAGATTC
Organism: Flavobacterium sp. W1B; assembly: GCF_047344965.1. Taxonomy (NCBI): domain Bacteria; kingdom Pseudomonadati; phylum Bacteroidota; class Flavobacteriia; order Flavobacteriales; family Flavobacteriaceae; genus Flavobacterium; species Flavobacterium sp. W1B. Next base: position 1,792,077 of record NZ_CP178845.1, read on the forward strand.
TGAAATTGGCAAAAGTGGAATGTTTTAATGATAGTTTGTGAAAAATAATAACTGCAAATAGAGCAATTAATAAATACACTATGGTTATTTGATTGGATTTGTTTTTCATTACTCAAATGTAATTAATTAATGCCAATTAAAAAATACCATCAGAGACTTATTTTATAAGTTTATATTGTCAATTTGTTTGTCTAATGGGTTAACAATATGGAAACTATTGAAGAAAAGTATTTTGTATTAAAAAAAATTGTACATTTGCGCCCATTAAAAAACTCAGATGGAATCTATAAGAAATATTGCAATTATTGCCCACGTCGATCACGGTAAAACAACAGTGGTAGATAAAATTATGTATCACTGTCAATTATTTCGTGACAATGAAAACTCAGGTGATTTAATCCTTGATAACAACGACTTAGAGCGTGAAAGAGGTATTACTATTACATCTAAAAATGTTTCTGTTCAGTATAAAGGAACAAAAATTAATATTATTGACACTCCTGGTCACGCCGATTTTGGTGGAGAGGTAGAGCGTGTTTTGAACATGGCTGATGGAGTTTGTCTACTTGTAGATGCTTTTGAAGGACCAATGCCACAAACTCGTTTTGTATTGCAAAAAGCTTTAGACCTTGGTTTAAAACCTTGCGTAGTTATTAATAAAGTAGATAAAGAAAACTGTACTCCTGAAGAAGTTCATGAAAAAGTTTTTGACTTAATGTTTGAATTAGGTGCTACTGAAGAACAATTAGATTTTCCTACAGTTTACGGTTCAGCTAAAAATAACTGGATGTCGGATGATTGGAAAATTCAGACTGAAAATATTGAGCCGTTACTAGATATGGTTCTTGCTAACGTTCCAGCTCCTAAAGTATCAGAAGGAACGCCACAGATGTTAATTACATCTTTAGATTTCTCTGCTTTTACAGGTCGTATTGCTATTGGTCGTCTTGAAAGAGGTGTTTTGAAAGAAGGTATGCCAATATCTTTAGTGAAAAGAGATGGTACAATTTCAAAATCTCGTATTAAGGAATTACATACTTTTGAAGGACTTGGTCGTAAGAAAGTACAAGAAGTAATTGCAGGTGATATTTGTGCAATTGTAGGTGTTGAAGGTTTTGAAATTGGTGATACTATCGCTGATTTTGAAAATCCTGAAGGTTTAAAATCAATTGCTATTGATGAGCCTACAATGAGTATGTTGTTTACAATTAACGATTCACCTTTCTTTGGTAAAGAAGGTAAATTTGTAACTTCTCGTCATATTAGAGAACGTTTGACTAAAGAATTAGAGAAAAACTTAGCAATGAAATTAGGTGAAACTGATTCAGCTGATAAGTTCATGGTTTTTGGTCGTGGTGTATTGCACTTATCTGTTCTTATCGAAACAATGAGAAGAGAAGGTTACGAACTACAAATTGGTCAACCACAAGTTATCATCAAAGAAATTGATGGTAAAAAATGTGAGCCAATTGAGGAATTGACAATTGATTTACCAGAAAACCTTTCAGGTAGAGCGGTAGAGTTTGTTACTATCCGTAAAGGAGAAATGTTGAGCATGGAAGGTAAAGGTGATCGTATGATTATAAAATTCAACATTCCATCTCGTGGAATCATCGGATTGCGTAATCAATTGCTTACTGCAACTGCAGGTGAAGCAATTATGTCACACCGTTACATAGGATATGAGCCTTTCAAAGGAGCAATTCCTGGAAGAAACAATGGTTCATTAATCTCTATGGAAAACGGAAAAGCGATTCCTTATTCTATCGATAAATTACAAGATCGTGGTAAATTCTTTGTTAATCCAAATGATGAAATTTATGAAGGTCAAGTAATTGGAGAAAATTCACGTAGCGATGATATGTGTGTAAACGTAACTAAGGCTAAGAAACAGTCTAACGTACGTTCTTCTGGAAATGATGAAAAAGCAAGAATCATCCCTCCAATTATTTTCTCTTTAGAGGAAGCTTTAGAGTACATCCAAAAAGATGAATATGTAGAGGTAACTCCAAAATCTATTCGTTTGAGAAAAATTTATTTGACTGAAACAGATAGAAAAAGATTTAAAATCTAATTCTTTTATATTTTATACTAAAAAAGCCATCCGCAAGGATGGCTTTTTTTATGAATTCAAAAAGGGAATAAGAATTATTTCCTTTTTGAATTTTATCTTTTTAAACTAAAATGACCTTTGGCTTCTCTACCATCTTCTAATTTCACAGTATACCAATAATCATCTGTAGGCAAAGGTTGTCCGTTAAAAGTTCCATCCCATCCCTGATTTGAAGGATTTATTTGTTTGAGCAGTTTTCCATAACGATCAAATATATAAATAATTGATTTTGAATTGAAATTGGCAGTTACGCCTTTTATATTCCAATAATCATTATAACCATCGCCATTTGGGGTGAAAAATTTTGGAGCGCCAATGACTGCAATAGTTTTGCTGACAGTGCCGCAGCCATTCTTGTCATTGATAAATACGTCATGAATTCCCGAAGGTACATTATCAAAAAAATTAGAGTCTTGAAACGGGCCGTTTGCCCCGTCAATGCTATATTCATAGTTACCTTGACCAGAAATATTTACAGTTACCGTATTTATATCTGTCAAATCTGAGATAATTATAGAATCGATATGGGCTATATCTGAGGCCGTCACTTTAATTGTCCTGATTCTGCTACAGCCAAAACGCGTTGAAACTTCAACTTTATAAGTACCTTCGGTATTAACGTTTATTGTTGGTGCTGTTTCACCGGCTATAATTGTATCGTCTTTCCACCAAATGTAGCTATAGTCATTCGTTGGCGAACCATCATTGATTCCAGCATCAAGTTGTACAAAAAAGGAGGGAAGATTGGAGCAAACTAATTTATCTTTGCTATGATCTTCGTTGGTATCTATATTGGGTTTTGCATTAACAGTTAAGGTTATATGTGGTCCCAATCCGTAGCAAGCATTATCGAGTGTGCTCTCAACTCGAATCCATATTCTCTGTTGATTTGGGTAACCAATATTTCTGTAATTAGTTGTATTGGTAATTTCATTTGATTCTGCCAATGCATCGGCTTCATCTCTGTAATATTTTATCGTATATAAAGTGCTTGAACTAAGATAATTTGTTTTTATATCATCCGTTACGGAGCTGAAATCAAATGTTGCAACTCCATCTTTGTCATCGTTTATAGGATCTATGAAATCATCACATTCAGAAAAGGAACTTGTAAAAGTATTTGGAATTTGAGTCGTTGATACAATTAAATTTAATTGAGCGACTTTGGTACAACCGTTTTCGTTTTCTACTCTAGCCCACGCAATTCCATTAGCACTTGAATAAGCTGTTGGATTATTTATGAAAAAGTTAGAATCTGAATTATTTGCTCCTGAAAAAGTGGTATAATAAGTAAAGCTTTCATTAGAATAATTAGTCGAAATAGAGCTGTTTTTTTCGGTTAGATTGAAGTCTGTGATTCCATCGGCATTATCGTCACATTGGATGATTGATGTTGTATTAACATTAGGTAAAGGATTAATAACTAAACTTGTTTCGGCTGATATTAGGCCGCATGAATTTCCTGTTTTGTTTAATTGAACACGATATTTATAACCATTCATAGCGTTTTTTACATTCGTTATGGATAAAGTATTTGTCGTAGCGCCGGAATAAGTTGCATTGTTTGTTATATTGTTCCAAGTAGTTGCATCTGTTGAAAGTTGCCATTGGTAGGAGTTTCCGCCGTTATCTGCTAAAGTAATAGTTGTATTTTGAAACTCGCATGTTGGCGGTGCTTGCGGTTGTGTGCTAATAACTATTGGTGCGGCAATTATGTAATTATTGTTTGGAGTGGTATAACCCAGACTGCTGCTAACTTTGCCATTTGCATTTCGAGTTATAGGACTATTTCCTAATAAACCGTCGCCGTCAGGATCTAGGAAACCGGCTTCAATAACATCAAAACATAGATCACCATCGCTGTCAAGGTCAATATAGTTAAAAGTCCCATCTGCGTCAGTATCCGCAATTGGTTTTTTCAAAATTCCGCTATCTGGATTCGTTTCTAAATCGTCAAAAAGTCCATTTGTACCGAAAGAACTCGGAATTCCATTAATTTTTCCGTCAAAGTCGGCATCAATGGCATCATTTCCGGATTCTGTGACATCATAAATTCCGTCATTGTCACTGTCTAAATCCAAATAATCAGGAAACTGGTCTTGATCCGTATCTATCGGTATAAATCCGGGTTCAAAAGCATCATCAAGACCATTTTTGTTAGAATCAATTCCCGAAAATATTTTTGGATTTTTCCCCTGCGCTTCGATTGTGTCGGGAATTCCATCATTATCACTATCAATATCCAAAAGATTTTGAATTCCATCGGAATCGGAGTCAATCATTAAAAAGTGTTCTATACCAAATGTTGCTTTGTTACTATTGGATTCGGATAAATTAGTGTGCGAAAAAGTAATTGAATTGGTCAAATAAGATTGGAATTTAAAGGAACCAGTTCCGGGTAATAATGGCACTGTATTTTTTAAACGGAAACGAATTTCAAAAGAAGAAAACTCTTTCACGCCACTTTCATATATGCCATCGTAATTGGTGTCTATCAATAATTGGTCATTGGGATCGGTAACGGTTATGGTTTTATCGGTAGGGACTCTTAGTATAAAATCCCCGTCACTGTTCAGATAATCTGTAATTGCCGTAGTTTGATTGGGATTACCTTGAGAAATATAACTAAACGTCACTATTTCAGGTTGGTTGAAGTTTAGAGTGTAGTTTATTGTTTTGTCTTTTCCTGCCGGGACTTCAGAAACAAATCCATAAAGCGGATTACCAACGATATTTCCGGATCCATTTATTAAACCACTATATTCTGAGCCTAAAACGGGGTTAGATTGGTTAATTAATATATGGGGTGCTTCATATCGGTTAATGATACCATCGTTATCTAAATCAATATCGATATTGTTGTTTACTCCGTCATTGTCAGAATCATCGGGGCAATTGCTAACCGGGATTTTATCTGAGAATACTGTCGAACCACAGCCTGAAATACTACCTTTTACCTGATAATATCCAGCTTGGGTAGGAGTGTAGGAGTTTAAATTTGCACCAGTAATGGGAATGTCATTAAAATACCATTGAAAGGTATCGTAAGATGACAAAGAATTTATTTTTAAGGTGATATTTGGAATACATGAGGAGCTGTTCAACGAAATTTTATCGGAAACAATTTCTGGTTTAGTATCAAAACCGGAATAATAGCCTCCATAAGTTGCCGCTCCATTAGTTCCAAAATAAGATACATAAACTTGTTTAGTTGATTTTATACTTACGTTCCCGGATAATCCACTAACAGTGTAATATGCAAAACTGGCATTTCCATTTATGCTTATAGGGTCTGCCGTAATTGGGTTGTCATTAATTAAAACTGTAGCACCAATTTCAGTTACCACATTTATGCTTCCAGTAAAAGATGTAGTTCCTATTAAATTGATAAAAGGAATGTTGTTGACAGTATTTGGTGTAGCACAATTTATCGGAGGAACAAAAAATAAGTTTTGATTGGCTGGACTTAGAGTGCCTCCTATGCTTTGATAGGCAAAAATATTCTCGGATGATGTAACATACAAATTACCATTACTAAATTGTGATCCATCTAAAGCTATGAATTCTCCCGCATTTAGGGTACTTATAGGAGTGGGATTTCCATTGGTGTAAATCTTAGTATTGTTTTTATGCGCAATTAATAATACACGCTCCAACTCATCGGTTCCGTTTCCTTTAATGAAAATGTATTCTTTACCCGTTTTATCGAATGAGACGATTTGGTCAAATCCCACATCTCTGCCTGTTGGGCCAGTTGAACCATCTTGTAATCGACCAACAAGCGTACTATTACTCCCTCCAAATGATCCGGAATTGACTACTACAGGCTTGTCTGATTCAACCAAAGCACCAATCATTTTAGAGCTGTTTGAAGGGGTAGTGTTTGTATTGTTATCCATTGCGAGAACATAGCTCTCATTTTTGTTTAAAGTAACTATTATTGGTCCGTTGATGGTAGAACCATCTGAGAGAATTGTGCCGTTTGGAATATTCGAAATAGTAATTTTTGTACCGTTTTCCGTAGATAAGATAGAGGCAAAATTCAACAGAGTACTGTCAAATAGTGGATTTAACATCGCACCTAATCGGAATGTGTTGCCCAAGGCACTATTTCCTTTAGATACCAATCCTCCGGCATGATTGTAAGTACCCTCTTGGTTCAGAGCGGAATTAACTCTAACACTAACATAAATTAAGTCTTCAGCTTCAACTACAAAACCTTTATTTGTTAAAATCCCAATAGTGTTTTTTGGAGTCAATAGCTGTGTATTTGAACCTTGTCCAATAGTATGCCTATATGGCGCATTATTATTAACTGTTCCCGTAATTGTGTTTCCACCAATTGCTATGATCTTAAAATTAACATTTATGGTACTTGGAGTTGAAATGTATATATACTGATCAGCTGCTAAATTGCTAGTACAAGTTAACGGCGGAATATAATGTGTTTTACTAAATTGGGCAAAGCAGCTTATCGATAAAAAAGTAAATATGATGAGTAATTTTTTTTTCATTTGCTAAAAATAGCAAAATAATTCTTATCTTTTTAACGAAAAATTTCCTTTAATGCTTTTTCCATCTGCAAAATTTATGATAAACCAATAATCATCTGCCGGTAGATTGTATCCATTAAAAGTACCGTTCCATCCTTGGCTTGTTGAATTAAGCTGTTTTAATAATTTTCCATAACGATCAAAAATGGTAATTGTAGCTTTAGGGAATAAATCCAGATTTTTGATAATCCATAAATCATTAAAGCCATCGCCGTTTGGAGTAAAAAAACGAGGGTAGTCTAATACATAAAATAGATAAGGATTTGAAAGGCCACAACCGTTCTTGTCTCGGGCGTAGGCATAATAAGTTCCGGCAGCAATACCTTCAAATTTGGGATTATCTTGAAAATAGGAGCCATCAAGCGAAAATTCATAATCACCTATTCCCGTATATTCAATCAGGACAGAATTTTGATTTCCGGCAAAATCATTTATTTTGGTACCGGTTATTGTCGCTATTTCAGAAGCTAAAACATGGAATTTTTTTGTTGCTTCACAGCCATTTGTGCTTGTTACTTTTACAAAATAATCTCCTGGACTTTGTACGCTAATCTCATTTGTTGTTTCTCCGGTATTCCATAAATAGCTTAAAAAACCTGCATTTACGGAAATATTTAGATTGCTATCAGTACATAAAGCGATATTCTCATCTTGAAAATTTGGAGGATAAAATGAATTTACAGCCAGATTAACAGAAATAATTCCATAACAATCAGATCCGTTTAGAACCCGAGCATATATGGTTTGCTGGTAGGGAATAGTGTTTTTGAAAAGAGTAGCCAATCTGTTTTCATCAAGATAAGCATCGGTTGAGTTTAAATAAAAATAGACATAAATATTGTTTCCTATATTTGAAAAATTATCCGAAGTTGCGATTGTCATCAAGTCAAATTGATAGATTCCATCATTGGTTCCATCATCATCGCAAACTATTATCGGCGCTAGTGGTGCAATAATTTGGTTCGAAATCCCGAGGGTCAATTGGGCATAATTGGCGCATCCGAAGCTATCCAAAACTTTCGCAATTACAATTTGATTGCTTGATTTGTTCGTATAGCTATTCGGATTAAGAATTTTGTTTAGACCATTTTGGGCATCTGCCAATGTTTCAAAATAACTAACTTGGCTTAAGCCAGAATTATTATTTTTTATGATAGCATCTGTTTTTGTCAAATCAAAAACTGCAATTCCATCACCATTTTCATCACATTGTATTAGGCTTGCATCATTCAACACAATTTCGGGTGTGAATTCGACTTTTATTTCACCAGAAGCAATGCAGTTTACGCTTCCTAATTCTACTTCAACCCTATAAGTTCCTGCTTCTGTAGCTTGATAAGAAGGACTCGTTTCGCCGGGAATTGGTGTTAAGGAATTGTCTTTATACCATTTGTAAATATAGCTTGGAGATAGTTTAGTATCAATGATAAAGTTTTCGCCAAAACAGATTGGATTATTGGGAGCAATTCGATCGGGACCTAAATCAATTTTTGAGGTGAAACTACCCGCCTCGATAAAAATGGCAGAATCGTAATAATTTCCGCCTTGATCAGCAATCACTAATTTTATATGATAGGTTTTTCCAGGAACAACGACCGTTTGCGCATTCATGACGACGGTTTGACCAGCGTAATTTATCGGACTGGTATTGGTTGAACTTGTATTTAAGCTGCCAAAATAAGCCTCATTTTCCGCAGGGCAGCCAGGTCTTGTACTTGAGGTACCATTGAAAGTAGGAACTAATGGATGAACATTTTTTGAGGATACCGGAATAGTTGTGTTGGGGAGTACAGCTAAATTTTGATAGGTAGTTGTCCCAATTTCTTTTATCAAAAAGGCAAAACCATCCGAATAATTACAAGGGAAATCGTCTAGGTATTCATTGGAAGCGAATAAATAATTAAAGCTAATTACATTTGTTATCGCTGTAAAATTAAATTCTAGAACAGTTGCATTAAAAGTATTTGTAATACCCAATGCTTGTTCCAGATCAGAATCGCCTAGCCAGTTTGTGTTCCCACTTTTAGGGCCGTTTGCGGGTTCTCTCATAAAAGGCCCTGGAGAATATATACTACTCCAAGTGCTTAAAACAATACCTTCATTAAAAGGAAAACTACCGCCTTGATTATTAAAATATCCAAAACTATTTTTACCAGAAGTAAAATTATCTCCATTTATATTTTCTCCAGAAATACTGATGCAAGAACTATTATTGGTTAGTATTTTTGTAAGATCAATTGCATTTTTAGTATCATCTACGCTGATAGATTGTGCATTTACAATGGTAGTAATGCAGCCAAAAAAGATCCAAAATAAAATTATTTTTACAGATTTCATAGCATCACAAAGATACTATAAATCTCTGTTTTTCAACATTTTGAAAGACATAAAGATGAATATGAAAGTCCATACTAAGACAATAAGTATCGATGTGAAATGAACATCATAATCTTTTAAATTATCTACTCCAATTTGTTTTCCTAGGTTTTTAACTACAGATAATCTGGAAAAAGGTTCGACAATTAGATTAGACATGGATTCCAAAGGGAAAAATTGCGTTATATAAGATGCCGTTTTACTGTCTGGAAATATTTTAAATGTCAAAATGCCTTTAGTAATCCATTCGAGGATATTCCAAACAAATAGGAAGCCAAGCGCAAATGCGGAACGTTTTACCAATATACCCAAGAATAAACAGAAGGAAAAAAAGCCAACTAATTTTATAAAGAAAGCAACCAGATATCCTAATTCAGAGAAAACGATACTTAACTCGGTATATGAGGAGAAGCTAAATCCCAATATTAGACTCATGATAAAAACAAAGAGAGTCGAGCAAAATGCAAATAATACTACGGTAAGGAATTTAGAAAGAATAAATTCCTGTTTACTCATTCCATCAATTAGATTTTGTTTTAAAGTTCCGTAGCTGTACTCATTAGCCATCATTGAAACGATGACTATGGCTAAAAATAATTTTAAAATAGAGGCGATATAAGTATTAAAATGCCAAATAAAAGGGAAATTAAATATACCCATTTCGGCAAGATGGAATTTAAAAATACCAAGATCAAATTTTATGGATGCTATTAATGCTATAAAGGAAAGTAAAATGAAATAAGCCAAAGTCAAAACACGGCTTGCCTTATTCATCCAGATTTTTTGTAATTCTATAGAGAGTAATCTTTTCATGTTTACTGGTTTTTAGATGTTGGATTAGAATTGTTTGTCAATTTTAAAAATTGCTCTTCAAGGCTGTTTTTGCGTTTTACTAAATGTCCTAAATTGATATTTCTTTCAAAAAGGAATTTATTCAGATCAGCAGCTTCTAATTCACTTTTTAAATAGACCAACACTTTTTCTTCTCCCTCTTTGACCCTCTCAATGGCAGGATGTGTTTTTAAAACGGCTATCAAATTTTGAGTATCTTCAGATTGCAATTCAAAAAAACCTTCGTTTACCGAGATGTCATCGACTAAGCCGGCATATAAAATTTCGCCTTTTCTTAAAACGACAACATGCGTACATACTTTTTCAACCTCGTCCAATAAATGAGATGCCAGAAGGATGGTTGTTCCTTTGCTAGCAATTTGTTTAATAATATCCCTAATTTGATGAATTCCTTGTGGATCTAATCCATTGGTTGGTTCGTCCAGAATTAATATTTCAGGATCGTTCAATAGGGCAGATGCAATCGCTAAGCGTTGTTTCATTCCTAATGAAAAACTACTGAATTTGCTGTCTTTTCTTTCGATTAAGCCCACCAATTCCAGTTTTTCCTGAATTTTGTTATAATTGATGTTTTTTATTTTACATACTAGCTGCAGGTTTTCCTGCGCCGTCATGTAAGGATAAAAATTAGGTCTTTCTATAATCGCTCCCACTTTTTTCAAAGCTTCGTGGGTTTGCATTTTATTATCAAACCAGCTGTATTCTCCCGAAGTCTTATTGACTACATTTAAAACAATTCCTAATGTTGTCGATTTTCCGCTTCCGTTTGGGCCTAAAATACCATATACATTACCTTTCTTTATGTCGAAGGTTATATTTTTTAAGGCCTGCAAACTGCCATAGCGTTTGTTAAGATTTTTAATAGAAAGAATGGTTTCCAAAATGTTAGCTTTTTTAGTTTTTTATAGGACGAACAAAATAGAAAATTGTTACTCTTAAATTCTATTTAGTTTGAACTTAAATTATTTCCGACATAGCTCTTAATTTTTCAGCAGTAATAGGCTTCATGATATAATCTTTTAGGAAATGATGTTTTTTTGCCATTTCAATATCAACCGGGTCTATTGACGAGGTTACGATGAAAATAGAAATTTCTTTTTTTATGGGCAAAAGAATAAACTCATCCAGGAACTGCCAGCCGTCCATTACAGGCATATTCAAATCGAGTAAGATACCATCAGGCATTTTGTCGTTATCGCCGCTGTTTTTTTCGAGTTCTTCTAATGCGGATTGTGCGTTAAAAAAAGAATGAATTTCATCACAAAATTGATTTTTCTGAATTAACATGCTCATTAATTTAACCGATAGTTTATCATCGTCAATAATATAGAGTCTTTTATTTTTCATTTAAATATATTTTAAAAGTGGAGCCAATACCCACTTTGCTTTCAACTTCAATTTTTCCTTTCATGGCTTCAATTTGGTTTTTGGTAATAAATAAACCAATACCTCTTGCATCATGATTGCCATGAAATGTTTTATACATTCCAAATATTTTATGGCCGTTTTTTTCAAGATCTATTCCTAGACCATTGTCTTTAAAGTTTATGATTGTATGCTGTTCATTGACCTCATAACTTATTTCGAGTTTGGTTTCTTTTTTTGGACATTTATATCTTATTGCATTTGTAAATAGATTGAGTAAAATACTTTCTAGATAGGCCGGAACAACAAAGAGGGTTAAATCATTAGGAATGTTATCCGAGATTGTAATTTGGTTTTCTTTGATGATTAGACTTAGAGTGTTTTTTGTTTTTTCGATTTCATCTTTCAAGCGAATTTTTGTTTTCTCTATATTCGTGCTTTTCTGGATCGTGATAATCTCGTTTAAGTATTCGATGGTTTCAGAAAGTTTTTCAGTTGCTTCTTTGAAAAGATCGATATAAGATAATTTTTCTTCTACGTCATCAGTGTCTTTCATCACTTCTAATACCATAGCCAAATTGCTTGTATGAGAACGTATGTTATGAGAAATAATGTGGGCAAAATTAAATAGTTTGTTATTCTGATGATTTGTTACCTCTAACAGTTTATTCAGTTCTAACTCTTTTTCTTTTTGGGCAGTTACATCTCTGCCTACTCCTATATAATTAATTAGCTCATTTTGTTTGTCAAAGACAGGTGTGATGTTTAGATCAAACCAATATTTTTCCTTGTTTTTTTTATAATTTAGGATAGTAATTTTTATGCTTTTTTTGTCTCGAATTGCTTCTCTCATTATAGCATTCGTATGCTTGTCGGTCTCCGGACCTTTAGAAAAATGTCCAGGTCTATAACCTATTATCTCATTTAGACTAAAGCCTGTAAGTTCCAGATAGGCTTTGTTTGCCCAGGCCGTTTTTCCATTAGGATCTGCAATAATTATAGTGTCGGTTGTTTCTGATACTGCAAGAGAGAGTTTATTCATGTTAGTTTCAACTCTTTTTCGTTCAGAAATATCTCTGAAAAAGCATACTAAGAAGGTGTTGTCCTTAACTTTAAATCTTTTGCCGGAAGCCACTTCAACAGGGATTATGTTTCCATTTTTTGTTTGAATGTAGGATTCACTTACAAGATAATTGTCTTTCTCTGTATTTTGTTTAAGAAGATTTTTAATTTCATCTCTATAGGTTGCTGGAAATAATTCTGAATTGTGTAGGCCAACTAGTTCATTACTTGTATAGCCTGTAAGTTCTGAAGTTCTAGGGTTACATTCTGCAATATGACCGTTTGAAATATCAAAAATGAATATGGCGTCGTTGGCACTCGAAAAAATAGAAGAAAATTTTTCGACGCTGAGCTGCATTTCATTTATTAAATTTTGTTCATTGGTAATGTCTTGAAAAGTACCCAACAACCGTCGGGGCTTTCCTTTTTTGAAAGCTACCTGACAAATACATTCGACATATTTGATGGTGTTATTATCGGTTGTAATTTGGAATTTATCGTTAAATGGAATTCCTTCATTGATAGCCTGATCAAGTAAGAATTTGATTCGATTTCTATTTTCACCTTCAGTGTAGAATCTGATACTGCTTCCTTGTACGGGCATAAAATCTTCGGGGACTTCAAGGATGCATCTTGTAACTGCATCCCAATATAGGGAGCCTTTTTTAAGGTTCAGCTCCCATATCCCAATTTTTGCCGACTTGGCGGCATTGAGATATAGCTTAAGCTTATTTGACATAATAGTAGGTTTGGTTTTAATTTAACATATTGGGGTTTCCAAATTTAAATTAAATAACTAAGGTTCTTTTTGTTTTAAGATAAAAAATGATTTTTATTTAATGCGGTTTTTCTTAATTTATTGATTACCAATACTTTATAGTTGATTACAAAACACCCTTTTTTTGTAAATAGAAAACTATTAATATTAATCAATTTGTTATGTTGTATCTTGGTTTTTAAATGATTTTGAGCGTAGCTAAAATTATTTGCTAGAGCGAAGTAGTTTGTAAAATGGTACTGTTGAACTATAATTTAATGTAAATTTGTATTAAATAATGAGTAATGGAAGATTCTTCAATACTGTTTAAAAAACCAAGTTATCCTATAAACCAAGCACTTTCTGATTATCTGGAACGGTATGATCGTGTCTCCAAGGTTCCAATTAGTTATGATGATTTGTTGCGTTTTTCGGGATCCATTAATGTTTATGATAAAAATGATCAGGATACATTGTGGATTCGGGTATATTACAATGAATTTGAAAGTGCTGAAATTGATTTGACATTAAAGAAAATCTATTCACTTTTACTATCAGATGGAAATCTGGGGATTCTAAAATTTTTAAATGTCGATTCTATCGATTATTGCACTTTTGGAAATTCGAAACCCTTTAGAATAAAAGTTCGAAATATTCTAAATGATAACTATACCCATTTTTATATCAAAAAAGCAGACGCTTCAAGGGTTTACGGATTAGAATTAGAACATATTTTGTCTCCTGATAAAATTAACTTTTTGGTTTATAAAGATACTCTGATAGAAGAGCATATCATGGGAATTCCCGGTGATGTATTCATAAAAACGCTTTTAAGCAATTGTACCGAGACCGAAAAAGCGCAAATAGCCAAAGAATTTGTGAAATTCAATGAGCGTTGTATGATTCGTTTGCTAGGCGATATGCGCTCATACAATTATGTGGTGGTTCCAACTCATGATTTTGACCAAGTAGTTTACAAAATACGCGCTATCGATTTTGATCAACAATGTTATGAAGGGAATTTCAAGATATATCGTCCTCAGTTTTTTAAAGAAAATTATCCGATGGTAAAATTGGTCAAAGATAAACTCCAAGACAGTTCGATAGACCAGTACAAAGACGAGGAAAGATCAGTTTTGGCTAAAAGAATTCATTCGGCTGAGAATAAAATAAAACGGCTATTGCAAATCATGAGTGATGATAATATAGCTCCAAAAGAGAATCAAATGAAATTGCAAATGGAATTGTATCGCTATACAAACGATATGAATTTTAAAAACGCAAAATCTATGGGTTATATAATGAAAGCAGCATTTGAATTTATTATCAGAAACTTTAAAAAAGTTAATTATTAAACTGCATTTTTATATTTATTTAATGATTATTTGAATTATGAAAAATTATATTTCTCTAATAGCGGTCTTTTTTTTATTAGCCTGCCAACAAAATTCCAGTTCCTTAAAACTGCTGTATTCTTTTCCGAAAAAGTTGAAAGAGGTTTCAGGAATTAGTTATGCTCAACAAACAAATTTAATCTGGGCATTAGAGGACAGCGGAAACCCAAATACAATATATGGACTGAATTCTAGCGGTGCTATTGTAAAGACCATAACTATCGAGAACACAAATAATATTGATTGGGAAGATATTACCAATGATAAGGAAGGAAATCTGTACATAGGTGATTTTGGGAACAATGAAAATACTAGGAAAGATTTGTGTATTTATAAAATCGATAAAAAGGCACTAAAAAATAATAGTACTATTCCTGTCTATAAAATCTCATTTGCTTATCCGGAGCAAAAAGAATTTCCGCCTAAAAAAAAGGAATTATTCTATGACGTAGAAGGTTTTTTCGAATTCAAAAACAATTTTTATTTGTTTACCAAAAACAGAAGTAAAGGATTTGACGGCACTGCTTCGGTATACAAAATTCCTAATAGTCCGGGTTTTCATCAAGCCAAGCTTATAGGCAAGTTTAAAACCTGCGAAGATTACAATCACTGTGTGATTACAAGTGCAGCCATGAGTCCCGATGGATCTAAAGTAGTTGTTTTGAATCATGACAAAATTTGGCTATTCGAAAACTTCAAAAACGAGAATTTCTTGAATGGGACAAAAACGGCATTTGCTTTAAATCATTTTTCTCAAAAAGAAGCCATTTGTTTCAAAAACAATGATGTATTGTATATTGCCGATGAAAAATCAAAAAAAGCAGGTGGGGATGTTTATGAAGTTAGTATCAAAAAACTAAAATCCAAACCCTAGGCCAAAAGTAACTCTAGCTTCTTCATCAATACTTTTGAAATAAGTAAGTCGGGCAGTAACGACATTCAATCCGTTGAGCCAAAGTCCGCCACCAAATGATTGATGCCATTTGTTAGAATCTTCACCCTGAACCCAAACTCTACCATAATCAAAGCCACCTAAAATTCCATACGACATAGGGATTAGGCTTCTCTTTATCTTTCCTAGATTCCAACGTAAATCACTACTTTGGTAAAAAGATTGGTTGCCTAAAAAACGTTCGTTTCTATAACCTCTCAAATCATAATCACCACCTAAAGTTGCTCCTTGGTAAAATTCAAAATTGTTGTTTAAGAGTTTTTTTGCTTTTATAATTGTGGCCAAAACTACTTTTCCAGCGGGATCTATTTTATGATTAAAATTAAGTTTACCTTCTAATGAAGGGAAGTTTCTTTTGCTGTTTTCAAGATCCATTTTCCAGCTTCCACTTATCGAAAATCCCATTCCCATGGTAGGAAATGAAGGGATGTCATAATTTTCGAAACTATATTTTAATGTAGCTCCGGCAAATTGTCGGTTTTGAAAAACGGTCTGATTTACAATTGCAGGAATGCTTATAAAACGATTGTCTGTGTCTTCTACTTTTATGTTTTCAAAAGTGGTTGTAAAATGAATTTCACTTCCAGATGCACCAATTTTTTTAATCGATGGCGCAACTTTTAACGTTCGGATACGCACCCGATTGTAGTCCATATCAAAAATTTCATCATTATTTACAGTTTCATTTCCCAACCCAAAATAGTTAATAGTGAAATTAGGGCTGGTGATTCGCGATTCTAAATCCAAATCCCATTTGCCAATTGATTTTGGAAAATGAGCATTGTAAATTAATTCGTATCCGCTTGTAGCAAAAAAATAATTGGCAATTAAAACGTGTTTTTGCGTGTACGGATTTTGTTTGAATTTATTTACCGTGTAATTAGCATTAATGCCTAGTTTTATACCATCATCAGGATTGAAACCGCCATAAGGGAATCCTGCAAAAGAACTGTATTTTGGTTTTTCATAATTGTAAAGATTGGTTTTATAATCATCGGTCAAAACAGTTTTGGTTTTTTTGTCCAATGTATAAGAATTTACTTTAGATTTAAAATCGTAAATTTTTATATTTCTACCGTTTTCCACCGTATAAGAATCTTCATTTTGTCCGCCAATCAATCGAAGTCTTGTTGTTGATTTTTTATTTCCTTTCACCTCAAAAATATCATTGTCATCTAAACCGTAAATCCAGATGTTTTTGGTTTTAGAACCAGAATATTCTTTGGTGTATAGTAATTCATCGCCTTCTTTTTTTAAGCGATAAACTTCAACTTCAAGTAGGTTTCGTGCTTTACGTTGAATTATAAATTTGTCTTTTTTATCGGTACCAACTATTAAAACTGTTTTCTGTAAAACAGAATAATATTCCGAGGCATATTTTTGAAGCTGTTCTCTTCGTGTTTTCAATTTATACTTAATGCTTTCGATAGTTTGATCTTGAACTTCTTTCGGTAAATTATCAAAAGCACTATCTATGGTTGCATCCGAAAGATTTTCCTGAATGAATTTAGCTTGCAAAATCCATTCTTTTTCGCCAGCAGTTTTAAGAAAAGCAAGATCCAAAGGATAAGGTTCACGATTGAACCATTTTACATTTTTTATATTTTCCTTGAAGGTTTGCATGTGGCGCAATGCCGGCATATTCATCAAAAGCGAAAGTAAAGCTCCGTCGTATTTTGTAAACGCCTGATCTCTATCGCGTGGAATTGGTTTGTAAATTATTTTTCCATTTTCTTCATATTCGCCCCAGCGCCACTGATCTTGATGTCTGTCCCAATCTCCAATGAGCATATCAAATAATCGGGCTTTGATATAGGCATTTTCATCGATGGTATATTTTTCGTCTTTTTGAAGGTTTTTCAATAAATCAGCTGTGCTAATAATTGTGTTAGGTTTTCCAAAGCTTTTTACATCCTTTTGACTATCTGTAGGTCGCTCTTCTATCATGTATAATTCATCACCAAAATTGGCATTAAAGTCTTTCAAAGCTTCGTGTTTCGGGATATAATACAGTTTAGGATTGGTATGTGAAACACCAATTTTTTCAGCCAAATTGCCTACAGCAAAAGGCGTGTAAGGATGCGAAGTGGTATAAAAATCAAATAAGAAATTTTCGGCATAGGTGTTTTCAAATTCGTTTGCAATAAACTGGTCTTTGAATGCAACTGATTGCAGAAAATTGGAAGCGCTTTTTCTCATGCCACGCATAACGTATTCCTTGCCATTTTTGTCAATGATTCGCAATGATTTAGTTTGATGACCACCACCGGCACGTTTTGGTTGTAGTCCACCAAAAAGAGTGTCAATAGTTACCGTTTGGACTTCTATTGGCTGGCTGTAATATTTTCTGTAATGTTTCCCGAATAGAAATTTATAAAACCAGTTTTTATCCGTTTGTTTTTTTGAATAAATAGATGTTGTGGTAGTTTTAGCAAAAGAAGCCGGCAGTTGATCTGTATCGTTCTTTTTTGTTTTTAATATTATTTGTTCAAAAAGAAGCTTTTCGGTATTGTTTTCATTGCCATAAAAGGATACTTTTCCAGAGCCATTTTCATAAATGGTTAGTGTTGCAAAACCATTTCCACCATAAGAAAAATCATTAGGAAATAGCGCTCTTGCAGCTTCAGATTTTGAGCCAGCACCACTGATAATTTGTTTGATATTGTCTTTTTCAATGTATTGTAAGTTGTGGTCATGGCCTGAAACTACTATAACATTGTCTTGACCCTGTAAAAGCGTTTTTACTCGTTTTATAAAATGAGTATATTGTTTGTTTTGAATATCTTGTGGACTTATACCTGATGTTTTTCGCAATAAATTGATAAAAGAACCTAGTACAGGAAGTGGAATTTTTTGTTCTAACGGGAAAAGCTGTTTTTCTAATGAAAATTGTCCGCCATGTGTTCCATTGCTCATTAATGGATGATGAACTGCCAAGATTACCGTTTTGTCTTGGTTTTTATTCAAAATACTTTCTAATTCATCAAAAAAAGCTTCTCTTGTTTTGATATCACAGTTGTCATTTATGGTTGGGTTTTTATCCCAATCTTCAAGAAACCATTGACTGTCGATGGTGATTAAGGTAGTGTTTTTATCTATTTTTAAATCTTCGATGCCACAGTTTTTTCGGGGTAAAAAGGCCTTTTTATCGTTAAGGTAGTTCGTTACAAAATTAGCTTGGCGTTCTAGACCTTTTATGCCACTATACCAATCATGGTTTCCGGGAATAAAAATGGTTTTTCCTTTGTAATTTTCGGATAATTTGAACTGATTCGTTAATTTTTTTTCAGCCAAGAGTTGTTCATCCGTATTATCGGTATTGGGGAAGCCTTTGGGATAAATATTATCACCAAGGAATAAAAGAGTGGTGTTCTTATCTGCTTTTTTTAATTTATTATGAAGTAAATCAAGGGTTTGCTGTGTTTTAATTTCATTGGCATTACCGGCATCGCCAACTAAAAAAAAAGTGTGCGCAATTTTAGAGGTGTCAGCTGCGTTTAGAGCTATTGGATTTTTGATGTTTTTTCCAAATTTCGCATTATGACTAGCACAAGATTGAATAAGGATCCCTAGCAAGATTAAAAACAGCGAAATTTTATTCGAAAGAATTAAGCGATTATCCAAAAACAATTTCATAATTTAGTAGTATAAAAATATGTTTATGACTCTTTTAGATGAAGCCGAAGATTTTGTTAGTAAATTACTCAAAGATAAGCTTTCTACTTTATTTACCTATCATAATTTTAATCATACCCTTGGTGTTGTAGCCGCCGCCAATCAAATTTCGGAGTCCGAAAATTTAAATATTTCTGACAAAGAGATTTTGCTCATAGCAGCTTGGTTTCATGATACCGGCTATACAAAGGGCTGTGTCAATCATGAGGATTCTAGTATTGCTTTCGTAACCGATTTTTTAAATGAAAAAGAGAAATCAGCAGACTATATCGCAAAAGTTTCTGGTCTAATAAATGCAACTAGATATGGTTATGAACCTCAGACTCTTTTTGAAAAAATAATTAAAGACGCCGATTGTTTTCATCTGGGCAGTGATGAATATTTTTCATCATGTGAATCTTTGAGAACAGAATGGAAAAATCTTGATCAGAAATGCTTTTCAGATAACGATTGGGTTTTAGAAAATTCAGATTTTTTAATAAACAGGCATCGTTTTTATACAGATTTTGCTTTAGAGCATTGGCAACCAATGAAAGAGAAAATCATAGAAAGGATTCAAAAAAATCTTAAGGGAATGGAAGTCAATAAAGAGAAAGAAAATAAAAAAAAGGAAAAAGAGGAAAAACCAAATCGTGGGATAGATACTTTATTTAGAGTAACCTTAGGAAATCATACCCGATTGAGTGGTATTGCCGATAGTAAGGCCAATATTTTACTTTCGGTAAATGCTATTATTATTTCGATAGCACTATCAACATTAATTCCTAAATTGGACAGTCCGAGAAATACCCATTTGACAATTCCTACTTTTATCATGTTGATATCTAGTGTTATTACTATCATTTTTGCTATACTTTCGACACGCCCAAAAGTTACTAAAGGCGTTTTTGATCGACAAGATATTGAAGAGAAAAAAGTGAATTTACTGTTTTTTGGGAATTTTTATAAAATGCCTTTAGAGGAATATCAGTGGGCTATGAATGAGATGATGAAAGACAGAGAATACCTTTATAATACCATGATCAAAGACCTTTATTTTTTAGGTTTAGTGCTAGAGAAAAAATACCGATTATTGCGAATTGCTTATAATTTATTTATGGTAGGAATTGTTTTATCGGTTATTGCTTTTGTTATTGCTTTCAAAATGGTTGGTACTTAATTCAATTCGTCCAATAAATCTTGATAAGAAAAATTTTTAGGAGTATGGTCTTTATTGTCATTGACAACTTTTACTCTAATGGCTTTTAAACCTGAAATTCCCTGTAATTCTTCTACTTCAAATTGTTCTATGGTGGGTTCCAGTATTTTTTTGAACTGCAAAAACTTGATGTAATTCAAATATTCTGTTTCTTCTGTATTATGAGAATAGACAATAGTGATTTTCTCTTTTTCGGTAATTCGGTCTTTTGTTCCTTTGATATTGGCTTTATCAATCCTCTTTTTAACCACTTCATAGCGCGCATTGTAGGTTCCATCAACATCAAAACGTTTTTCGTCCATCCTAAATCGAATAGAGATTGGAGAACTGAATACAAGAATTAGCGAAGTTACATCGAGTTCATAAGGCAAAGTAGATTTGAGATGGTGATGTTCTAATTCCATTTCGCACAGCGTTTGCAATTGCCACAACCTCAAATTATGAAGGTACATTGTGTCAAAAGGTTTTGAAGGAGCTATAGAAGAGCCAATATAAAGATTGTGTTCTACGCCATCGGTTTTGAATCTTTCATAATAATGAGGATAAATCTTTTGGGCTTTTATTTGTCTTTTATCGAGAACGGTTGCTAATTTTTTATTAATTATTGACATGGCGTTATCGAACTTTTTTCTGGATTGATAAAACATTCCTGTTTTCTCATCAAGGTTTTCAAAATAGTTTTTCTCCAATAATTCGCCTTCCGAATCTGTTTTGGTGTTTTTTAGAATAGGATGAATTTCATTTTCAATATAAAGTTGAATTTGTTGTTCGGTATCTGCTTTTAATGGAAAATCTAATTCTTTGTATAATGATTGTAATTCAAATTTTCGTTGTTCTAATAAAACAAGATTTGTATTGGGTTTTTGATTTTCAATGATTTGTAAAAGAATAGTTAATTGGTTTTTTAAATCCTCTTTTACAGTCTCATTTCGGTGGTCAGAAGAACCTTTAATGTCTATCTGACCATATAAAGGATACACTTCTTTGAATACGATTTCTTTAAAAATGTAATCTTTATTTGGATTATTAGTCTGGAAATATTTTTGGGCTTCTTTTCGAAATTTCCAATATACGCTTGGATGAATAGCGGTGTATTCCCTTTGTATGACAGCTTCCACCTTATTTTTCATATCGGTATTGTAGCGTTCTGTGGTGTCAATTAAATAGGGAAGTATCAAATCAAGTTTGCTGGCGTTGATGCTGTTAAGTTCTCTTGGACTCGAAGAAACTAATTCTATGACGCCTAAAACAACTTCGTTTCTTATAATTGGAGCAAATATGCAACTGTAAATGTTTTGCTTTAGTAAATGCTGACCTAGTCTTTCGTTTCCTTCTACTAAGGCAAATTTTTCGACATTTGAAATTATCAATGGTTTTTGATTATCCAATATGTTTTCAAAGGAACAACCCAAAAGAGCATTTTTACAATCAACTTCTTCTTCTAGTTGAAGAATAAAGCTGCTTATACTTTTATCGCTAAAATTGGGTTTTGTAAATTTTTCTTCCTCAGAATTGTAGAAAATTAGGCCAATTCGTAAATCGGCTATTTTAAATATAGAACGAAAAATACCTTCAGAATTTTCATATAAAGTTATTTGTTCTTTCTCGGGTTTCAAAAGATTGCTTTTTAACTTAGAAATAGCACTTTCAGTAGTAGCGTCATAAAGTATGACGATACCAAAGCCTTTTAAAATCCAACTTTCTATAGGGAATTTTTCTTTCCATAAATCGATATTATCGTAATTATCCATCAATAAATCGATGTCATCTTGCGTAATTTCAGGAGAGTTTTCAGTTGGGATAATTTCTATAAAATCGGCATTATACAAAATGCGATATTGATTCATTATGCCTTGGGCATTTGGGATGTCGTAGAATAAAGGTTTGCTGAAATCAATTTTTTGGCCATAAAATTCATTAAGAATCAGCGTACAACTCATAATGTAGAATTGGTGTTCATCAAAATCTCGGATGGCCATATCAAATTTGCTTCCGGCATTTTTTACTATTACTTTGAATCTCTCGCTGTAATTAAAAGTTAAATTTTGATAAGGTATTGTAACCGCTTTTATCTCATTATTTGTTAGCGCGGTAGGAAATAAATCGGCTAATAAATGTTTAATTAAGGTCTCGTTTTCCGTGATTAAATTTAGATTTTCAATTCCGCTTCTGAATTCCGGAAAAGGTTCAATTTCTTTCAGTAATGCTTTGGCATAATTAGCTCTGTAATCGACATTAGTTTCTGCGATTTCCTCTAAAGTTTCAATGAGTTTATGAAACGAAATCAAGGTTTTAAAAGGGCTTTCTTTAAAAAGATTATGAGTCATTTTTTTTGCTTTACTGTAAATACAAATTTACTAAATAAAACAGTACCCCAAGGCACATAAGATTATTCCCTTAGAATGATTTACAAGAAATAGATGGCGATTTTTTTTGAAATCAAAATTCAGGCACTATGAAGCTTTTTTTTATTGAAACTTATTAGCGTTTCATTAATTTCTTTTAGTTCTGGGGTGAGAATTTTTTTCCGGCCTTTATCATCATTCGTTAATTCTAAATGACAAACTTTACATTCAAATTCCTTGAAGTGATTTGTAATATTTCTAGTAACGATAAATTTATGACCGAATAAAGAACATAAAATCTTTTTATTCAGTAATTTTTCTTTGAGTTCAACAGCGGTTATCATATTCTGGTCTGATATTTAGGTTGTTAAACATAATTATTTGTAGTTGAAATGTAAAATATAATCGTTAAAATACAATAAATATTAATTTAAATAAGTTAAAGCTTACAAATTTAGATGTATTTTTTTGAATTTTACTGTTAAAAAAATACAAATGCAATAAAAAATCCTCAATTACAAAAGCAATTGAGGATTGAAATTAATTTTGGACAGAAAGTCTTAATTTATCTGTTTTATGATTTCTCTTCTTTGTTGAAATAAACTAAATAATAATACATTTGTTTTTCTTCGTCCCAGCCTTTTTCAACAAATTTTTCGGCACTTTCAGGATTGATAAAATCCATTTTTATCTGGATATGCGTATCTAAATTGATGACATTTTTTATCGATTTTCTGGCATCAGAAACCGCTGCATTGGCGATAGGGAAGCTCGTTATGTCTTCAATGCTGTATTTCTCGCCTTTATCTACTTTGTAATTCTTGAATTCAGGAATCAAGTCAGGATTATCTAATACTTCATTCAGGAATTCAGTTTCTTCAAATTCGTCATTTTTGGCAAAATAATTCACGGAGCGGTTCATGAACATTACTTCTTCTTTCTTGTCTTCGGCAGGGAAAACAACATCTTTAGCAAAGCCTTGACAGAATTTCAGGTATTTTTTTGTGATGAAATTTTCATCCTCAAATGCATCAACAGAAAGGAAATGCTCTAACCAATATCTTGCATCATAACGGTTGCTGTCAACGGTCAGGATTTTATATCCTTCTTCTTTTTTATGATTAAAAATCAAACATCCTTTATCCAATTTGTTTAGATTGATACCTTGTTGTAAAATCATTTCAAGATGAGTCCCTTTCTCTTCAAACTGTAAAAAATCAGATTGTAACTCACTTTTAAAAATTCCAATAGCGTCAACAACATTATTATCAATATTGACATTTGTTAAATAAGCTACATAAACTTCTCCATTTTTGATGTGAGGATGGTTTGATTGCTCAAATAAATGTTTGGTGATTTTTTTTGAACATTCATGTAAATTACTAGGATTTTCAAAAATTTCAGAAGAAAATTTAAACATGTCATTGTAATCCAAATCCACTTCATGCGCAAACTGAAAGTAGTTTTCTTCTTTTTCTCTAAAAGGCTTTAGAAAAAATTCTTTGATAAGAGGTACAATTTCATCCTGAAGATTGAAAGGTTGCTCTGATAAAAAGATAGCTTCATTACGACTTTTGTTTCCAACACGATGAATGGAAAGCGTCTCGATGTGCGTGTTAAATAAGTTGATCATTTTATATGTTTATTAGATGAAAGAGCCAAGATGAAAGACAGTAGAATGGTCTTTGATCTTGGCTCTTGATTCTTAGTTTTTTACTATTCTAGTTCCAATTTTCTTCAAATCCATAATCCTCAAAGCTGTCGTCTCCTTCAAACATATCCAGATCATCTTCATCTAAATCGTCTTCAAATTCGCTGGCGAAATCATCGGCATTGTCTGCTTCAAAATTTTTATCCATCGCCTCATCCGGCATTTCTCCATGTGAGAATAGTGTTTCGGGATAGCTAGTTCCGGCTGTTTGCTCTTCAATGGCTGCCAGTTCAACTAAGAAAGTCCACATGTTTATGAAATCATAGACATAGAGAATTTTTGTGTTTTCGTCGTCAAGTATCTCAGAGAGTTGGTAATCGCTCATTGTTTTTTGCTCGCCCGGAATATCACCTGTGTCAAACATAGGTATTTCCTCCTCTTGATTCCAAGTTTCATCGCAAGTATAGAATGAAGCTACTTCCATACCGTCAAACCCAAAGGAATTGAAGATGGCATTGTGTAAATCCTCTAAAGTGTCTTCAGCAAGTATTGCAATATCTCTAAATATATCTTCTTCTGCATCTAGAATTACTCTGAATTTGTAAACCATAATCTTTATTTTTATTGAAAGGTCAAAGGTAAAATTTAATTTTAGATTTCATCCCGAAGTTTCGGGACAGATTTTAGATTTGTTAATAATATTTTTGCGTATGCTTTTATAAAGACCAGAATCAATTATTTAAGTGTTTTGTGAATTCTCTTTCTGAATTTGTGGTATTTTTTATGGCTTGGATAATACCTGTTTGCGGTCATGTTGTTGAAAATTAAGGCTACGATCAGAAGAGTTAACACACCGCTTAATACAGGAGTGATTACATACCAATAGCCTAAATTTTTTATTTCAGCCGAGCCTGTTACCGCTATCAAAGCGGTTGCGCCACCTGGTGGATGTAATGTTTTTGTCAATTGCATTAAAACGATAGAAATTGAAACGGATAAGGCCGATGTTAGCCATAAAACATCAGGAACAAATTTAGCAACTGTTACGCCTACAATTGCCGAAATAAGATGTCCGCCAACCAAATTTCGTGGTTGTGCCAATGGACTCTGAATTACGCCATAAATTAGTACACTTGATGCGCCAAAGGAACCAATAAGATAAACAACATCCGAATGGGGCAATTCTTTCGATTGCAAATAAGCAATAATTCCAATTCCGATAAAAGATCCCAAAAAAGCCCAAAAATGTTCTTTAAAATCAATCAGCGTTTCTTTGTAAAGAACATATCTGGTTTTGCGGTAACTTCTTTTTATTTTTTGAATGTGCATTTTTTTTTTGCAAAATTATGAATATTTTATTTTTCATAAAACTCTATCGGCAAATCATCCGGGTCAGAGATAA
Organism: Flavobacterium sp. W1B; assembly: GCF_047344965.1. Lineage (NCBI taxonomy): Bacteria > Pseudomonadati > Bacteroidota > Flavobacteriia > Flavobacteriales > Flavobacteriaceae > Flavobacterium > Flavobacterium sp. W1B. Next base: position 1,817,772 of record NZ_CP178845.1, read on the forward strand.
AGAAAAATCGTTTTGCAGTATATTCATCTGTTCGAATGGTTTCCGAAGAAATGTTGTTTGCCAATAAAAAATCGCGGGTTTGCTCAATGTCATTTACCTCAAATGCCAGATGCCGTAATCCCGCGGATTCCGGTCTTGAAGGGCGCTGTGGTGGATTTGGAAACGAAAAAAGTTCAATTATGTAAACGCCATTTAGTGCCAAATCCAATTTATAGGATTGTCTTTCCTCGCGATACACTTCCTGAATAATCGTTAATCCCAAAATATCGGTATAAAAGGTTTTTGATTTTTGGTAATCGGAGCAAATAATGGCAATGTGGTGTACTTTGTTTATCGAAATCATGGTTATTCTAAATAAGTCATTTCAGGAAGATTCGCTTTTGGATCTTTTGCTAAAGTTTCCGAATGGAGTTTGTCAATTAAAGCTTTGGTGTCTGCAATATCATTTATTTTAAAAAGAAATTGTACTTCATTTTCATCGTCAACATTTTGCCAAATGTGCTCGAGATACATTCCTTGCGAAGCATGAAATGTTTTGTCTTTTTCTAAAACCTCTTTAATAATCTCCAAGGGAACATTTTTTAGTTTTGCAAGAAGATGTGGCATAATTTCGATTGGGTTTGTATTATTTTATTTGAAATAACAAAAAGCCTAATCTATGGATCAGGCTTTTGTTTTGTATTATTTTTGTTCGGAACAAAGTCCTACAATTTCATGGAATACGTCATGTAGTTCTGTGATTGATTTTAAAATATCGGCATCGGATGCTTTTGATGCGACTAATTTGTGCAAATCGGCACTTTTAAGCTGTAAGTTTTTGGCGGAAGCTAATATAGCCTTGGTTTTAAATTCTTTTGGAATATTCGATTTTAATACAATGTTCGCTTTTGAAGCCATTTCTTCGGAGCGCGCTTTAATTGGAGCCAAATCTCCTTCTTCTGCCGGATGAAAAGTCTGGGACATCACTTGGTGAAATTCTTTTATGGCGGGCCATTTTTCAAAAGTGGATTGTGCAGCAATTGTATTTGCGGCAAAAAGTAATGCAAAGAATAGAAAAGCTTTAAAATGTCTCATAATTTGTTTTTTAATAGTTTATAATTCAGGTAAATATATTAAAAATTACTTTTCTGGTTGATTTAATTTCCGTACCACTTTGGCCGGGTTCCCCACAGCCATCGAATTATCTGGAATATCTTTTGTAACAACAGAACCGGCGCCTATCACGCAGCCATTTCCTATAGTTATTCCTGGGCAAATTATTGCATTTCCGCCAATCCAGCAATCATCGCCAATGGTTATCGGTAATGCATTTTCAAGCGTTTTTCGCAACTCGGCGTCCAGGGGATGGCTTGCGGTATACAATTGAACCCCTGGAGCAAATAAAACATTGGAACCGATCGTTACTTTGGTAGAATCCAAAACAACGCAATTCACATTAAAATAGACATTATCGCCACAGATTATATTGTAGCCATAATCGCAAAAGAAAGGAGGTTCTATGTATAAATTCTTGCCGGCATTTGGAATCAATTCCTGTATAATCTCTCGTGCTTTTTTGGTAATCCGATACTCGGTTACATTCAATCGATGGAGCAGGTTTTTAGACTTTCGTCTTTCTTTTACTAAAACAGCATCTCCGGCCAAATAATGTTCTCCGGCAATCATTTTTTCTTTTTCGGTTTTCATAAAGAGATTTTAGTCAGTTGCTATTCAATAAAAAAATATTCTAATTTAAAATTTTGATTTAGCAATTCGATCATGCAATTTTGAAATTTCTTGTAAAGCGGCACTACTGTACCAAGGAATTAATTCTACATCAAATATTTTTGCTTCAACTGCAGGATCAGTCGCTACAAGGTTTTGAGCTTCTTCAACTGTTTTAACATTAAAAATAAAGATGCCTCTGTAGTTTTTATCGTTTTCCATAAATGGACCGGCAACTATTAATTTCCCTTCTGCTGCCAGTTTATTAATATTAGCCATATGGCCTTCAAATAATTTTTTTCGGGTTTCCTTAGTAGCGGTTGTATTGCTACCGGTTTTTAGAATACAAAAAACATATTGCTTCATCCCATACTGATCAGCTCCTAATGATTTTGCAAGTTTTTCATCAAAAGCTGTTTTAGTTTCTTGAGAAAACACATTCGAGAAACAAAGTAATAGAAGCAGACTTAAAATGGTTTTTTTCATTTTTTTCATTTTTAAAAACAAATTTAATGTTTTTATGGCAAAAGCTTAACCATTGTAAATAATAATGAATTTGCGGTTGTTTTTAATAGGGCAACAATTCATCCCGCAATTTCTACAGTTGGGTAAGAACTTTTTTGGTAGATCTATATTGTCTATGATATTTGCTTGATCAAAATCAATATTATGAAAACCACTTATACATTTTGCATTCTTTTATTTTCAAGTATTCTTTTTTCACAAACCATAATTTCGGGAAAAGTGGTTGATGCAAAAGGAAATCCGGTTTCCGGCGCCAACATTTTTATCGAAGGAAGTTATGATGGTGCTTCTAGTTCTGAAACAGGAGCTTTTTCTTTTGAAACCAGCGCGACAGGAAATCAGACTTTGGTGGTGAGTTCTCTAATTTATGAAACTTCGAAAATGCTGATTGATGTTGCTAATTTTCATGGAAAAACAGTGAAATTGAGAGATAATATCAATACGCTCGATGCGGTTGTTATTACTGCTGGAAATCTTGAAGCGGGAGACAAAGCCAGAGTTTCGGTTTTGAAACCGCTGGATATCGTGACGACAGCCGGTTCGGCCGGAAATATTATCGCCGCCTTGCAAACGCTTCCCGGAACACAAAACGTAGGCGAAGACGGAAGATTGTTTGTGCGTGGAGGCGAGGCCAATGAAACCCAAACCTATGTGGATGGGATTCGGGTGGCGCAACCTTATGGCGCAACCACTAATAATTTGCCAACACGCGGTCGGTTTTCTCCGTTTTTGTTCAGTGGAATTGCGTTTTCAACGGGTGGTTATTCTGCCGAATACGGGGAAGCTTTGTCGAGTGTTTTGCTGTTGAATACGCAAGATGAACCCACTCAAAATAAAACAGATATTTCGCTGATGAGCGTTGGTGTGGGCTTAGGAAATACACAAAAATGGAAACGAAGTTCGTTGAGCGTCAATACTTCTTATATTAATTTGGCGCCGTATCAGGCCGCAATCAAGCAGAATGTGGATTGGAATAGTCCTTATCAATCTTTGTCAGGTGAAACGGTCTATCGCTATAATTTCAATAGCGGAATCCTGAAACTGTACGCGGCTTTTGATTCCTCAAGATTTGATATTAATCAGGAAAATGTAAATTCCCCGCAAAAAATGCGAGTGGATTTAAACAATAACAATTTCTATTTTAATACGTCCTATAAAGGTGGTTTTGGAAACAATTGGCAAATAACTACAGGTTTGAGTTATGGTTATAGCAAAAACAAAATTAAAATAGACCTAGATGAGGTTGCGAATGACGAGAATGCGGCACATTTGAAATTGAAACTAAAAAAGAGTTTTTCCGATAGAGTAAAATTGTCTTTTGGTGCCGATTATTTCATTACAAAATTCAACGAGGATTTTAATCCAAATGCAGGAATCGGTGGTAGTAACGGTTACAATTCAAACATTGCCGCGATATATTCCGAAGCCGATATTTTCTTCTCTAAAAATTTTGCGGCAAAAATTGGCCTGAGAGCTTCCAATAACAGTTTGTTGAATGAAAATGCCGTTTCTCCGCGTATTTCATTGGCTTACAAAATGGCTAAAAACAATCAGCTATCATTTGCTTACGGGGATTTTTCGCAAACACCAAGCGTTGATTACATCAAATATTCTAAATTCCATCAATTCGAAAGCGAGAATGCGTCGCATTATATTTTGAATTACCAATACAATAGCAACGGTAAAACTTTCAGAGCCGAAGCCTATTATAAAGACTATAGCAATTTGGTGAAATACGATACTCCTTCTATACAATACAATTCGGTTTTCAATAATAACGGTTCTGCTTATGCCAAGGGATTGGATTTGTTTTGGCGAGACGGGAAAACTTTCAAAAATTTAGAATATTGGGTTTCCTATTCGTATATAGATACCAAAAGGGATTACAGGAATTTCCCGATTCAGGCTACGCCCAGTTTTGTTGCGGACAATAGTTTGTCGATTGTCACCAAATATTGGATAAATGATTGGAAATCACAAATTGGTTTCACTAATATGTACAGTTCCGGAAGGCCTTATAATAGTCCAAACGAAACGCAATTCATGAATGGAAAAACAAAATCATATAACAATTTGAGTTTCAACTGGGCATATTTATTGACTACGCAAAAGATTTTGTATTTCTCGGTTTCGAATGTTTTAGGAAGCCAAAATGTTTTTGGATACGATTACGCCAAAAACCCAGATTCAAATGGCTTTTATAACAGGAAAGAAATAACACCTACAGCCGATCGCTTTTTCTTTGTGGGATTCTTTTGGACCATCAGCAATGATAAAAAGGATAATCAGTTGAAGAATTTATGATAACAATTTCAATAATAATAACAATTCATCCATCAAAACCGACAGTTGGGTAAGTATAAATTTTATTAGAATCAGAATCGAAATACTTTTGAAGAATAAAATATTTAAAGTTTTAATCATCAAAAATTTCAATCATTTAAAACAAGAAATCATGACCAAAATTATCACTACTATCGTGTTTTTTATTTGTAGTTTATTGTCCGCTCAAGGTCAATTTGAGCAAGGAATGGGAAAAGCATTTGGACTTTGGAAAGAGGGAAAAAACACCGAAGCGTCGGATCTATTTGAAAGGATTGCCGCTGCCGAAAAGACAAGTTGGTTGCCTAATTATTATGTGGCGTTGGTTAACACGACGGCAGCCTTTGGAACAAATGATAAAGACAAAATGAATTTATTGCTTACCAAAGCGCAAAATGCCTTGGATGTTGAAATGATAAAAGACCAAAGCAATGCCGAATTATATGTCATGCAAGCGTTGATAAACACCGCCTGGATTGTTTTTGACCCAATGACAAACGGTATGAAATTATCGGGAAAAACGATGGAATTGTATGCCAAAGCCGAAGCATTGGCGCCTAATAATCCTCGAGTTGTTTTCTCTAAAGCGGAGTTTCAAATAGGAGGGGCAAAATGGACCGGAATAGATACCAAACCTTTGTGTGGAGAAATTGAAAAAGCTATCGGACTTTTCGCTACTTTTAAACCAGAAACGCCTTTTTCTCCAAAATGGGGATTGGAAAGAGCTACAGAAGTGTTGAAAACCTGTAAGTAATATAAAATAATAATGGAAAATCAAAGAGTAAAAACATTTACAGAGTTCAAGAAAGGTTTTATCGTTTGTTTGAAAATCAGTTTGATTTTTACATTAGTGTTTTCTGTTATTCAAATGAATTTTGAATTGAATAATGTGTTGATTACCTTCTTGGTGAGTTCCTTGTATTCATTCGGAATTGGTTTCGGAAATGGAGCTATAAATGTTTTTTTAGATAAAAAATGGGATTGGCTCGAACAGACCAATTTAAGGGTTTATTTTGGGATAATCACAACTATTATATATACCATTCCTGTTGTTTTAGGAATTGATTACCTCACTTTTGTAGTTTTTCAAGGTCTGGATCCATCGCAGTTTTTTAATGAAAGAATGATTTGGGTGCATCTTTTTTATATTATTTTATCGTTGGGTGTTTCTACTTTTATGCATGCTAAAAGTTTTATGGCTAATTGGAAACAAGCTTCAAAAAAAGAGGTTATTGAACATAAAATCATTGCAGGAACGGCAAACGCTAAATTCGAGAGTTTAAAAAATCAAATTGATCCGCATTTTCTTTTTAATAGTTTGAATGTATTAAGTTCCCTAATTGAAGAAAATCCAGACAATGCACAACGGTTTACCACTTCTTTATCTAAAGTTTATCGTTACGTTTTAGAACAAAAAGACAAAGAGTTGGTCAGTGTTGAGGAAGAATTGGCTTTCGCCAAAACCTACATGAATTTATTGAAAATGCGTTTTGAGAATAGCCTTTTTTATGAATTGCCAACCACAAACATAAATCCGGATGCCAAAGTAGTACCGCTGTCCTTACAGCTTTTATTAGAGAATACGGTAAAACATAATGTAGTTAGTGAGCAAAGACCCTTACATATTAGGATTTATGTAGAAGGAGATTATTTAGCGATACAAAATGATTATCAAAAAAAAGAAGTCCTCCAGGATCATCGTCAAGGCGTAGGTTTGCAAAATATTATCAATCGTTACGGAATCATTACGAATAGAAAAGTGTTGATTGCTCAAAATGAAAAAACCTTTACTGTCAAAATCCCTATTTTAACTAAACAGATTTCAGTTATGGATAATGCGACAAATTACAACGAAAATAATGCTTATTATAGAGCCAAAAAAAGAGTAGAAGAGCTCAAAGGATTTTACGGAAACTTAATTTCTTATTGTTGTGTTATTCCTCTTTTGATATTTATTAATCTTAGTTATTCACCACATTTTCAATGGTTTTGGTTTTCTGCTGCAGGATGGGGTTTTGGATTGATTATGCATGGAATGAAAGTTTTTGGGTACAGTTCGAATTGGGAAGAGCGTAAAATTCAAGAAATTTTACAAAAAGAAGATAACAATAAACATTGGAAATAATCATGGAAAACAATTATCAAAACGAAGATCGCTATCTTAAAGCTAAAAAAAGGGTAGAAGAGATTAAGGGGTTTTATGGGAATTTGACAGCCTATGTCTTAGTAAATATTGGTCTGTTAGCAATTAATTTGCTCACTTCTCCGGATCATTTATGGTTTTATTGGCCGATGTTGGGCTGGGGAATTGGAGTGGTCATTCATGGAATGAAAGTCTTTAATTACATGCCATTCATAGGTAAAGATTGGGAAGAGCAAAAAATTAAGGAATTTATGGATAAGGAAAAGAAAGAAAATTGGCAATAATTCTTAAAATTGAATTTTAATTTGGGGTTTTACGATTTCAATTAGTATTACTAATAATCAATAAAATGAGAAGAAGATATAAATCGGATTTTGATAGTTATCAATCCGAAGATAAGTATAAAGAAGCGGAGAGAAAAGTGAAAAAATTGAAAGGGTTTTACACTCATTTAATAGTTTACATATTGGTTAATATTTTGATTGTTTTTATAAATATCAATGATTTGTCCGCAGGAGAAAGTTATTTTAAAATGGAGAACTTTTTCACAGCATTTTTTTGGGGAATTGGATTATTAGCGCACGGACTTTCGACTTTTATGCCTCATTGGATTTTCGGAAAAAATTGGGAGGATAAAAAGATTAAGGAGTTTATGGAAAAAGAAAAGCAAAATAATACAAATTGGGAATAATTTGAACCTGAGGTAATTTTACAATGAAAACAATCATAATCGAAGACGAAAAACCAGCAGCGCGATTGTTGCAAAGAAAACTCCAAAAGCTTAATGTTGAAGTAGGAGTGATGTTACATTCAGTAGAAGAATCAATAGCCTGGTTTTCTGAAAACGAACATCCTGATTTGATTTTTTTGGATATTCAGTTATCTGACGGATTATCGTTTGAAATATTTGAAAAAATAGCAATTAAAAGTGCGGTGATTTTTACTACAGCTTATGATGAATACGCTTTGCGTGCTTTTAAATTGAACAGTATCGATTATCTTTTGAAACCAATTGATGAAGATGATTTGGAACTTTCAGTTGTCAAATTCAAGACTCGTTTGCCAAAGCAGGAATCGTTACAGCTCGATTTTGAGCAAATAAAAAAAATGCTTTCGAATCCTTTTGAAAAAAATTACAAAAAACGATACACCGTAAAAATAGGGCAGCATCTAAAAGTTATTGCAACTGATGAGATAGAATGTTTTTTTAGCGAAAATAAAGGAACTTATATTCATACTTTCGACAACAGAAGTTATTTGATTGATGGGACTTTAGAGCTTTTGGAACAAGAATTAGATCCTGAAAAATTCTTCCGTGTGAGCCGAAAATTCATTATTTCACTCAAAGCAATTAAGGAAATTTTAATCCATAGTAATTCTCGTTTAAAAGTGGTTTTGCCCTCTTATAAAGAAGATGAGGTTATCGTTAGTAGGGAAAAAGTGACTGATTTTAAAAACTGGATTGGCTGAAAGTGAAATTAATTTTCAATATTTTTTAAATCTTGAAAAAGCTTTTTCTGATTGCAATTAGGATAAAAATAAGAACCGAATAGCCGATGAAAAAAGGAACTATAAATTCAATATAATTTAAGGCTAACATAATGGCAATGAGTAACAATTGAAAACCCAATCCATACAAGGAAACGAAGGTCATAAACCAATTTGGTAATGTTTTTATTTTGTGGGCATCTCTATCTAAAGCGTAAATTATTCTGTCAAAGCCTCCATAAACCAAGATGTAGATTTTAAATAAAATATTGACTGTTTTTTGACTTTCGCCAGCCAAGGCTTCAGGCGTTTTGTATTCAAAAATTTTACTTGTGGTATCTCCGCCAACTGATTTATTTCTTAAAATTACATAGTAATAATTATACAAAGTGCCCTGCAATTGAATACAGAAAAATGCGATTAAAGTCATCACAAAAGATGTTTCTGAAACATAGCAAATTGCACTCAGAAATAAAAAATTAAGAACAATATCAAAAATGCTGTCAAGGTATCTTCCGGTATATGAAGGTGTGTTTTTTACTCGAGAAAGCTCACCGTCAGCCGCATCAATGATGGATTTTAGAATGATAAAAAAACCGGCCAAATAGTAGTGATTTTCTAAAATAAAATAAACCGCAGTAAGACCTGAAACAGCAAAAAGAAGAGTGATGTGGATAGGTGTTACAGCGGTATTTTTTAATTTTTTTGCAAAATATTTTGCGGGAGCTCTCCCATAATCTGATAAATCGAGAAAGGCTTCCTGAGCAGCAAGTTTAGACATTTAAGATTGTTTCCAAAGAAATGTGACGATATAGTCAAAAGTAAATATAGTCAAAAGTTCTTATTTAGACAATCGGTGTAAAGTAAAAACCATTGCAGATAAAAGGAAAAAAGCATTGATTTGGTGTGTTAACCCTAGCCATAATGGAACGCCATATAACAGGGTAAAAACGCCTAAAACAAACTGTCCAAAAACTAAAATCAAAAGCAAATTGATTCCTTTGGTTTGCGCTTTGTTCAAATTGTATTTTTTACTTTTAAAATAAAGCAATACCATAATTCCAACAACTACATAAGCCAGCATTCTATGAATAAATTGAACACCACTTTTGCCTTCGGTAAAACTCAAAAGCCAGTTTTTTTGTTCTAGAAAAACACTGTCATGAATGAATTGTCCATCGCTCATCAAGGGCCAGTGATTGTGAATCAAACCGGCGTTTAAACCGGCAACAAACCCTCCGTATATAATTTGTAATAGTAAAAAAGCAAGTGCGTAACGGGCAATGGAGCGTAATGATTTTTGAACTGGTTTTCTCTCAGGATATATCAAATCTAAAGCTACCCAAAGTGTATAGGCAAAGGTAATAAAGGCAAAAGTAAGATGAAGCGAAAGTCTGAAATGGCTTACATCTGGATTGTCTATCAAGCCACTTCGTACCATAAACCATCCCAAGAATCCTTGGAAACCTCCCATGAATAATAAAACAATACATTTTTTTATCGTTTGAGGCGAAAGTCGTTTTTTAAATAAAAAATAAATGAATGGAATAACGAAAACCAGACCAATTATTCTACCTATAAAACGATGAAACCACTCCCAGAAATAGATAAACTTATAATCGTCTAAAGTAAAATCATTATGAATATTAATTTTTTGGTATTCTGGAAACTGTTTGTATTTGTCAAAAGTTTCTTGCCATTTTGCTTCTGTAAGCGGTGGCAATGTATCAGTAACCAAATGCCAGTCGGTCATCGAAAGTCCCGAATTGGTCAAACGAGTAATCCCACCTACGACGACCATAATAAATAATAATGCACAACCTGAAAGTAGCCAAATTATAACTGATTTATTCTCTTTTTTCATTCTTTGATGGTATTATTTAATTACTTTAACTAAGCCTAGTTTTTCGGCTCGTTTTATCATAAAAGCATATGCAGCATCATAATTATTGAGGATGTCGCCTTCCAAAATTGCTTCTTTTATTGCTTCTTTAAGGATTCCAATTTCTCTAGATGGTTTCAAATCGTATATTTCCATGATTTCTTCGCCGGAAATTGGCGGTTGAAAATTACGAACATGGTCGCGTTCTTCTACTTCCACAATTTTTTTGCGAACAATTTCAAAATTACTATGGTACTTTTTGAATTTGCTAGGGTTTTTTGTGGTAATGTCGGCCTCACATAAAGTCATTAAGTTTTCTACATCTTCTCCGGCATCAAAAACCAATCGGCGAACAGCAGAGTCAGTAACGGTGTCTTGGGACAAAACGATAGGTCGAGAACTCATCATAACCATTTTTTGTACAAATTTCATTTTTTGGTTCAACGGCATGTGCAATCTTTCGAAGATTTTTTTGACCATTTTGCCTCCTAGAAATTCATGTCCATGAAAGGTCCATCCTTGTTTTTTATTGAAACGCTTGGTTGGTGCTTTTCCAATATCATGCAGTAAAGCGGCCCAGCGTAACCATACATCATCGGTATTCGGGCAAATGTTATCAACGACTTCCAATGTGTGATAAAAATTATTTTTGTGGGTATGGCCTTCAATTTCTTCTACTTGATTCAAAGCAGTCAATTCTGGAAGTATAATATCTAAAAGTCCCGTTTTGAATAATAATAAAAATCCAGCCGAAGGTTTGTCCGTCGAAAGGATTTTGTTCAGTTCATCAACAATGCGTTCTCCGGAAATGATTTTAATTCGGTCCGCATTTTTTGTTATCGATTCTAAGGATTTTTCTTCGATATCAAAGTCCAATTGATTAGCAAAACGAATAGCGCGCATCATTCGCAAAGGGTCATCAGAATAAGTGATGTCTGGATCAAGAGGCGTTCTTAAAGTCTTGTTTTCGATGTCATTTAATCCGTCAAAAGGATCTAGTAACTCCCCGAAATTAGTTGAATTCAATGATAAAGCGAGTGCATTTATGGTGAAATCACGACGATTTTGATCGTCCTCCAGTGTTCCGTTTTCAACAACAGGATTTCGACTTTCAAAATGATAGGATTCCTTTCGGGCACCTACAAATTCAATTTCGGTATCTTCAAAACGCAGCATTGCGGTTCCATAAGTTTTGAATACCTGAACTTTTGGTTTTTTTGGAAGTAATTCAGATACTTTTAAAGCCAATTCGATTCCGCTACCTACGGCTACGATGTCGATGTCTTTTTTGAAATCTCTTTTCAGAATCAAATCTCGCACGAAGCCACCAATAACATAGCTATCAATTTGTAGTTCTTGGGAAGCTTGAGAGATAACTTCGAATATTTTATTGTTTAAAAACTCTTTATAGGAAGTTTTAATATTCATTCTTATTTGGTTAGAGTTATTAGTTTTGAGATTTTAATGTCAAAAAACTAAAAACTGTGACAGAAAACTAATCGTTTATTTGCGTATAATTTTTACCTGAGAATCACTTGACAATTTTATAATTGTGGATGGTTTTCCGGCAATTTTATCGCGTTGCAAATTTACAACATAGTCCACACCTTTTAAAATTTCTGGACTAATATCTTTAAAAGCAATTGGAGTTGGCTGTCCCGAAATGTTCGCAGATGTTGAAACTAGTGGTTTTTTCATACGTTCCATTAGTTTAAAACAAAATGGCTCTTTTACGAGTCTAATCCCGAGAGTATTATCTGAGGCGACTAAGTTTGACGCCACATTTCTAGGTTTGTCTAATACTAATGTAGTTGGGTTTTCAGAGAGATCCATGATTTGCCAAGCAACTTCGGGAATGTCTTTGAAAACGTTGTACATCATTTTTTCGCCATTCATCAAAACAATCATGCTTTGGGTTTCGGCTCTTTTTTTGAGTTTGTATATTTTGGCTACGGCTTCTGGGTTTGTGGCATCACAGCCAATTCCCCATACAGTATCGGTAGGGTATAGGATGATGCCGCCTTCTTTTATGATTTCGTAGGCATTAAGTACTTCGGTGTTGATATCTTGCATAAGCAGTTTTAAATGAATGCAAAGATATTCATTCGTAGTGGGTTTAGGAAATTTGTTCCGCTCTTTTAAAGAAAATAAAATGGACATTTTTGGCAAAAAGAAGTAGTTCTTTTGTTTATCCGCTTTCTTAATAATTCCACTTTTATCTTTGGGTTGCTATGTGTTTTTTCTTTTTTTTTGATCTCTGTTTATTGCCTATCAAAAGATATAAGTGTCAATTTGTTTTCTAAAATTTCAGTATTTTTTATTGAGTTCGAGAAAGATTTTTTAGGCAATGTTTTCGTTTTTGGTTGATTTTAATGCTATATTTTTAATTATGTTATCAGGATTCATGGATGTTACCCAATCGATTTTGTATTTAGATGTTAAAAGTTTTTAAAAACATTATTGGTGTGTCTTTCGTTGTTGTTAGGTGATTGTTTTAGTCGATATTTTTTGTTAAAATTAGATGTATTATATTCTATATTTGCAAAACAAGTATTTTAATATTGTATGAATAATTCAAAAATAGATTTTTTTTTAATTGATCATACTCCTGTAGGAGGAGTAGAACGTGTTGGTTGTGATTTGATTAATCTTTTTTTATCTAATGGAATAGATGTAGATTATTTAATAACACAACACAATGATTATGAGAAACCTCATTTTCCTTATCCAAAAGAGATAAAATATATAAATTTAGATTGTTCTACAGCTGATCTTGAAGAGCGATTGTATGAATCTTTTCTGAATTTAAAAATTAAGAAATTAATTTTTGCAGGAGATAATATGTCTATTTCAATTGCTTTATTAAAAGCGGCCAAACGAGCTGGCGTTATTGCAATTCCTCAATATCACGGTTCTCCCCATGCTTATTTAGATAAGTATATTTCTTTGAGAGATATGCTGGGAAACCCATATTTATTTTTCAAATATTTGGTTGCTAAATCTTTCCGTCCCTTTAAGTTATTGAAATTAAAAAAATATTTATTGCTTGCAGAGCATGGTGTAGCTTGTGTTAGTCAAGGTTCGGCGGATGAGATCAAGAAGCTTTATAAGAATTCACGAGCTATAATTGATAGGGTTTTTACTATTTATAACCCGCTTCACCTAGGATTAGATAGAATTGATTGTAATATAAATGAGAAGAATAATACTATAGTTTACTTATCTCGGCTAGAGGAAAAGCACAAAAACTCATTTTTAGCAATAAAGGCTTGGAATGAGATTGCACATAAATATCCAAATTGGGAATTGCACATACTGGGAGACGGTTCTATTAGTGAAAAGATGAAAGGTTACGTGGCTGATAATAAACTAACAAATGTTGTTTTTTATGGTATGGTTAAGGATGTAGCTTCGCATTTGTCAAAAAGCAAAATATCTATTCTTACTTCTAATTGTGAAGGATTGGGAATGGGAGTTTTAGAATCTATCTGTTATAAGAATGCAATCGTTTCTACATTAAGTAATGGAGGGATTATTGATTTGGTAGAAGATCAAATATCAGGGTTATTGGTACCTAGAAATGATTATAAAGCTTTTGCTCAAAGTATGGAAAAAATCATGAATAATGAGCAGTTGAGAATTAAATATGTTAATGAATCTTATAAAATTCTAAGCAAGTTTTCGGATGATGGAATCATCTCTGAATGGAAAAAAAGGTTCAATCTATAAGTATTTATCTAATCCATTTTGACAACGATTTAGTTTTTTTGTCATTGTATTTTTTAGGATAAGATCGTTTGTTGGTAACATTTTTTTGCTATTCTCTGAATGGAAAATATGTAAAACGTTAGCATTGAATTTGATGTTTTTTCGAATGATTTTAGCATTGAGTAAACGTACAACTAATTCAGTGTCTTCTCGTCCCCATCCGATAAAATCCTCGTTAAAACCGTTAACTTTTATTAAATCACTTTTGAAGCAAGCCATATTGCAGGATCTAACCTGTTTGTGGCTAGTGGTTGTATAGCTGATAAGCTTAGAAAGTAAAGAATTATTAATTGTGTTTTTATAATTTGCTGAAATGTTATCAGAGCTTACAGAAAAATTGATTTTTTTCTCGGTAAGTAATTGTTTTGAATAATCTTCCTTCAGAAGAACTCGTGTACCAATAGTGAATTGGTTGGTTTTGCAGTGAGTAATATGATCTTTTATAAAATTGGGGTGCAGGATTAAATCTCCATCAATCATAATGATGTAATCTCCGGAGGATTTTGCAATCGCTTTGTTTCGAGAAGCCGCAGCTCTAAATCCAAGATCTTCTTGCCATGAATGAATAACAGGTATTTTTAGCCTGTCTTGCCATTTTTTTATTAAAATTTCAGTTTCCTTTGTAGAGCCATCATCTGCTATAATTATTTCATCGGGCATTACGATTAGATTTTCAATACTCATTAGGACAACTTCCAAAGCTTCAGGCCAATTGTATGTAGTTATTAGTAAAGTAGTGGTCATGATTTGTATTTACGATTGAATAATTAGCAATTTGTTTTTTTAGACTTCGGAATATAATTTGTTGATTTTTGACGCAATATTTTGGTCATTAAATTTCTGGACAAACTCAAATCCTTTTTCAGCAATTTCTTTCCTTAAACTAGCATCATGGAGCAAAGTATTAATTTTTTCCTCTAATTCGACTGTGTTATAGGGGTCAATGTATAGACTGTCTGGTCCTCCAGCTTCGGGAAAAACGCCGAATTTATTTGTGATAACAGGAACCTTAGAGTATAGAGCTTCAATTATTGGTATTCCAAAACCTTCAAATATTGATGGATATACAAAAACTGTCGCTAACTGATAGATTATCGCTAATTCTTTACTAGTCAATCCTTTTAGGAAGATTACTTTATTTTCTAAGTTGTTATCTGTGATGTAATCTCTGATTTTTTTCGAATAATTGGTTTCCTTGCCAATAATTACCAGCTTAGTGTCAATATTTTTGATTGCTTTAACTATTGTGAAAGCATTTTTGCGTTCTTCAATTGTACCAACATTCAGAATGAAATTTTGAGGAAGTTTATAATGATTGGCTACTTCTTCTTTTTCTTGATCGGAATGTTTTTCCTTGAAAACAGATTGGCATCCTTGGTAAATTACTTCAATTTTATCGGGGTCAACATTCAGAAAAGTAACAATATCTTCTTTGGTTTGTTCGCTAATTGCAATAATTTTGTCGGCTGCTTTTGCTGCTTTTTTGAATTTTAAATAATGAATTTTACGATCAAAAAAAGAATACAATTTAGGATAGCGCATAAATATTAAGTCGTGTATGGTTACGACGCTCTTTATGTTATTTGCTTTTAATCCAATTGGAAGTTCGCCAGATAATCCATGAAACAAGCTGATGTTGTCTTTTTTTAAATCATTCACAATCCCTTTTTGGCGCCAATAATTTTTGAATTTTCTCGTAAATTTTGTTTTAGGAAGTTGTTCAAAAACATTGCTGTTATTTGCCTCAAAAAGGGATTGATCAGATTTTTTTGGATTATATAAAAAATATGAATTATCTGAATAATAGGTACTCAGTACACGAATAACATCACGACTATAGTTTCCTAACCCTGTTTTGTTGTGAAAAATCCTTTTGGCTTCGTATCCTATTTTCATTTAATATCAATAATTTTTTTTGGAATATTTTTAGCAGCTTATATTGATTTAAACCGCTACGTCATATTCGCGTAAAGCATTGTTCAAAGATGTTTTTAAATCAGTTGATGGTTTGCGGGTTCCAATGATTAAAGCGCATGGTACTTGAAATTCTCCTGCGGCGAATTTTTTAGTGTAACTTCCAGGAATCACAACCGAACGAGCCGGAACAAATCCTTTCATTTCTACTGGAGTTTCACCCGTAACATCGATAATTTTTGTAGATGCTGTAAGACATACATTGGCACCAAGAACAGCTTCTTTACCAACGTGAACACCTTCAACAACGATACAACGAGAACCAATAAAAGCACCGTCTTCAATAATTACCGGAGCGGCCTGCAATGGTTCAAGAACCCCACCAATTCCTACACCACCACTTAAATGTACATTTTTACCAATTTGAGCACAGCTTCCTACGGTAGCCCAAGTGTCCACCATAGTACCTTCATCTACATAAGCACCAATGTTTACATAACTTGGCATCAAGATTACACCGCTTGAAATATAAGCGCCATAACGGGCAACAGCATTAGGTACTACGCGAATTCCTTTTTCGGCATAGCCTCTTTTTAGTAGCATTTTGTCATGGTATTCGAAAATTCCAGATTCCCAAGTTTCCATTTTTTGAATAGGGAAATACATAACCACGGCTTTCTTTACCCATTCGTTTACTTGCCATCCGTCAGCTATAGGCTCGGCAACGCGAAGTTTTCCCGAGTCTAATAATTCGATAACTTCTCTAATAGCATTTGTTGTAGTTTCTTCTTGTAACAAGGCTCTGTTTTCCCAGGCTTGTTCTATAATTGTTTGTAATGGATTCATGATTTTGATAATTTTTGTACAAATATAAATGGATTTTTTAGAAAACGACTTGGTTTTTGTAATACTAACATATTTATTGTTTTTGTTTGAAAAAATAAAGGATGCGTTATTGAATTTGACGTTTTAAAGAGGATGTGTCGTTTTCTATTTTAATGATGAATTCCGATAGTCTTATGTCAAAATTAATCGCATATAATCTTTGTGTATCTTTGCAAAAAAAATAAAAAATACATGCCTAGAATTCTTTCTATAGACTACGGACAAAAACGTACCGGTATCGCCGTTACAGACGAAATGCAAATCATCGCATCGGGATTAACCACAATTCCTAGTGCTACGGCGATTGCTTTTTTGAAGGATTATTTTTCTAAAGAAAAAGTAGAGGCAGTTCTTATTGGCGAACCCAAACAGATGAATGGCGAACCCTCAGAAAGCGCTTCTATTATAAAAGGTTTCGTGACTCATTTTACTAATCATTTTCCAGATATGAAAGTGATAAGGGTTGATGAACGTTTTACTTCAAAAATGGCTTTTCAAACAATGATTGATAGCGGAATGAAAAAGAAACAACGTCAAAATAAAGCCTTGATTGATGAAATTTCGGCTACAATTATGCTTCAGGATTATTTGAATCGAAAAACGTTTTAGACTTTGATATCTAATCAAATGAAAAAGCTTAATCGTTTTCGTGATTTCTAACTTTTAATCCCTTTTTTTATGTTTTTTTTTGCAATTTTATGAAGTACCTTTGTACTTTAAAATTTTGCTATGCCTGACACAACAACCCAATCACAAACTGACGTAGTTCTTATTGGTGCTGGAATAATGAGCGCTACTCTCGGTTTAATACTGAAAGAACTTCAACCCGATATAAAAATTCAAATTTTCGAAAGATTAGATATTGCTGCAGCTGAGAGTTCTGATGCCTGGAATAATGCAGGAACAGGACATTCTGCTTTTTGCGAACTGAATTATACTCCCGAAAAAGAAGATGGAACTATAGATCCTAAAAAAGCTATCAGCATTGCTGAGTCTTTTGAGGTATCTCGTCAATTTTGGGCTTATTTAGTAGAGCAAAAAAAAGTTCCCTCTCCAGAAAATTTTATAAAAAGCGTCCCTCATTTGAGTTTTGTTTGGGGAGATAAAAATGTAGCCTATCTTAAAAAGAGATTCGATGTTTTGCAGCGAAACAGTATTTTTAAAGAGATGGTTTTTACCACTGATTTTGCTAAGATGAAAGAATGGATGCCTTTGGTTATGGAAGGCAGAAAAGAATCGGATAGTTTTGCGGCAACTTCTATGCCTATTGGTACTGATGTTAATTTCGGAGAACTAACCAGAAGTATCTTTAATTATTTGGGTACTCTTGACGGAGTTAGCCTTCATTATAATCATGAGGTTAAGAAACTAAAACAACAAGAGGACAAAAGCTGGAGAATAAAAATTACCGATTTGGCTTCGGGCGAAAAGAAAAAAATATATACTAAGTTTGTTTTTATAGGAGCTGGTGGAGGTTCGTTGCCTTTATTGGAAAAAGCCGATGTTCCTGAAGGAAAAGGATATGGAGGTTTCCCGGTAAGCGGACAATGGTTAAAATGCATCAACCCTGAAATAATTGCTAAACACCAAGCTAAAGTCTATGGTAAGGCTAGTGTAGGTGCGCCGCCAATGTCGGTTCCGCATATCGATTCCCGAATGATTAATGGAGAAAAACAACTTTTGTTTGGTCCTTTTGCCGGTTTTTCGACTCGTTTTTTGAAAAACGGCTCTTATTCTGATTTGCCTTTGTCTATAAAAACAGATAATATTATTCCGATGATTGCCGCCGGAATTAAGAATATTCCGCTCACAAAATATCTGATAGAACAAGTAAGACAATCTCCAAAGGACAGAATTAATGCGCTTAGAGAATATGTTCCTTCTGCAAGATCTAAGGATTGGGTTATAGAAAGAGCTGGCCAAAGAGTTCAGGTTATTAAGAAAGATGAAAAAGAAGGTGGTGTGCTTGAATTTGGTACCGAGGTAATCACTACGGGCGACGGGTCTTTAGCTGTTCTATTAGGTGCTTCGCCTGGGGCTTCAACTGCTGTTTCAATAATGGTAGATTTAGTAGGAAGGTGTTTTAAAGATAAATTGAATACACCGGAATGGCAAGAAAAAATTAAAAATATGATTCCGTCTTATGGTCAGACCTTAAACGATAATCCGGAACTTTTAGATAAAATTAGAAATAATACGGCTTCGGTTTTGAAGCTTAATAATTAAATTTCTCAAACAAAAAAATCCCAATTCATATTGGGATTTTTTTTGTTTAAGATTTTAGCAATAACTGTGTTGTTTTTAGAATGTTTTCAGATAAATTAGTAAGCCATATCAGTTGTTCTATAACCAGTTGGGCTTCTTGCATTTTTGTCTGATAGGTTTCTTCATCCATGCTATCTACTTGTTTTAATTCATTCGAACGAATGTTCTTCAGTTCGGTGAATCGCTTACTTAATTCTTCGCTAACGGTTTTTTCTTTTAGTTCAGAGCCATCCGCTTTAAGAAGTATAATTGCACTTTGTAAGTTTTCGATAATTTTATTGAAAACCACATTGAAAGCCTCAGAGGCTTCGGTGGTTTTATGGGATTGGATGTATGTTCCCAATGAAGCTGCCGATGAAAGTAGGGAATGATTAAGTACGGTAAGTTTATAAACTTGAGATAACTTGTTTTGTTTTGATTTAGGCTCTTGAACCATTCTTTGAAAAGAAGCCATTAAATTGCCAATTTCAATAAATGCTTGCTTTCTTGCTAAACGGTATGAAGTGGATACTTCTCCCTTTTTGTTGTAGAAAATGGAAATTTGTTTTAAATAATTTTCATTGGCTTTAATCGATTTTTTTAAATGGAGCGGAATGTTCAAAAACTCCCAGGACGGCCACAAGAAATAATTAGCCAAAAAAGCTAAAGTGGCTCCAACTAAGGTGTCCAAAATTCGATATTGGATAACATCTTGGATGTTTGGGTTTAGAATTCCATAAACGAAAATGACATATATCGTTACGAAAGTGGCTCCAATTTTATAATTTGTTGGGGTGAAGGAATATCCCAAAAGCATTGAAATAATAGCTAAAACACCAATTAAAGTAGAGTTATGGATTATTAATAAGAATCCGAAAGCAATTAACACTCCAAGAAATGTCCCAAAAATTCTTTCGTAGGTGCGCTGCTTTGTCAAGCCGTATCCCTGACGCATGATGACAACAATGGTTAGTAAAATCCAATATGAATTTTGAAAGGGAAGTATTTGTCCAATCAGCAGACCGATTAAAATGGTAATCGTTAATCGAATCGAATGTCTGAAAACAGTAGATGAAAAACTGAAGTTTTCAACCAGGGTGCTTAATGGGTAATATTGAGGAGTTACAAATTTTTCTAAATCTTTATCTTTCCCTTTTAAGTCATGCGAATTGATGTTTTCCGTAAAAGCACGTTCGAGAATTTTGATTTTTTCGACTTGCTTTTCGGCATAATGCAACATGGTTGTAAGCATCAAAACTCCTTCAGAAGCAGGAATCTTGCCTAAATCATTTTCATATTTAGCAATTGCAAGCTCTAGTTTTTGTAAATCATCAATCAAATTGTGTTTTGATGAATATTGCTTTCTTTCCTGTATGTTTTTAGATAACTGCTTTAGAATCAAACCAAGATTGTATGCTAGATTTTGATAGGTTTTTAGCACTTTCGGATGATCATCAAATTTTTGATGCAACTTATCGTGATCAAATGAAGTAGATATTGCCAATTCTAATATCTCAAGTAAAGAGATAAAAACAATAAGCATTTTTCTATTTTGATTGGAAGATCCGGAACTCGTTCGGTTTCTTATTAATACCTCCCTGATGTTTTCATGGATAGTATTTAATTCTACTTGTAGTACTAATTGTTTTTTGGTGATGTCCTTTCTATCTGAATTTAATTCCCATAAATCACCTCTTAGTTTTAAATATTTAGAAGTCAATTGGATGCATTCTGCTATTTGTAATTCAATGTAGCGATTGGGTCTGATATAGAAAAAGATAAGGGAAATTAGTAAGTAAAACAGTCCTCCTGTAAGTATAAGACCCGAATATTGGAGCATTTCCCAGCCCGTATGTAAATGTGCAAATGCCAGCGAAATAGAAATTAAGGCCGAAAACGATGCCATGGTGGCCCTTTGTCCATAAACAGAAATCATTGATAAAATAAAAATCAACAATGTCAATAAAGGGTAGAAAATCCAAGGGTAAGGATGGCTAAGGTTTATTATCAAATTGACTCCAGAAACGATAATTGCAGTAACAAGTATACCGTTGATTTTGTGTTTTAAATTACTAGGAATGTCGCTAGGATAGGTGAAAAAAGCACCAAGGGCTATGGTAAAACCAATTTCGAAATTGCCTAAATAGGAGAATAACAACACCGGAATAACTGCTGAAATAGTTATTTTTAAAGCATTACTAAAATGAGTGCTATCTGTGAATTTCTGAATATTGGAAATCATAATTTGAGGATTACACACAAAGGTATGAATTGTACGATTTATCCATAGGATAAATGGCTGTGAATTATAATTAAATTATAAAAAAGCACTATTTATCAATTTGAGATTAACCATTGTCTAAAAATTTACTATTTTTGCCAATCCTAAATAAAAGGATTAATCCCTTAGTTTATGGCTGATAATACTTAATATAACAACAATGATTTTACCAATTATAGGATATGGTGATCCGGTTTTGAGAAAAGTAGGAGAAGAAATATCATCTGAAAATCCTAATTTGAAAGAAACGATTGCTAATATGTACGAAACGATGTATAATGCTTGTGGTGTTGGTCTTGCCGCTCCTCAAGTTGGTATGGCAGTTCGTTTGTTTGTTGTCGATACAACACCTTTTAGTGAAGACGAAGATTTAGAAGATTCAGAAATAAAAGAATTGAAAGGTTTCAAACGTACTTTTATCAATGCAAAGATCTTAAAAGAAGAAGGAGAAGAGTGGGTTTTCAACGAAGGCTGTTTAAGTATACCAGACGTTCGTGAAGATGTGTCTAGAAAAGAGCGAATTACTATCGAATATTGTGAAGAAGATTTTGTGATGAAAACGGATGTTTTTGATGGATTGATTGCCAGAGTAATTCAGCATGAATACGATCATATTGAAGGTGTTTTATTTACAGATAAAATTTCGTCTCTAAAAAAACGCTTAATTCAAAAGAAACTAAAAAATATCATGGATGGCAAAACATTCCAAGAATATCGAATGAAATTCTTTGGTAAAAAGGGAAGATAATTTATTTCTTGTCTGTTTTTGGTATACTTTTTGATTTTTAGCAAAAAAATAACACGAATTGATTTCTTAATAATAATTTAAAAAAAATGAATTTAGAAAAAATATTATCCATTTCGGGAAAGCCAGGTTTATACATATTAAAAGTGCAAACGCGTACTGGATTTGTAGCTGAATCATTATCTGATGGAAAAAAGATTACAGTAAATTTAAAAAGTAATGTAAGTTTATTGTCTGAAATTTCTATTTATACTTACGAGGGAGAAAAACCATTGGCAGAAATTATGAAAAGCATTGCTGCCAAAGAAAGTAATGGTCCGGCAATTTCTCATAAAGAAGATAATGCTACTTTAGCAGCTTATTTCAAAGAAATTCTACCTGATTATGATGAAGAAAGAGTATATCCTTCAGATATCAAAAAAATATTAAATTGGTATAATACAATTCAGTCTAAAGGCTTGGTAGTTGATGAAGCTCCAGTAGCAACTGAGACAGTTGAAGCAGCAGCAGAAAATGAAGAAGCTGTGGCTGAAAAACCAAAAAAAGCTAAAAAAGTTAAAGAATAATTTTTCCTTTTTTTAATAAATAAATCCTGCTTTCTATAATTATTAGACTGCAGGATTTCTTATTTTTACTAAAAACCAAATGCAATGAATACAAGACAAATACAATTACAGGCTTTTGAGAGGTTATTGAATATTATGGACGATTTGCGAGAGAAATGTCCTTGGGATAAAAAGCAAACCTTGCAAACCTTAAGACATCTTACTATCGAAGAAACCTATGAGCTTGGTGATGCCATCTTAGATAATGATTTGAATGAAGTTAAAAAAGAGTTGGGAGATTTGTTATTGCATATCGTTTTCTATGCCAAGATTGGGAGCGAAACAAAAGACTTTGATATTGCCGATGTTTGCAATGAAATTTGTGATAAATTAATACATCGTCATCCTCATATTTACAGCGATACTGTTGTGAAAGATGAAGAAGAAGTCAAGCAAAACTGGGAGAAATTAAAACTTAAAGAAGGTAAAAAGTCAGTTCTTGAAGGTGTTCCAAGAAGTTTACCGGCATTAGTAAAAGCGAGCAGGATTCAGGATAAAGTGAAAGGAGTTGGTTTTGATTGGGAAGAATCACATCAGGTTTGGGATAAAGTTCAGGAAGAATTGCAAGAACTACAAGATGAGGTAAAAGAAGGAAATCAAGATGCTATTGAAGCCGAATTTGGCGATGTTCTTTTTTCGATGATTAATTATGCGCGATTTTTAAATGTGAATCCGGAAGATGCTTTGGAACGAACTAATAAGAAATTTATCAAACGTTTTCAATATTTAGAAAGTAAAGCAGGAGAATTAGGTAAGCCTTTAATGGAAATGACCCTGGCTGAAATGGATGTTTTTTGGGAAGAAGCGAAGCGGCTTCCAAATAAATAGGAGTTAGAAAATTTTTAATTTTCAAATATTCTCATTTGGGAAGAAGCTAAGAAATTGTGATTTAAGATTAACGATTTTTGATTTCAGATTTAGCTGAAATCAAAAATCGTTAATCATCATTCTTAAATCTGCAATCAAAATCATAATGCTTTTATTCTGCCATCTTCTTTAATTTGCCAATCTCTTTCAGGGTGATTTTTTTACCGTTTAATTCAATCAAACCTAATTTGTTAAAATCAGACAATAAACGGATACAACTTTCTGTTGCAGTACCAATCATTCCGGCTAATTCTTCTCTAGATAATTGAACGTGTAAGGAGTTATCTTCATTTTTGCCAAAATTCTCAGCAAGGTGAATCAAAGTTTGCGCCAAGCGTTCCTTAACCGTTTTTTGCGCCATAGCCACCATATGATCATCAGATTCTTTCAGATCTCCGCAAATGTTTTTCATTACATCCATCGAGAATTGATTGTTTTTGTCAAAAAAGCCCATGATTTCTGCCTTTGGAATAAAACAAACTTCCATGTCTTCAAGAGCAACAGCACTTAAATTGGCGGGTTCATCGCTTATCATAGAACGTTGACCAAGCAGTTCTCCGGATTTAATTAACTTAACGATATGATCTTTACCATTTGCGCTCAATTTTGATAGTTTGCAAATACCTTCTTTTATGCAATAGATTCCATTAATACTATCACCCTCGCCAAAAATAGGTTCCCCTTTTTTAATTGTAAATGAGGTTTTACAATTGGCTACTTTTAAAAGTTCTTCTTTGTTTAAAGCTTTCAGTGAACTGAATTCTCTAACGATACATTGTTCGCATTTACTCATTATAAAAGATAAAATTCATACAAATTTAAAAAAAAATACATGATAAATGTCATTTTTTTAGCTATTTAAATTGGTAACCTTTGTGCAAGGTATAATGAGCAAAATAATTATGGATACACAAAATTGTTTCCATTGTGGATTAGATATTGTAAAGCAGGAAGAAATTGTTTTTGATGCGAAGAAATTTTGTTGCAACGGTTGCAAAACGGTTTACGAAATTTTCAGTTTAAATGATTTAGTATGCTATTATGATTTCGAAAAATCTCCAGGGGCAACACCACAAGAAATTAAAGGGAAATATGATTTTCTCGATAATGAAACTATCGTTTCAAAATTATTGGAATTTAAAGAGGATACTACTGCAATAGTTTCGCTTAGTATTCCTCATATTCATTGCAGTTCCTGTATTTGGATATTGGAGAACTTACAGCGTTTACAAAGCGGAATTAGTGTTTCTCAGGTGAATTTTCCTGAAAAGAAAGTTCGCATTACGTACAATCCTGAGAAAGTTTCTCTAAAGGAAATAGTCTATTTACTGAGTTCTATCGGTTATGAACCTTACATCAGTTTAGAAAATTATGAAACAGGAAAGAAGAGTATCGACCGGAGTTTGACTTATAAACTGGGAGTTGCTTTCTTTTGCTTTGGCAATATTATGTTATTGTCTTTTCCGGAATATTTTGAGGTCAAGGAGTTTTGGCTGGATAATTACAAACCCTTTTTTCGCTGGCTAATTTTTGCTTTGGCATTGCCTTCTTTCCTTTATTCGGGCAGTGGCTACTATGTTTCGGCTTATAAAAGTATTAAATCGGGCTTGTTGAATATTGATATTCCAATTGCTTTGGGTATTATAATCATGTTTATACGAAGTACCGTTGATATTGTATTTGACTATGGCTCCGGTTTTTTTGACAGTTTAACAGGATTGGTTTTCTTTATGTTATTGGGGAAAATGTTCCAAATAAAAACCTATAGTTTCTTGAGTTTTGAAAGAGATTTCAAATCTTATTTCCCTATCGCAATCACTCGAATTAACAGCGATACTTCGGAAGAAAGTATTCCGGTATATGATATCGAAAAAGGAAACAGATTACTCATTAGAAACCAAGAATTGATTCCGGTAGATGGTATTTTAATCAGCGAAAATGCATCGGTGGATTATAGTTTTGTAACAGGAGAAGCGATTCCAATTACTAAGAATTCAGGCGATAAAATATTTGCAGGAGGAAAGTTAATCGGGAAAGTGATCGAAATGGAAGTGTTGCATTCGGTTTCACAAAGTTATCTTACACAGTTGTGGAGTAATGATGTTTTTCAGAAAAAAGTAGAGCAAAAATACAAAAGTATCACTGATACCATAAGTCGATATTTTACGCCTATTTTATTATTAATTGCCTTTGTTTCTTTTGGATATTGGATTTTTATTGACACCAATACTGCTTTTAATGTTTTTACGGCAATATTGATCGTGGCCTGTCCTTGTGCTTTGGCATTGACTGCTCCTTTTACGATGGGGAATGTGTTGCGTATTTTGGGTAAACAGAAATTTTACCTTAAAAATGCTTTGGTTATCGAGCAACTTGCTAAAGTAGATACAATTGTTTTTGATAAAACAGGAACCATTACGACTAATAAAAAATCAAATATCTCTTACGAAGGAGAGCTACTTTCTGATGAGAATTTGATATTGGTTAAGAATTTGCTTCGAACGTCCAATCACCCACTTAGCCGAATGTTGTATGACTTTTTGCCTGAAGGCAGAAAAGCACAAACCACAGCTTTTAAGGAAGTCACGGGACAAGGAATTCAGGCTTTAATTGATGGGAATGAGGTCAAAGTTGGTTCTGCTTTTTTTGTTGGAAAAACTGAAGGGAATACCATTTTACAAACAGCTGTTCATATTCAAATTGGAGGCGTTTACTATGGTAAGTATGTTTTTAACAATCAATATAGGGAAGGTTTAGAAGTTCTTTTCAAAACTTTAAAAGAGAATTATCAAATTAAAGTTTTGTCTGGTGATAATGAAGGCGAGCGCGCTTCTTTAGAAAAACTTTTGCCTGAAGGAACTGAATTGATTTTTGATCAAAAACCAGAACAAAAACTTGAATTCATCAAGAAATTACAAGAAGAAGGTAAAAATGTAATGATGGTAGGGGATGGACTGAATGATGCCGGAGCCTTGGCTCAAAGTAATGTAGGTATTTCTATTTCTGAAAATGTCAATGTTTTTTCACCGGCTTGTGATGCTATTTTGGAAGCTAATGAGTTTCAGAAATTGTATTATTTTTTAAAATTATCCAAGAAAGCGATAACAACTATTAAGATGAGTTTTGTCTTGTCATTGCTATATAATGTTGTAGGACTGTCATTTGCTATTACAGGAAATTTAAAGCCATTGGTGGCGGCTATTATCATGCCTTTAAGTACAATTACGATTGTCAGTTTTGTGACAGTGATGAGTAATTATTATGCGAGAAAAAAATAAGAATTAAAATTATAATATGTTTCTTAATAATTTCTCGTTAATTTAGTCCAAAAAGACAAGTATGACAATTGTCATATTTTTTAAAAAACAAGCAGATTAACTTTGTAAAACAAAATTAAGGTATGAGTGTCATTTATTTATTAATCTCCATCAGCATATTTGTAGCTGTCGCATTTTTTATCGCTTTCATTACAGCTGTTAAGAGTGGTCAATACGACGATGATTATACACCATCGGTCCGAATGCTTTTTGACGACGAAATCAAGATCACATCCAAAAAAGAAAAACAAACAACAGAAGAAAAACAAAATTAATTATGGAAATGCAGCAGTTTTATTATGACAACAAAATTGTAAAAAAGTTTATTTACGCTACCATTGTTTTTGGGGTAGTGGGTATGGTTGTCGGACTTTTATTAGCCACACTTTTTTTATTCCCCAATCTTACCGACGGAATCTCTTGGTTGAGTTTTGGTAGATTAAGGCCATTGCATACTAATGCAGTAATTTTTGCTTTCGTAGGAAACGCAATGTTTGCGGGGATTTATTATTCCTTGCAACGATTACTAAAGGCGAGAATGTTCAGTGATTTTCTGAGTAATCTTAATTTCTGGGGATGGCAATTAATCATTGTGGCTGCGGCAATTTCGTTGCCTATGGGATATACTTCATCAAAAGAATATGCTGAACTAGAATGGCCTATAGATATTGCTATTACATTAATTTGGGTTGTCTTTGGTATAAATATGATCGGAACAATCTTAAAGAGAAGAGAGCGTCATTTATACGTAGCTATTTGGTTCTATCTGGCTACTTTCGTAACGGTAGCGGTATTGCATATTTTTAATAGTTTGGCATTGCCAGTTTCTGGAATGAAGAGTTATTCTGTTTATGCAGGAGTTCAGGACGCCTTGGTTCAGTGGTGGTACGGACATAATGCAGTAGCTTTTTTCTTGACTACTCCGTTTTTAGGATTGATGTATTATTTTATTCCAAAAGCGGCTAATCGTCCTGTATATTCTTACCGTTTGTCAATTGTTCACTTCTGGTCATTAATATTTTTATATATCTGGGCTGGTCCACACCATTTATTATATTCTGCTTTGCCAAATTGGGCTCAGAACTTAGGTGTAGTTTTCTCTGTAATGTTAATTGCTCCATCTTGGGGAGGTATGATTAATGGTTTGTTGACATTGCGTGGTGCTTGGGATAAAGTTCGTGTAGAGCCAGTATTGAAGTTTTTTGTAGTTGCAATTACAGGTTATGGTATGGCAACGTTTGAAGGACCGATGTTGTCTTTGAAAAATGTAAACGCTATAGCGCACTTTACGGATTGGATTATTGCTCACGTTCACGTTGGGGCATTAGCTTGGAATGGATTTATGGCTTTTGGTTTGATTTATTGGTTGGTCCCAAGAATGTCAAAAGGACCATTGTACTCACTTAAATTAGCAAATTTCCACTTCTGGATTGGAACTTTAGGAATTATACTTTATACGCTTCCTATGTATGTGGCTGGGTTTTTACAAGCTTCTATGTGGAAACAATTTAATCCTGACGGAACATTAACATACGGTAATTTCCTTGAAACGGTAACGCAAATTATGCCAATGTATTGGATGCGCGCCGCCGGAGGTACTTTGTATATCATAGGAATGTTTGTCTTGGTTTATAATATTGTAAAAACGGTTAAGGCAAATGCAACTATCGAAGACGAATTGGCAGAAGCTCCTGAATTGCAAAAAATCAGTAGCGGTAGAGTAGCGGGAGAAAAATTCCATCCTTGGCTAGAAAGAAAACCAATTCAATTGACAATTTTGGCAACTGTAGCTATTCTGATTGGAGGAATTATTCAAATTGTTCCTACGATTATGGTGAAATCTAATATTCCTACCATTGCTAGTGTAAAACCGTATTCTCCTTTAGAATTAGAAGGTCGTGATTTGTACATCCGTGAAGGTTGTGTGGGTTGTCACTCTCAAATGGTGCGTCCTTTTAGAAGTGAAGTAGAACGTTACGGACCACAATCAAAAGCAGGAGAGTTTGTTTATGATCATCCTTTCCTTTGGGGATCAAAACGTACCGGACCCGATTTATTGAGAGTTGGTGGTAAATATAATGACAACTGGCATTTTAATCATATGTGGAATCCGCAAAGTACTTCGCCAGGATCAATCATGCCGGGTTACAAATGGTTGTTTGATAATAGCGCTTTAGATATTTCGGATATTGAGACTAAAATGAAAGTGATGAGAGACCTAGGGGTACCTTATTCTGATACTGAAATTGCCAATGCTAAAAATACAATCAAGGAGCAATCTCAAATGATTGAAGACAACCTTCATTCAGATCCGGACTTTGTAAAAAGTTATGAAAACAGCAAGAAAAAAGCAGAGGCCAAAGGAGAAAAATTTGTCCCTATGCATGAAAGAGAAATCATTGCATTAATTGCTTACATACAAAGGTTAGGAACCGATATTAAAGTAAAAGACAACAAGTAAAAACTAAAGTCATGTTCGAACAAATAAAACATAACATGGAAACAATCGCAGGTGTTGCGATTTATCCGATACTATCATTATTAATTTTCTTTTTCTTCTTTGTGGGACTAGGTCTATGGGTTGCATTCTATAAGAAGGACAAAATTAATGAATTGAGTCAAATTCCATTGAACGATAATTAATAGTATAATTTCAAAATAATTAAAATGAAAAAATTAATTCCAGCATATCTAAGAGTACTGTTGATTTTCTTCGCCATATTTGGTGCTATGGAATATTTTATTGACTCGGGTGATCGTCCGGCATTTTTAAAATACCCAATGGTATCGTTGTTTTTATTTGTATTTCTTTTTCTTTTGATAGCGATAGAAATTACAATAGGTGCTATTGATAATATTACTTATCAGTTGCTTACTGATGATCAGAAAGCAAAATTAGAGGAAGAAAATAATTTGAGCTATAGGGAAAAGGAATGGTATAAGAAATTAATGCGAAGCTTAACCAAAACGGAACCTATCGAAAATGAAGCCAGCCTATTGTTGAATCATGATTACGACGGTATCAAGGAATTAGATAATAATTTGCCGCCTTGGTGGGTTTATTTGTTCTACGGTTGCATTATTTTCTCGGCTGTTTACCTTGTTAAGTTTGAAATATTAGATGGTGATAACCAAGAAATGGAACTTAAAAAAGAGTTGGCTCAAGCCAAGATTGATGTTGCGGAATATATGAAAACCGCTCCCGATTTGATGGATGAAAAAACAGTGACCTTATTGACAGATCCAGCAGAATTCGCTTCAGGCGAAACAATATACGCAACGAATTGTGCTGCTTGTCATAGAGCAGATGGAGGAGGGCAAATAGGACCAAACTTAACTGATGAAAATTGGATTTTAGGTGGAGGAATTAAAGAAGTTTTCCATACTATTTCAAATGGTGGCCGTGACGGAAAAGGGATGATTGCCTGGAAAGGGAATTTAAAGCCAAAAGAAATTCAGGCTGTAGCCAGTTATATATTGTCCTTGAAAGGAAGCAACCCAAAAGATCCAAAAGCCGCAGAAGGTGAGGTTTGGGTCGAAGAAAATAAATAGCAGATAGTATTGCTTAATATAAGTTAAAACATTCAAAAATGTCAAAATTACCGGATCAAACATTTAGAGATACCATAGGTACAATTGATGGAGAAGGGAAAAGGAAATTTATTTTTCCAAAAAAACCTTCGGGGAAGTTTTATGAATACAGAAAGTGGGTTAGTTATTTTTTACTGATTGTTTTAATTGTTAATCCATTTTTAAAGATTAATGGCAATCAATTCATGATGTTTAACATTCTGGAGCGTCGTTTTAATATTTTTGGATTTCCATTTTGGCCACAGGATTTTTACATTTTCGTTCTTTTTATGATTGTAGGAGTGGTTTTTGTCATTCTTTTTACGGTGATTTTTGGTCGAATCTTTTGCGGTTGGATTTGTCCACAAACAATCTTTCTAGAAATGGTTTTTCGAAGAATCGAGTATTGGATTGAAGGTGACAGAGGCGCACAAATGCGATTGTCTAAACAAGAATGGAATACCGAAAAAATAAGGAAGAAAGGAATTAAATGGACGCTCTTTTTGTTGATTTCTTTTGGTATAGCTAATGTTTTTCTGGCTTATCTTATCGGCAGTGATGCCTTGATAGAAATGATAGAAGAAGGACCAAGGAATCATATTAGCACACTGATTGCTTTGTTCATTTTCACGGGAGTTTTCTATTTCGTTTTTGTATGGTTCAGAGAACAGGTTTGTATTATTGCTTGCCCTTACGGAAGATTGCAAGGAGTTCTTTTAGATAATAAGTCGATTAATGTTGCTTACGACTTCGTTCGAGGAGAAAAAGAATTAGGAAGAGCTAAATTTAATAAAAAAGAGGACAGATTTCTTTCCGGAAAAGGAGATTGTATTGATTGTAAGCAATGCGTCAATGTTTGTCCAACAGGTATAGATATCCGTAACGGAATTCAATTGGAGTGTGTGAATTGCACCGCCTGTATTGATGAATGTGATGTGATAATGGAAAGCGTAGGCTTGCCAAAAGGACTTATACGCTATGCTTCGGAAGATGAAATAGAGAAAAAAGAACCTTTTAAGTTTACGCCCAGAATGAAAGGTTATACCGCAATATTGACCATATTAGTAGGTATTTTGATAGGATTAATGTTTTTACGAACAGATGTCGAAGCAACTATTTTAAGATTACCGGGGCAGCTTTTTCAGCATAAAGGAGAGAGCATTAGTAATGTGTTTACCTATAAAATTATTAACAAGACCAATAATGATTTTAAAGATCTTCATTTCAAATTAATTGGATTGAAAGGAACATTAAAGGTTGTAGGAAACCAAACGCTTGCGGTGCCAAAACAAGGAATGAAAAGCGGGACGTTATTTGTTGAAATCCCCCAATATTTATTGGAAAGTGATAAGACGAAATTAAAAATCGAGGTTTATAATGGTGCAGATAAAGTTGAAACCACTACAACCACTTTTTTAAGTCCGCGAAATTTTGACTAAAAGAAACATTTAATTTGAAGATTTTTACTTCAAACTTTAAACTAGAATTATGAAAATTAATTGGGGAACAGGTATTGTCATTGCAATTGTGTTGTTTATGTCTTTCATTTTATATTTTGTTATTAAAGTACAATCAAATTCAAAATATGATAATGAATTGGTTGTCGAAGAATATTACAAACATGATGCTCGTTTTGACGAAGAGATGATACGAGCGCAAAATGCGCAAGATTTAGCTGAAAAACCTATTATAACAAATACAATAGAAGGAATTACGATTGTGTTTCCGGATGCGTTTGTGCCTAGTAAAATCAAAGGAAAAGTGTCCCTTTATAGACCGTCTAATAAAAAATTTGATTTCGAAATCCCAATTTCGATTTCTAATCCATCTTTGCTCATACCTAAATCAAATTTGGTAGGCGGTCAATGGGACCTTAATATGGAATGGCAATATGAAGGCAAAAAATACCTTAGCAAGAAAACAATTTATATCAATTAGTTTTCTTCCGGTTTTCGAGAATCGGGTTTGGTAAATTTATTTTCGACTTTAAAACTTTTGGCATAAATGCTCTATACAGCTTTAATATTTGGTTTAATCAGTAGTTTTCACTGCATAGGAATGTGCGGTCCAATAGCTATGATGTTGCCGGTTGATAGAAATAATCCTGCTAAAAAAGTTACTCAAATTCTTAGCTATCATATAGGAAGATTAACGGCTTATGCTTCTATAGGTTTAATTTTCGGATTAGTTGGCAAAGGTTTTTTTATGGCTGGAATGCAACAAAAAATGTCAATTTTTATTGGTGTAGCCATGATTTTAATTGTTTTAATTCCAGAGAAGACTTTTGCAAAATATAATTTTTCGAAGCCAGTTTTTCGATTAATTTCTAAAATTAAGCAAACTCTTGGAAGCCAATTTAAAAACAAGAGTTACAAATCATTATTTACAATAGGCCTACTCAATGGTTTTTTGCCCTGCGGTATGGTTTATGTCGCTCTATTTGGCGCTATAGCCATGCAAAGTGTCAGTTTTGGGGTGTTGTATATGATTCTGTTCGGTTTAGGAACCGTTCCCATGATGAGTAGCGTTGTCTATTTAAATTCTTTTTTGACCGTTGCTACCCGAAATAAAATACAAAAGGTGATTCCTTATATTGCGATATTAATTGGCGCTCTATTTATTTTGAGAGGCTTGGGATTAGGAATTCCTTACGTTTCTCCCTCCAATATGAGTTTATTTATACAGCAAACTCCTGATTGTCATTAGATTAAAATTTCTTATATTTAACTTAAATTTTAAGAAAGTATGGAAAGACATAATTTATTGCACGAATTTCCTGAATATCAGGATAAAATTCATCAGTTAAAAATAAGCAATTCTCATTTTAGAGAATTGTTTGATGAATACCATGAACTAGAACATGAGATCCACCAGATAAATAATGGTGAGAAAATTGTTATAGATGAGCATGCTCATGAATTGAAAGCTAAATTACTTTTCATGAAAGATGAGTTATTATCGATATTAGAAATTAAATAATTTTTTCGAAAGTTTTTTAAATTGTATTTTTTAAAGTACTATAATATTTCAAGATTAAAACAAAC
The DNA here is from genome assembly GCF_047344965.1 of Flavobacterium sp. W1B. Lineage (NCBI taxonomy): Bacteria > Pseudomonadati > Bacteroidota > Flavobacteriia > Flavobacteriales > Flavobacteriaceae > Flavobacterium > Flavobacterium sp. W1B. The sequence goes on from NZ_CP178845.1 coordinate 1,851,076, forward strand.
AAAGCACACTTCTAAAGTGTGCTTTGTTTGTTTTAATCTATTTCATCTCTAAATTGTCATTGAGAATAATTCGGTTTCAGGTGCTTTACGTTTTAAGAGTAAGTCAAATGCCATGCAAATATTACGTACATAAGGCTTTCCGGCTTCGGTGACTTGAATTTTATTTTCTCCAATGATAAGAAGTTTATCTTTTTCCATTTCTTTTAATTGGATCAAAATTTCCGGAATCTCCTCGAAATAAATAGATTTATCCTCCCAGGAAGTTTCAAATCGACACATTAAGTTAAGAATGTGTTTTCGGATGATTAGATCTTCATCAATCAATAAATGGCCTCTAAATATCGGTAATTTATTGGCTTCTAATAATTGGTAATATTCTTCTATTTTTTTTACATTCTGGGCAAAACTATACCAACTATCGCTTATGGAAGAAACGCCCAAGCCAATCATCAATTGGGTTTTTGAAGAACTATAACCCATAAAGTTGCGATGCAATCTTCCATTTTGAAAAGATTCAAATAAGCTGTCAGTTTTTAATGCAAAATGATCCATGCCAATTTCATGATATTCATTTTTGAACAATAATTTTTTTCCTATTTCATATAGCATGCGTTTCTTTTCATCTTTTGGGATGTCTTCATCCTTGAAGCCGCGTTGACCATTTCCTTTGATCCAAGGTACATGTGCGTAGCTGTAAAAGGCTAGTCTGTCTGGTTGTAGAGATTTTGTTTTTTCAATGGTATCTACTACATCTTCAATTTCCTGAAAAGGCAAGCCAAAAATAATGTCGTGACCAATAGAAGTATATCCGATTTCTCTTGCCCAAAAAGTGACTTTGGCAACATTATGAAAGGGTTGCTCCCTATGAATGGCTTTTTGTACTTTTTCAGAATAGTCCTGTACGCCAAAACTAACTCTCCTAAAGCCTAAATCATAGAGTTTTTGTAGATGTTCTCTTGTTGTGTTATTGGGATGACCCTCGAAACTGAATTCGTAGTTGTCAGCTTTATCTGCATATAAAAAAATACCGTTTATTAAAGATTCTAAATTTTCAGGAGAAAAAAAGGTAGGAGTGCCTCCGCCCAGATGAATTTCTTTAATCATTGGTTTTTCGGGCAATATTTTGCAATACAGCTCCCATTCTTTTAAAACAGCTTCAATGTAAGGGTTTTCTACTTCATGATTTTTTGTAATGCGTTTATTGCAACCACAAAAAGTACATAAACTTTCACAAAAAGGTAAGTGAATGTAAAGACTTATTCCGCCTTCCTTCGAATTACTTTCTGTGAATGTTTTTTTTAAGGTATCAATCCAGTTCTGATATAAAAAAGCTTCTTCATTCCAGTATGGAACAGTCGGATAACTGGTGTATCTTGGGCCAGGAACATTGTATTTCTGAATCATTGAACTTTTCATAGCAAAGAAATTAATTAAGTTCAAAAGTAATTTGATTTATGAAATATTAAAATGATAATTATCATGCTCAATACTTTATAAAAAAAGCCTCATGCTATTTCTAGGATGAGGCTTGTGTTTTATTCAGAATTGTTGATTTTATTCTTGGTTTAAATTTCTTAACTGTTTCAGTTTTTCTTTCCAAGTATCAAGGCTTTCTTTGTGAATGGCGATGTTTTTTCGAACTTCTAAAACAATAGAATTTTCTTTTTTGGCATTTCTGGTATTCGTAAAAAATTGAATGTTATTTTCTAATTGGAAGATTTCGTTTTGAACTTCATCTATTTTACGCATGATGAAAATCTTTTCGCCTTCCAGTTTTCGAGCATCATTATTTTCTGACAATGAGTCCATTCTATTGGCAAAACGGATCATATCGGTGTCTTTTTTACTCAAGCTTAGTTTGTCAAAAAGGGCATCTAAAATTTTATTAAACTTGCCTTCGATATGTCTTCTCGGAAAAGGAACTTTACCAAAAGTTTTCCAAGTTTCAATATGTTGTTTTATGGCATCCAAATCTGTTTTATGGTCACCTGTAAGTTGGAATTCTCTGAGCGTTTCTAGATAACTTTTCTTTTTGTCAAAAGCTTCCATCTCTTCGCCACTTTCCTCATTTTTTTGCTCTTTTAGTTTGTCAAAATAATGGTTGCAGGCGTCTTTAAATTCTTTCCAAACTTTATCAGAATACTTTCTAGGAACATGCCCAATTTTTTTCCACTCCTCTTGAATTTGTTTCATGACAGGTGTGGTTTTTTCAAAATCATCGCTGTCCTGCAATTCTTGAGCTTTGGCAACAAGAGCATTTTTTTTGTTCAAATTTTCGTTTTGATCTTTTTTAATGTCTTTGTAAAAAGAATTTTTGAAAGAGTTGAAGTTTCTTACCGCTGTTTTAAAAGCAGCCCAAGTTTCTTCATTAACATCTGAAGGCACTTTTCCGGTAGAGAAAAAGTTGGTTCTTAACGCTTCCACTTTTTCTATTTGAACAAGCCATTGGGAATGAGAATTCACTCTTATCGTTGCTAAAACTTCAATTTCGGCAACTATGTTCTTTTTCTTTTCTAAGTTTTCAAGTTCGCTACCTCTTAATTTTTCAAACAAAACTTCACGTTTATCGTGCATTTTTTTTGTCAAATCACTGAACTGATTCCATATTTGATCACGATTTTCTCTAGAAACAGGACCGATATCTTCTTTCCATATTCTGTGTAAATCTTGTAATTCTCTAAATGCTTTGTTCACATCTGCTTCGTGAAGTAATTCTTCTACACGAGCAACAATTTTTTGCTTTTGCTCTAAATTATGTTTGAAGTCCAAGTCTCTTGCTTCTCGGTCAAGATGCAAATAATCATAGAAATTCTCAACATGGAAATGGTAATTATTCCAAACGTGATTGTATTTGTCTTTAGGTATTGGACCCGCATTTTTCCATCTTTCTCTTAATTCATTAAAATGTTTTAAGGTGTCTTTGATGTTTTCCTGAGGGTTGATAAGCTCTTTCAATTCCTCGACAATAGCCAATCTGTTTTCTAAGTTTGATTTTAAGTTCGTTTGAAGACTCTTAAAATGGTTGTTTTTAGTATCTCTATAAAGAGAGTAATATTGGTCAAATTTTACTTTTAAAGGAGAATGATATTGAAAATCCTCAGTAGAATCAGGATTTTCAGTATGAAATTCTTCTTTTTTCTCTTCGATAAAGTGGTTGTATTTTGCTAAAAATGCTTTTTTTATTTCTTCGATATGATCTTTTATAGACATTACCTTTTCGGTAGAAACTAAATTTTTCAATTCGTCTACCAGTATTTCCATTGATAAAGTATCATAATCTTGCATTGGAATTTCATGGCGGCTTTTTAGCGTCTCATCTTCGCTTTCTTCTGCGTTAGTGTCTGCTATTGCGTCCAGTGCCGTTTGGTTTTCTGATATTGTAGCAGTTTCATTATTCGCCAATTCATCAGATGGAGGAATAACACTATTTTCCTCTGCGGGCACATTATTTGATTCAGTAAATTCTGATGTTTCCAACACTTCTGTATTGGACTGATTTGATTCAATTGAATCTTGAGCTAAATTTCCATCTGCTTCCAGCAGGTTATCATTCTTTTCTTCTAACATTTTTTCAATGTTTAAGGTTTTTACTAAAATCGAATGCGAAAGATAGTAAAGGCGTATTGAAATTCAAAATAAATCCTTTATTTATAGTTAGATTATGTTAAATTATTTTTCTTTTCGAAGCAATTTCTTGCTATTCGCTTTGATAGTTTTATTATTCGAAAAAGGAAAATAAAAATTGGATTGTAATACACGTAAAATTCAACTGAGTTCTATCGGATTAATATTTTGTTATGTATTAAGTGTTTGGTTGTTATGGTTTTAAATTCTAAACAATCAGTTCTCATTAGGATGTAATTTTGCTGATTCTATAATGGCTGCATTTAAATACACTATTTAATTTCTTAATGTTTTTATAAGAGAGAGAAGTATTTTGGTTCAAAGCTTTATTTTTGCTCGGAAGCCCTTTTTTTGGGTGTTCTGGGTTATTAATTAAGTTTTTTTAGATTGCAATTATAGATTATGAGTGAAATTGAAGTGATTAAAGGGGAGATTTTTAATGATCATCGCGGTCAGATCTCTTCCTTGAACAATTTTAAATTTGGAGAAGTGGAGCGTTATTATTTTATCCATCATCCAAATCCTGAGGTTATAAGAGGTTGGCATGCACACCAATTTGAAAAAAAGTGGTTTCAATGTATTAAAGGTTCATTTACGATGGCCTTTGTGAAGATTGATGATTGGGATGAGCCTTCAAAGGATTTAAAAGCTGAAATTTTTAAAATTTCTGAAGAAACAAGTGAGGTTATTTGTTTGCCAATAGGATATGCTAATTGCATTAAGGCACATGAAAAAGATAGTGTTTTGATGGTTTTCTCAGGAAAACGAATCCCAGAGGCTTATGAGGATTCTTGGCGGTATGATGCCAACAATTGGGTTGATTGGTCTAAAATATAGTTTAAAAGGATACGTTTTTAGTGCGTTGGCTTTAGTTCTAAAAAAATCACCGCAGTTTCGCAAGTTTTAATTTGCGAATCTGCGGTGAAAATTTATTATCCAAGCTGCTAGGCTTTCAGTTTATGGTGATTTATTTATTCCAAATAGTCCAAGCTTTTTCTGCCTGTAAAATTAGCATATCGAGACCATTTTTAATTTGAGCTCCCTTTTCTTTAGCCTTTTTAAGGAATTGGGTTTCTGCAGGATTATAGATTAAATCATATGCAATATGTTTCTCCGTAAAGAATTCATAGGGAATTAACGGAAACGATTCGATATTTGGACTGGTTCCCACCGGTGTCGAATTAATAATTATATGATAATCAGTAAAGGTTTTAGCATTAATTTGGCTATAATCAATTGCGTTTTCTGAAGGATTTCGGGATACAAAAACATAATAAATTCCCAGTTCGTCCAGAGCAAAAGCAACTCCTTTTGAAGCGCCTCCGGTTCCTAGAATCAGGGCTTTTTTATGGTGGGCTTGCAATAAAGGTTTTAGCGATTCTTGAAAACCGTAATAATCCGTATTGTAGCCTTTTAATTTTCCTTTTTTTGTTATTTTAATGGTGTTTACAGCACCTATTTTGGCTGCTTTTTTAGACAATTTATCTAAAAAAGGAATTACAGATTCCTTGTAAGGAATGGTAACATTCATTCCCTTTAAATCAGGATTGTTTTTTGTTAGTTCTGTAAAAGCACTGATGTCTTGTATGTCAAAATTCTCGTAAGTACAACTATCAAAATTTTCAGTATTGAATTTATCCGTAAAATATCCTTTTGAAAAAGAATAACTGATGTTACGACCTAATAAGCCAAAGCGTTTTCTTTCTGTTTGAACCATTATTCTTTTTTGTATTTAGCAACGTAATTTTGCACCATTTTTTTGGTCCAAACTACTGGGAATAAATCTTCAAGGAGAATATAATTTTCAAAATTCAATCGCAAGGCATTACTCAAATGGAATTTTGCTTTGGTATTGTCTTGAATCATAAAATACAATCCTGCCAAGCGGTATTCTACTTCGTTTTCTTCGGGATAATATTCTGAGGCCTGCAATAAAGTTTGTACCGCGCTTTCAAATTCACCCAGAAATTGAAGGATATCTACCCAAAATAACCAAGTGTCTAATCCGGTATCACCAAATTCAACGGCTTTTCTATAACCAAATTCGGCTTCTTCAAAGAAGTTCATTTGTTTGTTTATAGTAGCATATCGTTTCCAGTACAAGCGATTTTGATTGTCTATAGCTAATGCTTTGTTTACATAAAACAATGCTTTTTCAAAGTTTTTTTGACGTACATAGAAATCGGTAATGGCGACCCAGCCTTTGTCTAAAAGAGGATCTTCATGTACGGTTTCATTATAATATTTAAGAGCTAAGGCAGTATTTCCTAGTTTTTCGTGACATTTTCCTATGCGGAGTAAAGCATAAGAAGTGGCATCGTCTAATTCGATGGTACGGTTGTAACTTTCAATTGCCTCTTCGTATTTTTTTAAACGTTCAAAAGCTTTGGCTCTTTCCATGAAAGCACCCAAGAATTCATCGTCAATCAGTGTTGCATAATCAAAAGCACGGATTGCATTTTCATAATCTTTTACACCATAATACAAACGACCCATTTGATGCCAGGCGATTTCGCTGTATGGGTTTTTGTCGATGTATTTATTCAGATAAGCAATAGCATCAAGGTTTTGGTCTAAAAACTCGAAACAATAAACCACATTATACAAGGCAGATTGGTCTTCGAGATCTTCTTCCAAGCATTTGATGAAACTCTCTTTTGCTAATTCCAGATTGTCCATAAATAGGTATTCCATTCCTATTAAATTATAGACATCTGCGTAATCATCGGTATATTCTAAAGCTGTGTTTAGGTAAGCAACAGCTTTTTCGTGTTGGTCACGCTTAGAGCAAATATTGGCTTTCTGAATATAAATTTCTTCATTAGTAGGTTCAAAGGCATATAGCTCGTTGAGTAATTTCTCTGCTATATCCAGTTTATCGTCATACACAAGCATTTCTACCTGAACCAACTTCAATCCTGTCGATTTAGGATGTTGATCCAATGCTAGTTTTAATGCTTTTTTTGCCAAATTGGCCTTACCTATATCGAGATAATGAAGTATGATTTCTTCAAATTCTTCGGAGTCAAAAAAGAGCACTTTGTTTGTTTTTAACATTGACTCAAATTTTGACAGAGATAAGCTATAGTCTTCTTCTTCGTTGCTTAATTGCATGCTTTGTTTTTTTGAATTTGGCCTATTTAAAATTAGGCATCCTTACTGTTGTTATGAAGAAAAAGGAGAATTGTTGTGAACAATTTAATTAACAAAAATGAAATCCTGATTTATAATTACAGTTTTATGTTAATCAATTTTATTTGACAATTGAACTTCATTCATTACTTCTAACATTATTGCGCAACCTTCTCGTATTTCCTCTTCAGAAATTGTAAGCGGCGGCGTAATTCGAATCGCACATCCTTCAAATAGTAACCAGAATAAAATAAGTCCTTTGTCTTGACATTTTAATATCACTTCATCCGTTATTGCTGCGCTTTTTGTCATGGCGGCAAGCATTAACCCTTTTCCTCTAACTTCTTGTATCAAAGGATGTACCAAAAGTGATTTAAATAGTTTTTCTTTTTCTAAGGTCTCAGCCATTAGATTAGTTTCGGTAATTTCCTTCAAGGTTGCCAAGCAAGCTGCCGCAATGACAGGGTGGCCACCAAAAGTAGTGATATGTCCCAATTTTGGGTTTTCTGTCAGTAAATCCATCATTGCTGTTGAAGCTGTAAATGCTCCTACTGGCATTCCGGATCCCATTCCTTTTCCCATTACTATTACATCAGGAACTACGTCGTAATTTTGGAAACCAAAAAGTTTTCCTGTTCTTCCAAAACCGGGTTGAATTTCATCTAGAATCATCAAAGCGCCCACTTCGGTGCAGCGTTTCCGTACTTTTTGTAAAAAATCATTGTGAGGCTGAATGAATCCAGCTCCACCTTGAATAGTTTCTAATACTATTCCGGCTGTTTTTGTGGTTATCTTCTCTAAATCAGCTTCGTTATTGAAAGTAATAAAATCAACATCGGGAATAAGCGGGCGAAAAATTTGTTTGCGTTCTTCAAATCCCATGATGCTCATAGAGCCCATGGTGTTTCCATGATAGGCATTGTGACAAGAAATCAATTGGCTTCTTCCGGTAACGCGTCGCGCTAGTTTTAAAGCGCCTTCAATAGCTTCGGTACCAGAATTAACTAAATAAGTTTTGTCTAAAGGAGCGGGAAGGAGCGATGCCATGAGTTTGCAAAACTCTACGGCTGGGCTTTGGGAATATTCTCCGTAAACCATTACATGCGAATATTTGTCCAATTGCTCTTTTATGGCTTGATTTACTCTTTCCGGTTGGTGACCAAGTGTGCAGGCAGAAACACCTGCTACAAAGTCTAAATATTTTTTATTGTTGCTGTCGTATATATATGAACCTTTTGCGTAGGACACTTCCATTCCCAGCGGATGAGGAGAAGTTTGAGCTTGGTATTTTAAAAAATCGGGATTCATGTTTTTGTATTTTGTAAAATGTATTTTAAAGGCTGTTTTTGATTAACCTTTAATCTGAAATCTATTTCATATTCTTAGTTTTCTTCTTGTCGTAGTTCAGAGTTTCCTTTCGTATTTTCATCGGAACATTCTCTTTGGCATCTTCGGCTTTTCCTTCTTTGATTAATTTGTCATTGAGTTCGTTTTCTTCTGGAGGAAAGATATCGTCTTTAGATTTGACCTTTTCGTCTCCACGCCAGACTAATCCTCTTAGTTTTCTTGCGTTTTCTGGTAATTCGTCTTCGGGAAATATTTCGCCATCCACTTGGTTGAAAAAGGTGATTGTTTCAACGGCATTGTTTTCTATAATAAGATTGATTTTGCTACTTACGTTTTTGTTGATGCCGACGAGTTCCTGCGCGTCATTTCGCATATAGTAAATTACTTCGGCATTTTTTACGATATCCACATCATGCAATTTTCCTTCTTTGAATTTGCCATACAGATTCAGCCCTTTTACCTGATTATACCCGGTTCCAAGTGTGTCTTTCGAGACCAGAAAGGTGTTGTTTAAGACCTTCAGGGAATCGAGTTGTTGTGTAGTGTTATTTCCTATGAGATGCATTATATCACCGGTAATCTGGCTTTCTCCGTTCCATAGTACCGGATTGCCAATAAGTTTTGTCAGCGCAGTTTTTGAACTGGAATGAATAGAATCACATTTACCACTCATATCCGTTTTGTAAAACCGAACATTATTAAAGGCTCGGATGATACGGTTGCCTTCTTTACCGGTAACCATCAATTTCTTACCGTGGATGTAAACTGAGTCGTTTTCGACAAAATTGATGGCTACGGCTCTTTTGGTAACAAACATCGAATCTACTTTTTTGAAAACCTCGGCGTAATGCCCTTTAATAATTCCGCGATTGATAGAATCGGTTATTTTTACGTTGCGTGTTGCCGAAGCGAATTCTTTGGTTCGATCATAATACAGGCTGTCTCCTTGTATTAATCGGTCCTCGTATTTTATATAGGATTTTCGAAGAAAATGCCCGAGATTCTTTTTGGTGTCGTAAAATCCTTTTTCGGTATAGATATAATTTTTTTTGCTTGTAATTGTAGAAGGACCAAAAAGATAAGAATGCCCCGAATTACTGAAATAGTCCAGATGATTTGATTTTATGACGTAGGTTGGATTTGTGATAGTAACCGCTGTCAAGAATTGGAACTTTTTCTGGTCAACATAATATTTCCCGGATTTAGAGGTCAAAGTGTTTTCTTTATTGGTAATGACGCCTTTGGTGTTGTAATATACTTCTTGTGTGTTTCTGTTAAAGTTGATTGTGTCTGTTGCTAAAGTAGCATCGGGTGAACTCATAACTGCGTCTCCAGTTGCAAATGCTTGTTTTAGGTTACCATTGTATTCGGCATATTTACTATTCAAATATAAGGTGTCGCCTTGAACCAGTTGTACATTTCCAAAAGCTTTAAGGTAGTTTTCTTTTTGGAAAAAATACGCTTTATTACAAGTTAGCACAATTCCATCATGATTAACACGTACGTTTCCAGAAAGCAAAAAAGCATCAGGAATTTCTGCCTGATTTACATCTGCATAATCAGAATGTTCAATAATTATTTTTTTTGGAGCTTGTGCCAATACACTTTTTGAACAAAGTATCAGTAAACTACAACAGATAAAAAATAGTGATTTATTCAAGGGATTTATTTTTTGTCAAATTTATGAAAAAGGAAACAAACGCAGTTCATATTAGCATTTATTTATAAAATATGGTGGCTGTAGGAGTGTTTTTCTTTATTTCTTTAGCATATTAAAAAGCTATTTCTGGATTCTTGCAGAACGAATAAAATACTTGTAAAATATCCTGAATTTTCAAATAACGAAAAATGCTGATACTATAACAAGGTTATTGGCATCAGCATTTTTTATTATAACGAAAAGGTGTTAGTATTTTCTTCTTATGGCAGCTTCGTAATTCTCACCTACTTTTTTCCAATTGATCACATTAAAAAAAGAATCAATATAGTTTTGTCGTCTGTATTGGTATCCTAAATAATAAGCGTGTTCCCAAAGATCTAATGCCAAAATTGGAGTTCCTGGTACGTTCGCATTTCTCATTAATGGATTGTCTTGATTTTGGGTGCTTGTAATCTGTAGTTTTTTTGATTTGTCAACAACCAGCCAAACCCATGCAGAACCAAATTGTTTTGTGGCTTCGGTTTTAAAAGCAGAAACAAAATTTTCATAAGAACCAAAATCTCTTTTTATAGCAGTGGCTAAAGTGTCTTTAGGAGCGCCTCCTGCATTAGGTGCCATAGACTGCCAGTATAGCGTATGATTGTAATATCCTCCTGCATTATTTCTTAAATCGGCGTTGTTAAGATCAAGTTTTGCTAAGATATTTTCGATAGTTTCATTTTCAAATTCAGTTCCGGCAACCGCATTATTAAGATTGTTGGTGTATGTTAAATAATGTTTGGAATAATGCATTTCCATTGTTAACGGTGATATTGCTGGAGCCAAAGCATCGTAAGCATAAGGTAGTTTTTCCAGTTGAAAAGAGCCTTGACTGGCTCTTACATCATCCGGTAGTCCAATGGTTATCTTTTCTTGTGCTGTGGGTAGAGGTACTTCTACAACTTCAGTAAATTTTTTGTCATTACATGAAACTAAAAAACTAAGAAATAATAGACCTGAAAGTATAAAATTTATTTTTTTCATTTGTACTATTGTTTTTTCAAAAGAGAATTGATGGTTTCTATATACTGTTCTTTTGCTTCCTCGGCCGAAAGATGACTAATTTGCATCCAGGCATTAATTTTAAAAGCATCTCTTAAATGAAATGAGGTCGCCTGTTTTGGTTCTAAATTTCCAAAAGTGGCTTGTTTGTAATAGGCATAAAGACGCAACTGAACATCTTGGGGTAAAGAAGCTTGAGTCATTTTGGAAGCTGTAAAAACAGCTTCCTGAAATCTAGTGTCTAAATCTTTTTCGATCATTATGCTTTTGTTGCAATAACTGTTTTTCCTCCTATCGCCTTTTGATTTAATACAACATTGATAGGTGTGCCTAAAGGTAAGAATAAATCTACTCTAGAGCCAAATTTGATAAAACCAGCATCTGTTCCTTGAATAACTTGCATTCCTTCTTCGGCGTAGTTTACAATTCTTCTTGCCAAAGCACCAGCAATTTGACGGTATAAAACGGCTCCAAAAGTATTGTTTTCAATAACTACGGTTGTTCTTTCGTTTTCCTCGCTAGCTTTTGGATGCCAAGCTACAAGAAACTTACCAGGATGGTATTTGCTAAATTTTACAATACCACTAAGTCCATAACGAGTTACGTGAACATTTATTGGCGACATAAAAATAGAAACCTGTAAACGTTTGTCTTTGAAATATTCACTTTCATAAACTTCTTCAATTACAACCACTTTTCCATCTACTGGAGCCAGAATTTGGTTTTCATTTAAGATTACAGATCTTTTTGGATTTCTGAAAAATTGTAAAATGATTACCAATAACAAGAAAGCACTAATTTGAATTAGTTTTTTTAGCCAAATTGTGTCAATGAAATTGTCAGATAATAATAGTACAATAGATGTGAAAATTATACCTAGTAAAATAGTTTTGGTTCCTTCTTTATGAAACATAATTTAAAATTTGATAAAATAAAAATACAATTGGTGCTACAAAGATAACACTATCTAGTCGATCTAGAACGCCTCCGTGGCCGGGCATTATTTTTCCGCTGTCTTTGACTCCAGCAATACGTTTGAATTTAGATTCGATTAAATCACCTATGGTTCCAAAAACGCCTGCAATTAAGGCTATTGTTGTCCATATTAAAATTGATTTATCGCTAAAATTTGCATTTGGTTTGATGTATAATTTTGAAATTAAGAAACCGGCAAAAATTGCAAAAACAACTCCGCCAACAAAACCTTCAATCGTTTTTTTAGGTGAAATACGTTCCAATAATTTATGTTTTCCAATGGATTTCCCCACTAGATAGGCAAAGGTATCATTAGTCCATATTAGAATGAATAATCCGATAATGATTTTTGGGTTATAATCATTAATTCCAAAAGAGATTTTAATTATAAAAATAAAAGGCAGTATAATGTATCCTAATAAATAAATGTATTTTGATAGTTTACTTATGGATTGAATAGCATCATTAAATAAAAACACAATGGATTTTATAGATATTAATAATGTAATAATAAGTAGTACTACATTTAGATGGTTAATATTAATGATAAGTTGAATATTATCTCCTAAAATTCCATTGATATAGTTTTCCGTTTCAATTTTATAAAAACTAATCAAAATGATAGATGTATAAAAAAGAGAACCAAAGAAAAGTGGGAAAATTTTATTGATTTGAACTAAATTGCAAAACTCATAAGTAGCAATAATTAGAAAAACACCAAATAAGGCAATAAAACTTTCAGTAGAAAATAGGATAGAAGCTAATAACAATGCTATATAAACAGCACCAGATATGGCTCTCTTAAGTGTTTCGTTCATCTTAAAGATCTTCTAAAAGCAATAAATAAAGGTTTTTGGCAGAACTACCATATTGAGTAAAGTCCTCTTCTTTTGCTTTTTCAAAATATTTTATAGCGGTAATGTTTGTTGGAATATCTGTTCCGTATTTCTTTTTTATAGCGCTAAGACCATCGCTTTTCATAGCAAGTATCTGGCTCGTTTTTGCTAGAACTATAATATCAACAGGGAGTTCATTTGGTTTGTGCTGTTTTATTTGTTTCGAAGAAAATAAAATAGATCCTTCTTCGGCAATTAAATTTTCACAGCTAACAAAAAGGAATTTTGGATTCGCAGGTTTCTCATAGCTGAGTTTGTTTTCATCTAATAAGTTGAAAAGATTGGGGTTATAACAAAGTACTTCACTTTCATACCAATCATTTTCTTCTAGAATGTTTTCGAACTGTTCTTTTACTTCTTCTAAATTTTCACAATACAAAAATTTACCTCCATTTTTCTTAAAATTGAAGATAAACTGTTCGTCAATTGACATGGAATTGTCAATTGGTGAGTTGTTATATTCGTTTTCAGTTTCTTCTTCTGAAGCCGAATTAGTAGAACCAAAAAATTTTCTAAAAAGACTCATATTTTTGTTAAGGTGCTTTATATATTATTTGAAAACGTTCAAAGATAAAAAAATCTTAATTCAAAAGTAGCTTTTGAATTAAGATTTTAAAAACAATTAAAAATAGGATACCTTATGAGACTACTTCATCGAGGTTTTTGTCAAACATTCTTTTTCCGAAGATAGTTTCAAGATCATCTTTAAAAATAACTTCTTTTTCGATTAGAATATCAGCAAGCTGATTCAATTTATCTTTATTTTCTTCTAAGATTTGAATTGCTCTTTGATATTGACCTTCAATAAGTGCTGAAATTTCAGTGTCTATAACTTTAGCAGTTTCATCTGAATACGGTTTAGAGAAACTGTATTCACTTTGTCCTGATGAATCATAATAGGTAACATTTCCTATTTTTTCATTCAAACCATAGATGGTAACCATTGCGCGAGCTTGTTTAGTAACTTTCTCTAAATCACTCAAAGCACCAGTTGAAATTCGGTTAAAAGTAACTTTTTCAGCAGCTCTTCCTCCCATAGTAGCACACATTTCGTCTAGCATTTGATCCGGACGTACAATTTGACGCTCTTCAGGTAAATACCAAGCAGCACCCAGACTTTGTCCTCTAGGAACAATAGTTACTTTGATTAATGGTGCAGCATGTTCTAACATCCAACTCACAGTAGCATGTCCTGCTTCGTGAATGGCTATGGCTTTTTTCTCCTCTGGAGTTATGATTTTATTTTTCTTTTCAAGTCCGCCTACAATTCTGTCTACTGCGTCTAAGAAATCTTGTTTGTCAACGGCTGTTTTATTGTATCTGGCCGCGATTAAAGCAGCTTCATTACACACATTGGCAATATCGGCACCTGAGAAACCAGGAGTTTGTTTAGCAAGGAAATCTAAGTCAAGACCTTCTACTTTTTTCAAAGGAGCAAGGTGTACTTGAAAGATTTCGGCGCGTTCGCGAATGTCTGGTAAGTCAACAAAAATTTGTCTGTCAAAACGACCTGCACGCATTAAGGCTTTGTCTAATACATCCGCTCTGTTTGTTGCAGCAAGTACAATTACATTAGAGTTGGTTCCAAAACCGTCCATCTCAGTAAGTAATTGATTTAAGGTGTTTTCTCTTTCATCATTACCGCCTGACATATTGCTTTTTCCTCTGGCTCTACCTACTGCATCAATTTCGTCAATGAAAATAATAGCAGGAGATTTTTCTTTGGCTTGTTTGAATAGGTCACGAACACGTGATGCACCTACACCTACAAACATTTCTACAAAGTCAGAACCTGACAATGAGAAGAAAGGTACTTGCGCTTCACCGGCAACTGCTTTGGCTAATAAGGTTTTTCCTGTTCCAGGAGGACCTACAAGTAAAGCTCCTTTTGGTATTTTACCTCCAAGGTTGGTGTATTTTTCAGGGTTTTTCAAGAATTCAACAATTTCTTGTATTTCTTCTTTTGCACCTTCTAATCCGGCAACATCTTTGAATGTTGTTTTGATATCTGTTTTTTCGTCAAAAAGTTTAGCTTTTGATTTTCCGATATTAAATATTTGACCGCCACCACCAGCACCGCCACCAGACATTTTTCTCATAATAAAAATCCAAACACCAATGATGATGATGATAGGAAGTAAACTAATAAGAATGTCAGACCAGTTGCTTTTTGCCAAGAAATTAAAATCTTTAAGTTTTCCTTCGGCAACTGCTTTTTCTAGTTTGTTTTGGAATATTTGATCATTTCCGATTTCAAAAGTATATTGAGGACCTTTGTTGGGTCTGTCAAAAATGTCTTTTGCTACTTTTTGATGTTCTTTGTCTTTTAGCGCTTCAGCCTTTAAGAAAACTTCGGCTTCGGTTTTATTGTATACAATTACTTTTTCAATTTGTCCTTTTTCTAAATAGATATTGAATTTAGAAGAGGTTAATTGTGCCGGTTCTTGTAAGCTGGAGCTACCAGTTATAAAGCTTATAAAAAGGAAGATAAGTAAAATGGCAGTATAAACTAACCAAGGACTTATTTTAAATTTATTAGGATTTGGATTATTTTCTTTTGCCATTCTGAGTGTCTTTCTTTAATATTTATTAGCTATTGTAGTAATTTTTGCATCTCCCCACAAACTTTCGATATTGTAATATTCTCTGATTTGTTTTTGAAATACATGAACTACGATATGCACATAATCCATAAGTACCCATTCTGCATTAGAGGAACCCTCAACATGCCAAGGTTTATCTTTTAATTCTTTTGAAACTGTTTTTTGGATAGAGTTAACAATTGCATTTACCTGCGTATTTGAGTTACCGTTGCAGATAACATAATAGTCACAAACAGCGCTATCAATTTCTCTTAGATCGAGAATCTCAATGTCATTTCCTTTTACCTCTTCGATTCCTGCAATAATGTTCGCCAATAAAGCATCATTATCTATAGTCTTTTTTGCCATGAAATATTTTTATATAAGTTTGTAAAGTTACCATTTTTTGTGATTATTTTTGAACCTTAACATAATATTAAATTCTGTTACACAAATATTAGCTAATGAAACTAATCAAACTCGATGCCATAGATTCAACAAATGAGTTTCTTAAAGGCTTATCGAATACACAGGAACTAGAAAACTTTACTGTTGTTATTGCCGAAAATCAAACCAAAGGTAAAGGGCAAATGGGTGCTGTTTGGACTTCGGAAACGGGTAAGAATCTAATAATGAGTGTTTTTGTTAAGGATTCTTTGATTGGGATTAATCAGATTTATAACTTGAATATTGCAATGGCACTCGCTGTAGTTCAGGCTTTAGAGACGTTTAAGATTCCTGGATTAAGTATTAAATGGCCAAACGACATTATGTCATATAATTTTAAAATTGCTGGCATTTTGATTGAAAATAGCATAAAAAGTGACGGCACTGTTTGTTCAATTTTGGGTTTAGGGTTAAATGTGAATCAAATGAGTTTTGATAATTTACCAAAAGCTTCTTCTTTGGCGGTCATTTGCAATGCAGAATTTAATAAAGAAGAAATACTTTTTGAGATTATTGACAGAATGAAACATAACATAAAAATTTTACAAGAACAGCCAGATTCTTTGTGGGCAGATTATATTGATAGACTTTTTAAGAAAGGAGTTCCAATGCCATTTAAAGATAATAAGGATCAAAATTTTATGGGGATCATTAAAGGTGTTTCTCCTTTTGGGAAAATCCAGATTCTTCTGGAAGATGATACTGTGTCAGAATTCAATATCAAAGAAGTTCAGATGCTGTATTGATATTAACAGAATAAGAGTAAAAAAAATAGGGGATAAAAACATATCATGTATATATTTTTATCCCCTATTTTTTTATTTAAAATGTTTTTATTTACAATTTTGTCATATTGGTAGCCAAGGTTTCTATGAATTTACCAATTGGACCTTTGATCATCATTGCCATCATAGGATTGAAATCACCTTCGAAATCAAGTTTTACAGCACTTGAATTCTCAGATACTGAATCAATGTTAGCAACTAACGTAAATGGAAGTTTATCGCTTGCAGCACCCAAAACCACTTTATTTGGGGCTACTTTTTCTTTCATTTTTAATTTGATTTCAGGCATGCCTTTTAATCCAAAAATAAAAGCATCATCTCCGATGACTTCAAATTTGGCAATATTTTCAGGCATCAATCTTTCGAAGTTTTTTACATCAGACAATAAATCGAATAATTCTTGAGCTGATTTTCCAACATTAACTTTAGGACTTTCTAAGTTCATATTTTTTTCTTTTTTTATTTCTAAATCACGTCCCAAGTAGATGGAGTAACGCTCCATTCTCTTAAAGTTTGTTCTTCTTTTTCAGTAATATAACTTTTGGCAACAGCTAAATTTAATAAATTCTGATAATTGCTCAAAGTGTATAAATCAAGTTTGGCATTTTTAAAGTTTTGTTCCGCAACATCAAAACCATAGGTAAATATGGCGGCCATTCCTTTTATATTTGCTCCAGCGGCGCGTAAAGCCTCAACGGCCATTAGGCTGCTGTTTCCGGTGCTAATTAAATCTTCTACAACAACAACATTTTGTCCTTTTTGAAGAAAGCCTTCTACTTGGTTTTGACGACCATGTTTTTTGGCTTCAGGACGCACATATACAAATGGCAATCCTAAACTTTCGGCAACCAACATACCAATTCCTATTGCTCCAGTGGCTACACCGGCAATAACATCTGGCTTACCAAATTGTTTTTCAATGTTTTTAGAAAATTCATCACGGACATAATTTCTTATGGCTGGGAATGAGAGAATTAGCCTATTGTCACAATAAATAGGTGATTTCCATCCGGAAGCCCATGTAAAAGGATTTCCTGGATTCAATTTAATTGCATTTATTTGTAAAAGCAATTCGGCTGTTTTTTCGGCAGTATCTTTATTAAAAATCATAGTACAAATGTATAAAGTTTTTGTGAACGACAAACCACTTTTTTTGACAAATAAAATATCAAAAGAGACAGATTTTCAATTATTTTTGTTAGAAAGTGTTGATATAGTTCAGCTTATAGTTAAAATTTTCCAAAATAAAATTCAAAAAGCCTATCTCTATCATCCCGATGAAAAAGAGATTATGAAGACTTTAAAGACAAAAATTCCGGTATGCAAAGCAGGAGGCGGTTTTGTCTATAATAAAAGAGGTGAGGTTTTATTTATTTTTAGAAATGGAAAATGGGATTTACCTAAAGGAGGAATAGAAAAAGGTGAGGACATCGAAGACACTGCCATGCGTGAGGTAGAGGAGGAAACAGGAGTCAGCGGATTAAGGATTACCAACAAATTGCAAAAAACCTATCATGTTTTTAAACGCAATGGCAAATACAAACTAAAAATTACCCATTGGTTTGAAATGCACTCTGATTTTGATGGCACACCTCAAGGACAATTAGAAGAAGGAATAGAGAAAGTGACTTGGTTGAAACCGGAGGAAATCCCGGCAGCTTTAAAAAACTCCTACGAGAATATTAAATTATTGTTTGAAGAAGAAAAACTCCCTAAATAGGAGTTTTTTTTTATTTCATAACTTTTAATAAGGAATTGGTTTTACCTTTGCAAAATGAATAAGAAACACCATTCCAATAATATACTTTTGAATTTAGGTATCGAAAGCCTAAACGAAATGCAGGAAGTAGCGCAGGATGCTATTTTAAATGATAATAATGTTTTATTGCTTTCCCCAACGGGTTCGGGTAAAACCCTGGCTTTTTTGATGCCTGTTTTAGAAATGTTGCAACCCGAAATCCAATCGGTTCAATGTTTGATTCTGGTTCCTTCGAGAGAATTGGGATTGCAGATTGAACAGGTTTGGAAAAAAATGGGTACCGATTACAAGGTAAATGTTTGCTATGGTGGTCACTCTATTGACACCGAAATTAAGAATCTAAGCAATCCGCCGGCTGTTTTAATTGGGACTCCGGGGAGAATTGCAGATCATATTGATAGAGGAACTTTTCGTTTGGATAAAATACAGACTTTAATTTTGGATGAATTTGACAAATCTCTGCAACTGGGTTTCCATGAGCAAATGTCTTTTATCATTGGGAAATTGACAAAATTAAACAAACGTGTTTTGGTTTCGGCTACTTCTGATATTGAAATTCCAAAATATACCAGAGTCGTAAATCCAACTGTTTTGGATTTTATTCCTGAAAATGAAGAAGAAACGAATCTTTCGACAAAAATGGTCGTTTCGAAAGAAAAAGACAAAATAGGAAGTTTGTTCAACCTTATTTGTTCTTTAAAATCAGAATCGGCTATTGTTTTTTGTAATCACCGTGATGCGGCTGAACGTATAAGCGATACTTTGAATGAAAAGGGAATTTACTCTGTTTATTATCATGGCGGGATGGATCAGGATGAACGCGAGCGCGCTTTAATTCAGTTCCGTAACGGAAGCGTGAGCTATTTAATTACCACCGATTTAGCGGCACGTGGATTAGATATTCCTGAAATGAATCACGTTATTCATTATCATTTGCCAACCAAAGAAGACGAGTTTACTCATAGAAACGGTAGAACCGCGCGTATGACGGCTTCTGGAACGGCCTATGTCATTATTCATGAAAGTGAGAAAAAGATCGATTATATCGATTATGGTATGGAAGTTTTCAAAGTCGATAATGCTAATTCATTACCAAAACCGCCTCAATTTCAAACAATTTACATCAGCGGTGGAAAGAAAAATAAGCTGAATAAAATTGATGTTGTAGGTTTCTTTTCCCAAAAAGGAAAACTCGAAAAAGGAGATTTAGGATTAATTGAAGTGAAAGATTTTATTTCTTTTGCTGCAGTAAAATTCAATAAAGTAAAAGACTTGCTCCATAATATTAAGGACGAAAAAATGAAAGGCAAAAAATTCAAAATCGAAGTTGCCAGAAAGGTAATTAAGAAAGAGGAGGAGTAGTTTTTTAGTGTTCACTATTCAGTCCTTCAGTATTCAGTTGAATTTTCAGTATTGGATTGTGAATTAAATTAGATATGAAAAAAACGTTAGCAATTTATTTCTGCTAACGTTTTTTTATGTAAGTGACTGAAAACTCTTTTGACTGATCAGTGGACCACTTTTTTATGTTTTCTTAACGTATTGTGTAATAATTACGATAGTTTGGCCATCTACTTTTCCTTCAATATATTCGGCATTTTCATGGTCTAAACGGATGTTACGCACTGCGGTTCCTTGTTTAGCAACCATGCTTGATCCTTTTACTTTTAAGTCTTTTATCAAAACTACTGAATCTCCATGTTCTAAGATTACTCCGTTGCTATCACGGTGAATAATTTTATTGTCATCATCATCACCTTCACCAGTTGCCTGTGCCCATGCCAAGGTATCTTCATCAAAATACATTTGATCAATTAATTCTTGCGGCCATCCGGCAGAACGCAAACGGCTCAACATTCTCCAAGAAACTACTTGTACGGGAGTGTGTTCGCTCCACATACTGTCATTTAAGCATCTCCAATGGTTTAAATCTTCGTGACCTGGGTTTTCAATTTGATCTATACAAGTATTACAAGCCATTATTGCTTCGTCAATTCCGCCTTTTTTTGTTGGAAGAACTTCGTATACTTTTAGGTTTTCGGTTGCGCCGCAAAGTTCGCATTTGCCACCGCTGCGTTTATTTAATTCTCTTTCTATACTCATTGTTTAATGGCTTTTATTTTTTGCGAAAATACGCTTATTCGGCACTCATTGCAAGTTTATGGTTCTTATTTAGGTTTTAAAAAAGGTTAGTTGTTTTTTTACTACCTTCTTCTTTCTGTCTTCTGAATACTGAGCACTATTTAATTCTTACTGCTTTTGGAACCAACATCTGATACTCTCCACCATTTCGGATTACGTCTCTCACGATACTGGAGCTGATATACGACGTTCTAGCGGCTGTTAATAAAAATACGGTTTCTATTTTAGACAAATGCCTATTGGTATGAGCAATGGCTTTTTCGAATTCAAAATCGGCGGGATTGCGCAAACCACGCAATATAAAATCGGCTTTTAGCTTGTGGCATAAGTCAATTGTTAAACCTTCATAGGTAATCACAGAGACTTTAGGTTCGTCTTTGAAGGTTTCTTCGATGAATCGTTTTCTTTCTTCTAAGGGGAACATGTATTTTTTTTCGGCATTGACACCTATGGCAATTACAATTTCATCAAATAGAGAAACGCCTCTTTTGATAATGTCTTCATGACCTAAGGTGATGGGATCAAAAGATCCTGGAAATATGGCTTTTCTCATTTGGTGTTTATTTATGCCAAGGCAAGTTCTATTGCATTAGTGAACAAATCTTCTAGCGAAATTCCTGCAGCAGCAGCTTGTTGGGGAATTAAACTTTCGGAGGTTAAACCCGGAATGGTGTTCATTTCTAGCATGAATGGTTCGTCATTTACAATGATGAATTCGGTTCTGGAAAAACCTTTCATTTTTAGCAATTCATAAGCTCGTTTGGCGATAGCGCCTACTTTTTGAGTCATTTCATCGGAAATTCTGGCAGGCGTTATTTCCTGTGATTTTCCTTGGTATTTAGCCTCATAATCGAAGAAATCATTGTCCGAAACAATTTCGGTGATAGGTAAAACGATTATTTCTCCTTTATAATTGATAACACCTACAGTAACTTCGGTACCGTCAAGGAAACTCTCTATGATAATTTCGTTGTCTTCTTTGTAAGCTACTTCGATGGCAATTGGCAATTCGGTTTCGGTTTTTACTTTTGAAATTCCAAAGCTGGAACCGGCTTTATTGGGTTTCACAAAACAAGGCAATCCCACTTTTTGGATGATTTCCTCTGCGTTGATTTTGTCTCCTTTGTTTAAATAATAAGAAGTGGCGCTTTTTATACCATAAGGTTTTAAAACCGAAAGGAAATCTCTTTTATTGAAAGTCAGAGCCGATTGGTAATAATCGCAAGAGGTTTGTGGAACTTCTAGTAATTGAAAATAGGCTTGCATGAGTCCGTCTTCGCCCGGAGTTCCGTGAATGGCATTGAAAACACAGTCAAAGTTGATCTTGTTTCCGTTTACCATTACCGAAAAATCATTTTTGTCGATGGGGAATTCAGCATCTGAATCGTCTACATAAACCCATTTTTCTTTGAATATGTGAATGCGAAAGCCGTTGTATTTTGTTTTGTCCAGATATTGATATACGACGTTTCCGCTGATTAATGATATTTTATATTCGCTGGAATAGCCGCCCATGATAATGGCAATGTTTTTCATTTTTTAATTTATTGTGTTGTGAAAACGATTCTTTTTTAGCCCCGATAGCAGCGACATCCTTTTCTTGTTCCCGTTTTTTTGGCGGGAACAAGAAAAGATATAGCGTATAGCGGGAAATAGCTCCTTATAATATTCGTTAGATAAAGTTAAACTTATATTTGAAGCCTTATGGTTCAAAAAAGAAACTATTTTTTGCACGTTTTATCTTAGAAGCTAAATATTATTAAACAAAATTATCATTTTTTTTGAAACGAATTAGCTATATCTTTGTCCGATTATAAAAATAAATTTATGAGTTTACGTAATTATCTTACCAGCCGTGTGTTTCTGTTGCAAGTATTCCTTGCCGTTTTGATTATTGCCGTATTGGGATATCTTTTTATGCATTGGCTGACTTTTACGACGGATCACGGAAATGAGATTTCAGTTCCTAATTTGAGTAAGTTGACAGAGGAGCAAGTAGAGGAAAAACTGGATGCTTTAGATCTTTCTTATGTGCTGTTGGATAGTGTTGATTATAGAAATGATTATCCTAAATATACGGTTGTTCAGCAAGATCCTTTGCCGGGAGCGAAAGTAAAAGTGGGAAGAAAGGTGTATATAAAAATTAACAGTTCTGGATTTTCTTCGGTGAAAGTTCCGGATTTAATTGAAAAAACATACCGTGAAGCAGGACCAACACTAAGAGCTTTAGGACTAGAAGAAGGTACAATTACCTATATTCCAAATTTAGGAAAAGACATGGTTTTGGAAATGCGTTTCAAAGGAAGAAACATAAAAGCTGGAGATAAAGTATTGAAATCCTCTAAGATTGATTTGGTTTTAGGTGACGGAAAAGCGAGTTATGAAGAGGATATAATAACGGATAGCATTGCTAATCCAACACAAGAATTACCAAATGAACAATAATGTAGAGTCGATTGACTTAGAAGAAGAAGAATTATACGAACATTTTAAATTTGAGGTTCCTAAAGGCCAAGCGCCTTTGCGAATTGACAAATATTTGATGGGCTTGATTCAAAATGCCACCCGAAATAAAATACAGAATGCCGCCGCCGAAGGAAATATTTTTGTAAACGACGCCATTGTAAAGTCGAATTATAAAGTAAAAGCCTTTGATGTGGTTCGTGTGATGCTGACGCATCCGCCTTATGAAAATCATATTATTCCGGAGAATATTCCGCTGAATATCGTTTATGAAGATGACGCTTTGTTATTGATAAACAAAGAACCCGGTATGGTGGTGCATCCCGGTCATGGGAATTATACGGGAACTTTGGTTCATGCTTTGGCATATCATTTTGATAATTTGCCAATGAACAGCAGCGAACGTCCGGGATTGGTTCATAGAATTGACAAAGACACTTCGGGTTTATTGGTGATTGCCAAAACCGAAGCGGCGATGACACATCTTGCCAAACAATTTGAAGCCAAAACTTCTGAAAGGGAATATATCGCTTTGGTTTGGGGAAATGTAGCCGAAGAGAAAGGAACGATTGAAGGTAATTTGGCGCGTCACCTGAAAGACCGCATGCAAATGGCTGTTTTTGCCGATCCTGAGATTGGAAAATCGGCCGTGACACATTACAAAGTTTTGGAGCGTTTTGGTTACGTTACCTTGATTTCCTGCCAACTGGAAACAGGTAGAACGCACCAGATTCGTGCGCACCTGAAGCACATAGGTCATCCGTTGTTTAATGACGAGCGTTATGGCGGTCATTTGATCCTGAAAGGAACCACGTTTACCAAATACAAACAGTTTATAGACAACTGTTTTAAAGCCTTGCCAAGACAGGCTCTGCACGCCAAAACATTAGGTTTTGTGCATCCTACGACTGGCGAAATGCTGCGTTTTGATACCGAACTGCCACAGGATTTCCAAGATTGTATCGAGAAATGGAGAGGTTACTCTAAATCGCATGCGACAGAAGACGAAGAAAATTAAAATATATAAAGTAAGGCTGTTTTATAAATAGCAGGATTTGAAATAAACACAAAGCCCTCTTGATGGAAATCGAGAGGGATTTTTTTTGATTGTGTGTACGGAATGTAATTCCGCGTTATCGGTTGAGAAACTATTTTTTAAGAATGATAAAAATTGTAATTATACACTATTGTATATAGTAGCTTTAAACTTATTTTCTTCTTGGAGCGCTTCTAGTATGTGGTTTTACATACGTTCCGCTTTTTCTGTAGTAACCTTTAACTTGTACAGTTCCTCCTGATGAAGATTTAGTAGAAGAACTATTATAAGTAGAATTAGATAATGCAGATTTACTATTATAATTAGAAGTCGTTCCAATATTGTAAACTGGATTTATAGCCCATCCTTTATAATTTTTCCATTTGATTTTTCTATAGCTATTTGTTCTAGAAGAAATATAAACACTATAACCTTTGGGGGCTACAACTATAGCCTCACCACTAGTATTTGTTTTTTTATAAATTGGTGTATCCTCCTCAAGATTTACAAAATAATAGTTAGTTACACATGAGCTCGTGAGGAATAATAAGAATAAAAGAGATAATAATTTCTTCATTATGTAACTTTTAAAGTGAGTAATTATTTATAATTAGAGTTATGCTAATTAAAATTTTAAATGCTTGTAACTTGTTTGTATATAATGATATAGTTGTTTGTCGTTAAATTGAGGTTTCAAATGTAATAAAATTATTCCCACAAAACATTTCTTAAGTATTTAATAAAGAAAAAGCCCTTTCCACGAATGGGAAAGGGCTTTTAGAATTAATAGTTTGCTTTAAAAAGCAAAAATTAGTGTTACAGTTTTAGTGTATTTAAATTTTTATCCACCAACATCATTTGCATTGGTTTCAAATTGAAGTTCACTTTTTGTTTGGCTTTCAACTTGATGAAAAACAAATCCGAACTGCCTTCTAGCACTTCTTGTTTTCCTAGGTTTACAAAAGTAGGATACAATACTTTTTCGCCGTTAGAGTGTAAGCGGTCATTGGTTAGGTTCTCCATTTTTTTGGTGTTCAAAGATTGAATTCCTACAAATTCATAGTCTTTCGTGCTATATGGAAGTGCAAAACTCAAGGCGTTTACTGATTTCAGGTTTTTACCAGAAACTTTCACTTCGATAATTTCGTCTTTATTATAGCTTTGTTTCGCCGTTGTCAAGGCAATTTTACCGTCAAGTTTCGCAATTGTAGCATCGCTGATTCCACCATCTATTTTAGTGGCTACCACCGAAACATCATAAGCGTCGATCAGGTTGTTTTTGTTCACATCTCCATTGCTTACATAACCCTCAAAATCGGCATCACCTTTGCGTAATCCCATATAGTTGATGTAAGAGGTAAGGTCGTTTCTGTCAATCAAACGGTCATTGTTGATGTCGCCCGGACGGTAACTTTCTGTTCCCGGAACTTTGAAAACGTACAATTCACGTCCAGAACCAAAATTACCAACTGCTTCACTAACTGCAATTTTTATAAAACGTACCGTTGGCTGTTTGCTAAATTTAAAGGATTTTACCTCTCCATTATTTTTCCATTCAAATGCACCTGCCTCGGTCCAATCTTGTTTGTCATGACTGTAAGATACTTTTCCTTTTAGTAAATTACCGTTTCCGCCACTAGTTCTTGGTAAATAGTCAAAACGATCCAATTGATTTATAGTGTTTAGGTCGATAATCATTTCAAAAGGAATAGCGTTTGTGCCCCATTTTGTGTGCCATGAATTCGCTTCATCATAATCAAATAGTTTTGAAATTTCGTCACCTTCCTGATCTGCCACATTTAATGTAGCGGTGATTCCTTTTACTGCAAATTCCAAAGGATTGTTTTTAGTTTTTGCGTTAAAAGTCGTCCAGGCAGAATTTCCGCTTTTGTTCACCGCACGAACTTTAAAGCTATAATCTGTTTCGGCATTTAATCCGTCAAACAATAATTCTGTTCCCTTGATGGTTGTGTAAAGCATACCATTGAATTCCACTTCATAGAAATCGGCATTAGTTACTTTTTCCCAAGTAGGGTTTAAGGTATAAGCTTCGGTATTTGCTTCGCTTACCTGTGCGTTTTGTGGAGCACTTAAAGTTCCAGTAGTTTGTCTATAACTATCAACAGGCGTAAAACGGAATCCTTTGATGCCTAAGCTTACGGTGTTTTCGGTAACATTTGTAGCGGCCAATTTCACTAAAACCTGAGGGTTTTTGGTGATTTTTACGTTTTCGAATTCACTTCCTTTTGTCGCAAATTGGTTCAAATTTGGACTTGCATCGTAGAAATACACATTTTCCTTGTTTTGAAAATCAGCTAACGAATTTGCCTTAGTCAGTTTGATTTTTTGTGTACCAATTTTAGCCGTTATTTTTTTAGGCTCTTGGGTTACATTGATTTTAAATTCGGTTGCTTTATCTTTTACAAAACCATTAAAATCTCCTTTAGTAGCTTGTATTGTGATGGCAACATTATCCTTATTTACGTCAGATTCGATTAAAGTAAAAGCCCCTTTGCCTGATTTATAAGCTTCCGAAATTCCATCGTCATCATACTCGGTAAATGAAGATTTTCCTTCAGGATAGATTTCGTAAATGCGTAAATTTTTATTGATTTCAGCAACATTATTATTTGGATTTGTCATCGGAATAATGGCACCGCTTTTTACAAAAACTGGCAATTTCCAAACCGGACTATCAAACTCATTGATGATGCGATTTCCTTCGTATTTTTCTCCACTAAAATAATCTACCCAAGTTCCTTCTGGTAAATAGATTCCGTTGCGGATGTCATTTCCTTTATCATCGGATTTTGTTGCCTGATATATTGGAGCTACTAAGAAATTAGGTCCATACAAAAATTGATATTGGGTTGCTTTGCCTTGGGTATATGCATTTTGAGATTCCAAAAACATAGCCCTTATCATGGGTAAACCAGTTACGGCTTCTTTGGCAATACTGTAGGTGTATGGCATAAGCTCCGATTTTAATTTCAGATAATGTCTGTTGATGGAAGTTACAGGCTCACCTAATACATGAGGATATTTTGGGTTAGAACCCCATCCGTCCATATTCAATTGCATAGGAGTGAATGTTTTCCATTGAAAATCCCTAGTGTTCACAATTGGGTTTTTACCGCCAAAAATTCCATCCACATCCGAAGAAATATTAGGTTGGCCTGATAATCCCGAACCTAAATAAGTAGGGATGTGAAAACGAATGTATTCCCAAACACCGCCGGTTTGATCTCCTGACCAAATACCCGCATAACGTTGCGTTCCTGCCCAACCGTCAAGCGAAATGATAAATGGACGCGCATCATTACCATATTTAGGCATGATAGTTCCTACATCGGCAACACCGTTTAATCCAAAAGAATAACCTTCTCCAACCCAAGCCACATCGGTTTTCAAGACACGAACACCCGCATCTTTTACTTCTTTAATGATGTCTCTTTGCAATAGCGCGCTAATCCCTTCTTTTGGATGAAGATCTGATTGTGTCCAAAGACCAATTTCAACCCCATTTTTTCGGGCATAGTCACCTAAATTTTTCAAATTCTGGATGTTGTCATCTAAGGTTTCGGTTTGACCGTAACCCGCACCGTATCCGTCATTTGGTAAAATCCAACCCAAAGGCATATCGTGATTTTTGTAACGATCGATAACGCCACGTGCCGAAAATTGATAATTGTCTTTTTCGCCGTTCAATGATTCTTTGATTCCTGAAGCGTCTTTTTGGCTCTCAACATAAGTTTTACCGTCTTCAAATAATATTCCTTTTGGAGATTCCTTCCAATAATCACGATTGTAGGCATTCAAATGACCTTCGTAAAAACCAAATTTTGGTAATAATACCGGATTTCCTGTCAGTTGATAAAAATTGTTCAATAATCCCGTTAGCGGCTCATTGATCATGAAAAAGACATCCAGATAATCGGTGTCATGCGAAAGTTGTACACTTCCTTTTGTTTTGGCTCCAAAATCATATTTTCCTTTTTTGAAAGTATGCCACATCATTCCATATCCGTTCGAAGACCAATAAAATGGAGTTGGTGAAGCCACACCACCATCGGTCCAACTGTTTTGGTTTTCAATGGAAATCGTTTTTCCTTTATGCGAAAAACGACCGTTTTGAACTCCACCTCCGTAGAAATATTCTGTTGGATTTTCTTTTAAAGTTAAAATAACTTGTTTTTCTTCAAAAACAGGAAGTGCCGTTTCTTCTACGATTACAGCTTTCGTTTTCGAGTTGATGATTTTGAACAAAGAAGTGTTCTTGTCAAAAAGAATAGTGATTTCTCCGGTAATTATTGCCAACTCTTTTTGTTGGTCGTTTATGTTTAAAGAGGAAATTGGTTTTCTGGGATTATCAACTAATATCTGAGCTTGCGGTTTAGCTTCCGGAGCACGCATTGGTTTTCCGGAATTATCTTGGTACAATCTAAAAATATTTTCGCCATAAAAATCGAAAAGCATTTTTTGGTTGTTGGAAAAAGTAACGGCAATCGTGCTAGAATTAATTTTAGTTGCGCCAGTAATTTTTAAATTTGACTGTGATATCGTTTTAACTGTGGGATTATCGTTGGGTTGTTGCGCCTGAAGATTGCTGATTGAAACGGTCGAGGCAACAGCAAATAAAACACCGGCAATGGGTTTTATTTTCCTAAATTTTTTTTTCATTTTTTAGTTTTATTTATTGATGTTTTTAGTTCTTGGTAAAAATAATAATCGCAATTGAAGTAATGGCTTCTATTGATTGATTATTCGTTGATAAATCAAAGAAAATGGAGTTTTATTGTTATAAAAAAATGAGGCGCAATTATACAAAACGTTTAATGTTTTAAATTGTAACTAACAAAATATTTTTGGTGCTATTTGTGAGTTAATATATTTGATCTTTAGCTTTTAATTTCCGTTTATCTTATTATTAAATTCTTTTTCAATACTTTTCAATTTTATATAATTTGCTATTGAATGGAAAGGTGATTTAGTTTCGTTTCTACCCAAAGTGGTCAAGTTTATGAATATTTGATTTTCATCAAAGATGACTGTTAATAGTTTTCCCCAACTAAATGAACCATTACTTTTTTTACTTCTCAACATATATAAACCATTATCGTTGATATGTAATTCAGGGAATCTTTTTTTTAGAATTCCAACAAATAAACTCCTGTTCTTTTCAGGATTTGGAATTTCAATTTTAAGAAGTTTATAAATATAATACCAAGAAATTAAAAGTAGGATATTTAAAATAATTACTATTATTGTTGCGTATAGGCTTATTGCATTTTTTGGGTTAAGTATAAGTAAAATAGACGCAATGGTCCAAGTCGAATAGATGCCAATTTCGATTGTTTTTTCTAAAAAATAATCCCAATTTGGTTTAAATATTATTCTTTCTTTGTGGACGCTTTTTTGTTTGTCTATTTTGATACTCATTTGTTACCATTTTTTTATTGCAAGATCTTTTCAATTCGGCTTAGTTCGTTTTCGCTAAAAACGATATTGTTTAAGCACAAAAGAGAATCCTTTAATTGTTCCGGTTTACTGGCGCCCACAAGTACCGAGCTCACGCGTGGATCTTTCAGCAACCAAGCTAGTGCCATTTGCGCCAAGGATTGATTGCGTTGTTCCGCTATTTCATTCAGTTCTTTTATTTGTTGTAGGCGACTATCGGTAACTTCAGCTTGTTGTAAAAAACCATGGGCTTTGGCTGCTCTAGAATCGGCGGGGATTCCGTCAAGGTATTTATTAGTTAAAAGTCCCTGTGCTAAAGGAGAAAAAGGAATGCATCCTATTTTTTCTTTTTCAAGCACATCGAGCAGTTCTTCTTCGACCCAGCGCACGAACATAGAATATTTGGGTTGATGAATCAGGCAGGGAGTTCCCAGTTGCTTTAGGATATCGATGGCTTTGGCGGCTTCGGTAGCTGGATAATTGGACAAGCCCACATAGAGTGCTTTTCCTTGTTTTACGATAAGATCTAAGGCTCCCATGGTTTCTTCCAAAGGCGTATTTGGGTCGGGACGATGATGGTAAAAAATGTCCACATAATCCAGTTCCATTCTTTTAAGGCTTTGATCTAAGCTAGCGACCAAGTATTTCTTGCTGCCCCAATCGCCATAAGGTCCATCCCACATGGTGTAGCCCGCTTTTGTGCTAATGATCATTTCATCGCGATAGCTTTCAAAATCTTCTTGGAGTATTTTTCCAAAAACTTTTTCGGCACTACCCGGAGGCGGTCCGTAATTATTAGCAAGATCAAAATGGGTAATTCCGCTGTCAAAAGCCGTTTGTAGTATTGCACGACTGTTCTCCAATTCATCCAGCTGACCAAAATTGTGCCATAGCCCTAATGAAATTTCGGGAAGCAGGATGCCACTGTTGCCGCAACGGCGGTACTGCATTTGATTGTAACGGTTTGAATTGGGTTGGTATTCCATAAAGGAGTTCTATTTTAGGGTTGTATTTTTTTAATGGCAAAAAACCAAAATTAAGGATTTCGAATGAAGTGAGTCGTTTTTTCTTTTTTTAAAACAATGATTTTTTATTTGTTAATTATTTGTTAATTATATTAAGGCTGATCAATTTTGATGCGTTAAAAATTATTTTTGATTGTAGATAACCATTAAAAAACAATAAATGAAGAAGTTTTTTATTTTGACCGCTGTTAGTTCGCTGCTGTTGGTGCCCACGATCCAGTTTGCCCAATCGAAAAAAGATAAGGACAAAAAAACGGACACTGCCGTAGCCGCCCCGGAAAAGAAACCAGAATCGGCGATCAAGGAATACGGCAAAGTAATCACAAAAGACGCCATCTCGGATGATGGATTGTTTACTGTTCACAAAGTCGACAAGAAATACTATTTCGAAATTCCCAATAAACTCTTGGATAAAGACATGCTTTTGGTAAGTCGTTTGTCTAAGCTACCTTCTGATTTAGGCGGAGGATATGTCAATGCCGGATCCGAAACCAATGAACAATTGGTGGTTTGGAGCCGTTTTCAGGATAAGATCCTTATTAAAGTAAAATCGTATTCTTCTGTGGCTGATCCTAGTTTGCCTATCAGCATTTCGGTGAAGAACAATAATTATGAGCCTGTTTTATTTGCTTTTGATATCGTTGCTTTTAGCAACGATTCCGCTAACACGGTTATTGATGTTACCAAATTTTATAACAGCGATGTTAAGGCGATAAGTGGTTTGTCTGCTTCTATGAGGGACACTTACAAGGTAAAAGGAATGGATGATTCCCGCAGTTTCATCACAGCAATGAAGAGTTTTCCGATGAATATTGAAGTCATTCAGGATTTTACCTATAACGCATCCAATCCGCCGATGATGAAAGATGCCGAAACGATAAGCATCCAGATGAACCAATCGATGATTTTGTTGCCGGAGATGCCTATGAAACCTAGATTAGCCGACCCAAGAGTAGGCTGGTTTACGATGAACCAAATTGACTACGGAAGCAACGAGCTGAAATCGGACAGTAAGACTTTTATTCGTCGTTGGAGGCTGGAACCAAAAGATCCAGAGGCTTATGCCAGAGGAGAATTGGTCGAGCCGATAAAGCCAATCGTTTACTATCTGGATCCGGCTACACCCGAAAAATTGCGTAAATACATCAAGCAGGGAATCGAGGAATGGATAAAACCGTTTGAAACAGCCGGATTTAAAAATGCGATTATCGCTAAAGACGCACCCACTAAGGAGGAAGATCCTGATTTTAGCCCGGAAGATATTCGCTATTCGGTAATTCGTTATGTGGCAAGCACAACCCGAAATGCCGTTGGCCCTAGCGTTACCGATCCTAGAACGGGGGAGATTATCGAGAGTGATGTCATTTGGTACCACAACCATTTGCGTTCTTACAGAAATAGGTATTTATTGGAGACTGGAGCAGCAAATCCTTCGGCTCGAACTTTAAATACCAGCGATGAAGAGATGGGAGAGATGATGCGTTTTGTGATTGCTCATGAAGTAGGACATGCACTCGGTTTTCCGCATAATATGGGAGCGAGTTGCGCTTATGACACCGAAAGTTACAGAAATGCAGCATTTACACAGAAATACGGAATTGCAGCCAGTTTGATGGATTATGCCCGTTTTAATTACATCGCCCAACCTGGAGACAAAGGCGTTCGCTTCATCCGCCAAATGGGACCTTACGATCATTACGCCTTAAATTGGGGATATCGTGTGATTCCAAACTCAACTTCAGCTGAATCTGAAGTTCCTACATTAGATAAATGGATATTGGAAAAAGCAGGAGATCCTATGTACAAATTTGGAAAACAGAGTAGTACTTTTGATCCTACTTCACAAACCGAAGATATTGGTAATAATTCGATGAAGGCAAGTACTTATGGATTGAAAAATTTGCAATATGTGGCGGCACATTTATCCGAATGGACTAGCGAGGTGACCAACAATTATGCGGATTTGGATGAACTGTATAAGGAAATGTTGGATGTTTGGAGTAGGTATGTTGGTCATGTGGTGACGAATGTAGGTGGCTTGTATGAAAACACCAAAAAGCCAAACCAAAAAGGCAGTATTTATGATGTTGTGCCAAAAGCAAAACAACAAGAGGCTATGCAGTGGCTGCAAAACAATGCTTTTGATTTGCCAGGCTGGTTGGTTAACGTTGGGACTTTAAAAAATATCGATTATTCAGGATATGCGGAACGTTTCAGAAATTTGCAGGCAAGACATTTGAATAATGTGTTGAGTTTTGAACGTATTGGAAGATTAATGGATGCCGAAATAACGGGAACTAACAATTACAATGCTTTGGATTTACTCCAAGATATGCGAAAAGGAATCTGGAAAGAAGCTAATTCGGCATCGAATGTTAGTATTTACAGAAGAAATTTGCAACGCGCTTATATCGAAAGAATGAGTTTCTTGATGAATGAGGAACTAAGGACTGATCGAACAAAGGACTATTATAATGTGTCTCAATCGGATGTTAGGGCATTAGTCAGAGGAGAATTGAGCCGTTTGAAAGTGATCTTGTCAGCAGCCAAAAACGGAGCTGTAAATGCAGAGACAAAATACCATTACCAAGATTGTATTCAAAGAATTGAAAAGATTTTGAATCCGAAATAAGTTAAAAATAGACATCAGTTTGAAATGAAAAATCCGCTCTCGAGCGGATTTTTTTCTGGATATAGAAAACGTTTTTAATTAATTTTTGAGTTGTCTTTATTTGTAGGGAATTCAAAGGAATAACTTTTGCCAACGAGAAATACAATGCCGTGAACGATTGATTCGGGAAAAGCGGCCATTTTGTTCAGGAAAAAATCATAGGTTTTGTTGCAATAATTGGTAATTAAAAACGGATACGAATTAGTAATCAGGTATAAATTAGTTATCCTTTTGATATCAGGTTTTGTTTTTTTATTAAAATTATAAAATAGGATTTCTTTGTTTTCTTTTTTGAGATTGATGAGTTCAAAAACCGAAAGAGGTAATTTTGAGTCGGTATGGTAAAAATAGATTGATTTGGCAACATCTATAATAATCCATTTTTGGAGTTCATGGGAATAGATTTCATTAAAAGAATGTCCGCCATAAATACTGGGATCTTCTGAAATAATTCTCAATCCCCATTCTTTTACTTTGATGTCGTTAATAACACAGAAATTGTTGTAAACCTGAGAGAAATCGCTGCAAACACCTCCTTCACCATTCATCATTTTAAGCAGAGTCTTTCCTGAGGATTTTCCAAGACCTGGTCCGCCTTTGACTTGGATTCTTAGCCATTTTGCTATTGTAATGGCTTTTTTAAAATCGTTTGTATCTGAATTTATTTTGGGAAATATGGATGGATTTAGATCAAAATAAATTGCCGGTATGTCGTTTTTGGAATTAATAGAATTATAGCAAAAATTTTCGATGCGTGAGGCAGAAACTTTTTTAGAAACCATTCTGAATCTTATCTTATATAACAAAGAATGTCTCCTTAAATACCAATTTAAAGGTTTGCTCATTTTTTATAATTTAAGGCTTTTCGTTTTAAATATAAAAAATAATACCTTATAAAATGCAATTAAGCGTTCAAAGTCAATAACATACGATGAAGTTAGTTTTGCGTAGCAAAAAAGTCACATTCCTGAATTTTCGGAATTGTGACTTTTTATTTAGAGTGGATATTATTCTTGATTATAAATCTCAATCTGTTTTTTCTTCAAACGTTCTTGCAGCCAAAGTACCAGTTTCTTTTTTGAAGATGCATCTAATTCATTTTTGCTTTTATAAAGTAAGATGGGAACTGTTTTAGTGCTGTCTGTATTTTCATTAAAAGTGTGATTGGCAATAGAAATATTTTGAATTTCTGGAAATAAAATTTTCATTTCGGCCAATAAGGCTTCATTGTCATATTTGTTTACCGAAATCTCTTTTTTCAGGTTTAATATGGTGACATCCTGTTGACTTAAAGCGGTTTTGTTATTGTTGATTTCATTGAGGATATCGCTTTTAAGATCAGTCGTATCCTGTATAACCAATAGTTTTGTGTTATTGATGTGGTAGGATTTTAATTTCTCATTCAATTTTTTAATTTCATCCTCATTAAATCTTTTGCTAAGAAAAGCCAATTCAAGTTTTTTAGGGGTTTCATTCAGTTTTGTTTTTTTATACAAAATGGCAATTCCCTTATTGTTAAACTCGGTTTCCATAAAAGCATCAATCTGATATTGGTATTTTTTTTCTTCAAATAATTGATAGGCAAAATAAATACTGGGAATGATTAATATAAGTGTCAAACATGTGATGATGTATTTTACTTGTTTTTGATGTTTTTCATCCAGTTGTTTTTTGATAGGATACTTTAAATATTTGACAATTAAAAAAGTGGAAAGACAAATGAAAACACAGTTTATGGAGTATAAATACAAGGCTCCAAAAAAGAATTTAAAGTTACCAAGCGCTAAACCATAGCCTGCCGTACAAAGCGGCGGCATAAGTGCCGTTGCAATTGCCACTCCGGGTATTGGATTGCCTTTTTCGACTCTGGTTATTGCAACTGCACCCACTAAGCCACCGGCAAAAGCAATAAGGATATCATAAATATTAGGTGATGTTCTTGATAATAATTCGGGCAATGCCTCTTTGAAGGGACTTATATAAAAATAGATCGTAGAAACTACTAAGCTGACCACAGTGGCAACCAGAAGATTTTTTAGGGATCTTTTGAGTAAATTAAAATCATAAATACCTAAACCAAAACCGGCGCCAATAATTGGCCCCATCAAAGGCGAAATAAGCATTGCCCCGATAATGACCGCAGCTGAATTTACATTCAAACCTATAGAGGCTACGACAATGGCACAAGCCAAAATCCACAGATTAGATCCTCTAAATGAAATATTGGATATTACGGCTTCCAGTACTTTGTTTTTATCCTCTTCTCCTTTATTTAGATTGATGTAAGCGAAAAATTTATTTATTAATGTTTTCATCCGTTTTTTGAGTCAGATTAAATTTCAAGAAAATAAACCCAATCATTCCTGCAATTAGTGAAGAAAGCAGAATTACAAATTTAGCATTGTTTATTATAGTTTGATCATCAAAGGCAAGTAGGGTGATGAATATAGACATAGTAAATCCGATTCCTCCCAAAAAGCCTACTCCAATAACGGTTTTCCAGCTCATGCCTTTAGGTAGTTTACAGAATCCGGCTGAAACGGCCAAAAGGCTAAATAAAAATATACCTAATGGCTTACCTACAATTAATCCTAAAGCAATTCCTAGGCTATAATGTTGCGCTAAAGTTTCTCCTATATCTGAACTGATAACAATCGCTGTATTGGCCAAAGCAAATAATGGAAGTATGAAAAAACCAACAGGTTTGTGTAAAAAATGTTGAAGCTTGTATGAAGTTGAATTTTTGTCTCCATTTCCAAAAGGAATAACAAAAGCTAATAAAACACCTGTTACGGTAGCATGAATTCCGGAGTTAAGCATGAAGTACCACATGATAACTCCTCCAATTAGATAGGGGATTAAGCTTTTTACTTTCATGCGGTTAAGAATAAATAAGAACAACATAACACCTAAAGCAGTAGCTAAATTGCCCCAGAATATTGTTTTTGTATAAAAAATGGCAATTACCATAATGGCTCCTAAATCGTCAATTACGGCTAAAGCAGTTAAAAATATTTTTAGCGAAAGCGGTACTCGGTTGCCTAATAAAGATAGTATTCCCAATGCAAAAGCAATATCGGTTGCCATAGGAATTCCTGCACCTGAATGTGCCACAGTTCCATAATTTAGTAATAAATACAAGCCGGCGGGAACAAGCATTCCTCCTAAAGCTGCAAAAATGGGTAACATTGCATCTTTTATATTAGACAATTCACCCTGATAAATTTCTCTTTCCAGTTCTAGACCAATCAGCAAAAAGAAAATAGTCATTAAACCGTCATTAATCCAATATTCAATACTTTGTCCTGCAAATAAACTATGCCATATATGTTGGTATTGCTCTCCAAAAATAGAATTTGCGAGAAATAAAGAGATTAAAGTACAGCCTATTAATACAATTCCACTGGATTTTTCGTTTTCAAAAAATTCTTTAAATAAATCTGATTTGGAATTTTTTTTTATTGCTTTTTTCATATTTGTTTATTTGCCCAACAACTATTATTTGTGTCTAAAAATAATTAGTGATATGGTTTTTATATTTACAGGATAATTTGTTGAATTCACAAAAATAGCGAAAAACATAGAAAATTACTTAGGTAAAAGGATATTATTACTGAAAAAGTCTGGATTTAATATCTGAAAAACGGTTTTTTGGAGCTTAATTTTTACTGCAATGAAGGATGCAATTTTGTTAATATTTGATTTTTATTCGGAAAAAAGCATAAATAAAATAGGATTGATTTTTATAATTGATGTTGTCATCGAATAAATCAATTTACATCTCTCTATTTATTGTTTTCAATTTGTACTTTTGAATCATTACTAAAAAGACCCTCAAACAGGATTATTTATGAAAATTGTTATCTCGCCTGCCAAATCCTTAAACTTCGAAAAAGAATTACCTACAACCCAATATACTGAATCTTCATTTTTGAAAGAATCAAGACAGGTCCAGAAAGTACTAAAGCAAAAAACGGCACCGGAATTGTCTGAATTGATGCATATTTCAGATAAATTAGCCGATTTGAACTGGCAACGCAATCAGCAATGGAAAACTCCATTTGCCCCTGAAAATGCCCGTCCCGCTATTTATACTTTTGATGGTGATGTTTATCTGGGTTTGGATGCTTATTCGATTCCAAATGATAAAATGGAGGCTTTGCAAGATCGTTTAAGAATTTTATCGGGTTTGTATGGACTATTAAAACCTTTGGATTTGATACAAGCTTACCGATTAGAAATGGGGACAAAACTGCCAATAGGGAACCATAAAAATTTGTATGATTTTTGGAAATCAACAATCACCAAATCATTAAATAAAGAACTGAAAGAAGGGGAGTTGTTTGTCAATTTGGCGAGTAATGAATATTTCTCTGCCGTTGATACCAAGGCTTTAAAAGTTCCTGTTATTACTCCGGATTTTAAAGATTATAAGGACGGAAAACTTAAGATAATCAGTTTCTTTGCCAAGAAGGCAAGAGGAATGATGGTGCGTTATATTATAGATACGAATGCCGAAACGATTGATGATTTGAAAGGCTTCAACTATGGAGGTTATCAATTTGATGCCAATTTATCAAAAGGGAATCATTTGGTTTTTACGAGATAGTAGTATAAGTCTAAAATAAAAAAAACGCCGAATTCGTAATAAATTCGGCGTTTTTTTTGAAAATCAAATTAATGCATTGCATCTGCTGGATTGACTTTGTTTTTTCCTTTTTTGATGAAAAATATAATAGGTATACAACATAGAAAAAGAATGCCGAGATAAAGAAAAATATCCATATAAGATAAGACAGTGCTTTGTTTCAGTACCGAATAATCAATAACCTGATATGCTTTCTTCAAGGCTTCGTTGCTACTAAATCCTTTAGACATAAATCCTTTTTGCAATAGTGCTATCTTTTCTTGTACTTGGAGTTTGCTTTCGTCAAGATGAGCAACTAAATCTACTCGATGTTTCTGACTAAATCTGGTGATAAAAGTGGTAATGATTGCAATACCAAATGAACCTCCTAATTGCCTCATCATTCCGGTAAATGCGGCACCTTCTCCAATATGTTTTCCTTTTAATGTTGAAAGGGATAAAGTGGTTATAGGTACAAAAAGCAATCCTAATCCTACTCCTCTTAAAATTAATGGCCAAAATAAATGTTCCGTACCAGTATCTGGTGTCATATTATTGTACATCATAAGAGTAAAGAAAAAGAAGATTAAAAAACCAATACCCACCATATAACCTTGGGGAACTCCTTTTTGAATCAATTTACCGATAATTGGCATCATAAAAGCCGTGGTAATAGAACCCGGAATAAGCAATAGTCCTGCATCTGTAGCGGTCCAGCCTAAAATGGATTGGGTGTAAATAGGGATAATTAAAGTTGATCCGTAAAGTCCAAATCCAAGGATAAAACACATTATAGTTCCAATTCTTAGGTTTCCGTCTTTCAAAACGCTGAGGTTTACAATAGGATATTTATAGGTCATTTCTCTCCATATAAACAATATTAAACCAAAAAGAGATACAACACTCAATGTGGTGATGGTGCTATTGTTGAACCAATCATCTTGTTGTCCGTGTTCTAAAACGAATTGTAAAGAACCAATGAAAGTAGTCAAAAGAACAATTCCCCACCAATCGACCTGTTTTGCTTTTAGTTTTTCACCGTATTTTGGACTTCTTACAAAAGAGAAGGCTAAAATAGCGGCGATAATCCCAAGCGGAATATTGATGTAGAAAATATAAGGCCAAGAAAAATTATCAACCAGATAACCCCCTAATGGCGGCCCCAAAGTAGGACCTACAATTACACCCATTCCGTAAATAGCCTGGGCCATTCCTCGTTTAGCAATGGGATAACTTTCGGTTATGATGGTTTGGGCAGTAACTAATAATGCACCTCCACCAAGTCCTTGAATAAATCGAAAAATAATAAGTTCCCATATATTAGTGGCGTTACCACACAAAAAAGAGGCTGTTGTAAAAATAATGATGGAAACCACAAAATAATTACGCCTCCCAAATTGTTGGGAAAGCCAACTTGTCATTGGAATAACAATAACGTTGGCTATAGCATAGGCGGTAATTACCCAGGCAACATCATTCAATGTTGCACCAAGGCTTCCCCTCATATTCGTCAAAGCTACATTGACAATAGTGGTATCTACGATTTCCAGTAGCGCACAAAGCACTGCTGTTACTGTAATAATAACCCGTCTAAAGCCATATTCTACTAAATCGTCTTCAGTTCCTGTCATTTTATTTTACATGTACGTCAACATCAACATTCATCCCTGGCCTCAATAATTTTATTTTTTCAGCGTCATTTGAAGCATTTAAGTTTATTTTTACGGGTAACCTTTGAATCGTTTTTACGAAGTTACCAGTTGCATTATCTGGAGGTAAAATAGAAAAACGAGATCCTGTTGCAGGAGAAAAAGAAGTAATAGTACCTTCAAAGTCATAGTCTGGATAAGCATCAACTTTTATGGTTACTTTTTGTCCCATGACCATTTTGTTTAGTTGGGTTTCTTTAAAATTAGCAATTACCCAAGCTTCTTTGTTATTGATGATGTAAAACAATGATTGTCCTGGTTGTACTAATTGTCCTGGTTGAATGTCAATTTTTGAAACCTGACCGTCAATTGCAGCGGTGATAACGGTATAGGATAAATTTAATATTGCGGCATCTAGTAAGGCTTGTGCTCTTTTGATATTGGCAGCAGCCACTTCAGTTAGTTTATCCGAAGCTTTCGATTTAGCTACGATAACTGATTTTTGATAAGCGCTTGCTTTTTGTTGCTGTTGCAAAATGCGAACCTGAGTTTCGGCTTCTTGTTTAGCAGCCAAAGCTTGTTCGTACTGTTGTTTAGTGATAGTATGACTTTTATACAAATTGTTGTATCGTTCGTAATCACTAGTTATGCGCCCTAGTCTAATTTTAGCGGTTTCGATATTTCCACTGGCCGATTGTACATTGGCATCAGAGGCAGAAACACTGGCAAGTGCGCTACTGATATCTGCTTTTGAAACTTCAAAGTTTCCTTCGGCAGCAGCAAGAGCAGCAGTTGCTTCGGCAATTTTTAATTGATAGTCTTTTTTGTCGATAGTAAATAAGGTATCTCCTTTTTTTACATAATCGTTATCTTTAATATATACTTTGCTTACATAACCTGATACTCTTGGAATAATTGGGTTCATGTTTTTCTCAATTTGTGCATCATCAGTTTGCTCGTGAGCTAAAGAGTGCATGTATTTATAAACTCCATAAGTTCCTCCTAATACTACCAAGACCACTAGGATAATAATAAATTTTGTATTTGTTTGTTTGTTTTCCATGTGAGTATCGATTATATTTTTGAAAGATTGAAAGTTTGAGATAATTGTCCTGTTACTGAAAGTAACTCATAATATTTTTGTATTACATTGGCTTTGGCCAAAGCTTTATTGATTGTAGAATTTAATTGCTCTACATCGGCCTCTAATAAATCATTGGTATCTGATAAACCGTTGTCGTATTTGTCTTTTATAATTCTATAGTTTTCAGTAGATTGTTCTACTGCCTGACCATAAACAATACTTTGTTTGAGAGCTAGTTCATAGTCTTCTATCGCTTTTTGAACTTGTATTTTGATATAATCAGTAAGCATTTCTTGCGAATTTTGAACTTCGGATGCTTTACTTTGTGCCAGCCTTACCATGGTTCCGTTCTTTAAAATAGAGCTCAAATCATAGGAAATACCCAAGCCAAAGTTCATTGCATTTTCAACTGTGATTACATTTTTAAGATCCAATGCGGTATAGCCACCAATAAGAGAAATCGAAGGATAATAGGCACTTCGAGCCATTTTTACATTAGCAAGGCTAGCCTTTTCTTGAAATCTTATAGCTTCTAAATCTTTACGATTTTGAAGTGCAGGCTCCTCATTTGTTGGAATATTATCCATTCTAAAGTCAATAAAATCGCTTTCTCGAATTTGTAATTTTGTTTCAGAGGGCAATTTTAATAAGGTTGTCAGGTAAAAATTGACAATGTTTAGGTTGTTGTTGGCTTCGTCTAGAGACAATTGTATTTTAGAAACTTGTAATTGTGATTTGAGTAAATCGTTTCTAGGAATGATTCCGTTTTTTTCCAATTCGATAAAATCAATTACGCGCTGTTGGGCTTTCTTTTGATTTTCTTTAAGGAGTTGTACGGTTTTTTGCGCCTTATACAAACTTGTATAATAATTAACCACTTTCATGGCAACATCTTCTTTTGTTTGCAAAGAATTGGCTGTTTCTGCCAGATAGAGATTATCGTAAACTTTAATACTATTTTGTATTTTAAAACCTGCAAAAACTGGCAGATTGGCATTAACTTGTCCAATCATTAACTGATCAACAGTAGGAACAGTATTAGTTGTACTACTGTTTTGGTTAATTTTTAAATTTACGGATGCTTTTGCCAATCGTTGGTACTGTCCGGAAATTTTCAAATCAGGATATTGATTGTTCTTTACCGACTGTAATTCGTATTTCTTGGTGTTCACTTTCGTGTTTGCCAAGGAGACTTCGTTGCTCTTGGTCCAAGCCAAATGAATGGCTTCTTCTAAGGGAAAACTCGTTCTTTCTTGTGCTTCAATGGAAGAAATTCCCATGAAGAAGATTCCTAAGAACATTATTTGACTAACTTTCATATACCAGTAGTGCTTTTATTGTTTGTTGAATGTGTTTTGTAAGATTTGTTTTGATGTAATTGTTATATAGATCTTCGGTTTTCAAGTTTAATAAGTTTTCGAAAAACGGCTTATTCATATGAAAATAAAAGAATGTACCCAGAATGGTAGGAGCGATAAGCGGAATGACAATGTCTTTTCTGAAAATACCTTTAGTTTGGCCTTCCACAATAATGGCTTCCAGTGATTTAAGATTTCCTTTTTTGAGGTCTAAAAAAGCCTGATGGTTTAATTCTCTTTTTTTAGAAGTAAATTCGAAATGTATAATTTTGTAAATTCCTTTATTGCAATTAACACGATTGATGTAAAGTTCAATTAGTTTGTTTACTTTTTCAATAGGTTCAAGATCTTCTAATATTAAATGATCCAATTGTAGTTTTAAGTCCGAAGTTCTATAGATAATCAAAGATTCCAATAGTCGTTCTTTGGATCCAAAATAATAAGAAATCATGGCGATGTTTATTTTCGCCTCTTTGGATATATTTCTTATCGAGGTGCCATCAAAACCTTTTTCCGAAAATAGCACTTCGGCCACTTCCAGTATTTTGATTTGTTTATCGTTAAAATTAGCTTTCAAAGATTGAATTTTTTGTTAAACAAAATTAAACAACTGTTTAAATCAAACGATTGTTTAGTTTTATTTTAACATAATTTTAACATAGTAAATTGTTTTTTTTAATCTAAAATCAATTGATTTTTTAGTCTTTTATCTTTCTGTATGTCTGTTGTTTGTGTTTAATTGGGTTGTATTTAGTTGCCTTTTTTAGCAAATAACTATCTGTTTCTTTGTTCTTTTTATCATAAAATTTAAATGCGAAACGGATTGTTAATTTACGCTAAGTTCATGTTTTTTTCTGCTCCTTAACATGGTTAAATAGTATAGAGAATGCTAGTAAACTAAATTTTATGAATGCCTATTCTTTTTTGTGAATTTGCTTTCCGAAATAATTAAGAGGCTTCTTTTCTATTGGCTAATCGTGTAGCAATAAAGCTAACAATGAAAATTTGTAACGAATGAAAAAGCATAATTGGAAGTAGTATCATGCCCATTGTGCTGGTGTTTGGGAATAATATTTTTGCAAAGACGGTTCCGTGTACCAACGATTTTTTGGTGCCACAAAACTGAGCGGTGATTTTGTCTTCGGTATTAAACCCAAGTTTATTACTTAAAAAACCAGTAAGCAGGTATACCGAATAAAACAAACTAAAAACCGCTACAGAAATGATAATAAAATCGAGTGTGTTTATGCTACTAAATGCATTTTCTTCAAAGGAATTAGCAAAGCTTTTATAAATAATCAATAGGATAATTGATTTGTCAAACAGGCTAAGATAATGGTTGTATTGCTGAGCAATTTTTCCCCAATAACGATGTAAAAATAAACCTAAAGCTACAGGAGCCAAAACTTCTAAAAGCAATTTTGCGTAAACATCGCCTAAATTATAATTAGCCGCTGTTTCATTTAAAAATAATCCCAACCAAAGAGGTGTGATAATTATTCCTATTAAACCCGAAATACTTGCGTTAAAAATGGCAGCAGGAACATTTCCCTTAGCAATTGAAACCATCACCACCGAAGAGGAAACGGTAGATGGAAGGGAAGCCAAAAACAAAAAAGCAAACCAGACACTTTTATTGTACTCGGTCTGCATCAAAGGATAAAAACAGAGCACAATAATAGGGAATAGTAAAAAAGTACAGCCTTGTACCAAAAGATGTAATTTCCAGTTTTTTAATCCCGCCTTTGTTTTTTCGGGACTTAATTTGAGTCCATAGAAAAAGAATATTAAAGAGATTCCTATGCTTCCAATAGTATCGAGTGGTAATGGACTTGAATTACCTCCAAATTGAGGAAAAAGATAAGCTAAAAGTACCACAACAATTATTGAAAGAACGAATTTATCTATTTTGAATTTCATCATTATGTAATCTGGATTATAAATTAGGGTCGAGTTGCCAAATATACTAACTTATTAAACGGCTGAAAAGAGATTAGTTTATTTAACGATTCGGATGTGGATTGTCGAATTGTTATATATATAGGATGAATTAATGATTCAAATAAGAAATAAAGATTATCCAAAATTGTGAATATCTATTTTAGGAATCCTACGTTTATTTTGCTCTAAAATCTATCTTTGGCATCCTTAAAAAAAATAAATATGAGCACAACTTGGTATGAATGCAAAGTAAAATATAGAAAAACAGATGAGACTGGCGGACAAAAGATTACGACGGAACCTTATTTGGTAGACGCCTTATCTTATACAGAAGCCGAAAGCAGAATTAATGAAGAAATGTCTGCCTATATTAGTGAAGAGTTTAAAATCACCAATATAAAAGTGGCTAATTATGCCGAGATACATCCCTTCGAAAATTCGGATCGTTGGTTTAAATCAAAAATCTCTTTATTGGCTTATGACGAAGAAAGTGGTAAAGAGCGCAAAACGAATATGTATTTTTTAGTTCAAGCCAATGACGTTAAAGAAGCCTTTGACAACACTACTGCTATCATGAAAAATACGATGGGAGAATATGCCATTCCTGCCATATCTGAATCACCAATCATGGATGTTTTTCCTTA
This sequence comes from Flavobacterium sp. W1B, assembly GCF_047344965.1. Taxonomy (NCBI): domain Bacteria; kingdom Pseudomonadati; phylum Bacteroidota; class Flavobacteriia; order Flavobacteriales; family Flavobacteriaceae; genus Flavobacterium; species Flavobacterium sp. W1B. Next base: position 1,895,421 of record NZ_CP178845.1, read on the forward strand.
TTTTTCGGGTGAAGAAGGTGAATTAGAAAAATTAGAACGATTCAATGTACTTAAAGCTTCTAAACCAGAAGTTACAGCAGAAATAGAGGACCACATGGAATTCGCTGTTGAAGAGGAAACGGTTTCTTAGCAATTATCATTTAAAAAATTACCGCAAATTCGCAAATTAAAAGTCCTAAACGGAATCTATAATTTGCGAATTTGCGGTTTATAATAAAAATGGTTTTGTAAAAATAATTTATCGGATTGCTTTTACAAAATCTGCAATTTTAGATGTTCCATTTTCGGTTAAATGCTGGATGAAAGCACTGCCTATGATGGCACCTTTGGCAAATTGTGTTGCCTGATTGAAAGTTTCGGCATTGCTGATTCCGAAGCCGATTATTTGCGGATTTTTCAGGTTCATATCGGCGATATGTTTGAAATAATCAGATTGTGCGCTTCCAAAACCGGATTGCGAACCCGTAACACTCGCCGAACTCACCATATAAATAAATCCGTTAGAAACGCTGTCTATAAAGTTGATTCGTTCTACTGAAGTTTGTGGCGTGATTAGGAATATGTTTTTTAATCCGTATTTCTCAAAAGTCGCTTTGTATTCGTCAGCATAAACATCAACAGGAAGATCAGGAATAATTAGACCATCGATTCCTATTTCAGCACATTTCTTGCAGAAATTTTCAATACCATATTGTAACATAGGATTAAAATAACCCATAATCACTAGTGGAATAGAAACGGTTTTGCGAATGTCTTTTAGCTGGTCAAACAAAACTTGCGTTGTCATTCCGTTATGCAATGCTTGGGTCGAGCTGGCTTGAATCGTTGGTCCATCGGCCAAAGGATCACTGAACGGTAATCCGATTTCGATCATGTCGATACCGCTTTTTTCCAAATCCTCTATGATTTGAACCGTATCATTTAGGTTGGGATAACCGGCAGAAAAATAGATGGAAAGTATCTTTTTTGTTTCTTGTAATTTTTGTTGAATTCTGTTCATTTAATATACGATTTTAGATATTGGATATACGATTTTCAAGGGTTGAAAAAAGATATGCAATTTTTTATTTAGCATTATTTATTCTGGCTGTTTTTATTGATGAAACTATGATTGCGATAATTTCATTTGCTTCTTTTTTAAGGATTTCTATATCTTGTTGTAAATCTATTTTTTCAATGATTGTAATGTCAAATAGTAACTCAAGGAAATATTGACTTTCATCGGCTTCTTCTTCAACAATTTTTAATTTATTGATAAAGTCCGCAGCTGATTTTGCTCTTTGTGAGGCTCTATAATTCGCACCAACAGAACTGGAACATCTAATTAGTTGATTGACATAAGCATTATATTCCCTCGATTTGGGTAACTTACTGCAAAGTATCCAAGAATCAATGGCAAACTTCCTTGTCCTTTTTAACATTACTTCCTTCATACTTTTTTATTTAGGTTTTACAATATTGAATATACGATATTTGTTTTTAGATTTTATATATTCCATATCGTATATCGTAATTCTAATATCTAAAGTTTAAAATAATCAATATAGGTATTCAAATCCTTGTCGCCACGACCGGAAAGATTGATTACGACAATATCTTCGGGTTTGAATTTCATTTCATCCAAAACGGCAAAGGCATGGGCGCTCTCGATGGCCGGGATAATTCCTTCCATTTTGGAGAGTTGCAGACCAAAATTCATAGCCTGCTCGTCTGTAATGGAAATGAATTCGGCTCTTCCGGAGACGAACAAATGCGCGTGCATAGGACCAACTCCCGGGTAATCTAATCCAGCCGAAATCGAGTAAGGTTCGGTTATTTGACCATCAGGAGTTTGCATCAACAGGGTTTTACTGCCGTGAATAACGCCTATTTTCCCCAAGGCTGAAGTGGCGGCACTTTCGCCGGAATCCACTCCCAAACCGGCGGCTTCAACGGCTATAATATTGACTTCCTTTTCATCCAGAAAGTGGTAGTAAGCACCGGCAGCATTGCTTCCGCCACCCACGCAAGCAATCACGTAATCGGGGTTTTCACGTCCTTCTTTTTCCAGTAATTGGGATTTGATTTCCTTGGAAATCACCGATTGAAAACGCGCTACCATATCCGGATAAGGATGCGGTCCCACGACAGACCCGATGATGTAATAGGTATCAACTGGATTGTTGATCCAATCGCGAATGGCTTCGTTTGTGGCATCTTTTAGGGTTTTGGAGCCCGAGAGCGCGGGACGAACTTCGGCGCCCAACATTTTCATGCGCGCCACATTCGGCGCCTGGCGCTTGATGTCGATTTCGCCCATATACACGATGCATTCCAGTCCCATAAGCGCGCAAACTGTTGCCGTAGCAACGCCGTGTTGGCCTGCGCCGGTTTCGGCAATGATGCGTTTTTTGCCCAATCGTTTTGCCAAAAGGATTTGCCCAATTGTATTGTTAACTTTATGCGCACCCGTATGACACAAATCTTCCCTTTTGAGGTAGATTTTGGTGTTGTATTTTTTGGATAAACGTTCCGCAAAATAAAGCGGTGTTGGCCGACCTACATAATCTTGTAGCAAGGCATCAAATTCTGCCTGAAACGCAGGATCGGCGGTAATTTTTAAATAATTTTGACGTAATTCTTCTACATTTGGATATAACATTTCAGGAATGTAGGCTCCTCCAAATTCTCCGTAATAGCCTTTTTCGTTGACGTGGTATGACATGATTTTTTATTTTTATATGTTATGGGTAGAGATGCACTGCAGTGCATCTCTACATAATTGTACATTTTTTAATCCCGGTTCTGTTTCAAATTTGCTGTTTACGTCGATGGCGTGTATGGGTAAATTTGTTTTTAAAATTTCTTTTACCGTTTCCAATTCATTAATTCCGATTCCACCGCTTAAAAAAAATGGCGTTGTCGACGGATATTTTTCTAATACTTTCCAATCAAAAACGGTTCCGTTTCCGCCCGGCAATTTTCCTTTGGTATCGAAAAGGAAATAATCACAAACGTTTTCAAAGGGTTTTAAAACATCAAAATCAAAATCGTCGGCTACTGAAAATACTTTTATAAGCTCGATTTCGGCTCCGATTTTATCTCTTAAATTTTGGCAAAATTCAACCGATTCCTGACCGTGTAACTGAATAGCTTGCAAATCGTGTTTTATTGCTTTTTCGAGAATTTCTTCTTGTGAAGCATTTACAAAAACCCCCACTTTTTTGATCGATTTGGGCAAATCCGGAATAATTCCGTCAAAATACCGAGCCGATTTTTCCCAGAATATGAATCCCATATAGTCGGGTAGGAGCGAGGCCAATTCGAGTATGTTGTCAGGATATTTCAGACCGCAGATTTTGAGTTTCATATTGTTATGTTTTTTTTGCTCGCAAAGATGCAAAGGCGCAAAGTTTTTAATTTCTTTTATAGCTGTGAAATAAATTCCTTAGCCGCTTCACCGGCATTTGCCGTTTTCATAAAGTTTTCTCCTATCAAAAACCCTTTGTAGCCGTAAGGTTTTAGTTCGTTGATGGCTTCAATTGATGAAATGCCGCTTTCGGAAACTTTTACGAAATCGTTCGGAATCTGTGCTGCTAATTGTTTGCTAAAATCCAAACTTACTTCGAAAGTTTTCAGGTTTCGGTTGTTTACGCCGATCATGTCCAAAGTAGGCATTATCGATTTTTCTAATTCTTCCTGATTGTGTACTTCGAGTAAAACTTCTAATCCCAAAGCTTTGGCGAATTCCGATAAGGATTTAATTTCGTCTCTTGTCAAAACCGCAGCGATTAACAAAATCAAATCGGCTCCGTGCGCTTTGGCTTCCAATATTTGGTATTCGTCAACGACGAATTCTTTTCGCAGAATTGGAATGTTTACTGAAGCTCTTGCCAAAAGTAAATCGTCCAATGAACCGCCAAAGTATTTACCGTCCGTTAGAACCGAAATCCCACAGGCGCCAGCATTTTCATAACCTTTCACTACTTCTTCAACGGTGAAACCGTAATTGATTTCTGCTTTTGAAGGCGAACGGCGTTTGTGTTCGGCGATGATTCCCGAATTGCTGTTTTTTAAATTGGTACTCAACGAAATAGTCTTTTTGCCAAAGAAAACCGAAGCTTCCAATTGTGAAACGGGAATGATTGATTTTTTGAGAATGACTTCCCTTTTTTTGTCAACTATAATTTTATCTAAAATATTCATTATTTCTTTGTTTGAAGTTTAAAGTTGCTCAGTCTATTATCAATAATGCAACAACTTTGAACTGTTTTAAATTTTACTTAACTCCTGCAATTTTTTCAAAGCCGCGAGTCCTTTTCCTGAAAGCAAACTTTCCTTTGCCAATTGAAATCCTTCCAAAGGAGAACATTTGGTAACCGTTGCTATCGCCATGGCTGCATTGGCACAAACCACATTATTTTGGGCTTGGGTTCCTTGGCCTGAAATAATATTGGTAAACATTTGAGCCGATTCATCGATGGTTTTTCCACCTTCTATTTCGCTTTGCGTCAAAAGGTGAACGCCAAAATCTTCCGGGTTCAGCATTCCTTCCATTGAGCTGGTAATGGTTTTTGTTGGTCCTGTCAAAGAAACTTCGTCATAGCCGTCAAGCGAGTGCAGGATGGTGAAATTCACATCGGTGTTTTGATACAGATAAGCATACATTCTTGCCATTTCCAAATTGAAAACTCCCACCAATTGATTTTGAGGAAACGACGGATTTACCATTGGTCCCAACATATTGAAAAAGGTTTTTACGGCCAATTCTTTTCGGATTGGACCGACATTTTTCATAGCCGGGTGAAACAAAGGCGCATGTAAAACGCTGATTCCCGCTTTATCGATACATTTCTCTAAAAAATCAGGGTCATTGCTGAATTTGATTCCCAGTTTTTCCATCACATTGCTCGAACCAGAAATGGATGAAACTCCGTAATTTCCGTGTTTGGCCACTTTTATTCCCGCACCGGCAGCCACAAAGGAAGCCAAGGTTGAAATGTTGAATGTGTCTTTTCCGTCACCGCCGGTTCCACACAAATCGATTGTATTATAGTCGGATAAATCTACTCGAATGCATAAATCCAATAGTGCTTCACGGAAACCTGAAAGCTCGTCAATGCTAACGCTGCGCATCATGTATACGGTAAGAAACGAGGCGATTTGGCTGGTATTATAACTTCCGTTGGAAATATTGACCAATACGTTTTTTGCCTCTTCTTTCGAAAGCATTTCGTGATTGATTAATCTGTTTAATATGTTTTTCATTTTGTTTTTATTTGCCACAAAGGCGTAATTTTTTTGCTACGAAAGCATATTTTTTTTAAACCGTTAATTAGGAATTTACCCAATTTTCTAGCATTTTCTTTCCGTTAGGTGTCAACACACTTTCAGGGTGAAATTGTACGCCGCGAACGTCAAATGTTCGGTGACGCAACGACATTACTTGTCCGTTTTCATCGAAAGAAGTGGCTTCTAGAACATCCGGTAAATTAGCATCAACAACCCAAGAATGGTAGCGCCCCACTTCAAATTCGTTTGCCAATCCTTCAAACAGAAGTTCATCATCGACCACCGTTTTTACCATTGTGGCAACGCCATGATATACTTTATCTAAGTTAGAAAGTGTTCCGCCGAAAACTTCTCCGATGGCTTGTTGCCCCAAACACACGCCAAAAATGCTTTTGGTTGGCGCATATTTTCGAATGACATCTTTCAACAATCCCGCTTCATCGGGGATTCCCGGTCCTGGAGAAAGTAATATTTTATCAAAATTTGCTATTTCATCAATATCAAATTCGTCGTTTCTGTATACGGTAACTTGACAATTTAAATCTTCGAGATAATGCACTAAATTGTAAGTAAAGCTATCGTAATTGTCTATGACTACTATTTTTTTCATTTTGTTTTTATTATTTTTCTCGAACGTATTTTTCAATTATGATTCGATCTATTCCCAATTTTTCAATTTTCTCAATTCCTTTCTGAACCAAAGTGTCGTTCTGAACTTTTACGACAAATTCAAATTTGTTATTTTCCCATTCTCTGATCGAAAAGTATTCAAGATTTTCTGTGTAAATACTGTCTTTCAAGGTGTATTTTCCTCCACCGGCAAAATATACAGGATTAGCGTCTTTTCCATTATTCAAATCATGGTTAAAAAAAGAAAAATGAGAGCCATTTATAATTTTAATCATTTTGGTTTTAGCATTGAAAGTAGAAAAAGTGCTGTCTTTTTCAGTTGTCATTGCCGAGATGAGTCGCCAGCTACCTTCAACTATACTTTTGTTTTCTTTTGTTTGTTCTAGTTTGTTAGTTACATTACAAGATGCGAAAAGTAGAATAAACAGTAAGGCGTTAATTGTTTTTTTCATGTTTTAAAAAGGTTAAATGGTTTCTGCTAGATCCAAAGCTGTATTCAAAGCTCTTAATTTATTATATACTTCTTGCATTTCACTTTCTTCATCAGAACTGGCAACAATTCCGGCACCGGCCTGCGAATGCAATTGATGGTTTTTGCTCAGGAAGGTTCGAATCATAATGGCATGATTAAAATTTCCTTCAAAATCCATGAAACCTATTGCTCCGCCATAGAAATTACGGTTGGTTTTTTCATACTCTTCAATAAGTTGCATCGCCTTGTGTTTTGGCGCGCCACTTAATGTTCCGGCGGGAAAAGTGTCAGCAACTACTTGCATAGTTGTGGCTTTTTCGTGTAAATGGCCTGTCACTTTTGAAACTAAATGGATAACATGAGAGAAAAACTGTACTTCTCGGTATTTTTCGACATTCACATCATGGCCATTTCGGCTCAAATCATTTCGGGCTAAATCTACAAGCATTACATGTTCGCTATTTTCTTTTTTATCTTCGGATAATTGTTTGGCAAGAACGGCATCCTGTTCGTCATTTCCGGTTCTTTTGAAGGTTCCAGCTATGGGATGGATTTCGGCTTTTCTGTTTTTTACGATAATCTGAGCTTCGGGCGAAGATCCAAATATTTTGAAATTTCCATAGTCAAAAAAGAACAAATAAGGCGAAGGATTGATGCTTCTTAAGGCTCTGTAAACATTAAATTCATCTCCTTTGAAACCTTGGGTAAATCGTCTAGATAAAACTAATTGGAAAACATCGCCTCTAAAACAATGTTTTTTGGCCAAAGCTACATTGTGTTTGAATTCCTCATCCGTCAAATTAGAAAAACCTTCTCCTTCTTTCGAAAATTTATAAGAAGGAATATTTCTGGATTGCAATAATTGTTCAATTTCAGAAATATTGTTTTTTCCATCTACGCTGTGGCAAAAGATATAGGCTTCATTCTTGAAATGATTGATGGCTATGATGTTTTGGTACACCGCATAATAGACATCAGGTATCGAAATACTATTGTCTTTTTTGGAAATGTTTAGCTTTTCAAAATAACGAACAGCATCATAGGAAATATAACCAAATAAGCCATTATTGATGAATTTGAAATCATTTTTTTTGGATTCAAATTGATGTGAAAACTCTTGAATTACCTGCGGAATATCGGTATTGGAATCAATTGCTATTTTCTCAGAAGTCCCGTCAGGATAAGTTTTAAAGATAGTTTCGTTTTCTATTTTTATCGATGCAATAGGATTGCAACAGATATAGGAAAAACTGTTATCATTGCCGTGATAATCACTACTTTCCAGCAACAAGCTATTTGGAAATTTATCGCGTATTTTAAAATAAACACTTACCGGAGTCATTGTGTCAGCAAGTATTTGTTTGTATTTTGTATTTAATGTATAATGTTTCAACTGGAATAAATTTGATTGTTAATATTTTATTGGCACAAAAAAAAGGCTTGTCGTGATGACAAGCCTTTTTATATTTATAGTTTAAATAATACTATAGGAGCTTAGTTCACGACGACTGACGTAAATTATTCCACCACCAAGTATTGTTTAAAATTGTGTTCATATTGTTTTTTATTGGAGCAAATATATAAATGAAATTTGACTAGACCAAACTTATTAAATAAAATAATAAAACATTAGTTTGTTTTTTTGTTTAATAATTTACCACTAAACTTTTAATATTTCATTTTTAGATAATTGATAAATAGTTGTTTGTGTTTAGTACCCTTTGGCTAAAATGCTGTTTGTTTTTAATCTGAAGTCAGGTGTTTTTTTATTATTTGGTTCTAAAAAAAGGACTGAATTATTTTGTTTAGAGTATTCTATTGAGAATGATTCATTGTTGTACCAATTTTTTATTTCAGAATCATTTTCTGCTAATTCGCTCTGAATTCCTCCGGCACAATTATTAATAAGTACATTTTGTAAATTAATTTTTGCCAAGTTTGCCGAAATATTAGCTATTTTATTATCCAATAAAACACAAAGTTTAAACCCCGAAACGATACTGTTATTAAGGTTGAAATAGCTTTTGTCTTTTATGAAAATGGCTTCTCGAACTAAACCTTGGTTGTTTTCTTCTAAGTTGACCAAGGTGATGTTGGAAGCTGTTATTTTGGTTAATTTTTTTGTTATATCTAGATTTTCAATTTTATCAAAAGAGTCTATTTCAAAGCATCGGGATCCGGATATATCAGATGAATAAGGATAGCGAATTGCGGCGCTGTTATTGATATTACATTGTGCACCTTGTGTAAAATCGAAATCATCGTCAGTTGCTCTGAATGAAATGAGGTTTTCAAAATTTACATCACCCCCATAGCATTCAAAAGAATCATCATTGGAATAACTGATTTGAATAAAATTAAATTGGGTTTTCCGTCCTACTCCTGCCAGCGATAAGCCGTTGAGTTCTTTTGTAGCATTGAGTTTTCTTCCTGAGAATTCAATGCGAACGTATTTTAATATTCCAGAGTCACTATCTTGATTCTGCCCTCCATAATGACTAATCATATGGTCTAGATTGAAGTCTAAAAAACTTACTCCGCCGATTTTATTTATAGGAGCATCTCCAAGTATAATGATACCTCCCCAATCTCCGGGTTTTCTAGTGAAGGAGGCTTTGTCCGAAGTAAAAACAATAGGGTCGGTTTCTTTGCCTTCCGCTATTATTTTAGCCCCTTTTGTTATAACGAGAGTGCCACATGTTTCTACATCACCTCGTATGATTGTTCCGGGTTCTATAGTAAGGACGGCATTATTTGTAACGTATACTACGCCAATTAATCGATAAGTTTGTTTTTTATTTAGTGTAAGATCTTTGTCTATTTTACCGGTCAAAATGATTGTTGCTTCGGGGTATTCTTCGGTCGCTGGTTTGAAGTTAGTCCAGTTTTTTAACCAATTGTTTTGACCAATAATCCCTTTTGTTTGCTGGGCGTTTATTGATGTTTCACTTATCAAACAGATGATTATGATGAATAATACTTTTTTCATGATTGAATTTTTATTTTAAATTTTATCATAAAACACAGAAAGACTGTCATTGCCTTTGTTCCATAATTTTATTTTTTCAAAAGTAAGAGGCGCATATTAATTGAATAATTATAAATTATTAAGTATTTGTTATGATAAGATTAATAATGCTAGTTTTGGTAATGTTGTTTTTAATGAGATGAAAAAGCTAAATAAAAAAGCCTTTGCAAAGGCAAAGGCTTGGTTTTGTATTAAAAGTAAACTTCAATGATTTTATTAAAGTTTAGTATGTTTTTAGCAAAAGAATTACATTTTCAAGGAAATGTCCAATTCAAAATCATTATAAATGGTTTTGTCTCCTAAATCCTCAAAGTAGCTTCCAGAGCGATATTTAATGTCATATTTTGTACGATCTATAGTTAGTTTTGCCGTAGCGGAATCGTCTTTTACCATTAAATCAAATTTAACAGGTTTTGTGATTCCTTTGATGGTCAAATCGGCAGTTATACCATAAATACCGTTTCCTTTACCCTCAATGTTTTTAAAAGTTAATGTTGAGGTGGGAAAATTTTGTGTTCCAAAAAAGTCATCTGATTTAAGATGGCCTTCAAGATTTAGTTTTGATTTCCCTGTTTGATCTGTATTAACCATTGAGGTCATATCTACAACAAATTTCCCTCCGGTAAGCATGTTGTTTTTCATAACAAGATGGCCTTCTTTAAAATTGATAGTTCCTTGATGTTCTCCTGTTATTTTTTTGCCAGTCCAAGTAATTTTACTTTTTGAAGTATCAATTTTGTTCGTTTGAGCCTGCGTGCTTCCAATTATTAGAAGAACGGTCAGGATAATTCCAATGGTTTTTAGTTTTTTCATCTTGGTACACATTTAATGTTAAAAATAGTTATCGCTTTCAATTGGTTGTTTTATTAGCGACTAGTTTTCCCAAAGTTAAATAAAAAACATTAATGTTTTTGTAAATAAATGATTATTAGTGTTTTAAATAAGTCTTAAAAAATGACATAAAAAACGGAGTTAAATTTTAGTGCTGAGGCTTTTTTTTAAGAAACTGGAAGAGTTTCTTTTGACTAGGCTAAGTTTTAATTTAAAAAAAAACGTCCCCAACAATTTTCTTGTTGAGGACGTTTAAAATATTTTTTGGAATGTTTGATTACATTTTCAAAGAAACTGCTAATTCAAATTCGTCAGAAATAGCTTTGTCTCCTAAGCTGTCAAAGAAGCTTTTAGAACCATATTTAATGTCGTATTTTGTTCTGTCAACATTAAAAGTTGTAGTTGCAGTATTTCCACTTACAGTAATGTCAAAGTTTACTGGTTTAGTGATTCCTTTGATAGTTAAATCAGCAGTTACTGTGTAAACATCTTTTGCTTTTACTTTAATAGTTTTGAAAACTATTGTTGAAGTTGGGAATTTGTCAGTTCCGAAAAAATCGTCAGCTTTCAAGTGCCCGTTCAATTTTCCTTGGTATTCTCCTTTTAAGTCAGTTGCTGTTAAAGATGTCATATCAACAGTAAAAGCTCCACCAGTTAATTTTTTTCCTTTGAACACTAAAGCACCTTCTTTGAAGTTTACAGTTCCATTGTGTTGACCTGTTACTTTTTTTCCAACCCAGTTGATTGTGCTTTGTGCAACATCTATTTTTTTAGATTGTGCTGTTACTGATGCAGTTGATAAAACTACTACTAATGCTAATGCAATTGCTTTTAAATTTTTCATTTGTTTAAATTTGATTTGTGATTAATAATTATAGTGTAATAAATAATTCGTTGTTTGATTTTCTAATTTTTTTGTGATGTTGTGTTGCGTCTTCATCATGACGGTATCCTATAGTTGCCATAACCGAAGCATTAAGTCCCAGTTGTTCTAGACCTAATATTTCATTTACTTTAGCAGGTTCAAAGCCTTCCATTGGAGTAACATCAATTCTTAATTCGGCTGCTGCATTCAATAGATTTCCCAAAGCTAAATAAGTTTGTTTTGATGTCCAATTATTTCTTACTTCTTCAGGAAGAGTGGTAATAACTGATTTAACAAAATCATGGTATCCTTTCATGTTTTCTAAAGGAACATCTCTTGTTTCACTAACATTTTTAAAGTAATTGTCTATTCCTACTTCGCCAAAGTTAATTTCATTTGCAAAAATCATTAGATGAGAAGCATCTACAAGTTGTGATTGTCCCCATGCTGCTTGCTGCAATTGTACTCTTAATTCAGGATTTTCAACAATAATAACTTTGTAAGGTTGAAGTCCATAAGAAGAAGTACTTAATCGTATTGCTTCTTTTAGAGTATCTAGATCTTCGGTAGATATTTTTTTTGTTGCATCAAATTTCTTTGTTGCATATCTCCAATTTTGATTGTTTATAAAAGTATTCATGATTTATTTAAAGGTATTAATTTCTGTATTTTTCTAATAAAATATTCAATTGTTCTAGTTCTTCGGCACTTAGTTTTCTAGAGAAAAGATTTTCGTGTTCAATTACTTTAGGGTCTATTTCTGTTAGAATTTCAATCCCTTTTTGAGTAATTAAAACTTCAATTTTTCGTCTGTTTTCTGGGCAAACATTTCTTGTTACTAGATTTTTAAGCAATAGCTTATCCACTAACCTTGTGGTATTACTCGTTTTGGCTAGCATGCGTTCTTGAATCATGCACATATTGGCCGGGTTTCCTTTTTGTCCTCTTAATATCCTTAAAACATTATATTGTTCGCTTGAAATATCGAAAGGCTTCAAAATTTCATTAAATTTTTCTGTAATAACGTTTTGTGTGTATAAAACGTTCAGAATAATCTTTTTTGAAATGTTTAAAGAAACAGTGCTTTTTATTTCATCTTCAATTTTCATATTTGTATATATGTAATTTGTTGGTACAAATGTAACATGTTTTTTATTTGTATATACAAGTTTGGAATTAATTTTTTGTTAAATTTTGATTAAGCTACAATGAATAGGGGTTGAATCTTTATAAATATTGGAGAAATAATAGGAGCTATAGTTTGAAAACTAGTAGTATATAAGTTTTAATAGGTGCGATTTTAATTTGTTCTAATTTATTTTTTATTGTCTTTCACAAACATATTAAATAGTAATCCTCCTGTAAAGCTTCCGTATAAGGTAGAATTCAAGGGTTTCGAAGTTATGGCACAAGTTCCTGAGGCACAACCTACAAAATAATAGTAGAAATATCCGGCAACGGCACCAATTACAATTCCTATACTTGTGATAATGATCGCTTTTTTTGTCATTCGTTACTTTTTTCTAATATGATTTCGATTATTGCGCTTTTTTCTAAAACACCGGATTGTCTCCATAATTGTTTTCCGTTTTGAAATAAAATCATAGTTGGTACACCACGAACTTGATATACGGAAGCCAATTGTTGGTTTTTATCGACATCAATTTTTATGATTGAAATTCGATCTCCAAGATTGTCTTTTACTTCTTTCAAAATAGGACCAAGCATTTTGCAGGGACCACACCATGTAGCGAAAAAATCAACTAACACAGGTTTTTCTGAATTTATGATACTGTTGAAACTAGTGCTCATTGGTTGCTTTTTTATTGTTTAGAATCTAAGCGTAATTGACGTTTTGTCTAAGGTTTATGAGGTTTGTCAAAATTACAAAATTTATTTCTGAATGATAAAGGTCTTTGTGATTAAAAAAGGTTTTTGTGTTTTCTTAAAATCTTTAATCAGGATTAAAAAAAAGTGTGTAAAAAGGATTTGAATTCTTGTTACACACTTTTTTAATTTATTTTTTGTTTGGAATCTTACAACCATTGGCTCCACAACCAAAGTTAAATAGAGCTTGAAACAGAAAAAAGAAACCAAAGGCGATAAAAAACCATTCTTTACTGACGTAGGCTTGATAAAATAGAAAACCGGCAAAAGCCAAACGGAAAAAACGCATAACATGCCAGTTTCGAAATAATACTTCTTTCATTGTCTACACTTTTATGATTTCTTTATTTTGTATTTTTCATCATAAGAAACTATGTTTTGTAGTTTCTGTAATTGGATTTCTTTGTTGCTTACAATCAAGACTTCGGCAAAATTAGTGCTCATACTTACATTAAGAACCTCACTTATTGCGGCAAACTTTTGAGTTACCGTATTCATACAACCACTACAAGTAATTCCTTCAAATTCATAAAGAATAACTTCAACTAGATTGTTTTTTTTGAATTCAAAAAACAATTCGGAATTGGCTCTTGGTGTAACAGAGTTTTGAGCTTTTTCTAATTTTAAAAAATCAAAAGCGTCTTTAAAAAGCATTTCATATTCTTCTTGGCTTCCGCCAAAAGGAGGACTTACTTCAAATGTTCTATTGAATAACAAGCCGGTTAAAATTCCATTTTCGGCCAAAAGGTGGTGCATTTTCCAAGCATATTTCTGGCGCATAGTAGGAGGCAGAGCACAGAAAAAAGTTTGTTCGATAATCAAATTGTATTTTCCTTGATGCTCGAAGAAATCACCCAATATGATTTTTATATTGGAATTGGTCGCAAACTTCTGTTTCAAATTGGTAACCAAGCTTGGCGCAATATCGATAACGCTAATGTTGGTAAATCCTTTTTCCAAAAGATATTCCGCTTCATAGCTGTTGCCGCATCCTGGAATTAAGATGGCAATATCTTTATTCTCTAATGTATCAATATAGGTTTTAATGGGAGGTGATACTTCGCCTAAATCCCATGCTGTTGTTTTTGCTTCGTATTGGGCTTCCCAATAGGCTGCGTCAATAGGTTTTTCACAGGATATTACACAACATTGTATTTTTTCCATTTTGATGTTTTTTTTCAATGATGTTATATTGTCATTATTTCAAAACCTTACTTTGGCATACAAAATCGGTTTTGGGCACTGTCGTTTTTGCAATAGCGTTAAAACCGCCTTCTACTTCCGAAAAGTTTCTGAACCCACGAGCCTGTAAAATAGAAGCAGCAATCATACTGCGGTAACCACCGGCACAATGAAGGAAAAACGGTTCTTTAGGATCGATATCTTTCAGCCATTCGTTTATGGTTGCCAATGGTTTACTGAAAGCTTCTTCTACGTGTTCGGCACAATATTCGCTTTCTTTACGAATATCTATTATTTTGCTTTCCCCAATTTTTACTTCTTTAGAAAATTCCTCGGCTGTAATTCGGTTTATGGTATCAATTTCTTTCGCTGCTTTTTTCCAAGTCTCAAAACCACCTTCCAAATGACCAATTAGTTTGTCAAAACCCACACGACTCAATCGAGTCACTGATTCTTCTTCCTGACCAATTTCAGTCACCAGAATAATTGGCTGTTTTACATCGGCAATCAAAGCACCAACCCATGGGGCAAAATCGCCTTCAATGCCTATGTTTATCGATTGAGGAATAAAGCCTTTGGCAAAAACGCCATTTTTTCGAGTATCTAAAATTAAGGCTCCGGAATCTTCGGCAACGGCTTCAAAATCATTTGCTTTAATGGCTTTCATTCCATTGTTTAAAACGGTGTCAAAGCTTTCATATCCTTGTTTGTTCATCGCCACGTTCATACCAAAATAGGCTGGTGGAGGCAATAAACCTTCGGTCACTTCATTTATGAATTCTTCTTCGGTCATATTGGCTCTCAAAGCATAATTAGTTGCTTTTTGGTTGCCAATTGTCCCAACGGTTTCTTTGCTCATATTTTTACCACAGGCACTACCAGCACCGTGCGCAGGATATACGATAACATCATCGGCGAGAGTCATTATTTTGTTTCTTAGCGAATGAAACAATATTCCGGCCAATTGTTCTTGTGTCATAGAAGCGGCTTTTTGAGCCAAGTCAGGTCTTCCTACATCGCCAATAAATAAGGTGTCTCCAGAGAAAATAGCATGCTCTTTTCCGTTTTCATCAATCAATAAATAAGTGGTACTTTCCATGGTGTGACCTGGAGTATGCAATGCTTTTATTTTGATTTTACCAATAGTAAATTCCTGTCCGTCAGTGGCTATAATTGCTTCAAATTCAGGATTAGCACTTGGTCCATAAACGATTGGTGCTCCGGTTTTTTTGCTTAAATCAACATGACCCGAAACAAAATCGGCATGAAAATGAGTTTCAAAAATGTATTTCAGTTTTACGTTATCTCGCTCTAATCGATCTAGATAAGGTTGTATTTCGCGTAAAGGATCAATGATGGCGGCTTCACCATTTGAAGTTATATAATAAGCACCTTGTGCTAAACATCCGGTATATATTTGTTCTATTTGCATTATTTATGATTTAAGATTCTTGTACAAAGGTAATTCTTGTGTTTTAATTTGACAGTGACTATTGTTACACAAAGCATTTCATTTAAAAGAAGATTTCTTTGGTGATAATATATATTCCCATCACTAATATAAACCAACCAAAGAGTGGTTTTAGCTTAGCTCCATCTATTTTTTTTGAAAGTTTGATACCAATAACCATTCCTATCAGTGCGATGCCTGAAATTGTCAGTAAAAACGAATAATCGATTGGTGTGCCAATATATAAGTCACCAGCAAAACCAATAGTCGAGTTTATGAAAATAATTAATAATGAGGTGCCAACAGCTTGTTTCATTGGTAAATTAGCAAAAAAAAGCAATGCCGGTATGATTAAAAATCCGCCTCCTGCTCCTAAAAAACCTGTTACAATTCCAACCAAAAACCCAATTATTCCCAGCTGTGTGTAATTTGTTTTTGGAGGATTCGTTACCGTTTTTGTTTTTCGTATCATTGATATGGCAGCAGAAATCATCAGCACCGAAAAAACAATCATTATCAAGAAATTTTTTGATACCTGATAGGAAGCAATGGAGAAAATTGTTGATGCTATTTTGGGGAAAATAACTTCTCTAATAATCAGTATCGAAAAGATCGAAGGAATGGCAAAGTACATTGCCGATTTAATTTTAAGATTTCCCATTTTATAATGGCTAATACAGCCAAATAAAGAGGTAATTCCCACTATAAAAAGAGAATAACTCGTAGCATTTTCGGGATTTATTTTAAAGAGATAAACCAGGATGGGTATGGTGAGTATTGATCCTCCTCCGCCTATTAAACCCAATGAAAGCCCAATGACAATTGAAGCTAAATAACCTAAATATTCCATTTGTTAAATTTTATTACAAAGGTTGTTTGTATTTCGTTTACAAACAGTAACATTTGTCACATTGAGCATCTTTATGTCAAAAGTTCAATATTATTGCGGTGTAATTTTACTAATCCGCGTTGTTCCATCTTTTTGAGTAAGCGGGAAATTACTTCTCTCGAAGTATTTAGTTCCGTGCCAATTTCCTGATGGGATAGTTTCAAATCTTTGCATCCACAGGCTTCTGCATGGCGTTTTAAATAAAATTCCAAGCGCTCATCCATAGCCCTAAATGCGATGCTGTCTATAACTTCCAAGACTTCCTCAAATCGGGTGCGGTAAGTAAAGATTACAAATTCATACCAACTGCGGTACTCCATCATCCATTTTTCCATTAAGGAAAGCGGAATCATTATCAGCTCAACATCTTCAACCACTTTTGCCGTAATTTGACTTGTTTGGCTTTTGGTCGCACAAATCATAGAAACAGCGCAAGCTTGTCCCGGTTGCAAATAATACATAAAAAACTCACCTCCGTTTTCTCCCTCACGGTAGGTTTTAATTTGACCTTTAGTAATCAAAATAGTGTAGTTGATGTACTGGCCTGTGCGCATGATGACATCACCGGCTTTATAAGTTTGCCAAATTGCATTAGTTTCAATCTCTTTGATAAGATCGTCTGAAAATGAGGGGAATATTTTTTTTATGGAATGCTGCATTTTGGGTATTTTAATTTTCTTTTTTTGATGGAGATAGCGTAAAAGTAAGTTAAAAAATGAATATGACATAAAAACTGTCGGTTATCAAAAATGAAAATGGAATTAAAAAATCAATAATTATTTTTTATCTATTGTCTATAGATTTAATGGGGTGATTTTTATGGATTTAATAATTAATTTTATAGTTAGTTGATTAATAAGGTTTAACGAAAACGTTTTCTTCGAATTATTCTCTAATTCATAAAATGGGCGCAGATTGTTTGATTAAACATTGTAATTTTACAAAAAAAAAACACACTATGAATTTAACACAAGAAGATTGGATTTCTCAACTTGAAGCTGATGGGAATTCGGTAATATTAGATGTGAGAACTGAGGATGAGTATAATGATGGAATTATACCTAATGCGATAAATATAGATATTTATAAAGGTCAAGGTTTTATTTCGGAACTGGAAGCTTTAGATAAGGATAAAAAATATTTTGTGTATTGTCGTTCTGGAGCCAGAAGTGCAAAAGCATGTGAAGTTATGAACCAACTAGGTTTTGAAAACGCTTTTAATTTAGTTGGAGGAATCTTAGAATGGAACGGAGATATCGTTGCACCATAAAACTGAAAGGAGGCAAACGCCTCTTTTTTATTTAGAAAATTAAAAAACCAAAACAACCAAAAAATGAATTTAATACCAGAAGAATTTCAGATTACTACTTTGCTTAACCAAGATTCCTATTTAATAAATGGAGAATTAAAAAAATGGGAAGGACAAACATCTGCAGTATTCTCAACGATATCATCAAGCGAAAAATACGAACCAACCTTGTTAGGGTCGATTCCTTTTATGGTAGAACAAGAAGGATTGGATGCCGTAAATGCTGCCGCTGCCGCTTATAATAACGGACAAGGAGATTGGCCTACGATGAAAGTGGCTGATCGAATTAAATGCATGGCAAACTTTGTTTCACAAATGAAAGAAAAGCGTGCTGAGGTTGTTAAGTATTTGATGTGGGAAATTGGAAAATCACTTCCTGATTCTCAAAAGGAATTTGACAGAACAGTAGAATATATTTACGATACTATCGAGGATTACAAACAACTGGATCGCAACAGCGCCCGTTTTACAAAGAGTCAAGGCATAAATGCTATGATTCGTCGTGGTCCTTTAGGAGTTGTATTGTGTCTTGGACCATACAATTACCCTTTAAATGAAACTTTTTCATTGCTTATTCCGGCATTGATTATGGGAAATACAGTGATCTTTAAACCGGCTAAACACGGTGTTTTATTGCTGTCGCCTTTATTAGAAGCCTTTAGAAGCAGTTTTCCAAAAGGGGTTATTAACGTTATTTACGGTAGAGGTCGCGAAGTAGCTTCGCCTATTATGGCTTCTGGTAAAATTGATGTATTGGCTTTGATAGGAAACAGTAAATCGGCTATTGCCTTACAAGATTTACATCCTAATAAAAACAGATTACGTTTAATATTAGGCTTGGAAGCTAAAAATCCTGCTATAATCCTTGCTGATGCTGATTTAGATTTGGCTATCCAAGAATGTATTACGGGTTCTTTATCTTTCAATGGGCAGCGTTGTACTGCTTTGAAGGTTTTGTATGTTCACGAAACAATTGCCGAAGAATTCAACAAAAGATTTGCTGCTAAGGTAGATGCACTTCCTTTTGGAAATCCTTGGGACAATGGAGTTACTTTAACGCCATTACCTGAAAAAGAAAAACCGGCATATATCCAGGATTTGATTGATGATGCCAAGAGCAAAGGAGCTAAAGTGATTAATGCAAAAGGCGGAGAAAAGAGTCCTAATTATATCTTTCCGGCGGTTTTGTATCCTATCAATAAGGAAATGCGCGTTTACCACGAAGAGCAGTTTGGTCCCGTGGTGCCTATTATCGCTTTTAAAGACATACAAGAGCCTTTGAATGATATGGCCGAATCTAATTATGGACAACAGGTAAGTTTGTTCGGAAAAGATATTAAAACCATTGCACCGCTGATTGATACTTTGGTGAATTTAGTATGTCGTGTAAACTTAAACAGTTCTTGCCAGAGAGGACCAGATATTTATCCATTTACAGGAAGAAAAGATTCTGCTGTGGGAACCTTAAGTATCCATGATGCGCTGCGTTCTTTCTCAATACGAACTTTTGTCGCTTCAAAAGACAATGATTATAACAATGAAATTTTGCAGGCTTTGTTGAATAGTGATCAATCTAATTTTATTACTACCGATTATATCTTGTAATCTTTTTTTTCAGAATAGAAACCGTCTCGTTTATTAAATGAGGCGGTTTTTTTATGAAAGAATCTTAATTGTTTCTTTTGATTAAAATAGAGTGTAAGTAATTGATTTGCAGTGTTTTTATGATTATATTTACGTAGTAAAATAACATAAAAATAATAGTATGGAAAAGTGTAAAAATTTTTTGAGCCCCATTTTAATGGTATTTTTTATCGTTGCCGTTTTCTCTTGTAAAAATGATAAAAAGGAAGTGAAAGAGGAAGTTCCTAAAATGGAGGAAATGAATACCAGCAGTATGCCATTTAAACCTTTTAAAATCATTGGTATTAAGCATAAAGTAGCTGATTATGAATTATGGCGTATGGGATATGATGCCCATGATTCGGTTAGGAAAGCTTATGGCATTACACATTTTGTAATAGGTAGAGGAATGGATGATCCTAATACAGTTATCATAATGGACAAGATGGAAGATGTGAAAAAAGCAAAAGAGTTTAGCGTGCTTCCTAATCTTAAACAAACCATGGCAAAAGCGGGAGTTATAGGAATTCCTGAATTTTCATTTTATGAGGTAATACGAGAAGATAATTCCAAAATTAATCTAAGAGATCGCCTGATGGTAACGCATCGCGTTAAGGATTTTGATGCTTGGCTCAAAGTGTATGATGCCGAAGGAATCGATAAAAGAATGGCCGAAGGACTTATTGATAGAGGAATGGCTCGCGGTATTGATGATCCTAATATGGTAACTTTAGTATTTGCAATTTCCGATTTAGAAAAAGCCAAGGCAAGCATCAATTCCGAAGCCAAGAAAAAATTGATGACAGAAGCAGGAGTAGAAGGGAAGCCAGAAATGTTTTACTATAAGTTAGTGGATTAATACACAGACTTTAATTTTATAAGAAGCCGTTTTGTTTTGACTAACAAAACGGTTTTTGTTTTATTGGATTAGCTAGGAATCTAAAAACACGGCAATACTATAGCCGTATTTTTTAGGGTTATGTATTCCTTTATGTTAAAATAATTCCTTAATTTAGAGTATCAAAAAACAATTTGACTGTTTTTGTTTATTGTTTAGACATTCTAAAAAAACGCGGAATTATCAAAAAGAAAATTAAAATAGCAAAACAAAATATTCACCAGCGACTGCATCGGGAGCCTTATTATACCCATCCCAGATTGAAGTTTATCCCTAATATTGTCCTTAATCTGCTTAGTTTTTTATTGTCTTTTGCCGTTGTTATAAGCTTGCTTTATTTAGTATTAAGCTATCTGATTAAAAAGTTCTATCATTTAGATTAAAGAACATTTTAATGCTATTTTAGATTGCGGACAAAAAAACCATAATAATTTCACGGCTTCCTAAATCACTTTTATTTAAGTTTTTTTTTACATTATCTTCTTTTTTTTATTTAAAATATCACTAAAAGTGGGTATTGCTATAAATAGTTAATCCATGTATTTTTGGAAAAATAAATAAAAAGATATTGCCTTTTCCTTTAATTATAAGTTACTTAATTAGCAACATATCTCTATGTAGGAAATGCTGTCTAAAGACAAAAAAGAGTTTAACAATTGAACAATAATAATGATGACAAATTTAGAAAAAATTAAAAAGGTTAATGAATTGCTGATCGAAGTAATTAAGGACGAAGAAAATCAAAACGAAACTTCTTTGAGCGGTTTAAAAGATGTAGTGTTAAGTATACTTGTAGAACATTGGCATACTGTCAGAGAACCTGAAATTTTCATGGAGTCTTGTAGGATTGAAAACGAAGAACTTGAATACAGCAATTAAAAAAATAACTAAATCAATTATTTTTTATTCATGAAATTGTCAGAATATTAAAACACTGTTTTTTGCTTTCTTCTTTTTAAGAAGCCTAAATTTGAATTCAAAAAAAAAGCCTCGTTTATTCCGAAGTTCGGAATTTTAAACGAGGTTTTTTTATGCAATTTTATTTCTTTTTTATAAATTGAATTACAGCTATACCAGCTAAATATTTGCGAAGCAACAACATATACTAGATATAGTACAAGCTGATTATTTATAATTTATTTACTCTTTTTTATGTTGTTGTTCAGTATGATTCTGGTTTCCATTAACCATTTTATCTTCGTGATACATTGCATTGGACATTCCAATCATAAAGGTGCTAATGATCAAAATAAGTTTTCTTTTTATCCAATAGCCGAAATGCTTGGATTGCTCCAAACGGATTTTGTTTTTTAGCTTATACATTTTAGTGATGATAAATGATTAGGTATTTGTTTTATCATTTTATGCAGCAAAGTGCATATTAGCATAGAAAATAAATCAGTTCTATGCTATGTATAAACTTTAATATTGGTTATTGGACATGAATTTTTCGTTCAAAAAAACATGCTGAGCTATCATTGAATTTATTGTTTGATAAAGCTTAATTCGTAATTTTAAAACCGTTTGAATTTGATTACTATATACATCTCGTAGATTGCGATATGTAATTAGGGCATTAAGTGAAGCCTTTTCTGAAAGAATTTTTCCAGTGTACACATACAATTTTGAATGTTTGTGACTAAATTCTTTTCGGGTATTGATGTAGGATAGCTGATGATAACTTGCGGAATTTGTACTAGAATATATAGAACATTCGTTCACCGTCAGACCGAAAATCAGAAGGAAGGAAATTAGATATTTTATATATTTTGTCAATTTATGTAGTTCAAATTATCCATTCTTGTCATATATTAATTTACTAATGCTTGGCTAGTTTGGAGGCTAAAGATGCGATATTTTTTCATTAAACAATATTTTTCAATTGATATAAATTCCGAAATAATTTTATTTTTTACACGATAGCAATTCCTATCCAATGCATAATAAGCATTATTACAGCTGTTATCCCAAAACTGCACAAAGTAAGAATACGCCAATACGTAGAGCGTCCATTCCCAAATCTCCAAATTCTTTCGCCAGCTTCTTTTCTGTTTGTTTTTAAAGTAAATTTCGACAGTAGGTATGTTGAAACAATAAAAAGCAATATTGCAATTATCCAAAATTTTATCATAATTTATATCTTTTAATAATGAAGTTAAATTTACGTTTTTTTCTAAAAATTATCGGCTAATGTTCTGGCGCTTCAAGAAGTTGGGGAATTTTGTTTCCAAACCATTCCATTATGACTGAAGTTAAATATATAAAATCACCTTTAAATTTTGCATAAAACCCCAATTTCTTAAAACAGATGTTAGCGGCTGCTTTAGATATATTCTATTATCATTTTAACTGTAAATCCTAATGCAAATAAAATTCCAGAACTGATAAATGATATTAATAGCTTCATATAAATTTCTCGCCTTAATCCTTTGTTTTTACTTTCAATTTTTTCCTGCTCGTTTTTATCGCCAACAGTAAACATGAAAATTGGTTTATCTCTTAATTTACTCATAGTTATATTAAATTTTTGAGCATAAAAAGCAGAAACTCGAGTAAAAATTGTATAAGATAAAAACACACCATTTATTATGAAAAAGGAATATTTTAAATATTTTGTGGTAGTCATTGGGCTAGATTCTGAATTAATTATAAAAAATGTCGCAATAGGATAGAACAATAACAAACCTGATAAAATAATCAATATTTCCATTACCATTCTAAGCTTTACACCGTGCTTTTCTAAAAATTCATTAATGTCTTTCTTTGCAACGTTTTCAGGTAGTAAATTATACCAATCATTTACAATTGCCAAAAGTTCTGTGGCAATCCTGTCATTTACAAAATCTACTTTTGCAACCATTTGCGCTTGACTTTCCTCAAGCTCAAATTCATCACCTCCAACTATCATCATATGAAATATCTCATTGGGTTTTAACTCGTTTCCAAGCCTCACTTTTAAACTATGAGTTTGGGGTAAGGTATGAACTCTATTTGGCAAAATCATTTCGAAATCCCAATTAATTGTTATTGTTTCCGTTTTTTCTGATGTTTCCCAAGTTTCACATAGAAATTCATTCCAATTTCCATAAGATTTAATGTTATTACCAGAAAGATTTATGCTAATTGATGTAAGTTTGTTAGAAACAGAATAGTTTAATAATTTTTTTTCGATTTTATCATTTAAATCAATAACATTTTGTCTGCAAAAAACTTTGTTGCCTGTATAAAGCTTTATTTGTGTGTCTCGTTTCCCCTTTGCTAAGTAAAATATTGCTTTAAATTGTTCTAATGTATCATTTAAAATTGATACTGAATTGTGATTATTAGCATTTTGTACTTCTGAACTCATATATTTATTTTTTAAAAGTTTGTAGTGTTAAAGTTGCAGCCAACTAGCATATACAATCAAATATATTGATCTTTTTAGATTTTTATAAATAAAAATTAAGTTTTTTCTTATTTTTATTTCAATACTGTGTTTGATTCGTTAATTTTAGATAGTAATTGTTGCGGTTTTTGTATTGGGTGAGGGATGGAAGCGGCATCCTTTATGGCGGTTCTTAGAGCCATAAAGATAGAGCGTACAGCCCGACGCTGCTGCAACGAAAGTGGAAGCAGGGGCACGCCCATAAAAAAAAATCCGACTTGCTTTCGCAAATCGGATTTTGGATTTATATTTTCTTTCTTCTTTCGGTTAAATACTTTCGAACCGGAATGTCATAGAATTTCATCGTCAGATAAGCTATGCCAACTAAAAACAATGTTCCGCTTATGATAATGAAAGTAAGCTGGGCTGTTCCTGGTTT
The DNA here is from genome assembly GCF_047344965.1 of Flavobacterium sp. W1B. Lineage (NCBI taxonomy): Bacteria > Pseudomonadati > Bacteroidota > Flavobacteriia > Flavobacteriales > Flavobacteriaceae > Flavobacterium > Flavobacterium sp. W1B. The sequence continues at coordinate 1,919,562 of NZ_CP178845.1, forward strand.
ATTGCTGATGTAATAGCTCGCGAACATCCACATCACAGCATAATGCGTCATGTATAAAGGATAGGATATTTTTCCGAGGAAGATACATATTTTTTCTAATCCTTGATTTAGTGTCGATCCTGCACCTATGGCAATCAATAACGGAAAATAGAACAATACAATGAAAGGTTCTGTTAGCCAATTCAAATCCGAAAAAGGAACTAAGAAGGCTATGAGTAGTAATACGGATACACCGGTAAAACCTATTTTTGATTTAATAATCCAATTGGAACGATAAATCAGCATACCTGCTAAAAAGGAATAGGAGATACGAGCACCACCATCCCAAAAGGTAGTGTCATTCCATCCACCCAACAACGATCCACCCGCGTGGTTACTGGTAAAACAGAGTCCAACGCCAGCAATAACGGTTAATAGTAAGAGGGCACGACGGCTCAATTTGTGGAGGAAAAGTGCATAAAGAATATTGGCAACATACTCCCAGAACAACGACCAGGCGGGAGCATTTAGACCAAACAAGTTGAAGTATCTGTCGGGCATTACCGCAAAAGGAACTAGAAATAGGGAACTCAGAAATATCAAAATCAATTTACCGGTTTCGTAGGTTTCGGGATGACTGCTAAATGGATCAAATAGAAAAGTTAACAAACCCAATACGGAACCAAAAACAACCAAAGGATGCAATCGGATTATTCTGGATTTAAAGAACTCAATAGTTCCCATTTTACCAATGCGATCATGATAGGCATAAGCAATTACAAACCCAGATAGACAAAAGAAAAAATCGACGGCAAGAAAACCGTGGGCGATAAAATTTTTGCTGGGTTCATAAACGATTTCCATAAAATGAAATATTACAATGGCCAAAGCGGCTATTCCTCTTAATCCATCGAGGATTTGAAAATGTTGTTTGGTTTTTAAAACGTCAGTGTTTGTATTTTGCATTTGAATAAAAGGTTTGGGGTTTTAGGTTAGTTTTTTAGTTTAAAATGTTCTTAGATTTCCAAAAATAGATAAAAAAGACTACATTATTCGAAAGGAATAAAAAAATTGTGTTCGAAAACAAAAAAGGATATTACCATTGAAAGGGAAATATACAGCGGTAATAGTAGTATTTTAAAGGAGTTATGTTTAAGTGGAACCAATGTTTTAATGCGCTGTAGTTTTTGAAAAAACATTGATCACTATCACACCAATCAGGATGAAAGCCAAACCAATTATTGCAGCTAAATCCAGTTTTTGCTTAAAAACGAAGAATCCGACTAAGGTGATTAATAGTATACCAATTCCAGACCAAATGGCATAAGCAATCCCAATAGGAATCGTTTTTAGGGCTAAACTGAGAAAATAGAACGCAGCAAAATAACCAACAATTGTAATAAGGGAAGGAAGGAGTTTTGTAAATTGTTCAGAGCTTTTCAAAGTTGAAGTTGCTATTGTTTCAAATAGAATAGCTATAGCTAAAAAGAAGAAGTTTTTCATTATTTGTTTTTTTTGCAAAGACCGATTTTGTGACGAGACAAAACAATCCGAATATAGTTTTGAAAGATAAGAGATAAAAAAATCCGATCTGCTTTCGCAAATCGGATTTTTTATATTTTATGTCGTCGAGATGCACCGCAGTGCATCTTTACAGGGTGTATTTACAAATGTATTACCTCGCCATAAGCATCAGCAACGGCTTCCATAACGGCTTCGCTCATTGTTGGATGCGGGTGAATTGCTTTAAGGATTTCATGTCCTGTAGTTTCCAGTTTACGCGCTACAACTGCTTCAGCAATCATATCAGTAACTCCGGCACCAATCATGTGACATCCTAACCATTCGCCGTATTTGGCATCAAAAATTACTTTTACAAAACCATCTGGAGTTCCAGAAGCTTTTGCTTTTCCAGATGCTGAGAACGGGAATTTTCCAATTTTTAATTCGTATCCTTTTTCTTTGGCTTGTTTTTCGGTCAAACCAACTGAAGCAATTTCAGGAGTAGCATAAGTACAACCCGGTACGTTACCGTAATCGATAGGTTCTACATGAAGACCTGCGATTTTTTCAACACAGTTGATTCCTTCGGCAGAAGCTACGTGAGCTAATGCTTGTCCTGGTGTAACATCGCCAATAGCGTAATAACCTGGAACATTAGTTTGGTTGTAAGCGTTTACAAGAATTTTGTCTCTGTCAGTAGCAATTCCCACTTCTTCAAGACCGATGTTCTCGATATTTGTTTTGATTCCAACAGCCGAAAGCAAGATGTCAGCTTCTAAAATTTCTTCTCCTTTAGCTGTTTTTACAAAGGCTTTAACACCAGCTCCAGTAGTATCAATTCTCTCTACAGAAGAGTTGGTCATGATTTTTACTCCCGCTTTTTTCATCGAGCGTTCCATTTGTTTCGAAATGTCTTCGTCTTCAACAGGAACAATATTTGGCATGAATTCTACGATGGTTACTTCAGTTCCCATAGAATTATAGAAATGTGCAAATTCAACTCCAATAGCTCCAGAACCAACGATAATCATCGATTTTGGTTGTGTTGGTAAAGTCATTGCTTGACGGTAACCAATTACTTTTACACCATCTTGTGGCAAGTTTGGCAATTCACGAGAACGAGCTCCTGTAGCAACAATAATATGATCAGCGCTGTACTCCGTAACTTTATTGTCTTTGTCAGTAACATCAACTTTTTTACCTGGTTTTAGTTTTCCAAAACCATCAATTACGTCGATTTTATTTTTTTTCATCAAGAATTGAACTCCTTTGCTCATTCCTTCAGCAACACCACGGCTGCGTTGTACTACGGCCGGGAAATCTTTATCAAATGAGGAAACAGTCAATCCGTAATCAGAAGCGTGTTTTAGATAATCAAAAACCTGAGCTGATTTTAGTAATGCTTTGGTTGGGATACATCCCCAGTTTAGGCAAACTCCACCTAAGTTTTCTTTTTCAATTACGGCTACTTTAAAACCTAATTGTGATGCTCTAATGGCAGTAACATATCCGCCTGGGCCACTTCCTAAAACAATGATATCGTATTTCATTTTTTGCTGTTTTATTTTTTTAAATTGTAAAAATGGAATTCGCAAAAGCGCATTTCATTTTATATAAGATTTTCTAAATTAATTGAGATTGCGAATTTAAGGATTTATTTTTAAAATTGAACTTAGTATTTTGGGACATTAAAAACTTTTCAGGACTACAAATAATGAGATATAAAATAGGATTTCATTTTTAATTTTTAATGTCTGTTAAGTTAGTGCGTCCATAAATAAGCTTGTTTTAAAGATTCCTAATTTTATTCAGACATCGAGAACTGAGAATCATACAGGTTTTTATAGTAACCGCTTTCTCGGTTGATTAATTCCTGATGCGTTCCTTGCTCTACAATCAAACCTTTGTCCATAACCACGATTTTATCGGCATTAACAATGGTTGCCAATCTATGTGCAATAACAATTGAGGTTCTTCCTTGGGTGATTGTTTCTGTGGCACGCTGAATCAATTCTTCCGAATAAGTATCGATTGATGAAGTTGCTTCGTCCAAAATAAGAATACTCGGATTACTGACATAGGCTCTCAAAAAAGCAATTAGTTGTCGCTGCCCTGAGGACAACATCACGCCGCGTTCTTTGACATCAAAATCATAATTATCTGGCAAGCTCATGATAAAATCATGAACGCCAATTTCTTTGGCTGCCTCTAATACATCTTCCCTTGTTATTGCGGGATTGTTCAGGGTGATATTATTGAAAATAGTATCGGCAAAAAGGAATACATCTTGTAAAACCACGGCAATTTGCTTGCGCAAAGAACCCAAAGTATAGTTTTCTATATTTTGGTTATCGATAGAGATAGTACCGCTGTTGATTTCGTAAAAACGATTCAATAAATTGATAATAGTCGATTTTCCGGCACCTGTCGAGCCTACAATGGCTACGGTTTCGCCTGCTTTTACATCTAGATTGATCCCTTTGATTACTTCTTCTTCCGGAATATAACTAAAGTGAACGGAATCGAATTGTATGTTTCCGAGGAAAACCGAAGCTTCAATTTTTCCTGTATCCTGAATTTGATCTTGAGTATCTATAATTTCAAAAACACGATTGGCTGCAATCATTCCCAGTTGCATTTCGTTGAATTTATCTGCAATTTGGCGCAACGGATTAAAAAGCATTCCGATGAACATGGTATAAGAAAATAAATCTCCAAAAGTGGTGAAATTATCCCCGTTCAAAATTTTAATTCCGCCATACAATACGATAAAACCTAAAGTTAGTGACGAAATAATATCAGCAATAGGAAAAAAGATGGAGTTGTAAAGAATGGTTTTTATCCATGCTTTTTTGTGTTTTTCATTGATGTTTTTAAATTTTTCAGATTCAATTTCTTCTCGATTGAACAACTGCACAATTTTCATTCCCGTAACGCGTTCCTGAACAAAGGTGTTCATATTGGCAATTTGGGTACGCACTTCCTCAAAAGCAACTTGCATTTTTCGTTGGAAGATTCGGGTGATGAAAACTAAAACTGGCATCGCTACAATTACAATCCAGGTGAGTTTCCAGTTCATGTAGAACATGAAAATAAGTACGACAATCATTTTCATCAGGTCACTGATAATCATAAACAGACCTTGGCTGAAAATACGCGCAATCGATTCGATATCGGATACCGAGCGAGTTACCAGTTGACCCACAGGAACCATGTCAAAATATTTCATTCTAAAACTCAGAATGTGTTTAAACAACTTGATTCGAATGTCTTTTACGATATCTTGCCCGAGCCAGTTGGCCCAAAAAACAAAGTAGAACTGCGAAAAAACTTCACACAGTAACACAACTCCCATTAAGGTGATATAGAACAAAAGACCTTTGGCATCTTCGGTTTGGATGTATCCATCAACGGTTTGTTTTAATAAATAAGGACGCAATGCCGCAAAAACGGACAAAGAGACAGCAAACACAATAACGCCATTAAAACGCCATTGATAGGGTTTTGTATATTGTAATATTCGCTTGAATAATCTGGTATCGAATGCTTTTGCTTTCATTTTTTTATTTAGGATTTAGGATTTTAGATTTAGGATTTTTGTAATCGTTCCTCTAATTTTATCCTCAATATTCTCTATATTTTATGATCTCTGACTTTAAATCTTACAAATAATCGTAATCAATTTCGGTTAAATATAATCCATGCGCCGGAACCGAAAATCCGGCTTTATCTCTGTTTTTACTTTCGATAATGGTGTTAAAATCATCTAGAGTAATTTTATTTGTGCCAATGTTTACCAAAGTTCCTACTATGGCGCGAACCATATTTCTCAAAAAACGATTGGCAGAAATGGTAAAAATCAATTTGTTGTTTTCTTGTTTCCAGTACGCTTCAAAAATAGTACAATCAAACGTATTTACATCTGTATTTACTTTCGAAAAACATTGAAAGTCGGTGTGTTTGAATAATAGTTGCGCCGCTTCATTCATCAAATCAATATCCAGTTTTTGATGAAAGTACCAACTTTGCTCTTGCGAAAAAGCGTCCTTAAAGGTATTGATATGGTATTCGTAAGTTCTTTTGGTGGCATCAAAACGCGCATGCGCTTCATCGCTAACGGGAATAATATCAAAAACGACAATGTCTTTCGGCAAGAAGGAGTTGAGCTTATGTACTGTTTTCGAAATGTCAAAAGGAGTTTCAAAATCAAAATGGGCATACATTTTTTTGGCATGAACTCCTGTATCTGTGCGTCCGGCGCCCATCAGATTGATTTCTGAATGCAACAATGTGGAAACCGCTTTGTTCATCGTTTCCTGAACAGAGGAAGCATTGGGTTGGTATTGCCAGCCATGATAATGGGTTCCGTTGTATGCTAATTTTATAAAATATCTCAATTCGGATTTTGATTTTAGATTTCAATCCCGATGCTTCGGAATCAGATATTTCTGGAAGAAATCGTAATTTGTGCTTTTGAAGTTGCAAAGATACTTATTAATTTTTTTTGAAGTTGAGGCAAAGTCATAATGTTTTTTTTGAGAAGAACTTATTTTTTATTTGGTTTTGGAATGTCTAATTTTACCACAAAATCCTAGCCCTGATAGTAGCGAAAATCCTTTTTTGTGCGCCTTTTTGGCGCAGAAAAAGATTGTAGCACATAGCAGGAAATAGCTCCTTAAAAAAAATATAAAATTGTGAGTAAAAAAATCCTCTTGCTTTCTGATACACATAGTCATATTGATGATACTATTTTAAAATACGTGGCTCAGGCTGATGAAGTTTGGCATGCAGGAGATATAGGTGATTTGGCGGTAACGGATACTTTGAAAAAATTAAAGCCATTACGAGCCGTTTATGGTAATATTGATGATGCCCAAGCGCGTTTAGAGTTTCCTTTGCACAACCGTTTTATGTGTGAAGGAGTTGATGTTTGGATCACGCATATTGGTGGTTATCCCGGGAAATACAATCCTAATATTAAAGCCGAAATGGAGGCAAATCCTCCCAAGTTGTTTATTTGCGGACATTCGCATATTCTGAAAGTAATGTTTGATAAAAAACACAATTTTTTGCACATGAACCCCGGTGCTTGCGGAAAAAGTGGTTTTCATCAGGTGCGTACCATGTTGCGTTTTGTCATTGACGGTGACAAAATAAAAGATTTGGAAATTATTGAAATCGAGAAACGGGTTTAATAATTGATTTTTATAAAAAAGGTGCTTTTATGTAAATTACCGTTCCTGAATTTAGTTGGGAATTAATTGTAATTTCTCCGTCAATATTGTTGATTCTGGCTCGAATTCTATTAAGTCCGAAACCTTCAATCATATCGAATTCACCTGTATTAAATCCTTTTCCGTTGTCATCAACATGAATGTGTAATTCGTTGTCTTTTTCCTTGATTGATAATTTTGCATTCGCAGCCTGACTGTGTTTTGTGATGTTGTTAAAAAGTTCATTTACAATGAAGTATATTTTTAATTCAAATTCTTCTCTGTAGCGTGTTTTTGTAGCCACTGAACTCGAATATTCGAAATTGATATCTGAATTTGAATTTTTTTCGCATAGATCATTAAGCGCATAAAACAGACCGAATCGAACCAATAAGGATGGCACAAGTTTATGAGACAAGTCTCGGACTTTGTCGTGAGCATCGTTAAGGATTGTCTTTGTTTTTTTTATTTCTTCACAATCTGTTATTTGGTTTTTTGCGCAAAAAACACTCAAATGCAATCCCGCCGAAGACAGTAGGGCGCTAATATTGTCATGCAAAAAAGCTGATATTTTTTTTCGTTCCATTTCTTGCCCGTTTATGGAAGCGTTTAAGATTTTTAATTGAATCTTGCTCTGCACATCTTTAAGGTCATTTTTTTGTTTAAGTCTTGCGTTTTGGAAGAAAAAATAAAAAAGGATGATAATTAGAAGTAATATCGAAATTATAATAATACTAATTTGCTTGTTTTTGGACTGTTTTTCTAAAAGTATTTGTTGCTCTGTTTTGTATTTTGTTTCAATATTGTCAATCTCTCTTTTGTATTCGTCTAATTCCAGATTGATACCAGCAACTTTGACTTTTTTTAATTTTTCTTCATCGTTAAGTTCATTCGTGATTTTATTGAACAGTATTAAATTTTCATATGCTTTTTTATAATTGCCACTTTTCATTAGAAATTTGGAATATTCTTCATGTGCAAATGATAAGTCTGATTTTTCATCTCCCAAAGACCCTTCTTTGATGGCTTTTTCAAAATAAACGTTGGCTTTTTTAGGATTGTTATTATATGCTTGATACATGCCATTGAGCATATTTAAAACAACAAGGATTGATTTATCTCTGGATTCTATGTGATTTTGGTTAATATATTCTAGATAAGGAAGTCCTTTTTTATAATCTCCGATATCAAAATAAGCCCAGGTTATGTTGAGTTTTGTGAAAATAATTTGAACAGAATCTTTTGTTTTTGTGCTGAATTCTAATGATTTTTTGTAATAGAAAATTCCCTTTTCGTATTCCTTTTTGTCGAAAAAATAAATATTTCCTAAGTTGTTATTCAGCCAATTTTTTAGCTCATCGCTATTGGTTTTTTCAGCATAGATTAATCCTTTTTTATAGTAAAAAAGGGCTTTTTCAGGTTCTGATATTCCATCAAAATTTGCCGCAATGGTATTGTAACAGGAAGCAATTAGATTATCGTCTTTGATGATGATTGCATATTTTAAGGCAAGTCTGGATTTTATAAGTGACTTTTCAAAATTTTCTTCATGCATCAGAGTTGTAGCCTCTTCTGCAAGCTTGATAATTGCTTCTTTAGAGGGAATTTTATTATGAGAAAAGACGGTATTGCTAAAGATACTTAGTAATAGCAAAAGGAATAAAATATTTTTTTTTGGAAGCATAAAATGGAACTAAGCAATTTTTTTAAAAAACTTTTAGGGTTTAGGATGGTATCTTTTGAACTATTTCCTGCCTTTTGCGACTTTGTATTTACTAATTTAAGATTTAATTAAATTATTTTTAATTGCAAATTTAACCAAACTGATGGTGTTCTTGGCATTCAGTTTTTTTATTATGTTTTTGCGGTGCGTTTCCACGGTATTGGTGCTAATAAACAGTTGCTCGCTGATTTCTTTACCGCTATATTCCAATGCAATTAATGTAATGATTTCGAGCTCTCGTTCCGTTAATAACGAATTGATATTTGGTTTTTGTTTATTTAATTTTGAAATGTTTTTGGTGGCCGTATTAAATATTTTTTCCCGTACTGATTTACTGAAATATTCTAGCCCGTTAGATACGGCTTGAATAGCTTCTACGATGTTTTCTCCCGCGCATTGTTTTGTCAAATAGCTGCTGACGCCCAACTTCATGACTTCTTTTACGATTTTTAAATCGTCATAACTGGAAAGGATGATGACTTTGCATGGGAATCCATTTTCGGCAAATTCTCTGATGACTTCAATACCGTCTTTCTTGGGCATACTGATGTCTAGCACAAGAATATCTGCTTTGTTGTTTGTAACTTCTTCAAAAAGAGTGCTACCGTCTAATGAAAATCCGACAACCTCAAAGTTTGGAACGGTTTGTAATAAAGTTCTCATTCCGTCAATAAGCACTTGGTGGTCATCTGCAAGATGTATTCGTATTTTTGGTATCATTTTTTAGTGCACTTTGCCCAAATTTATAAAAAAATAGACTAATTATTCATTTATAGGTTTTTATTTTACAAAAAAACCCGAACGGTTAGGTTCGGGTTTTCTTCGCACTAAATAAACTAATGTTTATAGGTTTACCTCAATCTGTCCACAGATTTTACAAGATCCTCATCCTTCTTGATGGCTTTATTAGCCAAAACTAATAATACGATAGCCAAGATAGGTAGAAACATCCCAATACCTTTCTCAGAAACAAGGACTGTTTCTCCAGATAAGTTTAGTGAACGATATACAAATAATCCTAATAAAATTAAATTTAATATGATATTCAATCTGCCAATTACAAATTGAAGTTGTCTTTTTTTGAACGAAATAATACTTATTATCGAAAGAGTTGTACTTAAGCCCAATAAAACAACATAAATCTGGTTTTGTACAAAGAAATAATCGGTTGCATTGTTCATTGTCCAAAGCGGAAATAAAAATGGTAATATTCCTGTAACTACAAATGCTAGAAGTAAATATATGGTTTGAATTCTTTGTATCATTTTTTTTATTTGATACACAAAAATATAGTTTCTTTTTTAAAAATACTATTGTACGGTAAAATTTTATTCGTAATATTGCATAACAATACCGTAAGCACTTCATACTGCGGTCAATTCAAAATAATTATTTACTACCTATCTTTTAGAGTATTTCCAAATTAATTTAACTCAAGAACATTCATGTTTGATATTTCTGCATTAAAAGAAATGAAGCTTGCTGAGCTCCAAGAAATAGCTAAGGCAGCTAAAACCATAAAATTTAACGGTGTAAAAAAAGAAACCTTAATAGGTCAGATTTTAGAGCATCAAGCTACACATGTAGATTCTAAGCCAGATAATAATAACACGGAAGCTATTGCTGATGATGGCAAGCTTAAAAGGGCTCGCATTGTACCGGTTAAAAAAGCGGCTATTCAAAAAAATAAAACAATTGCTGCTGTTGCAAAAGAAGAGCCTCAAGTTGAAATTAGTACTCCCGAGGAACTAAATTTTCCTGCAGCTGAAGTAGCCTCAGAGCAAGTACCGAATGAAGAGCCACAGGTTGAAAAAAAAGTAGGTAAAATTATTAAATTCAATAAGTCAGCTTACGAAAAGAAAATTGCCTTAAAAAAGGATAAAGAACAAGAAAAAGAAGCGGCTGTAGAAAAAGAAGCTGTTACAGATAAAGAAATTGTTGCCGAAAATGGCATCATTGCGACTACAGAAGCTGTAGTTCCTGCTAAAAAAATTAATCCAAATCAATTAAATAAGCAGAATCAGAACCCAAATCAAAATCTAAATCAAAACCCCAATTTTAAAAATAAAAAAAATAATTTTAGGGACTCTGATTTTGAATTTGACGGAATAATAGAAAGCGAAGGCGTTCTTGAAATGATGCCCGATGGTTATGGTTTTTTACGTTCTTCGGATTATAATTATCTAGCCTCACCGGATGATATTTATTTATCGACTTCTCAAATTAGATTATTTGGTCTTAAAACCGGAGATACGGTAAAAGGAGTAGTAAGGCCTCCAAAAGAAGGAGAAAAATTTTTTCCTTTAGTACGAGTTTTAAAAATAAACGGACACGATCCACAAGTAGTTCGCGATAGAGTTTCATTTGAACATTTGACTCCTGTTTTCCCTTCTGAAAAATTTAAATTAGCTGAAAAGCAAAGTACGATTTCTACAAGAATTATCGATTTGTTTTCACCTATAGGTAAAGGACAGCGTGGTATGATCGTTGCCCAACCTAAAACGGGTAAAACGATGTTGCTGAAAGAAATTGCAAATGCAATTGCTGCTAATCATCCTGAGGTTTATCTTATTGTTTTATTGATTGATGAGCGCCCAGAGGAGGTTACGGACATGCAACGTTCTGTACGAGGTGAAGTAATTGCTTCTACTTTTGACAGAGAGCCGCAAGAGCATGTTAAAATCGCTAATATCGTGCTAGAAAAAGCAAAACGTTTAGTAGAATGTGGACATGATGTTGTGATTCTTTTAGATTCAATAACTCGTTTAGCAAGAGCTTATAACACGGTGCAACCTGCTTCAGGAAAAGTATTGAGTGGAGGTGTTGATGCTAATGCTTTGCAGAAACCAAAACGTTTCTTTGGAGCCGCGCGTAATGTTGAAAATGGTGGTTCATTGAGTATTATTGCAACTGCTTTGACAGAAACTGGTTCTAAAATGGACGAGGTTATTTTTGAAGAATTCAAAGGTACGGGTAATATGGAATTACAATTGGATAGAAAAATTGCCAATAAACGTATTTTCCCTGCAATTGATTTGACTTCTTCAAGTACTAGACGTGATGATATGTTATTGGATCAAAAAACATTGCAACGCATGTGGATTATGAGAAAATACCTTTCTGACATGAATCCTATAGAAGCGATGGATTTTATCAATGATCGTTTTAAGAAAACAAGAAATAACGAAGAGTTTTTAATCTCTATGAATGATTAAATTTTTCTTTTTCAAGATAAAAAAGTCCCGGTTGCGGGACTTTTTTGTTTTTAGAAAAGTTTATAACACAAAAAAGTCTTCCGTTTTTGGAAGACTTTTTAATTTATATAAGAAAGCTATTTAAGCCTTAACTTCTTTGATTTCCTTAACTTGCTCTTTTCGTTCTAACAACGCCATATAGAAACCGTCAAAACCAGATTCTGAAGCCAGAATTTTTTGGTCTTTTATGAAATTAAATTGTTTTCCAATGTCTGTAGTTAAAAAACGGGCCACTTGTTCTTGGTTTTCCGAAGGCAAAATAGAGCAGGTAGCGTAAACTAGTTTACCACCTGGTTTTACAATTTTAGAATAACTTTCTAAAACCTCAGATTGTACTTTGCGAATATTATCAATAAACTCTGGTTTCAATTTCCATTTGGCATCGGGGTTTCTTTTAAGAACACCTAAACCGCTACAAGGAGCGTCTATCAATACACGATCCGCTTTTTCATGCAGTTTCTTAATGACTTTTGTAGCGTCAATAATGCGGTATTCAATATTAAAGGCGCCATCTCTTTTAGCTCTTAATTTTAACTGCTTTAATTTACTTTCGTATAAATCCATTGCAATTAATTGTCCTTTGTTTTCCATCAAAGCGGCAATATGTAATGTTTTTCCACCAGCACCGGCACAAGTATCTACTACGCGCATACCAGGTTTAACATCAAGAAAGGCTGCAACAAGCTGTGAATTGGCATCCTGAACTTCAAAGAAACCTTGTTTGAAAGCGTCAGTCATAAAAACATTGGCTCTTTCTTTTAAAACTAGAGCATCAGGCTGATTTTTTAAATAGTCAGTCTCAATGTCTAAATCCATTAAGATTGCTCTTAATGTTTCTTTAGTAGTTTTTAGGGTGTTAACTCTAAGAATTACTTTGGCTGGTTGGTTTTGAGCAGCAATTTCAGTAGCCCAAACTTTCTCACCTAATTCTTTTACTCCCAATTCGTCCATCCAATCCGGAATAGATTCTTTTAGGGCTCTTATTTTTGAAAGTTCATCGAATCTTCCTTTTATTTTTCTTTCTGGAGTTCCTTCGAGTTGACGCCAATCCGGAATAGGATAGCCTCTTAAAACTGCCCAAACCGAAAACATTCTCCAAAGATTGTCTCTGTCAAATGGTTCTTTTACTTCAGCAATTTCAGCATATAATCTTTTCCATCTTACAATTTCGTAGATCGTTTCGGCAACAAACTTTCTGTCTGAGCTTCCCCAACGTTTGTCTTTTTTTAAGGCTCTTGCAACCACTTTATCGGCATATTCTCCTTCGTTAAATATTGCATTTAAGGAATCAATAGTGGTATAAACTAAATTTCTGTGTAATCTCATTTTAAATAATTGAGGTGCAAAGGTACTATTAATTGGTTGAAAGTTAAATTTTTAATAATGAATGTTGGGTTTATATTTTTTGCATAAAAAAAACACTGCTTAAAACAGTGTTTTTCTTTTATTTATAGTTTATTTAATTCGGGTTAAACCAATGTTTTCTGGTGGATGAAGTACCATTGGAAATTTTTCTATTTTCACAGAACTGCTGTCCAAACCAAAAGCACCTTCTTCTGACAGACTTAATTTCTTGATAGAGAAATACGAATTCATGATTATTTTTTCATGCCATCTCAAATCGCTGTCATTAGAAAGGAATTTTTCAGACAATACAAATTTGAAATCACCGATAATATTGTTTTTATTTAAGGATTCGTATCGGCTGGTGATATCAACCTCTCCTTTTTTAACCATATCCTTGATTACTTCTCTAAACATTAAGCTTATCTTAGTAGGCTCTCTAAATCCTAAATTAAAATCCACACGATACAAGTCGTCTTTGATGATTTCGGTTACTTTATATTCAGTTTTGTAGGGTTCGCTTAGGATGTTAACATGAACAAACCAGTACAAATCAGCTCTTTTTGGTCTTTTTTGTAAGATAGAATACATTACCTTTTCTTCTATTTCATCAATTCTATTGGCGTTAGTCATGTAAACTAGATGAGTAGCATATTTTGGAATGGTTAAGTCGGCACTTAATTCCATTAATACTTTTTTGTAGTCTTGTATTTTTACAATTTTGGTGTAGCTCTTGCTTATTTTTTTAGCTAAATACCAAATAGTCATTACTGATATTAATATCATGGCAATGATCAGAGTTACATAACCGCCTTCGGAAAATTTAGTGATATTCGCTGCCAAGAAACTTAATTCAATAGCCAAATAAATTGATATCAATGGGACTATAAAATACAATTTAACCCTTTTCATAATCAAATAGAAATTGAGTAAAATAGTGGTCATAATCATGCATAAAATAATGGCTAACCCATAGGCATGTTCCATATTTCCAGATTCTTCAAAGTGCAATACAATGCCCACACATCCAAAGAAAAGCAACCAGTTTATTGATGGAATATAGAGTTGTCCTTTTAATTCGGTAGGGTATTTAATTTTTACTTTTGGCCAAAAATTTAATCGCATTGCCTCGTTAATTAAGGTAAATGAACCACTAATAAGTGCTTGCGAAGCGATAACAGCAGCAAGTGTGGCGATTACAATTCCAATTGGTTGGAACCAATCGGCCATTATTAGATAAAATGGATTTCCATTGGAACCTCCCAGACTTTTTAAGGTTTCACCTTCATGGTGAATTAAGAAAGCCGCCTGTCCAAAATAATTAAGAACCAAAGTAGTTTTTACAAAAATCCAGCTAATTCTAATGTTTTTTCGTCCGCAATGTCCCATGTCTGAATACAAGGCTTCGGCTCCTGTGGTACACAGAAATACAAAACCCAAAACAAAAAAACCATCCGGATGAACAGATAGTAAATGGTAAGCATAATATGGATTAAAAGCCTTAAAAACTTCAGGGTATTTTGCAATTTGTATAAGACCTAGTATTCCAAGCATACTAAACCAAATAAGCATCATAGGAGCAAAAAATTTACCAACTAATTTTGATCCAAATTGTTGGATGCTAAAAAGAACAAACAGAATACCAATTACAATAGGAATAGTATTTATTTGTGGATAATAGGTTTTAATTCCTTCAATAGCAGATGAAACAGAGATGGGAGGGGTAATGATTCCATCGGCCAGTAAGGCACTTCCTCCAATAATTGCGGGGACAATCAACCATTTTATTTTTGTTTTCTTGACTAGGGCATATAATGCAAAAATTCCTCCTTCGCCATGATTATCTGCACCCAGAGTAATAACTACATATTTGATTGTAGTTTGTAGGGTAAGAGTCCAAAAAACACATGATATTCCTCCTAAGACAATATCAGCATCAATAGTATGATCTCCTAAGATGGCTTTCATAACGTATAATGGAGAAGTTCCAATATCTCCATAAATAATACCTAATGTAACTAATAGACCACCTAATGTTAATTTGGTATGCAAGTTTTTATGCGAAGTGCTCATGTATTATTTTTAAAAAACTCGTCAAATTTACTCTTTTTAAACAAACTTAGCTTGTTTATTTATAAAAAGACATTTAAAAAAAAACACGGTCAATGGACCGTGTTTAAAATTGCTTTTTTTGAATAGTTTTAAGACCTTCTGTTGTTGTCTCTAGATTGATTTTCTCTTCTCTGTTCTGTTCTTTGCGGAGCAGACTCTCTAGATTGATTTACTCTATTTTGAGAAAAATTTCTTGGTGTTTCTGTTCTTTGCGGAGCAGATTCTCTAGATGGATTTACTCTATTTTGAGAAAAATTTCTTGGTGTTTCTGTTCTTTGCGGAGCAGATTCTCTAGATGGATTTACCCTGTTTTGAGAAAAATCTCTTGGTGTTTCAGTTCTTTGTGGAGCAGATTCTCTAGATGGATTTACCCTGTTTTGAGAAAAATCTCTTCTCTGTTCTGTTCTTTGTGGAGCAGATTCTCTAGATGGATTTACTCTGTTTTGAGAAAAATCTCTTCTTTGTTCTGTTCTTTGCGAAGCATTATCTCTAGAAGAGTTAATTCTGTTTTGAGAATTGTCTCTTTGGTTTTCATTTCTTCTTGACGCAATTTCTCTAGTGTTATAAGTTCTGTTTCTAGAATAGTTTACATCGTTTCGAGCGTTAATATTTCGGCTTGTTCTTCTTTGATCTAGTTCATAACGATTTGCAATATTACTGTTTCTTCTTGAAAAATTGCGATCAGGATATTGTCTTTCGTAGCCATTAGAGCGTCTTGAATTGTATATAATAGTAGCATGGTTGCTTCTTCTATAATTTACATAGTTATAATTGTTGTTTATGTTCAGACTAAGACGGATGTTATTTCTGTATCTGTAAACCGGATACGGATTCCATGCATAGTAGTAGGATGGGTAATAGTTCCAATACCAATTTGATACATAAGGACGATAATTATTTAACCAAAAAGAAGCATAAATAGTAGGAGTGCTATAATAAACTGGTTCGTAAATGTAGTTTGCGCCATACATGTATTCGTTACCTACAATCTGAATTTGAACTTTATTGTAACGGTCTCTTTCTACTTCGATTGTCGCAACATCTTGATAAACATCTCGGTCAAGAACGGATTGTACAATAATCACGTGGGTGTTATTATCAACAGTTTCTATAACACGCAGATAATCTACTTCGTTATCGTTATTCAAATCTAGATTTGAGATTTGAAGTTTTGGATCATTTAAGCGTCTTTCAAAATCCTGAAGATTTTTAGAATCTCCAAAAATATCAGCAACGGCTCTAAGATCTAGGTTATCACTTATTTCATCGCTCATAGCGTTTACTCTAGTGCCATTTTGTGCTTGTATCTGACCTGCAAAAAATGAGGTCATTAGGCTTAGAAAAAGTATTTTAGTTTTCATAATAAGTGTATTTAATTATTATATTTTCGAATATTCAATTACTGTGCCAATTAATTTTATGTTCAAACGCTATTCTTGTATTTAATTGTAAATTAGCCTCAAATAAATTGATAATAATGCGAAAAGTCTTTTTAATACTGTTGAGTTTGTTTTTTTTAAATTCTTGTAAAACAATTGAGTATAAAAATAAAAGTAAGGATAGGATTATTTTTAAATCCGTTCAAATAGATACTCTGTTTCAGGACAATATAAGTATTAGGGCCATAGTCGTTGACGAAAATAAAATTTGGTATGCAGCAAATAATTCACGATTTGGTTTTTTTGACGTGAGAAAAAAAAGAAAAGAGGAAAGAGTTGCTACAATTGATAGTATGAAGTTAGAATTCAGAAGTATAGCCCAAACTTCAAAAAATATTTTTATGCTGAGTGTCGCTAATCCAGCGCTACTTTATAAGGTTTTAAAAGAGGATTTAAATCCAAGTTTAGTATATAAGGAAAATAATGAAAAGGTTTTTTATGATAGTATGCAATTCTGGAATGATAAGGAAGGTATTGCTATAGGTGATCCGGTTGAAGATTGTCTTTCAATAATCATTACAAGAGATGGAGGAAATACTTGGAATAAAATACCATCGAACGCACTTCCTAAAATTATTGATGGCGAAGTGGCTTTTGCTGCAAGCAACACTAATATTGTGCTAAAAGGCAATCAGGTTTGGGTTGTGTCTGGAGGTAAAAAATCCAGAGTTTTTCATTCTGCTGATAAAGGAAATAGCTGGGAAGTTTATAATACTCCAATTGTGCAAGGAAAAACAATGACGGGGATTTTTACTGCCGATTTTTATGATTCTAAAAAAGGATTTGTAGCAGGAGGAGATTATGAAAATCCGACTCAGAATTTTGGTAACAAAGCCATTACTGTAGATGGAGGAAAAACATGGAAGCTGATAGCGGAAAATGATGGTTTTGGTTATGCTTCTTGTGTGCAATATGTTCCGAATAGCGGAGGAAAATCATTGGTAAGTGTAGGAGCAACCGGAATTTATTATTCCTATGACAGTGGGAATTCTTGGAAACAATTAGCTACAGATCCTGATCTTTTTACCATTCGTTTTATAGATAATAATTCCGCAATTGCCGCTGGGAAAAATAAAATGATCCGAATTCAATTTTTAAAATAAAACCCAATCCAATATAATCTTATATTGAATTGGGTTTGTATTATGTTTTAAAAAAAAACTACTCTTTTTTCGGAGTTCTGTCTCTGTATTGGTGCAATAATTTTCTATTAAAGTTTTCTTCAGATTTTCTGAGTTTTAGAATTTTTACGGCAGGAAGAATGGGTTTTAAATCTTTAATGAATTTTTTTCGCAATAAAAACACTTCTTCATCTGCGTTTTCGATTTGATTCAACAAAATAGCAGCATCTTTATCACTCATCGTATCTAAAGCGTCATTATTCATTCGGCTCATATAAGCTTTAATTTTTGTATGCCTTATTTCAAATTGCTTATCATCAAACCGATTATAGATAGGCCAAAATTTTTCAGACTCATTAGCCGTCAAATCTAGTTCAGTTGTAAAAAAAGCTACTTTTAAGGCTTTAATTTGTTCTCTTTTTTCTTTCATTCTTTCGCCTTGAGCGTAAAAATTAAAAGAAGTGAGTAACAAGAGTATTGGAAGAATTTTTTTAATATTCATTTTTGTTTGTGTTTATTATTTTTAACTCAAAGTGTAAAATACTTTGTTAAGATTTATTCAAGTATAAGATGCTCTAAATTAGCATTAGATGTTAGGATGTCTTCGATGGTTTTGTCTTCCAGTGCAACGTTTGTTTGTATTTTATCGATATCATCAGGATCTAAGTCGTTTATCAAATCATATTGATTCATGTTAGACTGATAACTCAAATAAGTTTCGATCGTATTTTCATCTAATTCTTTCGAATTTTTCAAAGAAATAGTAAAAATAGGAATCATCAATGCAATGACCAAAACAGCTGCTGCCATCATCAGCATTGTTTTTCTTTTTTGGAAAAGTGAAATTAGCTTTGGCTCTTCTTTAGGTAATTGCAGCATTACTTTTTCTGAAAAATTTTCAAAATAATTCGCTGGAGTGGTAAATCCAGATTCAATTTTGGTCTCGTTTTCTAATTTAAATGTTTTCATAACAAATGTTAGACTTAATTATTGACAAAAGGTTTAATCTGTCGTTACAAAAGCTTCTATTTTTTTTACGGCAATATGATAGGAAGCTTTCAAACCTCCAACTGAAGTTCCCAGTATTTCTGATATTTCTTCATATTTAAGTTCTTCAAAATATCGCATTTTAAAGACCAATTGCTGTTTTTCGGGAAGAGCAGCAATTGCCTTTTGTAATTTTATTTGGATTTCATTTCCGTCAAAATACGGATCCGATTTTAAATTATCGATGGTTTTATTCTGTAAGGTTTCTGATGAAATTCCGCTTTTTCGTGCTTTTTGGTTTAAAAAGCTAAGGGCTTCATTTGTCGCTATGCGATACATCCAAGAAAACAGTTTGCTTTCTCCTTTAAAGTTTTTTAAATGCTGAAATACTTTAATAAATGTGTTTTGCAAGACATCATCCGTATCATCATGATTCAAAACAATGTTGCGTATATGATTATAAAGCGGCTTCTGATAGGCAAGCAAGAGTTTTTGAAACGCTTCATTTTGCGTTTTAGGGTTCAATAACAGTTGAATAAATTCCTCTTCTTCTGGCAAAGCTACTTTTTATGTAATTAGAATCGAATTCTTTGAATTGGTTTAATCAAGTCTATAAAAGAATTAAAATTCCGATTGTCCTTCTTCAGTTGTTTTAGGAGCCGGTACTTTTTTAGGTTCAGTACTTTTTAGAACAGTTTTGTTTCTTTTTATAGGTTCAACGGAGTTAGAAATCGTTGGATCTTCATCAATATCACCGGTTTGTAGAACCGTTTGAGTCGGCGTGTTTATTACAGGCGCTACTTTTGGGATTATTGGCATATAAATTTCAGTAACCCATTCAGAAGGTTTTTTTGCTTCGTCTTTTCCGATAGTGTAAACTTCAATATGAGAAATTAAAGGGGCATGACTGATTTGGTTCTTAATAAGGTATTCAACGGTCTTATTGTATGCCTTTTTTAGGTGCGAATAATCTCCGGTAAGTGTAGTTTTTACCGCTTCAAACGCCTCAAGTTTTCCTGATGCAATATCGCTTCCCGCGCTGATGAATATTTCGTTTTTTATCGGAACGCCAATAGATACTCTTGCTAATCCTTTTTGTGCGTCATAAGTGTGGTATATCACAAATGGTTTTCCACTCATAGCGATGTTATTGTCTTTGCAGAAATCAATAATTTTTGGAGTTACTATTTTAAAGTTTTTGTTGATTTTTGCTATTTCGCTAGTAAAAGTTTGGCATAAATAAAAACTTAGCGGTTTTCTGACTAGTCCATTTTCTTTTATAGAATAGGTATTTATTTCATAAACTAGAGCTTTGTCAAGATTAATTAAGGTTTTTTCATAAATTGTGCCAATAACTTTATCTGCTCCGCCGTTCAAAGCGGTATAGATTTTAAAGAAAAAACTCATTTTTCCTTTTGTTTTCCAAGTCACTTTTGTACCGCCAATAGTATCTTTGAATATCCATTGAATAGAAGAAATTGTTCCTTCTGAATCCACTTTTTGAGAAATGCTATCATTTTCTTTGGCATAAAGAGTCTGTATTTCGCCATTGGTATCTTTACCTTCCCAAGAGTAAGAAGCATCTTTTCCGATAGTATTTTGAGAATAATTTATCTTTATTTCAGGATCTTGTAAAGTCCAAGAGCCGAAATCGGCCCAATTTCTATAATCGTTAACATAATTAAATACAGCGGATTTTGGTGAATTTATTATTCTGCTTCGTTCAACTGTAAAATCTCCTTTTTGAGTAGCAATAAAAATGGTAAGGGCTACTAAACTTAGCAATAATAAAAGAAATATATATTTTAAAATCCTCATGATGTATCGGTTATTTTCAGTCGTAAAGTTAGAATTTTTATTAATATGTAGGACGAATCATAAATAAATATGCTAAAGTTCCATTATTTATTTTGGCATTAAGTTTTAGGATGGTATTACGCAAATGGATGCAAATTACTATTTCAATTATTAATGAGCAAATGAGTCTCAATATAATGTTTTTTTATTAGAATCGGAGTTGTTCTAAGTATAGACTGCTAATGAAAATGTCTTATGAAGGAAAAATCAATCGGAAAGCATTTTTAACGAAAGTTAAATGACCGATTTGGATTTTTATTATGAGCGGCGCAAATTGCAGTCTGTTTAAGAAGTGGTTAGCTGAATTTAGCCTGTGAATATGGAATCAGAATGAGAGCCCTGAAGTTTTAGAATTTCTCGATGCAAATTGTATTTCCAAGAAATAAAAAACACTTCAGGAGAAAACTTAGGGTTATTCTAATTATCTTTTGCTGTTTTTGGAATTCTTGAACTAACGTTTGAAAAATATTTTTATCATAAAAAGAATTCCGATAAAAATTATAAAACCGATCAGTACCTTGTGGTTTCCTTTGTAAAAAAGCTTATGTATTTTAATGTCTTTTCGGTAGCAAAAAATGATTGCAATAACAAAAGCAATAAAAAAACAGAGTGCAAATATCAATTGTCCTTGGCTAAACATAGTTTAATTTTTTTGGCAAAAATAGGCAATTGTTTGAGAATAGTTACTAATTTGCCTTTTCATTTAACAAATAATAATCATGCAAAAACAAATCAATTCAGTTAAGGAATTTCATACCGCATTTAAAATAGGGCATAGCGAAACTCCGATTGCCGATTTGGGAGAAAATAAAAATACTCTTCGTTATCATTTGATGAAAGAGGAAAATGAGGAATATTTGGAAGCTGTTCAAAACAATGATTTAATTGAAATTGCTGACGCTTTAGGGGATATGATGTACATCCTTTGCGGAACTATTATAGAGCATGGTTTGCAACATAAAATTGAAGCGGTTTTTGACGAAATTCAACGCAGCAATATGAGTAAACTGGGAGAAGATGGAAATCCTATATATCGCGAAGATGGTAAAGTAATGAAAGGACCTAAATATTTTAAACCGGATTTTTCGAAGATATTAGGAGTGTAGTTTTGTTTTGATGTCAAAAAAAAACCATTTAATTAAAAATGGTTTTTTTGTAAACAGTATAATTAGTGACTTATATTTTAACAGTCCAGCCAAAGGTATCTTCGGCTAATTTATTTTGAATATTTGTCAATTTATCTTTAAGCTGTGATGCAGTTGAGTTTTCAATTTTTGGCAAATCGTAATAAACATCTTTATATGAAAAACCAGAAATAGGACTTATTACCGCAGCGGTTCCGGCTCCAAAAATTTCTTTTAGGCTTCCGTTTTCTGAAGCTTCAACTAATTCAGATACTAGAACGGAACGAATCTCTACCTCGATACCTTCTCTTTTTGCAAGATCGATAAGTGTTTTTCTTGTTACACCATCCAGAATTCTTTCGCTGGTAGGAGCAGTAAGTAAAGTATTATTAATTCTAAAGAACACATTCATTGTTCCTGCTTCTTCTAGTTTTGTATGAGTAGCATCATCAGTCCAAATTACCTGTTGGAAACCTTCTTTATTAGCTAAAGTTGTTGGGTAAAATTGTGCAGCATAATTTCCTGCAGCTTTTGCAGCTCCAATTCCGCCATTAGCAGCCCTACTGAAATGTTCAGCAATCACAACTTTTACATCACCTGAATAATAAGAAGTTACTGGAGATAAAATGATCATGAACTTATAATCATCCGATGGATTTGCAATTACACCTGTACCAGTTGCAATCATAAAGGGTCTGATATACATGGCATTTCCTTTACCTTTTTTTACCCATTCTTGATCAATTTTTAACAATTGGTTCAAACCATCCATAAAAACAGATTCTGGAACTTCCGGCATAGCCATTCTCACAGCTGATTTATTGAAACGATTGTAATTTTCATCAGGTCTAAAAAGCCAAATATCATCATTGTCATCTTTGTAAGCTTTCATACCTTCAAAAATGGCTTGACCATAATGGAAAACTCTTGTAGATGGATCTACTAAGAAAGGTGCATACGGTTTAATAACCGGTGTTTGCCATTCTCCATTTTTGAAATCACATTCTAATAAGTGATCCGTAAATACTGAGCCAAAGCTTAAGCTTTCAAAATCTACTTCATTTATTTTTGAAGTAGCAGCTTTTGTGATGTCAATTTTGTTGGTTTGAGTTGTACTCATAATTTATTTATTGTTTTTTACTTTTTTAAGAGATTAGAAAAAAACTAAAACATCATTTTTTTTATCAAATGAACTTTAATCCATGCAAAATTAAATAAAAACTTAATTAATCTTTGCTAAAACTACATTAATTGTTGCCTTTATGCTTGATTTGTTTATATAGTAAAAAATGAACAAAATTGAAGTCATTTCTATAGTATGTTTAACAAATTGGATTTGTTTTTAAATTAATTATATGTTTTTTTGTTTAAATTTGGCAAAAATCAATCTGGTGCTTAATAAGTACCCTCATAATAAAGACTTTGGAAAGAGAAATTATACAAACTCACGATGGTTCAACAACTATTCATATAAAAGAATGGGATGAATGTTATCATTCTAAACATGGTGCTATTCAAGAAGCGCAGCATGTTTTTATTAAAAACGGACTTTCTTTATTTCAAAACAGAGAAGTTTCTATCTTAGAAATTGGATTTGGAACAGGATTGAACACTTTTATTACTTTTTTGGAAGGTCAAAAAATGAATCAATCTATTGATTATGTTGGAGTAGAGGCTTATCCTATTTCGTCAGAGGAATTGGTTTCGATGAATTATGTTGAAGAATTAGGCGCCAATGAGCAAAAAGAGATTTTTGAAAAAATGCATACTTCCAATTGGGAGGAAAAAGTAATTTTGAGCGATCATTTTTCATTGACTAAAAGGAAACAATTTTTTGCAGAAATTGATGATGTAGATAAATATGATTTAATTTATTTTGATGCTTTTGGATACCGAGTGCAGCCAGAATTATGGAGTACAGCCATTTTTGAAAAAATGTTTGCCGCTCTTAAGAATAATGGAGTTTTGGTTACTTATGCCGCAAGAGGTGTTGTTAAAAGGAGTATGATTGAAGTAGGATTTACCGTTGAAAAATTGGCAGGGCCTCCAGGTAAGAGGGAAATGTTTCGTGCAACGAAATCTATTTGAGTTTCTTTTTAGAGCATTATAAATAGTTTGTAAATTTGTTTTTGTATGAAATATAATTCACAATTCAACGTTAAATTGGTGTGATATATCTATAAAAGGTGTATTTTTACAAAGAGTTAAAATAAAATACTAACCCCAAATCTCTTATTTTATTATGTCGAAAATTATGTTTGATTACACTAAATCAATTCTTGAAAGAGTAAGTTTCGATCCGTCACTTTTTTGTAAAGAATTAGAAAAAGCTATAAAAACATTGTTGCCTTACGAAATGGAACAGTTAAAAGAATGGTTATCAAGTTTTATAATCGAAAAACCAGAATTAAAGCAATGTTTATTAATTGTAAAGCATAAATGATAAAAAAAAAGGAACCTTAATTAAGGTTCCTTTTTTTATTTCTTCTGAATTGGACTGATGATTTGTACATTTTGAAAAACAATAGCTCCTTTTATTACTCCGGCAATAGTGCTTCTTAAGGCATCAATTATCTGAATTTTTAATTCGTTTTTAGGAAATAGTAAACTCACTTCACGAGCCGGTCTTGGTTCTGTAAAATGGCGTAGTTTTCTTTTATCGGATTCTTTTAAATCTAAGGTGTGTAAATAAGGCAATAGAGTAGTTCCTAAACCTTCATCGGCTAGTTTTATTAAGGTTTCAAAACTTCCACTTTCTATTCGGAAATGGTCAAATTCGTTTGTCGCTTTTCTTTTGCACAAATTTAAAATTCCATCTCTAAAACAATGACCGTCTTGAAGTA
The DNA here is from genome assembly GCF_047344965.1 of Flavobacterium sp. W1B. Lineage (NCBI taxonomy): Bacteria > Pseudomonadati > Bacteroidota > Flavobacteriia > Flavobacteriales > Flavobacteriaceae > Flavobacterium > Flavobacterium sp. W1B. The sequence goes on from NZ_CP178845.1 coordinate 1,944,061, forward strand.
AAAGAATTTCGTCTAAATTTAAATCTTCGATTTCGATTTCTTCTTTTTTAAAATGCTGATGTCCTTCAGGAATGTAAGCAACAAAAGGTTCAAAGTACAAAACAATTTCCTTGATTTTTTCTTCCATCAAAGGTGTTGCAGCAATTGCTGCATCGAGATGACCATTATTGAGTTTTGTAATTATTTCCTCAGTGTTCAGTTCTTCAATTATGAGTTTTACTTTAGGATATTTTTTGATAAAATTATTCAAGAACATTGGCAATAGAGTAGGCATAATAGTTGGAATAATACCCAATCTAAATTCGCCTCCAATAAATCCTTTTTGTTGCTCTACAATATCCTGTATTCTGCCTGCTTCATTAACAATGTTTTTGGCTTGGTTAACGATTTTTTGACCAATTTCAGTAAGTTGAATTGGTTTTTTGGTTCGATCAAATATTATGATACTTAATTCTTCTTCAATTTTTTGAATTTGCATACTCAACGTAGGCTGAGTGACAAAACATTTTTCGGCAGCGAGGGTGAAATTTTTATGCTCTGCTACGGCTAGCACATATTTTAATTGGGTAATAGTCATAGATAGTATTTTATGATGTAAATATAAAAACAATCAATTTAATTTATAGTACAAATTACTCTTTTCTTTGGTACTTTTGATAAAAATAGAAATTATGAAAACAAACATTTTAGGGTTACCGCTAGAAGCATCAGAATTGATAGTGAAAGAGCTCAATATATTATTATCAAATTATCAGGTGTATTATCAAAATTTAAGAGGGATTCACTGGAATATTAAGGGAAAACGTTTCTTTGATCTGCATGTTAAATTCGAGGAATTATACAACGACTCTCAATTAAAAATAGATTTGATTGCTGAACGAGTTCTTACTTTGGGGGGAATTCCACTTCATACATTTGAAGATTATATGAAAAATAGTACGGTAGTTGTTGGTAAAAATGTTTTTAATGATGAGAAAGCAATTCATTTGATTGTAAACTCATTATCCCATTTATTGACGATTGAAAGAGCAATTTTTAATAAATCGGCAGAAATTGATGACGAAGGAACAACTTCAATGGTAAGTGGTTTTATTGGAGAACAGGAAAAAACAATTTGGATGATGCAATCTTGGTTAGAAGAAGGGATTTAAAAGAATATTTATTATGAAAATATGAAACAGAATGCTAGGTATTTGGCATTCTGTTTTTTTTTGGGTTATGTTAAATTTATTTAAAATTTTTAATTTTTTTTATTGATTTTCTTCTTTTCGACCTATTTTTGCCGCAATGAAATTAATAGCAAGTCTTTTTTTATTCTTATTTATTGCCTTTTTATCAACGCCTACAATTGTAACAATGATAGAAAAGTCTTGCGATACTTCAATGTTTTTTAATATATCCGAAGAGGAGCATCATTCTCATAAGGAAATTAAAAACTTTGTTTACACTAATAATTCTTCTTACATCGGTTTCAACGATGGAAAAATAAACAAGTCTAGTTTAATACTTTCTGAAAACTTATCGAAACACGATAATGTTTCGGCATCCATTTTTGCCCCTCCACCAAATTTCGCATAATATTTCGATTAAATTTTAAAATTAAATTACTGCATTCTTTTTAGATATGCAGGATATTAACATGCAATTTACTGTAATATTATGTCAAAAAAAATCAATCTTTTTGCCAATCTAAAATCTGATTTTGCTTCAGGTTTAGTAGTTTTTTTAGTTGCACTTCCTTTGTGTTTAGGAATTGCAATGGCCTCAGGTGCGCCATTATTTTCGGGAATTATCTCCGGAATCATTGGTGGTATCGTTGTGGGGTATTTGAGTCAGTCTCATATTAGTGTTTCCGGTCCTGCTGCGGGTTTAACAGCAATCATATTAACAGCAATCACTGATCTTGGTGCTTTTGATGTTTTTTTAACCGCCGTTTTTATTGCGGGATTAATTCAGCTGGGTTTAGGTTTTTTAAAAGCAGGAAGTATTTCTAATTATTTTCCAACGAATGTAATTGAGGGAATGCTAGCTGGTATTGGGGTTATCATTATCTTAAAGCAAATTCCGCATGCTTTTGGTTATGATACCAATTTTGAAGGAGACCAGTCTTTTGTTCAGAATGACGGGAATAATTCATTTTCTGCCTTAGTTGAAATTTTTAACCATATTCAATTGGGAGCAGTTGTCATCACCGCAGTTTCTTTGATTATCCTTATTTCATGGGATAAGGTTTCTTTTTTGAAAAAACTGAAATTAGTTCCGGGCGCTTTGGTCGCAGTAATTATCGGAATTCTTTTGAATGAATTTTTTATACAGACCGGTAGTTCGTTAGCAATTAACAAAGAGCATTTAGTTAGCTTGCCAATTCCTCAGTCTTTTGATGAGTTTAAGGCTATTATTGTAACTCCTAATTTTGCCGGAATTACCAATCCGCAGGTTTGGGTTGTTGGTTTAACCATTGCCATAGTTGCTTCTATAGAAACATTGTTATGTATTGAAGCCTCCGACAGAATGGATGTCCAAAAAAGATATACAAATACCAATATTGAGCTTAAAGCACAAGGAATTGGTAATATAGTAAGTTCTCTTTTGGGAGGATTACCAATGACATCTGTAGTTGTAAGATCATCTGCAAATAATAATGCAGGAGCAAAATCAAAAATGTCATCAATTATTCATGGTGTGCTTTTATTGATAAGTGTATTAGCTATTCCTGTTATTTTAAATAAAATTCCATTGGCAACTTTGGCAACGATACTTATTTTAGTAGGATACAAACTGGCTAAACCAGCAACTTTTATGCATTTCTGGGAAAAAGGAAAGTATCAATTTGTTCCTTTTATTGCCACTTTAGTAGCAGTTGTTGTTACTGACTTGCTTAAAGGAGTGTTGTTGGGGATTGTTATCAGCGTTATTTTTATCCTAAGAGGAAACTTAAAAAGAGCTTACAGTTTCAAAAAAGAGGAATATGTTGATGGTGATATTATTCATATCGATTTAGCCCAAGAAGTGTCTTTCTTGAATAAAGCGGCGATTAAGTTGACTTTGAGTGAAATACCCGAAAATTCTAAGGTGATTATCAATGCGCACGACACCGTTTATATTTCTCATGATATTTTAGATTTAATACGAGAATTTAAAGTAACAAGAGCAGTTGACGAGAATATTAAAGTAAAATTAAAAGGCTTCAAAAAAGCTTATGAGCTTGAAAACACGCCTGAATTGACTAACCATGTTACGTTTGAGCATTATTATGATGTTGCCAAAAGAGTAATGGTTAAGAAAGAAACATTTAAAGAAGTTTATCAAAATTAATAAAAAACAAATACGAGGCTAATGTAATTAGAACTTTAAAAAGGGATTTACTTTATGTGTCTCTTTAAGGTTTTATGGCCAAATTCAAATTAAAAAATATATACAAGATGAGTAATTTTTATAAAAAAATATTAGAGAATAATAAGAAGTGGGTTGAAGATAAATTAGCAATAGATTTAAACTATTTCGAAGATTTAGCCAAAGGACAGAAACCGCCATTATTATGGATTGGATGTTCTGATAGTCGAGTTCCTGCTAATGAAATTATTGGAGCTAAACCGGGAGAAGTTTTTGTTCATAGGAATATTGCCAATATGGTCGTTCATTCTGATATGAATATGCTGAGCGTATTAGATTATGCAGTAAATGTTTTGAAAGTAAAGCATGTTATCGTTTGTGGGCATTATGGATGCGGAGGTGTAAAAGCCGCAATGGGCAATGATTCTATTGGTATTATTGATAACTGGATCAGGCATATCAAGAATGTGTATCGTTTGCATAATGTTTATCTGGACTCTATTGTTGATGAAACAGAACGCTTTAACGCTTTTGTTGAAATTAATGCAAAAGAACAGGTTTTTGATTTGTCTAGAACGTCAATAGTGCAAAACGCATGGAAAAACGGACAGGATTTAACCTTACATGGTTGGGTTTATGGTTTGAATTCCGGTTTTGTAACTGATTTGAATGTGAATGTAAGTTCAAATAATGAGTTGGATGAAGTTTACCAATTGAATCTATAAAATAAAAAAATCGCCTTAGGGCGATTTTTTTTTATTCATTTTCGTCAAGATTTTCATTAAAAGCCGAGGGTAATAATTTAGGGATAAACTTGATTAATATTGGTAATAATAAGCTTCCTCCCGGTAGTAAGAAAATGGTTAATGATGGAATTGTTTTGCAAATATCCAATAATTGTTTTTTTACCTTTTTCTTTTCCTTTTCATCCAAATCTCTTCGAGTTGAATAGGCTAGTAACAGCATCAGTTCTTTGCTTTGGATGATTTCTTTTATCAGCCTGTTTTTATTGCGTGTAATTAATGTGATTACACTTTGTGTGGTTTGATCATAAAAATGTTTTACCGGATTTGAGTATTTAAAATAGGGTATTTCATTTTTATGTGTCGTTATGAATTCGTCGGTACTTTTGATACTTTCGGTTACAAAGGCATCGGGAACCGAAACAAGTTCGGCTAATTTGTGCAGGAAGTAGGCTTCTTCATTTTCAATCTTCCCATCGCTCCATAGCGCCATTCCGGCCATGTCAATCAAATAATATTTTTCTAATTCAAAGCTGAAATAGTCTAGATTGAGTCCTTCCAAATTTTGAGCACTTACTTTTGAAAACTTACTGTAACGAACGGATGCTTCAAAAAGCTTGATCAATAAATCATCATAATGGGATTTATGGGATTTGGTTTTTAATGCAAGAGAAACAACACTGATAACGGCCTCTTCAATTTTTTTTAAATATTTTTCAGGAATTATTCCATGGATTAAATATTGGCGGAAAGCCAATACATCTATAAATAATAAAGCATTGGTTACAATGTGAGAAAAATTTTTACTGATAATGTCAATATTAGTTTGAACCCTATCATCAATAATTTTTTCTAAATTTAAAGAAGGAGCGCTATTGGGTAATACTTTTTTTAACAAATTAAATCCTTGCGGATTCATCGTGTTGTAAAAGTCTAATGTTTTAGAAATAAAATTTTCAGGATCAGTTTCCTTAGTTGTTAAGCCATAAATAGCATATAAGGTATTTAATAAGGCAACTTTAGGAATTTCATTTTGCATCCAGCCTTTGGTTTCTATTGGAACAGCAGTTTCAAAAGAAACAATATGACCATATATGAATCCTGTATTTCGTATGTTTTGATAAAACAAATCAGCATCGCTGTAAACAGTTTGCGGTACTGTTTTTTGTTTTGAAAAATACTTGTCTATCCAACCTGAAGCAGAAGGGTTAATCATTTTCTATTTTTGAAGCTGCAAAGCTATGTTTTTTTTAGTTTGTTTATTAAATTAAATAACCATCTTATTTTAAATTCAATAGGATGGTTATTTATGAAATAATTTATTTGATGATTGCTGAACAAGCTACTCTAGCTCCTGCATTTCCTGCTGGTTGTGAAACAAAATCATCAATTCCTTGATGAACGATCAATCCTTTGCCTAGAATATCTTTGGCTGGATCTTCGCCACCAATACTCCACTCATCTGTAGTCATCGATATAGTTCCGTTTCCATTTGCATCAGCGGTAAAATTTCCTATATCACCTCTATGATATTCTCCCACACCCCATTTTCCGTGTTTTTTAAATGTTGGATTCCAATGTCCACCCGCTGAACTTCCGTCGGCTGCAGAACAATCTGATTTTTCATGAATATGAATGGCGTGAAGACCGGGCGTTAAACCTGATAATTTGGCTACGAAAGTCACTTTGCCATTTTTTTCTACAAAAGTTGCGGTACCCGAAACGGTACTATTGCTTTTTGGTTCAAATGCAATATTGAGTTTTTGTGAATCATTTGAACTGTTACTTGTCTTACATCCAATTACAATCGTTAAAATTAGAGCAATTGTTATGATTAGTTTTTTCATTTTAACTATTTAAAAAATTAATAAATTAGTACGTAAAGTTACTTTAAATTTGGTTGAAATCATTGACCAGATTGAAAAAAAAATAATTTACTGCTCGTCTCTATTTAACAATTCTATAGTACAAGTTAATAAAATTAACACCTAATTTTGTACTAGTTTTTAACGAGTTTTTACTCAAAATCATTTAATAATATTAAGTATGAAAAAGGTATTTTTATCTCTAACAATTTTATGTTTGGCATTTATGTCTTGTAATTCCACTAAATCAACGGTTAAGAATGTTGCTTCACTAGAAGGAACATGGGAATTGAATTATATCACAGGGCCAAGAATTGCTTTTGAAGGTTTATATCCAGACAAAAAACCAAGCATTGTTTTTGATTTAAAAGAGAACAGGGTTTCGGGTAACAATAGCTGTAACAATTTTATGGGACCATTGAATGTAAAGGATAATAAAATAAACTTTAAAGACGCTAAAATGGGAATGACCATGATGGCTTGTCAAGGTTCTGGAGACAGTGTTTTTATGTCGACACTAGATAAAGTTCAAACATATTCTATCTCTGAGGATGGAAAAACCTTAAGCTTTATCATGGGAGATATCGCCATGATGCGTTTTACTAAGAAATAAGTTTACTAATGATGCCCTTTTTAGGGCATTATTTTTGTGTTTTCATTTTAGTTGAAATAATGTTAAACTGAAAAATAACAGCCATGAAATCAAAAAGTAGAATCTTATTAGTATTTCTTTTATTTGTAGTTACTATGGGCTTTGCCCAAGAGAAAACCAGAAAACAGTTAAGGGAAGAAAGGAAAATTGAAAAAGAAAAACAAACAGCGATTTTGGTAAATTCCAAAGAATTTGTTTTCGTTGGTCAAAAAGCTTTGCCTCAAGGATTCAGAAATATAGATTTGACCACGAATCCTAATTTTATCGAATTTAAGCCTGATTTTATCAAAAGCGAAATGCCTTTTTTTGGCCGCGGGTATATGGGTATTGGATATGGAGGAGATAAAGGATTGAAGTTTGAAGGAAAACCAAGCATATTTACGGTTGAGAAAGCTAAAAAGACTTATGAAATAAAAGCCACCGTTAGAGGCGAACAGGACGTATTTAAAATCTCACTTTCTGTTTCTTTTGAAGGAAGTGCAACACTTACGATTAATTCTAATAATCGCAGCTCAATTTCCTATTATGGCGAAATATCTAAAATTGAAAAGAAAGAGGATAAGTAGCGTTTTAAAAATGAAAATTTAATTAAAATACTATTATGAAATATAGAATTGTTTTACTTTTTTGTTCCTCGCTGTTTTTTTTGAGCTGTAAAAATGGGACTAATAAAAATGATATTGAAGTTGTAGCGACTAAAGCTAGCGATGCTAATGCGGTCGATGAACATAATTCTCAAAATTCTTTGGATTGGTCAGGAACTTACAGTGGGGTAGTACCTTGCGCTGATTGTGAAGGAATTGAAACTGAAATTATCCTAAATAAAGACATGACTTTCATTAGGAGAACAAAATATCTAGGTAAAGGAGACCAAAAAGTAGCCGAAGAAATAGGCAGTTTTGTTTGGGATAAAACAGGATCGATTGTTTCTTTAAAAGGAATAGACGAAGCTCCCGGTCAATATAAAGTGGGCGAAAACAAGCTGATGCAGTTAGATATGGAAGGCAAAGTTATTACCGGATCCTTGGCAGATAACTATATTTTGAAAAAATAAATATTGATGTTACGATATAAAAAAAACCGTCTCGTTATTTAAAACTTGACGGTTTTTCAACATTTTGAATTAGTATCGGTTTTTGCTATTAGAAGCAATATTCGTTTTCAGCGACTATTTTCGTAGTAATCAATTCTCTTAATGCAACAATATTCGGCATGTTGGTATATTTAGTGAAACGTCTCAAGCCCATTAGCATCATGCGTTGTTCATCACCTTCGGCAAATGAGATTACACTTTCTTTTCCTTTTTGGGTCACAATATCAACCGCTTTGTATAAATAAAGTTTAGCCATAGCAATTTGTTCTTGCACTTTAGCTTCTCCTTCTTTTTTGGCTAATTTCTCGGTTCTAAGAATAGTAGATTCAGCCATATAAATTTCGATTAAAATATCAGAAGCCGCCATTAATAATTGTTGGTGTGCCTCTAAATCGGGACCGTATTTTTGAACCGCACCACCGGCAACCATCAGGAATGCTTTTTTCAATTTTCCGATCATTTCTTTTTCTTCGGCAAACAATTCAGAATAATCAGGTGTGTCAAAAGAAGGAATTCCCATTAATTCTTCTTGTACTTTAGAAGCTGGTCCTAGTAAATCAACATGCCCTTTCATGGCTTTTTTGATTAACATTCCTACCGAAAGCATTCTGTTGATTTCGTTTGTTCCCTCATAGATACGGGCAATACGAGCATCTCTCCAGGCACTTTCCATCGGGGTGTCTTCAGAGAATCCCATTCCGCCAAAGATTTGGATTCCTTCATCGGCACAGTTTTGAATGTCTTCAGAAACGGCTACTTTTAGAATAGAACATTCAATAGCATATTCTTCAACACCTTTCAATTCCGCTTCCTGATGTGTTGATCCTTCTGCTTCACGAGCTATAATGCGATCTTCGATATCTTTTGCTGCACGATAGGTTGCGCTTTCTCCGGCGTAACAACTCGTTGCCATTTCGGCTAATTTTGCACGGATAGCTCCAAATTGAGAAATAGGGGTGTTAAATTGAATTCTTTCGTTAGCATATTTTGCTGATCCGGAAATCACTCTGCGTTGTGCATCCAAACAAGCAGCTGCTAATTTGATACGACCCACATTTAATGCATTCATTGCTATTTTGAACCCATTTCCTCTTTCTGAAAGCATGTTTTCAACAGGAACTTTGGTTTCATTAAAGAAAACTTGACGAGTAGAAGAAGCTCGAATACCTAATTTATGCTCTTCTTCATTCATCGAAATTCCGTTATCAGCGGTGTTTTCTACAATGAATCCAGTAATGTTTTTATCGTCGTCTATACGTGCAAAAACAATGAATACGGAGCAAAAACCGGCATTCGAAATCCACATTTTTTGACCTGTTATCGAATAATATTTTCCATCTTCAGATAAAACGGCTTTTGTTTTTCCAGAGTTGGCATCAGATCCTGCGCCTGGTTCTGTCAAACAATAGGCACCAAACCATTCGCCAGAAGCTAATTTGGGTACATATTTTTGTTTTTGTTCTTCCGTCCCGTACAAAGTAATTGGCATGGTTCCAATTCCGGTGTGCGCTCCAAAAGCTGTAGAGAATGAACCCGTTGCTCCCGAAATATAATCGCAAACCAAAACAGTATTTACAAATCCCATTCCCATTCCGCCATAAGCTTCAGGAACGGCCACGCTTAGAAATCCTAAGTCACCGGCTTTTTTCATGGACTCTTCGGTAAAAGCATAGTCCTTTTTCTCAAAACGGTCTTTGTTAGGCCACAATTCTTTATCGACAAACTCTTTTACAGAGTCACGCATCATTAATTGTTCTTCATTGAAATCTTCTGGAGTGAAGATATCTTCGCATTTTGTTTCTTTAACGAGGAATTGTCCTCCTCTTGTTACGTCTTTTTGGATTGTATCAGCCATTTTTTGTTTTTTTAATAAAAGATGAAAGAATCAAGAAGAAAGATTGTAGTCTAACTTGTTTATGAAACCTGTTGTCATCTTTTGAAATTCAATTATTTTGTTTTCTATTTTTTCTGTTAGTTCTTTTGATAAATATTCATTTTGGGAAGCAATCAACAATTGTGTCTGCAATTCAAATGATGATCCTAAACTGATATTCAAATAATGTTTAAAATGCTTATTCTCTCTATTTGAACCTTCTGCAATATTAGAAGGTATTGAAACTGAACAACGATTCATTTGACTAGCTAAACTATAGATTTCAGATTTCGGAAAAGTAGAAGTCAGTTTGTAAATATCATTAGTGATATCCATTGCTAAAATCCATATTTTCAAATTCTTAAAATTATGTCTCATTTAGTTAAAATCTATATTCTTTCTTCTTTACTCTATTTTCTTTTAAAGCACCTCATAAATACCAGCACTTCCTTGTCCGGTTCCAACACACATACTCACGATTCCATATTTATTACCTCTGCGTTTCATTTCGTCAAATAATTGAACAGAAAGTTTAGCTCCTGTACAACCTAGCGGGTGACCTAAAGCAATCGCTCCACCGTTTACGTTTACGATTTCAGGGTTGATATTTAATTCACGAGTAACTGCTAAAGCTTGAGAAGCAAACGCTTCGTTCAGCTCAATTAATTCGATATCATTCAAAGTCAATCCAGCTTGTTTCAACGCTTTCGGAATTGCTTTTACCGGACCGATACCCATAATTCTTGGCTCAACTCCAGAAGAAGCAAAGTTTACTAATCTAGCGATTGGCTCAAGGTTTAATTCTTTTACCATTTCTTCGCTCATGATTAAAACAAAGGCAGCACCGTCACTCATTTGAGAAGAGTTACCAGCAGTTACACTTCCATCAGCAGCAAAAACAGGTCTTAATCCGGCCAAAGCTTCTTTAGAAGTTCCGGCTCTTGGTCCTTCGTCTTGTTTTACAACGTATGATTTAGTTTCTTTTTTACCATTTTCATTGATGAATGTCTGCTCAACAGTAATTGGAACGATTTGTTTGTCAAATTTACCTTCGGCTTGTGCTTTCAAAGCTTTCATATGAGAATTGTAAGCAAACTCATCCTGATCTTCTCTGGAGATTTTGTATTGATTGGCAACCGCTTCAGCCGTTAAACCCATTCCCCAGTAATAATCTTCGTGACCTGCAGCAGCGACTTTATAATCCGGAGTTGGTTTGTAACCTCCCATCGGAATAAAACTCATACTTTCTGCACCACCAGCAATAATACAATCTGCCATTCCAGACTGAATTTTTGCAGTAGCCATTCCGATAGTTTCTAATCCAGAAGCGCAATAACGGTTTACGGTTACACCCGGAACGTCTTCAATTTTTAATCCCATCAAGGAAATCAATCTTCCCACGTTTAAACCTTGTTCGGCTTCCGGCATGGCATTTCCTACCATCACGTCATCAATACGTTTTTTGTCGAAATCAGGCAACTCATTCATCATAAACTCGATGGTTTCTGCTGCCAATTCATCAGGACGTTTGAATCTAAAAACACCTTTTGGAGCTTTCCCCACGGCTGTTCTGTATGCTTTAACTATATAGGCTGTTTTCATAATTATTATTTTGAAATCTGAATTTTAAATTTTGAATTGCTTCTGAGAACATTTAAAATTCATAATTTATAATTTAAAATTAGTTGCGAAGCGGTTTCCCTTTGGTTAACATAAATTGGATGCGTTCCAATGTTTTTCTTTCTGTACATAAACTCAAGAAAGCTTCACGTTCGATATCTAATAAGTATTGTTCAGAAACTAAAGTCGCTTCAGATAAATCACCACCAGCCATTACGTAAGCCAGTTTGTTTGCAATTTTCTTATCGTGCTCAGAAATGTATTTACCAGCTTCCATTTGATCTGTTCCTACTAAGAACATCCCTAAAGCTTGTTTCCCTAATACTTTCACATCAGTTCTTCTGATTGGCTGCGTATAACCCGCTTCTGCCATTAACAAAGCATGTTTCTTAGCTTCAGCTATTTGACGATCTTTGTTTACTACAATAATATCTTTTCCGTGTTGTAAAAGTCCGGTATCAAAAGCTTCGTAACCAGAAGTCGAAACTTTAGCCATAGCGATAGTCAAGAAATATTCTTGAAGAACATTCAGCTCCACATCGTTTTTTCGGAATAAATCAGAAGCTCTTAAAGCCATTTCTTTAGATCCACCACCACCAGGAAGTACACCAACACCAAATTCAACTAATCCCATGTAGGTTTCAGCAGCAGCAACCACTTTATCAGCATGTAAGCTCATTTCGCATCCACCACCAAAAGTCATTCCGTGAGGTGCCACAACTACAGGAATTCCTGAGTAACGAACACGCATCATAGTATCCTGGAACATTTTGATCGCCATGTTCAATTCGTCGTATTCCTGCTCAACCGCCATCATGAAAATCATACCGATATTAGCACCAACAGAGAAATTCGCTGCCTGGTTACCAATAACTAAACCTTGGTATTCTTTTTCAGATAAGTCGATTGCTTTATTGATCGCTTGAAGTACATCGCCACCAATTGTATTCATTTTAGATTGGAATTCTAAATTCAAAATTCCGTCTCCTAAATCTTGGATAATTGCTCCACTATTACTCCAAACTTTTTTGCTTTCGCGGATATTGTTCAAAATAATGAATGAATCTTGTCCAGGAACTTTAGTTTGTGATTTTGTTGGAATATTGTAGAAAAAAGTGGCTCCTTCTTTTACAGAATAGAAGCTTTTGCTTCCAGAAGCCAACATATCATTTACCCAAGCAGCTGGTTCAAGACCTTCCGCTTTCATGATTTCAATTCCTTTTGCAACACCAATTGCATCCCAAATTTCGAAAGGACCATTTTCCCATCCAAAACCGGCTTTCATCGCATCGTCAATTTTGTATAATTCATCTGAGATTTCAGGGATTCTGTTTGAAACATAAGCAAACATTCCGGCGAAACTCTTACGGTAAAATTCACCTGCTTTGTCTTTTCCTTTAACCAAAACTTTAAAACGATTGATTGGTTTATCGATAGTTTTAGTTAATTCTAAAGTTGCAAAAGAAGCTCTTTTAGCTGGACGGTATTCTAAAGTATCTAAGTCCAAAGACAAAATATCCTTGTCTACTTTTTTGTAAAAACCTTGACCTGTTTTGCTTCCCAACCATTTATTCTCCATCATTTTATTGACAAAATCTGGAAGTTTGAACAACTCGTGTTGTTCGTCATTTGGACAGTTTTCGTAGATTCCGTTGGCAACATGTACCAAAGTATCCAATCCAACCACATCTACCGTACGGAAAGTAGCCGATTTTGGACGACCAATAACAGGACCAGTCAATTTATCAACTTCTTCAATCGTAAGTCCCATTTCTTTTACCAAATGAAATAAACTTTGAATTCCGAAAATACCAATTCTGTTTCCAATAAATGCCGGAGTATCTTTAGCAACAACCGGAGTTTTGCCTAAGAATTTAGATCCGTATTCGTTTAAGAAATCCAATACTTCAGTCGAAGTTTTTGGACCAGGAATGATTTCGAATAATTTTAAATAACGCGCAGGGTTAAAAAAGTGTGTTCCGCAGAAGTGTTGTTGAAAATCTTCGCTTCTTCCTTCGCTCATAAAGTGAATTGGAATTCCAGAAGTATTAGATGTAACCAAAGTTCCCAGTTTACGGAATTTCTCGATTTGTTCGAATACCAATTTCTTAATATCCAAACGCTCCACAACAACCTCAATAATCCAATCTACATTGGCAATTTTTGCCATATCATCGGTCGTATTTCCAGTAGTAATTCGGTTTGCAAATTTTTGGCTGTAAATAGGAGAGGGTTTCGATTTTAGAGCATTTGCAAGGTGTTCGTTTACTAAACGATTACGTACAATTTTGCTTTCAAGAGTCAATCCTTTTTTTGTTTCTGCTTCGGTAAGTTCTCTCGGAACGATATCGAGAAGTAATACTTCGAGACCAATGTTAGCAAAATGACAGGCAATCCCCGAACCCATAATACCAGATCCGACTACTGCAACTTTTTTAATTGTGCGTTTCATATATAGTTAATATTTGTTTTTTTATTTGAAGATGATATTGCTATTGTTTATTGTTTTTTTGAATCATAGCGATTTCATTTTCTGTTTGATTAAATATATTTTTATCTTGAATTAATTCATTGATTATTCCGGCGACTTCCATGAAATGTTCTAATTTTTCTTGCTGAACATGCTGTTTGACGGTTTCGTTAAATTTCAGAACGGTACTTTTAGACAGCTCTCTTTTTTCTTTGCCAAACTCAGTTAGATAGATTAGTACTCCACGTCCGTCATCTGGATTTTTTTTCCTAATGATTAATCCTTTTTCTTCCATTGACTTTAAGGTTCTCGTTAGGCTGGTCGCTTCCATACCCATTTTTGGACCTAATGAAGTAGAAGGAGTTCCTTTGTTCTTGTCCATACTTAGCAATGCAAATCCAGTTGCCATCGTAGCCCCATATTTAGAAGCCTCTTCATTATACATTCTTGATACTGCTTGCCAAGTGGCTCGTAAAGCATAATCGATCGTTTTATCTTTCATAATCTAAATATATGGATTTCAAATATAATAAAAAATACTATGCATGCATAATATTTTTTGAATTATTTTTTTTATAAAAAATATAAATATAAAAAAAACTCCTCTTGGTAAGAGGAGTTATCTATTGAAAAAGAATTGTTTAGCTTTTTATTTGTGTTTATTCGATGTTTTATTAAGGAATAAGAGCAAAAAGGCTTAACCGTATATTTTTTGGAATAAATTTTTATACTTTTCCATTATTATTTTTCGTTTTAATTTCAACGTTGGAGTTAGTTCTCCGCCTTCAATAGACCAAATTTCAGATGTGAGTTCAAAACGTTTTATTTTTTCCCAATTACCAAATTTTTCGTTAAAACTATCGATCTCTTCTTGAATCCTTGCAATAACTTTTTCATTGGAAACAATTTCTTCATTGCTGATTCCGATGTTATACTTGTGAATATTTGCCCATTCTTTTAAGAAATCAAAATTAGGCTGGATGAAGGCAGCAGGCATTTTTTGTCCGTCACCAATCACCATGATTTGATCAATGAAACGAGATTGTTTCATGGTGTTTTCGATAATTTGAGGCGCAATATATTTTCCTCCCGAGGTTTTGAACATTTCTTTTTTACGATCTGTAATTTTCAAAAAGCCGTCTTCGTCTATAACTCCAATATCGCCTGTGTGGAAATAACCACCTTGTAAAGCTTCGGCTGTTTTTTCCTCGTCTTTGTAATAGCCTATCATCACATTAGGACCTTTACACAGGATTTCGCCGTCTTCGGCAATTTTTACTTCTACATTACTGATTACTTTACCTACCGTTCCTACTCTGAATCCTTTGTTTCTCATATCGTTTACCGATATAACGGGAGAGGTTTCGGTCAAACCGTAACCTTCCATAACAGGAATGTTTGCTGCAGCAAAAATTTGAGTTAATCTAGGTTGCAAGGCGGCGCTTCCGGATACCAATAAATCCAAGTTTCCGCCAAGACCTTCTTTCCATTTGCTGAAAATTAATTTTCGAGCAATTTTAAGTTGGAATTCATACCAAAAACCATTGGCTCCATAAGGCTCATAACGCAATCCTAAATCGATAGCCCAAAAGAATAATTTCTTTTTGATGCCTTCAAGTTCAGTTCCTTTAGCATAAATTTTATCATATACTTTTTCAAGTAATCTAGGAACAGCAGTCATTACATTAGGTTTTACCTCTTTAAGGTTGTCGCTAATTTTATCTATCGCTTCTCCAAAATAAACCGAAACACCATAATATTGATATAAATACAGAATCATTCTTTCGAAAATATGGCATATTGGAAGAAAACTTAAGGCACGATTAGATCCAGCTTCAAATGGGATTCTTGATGCGCTATTTAATACATCCGAAACAATATTATTGTGCGAAAGCATTACACCCTTAGGTTTTCCTGTTGTACCGGAAGTGTAAATGATAGTCGCTAAATCGTCTGCTTTTACACTGTTTTTTCGGGTTTCAACCTCTTCTTGATTGCTTTGATCTTCACCAAGCACCAATAATTCTTCCCAGCTCTTGCAACCTTCAATAGGATTAAAAGAATAAACTTCTTTCAGACTAGGTACTTTATCTTTAATTAAATTTACTTTTCTGAGCACTTCTTCATCCGAAACAAAACAATATATAGCTCCTGAATGATTCAGTATATATTCGTAATCATCTTCAGAAATTGTTGGATATACCGGAACTGTTTGAGCTGCCGTTTGTAAAACACCAATATCCATAATATGCCATTCGGTTCTATTATTGGTAGAGATGATGGCAATTTTATCATCTTTTTGAATATTCATTCGCAAGAGCGCTCTAGAAATTGTATTGGACTTAGCTATGTATTCTTGGGTAGAGGTTTTCTCCCAAACACCGTTTTGCTTTGTCACTAGCGCATCAGGAATCGAATTGAATTTTTCTTGTTGGTAATACGGGAAATCAAAAAGTCTGGTTACTGAAATCATTATAAAAAGATTGAATTTTATCGCAAATTAAATAAAATTTAAGAATAAAGGTTGCTTTTTTAAGTTTTAAATATGAAAATTAAGTTGTACAACTAATAATTTACGAAATCGATTTTTTTATAATTCTCAATTTAGATTTATTTCTTAAGTCTCTTTGATTTTTTTAGTTAGAGAAGTAGTCTTGTTAAAAGTTGGAGATATAGTTGTAATGAATTGTATGTGAGTGGTTAATGCGTTTTGTGATTGTTCTTTTATCGAAATTAATCTGATAGGAGGACTTTTTAACGAAAAAAAATATTCAAGCAATTGTAATATCTGTTTCAAATTACTTTTAAAGATGAACTTAAATTAAAATTGTAAATATTAATAAGGAATGATTTTTTTTGCTGGATAATGCTGTTGATTTGATAACAATCTATGTTCGCAAAGTTATGGTCCTTATATAGAAAAGTTGTAAATTTATAATGCACTACAAATAAGTGCCTTGAATTAATTTGAAGATGTAATATTTAAATTCTGTTTGGTAGTCATAATAACTAATATGATAGGTTGGCGTAATGGCATCAAGGACATAGAGGTTTTCCAGCCTTCCGTCTATGACCAACGAAATGGTAAACGAGCTTGATACCCATTTATTAGTTTTTAGATGGTATTACTGAACAGAATTTTTTTTAGAATTCAAGTTTATGATTGGCGATTAGAGAAGTTGTTTTTCCAGTCCCATCTGCCCCCAAAAGGGCAAGGGATTATCCTTCTTTTACCAATGTCTAATGAATTAATTGCTGTTTTAATGACGGTTATTACCTCTATTGCTTCTCGAAGGATAATTTTGGGAACGTTGCATCGGAAGTCTTTGTATATTGGTTCTTTGTTCACTTCTTTGCATCATTGGTCTTTGTTCCGGCTTGTTTATTGGTCGGTTTGTTCCTGCTCTTCTAAATTCTCTTGGTTGATTAAGCTGTTGCGGATGTTGTCTTGCTGTTTCTGCAGGATTCTGAATATTTGGTCTATAAACATTCATATTGTTTCCATTGTGTTTTACATCATTTATCCTATTCACATCCCTTACCGTATTTTGTTCAATTCTACGATTGACATGTTTTTGTACTTCCTGTACATCGGGTCCTTTTGAATAATACAAGTGATTTGCCCTGTTGCTGTTGTTAAAATTATTTATGACAGCTACTCGATTTTGGAAATTTGATAAACGTTCGGGTCTTACTAATGCACCTGAAAGATTTTGATCATAAATACGATTTCTGTTACAGACATTCCAATAAAATGAATTTGGTCTCCATGAATTGAATCGCTCTCGAGCATTTATGCCCGGCATTAATGGAGCCCAGCAATAATAATCATCAATATATCCCCAGGTTACCCATGCAGGAGACCAGTCATAACCCGGAATCCATAACCAACCATAAAAATCATCATACAACCAGCGCCCGTAATGAAAGGGTGCCCAACCCCAATTATAATTCGATACCCATGTCCATCCGTCATCGGAGGATGCCCAGTGTCCATTTGTAGCATAAGGTCTGAAGTCCCCATTTACATTAGGATTCCATACATGACCATATTCCGGATAGTCAATCCAGGTTCCGTAAGGTGATAAATTATCATAAAAAACTTGATAGCTGACAGTGCCATCACCGTAATCATTTCCATAGTTTCCAGCTGCTGAATAACTGCCCGAACAACTGGAAAGAAAAGTAGTAAATGCTATCAAAAAAAAACCGAATACGAATGACTTTTTCATTTCTTTAGGTTTTAAGTATTTATAATTTGTTCAAAACAATTTTTAGATACGTCTTGTCACTGAAAAATATATTTAAAATGTTTTTTGTTGATTTTTTAAATGTAATTAACTGTATATCAGTTTAATAAAGTTAGTGTTAATTTTGATTTTTATGAAAGATATTAACATTTTCTTGTGTTGTTAGTCAAAAAAATTCAATAAAAAAAGCGCTCCCTTTCGAGAACGCTTTTAGTATTTTAGAATAAAAACTTAGATTTTATCGATCCATTTTCTGGCATTGACAAAGGCTTCATGCCAAGGCGAAACCTCGTCGTTTCTGTCTTTTGGGTAATGCGCCCAGTTCCATTGGAAGGTAGAACGCTCAATATGCGGCATCATAACTAAATGGCGTCCCGTGATGTCACAAAGCATCGCCACATCATAATGAGAACCGTTTGGATTGGCAGGATAACCTTCGTAAGCGTATTTTCCAACGATGTTGTAACGCTCTTCGCCTAAAGGCAATTCAAATTTTCCTTCTCCGTGCGAAACCCAAACTCCTAATGTAGATCCAGCTAAGCTAGACAACATCACTGATTTGTTTTCTTGTATAGTTACTGATGTAAAAATACTTTCATGTTTGTTACTGTCATTGTGCAACATTTTCGGCATTTCTTCATGCTCTGAATGAATTAGTTGCAATTCGACAAACAATTGGCAGCCGTTGCAAATCCCAACTGAAAGAGTGTCCTCACGTTTGAAGAAATTATCCAAAGCGGTTTTTGCTTTTTCGTTGTATAAAAATGCTCCGGCCCAACCTTTGGCAGAACCCAAAACATCCGAATTCGAGAATCCTCCAACGGCACCAATAAATTGGATGTCTTCCAAAGTTTCGCGCCCCGAAATCAAATCGGTCATGTGAACGTCTTTTACATCAAAACCAGCTAAATACATCGCATTTGCCATTTCACGCTCGGAATTACTTCCTTTTTCACGGATAATAGCCGCTTTTGGTCTTGGTTTCGAATTGTCAATAACAGGAGCTTTACCAGTAAAATGAGCTGGGAAAGTATAGTTTAACGGTTGGTTTTTGTAATTGTCAAAACGCGCTTGTGCCATTTCGTTTTTAGATTGTTTTTGGTCTAATAAAAACGAAGTTTTAAACCAAACATCTCTGTATTTAGCGATGTCTAATTTGCAAGGACCAAAGTCTAAAGTCGCTTCAGTAGTTGCTGTTCCTAATTTGTAGAAAGAAACTCCATTAGCATTTAATTTGCTTTCCAAACTTGCATCGTCTTTCGCTTGGAAAACAATCCCGATATTTTCGGCAAAAAGATATTTTATGATGTCTTTTTCTTCAAAAACAGAGAAATCTATTTTAGCACCCAAATTCACATCGGCAAAACACATTTCCAATAAAGTAGTAATCAAACCACCGCTTCCGATATCGTGTCCTGCTAGAATATTGTCTTCCAAGATTAATTCCTGAATGGTGTTGAAGGCATTTTTAAAGAAAGCCGCATCTTTTATCGTTGGCGTTTCATTTCCAATTGTGTTCAAGGTTTGTGCAAATGACGAACCTCCTAATTTGAATTCGTCTTGCGACAAATTGATATAATAAATAGAACCACCGTCTTTTTGTAAAACTGGTTCTACTACTTTTCTGATATCGGTACAGTTACCACCTGCCGAAATAATTACCGTTCCCGGTGCAATTACTTCGTCATTTGGATATTTTTGCTTCATAGAAAGCGAATCTTTTCCAGTTGGAATATTGATTCCCAATTCAATTGCAAAATCCGAACAACCTTCAACAGCAGCGTACAAACGGGCATCTTCACCTTCATTTTTACAGGCCCACATCCAGTTCGCCGAAAGGGAAATTCCTTTCAAACCGTCCTTAATCGGTGCCCACACAATATTCGATAAAGATTCGGCGATTGCGTTGCGGCTTCCCGCAACAGGATCAATTAAAGCTGAAATAGGAGCATGACCTATAGAAGTTGCTATTCCTTCAATTCCTTGGTAATCCAAAGCCATGACACCACAGTTGTTCAATGGCAATTGCAATGGTCCGGCAGTTTGTTGCTTGGCTACTTTCCCGCCCACACAACGGTCTACTTTATTGGTCAACCAGTCTTTACAGGCAACAGCTTCTAATTGTAATACTTGCTCTAAATAAGTCGAAATGTTTTTTACTGAGTATTCTAATTCCGTATAATTGTAAGTAACCGTTTTATCAGTCATGACTGTTTTTGGTGAACTTCCAAAGAAATCTTCCAAAGCATAATCCATCGGTTTAGCTCCGGTTGTTTTTGATTCGAAAGTAAAACGGTGATCACCCGTTACGTCACCAACCTGATACATCGGGGAACGTTCTCTGTCGGCAATTCTTTGTAAAATATCGATGTCTTTTTTACCAATAACCAATCCCATTCTTTCTTGCGATTCGTTACCGATGATTTCTTTTGCCGAAAGGGTTGGGTCGCCCACAGGCAATTTATCCAAATCGATTAATCCTCCAGTTTCTTCGACCAATTCCGAAAGACAATTTAAGTGTCCTCCAGCTCCGTGATCGTGAATGGAAACGATTGGGTTGTTGTCGCTTTCCACCAAACCACGAATGGCGTTGGCAGCACGTTTTTGCATTTCTGGGTTCGAACGTTGGATTGCATTTAACTCGATTCCTGAACCGAATGCACCTGTGTCTGCAGAGGAAACCGCAGCACCACCCATTCCGATTCTATAATTTTCTCCACCCAAAATAACGATTTTATCGCCAGTTTGTGGTTTGTGTTTTATGGCTTGGTCTAATTTTCCGTATCCAATTCCACCCGCTTGCATGATCACTTTGTCGTAACCAATTTTGCGGTCGTTTTCTTGGTGTTCGAAAGTAAGGATAGAACCCGTGATTAAAGGTTGTCCGAATTTATTTCCAAAATCAGAAGCTCCGTTAGAGGCTTTGATTAAAATATCCATTGGGGTTTGATACAACCATTTTCTTTCTTGAACGGCATCTTCCCAAGGACGATTTTCTTCTAAACGAGAATAAGATGTCATATAAACAGCAGTTCCTGCTAATGGCAACGAACCTTGTCCACCTGCAAGGCGGTCACGAATTTCTCCTCCTGAACCAGTTGCAGCTCCGTTGAAAGGCTCTACGGTAGTGGGGAAATTATGCGTTTCTGCTTTTAACGAAATAACCGAATCGAATTCTTTTACTTCATAAAAATCAGGTTTGTCGGCAGTTTTTGGAGCAAATTGTTGTACTCTTGGTCCTTTTACAAAAGCCACGTTGTCTTTGTATGCTGAAACGATATCGTTCGGGTTTTCCTGAGATGTTTTCTTGATTAATTTAAAAAGAGAAGTTTCTTTTTCTTCACCGTCAATTACAAATGTTCCGTTGAAAATTTTGTGACGACAGTGTTCTGAATTGGCTTGTGAGAAAGCAAATATTTCAGAATCGGTTAGTTTTCTACCTAATTTAGTCGATAAATTATCCAAATATTCTACTTCATCAAGGCTTAAAGCCAAGCCTTCTTTTTTGTTGTAGCCATCAATATCTTCAATGTCTAAAATAGGTTCCGGCTGAACATTTATGGTAAAAATATCCTGATTTAATTCGGTATATTTTTGCGAAAGCATCGGGTCAAAATCCGTGAAATCTTCCGCTACTTTTTGAAATTCCTCAATTCGAATGATCCCTGAAATGCCCATATTTTGGGTTATTTCTACCGCATTGGTACTCCAAGGAGTTACCATGGTGGCGCGAGGTCCAACAAAAAAATCCGCAAGCACGGATTTTTCTATTTTATTTGAGTTGGCAAAAAGCCAGTTTAATTTTGAAATGTCTTGAGCTGAAATTTCGCCTTGCGTTTGTACGGCAAAAATAGCGTTGCTTTGGTTTTCAAAGAAATGGATCATTGTTGTGTAGTTTGTTGTATTTACAGTGCAAATTTAGTTTAAAAAAATAGTAACAACAAGTGTTAAAAAGCACTTTTAGAATTTATTGTGTTTTCAACAAAAGTGGAAAAAAAATGGTACTGTAGATATTTAAAATTTACGTTATTTCGGGAAAGGCATACTCTGGTAAGCACCCAAATCTGGTGGTGTAGTCCTAGCATTTCCTAAAATATCCAATGGAATTAGAAAAGCCGAATTCCCTTTTGCGAAAGCGGCAGAACTCGCATCAATATTGAGTTTGTTTTTCGAAATAGATTGAAATTTTGGATTTTGGTTCGAAATAATATTGTTATAATGTGCAATGTCCGTGCTAAAATTGTATAATGGATTGGTGTTGTTCGTGTCAAATTTTAGCAGGCAATTATTGAATTGGTATTCAAAAGCGGCAGCATTTTTTTTGTTCAAAACCATTTCGTTGGAATAAGAGCCATAGATAATGCAATTGTTGAAAGTGGCTTGCGTCAGGTCTTTTACTTCGGGAATTGCGCCTAAGCTATAATTACTCAAAGAAACCGCCACTTGTTGCGAACTGTTCCAATTGTTGTTGAAGGTGCAATGGGTAAATTTATAGTCTCCGCCATAGGAACAGCTTAGACTTGCCAGACCTGTATTGTTGATGACGATATTTTCGCCGATAATTTTTGCGGTCTGCGCCAAAATTCCATAGTTAGCGGAGTTGTAAATTTGGGTGTTTTTGATGTTTACGGTTGTTCCGTCATTATTTTGGATCAATAATCCAATGGTGGCGTTTTTGATCGTCAGGTGATTTAAATTATTATTAGTGCTTCCGTCGGTAAGCCAAATTGTTCCCCATTGTCCGGGAACATCCGAATATTCGGGTTCTAAGCGATCGCCTTCAAAAATAACTTCATTTTCTAATTTAGATGTAGTTGAAGTAGTTCCGTTTACTTGTATCGAAGCGGTATTGGAAACGATTAAGCCTGAATTGGCGTGAAAATGAACTCTGGTACCAGCATCAAAAATTGCCGTTTTTCCGGAAGGAACCGCCGCATAACCATAAATTACATAAGGTTTTGTATTGGTAAAATGGAGTTCATTTCCGTTTATTAGGTCGTTTTCATCCAAATAGAAGCCATCGATTTTTTGATTTTCTATCGGAAGCGTTTCTGTTGTTCCATCGCTAAAACGTTTTGGATACAAGAAAATAGCGTCCTGAATCAGGGTTGCCAATTCTACTTTTTGAAGGTTTTCGCCATTGTCAAACTGGATTTGGTCGGTATAGAGGAAATCGGTCGGATTGGCATCGGCAATATTGGCTGTTGTTTCTATGAAAATATACAGGCTGTCTTTGGCCAATAAATCTACATTGTTGAAAATTTTGCCATTGGTTCCCTGCATCCCATCAACGGTCATGCGGTATTTAGAATTCAATCCTTTCCCCAATTGTATAGTAGGAATGCGAATGTCGTTTTTACTTTTATTATAAACTTTTAAATGATAAGTACTAGAGCCGATGTTTGTGAAAACGGTGTCTAAATAGATAGTGTCTTTTGAAAATACCAAATCTCCCGTGCTGGCTACGGTCTCAAAATCCGAACGACAGGAGCAAACAAAGCATAATATTCCAATAAAAAATAGTAAAGTGACGGAGCGCATTTGGATTGTTTTTGTAAAAATAGGAAAAAACACATTTGAAAGTGAAAGGATTTTGAATTTGGATGCAGAATAAGTATTGTATTTACTTTTTGTGTCTTATCTTTTATTTATTTTTACAATCTATTAAAATATAATTCATGACATTCGATAAAAATAGAATATTGGAATACTGTAATCGTATTTCCAAAAACACTTTGATGGAAACCCTAAATATAGAATATATTGATGCAGGCGAAGGTTTTCTTGTTGCTAAAATGCCTGTAGATTCAACCGTTCATCAGCCTATGGGATTGTTGCACGGCGGCGCTTCTGTGGCATTGGCAGAGAGCGTGGGTAGTGCGGCTTCCTTTTTGTTTATCAATCCAGAACTTAGCGAAGTACGCGGAATCGAGATTTCGGCAAATCATTTAAAGGCAAAACGCAATGGAGTGGTGACTGCAACGGCAAGAATCATTCATCAGGGTAAGAGTATTCATCTTTGGGAAATTAGGATTGTGGATGAAAATGACAATCTGATTTCATTATGTAAGTTGACCAATATGGTTTTGCCAAAAAGGAAAAAGAAAGAAGAATAAACTTTTTATTAAAATTTGAACTTTTAAAGCGAAGTAAATATGATTGATTTTTTTATAAAAGTAAAACAACAACAAGCACAAAATTTGCCTTTTGTGATCTATAATAAGCCAAATAAAAAAAAGGTGATTGGTTTTTTTCAAAAAAACGATCATTTGTATTTTGCTGAGGATTTTAATGAAGTTGGTTTCGTTTTTGCTCCTTTTTCGGGAAATCAAATGATTCTGATTCCTAGAAAAGAATCTGTAAAATGGGTGTCTCAACTTGATTCTCTTGAAGAAAAAGATTCGTTTTATTTTCCCTTTCCTGAAAATGACCAAGACAAAGAACATTTTGAAGCATTGGTTCAAAAAGGGATTGATGCCATTGGGGAAGGCGTGTTTGAAAAAGTGGTGCTTTCCCGAGAAGAAATCATGGAGGTTCCTAATTTTGATTTGGTTTCGGTTTTTGAAAAATTGATTAAAGCCTATCCTACGGCTTGTGTTTATTGCTGGTATCACCCTAAGATTGGTTTATGGATAGGAGCAACTCCAGAACGATTGCTCAAAGCGAAGAAGGATAGATTTTATACGATGGCTTTGGCCGGAACACAGGTTTTTGATAAAAATTCTTCGAATGTTGTTTGGGGTGAGAAAGAAAAAGAAGAGCAACAATTTGTGACAGATTTTATCTTGGACAGTATAAAAATGCTGACTTCTGAGGTGGCCGTTTCGAGCCCTTACACCTTAAAGGCGGGAAATATATTGCACATTAAAACCGATATTGAAGGGATTATAAATAAAGATTCAAATTTGAAAGAGGTGGTTTCTGCTTTGCATCCTACACCGGCTGTTTGTGGATTACCTAAAAAAGCGGCTAAAGATTTTATTTTGGAAAACGAAGGTTATGATAGGCAATATTACACCGGTTTTTTAGGAGAATTAAATTGTGAATCGACCAATAAAGAAAAAACAAAAACCGATTTATTTGTCAATTTGCGATGCATGCAAATAAAGGACAAACAAGTTCATTTGTATATGGGATGCGGAATTACAAAAAACAGTATTCCGGAGAAAGAGTGGGAGGAAAGCCGTAATAAATCAATGACAATGAAAAGGGTTCTATAGTTCAATTGCTTTTAAAAAGCTTGGACTTGTATTGAATAAGATGATTATAATTATTAAAGTTATTTGAGCTTGTTTTAAGCTCTTAAATTAAAAAAATGAAATTAGATATATTAGCTTTTGGTGCACATCCTGATGATGTGGAATTGGGTTGTTCGGGAACTATTTTAAAAGAAATCTCATTAGGGAAAACCGTTGGAATTGTTGATTTGACCCGTGGAGAATTAGGAACTAGAGGTTCTGCCGAAATTAGGGATCAGGAAGCCAATGCGGCGGCTGCAATTTTGGGAGTTTCGGTTCGTGAAAACCTGAATATGCGAGACGGCTTTTTTGTGAACGATGAAAAACATCAGTTGGAAATCATTAAAATGATACGCAAATACAAACCAGAAATAGTTTTGTGTAATGCTATCGATGACCGACATATAGATCACGGAAAGGGAAGTAAGTTGGTTTCGGATGCTTGTTTTTTATCAGGTTTGATGAGAATAGAAACCTTACTCGATGGAGAGAAGCAAGAAGCATGGAGACCAAAATTAGTGTATCATTACATTCAATGGAAAAATATAGAACCTGACTTTGTGGTTGACATAACTGGTTTTACCGATAAGAAGATTGAGTCTATTTTGGCTTATGGTTCGCAGTTTTATAATGCGGCTTCTAAGGAGCCGGAGTCACCAATAAGCTCCAAAAATTTCTTGGAAAGCTTAAATTATCGCTCTAGAGATTTAGGAAGGCTCGTTGGGGTAGAACACGCCGAAGGTTTTACGGTTGAAAGATATTTGGCAGTCAATAGTTTAGCTGATTTGATGTAAAAATGATGCATTTTTTTGAAAAAAATATTTGCAGAAGTGAACTTTAGTTGTATCTTTGCCACCGCTAAGCATTATGGTGGTTGTAGCTCAGTTGGTTAGAGCATCGGTTTGTGGTACCGAGGGTCGCGGGTTCGAGCCCCGTCTTCCACCCAAAAAGGTAAAAGCCTCTCAGAAATGAGAGGCTTTTTTTGTGGATAAAACTCTCTTGCAGAATTATTAAAATGCTTAAAACTGTTTGTGAAATTCAGTTCACTTTGGTGAAAAAAAATAACCGCAGATTAGAAAATCTGCGGTTATTTTTTTTAGGTTTTTGGCTTAAGCCATTAATTTAAAGTGAAAAGCTTATTTCTTATCCACTACTGGGCGATTTTCTCTGTTTGCCAATTCCCAAGCTGTTACAAAAGCAAATTGAGTTCTTTTGGTCAAAGCATCGTATTCAATCTTATCGGGAGTATCACTTTCTTTATGGTAATCAGCATGAACGCCATTAAAAAGAAATACGGAAGGAATACCGTGTTTTGCAAAATTATAGTGATCAGAACGCTCATAAAAACGATTTGGATCTTTTGGGTCATTGTATTTATAGTCTAACTTCAGATTAGTATATTTTTTATTTACTTCAGTACATATATTATCTAAGTCAGAAGAAAGACGATCTGCGCCTATTACGTATACATAATTGTTGGAGTTGGCATTTGCTTCGTCACGACGACCTATCATATCAATATTGATATCGGTGATGGTGTTAGCTAATGGGAATAACGGGTTTTCTGAATAATATCGAGAACCGTGTAATCCGTGCTCTTCTCCGGTAACATGAAGAAATAAAATAGAACGTTTAGGACCGTGACCTTCTTTTTTAGCAATTTCGAATGCTTCGGCAATTTCTAGTAGTGCTACGGTTCCGGAACCGTCATCATCAGCGCCATTAAAAATTTCACCATTATTTACTCCCACGTGGTCGTAATGTGCAGAAACAACTACGATTTCGTTTGGTTTTTCTGAACCTTCAATGAAAGCCCAAATGTTTTCGGAATCTTGTAAGTTTTTATTGCGCTTGGCGTTCAGGTATGAAGCTGGAATGTGTTGGTAAAAGCTTGTAGCTCCTTTTGGAAAAGGAATGTTATTTTTTTTATATTGGTTTATTAGGTAAACTCCAGCTTTTTTTTGTCCTGCCGATCCTGTTTCACGTCCTTCCATTTCGTCAGAAGCCACAATATAAAGGTGTGTTTTTAACTCGTCGGCAGTAATGGTGTTCATGTATTTTGTAGGGTCGGAAACTTTTGAAGTGGTGTTTTCTAAAACAGTTTTCGTTGACGAGCAACCAATACATAGAGCCAGCAGGAGGCTTAACGGTACTATTCTTTTCATTTTTTTTGGTTAGTGTAAATTAATAAATGTGTAAAAGGAAAAAAACAAAAGTAATATTATTATCACAAAGAAATTTATGAAAAGGAGAAATATGGTTTTTATAAAGGAAATCAGCCTTGATTCGCCATAGAAACGATGATGAGCCGGAAAAAAATAGTAAAACATCCAGCTAAAACCGATGAAATAAATGAATCCATGGATGAAGTTTAATAGAGTTGAAGTTTTAAATAATGAAATTGTTTTATCGGTTAGGAAAAGTATTAAAATGATTAATAACAGGAATGAAAAATAGTGGAGGGTGAATATGCCGTGGTCAAAGTAATACCAACGTTTTTTGTTGTGAAATATCCACAAGAAAAAGGCGAAAAAAGGCATGTAGATAATTAATGTTTTTGGAATATCATGGATAAAAGATTCGCTGAATTTTTGAATAATTTCTTTTGTGGTGTTGTTTTCGGTAACGGTTACTATTTTTTTTATAATATAATATTCAAAGCTGGAGTACTTGTCTTTCTTCTTTGCAAATTTTTGGATAGAATCTAATTCTTGGATTGATTTTATTCCAAAATTAAAGGCACTGTCTTTCTGGATGTTAATTTCTTTGGATTTATTTATCTTCTTCTGAATGGTGTCGAGCTCTTCTTTTGATAGATAGCCGGGCGGAATTATATCATTTACTTTTGGATTCTTTTCAGTGATTATTTTTCCGATTGAGTCTCCAGCGTCTATTTTTAATAATTCGGAATCATTATTAGGGAATACACTGATTAAAAAAAAAGTGACAAAGCTGATAAAAATATAGAGACGAATAGGTGCTAAATAAGAAAGGCGTTTACCTGAAAGATATTCTTTGGTTAATGCAGCTGGTTTTATAAGTAGATTTTTGATGGTTTTCCAAAAAGCATTCTCATAATGTGTTAGGTCTTCAAAGAAGTGAACAAATAAATGAAAAAAGGTTTTTCTTGGATCAATATTTTCCTGACCACAGTTCGAGCAGAATCGATTCTCTACTACATATCTACAATTTAAACAGGTTTTGTCTTTTCTTAAGGGGCTTTTACTCATAAACGGTAATTTGAAATGGCAATTGGGTTTTAATTATTTCTTTAAGACTTCGTTTAGAAATAGTTTTAAGTGTTCGAAAGCGCGTTTAGCTGCGACTGCATTGTAAGCTGCGCCTTTGGAGTTGTCATTTCCGGATTCCGGATTGGTAAATGAGTGTACGGCATTGGCGTAATATATCATTTGCCAATCGGCTTTTGTATCACGCATTTCTTGTTGGAAAGCGGCAATTTCTTCTTTGGATTCGTAAGGATCATCTGCACCGTGGCAAACCATTACTTTTGCGGTAATAGGTTCAGTTGGTCTTGAGGCATCTCTTGCTAGTCCGCCATGAAAGGAAACCACACCTTTTACGTTGAGGTGTCCGCGAGCGGCTTCAAGTGCACCCGTTCCACCAAAACAATAGCCAATGACTACGATGTTATCGGGATTTGCGCCGGCGTTAATTAACTGTTTTAAGGCTAAAGCAATTCTGTTTTGATAGTCTTTGTAATTGGTTTTGTAATAGCCTGCTTTTTGACCCGCTTCGCTATTGTTTTTTGGATAATTGCCTTCGCCATATATATCGGCAATAAAGGCATAGTAGCCTAGATGAGCCAAGTCGGTTGCGATATCTTTGGATACTTTATCGATTCCTTTCCAAGCCGGAAGGATTAGAATTCCCGGTTTTGATTCCGTTTTTTTAGTTGGCTGAATTTTATATCCATTCAAAACCTGATTTTCGTCTTTGTATTTTACCTCTTTAAGTTGGGCAAAAGTACTATTTGAAAATAAAAATAATCCTAAAATTAGAATGCTATAATTTTTCATAATACCGTATTTTTATACAAATATCTGAATTATATGTAGATATTTAACTTTCTGTATCAGAATAAATTACTTGCTTGTTATTTTGGTATTTTTAAAATAAAAAAGTTTATAAGGAAATATTTCTTTTGAAAGCGCAACCCAATTCAATCATAGAATCTGTTTTTGAAATTCCGGGAATATTATCGATTTTCTCATAAAGCAGTTTTCTCATGTGCTC
Organism: Flavobacterium sp. W1B; assembly: GCF_047344965.1. Lineage (NCBI taxonomy): Bacteria > Pseudomonadati > Bacteroidota > Flavobacteriia > Flavobacteriales > Flavobacteriaceae > Flavobacterium > Flavobacterium sp. W1B. The sequence continues at coordinate 1,973,452 of NZ_CP178845.1, forward strand.
ATGATTTCGGGCAATCATTTTTATATACAATGTGAAGGAACCAGTGACATAATAGCATTCGGTTATTTCGGGAATTTTTTTTAATTCTTCAATGATTCTACTGGAATCTGCATCTTTAGTCAAGGTAAGTCCGGTAAAAGCGCCCCAATCATATCCTATTTTTTTTTCATCTATAATAGGTTTAATTCCTGTTAGGATGTTTTGTTCTATTAAGCGATTGATGCGTTGATGCACCATGGTGTTCGAAATTTTCAAAGTATTGGCAATGGTCGAAAAAGCCATTCGTCCATCTTTTTCCAATTCTTTAATAATGTTAATATCGAATTCATCTAATACATCCATAATATTTGTTTTAAATAGTCGTAATTTTATAGCTACTAAGTGTATTTCACTTTTATAGTTCAGTTTTTTTATGTCGAAAATGAAATATAACTTTTTTATGTATTTTATTTGATTAAATTGACTTTTTAAAAAGCAAAACAAGTCAAAAATACTTAATTTAGTTGTGAAATAAAAAAACATTCTTATTTTTGTTTTAAAATTTTCAAAAAATAGATATCATGGAACAAACACATCCAACGCTTTCTTCGAAGTCAGAAGTGTTAATAGAGAAAGAAAATAAATATGGAGCCCATAATTATCATCCATTACCTGTAGTACTTGATAAAGGAGAAGGTGTATTTGTTTGGGACGTAGACGGAAAAAAATATTATGATTTCTTGTCGGCTTATTCTGCAGTAAATCAAGGGCATTGTCACCCAAAAATTGTTGGGGCAATGGTAAAACAAGCACAAACACTGACATTAACATCTCGTGCGTTTTATAATGACCAACTTGGAGTTTACGAAGAATATGTGACGAACTATTTTGGTTTCGATAAAGTATTACCTATGAATACCGGTGCCGAAGCGGTTGAAACAGCTTTGAAATTGTGTAGAAAATGGGCTTATGAAGTAAAAGGAATTCCGGAGAATCAAGCACAAATTATTGTTTGTGAGAATAATTTCCACGGAAGAACGACCACTATTATTTCGTTTTCAAATGATGAAGGTGCTCGCAAGAGTTTTGGACCGTTTACAGAAGGATTTATAAAAATTCCTTATGATGATACCGAAGCATTGGAAAATGTTTTAAAATCAACAACAAATATCGCTGGTTTCTTAGTAGAACCTATTCAGGGAGAAGCTGGTGTTTATGTTCCTACCGAAGGTTATTTAGCCAAAGCCAAAGCACTTTGTGAAGCGCATAATGTTTTGTTTATTGCAGATGAGGTTCAAACGGGAATTGCACGTACTGGGAAATTATTGGCGGTGAATCATGAAAATGTGCAACCCGATATTCTAATTTTAGGAAAAGCGATTTCGGGCGGAGTTTATCCGGTTTCGGCAGTTTTGGCCAATAATACAATTATGAATGTCATCCAGCCAGGGCAACACGGTTCTACCTTTGGAGGAAATCCTATTGCTGCGGCAGTTGCAATGGCAGCTTTGGAGGTTGTCAAAGACGAAAATTTGTCGGAGAATGCGGAACGTTTGGGGATTATTTTAAGAAAAGGTTTGAATGATATTGCCTCAAGAAATCCATTGATTTCTTTAGTGAGAGGCAAGGGATTGCTTAATGCGATTGTTATTGATTGTGATGAAGAATCTACATTGGCTTGGGAAATTTGTCTAAAATTTAGAGACTATGGATTATTAGCAAAACCAACCCATGGTAATAAAATAAGATTGGCTCCGCCATTGGTTATTACCGAAACTCAAATCCAAGACTGCCTTGCAATCATAGAAAAGGCATTAAACGATTTCAAATAATAGCAACAAAGGCATGGAGAGATTTATTAAGCTTATAAAAAACCGGTCGGATATAGGAGCAGGGACAAGAGGCTCTGATTTAGGAATTGATGCTATCGAAATTGCAGCGATTAATAAAAATAGTGATTACTTTAATCGATTTGAGTTTGATGATGTGAAATCGCATAATGAATCGATATACGATAAAAATAGAAACGCATTTGCCAAGAGAATAGAGCATGTTTTAGAGCAGTGTACCCGAGTTTGTTCTAGTGTAAAGAATAATTTAAAGGAGAATTTTTTTCCAATTGTTTTGTCTGGGGATCATTCTTCGGCTTTGGGAACAATTAGCGGTATCAAAGCTGTTTATCCGGATAAAAGACTTGGTGTTGTATGGATTGATGCTCATGCCGATTTGCATTCGCCTTATACTTCTCCTTCGGGAAACATTCACGGAATGCCATTGGCGGCAGCTTTAGGTGAAGATAATCTAAATTGCCAAGTCAATAAAATTATTCCTGAAACAAAGAAGCATTGGGAAGCATTGAAAAACATTGGTTATCCGGGAGCCAAAGTGGTTCCAGAGGATTTAATCTATTTTGGAGTTCGGGATACCGAAGAGGCAGAGGATAAGCAAATTGAAAAATTTAAGATCAAGAATTATAAGGTTGATGAAGTGCGTTATAGAGGTCTTGAAAACTGTGTTGAAGAGGCATTGGCAAGGTTGTCAAATTGTGATATGATTTATATTTCATTTGATGTGGATTCTATGGATTGCGACATGATTTCGTACGGAACAGGAACACCGGTGCCAAAAGGATTTGATCAATATGAAATAATCGATATCATCAACCAAATTATTAAAAGCCAAAAGGTAGTTTGTGTTGAATTTGTTGAGATAAACCCGCTTCTGGATACTAAAGGAAACAAGATGGCTGAAACTGCATTTGAGGTTTTAGAGCAGATAACACCTTCGATAATTTTACCAATCGAACAGTAATTGTTATTCTTTTGATTCAAATAAAAATCCCAAAATCTTCGATAGATTTTGGGATTTTTTTATAATTGGGAATATGGATTGTTATTCTTCCGATTCTTCATACATTTTAAGTAAATTAGAAACCGTGTTCCAATTTCGTATTGTAGCGGTTAGATTCAGCTTTTTTTCAATGTATTTTTGATCCAATCTGGTTTTTCCGGCAGAGAAGGCATATTTTATAAAAATTCGGCTAGAATCAATATGAACTTCATCGGGTTTCACGGAACTCATCTTAAGGTCATGAATACTTTGGTCATTTAAAACCGTGGACACAAAAGCGACATAAAGTTTTTTAGTATCTACTTCCTGTTCTTTCAAAAAAGGATTGTTTTTAAGACAGGCCAACAGATCTTCTTTGGCAATGACCACAACCGGAACATCATGTCCGAAAGTTTTGAAAATTTCCTGTTTAATATGGAACCCGACAGCCGCAGGGTTTTCTTCGGGGGTGCTTACAAATACATTTCCCGATTGGATATAGGTTTTAACGTCTTTAAATCCTGCTTTTTCCAATGCTTTTTGCAAAGCATCCATTTTAATCATATTGTGTCCTGAAACATTGATGCCACGAAGTAGGGCAAGATGTGTTTTCATAAATTTAAATTTTTTAAAAGCTGCTTGTTTATTGCAATTTCAAAGCTTTCGGATGTTGGCTTTATACTGACAGCAAAGTTAAGGCAAGTTTTTTTATTAGCGTAAAATTAATCAATGATGGATTGCAATGCTGTTTAAATGGAACGTTTTTTTTGATAGTTAATAATTGTTATTCATTAATATTGAATGTAAATGGCTTTCCATTAATAGTGTTGTTAGATATTTTACTGTTAATAACACGCTCAAAAAATATTTCCTTTTTATTCCAATGAAATGCTGGATATTCTTGATTCGTTTTTATTGTATTGTTGATAAAAGTAATGCCATCGACTGATTTTGCATATAGAATAGGTTTGTCAAAAGTTTCGAAAACGTTATTTTCGATTTTAATTCCACCATGAAAATATTTCTTTTGATTTTTTAAATCGGGGATTTCTGGGTAAATAGAGATAATCGCATTGGTAAATTGAAACATATTTGTCAACGCATTGATAAATTTATTGTTGCGAATAGTAATATCGCGGCAAGTGCCCGTCTCATACCAACCATTGCTGTCTCCACATAATAAAATAGCAGTTCCTGAAGTGTGATCGAATAGATTGTTCTCAACGATAGTTTTTTGAGGAGTACTGAATAAGGCTCCTCGTGCTCTGTTATTGCGTATTGTATTTCCTTTGAATACTACTTTTGGAGTCCACGTCAAATTTTCAATTCCAATATCCGTTCTTGTTGGATCAATAAAGGAATCTAGAGGTTCTGAAAATACAATTTTAAATTCTCGAATTGGGTCAGTTGATTTTTTACGAATGATATCAATAGATTGAATGGTATTTTTATTATCCCAAAGTTCCATTGTTTTGGATTGAATAAACTGTATCGAATCTCCGCTGTAGCCCCAGTCAAAACCATAAGATTGGTCATGCATATACTGAGCGATTACAGTTTTATTGTCAAGTTTTTTGATTACTTTCAGATAAGTACCATGTATATTGATTGCATCGTCCATCATATTTTCATACAAACCATTGTTGGAAACAATAACACCTTTACAGCCTGAAAAATGTGTTGCATCTGCTTGAGCTGTAAAATAACGAGGGTCATTTTTGCCTCTTAGCGAAACATTGAATTTTTCTAAGTAGATATTTTCAGTCAATTGTGCCAGCAAACCCATTCCTTCTGAGTAATGAACCGTGATGTTTTCTAATTTAATATCTTTTCCCTTGTGTACGAAAATGCCTGGATTGGGTCTTTGCCAGCTGCGCATTGCTACAACTGTACCTGGGATTAATTTTTTGTTTTTCCAATTATTTGCTTTAATAATGCCTTTTGACAATTCTACAACTTGCGATGTACCTACAGCAATGTCACTGGTATTGTATACAATTCGCTTTGTTTTTTCTTCGAATGCAATACCCGCTGTAGGTTTCATTTCCCAACCTTCGCCTGTGTTGTAGAAGTTTCCGTCTTTAATCGTGTAAGTGACCCAAGGAGCTGTTTGGTATGTTATTGAGCCCGATAAAGTGTCGTTTTGAATAATTTTTATTTGACAGATTTGGGGCTGTTCAAAATCGATATGGATATTTTTAAGTGTTAAGTTTTTGTTTTCAATTAATGAAATCGGTAACATTCTACCATGATAAATAAAGTCAGAGCCTTGACCGTCGATAGTGATATTATTAATCTGTTCTAAAGCAATACCAACTGTTTTTGGATTATCCTGATCATGATTTGATATGTAATATTCCCGTTTTACAGCACCCTCTGGATGGAAGTCATAGCGACCTTTTTTGAATTTTATAATGATAGGTGTGTTTTTTCCGGCTTGGGAAACTATTTTTTGAATAGCTTGATTAATTATTTCTGTACTATTTGCGCGGGTGTTTGGGTGAATTCCATATTTAGATAAGACATAGATTTTTGGTGGTTCAGCTGCATGTATAGGCATACCCAAGCCCATACTAATAACTCCTAATAATAAAATGATATTTGTTTTAATCCGATTTAACATAGTTTTTGTTTTAAAATATAAGGTTGAAATTTGTTACTATATTGGTTAATTATATTTTGCAAACATAAAATAAAGGCAATCATAAATTGAAATATATGTAAGAATTTTATTTTTATTTTTTTTAAAATAAATTGTGTTTTGTTATCACTAATCTATACCATCAGCGTGATTTAGAAATAGTAAAAATGCTAAAGTAAAACCAATTGTGCTTTTCTCGGGTGAAGCAGTAACTTAGTATCGATAGAAAGCTGGATGTTTGTTTTTTGATATAAATTACAAAATCCCAAAATCTACATTAGATTTTGGGATTCCTTATATTTTGTAATTTAAAAGCAATATTATTTTATGGGAATGGTATTCTAAATTAATTCGATAGATTTTACAATTCAAAAATTCCTTTTGGGATTGCATGAAAACCTAAGGACTTAATTGTTTTTTCAATTTCACTTATAGAGACTATTTTGTCAGTGTGTACGGTAAATTCTCTTGGGAAAATTTCGGTATTCAATATAACATCTTTGATGCCATCCAATTCTAATAACTTGGTTTTTATATGGGATAAGTCATTGTTTTCCATGGCATTTGTTCCGAAAACTCGACCGTGATTTCCCGGAATCACATTTTTAGATAATAAGTTCATATTTATTTTATTTTAAAAATAGATTACACAAGTTATTCAAGAAATCATTTTTAGGGCTCAATAATCACTTTCATTGCTTTTTCTTTTGCTGCATTGCCAAAAACTTCATAGGCTTCAAGGATTGTTTTCAACTTGAAATGATGGGTAATTAGTTTAGCAGGTTCCAGTTTTCCAGAAGATACTGTTTTCAAAAGCATTGGGGTGGTATTCGTATTTACTAATCCCATGGTTATTGTAATGTTTTGAATCCATAAATCCTGAATTTGCAATTCTACCGGTTTTCCATGAACGCCAATGTTGGCGATATGTCCTCCGGGGCGCACTATTTTTTGACAAACATCAAATGTCGCTGGAACTCCAACTGCTTCAATAGCTACATCTACGCCATCTTTAGTTTCTGATTGAATTCTTTTTAGAACGTCTTCTTTTGCGGAATTAATCGTATCTGTTGCGCCAAATTTTTTAGCTGTTTCCAAACGATTTTCATCAAGGTCAATCATATAAATTTTAGCAGGGGAGTAAAAGTGAGCAGTAAGTAAGGCTGACATTCCTATGGGACCGGCTCCTACAATTGCAATAGTGTCTCCAGGTTTTACATTACCGTTAATAATTCCAATTTCGTGCCCTGTAGGTAAAATATCGCTTAGCATGACTAGAGCTTCCTCATCAGATCCTTTAGGAATAAGATAAAGACTGTTGTCAGCATGAGGAATACGTACATATTCGGCCTGTGTACCGTTAATAAGATGCCCTAATATCCAGCCACCATCCTCACAATGAGAATACATTTGTTTTTTGCAATATTCGCAACTACCGTCAGAAGTGATGCAGGATATAATTACACGATCACCTTTTTTAAAATTCCTAACAGAAGTTCCAATCTCTTCAACTACACCAACACCTTCGTGCCCCAATGTCGTTCCGGGTTTTACAGATGGCGTTTTTCCGTGTAAAATACCCAAATCTGTACCGCAAATGGTAGTTTTAAGTATTTTTACCACTACATCTGTGGTTTTTTCAATTTTTGGTAATGGTACGTCTTTTAATTCAATTTTACCCGGACCTCCATATACGAGTGCTTTCATTGTTTTTGATTGTTCCATTTTTTTTTCTTTTTTAAGTGTGCTGTTTATTTTATTGGTAAGTGCTAAAAAAACACTTTATCCAAGTACTAAAATTTGCTTAATTAGAAATGGGTTTTTTTATTGTATTTATCTGTAAATCAAGTGTATCTGTATTCAAAGTTCGCTATTTTTTTCTTTAATTTCATGAAATAGACCAATTAATTAACATTAAATACTGAAAAAAAACAGAAAGGATAAAAAGATATTTTTTTTTGTACTACTGGAATAATTTTAATCAAAGAAATCAATTTGGCGAAGGTTTTTTATAAATAATTTAAAAAATAGATGATGTGTTTCTTTGGTCGATTTTAATTTGATTATCCACTTTTATAGTAAAAACAGAATATATTTTTGGATAAAAATGATTAACTTAGTGTGTTGAATTTTAGTTTCTTATAATATTGTAATTATGAAAGATAAAAAAGATAAAGCGTCCCCAATTACACCAAAATCCAGTAAGGAAGATAAAAATAAATTGCCGGATTCGCTCTTGTATCCACCTAAGGAAGATATTTACAATAAGTTTCATAAGGAGAGCGATATAGATCCCGAAGACATAACTCAAAAGAAAGCTCCTGTTGAAATAAATAACAGAAGAGAATTGAATGAAAAAGATTTTGAGGAAGATGTTTCCGGAGGTGACTTGGATGTTCCTGGTTCAGAATTAGATGATGAACAAGAAAATATTGGAAATGAAGATGAAGAAAATGGACATTATAGCATTGGCGGTGATAATCATAATGATTTAGAAGAGAATGACGGAAAGAAAAGCTAGCTTTTTTTTGAATCATTAGTGACGAGAATATTTTTACTGTTAGTTTGGTGAATCCCAAATTTTAAAGTTTTTTATCAGCTTCAATGATAATTCGATGCAAAATGTCATTAAATAGATATACTCAAAAACGCAATTTTAATTCCACTACCGAACCCCAGGCTAAGGAGGAAAAACCAAAAGCCGAATTGGTTTTCGTTGTTCAAAAACACGCTGCGACTCATTTACATTATGATTTTAGACTGGAAATAGACGGAGTATTAAAAAGTTGGGCTATACCTAAAGGCCCATCGATGAACCCAGAGGACAAAAGACTGGCGATTATGGTAGAAGATCATCCGTATGCCTACAAAGATTTTGAAGGCATTATTCCTGAAGGAAATTATGGCGCCGGTAAAGTGTTAGTTTGGGATCATGGAACCTACACTTTAACGGATGAAACTCAAGATATAAATTCTATCGGAAATACATTTAAATCCAATTTAGAGAATGAGCATCTTGGTTTTATTTTAAATGGGGAAAAGCTAAAAGGTGAATTTGCATTGGTGAAACTAAAAATCAAGCAGAAAAATGCGTGGCTTTTGATTAAGAAAAAAGACTCGTTTGCAACTGATGAAGATATTCTGAAAAAAGATAAATCCGTGATTTCAAATCTGACTTTGGAAGCTTTATAAAAAAGTGAAAAGCAGTGAAATTGAAATTGTTTTATTATCAATGAAAAAATGCCATAACTACTTCTATTGCAATTAAAATGATAACAATCCATTCCAGACGCGAGCTTTCCCGAACATTTAATACATCTGTAAAAAGAGTCAAATTATTTTCCACGATTTGTAGGCGATAATCCAAATCTTTGAAGCGGGTATTGATATCAAAATTAGCCTTTAATTGTCGGTTGAGTAAATTAAGTTCTTCGTTGTCCCAAACTAAATTTGGGTCATCCAATATGTATAAGTTATCGACAATACTGTTTTTAATATTCAGTACTTTACCAATATATTTGAGCAAATTGATTTTTGAAATCCTGATTTTACCTTCTTGTTCGAGTTGTTGAATATACAATTTTGATGAAGAAATAAGTTCATCCGTCAATACTTCATAATGCTCTAATGCTACCGACTGCCCAATATTGAGCATCATAATGCGTAAAATCGAGGAATCTATTATAGGAACAGTAGCAAAATTGTTTTTTACTGTAATTTTTTGCAGTTTTTCATCAGTTTCAATTCGGTACTCTTCAGATAAATCCAAATTTACAAGGTTAGTTGCATAATTTTTTATGAAGAGCATGAATTCACTTTTGGCAACGGCATCATAATTGGCAAAAACCACTACGCCATAATCAAAAACATATACAAAACGTTCATTATTTTCTATAGCATAAAAGACTTCGGTAGTGGAACCTGAATGGACTTCTGCGCGAAATTCTGCGCGAAATTTTTTGATGTTGAAGGATTCTGCAATTTGGATTGCTTCGATTCGAATTTCCATAATCAAATGATTTACACAAATTTACTGAAAATTATGGTTAATATATCGATACATTGTATTTTGTTTTAGGTCAAAATATTGGTTTGTAGTTGATTGTAGGTCTGAACTGTGGTTTTTAGATTACTCTTTTGTTTTTACGAGCGAGTTTTTTGAAGAAAACATTCTAGTCTATTAAAACTGTCTAAATAATGTAGCCAATAGAATAGCAATTGAAAGCAAAAATCTTGTAAATTGCAATAGGATCAATAGTTTATGTTTTGGTTTAGAGGAAAATGATTTTTTTGTTTTATTCATAAAACATCAGATTTCATCTGAATTTAATAAAATATTGATTTATTGTCTTTCTACATCTTTAATGATTCAATTCTATTTTGAAAATTGTAAACCGTAAAATATATGTTAGAAAATATTTTAATTGAGCGAAAAATTTATGCTTCCGAAGAGCATAAAATGATGCAAAATATGATTCAGGAGTTCATTTCGAATGAGATTTTGGATCAGATTGAAGAATGGGAAAAGAAAGGTATGGTAAGTCGTGAAATATGGAAGCGAGCCGGAGAATTAGGGTTATTGTGTTTAGATATGCCGGAAAAGTATGGAGGTGCAGGATTGGATTTTACCTATAATTCACTGTTAATCGAAGAATTGGCCAAAAAAGGAATTAACGGACCAGGCTTTTCGTTGCATTCTGATATTGTTGCTCCCTATTTATTAAAATATGGGACAGAAGCTCAAAAGGAGAAATATTTGCCACAAATGGCCAAAGGAACTATGATTACAGCCATAGGAATGACCGAGCCGAACTGTGGAAGCGATTTACAGGCCATAACAACAACGGCTGAAGACAAGGGGGATTATTATTTAGTAAATGGACAAAAAACCTTTATAACCAATGGTTATATGTGTGATATGGTAATTGTGGCTGTGAAAACGAACCCTAAAACGGATAATGAGGGGATTACTTTACTCATTTTAGAAGCCGAAATGGAGGGTTTTACGAAAGGATTTCCTCTCAAAAAAATTGGAATGAAGTCCCAAGATACAGCAGAACTCTTTTTTGATAATATAAAAGTTCCAAAAGTGAACCGACTTGGTGATGAAAAGATGGGATTCAAAATAATGATGCAGGAATTAGCCAGAGAAAGACTCACAGTGGCAATTAATGCGGTAGCTTGTGCTCAAGGCGCTATTGAAAGTACGATTGTTTATACAATGGAGCGAACTGCTTTTAAAACTCCAATTGCCGGATTTCAAAATACCCAATTTAAATTAGCAGAGTGTGCTTCGCAAATGCAAATTCATCAGGCTTTTTTAGATCGATGCATCGAATTATTGGTAGAACATAAATTAAGTTCCGAAAGTGCCTCAATAATTAAATATTCTGCAACCGATATGTGCTGTAATGTTGTTGATGAATGTTTGCAATTATTTGGTGGTTATGGTTATATGTGGGATTACCCAATTTCCCGAATGTATACTGATAATCGTGTTGCGAGAATATACGCTGGAACCAATGAAATAATGAAGCTATTGATTGCTCGTACATTGTTTAAAGATGTATTGAAATAATATAATCTTTTAGATTCTGGTTTTAAAGAATAGAATTCGATTTTGTACTATTTAAGCTAGATATTTATGTTTTAATGGTAATGATTTTTTAATACATTTGCTAAATCGATTTAGATGATATTTGATTAAAGTAATTATTGAAAATATTTTTTGGGTCAGTTTCTAAGTTTCAGATGCTAAAATTATAATTGTTTAATCATAATTTAAATAGTTTGGATGCTATTATTTAAGTCGGAATAAAATTAGTTTATCACTTTTTGGAGTTTTATATTGCCGCTTATTTACAATTGATATTTTAGATAATTAGTTAGATTCGCTTACGCTAAAGCCAATAATCATTAAAAAATAAAAATATATGAATGCAGAATTATACCCTTTGCAATTTAATCCGATTTTAAAAGAAAGAATCTGGGGTGGTGAAAAACTCAAAACGGTTCTCAATAAGCCAATTGAATCAAAAATTACTGGAGAAAGTTGGGAATTATCAACTGTAGAAGGAGATGTAAGCACAATTGCAAATGGTGTTTTGAAAGGGAAATCATTGACGGATATCATTGAGGAATTTCCAAACGAAATTTTGGGAACAGAAGTTTACGCAAAATTTGGTAAACAATTTCCGTTGCTTTTTAAATATTTAGACGCTCGTGAAGATTTGTCAATACAGGTCCATCCAAATGATGAATTAGCAAAAAAGCGTCATAATTCTTTTGGCAAAACGGAGATGTGGTACATCATGCAAGCCGATGATGACGCTCGAATAATTGTGGGTTTCAAAGAGAAATCAAATCCTGAGGAATATGTTCAGAGCCTAAAAAACCAAACTTTATTGAACTTACTAGATGATGTAAAAGTAAAATCAGGCGATGTTTTCTTCTTGGAAACAGGAACTGTTCATGCCATTGGCGCAGGGCTTGTTGTGGCAGAAATTCAGCAAACTTCGGATATTACTTATCGTATTTACGATTTTGATAGAAAAGATGCTCAAGGAAATACGAGGGAATTACATGTCGATTTGGCTCTAGATGCAATCAATTATAATAAAGTTGATACTTTTAAGGAATATACTAAGGAGATAAATCAATCCAATTCTATTGTAGATTGTCCTTATTTCACCACTAATTTTGTTCCATTGGATGGTGAAATTACAGCTAATAAAGATGGTAAGACTTTTACTGTTTATATGTGCATAGAAGGTAGTTTTGAAATCGAATATAAAAATTATAAGTTTCAATACAAAAAAGGGGATACTGTTTTAATACCTGCAGCAATGGATGTATACCTACTCAAAGGTAAGGCGTCAATTTTAGAAGTATTCATTTCATAAATATTTTTTTGGAATAAAATCAATAGACTTAGTAAGTATAGAATCCGTTCTAAATCGTATTCTATACTTATTTTAAGAATTGTACAATTATAATGATATCATTGTAAAAAACATCACCTTCGGAGTTTTTGATATTTTATTAACAATAAAAAAACACTTCTTTGAAAAAAAATATTTGCTAAAACGTTTTTGTAAATGTTTTTATATATATTTGTGATAGTATTAAGAAAAAAAATAACCCATTAGATGAAAAAAATCACCATTAAAGATATTGCATTAGAAGCTCAGGTTTCTATATCTACAGTATCTTTTGTACTTAATGATAAAGGTGAAAAAATGGGTATAAGTAAGGCGGTTATAAAGAAAGTCCAAGATATTGCGGATAAGTTACATTACAGACCTAATATGATTGCGACGAGTCTTAGAACAGGAAAGACAAGATCGATAGGCCTTATTGTTGAGAATATTTCTAATCAGTTTTTTTCTGTTCTTGCAAAAGTAATTGAAGAAGAGGCAAAGAAGTTGGGCTATAGAGTTTTTTATTGCAGTACAGGTAATGATGATGAAAGGTCTGCAGAGTTGGTACAGAGTCTTCTTCAGGCAAATGTAGATGGCTTTATCATTACTCCAACAGAGAAGTTAGACAAAAGCATTGATCAACTCTTAAAAATGAAAAAGCCTGTAGTTTTAATCGATAGGTATTTTCCAGGACAGGATGTTAGCCATGTGGTTATGGATAATTATGAAGGAGCTTATTCAGCAACGGAGTTTTTGATAGAAAAAGGGAGACGTAATATTGCCTTGATCAATAATAATTCTGGGATGATCCAAATGCAATTAAGAGAGAAAGGCTATGCAGATTCCATGAAAAAGGCAGGTCTTTATAATGAATCACTGATTCTTCATTTAGATTATCATAGTAGTGAAGAAAATAAAATTGAAGAGATGATTCAGTTCTTCGAAAAAAATAAAGCAATAGATGGAGTGCTGTTTTTGGCAAATTATATGGGACTTGCAGGTATTCAGGCTATCCGAAAAATAGGATTAAAGATACCGGAGCAATTGTCTATTATCAGTTTTGATGATCATTATAGTTTTAGATTGCATTCGCCATCTATATCTGTTGTTGAGCAACCATTAGATGCTATTGCAATAAAAACAGTTGCGTTGCTTATGGATCAAATGGTAAAAGAAGATGATTTTGTGGTTGAGAAAGTACTTTTAAAAGGAAAATTAGTAAAGAGAGAATCGGTATAAGTAAGTTCTCTAATTTGAGGTTTTGCTTTTTTAACATTTTACTAAATCGTTTTAGAAAATAAAGCTAATAGATTAAGAAGGTGTTGAAGGCATAAAACTAATAAAAAATTAAAAGGGTTGTTTAGGTAGAGAATGCGTTTCCAAAAAAGAATTTATTTTTAAAAAGATGTAAATTCTATTTTTTTATCTTTTTACTAAATCGATTTAGTAAAATGTAAAAGCAAGAAATGCAAATATAAAGGGGTGAACCAATAAATATAGATTGAAACTGAATTCTTATTTTATTAATATTTTTTACAAACCAAAACCAAAAAACAAATGCTTATGAAACGAATTTTAGCAGTGTTAGGATTAGTTGTGTTTAGCTGCCTAGGTGCAGTAGCACAAAACCGATCTATAACAGGTGTAGTCGCAGATGCGGATAACAAGGGTATTGTTTCCGCTACCATAAAGGTAAAAGGGATATCCATTAGTACAATAACAGATTTTGACGGAAAATTTACCGTAAGTGTTCCCGCAGGTAAAGCAACTCTGGCAGTATCATCAATTGGTTTTGTTTCGAAATCAGTAGATGTTGCAGCAAATGAAAATAATATCACCATTGTTTTAGCGGCCAGTTCACAAGAGTTAGGTGAGGTTGTGGTAACGGCCTTAGGTATTAAAAAACAAAAAAAATCGCTGGGTTACGCTGTTCAAGAAATAAAAGGGACAAGTCTGGTTGAAGCAAGAGAGCCCAATTTAGCTAATGCCTTAACGGGTAAAGTAGCAGGATTGCAAGTGGTTCGTTCCAGTGCTGGTCCTGGCGGATCTTCAAAATTGGTCTTAAGAGGTTTCAACTCTCTAACAGGGGATAACCAACCACTTATCGTTGTAGATGGAGTACCTATGGATAACTTTACAGGTGCTTCTAATAATGATTATTGGAACCCAAGTCTTGATATGGGAAATGGTATTTCAGATTTAAATTCTGAAGATATTGAAAGTCTTTCGGTATTAAAAGGTCCTTCGGCAGCAGCTCTTTATGGATCCAGAGCGGGTAACGGGGTAATTTTGATCACTACTAAAACTGGTAAAAAGCAAAAAGGACTTGGGATTACTTTTACTTCATCTGTTGGTTTTGAAAGTATTTTTACTAAACCCAAAATGCAAAATGATTTTGGTCAGGGATCTGATGGTGTATTTGAACGACTTTCAGGAGCGAGTTGGGGACCTAAAATTGCAGGACAAAGTGTAGTGAACTGGGATGGGAAAACAGAATCGTTAGCTGCTTATGATAATGTTGGTAATTATTTTAGCGCAAGCGGTATAACTAAAAACAACAGTATTTCGTTTCAACAATCAATTCAGAAAACATCTATTTATACTTCTATAAACCGTATGGAAGATCTTAGCATGGTTCCTGGTGCTAAACTTGGAAGAACGAACTTACTAGCAAGAGCTGTATCTAAATTTGGTGAGGGAGATCGTTGGACTGTAGATACTAAATTTCAATATACCAATGCAAAAGCACATAATAGAACAGTAGGTGGACCTAATGGTAGTAACCCATTTTATCTATTGAATCTCTTTCCAAGATCACTAGATATAAGACAATTTAGAGATGCCGTTAATACTGATGGTAATATGATTTGGTATGGAAGTGGAAGCGGTATTAATCCTTATTGGGCAAGTAGATATAATCTTAATGAAGATGTGAGAGACCGTTTTATGATGAATGCTTCTTTGAAATACGAATTTAACAGTTGGTTAAATGCCGAAATTAAGGGAGGTGCTGATATGTATACCAATAATTCTAACGCAAGAACATACAGTGGTAGTCCTTTGAGTCCTACAGGAAGATATAGTTTAGGAAAAGGAACATTTACCGAAACGAATTACCAAGCTTTGCTGGTAGCTAAAAAAGATGACCTTTTTGGGAAATTTGGAGGAATGGCTACTCTAGGAGGGAATTTGATGGCACGTAAGTCGTCCTCAATTGGTGCTAATGCAGGTCAATTAGTAGTACCTAATTTATTCACAATAAATAATGCTGAAGGTAATCCTTCTGTTTTTGAGGGTTTTAGTAGAAAATCGATTAATTCTCTTTTCGGATCAGCTCAGCTTAGTTATGATGGCTATTTGTACTTGGATGCTACTTTTAGAAACGACTGGTCATCTGCTTTAAGCAAGGCAAATCGTTCTTTCTTTTATCCTTCAGTGAGTTTTTCTTATGTGTTTTCTGATATGTTTACAGCTATGAATAAAGATTTACCAAAATGGTTTTCTTATGGTAAATTAAGAGCAAGTTACGCATCAGTAGGTAATGATCTAGATGCTTACCAATTAGAAAATGTTTATGGTATAGGAAAGGATCCTAACGGAAACGTTACGGCATCAAGAGGTAGAATTTTGTACGATAATAATGTGAAAAGTGAGTTGATAAAATCGACTGAATTTGGTGCAGAGCTACGCTTTTTCAATAGTAGATTTGGACTTGATGTATCGGTTTATAAATCAAATGCAACTAATCAGTTGATTAACCTTCCGCTGGATCCTTTAAGTGGGTACACAGCAAAGAAAATTAATGCAGGTGATATTCAAAATAAAGGGTTTGAGTTGGTGGTTGATGGGAAAATATTGACTAATCCTAATTCATTATTGTGGAATGTTACAGCTAATTTCTCAACTAACAAAAGTAAGATTATTGCACTTTCAGAAGGAGTAACAAAATATGGTTTAGGAGGATTTGATAATGTTTCTGTTGTAGCCGAAGTAGGTAAACAATATGGAGAAATCTATGGAACTCAATTCTTAAGAGTTACTGATAAAACCAGTCCTTCATTCGGACAGTTAATAATTGATGCAAACGGATTGCCACAAGCAGATAATGGACCAACAGTAAGTTTAGGAAACCAACAAGCAAAAGGTATGTTTGGTTTAACTAATACTTTTGCTTATAAAGGGATCTCTTTGGCATTTTTAATTGATGCAAGAATTGGTGGTAAAATGTTCTCAGGAACTTTAGCTGACATGCAAGCAAGTGGGAATTCATCTTTAACTGTGGTAAATGGTTTAAGAGATAATATTGTAGTGAATGGCGTTGTTACAAGCGGTTCAGGTTATACGCAAAACACAAAAACAGTTACTCCTCAATTGTATTGGGATAGGGTTGCCGGATCTGGTAATTTAGGAATAACTGAAGCTAATATATATGATGCTTCTAATATCCGTCTAAGAAATGTTCAGTTAAATTATGATTTTCCTTCTAGTTTCTTAGCGAAAACGTTTATACAAAAGGCTAAAATAGGTGTTTCTTGTAATAATGTTTGGATGATTAAAAGTCATATGAATGGTCTTGATCCAGAATCTGTTTTTGCAACTGGTACTAATGCTGTAGGTTTTGAAAATGGGGGAGCACCAACAACGCGTACCTTTTTGGTAAATCTGGCATTGAGTTTTTAAATCAATTATAAAATTTATATCATGAAAAATATATTAAAAAAATCAAGCTTGGCTCTGACAATAGTCGCTATGCTAGTATCTTGCGACAATTTCGACGAGATTAACACAGATCCTACTGCTGCAAATGCAGATCAGGTGCAAGTGGAGTATTTTATAAATAACTCCATAATCGGGGCACAAATGAATCCAGACGTAGCTGAAAGATCTTTTGTTCTATATTGGAAAACGGCAGGGCATCAAATGCTAAGTACTGGAATATCAGGTGGTACTTTTGATGATGGCTGGGCTACTGCTTATTACAATAGTTCTGCAGGTTGGTTAAATTCTATTAATACAGCTATTCAGGTAGCTGATGAAAAAGAGGCCAAAGGAATTATAAAACCTTATTCAGCTAACTTAAAGCAAGTAGCACGTATTTGGAGAGCCTATTTGATGAGTGAACTCGCTGATAACTTCGGACCTATAGCTATTGAGGCATTTCAGGCTAAAAATCCAGAATTTAATAATTTGAAAGATGTTTACTATTTCTTGTTGGCAGAATTGAAAGATGCTTCTGAGAAATTAAATGTTTCGGTTGTAAACCCTGATATCTTAAAGAAAGAAGATCCTGCCTTTGAATATAATTATGTAAAGTGGCGAAAATATGCTAATTCGATGCGTCTTCGTTTAGCGATGCGTTTGTCTGAAGTAGATCCGGCTAAAGCTAAAGCTGAATTTGAAGCAGCAGCCACTGGTGATTTGTTGAAAGATGTTTCGGATACTTTTCAAGTTCAAGAAAAATCAGGTTGGGATGATTTGACAGGCGTAATGAGTCGTGAGTGGAATGCACAGATTATGTCTGTAACATTAAATAACCTTTACATCGGTTTAGGTGGTGTTAAATCAACAGATCAATTGGCATCTTCTTTTCATGCAAGTGTCAAACCGGCAGATTATATTGGACTGAAATTTGCGGATCATTTCACAATGAAAACAAACGAACCGGCAGCAGGTTATTGGTTAGATGGTTTACCAAATACTATAGACCCTCGTGCTTACAAAGCATTTATAATTCCGGGTGATTTTGATAATCCTAATTTTTCTAAATACCCTTCATGGGATAATAGTGCTACGACTACATCTGCTAATTTATTAAATACCAGTGGTGCGGTAGTTAAGACAATTAATGCCACAAATACATGGAATGCTTTTGCTGTGGGTAATTGGGGAACTATGGCAAGTACAAATCAAGTAAGATCTTTTAATGGTACTATGCCACGTTTGTCTCAGGAATTTAGAGCAAGTAAGAGTAAACGAATCTTTTTTGCTCCATGGGAAACTTACTTTTTGTTGGCTGAGGCTTCTGTCAAAGGTTGGACAGTACCAATGAGTGGTAAAGCAGCTTATGAGGAGGGAATCAAAGCAAATTTTGCCTATTGGGGAGTTTCTTCTCATCTAAGCGCTTATTTAGCTTCTGAAGATTACAACAGAGTTGGTACTTCTGTAAGTTGGACGCATACGACTGAACCAGCAGCAAGCCATACAATGAATTATATAGACGGCTATACAAACGCAGCTGGGGTAGCTACAATTTTGTATCCTAACAATACCATTTATAAAAATGGTGTCGTGAAAAATGATTTGTTGACAAAGATTATAACCCAAAAATTCATTGCACAAACTCCTTG
Source organism: Flavobacterium sp. W1B (assembly GCF_047344965.1). NCBI lineage: Bacteria > Pseudomonadati > Bacteroidota > Flavobacteriia > Flavobacteriales > Flavobacteriaceae > Flavobacterium > Flavobacterium sp. W1B. Next base: position 1,992,168 of record NZ_CP178845.1, read on the forward strand.
GTTACCGTTAGAAGGATGGAATGACCATAGAAGGTTAGGATTACCTTTCTTTGAAAACCCGGCAATAGAACAGCCTTTAGTTAATTTACCTGCTTTAACAAACTCTAATTTTATGAGTAATCAGGTTGGCTTCTTTCCGCAACGGTTAAAATATGTTTCAGGATTAAAAAATTCAAACCCTAAAGGATATGAGCAAGCGGTAGAATTTCTTGGAGGCGCTGACAATGTCTTTACGCCACTTTGGTGGGCTAAACATTAATGATTTAGTTTAAAATTTTGAGTTAGTTATAAAATGAGTCGGGTAGCAAATCTGCCCGGCTTATTTTTAATAATAAAAGTAGTAGCATAACTGATTAGAGTAATAAAAACTTAGTTATTAATAAAAAGATAGAAAAAATTTAAATCTCTTTTTTTTGCATAAAAACTATAAATGTTTCCTGCAAAAAAGATAGAATTTTAAACTTACTTATTTTAAGTATTAATCTGAAAAAGCTTAATGAGTTTATTTAAATATACTTTTATACTTGAGAAAAGTTTTGCCTTAAGTAAATTTGGAAAAGAAATCTACTGACTGTAGATTTCTGCATAATTTTTAAAAATGCTATAATGATGAAATATAAAAAAGGCTTTTATTGGTTAATTATTATTTGCCTGACAAATTTGTCTTTGGTAGTTAATGCCCAAAACAGCTCAGTCGTTTTAAAAAACGGTTGGCAATTTCGCCAAGAAGGAGCCACTAAATGGAATACGGCAACGGTGCCCGGTGAGGTTCATAGCGATTTGTTGAATAACAAATTGATTCCGGATCCGTATTACCGCGACAATGAGAAAAAAGTACAATGGATTGAAAAAAAGAATTGGGAATATAAAACTTCTTTTTCGGTAAGTCTGACAACTCTTAAAAATAAGCACGCAGAATTGGTTTTTGACGGACTCGATACTTATGCCACAGTGTATCTTAATGGAAAATTGCTGCTGAAAGCCGACAATATGTTTCGCCAATGGAGAGCTGATGTGAAATCGATTTTGCATTCAGGAAATAATGAATTAAAGATTGTGTTTCAATCGGCACAAAATGTGGTTGATTCATTGGCTAAAAAAGATTTACCATTTGTGATTCCGGATAACCCTCGTGTTTATGTTCGTAAAGCTCAATATCATTTTGGATGGGATTGGGGACCAAAATTAACAACTTGTGGCATTTGGAAAGAAGTAAGATTAGAGGCTTATAATGAAAAACCAAAAGAGAAAGAATATGTTCCAAGCCGCAAAATAGAATTGGTACAACAGCCGGATAGCCTCGGGAAATCATTTTATTTTAAAATTGATGGCAAACCGGTATATATGAAAGGGGCCAATTACATTCCGTCGGATGCATTGCTTTCGAGAGTTACTAAAAAAGAATACGAAAAAGTTGTAAAAATGGCCAAAGATGCCAATATGAATATGCTTCGTGTTTGGGGTGGCGGGATTTATGAAGACGATTATTTTTATGATTTATGCGATAAATACGGAATTAATGTTTGGCAGGATTTTATGTTCGCTGGGGCAATGGTTCCGGGTGATAAAGCCTTTTTTGACAATGTAAAAGAAGAAGTGAAATACCAAGTAAAACGTTTGCGTCATCACAAGAGTATTGTTTTATGGTGTGGAAATAATGAAGTTGACGAAGCATTCAATAATTGGGGTTGGCAAAAATCGATGAAGATGTCTAAACAGGATTCTACTCGATTGTGGAATGATTATGTTCGACTTTTTCAAGACAGTATTCCAAAATGGGTTAAGGAAGTGGATCCAACACGACCTTATATTAGTAGTTCACCATTATTTGGTTGGGGCAGAAAACAAAGCATAACCGAAGGTGATAGCCATTATTGGGGAACTTGGTGGGGATTGGAAGATATTGAAGTGACGAAAAACAAAACCGGCCGTTTTGTGAGTGAATACGGAATGCAGGCCATGCCTAATTATTCGACGGTAAAAAAGTTTACCGCTGAGGAAGATCGTTATTTATTTTCGGATGTTATAAAAGCGCATCAAAAAGCAGGTAATGGTTTTGCAAAGTTGAATTCCTATTTGAATCGTTATTTCATTGATTCCACCAAAGTGAAAAATATGAAGGTCGAAGATTACACCTATCTGACCCAATGTTTACAGTATTATTCGCTTAAAAATATAATTGGAATTCACCGTTCCAAGGCGCCTTATAATATGGGGACTTTGGTTTGGCAGCTCAACGATTGTTGGCCGGTGGCAAGCTGGAGTGTAACGGATTATTATAACCGACAGCCAAAAGCCGCATGGTATGCCATGCGAGAAGCTTATCGGGATGATATTGTTCCGGAAATTGATCTGACTCGTCCTATTGATTTGGCTTTAGAAAATCCGCATATAAGTTGGAAACTAAAAGGAAACGAAATTATCCTCATGGCTACTAAACCTGCAAAATATGTATATATAGAGATTGAAGGATACAAAGGAAAGTTAAGTGATAATTATATGGATTTAGAGCCCGGGAAAGCAATGAGAATTTCGTTTGAAGGCAAAATAGCCAAACCTGTAATTACCGTTATGTCATTGTATGATGTGCTTAACAGATACAAATAAAGAAGTGGAATTTTAGTTTTTTACAATTAAGAGATTAAGCTAAATTTCTTAATGGTTTCATTTTCTAGCAATTTCGAATTGCTAATAGGTATTAATAATAAAATAAAAAACAATGTTTACAAAATATAGTAAAATAGCTTACTCTGGTCTTGTCGCGCTCAGCGTTTTATTTGCCCAACCGACATTTGCGCAAGCGAAAGCCCAAAAACAAACTAGTTTAGATTACAGTCAATATGTAGATCCTATTATAGGTTCTGCTGGACACGGACACGTTTTTGTAGGTGCCAATGTACCTTTTGGGGCAGTCCAGCTCGGACCGGTTAATGTTTTTGAAGGCTGGGATTGGTGTAGCGGTTACAATTACGCCAGCAATACTATTTTGGGTTTTACCCACACGCATTTGAGTGGTACCGGAATAGGGGATTTGAGTGATATTCTATTATTGCCTGTAAGTGGAAAAGTGCCTCTTACCAAAGGGACCAAGGCAGATATGGAGCACGGTTATGGTTCTTACTTTTCGCATAAAAACGAAGTAAGCAAGCCTGGATATTACAGCGTTTTATTGGATAAATACAAAATAAAAGCAGAATTAACGGCCTCGGAAAGAGTGGGTTTTCATAAATATTCTTTCAATTCAGCGGATGATTCGCATATTTTGCTTGATCTAGCCGATGGTCTTGGCTGGGATAAACCCATGAAGACTTTTATCAAAAAAACAGGAAAAAACACCATTGTGGGTTATCGTCTTTCAAAAGGATGGGCAGATGACCAACGTGTTTATTTCGCAATTGAATTCTCAGAACCTATTGCAAATATATCATTGTATGACAGTATTTCAAGCGTAAAAGGAAATGAAGGGGAAGCGGTTCGAATGAAAGCAGTATTTGATTTTAATTTGAATAAAGGAAAAACAATATTGGTCAAAGTGGGAATTTCTCCGGTGAGTTATGAAAATGCTTTGGCAAATATAAAAACCGAAATTCCGCATTGGGATTTTGCAAAAACGACACAACAGGCCAAAACAAAATGGAATGCCGAATTAAACAAAATTCAGATAAAGGCTGATGAGGATACAAAGAAGGTTTTTTATACCGCTTTGTATCATACCATGTTTGCGCCTTCTATTTTTAACGATGCCAATGGCGATTACAGAGGAACGGATAAAAAAGTATATGAAAAAGCAGGTTTTACAAATTACACCACCTTTTCTCTGTGGGATACGTATCGCGCTTTACATCCATTATACACGATAACACAGCCGGATAAAATCAATGATATTGTAAAGTCTTTTCTGGCGATATACCAGCAACAAGGAAGATTGCCGGTTTGGCATTTGATGGGGAATGAAACCAATACGATGAACGGTAACCACTCGATAGCGGTTATTGTGGATGCTTATTTTAAAGGATTTAGAGACTACGATGTTAATCTTGCATACGAAGCCATCAAAAAAACATCGATGCAAACTCGCGCCGGGATGAACTACGTTCAAAAACTGGAATATATTCCTGCGGATGCTGAATTGGAAAGCGTAGGTAATGCTTTGGAATATGCTATAGACGATTGGTGCGTGGCGCAGATGGCAAAGGCAATGAACAAGCAAGAGGATTATGAGTATTTCTCTAAAAGAGCTAAATTATACACGCTTTATTTTGACTCGAAAACCGAGTTTATGCGTGGGAAATTGAAAAACGGACAATGGCGAGAGCCGTTCAACCCACTTTCTTCTTCGCATCGTGAGGACGATTATGTAGAAGGAAATGCCTGGCAATATACTTGGTTGGTGCCGCAAGATCCGTATGGCTTAATAAAATTATTTGGCAGCGAGGAAAAATTCATCAAGAAACTCGATACTTTATTCACTTTAGAAGAAGGTGTTGTGGGCGATAATGCATCGCCAGACATTAGTGGTTTTATAGGGCAATATGCGCAAGGAAATGAGCCAAATCACCATATTCCATATTTGTATGCCTATGTTGGTCAGCCTTGGAAAACGGCCAAATTAATACATGAAATTGCCGAGAAATTTTATACCTCAAAACCGGATGGTCTTTGCGGAAACGAAGATTTGGGACAAATGTCGGCTTGGTATATTCTTTCTACAATGGGATTCTATTCGGTTAATCCAGCCAATGGAATTTATGTTTTAGGAAGTCCCTTGGTTGAAATTGCTACTATCAATCATAAAAATGCATTGTCTTTCAAAATGACTGCGATTAATTATAAAAAAGAAAATATTTACATTCAAAAAGCGGAATTCAATGGAAAACCGTACACCAAATCATACATCACACACGATATGATTGCAAAAGGAGGCGAATTGAAATTATATATGGGAAGTAAGCCTTCGGCAACTTGGGGTGTGAAAAAAGAAGACAGACCTTTTTAGGTTTGATTTTAAAAAAAGGAGATTATTAAGTTTAGGAATTAATAGTATAAAAATGAAAAATAAGTATTTAGTTTTTATGGGTTTACTTTTTGTTTTGATGACTTCAAAAGCACAAACCAAAGCTATAGATCCGGTTGAATATGTGAATCCTTTGATGGGAACACAATCGGTTCACAGTCTTTCTAACGGGAATACATATCCTGCGATTTCAAGACCTTGGGGAATGAATTTCTGGACGCCACAAACCGGTAAAATGGGAGATGGATGGATATATACTTATACGGCCGAAAAAATACGAGGGTTTAAACAAACGCACCAACCATCGCCTTGGATGAATGATTACGGTCAATTCTCAATTATGCCGGTAACAGGGAAATTAGTTTTTACTGAAGATGAAAGAGCGAGTTGGTTCAGCCATAAATCAGAAATCGTAAAACCTTATTATTACAGCGTTTATCTGGCTGATCATGATGTGACCACTGAGATTACTGCAACAGAAAGAGCAGCTCACTTTCAATTTACTTTTCCTGAAAACGAAAAATCTTCGATAGTAATTGACGCTTTTGATAAAGGATCTTATATTAAGATAATTCCGTCTCAGAATAAAATTATTGGATACACGACACGAAACAGTGGAGGCGTACCTAGCAATTTCAAGAATTATTTTGTGTTAGTATTCGATAAGCCATTTGAAGCAAACCACACTTGGCGTGATGCTATTTTGGAGCAAGATAAATTAGAATTGAAGGATAATCATGTTGGTGGAATTGTCAGTTTTAAAACCAAAAAAGGCGAAAAAATAAATGTAAAAGTAGCTTCTTCATTCATCAGTTTTGAACAAGCAGAATTGAATTTGGCAAGAGAATTAGGCAACACTTCTTTTGAACAAACTGTTGTTGAATCTAAAAAAGAATGGAATAAAGTTTTAGGGAAGGTAGTGATTGAAGGAGGAAGTGACGAACAGCTGAAAACTTTTTATTCCTGTTTGTACCGAACTGTCTGTTTTCCACAAAAACATTATGAGAAAGATGCAACCGGAAAAATTATGCATTATAGCCCTTATAATGGAAAAGTGTTGCCGGGTTATATGTATGCAGGAACCGGTTTTTGGGATACATTTCGAGCGCTATATCCTTTGTTAAATTTGGTTTATCCTTCGATAAATAAAGAAATGCAGGAAGGCTTGATTAATGATTACAAAGAAGGAGGGTTTTTACCGGAATGGTCCAGTCCGGGCTTCAGAAATGTAATGGTAGGAAACAATTCGGCTTCTGTTGTTTCGGATGCGTACATGAAAGGATTGCGAGGCTATGACATCAATACATTGTATAAAGCATTGTTGCATGGAGCCAATAACGAAGGCCCAATGGATGCGGTAGGAAGAAAAGGTGCCGCTTACTACAACAGTCTTGGTTATGTTCCTTATGATGTAAAAATCAACGAGAATGCCGCAAGAACATTGGAATATGCCTATGATGATTTCGCCATTTGGAAACTAGCCAAGGAATTGAAACGACCAAAAAAAGAAATCAATTTGTTCGAAAAGCGAATGATGAACTATAAAAACCTTTTTAATCCATCAGTAGGATTAATGAGCGGAAGAAATAAAGACGGAAGTTTTCCTGCTAATTTCAATCCATTCAAATGGGGGGATGCTTTTACCGAAGGAAATAGCTGGCATTACAGCTGGAGCGTTTTTCACGATATTCAGGGACTGATTGATTTAATGGGTGGTGAAAGAAAATTCACAGATAAATTGGACTCGGTATTTACCATGCCTCCTATTTTTGACGAAAGTTATTATGGCTCCGTTATTCATGAGATTCGTGAAATGCAAATTATGAATATGGGGCAATATGCTCATGGAAATCAGCCTATCCAGCACATGATTTATTTGTATAATTATGCTGGCCAACCTTGGAAAACACAGTATTGGACAAGAGAGGTAATGAACCGCCTTTACAAACCAGAAGCTGATGGTTATTGCGGTGATGAGGATAATGGACAAACTTCGGCTTGGTATGTTTTCTCTGCGATGGGTTTTTATCCTGTTTGCCCGGCAACAGACGAGTACGTTTTGAGTGCGCCCTTATTTAAGAAAGTAACTTTGAATTTAGAAAACGGCAAACAGCTCATTATTAATGCTCCAAATAATTCTGAGACAAATAAATATGTCGAGGAACTGAAATGGAACAATGCAACTTATGACAAGAATTATATCAATCATTTTGATTTACTAAAAGGAACAACCTTAGACTTTAAAATGATTGACTCTCCTAACAAACAAAGAGGAACTTCGGAGACGAGCTATCCATATTCCTATTCAGCACAAAAAAAATAAAATCTTATGCAATCACGTAGAAAATTTATAAAAAATACAGGAATTTTATCGGCAGGATTATTGGCATTACAATCACAAGTTTTTGCTTCTGAGTCTAGTGTTTTTAATTTTGGAATTAAAGACTTTGTAAGTAATAGACCGCCATTAGCAGAAAGAAAATTTACCAGTAAGGCTATCGAAGCGGCCATTGTAAGAATCAAAAAACAAATAGCAAATCCTGAATTAGCTTGGTTATTCGAAAACTGTTTTCCAAATACTTTAGACACCACAGTCGATTTTGAAATTATAGATGGAAAACCGGATACCTATGTAATTACCGGCGATATTGATGCTATGTGGTTGCGTGACAGCACCGCTCAAATTTGGCCTTATCTTCCTTTTGTTAAAGAGGATTCAAAACTTAGAGAACTTATAAAGGGAGTAATAAATCGCCAAACCAAATGTATTTTACTTGATCCTTATGCGAATGCTTTTTATAAAGATTTTAGTCAGGTAAGCGAATGGAAGAATGATATTACTAAAATGAAGCCGGGAATTCACGAGCGCAAATGGGAGATTGACAGCCTGTGTTATCCGATCCGTTTGGCGCATGAATATTGGAAAAATACCGGAGATATCAGCATGTTTGATGCCGATTGGAAAAAAGCCATGCAATTGGTATTACAAACTTTCAAGGAACAACAACGATGGGAAAACAAAGGACCCTACACTTTTCAGCGCACCACCGCTTGGGCTACAGATGGCGTTCCTTTGAGCGGTTATGGTTATCCGGTAAAAGCTTGCGGATTGATCGTTTCTACTTTCAGACCTAGCGATGACAGTACCTTGTTTGGTTTTTTAATTCCAAGTAATATGTTTGCTATTGAAGTACTCGGTTATTTAGAAGAGATGTTCTCTTCTGCTAAATTGAAGGATGATGAAATGGTGCGTAAGGCTAGTGAATTAAGACAACAAGTAGAAAAAGGACTCCAAGAACACGGAATTATTGAGCACCCTAAATTTGGAAGAATCATTGCTTTTGAGGTAAACGGTTACGGCAGTTTCCACATGATGGATGATGCCAATGTCCCTTCTATATTGTCATTGCCTTATTTAGGAGCTATTGCTCCTGATGATCATTTGTATCTAAATACTCGAAAATTGGTCCTTTCAGAAAACAACCCATTTTTCTACAAAGGAAAAGCGGGCGAAGGTGTTGGAGGTCCACATACCGGTGCCGATACGATTTGGCCAATGAGTATTATTCTACGAGCGATCACTAGTGTAGATGAAAATGAGATAAAAAAATGCATTAAGATGTTGATTAACACCCATGGGGATACCGGTTTTATGCATGAGTCCTTTCATAAAGACGATGCGATGCAATTTACACGTAAATGGTTTGCTTGGGCAAATACGCTGTTTGGAGAATTGATTGTAAACACAAGTATCAATCATCCAAAAATATTGAGCAGTAAAGAGATCTGATTTTGAAATAAAGCTGTCTTTTTTAAACTTCAAAAGTAAGCCTCGTAAAAAATGGAGCATATCAGAAATGATTTAGATGTAAAAAAAATATACCCAAATTAAATAATTAAAAAAATGAAAAAAACAATTTTATTAGCCTGTCTGCTGTTCACTATGCTGCTACAGGCGCAACAAGCGGTTCATATCATTCCTCAGCCTTTGAGTTTGGAAATGAAAGCGGGCAGTTTTGTTATTGACGATAAAACATCGGTTAAAATCCCGAAAAACGATAAAGCAACTGCCGATGTGGTTCATTTTTTTACAGAATATGTAAAAAGAGTCACGGGCTTTTCATTAAAAACGAATCAGCCAAAAGGAAAGGCGATTGCTTTTAGCATCGAAAAAATAAAAGAAATAGGCGATGAAGGTTATTTGATTTCGGTAAATCCAAACGGGATTTTGGTGAAAGCAAACACTTCTAAAGGATTGTTTTATGGAGTTCAATCTTTACTGCAAACTTTACCTTTCATAAGAACTAACGATTTGGTGCAAATTCCAAGCATGGAAATCAAGGATTATCCTCGTTTTGGATGGAGAGGAATGATGCTTGACGTGAGTCGTCATTTTTTTGCACCCGAATTGGTAAAAGAGTTCATCGATTTGCTAGCAACCTACAAAATGAATGTTTTTCATTGGCATTTGGTTGATGGTGCGGGTTGGCGTTTGGAAATTAAAAAATACCCAAAATTAACCCAACAAGCCGCTTGGCGCGTTGATGATTGGGGAAAATCCTGGAATTGGTCTGAAATAGAATTTAATGCCGACAGAAGCAAATCGACTTACGGAGGTTATTACACCCAAGAACAGGCCAAAGATATTGTGGCTTATGCCAATGCAAGAAACATTACCGTAGTTCCTGAAATTGAAATGCCGGGCCACTCAGAGGCTGCAATGGCTGCTTATCCGGAGATGTCCTGTAATCCTAAAAATACTTTTGCTCAATCGGGGAATTTCTTTGCCAGTAAAGTAGAAAGCAATTATTGTGCAGGAAACGATCAGGCTTTTGCCTTTTTAGAAGATATTCTTACCGAGGTTATGGCTATTTTTCCATCTAAATACATTCACATAGGAGGAGATGAGGTTGACAAAACAAGTTGGAAAAATTGTGCCAAATGTCAGGCCAGAATGAAAAAGGAACATCTAAAAGATGAAAAAGAATTGCAGAGTTATTTCATTCATAGAATGGAAAAATTCTTGGTTTCCAAAAACAGAAAAATGATTGGTTGGGATGAAATCCTTGAAGGAGGATTAGCCCCTGAAGCTACCGTTATGAGCTGGCAAGGAGAAGCCGGAGGAATTGAAGCCGCCAAAATGGGACATGATGTAATCATGACACCGGGAACACCTTGTTATTTTGACCATTATCAGGGAGATCCGGAAACGGAACCTTTGGCAATTGGCGGATTTAACACTTTGAAAAAAGTCTATCACTACGAACCAATTCCGGCAGAATTGACAGCCGAAGAAGGAAAAAGAGTATTGGGATCTCAAGCTAATTTATGGACGGAATACATCCCAACTTACGAGCAGGCTGAGTATATGATTTTGCCTCGTATGCCCGCATTGGCAGAAGTATTGTGGTCTACAAAAGAACAACGCAACTGGGAAAATTTCAACCAGCGTTTACAACCTCATTTGGTAGGTTATGAGCAAAAAGGACTTCATTATTCAAAAGGAAATTATAAAGTAGATATTAAACCGATTGTGGCTAACAACTCGCTTTCTATTGCTCTTGAAACGGAGAATGCTGATGGCGTAATTTATTACACAACTGACGGTAGCATTCCTACAATTGGAAGTGCTAAATACGAAAAACCTTTCGTGGTAACGACTTCTATGACGGTAAAAGCGGTTATGGCATTGCACAACAAAGTGATGAATATTAAACCTGCGGAACAATCTTTTACTTTTAATAAAGCTACCGGGAAAACGGTGGTATACGAATCTAAAAACAGTCGTTATTATCCTGCAAATGGAGCAAATACTTTGACAGATGGTTTTAGAGGAACCAAGGAAATAGGTAAGCAATGGCACGCATTTAATGGCAATGATATGGTTGCAACAATTGATTTTGGAACTCCAGTTACGGCAAGCAGCATTTCATTGGGCTGTATTCAAAATTGGGGACAATGGGTGTTTTTCCCGCAATGGGTAAAGTTTGAAACATCTGTTGACGGAATCAATTTTAAGGAAGTAAAAACAGTTGCCAATACAATTCCTGTTGACGCAAGAGATACGCAAATCAAAGATTTTACAGCCAAATTTGCCGAACAAAAAATAAAAGCGGTTCGTGTTACGGCTAAAAACTTAGGACAATGTCCTGCTGGTCATCCGGGCGAGAAACAAGCTGCTTGGTTGTTTGTAGATGAGATTATTGTAGAATAAGTAGTGAAATAATTCGATGCTGTCTTTTGCATTGAGGGATTTGATGGAGAAATAGTTATGTGTCGGAGATAATTTAATTTGTAAATACATATTGAATTATTAAAAAGCGCATCGTACAATTAATAAAAATAAATGAAAGATATATTCGCTATAGGATTAGATATAGGAGGAAGCCATATCACAGCTGGAGTTATAGCTGTTAATGATATGAAATTGCTGGAACCTTCTTTATACAAAGAATCATTTGATTCTAATCTTCAGGCTAATCAGGTTATGGATATTTGGGAAAGAGTCATTCGTACTTCATGGAAAAACTCTGGGATCAAAGAATTCTTCGGAATTTCGGTATGCATGCCTGGTCCTTTTGATTATACAAATGGAATTTGTTGGATTAAAGGACAAACTAAATACGAACATTTTTATGGTTTAGATGTTCGGAAATTAATTCAAGATAGACTTAATTTGTCGGATGATTTTCCGGTTCTTTTTGAAAATGATGCTGATAGTTTTGGTAAAGGGGAAGTTTTTAAGAATGTTGAGAATCGTTCAAAGAAAGTTATGGCGGTTACCTTGGGAACTGGCTTAGGGGCTTGTTTTATCGATAAAGGAGAAGCAATTACAAGTGGTAATCAAGTGCCTACTGATGGCGAATTATACAATGCCCCTTATAAAGAAAGTATAGCCGAGGATTACGTTTCTGCGCGCGGATTAATTGCCAACTATCGTGAATTGAGCGGAGTGGCAATTGCCAGCGGCTTAGAAATATTTGATTTGGCTACAGCCGGAGACGTATTGGCGATACAAGCGTTCCGAAAGTTAGGTGAAGATTTGGCCAGAATTGTTGCGCCTTGGTTAAAAATATTCGAAGCAGACAGTTTTATTATCGGCGGAAAGATTGCAAATGCAAGCGTCTTTTTCTTGCCTTTTTTTGAAGAGAAACTCAAAAATGAAGGCTGTAAAGTGACTGTTTCAATTTCTTCGGATAATGAGATAGCGGCCTTATTGGGCGCTACAAGTTTGATTTACAAAGAATACTTTAATGAAAATTAATTCGTTTTTAGTTTTAAAATGAAATTATAGTTAATTAAAAATAATAAGATGAATAACCGTAGAAATTTTATAAAAACGGCAGCGGTTGCCTCTGTAGCTGTGGCATTAAATTCTTTTACATCAAAACCTGAAGAAGAACTAAATAATGTTACATCAAAAAAAGGTAAAAAACCTATTGTTCTTTCTACCTGGAGATTTGGTATTGAGGCTAATGAAGCTGCTTGGAAGGTATTGAAAAATAAAGGACGCGCTCTGGATGCAGTTGAAGCTGGAGTGAAAATTCCCGAAGGTGATCCAAAAGAGCGTAGCGTGGGATATGGCGGAAGACCGGATAGGGACGGACGCGTAACACTTGACGCCTGCATTATGGATGAAAATTCGAATATAGGTTCTGTGGCTTGTTTAGAATATATTAAGCATCCTATTTCTGTGGCACGAGGAGTGATGGAAAAAACGCCTCACGTAATGTTGGTGGGTGATGGTGCTTTACAGTTTGCGTTATCACAAGGTTTTAAGAAAGAAAATTTATTGACCGAGGAATCCGAAAAGGAATGGAAAGAATGGCTGAAAGATAGCAAATACAAACCTATAGCCAATATTGAAAATCACGATACCATTGGGATGATTGCTTTGGATGCCGATGGGAATCTTTCAGGCGCTTGTACCACAAGCGGAATGGCTTTCAAAATGCACGGACGAGTAGGGGATTCTCCTATTATCGGTGCGGGTTTGTATGTTGATAACGAAATTGGAGCCGCAACAGCCACAGGTCACGGTGAAGAAGTGATCCGTATTTCGGGTTGCCATTTGGTTGTCGAATTGATGCGTCAGGGGAAATCTCCACAGAAAGCTTGCGAAGAAGCCGTTGCCCGAATCGTAAAATTGACCAAGAGCAGAAACAAGGAACTAAAGGATATTCAAGTAGGTTTTATAGCCTTGAATAAGCAGGGTGAATATGGTTCTTATTGTGTTCAAGGAGGCTTTAATTATGCCGTTCATGACGATACAGGAAATAGATTAATTGATGCTAATTATTTTTTAAAATAATAAATGAAAAAAGACCAACTAGAAATTGCATGTTTTAATCTAGAATCCGCAATTATAGCGCAAGAAAATGGAGCAGATAGGGTAGAACTGTGCGCCGAGATGAAGGAAGGCGGAACAACGCCTGATTTTAAAATTACCGAACAAGCCCGAAAAGAATTGTCTATCGATTTGAATGTGATGATTCGCCCGCGAGGAGGGGATTTCGTTTACACAGATGCCGAATTTGAGCAAATGAAAGCAGAAATTGTACAGTTTAAAAAACTAAATGTCGATGGTTTTGTTTTCGGGATTTTAGATAAAGAGGGAAATATCAATAAAGAACAAAATAAGGAATTAGTGGCTTTGGCCAATCCGATTCCGTGTACCTTTCATCGTGCTTTTGATGTGGTGAATGTCGTTTATCAATCGCTTGAATCGGTAATAGAATGCGGTTTTAAAACAATATTGACTTCCGGACAGAAAGAAAATGTAGTAGAGGGAATTGATGTTTTGGCAGAACTAGATAAAAAAGCCAATAATCGAATTGTCATCATGCCGGGCGGCGGATTGCGCTCGACGAATATCGGTTTGTTAAAAGAAAAAACCAAGGCCGTTTTTTATCATTCTTCGGCAATTGTCGGTCCGGGTGAAACCGCAAATGGAGATGAGGTAAAAGCTTTGAAAACTAATTTGTAATAGAGATTATTATCTAATGGAGTAAATTCTGAACAGTTTTAAAGTTATTATAAAACAGTAAAAGGCGTCGTTTGCAATTTTGTAAATGACGCCTTTTTAATTGAAGAGTAGTAATGCTTTTATTTTGTGTTGTTGTTTGGTTATAATTCATGTAATTATTTAAATTATTTAATTATTTGCTTTTATTTATAAATTTTTTTGCAAATGCTTTATAAAATAACTAATATTGAAACTGCAAAAAAGAGTTTTATTTGTAGTTCTAAAACGAGTTTAGAATTACTGTTTTGATGAAAGTAAATTAGGTGCTTAATTCAAAAATATCCAAAGAAATCAATGATTCAAAGATTAAAAAAATAGAATTTTTTTGAAAAATATTAATTGAATAGTGGTTTTCTATATTGCATTCGGATTAAATAAAAAATTTGATTATTGAAATTCTCACGGAGTATAATAAATCGTATTGTATGAAAATAGCTTCATTTTTATAGCCTAATCTATTTTAGTTTTAACCGAAAAAACAGCAACTCTCTTATTTGTATTATTATAAAATTTAATTTTTTAAAGGATATTTTTTTGAAATCAATTAACACACATACTGATAAGGAGTTACTAATGCTGCTTTCTAATGATAATAAGACTGCCTTCGAGGAAATTTACCATCGTTATTGGCAGACCTTGATAGATATGTCATTTAAAAGGATAAAAGACATTGATAACAGTAAAGATATTGTGCAAAACGTTTTTATTGATCTATGGAATAGAAGAAGAAAAGTTGAAATTGAAAATTTAGCTGCTTACCTCAATACAGCTGTACGCTTTCAGGTTTTTAAACTTTTTTCTAAGAAAAAGACGAATCCTATGTTTATTGAATTGTTAGATACAATGATTTCAACTCAAAATAGCCCCGAAAATGAGTTACACGATAAGGAATTAACTATTGTTTTTGATACTTGGCTCAAGTGCTTACCCGAGAAAAGAAAAAAAATATTCATTTTACATTATCAGGAAAACCTTAGTACAAAAGAAATTGCTGAACGATTAGAAATTTCACAAAAGACAGTTCAAAATCAAATTGGTCGTGCAACTAATGATTTATATGATAAAGTGATACTTTCAACAATACTTTTGATAGCATTAAATGAAATTTTAAAATAAATTTCATTTTCATTTGGGAGTTCTACTTCTTTCCGGTACATATTAGTAAAGGGAAGATATTATGATCAAATCAAAGAGTAAAAAAATATTCATAAAAATTGTTAGAAAATACCTCAAGGGCAAAGCTTCTCAGGACGAAGTTTTGTTTCTCGAAAAGTATTACAATCTGTTTGAAAAGGAATTAGGGATTACTTCACAATTTTCGGAAAAAGAGAAAGAAACTTTTGAAAGGGAATTATTAGAGGGAATTCTGCAAAAAACGGAAGAAAAGAAGAAAACTTTCCAATTAAGTAAAATCAGCTGGTACAAACAATCGGCAGCAGCTTTAATCCTCTTGTTTATAGGACTTGGGGCTTATTATAATACTACTACATCTACGGAAGTTAAACCAATTATTTTAGCCAAAAATGATTTGCCTCCAGGAACTAACAAGGCTATCTTAACATTGGCTAATGGATCGCAAGTTGTTTTAGATTCTACTAATAATGGACTTGTTATACAGCAGTCCAATACTCAAATAACAAAGACAGCCAAAGGACAATTGTCCTATACTCTTTTGAAAAAACCGACTGCAGATGCGGGTTTTAATTCAATTAGTACTCCTCGTGGCGGTGAGTACCAACTTGTGTTACCAGATGGAACTAAAGTCTGGCTTAACGCATCTTCTTCCATTCGTTTTCCTGTTGCTTTTGTAGGTAAAGAACGAAATGTTACAATTAGTGGTGAAGCTTATTTTGAGGTTGCTAAAAATAAAAAAATGCCCTTCATTGTAAGTGCGGGCAAGATGAATGTTGAAGTTTTAGGAACGCATTTTAATGTTTTAGCTTATCAAGATGAGCCTGTACTAAAAACTACATTACTTGAAGGATCCGTGAAAATTATTAATGAAAAATCAGTAGCCTATCTTACGCCAGGGGAGCAATCTAGACTTACAGATAAGGGACAGTTATCCATTAAAAAAGATATTGATTTAAATAAAGAAGTCGCTTGGACTAAGGGCCAGTTTCAGTTTAATTCTAATACAATACAGGAAATTATGCTACAGCTTAGTCGTTGGTATGATGTAGAAGTTGTTTATCAAGGTACAATCAGTAATGAGACCTTTAGTGCGGTAGTAAAGCGTTCCAGTAATATTTCACAAGTTTTAAAATTAATGGAAACCTCAGGTGTAAAGTTTACAATTGAAGGACAAAAAATATATGTAAAATAAAAAACAAGACCATAAAAAACCGCGTAGTGTTTGCACCACTACACGGTTTAAAATTTAAAGTCAAAGTCAAAAAACTAATTGCGAAAAAAGTTATTTATCATGTTTAACCAAAATTCAAACCAAATTTATGAATTATTTATTTAAAAAGTACCCACCTAGAAATAATAGTAGGGACTATTCCAAAACATTACTAATTATGAAATTAAGTGTTGTTCTGCTTTTTGTTGCTTGTTTTCAGGTAAGTGCAGCTGTATTTTCACAAACAGTTACTTTGTCGGCTAATAAGATACCCTTAAAAAAGGTGTTTGAGGAGATTAATAAGCAAACAGGTTATGATTTTTTTATAAAAGATGCATTGCTTAAAAAAGTAGGTAATGTAAGTGTAAATGTTAAGAATGCATCTGTTAGTACTTTATTGCATCAGTGTTTAGATAACACGGATCTAAATTTTTACATTTCGAACAATACGGTAACAATTAATCAGAAGCAAATAAAAAATACCAGTATTGCAGTACAACAAAAAGTAACTGGTAAGGTTGTAGATGAGAACGGATTTCCTTTGGCAGGAGTTACTGTAAGCGTTAAAGGGAGTATTATAGCAACTGTTACCAAAGAAGACGGAACTTTTAGTATTGAAGTACCTGCAAAATCAGCACGACTTGTTATCTCATTTATTGGTATGGAATCACAAGAAGTGGCTGTAAGCAGTAATCCTATTACTGTTGTCTTAAAGGAATCGGACGAAAAATTAGATGACGTAGTTATCGTAGGTTATGGCAAACAAAAGAAAGAACAGATTGTTGGAGCTGTAAGTACAGTGAAAGGTCAGGATTTAAAATTTCCTACAAGAAGTTTGACCAATAATATTGCAGGACAAGTTTCCGGACTTCTTGCCATACAAAGGTCAGGTGAGCCAGGCTATGATAATTCAGAATTTTGGATTAGAGGAATAAGCACATTTGCAGGAGGTTCTCAGCCTTTGGTTTTGGTGGATGGAGTTCCTCGTTCTATTAATGATATTGAACCGGATGAAATCGAATCTTTTTCTGTACTTAAAGATGCGGCTTCAACAGCTGTTTATGGGGCTGAGGGAGCTAATGGTGTTATAATTATTACCTCTAAAAGAGGGAAATCCCAAAAGCCAGTTATATCTTTTAGAACAGAACACAGTATATCACGACCAACGAGGCTTCCTAAATTTGTTGGTTCAGCCGATTATCTTGAATTGTATAATGAATCATTAAAAAATGATGGAGATTCACCTATTTATAGTGATGAATTGATTTCAAATTATCGAAATGGGGTAGATCCAGATCTTTATCCTAATACGGATTGGATGGACGCCATGCTAAAGAACTTTACTGAAAATCATAGATATACCTTAAATGTAAGAGGAGGAACTGAAGCTTCTCGATATTTCGTTTCTGGGGCATATTATAATGAAAGTGGAATTTTTAAAGACAATCCTACCAATCGTTATGAGACAAATATAGGTGTGAAACGTTTCAATTTACGAAGTAATATTGATATGAATATTACACCTTCGACTTTACTAAGTGTTGATTTAAGCGGTCAATATTTGGTTAATAATTATCCTGGAACTGGTTCAGGTACTATATTTAGACAGATGTTGATTACACCAGCTCATGTTTTTCCAGCTGTATATAGTGATGGAACTATTGCCACTTTCAAGCAGGAAAGAGATGCAAATATGAGAAACCCTTATAATATGTTAATGAATTCTGGTTATGCTAAAGAATGGCGTTCCGGTATTCAATCAACAATACGTCTGGAGCAAAAATTAGACTTTATTACCGAGGGACTTTATTACCGAGGACTTGTGAGTTATGATTATAACGGAAATTTTTATTCCAGAAGATCTTACAACCCAAGCAGGTATTTTGCAGAAGGAAGAGATGCTGATGGCAAACTTATTTTTTCACGCACTTTTGCTGGTAGTGAAAACATGGACGAACCAACTGAAACTTCAGATGCTAATAAGAAAATTTATATGGAGTCAGCTATAAATTATAAGAGAAGCTTTGATGACCATTCAGTTGAAGGAATGTTGTTGTATATGCAAAAAGAAACCCAAATTAATACCGAGGCTTTGGCTTTTAGAAAGCAAGGTTTGGTTGGTAGATTAAGTTATTCTTATGATAAGAAATACTTTGTTGAAGGGAATTTTGGTTACACCGGAAGTGAAGCTTTTGCTAAAGGATACCGATACGGTTTTTTTCCTGCTGTGGGTGTGGGTTATCAAATATCTAATGAGAAATTTTATCCAGAGGGCTTAAAGGATTATGTTAGTACTTTGCGTTTAAGGGCGTCTATGGGACGTACAGGTAATGATAATACAGGAACATCAAGATTTCTTTACCGACCTACATTTAATTTAGCTGCTACGGGTTTCGACCAGGGTATTACTAGTGGTGGAGGATCAAATGGTTTAGGTGCTGGAGCTATTGAAGGCCAATTTGAAGCTCCTTATTTAAGTTGGGAAATTGAAGACAAACAAAATTATGGAGTTAATCTTGGATTGTTTAAAGGACGTGTAGAAATTGTTGCAGATTATTTCAATTCCGAAAGATCGGGTATTTTATTACAGCGTAGAACAATTCCAGGAAGTGTTGGTTTTAGAACTTCTCCTTGGCAAAATTATGGGAAAGTAAAAAATTGGGGAATTGATGGAAGTATCAATGTTAATGAACAAATCAACGATTTAAAAATTGGTTTTAGAAGTACATTTACTTTTGCCAGAAATAAAATTACTGAGTATGATGAGTTACCACAACCCTATCCTTGGATGGAAGTTACAGGAACAAGAGTTAATGAAAATGTACTTTACATAGCTGAACGTTTGTATACTGAGGATGATTTTAATGTAACAACAAACACAAATGGAACGAAATCCTATGCCTTAAAAAGTGGAATACCAAAACCTACTTTAGGAGGGTTGATAGCACCTGGGGATATTAAATATATAGATCTAAATGGTGATGGAGTTATTAATTCTTTTGACCGTAAAAGAGGAGTTGGTAATCCTCAAAATCCTGAAATTGTTTATGGTTTTGGGTTGAATTTGGAGTACAAAGGCTTTTATGCAAGTGCTTTTTTCCAAGGTGTAGCTAATACTTCAGTTGTTTTAGGTGGTAGTACACCGGAAGGATGGTTTCCTTTTGCTTGGGGTGTAGATCAATCGAATTACAGAACTTTTGCATTGGACAGATGGACAGAAGAAAATCCTAGTCAAAATGTACTAATGCCACGTATCCATAAGGATAATCGAAATTCTGCAAATAATACGGTTGGAAGTACTTGGTGGCTAAGAGATGGTAGTTTTCTTCGTTTGAAAAATGTTGAGGTTGGCTATAATATTCCTAAATCGATATTAAACAAGATAAATGCGCAATCAGCTAGAGTATATATGATGGGATATAACTTAACAGTTTGGGATCATATTAAACATTGGGATCCTGAAACAGGAAATGGTAACGGAGGTTTAAATTATCCATTGCCTACTACAATTACTTTTGGACTCGAATTGACACTTTAAAACTTAATTATTAGTATGAAAAATATAATAAAAATTATCCTATTCACCGTTTTAATAGGATCTAGTTCTTGTAGCAAAGATTATTTAGATGTATCGGATGAACTTGCAGGCGGTTTAAAATCTGTCGATGAAATTTTTGAGAATCCGAGCTATACCAGAGGGTGGTATGCAAATGTTTTTACAGGAATACCGGATTATTCAGAAATGGTTAGAGCTGATTGGGATGGTGGAGGACAAACTGGTCTACACAATCCTTGGACGGGAATAACTGATGAGATTAACAACTCTTACGGGGACAACGCTAATTATTCAATTTCTTTTTATAATCCTTCAAATGTAAAGTTCCACAGATGGTCAACTTTATATACTTTGATAAGACAAGCAAATATTTTCTTAGAAAGAGCTAAAGTCATACCGGCTTCAGGAACTAACTCAGATAAAATTGATCAAGAAGAGTTTGATAAGATGATAGTAAACGTAACGTTTATGCGTGCTTATTATCATTATCTTTTGCTAGAGCAGTATGGAGCTATACCTATCATGAATAGATCATATAGTATTCTAGAAGATCTTGATGTACCTCGTTCATCAGTTGATGAAGTGGTTAATTTTATAGATGCAGAGTTGGTAAAAGTTATTCCATTGTTACCTCAAGCACCAATTACCGATGATGCTTTCAAGGCTTTACCAACAAAAGGGGTGGCTTTGGCAGTCCGCGGGAAGTTATGGATCCACGCAGCAAGTCCTTTATTAAACGGAGGATTTGAGGAGGCACTTTCATTAGCTAATAAGGATGGTAAAAAATTATTCTCACAAGCTGATCCTGCAAAGTGGAATAAGGCGGCACAGGCTCTTAAAGATATGATCGATTATGCAAATGCTGGAAATTATCAGCTTTACAAAGAATTTACAGCAGGAGTCTTAGATCCTGATAAATCAGTTTATGGATTGTTTCAACAGTACAATAATGAAATAATTTGGGCTTCTTCTATTACTGGTTTTAATGGTATTCAGTGGGGAGATCGATTTGAAAGACGTTCAACGCCAAGAAGCGAGCCTAACGGAATTGGTAGTACTGCTGTTTTACAAGAACTGGTAGATGATTTTTATATGAAGGATGGATTACCAATTGCAAACACAAGTTTTTTAAGCTCTTCTCCTCTATATTCAGAAACTGGCAAAGGATTGTATAATGGGGTTCAAGTTTCTAATATGTGGGTTAATCGTGAACCAAGGTTTTACAACACCGTATTTTTTGCAGGTAGAAAATGGCATATTTCAAATAAAGAAACTTATTTTCATACCGGAACGCCAAATGACAGAACAGGGCAGCATACGCCTAATGGCTATTTACTTTATAAAAGATACAATAGAACGGTGCACTTTAATAGCCCAGGGGTTAGAAGTAAGTATAGGCCTTCTATCATTTTTAGATTGGGAGAATTTTATCTTCTTTACGCAGAAGCGCTTAATGAGGCTGATCCTGGAAATGCGGATGTATTGAAATATGTTAATTTAATTCGTGAGCGTGCAGGGATTCCTAAACTTGAAGTTTTAAACCCGTCGATTATTGGTAATAAAGCAGCTCAACGTGAAGCTATTAGGCGCGAAAGTAGAATTGAATTGGCAACTGAAGGGCAACGCTATTTTGATGTAAGACGATGGATGGTTGCCGAAACTCCTGAAGCAAAACAAGGCGGTGATTTCTTTGGGATGAATATGAGTGGCGATGCAACTACATTTTATCAAAGAACAAAATTTCAAACTCGAGTTTTTGAACGTAAACAGTATTTGTACCCAGTACCTTATGTTGAAATGCAAAAAAGTAAAAATTTAGTTCAAAACCCAGGCTGGTAATAGTTTAATTTTTGAAGTTTAAATAGATTATGCATTTCCTTCTTGATGGTAAAATGGTTGTTTTTCAATCCAAATAACATCATAGGAAATGCATTTTTTTAAAATAAATCTATTGATATAATAGAAAATTATTAGAGATATGAGTAGTATAAAAAATATAGGTTATGCATGCATTATCGCACTCTTTACTTATTGTGCGGATAAAGAAATTATACAAGAACCAATAATAATAAAACCTGCAGTAAAAGCTTGGAAATTAGTATACGTCGATGAATTTGATGGTACTGCATACGATCAGAAATATTGGACTAGCTATCAAACACAATCATGGACATCCCCTTGGAATCATTATGTGGTGCCTAACGATGCTTCGTTGGCAGAAGTGAAAAATGGAAATCTGCATTTAAGAGCTAGATGGAATACAATTACCGACTTACCTGAAACCGGTGCAATCCAAACCTTAAACAAGCTTAGTTTTAAATACGGGAAATTAGAGGTTCGAGCTAAATTTACTAAATCAGGAGTAGGAGCATGGCCAGCAATTTGGTTAATGCCACAAAAGCCAGTTTATAGCGGTTGGCCTCAAGGAGGTGAAATTGATATTATGGAACGACTTAATAATGATTCTTTTGTGCATCAGGTGGTACATCAAGTAGACGGAAATTCAAATCCAATTTCTACAGATAGTAAACCCTTAATATCCACATCAGATTATAATACTTTTGGAATCATAAAAACTCCTTATAAAATTGAGTTTTATGTGAATAACAAGCTAATTAGTACTTATGAGGCTACGGATAATAGAAAAGAAAAATGGCCCTTTGAAACCGATTTCTATCTTATTCTTAATTTTGCTTGCTCAGATAAGGGACAATCAGGAAAAAGTTTTTGGCCGGGAAATGTAACCTCTACTGCTAATTTTCCTTACGAAATGGCAGTTGATTACGTAAAAATTTGGGAGGAGGAAAAATAGATTTTAAATATTTTGTCATTCTATTTTAGTTTAAAAAAAGGCACTGTTTTACAATTTGTAAAATAGTGTCTTTTTTATTAAATTTAAATAATAACGAGTTGTTTTTTTGTCAATTAGAATATTTTGAACAAATTATAAAAAAATTCGTCCGTAAAAATCAACTTCGTTTAAATGAGGCAGATTTTTAGGACGAATTTTTTATTGAAATAGATTTAGTATTCTATTCTATTCTATTGGTTTTTTGTTAGAATTCCCATCTCACAAAAGCTTCCATAGCTGCATAACTAGACATTCCTAATTGATCGTATAATACTGCAGTTTCTCTGTTTCGGTCTTCGGCTCTTTGCCAAAATTCCCTTGCATCTGAACCTTGGAATACAACACCGTCTTTTTGAGATTGGTGTTTGAAAATCCCATGTCTTTTGGCCAATACTTGGTCTGGACTCATTGGAACAGCCATTTCGATTTCGTCGATTCCCCATTCCTGCCAAGCACCTCTGTACAACCAAACCCAGCAATCGTTCATGAAATCTTTCGATTTAAGATTTTTTACGGCTTCAAAAATAGCATCCAAACAAACTTTATGCGTTCCGTGTGGATCAGCCAAATCTCCGGCTGCATATATTTGGTGTGGTTTGATTTTTTCGATAAGATCCATTGTTAACTGAACATCTTCTGCTCCCAAAGGCTTTTTCTCGATAGTTCCAGTTTCGTAGAAAGGAAGTTCCATAAAATGGATTTGATTGTCTGTCAAGCCCACGAAATTACTCGTTGAGCGTGCTTCTCCTTTTCGGATCAAACCTTTTAAATACCTCACTTCAGCAATATCTATTTCACTATTCTTTTTGTTTTTAAGGAATTCAATCGATTTTTGAAAAATGGCATCAGCTTCAGGACTTTTAATTCCAAATTTTTCGTTGTAATCACATACAAAACGTGCAAAACGAAGCGCTTCATCATCAGCAACAGCAATGTTTCCTGAAGTTTGGTAAGCTACGTGAACTTCATGGCCTTGTTGTTGCAATCGCATAAAAGTTCCTCCCATACTAATGATATCATCATCAGGATGCGGACTAAAAATAAGGACTCTTTTTCTTGCCGGTTCCGCTCTTTCTGGACGATTCGCGTCATCAGCATTTGGTTTTCCACCTGGCCATCCAGTAATCGTATTTTGTAAATTATTGAATATTTTGATGTTGATGTCATAAGCTGGTCCTGAATCTGCCAATAAATCGCTCATTCCATTTTCGATATAATCGGCATCGGTAAGCATTAAAATCGGTTTTTTAAGATCAAGCGCCAATCCTAATACCGCTTTTCTGGTCAATTTTTCGGTCCACTCGATTTTATCAACTAACCAAGGTCTGTTAATTCGGGTTAATTTAGAAGCAGCTTCCTTGTCTAAAACATAAACGGCATTGTTGTGCTCTTGTAAGAAAGAAGCAGGAACTTGATTGGTTACGGCGCCTTCGGCAGAAGCTTTAACAATATTTGCTTTTCCTTCGCCCCAAGCCATCAATATAACTTGTTTGGCTTCCATTATTTTTTTAACTCCCAATGTAATGGCAGTTCTTGGCGTATTGTTTAATCCTGAGAAATCCTTACTGGCGGCTACTCTTGTAATGTGATCTAATGCAACTAATCTAGTTTTAGAATTTTGTAAAGAACCCGACTCATTAAATCCGATGTGTCCGTTTCCTCCAATTCCTAATATTTGCAAATCGATTCCACCTAAGGCTTCAATTTTTTCTTCGTAATTAGCACAATAATCCGCAATCGCTTCTTTTGTTAAAGTTCCATCAGGAATGTTGTAATTCTCAGGTAAAATATCAACATGATCCAACAATAACTCTTTCATAAATCGCACGTAGCTGTTTATGGAATTAGGTTCCATTGGATAATATTCATCAAGATTAAATGTAATTACATTTTTAAAACTCAGTCCTTCTTCTTTGTGCATACGAACTAATTCGGCATACAATCCTTTTGGAGAAGAACCAGTTGCCAATCCTAAAACACAGGATTGATTGTTTTCTTGTTTTGACTTGATAAGTGCTGCAATTTGTTGCGCAACGGCTTTAGATGCCGTAGTTGAATTTTCAAAAACTACGGTATCAATATTTTCGAATCTTTTTTCAAAACCCGTTGCCTTATCGATATTACTTTTTAGCATTGTTAGTTTTATTTTAAGTTATGGTATTTAGTAATCGGTATTATTTTCTAGACCAACTTCTGTATGTATTCCCTTTATAAGCAAAGAATAAAATCATTAAATAAGCTGGTAAAAGCATTAAATAAGCAATTTGATTTCCACTTTTTGCTGTTTCTGCAACTCCAGCGGCTTCATTGGCTAGATTGATGCTTTCGGCGATATAACCATAAACTAATGGAAAAATAGCTCCACCTATAATAGCCATAATCAATATAGCACCCGCTATTTTTGTATATCCACCTAAATCCTGAAGTGCTAAAGGCCAAATTGCAGGCCAACAAAGTGCATTAGCAAGTCCAAATAATGCAACTAAAATAATCACTAAAGGCATAGTTGGAAGAAATGGCAATTGAACCATAATATCTGGAGATAGCAATACAATTGAAAACACTAAAATTACACCTAGAATTCCCGAAGCTTTTAGCGCCGCAACCTGTGAAATATATTTTGGAATTAATGAAATTCCTAATATATAGCCAATTAGCATTGCTGTCATCGTAAATGAAGTTAATTTCAAATAAAAGTCGCCATTGTCGCCATAGACGCCTAATTGTTTACCAAAGGTTCCAATAGTGTCACCTGCAATAACCTCGGCAGCTACATACAACATTAAAGTAATCGAACCCAAAACTAGTTGAGGATGTTTTGACGCTTGAACCATTTGTTTAAAAATGCTTAAATGAGAAACATGACCATCTTCATCTAAATTAATTTCTGGTAATGGTGACAATTTAGCCAATAGTGCCAAGATAAGGATTACGACTCCCATATAAATGTAGGGAGTTTGCAATTGCAACGCAAGTGCATCTAAAGTTTGTGATTTAGCAACCGCATCCAATGCGTCTATTTTCTCTTTGGTATATTCTTTCATGTTTGAAAGTACCAAAGCAGTTAAAACTAAAGGCGCTATAAAACCTGCTAATTTGTTAGCAATTCCTAATACACTTATTCTTGCCGCGGCACTTTCTCTAGGGCCGATAACGACTACATAAGGGTTTGACGCTGTTTGCAAAATAGCTAATCCTGTCCCCATAACAAATAAAGCAATTAAAAATAGCAGAAAAGTTCGCATTTCAGCTGCAGGATAAAACATAAATGCACCGAGCGCAATTACAATTAGTCCCAATGAAATCCCGTTTTTATAACCTACTTTTTCTATTACCCATGAGGATGGAATTGCCATAACAAAATAGGCAATATAAAATGCAAAAGCCACAAAATAAGCTTGTGAACCGGTTAAGTCACAGGCTATTTCAAAGAATGGAATCAGCGGACCATTCAGCCAGGTTACGAATCCTAAAATGAAAAACAATAAGGTTAAAATAACCATCGGAATCAATACGCTGCCTTGATTTTTCTCTGTAGCACTTTTAATTTGTGACATATTTTATGTTTTTTAGCAATAGTTAAATTTATTTTTTTGAATTAATAAAAAGGCCTTAACCTAAATTAATCTTGTATTATTAGTTTTCCCAATCCAAGGTAGGATAATGTTTCTTTAAATATTCTTTCACTTCTGCGATATCCTCTTTTGCTGTTAAATCTGGAACGTGTTCAGAAAATGGGATTCCCAAAGCTATATTTCCATCTTCTTTCAATGAATTCAATAGTACAGTAGGTAATTCTTTCTCATCTCTTTCTGGATGTACAGGACAATTTTTTAGGTAAGGATATAGTGCTTCTCCTTTGAATTTAAAGGCATTCATGCTGACTCTTAATTTACCTTCGGCATCTTTATATTCTTCTAAAACATCGGCAGATGGTTTTTCAAGAATATCCACAAGACAGTTGTTCTGGTCTAATTTTGCAATCGCAAAACGAGAAATTCGTTCCAATGGAAATTCCATCGCATCTCTGTCATAACTGATAAAAGCATTAGGACTTTCGGTTTCTCTAAGAGCCAATAGGGCAGCAGTAGAATACAAATTATCACTATTACAAACAGAATAATATTTAGAATTTAACTCCGGATATTGCTCTACCGCCTGATATAAAGCATCAGCAGTACCAAATGGTTTTACTCTTCCTTCAGGAATATATTGCGTAGCAAAAGAGATGTTTAATCCATGGAAATTATTGTTTTTGTTTTCAGTTCCGTAAAATTCTTTAAACAAATCCCCTTGCTCTCCTATGATGATATATATGTTTTTATATCCGGCTCTTTTTGCATTTAATAAAAGATAATCCAATAGCGGTCTACCATTTGGACCAACACCTATTAGTCCTTTACTTCTTTCGTTTGCTTGTGCAATTTCCTCTTCACTTAAGTTGTCTAATACAACTTGCTTTTTCATTCTTGAGGAAGCCCCACCGGCTAAAATTATTAAATTATCGTGCATAATTAGTTCTTTATAGTTTTAATATATTTATTGAATTCTTGATCCCGGATCAACCGTTACGGCATAAGCCTCAATTGCACCTGCAGCAAGCATAGCCTCTACTATTGGAGCTTCATTTCCTGGTTCGGCCATTACCACAATACTGCCTCCGCCTCCAGAACCAACGATTTTTGCACCATAGGCACCCGCTTTTAGCGCTGCGTTGATCATGTCATCAATTCTTGGTACAGTTATTTTTAACAGATCTCTTAGTACGGCGTGATGTTGATTCATCAATGCTCCGATCGTTTTTAAGTCAAGAGAAGGTTTTTGAAATTCTATTAAAGCCATTTTAGTATAATGGTGATTTTTAATAGCGGCTTCAAAGAAAGGAATCAAACGATCCGGTAAATAATTACGGTATTTGTCTAAATCTTCAATTTCGGTTTTGTTTAAATCAAAATCAGGGAAACTCTGTTTTATGGTACCTATTGCTAATAAAGCATTTCCTTTCAAATCTCCAATTAAACCTATTGTTTCTTTAGGGACACCTGAAACACCGGTTATAAGTCCGCCTAATTCAGTTCCAATAACGGTAAAAGAAAACGGATCTCTTGTGTCTATATGTACAATATTTCCAACTCCGATACTGTAATGATCCATCATTCCTCCAGGTTCTCCGTGCTCTACAACTTCGGATAAATAACCCATTTTTGAAATAAACTCAGGAGTTACTTCTTCATTTACTCCATATGCGGTAACTAAAAAATTGATCCATGCCAATAATAAGGCAGACGAACTTGATGTACCTGAATTGATTGGGATATTTCCGGTTACTTTAATGTCATATCCAACATTTGGAATGCAACCGTGTCTTCTAAGAACTCTTAATGAAGATGCAAAATAATCACGTGGCTCTAATTCCGAAAAAATTTGATTAATATCAATGATTCTTTGTTGATCAATATCGATCATATCGAGTTTAAATACTCCAGTATTATTTTGTACTGCCGTTAATTTGATACTTCTACTGATTGCACAGGCGATGACAGGTAACCCAAGATAATCTTGATGATCTCCAAAAAGACAGGTTCTGCCGGGTGCCAATGATATGATTTCCTTCACTTTAAATTTGTTAAAATATTACTAAATAGTTGTTTATATTGTTATTAGTTGTGTTGTTTTCTTGTTTAAAATGTATTTAAAAACACGAAACTATAGATATAATTTTAATAAAACAAATAAAAACACAAAAAATGTGTTCGAACACATTTTTTGTGTTCTGTTATGAGTAGACTAAATAAATTGGTTAATATTGAATATTTCTTGATTAGAAAAATATCGTATACAAACTTGAGTTTAAAACAAAAACAACTTTTTTTAAATACTAGATGATCTTATTAATTTTAACTGATAAAATTTAGCTTGATTTTGGTATGCTTGTTTTTCGCAAACTTTATCTATCGGGTAATTTTAAAAAATGATTGTCCACTTTTAGTTTTGATGATTAATTTAGTCTAAACACCTGTATTATATCATAATTTAATATATTTTTAAGTGTTCTAATGAAAAATCAAAAATACTATAGTTTGTCAAAAAAACTACACCGGTACCTACCAGTTTATAACTGTTCTGATTGTTAAAATCATTTTATTTAGGTTGCTTGGCTTTAGTTATCAGTATTTTAAATGTTTTTAACAGTATGGTAGCGTATTTTTTAATAAAATAATTAAAATAATGCTATCGCTACGTAGTTTTTTGAATTCAAAATGGTTTAATGTAAAGTTTTTATATATTTGTTCATTATGGATAAAAAACTTACAATTAAAGATATCGCTCTGCTAGCCGGAGTTTCCAAAGGAACGGTTGATAGAGTCTTACATAAAAGAGGAAAGGTTTCTAAAAAAGCTTTTGATAGTGTGAATGCAGTTTTGAATGAGATAGACTACGAGCCCAATCTAATAGCGCGAAATTTAAAGAATAATAAAATTTATTCTATCAGTGTTGTTCTTCCTGATCCATCTTTTGATTCCTATTGGCTTCCTTGTGTAAAGGGAATTGAAGAGGCAATTAAGGAGTTTAGAGCTTTTAATTTATCTATCAAAACACATTATTTTAATCCAGAAAGTACCAAATCGTTTATAGATGTAAATGAGACTGTCTTGAATTTATCTCCAGATGCTGTTTTATTGGCTCCTTTGTTTTATAAAGAGGCTTTGAGTGCGATGGAAAAGTATCATCAGCAGGGTGTAATAGTTAATACGTTTAATAATCAAGTACAATCAGAAGATGTTAAGAATTTTGTTGGGCAGGATTTATACCGAAGTGGGAGAGTAGCAGCTAAATTATTGGATTTACTTTCTAATAATGGCGAGGTTGCTATTATACACATTAACGAAAGTTATGAGAATGCGGTACACATGCAGGAAAAAGAAAGAGGATTTAGGAAATATTTTAGCGAGAATGGTAGCCAAGATTCAAAAATTATAACCCTAAAATTAAAAAACCCAAGTATCGATAGTAGTTTTGCTAACTTTCTTGATGAGAATCCTAAGGTGGAAGGTATTTTTATTACCACATCTAAAGCATATCAAATAGCACGAATTATTGCTGATGCAAAGCGCAGTAAAATAGCCATTATTGGTTATGATTTGATAGATGAGAATGTGGCTTATTTAAATCAAGGCACAATTGATTTTTTGATACATCAAAATCCCAAAAGGCAAGCTTATCTTGGAATAACCTGTTTGGTTGATCATTTCGTTTTTGGCAAAGAAATTCCCAATACCACTCTTTTACCTATTGATATTGTTAACTCTGAAAACGCCAGTTTTTATATGGCGTAATTTTAATGCATTAAACGCAAGACACCAAAAGAGGATGCTATGTGGAAATTAGGAGTTTCAGTATTTGGATTTACCCATGTTATCCATGTAGGTTCAAAATTATTAGCACCTGTTGCGTTGTATTTTGCCCTGTAAATTCCGGTTTCAATTCGGTTTTCTTTAATCAAATGCAGTTTTTTTAGCGAGGCAATACTAATTGCGCCTTCTACTGTAAAGCTATTCCCGTTTTTGGATGATTTTACTGTAATGTCATTCTTTGGCCAATTCCAATCGTAATTAAATTTTTTATTTGGATAGGCAATAAAATCCATTATCCTTGCCTCGGTATCTATTTCAAGACAATAATATGGATTTAATGTATTATCAGGCCTGAAGAAAAGTTCTACTCTATCAGAATTACCAATGCTGTATTTACTATTGTCTTTTTTGTCAATATGAATTTGGGTATCATAAACAGTGAAACAGAAAAATAGAAATTTCTCATCCCATAAGGCTTTAAATTCAATTTTTGAAGGCGTTTCGGTATCCCAAGGTGATATAAAATTTGATAAAACTACGGCATCTTTCCATAATACGCTGTCTCCTTTTCCATTAATGTTCAGTTGCTCCTTTGCAATTAAATTTACTTCGTAGTTATTGGCGTCTTTTTCCATAATTATTCTAATGTTTTCTTTTTTGTCTAATGAAATTTTTACTGGTATAAAGTGTGTTTGTGTTTTGCAAAAGAAGTTAAATTTTAACAAAAAACAGATATGTTGACAGAAATATTTTTCACTAAAATTAATAAGATTGAAATTGTTAAATTAAATAAAAAAATGTGTTTTAAAATTATTGAAAATGAATTTGAATATAAAAAAGCACAGTGTTTTATTAAGTCTGTTTAGTTATTTATTTTTTTTAATTAAGGGGTGTTTTTTTTATATTATTTATAATTATTTGGCATTAAAAAAGTGTGATTATAATTTTTATTTTGATTACTGTTCTTTTGAATAATCTGTTAACACTTGTTGTTGTGGGTTTATTAGAGTAGTTTAAGACTTAATTGGTTTGTGTATAGTTTTAAATTTTCACAAAATACATATAGAATATTAATTTTTTTGTGCTCGATAACACATTTTTATTGTGTTCGTGCACATTTTTTTAGTGTTTTCTTGTTTTATTAAAATTTAATATATAGTTTCGTTAAATAATAAGAATTTACATATTTAAATTATGTTAAGTTGTTTTTATTTTTCAGCTATTCGAATGGCTAAAAAACTTTAGAAATACGATTCATTTTTAAATTGTAAAGGAGTAAAAGTTTTAAAAAGATCTTTTGCTATTGAGTTTTTTTATGGTCTGATTGAAAAAGACGCATTTGAAAAAGTGTTTGCTTTTTGCGGATCATTTATTAGGTAACTGTCATCAATTGATCCAAGAGTAACTCTAAATAAGAGCCATTATTATTAACTATTAACCAAACCAATTTATGAAAAAAAAATTACACTCGCGAGAGTCTAAGATGTCTAAGGGAAAGAAGAGATTA
This sequence comes from Flavobacterium sp. W1B, assembly GCF_047344965.1. NCBI lineage: Bacteria > Pseudomonadati > Bacteroidota > Flavobacteriia > Flavobacteriales > Flavobacteriaceae > Flavobacterium > Flavobacterium sp. W1B. The sequence goes on from NZ_CP178845.1 coordinate 2,023,820, forward strand.
GTTCCTTGGATGTTAAAAAGATCAGCTATGATGTGTGTTGTGTTGTTCAACATCTCGGCTTTCGCAAACACCGAAGAGTTTTTAGTTACTTCTATAACTGCAGTAAGCAATAATGAAGACTTAAAAAAAAATGATTTTCAACAGAATAATATTAAAGGAAAGGTCACTGATAGTAGCGGTGCGCCAATACCTGGTGCCAATGTTATTGAAAAAGGCACAACCAATGGAGTGCAAACTGATTTTGAAGGAAACTTTTCTCTTTCAGTTGACAAAAAAAATGCAATTCTAATAGTTTCTTATCTTGGTTTTAATACTAAGGAAGTTTCTTTAAAAGGGCAGTCTTCTGTTAACATTCAGCTCGAAGAAAGTTCTTCAACTTTAAATGAAGTGGTTATTGTAGGTTACGGAAAACAAAAGAAAGAAAGTGTAGTTGGTTCTCAAGCTACTATTTCAGCAAAAGATTTAAGAAATCCTACTGGGAGCCTTACTGCTGCAATAGCAGGAAGGGTAGCGGGAGTTGTTGCCACCCAGAGAGGAGGTGGGCCTGGAGCTGCAGGAGCTGACTTATTCATTAGAGGTATTGGTACATTTGCGAGTAGTCCACAATCCCCTTTATTGGTTGTTGATGGTGTTCCAGATCGAGACATAAACAATATTGATCCAGAGGATATTGAAAGTTTTACCGTGCTTAAAGATGCTACAGCTACAGCGGTTTATGGAACAAGAGGAGCCAATGGTGTTATTCTGATTAATACTAAGACTGGTAAAATGGGTAAGCCAACCATTAATGCAGAATACAATCATGGAGTAACAAAATTCACTGAACTACCTGATTTTGTTGACGGTCCAACCTTTATGAGGTTATATAATGAAGGACTTGAGATGAGAGGAAGAGTGCCATTTTATAGTGAAGAGCGAATAGGAATGCATGAAAGCGGTATTGACCCAGATCTGTATCCTAATGTTAATTGGTATGATGTTTTGTTTAATAAATATGCTAACAACGATAGGGTTACAGTCAATGTTAATGGAGGTTCTGAATCAGCAAACTATTATCTTTCGGCAGGTTATTATGGAGAGACCGGCTTGTTTAAGACAGAAAATATCGATTCGTATAATTCTCAATTAAAGTTGAACAGGTTTAACTTTACTAGTAATTTGAACTTAAAAATTACAGAAAAGACGAAGTTAGATTTTGGTTTGAATGGCTATATTACCGATTACAACCGACCTGCATTCGGAGTGAATGAAATTTTTGGACTTGCTACGTCTACAGCTCCTCATACCATTCCTGCTCAATACAGCAACGGACAATGGCCACAAATTAAAGGAACATTACAAAGCCCGTATATGGCCTTAACTCAATCTGGCGTTACTAATCAGGCTAGTAATACGGTACGATCTAATCTAAGATTAACACAAGATCTGGATGTGCTTTTGGATGGCTTAAGTGCAACTGCAATGTTTGCATATGATATTAATAACAGCACTAATTTAACTCGATCAAGAACTTTGCAAACTTATTTTGCAACGGGTCGTGACGCTGAAGGAAATTTAATAACAGAAATCTCCTCTCCTGGGTCAGACCAATTGGGTTTTGGGCTTACACGTTTTGGAGATAAAAGATTGTACGTAGAATCAGCGCTAAATTATGCTCAGAAATTTGGCGATCACGATGTATCCGGATTACTATTGTTTAATCAATCTGATTATAAAGATGCATCATCACGCGTTGATACTTATAAAGCCGCTATTCCCTATCGACAACGTAATTTCGTAGGACGAGCAACTTACGGATACGCTAGTAAATATTTTGCAGAGGCAAACTTTTCTTATTCGGGTTCAGATAACTTTGTAGAAAGTGAACGCTACGGGTTTTTTCCTTCTTTTGGAGCAGGATGGATTGTTTCTAAAGAGAAATTTTTTGAACCTCTTGCAGATATTGTCTCACTATTCAAATTACGATATAGTTATGGCCTTTCAGGAAACGCAGCGGTAAGTAATCCAAATTTAAGATTTTTATATCTTACTACAATTGGTGATAGCGGCGGTTATACTTTTGGTGCTCCTGGCTCGCAACAATCTTTTACTGGATATAATGAGTCTCGTATAGGTGGTGATGTACGATGGGAAACCTCATACAGACAGAATTTAGGTATTGAACTTAAATTCCTTAATAATGATTTAGGACTTACTGTTGAACTTTTTCAGGAAAAGAGAGAAGGAATTTTACTCCCTAATTACGTGATTCCATACATTTCTGGATTTACAATAGGAAATATACCTTATAACAACGTAGGGAAAACAAATAATAAAGGGATAGATGTAACTCTTGATTACAATAAGAACTGGAGTAAAACAAGTTTCTTCACTTTTAAAGGTACCTTTAATTACAACAAAAATAAAGCTGTATTTGACGGACAACCGGAATGGAAATACCCATACCTAAATAGAATTGGTCAACCTATTAGTCAACGTTTTGGTTACATATCTCAAGGTTTCTTCGAGAGTGATGAGCAAATTCAGAATTCTGCAAAACAAGCGGGCGATGTACGACCAGGTGATCTACGCTATAAGGATTTAAACGGTGATGGAGTTATTAATAGTAGTGACCAGACCGCTATAGGTTACGGAAGTACACCACGTATCGTTTATGGATTAAACTTTGGTGGAGGTTATAAAGGTTTTGATATTAGTTTATTTTTCCAAGGAACTGGTCTTGTAGATTTTAATTATAGTGGAGGTTTTGGAACAACCCCGTTTTCTCAAGGTGCAAGTTATGGAAATATGTATACCACAATTAATGACAGATGGACACCAGAAAACCCTAATCCGAATGCATTTTATCCAAGATTATCTACAAATCAAGATCAGACTACTAACTATTACACCAGTACGCATTGGATTAAAAGAGCTGATTACATAAGATTAAAACAAGCTGAATTAGGCTATACTTTCAAGGATAATAGCTTTTTAGACAGATACGCTGTTCAAAAATTGAGAGTATTTCTGAGCGGAACAAATCTATTTACACTTTCACCTTGGAAATACTGGGATCCAGAGCTTGGCGATGGAAGGGGTGCCGCATATCCTAATATAAGTGTGTACAATGTAGGTGTGCGTTTTAATTTTCAATAAATATGACTATGAAAAAAATTAACAAAATAAAATTTATTACATTTTGCGTCTTTTTGTCAGCACTCTTTGTAGCCTGCGAAAAAGATTATTTTGACAGCCAACCTGATAATCTACTCTCTGTAGATAAAATTTTTACTAATAGAGGGCAAACAGAAAGATGGTGGGCAGGATTATTTACTAATATCCCAGATATTTGGGATCAGCCATACAGTTATCAATATGGTATTACTTCGGATGAACTTGATGCCAGCAATTGGACAAATCCAGGTATTAACAGTGGTGCTATAACACCCGATGGGACACCTTCAAATTTTGTCGCACTCTATGAAAGGATTCGTCTAGCTACTATTTTCTTGGAGCGCGTAGATGGAAACCAGGAAATTTTAGAACAGGCCAACGGAGCAGAAATTATTAAGCACTATAAAGCTGAAGCTCGATTTTTAAGAGCTTATTACTACTGGCTTATGATGAAGCAATTAGGTCCGGTGGCGATAGCACCGCTGGTATCTGCATTACCAGGCGATGATTTTCAAATACCAAGAAGTACTTGGGACGAATGCGTAAACTTTGTTTTATCTGAAATAGAAAAGGCAAAATTAGAGCTTCCTGTGGATTATTATTTGGATGGAACCACGGTAGATGGAACCAAAATAGGTAGAATCAATAAAATTATAGCTACTGCATTAGAATCTCAGATTTTGCTCTACCATGCGAGCCCACTTTTTAATGGTAATTCAGAATTAGCTGATTTTAAAAATTTGGATGGCACTGTCTTATTCAATCAAGTTTATGATGCTAACAGATGGGTAAAAGCTGCAGAAAAAGCAAAAGAAGCTATTGATATTGCTGAAAGCAATGGGAAAAGTTTGTACAAAGTAGTAGATGCTGATCCTTTTAGAGCAGGCTTTTTGTCTTGTCGCAATTTATATTGGGATGGCTGGAGAACCGAAGGAATATGGGTTAGACCTTCAACTAATGTATACCAGTGGGAAACACATACTTCGCCAAGATCTACGGCGGGAACTGCTTATAACGGAATAGCCGTAGTACAAAGTCTAGTAGATGAGTATAGAATGGCTGATGGGAAAAAGATCACAGAAAGCACCAACTATAACGAAACTAGTTATGCAACTACTGCTACACCCTATTATGTAGTAGGAACTAACGCAATGTACGCCAATAGAGAACCTCGATTCTACACCCAAATAACTTTCAATGGCGCTCTTAATCCAGGAGCTGCAAAGGCGGGTACGAATAATTCCCGTGTCGAGTTTTTTGCCAGTGGTACTTCTGGAAAATCTGGATCTGCTCGTGATTGGCCTAAAACGGGTTATTCTCCTAGAAAAAACATCCATCCTACTTTTAGTTTAAGTCCTGCTGTGAATGTAGACAGACCAGGAATGCTTATTCGATTAGCGGAATTATATCTTAACTATGCCGAAGCCTTAAACGAGTCAAGTCCAGGAAATCCAGATATCCTGAACTACTTGAATCAGATAAAAACCCGTGCTGGATTACCGGCTCTTGCGCCAGGACTTACTCAGGCTGAAATGCGGAACGAAATTCGCCACGAGAGACGAATTGAATTGAGCTTTGAAGGACATCGTTATTTTGATGTTCGCCGTTGGAAGATTGCAGATCAACCAGGGTCAAACCAAGGAGGTGCTTTTTACGGTATGGATATGAGCAAAGGAAGCGCATTAAATGATCCGGCTTTTCATCAAAGAACAATTAGTTTTTCTAGAGCAGCATGGCAACGTAAATTCTATTTTATGCCATATGGTCAAAATGAAATGGATAGAAACAAAAAACTGGTACAATTCCCAGGCTATTAGTAATTTAATACTATTTTAAAAATGAAAAAAAGATATTTACTCTACACTACGCTACTACTCGTATTCGGCCTATATTCTTGTGAGAAAGACACTCCTTCCTATGAAAAGTTGTCCGATTCTAAAGAAGGTGCTTTGGTTTATACTGCGAAAGCCAGAAATGGTATTCAAACATTGAAAACTTTTTCTTTTGAAGAAGATATGTATTTACCACAGGATACCGTTTCGTTTAATGCGGCAATTGGATCTTTAGGGCTTCCTGCTTCTGATATTGATGTAACTTACTCTATTAATAACAGAGCATTAGACAGTATAAATGTAATTCGCGAACTAAATGGACAAAAAAAATACAAACCATTTCCTGAAGATGCTTATACTATAAGCAGTTTGAAACTGACTATTCCAAAAGGAAAGGAATATTCTAATTCTTTGGAACTTGTATATAATCCTGAAAAGTTTGAGAAGGATAGTAATTATTTAATCGCCTTTAGTATCGTTGATGCTTCTGGCTATACTATCAATCCTGAAGTAAAAACAGTCATCTACGCTGTTACCGAAGCAATTGGGGTGCCAAGTAACTATACAAAAACCAACTGGGCCGTTATCAATTTTAGTACACAAGAAAGTACTGGTGAAGGGACGAATGGGTTTGCATCACTTATTATAGACGGAAAATTAGATACCTTTTGGCATTCTTGCTGGACTTGCGCTACTGCACCAACTTTTCCGCATTCTATTACTGTAGATATGAAAAATGCGCAGAAAGTGAACGGTATCGAATTTGCACAACGCCAACCTGGTGCTGCTCGGGCTGTCAAACTTATAGAACTAGAGGTTAGTGATGATAATGTGAATTGGAGAACACTTGGAGAATTTACTCTTGGTAGTGGCGCTGCACCTCAGTCAGTTGCGTTTCAAAAATTGGAAACTTTTCGATATTTCAAAACTATTATAAAAACTGGTTATAACGATGGCGGTGCTGGGTATACTGCTTTAAGTGAAGTAAGTCCTTATGTTTTAAAATAAAAACAAAGGTTCAGAACAGATTCTGGCCTCTAAGCGAGGGCGTTGAAAAGCCTTTAAGAAGTCAGTTTTTATTAAAAGAGTAGAAAATCTTAATTTTCTACTCTTTTTTTTTGTAGTAAATAAAAGATGTTTAAGCGGAAGCTGGGTTTTGATTGTTTATCTAAAATTAAGATTAATGGCTCTGTGGTTTATTGACTATAAAATAAATCGAATTAGAATTTTTAGTCTAATTATTTTATGGTATATGCTAAAATTTATCGAAAAAATTATTTTAACAAGATTTTTTGTGTTCGATAACATAAATATTATGTGTTCGAACACATTTTTATTGTGTTTTCTTGTTTTATTAAAATTTAATATATAGTTTCGTCATTCTTAAGCAAAAGGTTAACAAAAAAACAACACTAAAAGTGAAGTTTTTTTAGGATGAATTGTATGTGAATAGATTATGGTGTAGGGTATTTTCCTGGGGGTTAGCATGTTGTGGTTTTCTTTTATTTAAAAGATGTTAACAAAGACTTTGTCGATGTTAAGGGATTAATTTTTTTGAAAACAGATACGAAATATAATAAGTAAATGACCAAACAAAAATCAATATTAACTAATACTAATTCACAAGTATGAATTTATTAAACAAAAGCAAGCCGACTAATTTATGGGTAAATGCTATTTCGCAAAAAGCCATTAAATTAACGAGTCTATCATTGTTAACATTAGCGATTCCTATTTCGGCTTCGGCAGCTGAAAAAAATATTTCTGGAATAACTTTTAAAGAAAGTAATAGTCTTTTTGTTAATGCTATAGAGAAATTAGAAACTAATACTAGTTTTCAACAGACACAAAGAAGAGTTACCGGTACTGTGTATGATAAAAATGGGGAATCTTTGCCAGGTGCTAATATCGTAGCAAAGGGTACTAAGGCTTCTACACAAACTAATATTGATGGTACTTTTACATTAGATGTTCCAAGTAACGCAACTACCTTAATTGTTTCTTTTGTTGGTATGGAAGACCAAGAAGTTGCGGTTAAGGATACTCCGCTTAGAATTGTTTTAGTTGAAGCAGGACAAAAACTGGAGGAAGTTGTGGTGATGGGATACAACCGTGTGAAGAAAGAAAGTCTTACAGGTTCATTGCAAACTCTTGATAATAAAAAATTATTGGATGCTACTACATCATCTGTTGAGAATTTATTGGCTGGTAAGGCAACAGGAGTTTATGTAAATACAGGTTCAGGTCAGCCAGGAGGTAATGCTAAGATTGTTATCCGTGGAAAAAGTACTGTAAATGGAAGTACAGATCCTCTTTGGGTTGTTGATGGTGTTATTGTGGGGTCAGGTTCAAGTAATATTAATCCTTCGGATATCGAAACAATGACAGTTCTTAAAGATGCTGCTTCTACTGCTGTTTATGGTTCGCAAGGTGCAAATGGTGTTATTGTAGTGACCACTAAAAGCGGTAAGTCAGGAAAAGCTGTTATAAATGTATCAACTAAGATGGCTGCAACTACTTTAAATACGGGTAATTTCAAGATAATGAATAGTGCTGAATTGTACGACTTATATGATTCATTTCCTAATAAGGGGCAATTTTCAACTAATAAATGGTGGACTCCGGAGTTGAGAAACCAAAACTTTGATTGGTGGGATACTGCTACAAGAACAGGTTTGGTAAGGGATCATAATATATCTATAAGTGGAGGAAATGAAAATTTTAAAACTTATATGTCATTAGGAGCTTATGATGAAACAGGAGCTGTAAAAGGATACGATTTTAATCGTTATAATTTACTTATGAAAATCAGTTATAAAGTAAATGATTGGTTAACGGTACGCCCTCAAGTAAATGCAACCCGTAAAGATGTCTTAGATAAGCAACATTCTGTAGGTGCTATGTATGGTAATATGCCATGGGATAGCCCTTATTTAGCGGATGGTTCTTTGGTTGGGAATGCTCCAAATCCTACTTGGGTAAATACTACTGGATCTAACTATTTGTATGATTTACAATGGAATTATGGTGAGTCGCAAACCTATGACGTAAGAAGTAACTTTGATTTTGATGTCAAATTTAATGACTGGTTGACATTTACATCTACTAATAATTACATTTTCTCAAATGGAGAGTCAATGTACTATTCAGATCCACGTTCTTCAAGTGGTTTGGCTGTACAAGGTAGAATTCAACAAGATGGTTCATCATATAATAGAGCATATACGAATCAACTTTTTAAATTTAACAAATCGTTTGGTAAGCACGCTGTGAATGCCATTGCTGGTTATGAGTGGAACGAATACAACTCTAAATGGACTACAGGAATTGCTACTGGATTTGCTCCAGGATTTATTGTAGGTGATGTTGCTTCTATTCCTGAAAAAGTAAGAGGAAATAGGTCTCAATGGGCGGTACAATCTTTATTGACTAATACCAACTATTCTTATGATAATCGTTATTTGGGACAATTCTCAATTAGAAGAGATGGAGCTTCTAATTTTGGACCTAATGCACAATATGGAAATTTCTTTTCTGTAAGTGGTGGATGGAACATTCATAATGAGTCATTTTTTAAAGCAGATTATATTACAAATCTTAAACTAAGAGCTAGTTATGGTTCTGTAGGAAATCGTCCTAATAGTTTGTATCCGCACCAAGCGCTATATTCGCTTACTACAGGATATAATGAAAACCCGGGAGCACTTATTTCTCAAATATCCAATCCTGATTTAAGTTGGGAGAAAACATTTACGACCGGAATAGGATTAGATGTTTCTTTCTTGAAGCGTTTTAACTTGACTTTAGATTATTACGATAAAAACACTTCTGATTTATTATATCAAGTGCCTTTACCTGGTGTAATTGGAGTTACAAGTATCTGGAAAAATGTTGGAGCTGTAAGCAACAAAGGTTTTGAAGCTGCCCTTAATGTTGAAATCATTAATAACGATGACTGGAAATGGTCAGTAGATGCAAATATCGGTTTCAATAAAAATAAAGTAACAAGTTTATATGGCGATAGAACCCAAATAATTGTAGGAGACGGTAGTGGTATTGCTGGATCGGCTTCGAAATTATTAAAACCAGGATTGGATGTAGATACTTGGTACTTACCGGAATGGGCAGGGGTAGATCCTACTACAGGAAAGCCACAATGGTTTGGGACTAATACGGCAGGGGAACGCGTGAAGACATTCAGTTATAGTGAAGCTGCGAAAGCCCCAGTTGTAAAAGGAGCTTATACACCTGATTTCTTTGGAGGATTCTCAACTAATTTAGTTTACAAAAATTTTGATTTATCAGCTGTTTTTAGTTATTCTGTTGGAGGTCAAATCTATAATTATGCAAGAGCAGAATTTGATTCTGATGGAGCTTATACCGATCGTAACCAAATGAATTTGCATAGCGGATGGAACCGTTGGGAAAAAGAAGGAGATATAGCTACACACCCTCAGGCTTCTTATAACAATTCAAGTAATTCAAACAAGGTGTCTTCACGTTTCTTAGAAACAGGGACATACTTGAAAATGAGAAACCTTACATTTGGATATAACGTTCCATCAATTAATGCATTAGGTTCAACTAATATCAGATTGTTTGTATCTGGAGAGAACTTATTTACAATCACACACTTTTCTGGTGTTGATCCTGAAATTCCGCCAGCAAATGGTCAAATTACAGGAGTTGCTACTTCTGTATATCCACAGACTCGTAGAATTGTGTTAGGACTTAATGTTACACTTTAAACTAAAATCATGAAAAAAATATTTATATTAATTCTATCCGTTTCATTTTTGTCTTCTTGCGAATTAGAAAGGGATCCATTTAATTCCTATACTGAGGATAAAATTCTGGCTGATAAAGAAGCCTCAATCGATGTGCTTTTGAATGGCTGTTATGCACAACTTAAAGGTTGGTCGGATGTTATGCACCGTGTTGGAGAGTATCCGGGGGATAATATGATGATTAGAGGAACATCTACAGATTCATTTTATTCTTTTATCTCCTATCAACACATTCCAAACAACGATAGATTATCCGTTTTCTGGAATAACAGTTATAAAATTATTTCGCAATCAAGTGATTTAATAAAAATTATTCCTGAAGGAGAAAATAGCCAAATTGATCAAAAATTAGGAGAAGCCTATTATTTAAGAGGAATGATTTATTTTTATTTAAGTCGTGCTTATGGAAGACCTTATTATGATTCTCCAGAAACTAATTTAGGCGTGCCAATTGTAAATGGTATGCCGGCTAGTATCGACAATTTGAATCTTCCGGATCGTGCTACGGTAAAAGACACTTATGCGCAAGCGATTAGCGATTTGAGAAAAGGGGAGGCTTTAATGAATGAAAATAGAAATGCTGCCTATGCTACAAAAGAAGCTGCTCAGGCAATGCTTTCTAGAGTGTATTTATATATGAGCGGTACTTATGAAAATCCAAATCAACAATACGCTGATCTTTCTATTGAGTATTCTAATAAAGTAATCAATAGCGGAAGATACAATTTGTTAGGAAGATCAGAGTTCATGAAATACAATACTTATGCTCCTGATGATGCTGCACAAACGGAAACAATTTTCGCCGTAAAACGTGTCGCTTCAGAATATTCTGGATACGATCATTATTATGGAATTGGTGGTATGTATGCGAATATCCAAGGTCAAGGTTGGGGAGAAATGTATGCTAGTGCTGAGTATTTAGATTTATTGCGTAAAGCAGGTAAAAAGAATGATGCGCGTTGGGCATTTATCGATCCGCAATACGAACTTGATGCTTCAAAAAATAAAACGGAAGCTTTCCGTTTCATTTATGATTTAAAAGACAATAGCGGGACACAAACGGGTTACAACTATTTACAAGCACCTCTTGAGCGTAATGGCGATGGTTCGTTTTTTATAACTATAAGTAGCGTTAAATATAATTTAACAGTAGTTGATGCTAGTGAAAATAGTTACTCAATCAATTATCAAGGTAAAACCTATGTTGGAGAAAAAGACTATATGATGCTATTGAATCGTGTTTATCCAATGTATTATGTTACTAAATGTTCTTTGCAAAATAATGATTCGCATTTGCATTCTCCAATTATTTCAAGATTGGGTGAAATGTATTTGAACTTGGCGGAGGCTTATGCTAAAAAAGCGGACTATCAAAATGCACGTACTAACCTAAACGTAATTAGAGAAAGAGCAATTGTTGGTGGTGGATATACTTCATTGACAAGTACAAATGCTTCTCAATTAATAGATCAGGAACGTCAATTAGAATTAGCTTTTGAAGCACATAGAGGTTACGATGTGTATAGAAACGGACAAACGATGACTCGTCATTACCCAGGACCTCATACTCCTATGGTAGATTATCCGGCTTCTAGCTTGAGAGTGGTACAATACATTCCACAATCTGAAATAAATGCTTATCCGGGGATTTTAACACAAAATCCATAACCGCATACTTTTTAAGTAGTTTAATACCCCTTTTAATTTTGTTGATTAGAAGGGGTATTTTTAAAAGAACAATAAATTTTGTTTTGCCATTAACTATTAACCCAAAAAAATGAAAAAAATATATTACTTATTTTTTGCTTTTTTATCAGTGACAATTTCTTCTGCTAATAATAATGATAGTACAGAAATAGTAACTGGCAAAAAAAATCCAAAAACTTTAATTTCAATTCCTTTAGCGGGTAATGCTTACAGTTCTAAACACCTTGATGGGAGTAGAACTATTACTAATAAGGGAATAGAAAATTGGACAAATTCTGATGAGTATTTCACTACTTATTTTAGAGTTTCTAAACCTGGAACCTTTCAAATTAATATCGAAGAATCGGTGATTATTGAAGGGAAATCAGAATTGGAATTTTCAATCAACAACATTTCCAAAAAAGTAAAATTGGATGCTTCTTCTAAGAAAAAAGCGATTGTGGTAGGAAGTTGGAAAATTGATAAAGAAGGTTATGTTGCCATTGTAATTAAAGGTATAAATAAAACGGCAAAAAACTTTCCTTCTATTAGTCGTTTGGCTATTAGTAGTAATGATTTTGATGGAACAATTGCCTATGTGCCTAATAACGAAGGAAGTTTTTACCATTGGGGCCGACGTGGACCATCGGTACACTTAAACTATCAGGTTCCTGAAACGGTAAATGCCGAATGGTATTATAACGAACTGACTGTGCCTGTTGGTGAAGACAAAATTGGTTCCTATTACATGGCAAATGGTTTTGGTGAAGGATATTTTGGTATCCAAGTTAATTCAGCCAAAGAACGTAGAGTTTTGTTTTCAGTTTGGAGCCCGTTTACCACGGATGATCCTAAAAGTATTCCTGAATCGCATAAAATAAAGTTATTAAAAAAGGGAGAGAAGGTGACTACTGGAGAATTTGGTAACGAAGGTTCAGGCGGTCAAAGCTATTTGAAATACAATTGGATCACTGGAAATACTTATAAGTTTTTGCTTAAAGGGACTCCTCAAGGCAATAATTCTACGACTTATACAGCCTATTTTTTTGCGCCAGAGATCGGTCAATGGCAATTAATAGCAAGTTTCAATCGTCCACAAACCAATACTTATTTGAAACGTTTTCATTCGTTTTTAGAAAATTTTATTCCTGAACAAGGAGATTTTTCTCGAATGGTTTTATTCAACAATCAATGGTATTGTGATGATAAAGGAAATTGGAAAGAATTGAACACCGCTAAATTCTCTGTGGATAATACAGCTAAACAAGGTTATAGAATGGATTATTCCGGAGGTTTAAATTCAAATGGGTTTTATCTTAAAAACGGAGGTTTCTATAATGATTATTCTGTTCCGGGAGCTACCTTTGCGAGACCTGTTACAAATAATAAACCTAATATAGATTTCAGTAAATTGCCTTAAGTTAAATAAGTGCAATCAAAAATATACAAAGACATAAGTTGCTGGTCAATAAATGATTATCGACTTTAATTTTTAACCTTTAATAAATAAATTAATTTGACATGAAAAGTAGTATTTTTAAATTTTTTCTAATAGCCTGTCTATTCTTAGGCTGGGCTAGTGCATCTGCCCAGATGATTAAAACTCCAACGCCAAAAAGGGCAAAAGGACAAACTGATGTATTGCGTTTGGCACTTGATCCAATTCCTACAGTTCGTGTAGCATTTATTGGTTTGGGAATGCGCGGACCTGGAGCGGTAGAGCGTATGACACATATTCCAGGAGTTGAAATTGTAGCTCTTTGTGATATGTTAGAAGACAGAACGCAAAAAGCAAATGAAATTTTAGTTAAAGCTGGTCTTCCAAAGGCACAAGAGTTTTCTGGAGAAAATGCTTGGCGCAAAGTAACTGCTCTTCCTAACGTTGATCTTGTTTACATCGCAACAGATTGGAAACACCATGCAGAAATGGGAGTGCAAGCAATGAAAGATGGTAAAAACGTAGCGATCGAAGTTCCTGGAGCTATGACAATGAAGGAGATCTGGGATCTTATCAATACTTCAGAGAAAACTCGTAAGCACTGTATGATGTTAGAGAACTGTGTATACGATTTCTTTGAGTTGACTACATTAAACATGGCTCAACAAGGTTTGTTTGGAGAAATTCTTCATGCTGAAGGTGCTTATATCCACGGTTTACAACCATTTTGGGGAGCATATTGGGATAACTGGAGAATGGATTACAACAAGAAACATCGTGGGGATATATACGCTACGCACGGGATGGGACCAGCTGCACAAGCATTAAACATTCACCGTGGAGATAAAATGAACTACTTAGTTTCTATGGATACTAAAGCAGTTGGAAATCCCGCTTACATCAAAGAAAAAACGGGCGAAGATGTGAAAGACTTCAGAAATGGAGATCACACAATGACTATGATTCGTACCGAAAAAGGAAAAACAATCCAAATTCAACACGATGTAACTTCACCTCGTCCTTACAGTCGTATGTATCAATTAAGCGGAACTAAAGGTTTTGCTAATAAATACCCACAAGAAGGTTATGCATTAGACGCAAAAGAAATTGGTTCTGATGTTGCTCCTAACCACGAAAAACTAAACGCTCATAGTTTTGTACCTGCTGAAGTGAAAAAAGCTTTGATGGAAAAATACAAGCATCCTATAGTTAAAGGAATCGAGGAACAAGCGAAAAAAGTAGGTGGTCACGGTGGCATGGATTTCATCATGGATTACCGTTTAATCTATTGTCTTCAAAAAGGACTTCCATTAGATATGGATGTTTATGATTTAGCTGAATGGTCTTGTCTTGCTCCATTAACTGAGATTTCACTTGACAATAATTCTGCACCTGTTGAAATTCCTGATTTCACACGTGGAGGTTGGAACAAGCTTAAAGGTTTAGAATTTGCTAAATAATAATTTTGCATAAGTTTGGGAGAATTGCTTTTTTAGTTTTTCTTTCTGAATCCAAAAATAAAAACACCATTATGAATTCATAATGGTGTTTTTTTTATTTACTGTTTTTATTGGTTAATTTCATAAAACAGCTATTTTTATTGACTCGAGCAGTACTGAGATTGTTCTGAATGAATATGATTTCAGATTATATTTTTTTTGTAAAAGATTAGGCATAAAAAACTGGTAGGTACTGGTCCGTGTTTTTGTTGCTTTGTTTTACTTTTGGTTTTCAGAATTTAGTAAATAAAGATAAAAATTAAAGCTGATATCATATTTAAAGTTAATTATATAATGGAATTATTTGGTTTATTGACTGACGGGCAAGTTGTTAATTCTGTTGAATTGATTAACGAAAATGGAATGAAATTGAAGCTTATCAATTATGGAGCTACTATAACATCTTTGAAAATTCCTAAAAAAGGAGGCGGATTCGTAGATGTAGTGTTAGGGTTTGATACTTTAGATGCGTACTTAAAATCATTTGAATTAGCTGGTGCTCCTTATTTTGGATCAACTGTTGGCAGATTTGCAGGCAGAATAAATCAAGGTATATTTGGTTTGAATGGGACAAAGTTTCATTTGAATACAAATAATAATGGGCATTCCTTGCATGGTGGAATTAGTAATTTTAGCCAAAAAGTTTGGAAAGTTGAAAATGTAAAAGAAGGCAAAAATCCATCGGTAAGTCTGTCTTATTTTAGTCCTGACAAAGAGGAGAATTATCCAGGGGATTTATTGGTAACGCTAACTTTTACTTTGACAGAAGAAAACGAATTGATTTTGGATTATAAGGCAAGCACCAGCGAAGATACTGTTGTTAACCTGACACACCACAGTTATTTCAATCTAGACGGACATGATTCAAATATTGCCGATCAGGATTTAATTGTAAATTCCTCGAAAATATTGGAGAAAACGAATGAAAATATTCCAACAGGTAAATTTTTGGATGTGGCAAACGGGACTTTCGATTATAGAACAGCGAAAAAATGTCCTACTAATATTGATGATACTTTTGTTTTAGAAAACCAAAATGAATTTGCGGCTTCACTTTTTAATAAAGCCAACGATTTAAAAATGACAGTCTATACAAATCAGCCGGGAGTTCATATTTATGTTGGAGGAAGTTGCGGTTCCATAAAGGGAAAAAATGATGCTTTGTACCATTCATTAAGCGGAATATGTTTTGAAACACAAAACTTCCCTGACGCTCCCAATCAGGATCATTTCCCGAGTCCAGTTTTGAAAAAGGGCGAAACTTATCATCAGGAAACCAGATATAAATTCGAAATGGTTCAATAAACCAGATTCGTTTTTTATCATAATTAAAGAAAATAAAAACACTAAGAAAACACAAGATAATGAATGATGTTTTAATAAATAAAACGACAAGCTATTTTCAAAATGCATTTGGTTCATCCCCTGAAAAAGTAGTACTCTCTCCAGGGAGAATAAATATAATTGGTGAGCACATAGATTATAATGACGGCTATGTTTTGCCGGCGGCAATTGATAAAATTATATGTTTTGCTTTCAAGAAAAACAATTCCAATAGTTCTAGAATAATTGCCATTGATTTTGATGATGAATTTGAAATTGATCTTACAGAAATACCTCAGTTAGAGGAAAAAGTTTGGACTAATTACCTTCGAGGTGTAATCAATCAATTGAAAATAAATGGTTTTGAATTTAAAGGTTTCGACTGTGTTTTTAGCAGCAATATCCCTATTGGTTCCGGTTTATCTTCATCAGCAGCCTTAGAATGCGGTTTTTTATTTGGGATAAACGAGCTTTTTAATTTAAACATAAAACCAATAGATATTGCCCTTATGGGACAAAAATCAGAGCATTGGGTTGGAATCAATTGTGGTATTATGGACCAGTTCTCTAGTGTTATGGGAGTTGAGAATAAAGTTATAAAAATTGATTGCAAAACATTAGAATACGAATATCATGAAGCAGATTTCAGCGATTATTCGTTGATTTTATTTGATAGCAATGTAACGCATTCGCTGTTTACTTCGGCTTATAATAAAAGACGAGAAGAATGTGAAACGGGATTAACGATTATTAAAAACCATTTTGCGGAAGTTAATAGTTACAGAGATTGTACCGTAAGTCAAGTTTTGAGTTTAAAAAATGAAATGAGTGAAGATGTTTTCAAAAGAAGTCATTTTGTTGTAAACGAAATTAGCAGAGTTACTCAAGCTTGTGAAGCATTGGACAATGGAAATATCAAGCTTTTAGGGCAGCTAATGTTAGAGACACATGAAGGTTTGTCTTCAGAATATGAGGTAAGTTGTGCCGAACTTGATTTCTTGGTAAATACATTAAAAACAGAAAAAGCAGTTGTAGGTTCGAGATTAATGGGTGGCGGTTTTGGCGGTTGCACCATCAACTTGATTCAAAAAGGACATGAAGAAGAAATTAAGGATAAATTGAGCCAATTGTATTTTGAAGAATTTGGAATAGAATTAAAAATCTATGATGTTAAAATAGGAAACGGAACATCACTTTATACTAAGAATTAAATGAGAAAGTTTGATATCAACGAAGATCCGCACAGACGTTATAATCCCTTAATTAACGAATGGGTTTTGGTTTCTCCACACCGATCAAAACGACCTTGGCAGGGACAAAATGAAACACTGCCGTCTGATTCTTTGCCTGAATATGATCCAACTTGTTATTTGTGTCCGGGAAATCTACGTATCAACGGAGAACTTAATCCTTCGTACGAAAACAGTTTTGTTTTTGAGAATGATTTTGCGGCTTTAAAACAAGAAGAAATTGCTTTTGAGGATACTAAAGTGGATACTTTTTTCAAGGCGCAACCCGAGAGAGGAATTTCTAGAGTTGTTTGCTTTTCGCCAAAACACAATCTTACTTTACCTCAAATGTCGGTTGTTTCCATCGAAGATGTGATTCATACTTGGCAAAGAGAATATACCGATTTGGGTAAGATAGATTACATTAATCACGTTCAGATTTTTGAAAATAAAGGAAGTGTAATGGGCTGCAGTAATCCGCATCCACACGGGCAAATATGGGCACAATCATCATTGCCAACCGAAGTGGAAAAAACCCAGAATAATCTAAAGGCTTATTTTGATAAACATAAGACCAATCTTTTATTGGATTATTTACAGCAAGAATTAAATCTAAAAGAGCGTATTGTTATCGAAAATGAGCATTTTGTGGCATTGGTTCCTTTTTGGGCAATTTGGCCTTTTGAAACCATGATAATCAGCAAGCGTCATATTGAAAAAATCACTGATTTTAGCGAAGCGGAAGTAACCGGATTTGCAAAAATTTTGAAGCAATTGACCATAAAATATGACAATCTTTTTGAGACTTCATTTCCGTATTCTTCAGGAATTCATCAAGCGCCAACAGATGGAGAGTTGCATCCGGAATGGCAATTTCACATGCATTTTTATCCGCCTTTATTGCGCTCGGCAACCGTTAAGAAATTCATGGTTGGTTATGAAATGATGGGCGAATCGCAAAGGGATATTACACCCGAAAAGAGTGCCGAATTGCTAAGATCTCAATCCGAGATTCATTATAAAGATCAAAAATAAATTGATGCTGATTTAAGTCGTGTGGTTTTCTTATTAAAAAGGAATCCGTGATAGGCATTTATATAAATTAAAAAACAAATTATGAGAATATTAGTTACAGGAGGTTTAGGTTTCATTGGTTCCCATACGGTTGTTGAATTGCAAAATGAAGGTTTTGAAGTTATAATTATCGATAATCTTTCTAATTCTTCTGAAGAAGTTTTAAAAGGGATTGTAGCCATCACGGGTACGATGCCTATTTTTGAAAAATTAGATTTAAGAGATAAAAAATCGGTTCAAGACTTTTTTGCAAAATATCAAGATGTAAAAGGTGTTATTCATTTTGCTGCTTCAAAAGCGGTTGGTGAAAGTGTTGAAAATCCATTGTTGTATTATGAAAACAATATCAATGCGTTAGTGTATTTGCTTCAGGAATTGGAGAAGAAAGAAGATGCTAGTTTTATTTTTAGTTCTTCTTGCACCGTTTATGGTCAGGCCGAAACAATGCCTATCACCGAGAATGCATCCATTCAAACAGCAATGTCTCCTTATGGAAATACCAAACAAATTGGTGAAGAGATTATTACCGATGTAGCCAAAGTGAGTAGCATTAATGCTATTTTATTGCGTTACTTTAATCCGGTTGGTTCACATCCTTCGGCCGAAATAGGAGAATTGCCTATTGGAGTTCCGCAAAACTTGGTGCCATTTATTACCCAAACAGGTTTTGGTCTGCGTGATGTTTTATCGGTTTATGGAGATGATTATCCTACTGCTGATGGAACGGCGGTTCGCGATTACATTCATGTGGTCGATTTGGCTAAAGCGCACGTTATTGCTTTGCAAAGATTGGTAAACAAAAAGAATGAGACTAAGGTTGAAACTTTTAATCTGGGTACGGGTAAAGGAAGTTCTGTTTTAGAAGTAATTCACGCTTTTGAGAAAGTAAGCGGTAAAAAACTGCCTTATAAGATTGTTCCTCGTAGAGAAGGTGATATTACTGAAGCTTATGCCAATACGGATAAAGCAAACAAGATTTTGGGATGGAAAGCCAAATCTACTTTGGAAGAATCGATAGCAAGTGCTTGGAAATGGGAACAAAAGATTAGAGGATAAGAATCATTAATCTGAATGAAAATAAAGTTGCCCATAGAACGAGAATCTATATTTCTATTTGTACTTTTCGGCTTGAAAAAGGCCAAGGTTTATCAAAAGTAGAAAGGCTATCGTTTGGTTGTGGTACTTTATAATTAAAATAATAATTAAATAAACATTATAAGCTAAAAAGCATGGAAACACATTTTGGATTTATTGATTACTTGGTTTTTGCAGCATATGCCGTGCTGATTTTAGGTGTTGGATTGTGGGTTTCTCGAGAGAAGGAAGGTCATCAAAGAAATGCCGAAGACTATTTTCTTGCCAGTAAATCTTTGCCTTGGTGGGCAATTGGCTCTTCATTGATAGCCGCAAATATTTCTGCAGAACAATTCATCGGTATGTCCGGTTCTGGTTTTGCTTTAGGATTAGCTATTGCTTCTTATGAGTGGATGGCTGCTTTTACATTGATTATCGTTGGAAAATACTTTCTGCCTATTTTCATTGAAAAAGGTATTTATACTATTCCGGAATTTGTAGAAAAAAGATTCTCGACTAATCTTAAAACAATTTTGGCTGTTTTTTGGATCGCTTTATATGTTTTTGTGAATCTAACCACTGTTTTATATTTAGGAGGTTTAGCCATAGAAACCATTCTAGGTGTCGATATGATGTATGCAGTTATTGGATTGGCTCTTTTTTCAGCAGCATATTCTCTATACGGAGGATTATCTGCCGTTGCTTGGACAGATGTTATCCAAGTTGTGTTCTTAGTCCTTGGAGGATTAGTAACAACTTATTTAGCCTTAAATACGGTATCTGATGGTGCGGGAATGATAGAGGGATTAAAAGTAATTTACGAGGCTGCACCGGAACGTTTTGTTATGATTCTAGATGAAACCAATCCAGAATATATGAATCTTCCAGGAATTGGAGTATTGGTTGGTGGATTATGGGTTGCAAATATCTATTATTGGGGTTTCAACCAATATATTATTCAAAGAACTTTGGCGGCTAAATCTTTGGCTGAGGCCCAAAAAGGAATATTATTGGCTGGTTTCTTAAAACTGATTATTCCATTGATCGTTGTGATTCCTGGTATAGCAGCTTATGTAATGGTAAATGATCCTGCAATTATGGCTCGTTTAGGTGTTTCTGGATTAGAGAACTTACCAGGTGTTGGTACGGCTGATAGAGCGTATCCATGGCTATTGCATTTCTTGCCTGCGGGCTTAAAAGGATTAGCTTTTGCTGCTTTGGCAGCGGCAATTGTATCTTCATTGGCTTCGATGTTGAACTCAACTTCAACGATCTTTACAATGGACATTTACAAGCAGTACATTAATAAAAATGCTAGTGATAAAACAACCGTAAATGTTGGTCGTCTTTCAGCTGGTATCGCATTGTTGATTGCCGTAATTATGGCACCACTTTTAGGAGGAATAGATCAAGCATTTCAATTCATCCAAGAATATACGGGTATCGTGAGTCCTGGTATTTTGGCAGTATTTATATTAGGTCTTTTTTGGAAAAAAACGACAAACAAAGCCGCTATTTTGGGTGCATTGTTCTCTATTCCAATCGCTATGTTTTTCAAGGTAGGCCCTAAATCATGGGCTGTAGGAAGTGGTTTCGAATCCATTTTCCCAACACTGCCTTGGATGGACCAAATGGGTTATACTGCGGTTTTGACGATGATATTGATCATTGTTTTAAGTTTGTTCCAAAATAAAGGAGCTGATGACGCAAAAGGAATTCCATTGAAGAAAGAATTGTTCAAAACAAGCCCGC
Source organism: Flavobacterium sp. W1B (assembly GCF_047344965.1). Taxonomy (NCBI): domain Bacteria; kingdom Pseudomonadati; phylum Bacteroidota; class Flavobacteriia; order Flavobacteriales; family Flavobacteriaceae; genus Flavobacterium; species Flavobacterium sp. W1B. Next base: position 2,044,670 of record NZ_CP178845.1, read on the forward strand.
TTTTTAATATTTGCTCGTTTGCAATAATGATAATTCTTGTGGTAGTTTATGCTGTTTTTTGGAAATAATTTAAATTAGTTCAAGTAAAAAAGTGCGATTAAATTCTTTTAATCGCACTTTTTTTTTGGAGTTCTCGCATCTGCGGAAGAGGTCTGTTTTGCTTTTTTTTAGAATTAATATGGTCAATATTCTATTGCAATTGATTTGATTCATTTCTTAACACAGATTAAGTTTTTTCCTTTTTAAGAATCGTAAATTTGTTAAACTAAAAAGCATTACTATGAAAACTAAAAATATAGAATTAATTGTTGCTCCACAAACGCCTCATTTTGTTGGAGATGGATTTCGGGTACATAACTTTATTCCGAGTGTTCATGGCTTAGATATGAAACGAATGAGCCCGTTTATCATGATGGATTATAACTCCAAATACCATTTTCCGCCTTCTGAGATTCCAAAAGGGGTAGGAGTGCATCCGCATCGTGGTTTTGAAACCGTGACAATTGCCTACAAAGGAAAAGTTGCCCATCATGACAGTGCCGGCGGCGGCGGGATTATTGGCGAGGGCGATGTGCAATGGATGACGGCAGCATCTGGAGTTTTGCACAAAGAATTTCATGAAGCCGAATTCAGCAAAACTGGTGGCGAATTTCAGATGGTGCAGCTGTGGGTCAATTTGCCAGCAAAAGACAAAATGAGTTCGCCGAAATACCAGGGAATTACAAACGAAAAAATCAGTAAATTTATTCTTCCTGAAAATGCAGGAATTATTGAAGTAATCGCCGGAAATTATAAGGAAACCAAAGGCGCTGCTTCGACGTTTACACCGGTTCATTTGCAAAATACTAAACTAAACAAAGGCGGAAAAGCAAGTTTTTCTTTTCCGGCTAATTTCAATACCGCTTTATTGTTGATTGAAGGTAGTATTAAAGTAAATGATGCCGAGCTTGTTCCAACCGATCATTTTGCGTTGTTTAAGAATGAAGGCGAAGAATTCAGTATAGAAGCAATGGAAAATGCCACTGTTCTAGTGTTAAGCGGTGAACCAATTGATGAGCCTATTTTTGCCCATGGTCCGTTTGTAATGAATACGCGTGAGGAAATCATTCAGGCAATTGACGATGTGAATTCGGGGAAATTTGGTTATTTGGAAGATTAATTTTTAAAAGATATAAAATGTCAAATATTCAATTAATAATAGAAGAACGCGCAGCCGATATCGGTAATTTTCTCGTTGGGCGTTTGCTACCGTTTCGACAAAAACGAGCCGTTGGACCGTTTGTTTTTCTCGACCACATGGGACCGGCGCATTTATCGAATTATCAAAATCTGGATGTGGGCCCGCATCCGCATATTGGTCTTTCCACGCTTACTTATCTTTTTGAAGGAAGTATCATGCACCGAGATAGCCTTGGGAACGAGATTGAAATTAAACCCGGAGCCGTAAACTGGATGACGGCAGGAAAAGGCATCGTGCATTCTGAAAGAACCCCTGAATATTTGCGGACTTCGGAGAAAATGCTTCATGGCTTGCAAATTTGGGTAGCGTTGCCAATGGAATTGGAAAAAATGGAACCTTCTTTTGTTCATATCGAGGAAAAAGATATTCCCCATTGGACAGAAAATGGTCTTTCGTTTAAATTGATTGCCGGAGAAGCTTTCGGGAAAAAATCCGGCGTGCCTACTTATAGTCCGTTATATTTTATTGAAATTAAGAATACAGCAAGCCAAAAAGTGAATATCGGCAAGGATTTATTTGGCGAAGGTGCCTTGTATGTTCTGGAAGGAAGCATTAAAAGCGAGGGAACCACTTTTGGTGAAAAACAAATTTTAGTTGCCAAAGAAAGTACGCTCTGCGAATTTGAAATGGATGAGAATTCTACCGTTTATATTTTTGGAGGCGAAGCTTTCCCCGAGGAACGTTTTATTTACTGGAACTTTGTCGCCACAGATAAAGCCATTATAGAAGAAGCAAAAGAAAGATGGATTCAGCAAACATTTCCTGAAATTCCCGGAGAGACCGGATTTGTTCCTTTACCAGCACCAACTAAATTTTAAATTATGGAAAAGATAAAAACGCATCTTGGTCAGGAAAAATACAAAATCGAAATCAAATCGGCTACCAATACCATAATTGCCGATGAACCTGTAGAAAAAGGAGGTAAAGATTTAGGATTTAGTCCCAAGGAACTGCTGGCTTCTGCATTAGGTGCCTGTACTTCGGCAACAGTAAAAATTTATGCCGATTATAAAGGTTGGAACTTAACGGATATAAAAGTTGAAGTTACATTGAATTGGGATGATATTGCTTTAAAATCAAATATAACGCGAAATGTTGAACTCTTTGGAGATTTAGATCAGAAACAACGCGAAAGACTTTTAAGGGTGGCAAACAGCTGTCCTGTTCATAAAATTCTTTCTAATCCTGTTGAAATTGAAACTTTCCTAAAATAAAAAGGCAGCTTCATTAGTTGGCGAGATAGGAGTTTTAAATGGAATAATGACTAAATTTGTAAGTAACAATAACTTCAATAAAAAGCCATGAAAAAGTTATTTTTATTTTTTCAGTTACTATTGGTGAGCGTCGTGTCTGCCCAAAAAGATTATCCAATTCCGCCCGCTGCCGAAAACAGATTGTTCTATATTCAGCATGGCCAGAATCACAATACCTATGTTTATGACGCTAATTTTATTGAAACCACTTTTTTGAGTGATTCAGAACCAGTTAGTATTTATAGAATCGTTTATACGGAAGGCGGAGTGAAAAAAGAATTGACAAAGACTCAGCAAAAATTGGCTTACGGACTCAATACCAAAAAAGTTGGTCAAAATCAATATGAACTGAGTTTGGTTTCTTATCCAAAACAAAAATTATATCTCAGAGTTGATAAGAAAGCTAAGGCTTATGTGGAAACTACAATCAATGGAAAAAAAATGATTTTGGACCGAATGTTTTTGCAATCCAACAAGAAATCTTCCGGTTTTAAAGTGAAACTGGATTGTATTTTATTCTTTGGTAAAAATACAGCGGGCGAAAATATTTCGGAGAAATATCTCCTGTAAATTTCAATTATAACAGGATTTACTTAAATTAATCCCAAAATAAAAACTCCATAAATCGGTAAGATCTATGGAGTTTTGTTTGTATTTATATGGCAGAGTTGATTTATTATAAAGTCTATTTTAGTTGACGATTAAAGTTTGAATTTCTGATAAATCATCATTAAACTGAACGAAACTTGTCGGAAATCCGGGTTTTATTTTTCCAATTTCGTTTTCCATATTTATGGCACTTGCTACACGACTAGTAGCCATTTTTATCGCTTCTTCGGCGGAAACATTCAGATGTTTAAAAGCGTTTTGAACCGCATCAATCATTGATATACTGGCGCCGGCTAAATTGCCTTCCTGGTTTCTGTAAAAACCATTTTCCAGATGGGCATCAAAATTTTCCCATTTGAAATTAGTGACTTTTTTTCCTAAGAATGCCGCATCACTTATTAAGAAAAACTTGTCTTTCTTTAATTTGTACGCTATCCTTGCCGCTGCATAATCACAATGGGCACCGTCCAAAATAATAGGCGCATATACGTTTTCATTTTCAAAAGTGGCTCCAACCAATCCGGGTTCTCGATGGCGGAATTGACTCATCGCATTAAATAAATGAGTGACTAACTTGATACCTTTTGAAAAATAATATTGGGCTTGCTTATAAGTCATTTCAGAATGTCCGGCCGAGATGTTAATTCCGCTTTCTAATAGCATATCGATTTGCTCATCAGTAAAACATTCGGGTGCAATAGTGATGATTTTGATGGTATCTTTTCCATAACGGATGATTTCCTCTAATTCAGCATTAGTTGGTTTTCTTACTATAGCCGAGCTGTGTGCCCCTCTTTTTTTTGGGTTTAAAAACGGACCTTCTAAATGCATTCCTAAGACGCCATTGTTGTGTTTGCTCATGTAGTTACGAGTGGCTTCAATTCCTTGGAGAATCGTTTCATTAGAGGAGGACACTAGAGTTGGTAATGTATTAGTGGTGCCGTATTTTAGGCTGGATTGGTAAATGTCCTGAATGGTTTCTTCAGTAGGGAATTCGCTGAAAAAATATTTTTCACCCCCGTTGATTTGAATATCAATAAATCCCGGAGCAAGGTTTTTACCTTTTAAATCAATTTGTTGAATTGCAGACGGAATTTCTTTTTGAACCGAAATGATTTGTCCGTTTTCTATAATTACGACAGCCTTTTCGATTATTTCATCTCCAGTGTGAACGGTGGCGTTAACGATAGCTTGTTTCATTTTTAAAGGTTTATATGGTATTAACCTGAGTTCGGTTATTCATTTTATATCAGTTGTGGTTCTTCTGCTAGGTTTCCAAAAGATCATAGATGCTAAAATACTTTAAATTAATATCTACAAGGTCAAAAAAGACCTTACAGAAAACTAAAAGATGTTTTTTAAATTGAAAATCAGCTGTTTTATTTCAATGTATATTAATCGTAACTCAGGTTTTTTAAATTAAAACCCTCTAGGAATACTGAATTCGTAGAGGGTTAATAATTTTTATTTATTATTTGATTTTCTTTTTTTGGAGGCTTTTTTGAATTTGTCCTTTCCGTCAGTTAACCATTTCAAAGAAAAGCTTACAAACTCATTTTTGGTATGTTCATCTTTTTCAAAAAACACGGCGATATCTCCATTCTTTAATACAGTAAGCGAAGAATAGGCTGAACTTCCCGGATAAATAGTTTTTCCTTCTGACCATGTTTTACCTTCGTCATAACTGATACGAACATTCAAATTCATACGCCCTTTTTCCATTTTTGCATTCGAGAAAATGATTCGGTCTTTATCATAACCATCCGCTTTTGCAGTGTATCTAATAATGCTAGCATTACAACTTGGATCTATCAGCGCAGGCTCTGGCTTAGTTGTCCATGATTTTCCTTTATCTGATGAAGTATGTACATAACGCATTTTTCCACCGTTCACTCTTGCATTAACCATCCAACTTCCGTCGGCTAATTCGATAATTTTAGATTCATCTGCCGGTTTAATTGGCGTATCAATAAAGTACCAAGTTTTACCATGGTCATCACTTCCGAAAATGAATAAACCTTTACTTAGATTCACTAAAGTATGTAAAAGTTTCCCGTCTCTAGTTTGAATTCCGCGACCTGAGGTGATGAATTTAAAGTCTTTATGCCATTCTGGTTTTGCAATTTGGCTTGTAATGTCTTCTGGTTTACTCCAAGTTTTTCCGTTGTCCTTGCTTTTAACTACGTGTAGATAATAAATGTCTCTTTCTTTTTCAAAATCCATGTAATTATAAAAAAGAATGATTTCTTTAGTATCTCTATCTACAATCATAGAAGGATCTGAAGCTGATAGTCCCAATGGAAAATTAACTACCGTTTCAATTCCAGACCAAGTCTTACCATTGTCAGCACTTCGTCTCACAACAATATTAATATCACCGCTTCGGTTTAAATCACCGCAGTTAGGAACGCGCTCATCAATCGCGGCAATAAGATCACCGTTTGGAGCTGTAACAATTGCAGGAATTCTGAAACAGTTCACTCCTTCAACCATTGATGTATTGAATAGATCCTGATGACTAATGACACCTTCGGCTATTTGATGTGTTTTATTTTGAGCTGAAAGGCTCATTACAGTAATTAATATTAACGAGGTGAAAATTTTTTTCATGGTAAAAATAAATTAATGTTATTGTGTGTTTTTTGGTTATTGGATGAAATTAATATTAAAAATGGTTTTTGGTATATTTTGTTTCAATATACTGAAAAGTCAGAAATTTTTTTTAGGTAGTTTTCATCCTATATTTTGATTATTTATTCAAATGTTCATTCAAAATTTGAAGACAATACCATTCTTGTCTTGGCAAATGAAAGGGACCTTTAAACATATTCCCTTTTGCTGTTTGGGCAATAGTTCCGTCTTTATGTAAATATCCAAACCATTCTCCATTTTCTTTATCATGAAATTTGCTGTAGGCATAATCATGAACCATTTTGTGCCATTTTGCGTATTTCTCGTCGCCAGTCATCGTGTAGGCAAGGAGTGTGGCGATAATTACCTCGTTGTGTGGCCACCAAAACTTCATATCTTGCCAGTATTCTTGTACAGGTTTGTCGTACACATCACGGAAATATAAGATTCCGCCATGTTCTTTATCCCAACCGCGTTCCCACATATAGTCTAGCATTTTACATCCCAGTTCAATCAATCGGGGATCATTGTTTCTGTATTTCGCTTCATGCAAAATAAACCAAGCACCTTCTATGGCGTGTCCTGGATTCAGGGTGCGTCCGTCAATATGGTCTATAATTGAACCATCAGGCGCTACTTGTTCCATCACGCATTTGATATCGTCTTTGACAAAATAGGTTTCAATTTCGCTGATCCATTTATCAATCCATTCGTCACAACGTGGATCACCTATGGTTTCCCTTAATTGTTGCGCCGTGTTCATCATGATCATTGGTGCTCCAATTCCTTTTGTCGGACGAGTTGAAGTAAATTTGGGTTGCAATAAACCCGGTGTACTCGAATATTCAATACATTTTCCGAACAAATAACGGGCTTTTTCGGCAGCAGCCTCATCACCGCTTGCTTTGGCGTACGAAGCCATTGCGATAACCGCAAATGTTTCGGAGAAATAATAACGACGTTTGCGTATTGGTTGTCCGTCACGGGTTACATGAAAGAACATTTGTCCATCAGTGTCGAAACAATGCTTGTTTAAAAAATCAATTCCTGACTTAGCACCATCTAACCATTCTTGTTTAGGCTCTACAGTGTTGTAAAGTGTTGACAAAAGCCAGGCGGCACGACCTTGAATCCATACCGCTTTATCGTCATCTAGTAGACTTCCATCTTGATCCCGCATTAATAAATAGCCACCAAATTGAGTGTCTACAGAGCGTGGGAACCAAAATGGCACCGTGTCATTTAGTAATTGATTCTGATAAAACTCTTTTAAGTCTTGGAGATCTGTCGTTGAATAATTCATTTTTTAGAAGTATTTTTAAGTAGGTTTTTAAAACACCTACCTGCTTAATTTTATTTATTTTTATTGAGGCATCCTTTCGAATGCCTATTAATTTTTATTGTTTTGATTGAGTTCTAATTTAAAAGTAGAACAGGCCAAGCCGGCTTCATTTAGAAGATTTATAAATTAATATTTGATTTTGTGGATCAAATATTAAGCATCTACAAAATCATTTACTTTAGGTCGTAAAAAACTAATCTGAACAATTAATGCGACTAAGACAATAGATGCCATCAATGCAAATCCATTACCCAAAGTGCCACTATCAGAATATTTTCCTAATAGAGAAGTGACCAAAGCTCCACATCCAACTCCAATCATATTTAAAATTCCATAGGCTGTTGCTCTGTATTTTGATGATACAAATTGGCAAAGAATAGGCATATTGTTGGCGTCAAACATACCATAACCAATTCCGAAACAAAGCGCAGCTCCAACAACATTAAATAACGAATGACCAAAACCAATAAGTAATAGAGCAGGAATAGTCAATCCCAGACCAATTGCGCTGGTATAAACTCTGCCCTTAATGTTTTTTTGAACCCATTTATCGGATAATATCCCTCCAAAAATTACTCCCAAAAAGGAGGAGAATGATATAGTTATGGTAGCCAAAGGTCCTGCTTGTTCCATAGGAATGCTTAGGTTTTGAGAAAATAGGGTAGGTAGCCAGTTTTTGGTAGCCCAACCCGGTAAACTTGGTATGGCAAAATAGAATAAGATAATCCAAAAAGACATGTTGGTGAATAAAATTCCCAGCCCTTTGAACAAGGATTCTTTCCCTTTTTTTGTTAATGAAATGTTCTCATTTGTTTCCACTTCTGTACTTTTTTTCTCTTTCAAAAGAAAAACTAAAACTCCGGAATATACGATTCCGATTAACCCAAAATAATGAAAAGTGGTATGCCAAGAAAAAGAAGCAGCTATGGTAGCACCAAAACCTCCGATTGCCGAACCCATATATAATCCTGTCATGTGGATACCAATGGCAAGTGATCTTGTTTTTTGTTGATGATAATCGGCTATAAGGGACAAACCAGCGGGTATGTATAAGGCTTCACTAACTCCCATAAGGGCTCTTAACCAGTACACCTGATTATAAGTTGTTGCTAATCCCATGGCGTAAGTTACTGCCGACCAAACAAAAAGGCTACCTACAATTAACCATTTCCTATTCAATTTGTCGGCAATAATTCCTGATACGGGGCTCATTAAGGCATAAATCCAAAGAAATATAGCCATCAGTCGTCCAAAATTCTCGCCCGAAACTAATTCAGGAATATCGGTTTCCATTGACGGACGCATGGTTGCTAACATTTGTCTGTCCATGTAATTTAACAAGGCGACAATCCATAGTAAGCCCACGACTATCCAAGGATAATGTTTTGATTCTTTCATGTTTTGATTTGCTTTTTTAGTTTTTAGCCTGCTGTTTTGGAAAGAAACAACAGATTTTAAACTGTTCTATTTGTTTTATTTTTTGATCTTACCTAACATTACATCAGGAGTGCGAATTCCGGGTTTTATCTCTCCGTTTGATAGAATTATTTTTTTATCCCATAATACAGCCGGAGTAGTAACATGCGGCAGAAAAGGCAATTCGCCTATTTTTGACCATTTGTCCGTTAACGTATTGTATAATAAGATTCCATTATAGAATCCGGGATGATTTGTCACTAATTTATTCTTTTTGGCGATGAGGTCCGCTTTCTCTTCAGGAGATTCTACTTGAGCAATTTGGGATAGATAGGTTTCAATTTGATGAAAAATTACGCCATTGTCTCCACCAATAATTAAAACAGAATGGGATCCAATGGCAACTCCGGCTCCTGCAGAAAAGTTAGTGCTGTTTTTTCCATCGGATATTGTTGCGGCACTTTCCCACTTTTGTTTTTTTACATCAAAAACAAAAGTAGTTTTGTGTAAATCGCTTATTCCTGAATCGGTTTTTGTTCTTCCGCCTACAACATAAATGTTAGTTCCGTTTTTTCCTTTTTGGGCAATTACAACCGAATTGGCTAAAGCCAAAGGTAATTTGGGTAATGATTTCCATTGTGGATTTGCATCATTCAAATCAAGACTTGCAAAGAAGTCGGATGATTGTTTCGCTTCATCACCGCCAACTGCGTAAACAACATTGCCAATGTGGGTAAGCGCTATATTTGTAATGGCTAAAGGAAAATCCGGTAAAGATTTTGTCTCAACCTCTTTTTTGGTTGAATTCCATTTTAATAGAAACGATTTATTCGAAAGGCCATTTTCATTTTCTCCGCCTACATATACCACGCCTAAATCTGTTGATGTAGTTCCACAATAGGCAATAGGTTCCGGTAAGACGCTTTTTACTTTTTTTATCCAAGTAAATTGATTGTCACATTTTTGTAATACATGAATTACTTTTGAATAGTTCTTTTTTCCTCCTTCCCAAGGCATTTTATCAGGGAAATTTGCACCACCAGTTACAAGTAAAACGTCATTACTTATTCCATTAATAGCTCCTGCGAAGCCTAATGAAAGACTGCCGTCTTCATTTTGTAATTGGGCTGCTGTTTTCCATTCAACATGGTCTACATCTTTTTTTTGAGAAAAGGCATCAGTTGTTGACATAATAAGGGATATAAAAATTAAAGAAAAAATAGATTTGTTCATCGTTCCTATTTTAAAATAAAACGTGCTATTGGATTATTTTGATTTGAAAGTTTCAAAATTTAGGCTTGCAACATCTTTCTTGAATAATTCAAATTGATCTGCGCTCATGTTTTTGACAGGCAATCTGAATTCTCCTAGATTGTGTCCAACCAGTTTCATATAGGCTTTTCCTACTGAGATTCCGCCGTATTTCCCCAATAAACGAATCATATCGATTGATTTTTGTTGCAAGACACGTGCCTTAACCAAATCATTGGCATTGAATGCATCAATCAAATCATAGTATAGAGGGGCAGCATAATTAAAAGTACTTCCTACAGCACCTTTTGCTCCCAATACTAATGCAGATAACATATTTTCGTCACGTCCCCAAAGCATGTCAAATTTGCCATTTTCATAGCTCATACAGCTTTGGAAATCCATGAAATCTTCATGGGTATATTTAACTCCTGCGAAATTGGGAAGTTTTCCGTCCAAAGCCCTTACTAAATCGAACATTGGTAAATTTACACCTGTCAATACGGGAATATGATAGTAATAAAAAGGCATATTAGGCACTTCTTTTCCTACTTCAATACAAGTTTGTGCTAACATATCAACATTGGCTGGTTTGAAATAAAAAGGTCCCGTCATAGAAACAGCGTATAAACCTATTTCGTAAGCATGTTTAGCTAATTCGATGCAATCTGCAAGGCAGGTACCCGCTAAAAATGCCATTACCTTAAAGTCGGCATCATGATTACTACAATCAGCCCAAGCTTGAGCAACGGCTTTCTTTTCTTCTAAGGTTGTAGAAACTCCTTCTCCTGTAGAACCGTTAATGAATGCACCTGTTATTCCGTTTTGTTTTAAAAAAGAATAATAAGCAGGGATTAGACTAACATCTAATTTTCCATTGCTGTCAAAGGGTGTAAACGGAGCAGAGATAAGACCTTGTAGGTGTTGAATTTTCATAATATTTTTTTTAAGTTTTTTGTATCAAGTTGGGTGAAAATTTAAAATTTTCCACAGCAGAATATATATGATTTTATATTCAAAATAATAATGGTGGATGTTTTCAATGCTGAATCAGAGTCGTTTTGCTTTAAAAAAAAATAAAGCTAACTGCTATTGATTGAGGCTGTTGAATTGTAAATCCGATTTTTTAAAGCTAATTCTCTTTTATTCGATATATCTTTCAGTATTTATTTAGACAGATAAAACTGTAAAGAGATAAGTTAATTGAGAATTAAAAAAATGAAACATTCACTATTGAATTGTAAACATACGAAATAATTTAATAAACAAACAGTATTTATTAAAAAAATTTAATAATAAAATAAAAAGAATAATTTTAATTATTAATTAAGGAGGAGAGCATTTTTTCTTTGACAACGCAGCAAGCCCCAATAACGCCAGCGCGACGGCCTAAACTTGATTTTTTTAGTTTAACATCTCTATTGACTAATCCTAGAGAATATTTCTTTAAGGCTGATTGAATAGGTAATAAGGTATAATCTCCCAAGAGTGAAAAATCACCTCCAATCACAAGTAAATCCGGATTGAAAATGTTAAGGATAATAGATAAATAACGGCCCATTTTTTCACTTTGTTTAGAAACTAATTCTACACATAAGTTGTCTTCTAGGTTTAATGCACCAGCAATTATAGTGTGATGTTGCAAGCTTGTTGAATTTTCATCAAGTACGATCTTAGATTGTTTTCCTTCTTTGATGGCTTCCTTGAATTGATTTACTAAAGACCAACCGGATATTTCGGTTTCCAGACAGCCTAATTTGCCACATTGGCATAGAATGTCATTGTCTAATATGGTGCTGTGTCCAAATTCTCCTGAGTATCCCGATTTTCCGTAATATAGTTTACCATCTGTTATTATTCCTATTCCCACGCCCCAGCTGTAGTTTACATAGATTACATTTTGTTCTCCATCTACTACACCTTCACGATATTCACCAAAAGCCATTGCTCTGGTGTCATTTTCTAAACGAACGGGTATACCTAATTGATCTGAAATGATTTCAGTTAAAGGTCGGTTTTCGCTGAAAAAAAAGTTATAGCTAAATCCTTCCATCGAGTTAATACGACCTGATAAGTTGATGCAAGCCCCTACAATCATTTTTTTATCAACTAAACTATCTTCTATAAATGAATTGATTAGGTTGCATAACTCTAAAAGGGATTCTTGGGTGTTTTCTAAAACAAAGGAAGTTCCTAGTTCGATACTTACAAATTCATTTTTTATATTCTGTAATCCAATAGACATGCTGCTTCTGCCTACTTCAATACCTAAAAAGTAAGCACAAGTAGGATTGATGCTGTATAAAGAAGGGCGTCTGCCGCTGCTATTAGTGATTTTTCCCATGTCTACAACATAACCTTCAACAAGAAGTTCATTGACTGCCTTGGTAACGGTAGGAACACTTGATTGTAATTCGGAGCCTAATTCTGCTATTGTAGCATTTCCGGTAGATAATAAGCGTTTTACTATTGATTGTCTCAACATATGCCACTTTTGGCCCGAAAGGCTGTTGTCAATACTTACGTCTAATAAATCCTTTAAGCTCATTTTTTTTATTTTAATATTTGAAGGCATTTAATTACAAACTTAATATAATTTTTTTAAACTCAATGCGGATACAAACCGATGTTTGTTGATTAGCTAATCTAAATAATCTATTTAAGTGACTTCTGCTTTGTTTTTAAATAAATTATTGAAATTTAGTGGATTACTATCTTTTATTTTTTTAGATAATAAAAGTTTCAAGATGTAGCGAAATTAAAAAAAAAACCGACAAAGTATAGTTTGTCGGTTTTGATAATTATAATTGATTTAGGTTCCGCTGTACCCTGGATTTTGCTGTCCTTTTAAGGTTTCGTCGCTGTTTAGTGTACTTAGATCAATTGGCCATATTAATTTATGGTTTTGTCCTGTAATATTATCTAAAACACCTATCAGAGATAAATCTTTTCGGAATGCCAAAGGAGTTCCTGAGGCATCTTGCATACGACGTAAATCATACCATATTTTAGCTTCGGCTACAAATTCTTTTTGTCTTTCGGCAAAAATTGCTAATTCATTTTGCTCGAATGAACCATTTACATAAACCGGAGCAACACTTCCTGCATAAGCACGAGTTCTAATGGTGTTGATTTCAGCAGATGGATCCTGACCTTGTTTGTTTTTAATTTCGGCCAACATTAAGTAGGCATCAGCCAAACGATAAATAGGGAAATCATCTGTAAAAGAACGAGCGCCGTCAACGATTGTTCCGATAAATTTGCGCATGTTGGTGGCATGAACCGTTCCTTTGTTAAAGTTTAGGAAAGTAACATTGGCTCTGGTATCTGCAGCATCGTATTTTGCATATAACTCATATTTGTATTCGTAACGAATAATAGTTCCGCCACCATTTACTTTTAATGGATCAGCGGATGGAATAGCTACACCTTTGTCATCAACATAGTCTGCTAATGGATCGGTAACTGCATAAATAAATTGACTATAACTATTACTTGCTTCTCCAAAGCCATATCTCAAGGCAAAAATAATTTCATTATTCCCTTTTATAGCAGCCGTTGCAGCCGAGTTAAATACGTTAGCAAAACTAGGTTGCAAGCTGTATTTAGGTATAATTGCTTCAATTGCAGCTCGGGCTGTAGTTAAATCAGTAGTTGTTGTGGTTGGTGTAGCTCCGTCAATTTTAACTTTTGCTGACCATAAATACACTTCTCCTTTTAACATTTGTGAAGCAGCTAAAGACCATTGTGCTTTTTGCATCTTAGTTGTGTAATTATCAGCAAAATTAACGACAGACTTATCAATGTCTTCTTTGATGAAGTCTAAAGTTTCTTTCTCAGTTGCAGTACGTGGTAAATAGGCATCTTGAGCAGTAGCTGGCGTATTGATAGCTACTTTAGGCTCTTTTGCCAAAGGTACTCTACCATAAGTACGGTACAATTGGAAATAATAGAAAGCTCTTAAACCATAGGCCTGTCCTAAATAGTAACTTTTGTCAGCAGCGACCAAGTAATCTGCTTTTTCTACTTGATAGATAAAATTGTTTACCTGAAAAATGGCAGCGTACAAACCCGCCCAGCCTGAAATACCAGTAGAAGATTCTCTAATGTCTTGTCGAACAATGGAGCCTGAATTTAAAGATGCAGTTCCAGTAAAGCTAGTACCATCTCTTAATGTGCCTCCTCTTAGCTCTCCTAAGTTAAACAATGTAAATTGATAAGATCTTAACTGATTATGTAAGCCAACCATGGCTCCATCAACTTGAGATGGAGTTTTCCAAAAGCTTTCGCTGGCGTAATAATCTTCTGGAGCTAAATCTAAATTGTCGCATGCATTAAACGTAATTGATAACGTCAATAATGCAAATCCTAATACTATCTTTTTCATAATTTTATAAAATAAATTGAATACCAAATATTACTGTACGTGGCAATGGATATCCACCACCAACAGAAACTCCGTTGTCTGTTGCTTCTGGAGAGAAAAGAGTTGATTTGCTTAAATAACCTAAATTTTGTCCAGTTAAAGTTAATTTAATTCCATCAACCTTTAATTTACTCAATATAGCAGAAGGTATAGAGTAACTTAAGTTTATTTCACGGAAAGCAAGATAATCTGCTTTGTTGTAAAACATGCTTGAGGTACGGAAGGTATTGTTTTTGAATAATTGATCCGCCCAGTAATAGGTTGGGTATTTAGCATTTGGATTCTCAGGAGTCCAAGTATCTTTAACTTGTTCTATCGTGTTAAAAGTTCCTTGGGCATTACTTAAGAACCAAGTTCTAGGGCCATCATATTGAACAAAACCTAAAGCATAGTCAAAACGGCTACTCAATGTGAAAGCTTTATATCTTGCAGTGAAACCAAAACCTCCGGTCATTTTTGGTACTGTGCGACCCATGTATTGTCTGTCATAGGTGTTGATAATGCCATCACCATTAACATCTTTCCATTTTACATCTCCCAATGCTATAGGATAATGTAAAGATTTTTGCGCTGGAGTCATTGCATTGAAAGCATCTGGATGTACTAGTACTTTTGCGCCAATTAAATCGCGCAGTTGTAAAGCGTATGAATCCAACTCTGCTTGGGTTCTGATAATTCCCTCAGAAACATATGCATAAGCTATATTTGGATCTTGACCCTCTTGGAAACCGCCAACCCAAATAAGATTACCATTGTTGTCGTAAACCTGACTTCCTCCAATTCTATTGTTTTCTAATCCATTACTAGGTAATTTTAATATTTTATTTGCATTGGTAGCAAAATTGGCATTAATGTCTAATGACCAATCAGTTTTTTTAACTGCGCTATAATTCAAGTCTAACTCAATTCCTTTGTTCTGTAAACTACCTAAGTTTGTTGTAATTGTTGTAAACCCTGAAGTAGCTGGAAGGTTGAATGTCGAAATTTTATCATTGGTTTCTCTGTTATAATAAGCAAGAGAAAGGTCTAATTTATTAAATAAACGAGTATCTAAACCAAATTCATAAGTAGCGGAACGTTCCCATTTTAGGTTTGGAAAAGGCAATCCACCTACTTGATATCCTACAATACCATCGTATTTTGCTGACGAATAAGATCCTTGTAGTTGGTAAGGGCCAATACCACTAACATTACCGTTTTGACCATAACTAGCTCGCAATTTTAAGGTATTCACTACATCTGAAATTCCGCTAAAAAAATCTTCTTTATGCATGTTCCATCCTGCAGATATTCCTGGGAAATTACCCCAACGGTTGTCTAGTAATCTAGAATAACCATCTCGTCTTACAGTCAAGGTCATAAGGTATTTGTCGTCGTAGTCATAACTAACACGAGAAAAGAAAGATAAAATACGTTGACGTTGATGATAGGTATCGATAGCTCTTTTATCTTTATCTGAGCTGGTATATCCTAAGTCCATGAAGTCATCCGATGGAGCTCCTGAACCAGAGGCTGATAAGCCGTTTTGATAGATGTCGTAATACTCTGTTCCCACCATAGCATTTATATTATGCTTGTTTAAGATGGTTGTGTTATAGTTTAAAGCACCATTATAGGTTTGACTGAACTCCCTTCCGTAAGATGCACTTGATGAACGGGTTTTGTTAATGTTTCCTGGGCTTGATAAGAAATCTTTATTAAAGGCTTCATTGAATGCTAGGCTGTAAAACCAGTTAGCACTAGTCCTAAAACTTAGGTTTTTTAGTAGGTCTATTTTGAATGCCTGTGACATTGTAAACTTATCACTGTTATTATTTCGAATGAATTTAGCATCGTTTACTAGAGGGTTACCATCGGTGTAATCACGCCCTACTAATAGTTCACCATTAGCATTTGTACCTCTCATAGTAGGAGGTGCGCCTAAAGAACGAGTCAGATAATTACCTTCGCCGTTTGTTTGAGCATCTCTCCATTTGGCATCAGCAAAATTTAAACTAGAAGTGGAAGTTAACCAAGGCTTGATTTTGTATTCACCGTTAAAAACAAAAGTCAACCTTTTGTAGAAAGTGTTTATTGGTAAACCTTGTTCATCATAATATCCTAAACTGGCATAATAATTTCCTTTGTCGTTACCGCCAGTCATATTAATATTATAATCTTTAGTTAATCCCTGAGGTCTAAGAGCATAATCCTTATAGTTGAAATCCTTGTAAATAATTTCTTTATTGGTTCCGTTTGGATCGTAGGCTCCTAATGCGTTTGTTTTAACAGGATCCATTATACTTTGCCATCCTTGAGACAACAGTTCTTCATTTATAGGGCTTCTAAACATAGGGCTCCATACCGCTGAGGGGGTTTTGTTTCCGTCAAGAATGTTTCCAGCAGCATCTTTATAAAGATTTCCGGTACCAAAAGGACCTGTTGAATTCAATTGTCCTAATCGACTGGCATCATATTTTCCAGAATTTTCTATCGCTTTTCTAGACCAATATAAGTAGTCTTTGGCATCCAAGAAGTCAAAAGGGACGTTTAGTGTGTTAATTCCTATTTTTGAATTAATAGTAATATTAGAAGTACCGCTTTTTCCTTTTTTAGTGGTAATCAATATTACCCCATTATTTGCTCTTGCACCATAAATAGCAGTTGCTGATGCATCTTTTAATACTTCGATGGAAGCAATATCATCTTGGTTGATCTCATTAAAGCCGGCTCTTACAAATCCATCGACCATAACTAGAGGTGATCCAGAACCATCGTAGTTCGTTCCTCCACGTAAAACAATGGATGGTACAGCTCCTGGTCTACCTGAAGATTGCTGTACTCTTAATCCTGGAATGGTTCCTGCTAATGCTGAAGCTGGATTAGATCGAGTCCCTGTTTCTAGTACCTTGCTGTCAAGTTTAGATACAGAACCTGTTATTTTAGATTTCTTCTGAGTACCATAACCAACAATTACTACTTCATCTAAGCTTTGTCCAGATTCTTTCAAGACGATTGTTAGCGGAGATTTACCAATAGTTACTTCTTGTTGATCCATACCTATATAAGAAACAATAAGTTTGGTTACATTGTCAGGAACTTCAATGGTAAAATTACCGTCAAAATCCGTTTGTGTCGAGGCTGTGCTCCCTTTAGCGACAATATTTGCGCCTGGGATAGCGTTTCCATCAGCATCTAGTACTTTTCCGCTAATTTTCTTTAGAATTGCACTTGATTTAAATACTTCTGACTGTTTTTCTGTAGTGGTTTTATTTTCTAACAAAACTACTTTTTCCGAGGTGGCTGCCGTTGAAAGCTGAACCGTTAAGGCTGTAAGCAAAACAGTAGCTAGTTTTGTTGTGCCCCAAGCTGGCGAATCATGCCATAAATTTCTTGGTTTGTTTTTAGAAAAAATTTTCATAATTTTTTGATGGTTTGTTAATAATATATTTGTTTTCGTGGTTTTATTTATTTGCTCCCGGTCCTTATCTTTTGAAGGAATAAAAATGTTTACTCATTGTTTTTTATTGATTTGTTTTTAATTTTTATTAACTGCTTAAATTGTTTTCTTTTAAGATTAAATTGAAAGTTTAGCTTAAAAACGGATAAACAACCATTTTAATTTAATATGTGCAAGCAAATATATAAAAATATTTAAAATAAAGTACCTAATATTAAATAATTTTATTAACTTAAAAATAACCTTTTTTTTTAGGTTTTAATTTATTTTATTGATTTTCCTTGATAATTGTTGATAGTGAATTGTAGTAAAATGTTAAAGAGAGTTAGGGATAAGGCTGTAAATCGTCAGTAAAAATCGGGATGATTTAGGCAATAATTAAGGAAGATGTTTGTTGTTTTAAACCATACTTTACTTTGACAGATTAATCTTCTATAGGTAGGCTGCCTGTGTGTAATGCTTATGTTTTTTTTTTTTTTTTTGCTGATGGGATTTGTCTTGGGTTTTTGATGGCTCTCTATACATGACGATTAATATTTTCGTATCTTTATTTACGAGCTTTCTATTCAAGACAAAATTAATTTTGAAGAAGTTTTTTTTAATAAATTATAAATGAGGTGAGATAATATGAGAAAAATAATCGTTTTATCATTTATTACTTTAGATGGAGTAATGCAAGCGCCTGGTGGGCCTGAGGAAGATACATCGGGTGGTTTTAAATATGGAGGTTGGAGTGCACCTTATGAAGATGAAGTTGGTGGTAAGCTGGTGCAAAAAGAGCTGAAACAATCAGTGGATTATCTTTTGGGCAGGAAAACATTTGAGATTTGGGAAGACTATTGGCCTAAACATACGGGTATTTGGCCTGGCATCAATGATGGTATGAAATACGTTATGTCCAAAACTAGGAAAAAGTCAGATTGGAAAAATACCCTATTTATCGAAAGTTTGGAAGATATCAAAAAACTCAAGAATTCAGAAGGTTCTGATATTCAGGTTTGGGGTAGCAGTACCCTTATTCAACTGTTATTCAAGAATGATTTAGTTGACGAACTTCGGCTCAAAATTTACCCATTGACTCTTGGTACAGGAAAAAAGTTGTTTGACAATGGCACGATTGCAGCAGCGTTTACATTAATTGATAGTTCTGTTACACCAAGTGGAGTTGTTTTTGCCAATTACAAGCGAGCCGGAAAAGTCAAGACAGGTACTATTGGGTCTTAAAGAGAAGTAAAATGAAAAAAATGATTGTTTCACCAGATTATAGCTAGTTTTTTTAGATCTTAATTTTTACATAGGATCATTTTCGTTTTACTGAAAAGAATAATTCATTTTTTTTAACCTGATTTTTTGATCTAAACTCATTCCTCCTGGGTTGCAACCTGGTTTTCCTTCAGGTATTTCAATAGCCTGTTCTGCAAAATGTGCTACCCAAATAGGGAAGTAGTTTTGTGAATTTGGCTCTTTATATGTCATTGGAAACAACTGAAAAAAGGGTTGCTTTTTATTCGAAGATAGAAACGCGTCGTAAATTAATTCCGAGCAGTAATATTTGCCGTTATCGTATATAAAATCAGAATCATAAGCAACGCCTAATTGACTTTCGCAAAAGGCAATGGCTTCTGGGATAAGGTGACGGTATTTTCTTTTTAATTGTCCTATATAAACGGTTTGTTTTGTGTAAGAAAGAAATTCGTTTAGAGGTGTCTTAACTACGGCTTTTCCAATAGCTTCATACACATAAAAATCTTTATTGTTTTCTGAAACAACCAATCCCATGTGATTGAAATCGTTAGATTTATATCCTTCGGTTACGGCATTTATGGCTTCACACATCGGACCGCAATTGATGTTGATGAATAGTAAGTCACCATTTTTTAAGTGCGACTTTTGTGCAAATGTTGTGAAAGGAATTAATAAAAGTAAAAGTAGATTTTTCATACGGTTCATTTAAAAATTGTTTTGCTAAAACCAATGTCTAGAGGGCTGGTGTTGTATTAGCGGTAAAAATAGAATTTTGCGAATGAAGTACAATTGAATCGAGGCTAAAATTGATGTTGTTTTACTGGCGGAGGTGAAGTGTTTTTATATAGAGCATTTTTTTGGTGTTATAAATCAATTATATTTATTTTGTGCTGACAAGATAAAGCTCGTTTGTCGATTTTTAGACTTACTTATGTTAGTAATTAGTACAAATCATTAAAATATAGAGAATTTTATATTGTAGCATATCTTAGTTGGAAAAAAAAGAATTAAAATTATTATAACAAATCATTTATGAGTCGATATACGCTATTATTATATGTTCTTTTTGTTTGTATTGCATGTAAAAACGTTCCAAGAGAAAATAAAGCAAAAAAAGATAAGACAATAAATTCTGTTGAGCTTAAGCTAATGACTTTTAATATTTGGCAAGAAGGAACGATGGTTGCTAACGGATTGGATAAAATTAGAGATGTCATTTTAGCGACCGATCCAGATATTATAAGCTTTACCGAAGTTAGAAATTACAACAATGAAGATTGGACTTCAAAAATTTTAAAAAAACTAAAAGACAAAGGTTTTAATTATACGGGGAAATATGTGGGCGGTGACGTGTCAGTAATAAGTAAATACCCGATTACGGCGTCTGAAGTCATTTATGATGGAGAAGGCTCCGTCGTAAAGTACAATATAAAACTAAAAACCAAAACAATTGTGGTTGCGGTTGCTCATCTTGACTATACTAGTTACGCCTGTTATTTGCCAAGGGCGTATTATGGCGGAGTTCCAAATTGGGGTCTAATCGAAGATGAGAATGGAAATAAGGCTCCGATTACGAATATTGATGAAATTATAGCGTATAACTTAAAATCAAAAAGAGATGAACAGATCAATGCTTTTCTAAGCTCGGTAAAAAAAGAAACTAAGCCTGTGATTCTAATGGGCGATTTTAACGAACCGTCTCATTTGGATTGGACAGATAAAACAGCACAGTGTTTTGATCATAACGGAGTGGTTATTAAATGGCCGAGTACTTATGTGCTTCATAAAAAAGGCTTTATTGATGCCTATAGGAATTATTTTCCAGATGAAATAACTCATGCTGGAATCACTTGGCCTTCAAAAGCTCACGGTAAGGAGACAACTAGTTGGACTCCGCTTTCTGACGAGCGGGACAGAATTGATTTTATTTTCTATAAAGGAAATGGGATCAAAACGATTGATGCTTCTTTGGTTGGTCCAAAAGAATCTTATGCTTTTAATGAATTGGTTTCAACTTACACCTCCGAAGAAAACTTTGTTGCCGACACTTTAGAATGGCCATCAGATCACAAAGCTGTAATGGTAACCTTGAAGTTAGAATAAAAAGTCCTGTCTAAATGGTATCGTTTATAGTTGTGTTCTTAATACTGGATGTGATAACTTAGCATAAACTAAGAGAATGAATAAATCTTGAATTTAAACTAACTATGTTTGAAGCATGCTGTAAATTGGTAGTATAAATTGTTAATTTTAGCTTATTAATGATTTAATTTAACATTTACGACTGAACGAGAAAGTGTTGTAAAGCGAAAATATAGGCTTTTAAAAAAAAGCTAATTGAAAGCTAGAAAGTATTCACCTTTGTTTTCAAACTTCAGTAAATATTTTGACAATAAATTTTCAAAGTGTACTATAGCTATTTGGCAATTTTGTTTATCATCCCATTAAAAATAAAGTAGTGGAAAGGCAATACGGAGTACCAGTACAATCTACCAGCAACACCTAAAGGACTTAATGTGGCTGTTTGTGTTATTATATTGTTTTCAATCTTTAATTCCAGCCAGGCTTCACCAGGAAGTCTCATTTCGGCATATAAAAGCAGTCTTTTTTCTTTACGATCAGCATAAATAACACGCCAGAAATCAAGTGATATACCCACATCAATAAGTGTTTTATTTTTTCTGCCCCTTTTAAGACCTACACCTCCAAAAAGTTTGTCTAGAAATCCTCTGAAGTTCCATAGCCAATCGGCATAATACCAACCAGAATCACCACCTATAGCAAATATCCTCTCAAGTGAAATTTCAGGGTCTCTTGCTAAGGCAGTTCTTTATCAATAAATACTCCATACTGAGGTGTTTTAATTTCTTTTGATAAGCCCTTACTTAGCTTTCCATTTCCTATGGCATCTTTCCAACTTGACAATACAAGATTTTGCTCTATTTTGTCAAATGCTATCATTATTGCTTTTTGTAAGGCAGTAAGCTTATCCCTAAAGTTTCTCTAAGTTCATTTGGAATTGCTACAATGTCAATTTTCATACTCTCTACTAAGTTTTTGGCTAGTGGATAGGATGTGGAAGTAACAAAATAAAGCCAATATGAAGATAGGCGAGGTGTCATGATAGGCACAGTAATTACGAGCCTTTTGAGGCCTCTTATATTGGCAAACTCCAATAACATTTGTTTGTAAGTTAGAATATCGGGGCCATAAATATCATAGTGTTTATCAAAAGTAGTTTCTTTTAGTAAAACACCAGACAGAAATTCAATAACGTTACTGATAGCTATGGGCTGGCATTTTGTATTTAGCCATTTTGGAGCAATCATAAATTGGTAATTTCTCTACCAGATCGCGTATGATTTCAAATGAAGCACTTCCTGAGCCTACAATGATACCTGTTCTTAAGGTAGTTAAGTGTTTTTCTCCAGATACCAGTATATTTTCTACATTTTTCCTTGAGGAAAGATGCTTTGATAGTTTTTCTTTGTTAACGATGCCACTTAGGTAGATTATTTGCTTGCCTTTTGTTCTATTAATAGCTTCAACAAAGTTTTTTGCAGATTCTTCTTCCATTTTACTGAACTCTCCGCTTGAGCTCATTGAATGAACAAGACACTCTTTACACCAAATTTAGTATACTTATTTACACAAAAGTAATAATGTATTTAAATATACTAAATGTAAAATATAATAGTATATTTGTATACTAAATAATAATTTTCATACTCCAGTATTATGGACTATAACCTTATCAAAGAAGTTATGCACCTTATCGAGGAATTTGATACAAGTATTGAATCTAAGTTCTATTCAAAAGATTTATCTGGTTTTAAACGTTGGATATATGATGGTGAAAAAGATATAGAAAATATTATTGAAGAACCGGATTGGGAAGGCAAGGAAAACGGCAGAAGTGCAGAGAGTGTAATTAGTACTTTAATAGTACACATGAACAGGTATGCTAAAACATATTCCAAATCAGCTATTTACAATTCCAAATTCGCGACGCAGGAAGATTTTATTTATTTAATTAATTTAAAGGCTTTTGGCGCGATGACAAAAACAGATTTAATTAAAAAAAATATCCAGGAAAAGCCTGTTGGTATGCAAATAATCAATCGTCTCATTAAGCAAGGGTGGGTAGAACAAAGTGACTCGTTAGAAGATAAACGCAGTAAGATCATTTTGATAACAGCTAATGGGATAGCAGCTTTAGAGCAAAATATGAAACAAATTAGGAGGGCAACTGAAATTGTGACCGGTAATCTTATTTATGCAGAAAAAATTGAATTAATCAGGCTGCTTAAAAAATTAGAACATTTCCATCAACCTATATATACTGAAAATATTGACCCTTCACAACTGGTAGATATAGTATATCAACAATTGCATCGTAATAATTAAAATAAAAAAATATAAATTATGCTAAAAAGATTAATGTTTTGTGTGTTTTTATTTAGCTTTACTATATCTAGTGATGCTCAGGAACAAAAATTTCAATTGTCAAGTCATATACTTGATATCTCTCGGGGGTTACCAGTGGCAAATGTTCTAATAAAATTGGAAAAACAAACGGCTAATGGAAGTTGGGAATTTATTGCCAAAAATGAAACAGATAAAAATGGTCGTGTACAAAATTTCCTGCCTTATGCAAAAACTGAAAACAAAGGAATTTTTAAATTAACCTATTTTACGGAGCCATATTTCAATAATTTAAAACAAGATTCTTTTTACCCTTTTATTGAAGTAGTTTTTCAAATTAAGGACGATAAGCATTATCATGTGCCCATTACTTTAAGTCCTTATGGATATTCAACATATAGAGGGAATTAAAATAATTGTAATTTAAGCATCATTACTATTCATTTATGCAAAAAACAGATTCTAAGAAAACTATTGCTATAATTGGCGCTGGTATTTCCGGTCTTTCTGCAGCTGCTTATGCAGCGAAAGCTGGTAATAATGTACATGTTTATGAAAAACATGCACAACCAGGAGGAAGAGCCAGACAGTTTAAAACAGAAAACGGTTATGTTTTCGATATGGGACCCAGTTGGTATTGGATGCCTGATATTATTGATAATTTCTTTCAGGATTTTGGTTATAAAGCCACTGATTTTTATGATCTGGTATCCCTGAATCCTCAGTTTGAGATGATTTTTAACGATGGAAACATTGAGGTGCCGGAGACTTATGAAGACTTAAAAACCTTATTTGAAACTTTAGAAATTGGAGCTGGTAAAAAACTAGATGCCTTCATGAAATCTGCTAAATATAAATATGAGGTAGGAATGAAGGAGTTTGTAAACAAACCATGTCATAGTTGGTTAGAGTTTTTTTCTCCAAAGATTGCAATGAGTGCTTTGAAGCTAGATCTACTGTCTAATTTCAGAGATTATGTAAGCAAATACTTTTCTAATCCGAAGTTGAAAGCCCTGATGGAATTCCCTGTTATTTTTCTAGGTGCTTCACCTAAAAATATTCCGGCGCTTTATAGCCTGATGAATTATGGTGGCTACGTATTAGGAACATGGTATCCAATGGGAGGATTTTACCAATTAGTGCTTGGAATGAAAAAAGTAGCAGAAGAGCAGGGTGCAGTTTTCCATTTTAATCAGAATGTTGAAAAAATAATTACAGAAGATGGTGTTGCCAAAGGAATAGTAATAAATGGAGAATTTAAAGAATTTGATGCCATTATTGCCTCTTCAGATTATCATCATACCGAGACATTACTAAGTGATGAACTGCGTAATTATGATGAAAAGTATTGGAAAAACCGTACATTTGCACCTTCCTGCCTGATTTATTATCTAGGATTCAAAGAAAAACTTCCAAACCTTAAGCATCATACATTATTTTTTGAACATGATATGGACGATCATATCGATACTATCTATGAAGACAAAAAATGGCCTGAAAAACCTTTGTTCTATGTTTGTTGCCCGTCAAAAACCGATGCTCATTTAGCTCCTGAAGGACATGAAAATGTTTTTCTTTTAATGCCTTTGGCGACGGGTCTTTCTGATGATGAAAACACTCGTGAGCGCTATTTCCAAGAAATGATTTCCCGTTTGGAAAAACATACTGGAGTAAAGGATTTAGTATCAAAACTGGACTATAAAAAAAGCTATTGTGTAGCGGATTTTATTAATGATTACAATGCATATGAAGGTAATGCATATGGATTGGCCAATACGCTTTCGCAAACAGCAGTCTTAAAACCTGCCATAAAAAACAAACATTTGTCCAACCTATTTTACACAGGACAGTTGACAGTGCCGGGTCCAGGTGTTCCGCCATCAATTATTTCCGGTAAAATTGTTGCAAAAGAAGTAAATAACATTAGATAAAACAGGCATGAAAAAATTATATGATGAGTTGGCTTATAAAGTAAGTAAAATGGTGACTGAAAAGTACAGTACCAGTTTTTCTTTGGGTATTTTGGCCTTAAAGCCATCCATTCGCCCTTCTATTTATGCTATTTATGGGTATGTTCGTTTGGCGGATGAAATTGTGGACAGCTTTCATGATTATGATAAAGCAGTTCTATTAGAACGTTTTAAAAATGAGACGTGGAATGCTTTGGAAGAAGGGATATCTCTTAATCCGATTTTACAATCGTTTCAGGAAACAGTGCGTAAATTTGCTATTGATAAAGTCTTGATCGAAAAGTTTCTGCATAGTATGGAAATGGATTTACAGCAATTGGATTATAATTCAGATCTATATAAAGAATATATTTTAGGTTCAGCCGAGGTAGTAGGATTGATGTGCCTTCAGGTATTTGCAGAAGGTAATAAAGAAGTATTTGAAAATCTAAAACCTTATGCTATGAAACTGGGATCTGCTTTTCAAAAAGTAAATTTTTTACGGGACTTAAAAGATGATTTTGATGTTTTAGGGCGTACCTATTTTCCCAACATCGACATGAAAATTTTTAACAATAAAATAAAACGCCAAATTGAAAATGAGATTGAAGAAGAATTCAAGGAAGCATTAATTGGGATAAAAAAACTGCCGCCTTCTGCAAAATTTGGCGTCTATTTGGCTTATAAGTACTATTTTTCTTTATTTAAAAAAATAAAGAATACGCCGGCAGATAAAATTATGAATCAGCGGATACGTATTCCTAACGGGCAAAAGCTTTCACTGGCAATGAGCAGCTATGTTCAATATAGAATGTCGATACTATGAAATGCATAAAGATAATTTTATTGTTATTTACAGTATTAAGCTCTGTTTTTAATACACAAAGTATGGATTTGGAAACCATTAGAGCTAATTATGAAAAAGCTGTTTCCGATAAAAAAATTTGCCAGTTGATGATAGAGCAATTGAGTACAGCTAATGAAAGTGCAGTACATTTGGCTTATTTAGGTGCATTTCAAACAATATGGGCAAAACATAGTAGTGGACCTATTTCAAAACTTAGAACATTTACAACTGGTAAAAGGAATATTGAAGAAGCTGTAATATCAAAACCTAATAATATAGAAATTAGGCTTCTTAGGTTATCTGTTCAAAGTAATAGTCCATCTTTTTTAGGTTACAAAAAAAATATTGAAGATGATAAAAAATTCATTCAATCCAATAGTAAAAATATAACATCTGTTTTTTTGAAAGAATTAATGGCAGTTCTTATCTAAAAAAAACAAAAAATGATTTATCAGTTAAAAAGAATTCAGCAATTTTATTGCGATAGTCGTACGGATAGGTTTTTTTTTGTGGTCCTGGTAGTTTAATTATGGTTATCGAGTCTTGAAACAATTATTTAATAAACAAAAGAATTAAGTATGAACTTAATCATTATATTCATAACATTTCTACTGATGGAATGTGCCACCTGGCTTATTCACAAGTATATTATGCATGGTTTTTTATGGACATTGCATCGTGACCATCATGATCACAGCACTGATGGTGCTTTTGAAAAGAACGACTATTTCTTTGCTATTTTTGCATTACCGGCTATCGCTTTGATGTATTTTGGTTCCTTAAGCCATTTTAATTATTTGTTTTATATAGGCGTGGGGATTACTCTTTATGGTATGACCTATTTTTTTGTACATGATATTTTTATTCACCAACGAATAGATTTTTTGAAAAACACAGAAAATCCTTATCTATTGGCTATCCGCAGGGCACATAAGCAACATCACAAACATATAGGGAAAGGAGAAGGAGAATGTTTTGGATTTTTATGGGTACCAATAAAATATTTTAAAATGTATTTCAATAAAACAAAATAATGCCTAGTTAGATTAAATATTTAATTACATTAGACAGTTTTAATTGAAAATAAAATATGAAAAAAATAGTTGGATATGCAAACAAAAAGTGCACAATAAGTTAAGTAACATTTTTATAATTAATTTGATTGTTAAATTCTTCAATAGTTGAATAATTCAAAGCTGAATGTCTCCTTTTTCTGTTGTATCAAACTTCAATATATTCAAAGACTTCCAGTTTCATTTGTTCTTTAGAAATGAGTTTGTTTCAATAAATCAATTCCATTTTCAAGGATTTAAAAAAGCTTTCCGCTACCGCATTATCCCAGAAATTCACTTTTAGGCTCATACTTCGGGTTATTTTTTATTAGGAATCAAGAACATTTACAAACTTTTTGTTGGCATATTGAACACCTCTATCATAATGAAAAATCAGGTCTTCTTTAATATTTCGATTTTTAACAGCCATTTTCCAAGCTCCAAGCGTGGTTTGATCTGTACTCATTCCTGCAAATTCCAGCTATATTGACCACCCAATTCCAATTTAAAGTGACCACCTGATTCCAATTCAAAATGACCACCTCCATTTTTCATTAAAAACTACTTTTTTTCATTTGTTAATTAGTATTCAAATATACTTAAATATTAGCCTTTGTTTACAGGGAATTCCCGGGGAATTCTTCTGATTTAGTTACCCTAATTGAGCTTGATTAGCGCAAAAAATCGTAGGGTAACTTATAGGGTAACTGTTCTTTGATAAGATATGTGCTTTTTGAGACTTTGCAGAAAACAAAAAAGCCTTTAAACACTAGTGTTTAAAGGCTTTTGATTTTTAAAGTTTCTTTTGAAACTTCTACTGGCGGAGAAAGAGGGATTCGAACCCCCGGACCTGTTACAGTCAACAGTTTTCAAGACTGCCGCATTCGACCGCTCTGCCATTTCTCCAGTATGTCGCTTTCGTTATCTGATTGCGAGTGCAAATATAAGCACCTTTTTCGGTTTACAAAAACAATTTTGATAAAAATTTCAACTGTTTTTTAAAGTATTTTTTAATTGATTCATTTCCTTTGTTTTAGCTTGAAAATATTTTTAGGAAATAAAACCAAATAACTTTAGTAGCTTACGTATTCTGTTATTTCAAGACCGTAACCAATCATTCCAACTCGTTTTCCTTGCTCGGTATTGGATACCAATCGGATCTTAGAAATATCAATATCATGCAGAATTTGTGCTCCAATTCCAAAATCTTTATTATCAATTTTAATTTTTGGTGCTTTCATTTCTCCTCCAGCTTGTAATTCTTTCAATTCCGAGATACGACTCAGTAAATTTACCGATTGCATGTCTTGATTGATGAAAATTACAGCTCCTTTTCCTTGCTCGTTGATTTTTTTGAACATATCGTCCAATTGTTGATCTGCATTATTGGTCAAGGTACCTAATATGTCATTATTGACCTGTGAAGAGTTAATTCTAGTTAGAATAGGTTCTCCAAGATTCCACGTTCCTTTTGTCAAAGCAATGTGTATTTGTTTATTGGTTGTTTGTTGGTAAGCTCTTAAACGGAACGCTCCAAAACGAGTATTGATGTCAAAATCTTCTTTTTTTACAATCAGACTATCGTGTTGCATACGGTAAGCCACAAGTGCTTCAATAGAAACTAATTTTAAATCGAATTTTTTAGCAACTTTAACTAATTCAGGCAAGCGTGCCATCGTACCATCTTCATTCATGATTTCTACGATAACACCAGCAGATTTAAAGCCTGCCAAACGTGCAAAATCAATAGCAGCTTCTGTATGGCCTGTTCTTCTTAGAACTCCACCTTGTTTAGCGATAAGAGGAAAAATATGTCCTGGTCTTGCTAGATCATGTGGTTTTGTAGCAGAGTCTACTAATGATAAAACAGTTTTGGCTCTATCAGCTGCAGAGATTCCTGTTGTTACTCCATTACCTCTTAAATCCACAGAAACGGTAAAAGCAGTTTCCATAGGGTCGGTATTGTTTGTTACCATTACATGCAATCCAAGTTCTTTGCAACGGCTTTCTGTCAATGGAGCACAAATTAATCCGCGTCCGTGTGTGGCCATGAAATTAATCATTTCTGGGGTTACTTTTTCGGCTGCAGCCAAGAAATCGCCTTCATTTTCGCGATCTTCATCATCTACGACAATAATTATCTTTCCTTGACGAATATCTTCAATTGCTTCTTCTATTGTGTTGAGTTGTATTTTATTCTGAACCATGAGTGGTGTTTATTTTTGAGATGGAAATAGTTTTTGAAATAGTCTTTGAAATGGTGCTAAAATTACATCCATATTAATGAGTCCTATATCATTTGTTGCTCTGTAAGTCAGTAATATTGCTAGTGGAGAGAGAATAATGGATGACATCCAAGCTCCCATAAAAGGAGATAATCCGTTTTCTTGGGCAATTCTTTTTCCAAAAGTATTGATGAAGTGAAATGCAATAAAAATTAGAACTGCAAAAACAATTGGAAGTCCAAGCCCTCCTTTTCGTATAATTGCACCCAATGGAGCGCCAATAAAAAACATTAAAAAACAAGCAAATGCGATTACAAATTTATCGTAAAAAGCGAGTATGTGATTGTTGATGTTTTTCTGCTTGGTCTCTAAATTTACTTTTGTACTTTCAATGGAGTAGCCGGTGCTACTAACATTGCTGTTTGCCATTTTTAATATTTCTGTTTTTTGTTCATTGGAATACAATGATAAAATATTGTTAGGAAGCTCTTTTCTTTTCTGTTTGTCCTCTTTAATAATAGGAGTGCTATTGGGAATTCCTGTTCTTAAATTGATATTCTCTGCATAAGAAACAACTTCAGTCTTAAAACTTTTGTTCAAAGAATCTAAGCTGTAGTTTAGCTCATTTGCTGTCAACATAGTAGTGGTGTTAGCTATATCGTTGTTGTCAGCAGCAGTATTGTTCAATTGTGATAAGTCAATATTGATGGTGTATTTTTTGAAAGCGCTTTTAGCGAAAGGCAATTTGTTCCTATCTGTGTAATTTTTTGGTGTAATGTCTTCATAGTAGTTGCCCTCATTTAGAACTAATTGCAGGACGCTTGATTTTTCGCTACTGATTAATTCGCCATTTTTGGCTTTGATTACGGTTTTATTACCCTCACCATTATTTGATTTTTTGTGAATAGTTATTCCTGTTAGGATATTTCCGTTTTCGCCTGATTTTTTATTGACTTTGATATTGTAAGCACCCACATCGCTAAACTGGCCTTCGGCTATGGCTAGGGCTGGTTTTACCTGCGCAATATTTTTTCTGAAATTGATGAACTTGTATTCGGCATAAGGGATTACGTTATTGGCAAATAAAAAGGCAACAAAACTCAATAAAAGAATAAATATGGTTAGACTTCTCATGGCTCTTTGCAATGATATTCCGGAAGACTTCATAGCGGCAAACTCATAGTTTTCGGCTAAATTCCCAAAAGTCATAATGGAGGCAAGTAATATAGATAGGGGTAATACCAACGGAATTATTCGAGGCATTGAAAATAGCAAAAATTTAATAATCATGAATATATCTAAATCCTTGCCGGCTAATTCGGCAATAAACAACCAAATGGTTTGGAGTATGAATATAAAAAACAAGATTACAAATACCGTGGTAAATGTAATCAGGAATGTTTTTAATAAGTATTTGTCAAGAATTTTCACCTACAGATTAATCTAATTTATTGATGTAGTAATTTGGATATTTACTTTCTGCAAAGGTAAATTGATTTTTTGATAAAGGTTGGTTGGTTTTAAAAGAATTAACGGTTAAAGTTGTTTTTGTTCCTTTTTTACCTATTTCAATTAAATTGTAGATGTGTTTAGTTTGAATATCGATTCCTAATAATATTTCTTTTCTCTGATCTTTTGCATTGGTTGGAACCAATTTAACGTATTGAATCTTTCTACCTCTTATGTTTTGTAAATTATCCATAGTATAACGATATCCACTATTGAAAAAAGTTAAAAGTTTTGATGGAGTGATAGCGCTGTCGTCTTTTTCATTAAAATTCGAAATAGTGATTTCTTCATCTTCTGGTACAATAGTATACGTTTTTTTTCCGTCAAAAATTTTAGTGATTCCCATGAAGTTCAAAACATATTGATTCTTCTTCATTGTTACGTTTCCTTTACTATCCTGATTGATGTTTTCTTTAGAATTGTTCAAGGAATATTTAAAATCGATTACAATATTGTCATAACTTTTTACTTTTGAGGTTACCTGATCTAAAAGTTCTTTTGCTTTTTTGTCTTGGGCTTGTATCGAAAAGCTAAAAAGTAAAATAAATGCAACCTGAATAATTTTGTTCATAATATTAATTGTTTTGTTCATTGTTGAAAAATTGATCAAGAGAACTCATGTCAAGGATATTTACACTTCGCGCCTTACTACCTTCAAACGGCCCTACAATTCCGGCGGCTTCGAGTTGGTCAATTAATCGACCGGCTCTGTTGTAACCCAACTTTAATTTTCTTTGCAACAATGATGCCGAACCTTGTTGGGCATTCACAATAATTTCTGCTGCTTCTCTAAATAAAGTATCTCTTTCGGAAATATCCATATCAAGATTGATGCCACTATCTTCTCCTACAAATTCTGGAAGTAAATATGCGGTAGCATAAGCTTTTTGAGAACCTATAAAATCGGTTATTTTTTCCACTTCGGGTGTGTCTATAAAGGCACATTGTACACGTACCACATCATTACCATTGGTGTAAAGCATATCTCCACGACCAATTAGTTGATCTGCACCTTGGGTATCCAAAATAGTTCGGGAATCAATCTTAGAAGTAACTCTAAAGGCAATTCTGGCAGGAAAATTGGCTTTTATCAAACCAGTAATTACGTTTACCGAAGGTCTTTGTGTTGCAATAATCAAATGAATTCCAATAGCACGTGCTAACTGGGCTAAACGGGCAATAGGAACTTCAACTTCTTTTCCGGCTGTCATGATCAAATCGGCAAATTCATCGACAACTAATATAATGTAAGGCAAAAATCGGTGTCCATTTTCAGGATTTAGTTTTCTGGCTTTAAATTTATCGTTGTATTCTTTGATGTTCCGAACCATCGCATCTTTCAATAAAGAATAGCGATTATCCATTTCCACACAAAGTGAATTCAAGGTATTTACCACCTTGGCATTATCAGTAATAATGGCGTCTTCGGTATCAGGAAGCTTGGCCAAGTAATGTCTTTCAATTTTATTAAAGAGTGTTAATTCTACTTTTTTAGGATCGACCAAGACAAATTTAACTTCGGCAGGGTGTTTTTTGTAAAGTAAAGAAGTTAAAACAGCATTCAAACCAACCGATTTTCCTTGTCCGGTAGCACCAGCCATTAATAAGTGAGGCATTTTGGCTAGATCGACAACAAAAGTTTCGTTCGAGATTGTTTTTCCTAAGGCGATAGGAAGTTCCATTTCGGCTTCTTGAAATTTGGCTGAGCCAATAACGCTTTTCATCGAAACCATCGTAGGATTCTTATTCGGAACCTCGATTCCTATCGTTCCTTTTCCTGGAATAGGGGCGATGATACGAATTCCTAACGCGGAAAGAGATAAGGCGATATCATCTTCCAAACTTTTAATCTTAGAAATACGAATTCCGGCTTCAGGAACAATTTCATATAAAGTAACCGATGGACCAACGGTTGCTTTTATTTGCGCAATCTCAATTTTGTAATTGCGAAGCGTGTCAACAATTTTATTTTTATTTTCTTCTAATTCCTCTTGGTTTATTGTAATTCCACCAGTTGAATATTCTTTTAATAATTCAATTGTTGGGTATTTATAATTGGATAAATCCAAAGTAGGGTCGAATAATCCAAAATCAGAAACTAATCTAGAAGCTAAATTTTCCTCAATTATATCTTCTTCGGGAGCTGTTTCAATCACGAAAGAATCTGAAGAATCTGCTGTCTCATTGGTAAAAGGAGGAGGAACAGTAATAGGTTTCGAGATAGGATCCAAGTTAATTTCGGAAGAATTTGAAATCGTAGGTTTCAAAGATTCTTTGTTAATCTCAAATTGTGAAGTCTTTGGTTTTAAAACAATATCCTCAAGTCCGCTTTCATCTGTAATGGCGAATTCTTCTAAATTATAGGCACTATCATTCTTGTTAACTGTAATCGATCCTAAATCTGTTTTGATTTCTTTTTTGGTATTTTCAAAGACAGATTGGATTCTTTCAGGAGACAATTTGAGTTTAAAAATTACATAAATAATAAGACCAAAAAGGAGCGTAAGAAGAGTTCCTGTTTTTCCGATGTAATCCTGTAAAAATAAATTTAATTCATAGCCAACAACTCCGCCTAATTCTGGCAAAGAAGTTGCGAAAAAGCCAAATAAAATCGATATAATAATTAAGGCAAATAAATCCCAAAACCAGATCCCTTTGAGTTTTTTTGAAGAAAGACCCAGTATTAAAAAGATTCCAGACAAGAAAAACAAACGAACAAATAGGAATGAAGCTAGTCCAAAGCCATTATATACAATTAAATCAGCCAAAAATGCACCAAATTTTCCTAGCCAATTTTGAACAGTTTCTGCTCTGTTCGCTAATTCGGCTACGGCACTCTGATCTTGTTGTCCGTGAATGTAAAATGAAATAAAGGCAAGCGATAAAGCAATAGAAAATAATACCAAAAGACAGCCCAAGACAATCTTATGCTGTTTTGTTATCTCCCAGGTTTTGCTAGTCTCAGATTTGGACTTGTCTTTTTTTTGTAAAGGTTCCTTTTTTGTTGTTTTGGCCATTCTAAATTGTTATAATACCTAAAATAAGATTGGTATATATATGATTAAACCGATTGCGATTGCCGTCATTGCAGCAAAGAAAACAGCTCCAGCAGCAATGTCTTTTATAAATCCAATTCTCTCGTGATAATTTGGATGAATAAAGTCGGCAATTTTTTCTACAGCTGTGTTCAAACCTTCAACACTAACTACTAATCCTATCGCTAAGGTTTGAAAAAGCCATTCTGTTTTAGTAATGCCAAAATAGAACCCAGCAATAGTCATCAATATTCCTATTGAAAATTGAACCATTATACTGTGTTCGGTGGTGATTAATTTTACTGCTCCCTGAAAGGCATAAGTCATGCTTTTCATTCGTCCTGTAACGAAGGTATTGTCTTTTTGAAATTCCATTAAAGATGTATTATAGTGCCGCTAATGCCGCTTCGTAATTTGGTTCGTCAGCAATTTCAGAAACTTGTTCTGTATGAGTAATTGTTCCATTTTCATCAACAATTATAATTGCTCTAGAGTGCAATCCTGCCAAAGGTCCGTCAGTGATTTCTAATCCATTTGTTTTACCAAAATTTCCTTCTTGGAAATCAGATAAATTGACAACATTTTCAAGTCCTTCGGCACCACAAAAACGTTTTTGAGCAAAAGGTAAATCTCTTGAAATGCATAATACGGCTGTATTTGCTAAGTTTGAAGCGGTTTCATTAAATTTTCTAACTGATGTTGCGCAAGTTCCGGTATCAACGCTTGGGAAAATATTTAGGATTAATTTTTTTCCGGCAAAGTCATTCAATGAAGCAATAGAAAGATCGCTTTTAACTAATTTGAAATCAGATAGTTTTGTTCCTACTTTTGGTAACTCTCCTGAAGTGTGTATTGGATTTCCTCCTAATGTTATTGAAGCCATGATATGTGTTTTTTTGTGAGGTTCAAAAGTATGAAAATTATTTAAGATTTAGGTTTTAAGGTTTAAGATTTTAGAACAATAAGAAAAGCAATGTAATTCGATGTCTTTTTGATAAATAAAGCTAGGATAAAAAAAAACGCGCTTATTTCTAAGTGCGTTTCTATCTTTTAATAATAATATAAAGTGCCATTATTTATCAATTGAGCCTAAAACTCTTTTCATAAAAGTATTTAATGCTTCTTTTTTATCCGTTCCGTTTTTTACTAATTTGTGAACTTCTAATGCGCCATACATATTAGAAATCAGTTCGCCTATAACATCCAATTCTTCATCTTTCAATGAAGGTATTTCTGTCATTGCTTCCAAAACTTCAATAGTTTCTATGATATAATCTTGATCGTTTTCTTCTATAAACTGAGTTAGATGCTTAATTACAGGTAATTTCATTTTTTAGATTTTTAGAATAGTTAGATTTTTTAGATGAATTATATTGCCAGAGATTGTCGTAAAATCAAAGAACAAAACAGTCTAGCTGTTCTGAAATTCTAATGATCTAACAATCTAATTATACAATTTCGTTTACTAAATCAATCAGTACTTCTTGTTTATTTGTTTGGGTTTCGTTTACTAATTTTCCATTTACAAAAGTTGCAAAAGTTGGTAAATTGCTTACATTGGCTAACTTTCTCGATTCAGGAGAATTTTCTGCATCTACAAGAACAAAAGTAATCGCATCGTTTTCTGAAGCCAATTTTTTAAATTTTGGTTTCATGATTCTACAATTTCCACACCAAGATGCCGAAAATTGAACCACCACTTTATCGTTTTTAGTGATTAAATCAGCTAAAGTGTCTTCGTTTAAGTCTATTAACATAATTTGTGTTTTTTAAGGAGGTGAAAAAAATAATGGCAATTAAAGATACCACAAGTACTTTAATTGCCATTGTGATTTAAGCTAAATATTAGTTTAAGCTTAAGTATTCAGCAGTACTTTTTCTGTCAGCGCTCATCGCTTCTTTTCCAGCTTCCCAGTTTGCAGGACATACTTCTCCTTTTTCTTGAATGTGAGTGTAAGCGTCAACCATACGTAGGTATTCGTTTACATTACGACCAAGAGGCATATCATTTACACTTTCGTGGAAAATTTTACCTGTTTCATCAATTAAATAAGTAGCTCTAAAAGTTACGTTAGATCCTTCAACAATTACTGAATCAGTTTCTTCGCTGTATTCAGTTGAATCAATATCAAGAATACCTAAAATGTTAGATAAGTTTCTGTTAGTATCAGCAAGAATTGGGTAAGTTACACCTTCAATTCCACCATTATTTTTTGGAGTGTTTAACCATGCAAAGTGTACTTCGTTTGTATCGCAAGAAGCACCAATTACGATTGTATTTCTTTTTTCAAATTCCGGCAAAGCTGCTTGAAAAGCGTGAAGTTCAGTTGGACAAACAAAAGTAAAATCTTTTGGATACCAAAACAAAAGTACTTTTTTGTTGTTTTTTGTAGCTTCTTCAAAAATGTTGATTTTCAAATTATCACCCATTTCTGAGATGGCGTCAACTTCAATGCTTGGGAATTTCTTTCCTACTAATGACATATTATTTATTTTAGATTAATTTATTATTCTGCTGCAAAAATACGACAAACAGAAGGCTTAAAGCAATAAGATTTGATTGTAAAATTTTATCTATTGATAAGATTTAGCTATCATTTTGCTGTTAAGTCATAATAAAATATTATAAATCGCTGATAATTACCGGAAGTGCTCCTTTGCATTCAGAATTATCCAGCAATTGTTGTGCGGCATTTTCTTGAAATTCTGTAAAATCTTGGTATACTTGAACGATTCCTAAAGCCGATTTTAAGTTTGGAATTATTTGCAACGCATAAGGATTTCCAAATACATATAAAACACAGCGTTTAGCACTAAATATTTTTTTCAAAAAGGCTAAAACTTCCTCTTCGATATCAAAATTATTCAATGGCTTTGCCTTTGGAACAAATAGAGAAATTATTAAAGTATCATAATCAGTCAGGCTTTTTTCTATGCTTTCAATTGAATCGATATCCTCCATTTCAATGGCAAATTCCGGCGAAGGAATTGTCTTATTTAAGGTTTTGAAAAAAGCATTATCTGCGTTTTTGTAAAGACTTACTTTGGCGATTTTTCCTTTTTTGGATGCATCCAAAACAACCGCGGTATTGTTATTATCTCTTATTTTAGTGATGGAACTTTGAGCAATTTTACGGTTCAAAACGGATGCCGCTTCAAAATCTAAATTGCCTTTAGGCTCGTTATCAAATAGTATTCCTGCTTTTTGCTTGCATTTCATCAAACGATTATAGCTTGCTTCTATTCTTTCAGGCGTGGCTTTTTCGAGGATTTCCTGAATTCCTTCCTCAACATTTACGGCAAAACACAATATATCATTTCCGGCATTGAAAGCTTCCCATTCCAGCTGGCCTTTTTTGTCATATAGTTTAGAAACACTATGCATATTCAAGGCATCCGAAATCACCAAACCATCATAATTTAATTGCTTTCGCAAAAGGGTTTCAATTACCGATTTTGATAAAGTGGCCGAGGTATTTGCTCCGTTATTCAAAGCAGGAACAGCCAAATGGCCAATCATTATTGAATCGACATCGCTTTCTATTCCTTTGATAAAAGGATACAATTCATTTTCGAGTAATTCTTCCAGACTTTCCTCTAAAACAGGCAGACCAAGATGCGAATCTACGTTGGTGTTGCCATGCCCTGGAAAATGTTTCAAACAACCTAAAACGCCCACATCGTTCATTCCTCTTAAGTATTCAAGAGCAAATTGAGCCACTTTTTCTTTGTTTTCGCCAAAAGAACGATAGCCAATTACGGGATTATTTGGGTTGTTATTGATATCCGCCAAAGGAGCCAAATTATAATGAATCCCGGCCGATTTTAGGTCTAAACCAATTTGTTTTCCTACTTCATAAACTAAATGTGATGCATCAGTTGGCAAAGCACCAAGGGTAATGGCATAAGGATATTGCGGTGTTTTTTCGACACGCATGGCTAAACCCCATTCGGCATCGATACTCATTAATAATGGAGTAGTAGCACATTTTTGATAACGAACAATAAGATCTTTTAGGCGCTGGTAACTATCGTCGTTGAAAACAATTTTTTTCTTGGTTTCATAATTAGTGGCAGCACTGGCTCTACTGTGAAAAAAGGTAAGTCCGCCAATATTATGTTTTTTTATTAATTGTTCTGTTGCTTGAATGTTTTCTTCGGTATCGTTTATGAAAACGGCAGGAAAAAAAAACTGTCCTATTTTTTGTTCTAATGTCATTCGTGAACTATTGTTATTGTAAATTTAAGTTTTTGATTCTTCTGTTTTTTTGCCAAAATCATAAGGGAAAATCAAGAAACGAGACAATATCAGCCCCGGTATCGTTGCCAGAAACACCCAAATAAAGAAATTAGTGTAACCTAAATATTCTTGAATATAACCGCTAACCATTCCGGGAAGCATCATGCCTAAAGCCATAAATCCCGTAGCAATAGAGTAGTGGGAGGTTTTTGACTCGCCATCGGCTACATAAATTAGAAACATCATAAAAGCAGCAAAACCAAAACCATAGCCAAATTGCTCGGCAACCACCACAGCGTATACGTAATGAACAGATATAGGATGAAAATGGGCAAGTAAAATAAACCCAAGGATAGGCAAGTGCATGGC
This sequence comes from Flavobacterium sp. W1B, assembly GCF_047344965.1. Lineage (NCBI taxonomy): Bacteria > Pseudomonadati > Bacteroidota > Flavobacteriia > Flavobacteriales > Flavobacteriaceae > Flavobacterium > Flavobacterium sp. W1B. Next base: position 2,083,173 of record NZ_CP178845.1, read on the forward strand.
TAAGATCATGGGTAACATCCATTTACCAAGTCCGTCTCTAGAGATGACAATTCCGCCAATGATTCCGCCAACAGTCAAGGCAATCACTCCAAAAGTTCCATAAATAACGCCCACATCTTGGGTAGTTAGACCTAATCCGCCAACGCCTTTTTCGTCAATTAGAAAAGGAGTCAGCATCTTTAACAATTGCGATTCGCCTAATCTAAATAATAAGATAAAGGCCAAAATGAGTCCGATTTGTTTTTTTTGAAAAAAACTGGCAAATACAGCTCCGAAACTGGCGTTTGAAGTTTTGCTTGTTTCTTTTAGAGGAGTGGCTATTTCCGTTTTTGGCGTAGCAAAATAATTGTAAATGGTAAGCAGAGTCATAATTAATCCAACGATGATCATCGTGTAGGACCATGCTTTTTGTTTATCGCCATATTCTTGTTCGAGGTATCCTCCAATAATTACAACTAAACCATTTCCGGTAAGCATCGAAAGGCGGTAAAAAGTACTTCGTATTCCCAGAAAAAAAGATTGTTGGTCTTTTTCTAAAGCCAACATATAAAAACCATCGCTGGCCACATCATTTGAAGCCGACGCAAAAGCAGCTACCCAAAAAACAGCTAGACTTATCACAAAAAAATGATTCATTGGAATGGTTAATCCAACAACTAAAAAGGCAATTGAAATTAATAATTGCATGGCTATAAACCATTTTCTTTTGGTGGCATAAAGATCAATAAAAGGGCTCCACAAAGGTTTTATAACCCAAGGTAAATACAAAAGGCTGGTGTATATTCCGATGTCTTCATTGCTGATTCCCAGATTCTTGTACATGATTACCGAAACCGAAATGATAATAGCGTAAGGCAGGCCCGAGGCAAAGTTTAAAACAGGTATCCAATACCAAGGTCTATTGTCTATTTTCATTATTTGAAGGGCTTTGGATTATACTTGTTTGTGTTGTAGTGTTCAATAAAGTAGCTTCACTTTCATTGCCGTAAAAATCAACAAAAGATATGGCGTAGTTATAATTTGGATCTAAAATATTATTTTTAATAACAATGTTGATAGCATCTTTTTTCTCTGTGAAAGCTATTTTATCTATAATTTGACTTGGATCATTCACATCAATTTTTGAATTGTTTTGAACACCGTAGACCATAACATAACGCACCTTACTGTTGAGTGGATAATTAAGTGTGTATGTACAAGAGTTATCGTTATTAGTGGTGTTGCACACTGTTGGGATATCAATTACCGTTTTTCTTGAATTGGGAACTACGTTTGGAAGTGCTGGGTATTTATACTGATTTTCCATAAGTAGTTTGGTAACGGCTTTGTTTTTATTGACAAATGATTTGGCACTAAAAAAAGCATTACCGTTAATATTTTTATAAGAACGAGTCACATCGATTTGATTGGGAATTTCACTTGGATTATTCCATCTTTTATCAGAATCGGCATTTACCTTATAGCTTCCGTTACCTATATATACAGCGGTATTTTTAGAATTTTCGGACCACCATTTTATTAGTTTCGAATAGGAAGCCGTACGATGATCTAAACTCCAATACAATTGTGGAAGTATATAATCAACCCAGCTGTGTTCCATCCATTCCATCGGATCGGCAAACAAATCGTCATAATTTGTTTGGCCAGCCTGAGTATCGGAACCCTTTGGATCTACCGATTTATTTCGCCAAACTCCAAATGGGCTAATGCCAAATTGTACCCAAGGCTTGATGTTTTTTATAGAATAAGAGGTGTATTTTACAAAATTATTCACATTTAAACGACGCCAATCATCTAACCTCATTCCATTTCCATATTTTTTGAAAGACTCTGTATCATTGAAGTTTTCTCCGGTTATTTTATAAGGATAAAAATAATCGTCAAAATGAATCGCGTCAATATCGTAATTCCTAACGACTTCATCCACAACGGCAATCAGATGCGTTTGAACTTCAGGTAGGGCAGGGTTGTAATAATATTTTCCGCCATATTTAATCATCCATTCCGGATGTTTGAAATAATCATGCTCAGGACTCAAGGCTTCCGTTTTCAAATCCATGGTGGCGCGGTAAGGGTTTAACCAAGCGTGAAATTCAAAGCCTCTATTATGTGCTTCGGTAATCATCCATTCTAATGGGTCAAAATAAGGATTAGGCGCCTGTCCTTCTTTTCCGGTCAAATATTTAGACCAAGGGGCTAATTTTGAAGGGTAAAAAGCATCACCAACACTGCGTATTTGAACAATAACCGCGTTGTAATTTAATTTTTTATAGGTATCCAGAATCTCAAGATAATCCGCTTTTTGTTTCTCTACGGGATCAGCGCCAGCTTTTGGCCAGTCAATATTTACAACTGTAGCAATCCAAACAGCTCTGAATTCGTTTTTGGGATACATCAAATTTTCTTGTGCATTTCCATTAGAAAATGATAATAGAAATATGGGAAGCAGCAATAAGATAAAATTTTTTGGATTCATTGGTTTGAATGTTTTTTATGGAAATCAAAATTAGCCTTTTTAGTGACATTTATAAGATATAAAGGACCTAAAATTGTAATTGTTTAGTTCGTACAATTTCTTTGCCAAATTATTGATATTCATTACAAAAAGTAAATTTGGAAATAATTATTTTACGGGTTATACTTTAAAAATCAATTTGTATTTATAAAATATCCATAGGATTATTGACCAAAAAACGGCATAGGCTAATGCAAAACTTAATGACGCATTCAATGGATTGCTAAAAAGAGGAACAATACAAAATTTGTAAAAGTAATTCTGAAGATTGATTCTTTCAGCTGCTATTTCTGGATTTTCGATCTTAATTGCACTCAAAACTCTAGGAATTATTCCTGAAAATAAAAACACAATCATGGGATTTACTCCCCAAATTAAAAATAACTTAGTCCATTTTTTATAGTTTGCCACATCTATTATATAGTACAATATTGCTAAAGATAATGTTGCAATACCAGCGGTGTATAATACATAAGAGCTTGTCCAAAGTGATTTGTTTATAGGGAATATGATGTTCCATACTAAACCTATAATTACCAGAACAATTCCTGTGATTGCTGTTTTTTTTACAATTTCAATTTTTGGAATTTGAAGGTTGAGTATTTGTCCAATGAACATTCCTAAAATTCCTGTAGCTATGGCAGGTAAAGTGCTCAGTATTCCTTCGGGATCCCAAGTTTTAGAATAACTCCATAAATGCCCGTTTAGAAGTGAATTGTCTAGCCAAGCAGCTAAGTTGGTTCCTTTTTCAAAATTTGCCGCTCCATATCCTGGAACTGGTGCAAAAGCCATTAAAAGCCAATATCCTAATAACAGTGAAGCAGCAACCAGAAGTTGTGTTTTTAGGTTTGTTTTCAAAAATAAAAGAGAAGTAAAGAAATATACAATTCCTATTCGTTGTAAAACCCCAGGTATTCTTACATTCTGATAAGCTTCAATTTGACTGTATGCCAAGAATAGTAGAATTGCAAAAATTCCGAAAACCAAGTAGGTTTTTATTTTTAAACTGAAGTTTCCTAAAAGGGCATAAGCCACTGCAAAAGTGATAAGCAATCTGAGGATCAATAAAGGAATTCCTTCTAAACCCAAGATTTCTATTCGGCTAAAATAATTTAAGAATAATCCTAAACAGAAAATTCGTAACGAACGAACGATAATTTTATTAAAAACGGCAAAATCGAATTGTTTAGTTGGCATTGCAAAAGGAATTGCGGTACCCATTATGAAAATAAAAAAGGGAAAAACTAAATCGGTAGGAGTACAGCCATGCCATTCAGCGTGTTGTAAAGGCGGATAAATGGAAGCCCAGCTTCCGGGATTATTGACAATAGTCATCAATAAAATAGTAAATCCTCTGAATACATCTAGTGAAATTAAACGTTCTTTTATCATTGTTTTTGGTTGGTTTCTTGGTTTATTAATTAGTGAAAGAGTGAAAGTTTTTTAAACTTTAAATTTGGTTTTTATTTTTAACTGGGAAATGAAATTTTTCCCATGGAAACCGATGGAATTCCTTTGCGTATTCCAAAATCAGAATTTCCTCCAGAAACTGTCTCATTGGCTAAAATGGCAAATAATATTGCTTCTTTGGCATCGCCTGAAATCCCTAAGTCATCGGTTCTCGAAAAATTACAGGGCAATAATTCTTTTAGCCATTGTACTAATAGAGGATTATGAGCTCCGCCACCGGACATATAAATGGTAAAACTTTCAATAGGATATGTTGTATTGTCTATAGTTGAGCGTATTGCACTAGCTATAGTTTCGGCACTAAATCGAGTTAATGTTGCCAATAAATCTTGAATAGTAATGTTCTCAGTGTTGCTTTCAGTTTGTACTTTTTTGACGTATTCAATATTAAAAAGTTCCGGGCCTGTAGTTTTAGGATAAGGTTTTTGGAAGAATTCATTGGATTTTAAGGCATTCAAAAGTGATGGATTTATTGTGCCTTTTTTAGCAATTTCAGCATCTTTATCGTATGATTTGTCTGGGAAATAAAGTTTGGTAAAAACATCGATCAAGGTATTTGCCGTTCCGGTATCTGTTACAAAAACTTCCTCGGGACTCATACTCGAGGGCAAGAACGTAAAATTAGCAATCCCGCCCATGTTGAGCATAATACGATTTTTGCCTTTTTTCCCAAATAGAAAATAATCGCCGTAAACCGCAAGTGGAGCACCTTCGCCACCTGCTGCAAGGTGTTTTTGCCTAAAATCTGAGATAGTAATAATTCCTGTTTTTACTGCAATATGATCACCGTCTCCAATTTGTAAAGTGGCATTCGGGAATTTTTCTTGTTGGTGCAGAATCTTCGGAGCATGAAAAACGGTTTGTCCATGTGAGGCTATCAAATCAATTTTATCTGTTGAGATTAGCCAACGTTTCAGACAGTCCAAAATAATAGTAGCGTGAAGAACTCCAATCCATTCATTCAATAATACCAGTTTCTGGAAATCAATAGTTTGTTTTGCAAATACCGTTCTGATTTCTGATTTAATATCTTCAGAGTAAGCAACAGTCTCAAATTGGATTAATTTGACTTCTGTATTTTCGCCAGAACCTGAAATCTCACATAAAGCCACATCCAAACCATCCAAAGAAGTACCGGACATTAAACCAATAATAGTTCGCGATGGTTTTTGGGCAATTTTATAGAGCGATTCCAGATTTGCGTTCATGATTTGATTTTAAAAAGTTAATCCAATATTGAGATTTTTTCTAAATATATAGAAGTGTTTTTATTTTATAATGGCTTCCTGAATTATTTTCTGAATATCTTCTCTAATTCTTTCTTTGGCCAATTTATTTCCTTCGGCGCCAACTTCTGGATAGGTTCTGTTGGATAGAAACACATATACAATTTCTGTTTCTGGATCCACCCAAGCAATGTTTCCTGTAAATCCGGTATGACCAAAACTGGATTCAGAAATGCAGTTACAGGTAGAACCGTCTTTTCCTGTTCTTTTGTCAAAGCCTAATCCTCTTTGAACTCCTTCAGAAGCATAATGGGAAGTATTGAAGGCATCGAATGTTTTTTCAGAAAAATAACGTTGATTGCCATAAGTTCCTTTTTGTAAAAATAACTGCATCATTTTGGCAACATCCATCGCATTCGAGAAAATTCCGGCATGACCAGCAACTCCGCCTTCCATGGCCGCGGCCATATCGTGAACATATCCCTGAATAACTTGATGACGGAAATAATTGTCAACTTCAGTAGGAGCAATCACATTTTTATCGAATTTTTCTAACGGATTATACAGCGTATTATTCATTCCCAGTGAGCTGTAAAATTTTTGCTGACTTAGCTCTTCTAATTTATGTTTCGTCTTTCTTTCTAGGTATTCTTTCAGGATAATAAAGGTGAAATCACTGTATTTGTATTCTTTTTTAAGAGATAATGGAGTATCGGCAATGATTTTCATAATAGAATCATGATAGTCATTTCTAAGGTATAGATTATCTGCCACTTTTGTTGAAAATTGGGTATCTGCTACTTTGCGATAGTATTTTTCCGAAGGATTATTTTCACTGTCCAAGGTTGCTTTGTAAAAAGGAATCCAAGCCTGAAGTCCCGCATAATGGGTTAGTAAATCCTTGAAGTTGATATTTTCTTTATTTGTTTTTGCAAAAAACGGAACCATATCTTTTAATTTGGTATCAAGGTTCACTTTGTTTTGATCGTACAATTGCATCACGTTTGGAAGCGTCGAAATCATTTTTGAAATCGAAGCCACATCATACAAATCTGAATTTGAAACTTTTGTAGTAGCATCATATGTATGGTTGCCATAGGATTTTTGGAAAATCACATTTCCTTTTCGAGCTACCAATACTTGCATTCCTGGAGCCATTTTGCCATCAATTGCTTTTTGGGCTATCCCATCAATTTTGGATAAAATTTGCGGATTCATCCCTTCATTTTCCGGTGCGGTAAAACCCAAACGGTTTAATTTCTCAGTCGATAAACCATCATTTGCTTTGAAAAAATTATTTATAGATACCGGTAACTTTCCTTTGGCTTCAATAGCCCCAAATAATAATTCTGCCGAAACGACCTGACTAATATCCGAGTTTTGGTAGGAAACCACCAATCCTTCAATGTCATCAAAATTAGTGATTGGCAATAAAGAATACGGTTTTGTAAAAATGTCCAGAATCACTTTGTTTTGCTGCGCAATTTTTTGCAACCAAAGCAATTCCGTTTCGGTAAAATTCTGTTTTTCCCAAATTTTGTTTAATTTATGGAAACCAATAATAACAGTTTCGTACTTTTTTAATTCGTTGTTTAGGCTGTCAATATCGGTATGGGATACTTCGGTTACTTGCGTGTATTTTTTTAACGTAGTTACAAAAGCACTGTTTACATCATCTCCCAATTTTACGTAAGCAATTTTTTGATTCAAATTTTTGATCGGAAGTATTTCCTTTTCATTCTTTAAAACCGTAATAGCATTTTCGTACAATTGATAATGTAAAGCGTCATTTTCTGATGGATTAAGGGCAGCAGACAAATTTGTGGTATCAATAGGTTTGTATTTGTTTAAACCTACTTTGAATTTATAACGCAGTATTTTTTTAACCGAATGGGCCAAACGTTCTTCAGTGAGAATGCCTTCGTTATAAAATTTTTCCAATTTTTCAAACCCAACAGCTACATTTTCAGGGAAAAGTAAGATGTCATTTCCAGCAAGTAAAACGGCTAATTCAAGATCGCCAGGACCTTTAAAATTACTGGCGCCTTTCATGCCTAAACCATCGGTAAAAATCAAGCCTTCAAAGCCTAACTCTTTTTGAAGTACGTTGGTTACGACATTGTAAGAAGCCGAAGAAGGATAATTTTCTCTTGGTTCTAAACTTGGAATATTGAGATGTCCAACCATTACAGATGCCAAACCTTCATCAAACATTCGTTTGTAAGGATACAATTCGACCATATCGATTCGTTCTTTTGAAAAATCAACCAAAGGCAAGGTATGGTGAGAATCAGTAGAAGTATCGCCGTGGCCAGGAAAGTGTTTACCAGTGCTAAAAACGCCTTGACCTTGAACACCTTTCATCAAAGCGGTCGCTTTATCGCTGACATTGCGTTTGTTTTCGCCAAAAGAGCGGTTTCCGATAATCGGATTTTTAGGATTGGTATTGATGTCAATAACAGGAGAGAAATTGAAATGGATTCCCATTCGTTTGCTTTCTTTGCCCATATTTCGGCCCACTTTTTCTATTAAATCTAAATCTTGAATGGCTCCTAAAGTCATATTCCAAGGAAAAACATAAGTCGAATCCAGTCGCATGCTCAAACCCCATTCGGCATCAATTGCTACGAATAAAGGCACTTTTGCTTTTGACTGATACAGATTTGTTAATTTGGCCTGACGACCTGGACCACCTTGGAAAAAAATTACGCTACCGATATTATACTTTTGAATTAGTTCCTTGGTTTTATTTACATGAGCTGAATCTTTATTAGAATAAGCCGAAATCATATACAGTTGGCCTATTTTTTCTTGGGGCGTCATTTTATTGTATATACTATCTACCCAACGGGTTTCGGCATCAGAATCTTTTAGAAAAGTTTTTCTTTCGGATTTATTTAGCGGAACATAAATGTCTTTATCTTCTGTAAAGGAGGCTTTTTTTAAATCGGTAATCGTGTTGCTTTTTTTGGAAATAGCACAATTGGTAATTAAAAATATAAATGCGGCGTAAATGCTAATCTTTATAAAGTAATTTTTCATTTAATTGTTTTTTAGGGCAATTGAATTCCAATTTTTGCAAGCAGTTGGACTTCAATTAATTAATCAATTATTCTGTTTTTAAGGGGCTTAAAAACTTATTTTTTCACTGCTACGGGAACTGGTTAGGAACAATCCTAGATAGGTTATTAATCCGTTTAGCACTATTAATTCGTTGTCAAACACATATCCTGAAAACAATATTGTTGAATTTTCATTTATCAGATAAGTAAAGAAAGGAGATAACAAGCATATGAATGGAACCAGTTTGTCTTTTACGTTTCTTGATTTTTGAAATAAACCAAAGGCATACAATCCTAATAAAGGGCCATAGGTATAAGAAGCAACTTTGAAAATCATTCCCACTACAGAACTGTCATTGATGGAATTAAAAATAAGTATTACGAAGAAGATTAAGGCCGAAAAACTGATGTGAACTAAATGTCTTAGACGTACGGAGTTTTTCTTATTGCTGTTCTCAGCTTTATCCATGCCTAAGAAATCAACGCAAAAAGAGGTTGTTAATGCCGTTAATGCTGAATCTGTAGTGGCAAAAGTTGCTGCAATAATCCCTAGTAAAAACACAATTGCGGGAATCGTAGCTAAATGATTCAATGCTATTTCAGGAAAAAGTAAATCGGTTCTTGGTTTGCCTGTAATTAAGTCAGTAGGAATTGCAATTCCGTTTTTGTTAGCATAAATGTATAGTAAAGCACCAACACTCAAGAAAAAAATATTTATAAGAACAAAAATACCTGTAAAGGTAAACATGTTTTTTTGCGCTTCGCCAATGTTTTTACAGCTTAGATTTTTTTGCATTAAATCTTGATCCAGACCTGTCATTGCTATAGTGACAAACATTCCTCCTAATATTTGTTTTACAAAATGGAATTTGCTTCCTAGAAAATCATCAAAGAAAAATATTTTTGAATAGTTGCTGTTTTTTACTTCTTCAAAAGCGCCAATGGCACTTAAATCCATACTGTCGCAAATAAAATAGATTGTCAGGAAAACCGAAGTTACCAAGAAAAATGTCTGTAAAGTATCTGTTATAATAATTGTTTTGAGTCCGCCTCTGTAGGTATAAGAAAAAATAAGAAGTAAGGAGATTAATACCGTCATTGCAAACGGAATGTTGTAATAATCAAAAACGAAACGCTGCAATACAATAACCACTAAATACAGTCTGAATGCGGAGCTTACTGTTCTGCTGATCAAGAAAATAGTTGCCGCCGTTTTGTAGCTGAAAACCCCCATTCGCTGCTCTATATAGCCATAAATAGAGGTTAAATTCATTCTGTAATATAACGGTAATAATAATTTTGTAATTATTATAAAACCGATGGCATTACCCAATACAAACTGGAAATATTTGAATTGTTCGCCACTTGCGGCACCTACTTCTCCTGGGACAGATATAAAAGTTACCCCAGAAAGAGCGGTTCCTATCATCCCAAAAGCAACTAAATACCATTTCGAATTCTTATTGGCTGTAAAAAAAGCTTCGTTTCCGTCATCTTTTCGGCTGACTCTATGCGAGATATAGAATAATGTTCCGAAATAAACGATAATAAGGATTAGGATTGCACTTGGTGTCATTTTATATCTTTAGTGTTTTTCTATTTTTTTATAAATCTATGAAAAGAGTTTAAATAGTTTGGTTATTAAATTTCTAGATTTTTATTTTCAGCCAGTAAAACAGCTCTGACACTTTTGTGTTTTTTTAATAATTCAGAAGCTAATTTTTCATCAATATTGAGTTCCTCAACAATCATTTCGACACCTCTTTGAACTAGTTTTTTATTGGATAACTGCATGTCTATCATTTTGTTTCCGTAAATGCGCCCTAGTTTTATCATAACAGATGTTGAAATCATGTTTAAAACCAATTTCTGAGATGTTCCTGCTTTCATTCTGGTACTTCCGGTAAGGAATTCCGGACCAACAATCAATTCAATAGGATAATCAGCTTGTTTTGAGATCAGACTTTGACTATTGCAAGAAATACTTCCGGTAACAATATTGTTTTCTCTGGCTTTTTTTAATCCACCAATGACATAAGGGGTATTTCCTGAAGCTGCGATTCCTATTACTACATCTAAAGATGAAATATCGTAGGCTGATAAATCTCTCCAAGCTTGATCAATGTCGTCTTCAGCATTTTCGACTGCTTTTCTAATGGCTGAGTCACCGCCTGCTATGATACCAATAATCCAATTGTCTGGAACGCCAAAAGTAGGAGGACATTCAGAGGCATCAAGAATACCGATTCTCCCAGATGTTCCTGCTCCGATATAAAACAATCTTCCGCCAAGTTTCATTTTAGAAACAATAATATCTACTAATTTTTCGATATTAGGAATTTGTTTTTCAATTATATCCGCTACTTTTTTGTCTTCATTATTTATATTAGACAGCAATTCATTAGTACTCATTTTATCTAAGTTTGAATAAAGAGACTCTTGTTCTGTATCGGGATTGAATTTTGCCATTTTTATTTTTTGAATTTTTAACTTATTAGAGATGTTTTTTGTAGACTCATTTAGCTAATGAGTAAGCATTGATTTAATAGATTAGATATTTCACTCTCATTTTTTTGAAGGAAGTCAAATCTTTCTGCCAACTTTTTCTTATTTTATTTTCCGAAATTCCACTTTCAATTTGCTGTTGTAATTTCTTTGTTCCGGCAAGTTTTGTAAAAAAAGGATTGAAGAATTTAGTTTTATCACTGGTGTTTTGATAGGCTTTAATTAGCCATTTTAGTTCTAATCTTGTTAGTTTTGGGTAAGTTGTTAAATCTTCACCAAAACACTCTTTCCCGTTATAGAGGGGATCTTTGGCACCAAAATTTGGTTTAGGAGTAAAACTAAAATTAGTTTTTGTTAAATAAGGAGAACCATAAATTTGGAATTGTTTTTCAGTTCCGCGTCCCATACTTACATTGGTACCTTCAAAAAAGCACAAACTTGCGTATAGATTTATAGATTGATCGTTGGGTAAATTTGGAGATGGTTTTACGGGTAAACTATATTCCATTTTTCGGTTATAGTCAACGCAAGGAATAACGGTTAGCGTACATTGTGCCGCATTTTTAAGCCATTTTTCTCCATTAATCATTTTGCTATATTCTCCAATTGTCATTCCATGAAGTAACGGAATAGGATGCATTCCTACGAAACTGGTAAATTCTTTTTCTAAAAGTGGGCCATCTATAATGTTTCCATTCGGATTTGGTCTGTCAAGAATTATAAGTGGAATGCCATTTTCTGCACAAGCTTCCATGACATAATGCAAAGAGGAAATATAGGTATAGAAACGTGCGCCAACATCTTGTAAATCAAATAACATGACATCAATTCCTGCTAATTGTGCTGGTTTTGGTTTTTTATTGTCTCCATAAAGGGAAATAATTGGCAGTCCGGTTTTGGGATCTTTTCCGTCAACTATGTGTTCGCCTGCATCGGCAGTTCCTCTAAATCCGTGTTCTGGAGCAAAAATGGTTTGAATGGCTATTTTTTTCTCTAATAAAAAATCGACCAAATGTGTCTTATCGGATAAAATTCCTGTTTGATTGGTAATGATTCCTACCTTTTTATCTTTTAGTAAGGGTAGGTATTTCTCGTAATTATCGGCTCCGGTTTTAATTTTAGTGCTATTGTTATCTAGATGGTTATTTTTTACAATCGTTTCAAATGAATTAGAATAGGACTGAATGTAAAATATAGAAAAGGCAAGAATCGCACTTTTTTGTATGAATTTTATCATTTTAAATCAGAGTTTAATAGTTAGATCAAGAAATTAACTAAATTAGGTTTTGACCGCTATTTAGCGTTTTCTGGTTTGCATTGGAAGAGTTTATCTGAATGTGTCAGATAGTATTTTTAATATAGGAGGTTTTATTCTTCAAGTTCTATTTTGAATGAAAAATAGAATTTTAAAATACTAGCTCTGGGCTATATATGTCCAGAGCTAGTTTATTATTTTGTCAGTAATCAGAATCTAGGAATTCTAAATTACCAACCTGGGTTTTGTTTTAATTCTACACCTTGAGCTTTATATAAATCGATATCATTTGTAGGGATATTCAATAAATAATGTTTGGCTTCAAAGTTTCTTGTGCTTGTAGGATATATTTTTACATATCCGTTACCATCTACTGTAATTTGTGTTCCAACTGGAGTACCCACTCTTGCGCCAAGATTTACATCTGGATTTTTTGTATTATTCAAATAATCCCCTTTTTTCCAACGGTAAATATCCATTTGTCTTAGAGTTGTCCAACTAATAAATTCAGTTCTACGTTCACGACGAACTTCCCAAATTAAAGGGGAAACAGCTCCAGAGATTTGTTCTAAAGTTGATGTTCGTATTGGGTCATTAATCTGTACACCTCCAGCAAAAGCATTATTTCCGTCTGTAGTCAAAGGCGCTATTCCTGCTCGATTACGCACTTTATTGATAGACATATCAAGGTCGGCATTTGTTGCGGTACCAAGTTCAGCACAAGCCTCGGCATAGTTCAAATAAACCTCACTAAGAGTAAACAATGGACTATCAGTATAATTACGTCCCCCTGTTGTAACATCTGGACCACTTGTGGTTGGATTGTTGTATAATTCAAAAACATATCCAGACATTGATGTCAACGCAGTAGTTCCAAAAGGTTTTCCCTTATATCCATAATTACTAGGATTTACGGTTTTTGCAAAACGCGGGTCTCTATTTGTAAGTGTTTTTGTAAGATTGTCATCACCAATGTATTGTGTGTTTCCCGCTTGTTGTATAGGCAATCCGTTTGTAGTTACATAGCTATCGGCAGCCCATTTTGTTAAACCGTACTGGGTAGTAGATGTATTGGTATAGTTTTGAAGGGAATGCATTAATACGTTTGTTAGATAACGTTTTGCAAGTATCACCTCTGTATTACCAGCTAATTCAACAGAATTATAAAGGGATTTCCAATCCGCATTCAGTTTATAAGCTGAATTATCCATTATTGCTAGTGACGCTATTTTAGCCTTGTTGAGATATGCATTTCCGTCTTGACCTAAATGATATTTTCTATAGGTCCCTTCGTAAAGACAAACATTACTCAAAGCTGCAAAAGCAGTGTATTTATTAACTGTAACATTTTTATCATCAATTGGAAGTAGTAGGTTAGTTGCTTCTTCCAAATCAGCAATAACTTTGTCTATAATTTCTGCCCTTGGCTTTGCAGGTGCATAAACTAAGGGATCGCTTTGAGCCAAATATTTATCAGTATATGGTACGTTTCCAAATTTTTGGACTAAACGATAATAGGTATAGGCTCTGAAAAATTTGGCTATACCGATGTAATGATTCTTTTTTGCTTCAGACATAGCAACATTTGGCACTTTTTCAAGCATCAAGTTGCAACGACGAATAAGTGTGTAGTATTCATTCCAAGAATAAACATTAGTAGTAGTAGCAGTTACAGGCATTTGAAAAAATGTGAATGCCGCCAAGTTATCATCTATTCTATTATCGGTCCCATGGTAATAGAAAAAAGAAAGTCCAATTGTAGTACCATTTCCGTATCCGTAAAACGTATCGTAATTAATCCACGAAAATGTTTTTACATTGTCCTCAGTTTGCCAAAAGTTATCATTTGTAAACTTATCTGCGGGATCTTCTGTTAAGTAGTCTTCACAACCAACTGAAGACATTGCTACGATAGCAGTAACAAACATCAGTAGTAATTTAGATTTTATAGTTGATTTTTTCATTTTAAAAAAATTTGAATAGTTAGTATTAGAAAGATAACTCAAGTCCAAATGACCAAGATTTAGTATAAGGATAAGCCCTTCCCCAAAAAATTTCAGTTTCATTAATTTCAGGATCTACAGGAAGACGTTTATCAGCCCATGTCAATAAATTTTCACCCGAAGTATATAGTCTTACTTTTTCTAATCCTGCTTTTTTTATAATTTCTTTAGGTAAAGAATATCCAAGGGTAAAGTTTTTCATGCGCAGATAAGACATATCAAGCAAATATCTCGTTTGAGTAATGAAGTTATTTCTACCGGTAGTACTTCCACCAAAACCACCTGCTTCATCACCATAATATGGATTAGGCCAGTAAGCATCTGTATTATCAGGTGTCCAATAGTCTAATTGATCTGCATACATTTGTTGAGGCGCACGATAGAAAGGTAAAACCGCATCAGAAGCAGCCCAATAATCACGTTTAGCAACTCCTTGGAAGAAAGTAGAAATATCAAATCCATGAAACTTTCCACCTAATGTTATACCGTATTTATAACGAGGAGTTGAATTACCAATTTTAGATAAATCTCCATGGTCGTCAGCAGTTCCTGCTCCACGGGATATAGCGCCATCTCCATTTGTGTCTACATAATGTACGTCTCCTGCCCCAAATTTGAAATTACCACCCATTGCTTTTGTATAGTCAATTCCATTTACAGTTTTGCCGTTATTTGTTATTACATCATCTGCCTGAAGAAGTCTATCACTTGTTAATCCCCATATTTGACCAATTTCGTAGCCATCATAATAACTTGTCAATAATTTTGAACTGTTATTCCATTTAGTTATAACTGATTTGTAATCAGATAAAGCAAGATCTACAAATACAGAAGCGTTTTCGTTTATTTCTTTATTAAAATTCAAAGATAACTCCCATCCTCTTGTTCTCATATTTCCTGAGTTTGTTTGTGCAGCTCCTTGGCCAAATGAACCAGGAAGTGTTATACCAGGGGCTAACATTCCTTTAGTATCACGTTGGTACAAGTCTAATGAGGCTCCAAACATGTTAAAGATTCTTATATCCAAACCAATATCGTTTGTATAAACTTTTTCCCAAGTTAATCTTGGATCAACATTAGTTGGTAAACCTGTAGAAGGAGGCAACGTAGCTCCACTATTTATCCACCAAGGATTCGAGGAATTTAATACAGACAAGAATGCATTATTTCCTACGTTTTGATTTCCAATTGCTCCAATAGAAGCACGTAATTTAAGGTCATTTAACCAATCACGTGTGTTTTCCATAAATTTTTCATTAGCAATCTTGTATCCCACAGATGCAGATGGGAAAAATCCCCATTGTTGTTGTGTTGGAAATTTTGAAGAACCATCATAACGAGCATTTAGTTCTAATAAATAAATTCCGTTGTAATCATAATTTACTCGAGCAAAGAAACCTGCAATCGAATAAGCTGTGACTGCAGGATTCAATGAAGAATTTGCGGATCCTGAAACAAATTGCTCACCTACAGCAAGGTTAAATTCTGGTTTTGATTTATCTAAAAGAGTATTTCTTCTTGCATAGGTGCGTGAAAAATCTTGCCACTCAGAGTTGAAACCTCCCAAAACTTTGAAATTATGGTTTTCAAATTGTTTTTTATAGTTTGCATAGACATTAATAACGTTTGTTTTTGATTCAGCCTTTGATTGGGCTACATAATCATTTCCTGCTTCAAGCGTAGTAGGTACAGCCGTTTGAATAGTTGTAGCATCATAAGGCATAGCGGACCAGCTATCCCAAGCTAGGAATTTACCACCGTTTTGCTTTCTTGAATAATAATCGGTTACACTGCTTACTTCAGTTATTAAATTAAGATCTTTTGTGATATCAGCTGTAAATTTAGCACTTAATCTGCTATTATATTGGTTGTTTTCATTCATAGAAGCATTAGATAAGTAACCTCCAGCGCTACGGAAATTATATCCTCTATAGGTTCCAAAATTAGGTGTATACTGACCCCAACGTAGGGCATAACCAAAATAGCCTCCATAACTTGTGTCATCAGTACCAGATCCACCATAATAGTTAAAGGGTTGTTTGTAATTGCTAAGGATTGTCATTACTTTGAAATCACCAGTAAGCCAATCAGCTAGTTTTGTTGTAAATCCTAAATTTATATTTGTTCTTTGTTTTGATTCTTGATTAACTCTTAACATACCGTCTTGTTCTGTAAGGCCTAATGAAGCAAAGAAAGAACTGTTGTTTCCTAGATTTCCTTGTGCAGAGAAATTATGGTAGGTTTGTAATGCATCATTTGCATACAACTCTTTATTTGTGTCCCAAACTCTATAAAAATAAGGTGTTCCGTTTTTAATTTCCCAATCTTCACCATAAACCATCTCATTACTAGTACGATTATTAGCATATTTTTGCTTCCAGTTTTGAATTCCTGTCAACATAGTGTTATAATTTGCACCAAAAAATTCTGGTACAGCTCCATCTGTACGTGTTCCTGCTGCAATTAAGCCGGGAATTTCATCTGTAGGGTCTAAGAATTCTAATGTTGAGATTGGATTATAGAAAGCTGCATTTCCAGTATATGAAAATCTAACTTTTCCTTCTCCTGTTTTTCCTCCTTTAGTGGTAATGAGTATTACACCAAAAGCTGCTCGAGCTCCATAAATAGAAGCAGAAGCTGCATCTTTAAGTACCGACATTGTTGCTACATCATTTGGGTTGATAAGCGCTAAATCTGTTGGAACCCCATCAACTAATACTAACGGAGAATCCGAACCATTAACAGTTCCTGATCCACGTATATTCAAATTTGCTGAACGATTAATATTTCCTGAATTAAAGCTGACATTCACACCGGGAGTTGTGCCTTGTAATGCTTTACTTATGTCTGTTAAAGGTCTGCTTCCAAGTGTTTTACTGACGTCAATTGATGCAACCGCACCTGTTAGATTCGCTTTTTTCTGAGAAGCAAATCCTACTACAACCACTTCGTCTAGTTTTAAAGTGCTCTCTGAAAGTTCAACATTGACTGTTTGCTGTCCTGTAATTTTTATTTCTTTGGTTTCAAACCCCATATAACTGAAGCTAAGCGTTTGTTCTGACGATATAGCTATATTGTATTTCCCATCAAAATCAGTTGTACTACTTTTAGTTGTTCCCTTAACAACTACACTAACTCCGGGTATAGGAATCCCGTCGGCTTTGTTTTTAACAGTTCCAGTAATTGTTCTTGTTTGAGCAAATGTTGATTGTACCAACAAAAACAAGAATGAAATAAGGAATAATTTCTTCATAATTATTTGGTTTTTTTTATGGTTATTAGGCAAATATATTTATTTATTGCATATAAATGCAATATTTTGTATTTTTTTTGAAAAAACAAATTAAAAAACGCAAAAAAACGCAATATTTTTAAATTCCACTTTTCTTAGTTAATTGTTGATTAAAATACATTTAACAATTGTAGTTGGGTTAGTGTCTCTGTTTTTTGAATTAAAATATTTGATATATTTGTCACAAATTTTTAATTTTTAAAAAATGCTAAAAGCCGAAAGACATAATTATATAATGACTAAACTTACTGAAGAACAGAAGGTTATTACGGCAGATTTGGCTTTGGCTTTAGAATTGTCAGAAGATACTATAAGGAGAGATTTAAACGAATTGGACAGTAAAAGGCTTCTTGAAAAAGTTTATGGTGGAGCTATTCAAATTGTAGATAAACCTGTTGATGTTTTTGATATTGTGATAACATCTGAAGAGGAAAAGAAACAAATAGTCACAAAAGCTTTGTCGTTATTACATGATGGACAGGTTATTATAATGAGTGGAGGTAGTACAAATTTAGTTTTTGCAAAGTTGATTCCTTCCAGTTTGAAGGCTACTATTTATACTTATAGCTTGAGAATAGCGATGCAGCTATCTCAGCATCCAAATATTGATTTAATATTTATAGGAGGGAAAATGCAAAAAAATGCAATGGTTACTATAGGAATGGATGTGATTCAGGTTTTGTCAAAGATTAAAGCTGATATTTGTTTTATAGGCGCCAGTAGCATTAATGTTAAACAAGGTTTGACTGAAATTGGTTATGAGGTATCTATCGTCAAAAAGGCCATGATAGAGTCCTCTGATAAAGTAGTTTCTATGTTTGCTTGTAATAAATTGGATACTAAAATGCCGCATGTTGTTTGCGAATTGAACCAGTTAGACACCATTGTTACGGATTTAGATCCGGAAGATTTAAGGTTGGAAGAATATAGAAAAGCGGGCGTTTTTATATTGTAACTTATAATTCTATGAAATTAGTTGCATTATGTTGCGTTATTTAGTTTTTATTTGATTAAATAATGCAAAATAAAATGTTTGCTTTGTTTTTTGTATATATTTGTTAAACTATTTTTTTAACTAAGATATATATAATGAAAACGAATACTTCTTTGGCTTACGACATACCTGGGAAATTTGAAGAAACTCGATTTGAAAAAAATCATAATGTGATTTTTAAAAGTTCTGCAGAAGCTTCAAAAATTGTTGCTCAGGAAATAGCAGAATTAATACGTTCAAAACAAGCCGAGAATAAATCTTGCGTTTTAGGGCTTGCTACAGGTTCTTCGCCTATAAAGGTATATGAAGAATTGGTTCGAATGCATAAAGAGGATGGACTCAGTTTTCACAATGTTATCACTTTTAATCTGGATGAATATTATCCGATGACTAAAGAAAACCGCCAGAGCTATCATTATTTTATGCATCAGCATCTGTTTAATCATATCGATATTAAGCCAGAAAATATAAATATTCCGGATGGAACCGTTGTATTAGAAGAGCTGAATCAGTATTGCGTTGATTATGAAATGAAAATTAAAGATGTCGGTGGAATTGATTTTCAATTATTGGGAATTGGTCGTACCGGACACGTAGGTTTCAATGAGCCGGGTTCTCATATTAATTCAGGAACCAGAATTATAACATTAGACCATATTACTAGAGTCGATGCTTCTTCGGATTTTAACGGAATTGATAATGTTCCCAAAAGAGCTATTACCATGGGAGTTTCAACGATTCTAAGATCTAAAAGAATTGTATTGATGGCTTGGGGACAAAATAAAGCAGCTGTTATTAAGAGAACAATTCAAGGCGAAATAACTTCGGATGTTCCAGCCACTTTTTTGCAGAATCATTCTAATGCTAGTTTCGTTTTAGACCAATTTGCTGCTTCTGAATTGACACGATTTGAAACGCCTTGGTTGGTTGGTGAATGTATTTGGACGCAAGAATTAAAAAGTAAAGCTATTATTTGGCTTTGTAAAGAAACCAAACAATCTATACTAAAACTTACTGATAGAGATTATAATAATAATGGTATGTCGGATCTTTTGGCACAAGAAGGTTCTGCTTATGATTTGAATATTAATATGTTCAATGTTTTACAACATACTATTACTGGTTGGCCGGGAGGCAAACCTAATACTGATGACTCACACAGACCGGAAAGAGCTAATCCTGCCCAAAAAAGAATTATTCTTTTTAGTCCACATCCGGATGACGATGTAATTTCTATGGGAGGAACATTTTCTAAATTAATAAAACAAGGTCATGATGTGCATGTTGTGTATCAAACTTCTGGAAATATAGCTGTAACTGACGATGAAGCATTAAAGTTTGCTGAAGTTTGCAATGATTTTATTGGAAAAGAAAATGGCGGAGTTGATTTCTCATCGGTTATTAACTTTCTAAATAGTAAAACCGAGAATCAAGTTGATTCTTTAGAAGTTCGAAAATTGAAAGGGCTTATCAGAAGACGAGAATCGTATGCTGCTACCAGATATATTGGCTTGAAAGATGAAAATACTCATTTCCTGGATCTTCCATTTTATGAAACGGGGCAAATAAAGAAAAACCCATTAGCAAAAGAAGACATCGCTATCGTAGCTGCTATTATTGCTAAAATAAAACCGCATCAGGTTTTTGCCGCAGGGGATTTGGCAGATCCACACGGAACGCATGAAGTATGTTTGAATGCTATTTTTGCCGCAATGAAACAATTAAAACCGGAACCTTATATGGATGATTGTTGGTTGTGGTTGTACAGAGGGGCTTGGCATGAATGGGATATTCATGAGATAGATATGGCTGTACCATTGAGTCCAGATGAAGTAATGATTAAAAGACATGCTATTTTGTATCATCAATCTCAAAAAGATAGAGTTATGTTTCAAGGAAACGATTCCAGAGAATTTTGGGTACGAGCAGAAGACCGAAACAAAAACACAGCAAAACTATATGATGATTTAGGTCTTGCGGAATATGAAGCTATTGAAGCATTTAAACGTTTTGATTATTAAAAAATAAATATAATAGATTACCTATTATATTTAGGGGACTAATTTAACTTTACATTTTTTTGTAAAAATCATCAGTTGATAGAAACTGTAGGATTTTACTAAAAACATTTAATAAAAAGTACTATATCTTATATTTAACCCAACAACAGCAATATAACTAATTAAATGTCGGACTCTCTTCAATTACAGCAATTATCCCAATCATTAGAAGGAACAATTTTACATGATGACCTTCATAAAATAGTTTACGCGACCGATGCTTCTGCTTATCGAATTATGCCAGAGGCTGTGGCGATTCCAAAATCAGAAGAAGATATTGTCAAAATTATCCGCTTTGCGGCAGAAAATAAAATTTCAATTACACCCAGGACTGCCGGAACTTCCTTAGCCGGACAAACTGTGGGCAATGGAATAATTGTCGATGTTTCTAAACATTTTACAAAGATTGTAGCTTTTGATCACATAAATAAAACTGTAACGGTTCAGCCTGGTGTGATTCGGGACGAATTGAATTTATTCTTAAAACCTCACGGATTATTTTTCGGTCCCAATACATCTACCTCAAATCGGTGCATGATTGGCGGAATGGTAGGGAATAATTCTTCGGGAACGACATCGATTCGCTATGGAGTAACGAGAGATAAAGTAGTTGAGATAAAGGCCGTTTTGAGTGACGGAAGCATTGCTGTATTTAATGAAATGAGTTCAGAGGAATTCATGGAAAAGACAAAAGGGAATACACTTGAGAGTAAAATCTATAAAACAATTTACGAGGAACTTTCAAATACCGAAAACCAAGAAGAAATTGTAAAAGAGTTTCCAAAACCTGAAATTCACAGAAGAAATACCGGATATGCTATTGATTTATTATTGAAGTCGGAGCTTTTTTCGGGTACAGAAAAAACGATAAATATAGCGGAATTACTTTGTGGAAGTGAAGGGACTTTAGCATTCACAACTGAAATTACCTTGAAAGTAGATAATTTGCCGCCAACCAATAATGTGATGGTGGTAGCGCATTTTCACACCATTCAAGAAAGTTTAGAAGCGGTGGTTACCGCGATGAAACATCATTTATATACCTGTGAAATGATGGACGACACTATTTTGAATTGCACTAAAACAAATAGGGAACAAGCCAAAAACCGTTTTTTCATTCAAGGTGATCCCAAGGCTGTTATTATGCTCGAAGTAGCCTCACATTATAGCATGGAGGATGCCGAAATACAAGCGAATGATTTGATTGCGGATCTCGAAAAAAATAATTTTGGTTATGCGCTGCCTAAAATTTATGGTGCTGATATTGATAAAATAAATGAGTTGCGAAAAGCCGGTCTTGGGCTTCTAGGAAGTATTGTTGGCGATGATAAAGCAGCCGATTCCATAGAAGATACAGCCGTTGAGTTGAGTGATTTGCCTAATTATATTGCCGAATTCTCGGCCATGATGGAACGCCACGGACAGAGCGCTATTTATTATGCGCATGCTGGAGCTGGTGAATTGCATTTGCGTCCCGTTCTGAATTTAAAAACAAAAGAAGGATTACACCAGTTTAGAAATATTGCTACCGAAGTAGCAGTTTTGGTAAAAAAATACAGAGGTTCGCTGAGTGGAGAACACGGTGACGGAATTGTTCGTGGCGAGTTTTTGCCTTTTATGATTGGAGAGAAGAATTATGAATTACTCAAACGAATAAAAAATGCTTTTGATCCTAATGCAATTTTGAACATTGGAAAAATTGTAAATGCTTCCAAAATGGATGAAAATCTTCGAGTAGAGGCGGGTAGGATAGAACCGGATATCAAAACAATTCAGGATTTCTCTGATAGTATGGGGATTTTGCGCGCTGCGGAGAAATGCAATGGTTCAGGTGATTGTAGAAAATTACCTTCGGCAGGAGGTACTTTGTGTCCGAGTTATCGTGCTACCCGAAATGAAAAAGATACCACTCGTGCCAGAGCGAATGCGCTGAGAGAATACTTAACATATTCTGAAAAAGACAATAAGTTTGATCACGAAGAATTATATAAGGTGTTTGAATTGTGTGTGAGTTGTAAAGCCTGCGCCAGCGAATGTCCAAGTAATGTGGACGTAGCGACTTTAAAATCGGAGTTCTTGTACCAATACCAAAAAGCAAACGGGTTTTCAATCCGTAGCAAAATATTTGCTTTTAATTCTAAATTGAACAAGTTAGGAAGCATTGCACCATCAATAACTAATTTTGTAGCCAATTTATATTTGGTCAAAAAAAGCATGGGAATTGCATCCAAGAGACAAGTTCCACTTTTGGCACCAACGACTTTTAGAAAATGGTACGAAAAGAATAAAAATTCAGCAGAAAGCAATTCTTCTGAGAACGGAAAAGTCTATCTTTTTTGTGATGAATTCACCAATTATTATGATGTTTCTGTTGGAATTGATGCCTATGAGTTGTTAACCAAAATAGGTTACGAAGTAATTGTTGTAGATCATGAAGAAAGTGGAAGGCCTTTTATATCCAAAGGTTTTTTAGAAGAAGCGCAAGTTATAGCCAATAAAAATGTAGCTATTTTTAAGGATTTAATTTCAGAAAATACACCGCTGATTGGTATTGAACCATCCGCGATTCTGACTTTTAGAGACGAATATCTTCGACTGGCAAAAGACAAAGAAAATGCCGAAAAATTATCCAAAAATGTATTCACTATTGAAGAATTTTTCAAAAGAGAAATAACGTCTGGAAAAATTCATTCAGAGCAATTTTCGGATGTAGAGAAAACAATTAAAATTCACGGACACTGTCATCAAAAGTCCTTGAGTACAATTGAAGCTTCTTTTGCTATGCTGAATTTGCCTAAAAACAGTTCGGTTACTATTTATAATTCGGGTTGTTGTGGTATGGCGGGTTCATTTGGTTATGAAAAGGAGCATTATGATATTAGTATGCAAATGGGTGAAGACACTTTGTTTCCAAAAATTCGTTCAACAGAGTCCACAACAGCAATTGCTGCTGCTGGAACGAGTTGCCGTCACCAGATTTTTGACGGTACCAATAGAAAAGCAATGCATCCGGTGACAATTTTGAGAGATTGTTTGAGATAAATTTCTCGAATTTTATTTTATATTTTTCACAAAATGTATCAGGAATTTTTTTCTCATACATTTTAAAGGAAAATTATTGCTTTTTTTTAAAGAAAAAAACACCATGATTTTATGAAAAAAACAATTTATATAATACTCTTAGTATTCGTATTTTTTTCTGCCAAAGCGGCTAAAGTTGATACTTTAGAAGTTTTTAGTACTTCGATGAATAAAAATATAAAAACCTGTGTAATAACTCCAGAAGGGTATAAAAAAAAGAATAAAAAATTCCCGGTTGTTTATCTGCTTCATGGGTATAGTGGAAATTATGCGACTTGGTTAAAAAGTTTTAAAGAGGTTGGTGAGCAGGCCGATAAATATGGTTTTATAGTAATTGGTGTTGACGGGAATTATTCAAGTTGGTATTTTGATAGTCCGATAGATCCTACTTTTAAATATGAAACTTATATAATCGATGAATTAATTCCTTTTATAGACAAGAAATACAAAACGATAGCAAGTCGCGAAGGTAGAGCTATATCAGGTCTAAGTATGGGTGGTCACGGAGCCTTGTATTTGTCGTTCAAGCATCAGGAAGTATTTGGTGCGGCAGGAAGTATGAGCGGAGGAGTTGATTTTCGTCCATTTCCTGAAAAGTGGGATATAAAAAAGCGTCTAGGTTCAATAACGGATTTTCCTGAAAATTGGGACAAAAACACGGTTGTCAATATGCTAAAATTAGTAGAAGGCAATAAGCTAAATCTTATTATTGATTGCGGTGTTGATGATTTTTTTATTGATGTAAACAGACAGCTTCACGAGAAGATGTTGACTTTAAAAATAAACCACGATTATATAGAACGTCCTGGTAAACACAACATCGACTATTGGGAAAACTCCTTAAAATTTCAATTGCTGTTTTTCTATAATTTTTTTAATGATAAAGTAAAAATAAAATAAACGTCAGCTTATGAAATATCTATATTCCAAAATTCTATTCCTTTTTATAATTGCGTCTTGTTTTTCTCAGAAAACAGGAGAAATAGGAAATATTAAATTTGTGCAGCTTACCGATTTGCATGTTTCTGTTGGAAATGATAATGACTTTTTATTGCAAAATATTGTAAAAGAAATTAATAATTCGGATTACGAATTTGTGGTGGTAACAGGCGATTTAACCAATCGTGGTGCCGATGATGAACTGAAACAGGTTCATTCTATTCTCTCTAATTTAAAAATTCCCTATTATGTAATTTCTGGAAATCACGAAACCAATTGGAGTGAAAGTGCGGGTTTGACGTATAAAAAAATATGGGGAGCTGACCGGTTTGTATTTTCAAAAGGCGAGTATCTTTTTATAGGTTTTCCCTGTGGACCTTACATGAAAATGGGAGACGGATTTGTGAAGCATGAAGATGTTCTTTGGCTCGATAAAACATTAAAAGACAGTCTTAAAAACAGTAATAAAAAAGTATTGAATTTTGCACATTATCCATTAGATAACAGTGTTAGCAATTATAAAGAAGTACTTTCTGTTTTAGAAAAATACCCTACAGTTGCTAGTTTCTGTGGTCACGGACATACGTTGAAAAAATATAATTTCTCTGGTTTGAGTGGTATAATGGGAGCATCGATTACGTCACGAGATGGGAAAACTAAGAGTTATAACGAAGTAATTATTAGCAAAGATAGTATTAGTGTTTATCAGAAAGAGTTAGATAAATCGGGCGTTTTTAAATTTTCAGTTCCAACAAAACCTTCAAAAATAGAAATTGAAAAAGATTCAAAAACAGATTTTTTGCCTTTTATAAAAGACATTGCGTCACTTTATAGTATTCCTAGTTTTGATAAAAAGAGTATTTATTTTGCCAATTCTATTGGAGAAATTCAATCGGTTAGTTTGAAAAATAAGACTGTGAATTGGAAAATAGAAACAGGAAATTCCATTTATTTCGAACCAAAGATTATAAAAAACAGACTCGTTATTGGAACAATAGAAGGGAATATTTTGGGATTTGATAAACAATTGGGCCAGCAAAAATGGAGTATTCCTGTTGGTGGAGTTTTGGTAGGTTCGCCAATTGTAGAAAATAATAAATTGTATACAGCGAGTTCAACAGCCTTTATTAGCATCGATGCAGTTAGTGGACAAATAATTTGGCAAAATAAATTGCCATTGTCTTATTCGCAAGGAACGCCTTTAATACAAGGTGATAAAATCATTTTTGGAGCATGGGATACTAATATGTATGGCTTGAATAAAAATACGGGAGCACTTATCTGGAAATGGAATAACGGAAATGATAAACAAGTTTTGTATTCAGCAGGAAATGTAAATGTAGTGTCGTCAAAAAGTAGACTTTATTTTGTTACTCCCGAACGCTTTTTGACAATTTTAGACATAGAAACAGGACAAACTCTTTTGAGAACTTCTAAATGGAAAGTTAGGGAATCGATGGGGAAAAGCCAAGATGGAAAATGGTTTTACGCGAAAACAATGAACGGCGAACTTTTGAGATTACCGCTTACTGATGATTTGGAATTAACCGAAGAAAATCTAGTTAGCCAAAGCAAAGTTTTAGATTTAAAACTGGGTTACGAGCATAATCCTGCGCCAATACTGGAGAATAATAACAAGATCTACATAGGCAGCCGAAAAGGGGAGGTTGTAATTGTTGATGCTGAGAAATTTCAGATTATAAAACAAATCAATTTAGGAAGTTCCAGTGTAAATGGATTTTCAGTCGATAATAAAGGAAGAGTTTGGACATCTCTTATAGAAGGCGGAATTTATTTGTTAGAGTGATTTTAAAGCATATTAATTAACCAAAAACAGTAATTATGAAGAGTATAAAACTTTTGATTCTAGTGCTATTGTTTCAAACCAATCTTTTTAGCCAAGAATCGCCAAAAAGAGAAATGCGAGCGGCTTGGATATCTACCGTAGATAATATTGATTGGCCATCAAAACCGGGTCTTTCTGATACAGAAATGAGAGCCGAAATGATAACGATTTTAGATAATTTACGGTCGTATAATCTGAATACCGTAGTTTTTCAAATTCGTCCTACGGCTGATGCTTATTACAAATCAACCAAAGAGCCAGCATCACATTGGATAACTGGAAATCAGGGAATTGCTCCCGGTTTTGATCCATTGCAGTTAATGATTGATGAAGCAGGGAAAAGAGGAATGAGTGTACACGTTTGGTTGAATCCTTATCGCGTTCAAAAAGACACAACCAAAGAGGTACTTGCAAAAACACATTTGTATTTTAAGAAACCAGACTTGTTTCTTACTTATGGAAAAACCAGATATTTTAATCCGGGTTATAAAGAAACTAGGGATTTTGTTTCCTCGGTAGTGGGCGAAATTGTTCGAAATTATGACATTCAGGCCATACACATGGATGATTATTTTTATCCGTATAAAATTGCAGGGCAAGAATTTCCTGACCAAATAGCATTCGAAAAAGAACCGCGTCAGTTTAAAGACAAAGACGATTGGAGAAGAAATAATGTCGATTTGATAATTAAACAAATAAGAGACACTATTACAGCCAATAAACCAGAAGTCGAATTTGGAATTTCCCCTTTTGGAGTATGGCGAAATAAATCGAAAGATTCAGATGGTTCAAACACGGTGGCGGGCGTTACAAATTATGATGATTTGTATGCCAATATTTTGAAATGGCAGAAAGAAAATTGGATTGACTACGTAACACCTCAATTGTACTGGCATATTGGTTTTGATAGAGCCGATTTTGAAGTTTTGACAAAGTGGTGGGCAGCTCACAAATATGGAGCTAATGTTTATATCGGTCACGGTGAATATAAGATTTCCAAAACTGCTAAAGAGGTAGAGTGGAGAAGCCCAGATCAAATTGTGAAGCAAATAGAACTGACAAGAGCTGTTCCTTTAATTGATGGCTCGATGCATTTTACTGCAAATGTTTTTAAGAGAATGGGAGACACACTTAGAAAACCGATTATCCAGAAGCACTATAAACACATCGCATTGACACCCGAAGCCAATAGAATTACAAGAATAAAACCACAACCACCCATAAGTGCTTCGATTGCTCAAAAAGCTGGTAAAACACTTCTTGATTGGAAGCCGGGAGCCAACAATCAAAAATATGTGATTTATAGATTTACTAAAGGAAAGTTAACTGATTTTTCCAATGCGGAGAATATCTATTATGTAACCACAGCTACAAAATTAGAAGTGCCCAATGCTAGTTTAAAAAATTACACTTATGCTGTTACGGCTTTGAGTCCAACGCAAACGGAAAGCGCCCCAATACAATTTAAATAAAATGAAAAAAATGAAAATAAGTATTTTACTAATTGCAGTTTTATTGAGTTCTTTGAATGTAGTACAAGCTCAAAAATTGGATTTAATTCCAAAGCCTGTACAGATAGAACAGCAAGGAAAAGTGTTTGTAATTCCCTCGTCTGTAAAGATTATCATTGATAAAAAAATACAAAATAGTGCAGATTATATTGCAAGTGGTTTTTTAAAAAATTCAGGTATTAATTCGAAAGTTTCTGTTGGAAACAAGCAGGAGAAAAATGCAATATCATTTTTGGTAGATGAAAAAATGAGCCTTCCTAATGATGGTTATGAATTAAGCGTAACTAAAAAAGGAGTTCTGGTTAAAGGGAAATCTCGAAACGGAGTCCTGAATGGTTTTCAGACTTTACTTCAAATTTGTTCTGCAAAAGAAGTAAAAAAAGGAACAATTCCTTTTGTAAAAATAGAAGATTATCCTCGTTTTGAATGGCGCGGAATGATGCTTGATGTTTCAAGACAGTTTTTTGATAAAGAAACCGTTAAAAAATATATTGATTGGTTAGCGGCGCACAAAATGAATGTTTTTCATTGGCACCTTACCGATGATAACGGTTGGAGAGTCGAGATTAAATCGATGCCAGATTTAACTTTAAAAGGTGGATTTAGAGGACCTGGTGAAGTTTTATTGCCTTCGTATGGTTCAGGCAATAAGCGTTACGGAGGATATTATACCCAAGAAGATATCAAAGAAGTTGTCGCTTATGCTCTCGAGAGAGGAATTTCGATCATGCCCGAAATCGAAATTCCGGGACATTCTCGTGCCGTAACAGCATCGTATCCAGAAATTGGCTGTGTAACAACACAGGAAACCAAAAGTGTTCAAGGGGAAGTGAAGAACGTATGGTGCGTAGGACGTGAAGAAAATTTTGAAATTTTAGATGGTATAATCAAAGAATTTACAGAAATGTTTCCTTTTGACTACATTCATATTGCAGGCGATGAGGTGAACCGTGCCAATTGGGAGCAATGTCCAAAATGTAAAGCGGTGATGGTAAAAGAAGGATATACAGATACTTTTCAGCTTCAGAATTATTTCTTTAAACGTGTTGAGAAAATTGTTGAGAAATACAATAAGAAATCAGCAGGTTGGAACGAAATTATGAAAGGTGGAGAGCTGAGTCCTAAAACAGAAATTTTTGCATGGCAAGGTATAAGCTCCGGAATAGAATCTGTTAAGAAAGGACACCCAACAATTATGATTCCGGGGCAATATACTTATTTTGATATGGCACAATCTGAGAATGAACGTGGCCATCGTTGGGCTGCTATTACCGACACAAAAAGAGCCTATTCGTTTGAACCTATTCCAGAAAGTGATCTAACAGCAGAGGAACAAAAATTGATAAAAGGAGTTCAAGGAGCTTTGTGGAGTGAATATTTAGACCGTCCGACACGATTTGTAGAATACCAAAGTTATCCAAGGATAAGTGCCTTGGCCGAAATTGGATGGACACAAAAAGAAGGTAAAAACTGGGATGACTTTTATGCAAGATTAACAAATAGCCATTTGCAACGTTTGGCTAATATGGGAATTGCCTTTAGAGATTTTCCACCTACAGCAATTTATAAAAGCGGTAGTATTACTGTAACGCCACCTTATGAAGGTGCTGTTGTACGCTATGATGCACAAGGAAACGAACCGACGAGACAATCACCTTTATATACAAATCCGATTCAAACAAAAGATTACGAGCAATACCAATTCCGTACTTTTTTTAATGAAGATACTGCAAGTCCAGCTGTGAAAGTAGAGAAACTGCCAGTTGCAACTTGGAATACTTCAAAAGTAGAAACCTTAACTATTTCAGAGAATATTTCAGAACATATCGATAAAAAAGGAATTTGGTACTTAACTTTTAATCCAACGGCAGACGGAGCAACTAGTGGCGTAATAAGAGCAATTTCTCTTTTTGAAAATGATAAATTGATACAAACGTATTCAGAAGATAGAACATTAAAATCAAAACCTCGTTTGCGTTTTGTGGTTGAAAATTACAATGATAAAAATACGTATCGTTTAGACTTTACGGTTGAAAATAAAGAAGCTAATGAATCCGCTGCAAGCGTAAACTTTAATTGCACGCCTTATTTGGAACCAGAAGTAAAAGTTACTTCGTCTATGGCTGAAAATCCAAAATTTCCATTCACAAGATTAGAAGATTATAATATAGAAACTTATTTGCGTACAGATGCTCCATGTGTAAATGGAGATTGGATTCTATACACTTTTACAAATCCAGTTGTTTCATCTAAAATTGATGTGTTGACAGGAATTCCGCACCATCCAAGATTTATTATCAATGATGGTCATGTTGAGTATTCTTATAATGGTGTTGATTTTATAAAGGGAGATGCCTTTGATTATGGAAATGCATCTATCTACCCAAAACAAGCTGTAAAAGCAGTAAAAATTGTGATCACAGGAACAAACAATGAACCTCTTATGGCAGGTCAGGATTTAAGAATTAACCCTTAAAAAGAAATGAAAAAGTCAGCAATTAGAATAGTCCTTGTTTTTTTGATCCTTTTAGGGATTAGTTGTCGTTCGGTTAAAAAATCAAATAAAACTTTCGATACAAAGCAAAATGAAGTTTACATCGATTCGATGATGAATAATGCGCTCGAAAAAGGGTTTTTTCCAGGCGGTCAAATTGTTGTGGGGAGCAAAGATTCTATTTTTATATCGAAAAATTACGGCTATCAGGATTATTCCAAAAAAGAAGTGGTAAAAACTGACGATGTATATGATTTGGCTTCAATGTCAAAAGTTTTGGGAGCGACCGTTGTGGCTATGCGTTTGGTTGGAGAACATAAAATAAATCTGGACGACAAATTGGGTGATGCAGTTCCCGTGTATAAAAATACTGCTATTGCCGATTTGACTCTTTTTGAATTACTGACGCATACAACAGGGCTAAAATCAGGAATCACTTTTTATCAAAGTTTGCTGTCTACATCCGATGGATTGCCTTTTTTAAATAGTCAAAAGTCGGAGAATTATCCGGATTTATTTGACAATATGTATGTAAACAAAAATATAGTTTACGATACCACCTACTTGTCTTTCGAACCAAAAGACAAGTATATTCAGGTTTATAAAAACATGTGGTTGAATCCTGAATTTTATAAATCGATGTATGAAAAAATAGCGTTGGCCAAGACCAATCCACGAGGAAATTATTTATACAGCGACCTCAATTTGATTTTGGTACAACAAATGATGGAAGCAAAAACTGGTTTGAAACTGGATCAGCTAGCAAGAGAGATTTATAATGAATTAGGAATTTCAAAAATAGGTTACAATCCTTTGAAATGGACTTCGGCGCAAGATGTTATTCCAACTGAAATTGATAATTTTTTTAGAAAAGACACTATTAAAGGATATGTGCACGATGAAGCGGCTGCTCTTTTAGGAGGCGTTTCTGGAAATGCAGGATTGTTTGCAAATGCAGCATCCATTTCAGTGCTATGTCAAATGTTGCTTAATAATGGAAACTATCAAGGAAAACAAGTTTTAAAAGCAAAGGTGGTCGCAGCGTTTACAAAATCACCTTTGGCTAAAAAAGGAATTTATCGCGGATTGGGTTTTGATAAACGAAAACCGGATGCATTTTATAATAAAAATGATTTTGGGCATACCGGTTTTACGGGAACTTTTTTCTTTTTGAATCCTGAGAATAACAGATTTCTGATTATTCTTACGAATCGTGTCAATCCCACTCGAACCAACAAATTAATGTATAATGATAATTTTTCTCCGAAAATTTGGAAAAAAATAAACCAATAAACAATTACCTCTATGAAAAAACTAACCCTAATTTGCGTGCTGATTGCAACAGTTTCTTTTGCACAAAAGATACAAACAGGCGCCGAAAATTATAAAGAATACCTGCCTTTGTTGAAAGGTAAAACTATTGGGATTGTAACCAATCAAACAGGAATTATTGATAAAAAAACGCATCTCGTTGATTTATTAGTCGAAAAAAAAATAAAGATAAAAACCATTTTCGCTCCAGAACATGGCTTTCGTGGTACTGCCGATGCAGGAGAGCATGTATCGGATGAAGTTGATGCTAAAACGGGTTTATCCATTGCATCGCTTTATGGAAAAAACAATAAACCAAGTCCTGAGCAATTGAAAGGTATTGATGTTATGGTTTTTGATTTGCAAGATGTGGGAACTAGATTGTACACTTATGTTTCTACGATGCATCGAATAATGGAAGTGTGTGCGGAGAATAACATTCCGCTAATTGTAATGGATCGTCCCAATCCAAATATCGCAATTGTTGATGGTCCAGTTTTAGATATTGCTTTTCAAAGTGGCATTGGTATGCACCGAACTCCTTTGTTGCACGGAATGACTTTGGGAGAACAAGCTAAAATGATTAATGGCCAAAAATGGCTGAAAGATGGTATTCAATGTCAATTGACTGTCATTCCTTGTTTGAATTACAACAGAAGTATGACTTATAGTTTGCCTGTTAGGCCTTCACCGAATTTGCCGAATGACCAATCCATCAATTTATATGTTAGTTTGTGCCTTTTTGAAGGAACGAATATAAGTATGGGACGCGGAACTGAAAAACAATTTCAAATTTATGGTTCGCCTGATTTGCCAAAAAGCGATTTTGCATTTACTCCCAAACCTAATTTTGGCGATAAAGACCCTTTGTACAATGGAATAGAATGTAATGGTGAGGATTTATCGGCAATTCCAAGAATTAACAGACTGGAAATAAAATGGCTTATCAAAGCGTATCAATCGTGTTTAGATAAGTCAAAATTTTTCGATAAAAGAAAGTTTGCAATACGAGCTGGAAATGATAAACTACAGCAACAAATTGAAGCCGGAATTTCAGAAGAAGAAATCAGAAATAGCTGGAATGATGGTTTGCGTGATTTTAAAAAAATGAGAAAACAGTATCTAATTTACAACGAAAAATAAAAAAATAACTCTGACTCTGCTGAAACCCAAACTGCTTTTATCTTTATATTTTAAAGCAATAAATAAAGCCTTTTTATTCTTGCCTTGTCCTGAAACGGGGGAGAAATGATGTCTTAAAAACAGATCAAAATCTCAAATCTCGTTTTAAATTTAATGCTAATTTTTAGGTAGTATTAAACCTGCTATTTGACTTTTATCTGTAGAGTTTTAAAAAATGCTGAATCAAATCTTTCAGAATTGAATTTGTTTTATACATTTGGTTTTAAATAATATTTGCGTTATTTCTAATATAATTGAGTGTTATTTACAGAATATTAATTTTTAATGAGAAAGTTTAAATTATGGCATTTTCAAGTTTATTTAGGAAAAAGACAGTAGAGGATATTTTAAAACAAGTTGAAAAAAACGAAACTGATGGTCATAATGCATTAGGTAGGTATTTAACAGCTAGAGATTTAACAGCTTTTGGTATCGCGGCAATTGTTGGTGCCGGTATTTTTAGCACTATTGGAAAAGCTAGTTCGGATGGAGGACCTGCAGTAATCTTTCTTTTCATATTTACCGCTTTGGCCTGTAGTTTTGCAGCTTTTGCTTATGCTGAATTTGCTTCGATGGTTCCTGTTTCCGGAAGTGCGTATACCTATTCTTATGTAGCTTTTGGTGAATTAATTGCTTGGATTATTGGTTGGGCACTTATTATGGAGTATGCTGTTGGTAATATAACGGTTGCCATTTCTTGGAGTGATTATTTTACAGGTCTGCTCGAAAGTGGCGGAATTAAACTCCCCCAATGGGTTCAGATGGATTATTTAACGGCTTCAAATGGATTTAATGACGCCACTGCTTTACTACAAGGTGGGAAATCTTTTGAGAATTTAAGCACATCGATGCAGGCTGCTTACACAGCTTGGACGACTTCGCCAACGATTGGCTCTTTCCATTTAGTTGCCGATTTGCCCGCTCTATTTATTATTATTCTGATTACTACTTTAGTGTATCGTGGTATGAAAGAATCTAGAAATGCTAGTAATATGATGGTGGTGGTAAAATTGAGTATCATCCTTTTAGTTATCGCGGTAGGTGCGTTTTATGTTGATACTGAGAATTGGTCTCCTTTTGCACCAAATGGGGTTAGTGGAGTTTTGAAAGGAGTTTCGGCTGTTTTCTTTGCTTATATTGGTTTTGATGCTATATCTACCACTGCCGAAGAATGTAAGGATCCGCAACGCGATTTGCCTCGCGGGATGATGTGGGCTATTATAATCTGTACTATTTTATATGTTGTTATTGCTTTGGTATTAACCGGAATGGTAAATTATACTGAATTGAATGTTGGCGATCCTTTGGCTTTTGTTTTTCATAAATTAGATTTAAAATGGATGTCTGGTATTATTGCAGTAAGTGCTGTAATTGCTATGGCGAGCGTTTTATTGGTTTTTCAAATGGGGCAACCTCGTATTTGGATGAGCATGAGCCGTGACGGTTTGTTACCGAAGCGCTTTTCTAAAGTGCATCCAAAATACAAAACACCTTCCTATGCAACCATTGTAACAGGTTTTGTAGTAGCGGTTCCTGCTTTATTTTTGAACTTAACCATAGTTACTGATTTGTGTAGTATCGGAACTTTGTTTGCCTTTGTATTGGTTTGTGCAGGTGTATTGGTTTTGCAAAATAAACCTAATATTCCAAGAGGGAAATTCAAAACACCTTATGTAAATTCGAAATACGTTGTTCCTTTTATGCTAATTGCGGGTCTTTATTACGCGTTTAATTATAACAATAAGGCCACGATGGATTTTATTATTAATGAAACCCAAATATATGCGGCTACTGATATTATTACATCGTTGAACAAAGAAGAATCTGAAAAGGTTTATAATTATTTAGTAAGCATTGATGCTAAAAATAATACGAATGAGGTTTTGGATTTAGAAAAATTATTAAGCCAGTACCAGCAAGATGAAACAAAATATGCTTCGATTGTAGCGGGATTGCCAATAGATAATTCTCTAAAATATGAAAGTGGTTTCGGCTTATTTAAGCACAAAATTCCAATGTGGATTTTCTTGATCGTTTTAGTTGGACTTACATTTTGGTCATTCCGTAAAAATTTATCTTTAATCCCATTATTAGGCCTAGTTTGTTGTTTGTACATGATGGCAGAACTAAGCGTTTGGAATTGGATTTACTTTACGATTTGGTTGCTTATAGGGCTTGTGATTTACTTTGGCTTCAGTCGTAAAAACAGTAAGCTGAATACAATCGAGTCTTAATTATTGACGAATCTGAATTTATAAGAAAGAGGCTGTTTCAAAATGGATTTGAAACAGCCTCTTATTCTTTTGATTAGCCAATACTAGAATTTGGTATTTAAGGTTTAAATCTTAATAAACCATAAAAAAAAAGCTACCTTTTTTAGGCAGCTTTTTTTGGTATTTCGATTAAGTCTTAGAATTGGTATCTAACCCCTAATGCGATATCAGAACCATAATTGTTTTTGTAGTAACCATTTCCTCCAAATTCAGGTCTGAAATCTAAAGAAATCAACAATGGAATGTCAAAGTTGTATTCAATTCCAATGTCTCCTGCTGCAAAAACGAAGGTGTCATTATAGGAATTACCATTTTTGTCATCATAACCGTAATTACCTAAACCTCCACCAACACCAGCATACCAGTTGAAGCCACCATCAATGTTCCATACCCATTGATACAATCCTGCTAGTTTAACAGCATGAGAATCATATCCGTTATTGTTGAAGTTATCTCTACTTCTCCAACCTAAATCCAATTCAAGTCTGTTATTGTTGGATAATCCTCTTTGATAAGAAACTTCTCCACCAAAACCGCTGTTATCTCCTAGACGTAAACCTAATGCATTTTTCGAAATGTCTTGTGCTTGTGCGCTAATTGCTAATCCTAATAGCATAATAGCCGATAAAATAATTTTTTTCATAAATAAATATTTGTTGTACAAAGTTACAATGCAAATTAACGAATGTATTATGTTATTATTATAAAAGATTATATAATTTACTTATTTGTTTTCTTTGTTGTTTCTTAAGTATTTGTAAGTCAGTATTTTAGTTTTGTTTTATTAACTTTGAAATTAAAGTAAAAAAAGGGCTTATTTCGAATTAATTATAGAATTGATCAATTGAGAGCCTAAGATGTCTTCCATTTCAAATAAATTGTCATCTTCTTCTTCAATATAATTAGATTCCTGATAATTGTATAATTTCCAACGTTTTTTATTGTATTCTAAAGCTGTTAAGTTTTCGACCCAATCGCCCGAGTTTAAATATAGTGTTGAGCCATTCTTGTTTTCTTTTCGAATCATTTTAGGCTCGTGAATGTGACCACAAATGACATAGTCGTATTTTTTTTCGATAGCTAGTTCAGCTGCGGTTTCTTCGAAATCTGAAATATGTTTGACCGCTTTCTTTACTCCAGCTTTTATTTTTTTTGAAAATGAATAAGGCTCTTTTCCAATTTTTTTTAAACACCAATTCACAAAGCGATTTGATAAAATCAGATAGTCATATCCCAAGCCGCCTAGTTTTGCAATCCATTTTGCATGATTTACCGAAGCATCAAAAATATCCCCGTGAAAAATCCATGCCTTTTTATCGTCGAGTTCCAGAACTAATTTGTCCACCAAGGTGAAATTCCCCATGCTTATATCGCTGAATTTTCGGAGCATTTCGTCATGATTCCCTGTGATGTAATAAATTTTTGTGCCTTTGGATGCAAAACCTATTATTTTTTGAATGACTTTTAGATGCGTTTTTGGAAAATAGGATTTTCTAAATTGCCAGATGTCTATGATGTCTCCATTTAGTACCAAAATTTTCGGTTTTATAGAGGATAAATATTTATTGAGTTCTAAGGCATGGCTACCGAAAGTTCCAAGATGAGTATCGGAAATTACGACTAATTCAACTTTTCTTTTTTTCAATTTATTCTAATTAATTTTTAACAAAATTAAGTGTACTATTATTCGCTGATATTTTAAAAAGGTTATCATTTTGTAGGATTCTTTAACGTAACGTAAAGTTTTTGTCAATTGATTTTAAAAAACAATCGCAATTTTTAATTTTTTACTTTAAGTCATAAAACATATATTTGTTCAAAATAATTATAATGGCAGGAAATAACTACGGAACACTATATAGAATAACTACTTTTGGAGAATCACATGGAGAAGCTTTAGGCGGAATTATTGATGGTTGTCCATCGGGAATAGAAATAGATTTAGAGGCAATTCAATTTGAAATGTCTAGAAGAAAACCAGGACAGTCAGCAATAGTTACCCAACGAAAAGAGCCGGACGATGTCCAGTTTTTATCTGGAATTTTTGAAGGTAAAACAACAGGAACACCAATAGGATTTATAATTCCCAATACGAATCAAAAATCAGACGATTATTCCCATATAAAAGACAATTACCGACCAAGTCATGCCGATTATGTATACGAAAAAAAGTATGGCGTTCGTGATTATCGTGGCGGAGGAAGAAGTTCGGCTCGTGAAACAGCCAGCAGAGTAGTGGCGGGTGCTATTGCAAAGCAGATGTTGCCTGAAATTAAAATAAATGCTTATGTTTCTTCAGTAGGACCTATCACCCTTGATAAACCCTATCAGGAATTGGATTTTTCTAAAATAGAAAATAACCCTGTTCGTTGTCCTGATGAAGAATCGGCTGTAATTATGGAGGAATATATTCGTGAGATCAGAAAAGAAGGAGATACGGTAGGAGGAGTTGTAAGCTGCGTAATTCAAAATGTCCCAATAGGTTTAGGCGAGCCCGTTTTTGATAAACTTCATGCTGAGCTTGGTAAAGCCATGCTTTCTATTAATGCCGTAAAGGGATTTGAATACGGAAGCGGTTTTAGTGGAGCAGAAATGAAAGGAAGCGAGCATAACGATTTATATAATCCTGATGGAACAACAAGAACTAATCTTTCTGGAGGAATTCAAGGAGGTATTAGTAATGGTATGGATATTTATTTTCGAGTTGCATTCAAACCTGTAGCTACAATCATGCAAAAACAAGAGTCATTAGATAATAAAGGAAATATTACCGAAATGACTGGTAAAGGACGTCATGACCCTTGCGTGGTACCACGTGCGGTTCCTATTGTTGAAGCAATGGCTGCAATTGTTCTTGCCGACTTTTATTTGATAAACAAAACATACGATACAAATATTTAAGGGAATTTATTTTTTCAATACAGCTAAAAGAATAATTATAATAGCTGTATTTTGAAATCAAAACCAATATCTAAATAATAATTAATATAAAATCGATGCATTCAACAACAGTTAAAAAGAAATCTATATTTGCTAATCTGACCACGCAAATACTTATTGCAATGGTATTGGGAGGGATTTTGGGTATTATTATTCATAATTCAGCTTCGCAAGAGGCTGCTTTATCATTTAGTAATAAAATCAAAATACTCGCGACTGTATTTATTAGATTGGTCCAAATGATTATTTCCCCATTGGTATTCACGACACTTGTTGTAGGTATAGCCAAGTTAGGGAATGTAAGCGCAGTAGGGAGAATTGGTGGGAAAGCATTGGGTTGGTTTTTTACCGCTTCTTTGGTTTCTTTGTTGATAGGAATGTTTTTTGTAAATATTCTGGAGCCTGGAGTTGGGCTTAATTTGTTAAATGTTGATATGACATCAGCTACAGAAGTGGCTGCAAAAACACAAAGTATTTCCTTCGAGAATTTTATTGAGCATATTGTGCCAAAAAGTATTTTTGAGGCAATGGCAACTAATGAGATTCTTCAAATCGTTGTTTTTTCTATTTTCTTTGGCTTAGCCGCTGCTTCTATTGGTGATGCTGCTAAACCGGTTGTTAATGCGCTGGATAAGACTTCGCATATTGTTTTAAAAATGGTAAACTATGTGATGAATTTTGCTCCAATTGGAGTTTTTGGAGCTATTGCAGGAGTTTTTGCTGTAAGGGATTTTCAAGAATTAGCGATTACTTATTTCAAGTTTTTCGGTTCTTTTTTAGTAGGGATTTCATCATTATGGGTAATATTAATCTTGGTGGGTTATATCTTTCTAAAAAGTAGAATGACACTACTTCTTAAAAGAATTGTAAGTCCGTTAATCATTGCTTTTGGGACTACGAGTAGTGAGGCTGTTTTTCCAAAGTTGACAGAAGAACTGGAAAGTTTCGGAGTAAAAGATAAAATTGTTTCGTTTATGTTGCCTCTGGGTTATTCTTTTAACCTTGATGGAAGTATGATGTATATGACTTTTGCCAGTATTTTTATTGCACAAGCCTATGGAGTTCATTTAGATATAGGAACACAAATGACGATGCTTTTGGTGTTGATGTTAACCAGTAAAGGAATTGCAGGAGTTCCTAGAGCCAGTTTAGTTGTTGTTGCTGCTACTTGTGGTATGTTTGATATTCCAATTGAAGGTATTGCATTAATATTGCCAATAGATCATTTTTGTGATATGTTCAGAAGCGCAACAAATGTTTTAGGAAATGCTTTGGCTACATCAGTGGTTGGAGAATGGGAAGCTGATAATGAAATCGAAGTATCTGAATAATTTTTTAGAAATAAAACATAAAAAAAATAGTAAGCCTGTTTGATTATTCAAGCAGGCTTTTTTATTGACTTCTATTAAAAAAAGAATATTTTTTTGTTGTACATAAAATATTTTGAATATAGATATTTTTTATAAAGCCTTAAAAATTAATGAAATATCATTCATTTGTTTAGAATATAAATGTATATTTGAGTATTAGTAGTAGTTTATGTACAACAAGAATCTAATTGTTTTTTTGGTAGTATTCTCCTTTAATCTTTTAAGTAGCCAATCGGTTGCTAAAAAGGATATGTTGTCAAATAAAGAAATTCTAAAATTAATAAAAGAAGCTTCAACGGATTTACATAATTATAAATTCGAAAAATCTTTTGAGACTTCTAGAAATGTTTTACATCATGCTATTATTAGTAAAGACGATTACTTAATCGCAAGATCCTATAATAATATTGCAGCCAATTATCAGGGGTTATCAGAAGTTGATAAAGCTATTATTTATTTTAAAAAAGGCTTAAGTTATGCCAATAAAACCAATAATGACACTATAAAAAATTGGTTAAATAATAATTTGGGAAACTTATATTGTTTTGACAAAAATCAATTTAATGTAGGGTTAAATTATTATAAAAAAGCTTTGAAGCATAGCGAAAAAATAAATGACACTACTCAGATTTATGTCACCAAGCTAAATATTACCTGGGCATATTTTCATATAGGTAATTTTGATGAAGGGAAATATTATTTAAATTTCATTAACGAATATAAAAAAAGATATAGCAAAAGCAGTACTATTATTGCTGTAAATATGCTCAATGGGATGTTTTACAGTCATAAAAAAGAATTCGACAAAGCAAATTTATTTTTTTTGGAAGCCATTAAATTAGGGAATAATGGAAATGAAATAGAAGATTTGTCTTATGCTCATGAAGAATATGCAAAGTTGTTATTTAAAACAGAGAATTATAAAGAGGCATATGAAAATATGGCGATTTTCAATAGAATTACCAGTGAACTTAATGATTCCAAAAAATTAAGAAGAGCTGGTCTGGTAGGAATTAATCTAGAGTTAGATGAATACAAAAGGAAGGTTGATATTATTGAATCGGAAAAAAAGCTTCAATACCAAAATCTAAGAAAATCTAAGATCATTGTGGTATTGTTTATTATTACTTTGTGTGTTTTTTTGCTCTTGTTTTATACCTTATTTAAAAGTTATATTTTCAAGAAAAGAAAGAACGAAGAACTTATTATAGCCAATAAAGAATTATCTGTTGCAAAGGAAAACGCAGAAGTCGCATCTCAAAAGAAATCACAATTTGTATCAACCATTAGTCACGAACTAAGAACACCTTTGTATGGAGTTGTAGGCATCACCAATATGCTTTTGGATGAACACAAAGAATTAGCAGATAGTCCGCATTTAAGTTCACTTAAATTTTCAGCAAGATATCTATTGTCACTTGTTAATGATATTCTCCAAATTAATAAAATAGAAGAAAATAGGATCATATTAGAAAGTAAGACATTCAATATTGCTGATGAAATTCATATGATTAAGAATGCTTTGACTTTTATTGCCAAGAATCATGACAATGTTATTATTATCAATATAGATCCAGAAATTCCGGAATATTTAATTGGAGATAAATTAAGACTTTCTCAAGTTTTGATGAATCTAGTTGGTAATGCTTTAAAATTTACTAAAAATGGCAAAGTAAACATAAACGTGAATCTGTTTAAAGTAGAAGGCAAATCTTGTTTTATTGAATTCAATATTGAAGATAATGGAATTGGAATTGCAATAGAAGATCAAGATAAAATTTTCGATACTTTCGTTCAGATCGACAGAAAAGAGATAGATTATCAAGGAACAGGTTTAGGCTTGGCTATAGTTAAACGTTTATTGGGATTATTCAATAGCACCATCCATCTTGAAAGCGAGAAGGGAAAAGGAACTAAATTTAAATTCGTTATAGCATTTGAATCCGACGCTGTTAAAACACTGGAGATTATTAATAATATTCAGGTCGAATTAAACTCAGAGCAATCGTTCAAAATTTTAGTTGTCGAGGATAATAAAATTAATCAAGTCATTATTAAGAAAATTATAGAAAAGCAAAATAGTAATTGTGTTGTAGCCAATGACGGTTATACTGCCCTTGAAATTTTAGATAAAGAAAGATTTGATGTTATATTGATGGATATTAATATGCCATTAATTAATGGTTTTGAAACTACAAGAAAAATTCGGCAAAAAGGGATTTATACACCAATTATAGCCTTGACAGCCTTTAGTAAAGAAGAAATCACCGAAGAAGCAATTTCGGCTGGTATTGATGATATTATAAATAAACCTTTTGAATCCGAATTATTATTTAAAACAATCAACTATATATTATCTAAAGAAAAAGAATGTTTTTTAAACTAAAAAGATAGAGTATTTTATTAAAATACAAGATATTAGAATTTATAAAAACGGCTAATATCTTGTATTCAAATCAATGTTTATTTGACTGCGATAGTCTTGGTTATTTTATTATTAGTGCCTTCTTTTTTTGCAATTTCCACACGAAGAATACCGTCTTTATAGTTTGCGGTTACATTATTTTCATCGGCATAATCAGGGAGACTAAAAGCTCGAGTGAATGATTGATAGTTGAATTCTTTTCTGTAATAATTGTCTTTTTTTCTTTTTTCTTCTTTCTCCTCTTCTTTTTCTGAGGAAATACTGAGCATGTTATTGTCGATTTGAATTTTAAAATCTTCTTTTTTTAAACCGGGAGCGGCTAATTCAACTTCAATTTTTTTATCAGTTTCTTTTAAATTTACAGAAGGTAAATTACTGCCTATTGACGAAAAATTCTTGCCACTCCAATCCATTAGATCTTTTGATAAGAAATCATCAAAAAAGGAATTTACAATTGGAGTAAAATTGTTTCTTTTTACTATAGCTTCCATAATTTTTTAGTTTTAGACGATTAATAATTAAGCTTAAAGTTAAAAAAAAGCCCTCTAAAAACTTTTAATTTAAATATTAATTAACTCATTATTAGTATTTTATAGACATAAAAAAAACACCTTTTACGATATTGGTAAAAGGTGTTTTTTAAGGTTGATTAACTAAAATAAATTACTAATTAATACCAGCGTTTTTTATTTTGCTTTGAAGCGTTCGATTTTCTAGATTTATGGGCGCCTCCGCTTCTGTTTGAGTTTTTTTGTGCTGATGCCGGAGCCGTTTCAGGGCTTCCAGAATGCCAAGGATAAGGATGTTCGTTTATCGTTTTGACATCTACTTTAATTAATTTTTGAATGTCTTTCCAATAGGCATGCTCGTCTTTACTGCAAAAAGAAATGGCAATTCCTCCATTTCCGGCACGACCTGTTCTACCGATACGGTGAACATAAGTTTCCGGGATGTTTGGTAAATCAAAATTGATTACAAAAGGCAGTTGGTCAATGTCAATTCCTCGAGCTGCAATATCAGTTGCTACAAGTACGCCAATTTCTTTGTTTTTGAAAGCTTCTAAAACGCGTTGTCTCGCGTTTTGAGATTTATCACCGTGAATGGCTTCGGCTGCAATGTTGTTTTTGCGTAGGGCTTTTACAACATTATCAGCTCCGTGTTTGGTTCTGGAAAAAACCAGTATATTAGATAAATCTTGGTTCTTTATTAAATGATATAATAAGTTTCTTTTCTCTGTTTTTTCGACAAAATAAACGTGTTGTTCTACATTTTCAGCCGTAGATGAAACAGGGGAAACCGTTACCGTTTCTGGATCTGTCAAAAACATTTCGGCAAGTTCGCGAATTACTATTGGCATTGTTGCCGAGAAAAAAAGAGTTTGTCTGTTTTTTGGAGTTAGCTTTACTATTTTTTTTACATCATTAACAAATCCCATATCAAGCATCTGATCAGCTTCGTCTAGGACAAGCGTATGCAAATGATCTAAATCAATAAAGCCTTGTTTGTGTAAGTCTAACAGCCTTCCGGGAGTTGCAACCAAAATATCGACACCTTTTTTTAGGGCATCAACCTGTGGGTTTTGTGAAACTCCTCCAAAAATGGTGAGTTGGGTTAAGTTGGTGTACTTTCCGTAATCATCAAAATTTTGTCCAATTTGTACCGCTAATTCTCGAGTTGGAGTAACCACTAGAGCACGGATTTGTTTGGCTTTTTTTGATGAACCTACAATGCGGTGCAATTGGTGAATAATTGGAATGGCAAATGCCGCCGTTTTTCCTGTTCCTGTTTGAGCGCAGCCTATTAAATCTCTTCCCGCTAAAACTAAGGGAATAGCTTGTTCTTGAATGGGAGTGGGGTTTGTATAGCCTTGTTCAAATACGGCTTTTTGTATACTTTTTGAAAGCGATAAATCTTCGAATAACATATTTTTGATATTAATTATCTTGTATTAAGTACATAGATAGTTTTGCAAAGGTAGTATTATTATTTTTGGCATCTTTTTTCAAAAAAAATCCAGGAGTACTATTGGCTTTTATGGTCTATTTTATGAAGGCACTTAGCTAATGGTGTTATTGGATTTTATAAAGTCTGTCACAAGATACCCAATCAATTTACCAATCAAATGACTGTTTTTTTCTTCGCCTAAATCAGGGGCGCCTTCGCAAATGTGTAAATAAGCGGCATTTTTGTTTTTGCCAAAGAAAGAGATAAATTGTCTTAACTCTTCAACAGAAAAACCGCTCATTGTCATTGCGCTACTGGCTATATTTGGGATGGCATCCAGATCGATTTCAATTCCATAACAATCTGTTTTTATGAATTCCAACGCATTAATCATTTCTTGGTAAAACTCTTTTTCTTTTCGAATGTTTAGGCTATCGTAAGTATTATAGCGCACTCGATCTTCTTTTTTCTTGATAATATCCAAGACACTTTTTGAGGTGTAATTTTCGTGTAAGCCAAAAATGAAATATTTTTTCAAGAATCCTTCTTCGTAGGCATAAGAGAAACCATTTCCGCTATGGCGTCCTTCTAGAATTCTAAAATCAGAATGTGCATCAAAATTGATAGCGTTGACGGGTTTTCCTTTTGCCAATGCGGTACCTTTTATATTTCCGTAGGAATTATTGTGTCCGCCACCTATAATTATAGGAGTTTTTCCTGATTTTATAATGTTGAAAATGACATGGGAAACATCCTTATCAATTTTTTCGACTAATTGGCTTAATTTAGTGCGGTCACTTGTATTGTTGAAATCCAAATGTTTCACTTCTTTCATTTCATCAGTAACATCTATTTGACCTAAAACAATCAATTGACTGCCTTTGCAAAAACGATTGTGCTGAATATTGGCAATGTTTTTTATAGCTATATCCCAAGCCGATGCAGCTCCGGGTCTTCCGAAATTTGCTCTAACGCCTATGTCTTCTGGAATTCCCAATAATACATATTTAGCTTCGCAAGTATTTAAAAATGAGATCAAATCAGTCTCTTTAGGTACTGTGATCATCTTTTCTCCAAATTTTATTTCGCCACTTCTATGGTTAGTGATCTTTGCTAAATCATTAGCTGTAAAACGCAGGAGCTTTTCCATATAAAGGTAAAAATTTCTCCAAAAATAATATAAATGTGTTAACTTACGTTATAACTTAAATATATATTATTAAATTTGATAAAAAAATTATTAAAAATGGAAAATCAAAAAAGTAGTTCAAGTT
Organism: Flavobacterium sp. W1B; assembly: GCF_047344965.1. Classification (NCBI taxonomy): domain Bacteria; kingdom Pseudomonadati; phylum Bacteroidota; class Flavobacteriia; order Flavobacteriales; family Flavobacteriaceae; genus Flavobacterium; species Flavobacterium sp. W1B. The sequence continues at coordinate 2,128,145 of NZ_CP178845.1, forward strand.
TAAAAGTTGTTATAGCTGTATTAGCTGTATTATTAGTGGGAAGTTTAGTTTATATTTTCAAAATTACCTCGGATGCAGATACTGTACAAACTGAATTAAAAACTACCATGACTGAAAAAGAATCAGTTATGAAGGACTTACAGGAATTAAAAGCAACTTATGATGCTGCGATTTCAGAGAATACTTCGATGTCTGAAGAGTTAATTCAAGAAAGAGATAAGGTTGTTAATTTAATGGCCGACTTGAATAAATCTAAAGGCGATGTTGCTTCATTGGCAAAATATAAAACTCAATTTGCTGCCTTACAAAGCAACATGAAAGTTTTAATAGCCGAGAATGATGGTTTGAAAAAACAAAATACAACTTTAACCACGCAACGCGATAGTACTATTGTGGTGTTAGGAGAGTCTAAAAAATACAATGAAGTATTGGTAGGACAAAACGAAGAATTGTCAAAAGCAGTTGAAAAAGGTTCTAAATTGTCTGTTTTGAATATGAAAACTTCTGCTTACAAATTAAGAAGTTCAGGGAAACAAATTGAAACGGATAAAGCTAGTAGAGCCGATGTACTTAAAATTAGTTTTACCATTGCCGAAAACCAAATTGCAAAATCGGGTGATAAAACTTATTACGTACAGGTAATCGATAGCAAAAACAATGTTTTAGGAGATAAGAAAACAGAGAACTTTGGTGATAAATCGTTGACTTATAGTTTTGAGACAAATGTGAAATATGAAAACAAAACAGTTAATGTAACAGAAGATTTGCCAGGTAAGGATTTTGCTAAAGGAACTTATTTTGTAAATGTTTTTGATAGAGATGAATTGGTTTCAAAAACAAGTTTTACTTTAAAATAATAGTATAATATAAGAATAAAAAAAGAGGAGCAATTAAGCTCCTCTTTTTTTATGCAACAATTTGTCCTTCTATAAGCACAGTATCTATTAAGTTACTGCCAAAAGCATAAGGCAATTGATAATAAGTGGGAATTGCTTTTGTAAGAATGAGATTTGCTTTTTTACCAATGGTAATACTTCCATGTGTTTCTGAAATTCCCATTGCATAAGCACCATTTATTGTTGCCGCATTGATTGCTTCTTCTGGAGTCATTTTCATCTTTATACAGGCCGTAGCAACAACAAAGTTCATGTTTCCGGATGGAGTAGAGCCTGGATTGTAATCTGTGGCCAGTGCCAGCGGAAGTCCCGCTGCAATCATTTCTCGGGCAGGAGTATAAGGAATACTCAAGAAGTAGGAACAAGAAGGCAAGGCAACTGGCATGGTTTCGGAATTTTTTAAAGCCATTATGTCTTCATTTTTCATGATTTCAAGATGATCTACAGAAAGTGCATGGTGTTTTACACCGGCTTGAATTCCGCCAATAGAGTTGAATTGATTGACGTGAATTTTTGGCTTTAAGCCAAAACTAATTCCAGCTTCCATTATTTCTTCGAGCTCTGGAACTGTAAAATAGCCGGTTTCACAAAAGACATCGATATAATCTGCGAGTTTGTTTTTGGCAATTTCCGGAAGCATATCATTGAGTAAAAGATCGATATATCCTTTGCGGTCTTCTTTGTATTTTAATGGAATAGCATGGGCTCCTAGAAAAGTGGCTTTTATCGCTATCGGATAATTTGCTGCCAAACGTTGAATTACGCGAAGCATTTTTAACTCTCCATCAACGGTCAATCCGTAACCTGATTTTATTTCGACGGCACCAGTTCCCAAACGCATGACTTCTTCCAGACGCGATTTCGACTGTTCGTAAATTTCTTCTTCTGAGGATTCGTTGAGTTTTTTTGCCGAATTTAAGATTCCTCCACCACGGTTAGCGATTTCTTCATAAGTCAATCCATTAATGCGATCTACAAATTCCTGTTCTCTATTGCCTGCATAAACAATGTGGGTGTGACTGTCGCACCAAGTTGGCAATACTATTTTTCCGGCGGCATCGATAACTTTATCAGCTTTGATTTGCGGTAAATTATCCATTGAACCAAAATTGGCTATCAAATCATCCTGAATTAATAAATACGCATTTTTGATTGTTGGTAGAATTGCCATTTCTGCGCCAGAAACTTTCGGAATTGAAGTTTCTCTTACCTGAAGTAATTCCTTGATATTTATAATCAGTGTTGTCATTTTTGTATTTTGTTTACTCCGTAACTTTGATTTCAAACATTTTGTCCCAGTTTTTCCCGGTTACAAAAAAAGTTTTAGTTTTCGGGTTGTAAGCAATTCCGTTTAAAACATCGGTGTCTGGCAATTGAGTGATTTTGCTTTTTAAATCGATAAGGTTGATAATTCCTTCAACGGCACCATTTTTTGGATTTATGATAGCAATCGCATCTTTTCCATAGATATTTCCATAGATTTTTCCATTAACCCATTCTAGTTCATTTACCGCTTTTATTTTTGTTTTATAGGAGTACACATTAATGTAGTCTACTTCTTTAAGGGTCTTTGGATCTAGTTTCCAAATTTTTTCGGTTCCGTCTGATTGGTATAAATAGGTTCCGTCATTCGTTAATCCCCATCCTTCAATTTTTTTAAAATAAGAGAATGTTTTTTCTTTTTTGAAAGTATCGGCATTATAGACATAGCCTTCATTGGTTAGCCAAGTAAGTTGGTATACTTTATTGTTAAGTATCGTTATTCCTTCGCCAAAATATTGATCTGCCAATTCTACTTTTTTATAGACTTTCCCGGTTTTGTAGTCTGTTTTCCTTAAACTAGAAATACCTCTAGTTTTTGTAGTGTTTCCCTCGCCATTTCCAGTTCCTTCATAAAGCGTGTCTCGATAAAATTCCAATCCTTGGGTGTAGGCTTTAATGTCGTGTGGATAGGTGTTTACAATTTTATATTCAAGTAATTTAGGTTGCACATTCGAAACCAATTCTACTCTTGCCGAAGCTTCAGAATTTCCGCCATCATAATATACCAATGCTTTTAGGTTTTGGTAACCCAATTTCTGGTCTTTCAATTCAAATGATAATTTTTCGGTTGCCTTAGTGATTCCAATTTTAGTATCATTCACATAATATATAATGCTGTCAATTGTCTTCTCTTTTGGGTTCAAAATTTCCAGACTTAGTGCTTCTTGAGGCTGATATTGTTCTTTAAATTTTGAAGTATCGAAATTAAATATAGAATTTTCACCTTTTTTTGTATCTCCACAATTAGAAAGAGTGATTCCTAATAAAATGATAGATAGTAAGTTATATTTTTTCATGGTCGAATTTTTTAATACCCCAATATACAATGTTATTTTAAGGCAGCAAAGGGCTTGCAAAAATATAAAAAGATTGTATATTTGCATCGGCAAGTCCTACACGACCAGCTCCTGCAGACTCCCCCAGGATGGGAACATAGCAAGGGTACGTGGTTGAGCGGTGCGATGTAGGTCGCTTGCCATTTTTTTTTAAATCTGAATTTATTTCAGCTTCTTTTCAAAGTTTATACAAAAGTAGTCTTCCTTATGGAGGATTTTTTTATTTTTGGGCCTTTCTATATCAAACAATCATACAGCATGGATAAAGTCGTTTTAATAACAGGAGGTTCCTCGGGAATAGGGAAATCGATTGGGGAATTTTTGCATAAAAAAGGTTTTGTCGTTTATGGCACGAGTCGAAATCCCGAAAAAATACTTAATTCTATCTTTCCTCTTGTGGCTTTAGATGTTAGAAATGCTGATTCTATAAAGTCAGCTGTAGATAAAATTATTGCAATAACAGGGCGTTTAGATGTTGTAATTAATAATGCTGGTGTTGGAATCACAGGTCCGATGGAAGAAATTCCGATGGAAGAAATAAAGAATAACTTCGAAACTAATTTCTTTGGGCCAATTGAGGTTATGAAAGCGGCCTTGCCACAAATGCGCGAGCAAAAATCGGGATTGATTATCAATATTACTTCTATTGCGGGTTATATGGGGTTGCCTTACCGCAGCGTTTATTCGGCTTCAAAAGGTGCTTTAGAATTAATTACCGAAGCTTTGCGTATGGAAGTAAAGCCTTTTGGAATAGATATTACCAATGTTGCGCCAGGCGATTTTGCAACCAATATTGCTTCAGGACGTTATCATGCGCCGGTAATTTCTGGTTCTGCTTATGAAAAAGTATACGGAGAAACGCTGGCTACAATGAACGATCACGTTGATGCGGGGAGTAATCCTAACGAAATGGCCGAAGCAATCTATAAAATCATGCAAACTAAGAGACCAAATGTGCACTATAAAGTGGGTGCTTTTATGCAGAAATTTTCGATTGTTTTAAAGCGAATATTGCCTGATAAAGTATATGAAAAAATGCTAATGAACCATTATAAGTTGTAATTTTACCGTGATTTTGCGTGAGGGATCATAATGAAAATCCTTTTATTTTTTCTTTTAAAAATAAAAGATTGAAATGTAGAGCCCGACCCTTGGGGGCACGCCCAACAATAAACACACAATTAAATTAAATATATTATGAAATTTTTTATTGATACAGCTAATTTAGCTCAAATTAAAGAAGCACAAGCATTAGGTGTTTTGGACGGAGTTACTACTAATCCATCATTGATGGCTAAGGAAGGAATCACCGGAAAAAATAACATCTTGAAACATTATGTAGATATTTGTAATCTTGTTGAAGGTGATGTAAGTGCCGAAGTTAATGCGCTTGATTATGATGGAATGATTAAAGAAGGTGAAGAATTGGCTGATTTACACCCACAAATTGTGGTAAAATTACCTATGACTAAGGAAGGTGTAATGGCTGCAAAATATTTTTCGGATAGAGAGATAAAAACCAATGTAACTTTGGTATTCTCTGCCGGACAAGCTTTATTAGCTGCTAAAGCGGGTGCTACTTATGTGTCTCCTTTTATTGGTCGTTTAGACGATATTTCTACAGATGGTTTGGCTTTAATCGAAGAAATTAGAGAGATTTATGATAACTACGGTTATGAAACGCTAATTCTTGCTGCTTCAGTACGTCACACAATGCATATTGTAAACTGTGCCAAAATTGGTGCCGATGTAATGACAGGACCATTATCTGCAATTTATGGTTTGTTGAAACACCCATTGACGGATATCGGATTAGCTCAATTTGTGGCTGATTTCGAAAAAGGAAATAAATAAAAATTTAGTTTCAATTTTTTACTACTTATAAAAAAAATCCCATTTCAATTGAAATGGGATTTTTTTATGATTATTATTTGTTGAAAACTATTTCTTTACATATGGAGGTAATAGTTTAGAAGAAACTTCTCCAAAACCAATTCTTACTTCTTCATTTTGACAAAAACCTTTCATAATTACTGTGTCGTTGTCGTTGATGAATTTACGTTCCGTACCATCACTCATTTTTACAGGATTTTTCCCTCCCCAAGTTAATTCTAACATCGAGCCATAACTATCAGGAGTTGGTCCTGAAATAGTTCCAGATCCCATCATATCTCCCGAATTTACACGACAACCGTTAGAAGTATGATGTGCCAATTGTTGGCTCATGGTCCAATACATGTATTTGAAATTGGATTTGCTGATTATTGTTGGTTCGGCTTTTTCTGGCTGAATGGCAACTTCTAAATTGATGTCAAATGAATGTTTTCCTTTTTGTTGTAAATAAGGAAGTGGAGTAGGTTCCTGTTTTGGGCTAGCTGTTCTAAAAGGTTCTAATGCATCCATTGTTACAATCCAAGGAGATATCGAAGAGGCAAAGTTTTTTGCCAAAAAGGGTCCAAGGGGTACGTATTCCCATTTTTGAATGTCGCGAGCACTCCAGTCATTCAATAAAACCATTCCAAAGATATATTGCTCGGTTTCATCTACAGGAACGCTTTCGCCCATTATATTGACATCTGTGGTGATAAATGCGGTTTCTAATTCAAAATCGATTGATTTTGAAGGACCAAAAATAGGAGACGTTTCGCCAGCAGGCAAAGTTTGTCCCATAGGCCTGTGAACAGGAATACCGGAAGGAATTATAGTCGAACTTCTACCGTGATAGCCTACCGGGATATGAAGCCAGTTAGGTAATAAGGCATTTTCTGGGTCGCGGAACATTGCCCCTACATTGGTAGCGTGTTCTTTGCTGGAATAAAAATCAGTATAGTCACCTATTAAAACGGGTAGTTGCATTTCGACATCTTCCATTTTAAAAATCACAATATCACGATGTTTAGTGTTATCTCTTAGCTTTGGGTTTTTTCCGTCAAAAATATCGGCAATGCGATTACGAACCAATCGCCATGTTTTTTGACCATCAGAAATAAAATCATTTAGGGTATCCTGCATGAACATGTCATCAGTCAATTCAATACCATCAAAGTAATTTAATTGCTGTAAAGCACCAAGGTCAATCGCAAAATCACCAATTCGAGTTCCAACAGTTACTACATTTTCTTTGGTAAGGAAAACGCCAAAAGGAATATTTTGAATCGGAAAATCACTATTTTCAGCTACTTCTAACCATGATTTTCTATTTGTATTATTGGCAGTTATTGGCATATTATGTTAATTATTTTGTTGAAAATTATACATCAAATATATTATAATCTAACTGTTTGGCAAGCGTTTTTTTGTATTTTTGCTCCAAATTAACTAAATTCAAAAAAATGCAACGCGACGAACAAATTTTTGACCTTATTCTAGAAGAACAAGAAAGACAAATACACGGATTAGAACTTATTGCCTCAGAGAACTTTGTAAGTGACGAGGTAATGGAAGCCGCTGGTTCCGTATTGACCAATAAATATGCTGAAGGATATCCTGGTAAAAGATATTACGGAGGTTGTGAAGTAGTTGATGTTATTGAGCAAATTGCGATTGACAGAGCTAAGGAATTATTTGGTGCTGAATATGCCAATGTGCAACCACATTCAGGTTCACAGGCCAATACAGCCGTTTTCTTTGCTTGTTTGAAACCAGGTGATAAAATATTAGGTTTTGACTTATCTCATGGTGGGCATTTAACTCACGGTTCGCCTGTAAATTTTTCAGGACGTTTATATACTCCAGTTTTTTATGGTGTTGATGCCGAAACGGGACTTTTAGATTACGATAAAATTCAAGAAATAGCCACTAGAGAACAACCAAAATTAATTATCGCTGGAGCTTCGGCTTATTCTCGTGATATGGATTTTGAGCGTTTTAGAGTAATTGCCGATAGTGTTGGTGCTATTTTGTTTGCTGATATTTCTCATCCTGCCGGACTTATTGCCAAAGGATTGATGAATGACCCAATTCCACATTGTCATATTGTATCGACTACTACACATAAAACTTTGCGTGGACCGCGTGGAGGTTTGATCATGATGGGGAAAGATTTCCCGAACCCATTTGGTTTAACAACTCCAAAAGGAGAAATCAGAATGATGTCTTCTTTATTGGATTTAGCTGTTTTTCCTGGAAATCAAGGAGGACCTTTGATGCACATTATTGCTGCTAAAGCGGTTGCTTTTGGAGAAGCTTTGAAAGACGAATTCTTTACTTATGCTTTGCAATTGCAAAAAAATGCCAATGCTATGGCGGAAGCTTTTGTAAAAAGGGGATACAATATCATTTCTGGAGGAACTGACAATCATATGATGTTAATTGATTTGAGAAATAAAAATATCTCAGGTAAAGAAGCCGAAAATGCATTGGTAAAAGCAGAGATTACCGTAAATAAAAATATGGTACCTTTTGACGATAAATCACCATTTGTAACTTCTGGAATCCGTGTTGGAACGCCTGCAATTACCACTCGTGGATTAGTTGAAGAAGACATGGAAACTATTGTTGCTATGATTGATAAGGTTTTAATGAACCACACAAACGAAGATATCATCGAAGAAGTTGCTAATGAAGTGAATGAAATGATGAGCGAAAGAGCAATTTTCGTTTTCTAATAAAAAATAAGTTTTTAAAATTTTAAAGTCGAAAGTCAAATGCATTAGTTTTGACTTTCGATTTTTGCTTTAGAATTATTGACTTTTAACTTTAAGACTAAAATTATGTCTGTACTTAGATTAAAATTACCAACCGATCCAAGATGGGTAAATATTGTTGAAAAAAATATAGAAGAAATCTTGACGGATCACGCTTGGTGTGAGCAAAAGGCGGCTACAAATGCGATTACGATTATCACCAATAATTCAGAACATCAAGATTTAGTTCAGGATCTTTTGGCTTTGGCCAAAGAAGAAATTGACCATTTTGAGCAGGTACACAATATCATCATCAAACGCGGATTGAAGTTAGGACGCGAACGCAAAGACGATTACGTTAATGAATTGTATTTGTACATGAAAAAAAGCGGTAACGGTAGCCGAGTTTCTAGTTTAGTAGAGCGATTGCTTTTCTCGGCGATGATTGAAGCCAGAAGTTGTGAGCGTTTTAAAGTGCTTTCGGAAAACATTCAAGACGAAGAGTTATCGGTATTTTATAGAGATTTGATGGAAAGCGAAGCAGGACATTATACTACTTTTATCACTTATGCCCGAAAATATGGAACCGGCATCGATGTAGAAAAAAGATGGCGTGAATGGATTGAATTTGAAGCCTCAATTATCGAAAATTATGGCAAAAGCGAAACCATCCACGGTTAGTTTTTAGTAACAGTTATTCATTATCTAATTTCTAATTTTATATGATTACAATAAGAGAAGCCCAATCAAAAGATTTCAAAACAATTCAAGAAATTGCGTATAAAACTTGGCCGGATGTCTACGGAAAAATACTTTCGGCAGCCCAATTGGATTATATGTTAAAAGCCTTTTATTCTCTGGAGACATTAACGGATAATGTTTTCAATAAAGGGCATCATTTTATTTTAGCTTTTGAAGGCGATTTTTGTCTTGGTTTTGCTTCTTTTCAGCATGATTATTTAGATAAAAAAGTGACGCGTTTGCATAAGATATATTTGCTTCCGGCGGCACAAGGAAAAGGTGCGGGTAAACAGCTAGTCGACGCTGTCATAAATTATGCAAAAGAGAATCATTCAACTGTTATTTCCTTGAACGTAAACCGATTCAACAAGGCATTGACTTTTTACCAAAAATTAGGTTTTGAAATTGTGGGTGAAGAGAATGTAAAGTTGGAACACGGCTATTTGATGGAAGATTACAAAATGGAAAAGCTGTTGTAGCCTATATCTTGGATTATCATTTAAGATATATTTCTAAAGTACTGATTTATTTTTTTGAATATATCGCTTTAGTTTATTAAAAGTTATTTCGTTAATAGATTGTTTTACAGAAAAAAGAGTTAAATTTAAGTGTTTATTTTCTACTTGTTTTTCTAAAAACCATCAAGATGAAATGCATAAAATTTTCTTTACTGAGTGCATTATTTTTGATTCTTTCTTGTTCAAAAAATACTGATGCAATAAAACCAGATCTAGGCAATATAACCGAAAGCGTTTATGCTTCGGGCGTTATCAAGGCTGATGGTCAATACACAGTATATTCTACCGTAAACGGAATCTTGCAAAGCGTGAATGTTACTGCTGGTCAAACGATAACCAAAGGGCAGTCGCTATTTCAACTGGAAAGTGATAAAGCGGAATTAAATACTGAAAACGCACGATTAGCCTATGAATTAAGTCAGCAAAACAATAGATTTATCCAGGATAAAATTGCTGATATGGAATTGAAAGTTCAATCTGCAAAAGATAAACTCAGCTTAGACGAATCCATTTACAACCGAAATAAAAACATAAGAAATCAAGGAGGAATTTCGGAAGTTGATTTTGAAAGAGTAGAACTTGCTTTTAAAAGTTCTAAAATCAATTATGAATCGGCAAAAAAACAATTGGCACAACTCAAAGCGCAATTGGAAAATGATCAAAATAGAAATAGCATCAATCTGAAATTTAATCAAAAGTCACAAAGCGATTTTAGTATTAAAAGTGCTTTTTCAGGAGAACTTTTTGATGTTTTGGTCAAAGAAGGAACATTGGTTACACCACAAACTCCTTTGGCAATAATAGGTCAGGCTAATTCATTTTTATTGGAATTTGAAGTAGATGAAAATGATATGGTTCGGGTTGAATTAGGTCAAAAAGCACTCGTAACAATGGACAGTTATAAAGGTGAAGTTTTTGATGCCATTGTAGATAAAATTTACCCTATTATGGATGAACGTTCCCGTACGTTTAAAATAGAAGCACATTTTGTAAATACACCCAAAAAACTCTATCCCAATCTTACGGCGGAAGCCAATATCATTGTCCAAACGAAAGAAAACGCCATTACCATTCCCAAAAATTATTTGATAGACAATGAATACGTTTTAGTTGATAAAAACGAAAAGCGGAAAGTGAAAATAGGTTTGAGTGATTACCAAAAAGTGGAAATTTTAGAAGGACTAAAAAAAGAGGAAACCATCTATAAACCCAAAGAATGAACTTCAAACTGATTTTAAATATTGCCTTCCATTTGCTAAAAGCGAGACTAAAACAAACCGTAGTTGCTGCTGTTGGCGTGACCTTTGGGATTGCAATGTTTATCGCTTTGGTCAGTTTTATGAATGGATTGAATAAAATGTTGGATGGATTAATGCTCAACAGAACACCACATATCCTTTTATACAATGAGGTGAAACCATCGGAAAATCAGCCCTTATCTTTGTCTGAGAACTATAAAAAGAATGCGAATTTTATTCATTCTATAAAGCCAAAAGACAGGGGGAAATCAATTTACAATAATATGTCTATTATTTTAACTTTAAAGCAAGACAAACGCATTATAGATGTGGCGCCAAAAGTGACTGCTTCGGTTTTATTTAACTCAGGAACGATTGAGATCTCCGGTTTTGTCAACGGTATCGATATACTTGCAGAGGACAAACTTTTTAAGATAAGCGATTACATAAAAGAAGGAAAGGTGACTGATTTAAGTCAAGTAGGCAGTATAATAATTGGAAAAGGTTTGGCTGATAAAATGTTACTTTCAATAGGTGATCTTATAAAAGTTTCAACTTCTAATGGAAATCTAGCTTCCTTAAAAATTGTGGGGATTTCTGAAATAGGAATTGCCGAGATAGACAATGTAATGAGTTATACTTCATTGGCTACAGCCCAAAAAATAGTGGGACAGCCTAAAAATTACATTACAGACATTCAAGTGAATTTGTATGATAAGGAGACCGCACCAGCCGTTGCAAAAGAGTTTAAGGACAAATTCAATTTGGATACAATTGATTACCAAACTGCAAATGCTCAATTTGAAACAGGGAGTACGATAAGAAGTATTATTTCATATTCAGTAGGGGTAGTGTTGCTAATAGTAGCCGGTTTTGGAATTTATAATATTTTGAATATGATGATTTATGAAAAAATGGATAGCATTGCCATTCTTAAAGCCACCGGTTTTTCTGGAAGCGACGTAAAATGGATATTTATTTCATTATCTATTATTATAGGACTTGCCGGAGGATTATTCGGATTGCTATTTGGATATATTTTTTCCAATATCATTGATGTCATTCCATTTAAAACTACTTCTTTGCCCACGGTAAAAACCTATCCGATTGATTATAATATCATTTATTATGTCATAGGAATTACTTTCGCGCTTTGCACAACAATTATTGCGGGTCTTTTTCCTGCTTTAAAAGCAAGCAAGGTTGATCCGGTCGAAATCATTAGAGGGAAATAGGTATGGAAGAGAATAATAAAGTCATTGAAACCATTGGTTTGACCAAATATTTTTATGATCCTGTGAAATTTCAGGTAATCAAAGGGATTGATTTGAGTATTAATCATGGTGATTTTGTCTCTATTGAAGGAAAATCAGGCTCAGGAAAATCGACCTTATTGTATTTGCTTTCTACGATGGATACTGATTATGAAGGACAATTGCTCATTCATAATGAGTTAGTAACAGGGCAAACGGATACTAATTTAGCCAAAATTAGAAGTGAAAAAATTGGCTTTGTTTTTCAATTTCATTATTTGCTGTTGGAATATAATGTTTTGAATAACGTAATGCTTCCCGGTTTAAAATTGGGGAAATATTCCAAAGAGGAATTGGAGCATCGTGCTATGGAGCATTTAAAAACGCTTGGGATGGAAGAACATGCTTTAAAAATGGCAAACCAGTTGAGCGGAGGTGAAAAACAGCGTGTTGCCATAGCTCGAGCATTGATAAATGATCCTTTGATTATTATGGGAGATGAGCCTACTGGAAACCTGGATAGAAAAAATGGAGATTTAGTTTTTGATATTTTCAATAAACTAGCGCAAGAATTCAATCAAACAATATTAGTTGTAACCCATGATAATGACTTTGCCCAAAAGACCGATAGAATAATCACCATGGAAGACGGCAGAATTCTTTCTTGATTCCCTTATTGAACCACGATATCGTATTTAGTCAATAATCCTTTTAGACCTTCTAAAGAAAACTGTGCTTTTTTGAGTTTTGTTTTCATCGGATCGATAGAGTAGTTGTAGCTGGTTCTAAAATCAGCTTTGTTAGCAATAGCTTTTTCAAATTCAGAACGATACAAATCACAATTGTTAAAAAGAACCTCGGTCAAGTCCGTACTCATAAAATCAACCGCAATAAGTCTGCAATTGGTGAACGTGGTTCCTTTCATTTTCAAGGTATAAAATTTAGAGAAATCCAAAACGCAATCCTTAAAATGAATTTCAAAAATGAGTTTGTCGCACATGGAAAAGTTAACGTCTTTTATTTTGCAATTATTAAAAGATACAGTTCTTAAAGCAACGTGATTTATTTTAGAATTATTGAAATTACAATTGTTGAAACTACAATCTATAAATGTGACAGCTATAAAATTGCATTGCGAAAAATCGCAATTGTTAAAAACACAGGATTCATATTCCTTGAAATTGACTTCCTCAATCCCATAAGTAATGTCATTGTATTGTAAGTCAAGGTTGTAATCGGGCATTTTTAAGAGATGTAAAGTTTGGTAAATATAGGCTAAACTAGAAATAAAAAATTGATTAATTTCTTATTTGTAAATCTTAAGTTTCTTGCGGAACATAAAAGGGAAATTCGCAGCTAAAATCAGCCAATTTTTGTAATATTGATTTTTAAATTACAAAATTCTATTCCAAATACAACAATCAATTAGCGATGTACGACAATTCAGAAAACTTAAAACTCTTTTGCCTGGAAGGCGTAAAAGATATAAGCGCTCCCGGTTCGAGCGTTATTTTTCGTTCGTTAGAAAATTTAGCTCTGCATCAGAGAATCACTAATATCTATAAAACCTGCGACAGTATTGAAAGTCTGGAGGAAAGTTTGAGCGCTTTACTTTATGCCGACCGCAATTTTAAGGATTATGAAATTTTATATCTGGTTTTTGAAGGAGAAGGAAATGCCATTGTTTTGGATGATTACTATTATAGCCTTGGTGAAATAGCAGAGTTCTTTGAAGGAAAACTTAGCGGTAAGATTTTGCATTTTGCCAATACCAAACTATTGGATTTGGATGAGGAAGAAGCGCAGTATTTCTTAGATGTAACAGGTGCAAGAGCTGTTTCGGGTTATAATAAAAAGGTGCCTGTTTTGAGCAGTATTATTGATAATGAATTCTTTGGATTGTGCCAGCAATATGATGATGTTGTAGAAATAGTAGAGGAATTGTATGCGCGTCATTATGCTTTGTGTAGCACAATGGGATTTACACTCTATTATTAAAAGCTAATATACTAGGCAGATTTAACGCTGATATGGTCGAATAACATATCAGATTTTGCTCCTAATTTTTTCTTGAGGCGTTGTTTCGATTTTTTAATAGCTTCTGTAGTGACCCCTAAGAGTTCTGCAGTTTCATTGTTGCTGAAATTCAATTTTTGCAACAATAATATCCTGATATTGGAGTCCGTGAGCTCCGGAAATTCAGTCAGCAACATATTGTAGAACTCTGAATGCTCTTTTTGAAATTCCCGTTTAAAGATATTCCAATTGCTTTCGGTCATTAAATGCGATTCTAACAAAGCATTAAGTTTTCCTTTTTTCTTTTCTAGATTATCGGATGGGGATTGTTTTAAATGCTCAATTTCATTTTTTAATTTCTTGATTTGTACATTCTTGTTTTTTAAATAGTCAATTTGAGCATTTAGATTATCATGAGCCAGAACCAGTTTTTGCTCTATTTTCAGCTTTTCCAATTCCATTGCTATTGCCTTTTGTTTGTATTCGAGTTGTTTGTTTTTTAGTTGTTTTTTGAAGTTTAGATAAATGAAAAAAGCTAACAAAATTAGCAATAGCGCTATAAAGGCGTAAATGTTTTTATGAAAAGATTCTTGTTTGTATTGGGCATTAGTTTGATCAAGCTTTTGCTGGAATTTTGTTTTCTCAATTATCCAGTTTACATTGTTTATTACTAAGGAACCATTTTTTGTTTTTATGGAGTTTTCCAGAATGCTCATTCGTCTTCTAAGTTCCAGTTCGTTATCGGTTTTATGGAGTTTTTGTAAGAGTGCTAATTTGAGTTTGACAATACTTAATTCCGAATTTTTAAAATAGGATTTTGATAGTGAAATTGCCTCGGCTTTTTTCAATGCAGCGTCAGCCGCTTCAAGATTATTGGTGTCAAGATATAATTGAGCCAATATAATTGAAGCAAACATGGTGTTTTGATGACTTTGGCAATATTCCGAAATGGCAATATCTTCTTTGATTAGGGAGATTGCTTTTTTAAAGTCTCCCTTTTTTTGGTATACTCGGGCAAGATTCCCCAAGACTTTGGCATAGCGTAGGCTGTCTTTAATTTTTTTGGATTGTTTAGCAGCCTCATTAAAATAGGATATTGCTTTTTGAAGATGGTTAGTATTCAGATAGTTTATACCTATGGCATCTGTAATACTGGCGTATTCTGAAGTGTTCTTAGAGGTATAGGTTTGTGCCAACTTTAAATAGTGCGAGGCTTCTTCATAATCGCCGATGGTTTGCATAATCCAGCCTATTTTTTTGAAAGATTCTCCCGGAAAAATCATTTCGTTGGGCGTTATATTCTTCATTTTGGCGAAGACTTCTAATAGTTGGGGAGTCATATTAGTATAATCCAAATAATGATAAAGGTAGCTTACATAGTTTAGCTGGGTCCATATCTCTAGTGGGAGATTCTTGATTTGAGCCGCATTGCTTATGGATTGCAAATAATAATAATCACTTCGTTTGTTGATTCGGTCATAGTAGTTACTATAACCGTTAGCAAGTAAGGCTTGATGAAGAACACTAAGAAGAGGTGTTTTAGCTAGAGGCTGGAGGTACTTTTTTAAGGCAATACTGTCTTTTTCAAAATGCTTTTGCTGGAGCAAAATTGCTTCAATATTTTTAATTTCATTTTTTGTTGACGGAATACTAAGGTTTTGAGACTGTAGATGAGCAACAAAAAACAATAGCAAAAAACAATAAGTCTTTTTAGAGAGCATTTACTTTTATCTTATTTTTCTGATTTGAGATAACGAAGATAGTAAAAATTAGCTACTTGCAAAAGAGGTGTTTTTTCTAAAATATTGATTTTATAGGAATTAATGCTAAAAATGTCCCCCATTTGTCCCCCTTTCTCTTGTATGTGTAGGTGACTTGTTGTAGTATTTTTGTGTTCCTAAATTATTTTAAAGACTGTAGTGACTCAAATAGATTTAATCTCAACTACCACTATGAATCAAAAAATCTTTTTACTGTTGTTCTAAATGGAGATGTGTGAGAATTTGTGGCTGGCTAGTAAACAAGTTGATTTGGGAGATTCTAAGAGTCTCTGTTACTTTTAATAAATCAAAATTATAAAATAGAATAGATGAAGAAACTTTACGTATTAATATTTAGCTTATTGTTTTTTACCTTAAATGCACAAATACATATTGGCTCAGGCAGTACAAGTACTACTGACATATTTCCTGTTTACGATAAGTGGTATGGTAATTCGTATACTCAGCAAATTGTATTGGCTAGTGAATATCAAAATGAAGAGGGTATTGCTGGGCCAATTACACAAATTAAATGGAAAATAACCAGTGGTGCCGAGGATGCTTCAGGATTTAATGACTTGGTCGTTTATTTGGGGCATACTACTAAAACTTCTTTTTCAAGTGCGAGTGATTTTATAGCTCCAGCAGCTCTTACTTCTGTCTTTTCAGGTGTTGTTTCTATTACCGCAAATAATCAGTGGTTCACAATTGATTTGGTTGTGCCTTTCAATTATAATGGTACGGATAATTTAGTGGTAGCGGTTTTCCAAAAGAGTGACGGTGTTTCATATCCTTATTTTGCTTCTTATACACCTTCTACTTCTGGAAATAGAGGTATATTGGCATATGGCTTTACTGTTGATGATAACAACCCAACGGCTAGTGCTATTTATTCTCAAGCACAAATAGCTCAAATTCAATTCACGGGTATAAAAGCGAATTGTTTAAAGCCAAACAATATAATTGTTTCGGATATTTTGGCTACTTCTGCCACTATTTCCTGGACGGCTTCTTTGTCTAACCCGGCCGCTGGTTACGAATACGAGATAAGAACTTCTGGCGCTCCCGGTAGCGGAGCCACAGGTTTGGTAGAAGCAAATACATCAGCTGCTGGAGTTACAACAGTGGCTATTACAAATTTAGATCCTAATAGGACGTATAATGTATTTGTTAGATCGAATTGTGGAGCGAATGATTTTAATTCTTGGTCAAATGTAGTTTCATTTACTACTCACTGCGATGCTGTAAATGTACCGTATACAATGCCTATTGATGCGGTGACAGTTCCAGCAATTCCTAATTGTGTGACGGTTCAAGATGCCAATAGTGATAGTAATACATGGAGAAGTACAACTACTCCGACTGGGTTTACCGGAAAAGCAATGGTATATTCTTCTAATAATACTGCCAATGATTGGTTTTATACGCAAGGCTTGAACTTGACGGCAGGACAAAATTACCGACTGAAATTTAAATATAGAAATTCAGGTGCTGTAGAAAAATTAAAAGTAAGTTATGGATCTGGTACAATCAATACCGCAATGATTACGGACTTATTTAACTTGGCCACAGGTACATCGAGTACGACTGTTGAAAAAATAATTGATTTTGCCCCCACAACATCGGGTGTTTATTACATCGGATTTCAAGCAAATACGAATATGTATCAATCAGGATCTTTGTACGTAGGAGATATATCGGTAGAGGAGTCCCCAACTTGTTTGGAGGTTACAGCAGTTTCTTATTCGGCAGTTACCAATTCTACTGCTACCATTTCCTGGAGTGCAAATGCTTTGGCTAGCCCAACTACTAGTTACGAGTATGAAATCAGAACTTCTGGAGCTCCCGAAAGTGGTGCTGACGGTTTGGTAACGGCAAGTACAACAGCCGCTGGAGTTACAACAGCTGCGATTACTAATTTAGCCCCCAATTCAACGTATAAGGTATATGTGAGAGCGAATTGCGACGCGAATGGTTTTAGTTCATGGTCGGATGCCGTTTCATTTACTACGCTCTGTACGGCCACCAATGTACCCTATACAATGCCTATTGATGCCGCGATAATTCCAGCAATTCCTGATTGTGTGACGGTTCAAGATGTCAATAATGATAGTAGAACATGGCAAAGTACTAATACTATTCCGACGGGCTTTGTTGAAAAAGCAATGGTATATATTAGTAATTACAACAATGCAGCCAATGATTGGTTGTATACGCAAGGTTTGAACTTGACGGCAGGACAAAATTACCGACTGAAATTCAAATATAAAGATTCAGGTTCTGTAGAAAAATTAAAAGTGAGTTATGGAGCTGGTGCAATCAATACCGCAATGACTACGGACTTGTTTAACGTGACCACAGGTACATCGGCTGCTACAGTTGAAAAAACAATTGATTTTACACCTACTACATCGGGTGTTTATTTCATAGGATTTCAAGCAAATACGAATGGGTATCAATCAGGATCTTTGTACATAGGAGATATATTGGTAGAGGAGTCTCCAACTTGTTTGGAGGTAACGTCAGTTTCTTTTTCAGCAGTTACCACTTCTACCGGTACCATTTCTTTGACTGCTAATGCTTTGGCTAGCCCAACTGCTAGTTACGAATACGAGATTAGAACTTCTGGTACAATGGGGAGCGGTTCTGTAGGACTTTTTCAAGAAGGTTCCCTAACAGTAATTAGTAGTACTAGTTTAAATATTTCAAATCTTCCTGTTGGTATTACTTATACTTTTTATATTAAATCAAATTGTGGAGGAGGTGATTTTTCAAGTATAGTTTCTACTTCATTTTTTATTGATGGACCTCCAGTTATTTTAAATAATAATAAAATGCGTATAGGTGATGGTAGTGTAACTTCAATCAATAGTAACGCCATTATGAAGCAGCCTTTTTATTATAATACCGCTACAAATAATTGGGTCCAGTTGACCTATGGTAATAGATCTTTTAAGAATGCTATTGGTATAAATGGTGCCGGAGCAAATGAATGGAATACTAATGGAAATATTGTAGCTGATCCAGTACTTAATAATATTAGTTTTGATTATTCTAATTATATTGTTACTGCAACCAATAAGGGTTATGGGGAAATTATTGCTACCGGGTACACAACAATTGATGGAAAATTATTGCAAATAAAATATACGTATAAACTAGAACGAAGTAGTAACTATTTAGTGGTTACTTGTTCAGTAAAAAACATGAGCTCCTCAACAATTACAAATGTAAGGAGTTGGTTTGGTGCGCAAGATGATTGGATTGGAGATGACGATACAACGACTAAAACAAAAGGTAATGTTGTAAATAATGAATTTTTGCCTATTAACAACATTTCAGATCGTTCGTCTTTTTTAAAAATTGAATCAAACCAAGAAGGAGCCTTTTTTTATACAACAAACGCCAAATCAAATACCCTAATGGGATCGTATAGTACTGCATTCGAAACCATAGATCCATATACTTCTCCAAAGTTGAATACGAATGATGGATGTTATGCTATATATACAAGACTGGGTGATTTAGCCCCTAATGAAAGCGAAGAATACGATGTGTATTATGCTGCAGGTTTGTTAACAGAAATAGAAGAAATTATTACACAAGTGGTTAATGCTAGTGGAGCAGTCTCAAACATAAAAATAAATTCTGCAGTATTCAAACCAACAACTAATCAAGAAGTTCATGGTTATTACGTTATTGTTCCTAATGGAGCCTTAGCACCAACAGCGGCTGAAATTATAACAGGAACTGATTATCAAGGGGTTTTGGTTGTGGATTCAGAAAATAAAATTATTATTCCGAATGCAAATAGTACTTTTCAAATAACAGGACTTGTACCAACTACAGATTATACGTTGTACTACGTAGCAGTAAATGAGAGTCTTAATAATATTCAGTCAGATATTGTAAGTGTGAATTTCACTACACTATCTCCACTAATAGCTAATATTAGTAAAACGGATGTTTGTTTCAATTCTTCAAATGGTATTGCAAAAGTTGAGCCAACAGGAGGGTTACCTCCTTATACTTATTTATGGAATAACGGAGCAACTACTCGTGAAATAACCAATTTAATGGTTGGAGATTATTCAGTAACAGTGACGGATTCTCAAAATAATTCAATAACAGGTAATATAAGTACTAATCAACTTGATGAAATAGTCATAGATAAAACAGTCAATGATGTTAGTTGTTTTGGGCAGAGTGATGGTTCTATTTCATTAGATATCTTAGGAGGAACAGGTCCATATTCCTATTTATGGAATGATGCCAATGCGAAAACTACAGCAACAGTGACAGGATTACCTAAAGGAATATATACTGTAATTGTTACCGATGCAAAGGGGTGTAGTGAAGAAAAAGAGATTACAGTAGCAGAACCTGCTTTAGTAACTGCTCCAACAGCAGCGGCTCAAGAATTCTGTATTGCGGAGAATAAAACGGTAGCTGATTTAACCACAACAAGCGGTACTGCTGTTAAGTGGTACGATGATGCCACAGACGGAACCGCTTTAGCTGTTACGACTGCTTTAACTACAGGAACCACTTATTACGCATCTCAAACGTTAAACGGTTGTGAGAGTGTGGGTAGAACACCAGTAGTCGTTACCATTCACAATACGGCTGCTCCAACAGCAAACGATCAAAGTTTCTGTATAGCAAATAATAAAACGGTAGCTGATTTAAGCACAACAGCTGGTACTGCTGTTAAATGGTATAGCGCTGCCACAGGCGGAACAGCTTTAGCAGGTACGACAGCTTTAACTACAGGAATGACTTATTATGCTTCTCAAACGTTAAACGGTTGTGAGAGTGTAGGTAGAACGCCAGTAATAGTTACGATTCACGATACGGCTGCTCCAACAGCAAGCTATCAAAGTTTCTGTATTGCAGAGGATAAAACCATTGGAGATTTAACAGCTACGGGAACTGCTGTTAAATGGTACGATGTTGCAACTGGCGGAAGTGTTTTAGCAACTTCAGAAGTTTTAGCAACGAAGATTTATTATGCAACGCAAACTTTAGACGGATGCGAAAGTGTAGGTAGAACTCCGATTAATGTTACCATTCACAATACGGCTGCTCCAACTGCAACAGCTCAAGAATTCTGTATTACAGAAGGCAAAACAGTTGGAGATTTAACAGCTACAGGAGCTGCTATTAAATGGTACGATGCTCTAACTGGCGGAAGTGCTTTAGCTATTTCAGAAGTTTTAGAAACTAAAATCTATTATGCAACGCAAACTTTAGACGGATGCGAAAGTGTAGGTAGAACATTAGTGAATGTTACTATTCACAATACGGCTGCTCCAATAGCAACAGCTCAAGAATTCTGTATCGCAGAGGGCAAAACAGTTGGAGATTTAACAGCTACAGGAGCTGCTATTAAATGGTACGATGTTGCAACTGGTGGAAGCGCTTTAGCAGGAACTACAGTTTTAACGACGAAGATTTATTATGCAACGCAAACTTTAAACGGATGCGAAAGTGTAGGAAGAACATTAGTGAATGTTACTATTCACCATACGGCTGCTCCAATAGCAGCAGCTCAAGAATTCTGTATTGCAGAGGGCAAAACAGTTGGAGATTTAACAGCTACAGGAGCTGCTATTAAATGGTACGATGTTGCAACTGGTGGAAGCGCTTTAGCAGGAACTACAGTTTTAACGACGAAGATTTATTATGCAACGCAAACTTTAAATGGATGCGAGAGTGTAGGTAGAACTCCAATTAATGTTACTATTCACAATACGGCTGCTCCAATGGCAACAGCCCAAGAATTCTGTATTGCAGAAAATAGCACTATAGCTAATTTAGTTTCAACAGGAACTGCTATTAAATGGTACGATGCTCTAACTGGCGGAAGTGTTTTAGCTATTTCAGAAGTTTTAGAAACGAAGATCTATTATGCTTCTCAAACTTTAAACGGATGCGAAAGTGTAAGCAGAACTCCAATTAATGTTACTATTCACAATACGGCTGCTCCAATGGCAACAGCTCAAGAATTCTGTATTGCAGAGGATAAAACCATTGGAGATTTAACAGCTACGGGAACTGCTATTAAATGGTACGATGCTCTAACTGACGGAAGTGCTTTAGCTATTTCAGAAGTTTTAGAAACTAAGATCTATTATGCTACCCAAACTTTAGACGGATGCGAAAGTGTAAGCAGAACTCCGGTTAATGTAACCATTCACAATACGGCTGCTCCAATGGCAATAGCCCAAGAATTCTGTATTGTAGAAGGCAAAACAGTTGGAGATTTAACAGCTACAGGAGCTGCCATTAAATGGTACGATGTTGCAACTGGTGGAAGCGCTTTAGCAGGAACTACAGTTTTAACGACGAAGATTTATTATGCAACGCAAACTTTAAATGGATGCGAGAGTGTAGGTAGAACTCCAATTAATGTTACTATTCACAATACGGCTGCTCCAATGGCAACAGCCCAAGAATTCTGTATTGCAGAAAATAGCACTATAGCTAATTTAGTTTCAACAGGAACTGCTATTAAATGGTACGATGCTCTAACTGGCGGAAGTGTTTTAGCTATTTCAGAAGTTTTAGAAACGAAGATCTATTATGCTTCTCAAACTTTAAACGGATGCGAAAGTGTAAGCAGAACTCCAATTAATGTTACTATTCACAATACGGCTGCTCCAATGGCAACAGCTCAAGAATTCTGTATTGCAGAGGATAAAACCATTGGAGATTTAACAGCTACGGGAACTGCTATTAAATGGTACGATGCTCTAACTGACGGAAGTGCTTTAGCTATTTCAGAAGTTTTAGAAACTAAGATCTATTATGCTACCCAAACTTTAGACGGATGCGAAAGTGTAAGCAGAACTCCGGTTAATGTAACCATTCACAATACGGCTGCTCCAATGGCAATAGCCCAAGAATTCTGTATTGCAGAAGGCAAAACAGTTGGAGATTTAACAGCTACAGGAGCTGCCATTAAATGGTACGATGTTGCAACTGGCGGAAGTGTTTTAGCAACTTCAGAAGTTTTAACGACGAAGATCTATTATGCTTCTCAAACTTTAAACGGATGCGAAAGTGTAGGCAGAACTCCAATTAATGTTACTATTCACAATACGGCTGCTCCAATAACAACAGCCCAAGAATTCTGTATTGCTGATAATAGCACTATAGCTAATTTAGTTGCAACAGGAACTGCTATTAAATGGTATGCTGCTCTAACTGGCGGAAGTGCTTTAGCTATTTCAGAAGTTTTAACGATGAAGATTTATTATGCAACGCAAACTTTAAACGGTTGTGAAAGTGTGGATAGAACGCCAGTAATAGTTACTATTCACAATACGGCTGCTCCAACTGCAACAGCCCAAGAATTCTGTATTGCAGAGGGCAAAACAGTTGGAGATTTAACAGCTACGGGAACGGCTATAAAATGGTACGATGTTGCAACTGGCGGAAGCGCTTTAGTTATTTCAGAAGTTTTAGAAACTAAGATCTATTATGCTTCTCAAACGTTAAACGGTTGTGAGAGTGTGCTTAGGACAGCTGTTAATGTGACTATTCCAAACACAACAGTGCAAGTAGTTTCAAATCAAGAGTTTTGTGCAATTGATGAGCCTGTTGTTGCTGACATTGCAATAAACAATCAAAACGTTCAATGGTACGCCAATGCAACTACTACCACGGTTTTGTCGGTTACGACAAGACTAATATCAGGTACTTATTATGTAGCTGCAGCGATTGGAAATTGTTATAGTGAGCGTGTGCCTGTATCTGTTATTGTAAATGACGCAGCAATTCCTACCGGTGAAGCAATACAATATTCTTGTACGGAGAAAAAAGCAACTATAATTGATTTGAAAACCGATCAAAGAGAAGTGGTTTGGTATGACGCAGCTACAGGAGGAACTCCATTAGATTTTACAACTCCACTTGAAAATAACAAAAGATACTATGCTGCTTATTTGGGAGAAAACTGTGAAAGTGCACAACGATTAGAGGTTGAAGTCATTCAACGTTATTGTGATGTTAGAATACACAATGGAATATCTGCCAATGGAGATGGGAAAAATGATTATTTATCCGTTGAAGGTGTTACTCAATTCACTGATAATACGATTGAAATTTTTAATAGTACGGGAGCGTTGGTTTACAAAAC
This sequence comes from Flavobacterium sp. W1B, assembly GCF_047344965.1. NCBI lineage: Bacteria > Pseudomonadati > Bacteroidota > Flavobacteriia > Flavobacteriales > Flavobacteriaceae > Flavobacterium > Flavobacterium sp. W1B. Next base: position 2,151,713 of record NZ_CP178845.1, read on the forward strand.
GGAACGATATGGTTTAAACGGAAATGTATTTAGTGGTTATTCTAACACTGGATATAAATCAAGTGGGACATTACTTTCTATAGGAACCTATTATTATGCATTTAACTTTACCAACAACGATGGGAAACCTATTGTTAAAACAGGATTCTTGCATTTAACCTATTAATTTACAGAAAAGAAAAAAATGAAATTTAAATACCTCTATATTCTATTTATTGCTGCTTTATTTTCGGTAAAGGCGCAACAGAATCCTCAGTTTTCTGATTATAAATTAAATAGATCTATTTTTAATCCAGCCTTTGGAGGCTTCTTTGACGGAAGTGTTTTACTTCTTAACAGAAGTCAGTTCTCAGGTATGGACGGAGCTCCTAAAAGTATAAACTTAAATGTAAATGCGCCACTTTCCGTTAATACGGGAATGGCCGTTAACGTTTTGAGTGAAAAAATTGGAGTTACAGATGAGTTTACCCTTGCGGCGGATTACTCATATACCCTTTATCTTGGCGAAATAAACATGTTAACCTTTGGTCTAAAAGGCGGTTTTAGTAATCTGAATGTCGATTATTCAAGACTTGATTTAGATGATAATACGGATGTTAGTTTTGCCAATAATATCGAAAATAAAATATCGCCAAGAGTGGGTGTTGGGTTTTTATTCAATACCGCTAATTGGTATATTGGTGTTTCTACTCCTAATTTTATTAAAGAAACTTACAATCCAACAATAGGTGGAGTGACGGTTTCAAAATCACCTAATGTTTTTTTCAACACAGGTTATAATATGGAGTTGAACAGCGATTTGGTTTTTGAACCATCAATATTGGCCAAGTATGTTGAGGATGCTCCTTTAGCAATTGATTTTGCTTTTAATTTTGAATACCGAGAAGTATTTCGTTTTGGAGCATCTTATCGTTGGGATAATGCCATCACCGGTTTAATTGGCTTTGAACTTTTGGAAGATTTTCAAGCGGGCTATGCCTATGATTACAACATTAATGCACTGGCTAAATATGCTCCAAGTTCGCACCAATTTTACTTAAAATATACCTTTAAGCGTCCGAAAGAGCTTTTCAGGCAATGGCAGTTGTAGTTTTACGGATTCGACGAACAATATTGGTTTTTAATAATAATTTAAATTTATTTTATTTTCAAGTTTTGGATATATTAACTAGCGAAGAAATATCGTTAAGAAAAAGTGGATTCAATTTTAAATAAAATCAATCATAGTTCGAATTAGCTTATTTATACAAATTTCCGGCTACTCGTTCTAGAATCGATTTTGGCAAAAGCCAGGCAAAGAAAACTCCTAATTGGTTGACAAATCCAGTTACAATTTCAGCTTTCTTAGCAAACATTCCATTTAAGGCTATTTTGGCTACCTGCTCAGGAGTCATGTTTAGTTTTTCGGCAGCTTTTAGTGCTTTTTCCCCCACTTTTGCTCTAAAAGCAAAACCGGTATCGGTAGCTCCAGGGGAAACGGAAGTGACCGAAACGGAAGAGCCTAATAATTCGTGACGGAGTCCTCTGCTGAAATTTAAAACAAAAGCCTTCGTAGCGGCGTATAAACTCAATCCCGGAACTGCTTGATAAGCAGCCGTACTGGCTATATTGAGGATATAAGCTTGTTTTTGTTGATTTAGCATTGGTAAAAACAGCTGACACATTTGAACCAAGGTATTCATGTTTAAGAGCATCATGTTCATATTATCATTAATAGAAGATAACTTAAAGAAGCCGCTGAGTCCGTATCCGGCGTTATTTATTAGAATATGAACCTGATAATTATTATTTTCACACCAATGATATACTTGATTGGCGCTGTCATTTATAGATAGATCGATGGCCAGATATTCCACTTTTATTTGATGTTTTTCGGAGAGATTAGCAGCTATTTTTTTTAATTCATCACCAGAACGGGCAACTAAAAGTAAATTGTATTTTCGGTTTGCTAATTCTTCGGCAATGGCTTTACCAATACCCTTGCTGGCACCGGTAATAAGGGCGTAGGTCATCTGTTTAGATTTTTATTAACTATTTATCGATGTACTTTTCGGGTAAACCAGTGATAAAAAGGAGTTTTACTGTTTTCGGATTTTGGATTGTATTTTCCGGTAATGATGGGAACATACATTACTCTCCGTCGGCTTTTTTCGCCAAAATGGGGTGATTGTTGTACCCGATGCCAAATTCGTCCATCATGAACTGTCAAATCACCTGCATCGATGTCAAAACCTACTTCATCTGGGTCAGGAGTATGGTCGACAAAATATTTTTTACCAAATAATAGATGTAGCATATTTTGTTTATGCGTACCGGCAAGTACCCTTAATCCGCCATTTTCGTATGGACAATTATCTAAATGGATACCTACATTTAACATGGGCATCATTTTTTGACCTAAAAAGAAATCCCTAGGGCAATCAGTATGCCAACCCATTTGCGAAAAGGAGCTATTTGGAGTTCTAATATAATTGTTAAGCACCAAGCCGTCTTTTTCATCTTCGCCAATTCGACCCTCATAGGGCTGTAATAAATCTATTAAAGCTTGTAAACGGGAATCTTTCAATAAATCATGTAGCATCTCGCTTTCTTTTGAAAGGAAACAAAAACGCTGGATTGTTTTGTTGTCATATTCATCCTTTCCAAATTTCAGTGGAATCCCATTTACTTTATCCCTACCATCTTCAAGCCATTTTTTTTCAATTCGGGAAGCTTCTTCTAAAAGTAATTGTACAGTGGATTTTGGAAAGAAATTACGGAATTTAATAATTCCATATTGGTTAAAATAAGAAACTTGTTCTGGAGTGATTTCATTTCCTAGGGTGAAATTGGGACAGTCTAGTTTTTTCATAATTCTGATCCATCTCGTGCTTAGCTTTACCGTTGTGTATTTATAATTAACTACAGCTTAGGTAATTTTTTTTTTTGTACTTATCAAATATAATGAATTTAGCTTTTGGCAGAAAATTTAATGAGAATTTTCTTTGTTAAAAATAATTTTAGTTTAATGTTGTTGGGTTATTTTTTTGGCTAATCGCCATATTAAATAAGTAAAAATCGGAGCCGCAACAATATCAATAGTATAGTGTACGTGCTGAATTAATAATAAGATGGAAACTGCTGAGGTTACCACAAAAACGATAATTTTCTCTTTTTTGTTAACTAAACACAATCCCATTAAAAAAACAGTGGCAGTATGCCCCGAGAAAAATAGATCTTTGGTGATGAATTTAGAGCCATAAAAAGCATTACTTAATGGATCCGCTAAGGCAATTAATCCAGTAGGGGCGTTTAATGGTACTAAACTAATGCTGATAATACGTGATAAACATAAGATGACATAGGCCGATAGAAAAGTGAGAAGAATTTGAGGGTTCTGGATTGACCGGACAAGAATCAAAATGGCCGAAGCCCATATACAGATAAAAATAGCTAAAGATACATTATGAGCTGGAATCAGGTTGAGTAACCAATCGTTTAGTAAAATACCGTTTCTAGCTTCGATTGTTTGGAAAAACCATGGAAAAAAGGCTAGAATAATAAGAATTGACCCAATACTAATAGATAGCTGTTTGCAATAACTGCTGGAAGCGAAAGCATTACTCCAATTTTTTTTAAAAGAAAAGCTATTACTATTAGTCATATTTTGCGTTTAGAAATGAACTAATTTACGTTAATTCATTTTTAAGTCCAAAAAACATTGTAAATTAACTAATATATTGATTTTTAGAGTTTTTTGTTGTCGTAAAAAACCATTCACAAAAGAACTGTCATAGATGAGCAATTCAAATTATTTAAAGTATAATCAAGTAAATTAAAATCGGATGGATTCGTATTGTTGATAAAAACTTTGTTTTGTCAAAATGATTTGCCACAAGTTCAAACGTCGTGATCGGAAAGAAGCAGCTGCAGTACACAAATAATAATTCCACATTCTGTAAAAAGTAGTGTCGTAATCTAGGCTTAGCGTTTCCTAGGAATTTTTAAAATTTTCTTTCCATGACATCACCTTTTTCGGTTAAATTTCGGTAAATCATATCGATGAATTTTCCGTAATTTTTAGGCCCTACATGCTCCAGCATTCCGATAGAAACGACGCGGTAAAACTTTTCATCGATATCTCTATAATCTTGAAATCGAATTTCTACATTTAAATTCCTGCATCTTTCGATAGCTAATTTCTTCTGTTCGTTCGAAATAGTCATTCCTACTACATTTACTTTGTAATTCTTTGCAGCATAACAGGGAAATCCTCCCCAACCACAACCAATATCAAGTACTTTCAGGTCGGGTTTTAAATCTAATTTTATTCTTTAGCGGGTGTTTTTTTAGCTTCTTTGGCTTTCTTTTTAAAATATCCTTTTAATAGAAAATTGTGTCGAACAGCCTCAAGATCTTCATCTAATTTTTCGGAACTACTTTCCAAATTTTTTATTGTCTTTTTCAAATAGAGAGCCGTCTCTTCATCCTGTAACAAAACGCCAATAGTAGTGTTGGGATTGTTGCTCGCTTCTTTTAGATTGGTTACAAATAAATTAGCTGCTTCGGACATTTGGTGCAATTGTAAAGCTGATTTTTTGATTGAACTAAAAACGATTGTATCTGTTACTAATTCATTGGCAAGAGTTCCTCTTTTATTTAATTTTGAACTGAAATTACTAAGGGAACCGATTAATTCTTTTGCTTTTGCAGAAGCATCATTAAGCGATACAGTTGCCGAATTGATGTTGTTGTATAAGGTATTATCGTTCAATAATTTCCCAATTGTTCCTTCGCTGGTGGTTAGTTTTTTGCTGATGGATTTAAAATCGGTTGTGATAGCTAGAATATTTTCATTGTTTTTCTGTAAAGTATTCAAAATATTTTCAGTTGAAATTGATTTTTCAACTGATAAGGTGTCACCTTCTTGCACAGCATCGTACTTTGAAGTACCGCCATAAATAACAATAACTTTGTTCCCTATAAGTCCATCAGTACTTATTTTGACCTTGGCATCTTTGCGAATATAATTTTGAGCGTTTTTTTCAACATTTAAGTTTACTAAAACATAGGTTTTATCATTGATGCTTACTTTGCCTACAGTGCCTATTTTGACGCCTGAAAACCAAATATTATCTCCCTTTTGAAGCCCATTTACGTTATCGAAAAGAGTAACTAGCTGCATTTTTTTTTTGAAAGTTTCATGCAAATTACCTACCATTAGAATTCCCACAATTAGAAAAACTAATCCTAAAAAAATAAAAAGACCTACAATTATAGCGCGTTTATTTGGTGATTCGTTCATGGCTTATTGTATAAAATTATATGCAAAAAACTCTTTTACTTGTTCATTATCTAAGTTTAAAACGTCTTCAAATTTTCCGACTTTCAAAAAATTTCCATCAATCAACATGGCGATGCGGTCACAGGTATTTTTGGCGCAGGTAAGATCGTGGGTAATAATAATTGAAGTGGTTTTATATCTTTGTTGCACTTCGATAATAAGGTCATTAATTTCAGCACAGGTAATTGGGTCTAATCCGGCGGTAGGTTCATCGTATAGCATTATTTCGGGCTTAAGAATCAATGTTCTTGCAATGCCTATTCTCTTGCGTTGTCCTCCGGAAAGATCTGCCGGCATTTCCTTTATTTTGTCTTTTAAACCTACTGCATCCAGTGCCTCTTCAACCGCATTATCTACTTGTTTTTTAGTGAGATGTTTTACATTCATTCTCAACGGAAATGCCAGATTTTGATAGACATTCATACTATCATATAAAGCGCTATTTTGAAAAGAAAATCCAATTCGCAACCGCAATTCGTCTAATTCTTTTCCGTGTAGTTTATCGACTTGCTTTCCTAAGACTGTTACTTCGCCTTTGTCTTGTTTCAATAATCCCACGATAATTTTTATCAAGACTGATTTACCAGAACCGGATTTGCCCAATACCGCAATATTTTCACCTCTATAAACAGTCAAGTCGATGCCTTTTAAAACCTCTAATTCGCCAAAGGATTTATGCAATTCACTAATGATTACTACCGTTTCTTCCTTGTTAATAGTATGTTGTATTTTGTCTTTTTCCATTTTAAAAATATCGAATCCAATTAACGACCTGTACAATAATAACTTCTTCAAAAAAGATAAGGAACATGGCAAGTACTACGGCTTGATTCGTTGCCTTGCCAACGCCACGAGTTCCTTGTGTGGCATTAAATCCTTTGTAACAACCTATAATTCCAATGGTAAATCCGTAAACAATGGATTTGACCAGCGATGAAAAAATGTCTAAAAAAGAAATATTAGAAAAAGCATTTTTATAGAAAATTACTAAACTGGTAGCTTCTTCGGAATGAACATTATAATAAGATCCCAAAAGTCCGATGCAGCTGCAGTACAATGACAGAATAGGAATAGAAATTGTTGTTGCAAGTACCCGGGTAACTACCAAGTATTTAAAAGGATTAATTGCCGATACTTCCATGGCTTCAATTTGTTCGGTAACTTTCATAGAACCCAATTCAGCACTAATACTTGAACCTACTTTACCCGCACAAATTAATGCTGTTACCAATGGACCTAGAGCTCTGATAATGGCTATTCCCATTAATGAAGGCAACCAGGAAACAGCTCCAAAAGTTTCTAAAGAAGGTCGCGATTGTTTTGTAAAAACGATACCAACAATAAATCCGGTAAGCGTTATTAATGAAAGTGATTTTAATCCAACTTCGAAACACTGATTAATAATTTCGCGCCAATGAAAAGGAGGTCTAAATGCTTCTTTAAAAAAGCGAGCAGTAAATTGATAGCCTTGGTAAACGCCTTCTAAATAAGAATCTATTCCTTTTGAAAACAAATGTTTTTTTGTTCCGATAGTATTCATTTTAGAGTGCTTTATTATATTATCATTCTATCTCATAATCTGAATCTGCAAAAAATATTTTTTTTGAATGAATTTATCTATATTGAATAGTGTTATAAATTTACAAAAATAAAGTTGTAATTTTTATATTATTTGTTTCAAAGGTGTTGGTGCTTAGTTGAATAACTATAAAAAGCAAAGGACTTTGATCCTTTTTTATGAAGTGGATTTACAAACAAAAGCTACATAGAATATGAAGTTAGGTTTGTATAATTATGCGAATTCTTCAAAACTGTAAAGCAAAGTGTTTACTTTTTTAGTGAGCCAAATTTTTTGGATTTAATAATTTTGCCCTTATCTGTAATCATTAAGAAACCGTAATCGGGATATTTATTAATTAATTCAATTCCATTTTTTTTACCCAAAACCATTATTGAAGTACTCAAACCATTGGCTGTTTCGGCATTTGGACCCAAGACGGTTACACTACATAAACCCGTAGATGGATAACCTGTAGATGGATTGATAATATGAGAATAACGTTTGCCATCAAAAACGACAAATTTTTCGTACGAGCCAGACGTTGTAACTGCTCCCTGTTTTAAATGGATAATTTTTGAAATTTTGTCAGGACGAAAAGGGTTGGTAATACCAATGTTCCAAGGTTTGCCATTTGGCTGCATACCCCAGGTACTCATATCTCCGGTTGCGTTTACAATTCCAGCTTTGATGCCTTGTGCTATCATCATATTTCGGCATTTATCGGTTGCATAACCTTCTCCTAAGGCTCCAAATCCAATTTTCATTCCTTTAAGTTTTAGGAAAATGGTAGATTGTACACTATCTAAAATAATGTTTTTGTATCCTACTTTTTCTACCGATTTCTGAATTGCTTCGGCAGATGGCATTTCGGTCATAGAACCGTTAAATTTCCATAGTTTGTCCATGGCGGCAAAACTGATATCAAAAGCACCGTTGGTAATTTCAGATAAATGAAGTGCTCTTTGCGTCAATTGAAAAACTTCCGGATCCACTTTTACGGGACGGATTCCTGCATTTTTATTGACTTCGGACACTTGAGAAGTAGGTTTCCAATCAGAAATTAAATTTTCTATTCTTGTTATTTCAGAAATAACGCTATCTATATTTTGTTCTGCCGATAAAGAATCTTTTGCTACAATTGTAATATCAAAACGCCCCCCCATAAGCATGGTTGTTCTTTTTCGTAAGGTTTGGGCGTTGCTGATAAAACAGAACAATAACAGCGCAATAGCGATTGTGTTTTTGGACAATAATTTAATATCAAGTTGCATATTCTCTTTTTTTTAATACTAATAGCAGTCTGTTAGTATTTGCCCGTTAGCTTTGAAATAAGAAATTGAGGTGTTATTTTTGGCCATACATATAGATTCAATAACTTTTTCGACATCCTGTTGCATCGCCAGTGAGCCACAAATCATTATAACGCCACCATTCAGCAGTAAATTAGTAAAAAAATCAGCATCTCGCTTGATAAGATCCATTACATAATGGTGGTTTGCTTCACGCGAATACGCCAAATTAAAATTTTTCAATCTTTGCTTTTCTATCATTTTTGAAGCAAATTTTTGATAGTGTAAGGTGGTTTCGGTTTCCATTCGGAAGCCACTATAGAGATGAATTTCAGTTTTTTTCTTGTTTTGTTCTACCATTCCCAGAAAAGGAGCAATCCCAGTTCCGTTAGAAATGAGTGCTACTTTGGATGCTTTTTTAGGAAAATGAAAAGCATTGTTGTTAATGATTCTTGCTTTTATGACAGTTCCAACTTCCATATTATATAAATAACTAGAGCCTAAACCCGATGGATGTAATTTTACAGCAAGCTGAATGTTCCCTTTGCTATTTCCTATAGAGTACAATCGTTCTCTGTTGTCGTTTGCGGGATAAATTGCTAAAAGATCACCCGAAGTGAATTTTGTTCTCATTCCGGCACGCAAGGTGAGTAGAAATGTTTGATCGGTATCTGAAATAGTAGTTTTTTCAAGAACCATCATTTTCTCCAAACCTTTTGGGATATTATTGTACAAAGATGGAGTGGTAGCAAGAGGAATTTCGGTTTTGGCACTCCATAATTTTACCCAATTGACAAATTCTTCGGCAGATTTATCATTTACAGTTTGCAAATCCAGAAAGCGTTCCGCCCAAGTTTCTTGCACCAATAAGTTATCGATCTGACTTGCATAACCGCAAAAATCCGGATAAGCTTTTGAACCAAAACCAATAACAGAAAAATTAATTTTTTGCTGTTGCTTGCTTTGACTGATTAATGATACAAATTTACTCGCATTAGATGGTGCATCTCCTAATCCGTAAGTTGAGGTAAAAATAATCAGATGTTCTGCCTTTGGATAAAGACTGTAATTATTCAGCTGAGCGATATGAGCTTTTTCTCCATTAGCTGTTAATTGTTTTAGAATGGCATTGGCAAATCGCAGAGAACTTCCGTTTTCCGAACCTACTAATAAGATGAATTTACTTTCTTCGGCTTTGAACTTGTTTTTAATGCGACTGGCTCTTCGTTTGAGTGTCATTGCAAAACCGGAATAAATGAAAAACAGAATATTCAAACAGGCTATTGCTAAAATCACTGCCCAAATAATACTTGCACGACCCGTGTGTAAGTCAAGACTCAAATCGGATAAAACGGCCGACATCGGGAAATGTTTTTCGCTAATGATGGCATTTGTAAATTGATCAACTTCTATTTTTCGATCTTTCAACTCAAATGTATAATAGTCTTCGGGATCATCTGAAAAGGGGAATTCTATTTTCTTAACATCTGTTAATAATGCGTTTTTGAAATCAAAAATTTTCGTTTCGTTTTTCGAAATTGGCAATTCCCCAACGGTTTTAGCAATGCTTTGATTCGATTGGGTATCTTCGAAAAGATTGAATCGTACCATCGATAAATAAGTTCCCGAAAGGGCAATTATCAAGATAGGGATTAGCGCCAATCTGCCCAATAAAACGTGGTAGTATTGTGCAAAATAATCTTTTATAATTTTAGAAAAGAAGTTGCGCAAACCTTTTTGTCGGTTGATCACTAATGCGAAACCGGAAATAGAAATTAGTACTAACAGAAAGGCACTAAATCCAACAAAAAAACGACCTGCTTCGTGCAGAAATAAAGAGCGATGAAGTGCCGTAATCCATTGGATAAATTCGCTTTTTTTTTGTGGTGTACCTAAAATTTTCCCTGTCAAAGGATCGATATAAGCATTGACGTCGTTTCCTTCGTTATCAATAGCCTGCAAGCTTACAAATTGCTTGTGATCGATACTTATTTCTGTTATTTCAGGATATGTTGAGCGAAGCATAGGCAACGTTCTATCCAAAGTAATTTTCTCAAAATTTTCCACTCGATAAGAAGGCATTTTCTCCTGAATCGCATCAACTGCAAGTATAGCACCAGTTACAGATGCTAAAACTAAAAATAAAGAAGAAAACACCGCCAAAGCCAAGTGTGTGTAACGCCAAAAAGAAAGAGTCATTTATTAGCTATTGAATTTTGCTTAATCTTACATATCTAATATAACCTTTACCTTCTGCTTTTTCAGCAATTGCTGCAGAGGTTAATGGCATTTCTAAATCTGCTTTATGGTATTTTTGGTCCTCTACAGCTGTCTCAAAACGCAATTTGTAACCAGTATTGATTTTAGAATCTTCAATTTCAATGGTGGTAATACTGCGATCGCCTCCGGTAACTGAAGCGCCTGTTTTGGCACTGATATTCGTAGGTTTTTTAGAATGAAATTTATGCCATTCTTTAAGAGTGTTGTACCATTTTTTATCATCGCCCATTACATAAAGTGTTTTTTCATATTCACCTTTAGGGTTGATGAGTGATACTACAATATATGCGCCTTCTCCCATGTAATTTGACATTTGTAGCATGCATTTGTATTTACTGCTTTGTGCGGTAGCCTGAAAAGATAAAAGGCATAGTAGCGCACCTACTAATGATATTTTAAGTATTGATTTCATTTTTTTATTTTAAAAATTCTACAGAGATGTTGTTTTTGGTTAAAGTTTCATTTTCTTTTGCCAAGGCATAAGCACTTTCGTCAAATTCAGTGATAATGTCTTTTTTGGCACCAATAGAAACCAGATATTTTAAGATCGTATCGTCTTTAGAAATCATGGCAGCTTTGTGTAAAGCTGTTAAACCATCTTTGTTTTTAGCATTTATATCAATGTTTAAAAGACTAATGTTTTTTAATAGAACTAAGTCATTTTTTAATACGGCTAAATGGTAAAGTGTGCTTTCATCTTTTTGAGCTGTAGCCAAGTTTAGTCCTTTATCTTGTAGTAATTCCATTTTAGCGGTAAAAGGATCTTGTTTTTGACCGGCAGCTTCCGGAGCACGACCGCTTTGTGGCTTGTAGGATTGAATTAAGTAATATCCTAGATTGTTTCCATCTTTGTCTAGCACTTTTGCATCGGCAGCTTTATCTAATAAGAGTTTTACCGGATTTGCTGTTTCTGATTGAACAGCCTTAGTTAATGCCGATTCGCCTTTATTATTTTGAACATTGATATTTTTTACGATCGGAATCAATAATTCTAATGCTTCAGTATCTTTTGCTGTTGCAGCTTTCATCAAAGGAGTATTTCCTTCTTTATCAGCTTTATTGGCATCAACTCCTTTTGCTAAAAAGTAATTAATAATCTCAATTTGTTTTGGTTTATTTGTTAGAAAATGAAGTACCGTTTCTCCTTCTGTAGAAAGTGCTGTTGGTTTTATTTTTAAATCCTCTACTAAGTATTTGTAAACTTCGATAGTATTAGACTCACGACGAGAACCTTGTGCGGCAATAATAAGTGCATTATCAGTATATTTTACTCCTTTTTGCAACAACGTTTTTAAAAGGCTTAAATTTCCATTTCGAGCAGCATAATTAAAGGCTGTATTCCCATTGTTATCAACATCTTTAAGAGACAGTCCTTTAGAGATTAGGTAATTGCTAAGGCTTAGATCTTTGTCATTTGGAATTGCAATAAGTAACAAATTGGCACCGTCCTTATATTTTTTCTTTGGATTTATTCCTGCTTTAAAAAAGGTATCATAAATAGCTGTATTATTTTGACCGCTATTGGCTGCAAATATTAGTGGAGCCGACCCATTACTGTCTTCGGAATTTATATCAGCTCCTTTGGCAATCAGGTAATTTACAATTTCGGTATTTCCTTTACTAGCTGCCCAATGAAGGTAAATACGGCTGTCGTGTGTCGACTTATTAACGGTATTTCCAGGTTGCTCTAATAAAAATTTTATTGTCTCTATTGGCGCATCGCCATTAATAGCATAAACAACTGGATCAAAAGATCTATCGTTGAGTTCTGACGGATTATTACCTTTGCCTATTTCAGCTTGAACAGCCGTTATAGCAGGGTTGGTTTTCCAAAAAGACGGCTCTAATAATGTGTTTTTTTGCTGTGCACTAGCTAATAAAGTAGCAGCAAATGCAAAAGAAATGAAAATATTTTTTTTCATGATATTTGATAAATGTTTTTTTGATAATAGGTTTCTATCCTTTATTTTGATTGTTTATCCTAGTCTTTATTTTGATTAAAAAATGTAAAACCTATTTAGAATAAATAAAAATAAGGCAAATATAGAAATTAAAACTATATTTTCAATCGCTTTTTTTTAATTTTTAAAAACACTTTGTGAAAATTCTTTCATTCCAATATATCAGAAGAAACAAATTCTAGGTGTAACTTTTTTTCTTCTAAATAAATGATAGATGGCTACTAAGTTTTCATATCAAAGAAATGATGATTGTTTTATAGCATTCGAGGAAGTATTAATGAATATTTAACACTTAATAGATAAACTATAGATGCTGTACTTTTTAACTTTGCTGAAGTTATAACTTCTCGGCCTAAATGAAATCATCTATAAAATTGATCAGTAATTACGAATACAAGAAATTGTTTCTTCCTAAGGTGTCTACACATGATCTTTTTAATGAATCGAAACTACAGGTTTACAGGATTGAGAATTATCTTAAAAGCATTGTAATTCCGGTTAATCCCTATCGGACGTCTTTTAATTTTTTAATTTTTGTAACCAAAGGCTATGTGAAGCAGCAATTAGAAACTTCAGTTTTTGAGATAAAAGCTAATGAAGCACTGAATATTAAACAAGGAAATTTTACGGCAACATTAGAACTTTCTGATGATGTGGAAGGATTTTTTGTAGTATATGAAAACGAAATTATCACTGATATTGCTTTGAATAAGAATGATTTGAGCTTTTTCTATACTTCGCCGTTTTTAATTTTGAATGAGGTATCGTTTAATTGGATTGTACGTGCGTTTGAATTATTAGAGGAAGAATTGTTTACTAGCGATCGAGTTATGGAAATTTGTGTAGCCTTATTTCAATCTATTTTATTAAAGATAATTCGTTTAGAAAATAAAGGAAATGAAGTGCTCTCTCGTGTTCGCTATATTTCTTTCCATTTCCGTGAATTGGTTCAGAAAGAACACATTAAGCATAAAAACATCTCTTTTTATTCAGATGCATTAAATATATCAGACAATTATCTGAATAAATGCGTAAAAGACGCCACGGGAAAACCACCAAAACAGTGGATAAACGAGATTAGTATTCTGCACAGCCAGATTCTCTTGCAGGACAATTCGAGAGATGTGGCCGGAATTGCCTTTGAGTTGAATTATCAATCTCCGTCCTATTTTTCGAGATTATTTAAAAAAGTAACGGGCTATTCGCCATCTGATTATCGATTGCAGATAGCAAAATAGCACGTTTATTGTTGAAATCTAAAATGTTTTTCCGAACGGATTATTCCAGATTACATCTATTGCCAGATAATGCACACCAGATGTTTTAGCACCTTTTCCGATTAGATTATAGGCGTATCCAAAGTCAAATGTAAAAGGAATTTCACGTGGTGTCAGCGAATAATATAAGGCAAATCGACTTTCTTTATAGTCAAATTTTGTCCATTCGCTTTTTGGACTATGTTCTTTACTTATTGAGAATAATGCTTCGGCGCTACCGATAATATGGTGTAATTTCTGAGTTCCGAGATCTACATTTAATTGTGTTTTTAGACGTGTTCGAAACTGATAATCTTCATCACTTTTTGTAAAATCGGGATTAAAGAATTTTCGGTATTCTTGTCGAAAAGTGTTTTTCCATTTAAGGCGGTTATTTCCTGTCAGATAGGAATATCTACCATAAATACGAAATTCTTGTTTTATAGCCGGATCAGCAGTTTCGTATGGAGCTGTAGACTCATATTCATTTTGACGCCTGTAACTTATGGCATATGAATATTGCCAATTTTTAGCATATCGGTTAGAAAATTCCTGATTAAGCACAAGAATAGCCATCTTATTAAAAGGATTCGTGTCGTCAAGAGTACTTTTCCTTCCGATACCAATATAAGTCATTGATTCTTTCTTTTGCAAACTGTCTAATGATTGTTTGACACCAAAAGCAAACCAAGATGCGGTTTTTCCTTTTCCAAGACCTGGAGCGCTCAATTGTCCATAGGAAGCAGTAAAGGCAATCAGGAATATGATCGCCGTTAGTACTGTTTTTTTACTTTTAAATAATTTTCTCATGATTTCTAATTGTTAGAATTTATAACTAAGACCTGCCTTTACAGCAAAGGGTGTACCTGGTGTGAAACACAAGTCAGATACCGGATTAGACTCATTTTTAAGTCTGGTTTCTGTTTCAAATTGTGCTTCGTTCCATTTGGTATTAAATAAATTTTGGACTAGTAGATTTACTTCCCAACTTTTTTTGCCGTATGCCAATACGAGATCATTTACAAAATAGCCTCTAGCAGTTACCGAATTGTCTTCTGTCGCTGGTTTTGAATCCATATAACGATATCTGAGATTTGCGGAGAATCCGGATGGAGTTTTTATTGCTACACCACCAGTACTTGTCAAGGCTGGTACTAGCGGAATATAATCTTCTCCTCTTGGCTGCTCGATTGCACGTGCATGAGCATAATTGATGTCGCTATCTATATATAACCACGAAAAGGGTTGGTAACGTAAGCTTAAGTCAGCGCCCAACCGGCGTGTTTTGCCAGATGGTTCAACAACTGCTTCATCGCCAACATACACAAATTCCTGTTGCAGAAAAATGTACCATAATGCAGGTTGGATAATCATATTTTTAGTAGGACGAATGATCACACCTAAATCGCTACCGATAGAGTAGGGCAAGATCTCCTTTCCTTGCTGTTGCACAACTACTCGAACATCATTGGAATGGAAACCCATACCAGATTTCAAATACCATTGAAGATTGCTGTTTTGAGCATATGAAATATTTAATTTAGGACTCACCCTTGTAGCAGATGCGTCTTGTCCCGCGGGAATACTATTAAGACGATCGTGAAGATTAAAAACGAAATGATCTATGCGAACCGCTGGGTTGATTGTCCATTGTCCAATTTTCCAGTCCATCGTGGTATACGCATGCATATTAATTTCTGTCGCTGCTACATCAGAGAGTCTATTCAACAGCAGATCGCGCTGAAATACATGGCTGAGCTGTAGATCTTTGATGTCGTCAAAACGCAAGCCCATACCTGAAGTCCAGGTTATTTTGCTGTTTTCTAATGCATAACGATGGATGTATTTGTTGTCAAAACCATAAATGCTGCGGTTATCTGTCTGCTCTATCTCATCGCCATTTACGGGGTCATTCAAGAAAAAGGTAAAGTCAGAGAACAAATTGAATTTATACCTTGAATAGAATAGATTACTGGACACTTCTTCATTTTCGTTGATAAGGTATCGATAGTTTACCGCAAGATTAGTTCTAGAAGTACTTCCACCTTCTGTAGGATCAATAGAACCCCAGCGGTCTATTATTCCTTGCGCTACAGCTCTTTCGGGGATTTGCCCTGATGCGTTCCAACCGGAACTAAAAGTGGAGCCAAGGATGGAGATGTATTGTTTACTATCGATCCATTGATTGTATTTGGCAAGAACATTAATGCGATTAAAATTCTGCTTTATATCAAATGGACCATCAGAATAATTAAATTCACCCGCAACGTAAAAGTTCTTGTCTTTAGCATCTCTGCTTAATAGATTTAGCATTGTTACTGCGCGCATGGTATTGAACGATCCGCCTTCAATCTTGAAAAGGTTATTTTCTAATCGGTCAAATGTGGTGAAATTGACATAGCCTGAAGTATTAAAATCTCCTTTTTCTGCATAGTAGGCACCTTTTCCAAAATCGATATCCTTTATGGTTTCTGGGATTAGAAAATGTAAATCAGCATATCCTTGTCCGTGTGCATGTGATACAATATTTACCGGAATACCATCGGCAGTAACACTAATATCGGTACCATGATCATTGTCAAATCCGCGTAAAAAAATCTGCTCGGCTTTTCCTCCTCCTGCATGCTGCGCAATAAAGAGTCCTGGTACTTTGCGCAGAATATCTTGTGCAGAGTTTACGGGTGCCATTTTTAAATCGACTTGCATCACTTGTTTTCTAAAATCAGCATTATTGATAATAATCTTGCCGAGATGTATTGTATCTGCTTCCGTTTTCTTTACATCTTGTGCGAATCCATTTTGAAAAAGAAGCAAAATTGTTCCAACAGCAAGAAATTTAGATTTAAAATCCAATTTATTTATTTTATGTTATTAAATTATTTTTATTTGGTAGGTTTTTCTGTTATATGTTCTACACGACCAATTAATTTTTTTAATGGGACAATTACCCACATTGATAATACAAAAGGGAAAGTTAAGGTAATCCAGCCGTTGTGCATCATAAAAATATCAAAGTAAGTTGCAATAACAACCGATAGGAATACGTAAATTCCATCACGAGGTTTGGTACCACTACACGCTATACCGCAAAGTACGGCATTAAAGCTGAACATTCCATCATTAATTAAACTAGATGAATCATGATTATAATGGGCAATAGCAGCCGCGAAAATCGCACCCACAAATCCATACAAAGCCGCAGTTGGATTACTTACAAATACGCCTAAGAAGAAGATTAATCCAGCTACGATCGTACCTTGAAAGATTACCTCGCTATAGGCATGACCAACTACAATGAAATCTTGCAACTCATCAATTACAACTGTATTTTGTGGGACACTAGGAACAGCTAAACTAAAATGTTTTATTATTATTATTGCAATTGCTGTTATGACAATAAATGGGAAAGTGAAAAAAGGGATCTTCTTACGAATTGAAAATTCCATCAACAAAGTTGATAGTATAGTGCCTACGATTATTGCTGTCCAAATAAAAGGGTTTGTCTGAAAAAAAAACACCAAACCTACGCCAATTAAGGTTGCATTAAAACCATAAAGCCCCGCTTTTATATTGTCTTTGTCGAAGTTACATATTTTGGCTGTCAATGCACCAATAAGAGAACTTAGCACAGCAACCATTCCCATAAGAAGCGAATCATAGCATATTGCAATCAAAAAAAGCAATCCGGTCCATACGCTTTCTTGAAGCATAATTTGACCTATACCCTTCAATATAGTTTCTACACTTATTTTTATATTTTTCATATTAATTGAATTCGATCATTAAAAAAGTTTAATTTACCAGCCTAAAAAAACCATGCCTACACCACATAGCGTTACTACTGCACCGCTAATTGCAGGGGTAAAGCGTTCTAGTTTTTCTGTTTTTATAAAAGAATATCCATATACACCCAGTAACACCATAGCGAGCATGGTTAGTACTGTACTTATAGTAAAAATACTGATCAGTGTAAAAATTTCTGTTATGGAACGATTCAGTCCAGAATAAAATAACAATGGTATAAGCGGTTCGCTTGGCCCCATCACAAAGATGGCAAACAATACTAATGGTGTTACTTTAACCCGATCTTTAGGCATAACCATTTCGCCATGTTTGTGGGTATATACAAATACATCTTCACCCATTACATCAAAATGTTTGTGCGCCTTATTTTT
Source organism: Flavobacterium sp. W1B (assembly GCF_047344965.1). Taxonomy (NCBI): domain Bacteria; kingdom Pseudomonadati; phylum Bacteroidota; class Flavobacteriia; order Flavobacteriales; family Flavobacteriaceae; genus Flavobacterium; species Flavobacterium sp. W1B. Next base: position 2,169,558 of record NZ_CP178845.1, read on the forward strand.
ATAAGCTAACCAAAGACCATAAAGTAAATAAATGGCACCAAATAACAGCAAAGCCCAACTGGCAATGTTACCTCGAAAATCTTGAAAAAAAGTGATTTTATTGAGTTGCCATCCCAAGAAAACTCCAATTAAACCAAGAACTACAGAGCTCAAGATGTGTCCAAGTCCACATATTATCGTGAGCATAATAGTTTTGGAGATACTCCATTTTCGAGAACGCGATAATACAATGAATGGTAGATAGTGATCTGGTCCAGACGCGGTATGAAAAAAACTAATGCTGATGGCGGTTATCGCCAATGCGAATAATGTTGTGGTCATTTTATCGTTATTTTATTATTTCAATATGTTTCTCCCAAAGGAATGTCTCTACCTTTTTAAAGAAATCAAACATTTGTTCTCCACCATTACCCAAAATACGAATAACAAATCCGTTGTTTTGTATCTCGCTAATACCAAATGAAACTGCCTCTAAATTTTCCATTTCTGTATAAAAATGCTCAACTAGTTCCGTCACATCTTCCTCTTTTGTGTTGAGGTATACCAAAGTACCTTGATGTGTAAAACCTTCTAAAAGACCTAAAGAATTCAATGGCATTATCTCTGGCTTTAGCAATACATTATCCTTTAAAATTAGTCGATCATGGTGATACACTTCTATAAGATTTTGGAAATGCGCATATTTAAATGTTTCTCCATAATGTTTTCTGCCACAGGTAATAATTTCGCTGATTGTCAGTTCGCAGCCATCTTCGATATTAATTGTATTTATGCTTTTAAAATTCGAATCTTCATGCGGTACAATAGGATGCGGTACATAAGAAAATGCAGTGTTTTTTTCCATATTTATCGCAATGACTTGCGAAGCACTGCCTTCCATATTGAACAATCGTTGGTAGGATTGCGATTGTAATTGCAAACGCGCATTTTTCTTTACGTGAACCTTGATGTCATAAACATCACCACTGAGGATTCCTGGTGATGTACTCGAAATCATTAGGTAAGCAGCACCGTCGGTTTTGTATTGACCAACGGGTGTTACTCTAAAGGGTTGCATAACAAAAGCATCTCTTAAAAACGATTGTCCTTGTCTTTCTTCTACTTCTATTTTTAAGGTACTTACCATTTGCCTTATCTAATTAAATTTGGTTCTTCAACATCTTCTAACAACGCATATTTCTTGATCCAACCAATAACTTCGTCGATTCCTTCGGTAGATCTAAGGTTTGAAAAAACAAATGGGGCTCCTTTTCTCATTCTTCTGGCATCATTTTCCATCACTTCTAGGCTTGCACCAACATAAGGAGCTAAGTCAATTTTGTTAATCAAAAGCAGATCTGATCTTGTAATACCAGGACCACCTTTACGTGGAATTTTTTCTCCTTCGGCAACGTCAATTACAAATATGGTTACATCTGCAAGGTCCGGTGAAAAGGTAGCAGAAAGGTTATCTCCGCCGCTTTCAATTAGAATTAATTCGATATCCGGAAAACGCGATACCAATTCGTCCACTGCCTCAAGGTTCATACTTGCATCCTCGCGAATTGCAGTGTGTGGACAGCCACCAGTTTCAACACCGATGATTCTTTCTTTAGGTAATAAACTATTTTTTACCATATATTCGGCATCTTCCTTGGTATAGATGTCGTTGGTGATTACACCAATTTTATAATCATTGAGCATTTTGCGACTCAAGCGTTCTAGTAAAGCTGTTTTTCCAGAACCTACCGGACCCGCAACACCTATTTTAACATATTTTCTTGTTACCATTTTTTTTTATTTTATTTTTAAGACATGTATAATCTTGAATAAAGTCTTTCGTGCTGCATGCAGCGAATATCGAAAGCTATATTACATAAGCCTACAAGTTCTCTTTCTACTGTTAATGTTTCTTTTGCAAGTTGTTTAATTAAAGGTTGTAATTCAAAAAGAATATCCTGTCCGTCCAACTGACCTAGCGGTATCAGTTTTACAGAATTTGTAATCATCCCGATGGCAGCGTTATAATAAAAAGCAAATAGTGCTTCTGCAAGGGGAATCTCAAGCAGTTGTGCATACATTCCAAAAGCAATGCAATAATGTGCTGTGGCCTCTTTTTTATTAATTGCGTTTTCGTACTCTTTAATGATGTCAAATGCTTTTTGTCTGCGGAAAATTTTTATCAAACGTATTCCCAGCTTTTGACTGGCTTCCCTTATTTCTCTTGGACTTTTTAAAGCCGTGCATTCCTGATCCAGTTTGATAATTGTTTCCATATCTCCTGCAGCAGTCGCTTCATACGCCAACTTCAAAAAGGAAGCATCATTGTATTTTACGTTGTACATCAACATATTTGTGACAAATAACTTTGCAGCGGCAACACTATTGACATTCTCATCTTGAACATAAGTTTCCAATCCATTAGAGTGTGAATATCCTCCAATTGGTAATGTTGGATCCGCCAAATGCAATAAACTGCCCAAATACGTGATTGTGTTTTCCATATTAGTCATTTGATGATGCGATATTTAAAATTTTGGTAAATAACGAAGTGTTTCCGTGACCGTGTGGCGCTACGTTCGATTTTAATAAATGCAATAATTGAAGTTCTTGTTTTTCTGGAAAATAACCGCTAGCCTCCAACCATCGGAACATTGGCATTTCAAAAGGCATCATTATCTTGTCGTCTTGGATGAAAAGAGGCAGATGTTTGTTGCCAATCTCATAACAAATGGTTCCCATTTCTAGCAGTGATGCCGGTGTCATTACAATAGCTTCACAAGGTTTAATATGTACCAAAACCACTTTTTTGTCGTCCTGATATAATATGTCGTCTTGGTGTAAACGTTGGCCTTCTTGTATAAATTTAATCGCAATTTCCATCCCGGAATTACTGTTTTTGCGTTGTATTCTTTTGGTGGTTTCAAACCATTCGATTTCTAAAAGATCGATTTCAAGACCATCAACTGGATGCGTTACTTTATTTCCAATTATTTGCTGTATAATCATTGTGTTTTCTTTTTAAGAGAGATGTTTTTAGAAACGCCAATACCAAGAGTAGAGCCATTTACACCAGCGATAAGTGTGCGATCGCGCGTTTTATTTGCATCATCTCCGGTTGTTTGTTGGAATGAAAATTCGGCAAATTTAGCTTTAAGCGCCCATCCATGACCTAGCGAAACAGCAACTATGGGATATATCCTAGTCAGATAGCCGTTATAGCCATATCCAGTTGGCATATTCATCAAAGTATTCCCCCAAACGTAATGTGCGTCAACTTGTGCGATGATTACAAAGTGATCTCCAATTTTCCATGAATCGCTATAGAAAGGACCTACTTCGTTATGTGAACTAATAAGGTCTCCTATTGCGTTTTTCTCTCTGTCAAAAGCGTAATTCATACCAGCTACCACATGATCATTAAAAAAATATCCTAATCCGAGTGGGTTGGCACCAAAACTGCTACCGTTGTTGTTATTGTTTTTATAGTTTAAAGAACCATATGCCATTAATGATCCTTTTTGAGCATATACTCCAGTAAAAGAAGAACATAATAGTACAATGGTTAAAACCAAATTGATTTTGAACTTATTCATAAATTGTTAATTAATAAAGTCAATAGTGTATCTTCCTGATTTCACTATGATAACCTTAGCTACCATAGTGAAATTAGAAAGTAGTACTATCTAAAATAAGAAATATAGTTGTGCTAATGAAAGCTTGTCAGCAGGAGGACAAGTTATCTTTTCGCCATCAATCGTTACAGTATAATTCTCCGGATTAACTATGATTTCTGGCGTAGCATCGTTGTGGATCATATCTTTCTTGCCGATATTTCTACAATTGGAAACTGCTAAAAGTGTTTTTTCCAATCCGTATTCTTCTGCAATTCCTCTATCTATAGATACCTGAGATACAAATGTAAAGACTGTTTTTGTTAAAGCCCTGCCATATGAACCAAACATATTTCGGATGATAATTGGCTGTGGAGTAGGGATAGAAGCATTGGCGTCTCCCATTTTGCTGGCTGCAATCATTCCACCTTTTACAATCATTTCTGGTTTTACTCCAAATAAAGCCGGTTTCCAAATAACTAAATCGGCAATTTTTCCAACTTCAATAGAACCAACATGATTGGAGATTCCGTGCGCTATTGCCGGGTTGATTGTATATTTAGAAACATACCTTTTAGCACGGTAGTTGTCGTTATTGTTATTTGCATCTTCAGATAAATGACCTTTTTGTTTTTTCATTTTATCTGCAGTTTGCCAGGTACGAGTAATTACTTCACCTATACGTCCCATCGCTTGAGAGTCAGAACTCATGATGCTAAATACACCCATATCTTGAAGAACATCTTCGGCTGCAATAGTTTCAGGACGAATACGAGAATCGGCAAAGGCAACATCTTCCGGGATATTAGGGCTCAAGTGATGACAAACCATTAACATATCTAAGTGTTCGTCAATGGTGTTTTTTGTATAGGGACGAGTTGGGTTTGTAGAAGCCGGCAATACATTTGGATACATTGCTGCTTTGATAATGTCTGGAGCGTGACCTCCACCGGCGCCTTCGGTGTGGAAAGTATGGATAACACGACCAGCAATTGCATTCATCGTATCTTCTAAAAATCCACTCTCGTTTAAGGTATCGGTATGGATGGCAACCTGTACATCGTATTTGTCGGCCACTTTTAATGCTGCGTCAATAACGGACGGAGTTGCTCCCCAGTCTTCGTGTATTTTTACCCCTAAAGCACCCGCTTCGATTTGTTCTTCAATTGGCGCTTCGGTAGCTATATTTCCTTTTCCGAAGAAACCTACGTTTACAGGAAATGTCTCTGCTGCTTGAAGCATGCGTTTGATATTGTGTTTTCCAGGGGTAACAGTAGTAGCAAGTGTACCATCAGCAGGGCCTGTTCCTCCTCCAATCAATGTCGTGACACCACTATATAAAGCAGTTTCCATTTGCGTCGGACTGATAAAGTGAATGTGAGTATCAATACCTCCAGCAGTGACGATATATCCATGACCGCCGTGAACTTCGGTTGCAGCACCGATAATCATACCAGGTGTAATATTATCTGTAATATCCGGATTTCCAGCGCGACCGATACCTATGATTCTACCGTCTTTGATACCGATATCTGCTTTTACAATTCCCCAGTGGTCAATTATTGTGGCCCCACAAATTACAAAATCCAGAACTCCTTCATCTCTCAATGCAGTTGACGATTGGCACATTCCATCTCTAACGGTTTTACCACCACCAAATTTGGCTTCGTCCCCATAAGAACAAAAATCTTTTTCAATTTCGATGATAATTTCAGTGTCACCAAGTCGGATTTTATCACCCACAGTAGGGCCAAAAATACTGGTGTAATTTTTTCTATTTACTTTTAAGCTCATGATTTAACATTTTTAAATTGACCTAATTCTAATTTTTGTAGTGCTGCTGCCTTATTTTGGGGAGAGGTATCTCCGTTGACTAAGTCATTGTGGCCAAAAAGACGTTGGGCGCCTCCAAACTCGGTCAATTCAACTTCTTTTTCTTCTCCTGGCTCAAATCGGATTGCCGTGCTGGCAATAATGTTTAATCGCATGCCAAATGCTTTTTCTCTATCAAAAGACATCTTTCTGTTTACTTCAAAAAAATGAAAATGAGAACCTACCTGAATAGGTCGGTCACCTGTATTTGTTACTTTTAATTTTATCGTATTTCGACCTTCATTACAAATGATATCGCTATCTTTTATAAATATTTCTCCTGGGATCATAATAATAGTTTGTTTAGTTTAACGGACTGGATTGTGAACAGTTACTAGTTTTGTTCCATCAGGAAATGTCGCTTCGATTTGTATATCGTGGATCATTTCTGGAACGCCTTCCATTACATCTTCTCTTCGAAGAAGTGTAGCGCCGTACTGCATTAGCTCGGCTACAGTTTTGCCATCTCGAGCACATTCTAGTAATTCACTACTTATAAGTGCAATCGTTTCTGGATAATTTAATTTTAAGCCTCGAGCTTTTCTTTTTTGAGCTAGTTCGCCAGCTGTATGTAGCATCAGCTTTTCGATTTCCCTGGGTGTTAAGTGCATAATTTAATGATTTAGTGGTGAGATATTTTGACTAATTTGTTTTTTATATTTTGATAAATCGGAACATTAATTTTGTCTAGTTTTTTTAGGGTTTTACTACAAAAAATTAGTTGTAAATACACTCAAATTTAACATTAATATTTTATATATTTCAGTGTATCAGTAGCTTAGTTTTGTTATTTTCTTGTTTTTGTTGTGTTTTGTGCGTTTTTATGTAATTTCGATTTGGTTTAATTTTTGGTTTGTTAAGTATTGATAAAAAGGTTTTGACTTCACTCAATCTGAAGAGAGTTTTTATTAAATTTATTCAGGAAAATTAATGCCTAGAATAATTTAATATTTAGCTTTAAATAACAGATTGAACTAACCAAAAAAGACGTATGGGAAGGACTTAACTAGTAAATATAAGATGCACAAATCCTGACAAGGACGAGAAGCTGTTAATTTTGCTTTCAAGTTCTTTATCGAAAAAAGGTATTTCTACTAAAAAGTACTCACTTATGAAATCTAGAATGATTTTATTTGAAAACGGCAATGCCATTATCACAACTTAGCAGTAGCAAATAAAACTAGAAATGAATTTGTAAAGTATGGAAGAGTATATATCTAGGCATGTTCCTTACGGGAATCATGTTCCCTAGAAGGGATTGTTTGTCTTTTAGACCGTTTTTTGCAGTATGCGAAGAATTGGTATTGTATAAGATTGAATTTAATAAAAATGCTGATTTTACATAATCTAAATTGGAGGAATCCTCTTCATTAACATCATCAGATAAATTCAAATCCTTTTGACAGGAATCAACAAATGGACTTATAAATAAAAGATTAGCTTCAGTTGAATCTGTGGTGATAACTTGAGCACTTTTGTTCCCGCTTATATCTTTAGCTATACATTGGCCGGAGCTTAAAAAGCCCATCAGTATGGCAAAGGGTAAAATTAAACGGTAAATTGTTTTCATTGTTGTTGTCTGGATTGAAGACTTATTTCTTCGACAATGACAAAATTAGAACAAAATGAATAGGGTTGAATAGCACAAATCTTGAATTTTCTGTAATAAAACGGTACCAATTCTTTGGTCATTTTTTCAGATACTTATTGGTTGTGTTGTTATTTGTGATGAAGTTGTAGTTAAAGATTTGGGTTACAGTTGGATGTTATATTCTCTTATTGTATAAACTAGGCTTGAAACGTTATATTCTTTCTGAATTTTATTCAGATATTGTAATAAAATGTTAAGTTTTATATTTACAGATGTTTATGTTTTATTTTTTTTACATTTGAAAGTTACATAAAACTTTAATAGAAAATATGAAATGTCCTGCCTGTAATGAGACGCTCTTAATGAGTGATAAAAATGGAATCGAAATTGATTATTGCCCAAATTGTCGCGGTATTTGGCTTGATCGTGGTGAATTAGATAAAATTATTGAAAGATCGTCAAATCAAAATTATTCAAAAGCCAATAATGATAATTTTAAAGTTGATAGAGAACATAGAGGAAATGATTATGATCAAAGGAATTCAAATTATAAAAAGAAATCTTTTTTAGGTGAAATATTTGATTTTTAATCTCTAATGTTTTTATTTAAGACATTTTTATCTTTAGATGAAAAAGCTATTCAGGTTTTGAATAGCTTTTTTTTGTTTTTGATTGCTTTTATTCGCTAAAAGTTGTTGATCGTGGTGTATGTTGGTTAGTTTATATGGAATAAAAAAGATCAAATTGATCATCAAATTTCAGTTTTAAATGAACATCTGGGTTTTTACCTAAAACTATTTTTTTCGATGTGGTAGTTTTTATAGAAATTCCGTTTTTAAGCGTTATAGACGTCGAAAATAGGTGACAGACTACAATTGAGTGTAATTTCTTTTTGAATCCCGCAAACACCTCCAATTTCTTTAAAGTTGCTATTCATTTTCTGATTGCTTAGGTTGGGTAAAGTTTTACACTTTATACTTGATCTATAAAATATCCAAAATATAGTATAAAAAAAACGCTTCAATTTCTTGAAGCGTTTTTGTGGGGAGAGCAGGATTCGAACCTGCGAAGTTTTCACAGCAGATTTACAGTCTGCCCTCGTTGGCCGCTTGAGTATCTCCCCTAAGCCTTTGAGTACAACAGTTAGCTGTTGTTAGCGGTGCAAATATAGGAACAGTTTTTGTTTCTGCAAACTAATTTTACACTTAATTTTAGTATTGTTTTTAACGTATTGGTATTGAATAAAATAAAAAAAAATCTCCACTAGGGAGATTTTAATTTTATAGGAAGAAATGGATTATTTAGCCAAAAGTTCTATGATTTTTGCTCTAAGTTCATCACCTCTTAAGTCTTTTGCGACTACTTTTCCAGAAGCATCTAGTATAAAAGTAGCAGGAATAGATTCAACTTGATATTGTTTGGCTATTGGTTCATCCCAAAACTTTAGATTAGAAACCTGTGTCCAGGTTAATTTATCTTTAGCGATGGCTTCTTTCCATTTAGCGGCATCTTTGTCTAGTGAAACACCAATGATGTTTAATCCTTTTGAATGCAACTCTTTGTAAATTGCAACTACGTTTGGATTTTCTTGACGACAAGGACCACACCAAGATGCCCAGAAATCTACAATTGTTACTTTTCCTAAACTTTCTTTTAGAGAAACAACTTTCCCTTGAGGATTAGGAGCCGAAAAATCGGAAGTTCATTTAGCGTCACCAACAGTTGGAGCAGAAGCACCAACAGAAGGCGATTTCATTTCAGTAAGCCTTGTTTTGATTGCTTTACCTGGTTTTGTGTTTTTTAAAGACTCGTCTAAGCTGTTGAATATAGATTCTGTTTTTTTAACGTCAGCACTTGGGTCATTAAGCATTCCTTGTATAATTAGGGCGCTTATGAAAGATTTTGGATGTGTTTCAGCATAAGTTGTGTATTTTGCTTTAGAGGCAACACCAACTTCTTCTTGTATTTTTGAATAACCTTTCATTAAATTGTTGATTACAGCAGTATCTTGAGTTTGTTGTGCTGTTTTCATTGCTTCCATGTTTTTATTCTGAAAATCCATTAGGCTCTTTTGAACTACTTTCATTTCTTCATTGAATTTAACATACTCGTCATTGCTATAAGTTCCTGAAACTTTAGAATTTTGAATACTGTCTTTGTTTATTGCTATAGTAATTTCACCGTTTTCTAGGATAAAAGGAATTTTTCCATAAGGCTCTTTACCAGGAACTGATTCTAATTGCAACATATGGAAAGACGGTTCAGTAACTTTTCCTTTAATTTCAAATTTACCATTCTCGACTTTTACGGTATCAATAGAAACTAATCCCATACCGTTAGCATCTTGTGTTTCTAAGATTATTGTTTTGCCGTTTTCAATACCGGTTGCGGTACCTGTGATTAGGAATTCATCTTTTCCAACTTTGCTACAAGAAATAAAAACAACAGTAGCTGAAAGTAATAAAACTATTTTTTTCATTATTAATTTAGTTAATTAAGTTAAGTGTGCAAAAGTATCTAATTTTATTAAAGTATAAATGTTTTTATGACCTAAATTTTTGTTATATTTTAATATCGTAAATACCGCTTATTTGTTAATTTTTTTAATAGGGTTTTTATGTTTAAGTGTTTTTTCTACAATTAGTTGTAAGGCTAAAGTAGTTGCTTAAATGAGAATTAATTTTTTTTTTAATTCTTAAATAGTCGACAAGAAAAAGAGTATAAATTAAAATTTTATTTAATTTATAAATGAGTAATAGCTAGACTAATGCAATAAATTGTAAAATAGTCTGTTTTATTGTTTTAGACCCACTTTAATTTCGAGTTAGATTGTATTTTACTTCACAATCTTGAAGACTAGACTCTGCATGTTCCAACTCGTTTAAAGTAATTTTGATATCTAGATTTACCGTTCTTAATTCTTTATGAAGAGCAGCACTAATAGGATCGGATTCTAGTTTTAAGTCGATATCAGTTTTTTGTGCTAATAATTGGTCTAGTGTTTCTTTTGCTTTTTTGCACTGTGATTTGTATAAACTGCAAGGGTCATCCATGATAAATAGATTTGGTTTTTTGAATTAGTTCTTAAAAGTACTAAAACCAAGTTAATTTAACAATCGTTTTCCTTTGTTTTCCATTTTTTAAAATATAAAGCATAAAAAAAACACCCTCGATAAGGGTGTTTTTTAATTTATTCTGTTTAAATCTAATCTTGGTTAAGCGTTTTTCTCCAAGTAAAAGAATTAAGGATATGTCTTTTTGCAAATCTTCCAGGAGAATCAGCATTTACCATTTTTACATAAGTTGCTTTCGGAACACTGATGTATTCGTAAACACTACCGTTAGAAAAATTGATAATCAATCTACCTTCAACAAATTTGTAATCTGTAATTGTAGATGTAGAAATCGTTTCAGTATATTCTGGCAAGTTTTGTTTGATAGTTTCTGGATTGATACTTACCAAAAAATGATAAGCTTCAATAATTTTTTTGCTGTTTTCTTCGGCAGCTTTTAAACCAGCATCATCTCCTTGAAATTTATCAGGATGTGCTTCTTTCATCGCATTGCGGTAGATGGTTTTTAAATCTTTTAACTCTGCAGTTTTTTCTACGTTTAGCAGCTTGCGGTATTCAACTATTTTTTTCATAAATATGGTAACTACTTGTCTTTTAATATGGAACTAATATGATATAATTCCAAAATCAACAATTTTTTGCAAAGGTACACTTTTTTTTAAGTTTTTACTTTATAGTAAAAAAAAAATCAAAAAATGAGCTTTTTATTTGTTTTTAGTGTCTCTAAAAATAAAAATTATTGCTGTGGTTTATTGTTTGCTTTGTCAAAGTTTTTTGACTTTTTTGGGTATTTATTGTAGCTGATGTCACTTGGATTTTCTATTACTGATTTGATAGTAATCATATCGCCAACAGCGTGTTTAGCCTGAACCATTTTGTAATCTAAAAGAAATTCACCACAAAAAAAATTGTTGTTTTCATCCTTTTCTATTATTCCTGTAAAAACCCCTTTTTGTAACATTCTTTCTTCGGCACCTTTGGTCATAATCTTATTTTTTAATTTCGAATGGGCAAAGTTAATCAATTATTGCTTGTATTGCTATGTTCGTGTCTTTCTGATTATATTTGCCCATGGAAAAAATTTTTCGACCTAGCCCTAATTCGTTCAAAAATACCTTTTGTGTTTTTAATGAAATGTTTTTGGATTCTATCGAAGGACTACAGCCTCAGTTTCAAAGTAAAGCAGGAAGTTCTTACTATTACACCGAGGCGGGGATGTATAGATTATCCAATCATTGGGGAAGATTAGCAAATAGTAAATGGCGTTTAGAGCCGATGGAGCCCGAATCGCAATCGAAAATAAAATTAGGTTTTGCTCTTTGGGAGGATTTTTATCCTGATAATGCTTTGGAGGAATTGTATTATTTAGCTGCCGATTACGCAAAAGGAACCGTAAACTATCAGCATAAGAACAATCCCAATTATGATAATAAGGCGGTACTTCGAACTAGTTTTGAAACGACTAAAAAGATCAAACAAATTCGGAATCTTTTTAATTTGACTTCATGGGCCAAACATTTCGAATACGATGATTTGGATGTTTTAAGAAAAGAAATAATCGATCAATTGATTTTTACCACTAAAACATTAGAGGAAATAAAAAGAGAATTAGGATCTTAAAAAGTACTCTAAAATCGAATGATTAAGCTAGTCTAGATCTTAATCATTCGATGCAATAAGTATTAAATCATCTATAGAAAGAGGTTTTGACAGATAACCTAAAATTTCAGGATGGTTTTTTGCCTTTTTTTTGTCTTCTTGCGCTATAGAAGAGCTCACAATATACACCAGGATTTGTTTATTGATAGCAGTTTTAATTTCGGTCATTTTGGCCATAAATTCCCATCCGTCCATAATGGGCATGTTGATATCCAGTAAAATAAAATCTGGAAGCAGCTCATTGTTTTGTGTTGAATTATATAAAGTATCGAACGCCGTTTTTCCGTTTTGAAAGGAAACTGCTTCAGAAAACATTTGTGATTTTTGAATGATTTTTTTTGCTATAATTTGGTATATCGGATCATCGTCAATTACCCATATTGTTTTTCTCATTGTATACAGATTTTAAATGTTGTCCCTAGGTTGGGTTCACTTTCTACGGTTATTTTCCCACCCATAGCGTCAATTTGGTTTTTTGTAATGAATAATCCAATTCCTTTAGAATTTGGGTTATTAGTGAAAGTTTTATACATTCCAAAAATTTTATCAGCATTTTTAACTAAATCAATTCCAATCCCGTTATCAGAAACATGCAATGTTTTTGTTCCATTTTCTTCAGTGAAAGAGATCGTTATGTTGGGGATTCTTTCGGTATGACTATAACGAATTGCATTTGAAATAAGGTTGTAAAGTATGCTTTCTAAATAGGCAGGATTAAAATTTACTTCGATTGTATCGGCTATATCACAAATAATAATAGCGTTTTTTATTTTGATTTGGTCCGAAAGAACCTTTAAGGTATTTGTAATGTATTGTTTTAGATTTAGTTTTTCGCTAATCAAAGTCGTGTTTCTTTGAATATCAACAATTTCGTTTAGATTGAATATAGTTTCATTAAGAGAATTTGAAGTCGATCTTAGTAATTGGATCATTTCTTTAGTTTCTTCCTCAGATTCTGAAGTTTCTATCAAATTAGTAATTGACGAAATATTGCTGGTATGTGATCGTAAATTGTGTGAAATAATATGTGAGAAATTTAATAATCGTTTGTTTTGTTCGTTGACCAAATGGAACGAATTATTCAAATCTTTTTCTATTTGTTTTGTTTTGGTAATATCAATCATAATCCCGCGCATACTTATGGGCTGACCATTTTCATACATTATATTTACGATATCTCTTAGCCATATTATACTGCCATTCTTGGCTACCATTCGGTATTCAAAATCATGCTCTAAATTTTTCCGGGCTTTACTGGAACAGTATTTTAATACCGAATCGAGATCATCGGCAAAAATGTGATCCTGCCAAAAAGTGGGACAAGCTAACCATTCTTCGGCTGAATAACCCAGTATGTTTTCTACTTTTTTACTTATGAAATTAAATTTTTCGGTTTTCACATCTGATTCCCATACAATACCGTCAATAGTATTAATAAGCGATTCAATTTTTTGTTGTGAATTGAAGATAGTCTTTTCCTGTTTTTTGCGCTCTGTAATGTCTTCGGTAGAAATGATTACTCTTTCCAAACTTTTTTCATAGCCCTTTACTACGCTATAAATTAGATTGATATCCCTTATTTCTCCATTTGGATTTTTGATTTTCGCATCCATCTTTAAGTAATTATCTCCTTTGCAAATGGCTTCCAAATTCTTTGTAAAAGAAGGAATTGATTCTTTATCAAAAATGATTTCTGTATTCGTTAGAATTTCTGACTTGGTCCTCGGAGCGTATTGAATCAGACATTGTTTATTGATATCAATAATTCTTACCAATGAGAAAAATTTTTGCAACACCTCAGGATGGTTTTTAAAATAAAGAGAAACCTTTTCTGGACTTTCATTGATGAGATTCAAATCCTGAAGGTATTGTTTTACAGCGGAATAATCTTGTTCCCATAATGCTACTGGGGAGTTTTCAAAGAGGCTTTTAAAACGCAATTCACTCTCAGTAATTAAATTTTCACTTTCTTTTTTTATTGTAATGTCTTCAATTATAGCAATGTGGGTAGTCACTTTTTGATTTGGTTCCCAAATTGGCGAGATCGTAAGTTTTCCCCAAAAGTAACCTCCGGATTTTGTTAAATATCTTTTTTCTATTGAATAATTTCTAATTTCTCCCTCTTTGATTTTTTGCATATAAAATAGACTGGTCTCTAAATCATCGGGATGTGTAATAGACTGAAAGTTTTTGTTTTTCATCTCCAAAGAGGTGTATCCTAGTAAATCACAGTATTTTTGATTGATCTTAATGAAATTTCCGGTATAAGAATCCATTTGAGCAATTCCTATAGAAGCCTGATCAAAAATGGTTTTGAATTTTGTTTCACTTTTAACAAGATTCGTTGCTTGCTCATTGACTAAAAGTTGTAATTCGGCCGGTTTTTTGAGTAATAATGTTACTAAAAAACCAGATAAACCCGCTAAAATAACCCCTAAAATAGCAAGAATCAATAAAGGAAGATAGAAACTATTTGGGTTTTTAGCAATCAAATAAAGTTTCCAGTCTCCATCTGGAACTGTACTGCTTACATAATAGGTTTCGGATAGGTCTTTTTTAAAAGGTAGAAAAAAATCTTCTTTTTGAGTAACAGGATTTTTCTTAGAGAGTTGAAAATAGTATTTTGAACTGTCTATAGCGTTAATACCTGAGATTTTTAATAAGTTGTCCAATTTAATGACAACCCCCGAAAATCCCCAGAATTTATTTTTGATATAAACTGGAAATCGTCCTACAATCCCTTTTCCTCCTTGTTTTAATTCAAAAGGACCTGCAAAATGCATTTTCTGATTTGTAATGGATTTTAAAGCTTCTTTTTGATGGATTTTTGACTTTAAAATATTAAAATTCATTGCAGCTTCATTCTCTTTGAAAGGATAGATGTATCGAATGATACCATTTGGAACCAATTGAACTGCACTGATGCTATTGTTAGATTCCAATAGTTTTTTGCTAATAGAATCGAAGTTTTCAGGAATCCCTTGGTCATTGATGGTAAGTGCCAGCGTAAGAGATGATATATAGCAACTTTTTAGAGATTGTTCAATATTTTGTTCAATAGTTTTAAGTGATTTATTCATCTCTAAATGTTCACTTTCTTTTGCAATTTGATACTGTTGTGAAACGATATAAAAAACAGTTATACTAAGAATAATCGATATGGAAAAACCTATGCTTTTTGGTTTTTTTAAAAGACAATTTATGAATTGCAACCAATATTTTTCAGAATTCATTTGTATTATTAGGTAGATTTTTCGCGAACTTTTTATAATTTGATAAATATAAATAAAAAAATTTAGCAAGCATGAAAAATAGAAATTTGAAGCAAATTTAATGCTGAAATATAGGAGTTTTTAGTTGAGAAATAGGATTTTACTAGTTAATATTTAAAACCTATTTTGTCTGAATAAAAACAGCCTTTTTTTTGAATTAAAAAGCCGAACTTTGCAGCAAAATTAAATAGTTGTTAGAAAAGGATATATTATCGTTTGTAAAGGCAACAAAAAGAATAGTATAAAATGGGTAGAAATAACGAAAGAAATATCAAGAAACATAACGACAAGTTGCATAAAGCCCAAGATAAAGTAAAACAGGCTCAAATTCTTCGCAAGGAAAAATTAAAACAAATTACAAAAAAGTTTAATGAGAATAAAACTTCAGAAGAAATTTAATTTATAAAGAATATGGAAGACAATAAATACAATGGTTTAAAAGCTAATGTTCAGGAAATAATAGACTTAATAGCTAATAAAAATGCGAAGGAAGCTAATAATAAATTAGTTGAAGTTAGTGCGGAATTAGACGACTTGCTAGACTTTTCTGAAGATGACGAAGACTTAGTTGAAATTAGCAAATACCAAGTTTTATTAAACCAATTACATCAAAAAATAATTGCACTTGACGGTCAATTATAATTATTATATAAAATGATAAAATGCTATTGTGGTTCACAACTCGATTTTGAAATTTGTTGTCAGCCTTATATTAATGGGATTAAAAAGGCTCCAACGGCGGAGGCTTTGATGCGTTCTCGTTATTCCGCTTTTGCCACTCATAAAGCGGATTATTTAATAGAAACCACGCACTTTTCAACCCGTAAGCACCATATAAAGGAGGATATCCTAGAATGGGCTGTAAGTAATCAATGGATTAAATTATTGGTAATGAAAGCTACCATAAATTCCGTAACATTTAAAGCTTTTTATATCGATAGCGAATTACAGTCTCAAATACATCAGGAGCATTCTATCTTTAAACTTGAAGATGGAAGTTGGTATTATGTTGACGGAACTTTTCATTAAAAAACAGCTGAGTTTTATTGAATCTTATTTGTTTTTGTGAGAAAAGTTCTTTTTTTAATTTTTTTAGGATAGTTTTCACATCTTTTTTAACGCTATTTTTTTCTTTCTTGATGTTATATATGGTGTAATTTATATTACCTTTCAACGTTGACCGTCTATGCAGTCAATGCAAAAGACATGAAAAATAGCTTTGAAGCTTTAATTGCTTCATATATTGAAAATAAAGTAGGGATATCTGAAAATTTTCTAAGTGATGATTTGGCTAATAACTTAAAGCAAAATTTATTTGCTCTACAACAAAGAAGTTTATTAGTTGATGCAGGAATAGGCAACTCAGAAACTATTTCTTATGATAGTGCTGTAAGAAGCGATTCTATTTATTGGTTGGATAAAAAAAATAACAATCCATTCGAGAATGAATTTTTTATCCAGATTGAAGCTTTTATAAGCTATTTAAATCAAAGTTGTTATGCCGGTATAACTGGTTATGAGTTTCATTATTCTTTGTATGAAAAAGGCGATTTTTATCTAAAACATTTAGATCAATTCAAAAATAATTCCAGCCGAAAATATTCCATGATCAGTTATTTGAACAGCAATTGGCAACCTAGTGATGGAGGAGAGTTATTAATACATCAATTAAATAACAACCAAAAAATTGCTCCCACTCAAGGGAAAACTGTTTTTTTTAAAAGCAACGAGTTGGTACATGAGGTTTTGGTAACTCAAAATACCAGAATGAGTATTACAGGCTGGTTAAAAAGCGATTAAGACTTGTAATAAATTCAAAAAAATCTCAATTATTTTTTCTAATTTCTCTAACAATTTTTTGAGTTCTTCGGTCGGCATACATCCTATTCAATGAGGTAAAAGCCCAAATAAAAGCAGGAATCCATCCGATAATTGTTATTTGTAAAAACAAACAAATAATTCCGGATAGAATTTTTCCTTGTAAAAGCAAGGACAACCAAGGCAAAAAAAAGGCAATTAGGTATCTCATTTTTTTAGTTTCGTATTTTTAACGAATCAGATATTAGTGAATTCTCTCTAATTCTAAGTTTAATTGATTGCTTTCCTCTTCCAGTTTTTCAATTTCATTTTTCAAGGTTTGAATATGATTCTGGATCAAATTTATTTCTTCATTTCTTTCATCGGGAGTTCTAAAAAATTTGAAACCTGAAACGTCAATTAATTTGTCTTTTAAGATTTCGAAATTGTAGTAATCATCAGCAAGTGTTTTTTTGATTTCCGAAAGTCTGCTTGTAATGGTTTCCTTTCTCTCCCTTGTAATCCTTTCTGCCTCTATTCGCTCTTGTTCTGCAAGTTGTTGTTTTTGCTCTTCAATTTCTTTTTGCTGCAGCAGGTATTGTTGGTTGTCTTTTTCAGTTACGCTGTTTTTTTGTTCTAAATCGGCTCTTCTGTTTTCTTGGGCAACATTAAAAATTAATGTTCCAATGATTAAAACAAATAATCCGCTAGCTAAGAAAAAGTAGCTTTTTTTGATTCCTAAAACAGTGTGATTTTTGACTTCTTTTGGCGCCTTTGGTTCCGGAGAAACTATTTTGATAGGAGGAGGGACAATCATTAGAATGCTTTTTAATTCTGTTACTTCTCCCGCATTTTTCCAATCTTCCATGCCTTGACACCAAACAGGAGTTGTATGGGTAATTTTTTTGTTTTTTAATTCCTCCAGTCCAAATGGACCACTACTTTCATTTCCGTTGTGTATGTAATAGGTATTCATTTTTAGCATTGAGGCTTTTTTACTTTTTTGTTACTCTTTTATGTTTCAAAAGTACAAAAACAAATCATTTTTTTATCTACTGTTTTAAGGTTCAAATTTCAAGAACTTGATTGACATTAAGATTTAAAAAAAATGTAAATTTTACATTTTTCCGTAAACGTTTACGATAAATCTTCCGTTTAAAAACAGCAAAGGATCTATTTGACTTTGAAGAATAATTCCCGAGTACGCGTTTTCGAGCAATAATTGTGCCGCTTGTGCTAAAGGTGCCGCTGTTGTAGTTTGAATGGCTCTCAATTGATTTTTTCCCACTTTTTGAGGTAATATGCGTTTGGCAATTTCGCGTCGGCGTAAAATACCATCTGCGTCTTTGCCTTCTACTGCGGCATATAAAACAATTTGATCGTCTTCGATATGCGGAACAACAGCTTCCATTTTTTGTTGTAGCTGATTAATGGTATCATTCGAGTTTTCAATATTAGAGAGTTGCTTTTCAACCCAAGCATAATGCCCCGGAAAACGCAAGGTTTTGTAGTCCAGTGAACGGACTTTTCCAGACAAAGCATCCGGTAAATCAGCTGCGCCACCTGAAGTAAGATCTTCTTCGTAGGTAAAACCATCAATGATAATTGTAGCTCTTTCGGATAAAGACGGAAGCGTAGTTTTTATATAATCCCTAAGGACAATAGTATCTTTTAGGTACTCGGTGGCAACGCCCACGGGACTCCAAGTAAAACCATAATAATGCGGCGCAATAGCATGCTTGGTAAGTGCACCAACTTTTAATTCGAGCTTATCGACTTTATTGACTTTAAAATCAGTGCAAAATTGTTGAAAAAGACCGTTGCCAAGCAAGTCGATGTAGCCAGGAGCAAGACCGGTTTGAAGTATAAAAGCTGTTTTAGCATCTTTTGCCAATGCTATTATTTTTTCTGTTTCGGAGACGTATTCGGTAAGGTTTGCGTAATGGAGTTTGTAGTCTTTGGCAAACTGAGCTATCCTTGGCGCTTGGCTACCCGGCAAGCAGTCAAGAATGATATCTCCTTGATGTAAGAGGGTTTCCATTTCATCTGTTAGACCATTTTCAGGCAGATGATATGGTTTGACGGAGCAGGGTTTTGTTGTTCCTTCTTCAACCCATTGAGCTACTTTTTGGGCTTTAGCAAGACTCCGGTCACCAATAAAAATACTGGGAGTTACCTCGCTCCATTCGGTCAGTAACATAGCAACTGCTTCGGCAATACCGCCGGCTCCGGCAATAATAATATTGAAATGCTTTTTCATAACTTAAAGTTACGCTTTTTTCTCGGAATACTATTTAAGATAATTGGAGCCTTTTTCTTTAGTAAAATCAAGCATTTATTTTCTGTCTTATAATTATGCGAAATTGCAATTGTACGCTTAAAATATAAAACCGGAAAACTAAAAAAGAGTTCCTTGCACAAAAGTTGGACTCGGATTATTCTTAAATTCAAAGGTATCCGTTATCTTAAATTGCTTTTTGTTTGGATCAAAACAGCGTAGCGAAACGCTATTACAAAGGAAATTGATGTCTACCTCAGTAAACAAACGATAGGCTGCTGAAATTTCATCTGGTTTTAGTTGGCGTCCAATGGATAGATGTGGTTCGTTATTTTTGAACAATGTTTTAACGCGAAGTAATTGATGTATTTGTTTAATGATTTTCTTCAGTTCATTTTTAGAATTTTCGTCTGGCGCAATGAAGAAAGCACCGTTAGGATAGGTATCAAAACTATTTAAATGTACCGTTGCAGGCTCTAAGGTGTCGCAAATTGCTGTCAACTGTTTCTTGATACTTTCAATCTCGATCTCGGTTGTCATAAACTCATTAATGGTAATATGAGCCAAAGAATTTTTAGAGTGAAACCAACCTATTTCCTCCGCTAATTGCTCTTTCATCAACTTAACTAAGACAATAATGGTATCCGGTGGACTGATTACTATAGAATAACGGTTTTGCATATTTTATGATTAATTTCCTTTTAATCGTTTGAAAATCTTTTTTAGCAATAGTTTGCCGTCTCGTTTTTCTTTGGTTACTTCAACCGCTTTTAATCCGGAATTGGTTGGGATAAATTGATAACTGAAAGCAAACTGAGGCTGTTTTGGATTATCGTTTAATAGACCGAAACGCAAATCGTTGAAGTATAAGTTTTCCTTTTGTTTCGAAATAATGTACCATCCTTCGCTCACTTTCTTCAACTTTTCAAAATCGGAGTTTCCTTTTAGTTTTGACTCCAAATTAATGTTTTTTGCATAAGCTTTAAATGAAATGGGTTGACTGTCAAAAAGGGAATAATCTCCCAGCAAATAATTCTCAGTAGTTGAAACGTTCGCATTCCATAAAATCAGATTGAAAGCCGTTGGTTTTACAATAATTTCAGAATAATTGATTCCCTGTTTTGTT
This sequence comes from Flavobacterium sp. W1B, assembly GCF_047344965.1. Lineage (NCBI taxonomy): Bacteria > Pseudomonadati > Bacteroidota > Flavobacteriia > Flavobacteriales > Flavobacteriaceae > Flavobacterium > Flavobacterium sp. W1B. The sequence continues at coordinate 2,189,820 of NZ_CP178845.1, forward strand.
AGTGCTTTTTCAAATTGATTCAAAGCGTATAATTTTATAAAACAGGACAAAAGCAGATAGGCACTACTTATGAGCAAGCCTCTGATTATATATTTTTTTCGAAGCACTACTTCCTTTGTTCTCCAAACCATTAGCAATGCAATAAGTAAGGGAATAGTGTATAAAGGATCAATTACGAATATGGTTTTTAATGCAAAACGATGACTAAGCGGCCATAAAATTTGTGTGCCCCAAGAAGTAAACATATCGAGTAATACATGAGTAAATAAGCACCAAAAGACCATAGATGTCGCTCCGAGAAAGTTGATGTTTTTCTTTTCAATTTTTGAAATTAGCCAACCTAAAAAAGGGGATAGAAATAAGAAAAGCAGTAACGAATGACTGATTCCGCGATGAATTAAAACCCCATCAACTGGATTTAAGAATAAACCGATTAAAATATCTAAATCAGGAATTGTCCCTAAAATTGCACCGTATAAAAAGCTTTTGTTTTTAAGTTTCTTGCCGGCACATACTTCGGCAACGGCAATTCCTAAAGCAATTTGTGTTAATGAATCCATTTATAATTTTATTTCAGTACCCTTTTTTTGAATTTTGATGTACAGTTGGGTACAAATCTAAAGAAAATATAACAGACAAAATTTTAGGTGTTTTTAAAACAATTTTAATAAGTAAAGAATCCTTATCAATTAAATGATAGATTAGAATTTAATTCTTTCACAAAAGAAAACATATAATTCAAGACAAAGGATAAAACTTGTTTTTTTACGGTAATGATTTTTGATTAAAAGAATCGCATTTTGTGCTAGTTTTTTGTAAATTTAATACGTTTTTATCCAAAAAAATGACATTGCAAATAAGTAAAGTGTGTTTTTATTAGTTGATGTGTTGCCTTTTTTATAAATGTTAGGTTTTCATAAATCAAAGAAGAGTCGCAATCAAAATCTACTGAACATTAAAAAAAAAATAAAGCTAATGAAACCAAGTCAAGCTTAAATGTTTCCAAGCAAGAATACACAAATATTAAAAGAGAAACAGACAAGTTTAACTGTTTTACTCTCACTAGTAGTAAAAAATCTCTTTTAGCATAGCAGTTATAAGAGGATTTTGAGATACTGATTCTGTTTAAAGACAAGGATAAAATCTAATTTATATCACGCAAGAAAAATTTATGATGCAGAATTAACTGTTCTTGATTGCCTTTATGTAAAATAATATTTTGCTAAACATGGAAGAGAAATCGGATATTGAAAATTGTTTTTGGAATATAAGCCCAGAAGTCGCTTTTCATAAATTAGCGTCTATTCCGGAAGGACTCAGTGATTTGGAAGCAACCAAGAGATTGACCGAATATGGACCGAATACATTGAAGGATAATTCTCATTCCTCTATGCTTATTTTATTTTTTTCACAATTTAAAAGTCCTATTACATTGCTGCTCATTGTTGCTGCTTTATTATCTGCTAGTTTAGGAGATTTCTCAGATGCCACAATTATTCTCTGTATAATATTGCTAAGCAGTTTTCTAGGTTTCTGGCAGGAAAAAGGAGCTTTAAATTCGGTAAAAGAATTACTTAAGATGGTGAGGTTAAAATGTCTGGTAATCAGAAATAAAAAACCTAAAGAAATATCCTTTGAAGAAGTTGTTCCAGGTGATGTAGTTGTTCTCTCTGCAGGAGATATTATTCCGGGTGATTGTCTTATTTTGGAATCAAAGGAATTGTTTGTTGATGAGGCCGCTTTTACGGGGGAAACTTTTCCTGTAGAAAAGAATGCGGGTGTATTAGCCAGAGATACAGTACTATCAAAGAGGAGTAATATGTTGTTAATGGGATCAAGTGTCATAAGTGGGAAAGCTACTGCATTAGTAACAACAACAGGCAAACAGACAGAATTTGGAAAAATATCGGCCAGTTTGCAGTCAAAAGCACCAGAAACAGATTTTGAGGCAGGGATACGTAAATTTGGTTACATGCTGATGGAAGTTACACTGATTCTTGTGATTATCATTTTTGCTATAAATGTATCGCTACACAAACCTATTCTTGATTCTTTTCTGTTTTCGCTTGCTCTAGCGGTAGGACTGACACCCCAGTTACTCCCAGCTATTATTAGTGTCAACCTTGCTACAGGAGCAAAATTGATGGCTAAACAACAGGTCATAGTAAAACGACTTTCCTCGATTGAAAATATTGGCAGTATGAATATTCTCTGTTCGGATAAGACAGGTACAATCACAGAAGGGAAAGTAAACTTGAAAGACACGCTGGATATTTATGGAAACCATAATGAGAAAGTATTGCGCTATGCATGGCTAAATGCATCGATGCAGCAGGGATTTAAGAACCCAATTGATGCCGCAATCAGTCTAGCTTATAATGAGCCGTCAAATATTTTTGAAGTACAATCTGAGATTCCCTATGATTTTATCCGAAAACGACTAACGATAATTGTTAGTACAGAAAATAGGAGTATGGCTATTAGCAAAGGCGCTTTGAACTCTATACTGTCTATATGTAGTCATGCGGAAATTTCAGAAGGAAAACTTTCGGACATATCTGATTCAGAGTCAGAAATAGTGGAACAATACAAACAGTTGAGTGAAGCTGGACTTAGGACTCTTGGAATTGCCTATAAACCCGTTGAGAATGCTGGAAATTTCACAAGAGTTGATGAATCCAATATGATTTTTCTAGGATTTATTACCTTATTTGATCCTCCGAAAAAAAATATAGAAGCAGTAATCCTTAAGTTGGAAAAATTAGGGGTGAAGCTGAAAATTATTACAGGAGACAATGCTCTTGTTGCAAAAAGTCTTGCCTTGAAGCTAGGTATGCAAGATCCAAAAGTGCTTATCGGCACAGAATTGCATAAAATGACTAAGGCGGCATTGACATACCAAGCAATACAGACAGATATTTTTGCTGAGGTTGAGCCAAATCAGAAAGAATATATAATCAGAACGTTAAAGAATGCTGGGAATGTAGTTGGATTCATGGGTGATGGTATAAATGATGCTCCGGCATTGCATGGCGCTGATGTAGGTATTTCTGTTGACACGGCAGTTGATGTTGCAAAAGAAGCGGCCGATATTGTATTGCTGAGTCAAGATCTGGATGTTTTGGCAAATGGTATCGTTGAAGGGCGAAAAACATTCACCAACACGATGAAATATATTTTTATGGCAACAAGTGCCAACTTTGGTAATATGTTCAGTATGGCGGGAGCTTCATTATTTCTGCCGTTTTTACCGCTATTACCCAAACAGATCCTACTGACCAATTTACTGACCGATTTTCCAGAAATGACAATAGCCACTGATAAAGTTGACGCACTTAATATAGAATCGCCACAGCGGTGGAATCTCTCCTTTATTAGAAGATTTATGATCGTTTTCGGCTTACTAAGTTCAGTATTTGATTTTCTGATGTTTGGTATTCTTCTATTTGTTTTTCATGCCAACGAAAAAGAATTCCAAACAGCATGGTTTATTGAGTCGGTAATTTCTGCAACACTGATAGTGCTTGTTGTACGTACTAGGCTTCCATTTTTCAAAAGTTTGCCGGGTAATTATCTATCAATTGCAACAGGGACAATAGTGCTTTTTGTTCTGTTGTTGCCACTTACGCCAATATCTGTATGGTTTGGATTTGTAAAACTGCCTTTTAAATTATACATCTGGATGGTTTTGCTGGTTATGGTATATATTCTGCTTGCTGAAATTATAAAACATAGGTTCTATAAAATACTTCTTAAGAAAAAAGAGGAAAATAAAAACTAAGCAATTAGAAATATAATATCGTGAGGATAGCATTCAAGGAACTAATTGTTTAGCTTTTTTCGAAAGTAAATCCCTGATTTATAGATGATAAGAACCTATGAAAGTCATGTTTGCTACTAAAATAATTTGTATATTTGAGATGCTTATTTGTTCAGAATTAGTTGATTATCAGTAATATATAAAACCCCATTTTTTAAAGCCAAATCTTTATTGTACGCTCAGAATACTATTATTCTTATCTAAGACTCAGGTTGCAATTTATTTTTTAATTTAAATTAAATACAGGTATGAAGTCATTTATGATAAATACTTTGATGGCGGTTTTGATTATTCATACAACGTATATTCAGGCACAAAATATTGATTTGGATCGATTACCCGAGCTATGGGATCTGGAGCAATGTATTGCTTATTCGAAGCAACAAAACATTCAAATTAATACATTAAGGTTAACAAGAAAATCGACTGAACAAGATTTGTTGTTGTCAAAGGCGGCTAAATATCCCAATTTTTCAGGAAATGCTACCCAAACATATACTAATACTAGAAATGCAGATTTAACAGTTGGAGGTTTTCAAACTCAATCTAGTTTAGCCGGAAATTATTCATTAGGATCGGCTATGGTTTTATATAACGGCGGATTTTTAAATAATGATGTAAAACAAAAAAAAATACTAACAGAATCTGCCGAGTATAATGCCCAAGCAGCAGAGAATGATATTACAATACAAATTACCCAAGCTTATTTGACGATTTTATTAGCAAAAGAAAACACTGTGTATTTGAATGAAATTGTAGAAACATCTACAGCACAGCTCAAACTGGGAGAACTAAAATACAATGCAGGAAGTATTGCCCAAAAAGAGTTTGTTTTATTAAAAGCCCAATTGGCTACAGATAATTACAATTTGATTACTTCTCAAAACAATGAACGCCAAAATATATTGATACTAAAACAGTTATTGCAGCTTCCCTCAGGTTATACATTAAATATTAAGACGCCAAATTCCTTGATTACTACTTTGCCGGTGATTGTATTAGAAGAAGCTCAGAGAATCGCATTAGAACAAAGACCGGAAATCAAAAGTAGTATATTAGAAAAAGAAGCTGCCGAATTGGAATTATTAAAGTTTAAAGCAGGGTTTAAACCTACACTTAATGCGAGCGGCTCTTTGGTATCTGGATATTCTAATAGTCAGAAAACGAATTATATTACACAGTTAGATAATAATTTTTATCAGCGTCTAGGTCTTTCGTTATTCATTCCCATATTTAATAATCGGACGGCAAAAACTGCTGTCGAAAAATCAAAGATTGCAATTGATCAATCCAAATTAAATTTAACAAATACGCAAACAATACTTTCCCAAAGAGTAGAACAGGCTTATATAAATGTGCTCAATGCGCAATCTCAGTATACTGCAGCCGAAGAACAATTAGAAGCCAATAAAGAGAATTACCGCATTACCAACGAACAATTAAGATTGGGCGGAATTAGTACGGTAGATTATCTTTTGCAAAAGAATCTATACGTACAGGCTTTTCAAAATTTTATACAAGCCAGATTTAATGCTGTGGTGAGTTTAAAAATATATGATTTCTATAAAGGTGATCCTATCAAACTTTAAATATATAAAAATGAAAAAAAGGAAATTAATAATCATTATCTGCGTCGGATTATTACTTATAGGCTGTATAGGGTATTTTATTTTTCATAAAGATGAAAATACGGTTGAACTAATTACTGAAAAACCTCATTATGGAGATATAGCAACGAGCGTGACTGCAACCGGAAAAATTCAACCTGTAGATACCGTAGCCGTAGGAACTCAGGTGTCGGGAACGATACAAAAGGTATTTGTTGATTTTAATTCAGTGGTCAAGAAAGGGCAGTTACTGGCTCAAATTGATCAATCGTTATTTATTGCACAAGTACAACAGGTTGCATCCAATTTGCAACTGGCAAAAAGCAATCTTAATTACCAACAATCTAATTATAACAGACAAACCCAATTATACAATGCCGGAGGAATCAGTAAAGCCGATTTTGAAATAGCCAAAAATCAGTATGAAGTTGCAAAAGACAATGTAAATAGTGTAGCTGCACAATTAAGATCAGTACAAAAAAACCTTTCATTCACAGAAATTTTCTCGCCAATTGATGGTACAGTTTTATCCAGAAAAGTAAGTGAAGGACAAACGGTAGCGGCAAGTTTAAATACGCCTACATTATTTAGTATTGCCAAAGATTTGACTAAAATGCAGGTTCGAGCATCGGTAGATGAAGCCGATGTTGGAAACGTAAAAGTTGGGGAAAGTGCTAGTTTTACAGTTGATGCTTTTCCTGATGATGTTTTTAAGGGAACTGTAATTGAAGTGCGCTTGCAACCCGCCATTTCGGCAAACGTAGTTACTTATACTACTATTATTAACGCTTCTAATGATGATTTGAAGTTAAAACCAGGAATGACAGCCAATATCGTTATTTATACCAATGAAGTAAAAAAAGCATTGCTTATTTCTGTAAAAGCTATGGCTTTTCAGCCGGATTCTACCTTAGGAAAGCAGTTTAAGGTAAAGAAAGTATCCTTAGAAAATAATAAAGAGAACAAAAGAAATCAAAAAAGAGCTAAAGGACAATCGGATGTAAATACAGCGACTATTTCTCATAAAGGAGCTATGGTATGGAAAAAAGTTGGAGATTCATTGATTCCTCAAAAAATAGAAATAGGGCTGGATGATGACATTAATGTGCAGATAGTAAAAGGGATAACGGAAAATGATGAAATTGTTACCGGGATAAATATAGGGAAGCAATCTAAAAGTTCGAAGGCAACGGATCAAAGTCCATTCATGCCAAAACGCGGTGGTGGTAATTCTAGATCGGGACGAAGACAATAGCATTTTTGGGTGCAAAATAAATTGTGATGGGAAAAAAAATTCTGGAAATAAAAGAGCTAAAAAGAGAGTTCATAATGGGATCCGAAATAGTAAGAGCCTTAAATGGGATTTCCTTTGATGTAACCGAAGGGGAGTTTTTGACCATTATGGGAAGTAGTGGTTCTGGAAAAACGACTTTGCTTAATATTTTGGGATGTTTGGATAAACCTTCTGATGGGGATTATTTATTAGATGAGGTTAATATGAAATCATTATCTAAAAATGAATTGGCGGCATTAAGAAATACTAAAATAGGTTTCATTTTTCAATCCTATAATCTATTGGCGCGGACATCTGCAATTGAGAATGTTGAGTTGCCTTTATTATATAATTCAAAAATACCAACGAAAGAGAGAAGAGAAAGGGCGATTAAAGCTTTAGAAGCCGTAAAACTAGCTGACCGCATGGATCATTTTCCTAATCAGCTTTCTGGAGGACAACAACAAAGAGTTGCCATCGCAAGGGCTTTAGTAAATGACCCAGTCATGATTCTAGCAGACGAAGCTACGGGTAATTTGGATAGTAGGACTTCCTATGAAATTATGGCTTTAATTCAAGAATTGAATGAGCAGAAAAAAACAATAATTTTTGTAACCCATGAACCGGATATTGCTGCATTTAGCAGTAGAACAATCACTCTTCGGGACGGGAAAATCATAAAAGATTTTAACAACCAAAACATAAAATCGGCCAAACAAATGTTAGCGGATTTTCATATAGATGACGATTATAAACATGAAAATAACTAATCTTTTTTTAATAGCTCTAAAGGCTTTACGACGCAATAAACTTCGTGCATTATTGACGATGCTAGGTATTATTATTGGTGTGGCAGCTGTTATTGCAATGGTAGCTATAGGACAAGGTTCTAAGAAAAGTATTCAAGATCAATTATCGAGTATGGGTTCGAATATGATTACGATTCGTCCCAATAGTAATGTTGCTGCAGGAGCGCGTTTGGATTTTTCCAGTGTACAAACCCTAACGCTTGCCGATGTCGAACTATTAAAAAAGGAGTCAAAATATTTAAATGCGATATCTCCGGCGGTATCAAGTAGAGGACAAGCTATCAATGGTTCGCTTAACTGGCCTACTTCTATGCAAGGAGTAGATATTGATTATCTAAAAATTAGAAATTGGCAATTAAAAGACGGAGCAGTTTTTAGAGAATCAGATATACATAGTGCAAATAAAGTTTGCTTGATTGGCCAAACGGTTGCAGATAATATTTTTCCGTATGGAGCAGATCCAATAGGGCAGATTATTCGGTTTAACAAAATTCCTTTTAGAATTATTGGAGTATTAGAATCTAAAGGAGAAAATGCATTTGGACAGGATCAAGATGATATTATTATTTCACCCTATAGCACTGTGCAAAAAAGGATTACAAATTCAATCTATTTGCAAAATATCTATGCCTCAACAGCTGATGAAAGTCAAACACAACTAGCAACGGATGAAATTGAGCAAATTATGCGTGCTGCACATAAATTAAAAACCAAAGATGAAGATGATTTTTCAGTTCGAACTCAAGCAGAATTAATCAATACCTATAGTTCTACAAGCCAATTATTAACGGTATTACTAACCGCAATTGCTGGGATCTCACTTTTGATTGGAGGAATTGGAATTATGAATATAATGTATGTTTCGGTTACAGAACGAACCAAAGAAATAGGATTGCGAATGTCTATTGGAGCAACCGGAAAAGATATTTTGTTACAATTCTTGGTTGAAGCGATATTAATTAGTCTAACAGGAGGTTTAATTGGAATTGGCTTAGGAGTTGTTGCTTCAGAGTTAATTCAATCCTTGTTGCATTGGCCAACATTGATTTCGGAATCTTCGGTAATCTTTTCATTTTTAGTGTGTGCCATTACGGGTATATTTTTTGGATATTATCCGGCATTGAAAGCATCAAGATTAGATCCAATTGAAGCTTTGCATTTTGAATAATAATGAGCTGAACAGCTAATGAAGTTCAAACCAGCTATGGTTGAACGATAATAAAATGGAAACCAATTGAATTGTATCTCAATGAATTTAATGACCAATTTATTTAGAAAAACGCGGTTTAACTAAGGCCGTACCTTATTGGTTATATATTCATTTGCGTTCTTGTAAATATATACTATACCAAACACTGAAATTGACATAATAAGCACTTGCCAATAAAAATAGTTATAAGATAATTTGTGCAAAGCCATAGGTAAGATTGCCATAGCATATGCAGGAGGCAATTTAAATTTAAATAGCTTTAGTATAAATGTTACTGCAACGATATCAATTAAAGCAACAATTACTAAATTATCAACAAAATAAAAAGTCTGAGTTCCTACAAATGCAGCCAAAAATAGGCATATTACTTGTTTGCGAAGCATCGAAAAATGATATGATTCTTTGTGTACAGACTCATAGCCTACAACAATTACTGGAGGTATAGCGGCCATAAACATCCATCCTATTTGTGAACAAATGATTATCCATATAGATATAAATACAACGTAAATTACACTATCCTTAGGTTGCTGCAATCTTGGCTGCAAATTTTCATTTTTTGAAGTGTCAATAAATTTTAAACTGATTGACAAAAGAAAACTAAGTACTAAAATTGAGAGAATAAATGCGAATGAGCTACAATTTGTTATAATAGGCAGCAATCCAGTAGCCAGTGCCGGAGCTAAATGACTCTTAAAAAGACGAAGTACAACTAGCATTAGAGGCAAAACCAGAATAAGTTTTTCTGTCAAACTGATATCTAATTTATTAATTAAAAACCCCAGTATGGCAGTGATAGAAGGTAAAAGAAATATATGAAGAGGTTTGGATAACCAAACTGGATTTTGATATATTAAGCAACCTATTGCCAATGCTGCCATTTCTGGCAGAATTATTTCTTTATCTTTGAAAATCAGAGAAGCAACAACCATTAGAATGATAATTGCATAGCCCCAAAATACCTTAAAAGATATTTTATCCATAATACAATAAAATTTGAAATCGCAAATTTAGTGTTTCATTTTATTGTAATAACAGTTTTGGCTTTTTTTTGGCTTTATTAAATTTTCAAATAGGATTTTGGATATTCTACTTTTAGTTTTTTTATGGTAGAAAAGGTTATAATACCGATTCCTAAAAACAACATTAATGCAATCAGAAAAAGTTGTTCATTCGCAAATGGAATCATGGTGTAGCTAAAGAAGGTTGTACCTTGAATGGCTAAGACAATTTCGTTTAAGAAAACGCCAACAGTAAAAATAAGTAAGCCGAATTTTATTCTTTTTGTCATTATAAAAAAGGGACTTACATAAATATAAAAAAGCAGGAATAAAGAGAATACAGCTAATAAAACCAAATGCAAATAAGCGATAACTATTGGTCTAAAACCAAATGCTAATTTGTTCAAAGAAGGATAGGTCGATCCCAGTTGTAGCAAAAATTTAATGCTCAAAGCTAAGCCGACAAAAAGCAAAATGTATTTAAGAATCGAGATCTGTTTTTTTAGAAAAGCTGTTGTGTTTTTTGAAATTATAAAAAAGAATTTAAACCAAGTATAAACCTGAATCGTGGCCGAAAAAACGGTAATAATGTACACCCAAAGTGGAAAGTTTAGCCAAATGATTGACAGAAAATAGGCCGGAATACAGGCTAATGCAAACAACTTAAATGTAGTTTCATAGAATGGATGGTCTTCTTTTTTGAGATTCATAAATGAAAAAAATAAACCCATGGCAGCAAAGAAAAACCAGCCATTGTATTGAAAATGCAGATAGAAATTAATAGCGGCCAAATGTAGATCTTGGGATGTGTTTTTTGTCACCATCATGTAAGCCAAATAAAAAGTCCCAAAAGAAGATAAAACGTTAAATAGAATTGCTGCTTTAAACCAGTTTTTGGACAGCAAATTATTATCAACTTGTATTAAATCCTTAAAATACTGATAGCCAAAATAACAAGAAACTACGATAGAAGCCGTTGAAAAAAAGATAGAAAAGGCTCCATATCCCTGAATAATAAAGGAAATAAGCATGCCATAGGAACAAACTAAATTTGCGATAATTGTTTTTGTATATTGATTTCCGGTAAAATCCACGATTTTTGTTTGAAGAAAGTAAACCATCAGTACCATTAAGGTATGAGTAATCCATCCAGCGAAGGCAAAATGAGAATGAGAATGTTGAAGATTTCTTTGGTTTAAATAAGGAAATTCAAATCCCATTTTGTAACGCATTATAACACCCAAAAAAGCTACAATACAAAGATTTAGCAATGAGAATTTGATCCAAAATTTAGAGTTAAAAGTCATTTTATAAATATTTTGTGTTGTATGATAGTATCATCTTGGATTCATTTATTTACTATAACAAACTTAGAAATTTGCAATTGCAATTAATATGATATAAATCATGGAAATTCGCATTTGACATTTGTATATTTGTGTTGTGAAAAAAATAGCATTTATATTGACATTATTCATACTTCTGAAACCAGTATTTCCGGTAGTAGAATATGTTGTTAATTACGATTACATATCAAAAGTGCTTTGCGTCAACAAGGAAAAACCAAAGCTTCATTGTGATGGGAAATGCTATTTGATGAAAGAATTGGTCAAAGCCTCAGACGCAACAAATTCTTTACCATCAAATAAGAAAAGCACAACTCCTGTGTTGGAAATATTGTTTTTTCAGGAAATCAATTCATTAGCTATTCAACCTATTTGTTTTGTCAAAAAACAAAAGATAAACGATGACTATTCAAAGCAATACTCTTATTTGAATGGGAATTCTGTTTTTCGTCCGCCTACCATTTTTTCTTAATTTTTCAAGTTTAAAATCCCTTTTTTTTCGATAAAAACCTATCGATTGGGATTCTATTGTCCAAATTTTAAAATTAACAAAATGAAATATTTAAGAATAATAACACTAGTTTTTTTATCCGTTTTTGCATCCTGTTCATCAGATAATGAAGTTCCCACCGTTCATGAATTAGACGGTTTGACCAAAATACAAGAAATTACAAATGATACCCATACTATAGAATTGTATTCTGCAACAGGAGTTTTGCAACAAGGACATAATGCTATTTCACTTCGCATTAAAAATAAATCCACTAATGAATACATAAAAAATGCAGCAATCACTTGGGCTCCTATGATGCATATGACTTCAATGCAACATGCTTGTCCGAATTCTTCCATTGAGAAAACAACCGGAAAAGAAAGTCTATACAATGGCTATATTATTTTTCAAATGGCCGAAAATGCTACTGAATATTGGACTCTAAGCCTGAATTACACTATTGACGGCGTAGATTACTCTGCAAGCAATCGAATTAGTGTTCCGGCTTCGGCTAAAAATAGAGTGACTTCTTTTACGGGAACTGATGGCAAGAAATATCTTTTAGCTTTAATTGATCCTATTTCACCAAAAGTGGCACAAAACGATATAACTGTTGGCGTTTTTAGAATGGAAAGTATGATGTTGTTTTCTGTTGTTGATAATTTTAAAGTGAAAATTGATCCAAGAATGCCAAGTATGGGAAATCACGGATCGCCTAATAATACCGATTTGGTACAATCGGTTTCCGATAAATTCTACCACGGAAAATTATCATTAACCATGACAGGATATTGGAAAATTAATCTGCAACTTTTGAATGATTCAAACGAGGTTTTGAAAGGGGAAACAATTACAGATGTAGTTCCTGCAAGCAGTATTTATTTCGAAATAGAATTCTAATTCCATTTTGTTTTTAATTGAAAAAGGTCAAAAAAGTAATCTGTTTTTTTGACCTTTTAAAACCAATTTATATGAAATAAGCATAACGGGATTCAATGCATACAGCAATGAAGACCTGATGCGAATTTCATATTCCAACAAAAATAATATTAGCTACATATGAAAAATATTTTTTTCCTGCTGCTTATTTCCTTTCTGAGCTCCACAATGCTTTTTGCCCAAGAGCAGTCCAAGGATTCTCTTGAACCAAAAGCGTTGGGCGAAGTGATTGTTATTGGAAAAAAAGCGCAATTATACCAAAAGCAGTCTAAATCTTTGGCTTCAATAGAGGAATATTTACAGCAATCCGGCAAAGTAGAAATGATTAAAAGAGGCGCATATGCCTGGGAACCTATTATCAACAGTATGGCTACCGAAAGAACTTTGATTACCATTGATGGCATGCGCATTTTTGGAGCATGTACCGATAAAATGGATCCAATTACTTCTTATGTTGAGGTTTCAAATCTATCGGAAGCAACTATTGTATCGGGACAGCAAGGAGGGAATCATGGAGCCACTATAGGCGGAGCTGTTGATTTAAAAAGAAATCGAAGTGGATTTACAGCTTTAGGCTGGGATACTTCAATAAATACCGGCTTTGAAACCAATGGCAAACAAAAAATTGTAGGAACATCGATAAATTATGGAGGAAGTTCCTTTTATTTAGATACCGATTTTATGTATCGAAATGCCGAAAATTATACTGCTGGAAACAAGCAGGTGGTTTTGTTTTCTCAGTTTAAAAAAATCAATATTTCGGCTACTTCGGGTTTTAAGTTTGATGAAAATAAACTCATTGAAGCTTCACTAATCTATGACAAAGCTACTGATGTGGGGTATCCGGCGCTTCCTATGGATGTTTCTTTGGCCAAAGCGGTAATCACTTCGTTGAAATTTGAATATATTCCAACAGATTCAAGCATAAAAAACTGGGAGACTAAAATGTATTACAACACTATAACTCATAGAATGGATGATACAAAACGTCCTTTTGTGCCCATTCATATGGATATGCCGGGATGGAGTGATACTTATGGTTTTTATTCCAAAGCAAAAGGAGTTTTTAAAAACCACCATTTTATGGCTGATTTGAGTTCTTTTTACAACCGCTCCATTGCCGAAATGACGATGTATCCAACAGATCCTAATGAGAATTTAATGTTTATGTTTACCTGGCCTGATGTGAGAACCTTATACAATGGATTGTTTGTTGAGGATAATATTGTCTTGAACTGTCATTCTAGTTTGAAATTTACCGCGAGTATAGCCAATCACTTTAACAAAGTGGCGAATCAATTGGGATTAGAAAGTTTACAGATCTTTTACCCCAATATGGAAGATAGTAAAAACAGATTGTTGAAAAGCATTTCTTCTAATTATATTGGTAGCCAAAACGGCGTTGAATATGGATTTGGTGTAGCTTATGGCGAAAGAGCGCCATCGGTTTCAGAAGGCTATGGGTTTTATTTATTCAATAGTTTTGACCGCTACGATTATATAGGGAATCCAGAATTGGAAAAAGAAAAATCAGCGGAAGGGAACCTTTTTTTTGGATATGCTACCAAAAAAAGCAGTGCCAGAATTTCGGCTTCTTATTTTCATATTTTTAATTATATCGTTGGTAAACCCGATGCCACTTTAATTCCGATGACCATCGGTGGGAGTGGGGTGAAAATTTACACGGCACTTGATTATGCTACTATTTTTAACACCGATTTAAACTTGGAATACCAAATTGACAGTCATTTTAAATGGAAAGGGCAATTGGTTTACAGCTACGGCGAAGACAATAAAAAGGAGAATCTGCCTTTTATAAGTCCGTTGCGCTATTCAGCGGCTTTGAATTATAAAAAAAATAAATTCTCATCGGAAATTTCGGTACAGGGAAATGCTGTTCAATCCCAATACAGCCCTTTATATGGCGAAGACCGCACTGCTGATTACGCCATTTTAAATCTGTCATCGAGCTATTCTTTTGCTATAGACAACAGCAAATGGAATCTAAGAACGGGGATTGAAAATGTTTTAGATCGCTATTATTCCACTTTTTCAGATTGGAATAACATTCCCAGAAAAGGGAGAAATTTTTTCTTGAATGTTACTTTTAGTTACTAAACTTTCATAAAACCACCACGATTATCAGTTCTTTCGATGGAATGCAGTACGATTAAATACCCAATGCTAATCATGTTTTGCAATTCATACAAACCGGTCTCTACTTGGTGGTTTTTGATTTTTTCTTTTAATTCTTCTTTCCATTGTAGCAGTTGTTCTTTGGCTTGAAGCAGATTATTGTTATTGCGGACAATTCCTGCGTTTTGTCGCATCAAAAGTTGTAATTCCGATTTCATTTGGGCAATATAAGCCGAATTGATTTCAGTATTTTCCACTGTTACCCAAGCTGCAACAGTAAAATTTAAATCTTTTTTCTCAAAAGCGTTATTCGCTAAATAATTATAAATTTTGTCCGAATAAACCAAGGCTTCCAATAAGGAGTTCGAGGCTAATCGATTTGCGCCATGCAAACCTGTTCGGGAACATTCGCCACAGGCAAATAAATTTTCAATAGAGGTTCTTCCGTTTTTGTCCACCACAATGCCACCGCAAAGGTAGTGCTGAGCAGGAACTACAGGAATCCAATCTTTGGCGATGTCTATGCCAAGGCTTTTGCAACGCTTATAAATCATTGGAAAATGCTTCATAAAGGCCTTCATATCCAAATGAGTGCAATCTAAATAAACGCATTGCTCAGTTGATTTTTTAAGTTCCAAATCAATACTTTGGGAAACAATATCACGAGAGGCCAATTCTTCTCTGGGGTCATAATCCAGCATAAACCGATGTCCGTTTTTGGTACGCAAATAGGCACCAAAACCTCGAACAGCCTCGGAAATCAAAAATGCGGAACCGGATGATTTATCGTAAAGCGCCGTGGGATGAAATTGGATAAATTCCATATCCTTGATTATTGCATTGGCACGACTTGCCATGGCGATACCGTCACCAGTTGCTATTGTAGGATTGGTTGTGTGTCCGTAAAGATGTCCAATTCCGCCGGATGCCAATACAGTGTGGTTTGATTGGAAAGTGATAATCTTCTTTGTTTTTTGATCTAAAGCATAAGCGCCATGGCAGCGATTGTTTTTGGTAATTAAATCAAGCGCAAAATGATGATCCAAAACACTAATATTTTTCTTTTGGTAAACTTGTTCCAGTATGGCACGCTCGATTTCAAATCCGGTTTGGTCTTTATGATGTACCACTCTGTTTTGGGAATGTCCGCCTTCTTTGCCTAAATCAAAGTTTCCTTTGGCATTTTTGTCAAATTTTGCGCCCCAGCTAATTAGTTCTTTTAGTCGTTTTGGGCCTTCGGTGACCACCATTTTTACTACATCGGCATTACAGAGCCCATCACCACAAATCAGAGTGTCCTGAATGTGTTTTTGATAAGAATCTTCTGTTTTATTAGTGACAATTGCAATTCCGCCTTGAGCGTATTTAGTGTTTGATTCGTCAGCCGTTGCCTTAGTGAGAATGGTGATTTTTTGATCAGGGAATCGATCTGCCATTTTTATGGCAAAAGTCAATCCCGCTACTCCAGAACCAATAATTAAGTAATTTGTAGTCATCATTATTTTGATAGTTCTAGCATGCGGTCAATGGGAAGTAAGGCTTTTTTTCTTAGATCTTCTGGAATATTAATCTGGGGAGTTTCATCAAGCAAACAATCATAGACTTTTTGCAAAGTATTCATCTTCATGTAACCACATTCGCTGCAAGCACAGCTATTGTTGTCTTGGGCTGGTGCCGGAATTAATATTTTATGGGGAACTTCTTGCTGCATTTTATGCAGAATCCCTGCTTCGGTGGCGACAATAAATTTATTGTTGGCATTTATTTTTACATAATCAATCATGCCCGCAGTCGAACCGATATAACTTGCCGTTTTCAAAATGTGTGTTTCTGATTCAGGATGTGCAATGATGCTGGCGTCGGGATGCAGTTTGTGAACTTCTATCAATTTGTCTAATGAAAAAGCTTCATGAACCACACAAGAGCCGTCCCATAGTAACATGTCACGGCCTGTTTTTTCAATAATATATTTGCCTAAGTTTCTGTCTGGCGCAAAAATAATTGGAGTTTGTTTTGGTACTGATTCTACAATTTTTACTGCATTGGATGAGGTGCAAACAATATCGCTCATTGCTTTAATTTCGGCAGAGCAGTTCACATAGGTAATAACAATATGATCTGGATGCTGATCAATGAATGTTTTGAACAAATCTGGAGGACAGGATTCGGCCAAGGAGCAGCCCGCTTTTAAATCAGGGAGAATAACTTTTTTAGTCGGGTTTAGTATTTTGGCAGTTTCAGCCATGAAATGGACTCCTGCAAAAAGAATAATATCCGAATCCACTTTCATAGCTTCTTGAGATAATCCCAAGCTGTCTCCCACATAATCTGCAATATCCTGAATATCGGATTCTTGATAATAGTGCGCCAGAATAACCGCGTTTTTTTCTTTTTTTAGTTTTACTATTCTCTCTTTAAGATTTTCCATTTCTGATTTTAAATTCTTTATTAGCTGTTATTCTTTTAAATTAAAAACAGTTTAAGTTGCTTATAATCAAAATAGTATTGCTTTTAAAATGCTGATGCATAAAAGCCGAAACAGCACCTGATTTATTTATCGCTATCTAACTTTTTTTGTTGTAAAATTAAACCTAAAGGGAAGTACTTAGTATGATAATTATCAGGTTTGTAGAGATTATTTTGCCGAAATTTATATTTTTTTTGGATAAATAAGCTCCATGAATAAACTAAAAACATAAAAGATTATCTTCTAGAAGTTGTTAAATCTTATTTGGGATTGAAGTGAAAACTGCAAAAGGAAAATAAAAGAGTTTAAAAGCGAAAATTCTTAAAGATATTTACTCAGATTGAAAACTTTAAGTCAATTTTCAATCTGAGTAATAAATTTAAAACTAATATCTTAGAAAAGTATCACCGGATTTAATGCCCAGCGCGAGTTCCTCAAGGGTTGTATTTTCTAGCATTGCTGCAAGACCGTTTCGTATTTCTTTGAATTTATCATGAACAGGACAAGGATGCTCTTCAAAACAATGGTTTAAACCGAGACCGCAACCGGTAAAAACGCGATCACCATCTATTGCTGTTACAATTTGAGCCAGTTTAATCTGGTTTATTTTGTCTCTCGGGATTTCAAATCCGCCACCAACTCCTTTAATGGAGTGGATAATGTTATTTTTGGAAAGTATTTGCAAAATTTTGGCAGTGAAAGCTTCGGGTGAATCAATCTTTTTGGCAATGTCTTTTAATCCGACTCTATTGTTTTGAAATGATTCCGATGCTATAAAAATAGTGGCACGAATGCCATATTCACAGGTTTTAGAAAACATAGTTGTTTTTTTTACAAATTTAGATAAATAAGTTCTTATTCCTTGTTGGATATGGGTATTGTTCTAAATTAAAATTTAAATAAAAAAAGAAAAAATCTAATGGCATTTTAAATCCCTCCAAAACGGATGAAAGAACCAAAAATGAGCATCAATACACTAATTATTGTGACTGATATTATATGAAAAGCCATTTCAGGCAATTTCTTTGGATTGTCTTTAAGTTTGGGTAACACCCGAAATTGGGCGCTCAATGCAAAGAGAACTATCAGCAATAATAAAAGTAATTTGGTAGAAACCACTCTCTCTAGCGGATTGTCAAAATGAAACCAATATTGAATGCTAATGCCATATTTATAAGCCATTATTACACCGGTAACAACCAGTAAAACCAAGGCTGTCATTCCTATAGGTTCATATTTTTTTTCATAGTTTAAAATAATACTTTGATTTTTCTCCTTGAGGGCTTGAGGCAAATGGCCCAGAGCAAGAACTAAATGGCCGCCGACCCAGACTGTGGCACTCAAAAGATGGATAATTAATAACAAATGATGGTTCATGTCAATTTTAATTTATTTTAGGACTATTTCTTGGCAATATTTTTCTTGAATCAAGCTCTTATTTGCACCTTAATCCCTGATGTAGAAAGCTTTTTATCATCTAATTCCCGATAGGAATAGTTTAATTTCTCTAGCGTAATAACATTGTTTACAAAATATTGTATGTAATAAATCCCGCTGTACTGTTTCTTTTCTAAATAAGCAATCATTGTTCGGAGTTGCTTTTCGGATATTAAATCAGAATGCACTGTGGTGCGAACTTCAAAAGGAATTCCGCTTTCAATTAATAAATCTAAGGATTTTTCAAACGGCAGAAAAAGTGCAGACTGAGTTATTTTTTCAAAGTCAGCAGGCATCGCTTTAAAATCCAAAGCCAGATAATCAATTAAATTATTTTCAAGCAATAGCCGTAAGATTTCCGGTCGGGAGCCATTGGTGTCAATTTTGACCAGAAAACCCATTTTTTTGACTTCATTAATCAAAGAAATAATGTTGCAGTGCAATAAACTTTCGCCTCCGCTAAAAACCACGGCATCCAGCAGATTTTTGCGCGAGTGGAGAAAAGAAATCACTTCAGCAATGGAAATACTCCCTTTTCCCAGTACAATTTCGGGATTATAACAATATAAGCAACGCATATTACAGCCTGCAAACCAAAGAATACAGGCTGATTTATGAGGGTAATCTAAAAGTGTAAATGGGGTTATATTGTAAATTGGTTTAGCTACACTTTCCTTCATGAAAATGGGTTCGTTGTTTGTGTTCTCCTTTTTTGCCTATGTTAAAACTTTCTACGGGTCTGTGATAACCCATTACACGGGTGTAGACCAGACATTTGGTGCGCAATTCTTGATTTTGATTTAAAATCTGATTGGTTGTTAGTTTCATATTTTATAGTTTTTTAATTATGAATTGTGTCAAATTAATCGCAAAGATCAATGTAACTAATTGGTATCGTACAGTTAGTGTTTTTAAATCTCAATAAATTTTGCTTTCTCCTGAATTATAATTTCATCACATTTTGGACAATATTCATGCTCGCCATTTAAATAGCCATGCAATGGACAAACACTAAATACAGGCGTTACGGTAATATAAGGCAATTTGAAATTAGTCAATACTTTTTTGACAAATTGCTTGCAGGCTTCCGGCGAACTGATTTTTTCGCTCATGTATAAATGGAGTACAGTTCCTCCGGTATATTTGCATTGTAATTCATCCTGTAAAAACAAAGCTTCAAATGGGTCTTCGGTATAATCTACAGGAATCTGGGAACTGTTTGTATAATAAATGTTTTCTTCTTGTCCGGCTTGGATGATATTGGGAAAACGTTTTTTATCTTCTTTGGCAAAACGGTAAGTAGTTCCCTCAGCCGGCGTGGCTTCGAGATTGTATAGATTTCCGGTTGCTGACTGGAATTCTTTCATTCGGCTGCGAATGTGTTTCAATACTTCAGCGGCAAATTCGATTCCCGTAGCAGAAGTAATTGTATCCTGATTTTCGGTAAAATTGGCAATCATTTCATTCATTCCGTTGACACCAATAGTGGAAAAATGGTTTCTGAAATGTTGCAAATATCTTTTGGTGTAGGGATACAAACCACGATCGTACATCTCCTGGATGAATACTCTTTTCTTTTCCAAAGTCGATTTAGAAATAAGCAATAATTTGTCCAGTTGAGTGTAAAACTCTTTTTTGTTTCCTTTGAAAATATAGCCTAAACGCGCCATGTTTATGGTAACTACACCAATGCTTCCCGTCATCTCAGCACTGCCAAAAAGACCATTGCCCCGTTTTAAAAGTTCACGTAAATCAAGTTGTAAGCGGCAACACATAGAGCGAACGGCATTGGGCTTATAGGCATTTGGATTTTCAACCTTAGAGCCATTTTCATCCAAAGTGTATTGGCTTCCGATGAAATTCTGGAAATAAGAGGAACCAATTTTGGCTGTATTTTCGAAAAGCAAGTCGGTGTTTTCTCCGTCCCAATCAAATTCTTCGGTGATATTTACCGTTGGAATAGGGAAGGTAAAAGGCTGTCCATTAGCATCGCCTTCGGTCATCACTGTGTAATAGGCTTTGTTGATAAGGTTCATTTCTTCCTGAAAATGCGCATATCGCAAGTCAGTGACTTTTTCCACACCGCGCTCTTTGGCACGTACCAAAAGAGAATAACTGGAATTATTTTCAAAAAAATGCAAATCGTTTTTTGTCGGAATCTGTTCTTTCAGATCATCGGGAACAATCCAATCTAGAGTGATATTCGTAAAAGGGGATTGTCCCCAGCGTGCCGGGACATTCAAATTGTAGACAAAACTGCGAACCGCTTTCAGCACTTCATCAAAAGTGAGATTATCAGCAAAAACATAGGGAGCCAAATAGGTGTCAAAGGAACTGAAAGCTTGGGCACCAGCCCATTCGCTTTGCAAAATCCCAAGGAAGTTCGCCATTTGTCCTAGCGCTTCCCTAAAATGCGAAGGAGCTTTGCTTTCAACTCGACCACGAACGCCATTAAAGCCATCATTGAGTAAAACGCGCAGACTCCATCCGGCGCAATAACCTGTTAAACAATCCAAATCATGTATGTGGATGTCCCCATTGCGGTGCGCATAGCCTTCCTCTTTGGTATATACTTTATCGAGCCAATAATTGGCAATTATTTTTCCTGCTACATTATTCACTAAACCAGCATTGGAATAGGAGGTATTGGCATTGGCATTGATGCGCCAATCGGTTTGCTCCACATATTCCTGAATGGTTTGCGTGCTATCTACATAGGTGGTGTCTTGATTTAAACCATCAATATGTTCGCGCTGCAACTTACGGCTATGTCGAAATAACATAAAGGAACGCATGACTTCGAAATGGTTTTTTTCGAAAAGTGCCTTTTCAATTAAATCTTGAATTTCCTCGACCGACCAGATTTCTTTGGAGTCTAATAGTTGGATTATATTTTCAAAAACACTTTCATCAAATACTATGTTGACACTTGAAAAGCTTTTTGCTATAGCATCCTTTATTTTAAAAGTTTCAAAGGGTTTGTATTCACCATTTCTTTTGATAACATATTTTTCCATTGATAATTAGTGTTTTTACATTAGTGATTTAATTTAACTCTTGGGCTGAAAATGTTTTTTCTAAAGCAACTGATTTTAGAAATAGAATATTGTTTTCTAGGTGGATGTGTTTGTGTAAATCCTGTTCGAATTCGTTCAGCATCGCAAAAGTTACTTGATAGGTATTACAAGCATCAGCCGGTGGCGTATAATTATTGGTCAAGGAAGCAATTTTAACAAAGCGATCCCCTTCGGCTTCATGCTCGTCCATCATCATGGCGATTGGGTTTTCTACAGTCCCAAAACCAGGTGCTTGAATCATTTGATGGTTCATTGTTGCATTTACCATTTTTTTGATAAATGGGAACAAAATCAATTCTTCTTTTTTCATATGCTGTGTCAATTCGCCAGCGCAACCAATGAATAGTTCATTGATCTCAAACAGTTCAGGATGATTTGCTCCATGAACCTTACACAGTTTATCTAAAAATTGTAATAAAACGGGTATTTTTTGCTCTACATAACGATGATGCGTTTTTTCGATATAATCAGCCAATAAATCCAAAGGCCATGATTTAAAATCAATTCCGGCATCATTTTTTGTTGCTAAAACAGTTTCTAATTGTTCTAATAATTCATCTGGAGTGATTACTTTTTTATCACATACTTCTTCAAGAGTGCGATTTCCTTTGCAGCAGAAATCGATCCCATATTTTGAGAATATTGCTGCAGTTCTAAAATCTTGGGCGACAAATTCGCCAATTGTTATTTTTCTAAAAGCTTCCATATTTTTTTCTTTAAGTTAGAATTCAATTACAAAATTACATTTTATTTTTAATAAAAGACAAATTTATCCTTAATTAAATTATTGGTTAAAAGTTTTTTATAAAATACTTATAATCAGTCTCGTTTTTGGGTTTTGTTTAGTTTTTATATTTTTAAAATTAGTAAATTTTTATTTTTTTTGAAGAAATTTAAAAATATGATTTATATCATGTTTTAACTTTTTATTTAGATCGTACTTTGCACAAAACAATAAAAGACTTTTTTGTCCTTTATTTGAAGTAAAACCTTTTATTAACAAAAAAAAACAGATACTTATGCTTTCAAAATCACAGGCAAGAGCATTTTTTTTAGGAGGAACGTTGGTCACCTTTTTAATTTTCATAGGGCTGACTATTTATTCGTTTATGCCGAGAAACGATCAAACAAATTACAGCGATATTACCAAAGAGGTTGTGAGGGGAAAAGAAATTTGGGAATCCAACAATTGTATGGGTTGTCATAGTATTATGGGAGAAGGAGGCTATTATGCACCAGAACTTACAAAAGTCTTAGAGCGCAGGGGAGAAGGCTATGTTAAGGCTGCATTAATGTCGCCAGTACCATGGGCGCCAAGAGGAAGAAAAATGGTTGCCTATAAAATGAATGAGGCTGATGCCAACGCGATGGTTGCTTATTTTAAATGGATTGGTAACCTTGACTTAAACGGATTTGACAGAGTTGTTTCACCGCTAGCTAAAGAAAATAATTAATACTAATATTATGAAATACAAATCACAAAAAGTAGCCTATTGGTTTTTTGCCTTGTGCATGCTTTTATTCTCATTGCAAATCGTTTATGGTTTTATAATGGGGTTTGACCGAATAGGAATACAAGGACTCCATGAAATAATCCCTTTTAATGTGGCAAGAGCCGTACATACTAATTTACTAGTGGTGTGGTTGTTAACCGGTTTTATGGGAGCTGCTTACTACATTATTCCAGAAGAGGCGCAACACGAATTAATTAGCGTAAAATGGGCCTATGTCCAGCTGATATCCTTAGCTGTTGTTGGTGTTGTCGCTATTGTTGGCTTTCACTTTAACCATTGGGAAGGAAGGAAATTCCTTGAGATTCCAAGAGAATTAGACTATTTGGTAGTTGTAAATGTTTTACTCTTTTTATTCCTAATTATAGGAACTCTTTACAAAGGGAAACAAAAAACGACAACAGCCATAGTGCTTGTCATGGGCTTACTGTTTGCAGCTTTGTTATATATTCCTGGAATGATTTGGTTTGATAGCCAGGTAATGGATTCATTCTTCCGTTGGTGGGTTGTTCACTTGTGGGTTGAAGGTGTTTGGGAATTGATTATGGGAGGTATTTTATCTTTCTTATTAATCAAATTAACAGGTGTTGACAGAGAAGTTATTGAAAAATGGTTGTATGTAATTGTTGGTCTTACATTCCTATCTGGAGTTTTAGGGACTGGTCACCACTACTATTACATTGGTGTAAATAAAATTTGGTTAATCGTTGGTGGTATTTTCTCTGCATTGGAGCCTTTGGCTTTCTTGGCTATGGCTTTATTTGCTGTAAATATGTACAGAAAAGGAGAAAAAAGCCATCCAAACAAGATTGCTTTATTCTGGACCATTGGTGCCTCTATTGTTTCTTTTATCGGAGCCGGATTGTTAGGTTTTGCACATACTTTGCCACAAACTAATCTTTACACGCATGGAACATTAGTTACAGCCATGCATGGTCACTACGCTTTTTGGGGAGCTTATGCTATGATTGTTTTAGCAATTATCAGCTATGCACTTCCTAATCTAACAGGTAGAAAACGCTACAATAGTACCCAAGGAAATTTGGCATTCTGGTTATCTAATATCGGGATGCTGGGAATGACAGTTGCTTTTGGTGTTGCCGGGGTAGTTCAGGTATACATGGAACGCAAGCTAAAAATGGAATTCATGGATGTTCAAAACGAAATCAGTATTCACTTTGTGGTGTTGCTAATTTGCGCTACGATGTTTACCACCGGAATAGCACTCTTTATTTACGATTTTGTTAAGTATGGTAGGCCAACCGATGAAGCCTTAGAAGAAACACATAATGAAAGCCTTTCTTCACCGGAAATAAAAATTGGACTTAATTATGTCTCCAAACAAAAAAATACAATTTCAGAAGAAATAAAATAGATCTTTAAATACTTTATTATAGCTGACAAGACTCATTACTATTGAATACGGCATTCTTTGTTGCCTGTAAACACTAGAATGAGTTTTGTTTTTAAAAATAAAATTATGTCAATACAAATTCCATATTACCACGCAGTAGGCAAAGAAAAAGAAGTCTTTGAACATGCCTACAAAAATAAAATTCCTTTTTTGTTAAAAGGGCCTACAGGAACCGGAAAATCCCGATTCATTGAACATATGGCACATGCATTAGACAGAAAAATCGTTACGATTAGCTGTCATGAAGAAACTTCTTCAACAGATTTGATTGGTCGTTTTATCATCAAAGGAGCCGAAACCGTTTGGTTGGACGGTCCATTGACAACGGCGGTCAAAGAAGGTTCTATTATATACTTAGATGAGGTTGCCGAAGCGCGTCCTGATGTCATTGTGGCGATTCACTCGTTGACCGATCACCGACGCGAACTTTTCATTGACAAATTAGGCGAAACCATAAAAGCACATGAGGATTTCATGTTGGTGGCTTCTTTTAATCCCGGTTATCAAAGAGGATTTAAAGAGCTAAAACCATCAACACGCCAACGCTTTATTGCTGTTTCTTTTGAATATCCGGAGGCAAAAGTTGAAATCGAAATTTTGGTTAACGAAACTCAAATTGACCATGATGTTGCCAAGAAATTGGTAGCAATTGGTAATAAAATCAGAAACTTAACTGAGTTGGGCTTGACCGAAACCGTTTCAACCCGATTATTGGTCGATGCCGCCAAAATTATTAATAGCGGACTCCCAAAAAGATTATCCGTTCATGTGGCGGTGGTAGAACCCTTAACAGATGATTTGCAAACATTGGGAGCACTGAAAGACTTGTGTGATTTAATGATATAATCGAGTTAGTAGTGGCAATTATTGTGTTGCCATTATTACCAAAAAATTAAAAAAATGGGATTTGAATTAGATGAATATTTAGTTGGTAAGTTTTTCAAGCAATTGAAGAAAAACAAGAAAATTGATCCCGAAATCTTAGCGAGAACCGTTAGTCTGAATGATATTAAACCGCGATTAACAATATTGGCAAGAGCATTAACCGGGAATCCTATTGATATTTTCCCGGCAGAAAGAGAAGGAGGTTATAAAAACAACAATTTTTTTCTCCCCATTTCTTTTGCCGAATTGCCAACTGCGAGTGAGAATATGACTTTTTATCTTTTCAGAATCTTATATCTCAGCGTGCAACAACGTTTGGATTTAAACTGGAAAGCCTCAGAAGCAGAACAATCCTTGGAACTTTCCCAACAAAAAGCATTGGAAACTTCCGATGAAATTTTGTCTGTTTTATTTAAAGAATTTTCAATTGATGAAAATTTTTATATCAAAGCAAAAAATCATTTTGCTCAAAAAACAACAGAGAAAATAGCTGCGGATTATTCTTGGTTGTACGGAAAATGGATGCAAAACGAGAATATTCAAAAGAATGATAAAGTGCTTGAAAATTTTTCGGATAAAACCAAAAAAGCAAATGAACATCAGCCTTCAACTACTTTAAAAGCAAATGCGGTAGAAGAAGTAGTTACTGTAGAACTAGACAAAAAGCAACAGGAAGACTATGTGATGTTGCACAATTTTGAGAAAGTGGAAACTGCCGAGGAATTCAGCGGTGTCTGGCGTGATTTTGACGGTTCGGATGAATTAGAGGAACATCAGGATGCATTGGAAGAGTTGAATATGAAATATACCGTTCGTGTTGATGATACGGCACATTCCGTTTATCAGGCAGATTTTATAGAAAACACCACCATTTCTGAAAGTGCCGAAGTGGATGCCAAGGGTTTTTACCTGATGTACGACGAATGGGATTTTGATAAACGCCAATACAAAGACAATTTTTGTAAAGTGTATCCGAAATCACAACTCAAAACAAATAGCAATTATTACAAAAATACGATTGCAAAGAATGCTTCCACGTTAATGGGCTTGCGCAAAATGTTGACGAGTGTGAATAATAAAATGCAACAGCAGAAACGCCAGACGCAAGGGGAAGAGTTTGATATCGATGCTATTACGGATTTGTTTGTGGATGTACATTCTAAACGCACACCGTCTGAGAATATTTATATTTCAAATCGAAAAAAAGAAAAAGATTTATCAATCCTCATTCTTTTGGATATCAGTCTTTCTAGCGATGGTTATGCCGCCGGAAACAGAGTGATTGATGTTGAAAAAGAAGTATCCATTCTTTTTGGCGAAATGTTGAACGAATTCAATATAAATTTCTCTATTGATAGTTTTTATTCCAAAACACGTAATTATTCGACTTACTTAACGGTTAAGGATTTTGACGAAAAATGGAATGTTGCCAAGCATAAAATTGGTGCCATAGAACCCAATGGTTATACACGAATTGGCGCTGCCTTGAGACATGCCGGTGCACGATTGGACAGCAGAAGCACAAAAAACAAATGGGTTATCCTGATCTCTGACGGAAAACCTAACGATTACGATAAATACGAAGGTAAATATGGTATTAATGACGTAAAACAAGCCCTTCGAGAACTCAATAACAGGAATATTAATTCTTATGCACTTGCAATTGAAGCACAGGCCAAATATTATTTGCCGCAAATGTTCGGGCAAAATCACTATCAGATTTTAACAACTCCAGTTGAGTTGTTACAGTCTTTAGTAAAATTATATGAGAAAATTAAACATCAAAAATAAGTAATAGGATGAATGAGACATCAAATACAACAATACTTCCTGAAGGACATCCGGTTCGGATTTATTTTCAGGAAAAAGAGATTATAAATACTCTTTTAGAAGAGTTGATAGCGGTAAAACCTTATGAGGAGTTCCAAAAATACACCAATATTTTTAACCAACTGCATGCAATCGAGAAGCGCTTTGCCCGAAAAGAAAACCAACTTTTTCCCTTTTTAGAGAAAAAAGGTTGGACAGGTCCTTCACAAGGAATGTGGTCTTTTCACGATAATCTCCGGGAACAGTTTCGCATGTTGCGTAAAAACATGGAGGATAGAGATTTTAGTATCATTGAAAATAATACATCTTACTTAGTAAACGGCATTTACCGATTAATGGAAGTGGAAGAAACGGTACTATTCCCAAATGCTTTGAATTTATTGGCTGAAGATGATTGGATAAAAATGCGCGTAGGCGAGGAAGAAATTGGCTGGATGTTGCCACAATCACCAGCTCCATATCCTAGTGTAGCTTATGTACATCCGAGCGTGGATTTCACTATTCGAGAAATGCCTTTTTCACTTGAAAACAGATCGCATTATGATGAGGGACACATGACGGTTGAGCAGGTGAATTTATTATTTAAAACCATGCCTTTAGACCTTACTTATGTGGATGAAAATGACAAAGTTATTTTTTACAATCGGGGAGAAGAACGTGTTTTCCCACGAAGTGCTGGTATTATTGGACGTGAAGTAAAATTTTGTCATCCTCCAAAAAGTGTTGGTACTGTACTTAAAATCTTGGAAGAATTTAGAAAGGGAACCAAAAGCGAATCTTCGTTTTGGATTAATTACAAAGACCGCCTTATTTACATCCGTTATTTTGCCGTGAGAGATGCTGATAAAAACTACAAAGGAGTAATCGAAATGTCGCAGGACATAACAGATATAAAAAAAATTGAGGGTGAAAAAAGATTGCTGGACTGGGAGTAAATTATTTTTTAAAGACACAACAAAATGAATACACTAAAAATCAATTATAAAAGCATCTATTATCCGCCAGGTGGGATTTTGATGTGGATTATTATTTATCTGGAACTGATAACTTTCGGAATGGCGTTGTTTGCTTTTGTTTATTACGGGAATCAAGAACCGGAGGTTTTTCACCAATCCCGTTTGCAACTCAATACTACTTTTGGGGCTATTAATACTGTTTTTTTGTTAACGAGTGGCTTTTTTATGGCCAACGCCGTTTATGAATTTAAAGAAAATAACATTAAAAAATCATCTTTTTATTTTAAACTGACGATGCTTGGAGGGCTGTTTTTTTTAGTTTTAAAAGGCGTTGAATACTATCATAAAATTGAATCCGGAATTTCATTAGAAACAAATATGTTTTTCAATTTTTATTGGATACTCACTGTTTTTCATCTAATTCATGTGATTATGGGATTGGTAATTTTAAGTTGGACTAATTATGGAATGACAAAGAAAAATTCTGATACCAGCGTTGAAGACATCGAAGCCTGCGCTGCCTTTTGGCATATGTGTGACTTAATCTGGCTATTGTTATTTCCGATTCTCTATTTAATATTTTAATCAATGAAAAAATCATTATTATTTACTTACGGATTTTTGATTTTGTTGACCTTAAGTACGGCTTTAATTTCAAATGCAAGTAAAATCTCGAGCCTTTTAGTGCTCTTAATTATAGGATTTTCTATTGCTAAATTCCTGCTGGTAGCTTTCCAATTTATGGAATTGAAGAAGGCAAATCCTTTTTGGAAGTTTAGCTTAAGTCTTTTTTTAGGTTTATTTTTTTTAGCAATTTTTTTATTGAAATAATGTAGTAAAAAAGTGATTAACATGACAAATATCATAATAAAAGACAAAATCATCCTTTAAATTTGTACTATAAATTAAGATAAATTTAACACCAAATAATCATGAAAACTAAATTTAAAATTGCTGCCGGAGTTTTGGTAGTATTAGCTATTGTGGTGGGATTGTTTTCTTTCAGAGACAATTCACCTAAAGACTATTCAAAAGTGCCTATTAAAGGACAAGCATCAGCAGAGCTTACAGCTCCTCCTTTTGTTCCTAAACCAGTTGGGAATCGAGAGGCAACAAAGCTTATCGTTAATATGGAAATCAAAGAGATCGAAGGTACAATGACTGATGGAGTAAAATACACCTACTGGACATTTGGAGGGTCGGTTCCTGGAAGTTTCATCAGAACCCGTGTTGGAGATGAGGTAGAATTTCATTTGAAAAATCACCCTGATAATAAACTGCCACACAACATCGATTTACATGCGGTTACAGGGCCAGGTGGTGGAGCTACTTCCTCATTGGTTGCGCCAGGGCATGAAAAAGTGTTTAATTTTAAAACCTTAAATCCTGGATTGTATGTGTACCATTGTGCTACCGCTCCTGTGGGTATGCACATTGCTAATGGGATGTACGGTTTGATATTAGTAGAGCCAGAAGGTGGTTTACCGCCGGTTGACAAAGAATACTACGTTATGCAAGGTGATTTCTATACCAAAGGGAAATATGGTGACCAAGGTCTTCAAGCTTTTGATATGGATAAAGCAGTAAAAGAAGATGCTGATTATGTTGTTTTTAACGGGAAAGTAGGAGGTATTGCTGGAGATAATTCACTTACAGCCAAAGTCGGAGAAACTGTCCGTATTTATATGGGAAATGGTGGACCTAATCTTGTCTCTTCTTTTCACGTAATTGGGGAAATATTTGACAAAGTACATATCGAAGGTGGAGATATGATCAATACAAACGTTCAAACAACGTTGATCCCTGCTGGAGGTGCTGCTATTGTTGAGTTCAAAGTTGATGTTCCTGGAACTTTTATTATTGTTGACCACTCAATCTTTAGAGCTTTCAATAAAGGAGCTATAGGAATGTTGAAAGTAGAAGGTTCTGATGATAAGAAAATCTACTCTGGTACAACCCAAGAAGGAATTTATTTAGCTGAAGGTGGTACTATTCAAAATATGCCAAAGAAAAATAAAACAGAAAAAGTTGCAAAAGTTAAAACTTTAGCTGAGCAAATTAAAGCAGGGAAAGATCTTTTTGCGGGAACATGTTTTGCCTGCCACCAATCAGAAGGGCAAGGTATACCTAGTGTGTTTCCTCCTCTTGCAAAGTCAGATTATTTAAATGCGGATCATAATAGAGCAATAAGAGCAGTTATTCATGGTTTAAGTGGCGAAATTACAGTAAATGGAAAAAAATACAATAGTGTAATGACCAGTCAAAACCTTACTGATGAGGAAATTGCAAATACACTGACTTATATTTATGATAGTTGGGGGAACAATAAAACTAGAGTTACTGCCGCAATGGTCAAAGCACAAAGAGCCAAATCAGCTTCTATTGCAGACAGCGGTCATTAAAAAAAATAGAATTAGCATTATTCAAATACAATAAAAAAAATAATATTATGAAAAAGTATGTTTTTGCAATCGCAATGATTGCATTGAGTTTACAAGGTTTTAGTCAACAAGCTGATAAAGGAAAAGGAGTCTATGCCAAAGTATGTATCTCCTGTCATCAAGCTAATGGACAAGGAATTCCGGGAGCTTTTCCTCCATTGGCAAAATCAGACTACTTAAATAAAGACGTTAACCGTGCTATTAAAGGAGTTGTAAAAGGATTATCAGGACCAATTACCGTAAATGGGGTAAAATACAATAGTGCAATGCCTGCTCAGGCATTAAATGACCAGCAAATAGCTGATGTATTGACCTATGTTTATGCTAATTGGGGCAACAAAAAAACGGTTGTTACAACAGCGATGGTAAAAGCCCAAAGAAAATAATAATTAAAAATTCAACACGATGTTTGCAATCCTTAAAATGAAAATAATTATACCAATGTTTTCTTTGCTAATAGCAGCATCTACGTTGGCTCAAGATTCTAAAATGGTTTCAATAAAAAGGGGGACTTATGTTCCCCTTTATGGAACCACAGATAAAAAACCGGTAGAAGTACAATCTTTTAAGATGGATGTTTATCCTGTTACAAATGCCGAATTCTTAGCCTTTTTAAAAAAATATCCACAATATAGTCGCTCTAAAATTATTGGACTTTTTACGGAAAAAAGTTATTTGAGCCATTGGGATAGTGATTTTAATTACGGAAAAAGCAATTTGAGTAATGCTCCAGTTACTAATGTTTCCTGGTTTGTTGCCAAAAAATATTGTGAATGCGAGGGGAAACGCTTACCTACGATGGATGAATGGGAATATGTTGCTATGGCAGATGAAAAACGAATAGATGCCAGAACCAAAGAATCGTACAATAAATATATCTTGTCTTGGTATGAAAAGTCTAAAACCTATGCTAATCCTGTAGGGAAAACATTCAAAAATTATTGGGGTGTTTATGATATGCATGGATTAATATGGGAATGGACTTCTGACTTCAATAGTATTTTCTTGTCTGGTGAATCCAGAAAAGACAAAGACACTGATAAGAATCTGTTTTGCGGTAGTGGTTCGATAAATGCAACTGACTTAATGAATTATGCTGCTTTTATGCGCTACGGCTTTCGAGCTAGTTTAAAAGCGAGATATACCACAAGAAACCTTGGTTTTAGATGTGCTGAAAACAGCAAATAACAAATAGTTTAATTTGTTTAAAAAATAAAAAAATGAAATCAAAAATTTACGATCCGAACGATAGCGAAGTGGTAAAGCAATACCAAAAAGTTAAAAATATAAAGGGACTGTTTGGAAAAATGTTTTTTATGGCATTAACCTTAATCTTCTTTTTATTGCAAGGCTGTAATGCTAATAAAAAGCCCGAAAGTGCAACAGGGGAGGACAAGGCGGTTTCCAATAAAAAAGCAGTTTCGGAATTGTCTATTTACAACCTTCCTTCTCAATGGACGAATCAAAACGGAAAAAATATCGAGTTGAAGGATCTAAAAGGAAAAGTTTTGGTCATGGTGATGATCTATACATCCTGCAAAGCTGCCTGTCCTCGCTTAGTGGCCGATATGAGAAATATTGAAGAGCGTTTGCCTGAGAATAGTAAAGGCAAGGTGCAACTGCTTTTAGTGAGTATTGATCCAAAAGTGGATACACCTAAACGATTAAAAGCATTTTCAATTGAAAACAAAATGGATGGCGATCAATGGACTTTCTTGCGTTCTACCGAAGAAAACACAAGAGAATTCGCCGCAGTATTAGCGATAAACTACAAAAAAATATCTCCAATCGATTTTTCTCATTCCAATATTATCAGTGTTTTTAATGGAGAAGGCGAACTAGCTTATCAACAAGAAGGCATTGGTGTAAATAATGACGGCACGATTAAAAAAATCATCGAAGAAGCCGAAAAACTTAATTAAATAAAACATGAAATCATTAAAAACGATTGGTTTATCATTACTAGGTATGATAAGCTTAACATCATATGCTCAGGAATTTGATGCCAATATTCAGCTAAGACCCCGTTATGAATACAGAAATGGATATAAAAGTTTAATTAAAGACACTGAGGATCCTACCTCTTTTATATCGCAACGTTCTCGTTTGAACCTAAACTTCAAACAAGAAAAGTTAAAAACAAAATTAACTTTGCAGAATATAAGGACTTGGGGAGATGTTACAACTACAAGCACTTCGGACAAAAACGGAATTGAGATATTTGAAGCTTGGGCACAATACGATTTTACTCCTAATTGGAGTACACGTTTGGGACGTCAGGTAATTTCTTATGACAACCAGCGTATTTTAGGGGAAATTGATTGGACACAACAAGGGCAAAGCCATGATGCTGCAGTAATCTCTTTTCATCCAAAGAACAATCAATTGGATTTAGGGTTTGCATTAAATGCTGATAAAGAAAATTTAGTAGCTCCAACCACGCCTTATACCACCAATTACAAATCTCTGCAATATGCTTGGTATCATACTACATTTAGTAAATTAAACACGAGTTTGTTGTTTTTAAATACAGGCTACGAATATGCCAAAACGCTTACAGATTTAAAAGTAGATTACAAGCAAACTTTTGGAACCTACCTTTCTTACAAGGACAAAAAATGGGATAGCGATCTAAGTCTATACGGACAATCTGGTAAAAGTAACAATTTAAAAGTGAATGCTTTTTATGCCGGAGCAAATTTTGGATATGCCATAACAACTCAGTTTAAAGCAGCATTGGGATATGAATTTCTTTCTGGAAAAGACCAAGATGATGCGAGTTCTGATTTAAAATCATTCACGCCTCTTTTCGGAACCAATCACGGATTTAATGGATATATGGATTATTTCTATGTAGGAAACCATCAGAACAGTGTTGGATTACAAGATGCTTATCTGAAATTAAACTACACCCAAAATAAATGGCAATTTGCCTTAATTCCACATTTATTTTCTGCTCCAAATACGGTTTTGGATGCCAGCAATAATAAAATGGATAGCTATTTAGGTACGGAACTTGATTTTACTGTAGCTTATAGCTTTCAAAAAGATGTTTTAGCTTCAGCTGGATATTCGCAAATGTTTGGTTCAACAACATTGGAAAGACTTAAAGGTGGAGATTCTAATAATACAAACAATTGGGTTTGGGTTATGATTTCTTTCAGTCCAAGATTGTTTACTGCAAAATAACTTCTCCAGGAATATTCAATACAAACCGTATAATTCTTTATTTATACGGTTTGTATTGTTTGTTTGCAATCTGGGTATACTAATTTAGCTTACAGTATGAGTTAAGAATAAAATCTTACTTTTAACTTATGGACCGAGAACGAAAAATTTACAATCCAGCTTTTAAAATAAAAGCTGTCGAATTAAGTAATGAAAGAACCAATATTTCAGAATTGAGCGAAGAATTAGGAATCAAAGTTACTTTGCTATACAAATGAAGAAAAGATTGCGAATAATTTGGAGAAGATAGTTTTCCAGGAAAAAGAAATTTAAAATTAACTCCAGAGCAGGAAAAAATTCGTGAATTGGAGCAAAAGCTAAAACATGCGGAATTAGGACGCGATATATAAAAAAAGTAATTGGCATTTTTTCCAAGAGCGGTCGATAAAATAGCGGTTCATTAAAAATCGTGAATCGATATTTCCGATTGAAAAAATGTGTAAGGTTTTAAAAATTGGTTCTAGCAGCTATTATAAATGGAAAAGCAAGCCTTTTTCCAATAGGTATTGAGAAAGAACGAGATAGAGCAACAAATAATAACGATTTATTTTACATCAAAACAATGCTCTTAATTACAAAACAAAAGAAGAATTTTATAAACAAAATAATATTTATAAACATGTCGCTTAACTTAGACTCTAAGTTTTGTTTGTATATCCAGAACGAAATAAATTGTTATTGTGGATGTAATAGCCTGACGGAACGCAGGAAGCGACCGTGTGAAGATGAGGAGCGAAACAGCAGAAAAAAGTAGCTACTGTTTTTAAAGCTGCTGTATTTTTTTGTGCAGTTTTTGTTTTCATATTTAGTGTTAAATTAATCTAAATTATTTATCTCGAAATACATATACATTAGTTTTTAATTACTTTTGCCGCATGAATCTTTGTCGAAAAAATTTAGTCAATAGCATTGTGCTCTTTCTGGGCATGTTACTGTGTTACAATATTTGTTTTCAACAAAGTAATACTTCTTCATTAATGGAGCTAAGCTCTGAAAATAGTTTATCTTATAATTTTGTTGACTTTGATTTTGACATAAACGAAGAATACCAAATTAGTTATGGAATTAAATTTTTCTTACTGGAGGAAAAGGGTACCCAACACAACCATTTTCATCACACTAGTAAAGCATCCCAACCTTTTTACTCCATTTGGCAACCGCCAAAGCTTAGTTAATATCCTATAATTTCTTGTTTAGAGTGTGAAAATTGTTTATTCACTCAAATAGCATTACGGTTCTGTACAGTAATGCTGAATAATTATGTTTATTAACTAAAATACATAAATATGGATTTTGACGACTTTTTGAAAAAAAAAGGCAAGCCTCATAAAAAACGTGCAATGCATAACTATTATCAAAATGATGGTTATAGATACAAGACCTATTCTAGCGGTCATGGAAGTTTTGACGTAATTGCGTTTATCAATAGTTTAAGAAACAATAAGAAACTCAAGATAGTTTTCCTTGTTGTTTTGATTCTTGTAATAGCTCTAGTAATTGGGATAATAACCATTTTCTTTTCTTTAATTTCATCGATAACCAATACTATTGCTCAAAATGGGGTTTCAGGAGTGTTTGATGAAGTAATTAATTTTCTAAACGAACGATTGAATGGTAAAGAATAGATAGTATTAATTTACGAAAGCGGGGAGAGGCTTATATGTTTTATTACATGGTAGTTTTGTTTTAATTAAATACTAAATTTAAAAATAGATGATAATAGATAGTTTTGTTTGGATTTGTTTTTTAGGGTTTGTCCTAGTAATGTTAGCAGTAGATTTAGGTGTTTTTCATCGAAAATCGCACGAAGTAAAAATTAAGGAAGCGCTTATTTGGAGCGCTGTATGGATATCCCTTGCCTTAATTTTCAATTATGGTATTTATATTTTCATGGGTAAAGAAAAAGCAGTTGAGTTTTTAACAGCTTATGTTATTGAAAAATCATTAAGTATTGATAATCTGTTTGTTTTTATTATGCTCTTTTCCTATTTTAATGTTGATAGAAAGTACCAGCACAAAATACTTTTTTGGGGGATTTTAGGGGCTTTAGTAATGCGTGCCATTTTTATTTTCGCAGGTGTAGCACTTATTAGTAAATTTCATTGGATTATATATGTTTTCGGCGCAATACTTATTTATACGGGTATTAAAATGCTCTTTCATAAAGACGATGAGATTCAACCGGATAAAAATCCATTGGTGCGGTTATTTAAGAAATTTCTTCCTGTTACAGAAGAAACACACGGAGGTAAATTTTTTGTAAAATTGAAAGGTCAAAGATTTGCAACACCACTATTTGTTGTTCTTCTTATTGTAGAATTTACCGATTTGATTTTTGCCGTCGATTCAATACCTGCAGTTCTTTCTATTACAAACGATACGTTTATTATTTTTACCTCTAATGTTTTTGCAATACTGGGTTTAAGAGCATTGTATTTTGCTTTGGCTGGAATCACAAAATACTTCTACTATTTAAAATATGGCTTATCGGCAATATTAGTTTTTGTAGGAATAAAAATGACATTTGTCGATTTCTATAAAATTCCAATTGTCTATTCATTAATGGTAATATGTGGGATATTACTTGTTTCTGTTTTGCTTTCTGTTGCTTTTCCAAAAAATAAAGATTTAATAAATAACTAAAATTGAATATTATGAATTGTCCAAGTTGTAAAGTTCCACTTGTTATGTCTGATAGACAAGGGATTGAGATTGATTATTGCCCGCAATGTCGAGGAATATGGCTAGATCGAGGTGAGCTAGATAAAATAATAGAAAGGTCAGGAAATGAGCCACTAAGCACCCCTCAGTTCAATAGACAAGCTTTTGAGAGTCAGCCACAGCATGGTTACTACAAGGAACATAAGAAAAAGCATTGGTTGAACGAATTGTTTGATTAATCCATTTTAATATCTTTTTTAATTCCGCATTATTTTGTTGAATAATGCGGTTTATCTCCTTTCATTTTATTTATCGAAGCCTAAGTGGAAAAACTGGTCAAATTGACCACCAGTTTCCAGTGTAAATTGACCAGCCAGAGAAGTACTCGCTGCTCTCGGAATCGCACTGCTTTTGTTATCTCAAGCAAAAGCAATGATTTTCTGAATATCCTCTTTGGTTTTTGGAATTACTACAGCCAATGGCATTTCCTTATAAGCACTCGCGTCTGTGGCGTATAACAAGCGCATCGTCTGATCGTAAAATAATTTACCCTCTGGTTGATTTTCTAAAGTTTTAAGATTGATAGTACTCTGTGAAAGAGAATTTTTATGTTTCATTTAGAATAAAATTATTGCTTAATCTAGTATTTTATAAATGGAAGATTGATTGTTATAGCTCGCTTAAAGCAATATCTAATAATTCAATCATCTCATCTGCATTTTGTTTATTGAAAGGCATTGGTGGTTTTATCTTTAATACATTATGTAAAGGGCCATCCGTACTTAGTAAAAAACCTTTTTCTTTCATTTTTTCGACAACTATATCAATTTCAGCAACAGCTGGTTCCATTGTAACTCGGTCTTTAACCATTTCCGCACCTATGAATAAACCGTGTCCACGAACATCACTAATAATAGGATATTTTGCCATTAATTTTCTAAGACCGTCCATCAGATGGTTTCCAACTTCTAATGCGTGTTGTTGCATCTCTTCGTCTTGAAGAACATCTAAAACAGCTAGTCCTGCCGTCATAGATACAGGGTTACCACCAAAAGTGTTGAAGTATTCCATGCCGTTATTAAAAGCATTTGCAATTTCATTTGTAACAATTACTGCAGCCAGCGGATGGCCGTTACCAATAGGTTTTCCTAAAACAACAATATCGGGAACGACATCTTGCAATTCGAAGCCCCAAAAATGGTCTCCAATTCTTCCAAAACCAACTTGAACTTCGTCGGCAATACAGATTCCTCCAGCAGCTCTAACGTGTTCATACACCGTTTTTAAATAATTTTTAGGAAGCGGAATTTGGCCTCCAACACCTAATAGCGTTTCGCAAATGAATACAGCGGGAGCTTTATCTTCTTTTTTTAAGTCTTCGATAATCCGCTTTACATCTGCAGCATATTTTTCTCCTGCATTTGTATCTCCATATTTATAAGGACCACGATATAAGTCGGGGTTAATTGCTTTATGAATCCAAGGCATTTTTCCGAAACCACCTTTACCATCAAATTTATACGGACTCATTTCCATAGCAACCGTTGAAGTACCATGATAAGCGTGATCAAGTACAATAATATCTTTTTGTTTGGTGAAATGGCGACTCATTCGAATTGCCAAATCATTAGCTTCACTACCCGAATTGACAAAATAACAAACACTTAAAGCTGCAGGTAAAGTCGCAGTAAGTTTTTCGGCATATTCAATAATAGTGTCATTAAGGTAACGCGTATTGGTGTTTAATTTAGCAATTTGCTTTTGCATTCTTCGAACAACAACAGGGTGACAATGGCCTACATGTGATGGGTTGTTCACACAATCTACAAAAGTTCGTCCTTTATCATCATAAAGATATTGCAGAGCGCCTTTGGTGATTTTTAATTTGTCTTTGTAACCAATACTTAAATTTCGACCAATGCTTTTCTGACGAGATTCTAATATATCAGCATAGTTTTCATCAGTGATTAATGCTGCAAAACCACAAGCTTTTCTAAAGGTATCTTGCGCTTTTATTGGATTAATTCGAATAAGTTGATTCAGCAATTCCCAAGCTGGCTTTTCAGTAAGAAAATGATGCTCGTTATTGCTGTCTAATGAAGCGTTGTAAGCAGACTGTGTCACACTAATACAAAGTCTCCCTGCAATTAGATAATACAACAAATCAACTTCTTGCTCCGTAAGGGCATACGATTTATGATAACCCTTTACAATTGATGCAGCAACAGCTAACGGGTCCTTTTGATGAAGCATCGCATAAGTACACGCAATCGCTAGATTGTTGATAAGCACTGTGTAAACCATATCTCCAAAATCAATTAGACCACTAATTTGATTTTCTTGAACTAGGATATTATAATCGTTTGCGTCGTTATGTATGTAAGCATGACGCAAAGTATGGATTAGGGGCAGTACTTCTGTGTCAAATTGCAATAAGAAATAGCTCGCGATTCGTCTTTTTTCGTGATCTAGAATGTATTTTAAATTTTCATTTGCTTCGCTAGCACAACTTATATCCCAAGTATAACGGCGGTGCATAGCAAGATGCGAAAAATCGCGAAGTTCATAATCCATATTTCCTAAAAAGGATCCTAGATTGTAAAACAACTCCTTTGATTTATTTTCTTTTTCTACCCAAAAAGTACCTTCTAGAAAATTGAGGATTCTTACATAATATATTTTTGAATCGGCCTCAATTTTTGTCAAAGCATCGCCTTGCGTGTTGATGCAAAACTGCTGAAATTCATTAGTAAGGCTACTTTTTGATAGGTGCTGAATGATTTTAACCTGCGCGTCTAAAAACGGGAAGGGATGATCTTCATTGGATATCTTTAGAATATACTTTTCGTTTGTATCAGTAGATAAAAGAAAATTTAACTCGTCATAACCATTTAAGGATTTTGCGGTTGTAGCTAGGCCGTAATGGTCTTTGGCTAATTGCTCAATAGTTTCTTCTGAAAAATTCATCAGTAAATTTTTAGTATTCGTTAATTTTATTTCCAAATTATGGCTTGTGCGGGCTGCAAAGGATTTTGCCCTACCAATATTTTACTTCCTTGTGGAATAGCAAGTTCGATAGGGTCGTTTGAATAATTAACTCCTACATAGAAGCCATCTCTCCATTCGACAAAAACACCGCTTGGTAAATTCTCAATGGCCACATTTGCTCTTTCATATACGCTGCGTACAATTTGTCTCTCTAAGTTTCCATCAGTACTTTCTGCACCAATGTAAGTTACTGTTCCTTTTCCTAACTTTCTAGTAACCGCGGCGGCTTTACCTTTATAAAATTGGTCTTCATAAGTGGCTAAAACTTCGGTTCCTTTTCTAGGAGATAACACATCTGCCCAAGTATTCCATTGAAAGTTATTGTTAGCTGCTTTTATATTTCCTTTCATATCTGTAACTAATACATCAAAAAAGTCAACATCAGCTCCAATTAAAGGTACGATTGGTGCACTCCAGTTGGCTTCAAAAAAATGCCCGTTTTTGTCTTTTTGTCCGGTTCTACAACTTAAAATCAAGTTACCTCCTTTTTCAACATACTTAGTCCATTTGTCCACTAATTTTTGATCAATAAGTTGATATGAACTAGCGACAATAAATGGGTAGTCATCAAAATTATCGTCCTCTTTAAGGAAATCCACCGGTGCTCCAGTAGATTTAATAGCTGAGGAATAAGTATTTCTATGTTTCCAAGTACTCCAATGTTTAGTTTGTTTGTGATTTTCTAAGTCCCAAAGATTTTCGTGACTCCATAAAAACCCTGTTTTTCTATTCGCAATTTTCTGCGGAAGAACTGCTTTAGGATTATACTCTTTACGCAATAGTTTCATGTCTTGAATAGATTGTACAAACTCTTTTCCACCTGTAGAAAGTGTCACTCCGTCATTACCCACAATACCTTCGTGATACATTTCGCTACTTCCTAATGGGTGTCTGTATCTGTAAGTACAAGTAAAAGCGCAACCACCTCCAAAGGCTTGCGAAAGCCACATGTGAACAGTTCCTGGTTGCAATTGAGGATTAATACCTGCCCAGTTTACTTGTCCTGGTTGTAATTCCATAATTCCCGTAACGCCACTGATTGAGCGGTAATAATCGTTTGCCTCATGAATTTTACTTGGATGTCCAATTCTAAAATTATCACCGCCTAAATTATTTTGACCACTTACTGGATACATTGTATAGGTGATGAAGTCCATTTTATCAGCTCTTCTTGGGTCTGAGTCATAAGTCACATTGGTGAAATTTGTAGTTATCCACTGTTTTGGATCTGTATATTTTCTCAATATTTCGGCTTGGTCGTTTAAGAAACTAGCTTGAGCATCGGCAGTGAATCGTTTGAAATCTAAAATCGTATGTGGACTTAACTTATCTTCAAAATAAACTTCGGTGTTAGGTAATACGATTTGTTCAAAGTTAGAATAACGTGTACTCCAGAAACTTCCAACCCATTCGGTATTCAATTTTTCAATAGTACCGTATTTGGCTTTTAGCCAAGTTTGAAATGCTGTTCTAGCAGAAGGACTAAAATCCTCGGTAGACAAAGGTTCGTTGTCAATTTGCCAACCTATAACATTCTTATTTTTACCGTATCGTTTTCCCAATTCAGCT
Source organism: Flavobacterium sp. W1B (assembly GCF_047344965.1). Classification (NCBI taxonomy): domain Bacteria; kingdom Pseudomonadati; phylum Bacteroidota; class Flavobacteriia; order Flavobacteriales; family Flavobacteriaceae; genus Flavobacterium; species Flavobacterium sp. W1B. The sequence goes on from NZ_CP178845.1 coordinate 2,230,978, forward strand.
ACTACTTTCGCTGTGAATTCATGGTATTTTTCATTTGTTACTGAGATGTTTGCTCTATTTCCGTGTTGTCTTCGGTTCCCTTTAGAATCAACTAGATATATTTCAGGATATTTATCACCCATCCAAGCTGGTGGAGTAGGAGTAGGTGTACAAAGAATCACTTTCAAACCTTCTTTTTCGGCTATTGCCATGGCTTCATCTAGCCATTTAAAGTCATATTTACCTTCTTCAGGTTCCATATATGTCCAAGCAAATTCAGCGAAATGTGTGAATTCAAAACCTAACTTTTTAATGTTTTTCAAGTCACGATCCCATTGTTCTCTTGGCCATTGCTCAGGATAATAATACACCCCAATTTGCATTAAATCAGCTTTATCAAAAAATCGTTTCGGGTCTTTTTTTTCTGTTGCAGCTGCTTTTTTATTTTGCGCAACTACTTGAGTCGAATGGCAACTAAATACTAATAAAGTTAAAAATGTAAGTCTAGTTAGTAGGGAATTATAATTTATCATTTCTTAATCGTTTATTTTTTAGTTGTTTAAAAGTAGTAGTAGAAAATGAGCAGCTGACCAGCTAAAATTTTCTGCCTCTAATCCTTTTCCAGTCGTAGGATGGTAATTCTCTCTTATAGATTTTCCTTTTTCTAAAGCGCCTTCGGCGTTATGAACCAGTTTTTTTGTTAAGAGATTGGCTTCTGTTTTGTAACCGTATTTTTCTAGTCCATTAATACCAAAGTAAACTTGATCTAACCATATTGGACCTCTCCAATATCCATTAGCTGGATTGAATTTCGGATTGTTTTTAGCTAATGTTGGTAAAGGCACAAAGGTGTTGAAGGTGTTTGGATTAAGTAAATTATCTTTTATAGCCTTTGCTTGTTTGCTAGATGCTACTTTAGCCCAAAGAGGCAAGAAACCTTCGCAACCCATATCTTTTACGAATGTTTTTCCATCTAAAGAAGTGTCATAAAACCATCCTGTACTTGCATCCCAAAACTGCGTCTGAATTTGCTTTTTTAAGGTGCTACTTTCTGCTTTCCATTTTTTTTCATCTTTAGCTAGCTTTAAAACTTTAGCCATTTGACTCAAATAGTTTTTTTCAGCATAAAGGAAAGAGTTCAAATCCACACTTTCTTGATCTAACGAATAAGCATTTTCGGAATTTTTTAGTGCTTTGCTGTCGTCAAATCGCACTGCATTATCCATTCCGCTTTCCCATTTCCCAGCCACTAAAGTACCATCTGTAGACCCAAATTCACATATCCCGTCTTGATCGTGGTCGCGCTCTTTGTACCACCAAGCATGATATTTCTTTAATTTAGGATACATTTCTTTAATGAAATCCACATTTTTGTTTTGTTTGTAAATCTCCCAAACTGCCCAAGCAGCAAGTGGTGATTTGGTATTTCGATAATTATTAGGTTCAATCGAGGTATCTCTATAAATACAATCAGGAATAAAGCCATTAGGCTCTTGAAAGTCGAACATAGCTCGTACTTGGTTTTCGGCTAAAGCAGGGTCCACTTCTGCAATTGCTGTGGCATGTTTCCAGCTGTCCCAAGCCCAGAAACCATGAAACCATTCGTAATGATAGCTAGGAAATATGCCTGAGTTTTTTAAACCTTCGGCTGCGATACGAGTATTGTTTTGCAAAGTGAGTACTAATTTCGCAAGGAAAACTGAGTATTCAGAACCTTTGTATGACGGTTTCTTTTTTGCAATTAATTGCGATAGTTGATTTTCTTTTTCTTGTTGTGTTTGTTCTAAAACCGAATCAAATTTTAAGATAGAGATGCTTTCTTTTTCTTTTTTCCAGTCGTATTGCGGGAAAATAAAAGTTTGAGAAACTACTATTTCTTTAGTCTCATTTGGTTTTAATGCAATCTGAGAAGTCTTTGCAGTAAAGCCATTCTTTGTAACTTCTATTTTGTTGTTCTCATTAATAAACTGCACATAACCAATTGCGTTACTTTTTGACGAAACTATTTTTAATGCTTTATCTTCTACCGAAAACTGCAGATTGTCTAAATAAACTGCAGATTGAAAAGTAGGTGTGAACGAGATGCTTTTAGAAGAAGTATTTGTAATGCTCGTTTTTTGAATCGCGGTATGTCCAGATGAAAAAACCAGTTCTTGTTTGATGCTTAGTCTTTCATCTGAAAACGCCTGTTCTAAATGGCTATTGTAACTGTTCTGACTAATTAAAGCCGTTTTCCAATTGATCATTTCTTGTTGTTTGTCATCGATAAGATGTAAAGAAAGAAAGGAAGAACTCAACCAAACTCCATTTTGCTCAGTCATTAAAAATGGACCTGAAAATCCACCTTGAATACTTGAAGGCTCTAGCAATCCAAAGGCAAACCAAGCGCCCTTATCAGAAAAAGCCAATGATTTTCTATCCTTGGCATTTTCAGGGTTTCCTTTATAGTTTAGGTTGTTTTTACTTAATTCTAAGTTGCTAAATTTACTTTGGGCAAAACTAGCTTGCAATAGTAAAAAGAATAGAAGTATATAAAATGTTTCTTTTTTGTACATAATTATTTAATTTATTAATATAGAAAAGTAGCGCTCACTTGTCATTACAATATGCATTTGGTACAAGCACACAGTTTGAGCTAATTTATATTCTCCCGGACTAATTTTATTGGTAACATTAAAAAATGTTTTTCTTAAATTAAAAAGAATAGCCCAAGTATTATTCGGACTATTCTTTTGTTTTGAATCTATTTTTTGAATCTCTTAATTATTTTGCACTTCAGTTAATGGTACTGGATAAAAGTTGTTTTTTGCAGCGTCAAAACCGGTACGTCCAACAGCATCTAGAGCAGATTTTGTTTTTCCCCAACGACGTAGATCATAGAAACGGAAGTTCTCTAAAGGAAACTCAATGATTCTTTCATGCTCAATTTGTGCTTTTACAGCAGCATAAGTTGTACCACTCATAGCAGGCATGTCTGCACGAGCTCTCACTAGATTGATAAAAGGTATTGCTTCGCCTGAACGTTGTAATTCGTTTAAAGCTTCTGCCTTCATCAAAAGCACATTCGAATACCTCATTAAAGGAACATTTAATCCTAAAAATTCGGTGTCCATTTGCTCTTGAGTAGGAGGTAAATACTTACGGAAAACTGGCTTGTTAGCAGTTCCAAATTTGGCATCATATGTTTCACCAAAAATTCTAGGATTTGAGATATCATTAAAATAAGGATCTTTAAAGAAAATGTTACCATAAAGACGGCTGTCATAATTTCCTGTAGTTGCAATTTTACCTTCTTTTTTGAACTCATTCATCAACATGTCTGTTGGTAGAATTTCGTCCCAACCGCCTAATTCACTTGCAGCCATCCAGAAATGTAGCGCAGTACGGTAGAATGCACCGTTAGATGTGTTTTCACTAAATTGAAGTTCAAAAATAGACTCTTTTGAATTCTTGTTAGTACCATTAAATAAACTCACATAGTCCTTAACTAATTCATATCCTTGAACTTTTTCAAGAGCTTTAAGTGATTCAGTAAGATGGGTTTGTTTGTCCGCAGTTTCCTCATATGCTCTAGTCAAATAAGCAAATCCCAGGTAACTATTGGCAGCACCGCTTGTTGCACGACCCACTTTCTCAGCAGGCTGAGCTGCAGGAAGCACTTCAGCAACTGCTTTTAATTCGCTAACAATAAAATTCCAAGTTTCTACGCGTTCAGCAAGAGGAAGACTTATTTCGTTTTGATTAGTAATGTATTTAGTTCTTAATTTAATTTTTTCCCAGTTAAGTATTAATTTCAAATGATAGTAAGCTCTTAAAAATCGTGCTTCAGCAATAATTTGATTTTTATCAGCATCACTAATAGCAGTTGCAGGCATTTCTCCAACTTTAGCAATTACTTGATTTGCATTTGAAATACCACGATAATTTAATTGCCAATACGATGTTATTTGGCTATTCCCATTTGTATAAGTAAAATCAGCTAGTTCAACCCAATTTTGATAATTTAAGGCATCGCTACCTAATTTACAAATATCTTCACGATAGGCTTCTACAGGCCATTTTACTTCAGCAAAAGCATATTCTTCAACTGATCCCTCAAGGTAAGCGTAGGTCGAGGATAAACCAGCTTCGGCATCGGTTTTATTTCTCCAAAAAGTAGAAGAATTAAGTTGGTCTGGAGACTGTTGCTCAAGGAAATCATTACTACATCCTACCAGTGTAAAGATGCATAATACGGTAATAAAATTATATATATATTTCATAATTGTTTTTTTATAAGTTTCTTAAAATACGTATTGTACACCTACAATAAATGATCTTGTAAATGGATATACAAAACGGTCAACACCAGTATCTAGCAAGTTAGTTCTTGAGAACTCTGGATCTGTTCCTGAGTATTTAGTGATGGTGAATACATTTTCAGCACTTACATAAAATCTAAGTTTGTCGATTTTTGCTGCTTCTAATAATGAGCTTGGTAATGAATACCCTATTTGCAATTGTCTCATTCTTACAAAATTTCCGTTTTCAAGGAAACGATCTGACTCTCTGCTATTTCCATTTGGATCTCCAAGTACAGCACGTGGAATGTTGCTATTGTTATCTGGAGTCCAAGAATTAAGAGTTGAAGCAAGCATATTAGTTCCTGAGCTCATAGACTCGTAGAAGTAACGATTACCATTGTATAGTTTATGTCCGAAACCACTTCCAATCAATGTACTAAAGTCAAATCCTTTGTAGCTAGCCCCTAAAGTTATATTAGCTTCTACTTTTGGTAAACCTGTACCTGCATATTCTTTGTCATTCTCATCAATTAGTCCATCGTTATTTAAATCTTTGAATCTAATGTCACCTGGTTTAGCATTAGGTTGTATTAAATTCCCATTGCTAGTATAGCTATTCACCTCGTCTGTAGTTTGAAAGATACCATTGGCACGGTAAAGATAGAAAGAGCTTATTGGCGTTCCTACTCTTGCTTGAGTTGGGAAATGTTCTGTGTCAAATTTAAGTCCTTGTCCGTTAATAGCTTGGTCTGCATTTGCAAGACTTTCTACTTTGTTTTTAAGTGAGCTTATATTAAAGCCGACATTATATTTAAAATCATTACTTTGTTCACTATAATTTACTTCAAATTCAAGTCCGCTATTGCTTACTTTTCCAACGTTAAGAATTGGGTTATCAATACCAGCTGAAGGTGCTAATTTCTTTGTAATTAACAAATCATCAGTAACATTGCGATAGTAGTTTATCGAACCACTAATTTTACCATTTCTAAGTGTATAGTCAATACCTATGTTTTTAGAATCAGTAGTTTCCCATTTTAGGTTACGGTTTTCTAATGCAGTTGCAATACTTCCCGGCCATGGATTACTTCCTGTTCCTTGTACGTAACCAGAATTTAAGTAATTCCCGGAGTAAATTAAAGAGCTAGAAGTGTAATATCCTAAAGCAGCTTCGTTACCTAAACGTCCCCAGCTCGCACGTAGCTTAGCAGTAGAGATGATGAAATCTTCTGGATAAAAATCTTCTTTATCAATTTTCCAACCTAAAGCCACAGATGGGAATGCTCCCCAACGACTGTCTTTACCAAATTTAGATGATCCATCATAACGCAAAGTGGCTTGTGCTAAGTAACGATCTTTGTAAGAATAGTTGATACGACTAAAGTAAGAAAGTCTATTGTATTGGTATTTAGAACCGTCAGCTGAATAAGTTCCTCCTTTTCCTGCTCCAATCGTTTCAAAACCAGAGTCTAAAAATCCTGCAGGACGTTCCGTTGAAACAAGTTGACCGTCTACTACAGATTGGTCAGTCGTTTTTCCTTCAACTGTAATGTCATTCCAGTTAGAAGATGATGGATTGATGGTGCTACCTAATAAAAAGTCAATAGAATGTTCGCCAAATTTTTTATCCATCATTATGGTATTTTCGAAAATTTGCTCACTCCAGTAGGTTCTAACTTCTCTATGTACCGTATATTTTTCTGGCGCTTGTATGTTTGCGATAAAAGGCGCGTTATGTGCTGTGTGTTGTGAATTTAATTCGTGGTGAGAGTAGGCAGTTTTAAATTTCAACCAAGGTGCGATATTAGCAGTGATCGAAATATTCGCTGTTAAATCTTGACCTCTTAATTCGCCACTTCTAAAGCGCTCATCAGCTACAGGGTTTGTGTTAAATGGCAATCCGTTTTTGTTTGTTAATCCGTATCCGTAAGTTTCATTTGAATCCAATACAGGAACTAATGGCGATATTGCATACACTTCTTTCAATTGAAAGTTAGGTTGCTCACTTTTAGTCGATAAGTACGATAATTTAGTGTCGATGTCAAAAATCGATTTCTTAAAGCTTACTCTTGCACTTGCATTTTTTTGTCCAAAGTTATTATCGATGATAATTCCTTTTTCTTTAGCGTAATTACCATATAGAGCAAATTTAACCACTCCCTCGCGACCTTGAACACCTAAACCATAATTTTGTGCTAAACCAGAGCGAAAAACTTGGTCCTGCCAGTTTGTGTTAGCTGTTGTTGGTGCGTTGATATATGCAGGCAATGATACAGGTGTATTAGCATATTTATTGTATTCGTCATACATTCTTTTGTGAACTGTTTTATAACCCTCAGCATCTAATAACTCTATTCTTTTTGCTGTCGAAGTGCTATTTACAAAAGAAGTAAAATCAACTTTTATACCTTGTTTAAGCCCCGATTTTGTAGTAACGATAATTACTCCGTTTGCGGCAACTGATCCATAAATGGCAGCAGCTGCTCCATCTTTAAGTACTTCTATAGACTCAATATTTGTAGGATTTACTGAACTTAAAGATCCTTGAAATCCATCAATAATACATAAAGGTTCTGTGTTCCCGAATGTATTAATTCCTCTAATTTTTATTTTTACAGCAGCACCAGCAGCACCACCGCTTTTTTGAACATTTACACCAGCTACTAATCCTTGAATAGCCTCTGATGCATTGTTTGTAGCTCTGGTTTCAATACTTTCTTTCTTAATCGAAGATATCGCTCCAGTAACATTCCCTTTTTTAATGGAACCGTATCCTATGACTACTACTTCATTTAGTTTATTGTTTTCTTCCTCAAGTGTAACGTTTAACTCCGTTTTGTTATTTACACTTAAAGTAAGATCTAAAAACCCCATGTAGGTAAAATTTAAGATTGGATTTTTTAAATCAGAAGGGATTTTTAATGTGAATTTTCCGTTTTCGTCACTCGTGGTTCCAATACTCGTTGTCGCTACTATAATATTTACCCCGGGGAGTGTATTTCCTTTATTATCTGTTACTTTTCCTGAAATACTTTTTTGCGGTTGATTTTCTTGTGCAAAAGTAAAGTGTGGTTGACATAGAAACATCATTAAGAGTATGAAGTTTAAACCCTTAAATAATAAAATTCGTTTTTTCATCTGTAATAAATTTGGTTAATTATAGTTTTTGGTTGTTTATGGTTTATTTTATTGTAAATCAAATTTAATTCCTTGTGCCAATGGTAGGCTTGTGGTATAATTAATTGTGTTAGTTTGACGCCTCATATATATCTTCCAAGCATCAGATCCAGATTCTCTTCCGCCTCCAGTGTCTTTCTCACCACCAAAAGCACCACCAATTTCAGCTCCGGATGTTCCTATGTTAACATTGGCAATTCCACAATCTGAACCTACAACTGATAAAAATCTTTCAGCTTCACGTAAATTATTGGTCATGATAGCTGATGATAATCCTTGCCCAACTCCGTTTTGATATTCAAGTGCGTTATCAACATCTCCGCTGTATTTTATTAAATATAAAACAGGGGCAAAAGTCTCGTGTTGCACAATCTCAAATGAATTTTTAGCTAAAGCAATCGCTGGCTTAACATAGCATCCACTTTCATAGCCTTCTCCAGAAAGAACTCCTCCTTCAACTAAAATAGTTCCGCCTTCTTCAACTACCTTATCTAAGGCTGCGCTGTACATTTTGACCGCGTCTTTATCGATTAATGGACCTACATGATTGTTTTCATCTAATGGATTTCCTATTTTGAGTTGTTTGTATGCCGAGACAATAGCATCTTTTACTTTTTCATAAATACTTTCATGAATAATCAAGCGACGTGTTGATGTACATCGTTGTCCTGCAGTCCCTACAGCTCCAAAAACAGCTCCAATAACAGTCATATTGATGTCAGCATCAGGAGTTACGATTATGGCATTATTTCCACCTAATTCTAAAAGTGATTTACCTAAACGTGCAGCAACAGCTTGTGCCACTTTTTTCCCCATTCTGGTTGAACCTGTAGCTGAAATTAATGGAATTCGAGCATCTGAAGTCATCAATTCACCCAATTTATAATCACCATTAATCAAGCATGAAATTCCTTCTGGTAAATTATTTTCTTTAATAACTTGAGCTATTATGTTTTGACAAGCTATTGAGCAAAGTGGTGTCTTTTCTGAAGGTTTCCAAACACAAACATCTCCACAAATCCAAGCTAGAGCAGTGTTCCAAGCCCAAACGGCAACAGGAAAGTTAAATGCCGAAATGATACCAACAACTCCCATAGGATGATATTGCTCGTACATACGGTGTCCAGGTCGCTCAGAATGCATTGTTAAACCGTGTAGTTGTCGAGATAAGCCAACAGCAAAATCACATATATCGATCATCTCTTGTACTTCTCCATATCCTTCTTGCAGTGATTTCCCCATTTCATAGGAAACCAATTTCCCTAAAGCCTCTTTGTTTTGGCGTAATTTTTCTCCAAATTGGCGAACAATTTCACCGCGTTGTGGAGCTGGCATTAATCGAAATGTCTTAAAAGCTGCTGTGGCTGCTTGTATTGTTTTTTCGTAATCCTCAGCAGTCGACATTTTTACTGAACCAATAAGTTTTCCATCGACTGGAGAATAGCTTTCCAAGATTTCGCCATTTGCAAAATGATGTAATCCTGTTGAGGTTCCCTCATTAATATCCTTTACTCCTAATTGGGTTAAGGCTTCTTTTATTCCAAATTGTGACGTTGTTGTAATCATGTTTTTTATTTACAATTAAGCATAGTTTTGGTGCTAAAAAACTAGATTTTATCTGGTTTCTAAGTATGGCAAGTGATACGCTATAAGTTTTTTAGGTTATTTTTTAGCTTTATTAGAATCAGTAGTACTCAAATGTTTGCTATTATTAACTTCCGCTTATTAATTAGTTATTGATTTTGTAATTTAACGTCAGTGCTTTCAAAAATTTTATCGGCAGATGAGGCTATAAATCCCATATATAATTCTCCGTTGCTCATTGGGTAGCGAAGTGCAAATTCGTAATAACAAGATGGAATTTGCAAGATGCCTTCATCAAATTTTACGCTTTGCATGTCAGCTAGTGTACTTGACTGTTCTAATAATTGTTCAGGAGTACCTTTTATTTTTCCTCCTGATGCGTTTAGTTTCCATCCGCTATTTTCCAGAAAAGTATTCAAAGATTCTAAGCTATTAAAGTCTTTTAATGCATTTACGTTGATCGTAAAGTGATTTGCACGAAATCCATATACATACATCCAAGCAGCGTATTCTGATTCTTCTAAAAGTGAATTGTAAACAGCTACGGATTTGTTTTTCCATACAGCTCCACTTAATACTAATTCTGGATTATTGAATGTTTCTGCATCACAACTATCTAACACCTCTTTTACTGTAGTTTGTAATTGTGGTGAACATTTCTCTAATTCTAATTCTGAGATAAAAATTCTTGGAGCATTTTTGTCTGTTGAATGCTCATAGTGCTTTGCAAATAATTTTTTAGATTCGAAAATATACTCTCCTTTCTCTTCATAGCCAACTTCTAGAAAAAGTTTTTCTAACACATTAATCTTAACTCGTTTATCATTAAATGTTCGAATAGCGATATGGTCATTCTTAATTTCTTCTCCTTTTTCCTCTAATAAATCCTGAATTTTTTTAGCGGACGGCGTGATTTCAGCGTACTGTTCCCACAATTTTGAAAGTAATTTGGTTTTGTTCATTTTTAGCGTATTTAGTATGATGTTAAATGTAACTTTAGTGACAACTGTCTCACAATGGCACTATTTTAGTGTTATTATTAATTAACCATTTTAAGGTTTCTTTTATGTGGATTTTACATTTTATATAATTGATAAACAAGTGTTTGAATAGTAATATATCATTTCGATAGTACGAATTGTCTAGATAATTAAATCGTAAAAATTCAAGATACAAATGGTAGAATTTCTTAAATACTAATCCAATATTGCGGACTTGACTATTTTCTCCAAAACTTCCTTTTATAATAATGTAATGTGGATATGTCATTGTCACAAATCCAAAATGCATTAGAATAGAAAGCAATAAATTAGACGTTTTTAAGAACGTTTTTGATTTTTTGATTACCATCGTAATTTATTTGTTAGCAGAATTAGAATTCAATTTTAATTTAAGTTTTAGGCTCACAAATATTAAATTATTTCAAGATAAAACATCAAAAAGAAACTTTACTTGACCTTTACATTCTTTAAATAAACCATTATTTACAGTGGCCTTAGCAAAGAATTATGAGTGTAAGTAGTACATTTTTAGTATGATGGAGATTTTTTAAAAAAAAGACAGTTTTTATTCTTGTCAAAATAAAAATTCAATTACAGAAAGAATAAAGAGTATCTTAAAGTAAGAATATATTGTTGATTAGTTTGATATAATACTATCAATTACGAAGTTCTCGGTGAGAAAAGGAATCAAAATTTACAGTAAAAAAAGACCACACTATTCAAATTATATATTAACTCCTAATGAAGTGCATTAACAGATTAAAATAAAAAGGAGCACTTATAATGCAAAAAACAGTTGCAAAATTAATTTCGCAACTGTTTAATAATTTGACAATTTTTGTCTTATAAATTTTGTTAATGATTGAGGACAACGACAGAGCATAATATTTGAAGATGTCCAAGAAAGATTAATAGCCTAAATGTTTTCCAGATAAACAACCAAGTTGTCTTTGTTTTCTAATCCTAATTTTTTTCTTAACCTATGCCTACCAATTTCTACTGAATTAGCAGAGATATTATTAATATTTGCTATTTCTTTAGAGCTAAGTTTAAGTTTAACCTGTACAGCCAACTGAATATCTTTATTAGTTAAATTAGGATGTTTTTCTTTAATTCTAAATAAAAAATCACTTTGTAGGGTTTCTATGTTTGCATGAAATTGCTGAATATCTTCATTTAAATCAAATTTAAAAGTGTACTCGTTTATAAGCGCATTGATGTCTTGTTTAAGTACACTTAAATCGGTAAATTTTAAATTTTTTAAAGATTTTGCTAGATCCTTATAAATGTTAGTTCTTTGAGAAATGAACAAAGCTAGATTTGTAAGTTCCTTAGTTTGAAAATCCAGTCTGCGTTCTAAATTCTCCTGTAATAGAAATTGTGATTTTAGTTTTTCCTTTGAAAGTTTATGATTTTGTAGATAAATAGCTTTTTTCTTTTTTATATTATTCCACAACGAAGCTATTACTAGAATTCCTATAATTGCCAATAATAAAGAACCAATCAATAGGGATTTTCTTTTCTGTGATTCCAATTGACGTTGTTGCTCTAATAACTTGATTTCAGATTCGCGTCGTTCAGCCTCATATAAAATCCGCATTTCAGCCAACTTTTCACTTTTATTACTTGTGAAAACTTCAGATTTACCATTAGTATATTTTATATAAAAATTGAAAGCCTCCTTATAGTTATTTAATGCTAGATAATAATCGGACATAATCTTATCATTCTCTAAAACGAGTTCCTTTTTATTGCCTAATACTTTAATAATAGCCCTAGATTCTTCTAACAATGAATAGCATTCTTCATAATTTTTGAGTTTTAGGTGCACTATAGCAAGTTCTTGAAGAACATAAACTTTTTTGTTGTCATATTTAATTTTACTCTCAATATCTAGCGCAGACTCTAAGATTTTTTTGGCCAAATTGAGTTCATTAATTTTACGATAGCAAATGCCCATATTTTTCATAGTTTCTGCGATTCTGTCCTTATTATTAGAATCTTTTATGAGTTTTAAAGATTTTTTAAAAAAAAATAATGCCAAATTATAATCGCCTTTGGCATCATGAATTATTCCGATACTATTATAACTGTATGCAATTCGCTGCTTGTTGCCTATTTTTTCATGTATGATTAAAGCTTGAGTATGATATTCTAATGCTTTTTCATAATATCCAATGTCATAATACAACCACCCAAGTGTCCGTAAGGTAAAGGCGAGATCATAATCATTTGCAAGGGCTTTTCGTATTTCTAAGGATTTTAGTCCGTAATGTAAAGCTTTGTCATAGATATTATTAAACAAATAACCCTGACACAAATTTATAAGCGCTAAACCTTCTTGGTCTTTATTTTTAAACTCAATTGATAAACGTAAAGCTTCCGAGCCATATTTCAAAGTTTTATTAGGATCGATGGCCCAGTTTATCTCGGCAATTCTATTTAATAAAGACAGTTTTTTTTCTCCTTTAGAGGTCGGCAAGATTGTTAACAAACTGTCTAATTCAACCTGTGAATCACTAGGGTTTTCATCCCATATATTTTTCTGAGATTGGGCTGTAAAACAGACAAATATAAAACTAATAAGTAGGAGATGAAGGAGTTTTTTCATTGCAAGAAATTTTTAAAAATAGAGTTATACTCTTTATTATAATGCTTTTTAAAGCTTCAAATATCATCATTATTTATGTATTTAAGTTCAATAGTGTGGACTTAAAATAAGATAAAAACCCGATGTTTACTATTATGTTCATTGATATTATTGTAATTATATTTTATAAGTAGTTCATTTACTGATTTTTTGTCGAGTGCAAATTCCAGCTATATTGACCACCCAATTCCAATTTGAAATGACTACTGAATTCTATTAGGTATTGTTCGTGAAAATAAATGATAATTTGTTGATTTTTAACAAACGGATTTGTGTTTGAGATGGATTTTTTAATGTTTTTTATTGGTCAATTAAAATTGGGTGGTCAGTTTGATCGTTTTTTCCAATTATGTCGCTCGTATTGACTCAGTATGCTGATCAACATTTGATGTGTTATTTGCTGTCTTTCAAGCTTAGATAATAATCTGCTGAAATCTATAATCTGTTTTTTTGATTGTAAAATAATAAGTAGATAATCGGTAAAATATCGATTATCTACTCATATAGATACATGAAAATTTAAGGAAGAGTATTTCATTTACATATGGATAAGTCAAAATTATCGACTATATGGCAGCGTAGAGTAACTAAAAAAAATGAACTTAGACGAAAGATTGATATGGGTGTTTGGCTTTGTAAAGAGTTTTGTAGAATTGATAATAAAGAATACCTAAATAATATTTCAAGAAATGGAACTTAACTCAATATCAAATTTTTGTTTGCATAGCCACTATCTTAACTCAATTTTACTACCTGCTCTTTTAAAGACAGCATCATAAATTTTAGGGGCTTTTTTCATAAGTTAAAATTAAGATTTATTCTTAACTTATACTGCCTAATAAGTTGGCATGTCCAGTAAAGTCAATAAAAACAAGTGGTTAGTAAATAAAAGAAAGGTAATTACTTTCCGATGCAGAAATTAACAGCCCAGTGTTTATTGTGGTTTACAGACCTTGAGGTACAAATGAAGTACTAATCTGAACAAAACAACACGAAGTAAAAACAAACAAACTTTTATCTACTATTTCAATAGGACAATAGCCATTTGATAGTCTGCAGTAATATCTTTTCTAAGAACACATTAATCCAGTGGTTAATGCAAATTTATAAAAAAATATTATAAAAATAAAGTAGCTCGATTATAATATTAATGAATTAAAGGCTTTTGAGTTTTAAAGTTTCTTTTTAGACTTCTACTGGGAGAGAAAGAGGTTCTTCTCTAAATCGCTTCAAGCAAATGAAACCCGTGGTTTACAAAAATATATTTTTCAGGGTACCAACAAGGGTACCAGAACTTTCAGAAGAAGTTTGCCTTGTAAAGATATATAAAAATGCGACGTAGAATTTTAGAAATGTACAAAGAATGAATGTGAACACACAAAAATACTTTTTTTTTATAAAAAAAATATAGTTTTGTGTGTTTCTTGTTTTCTTTTTTTATATCTTTGAAAAAAAATAATTAAAATGAATATCGGAGAAAGAATAAAAGAGCTAAGATTGCAAAAAGGGTTTTCTCAAGAAGACCTTGCTGTTCGTGCTAATTTTTCAAAGTCATATATTCAAAAATTTGAAGAAGGACAAAGAGAAATTAAGTCTTCTCAATTGCTTCAACTGTCAACTGCATTAGAAGTTAGTATATCTGAAATAATCGCACCAACAAATTATGATTCAAATGAATTTGTCTTAAGGAATATTGAATTCAGAGAGGAGTTTAAGATAAATAATGTAGACCTTTTTGGGAAAAAGATTTTAGGAGATTTATATAAGAAATATTCGTCTTATAGTAAATTAGAAAAAATGATTAATCATGTTTTGGTATTCCAAAATCCTCTAAAAAATATAGATGTTATATCTAATAAGAAACAAGTAGAAGATATAGCGCTTTTTTTAAGAAAGAAATGGAAATTTGAAAATACTCCTATTTATGATTTAATCGGTTTTTTAGAAGATTTAGGAATAAAAATTTTTGAAGTTAACGAAGATGAAAGTTTTGCAGGATTTTCTTGTTGGGTAAAAAACACTCCAATAATTGTAATTAATATTACTAATACAGACATTCCTAGACGTCGATTTACCGTTCTTCACGAGCTCGCACATTTGTTATTGCCTTTTAATAAAAATGAGAAACCTGAAATTATAGAACGTTTTTGTGACCAATTCGCTGGCGCAATGCTTTTACCGAGTGAAATTTTAAAAACGTACATAGGCACAACAAATAGTATTACTTTGGAAGAACTTAAAAGAATAAAAAGTAAGTTCGGTATTTCAATTTTTGCAATATTAGTGAGGATGTTAAATTTAGATATTCTTACTTGGGAGAAATATAACATATGGAAAGAACAATATTACTCTTGGAGGGATAAAGAATGTGAATTCAGTGGTAGAGAATCTGTAAGTAGATTCAATTATTTAATAGCAAAAGGATTAAGGGAAAATTCATTTAGTAAAAGTGTTGCTAGTGAGTTATCTGGTATGCCAATATCTAAACTGAATAATAACTCATTTACAAAGGAATTTTTATTTTAATGATTGTATTAAACGACATAGAGTTAGTTTCTTTCATGCGTGCTTTAAAATTATTAAAGGACAGGGAATTTCTCATTTCTTATTTTTACATGGGTGGAAATTATTTAGATGGAATGGAAAAGCAATTACTAAGAATGCTTGATGAAAGTGGACAAATAGAAATTTTTGAATTATCAAATGACTTTTATTCTTTTTGTAATAACTGTGATAAAGAAAAATTAAGACTGGAAACTACGGATATATCTTCAGTATATTACGCTAAAATGAATAATCTTCCATTAGTCACAACATGTCAAAACGTTAAGAATTTTGCAGAGTTAAATAATGTAAAAGTACTTGGTATTGATGAAGCTCTTAAGTTTGTTAATTCTAGTCAAGATGCAATTAATTTTTTAAATAATATGATTAAAGTAATATAATAAAAATATACAGTACTAAAATAGAAAAGCCCAAAATCAACTAAGAAATTAGGCTTTGGTATTGAAGAATAAAATATTTTTTCTTCTTGATTTCGCACTTCAAAAGTAAAACAATTAAATTCTTCTACCAAGATTTTTTTCTTAAATCTGCGGGCTAATCTTTTACAGTTCTGTTTTATAATTAATTAATAATTTTTAAAACAGTCAATTATGGCAACGAATGCACCAAAAGACGGAAGTCGAAATGGAGCGGTTAAAGAACGCTCGCAAGTCCAGAATACTAAAACGGGTCTCTGGACTAAAAGGGATACCAATACTGGTAAATTTATGGATGTAAAAACATCTAGTCCTGAACCATTTAAAGGAATAAGAAAAGAAAAGTAAGTTTATTATGGAAGAAAAATTTGTACAAAAAACAGTAATTCTAGACCCTGAAAAAGGTTCTGGAAAAATTAAAGTTGAAAAACTTTGGGAGTTAATTGAGGAACATCCTTATAAAGAAGCTATTTATGAAGCCCTTGATATTGAAAAAATCAAAAATGAGTTTATATGTATTGATTTCATTGATACAGTGTATGAAAAGATTAAATCTTATAATGAAAAATATAAGAGATATTCGATTTTGGCACAAGTTAAGGATATTAACGTCCATCAGGAGGAGAAATTAGTTGAAGGGCAACTAGAGAATAATATAATCTTTCAGTTTGAGGAATATGTAGATGTTGATGAAATTAAGTATGACATGAAAGCAATTGCTAAATATGATTCTAAAAATACTTATTTTGATGAGTATTCTATGACAAAATTTGCAAATTACTTATTTGACAAAAGACAATCTCGACTCGTTAATTATAACCTTCAGCATTTTAAAAATTTGGCTAGAAATTCAGAAGAATTTAACAAGCACAGAAGTTATCGATTAGTAGAAAATGATGGTGAGTTTTTTCTAAGAGGAATAACATCAACGAAATATTGTGAGTATGGAGTAGACTGTAAATTCCAATGGCGTTGACCACCTCATTCCAATTTGAAATGACTACTTTATTCTATTAGGTGTTGTTCGTAAAAAGAAATGATAATTTGTTGATTTTTAACAAACTGATTTGTGTTTGAGATGGATTTTTTAATGTTTTTTATTGGTCAATTGAAATTGGAATTGGGTGGTCAGTTTGATCGTTTTTTCCAATTATAGGGTTTGTACTGAAAAAAATGTGGCATAGAAAGCTTTAAAAAATGATTTGATATATTTAAAGAAGAAATTCAACGCTTTATAAGTATTATTTCAACTCATTTTGATCAATTATGTTGAAAATCGATCTCACATCTGCAGAAGTGTGTTTTATGTTTTTCTTGGTCATTATATAATATAAAGTCCCGTTACGGTTTATGAATCTTTGGAAGGCAATCGTGACGCTTGCTTTAGCCTAGGGGAATTTTAAGTAAATCAATATTTGAATATTCTTAAACTCATAGAGTATATTTTTTGTTCCAAAAAAAAGTGCCTCTATTTTTTTTAGCCTCAATAGTGTAAATTCCAGTGGTATTGACCACCTAATTCCAATGTGGTACTTAAAGTTGTATGTGTTGAATTTAGAAAATCGAAAAGAAGGCATTTCTTCGCTCGTTAGTTAGTTGTCGGGTCTATTTCAAATTTTAAAAACATTGAAGAATTTAATAATCAATCTAGTTATAAAAATGTTGCTTAACTAATTGTACAGTTTTTGTTTGCATATCCAGCTTTGTCATAAATTTTTCGGACTTTTTTCATAAGTTAAAATTAAGATTATTTCTTAACTTTTTGTAATCGCTAAGTTAGCATGTCTATTCTTTTAGTATTGCAATTTCACCACTTTTTAGACGAATACTTTAACATACTTTGCTTAAAAACTGCCTCATTTGTTAAAGATTGGAATCGTTGTATTTGTATCTCATTTCTTATCTATAGTTTGGTTGTGGAATTATCTTATATTCGTTGTTTTTATGAAACTAAGTGCACGTAGAGGATTTAGAAGGGATGTTTGGGGATGATTTTGAAACATAAATTATTTAACCATAAAATTTAAAATTATGAAATTAAGTTTAGACGCTTTAAAAGAAAGAGCAGAAGCTATTGCTTCGGAAGAATTGTTAGGTACTATTTCAGGTGGTTTAGAAGAGGCCTGTCATGATGTGAAAATTAAAGATGAAAGAGATAAAGCTATTATCATTTGTGATAATATTTGATTAATTTTTTACTGTCTGAAAAATATTTTTCAGACAGTACTTTTATTTAAGCTATGAAAGCAATTATAATTTTATTTTTTATATGTTATGGGGCAACTTGTTTTGGTATTAATCCAAAAAAAGATTACATAGGAACACCTAAAGAATACCAAATTAACTACGAAGAAATAAGCATAAAGAATAAAGATATAGAAATTTGTATTTGGATTTCTCAGCCAAAAGAAAATTTAATAAACAATAAAAATATTAAAACAATTATACTTGCTTATGGAGATTATGGAAACATGTCCTACTATTTACCCTATATAAACTTCTATACAAAATTAGGTTTTAGAGTGGTATCATTTGACTATAGAGGTTTCGGGAGAAGCTCACCAGTTTTTATAGATCAAAATATCCTTTTTTATGATGAGTTTGCTGTGGACTTGAAAAATGTAATTTCTTATTGTAAAAAAAAGATTAAAATCGAAAAAATTGGAATAGTATCTCTATCAATGGGTACCATTTTGACTTGTATAGCCTTGCAAAATGAAAGGATTGAGTTTATAATAGCAGAAGGTTGTGTTTATAACGTTTACGACATTGTAGAAAGATTAAAAAAAATAAAAAATAAACAAATAACACTAAAAAAAAGTTATGACCTCCCTAGAAAATGGAGTTTGATCAAATCGAGAATGTTACTTTTAGTAGCAAATAAAGACAGTATAACTACTTATGAGGACTCACAAAATATAGTAATTCAGAATCCAAAAAAGAGAAGTTTATCCATATATGATGGTGATCATTTAAGTATATTAAATAACTTAAAAAATTTCGAGTTTTATGAACAACAAATTAATCATTTTTTAAATGACAAATAAATTTTTTTTCAAAAAATACATATCAATATACAGAGCATTAGATAAAGTATGTATTGGTTTTGTAGGTAATAATGATTATTTAGAAGTAGAAAACAATTCGATAAATTACAAACTTCTTGAAAATATGTTAAAGAATGGCATATCAAATAAAGATTTAAAAAAATTCCCTTACAATGAATTATATAAAAAAGGATTTATTGAAAATGCGAACACTACGTCCAAAGTTAGAAGCGAACTTTATTTAAATTACTTATTAAGTATTAATAATTGCGAAGGTTCGAAAGAAAGAGAAATATTAATATTTGGAGCTGGAGCAGGTGGAAGTTCATTAATATATCTTTTAGCTCAATTTGGGTTTAAAAACATTAGTATAGTTGATTTTGATGATGTTGAAGAAACTGATTTGTTTAGAGTTATGACTTTTGATAAGTCTGATGTTGGAATGAAAAAAATTGATTCCTTGAAAAGAAAAATAAAACAAAATTTCTCTATAAATATCAAAGTTTATAACGAAAATTTATTAAACAAAGAAGAATTAAGTAACTTGATTACAAATATTAATCCAGATTTTATTGTTAAGGCCTGTGATCCAAAAGGATTATTTTTGACTAATTTAAATGAAATATGCTTTAGAAATAAAATACCCTATATTATGATGGCTTATTCCTATGAATTTATAAAAATTGGGCCCATTTATGTGCCTAGTATAACTTCGTGTAATGAATATCTTTCAACTTATGCTAAAGATAAGTATGGAGAGCACTATAAAATTGAACATTTTGAAAGAATGTTTGGAGAATATCTTATTCATCCATCTATTTCGTTTAATATTAATATTTTATCATCATTAGTGTTTAAAGAAATTCTTTTTTTTCTACTGGAGCAGTTTCAATATTGCCAAACTATCGGAAGACTAATGGTCTTAAATCCATTAACATTGGAAACAAAAAGTATATTCATTAAATGTAAAGATGATTGTAGAATATGCAAAATATAATTAGTGTAAATCAAACCAAAATAATTAACACAATCAAACTTCTTATTTACAAAGACAGTCCAAGTTTGTTAGAAAAAATAGATTTTGATAATGATGAAATCTTTTTAGAGCCTTTGCTTTTTTCTTACTTCAACTCAAAGAAGAGAAATATGTTTTCAAATGAGCTTTTAGAAGAGATATTGCAAGGATTTTTTGTAGAAAAAGGAGAACCAAAAACTAATCGTTCTTTCAATAAAAGTAATATTGCCTATATTCCAAATGTTGGCTATTTCAAGAAAGGGTTGAAAAATATACAAGAACCTATATTAAAATCAATAGATTTTGAAATTTTAAAAGAAATTCACCCTACACAAGAACCTTATTTCAGAGAATTCTATAAAGGACACATTGTTAAAGACAATCCTTTATATAAATCTGTCTGGCAGGACAAACATAAAGAATTGGAGAAAGCCATATTAATTATTAAAGAATATTTGCCAGATTTTTATCAAGAATTGGCTTTTGCTAATAGAAAAATCTATCTGCATGATAATCCTAAAATTTTAAACTTTACAACGGTCGAAACTTTGGGGATGTTGTATTTATATGTTTTAGGAGAAAATAATCTTATTTATTTTATTGAAGAATTAATACATCAAGGTTCCCATAATTTTTTATATTATGTTGTACACAATAGAAAGGATTATTTCAAAATTGATGTCGATAATATATTAATGAGAGGTTTAACTAAACAAGAATGGGATTATAGGAATGTTTATGGTGCTTACCATGGATTATATACTGTTGCCAAAAGAGTGGAATGTTTTGATATTTTATTATCTAAAAGTGTCTTTACAGGCAAAAAAAAACATGAGCTATTAGGGAGATTAGCAGATCAATTTTCACGATTTAGAACTGGATTAGAGTTGTTAAATTTTGAAGAAGTATTCACCAAAAAAGGTCAGGATTTCTATTTTGAATATGACACCAAGTGTCAAAATATTTTAAATAAATACAAAATATTACCTACTATTTTTGATTTAAGTAATAGAGATCTAGATTTTAGGTATGATGATTTTTGCAAGTTAAATCCAATTTCAGAATTTTATAAAAAAGAAGAACAAGGAATTTTTAATTTTTAACAAATACAAAATGAAATATATTTTAGTTTTTATTGGTTTATTCTCCACTCAAATTTTATTTTCACAGAAAACACAAGTTGATTATTTATTGTCAAATGTATCTGTAATTCCTATGAATAAAGAAGTTATTTTAAAAAACAGGGATATTGCTATAAAAAATGGCATAATTGTTAGTATTACGGACTCCAAAAAAGGAATTTTTGATGCTAAACAAACAATAGATTGTACAGGGAAATTTATTTTGCCTTCATTAGGTGATGCTCATGTACACTTACCTGGTAATGAGAAAGATTTAGAAAAATACTTAACTCTAAACCTCATTAATGGAGTAACTAAACTACGTTCGATGCGAGGAGATGATAAACATATTGAATGGAGAAAAAAATACAATACAGAAACAAGTATATACCCAAAAATGTATTTATCTGCAACACCAATTCATCGAAGCCAAGATTTCAGTAATGAGCAATTATTTCAATATGTAAAGGATATAAAAGAAAATGGCTTTGATTTTATTAAAGTATTAAGCGTAAAAAATCAAGATGTATTTATGAATCTTGATAAACTTTGTAAAGAGAATAATATAAAAATGGCGGGACATTTTCCAAGTGAACCAAAAGGGTTAGTTATTTCAGATGATATAATTTTTAATTCAAATTTAAACTCAATAGAACATCTCAGTGGTTTAGTTGGCGATCCAATTTTTTTTGAGAGTAGAATAACATTAATGAAAAATAAAAGCATTTTTTCCTGTCCTACTTTAAGGTGGTATGAAATTGCTTATGGACAATTTGATATTAATCTTATTCAAAAGCAAAAAGGAATTGAGTATATAGAAGAGAAAACCGTTGCTGAATGGGCGGACAAAACTATAAAATATAGAGAAAAAATAGGTGAAAAAGCACTTAATGAAGAGTTAGCTTTTTATGCAAAAGAAATTGATGAACGACTAGAAGTGATAAATAGACTAAATAGGGAAGGTGTTAAATTGTTATTAAGCCCTGATAGTAGTTCAAAATTCATAGTCCCTGGATTTGGTATGATGGATGAAATCAAATTATACAAAAAAGCGGGGTTGTCTAATTATGATATTTTAAAAGCTGGAACAATAAATTTCGCAAATTATTTCAATGATGCAACTACAGGAAGTGTAGAAGTTGGTAAAAAAGCAGACTTTTTATTTTTGAATGAAAATCCATTAGAAAATATAGTAGCAGTTGGACAAGTTGAGGGAGTATTCTTTAATAATAATTATTTAAATAAACAGAAACTAGAGGAGTTAGCTGCTTCTGTTTTGTCAAATAAAAATTAATAGATGTTAAAAAAAGAATTTACACATTTTAGACAATTGGATTACAGAGATTGTGGTCCAACTTGTTTAAGGATGATTGCTAAACATTACAATAAAACTTTTTCGAGAGAGTTCTTAAGAGACAAAGCTAGTATTACCAAAATAGGTGTTACTATGGCGGGCATTGCTGAGGCTGCTGAGGCTATAGAAATGCGTACACTGGGTATGCGAATTTCAATCGAAAGTTTGGTTACAGAAGCACCGGTGCCTTTTATTGTTCCTTGGCGACAAAAACATTTTGTAGTAGTTTATAAAACTACCAAAACAAAAATTTTTGTTGCCGATCCAGCGCAAGGATTATTGCAGTATTCACACGAAGATTTCAAAAAAGCGTGGACAAACACTAATGATGACACCGGTTTTGTGTTATTGCTAGAACCCAATGCACAGTTTTATGGGTTAGAGGAAGACAAGGACAAAAGCAAAGGATTTTCGTTTTTGATTCCCTATTTCAGACCGTATAAAAAACTAATTAGTCAGTTGTTTATAGGTTTATTGGTAGCAACCATTATTCAGTTTATCTTGCCGTTTTTGATGCAATCAGTGGTGGATATAGGGGTGAATCATCGTGACATTCCTTTTATCTACTTGATTTTGATTTCGCAATTGGTCTTGATATTGTCTCAAACCTTGGTTAGTATTTTTAGGGAATGGTTGCTAATACATATTACGAGCCGTTTTAACATCAAAATGATTTCGGATTTTTTGTTCAAAATGTTGAAGCTTCCTGTTTCGTATTTTGAAACAAGAAACACGGGTGAGCATTTGCAGCGCATTACCGATCATACCCGTATTCAAAACTTTGTTTCGTCATCGACTTTGAATATGGTTTTTTCTATGGTAAGTTTTGTAATCTTCAATGGTATTCTGGCATATTATAATCTAAAAATATTTATTGTTTTTATTGTTTCGGCAGTTCTTTACGTGAGTTGGACTTTCTTTTTCTTAAAGAAAAGAGCGGAGTTGGATTATAAACGTTTTGACGAAACTTCACAAAGCCAGACTTCTTTAATACAAATAATTAATGGTGTCAAAGAAATAAAAATCAATAACTCTCAAAGGAAAAACCGCTGGAAATGGGAGTACACACAGATAAGTTTATTTAAAACTTCATTAAGTACGTTAAAGGTGGCGCAATACCAATCCATTGGAGCAACTTTTATCAATGAATTGAAAAACATTGCGATTATTTTTCTTTCTGCTAAAGCAGTTGTTGATGGTGAATTGACGCTCGGAATGATGGTGACGATTCAATATATTGTAGGTCAGTTGAATTTACCTTTAGGGAATTTCGTTGCATTTATACAAACTTGGCAAGATGCAAAAATAAGTATGGAGCGGCTGTCGCAAGTGCACTGCAAAGAGGACGAAGATGATTTTAAGTTGCATAAAGTTAAAGAATTAACCGAGAACAAAACCATTGAGATTGTAGATATGTCCTACAGATATGGCGGAAAATCGACACCTTTTGTTTTGAAAAATATTAATTGTAGCATTCCAGAAGGCAAAACCACTGCCATAGTGGGTGCCAGTGGTAGCGGAAAAACAACTTTAATGAAGTTGTTGCTGAAATTTCACGAGCCAACGAAAGGTAGAATCAATATAGGATCAGTCGATTTAACGCATATTAACAATGATTATTGGCGTTCTAATTGTGGTGCCGTTATGCAGGATACTTTTATGTTTAATGATACTATTGGTGGTAATATCTCTGAATCTGAACAAAATGAAATTATTGATAGAGACAAATTAAACAATGCTGCATTTGTTGCCAATATGGATGATTTTATTCAAAAATTGCCAAATAAATACAATACG
The DNA here is from genome assembly GCF_047344965.1 of Flavobacterium sp. W1B. Lineage (NCBI taxonomy): Bacteria > Pseudomonadati > Bacteroidota > Flavobacteriia > Flavobacteriales > Flavobacteriaceae > Flavobacterium > Flavobacterium sp. W1B. The sequence goes on from NZ_CP178845.1 coordinate 2,254,967, forward strand.
GAATTGGGCACATCAGGTATTCGATTAAGCGGAGGTCAGGAACAACGAATTATGATTGCGAGAGCAGTATATAAAAATCCTCTTTATGTTTTCTTCGATGAAGCAACATCGGCACTTGATGCTAATAATGAGAAAGTAATTATGCATAATTTAGATAATTTTTTAAAAGAAAAAACAGCAATAATTGTTGCACATCGTTTAAGTACTGTCAAGAATGCAGATAAAATAATTGTGTTAGAAGACGGTGCAGTTGTAGAGCAAGGTACACACGAAAATTTGACTGATCTAAAAGGTAAATATTATGAGCTAGTCAAAAATCAATTGGAATTAGGAAATTAGTATGGAAGAATCGAATGACGGATTAAAAATATATAGTGAAGAAGTAAGAGATGTTCTTTCGGATCCACCTAAAGCTATTTTAAGATGGGGAAATACATTATTGCTGGGTTTTGTGATTGTATTGTTACTGTTATCTTGGATTATTAAATATCCTGATATTGTTTCAACGGAAATTGTAATAACAACTACAATTCCTCCTGAAAAATTAGTAGCCAGAACTTCAGGAAAGATAGAAACTTTGTTGGTTAATGACAAAGAGATTGTACAAGCGAATAGTTCTTTGGCAATCATTCAAAACACAGCAAGTTATAAAGACGTCTTTTTACTGAAAAGTATTGTTGAGTCCTATTCAAACGGGAAGGGTTTTGATTTTGGTAAACTGAAAAATGCACAATTAGGAGATATAGAAAGTACATACGCACAGTTTCATTCGGCTTATATTGCCAATGAATTAAATACAGTATTGCAACCTTTTCAAGTAGAGGGCAATGCTCAGAATTCTGAAAATAGTCAAATTAGAGAGCGATTAAAGATCTTACAACAGCAAAAAGAACTTAATGAAGTTGAATTGCAATTGCAAATAAATGATGTAAACAGATATGAAACTTTACTCAATAAAGGGGTTGTTTCGATCCAAGATTTTGAGAATAAAAAATTGGAATATCTTCAAGTTGAGAAGGGTTATAAAAACTTGTTGAGCAGTATCTCACAGTTAAAATCAACTTTGATTGATAATAGCAGAACAAGTACGAGCACCAAAATTAATGGAACTAAAGAAGAAGTAAACTTAGAGAGCAACAAAATGCAATCCTTTTATCAATTGAAAAAAGTAATAAAAGATTGGGAATTAGCCTATGTATTAAAATCATCCGTTTCCGGTAAAGTCTCTTTTTTACAAATTTGGACCGAAAATCAAACCATAAATGCGGGTGACAATGTTTTTTCTATAATTCCCACATTAGAGAAAGGATATATTGGAAAATTAATAGCTCCTGCGTTGAATTCTGGAAAAATAAAATTAGGGCAAGATGTAAATATTCGATTGGCAAATTTTCCGGACAGAGAATTTGGTATTCTTAAAGGCAAAGTTGAAAACATTTCTCTTGTACCAGATAAGAATGGTAATTTATTGCTAGATGTTGCATTGCCAAGAGGATTGGAAACTTCTTACCATAAAACAATCGCATTTCGACAAGAAATGATAGGAAGTGGTGAAATCGTTACTGAGGACTTAAGATTGATTGAACGTTTGTTGTATCAGTTTCGAGATCTTTTTAAAAGATAAAACATTGTCGAATTATATTTTTGATATGTAATATTATTCTTCACTTTTATGAGGTGGTCAATATAGTTGGAATTTGCACTAAATATAAAAAGACCTTCAAATTGAAGGTTTCTTTTTTTAACCCGGAGTTTGAGATGGATCACTACTTTTTGGATACGTTCTCTCCTCTTGGAATTTACCATCTTGTTTGTGAATAATCAAATTTTAATTACCGTTGTGATTTTTGGCAATTTCGATTGTTTTCGGCGTAACTTCGGCTTTGGTGCTTCCCACTGTTGAAGCAGTTGTTCTCCTTCGGATTTAGCTTGCCAGCCATCGTCTGTTTTTGTGACGTGATACGTCTTTCTTTGAGTCATAATTGTTTATTTAGTAGTTATTTGGACATGCTAACTTAGCCATCACAGGAAGTTAAGATATAAATCTTAGTTTTAACTTATGAAGCAAGTACGCAAAATTTACGACAAAGCTTTTAAAGAGAAAGCGGTGCAACTGAGTTATGACAGAACAAACATGTCAGAATTTGCAAGATAATTAGGAGTAATAGCCCTGTAATTGTATAATCGGCGCAAAGAGTTTGAGGAATTTGGAGAAGGTGGTTTTCCTTGAAAAGTAAATTTAAAACTAACTCCTGAACAAGAAAAAATTCATGAACTGGAGAAGAAACTCAAAGATGCCGAGTTAGAGCGTGATATATTAAAAAAAGCAATCAGCATTTTTTCTAATAGCGGTCAATGATTTATAGTTTCATTAAAAACGATGAACAACTATTTATGATTGAAAAAATGTGCAAAGTTCTACAAGTGAGCAGTGGAAGTTATTGCCGATGGAAAAAACAAAGAATTACAGCTAGGCTTCAACGAAAAATTGCCATGAAAGAACAAATAATATCAGTTTCTTTTGAATCCAAGCAACGCTACGGAAGTCCCAGAATAACATTAGAACTTTATAGTTTAGGTTATAAAATTTCAAGACCCGAGAGCTTTGCTCGAACTGGCGAAGCAATTATCGTGGCAAAATATATGAGACAATTAGGCTTGCGAAGTAAATTAAGCAAGAAATTCAAAGTAGCAACCAATTCTAATCATATTTATTTAGTCGTCGAAAATGTATTAAATAGGGAGTTTTCCGTGAATATGTCATCAAAAGTATGGGTTTCGGATTATTCCTAAAAATTAAATGCTTTTTCCATTAATTCCTGTTCAGCCCTTGAAATACCAATATCTTTTGCTACTCCTTTCCAATCACTTACTACCGTTCCAACTTGATCAATTATATGATCCATCTGGAAATTATTTAATCTGAAATATTCGCCTACACTTTTAGCTAAGTTGAAATCTAGATTGTTATTATCGGTATCGATGTTTAATGCTAAACCATCTTTGTCAATTGATGGATTAAGATCATAAGCGGGAGATAATATCCAACCGTCTTTGGTTAATATAAAACCATGGTTCCGTAAATGGTCATCTGTGTTAGAAATCGCTATGTTAAAGATTATTCTACGCCACAATTGGTGTAAATTTGCTTCTACATTAGCACCGTGGTTGCTAATGAATTCTGCTATATCCAAATAACTTGCATGGTTGTCGCGTATTGTATCTTCATTGTTACCAGTCATCGTCATCGCCGATGCGAAATGAATTCTTTCTCCGTTTTCTCTGTCAAATCTTTTGGTAAAAAAAGTATTATGATTACCCAATATTCTTTCTACACGACATGGAGCCATTTCAATTTTGGCACTTATTGCTAATTTATATGCAAGAAATTCCCAAGCTCCTTTGTCTATTGTATCTGTCTTGGATGGGAATTTTGCAATCCAGAGGCTTTTATCTGTGTCTAAAATATTGGCTTTTGGTCTCGCTCCACCCAATGATGAACCCGGAGCCATTAGCACGGATAACCATCTGTTTACCTCTTCGTTTTGGGAATCGTTTTCAAAGATATATGCTGCGTTTTGTAATTCTCTAATGGATGACCAAGGCGGTGAGGAAGCGTTTTTATTATTGTCTAAAAAATCTCCATTAGGATCAGTCTTAAACCGCAGTGCGCCCATACGACTTTCGTCATATACACCTAAAAGGAAATCGATATCGTAGAGTGTTTTAGATTTTTCTTTGTTTTCTTTTGCCCATTGTGCTTCTCTACGTTTCATCAAAGTGCGCCCCCAAGTATCGGGCATACTATCTAGAAATATTCCGAAGTTTTCTTTTTGGTTTGGGTATTGTGGGCCACCATATAATTGTATGTCTGGGTTTAAAAGAAATTTTTGTTCTGTTTTTAACCAGTCTCTATCGTATTCAAAGCTGAATGCTTTTTTTCCTTTGGCTTGTTGCGCAGACAAAACTCCAATTATTTTAGGCTCTTGTATTCCTTGCCAATGTGCATAAACATATATGTTGGTTTTGTTGTTAGACATCTTCAATAATTTGTTTTTAGAGTTTTTAGACTAAGTTTTGGTTGACAAATACTATTTTAACAATTCTAGATCTTGGAGTTTTCTTCCTAATTCGTCATCCGCAGCTAGTTTTAGAAAATCATCTTGAAGACCTAATACTCTTAGTACGTTAAAATAAGCACCAATAGCTACACTAGGGGAACCTTTTTCTATTTGATATAAAGTAGTCCTAACAATGTCTGCCCTTTCTGCTACTTGTATAGCAGTTAGTTTTCTTCTTTTCCTAGCTAATTTTATATTCTCTCCCATCTGCTCCAGTGTCATTAGGTGCTTAGGAAATAGGGTTTGCTTTTTTTTGCTCATTTCATTAATGTTCATTAATATAAACAAAATTAGTCTTTTTGTGCATAATAACAAACATTTTTAACTTTGTTTGCTTGTCTTTAGTATTATGTCATATTTAATATTTTGTAAAATAGTATGAATTTTTAAAAAATGATCTGCAAAAAATGTACTGATTTAAACGACAACTAAAAGAATGCTTTAGTTTCAGTAACAGTAATTAATATTAACCGCCCTCTTGCATGAACAGCCAAGGGAGGATGCTCTGTGCAAGTGGGCGCATCCGCTTAATACGCCCCGCAATAGTCCTGACCAAAGGAAGGTATATTGCGGGGCGCGGCGTTTCAGTTCAAGGGTATGGGCTGTGACCTGAAATCCGTAAGATTGAGAAAGAAGCCCCTATGAGGTGTCATACCCTCACGAAATAGTCTCCATAAGAGTGAGGCACCTATACTTGCAAGTGTAGAGTTGATAAACAAATCTTGTTTCCCTAATGCCTCAGCAAGAGAACAACTCGGTTCGTTATTGTCATTTTTCGCCTGCAATAGTTCCTTGAATTCTTCTGTTACAAAAGGAAGATTGCTTACAGTCCTGTATAATTTGGAGGTCGGCTGTTTGATTTCCCCAATAGTGGAGAGAAGGAGTTGACCACTATTTTTGGTATTGCCAAAATCCATCCAATAGAGTGCCTTATTTCGTTCGTAGGATTTGTGGTTTTCGACGCTTTGCAGGCTAGTTGCAATATCAAAACGTGCAATTACACTATCCACACAACTGATGTAGATATTTGCTTTACCTTGGTTGGGCAGGGATTTCAGATTGGAAGAATTGAATTGTTGCGTTACCGCTTTCCAATTTGTTCCGAAAAAACGGTTAGTGCGATTAATAAGAGCTACCACTTTGAATAGACCTACTTCAGTATCGGCAAAAAGTTGTCGTCCCTGATTGGCTGTAGTAACCATGTCATCATCGTAAAGATTGAGTTGGAGACCTGTATGCCCAAGGGAAATCAAGCTGTGATTCATTCGTGCAAGTTCGGTGAGCATTCTGCTTCCCGTACCTCCGGCACCGATAAGGTTTACAGTTAGTGGATTGGTTGGATTAATGAGATAATTGTCTGCAAAATGCATTGCTTTTTTAGTGTTCATGATAGGAGTTCTTTAATAGTGAGACCAGTTTTTATCAGGGACTTCATGGGGAATATTTTTCGACTGTTTATAAGATTTTGCCACAGTTGTATTATGTTTCCTTTTATAGGGCTTCTATTCATTATGAGGTGGCTGAAATTGCTGTTGAAAAAATAATTTTCCCATTGTATGATGAACTCTTCCAATAGACAATTTGACTTTATGTCGATGGGTACTGTACCCATACAAACTTTACCATCTTCATAGGCATTAAAAAAAGGGGCATGATATAATGACGTTTTTTCGTTTATTTCAATATCGGAATCCATAGCATAAATCCATAGTGCATTTTTGGATGCTTTCCATAGTAGTGGAGGCAGAGATGCCTTGCCGTTTGGAATACCCAAAGCCTCAACGAAAAACAAATTAGTATTTTGAGCAGGGGTGTACCATAAGGCATAACCATTATGGTCGGGATTGATGTACAGTACGTTTTTGGGAAGCAGTCCTGAGGGTTTTAAAAAATTGCGTTTGAGTTCTTCTGAGGTATCAAGGGCATTGGCAAGGTTCGTGCTTTCACTTAAGCTCAGTGGATGTGCATTTATGGGATAACCATTTTTGTCCATATCGTAGGCTTCCACATAAATGCTCTTATTGGATGTGTTTTGCTGATACACGACGAATGCCTTTACAGGATTGTATAATGTTCCAAAATCGTTGGTTATGTCTTTCATAGTATTTGATTTAAAAGGGTACAGAGGTCATTAATCAGAGGAAAGATGCGGTATTCAAAATCTAATCCCTCAATGGATGGATTGTTTTGCGCGTCATAAATCTGCGTAAGTGTAGGCTGTTCCATTTCGGAACATTCGTTGAACTCATCATTGATCATTCGGGCAATGTTATCATAAAGTGTTCCCTCGGTTTCAGCTACAAATGAAATGTACTGTTCTGCCCTTATGATACCATCATCTTCATCTAATTCCGCATTGGAAGTATTGCGAAAGATGTTGTGCTCGGGATAGTCCTGTAACAATGAGTACGCTTTTTTGGCTACGCTGAGGCATTCTCTGTCAAAAGAACCGTTTTGTTTGTGGCTGTCAATTCGCTTTTCAAATAGGTTGAGATGATAAAGATTGAACATTTTGCGATACATTATATCTCCATAATGGGATGCTTTGTTTAGTTCTGAATTAGCGTTGTTTTTTTCGTCTGTTTCATCTTCTTCCCAACTTTCCGTAAGCCAATCCTGCATACATTCATAGTAGTAGGCTAGTGCTCTGTAATTGTCCCTATAATAGGGAATCCCTGCAATATGGTACAAGTAAGCAAAGACAGATAGTAATAATTCTGCATTCTGTTTTTGTTTCCTATCCTGTAACAGCTTGTACAAGGGGAGAACAGGTATATAGTACAAGGTCATGTCTGTGTTGTAGCTATGGTGGGTGGCAATTTTTACCGTTTTTTCATCAAGAAGGATTGCTAGTTCGATGTCTTGTCCCCTTGCGCTTAATTCTTTTTGTGCGCAGTGGTGTGCCAATAATATATTGTAGGGATAGGCTTTGTCAGCCAGGTCATTTATTTTAAAACCATACAGTCTTGTGAGAATTGAAAGAGATTTAAAAAACTCCTTTTGAGTACTTGCTTTTTCGGGCAGGTTCTGTCCCTTTTCAAATAGAGGGAGGAATTGTTGTCTCAAAAAACCATCGGTAATTGTTCGATTGGAGCGGACTTTGGTCGATTTGTTTTTAGCTGTTCTGCATCGGGCAGACGGTTGAGGTCGCTTGCGAATTTTCCTAATTGCTGATAGAGTTTCCATTGTTTTTTATTTTTGGGCAGAATGAGACTGTCTGTTGTGGTTTTCGTTTTCATGGCTTATCCTTTAGTACCTATTTGGGCGATAAACTTGTATTGTAGTTCATCGTTATTGATGATAGGTCCCTCTATGGTTGCCGTGGTAAGGATAGGGTAGGTCTGTGCATAGAAATTCAGTACTGCCTCCGGACTGAATGTCGGGCAGGGGTCGGCGAGTTTGATGTCCTGTTCCTTTTCTTTAAAGGAAAATATTCTTTCTAAATGTGTGGCTGTTAGCATGGCTCTTCGGGTTTGGGTTCGTTGAATAGGTCAGGAGCGAACTGTTTTGAAAGTTCCATCCTGCGGTTGCGGATTATTTCTGTTTGTTCGGGATAAAGTTCTGGCTGCGGTACTTTTAGCCAAGCTTCCTTAAATTTGCCCTCTGCTTCAAGTTCGTCCACTTTTTTCATCGCTTCATCATATTTTTTTTGTTTGTCGCTTTTGTCCTTGTCTACTTTGGAGGCATTATCCTTTTCCATTTGGGAAGCGATTTTTGCTTGTTCTTTTTGTTTTAAGAAATGTTCCATATTGGCAAAGAGTTGGGCAGTTTCTGTTATAGGTTCGCTGATGGCTTGAAAAAATCCATCATCTAGTTCCTGTGCCGTTCCTTTGAGTAAAATCGGCGGTACTTTTCTACATGCAGTATCTCCTATAGCATCATTAAAGAACAGTACGGATACGATAAGTCTTTCGGCTGTTTCTTTAGCGATATTTATTGTCCAATTCCCTGCTATTTGCAGGGCTATAATGGATTTAAAAAAATTGGTTTCCATTGTTTTAAGTTTTAGTTTATTTTATTTTCAAAACATTTATTCAAATACACTACGGTAAATGCTGTAGCAGTATTCTTCAAAGCAAAGCCAGCACATAAAAGTGTAATGAGGGGTTTTAAAGCGGTTTGGTATGGTTTCGCCTAGAGAATCTTCGAGATCATTTTTAATGTTTTCTAGCTCCTCAAGATGAGCTATATAAAAAGATTTACAGTCAGCGTGATAAATGAATTCACTTATCATACCGCAGATGCAACCGCTTTGTTGCAAGTCTTGTAAAAAAGATTTTAACTGCTGTTTTTTTGTGCCGTTGTAACTTTCTATTTTTCTCAAGATTATTTTGTTAAATACCTCACTTACGGCATAAGTATGGTAGGCTGTTTTTTTTAAGGCTTTCATAATATGTATTTTTGGCGTTGATGATTTTTAGTTTGGCATATAGATTTAAAAAGGCAGGTCATCAGGATTTTCTAATGGCTTTTGCTGTTGTTGACTAGCTGTATTATCAGATGGCTCTGTTTTTTTGGCAAAGACCAAAATTTTTATGTTGTTGGTGTGAAAAGTCAGACTTCCGATTGGATTGTCTTGGTTGTTACTATATACATTTAATCCAATTCGCCCAGAGAGTTGTACCAATGCCCCTTTTTTGAGCCATTCGGCTGTTTTTACGCTTAGCCAGTAAGAGCAATTGATGTAGGTAACAATTTCCCTAAGTTGAGTGCTGTCCTTTGGCTTGTAGCTGTCATTGATGGCAATACTGAAATTGACCACTTGTTTGTCGTTGCCCACTTTGTGAACCACGGCATCTGCTGTAATACGTCCTGTAATTTCCATGATGTAAAATTTTAGTGATTACTATTGTTTTGATTTCTTCCACAGTCCCCTCAAAAAATATTTTCAAAACGAAAAACGGGGAAAAAGAAAGCAAGAATCAAGTGACCAGCTAGCGGATGCGGAGAGCTATAAGTCCCGAAGGGTGGTGAAGCGTAGCGGAACCATTATGCGCATGCAGCATACGGCGGTCACTATCTTAGCTGCCCTTTTAGTCCGTTTCGAGTGGAAATTACTATAGTAATAATATGGTCTATAGAAGTTGCTAATTTTAGGAAAAGCAAAGTGGCACATTATAAAAAAGTAAATGTAAAACCAGTAACAGATGTATTATTTCATAGGTAATCCATTTAGAGAATTAAAAATTATAAAAGTTTAGAATAGGTACTATTATGGATGTTTAATTTTAACATAGTTTACTTAAAAAAGACATCATTTGTTAAAGGATAAAGCTGAGTAAATGTGGACTTGGTTTTTATTTATAATTTCGTGTTAAATCTTCATTTTTGTTTGTTTTTAAATAAAAAAAATCTTACAAGATCAACTATCTTAAGCCTATGAAACATTATTTACTATTCCTGCTGTGTGGATTTTCCTTAATAACTTCAGCACAAAATAAAATTATTTTTAATTATGATATCGCTGGAAACCAAGTGAAGAGGGAGCTAGTGTGTATTAGCTGTCGAACAAGCGAAGGACAAGTTGTTAAAGATGCTAAAACGCTTATTAAAGAAGATTTGATTAAAAGTGAGGTTTCAGATCAAATTTCCTATTATCCAAATCCTGTGAAACAAGAATTGTATTTGAGTTGGGAACTAGTTAATAATACTGCTGTTTCCTCTATACAATTGTATTCTGTGTCAGGGCAATTATTGCAATCATTTACAAAAACAAATAAAATTAATGTGCAAACAATTCCTTTTGTGACATACCCTAGGGGTGTTTATATGGTTGTATTGTTTTACAGCAATGGAGAACAAAAATCAATTAAAATTATCAAACAATAAAGATTTTGTTATGAAATGAACATAACTAAAATTCGATGCAACTACGAAGTAATCACAGGATTTTTTTAAAATTAATTCAGTGAATTAATCGCCAATAAAATAAGCAAATTCCACATTATATTAAAAAAGATGATCTACATATGAAACAGCTTTACACTCTGATTACACTTTTTATTACACATTTACTTTTTTCACAAAATTTTACAGATACTAAAGGCGAATTACAAATTTCGAATTCGGGTACGGCAACTTATAATTTGCCCATTGCTATGCCACCAAGTATAAAGAATGTTGCACCAATAATAAACCTCACTTATAGTAGCGGTATAACAGGAGGATTGGCCGGACAAGGCTGGAATATCAATAGTATTTCAACCATTAGTCGTATGGCTACCAGAAGAGATATTGATGGTTTTGTAGATGGGGTCGATTTTGATGACAATGACAAACTGGCTCTTGATGGACAGAGATTGTTATTAAAGACAGGAACGTATTGGGCGGATGGTTCTACTTATGAAACAGAATACAAAAGCAATACAAAAATTGAATTGAAGGTTGAAAACGGTGGGGCTTCCACTTTTTTCATAGTAACGAGCCCCGATGGATCTAGAACTTGGTATGGATCAAAAGGATCGGGTAGTTATCAAAATGCCACATCGGTAAACGCTTGGTATATAGTTCGATTTGAAGATGCTAATGCAAATAACATTGAATATAATTATAGCAATGTGGTTTATAAAAGTACAAACCAACTCTATATCAATAATATCACTTTTAGTGCAAATCAAGTCGCTGGTATAGTTTCCCAGAATAAAATAGTGTTTAATTACAGAGACGCCAAAAGAGTAGAAAGAGATTTTATAAAAGGAGATCCAATTTATGCGACAAAAATTCTGGATAACATACAAGTGTTGACTGATAATGTCTTATTTCGTAAATATCAACTAACACAAATGGAAGATCATAACTTGGGTTATGAAAGGGTTACTAAAGTGCAAGAATTTAATGCGCAAGGTGAAGCTTCCAATCCGGTGATTTTTGATTATATAAATACTTCTAATTATAACGCTACTGAAAGAAAAATAAAGAGCTATACAAACAATCTCAATTTTAATCAAGCCAGTTTAGCAGGTGATTTTGATGGAGATGGAAGGTTGGATTTTGTAGCTGACTATAAATTTTTTTCTAATTTATTTAATGGAGATAGTGGTAATAGTCCTATAAGTATCGAAGGATTATCATATTTATACAAGTCGCCCATTACAACTTTAACGAATGGAAAACTTAATCAATATAATTCTATTGTTAATCTCAAAACGGAATCATTAAATAGTTTGAGTTTTGATGTTTTTAGTTTAAAAAACAATATTTTTGGATTGGATTATAATAAAACTATTCAGATTCCTAATACTGCTTATTGTAATTCCCATTGTCTACCTTCTAAATGCCCTTCCGATGTATATCTAAGATATTTAAATGAATATATAGAAGGAGACTTTAATGGAGATGGTATTTCGGAACTTTTAATACTCAGTTATGAACAAAGTCAGAATTATACAACAGACAGTGCGAGTAGTCCTTGTGTTTTTACATCAGTTTTTGAAGATACCCCAGATGTATGCAGATTGTTAGATTTAAATCCGAATAGTTCAACGAATTATGGAGAAGCTGGTTACGCTGGTCTCGATGGTATTTATTTTTCAAGTAAGGAAAAAAGGTTCGTCGCAGATTTTAACGGTGACGGTAAATCAGATATTTTAAATATAAATAGTGACAGGGCCTATAAGATAATTAGTTTTAAACAACTTACTGTAGCACCTTGGGTTCAATTAGAAATCATTGGTCAAGGAACCTTAGATAAATATTCTTATAATAAACAAATTCTTTTTGGCGATTTTAATGGAGATGGAAAAACCGATATTATGATTCCGGACACCGAAGGAACGGGACCAGGACAAACTTTGTGGCATACTTATTATGCTAATCCCAAACCTGCCGGAGGAGAGTTTTTTGTAAAAGAAAGTCAAAATATTGTTGAATATTGGCCTAATACAGGTACTTATTACTCTTCACAAACACATTTCAGTAATTATTACGCTATAGATATAAACGGTGATGGAAAATCAGACGTAGTAAGGGTGTGGAGAAAATATTATAAACCCAAATGGACAATTAATGACCATGATACCCAGTGGCAAGTAACTGCCTTTACTAATAATATTGGATATGTCGCAAGTTCTAAGTTTTTGCAAACCTATGATTCAGGAATTTTTGACTCCAAATCACCAGATATACCGATTCCCGTAACTTCTAATTACAAATATCATGGAGCAAACAGTGAATTGGTGATTGTGAGAGGTCATTATAATCAAATTGAATATTATCAATTCAAAGAAGATGTGGCTGTCAATAATAGATTAATCTCAGTGACAGAATCCAACGGCAACATCAAGCAAACAATTGAGTACGCTCCTATGGAAGCTGTTAATGGAGGACAGGGAAATTCAGCTACCGATTTTTACTCTTCGAGTAATACTGCTATTTATCCTGATATAGAAATGATTAGAAACCCGTCGAGTTATTTGGTTTCAAAACTCACAGCTACCATTAATGGCGTTTCCAAATTTCAAGATTTTAAATACCGAGGCTATGTTTCCAATTTCAATTATGGAACGGTAGGTTTTACCAAAACTTCCAGAAGCAGTTGGTATACCTCGGAATCGGATCCAAAAATATGGATAACCCAATACAATGATCCCAGTCTTAGGGGGGCTAATACCATAACATGGTCCAGCACCAATCCTTCGACAGTGTTTTCAGCCGTCCCGGATAATTTACTGAGTACTAAAACTAATGTGTTTGCTACTTATACAAACCCTACTTCAAAAGTGTATAACGTATTGCTAAGCAAGCAAACCACACTGGACGCAATTACAGGGATAAAAACGGAAAGCAATTTTACTTATGACGGTGTAGTAAATTCCCCTAGTTATTATGGATTGCAAACCCAAAGTGTTGCAAATCAATATAGCGGGGCAAGTTTGCAGGGAACCACAACTACAACCACTACATACGAAAACAACCCTATAGGAACTGGCACCAGCTATTATATAGGAAGACCAAAGACTACGAACACATCAACAAACATATATACAGGAGATACCCGTACTTCTGGCGAAACCTATACCTATACAGGGACAAACTTAACCAAGACCGAGAAAACGGGCCATGATACCTATCCAATTATTGAGGATATGACCTATGATACAGTGGGTAATTTATTGACTAAAACCGTTTCTGCTCCTGCTGCACCAATTGCTATAGCAGCAAGAATCATTACCGATGAATATGATGCCAGCAAACGTTTTGTCATCAAGAAAACCGATCATCAGGATTTTGTAAGCAATTTTGTTTACAACACGCTTGGGCAAGTAACAAAATCAACCAATTATTTGGGTGTGATTAGTGATTATGTTTTTGATAATTGGGGAAAACTGACTCAAACAACTACCACAAATGCGTCGGCAACGCCACTGGTTACCACAATCAGCTATGCTAAATTGGGCGATGGAGGTTATACCGTTAGCAGTCAAAATACGGTGGGTGACAATGCCAAATCCATCACTCAATACGATGTTTTAGGTAGAGAAGTTATTAAAACCACCAAAGGTTTTGGGGTCAATTCCTTAATATCTAAACAAGTGGTTTATGATGCCCTTGGCAGAAAACTAAAAGAAAGCGAACCCTATGTTTCCGCTCCAAGCAAATGGACATCTTACGAATACGACTACCTGCAACGCCCTACCAAAGTTACTGCTTCGACAGGACGAATCCAGACATTGAGTTATTCAGGCTTGACAACCACAAGTGTGGACGACGGCAAAACTACAACTGCTACTGTGGATGCACTAGGTAACAAAATACAAACCACTGATCCGGGTGGGACGATTAATTTTACTTATTATGCCAACGGTCAACTGAAAGAATCTAATTATGAAGGTCATAAAGTGACGATTGCAATTGATGGCTGGGGTAATAAGATCTCTACTACTGATCCTAATGCGGGAACTTATACCTATAGCTATGATGCTTTTGGGCAAGTCGTAAACGAGACCACACCCAAAGGATCAACATCAATGACTTATGATGCTTTTGGTAAAATGATTAAGAAAAAAGTAGAGGGTGATGGTGCCGATTTTGAGACGGATTACGTCTACAATGGTTTTGGACAAATAACATTAGAACGTAGTAAAAAAGCAATAGGAACACCAATCGATAGTTTTACTTATGGTTTTGATAGTCTAAAAAGAGTAAACACGATTACTGAAAGCAATGTTGATTTTACCCAAACCAAAACGATAACTTATGATACCTACGGAAGGGTGGCTACGGCCACGAATGCTACCCAGGAACTAACGACGGGCTTGAGTACATCCATAGTGTCCAAAAATAATTACAATACCTATAACGGTATTATGGATAAAATGACTGATGCTAATGATGCTGTTCTTTGGCAATTGACAGGAGCCAACGAGAAAATGCAATCACTAACCGAAGTATTGGGTAATGGGGTAACCATAACAAATAGCTATACAACTGATAATTATTTTGCTTCACAAAAACATGCTAAAAACGGAGTGTATGTGTTGTATAATACCTATGATTTTAATGCGGTAAAAGGAACACTCAACAACCGACAAAATCTGGTATTGGGTACAAATGAAATCTTTACTTACGATATTCTGGATCGCTTGACTCAATGGACAAACCCATTGACTGGAACTTTTGATACTAATACCTATGATGCTAAAGGAAGGATAACAAACAATAACAAACTAGGAACGGTAAACTATAATACGGATGTAACTACAGGAATTTATCGAAAAACTTCAATAAACTTAACCACTGAGGGTAATACTTATTACAGTAATCTACCAAAACAAACGGTAAGTTATACAATGTTTAAAAGTCCTATCACGATAAACGAAAGTGAAAAGGGAGCGACTAGTTTTGTTTATAATTCCCATTTGTCAAGACAAAGCATGAAGTATGGATATCAAATGCCAGCAGGGATTTATACCAAAACTAAAAACTATACCGATGACGGTACGGTAGAGATTATAAAAACACCTACTACCATAACCATACGAACCTACATTGGAGGCGATGCTTATACCGCTCCATTTTATGTAGATAAGATTAAAACACTTAGTAACGGCGCGGTAGTCGATAAAAAGTACTATTTACATCGTGATTACTTAGGGAGTATTGTTGCCATTTCTGATGAAACAGGTGTAGCGGTAGAAAGACGTCAATTTGATGCTTGGGGTAACTTGGCCAACCTACAACAAAATGGGATTGAAGTAGTTTTACCAACAGATGGTACTGCGACTAAGTTGCTTATGCTTGACCGAGGCTATACTAGTCATGAGCATCTGTCTGAGGTTGGACTGATCCATATGAATGGACGCTTGTATGATCCTATATTACGTTCTTTTTTAATGCCGGATAATTTCATACAGCAACCTGAAAATACACAAAACTACAACCGCTACGCCTATGTCCTTAATAATCCGTTAAAATACACAGATCCAAGTGGTGAATTATTTGGGATAGATGACTTTGCGGCTGCACTAATAATTGGAGCTGTAATTTCAGCATTGACCTACACCACGATTGCAGCACTTGCAGATGTCCCTTTTACTGTAGGAGGGCTGCTTAAGGCTACATTTATTGGAGCTGCAAGTGCTGCGGTCACCTTTGGAATAGGGAGTGCTTCCTCAGCAATGTTTACAGATTTTTTCTCTAAAGCTGCATTTCAAGCAGTTGCACATGGAACTTTTCAAGGAACTATGACGGCGATTTCTGGCGGTAAGTTCTTTAGTGGTTTTGCGGCTGGTGCATTGAGTAGTATTGCCGCAAGCTTATATTCGGGAGGTGCAAGTATGAGTGAAGTTGGAAAAAATGGTGTAGCTTTGTCAGGTACAGGTTTTAACAGCATAGGCGATAATCTAGGAGATGTGGGAATGATAGCCTTTGGTACTGTTTCAGGCGGTGCTGGCGCTGCTTTGACTGGTGGGAATTTCTGGCAGGGTGCAGTAACGGGGCTTGTAGTTAGTGGGCTCAATCACGCGATGCATAAGATGAGTGAGCCAGATGATATTGTACGTATCAATACAAAAGACAAAACAGCGACAGTAGAAAGAACAGGGGATGATTATGACAGAATTTTTGTTAATGGTAAAGAGATTATGGCTACTCCTAGAGGTGCTTTAGCGGGAGATTTAAATGATAATGGATTTTCTGTATCTATGAAAGGTCCTCAAGGAGTTGGAATGGGATTGACGGATTTAGCTTTAGATGCTTTTAATTTAATAACTGGTGCAGGGGAATTAAAGATGGGATTAACTAAATTATCAAAAGCAAGTTTAGGATTAAAAGTTGGATTAGGTGGTTCTAAAACAACTTTACAATCATCCGTTTTTTATACTAGAACTTTAGGAATAAATGCTACAATGCCTTTTAGATTACCAACAATCATGGGTGTTCCTACAAATAATTTGGGTCTGTTTTTAGGAAGAAATGCAGCTGTTTTTGGAGGTGCTAGAATGACTGCTGGAGGATATGGCATTTTTAATAAAAATTAATTATGAATACGATAGAAAATGATGTGTTAATCTTTTTTAAAAAATCTCTAAGCAATAAATTGACATTATCTTCGAACTTGACAGATTTTTGTAAAAATGAAGATGATGCTTTTTATCTCTTTCTTGAATTTTTCGAAGTTTTTAAAATAGAGAAAGGAAATTTAGATGTAGATAAATATTTTTACTCTAAATCAAGTTTTTGGGACATGATTAGATTTAAAAAAGTAAAGCAGGAGGAGAAACCAAAGATAACAATTAAACATTTAATTAAAGTTGCAGAGAAAAAAGAATGGTTTGATCCAATAGAATGACACAAAAAAAAACAGGCAAAATTTGCCTGTTTTTTTGTTTTTATAAAGTTGCTACATTTTTAGCGAAGAAGTCTTTAAATTTTTTATTGGTCAGCATTTTATCAATAAGTTTAAAGATGGTTGTTTTGTCTTCTTCGAGTTGTTGTAAAAGTTGAATTTGTTTGATGGTGCTGTTACCTTCGATAACGATTATATCTGCAAGAACATATATTATGACAGCAATTCTTGCTGATGTTCCCTTTACGCTTGGAGGTTTGGCTAAAGCTACTTTCATTGGAGCGGCAAGTGCAGCGGTAACTTTTGGTATTGGTAGTGCTTCCTAGGCAATGTTTACGAATTTTTTCTCCAGGGCTGCTTTTCAAGCACTTGCGCACGGAACTTTTCAAGGAATGATGTCCGGCATACAAGGGGGGGCTTAGTAGTATTGCAGCAAGTGCTTGGATTGGTGGTGAAACCAATAGTTATTATGAAAGTGTAGATAGAATTTTTACTACAACGCACCAAGGTATTAGTGGAGCTATAGGAGCAAATAATACAGTTGGCATGATAGCCTTTGGTACTGTCTCTGGTGGTGCTGGAGCTGCATTAACTAGAGGAAACTTCTGGAAGGGAGTAACTACAGGATTAGTGGTTAGTGGACTGAATCACGCGTTTCATCAACAGCCAGATCCTAATAAGGAATTAGCAAGAAGGATTGCAAAGCAATATGGTGGGAATGCAGGTGAAATTCGTGAATGGTTAGATAACCATCCATTTGAACTTACTCATGAGGGTGTTAAATTTAAAGGATTGGATTTAGAAGCAAAATACATAAATAAACCAGGCACAAATGTAAAAAATGCAATTAATCAGACGCCTCAAATGATAGCTGAAGAATTGGGTACAAAGGCATTAGATTTCATATTTAGAGGAGGTCCAGTTGGACAGCTTTTAAGCGATGGTGGTCTGGCAAATAATCCGTCACCTTCAGATATAGCTCAACGTCAAATGAGAATAGAAGGAGCAAAAAATGCTTTAATCAGGCATGTTTTTATGCCACAAGGACAACA
Organism: Flavobacterium sp. W1B; assembly: GCF_047344965.1. Lineage (NCBI taxonomy): Bacteria > Pseudomonadati > Bacteroidota > Flavobacteriia > Flavobacteriales > Flavobacteriaceae > Flavobacterium > Flavobacterium sp. W1B. The sequence continues at coordinate 2,272,924 of NZ_CP178845.1, forward strand.
AAAACCAAGTATGAATAATGGATTTAATCCTCATTCGGGATATAGCAGATATAACTTGTTTTATAAAGCAAAATAAAGAAACATAAAAATGAAAAAATTTTATTTGTATATCATTTGCATAATGATTGTTTCGTATTTCGACATGAAGTACAATTTAAAAAGTATTTTGCTTTTTACGTTTTTTGTAATATCGTTACCATTTTTTAATGATACAAAAAGTTATTTCAGAATTCCATCTTTTAAAATGGATAAAATATTTGTTGTATATGTATTAATGTTTTCTTTAAGTTTTACCTTTTTTTTTAGTTTATTACCATTCTTGATTTTTAGAGATTACAGCGTTGATAAAATAGAAAATTATACTAATTATGGTATTTTAAAGGTTTTGTTAGTGTCTCCACTATTGGAAGAATTAATTTTTAGAGGAAGTTTGTTACCCTTATTGTTAAAAACAGAATCGCCAAAAAAAGCGGTTTTACTATCCTCATTAGGGTTTTCCTTGGCTCATTATCTTTCTGGTTCAAGTTTATTTGCGGCTTTTGTATTAGGGGTCTTTCTTGCGTATGTTTATTTAAAAACAGAAAGTGTGTTTTTATGCTTCATAGCACATGCTTTAAATAACTTTTTGGCTTTAGTTTTTTCCTCTTTTTTAATTTCCACATTAAATATTAAAGAGACGAGTTGTTATCTATTAACAATTATAATCATAAGTAGCATAATAATGTTATTTTCATCGTTTAAGATTTATAAACAAAACAAAAATTGAATTATTAAGAAATGGACACAAATAAAAAATCTCAAAACAGAAATTGGTTGAAAACAATAGTTCATTTTTTGTTTAGGCTGATTCTACGGTTTTGAAAGGGTATCTTAAACTAACTGAATCTTCCACTCGAAGTAAAAAAAAACAGGCAATTTGCCTGTTTTTTGCGTTTTATGAAGTTGTTACATTTTTAGCGAAAAAGTCTTTTAAATTTCTTTAGGGTTAAAAAAGTATCACACACGTTACTAATGTTCAACAACTTTATACTGGATATGTAAATAAAAAACTACACATTAAGTTAAGCTACATTTTTGTAATTAATTTGATTATTAAATTCTTTAACAGTTGCATGCTTCAAAGAAGGCGATAGCGAACAGGCGAAGCAATACCTCCTTTTTCTGTTGTACCAAACTGCAATATATTCAAAGATTTCCAGTTTCATTTGTTCTTCAGAAATCAGTTTGTTCCCATAAACTAATTGTTTCGCCAGTTCGCTATTGTTCATGTCATCTGTACTCCTGACATTACTTAAACTCCAGCCTATAATTTTTCTGCCTTACAAATCCATGAAAGTCATCAGATATATAAATCCTTCTTTGGTTTGGATATATGTGATATCCGAGACCAATACTTTTAAAAATCTACATTATAACAAAAACTCTGTTTATACATTTTAGACAACTAACCAACCTTAAGAAATCAATTGTAGATACTAATGAAATGATCTCATACAGCTAATTATTTTTAAAAAAATATTCTTTTTTTTTAATTCATAGTTTAAATAATAATTTCGATTGTAGTACCTTCTCCATTTTTTGAATTAATTTTTAGTTCACCATTTAGTACTTTAGTTCTTTCTTTGATGTTTTTCAATCCAATACCTTGTTTTATCTTTTCTGTATTAAAGCCAATACCATTATCCCAAATTCGGATTGTTATTTTATTCCCATTTTTTAAAAGGATTATAAAGCATTTTTTTGCTTTTGAATACTTATTGATATTTTGGAGAGTTTCTTGAATAATACGATAAATATGTATTTGTGAAGCACTGGGAATTGCTGACCAGTCGATATATTTATCAATTGTAATATCAAATTTTGTTTTGAATTTATTTTTCTGTGATTCTACTAAATTGGTTATTATTTCGGGTAAATTGTTGTCTTTAAAAAGGAGATTTTGCGTTAAGTCATGAGAAACTTTTCGTATTTCATTTTCTGTGTTTTCAAGTTCTTTTACCAATAATGCCTTTTGGTCTTCTTGGTCTGGCTTTAATTGCATTAAATTGAATCGAGTAGTGAAAATACTATTTACTATGCCATCGTGTAATTCCATTGCTATTCGGTCTCTTTCTTCCTTGCGGACTTCTTCGGTCTCCGCTTGTTGTTTTAGCATTAATTGGTATATTTTTTCATTGGCTTTTTGTTGTTCCTGTGTAAAAAGCAATTCCTTATTTTTTGACCTAAGCCGGTATATCGAGAATAAAGCTATTAAAAGAATAAAAATAACAATAGACGCAATAATTATATAAGTATTACGCTTTGATAACCTTTCATTCTTCTCTTCTATTAGATCTGTTTCAAAGGCGATTCTTGCAAATTTGTTACGGGTCATTCTTTCTGCTTCTTGCAAACTGTCATTGACTTTGAAGTACAAATTGGCATAAATTTTTTTATTCTTTGTGTCATTTTCAGTTAATAATTTTAATGAATTAAGAATATCGTAATTACTTTTTAGATCCTTTGATAAAGCATACCCCTCTTTAATGTACTTTAAAGCTGTAAGGGTATCTTTTTTATAGAGGTAATACTCTGCAATTGATATTTTACTTGCCAGAATCCCAGGTGTTATATCAAGGCTATCTTGAATTCTTAGCGATGTAAAAAGCATTTCCTTAATACCTCTGTTATTGCCAGATTTCATTTGAGAATAAGCCAGATTATTGAGAAGCATTGCATATAGTTTTGGCTGATTTTGTTTTAAATCTTTTGTTTTTAAAGCCTTTTTGTATAGGTCTATTGCTTTTGGATAATTTCCCATTTTTTCATAAACCCTACCCATATTATTATTAATAGATGCTCTGGATTTTAATACTCTTTCTTGAGAATAGCCTTCACTTTCTAGTTTATGCAGCTGTTTTAGTGCTAAAACAAAATATTCCAAGGATTTTATATAGTTGCTTAATTCTTTTAGTGAAAGTGCTAGTAAATTGTAGCTCTCGTAAATTAACCTTGAATTATTGGTTTTATTAAGTAATCTCAATGCGTTTACCGTTTCAATTTCACTTTCAGTAAAATTCCCAGCATCAAATAATATTCCTGCTTTATATAAAGTTGTTCTGCCTAAATTTAAAGTATCCTTGATGTTTTTGTATAGCTTTTGTGATTTATTATAGTAGTAAAATGCACTATCCAATTGTGTAACATCATCATAGTAATCACCTAAATAGTATAAAGATTTTGCTATATGAGAGCTATCATTTTCTTTAACAGATAATTTATAGACAGTACGGGTTACATTTAGTGACTTATCAAGTAAATTAAGATCATAATATTGAAGTGCAATTTTAAAGTAGAAATTTCTCTTCACAGAATCATTTTTGAATGATGGTAATTCCTTGCATAAGGAATCTAAATATTTTTCCTTTAGCTTGTCATCTAATGATTCTGATTTGTTATTTTCTAAAAGCCTTGAAATATCCTTTTTATTGCCATTTTTAAATTTTTTTCTTTGACAGGACGTAATAAGCAACAAGAAAGTAAGCAGTACAATTATTCTTAACTTTGTTTTCAATTTATAGTGAGATTTTAAATCTGACCAAAAATAGGATTAAAAACTAGACAATAAGTTTTAAAAACGTATTGTCTAGTTTAATATTATGTTTTTTTATTCTCTGACTTTATCCTTGTCATCCTTCCCAATTTCTTGAATGTCCGTGGTCCTAGGTGCCAGGCTATCTGCAGGTATTTCTGAGAATTGATTTTGATTTTCCGAATTGATTTTTTTAATGTCTTGCATACTTTCAGTAGAACAAGAAGAAATAGTAACAACAATAGACATGCAGCCTATTATAAATAATAGCTTTTTCATAAAAAATGATTTAAAAATTTTAAATAGTTTTCTTAGCAACTCTGTAAAAGCAGTTGCCATTTTTTGTAGAAAAAGCTGGGAAGTAGCCATTCTGTAGTATTGAGAATGACACTACTTTTAAAGCAGATTTTCCCCATCCTCAATATTTATTTAGAAGCTTCTGTTGATCTAATCGATTAGAATCAGGGGCAAATTAACTGACTAAAATCTGTTTAATTTTTAAAATTGGGCATGGTATAGTGAACCTCTTCACTAGGATAGTGAGAGGGGTAATCATCATGGTGAAAGCTTCGGTTTTAAATGATCAAAAGGGAAAGAGTTTGTTGTTGACTGACAAAAAAGAAGAGTTAAATATTGATTTTTCGTATTATCGCGTCTACATTGTCTCGATAGTTTAAAGAAAAAGGTAGTATTTCATTATAGTTTAGATAGCATTTTGATTTGCTAAAATGAATTCTTGAAACGTGGTTAATGTTTACGATATAACTTTTGTGGATGCGTAGGAAGTAAAATGGCAGTAAACTTTCAAAATGCTTTAATGTTTTGTAAGCATTAACAATTTTGTTGTTTTCTAGTTTTATATCGGTTGTATTATTATCTGCTTTTAGGTATACAATACTTTGTAGGCTAACAAATTGATAATCGCTATATGATTTAATGCATATATTAGAAACGATATTTGGTGGTGTTCTTTTTTCAAACTTGAAAAGACTTTTGCCTAATTGATGCAGACTTAGCGATTTTACAACATAATCTGAAAAGCCGGATTGCATGGCTGCCAAAGCATAATCTGAAGATTCTGCCACTGCAATTAAATAGGGTATTGTTTCTACATATTGAAATAATTCGGCTATTGTTTCCAATAGCATATTTCTTTCATTAGTTTCGGTTGGAATTTTTACAATAGCCAGTTGTGGTTTTAGTTTTATAATTTGATTTACCCCTGATTGATTATCTTTGGCAATTCCAGCACAGAAATAATTGGGAAAATTTTCGAAAAGTTCTAGTGTTTCTTTGGTTGTTTGATTGTTTTCGTCAATTATGATAAATGAAAACCGCATTAGGAATTATTGAATTAATTTCCTGCAATTTATAGAAGCCAATTTTTTTTCTGGGGTTGCAAAACTGCCTATTTTGTTAATATTTAATTTGAATAATTCATGAATATACTTTTAGTTGATGATCATCCGATGACCGTTCAAGGATATGAAAATGCACTCATGAAATGCGGATTGGAAAAAGTCCATTTAAACTTTCAAAAGGCTTACAGCTGCGAAGAAGCTTACCATAGCATTATGAAGGCTAGCTCGGCGTCTCCTTCTTTTTTTGATTTGGCGATTATCGATAGGGGATTACCTGGTTATGAAGAGCAATCTTTATCGTCAGGAGGTGATTTGGCCCTCTTTATTAGAAAAGAAATGCCTGGTTGTAAAATCATCATGGTGACGGCTCATACGGAGATCATTATCATTTATGAAATTTCAAGAAAAATACAACCAGAAGGATTAATTATTAAGAATGATATAACTCCCGATAATATTGTGGAGATAGTAACTGATGTAATGAAAGGCAATAAGTATCAAAGCCCTTTAGTAAAAAAATGTATTACTGATATATGGAAGAGGGAATTGATGGTTGAAGATCATAACCGACAAATCTTAATGTTTATGTCGAAAGGTTTTAAAATTAAAGAGTTAGAGAAAATTATCAATATCTCAGGGAGTGCCATCCAGAAACGAATTATCAAGATGAAAATTGCTTTTGATGTAACTGAGGACTCCAGTTTGGTTAAAGAAGCAATTAAACAAGGCTTTGTTTAATATTTCGTAATTTTAACACAGTTTACTTAAAAACTGCCTCATTTGTTAAAGGTTGAAAATGAGATATTAGATTCAATAAACAAGTCATTATTTTCGAATAATTATATTCAAAATTGATTTTTTTATGGAAAAAAGACCGCTTACTATTATAATGATTTACTCAATTATTTTTATTGGAATAGCTTTTTTAAATTCAGTGCAAGTAGAAAGGCATGCTGAAGCAGTGGGGAAATTTCGTAAAGGAAAAATTGCGGCTTAAGTTGAAGTATATATCAATAGGTTTTAAGTAGTTTAGGTTGAGTGATTTAAATTTGTATAGGTGATATGCAGATACAATTGCTAAAATGAAAATGCTAATGATTTAGCTAATAATTCCAGTTTGGTTAAAAAAGGAATTAAGTAAGGCATTATTTAGTATTCCGTAATTTTAACATATTTTGCTTAAAAACTACAACATTTGTTAAAGGTTATTGCCTCTCTATCTTTATGTTATTTCTTACTTATACTTTTATACTCTTTTTGCAATTTATAGATTCGATTTATAAGTTGTATAAAATAGTATAAAGAGTAATAAAGAGTAAAGGGAATTAAGCCAATGGTAAAAGCAACGGTTAAAAAACTGAAATTGTTAAGTGAAAATAGTGACGATATTTATGGAACTATAGTATTAGGCTCAATAACCGCAAAAGATGCCTTTCCAAATATTAATGTTTTCTTTATTACTAAAAATCCGAAAAAGTATTTATCTGAGAATGACAATTGGCTTTTAGAAATTGGTACACCAATTTCTAAATTGAACATGAGTAATGCTGTTGAAAATGTTATGATCTCAAGAGTAATGTTATTTAATTGTGTGATATTGGATATAATACCAATAGATTATTCCGAATTAAAGAAGGCAAGTCTATATTTTAACTTGAAGAAATATAATCTTGGTGGAATTATACCTAAAAATGTTAACTCGGAAATAAATAATCGATTGAGAACTTTTTATCATTATGTAAGGAATGAACATGCTATCATTTACGACAAAGGCAATGTTACTTCAATTGTAAATGAAATTTCTAATTATTTTGATGACCAGCAACACAATGCTTTTCTTTATCAAGTTGACAAAGAAAAATTCTATCAAAACTATAATGAATTTTGGCAATCGGCATTTAAAGCAATCGGGTTGGTTGTTGGAAATGAGTTGTATTATGGAATTACAATTTATGAGAATATTTTAAAAAGAAGACTCATTGAATTAATAGAATGGTATATGTTTTCTTTTGAAAATACAACCAATCTTCTTTGTAAAGGTAAAGGAGTTTATGAATGGGCAAACGAAAATATAAAATCCAAGTTAAGAAAGACATTTGTTTTTGATGATAAGAAGAATTCATTTCAATCAATAGAAAATACAATCTTGCTGTATATGGAATTGAGTCATAAAATTATTGAAAAATATAAATTTCATCAGAATGAAATCCTTGAAAATAAAGTTTCAAACATTATTATTGAATTTAGAAACAGGATTTAAAACGAAAGATGATTACCAATGAATATAAGTAAAATGAATCTTGCTTAATTTTCTGTTTTTTATAAGTTCGTACTTTTGATTTAATGGATGATTTCAATTTAGCTGAAGAAGAAATTAGCGAGGATTTGTAAAGGATACTTCTTTAATTGTTAACACTTTTTGCTTAAAAACCGCCTCATTTGTTAAAGTTCGTTCTTGCCATATCTGCGTTTCACTTCTTATTTATACTTTTAATATAGAATTATCTTACATTCATTGTTGCTAAAAAACCAAGTGCACGTGGTAGATTGAATAAAATGATTGCTTCGGTAATTTTATAAAGTAAAAAAAATATTTATTAATAATCTAAAAGAAACAGAAAAGATGAAAAAGCAAGTAAAGAAACATTTTTTAACTAAAGCAGAATCCTCAGAGAATTTAAGTTTAATTTTTGACGCTTTAAATAAAAGTCAAATGAAAACTATAATCGGAGGACAAGATCTTAGTGTTGATGATGGGGAGGGAGGATATACTAAAAATGGTATATACTATAAATCCGTTTACTCCGAAAGCACTTATGTTCGCTCTTAAAAATAATAATAACTTTTATTAACACGGATGAGTATTTGTTCGTGTTTTTTTATTTAATCTATGAGAACTACAAATTTAGTCGTAAAAGTAGCTAGTCGTTGCAATCTTAATTGTACTTATTGTTATATGTATAATATGGGGGACGACAGTTATAAGTTGCAGCCAAAATTTATGTCAAAAGACATAGTTGAAGCAATGTTGTTAAAGATAAAAAATCATTGTTTAAGAAATAAATTAGAAAGATTTTTAATTATTTTTCACGGCGGGGAACCCCTCTTGATTGGAAAAGATTTTTATCTTGATTTTATTGAATCTGTAAAAAAAATTATTCCTAAACATATTGAAATTGATTATTCAATGCAATCAAATGGTGTTCTTTTAGATAATGAGTGGTGCAAACTGCTTAAACGTTTAAATATTCAAATTGGCATTAGTCTTGATGGAACTCCGAGTTCTAATAATCTAAATAGGGTATACCATAATGGTAAAGGTTCCTATGATGAAATAATTAATGGATTTAATATAATGAAATCCATTTATGGAAAAACATATTCAAATTCTCTATGTGTAATAGATACCAATGAAGTTCCATTTGATGTATATACACATTTCAAAAATTTGGACGTTCATTCGGTTAGTTTTTTATTTCAGGATTTTAATTACCTTACCGCGACTAAAGAGTCAGTCCCAAAAATAGGGGATTGGTTAATTGAACTTTTTAATTCTTGGTATGAAGACAAGTCGGATTCAAAACCAATTATAAAACCTTTTGACGAGCTTATAGGTTTAATTTTAGGAAAAAACAAGGGGTCTGAAATCTTTGGAAAAGGCATTAACGATACGCTAGTCATAGAAACTGATGGTAGTATTGAAACGGTTGATACACTAAGAATTTGTGGTAATGGTTTTACAAAGACTAATTATAATGTTTTGAATGATGAATTGAGTAGTATTTTTGAGGGAGACCAACTTGCAAAGTTATATTATAATGCACATAATGAATTATCTTCTGTTTGTGAAAAATGTCCGATAGAATCTATATGTGGAGGGGGCTATTTAGGGCATAGATACTCTCAAGAAAATAAGTTTGATAATCCTTCCATCTATTGTAATGAAATAGTGAAAATTATATGTCATATTCAAAACAAAATATTGGAAAATATTCCAAAAAATATAATAGAAAAAACAAAAATTGAACCATTAAATTATTTTGAAATAATAAAACAAATTACCATAAATGTTTAAAAAAATCATATTGTTATTGTTACTTTTTTTTCTACAAATATTTACATTAAAAGTCTATTCCCAAAAAAAAGATTTAGTTTATATAAGAAAAGTTGGGTTTAATAAAAATGAAATAAGATTAGAAAATGACACGGTTGTGTTTTTAAGTTCTCAAATTGACAATAATGTAGCAAAACCAATCATTGTTTTTCTTCAGGGCTCAATGCCAATACCTTTGATTTATTTAAAGAATGGTGTGGCTAAAACTATATTACCATTTGATATAGAGCAATATAGAGATGAATTTAATTTTGTGTTAATTTCAAGAAAAGGAATACCCTTGGTACTGGAATATGAAAAACACAAAACTGGTTTTTTAGATGAAAATGGAAAATCGTTTCTATATTATGAAAAATATAATAATCTCAAATATAGAACTAATCAAGCCAAAGCTGTTATAGAATTTTTGTATAATCAACCCTGGGTTAAAAAAGAGGCTGTTTTTGTAGTAGGTCATTCCGAAGGATATAGAGTGGCTGCAAAATTATCTGAAAATAATAAAATAATTAAAAAACTTGTTTGTATGTCTGCCGACCCTTTTAATAGGACTACAGAGGAAATTATTAAGGAGCGGATTCTATCTTTTAATCACTCTAGCGACTCAATTTTTCAATCAAATATTAATGTTTTATTAGAAGATTATAAAAATATTGGAAATGATATCGAAAAGTATAATAAGAATATAGAGTTGTATAATTGGATGAGCTACAACAGTGAACTTGCTTTTGAAAGTTTAAAAAAATTTTCAAATCCAATACTTGTTGTTTATGGGACAGATGATGTTGCTGCATCAGCACATGGTGATTTGTTGCCTTTTTTGTTGAGAGATAATGATCTAAAAATTAATGCTTATCCAGATTTAGATCATAATTATTTTAAAAAAAAATATGATAAAAGTGGAAATTTAATTGAAGAATCCTATCATTGGGATGATGTTTTTAAAGATGTTGTAAACTGGTTACTTTTTTAAAATAAGTCTAGTAATGACAAAGTTCCCTATTTACATGCAAGCAGATTCCAAAGACTGTGGTCCTACTTGTTTAAAAATCATTGCCAAGTATTATGGTAAAACAATAAAAATTCAAGAGTTACGTAATTTTAGCGAAACCACACGCGAAGGCAGTAATCTGTTGTTTTTAAGCGATGCCGCCGAGAAAATAGGCTTTCGTACATTAGGGGTGAAACTTAATCTAAAAAGTATAGAAGAAGCACCATTACCTTGTGTATTACATTGGAATAATAATCACTATGTTGTTTTGTCCAAAATTAAGAAAGGTATTTATTTTGTTTCAGATCCCGGCTTTGGGTTGATCGAGTATAACCAAAAGGATTTCATTAAATTCTGGATTGGCAATAATGCAGATGAAGTAACTGAGGAAGGTATTGCTTTATTACTGGAGCCAACACCAAAATTCTTCCAATCCAAATTTGATAAAGAAGAAAAGAGAGGCTTGGGTTTTGGTCTGTTATCTCAATATGTATTGCGATACAAGTCCTTTTTGATCCAGTTAAGTGTTGGTTTGTTTGCCAGTAGTTTATTGCAGCTTATTTTTCCTTTTTTGACGCAAAGTATTGTGGATGTAGGAATTCAAAATCAGAATATTCATTTTATCTATTTGGTTTTGTTTGCGCAATTGTTTCTGTTTGCTGGAAGAACTGGATTGGAACTTATCCGAAGTTGGATACTATTACATCTTTCTACTCGAATTAATATTTCCTTGATTTCGGATTTTTTTATTAAATTAATGAATTTACCCATCTCTTTTTTCGATGTGAGGATGACAGGGGATATTATGCAACGGATTAATGACCACCGTCGTATTGAGAGAATACTTACAACTTCATCATTGAATGTGTTGTTTTCGGCTATCAATATGTTTATCATGGGTGGGGTTTTAGCGTATTATAATTTACAGATATTTTTTGTTTTTTTTGCCGGTAGCTTATTGTATTTCGGTTGGATAACCTTATTTTTTAAACGTAGGGAAGCCTTGGACTACAAACGATTTGCAGAAGTTTCTCAAGAGCAAAGTAAAGTAATGGAACTCATCAATGGCATGCAGGAAATAAAATTGCATAATGCCGAGAAACAAAAGCGTTGGGGATGGGAATATGTCCAAGCGAGATTGTTTCGAGTTTCAATAAAAGGTTTGGTTTTGGAACAAACGCAAACCATTGGTTCGTCTGTAATTAACGAACTAAAAAATATTTTTATTATTTTTCTCTCTGCAAAATTGGTAATTGACGGTCAAATTACTTTGGGAATGATGTTAGCGATTAGCTCTATAGTTGGGAGTTTAAATGGTCCTATTATGCAACTTATCGAGTTTGTGCGTGAGGTACAAGATGCTAAAATATCATTGGCACGTTTATCTGAAATTCATGATAAAGAAGATGAAACGCAACAAGAGATGCATCAAACTCATGATATTCCAAAAGATGAGGATATTAAGATAGAAAATCTTTCCTATCGTTATTTGGGTTCGGATATTCCTGTTCTGGAAAACTTAAACTTGACCATTCCTGCCCATAAAGTGACTGCTATTGTCGGGGTGAGCGGTAGCGGAAAAACCACCTTAATGAAACTATTGCTTAAATTTTACGATCCTGACAAGGGCCAAATTAACTTAGGGAATACCCAACTTAAAAACATAGCTCAGAAATCCTGGCGTGCAAATATTGGTGCGGTTATGCAAGAGGGGTTTATTTTCAATGACACTATTGCTAATAATATTGCTGTAGGAGTAGATAGTATTAATAAAGAAAGATTGATTTATGCCGCTGATGTTGCCAATATTAAAGAATATATTTCGGTTTTGCCTTTGGGTTACAATACCAAAATTGGTTCGGAAGGAGTAGGGATGAGCACAGGACAAAAACAGCGATTACTTATTGCCAGAGCAGTGTATAAAAATCCTGAAATGCTGTTTTTTGATGAAGCTACTTCAGCATTGGATGCTAATAATGAAAAAGAAATAATGGGTAAACTTGATGTTTTTTTTAAGAATAAAACGGTTGTTGTAATTGCCCATAGATTAAGTACAGTGATGAACGCTGACCAAATAGTTGTACTTGATAAAGGAAAAATTATCGAAATAGGGAGTCATTCTGCGTTGGTAGAGCAAAAAGGGAATTATTTTGAATTGGTTAGAAATCAATTGCAACTAGGGAATTAATAATATGGCTGAAAATAGTACTACATTCGAATTGAGAAGTGAGGAAGTGCAAGATATACTTACACGTGTTCCACATTGGATGATACGCTGGGGAACGGTTTTGATTTTTGGAATTATCATGATGCTTTTCTTTACGGCATGGTTTCTTAAATATCCAGATGTTATTACAACACAAATTATCGTCACTACAAATATTCCACCTGAAAAACTGGTAGCCAAAACATCTGGAAGAATTGAAGCTATTCTGGTCAAAGACAGGATAAATATATCTAAAAACACACCACTTGCCGTTATTGAAAATTCATCTAATTACAGAACCGTTTTTTTTCTAAAAAGTATTATTGATACTATTAACATCGATAGAGAAGAATTCCCTTTTGATAAATTGAAATCGGCACAATTAGGTGATATTGAAAATGCTTTTGCCGTTTTTCAAAAAGAGTATTCGGCAAATAAATTAAATAGAAAATTACAGCCTTATAAGGTAGAAGGTATTGCAAATAGTATAGAAGCTATTCAATTAAAGGAAAGGTTGAGCTTACTTGAATCACAAAAAAGTATCAACCAAAAGGAATTAGAGCTTGGCAAACTTGATTTAGAACGTTATCAAGGCCTTTTTAGTAAAGGAATTATCGCCTTACAAGAATTAGAAAAACATAAATTAACCTATTTGCAATCTGAAAAAGGATATAAAAGTTTGTTAAGTACAGTCTCGTCTTTGAAATCATCATTAAACGAATTAAACAGAAGTAGTAAAGCCACCGAAATAAATGAAAGTAAAGAGAATGTAAACCTAGAGCGCAATGTTATACAAGCCTTTTTTCAACTCAAAAAAGCTATTAAGGATTGGGAATTAAATTATGTTTTACGTTCTTCTATAAATGGAAAAGTTTCTTTTATACAGATTTGGACAGATAACCAATCTGTTACAGCTGGAGATAATGTTTTTTCTATTATTCCCAACAATGAGAATGGATACATTGGTAAGGTGAAAGCAGTAGCCTTAAATTCAGGTAAAATAAAAGTGGGTCAAATAGTTAATATTAGATTAGCTAATTATCCTGAACGAGAATTTGGAATCGTGAAAGGAGTCGTAAAAAACATCTCATTAATTCCCGATACAGCTGGGAATTTATTAATTGATGTTAGTCTGCCAAAAGGAATAGAAACTTCATATAAAAAGCGAATATTTTTTCAGCAAGAAATGCAAGGTACGGCCGATATTGTTACTGAAGATCTACGATTGATTGAACGTTTGTTGTATCAATTTAGAGATGTTTTCAGTAGGTAATTGCTATTAATTTATGCTTTTTTTATGAGTAGACTTTTTTAACTTGATAATCATTTGTTATTTAATTGGATGCAGTTTAGTTTTTGTTTTTCTAAATAAAAGATAGAATTATTTCTTTAACACCAAATGCGATAATGCGGGATCATTCAATAGGCTTTCTATTTCAGAATGAATAATGTCCTGAATATCCTGTTTAACCTGCAGGTAGTTTCGTTGCACCATGTTGTTATCCAGCTTGCGGATTACGGGAATTTCTTTATAAGAATCTTGTTCTTTTTTTAGTGCTTGATGGTCATTGAGTATTTCACAATGGAAAGCTTTCAAATGAATTTTGCAGTCTGGATCATCAGCAACCATACCCACAAATTCTCCAGAGCTTAAAGAAGAAATCTTAGAAGGTGGTACGGCATATTCAAGCTGTTTGGATCGGCTAATCGATGAATCCCCGCTGTTGATAGAAAGGCTTTCTCTATCCTGCATAATCTTTCCAAATCTTTCTGATAACTGTTTTGCCGTATCGCCCGTAACCTGACCGCTAACTATGTTTCCGGTGATGTTCATGATTACTTCAGCCTGTTCACGACCATAATCTTTTCGTAGTTGACTGAAGTCTTGAATTCCTAAACAAGTTGCCACTTTATTGCTCCGAGCCGTGGCAATTAGGCTATCCATATTGTTGAGATATATCGTCGGAAATTCATCAAATATCAGACTACTTTTCTGTTTGTCTTTTTGGTTAACCTGTTTTAGCAGACGGCTGACATAGAGTGATAAAACGGCACCGTAAATTTGAATTTTTTGGGGATTATTTCCCATGCATACAATCTTGGGTTCCTGAGGATTATTAATATCTAAATTAAAGTCATTTCCTGATAATACGTAATAGAGTTGGGGAGAGGATAATCGGGCCATTGCAATTTTTGCGGAAGAAACTTGACCTTCCAATTGTTCCATGACATCGTTGAGGTAGGCATTTACAAAAGGATTGATCAATACCTCAATTTCTTTTTCGGTTCTAAGTAAGGTAAATAGATTGTCATAGTCTGTCTGCATCAGTTCGATGACATGGGGAAGGGTACAGAATTGGCCTTCCTTGTATTTTTTTAAATACCAAATAATAGCGGTCAGGAAGTTAATAGGAGATTCCACAAAGAAATCTCCCTGACGTTTGATCCATTCTCGGTTCAATCCCATTAGGATTGTACGTGCCGATTCTGCCGCATCGGTAATATCTGTCATGGCAGATGGCTCTAAAGGATTGCAACGATGGGTTCGGCTTAAGTCATCAAAATTAATGACATAAAATTTAGGTTCTATAGGGTATAGGTGTTTGTATTTCAGCCAAGTGTTGTATGCTATTTTAGAAAGATCGTCAAACTTAAAATCATAGACGAACATGGTAAAGCCTTTACGGATATGCTGAGTAATTACATGTCGTATTACAAAGTAGGATTTGCCGGAGCCAGGAGTACCCAAAACCATCAAAGCACGGAACGGATTTATGATGTTTATCCAACTGTTGCGCAGTTTCTCCTTTAAATGATATTGTGCAGGTAAGTTAATAGAGTATTCATTTTCGAGTAGTCTTTCTTCCTGCGGAAAAGTTTCGTTTTCAGTATTAAAAATATCTTTGCTGTTCAGTCTGTTTTTAATAATTCGTGAAAGTAATGTACCACCAGAAAGGATCAACAAAAAACCAATGGAGGTAATGGTACTATATACAATTGCTCCTTCTATTATTTCTATTTTTAGGAATAATGAAAAGTAGCTAATAAAGTAAATTAGAAAACCTGTTATTATGTAAGTAAATGCAGTTTTATAATTCAGTTTCTCTTCTTTTCGTCCTTTGGCGCCCATAAGTGAAATGAGAAGAAAGCCTAATGCGAATAATTTTGATTTATGGAAATTATTGAACAATCCGGTATTGTAAATGTTACCCAAAATGCGATCGCTGAATTCGCTCCTGAACCCCCAATAGTGAAATGCCGCATAGCAGTAATAGTAAAAATGTAACATTAAAATAATGATGCTAATAAGTCTGGTCATATCCAGAATCTTTCTCAGTGCTTGTTCGTTTTCTCCAGTCTGCATCGCCATAAATTGAAAGTTTATTGATTGTCGGAAAGTCCTTTTCTTTTCTTCTTTTTTCTTTTGGTTTTTAGTTGGTTTGGCAAATAATCAGATGCCTGTTCGGATTGCATCAACTGACCCAATGCTTTTCCTAGATCGAGAACTGCAAGGGAAGTAGAAGTTTCTTTCCATTGGGAATCTTCAGAACGGAACAGCTGCGGACCGGTTCTTGATTTTTCAGTTTGACCAGCTATTTTTTGTTCGCCACTGCTATTTAATTTACAGCGCTGCTGAATGGCTTTGGCACTGTATTGCTTTCCCAAAGCACTGCCGTTAAAAACGCATTTTGTTCTATGGTCAACATAAGTGATCCCATATAAAAGGCCTTCACTATTCTGACGAAGGATAGCGTTGATGCCTTCTTTTTCCAATGCTTTTAAAATTTCTTGAATAGATAGCTTTTTCTTCGCTAATAAAATTATATCAATCGCATTTTTTATCTTGGCTTTATGAGGGATTCGATTGTGCTCGTTTTGGATAAATTTTTCTTCCAGAAACTTTAAAGTTGGTTTATTATAAAAATCACTTGCCTTAATTGGTACACCGACAGGCTTTCCATTTCTATCTAGTATTCGGTATACCAATCCTTTTGCTTGAAATATTCTTGAATTTTCACTTCCCCGATCTGCATAAACATTGTATAGCTTTAGTACGGCATTCAGTTCTGGAAGGCTTGTATATTTATAGGATGAAAGCACGGCGCCCAGCACATTTTCGATTGCTTTTTTTGACTGGATCCGGCCATATTGAATCGTGCCCGTGACAATGGGTCGGAGTTCAAGATCCTGATTTTTCCGACGTCCTTCGGCAACTACCAGACCAAAGTTTTTTTCAATTTCTTTCCTTGCTATTTCAGATTGGTTGCGACCGATATTTTGCATATCAATCCTGCTTCCGTCTTCTCTTACTTTTATAGAAATAAGGTGGATATGTGGATGTCCTGAGTCATGATGTTGGTACACCAGATAAGGTTGCTGTCCAAAGCCTATTTTCTCCATATAAGTATTGGCAATGTCCATCAGTTTCTCTTTGGATAATGTTATTTCTGAAGGATCAAAATTTAATGAAATATGTACACTATGACGCTTTACATTATCATTTAAACTAGCTTGTTTTAGCAATCTGTTTAGTTTTATGTTGAGGTTCATTTTATCCACATCGACAGGATAATTTCCTTCACCAATACATTCAGCCACACCCTGCTTTACCTTGTTTTCATTATAATTAAAAATGCCGTGTATCGAATGTCCTGTCTTTATGATTACAACCATTTTTCTGCTATTTTTTGAATGTGTTTTTTGGTCTCATCTACCTTATTCAAAAGAATTTTTCTATCAAGTTCATAGCTGATAATCCATTCTTTAATTTCGGGGATTTGCTGAAGGCTATGTAGTTTTTTGACTGCTTGGTTTAAGTTGTTTCCTAGGGCGTTCAGTTCAGCCCGCAACCGTATTATCTCTGTCATTAATTCGTCAAGCGATTGGTTGCGGTAATTTATTATAACAGTTTTGTCCAAGAGTTTTTTACGGGCATATTCGCTCAGTTTTCGGCAAGTCGATTTACTAAATTTACTAAATATTTTTTGGTATTCGTCAGGCTTCAAACGCAAGTGAAGCCATTTTGTGCGGTTCTTGTTTTGCTCTTCCATCATCTCTTATTTTGCGTATTAATTTCGCTTTCTTTTTGGTATTTGTGAACTCGTAAGGTTTCATTTTGTTGCTTTCAGGCACTTTTATCCTTCCAGTATCACTGCCCACGAGTTCCGAGTGATAGGGCAGCCAGATTCGGTTGTGATACAACCGGACATCTGGCCGATTGCAGGAACGTTGCAATCTTTTAGCTAATTTTAATGTCAATCCCAATTTATTGAGTTTCCTATACTATAAATTATTTTTTCAAGAGATAATTTAAGACCAAACTGGAATAGGAGTACTATATGTGTTTTTGCTCGAAATGCTTTTTTTCTAATTTTCCGAAATTCATAAACCAATCATTAAGGTCTTTATAGTTTTGATAGAGGGAACTTTCATCTCTGTATTTAGTACTCAGAGAAAGGGCACTGCTAGTGTAGCTTTTTCCTGTTTCATCTCGGTCGAGATAAAGCCGAATCGATTGATGATTTTCCATAAAAGGACGTGCTCTTTCGAAAAATGAAACGGAATTTAAAATGACAAAATCCTGACCCTTTTCGGGAAGGTTTTTGGTCATCGCTTTAAAGGATAGGAAGTCAATAAAGCCTTCAAAAACAAGAACTTCATCACTGCCATTTTCGAAGGTAGTTATAGCCTTGGGAGAACTACATGTTTTGAAATAGGGATTGCGAATTTCAAAGCCGTCTAAATCATTTTTGAAACCAATTCCAAAATAGGAGTTACTATTTAGAGAATAGCTAAGTTCCCTGCAAAATTGTTGGGCAATTTCTACTGGAACTCTTCGTTGTTCGAGATAGCGTAAAAGCGAAGAGGAGGTAAGTGGGGTATCTTTCAGTATTTTAATTTTATGTTCGTGTATAACACTGTCATTTTTAGCGTAAATTATTGGCTGTTGAAGAGATAGATTGCCATTTAAATTTTGCAGTAATTCAGCGATGGTACAATCGAAATATAATATTCCAAAATCAATAAGGTTGCCGCCTTTTCCTATTCCGTGGTCGTACCAACGATTTAATCTGCGATTAATCTTAAATGAAGCCTCTTTTTCAACCCTTAAAGGAGATAAATACCAATAGTCATTGTTTCTTATTTTAATGGGTTCAAAGCCTAAAGACGATAAATATTGAATCATATCTAATGCTTTGGCTTGTTCTATTGTAAAGCTATTGCTGCTGAAATTCATAACACTCATTTTATCAGGTTCATAATTCAGATTTCGATTACTAAAGTAAAGAAGCTAATGTCCTTGTCCAATCCTCATCATATTTTGACTAGGATAAATTGATGCAAGCTTCCTATTTTTGGATTAGTAAATTATTAATTAAAAACGGGAAGATTATGCTAACAACAAATGATGTAGCCAAGGTTTTTGATACTATATTAAGTATCCCTGGCATGAATGAATTAGTGAAGATTGATTTGAAAATCTCGCGGAAAAATGTGCTTTTATTAAACCATGTTATTGAACGTGGATTATCGGCTAAAGAAGATGAAAAAGGATCCAGTCTTTTGACAAGCATTCCAGAAGAAAATCTACAGGAATTAAAACTGGTAGGAGAGGAGTGTCTTCAGAAAGCCGGACTTATAGAATTAAGCGAAAAATTAAATGCTTTCAGTGGGACCAATAAGTAGAATACATTGTATAATTAAAAGCAAATGAATGCCAAATGAACTGATGAAGTTTATTTGGCATTTTAGTTTTATAGATTCTTTTTTGTCGCAATCTTCTTTTGTTACTTCATTATTTATGAAAAATGGCTTGATTTTGAACATTTTTGGCTTGATTTTGATAACATGTTATAAAAAAAACAACTTTAATTTTGGTAAAGCAATAATAGTTAATGTTTTAAATATAATGAAGGACTACTAGTATATCAAAATTTGGATGAGAGCTTCTCTAATATTCTGGAATTTTAGAATCCAATTCGTTTAACTCAAAATGATAAGTGATATGAAATTAAATGAGACAATTAAGAGTAGAATTATAGAAACAATTTGCTTGTTATACATACTGCTATTTGTCTATGCGGCAGTGAGTAAGCTGTTGGATTTTGAAAACTTTCAGGTCCAGTTGGGGCAGTCGCCTTTGTTGAGTGCTTTTGCTGGACCTGTATCTTATATAGTTCTCGGAATTGAGTTTATTATAGCTGTGGGGTTGGCTATAAGACGTTTTAGGTTAGTGTCTTTATATGCTTCGTTCGGACTCATGACTATGTTTACCACTTACATCATTATAATCTTAAATTTTAGTCCTTTTGTCCCATGTTCCTGTGGAGGTATCCTTGAAAAATTGTCATGGAAGAATCATTTGATTTTTAATGTCACTTTTGTCTTGCTGGCAGTCACTGGTGTCTTTTTAAAATCAACAGTAAGTAAATATACGATTAGGAAGCACGTCTATTGTTTACTGTTATGTCTAACTGGCGGCACGGTCTTGATTACTGTACTCTTCATATTGTCAGAAGATATGATGCAGCATCGAAACAATTTTACTAGAAGATTTCCACACCATCCAGTAGAGAAGTACAAAACACTTGACCTTAAGCATAGTTCGCATTATATTGCCGGAATGGGTGGAGGAAGAATCTATCTCAGTAATCATAATTCGCCACTAACTGTTAGCGTGTTGGATACTGTATTGCAAAGTCGACAAGATTTTTCTATCAAAGTGCCTGATCCCGACCGCCTGTACAAGACGTTAAAAGTAGTGGTGCAACCTCCGTATTTTTATTTGGCTGATGGTACGGCACCATTTATATACTGGGGACATGTGCGGGATTGGAAAGCTAGCATTTGGACGGAAGGAACCGCCTATTTTAATGCATTTGTTCCTATTGATAGTGGTAGTATTGCAATCAGGGCATTGAGTAGTACTACTAAAGAACAGTTGTTAGGCTTGCTTAGTAGGGGAGATAGTACGATAGTCAAGCTCAATGATTCGCTATTGGAAAAACAGGTCGATGGTATTTTTGATACGGGTGGTATGCTGAATTATAATGCAACACTTGACAAGTTGGTTTATACATACCGGTATAGGAATACTTATTTTTTGACCAATAGCTCGCTTGAAGGAAAGCAGATAGGTCACACCATTGATACCACAAGTCGTGTACGAATAAAAGTCCAATATGTGGAGTCGATCAAAGGAAGTAAGATAGCATCGCCAGCTAGGGAGGTGAACAGACTGACAGCAATCTACAAGAACTATCTGTTTGTCAATTCAGCCCAGATAGGGCAGTTTGAACCCAGAGAAATGTGGAAGAAGGCATCAATTATTGATGTTTATGATTGTACGGATTTCAGTTATGTGTATAGTTTTTACCTGCATGATAGGCAGCAAAAAAAGATGCGCGACTTTCAGGTGATGGATAACAAAATCGTTTTACTGGCTGGCTCCCATTTAGTAGTTTATAAAATGAGAAAAGAGATACAATAAACAGTGAGAGATTGCTGTAAAATATACTGCGCAGTATCAGGGAAAAGACCGAAAACCTGGAAAAGAGTAGGTTAATAACTTAATTTTTATATTATGAAAAGTAGATTTTTTAAATCAGTTTTGCCTATGCTGGCTTTTGCTTTTGCAATTTTTGGTGCATTTGCTTTCAACACTCCAGCAGAAAGCCGCAGTGCTACACAATTTATCGGACATATTAAGGTAAATAATGATGAATGTACTGAAACCGACGAGTTGTGTCAGGACGTTGATAATAATGTTCCTTGTACGCAAGGCAGCGAACAACTTTACAAAATGGTAGGAGGAACTTCCTGTCCAGATGAGTTGTGGCGTATTCTCTAGTTTTTAATTAATTTAAAAGTCAATGCCGGAGCCTTGGAGGTTACCGGCATTGATTTTTTATTTTTTTAGGTATTTCCTGAACCAATTGCGAATGTGAACTGACAAGTCTGAACGTGCCTCGAGGTTTTTCAATACATGCCC
The DNA here is from genome assembly GCF_047344965.1 of Flavobacterium sp. W1B. NCBI lineage: Bacteria > Pseudomonadati > Bacteroidota > Flavobacteriia > Flavobacteriales > Flavobacteriaceae > Flavobacterium > Flavobacterium sp. W1B. Next base: position 2,294,156 of record NZ_CP178845.1, read on the forward strand.
TTCATCGGGATATACTAAGAGGATATTTTCCTTCTTTAGCCGTCTTAAAGCCAGATGCAATGCTAGGCTTTGTTTCCAATCTACATTCTTATCTTTCATACCAGTCCAGCTTAGCAAAGGAGTATTGATATGAGCCGCATGAATGACGGGGGAATTATCTAAGTAATTTTGCGTTCTGGAGAAAGGGTCTTTACCCAAGCGGTATTGCTGGGTTTCGAACTTGTCAAAACGCACATTACCACTTGAAGTTCCCAAGCTGAGGTAACTACTGATGAGGTCGGTAACAGCAGCACCAGAGACAGCTGCGGCAAACAAAGCTGATTGGGTAACAGTGAATGCAACCTCATAACCACCAAAAGAGTGCCCTATTAGTCCTATTCTGTTTTTATCTACTTTGCCTTTTTCTATTACTGCCCTTACAGATGCTTCTATACAGACCACAGCTGATTTTCCGGGATTTCCGATTTCATATATAATATCGGGAAGTAACACAAAATAGCCATCATTGGTATAGTTGGAAGGAACAAATCCAGAATTATCGAACATAGTAGGATTGTAGTAGGTGTGTAAGGTAGCTGACTGTTTTTCATAGACTTTGACTATCATAGGGTAGTGGTTTCCTTCCTTGTAGTTTGTAGGATAAAGAAGCACTCCTGATAGTTTTTTTCCAGTTGGATTGCAGTATGTTATCAGTTCTGCCCTATTTTGGGCATATTTTAGGGAATGCTTATTGGACTGGAAAACTGTGACGGGTTTTCGCTTTTGATTTGAAAGACAGAGCAATTTTGGAGGTAAGATAGCCGATTGTTCCATAAACATGTAGGTTGTTCCATCTGCAGTTGCTTGCAAACGGTCGATCTTACTGTCTTTAAATATCAATTTGGTAAGTCCTTTGTTTTTGTTCCAGATAAAGTAGCCGCTTTTCATATTTGTATCTATTGCTTTTAGAATAATGTCCTTTGACAGGTCAATAGTTCTTGATTTGAAATCAGCCGGATGTGAAGAACCGTCCTTGCGATACAGCTGTTCGTATACTTCATAACGCATGTCGTTTTCGTGGCCATTGGTTATCCTTTGTTTATGCAATCCATCGGGACTTAGTAGCCACACATCATGTTCATCATAAAGGATCAGCTTCTGGTTGTCTGAGGACCAACCGCTACTTTTGAAAGTAGAATCTATAGCTATAATTTTAGTTTTTTTTTCATTCCAGATATCGTAAATGTACCATCCATCTTTACGGGGATAGCTGATGTATCTACCATTGGGAGATGAGGCCATTGTGAATGGTGCAGTTGATTGTTTCGAGAGAAAGGGTTTTTGATTTCCTGTTAGGATGTTGGTAATGTAATAATCCACTAATTGATCGCTTTCATCCTTTTTTATGTACTGAGCTGGATCGTATGAAAGGGCATATTTTCTATCGGAGGTTAACTCTACAGAAGGTCTCTCGTTGGTGCCGAGCATGGTGATTTTTTCGGTATTGGTATGCCAAGCTACCAATTTTGGTAAGTGTCCTCCGTGACCATAAGTCCTTTGAACTGGAAATTCGAAAGGGGTTTCCGTGTCCCAAACTTCTACTAAGCTTGGGCTTTTGAGCTGTGGCTGCGGTTCATTTACGTAAAAGAATACCACTGATCCTGTGTCATCAAGTAGCAAGGGCGAAACTATACTTGAAATAATCTCATAGCCGTTCAACTGTTCTGAGTGTGTTCTATTTAGGATCTTTAGGTGACTAGTTGAAACGTCATACAGGCATACCGTGTTATTTGCTAGGTTGCTACTTGTTATTCCATTTTTTTTTATAAAGGCGAGGCTAGTTCCTGCTGCATTCCATACCGGTAATAGGAAACTTGAATGAACATCTTTTGCAACGGAGGTTTCTTTCCAATTGTTGGCATTCAGAATAGAAATAAACCCCTTACCAATGACGGCTAAGCGTCCGTTGGAAGCCTTTTTGAAACTAGTAACATTTGAGATTTTCTGCTTTATTTGTGCGCTGGAATAAATAATTAAGTCATTAGCAGAGCTGCCTTTTTGTATTGTGATGAGATTATCTTCTAAAAACTCGTACTGTATTACTTTTTCTAACCATAAGGTAGTTGCGGTTTTTAGATTGAGTAAGATTATGCCTTTTCCGGGAACGTCAGCGACTAATTGTTTGCCATCAGAAGCGAAAACAGCTTTGATGGCTAAAGGGAAATTGAATGTTTGTCCCGTACGGATGTTACGGACAAAAGTAGTGTCCTGTCCGCTATCGTAACGTATGGCATAGGAGACCCATTGGCCATTGGGCGAGAGAAGTTCCTCTTGCAATGTCCCCCATTTTGGATAGTCGGCAGTAGTTATTTGTTGCAATGAGGTTTGTGAAAAAACTAAAAATCCCCATAAGAGCCCAAGAACAAGAAGAATATTTCTATTGAAAGTTTTCATTAGTATCCTTGATTTTGGGGTAGCAGGTTGCGGTTAAGGCTTATTTCGGATTCTGGGATGGGGAGTAGGATATCTGTTTCGCGCCACCCTGGCTTGATGTTTTTTAAGCTCTGGCTTAACATTCCAGTACGTTTAAGGTCAAACCAACGATGTCCTTGTTCGGTAAAGAATTCAAAACGACGTTCGTTGATTATGGCAACTATTAATGCTGCTTCCGTGTTGGCCGTTGTGTTGTTCAAGCCTGCGCGGTTACGTACCTTATTCAAATCCAATTGTGCCCCGATGATATTACCTATTCTAGCTCTTGCTTCTGCGCGAATGAGATATTGTTCTGCCAAGCGAAAAAGAATCGTGTTTTCTACCGAAGTTCCCGTATTGGTCGTTTTTTTGTATTTGAATGGCTGGTACCAGCTATTACTTCCAGAGGTAACGGTTTTAATCCAGAGTGTTTTTCGAAGATCAGCCGTCTCAAAAGCATTGTGTAAATCTAGTGATAATGTGGCTTTTGAAGGCGGGCCACTTGTGAAATTGAAGTTCTTGGCATCAACCGTGTTCACCCCCACAATTCCTGGATGTAAAGACCAGATTATTGCTGAACTGTTGTTCAGGAATTCTAAGGCAGGGTCGTTGACCCAGATATATTGTGGATTATTGATTACGGCTGTTGCCGCTGCCTCAGCTGCTGTATAATTCTCTGTATATAGGTTTGTCCTAGCTAACATCGCCTTTACTGTACCCTTATTTGGGCGTACTCTTCCTTTGGTGGGGTAGTTGTCGGTTAGCAGTTCTTCTGCCAAATTAAGGTCGGTTATAATGGCTGCCCACACCTCTTTTACAGGAGTTTTGCTGATGCTTTTGTTAATAGCATAGTTTGTGGACGTTACATAGGGGATATCACCGTGCATATTGACCAGAAATGAATGTAGATAAGCCCTTAGGAAGATTGCCTCCCCTAGTACCCTATTGTGTTCTATTCCAGCAATGCTTTTAGTGCTTTTGATTCCCTCAATCAAGCTATTTATAGCATAAATCTGGCTATAGGCGGATTTCCAGAGCCTAGATAAATAGGGGGTGGAAGGGTTTATTGTGTGGTTGTTGTAAGCTTGTATGTTGACATTGGTACCATAGAAAGTGAGATCATCGGCATAGTTAGCCAATAGTGGAGTAAGGCTGGTAAGGCTACCTGAGGACACACCTTCGTCCCTGATTCTAGAATAGATGTCTGAAAGAGCTGCATTGGCTGTGCTCAGATCGTTGAATACAGACTCGCTTGTCAATTGGTTTTGTGGCATATCGATCTCGGTAAAGCTTTCACAAGAGCAAAGAAGTATTACAGTGAAAGCAAGAAGGACATGTGCTATTGTATGGATGTATGTTTTCATTGGTATGATTTTTTAAAAGGTTAACTGTAAGCCCAAGGTCAGTTGTCGCAATGGTGGGAGATAACTGAAACTTCTGTTTTCGGGATCGGGTCCCTTGTATTTTGTGAATGTTAAAAGGTTTTGTCCTTGGAGGTATATTCTGATTGTAGATCCTTGTAATCCAACGCTTGGGATGGTGTATGCTAGGCTGATGTTTTTAAGCCTGATGAAGGACGCATCTGTAATTATGGCATCACTGCTTATATAGTTGTAGAAGGCTGCCGTTGCTGGTGCATTGGCACCGCTTGTATACTGCTGAACTGTGGCTGTGGTGCCGTCTTGTGGCCAGTGGTTTAGCACTTCGATAGCTTGGTTGGCCATGGATCCGGTAATAGGAAAGGCAGAGAGAATCGTGTTACCCTTTTGCTTTACAAACTGGAACGAAAAATCTAATGAGCAGTTTTTATAGGATAATTGGTTAGATAGGCCACCGAAAAATTCCGGACTGCTATCAAGGAAAGCTTTTCTATCTTCGGTGTTGGTTATCAGTCCGTCACCGTTATAATCTTTAAACGTATAATTTCCGGTATTTGGGTCAATTCCGGTATAATGATACAGTTTGCGGATGTTTAAAGATTGACCAATCACAAAAGTGTTGGCATAAGGTGATGCCTCGAGGTCAGGATAAGAGAGCAGCCTATTTTTTGGTATGCTAAGGTTTAGTGATGTGGTCCAGTTGAAATTTTTAGATTGGAAATTCGTTGACCTAAAGTCTAGTTCAAAACCAGTATTCTCTACTGTAGCATCTAAATTGGCCTGATAGGTAGGGAAGCCTGTCATGCCGGGTAGTGGAACTCCGACCAATTGGTTGGATGAGCTATTTTTGAACCACGCTGCAGTTAAGAATATCTTGTCCTTGAAGAAGCCCAGTTCGAATGCCACTTCTAGTTTTTTATTGGTTTCCCAACCAAAGTTGGCATTGAAGAGTCTTGATGGCTGAATGCCTGCAATGCCATCATAGAGATTGGCGGTTGTGGTATAGGTGTCGAGGAATTGGTAGTCGCCAATCTGGTCATTACCTGTAATGCCGTAGCTAACCCGAAGCTTGCCAAAGCTAAGTGTGTTTTCAATCTTTTTTATCAAGGTTTCCTTTGAAAAGATCCATGCGAGACCAATGGCACCAAAATTTGCAAAACGTTTTCCTGGGCCAAACCTGCTGGAGCCGTCGTGACGGCCTGTGAGGTTTAGAATATACTTTTCGTCCCAGATACCATTGATACGTCCAAACACTGCATTGTATCGGTAGTCAGTAATAGCATCATTGAGTACGATAATGGTGGTGGCGGCAGCAATGCTATTGATGAGGTCATTGCTTGCAAATCCTATGCCACGTAAGGCCAAGGTTTGCTGTTGCTGGTTTTGGAATGTTGTTCCCGCCAGTATGTTTATGTTTATTCGATTGAATTTTTTTTTCCAATCCAACTGCGGTTCTATGATCCATGAATTTCTGGAGCCTTTGTTATTAAAGCTATGGGAGTCGGTACTATCGTAGCCATCAAAAGGATTGTACATTGTGCTGGGTTTTGTTCTAATTTCTGAGAAATTAGTACTGTTGTAACCTAAGCTTGTTTTGAATTCCAATTGAGAGAAAAGCTTGTAAGATAATAGTGCATTGGAGATTAGATTTTGTGACCTGTTGCTATACATCGCTTTTAGGAATCCTAGTGGATTATCGAATGTACCGTTTTCCCAGTTGAGGTTTCCTTCATTGTCATTGAGGGCTGGGGCATTGGGCGGAAGTGTATAGGCATAACGAGTGAGGTCGATGCCAGGTAGTTTGTTGTTGTCGGTAGTATAATCTGTAGATAAAGATATTTTGAAACGTTCGTTTTCAGAACGATGGCTAAAAGTACTGTGTATAACTCCTTTTTTGTAGTGTGCATCACCAGGTGATACGGTGGTTTCGTGGCGGTAAGTAGTACTTACCAGAAACTGGGTATTAGCTGAGCCGCCTGATACCGATGCCTGCATGTTGTTAATGAAGGCGGTACCACCTATAAGTTTCTTTTGCCAGTTTGTATATCTTGACCGATTCCAGGTACCGTTGATGTCGTATGCAGTTGCAGGGTATGTTTGGATGCCGTCATTGGCGAACGCTTCCTGACGCATGGACAGGTATTGCTCTGTGTTGAGCAGATTGACCTTACGAGTGACCTCACCGGTAGTGGTGTACGCCTGGAAGCTAAAGCGGGTAGTGCCTGCCTTGCCTTTCTTGGTAGTAATTAGTACGACACCGTTAGCAGCACGGGCCCCATAGATTGCCGTAGCGTCGGCATCCTTTAATACCTCAATACTTTCGATATCGGCAGGGTTGATGCTGTTGAGTGGTGTAACCAAGCCAGGCATGATGCTATTGGTAAAATCAGCAACACCTAATGATTGGGAAGGATAGGGTACGCCATCAACAATATATAAAGGATCGTTACCCTCGGCACGGATGGAATTGGTACCACGGATTTGTATGCTGAATGAACTGCCAGGTGTGCCTGTGGCTTGGGTTATGTTTACTCCAGACATTTGCCCTTGAATAGCGGCGAGAGGGTTGTTGACTGGTTGCGTTTCAATATCTTTTGCCGTGATTCTGGCAATACTTCCCGTGCGTTCACTCTCCTTTACCGAATAATAACCAGCATTGATTTTGACTTCTTGAAGCGCAGTGGCATCTTCTTGTAGTAGAACATTAATAATTTTACGGCCCTTTATTGCTACATAATTAGTCTTGTAACCCATAAAGGAAAAGACCAGCGTATCTGTAGCAGAAGCGTTTATTAGATATTTTCCATCAAAATCAGTAATAACGGCGGTATTCGTTCTTTTTATGGTGATAGTTACTCCTGGTAATGCGCCATTAGTATCTGAAACCGTTCCGCTAACTTGGTGGGTTTGTAGTTTAAATTTTGAAATACCTATGCCGCTGTGGGCTAGGACAGGGTTTAAGAATAAGTGCAACCCTAAAATAAGGGAATACACCATTGTCCTTATCACCTTGATTAATGAAATATTTTTCATAATATTGGTTTAGTTTAATGAAACGTTAGTTTTATTGGATTTTGGCTCTCTATTTAGTTTGACGACAGGAGTAGAGAGTCTTTTTTTGTGTTGAGGTACCGAGGCACTTCGTTTTTTTGATTTTTATTCTGTCATAGGCTATTCTGTTGTCTGTTGTGGGTTTTCTGTTATGAGTTGTTATTGCTACTAAATATGCTACACCCGTAATAATAAATTTTAATTAATGCGCTGTTTTTAGTTCTTTAAAAACTTCCGCAATCATAAATCCAAAGGCATATAAGAGTTATAAATGCTAGTATTAATAAGGCTTGTATTTGTCTGTAATATTTCATCTTCACAATTTTTGTAGGTTATTAAGTATTCTGTTATGGGATGTCTGTTATGGGATGTCTGTTGTCTGATCACTGCCTTCTGAACTCTGACCACTGCCTTCTTTACTCTTGAATCTTTCTTCTTTCTTCAATGCTATTCACTTCTCACCACTCACTATCATCCTGAGCTTGTCGAAGGACACTATTCACTAATAAAACATCCTGCACCTGTAATACTAAATTCAAATTAAATTATGTGATCTTTTGCTCAAAGAATCTTGGCGGTGCAGGTGTTTTTTAGCAGTAGTACAAGTTTATTTCATCATAGGCAGTTATTTAGTTATGAGTTTATGGTGGATTTCCGTCACTTCGAGTGATTTTATAAAATAGTGATAGCATTTTTATAAAATAGTATCGAGAAGGCGGTTATCGGTTTAAAATTGGCATAGGTCTTGCACACCAGTTTAGAAAAGGCCGTTTTCCAGACTGAGATTGTTGTGGTTTAGTGACAGTAACCACGGTTAACGCTACGGCGTTGGTTTTTTAAGGAGGTAGCTTTATTTTGTTCATAGGCGTGGTTGTTTTAGCGGTTAGTTTACTGCGAGACTATGAAAACGATGAAGAGGCGCTAAGAATGAAGTTGAGTAATGCCAAAATATTGGCCATAAAAAATGGCATGGAACTCAGCTTACTGCCTTAGAGGTACTGGTATACCGGGGAACAATAAGTGAGCCCACGCCATGGGACGTGAGCATCGTACTTATCATTTCGTTCCTTTTAAAATTACCAGTTTTCTAAGACGAAATTCAAAGCGAATGCTTCAATGTTGTATTTGAAGAAACGCAAATATATTAATTCAAATACAAATATAACAAAAATATTTAACCAAACATATATGTGTGCTTTTATTTTATAATAATGATAGAATTTTATGATGTGGAAAATGAAGAACAAAATAAAGTAATTGTTAAACTTGGTTTGACTATTAGAAAAATTAGAGAAGAGTCTACAGCCTTTTCTCAAGATAAATTAGCTTTGGAGGTGGATTTATCAGAAAATCAAATACGTAGAATTGAAAAAGGTCAAACAAATCCAACTATAAAAACATTGCTAAAAATTGCTAAAGTATTGAAAGTAGATATTAAAGATTTATTTAGATAGTTAATTAAAAAGATGCCTAAAGACTGCCCCCAAAAAGTTAGACACTTATTGGGGGCATTTTTATGAAAAACACTTTATTATGGTATTCAATTCCGGAATTACGTACTATACTATTTGCATCTAACTCCATAAAAATATGGGTTTGACACTTAATCAAATTTATAGTAACTATGGAATGGTATGAAATAATAGGGGTAATTGTAGTTTGGCTTCTAGGTCTTTACCTGAGAGAAAAGTTTTATGAGCATATGAAAAACAAGCATCTTAATGATAGCTGGAAGAATAGAAAGAAATGAGATATACAGGGAGCAGTCATTTTTGTTTATTAAATAAAAATATTGAGTTTACTTCTAATGCTTTCTAGTTGTTAAAAATAATAAGAAAAAACCGATTTATTGACTACAAAAGTCGTGAAAAGATGTATATATTTGATGTTATTTACTAGTTACCTGCAATTTTAACGTAGACTCAAGAACCTAACTACTATGAATGACATCCTTTATTATCCATATATAAATCTGCCCAGAACAGATTGGACTTTAAGAAGTTTACTTTACTACGACACAGTTGGATCAATAGTGCCAAGAGAATACATTAATAACCCAGAAAATCAATTCGACCCGTTTATGCTTGAGTTAGTTCAAGCGGGATTGGTAAATCCAATAGACCCTATGATTTCACTGAAAAATCCTTTTGAATTTTCAGCGAACTTTAGGAATTATGTTTTAAAACATGAGAAACGTCTAAAGAAAAGATCGCAAAGCGCAAGAGTCAATCAAGCGATGCTTAACAATCAAAAATTTTCAGGAATTAACATACATGGAGAGAAATTCGAGAGTGAAATTTTTTATTCACTTCAGCAACTCGGTTTGGCAGAGCATCAATATGGGAATTGGTTCAAAGTTGAGAAAACAGTAGCTAATTTATTAATGAAATCTTTAGCAGGTCAATTAAGTGCTGACTTGGAAATGTTGCCAACGACAGACCAGATTGGAATAACTGCATACTTGACGCAACGAACTGAGTCAATTAATAAAAGGAATACAATTCTAAAAGAACTAATCCCATTTCCTGAAAATATAGATTTAAACAGGCTGAGACGATTTAAAGATAAACATGGAGATTTGCTTAATGCGTTCAAAAATAGAATTGAAATAATTACTCTTGACAAAAATGTCAAACAGGATTCTGCGCAATTTGGAGAAATCCTAAATGAATTAAATATTCGAAAAGAAGAACTTACCGCAAAAATGAACGAGAGCCAATTTGGAAATATTTTATTTGGAACTGTTTGTGGTCTTTTAAGTGGTGCAATAGGATTTACAGCCTCTGAAAACACATTAGTAGGAGTTGCAAGCGCTCTTCCAAGTTTAGCAAATGCAACTCATTCAGCCCTGAAAATTGAGCGAGCCGAAAATATTTTCGATCAATCAGGGATGAAATATTTAGCACTGATTGATAAACGTCTTCGAAGATAAAAACTGCAGGTAACAGCCGTTTGGAGAGATTGGGGTTTTAGGCTTAATTTGAAGTTGGTTTTGTAGCTGGAAAATTTGTGTTTAACCGAAAAATCTCGCATCTTTATTCCCCAACCTCGCCAAGCGCCAGAACGTTATGTGCCATTTAACCTCAAAACCGTAAAAAAACCACACTTATAACACATAATTACGTAAATATCGCGATTGAAAAACTAGTCAAGAATTTGGGAACTAGTACAGGAACAATTACTGCAATTGTCTCCTTATTTGCTATGGGATTTGGTGTAGGAATTTATTACAACAATAACATAAGAAATATCGAAATTCTTGAAATACAGAAAAAAAATTTCATAGAAATTCAAGCTATTCAAACACAATTACAATTAATACAAATTGAAAATAAAGACCTAAATTTAAAACTCACTAGCTATGAAAAAAACGAAAAAAAGTGAGCCAATTCAAAATGATTTTCAAATCGTTAAGAAAAATCTTGAATTACTAAAAAATGAAGAAACAGAAAATAGAGCAGAAGTTTTAAATGAAACTGCTAAAAAATTTGACGAAATAATTAAATTTTTTAAAGGAGCAAAAAATCTCGTTTTCAGCCTATTCACTGTATGTGTTATTTTACTTATTTTACTAATATTGTCTTTTGTGTTTAATGATAAAATAAATCATTTAAATACCGAAATAGAAGACATTAAAACAGATACAATAGCAAATCAAATATTGGGAGTTAGACGTGTATTGCTTCCTGATTCAACTTACACAACAACATATGATTATAGAACAAGAAACAACAAAGTCATAAGTTATAATGATTTATTAAAAGAAATTGATAGTTTAAGATTAACTAACGAAAAAAATGATTCAAAAATAAGTGCTTTGGAATCAAAATTATCTACACAAAATAATAAAGTTAAATTAGCTGAAAATTATTATGACATTAGATTTTGGAAGTCAATAAAAATTAAAAAAAAGGATACAACTCATTACATAAATATTGAATCGAAAAAAATTGATTCAGCCTTTATTTTATTAGATACTTACAGAAAAAAAATGTTTTATAATAAGGATACAAAATTATGGGAAATAAGTCAGTAGTAAAATAAACGGCACATAACAGCCGCTACAAGATATTTGGGCATTTGGCTGAATTTAAAGATGGTTTTGTACTTGGAAAATTTGTGCATAATGGAAAAAACTCGCATCTTTAATTCCCAACCTTGCCAAGCGCCAGAACGTTGTGCGACATTTAACCGAAAAACTGATGAAAAAAGAATTTTACTTAATGATTTCGATTCTTTTTTTGAATTGTAACGGAATTTCAAAACAAGAGAAAAAGGATTTTGAAAAAGCCAAAATTAGCGATGAAATGTTTACTCAATATTCTGAATTTGAAAACTTATTCGTTTGTAAAGACAGTGTTGAAAATTTTGATAATGGATATTCGAAAATTGAATTAAATAATGAAAATCTAAAAATATTAAACTCCAAAAATGATGGTTATGAATCAACTGAAGTTGAAATTGAAATTAAGAAAAACTTAAAAATTGACACTGTTAAATATTCTTATACCGACGATGTTGAAGATGGCTCAAAAACAGAATATGAAGTAATTGAGGCTAAAATTAATATTAACAAAAATCCATTTGAACAAAATTCAAAACAAATCATTGTATCTTATTTATTGAAAATTAGAGAAACAAATATCCCGAGTGAATTTTGGAGGTTCAGAAAAGAAACTGAATACTATTTTAAAGGGAAAATTGAATGTAAATAAATAAACGATCGCACAACAGCCGTTACAAAATACTTGGGCATTTGGCTAAATTTGAAGATAGTTTTGTATTTGGAAAATTAGTGTTTAATGGAAAAAACTCGCATCCTTAACCACAATCATCTTGTAGCGCCAAGACGTTATGTGCAATGTGTTAACAACTTATCTAATAACTTGACGCTCTTGAGTAAATATTCTTCGTTTAAAATTCTCAAATTGTTTTACTAAAATTATTTAAGAATGTCAAAATACAAAATCAAGAAAAGTCAGTTGATTGGTTCGCCTGACGCCGAAACAGACGAATTACTACTTTCAGCTTTCATTTCAATAGATAATTTAGAAGAAATTCTTGAGACAAAAAATCAAAAATCAATTCTTCTGGGGCGCACAGGAAGTGGAAAAAGTGCAATAATCAAATATTTGGATGATAAATGTGAGAATGTAAGGCGAATAGATCCAGAATCTATGTCGTTACGGTTTTTAAGTAATTCAACGATATTAAGATATTTTGATTCTATTGGAGTAAATTTAAATTTGTTTTATAAAGTTCTTTGGAAACATGTTTTTATAGTTGAGCTTTTAAAAATGTATTTTGATGAAACTTCTGCATTCAAAAAACAATCATTTTTTGAACGATTAAAGTCAAGTATTGTAAATGGGAAAAAATTGAATCCCAGAAAAGAAAAAGCTATAAAATATATGGAAACTTGGTCCAATGATTTTTGGCAACAGACTGAATTACTAGTAAAAAGTTTTGAAAAAAATATTCAAGAAAAATTTATTGCTTCTCTCAACATTGATGCAGACGCAATCAAATTTGGATTTGCTGATGAAAAGTTTCGAAATGAAAATTTTATCTATGAGGCGAAACATAAGGCTGAATCAATTATTTCCAATTCTCAAGTACTAGAGCTTTTAGATATAATGGATATTATGAAGGATGATTTATTTATTGATCATCAACGTAAATATTATATTGTTATTGACGATTTGGATACTGAATGGATCGAAGATTCACTTAGATTAGAATTGATTGGGGCAATGGTGGATGTAATTAAAGAATTTAGGCAACTTCAAGGAATTAAAATTGTCATTTCTTTAAGAGAAAATTTAAACGAAATTGTGTTTGCCAAACACCAACATAAGGGAAGTCAACGAGAAAAACTTAAACCATTATATTCAAAATTAGAATGGTCTTCTGAAGAACTTGCTGAATTGATTAATAAACGACTACTAATACTATCTGAAAATGAATTAGGAATAAATGATGCATTTAATCAAATCCGTAGAGGTAATAAAAAAGGGCTCGATTATGTTTTAGAAAGAACTTTTTATCGTCCTAGAGATGTTATTTCGTTTATGAATCACATAATTGCAAATGCAAATAACAAAACTTCATTTTCTAGTGATATAATTTCGAAAGCAGAACCAGAATACTCAATCGAAAGGTTTCAAGCCTTGGAAGATGAATGGTTTGAAAATTATGGTAAAATATCGAATGTTTGTGGCTTTTTAAAAGGTATTCACAACGGATTTAAGTTGAGATCTGTTTCTGAAAATGCATTCACAGAACTTTATGTTGAAGATTTAGAGACTAACGTTTTGAAAGGAGAACTTCTTTTTGCGGTTAAAGATTGGAAAAATGATACCATTAACTTTATCGCATTTCAAAAAAAACTAATGTTTATTCTATACAGGATAGGAATTTTAGGTGTAAAAAAGAGTCCAGATTATCCAACTGCTTTTTATTACACTAAAGAAGTAATAATTGAAAAGTCAGACATCTCAAATAACTGCAAATTTTATGTTCATCCTGCTTTATATTCAATATTTAAAATCAATGTTATGGATCAACTTCCAGAAGAAGATTAATTTCACACTGCACATAACAGCCGTTCCTATGTAAAGCATTGTTAAGTTATTCACAACTTTTAGAGGGTTATATGTCGGTTCTTTTTCGAGTATAGAATTCCGCTGCAACGGCTTGTTGGAAAAGTCGGAAACAACTTTTTGTCAATTATGCTGCGGCTTTGCTTGCTCTCTTACTTGTACTTCTATATTACGAATACATTACTCATGAAATATTTATTTGTTTTTTTGCATTCGTGAATCCGCTACGCTTGATTTCATTTTCTAGCTTTCTAGGGTTTCGAAGTCCGTTTAAATAACCGTATAAATAGATTTTGAGAAGCACTTTGCTATCAAAGCTCGGGCGACCTTCATCTTTTATGGTTTGAATCGAAAAACCCAAAGACTCCAATACTATAGTCTCGGCTAAAGCATCGATGAATCGAACGGGGTTTTCTGGTAAAATAGTATCTTCTAAACTAGATAAACTTAGTTGATGGCGGGAAATTCCTCTGATATGTTGCATTACTAAATATAATACTTTTCTTCCTTTTGTTAAAATAATTTAACTATTTTTGAAAGAAATCAACGCAGGTTTTTTCACAGACTGACGTTGGCAGTAATTTGAGAAAGATCGTCATTTATGAAAAACATTCTGTTAATTTTAATAACACTACTAAGCATTAGCTGTAATTCGCAACAAAAGGATACAGCGAAAAAGATAAATGTGCTATTTATTGGCAACAGCTTCACATATTTCTACGATATGCCACAAACAGTCCAAGAAATGCTGAATGAAACAGATCCAAATATAAAAATTGAACAAAGCACGTTTCCTGGATTTTCATTATCTGATCATTTGGACAACATAATCGAATCTCGGACAGAGAATGGAATTAGCACAAGAAAAAAGGAGGATGGAGAAACCACAGAAACTGAAATAAAAATAGCTGGAAAAAATTGGGACGTCATTATTCTGCAAACTGGAACTGTGAGCGTCTTGATTGGTGAAAATCGTGATTTAAAAGTAAATAAAGCCGTTTTGGATTTTAAAGATTTAGTGAACAATCCAAATTGTGAATTCATATTGTTTAATACTTGGCCTTCCAAAGAAGAATATCCCAAACAATATTGCTATCCATCAAGAGCTATAGACAAATCAATTGAAAAGGGCAAGTGTTGTTCGCCAACGATAGAGAATTTAGAGCAAGAGATTGAACTGATTAATGAATCTTATGATTTGGTTGCTAAAAAAAATGGATTGCAGAAATCGGATAATGGAACTAAATTCTACGAAATTTTGACAAAACATCCCGAAATTGAAATTTATGAAGATGATAACCATCCGAATAAGTATGGTGCTTTTTTAAACGCTTGTATTTTTTACCAAATGCTGACTAATAAAAAAGCATCTAATTTAAAATATAAAGGAAATATTGAACCTAAAACAGCGAAATTACTAAAAAAAATTGCAGAATAAAAACTACCGCCAACCGCTAACCGCTAACCGCCAACACCAAACCAATCTATAATTTTAAAACATGAAAATTGACTTTGTAAGAATAAAGAACTTTAGAAAACTTAAAAGCTGTAAAATTGAATTTTCTGATAAAGAAACAATATTTGTAGGTGCAAACAATAGCGGAAAAACCACTGCTATGGATGCACTCATTGCTTTTCTCGACAAACCAAATTTTAAAATACAAGACTTTACAATTACCAATTGGAAGGATTTAAATACAATAGCAGAAGTTTGGGTTGAAAAAGAAAATGTAGATGATGCTGATAAGAGCATCAAATTGCTTGAACCTTTTTTGCCTTCACTAGATTTGTGGTTTAATGTTGATTTTTCTGAATTAAGATATATTAGCCACATTATACCAACACTAGACTGGAAAGGCGGCTTGCTTGGTTTAAGACTTATCTTAAGACCTAAAAATTTAGAAGATCTTATAGAACAATACATAATCTCGAGAAAAAAGGTCATAGCTTTAAATGCAAGAGAAGGAGAAGATGTAGAACTTTGGCCTAAAAACTTCTCGCAATTTTGTGATAAAAAATTACCTACATTATTTGAGGTCAAATCATTTTTATTAGATCCTGCGCTAAACGAAGTAGACCAAGAACTTTCCGACTTAAATATGGAAATTGAGGGCAATCCTTTAAATGGTTTAATAAAAATTCACACAATTAATGCGCAACGTGGATTTAGTGATGCCAATTCAGATAATCCTGAATCCAGTGGTAATAAATCATTGTCTTCACAACTACGCTCTTATTATGACAAACATTTAAATCCTTCAATAGAACCCAATGAAAAAGATTTAGAGGCATTAGAAAAGTTGAATCAAGCACAAAGTACTTTTGATAAAAATTTGAATTCAAGTTTTGAAGCCCCGCTCAAAGAGCTTAGCATCTTGAATTACCCTGGATTTGGTAATCCAGAAATAACAATAACATCACTCATTAAAGCTACCGATGGCTTAAATCATGATTCTGCTGTCAGATACAATTTAGAAGAAGGTCTGTCATTACCAGAAAAATACAATGGTTTAGGTTACCAAAATCTGATTTCAATGGTGTTTAAGTTAATTGGATTTCGTGATGAATGGATGAAAAAGGGAAAAAATTTATTAGATGATGAAAATATTGAACCAATACATTTAGTCCTAATTGAAGAACCAGAAGCTCATTTGCACGCACAAGTTCAACAAGTATTCATAAAGAAAGCTTATGATATTTTAAGAGCTCATGATAATTTGAATGAAAATACTGATTTTACAACGCAATTAGTAATTAGCACTCACTCAAGTTACATAGCACATCAAAAATTTGAAAGCTTAAGATATTTTAAAAGAAATATAGTATCTAAGCCACCTACTTCTGAAGTATTAAGCATAAAGTCAGTTTTTAATTCTACTATACCTGAAGAAAAAGAAACTGAAAAATTTGTAATAAGATATTTGAATACAACTCATAATGATTTATTCTTTGCAGATGCAGCTATATTAGTTGAAGGTCCTGCTGAAAGAATGTTAATACCGCACTTTATTAAGAATCATCATGATGTTCTTGATAGTTGTTATATAACAATTTTAGAAATAGGGGGAAGTCATGCACATAGATTAAAACCACTTATAGAAAAACTGGGTTTAGCAACTTTAATTATTACCGATTTAGATTCTCAAGAAAAACATACTGACAATTCAAAAACTCCACCTGAAAGTAGGTACTTAAAATGCCAACCAAAATTAGGAGTTGAACAAATAACCAATAATGACACTTTAAAAACATGGAATCCAAGTTTGTTAAAAGTTGATGAACTGATAAATCTGAAATTTGATGATAAATTATTAACAGAATATCCCATCAGGGTTGCTTATCAAAGTGAGATAAATTTAGGTGGAACAAGGGTATACCCCTACACATTTGAAGATGCACTAGTTTTAGAGAACATAGATAAATTTAAAGAAATCAAAGCAACATCTGGTTTATTAAAAAAAATGGTTGATGTTGCTAATGAAGAAGATAAAAATATTGCTAGTAAAAAAGCTTATGATGCAATAAATAAGAATGGTGTAAAAAAGGCTGAATTTGCACTTGATGTATTATATTTTGAAGCACCAGAAGATCTAAAAGTACCAACTTATATCAAAGAAGGTTTAGACTGGTTAGAAAAGATTTTAAAACCAATAAAAAATATTTCTAAATCTGAAATACCAGTACAATGATAGCAGAAAATAATGATATTGACAAACAAGTTGATGATGATGTCTTCAACTGCTTAAATCCAAAATCACCAAAAAGCTTTTTCCTTTTTGCAGGTGCTGGCTCTGGAAAAACTAGAACATTAGTAAATGTATTAACTTCATTCAAGGAAAGATATGGCATTGATTACAAGCTTCGTAATAGAAAAATTGCTATAATAACTTACACAAATGCTGCTGCAGATGAAATCAATCACAGATTATCTTATGATTCAATTTGTGCAGTAAGTACAATACATAGTTTTTGTTGGGAGCTTATTAAAAATTACACTGCAGATATAAAAAAATGGGTCGAGATAGATACTAAACTATCAATAGTTGATCTTGAAGATAAACTCTCAAGAGCTAGAGACGCAAATAATAAAACTGCAATTTCTAATCGAAAAAAGTTAGAATCTAAAAAGAAAAGATTAATTGTTCTACCGTTAATAAATAAGTTTGTTTACAATCCAAATGGAGATAATTATACCAAAGCATCATTAAATCATTCAGAAGTCATATCTATTACTTGTTTTTTTCTTACTTCAAAAGATTTATTCAAACAAATTTTGATTAATAAGTTTCCAATTATTTTAATTGATGAAAGTCAAGACACAAAAAAAGATTTAATTGAATCTTTATTCGGGCTTCAATCTGAATTTAAAGAAATATTTTCATTAGGTCTGTTCGGTGATACGATGCAGCGCATTTATAGTGATGGTAAAGAAAAACTTGGAGAAGAATTACCTGAAGATTGGTTAAAACCAGTAAAACAGATAAATCATCGGTCTAAATCTAGAATTATTGAACTAAACAATAAAATTAGAAAAGATATCGATAGTCAACAACAATTAGCTCGTGTAGAAAAATCGGGTGGGATGATTAGATTATTCATAGTTGCTAGAACATCGGACAAATTAACTGTTGAAGATGAGATAAAGAGTAAAATGTCTGAACTTACAACTGATAAAAATTGGAACGATGATAAGTCTGTCAAAACTCTAACTTTAGAACATCACATGGCTGCAGTTAGAATGGGTTTTAATACTTTTTTTAACCCTATATATGAAGTTGATAAATTAAAACAAGGATTACTAGATGGAACATTATCTTCTGTTAATTTTTTTACGAAAATAATATTACCATTATACAATGCACATAAAACAGGTAATAAATTCCAAATTGCAAATATTGTAAAAAGAAATTCGCCGCTATTTGATAGAAAATATATTAATGAAGAAGTTGACAAAAAAGAAATCTTAAATCAAGCTAAAATAAATGTTGATAATTTATTAAAGCTGTGGGAAGCTGAAAAGCAGCCAACCTTATTAGAATTGCTATTACAAGTTAATGAGTCAAAATTATTTTTTATTCCAAGTGATTTAAAACTTTCTATCGAAAGGACAAAAAGTGTAGGTGATGAAGAAGAACAAGAAGATGACGATGAAATTCTTTCTGCTTGGGATCAAGCTCTACTTTCAAATTTCAATGAAATATTAAGATACAATGATTACATTTCTGAGAGTTCTAATTTCGGAACTCACCAAGGAGTTAAGGGATTAGAGTTTGAGAGAGTTATGGTTGTCATTGATGATGATGAGTCCAGAGGATTTATGTTTAGTTATGACAAACTCTTCGGTTTAAAAGATTTAACGAAAGGTGACAATGAAAATATTTCAGAAGGTAAAGAAACGGGAATAGATCGTACTGCTCGACTTTTTTATGTTGGATGTAGTAGAGCAAAAGAGAGTTTGGCTGTTGTTGCTTACACTGATAGTGCGCAGCAACTAAAAACTAATATGTTAAAGTTAGAATGGTTTAACGAAGATGAAATAGAAATTATTATATAAGCACTTCCCATAACAGCCGTTCCTATGTAAAGCATCATAAAGTTATTCACAACTTTTAGAGGGTTATATGTCGGTTAATTTTCGAGTATAGAATTCCGCTGCAACGGCTTGTTGGAAAAGATGGAAACAACTTTTTGTCCGCCGAAGGCTTTGGACTAAAAAGTTAGCCTCCTTTTATCAATTATGTTACGGATTTGCTTACCCTCTTGCAGGTAATCTATATTACGTATGCATTACTCATGAAATATTTATTTGTTTTTTGCATTCGTGAATCCGCTACGCTTGATTTCATTTTCTAGCTTTCTAGAGCTTCGAAGTCCGTTTAAAAAACCGTATAAATAGATTTTAAGAAATACTTTGCTATCAGAGCTCGGGCGTGCTTCGGCTTTTATGGTTTGAGTTGAAAAAACCAAAGACTCCAATGCTATAGTTTCTGCAAAAGCATCGATAAATCGAACGGGGTTTTCGGGTAAAATAGTATCTTCTAAACTAGATAAACTTAGTTGATGGCGGGAAATTCCACTGATATGTTGCATTGTTAAATATACTACTTTTCTTCCTTTTGTTAAAATAATTTAGTTATTTTTGAAAGAAATCAACAGAGGTTTTTTCACAGACTGACGTTATACCTGATTGCTCCGCTAATAAGAAACTAGCAATTTTAATTAGACCTTTTAGCAAAAAAGGTTTTTAGTGAAACAACAATCATACTGAGAAATGTCAACTATGGATAATAAAATAGAAAATACAAATAAAACAACAGGGTATAATCCTAATCGTATTCCTTTAGAGGAAAGGATTGCAAGTATTCTTTTGTCAATGTTTGTCCTTCTTTACGGGACTATAGGTGTAATGGTAGATGATATTTTTATACCAGGTAAAAGAGCTGGACAAGGATCGCATTATAATGGCATACTCGCGTGGATTTTATATGCCTCTTTTTTATTTGCAATTGCAAATATGATGTCAGTTGTGTTTGACCATTATGATAAAAGAAATAATGAAAATAATTACAAACTTTTTGCTTCAGTCACTAAAACTATTGGCGGAATATTGTTTTTGATAGCTATGGTTTTGGGCCTTTTTTTTGGGTAATAAACCGTAAATCGTATTTTAAAGTGCGTTTTAAATTCAATAAAGTATAATTCTGTACGTGGAAAAATTAAAGATTTTTTATTTATAAATCGATATTCTATAATTATTTGGACTAGTACTAATTAGCAGTATTATTTATACACAAAAATTAGTGCAGGCAAAGTTGTTTGCTTTTCTTATTGGTATTATTTATGAGAGTAGAAGAGTTACGGGAAATTGGCTAAATCTTATACTTACGGGTCTTGTTTCTCTTTTTGTTTACTTACTTGTAGGCTGTATTTTGTTTTCTACAATGCCAATAGAAAAAGAAGACATTCTGCTTTGAATTATGCAACTATTGAAGAATTTAACAATCAAATTAATTACAAAAATGTAGCTTAACTTATACTGCAGGTTTTATTTGCATATCCAAAAAGCTATTTTTAATGAAAAAGACACTTTAAATTTTGATACAGGTACAACTGAATTGGTTCTAATATTATTCGTTTTTTAAGAAAGCTAATAGTTTAAATTAATCACACAAGTCGAATATTACTTTATCATCTTGAAGTATGAAATTATTTTTATTCCAAAATTCAGTATCTTCTTTGAGGCTAGTCATTTGATTAATTTTTGCAAGTGGTCTTTCAATTTTATCTAAATTACTTGAATTAATTTCAAGCGACATTACATTATTTACTAAAAATTTTTCACTTAAAACTAGATTATCGTTTTTTGAAAAAATAGTAGTTTTATCAATAACATTGCAATAATTTATAAAATACTTACCTTCAAATATTTTGTATGTAAAAATGATTTTGTGCATCATTTGAGCCATTCTGTCAGATTTGTTTTTCAATTCAAATGGTTCCCTTACGACACAATGTTCATATTTCAATACGGCATAAGTTTTCGTATCTATATATACTATTCCGGATGATTTCTTTGGTGCGGGATACCCATATCCCGTTGAATATGTTCCTGGAGAATTATTTATAAAGCTTATTTTATAGACTTTTCTATCGTTATAACTGATTATTCTTTCTTTTTTTAAATTATAAGATGCTGATCTATACAGTACATTGGACTTACTCATTATTATATCTCTATCAAAAATATAAGCGAAATTATCTATTCTACCATATCTGTTATTAGTGGAGTCTTCAACAAGTTTCCTTGTTTGCTCTATTTCTCCATACATTTCTTTATCAGGAATATTAATTCCTTTCATTCCATAAGAATTATATGTCTTTATAACAGCTTCTATATTTGATGTGATTTTATTCTTTTCAATAACTTGAGTCCTATAATAGAATTTTTGATTGTACGGATTTTGAAAATAATTAATCTTAATATTATCTCTAGCTTTTGCAATAATTTCTTCAGCCGTCAATACTTTACTGCTAGAATTAATAATAATTTCATCTAAAACGACTCCTTCAAACTTATGTGGCTTTAATCTAATTTCTAAATTCTTTTTATTAATATTAATTAACTTTGAAATACTAATAGTATCTGAAACATATCCCATTGCAGCAATTATCAATCTATCGGTGTAATTGTTTTTTTGAATATTAAAACTAAAAGCTCCGTCTTTATTTGCAATAACACTTCTATTAGCATTTATCAAAGAAATATCTGAGTTCGCTATCTTTTTTTTATTTTTTGAGTCCCTTATTCTTCCATTAATAATAAAAACTTCTTCATCGTCATTTTGATTGATTGATTCTGGGTAACTTCTTATTTCGGGTTGATAAGATCTTTTAATAAATACTAATCCATCAAATATTGACCCCCATTTTGCCTTAAAGGGAATATTTCCTAAAGCTGAACAATAATAAGGATTTACATCATTTTTATCAAATTCAAAAAAAAACTTCCCACTTCCCTTATCAAAAAGTTGCTTCTCTATACTGTTAATAGGTGGCTTTAATATTGAAAAAAATTTGCTGTCTACAATACCATATTGTCCTTCATAAGATGAAAAAACGATACTATATACTTGGTTACCGAAGTGTTTCTTTAACAATTCGCCCATTGGTATAGCACCTTCAAGTAACTTAGAACCATCGCCCAACTTGTAATCTGTATATCCTGAATTTTTTATTTCAACATTTGCATGCTCCTTAAAATACCCTTCAGTCTCATCAGTATATACTATTTCATTAATGTTGTTAGCAAAGTGATATGATGCACCCCAACAAACTATCTTTTCGTCGGGATAAAGATCTGATAGAAAAATAAGATTCTTTGCCATCTGTTCATCTCTAGGATTTTGAACTGCAATTTTTTGTTTTTGTAATCCTTTAACCTCAAATGATACATCTGCAACTTTACTTTCAAAAACTTGCTTCATTATTTTTTCATCAAAATTTAGATTTGCAATTTTGTTAAACGAATCAATAACTAAATCAAAATTTTTATATAATTCAAGTGAGTCCTTTTTATTAGCCGCTATATTTTCTAGATCTCTAAAAATAAAAGATTTTTCTATGCTCTTTAAAGTATTTTCCGTCAGAGTAATTTTTCGATTTTTAAACAATTTTATCAGATCATCCATATAATGATTTTCAAATATTGAGCCTTCTTGACAGTCAAATCCTAAAATTCTAATAGTATCATTTTGCTGAGCTCTTTCATCTATATATGCCAATAAATTCTGAAATGCTTTTGTATCTGACCAGATTCCAAAAATGGCTTCATTGAAGATCGAAATTTTTGATTTGTTTTCAGAATACTCTTTAAATGCTTTATAATGATCATAAAAACCACTCTCAAAAACTATCGTATTGTATCCCTGTTTTTCGTGAAGATATTTTATAATTTCTACCTTTTCATCAAATGTTGCCCCATCTCCGTGTGATTGTTCCCCTAATAAAACTATTTTTTTGGTTTTAAGTACCTTTTCTAAAAATGAGTAGTCATTTTTATCATTAATAATAAACGCTTTTCCATCTATTTGATTTTGACCAAAAACAAGATTATAAAAAAAGGAAGTCAGAATAATTAAAAATATTTTCATATTACTTTAAAAAATAAATAATTTAGAATATGTTTTTTTAGTATAAGATAAATTACTAATTTATGTTAACACCAACTTATACTAATTTTTGATGACATTGATAATTTTAGTTACAAAATTATACAAAACAAAAGGCTATCTCATTTAGGATAGCCCTATTCTTAAGTTATAACTTATTTTTTTGTTTTGTTACAGGAATATTATCTGCTATTATAGGACCACAGGCTCTCTCACAAGAGTTTTTTACAATATAGTCTGAACCAATAGATAAAAAAGCAGCTTTTTGTACTTCTCCGCCTTTATTAGTTAATTGTTTTTTTGTAATAGCTTTAACTTTTAAATTTTTTAATTCTAATTTTTTTCATCTGTTCTATACTTTTTGATAGTAATAAATATTTTTTATAAAATTAAAATCTTCGCAATCATTAGTATTAATTCTTTACGTGCACTTTGTGTCATTAAAAAAAAATAAGAAAATTCAGTATCTAAAGTATAAAGAAGAAATGAGATATAGATACGGCGACAACAACCTTTAACAAAGAAGGCAGTTATTAAGTAAAGTGTGTTAAAATTGTAGAAGTGGTATTAAATAAAACCTTCTTAATGCCTTCTTTCACTAAGCCAGTGTCGTCAGCAACATCAAATTTTTTTCATACTGACTATGCGCTTTTGGATAGCGCTTGTATGTTTCTTAGTTATGTTGGTGTAATAACTGTCTAATTAATAACCAATTAGACTCAAGTAGAAAAGAGATAAATCAGAATATTTCTGTTTTTCTCTTATGGTGGAGGACCAAAGGATGGAACCATAACGCTTACCAAAGTAACGGCGACTAAAAAACAATTATCAATGAGTATAATAGATGATTAAGGAAGGGAAGTTGGGAATTATTTGACTCAAGTAATGAAATTTTGAAAGCAACAAAAAAACCTCGTTTAAAATGGCTTAAATTTGTTTTGAATTTTTAAAAATTATGAAGCGCAAAAACACTCTAATTGTTATGGTTGCATTTTTAACCATAAGTTAGTTAACAGTCATTCTATACCTTGGCAGATTAATCTCCTGAGGATAAGGTTGCCTATGCGTCATGCTCACATCTTCTTTTATTTGTTGATGAGCTTTGTATTGTCGGTCTTTGGAGTGGGTGTACCTTGGGTCTGGAATGAAAGGCATCTTAGCCATTTTGGTGATGGTAATAGTAGGGAAGTGGTAATCGACTTCGACTGTCCCCAATAACAAATAACAGCCACCGCCCTGAAAGGGATATTGCTGCAGGCTGTTGGTAAAATGTGCTGTATCGAAAAATTGCCCTTCGGCATCAATCCAGGTCCCGAAATACATAGGGCCCATTTTGGTAGGGACATGTTTTCTTGAAATAAGATAGGCGAGCATTTTGACTGTTTTTTTATGGTATTGCAATAAATCTTTGGCCAAGACATCACCTCGGTATTTGGTTTGAAGCAAATCGAATGGCGAACAGGAGACCGGAAAACTCAGCAGTTCTATTTCGTCGAAAGCATCTTCAAAAGGGGAGCGTTCCAATATAGGAAGTTGGTATTCCTTAACGGGTTCCTGAAGTAGCATTAAATTCCGGTTTTCGGGTTTAAAATTGACCAATATCAATCTTGCGATAACAAGTAATTGATTCTTTGTTTTACCCGTAAAATGAAAAGCCCCAATAAAAATCAATAACTGTATGCCTTCAATCCCTATCGGGATGCGATTGATGAAATCTTCGAGCGATTGGTATTCGCCATTTGCCTCGCGATTTGAAACGATACGATGTGCAGTTTTGGTTTCGAGCCCTTCGAGATGTATTAAACCCAGATAGACGTCAATACCGTAAAGCGTGGTTTCATAGTCGCTTTTGTTCACACAAGGCGTATGAATCACGGCACCGGACATCTTAGCTTCATGTACATAAACTTCGGTTCTATAAAAGCCGCCTTGATTGTTGATGACGGCAACCATAAATTCAATGGGATAATAGACTTTCAGATACAAACTTTGATAACTTTCTACCGCATAAGAAGCGGAGTGTGCCTTGCAAAAAGAGTAACCCGCGAAGGATTCTATCTGCCTATAGATTTCTTGGCTCAGTGCCAAGGGATGCCCTTTTTGCGCACAGCAGGCAAAAAAGTTGTCTTTCACTTTTTGCAAGGCTGCGGTGGAGCGTCCCTTGCCACTCATTGCCCGACGCAGGATGTCGCCATCTGATGGGGGAACTCCCGCAAAATGCAATGCAATCTTGATCACATCTTCCTGATAGACCATAATGCCATAAGTTTCGCCCAGCTGCTCTTTGAACACTTCATGAAAATATTCGAAGCGATCCGGATGATTATGCCTGAAAATGTATTCCTTCATCATACCACTTTGGGCAACACCCGGGCGAATGATAGAGGAAGCAGCGACCAAAGTTTTATAATTGTCACATTTGAGTCTGCGCAATAAGCCACGCATGGCGGGACT
Source organism: Flavobacterium sp. W1B (assembly GCF_047344965.1). Classification (NCBI taxonomy): domain Bacteria; kingdom Pseudomonadati; phylum Bacteroidota; class Flavobacteriia; order Flavobacteriales; family Flavobacteriaceae; genus Flavobacterium; species Flavobacterium sp. W1B. Next base: position 2,319,761 of record NZ_CP178845.1, read on the forward strand.
TTCGATATAAAAACAGCCAATGGTATTTCCGATACAAAGAAATTCGTTCGCCTTAGCTTCGTCTTTGGATAGTGTGGTATCACGGATGTCCACTTTGATTCCGCGGTTTTTTTCAATCAGTTTTACGGAATCATCGATATGACCAATACCGCGCTGGCTGAGAATATCAAATTTTTCAAAACCGATATCCTCGGCAATGTGCATGTCAAACAGAACGATAGGAAAACCTTTGGGAGGCATTTCCAAGACGGTGTAATTCGTAATGGGTTCTTCGGAAATTAAAATACCGCAGGAATGCATGCTGCGCTGATTGGGGTATTTTTCGAGTAGCATGCCGTATTTTTGCACTAAGGCAACTATCGTATTGCTGTCGTGCAATTGCATGGGGTTCTTGGCCAATGCATCCAATTCTTCTTTGGGCAAACCAAATACTTTGCCCACTTCGCGAAATATCGAACGGTATTTGAATTCCACATTAGTGCCACAAAAGGCCACGTGATCGGCACCATAGCGATTGAAGATGTATTCTAGAATAGTATTCCGTTCTTTCCAACTCCAATCAATGTCAAAATCGGGCGGGCTTTTGCGATTGAGGTTCAAAAAACGCTCAAAATACAGATCCAATTCAATCGGACAAATGTCCGTAATGCCGAGACAATAACTCACGATACTATTGGCCCCGCTACCCCGACCGATATGCAGGAATCCTTGGCTGTTGCTGTATTGGATAATATCCCAAGTAATTAAAAAATAACCGCTGAATTGGAGTTCATCAATAACTTTGAGTTCCTTTTCCACTCTTGCGATTGCTTGGGGATTATTGTTTCCATAACGTCTTAACATTCCTTCTTGAGCTAATTTTCTCAAAAGCTGGATGTCATTTTCCTGACTATCCGTATAGTATTTTTTGTTCTTTGGTGTTTTGAAATCGAATTCGAAATTACATTCGTCAATTATCTCCTCGGTGTTTTCTATAATTTGTGGATAGTCATTAAACTTTTCTACTAGCATTTCCAATGGAATCATGATTTCGGATGTGCTGCAATAGTCAGCTTCGCTAAGTTTTGACAGAATGATATTGGTATCAATGGCACGAAGGATTTTATGCAGATTGAATTCTTTTTTGGTACGGAAAGTCACTGGCTGCAAAACCACCATTTTATCTAGTTTAGTTTTCCATTTAGGGTTGAACAGCATCGAAAGTTGTTCTGGGCGTATGCCCAAAAATTCAAAATTCCTAAAGATTTCAGGAGCATTTTCGAATGGATAAATTATAGTTACATTCTGAAATTCCGGTGCACAATCGGGCAGGGGAGTTGCATCAAAATTATGCCTAGTCAGAAAACGGTTCATTTCGGCCAGTCCTGCAGCATTTTTGGCCAGACCGATATAAAGCAGTTTGTTGTTGCATCTGAATTCGATGCCGACGATAGGTTTTATAGAAACTGCCGTGCATTGTTTGATAAAATCGTAAATCCCGGTAACCGTATTGATGTCGGTTAACGCCATGGATTTTACATTAGATGCCGCGGCCAGTTGCACTAATTCGGTTAATGGAATAGTGCCATAGCGAAGGCTGTGATAGGAATGGCAATTAAGGTACATGATTACTTTTTGTTTTAAGATTGGCACCGGCACAGCGGGCTACCGCATCAAATCCATAGCGTTTTTTCATTTTGTCCATTGCCTGATAAAGCGATAACATTTCCTCGGTATCTTCAAATAGATTGATTTGGTAAGTGCCACGTACTAATCCGCTAAAGCGAATGCCAATCAGGCGCAGTCGCATCCGACGCAGATATAGCTTATCGAATAAATCGGTTACAGTTTTAGTCAGAGCATGATCGGCCGAAGTATAAGCGATTTTGCATTGTTTGGTTTCGGTATCAAAATTGGCATAGCGTATTTTTATCACTACCGTTGAAGTAAGCCATTCTTCCGAACGCAACTGAAAAGCCAGTTTTTCGACCATGCCTACCAAAATGGATTTTAATTTTTGAATATCGATCGTATCCTGAACAAAGGTATGTTCCGTTGAAATTGATTTTCTTTCGGTATAAGGTTCCACCGGATTGTTATCAATACCGTTGGCTTTTTTCCACAACTCCAAACCATTTTTTCCAATCATTCTTTGCAGGACTTCGGCAGGCATTTCGGAGAGAGTCTGTATGTTACGAATACCAATACGCGACAGCAATTGAAAAGTGACTTCGCCGACCATGGGAATTTTTTGAATAGATAGTGGATTTAAAAAAGGTTTTACCATGGTTTCGGGAATTTCTAACCTCCCTACTGGTTTGGATTCACCTGTCCCGATTTTAGAGACTGTTTTATTGACTGATAAAGCAAAGCTTATGGGTAAACCGGTTTCTTTTGTGATGGATTGTGCCAGCTCGTTGGTCCATTGGTAGCAACCATAAAATTTATCCATTCCTGTGATATCCAGATAGAATTCATCAATGCTCGCTTTTTCTACAATGGGTGCTTTGTCTTCAATGACCTGGGTAACGTCATGGGACAATTTGGAGTATAATTCCATATCGCCTTTCATCACTTTGGCCTGAGGACAAAGACGAAGTGCCATTTTGATGGGCATGGCAGAACGAACACCAAAAGTTCGAGCTTCATAGGAACAAGAAGCGACAACACCACGGTCTCCGCCTCCAATAATCAGCGGTAAGCCATTTAATTTGGAGTTGGTTAATCTTTCACAGGATACAAAAAAGGTATCCAAATCCATGTGTACAATTGCTCTGTTCATAATTCTTTCTGTTTATACTTTACAAAATTAGTACGGATTGTAACAAAATTAACTATATTTGATGTTACAAATTATAACAAAATAATTATGTCTTTATTTTCCGATAATATCAGGTATCTAAGAGTCAAGAAGAATGTTTCTCAGGAAAGATTAGCGGAGAGCCTTTTAATAACCAGAGGAAGGTATGTCAAATACGAAGACGGCAGCTCTGAACCTCCCTATGATATTTTGAAGAGGATATCCTATTATTATCATGTCAGCATCGATATTTTGCTCTCGGTTGATGTGCAGAAAATACCAATTGATGACTTGCTAAAATTAGGCGATAACAGGATTTTGTTGCCGATAACTGTTGATACGCATGGTGAGAATATCATAGAGATTGTACCACACAAAGCAAGGGCTGGTTATGCTTCGGGCTATTCGGATCCTGAATTTATTGAAAGCCTGCAACATATTTCGCTGCCGTTTTTACGAAATGGAAAATTTCGAGCCTTTCCGGTAGAAGGAGATTCGATGCCACCACATAAAGAAGGTTCTTTTATTGTGGGGCAATATGTGGAACGATTGGGGGATGTTATGGATGGAAAAACCTATATAATAGTTACCAAAAGTGAGGGGATTGTTTATAAGCGATTGAACAAAAACGGGAAGAATGCGCTGATGCTTCATTCAGATAATACGGTTTATTTACCTTATGAAGTGAAGGCATCAGAGATTCTTGAAATTTGGGAATATGCCTGTAGTATTGCCACTAAAGAGTTCGAGCCAGATGATTTAAGTGCGGAGAGTTTAAAAGATATGGTTAGAGAGCTGAGAAAAGAGATTCGGGAGGTGAGGAATAAGATTAATTAGCTATGGTTAATTTATATGATTTGGCTAAAGTTTGGGACTTGTTTGGGCTATACTTAAGATTGTTTTTAACTTTCTGTGATGGCTAAGTTAGCATGTTCAGTATTGTGTCTTCTAAACTTTAAAATGTATCTGGTAAAGGGAAATCCCAGTTATATATTGCCTTCATAAAACAAGAATAATCTTCTATTTATTTAAGTATTTTATATATTTGGTCGTAATACAACGGAGGTTTTTAGAGACTGACCTTAGACGAAATTAAATATTTAGCGATAATTTATGAACTTAGAAATATTAATATTGATTTTTTCATTGATCTTAATTTGGGGATTATTCAGAACAAAAATCAAAGGAGTCATCGGAGAGAAAACTATTTCTTCAATTTTATATTTTTTAGATAAATCGAAATATAAAGTCATTAATAATATTGTTCTAAAAGCAGGTGAAATGACTTCACAAATTGACCATGTAGTAATTTCTGATTTTGGCATATTTGTTATTGAAACAAAAAATTACAAAGGCTGGATTCTTGGAGGTGAAAACTCAGAATATTGGAATCAAGTTATTTACAAACGTAAAGAAAAACTTTATAACCCAATACGACAGAACTTAGGTCATATAAGAGTTTTAAGAAACTGTCTTACTGAATATCCAAATATAGAATATAAGTCTATTATTGTTTTTTCCTCAAAAGCAAAAATCAAAGTAAATACAATAACTAATGTAGTAAATTCATATCAACTCATAGCTACGATTAAAAAATACTCATGTAAAAACCTCACAGAAACCGAAAAAGAGAATATCTTTCAAAAAATCAATGCATTAAATTTGATTGATACGTATAATAAGCGCCAACATATTAAATCAATTAAACAAAGAATTCAAAAACGAGAAAATTCTATTCGAGAAAATGAATGTCCTCAATGTGGCGGCAACTTAATAGTTCGCAATGGAAAATTTGGAGAATTTTTAGGTTGTAGATCCTACCCGCAATGTAAATTCATTAAAAATATTTGATTCCATAGCCTTCGCCCATTAAGTAAGACCTCATGCGGTCTGCAAGCCCCCTCCACGATGTGTTCGTTTCTAGGCTATGCAAACGTCTCATGACTTTACGTTTTTTTACAAGGCGTAAACATCATAAAAGTCTCCTAACTTTTCCGTTATTGTCTTTAAAAAGGCATGTATTTCAATAAATACAAATCTCTTCGAGCTCTCACGACCTCGAATTACTAGCAGTTGTCTTATGAATTATGACGTGGAATTTCATTCGGCTTTGAGGACCCCAGGCAGGCGCAAGCGTCTCGCTTGTGCCCAAAATAAAATCAATGAAGAAAATTGAAGGCTTCCTCATAAGTAGGGCAGTTTTTAAAATCTAGCTACAACAGTGAGTAAATAGGACAATTTGTAGGGTTCCTAATATTTTTTTTAGAAAAAAAGAGAATTAAAATCAATATCATACGGATTTTTTAAATGCGCCTAAGACAAATCAAAAAAGCCCTTTAGCAAAACTAGAGGGCTTCAAAGCGGTCATTTATTCTTTAGATGATGCTATAGATACTTTTCTAAACTCTTTTAATAGTTTCTCTAGCTCTAGAGTAGATTTACGGGCTCTTGGTCCGGCTGCTTTAATTCCTTTCTCTATTAAAGATTCAGATTCTGTTTTGAATGTTTCAAATTCAGCATTGATTTTTTCGATTAAATCAGTCATGATAATACGATATTAAGTTAGCGCACAAAACTAATAATTTTAGCTATAGTTCAATTGAAGTAAAGACAAAAATTACAAAGCGGCTGCCGTTTCTTCCTTTAGGAGCTGTGCTATAAAATAGGAGGCAGGCATTTCAGTTCTTGCTCGAAAAGCATGGGCAAAACGCTGGATAGAGCTAAAGCCTATTTCATCGGCCAAGGCTTTCTGCTTATACTTTCGTAACTGCTTATTTTCTTGAAGCGCCTGAATCAGATAATCTATTTTTAGCTCGTTGACATAAGTTACAAATTTTTTCTGGCGGTAGTGGTACACAATCAGAGAGAGGTATTTGGTATTAGAGTTAAAACTGGCTGCTAGTTTCACCAGACTAATGTCCTGATCCAGGAATTTCTTGTCCTTTTCCCATTTTTCGAGTTGTTTGATTAATTCAGCTGCTACTGCGGGATTGATGTCGGCAATTCCACTAGGCGGTATTTTAGTGGTTTCTTTTTTAGCTTCACTGCTTTTATCCATAAGAGCTTCGAATTTCTTTTTATACATGCTGTTGTTCTTATAGTGCCGGTAGCTTAAGAAGACCAGGATTAGGAATAATAGCGTTACAAATACAATAAACATTAGGTCATTGTATTTTCGTTTATCTAATTGCTGTTCTAATTTTTGTTTTTCAATCAAATAAGTTTTATTGTCATATTCCTTGTGCACTTTGGAGGCCAGATAACGATTGGTTTCATGCAGTAAACGCTCTGCTTTGAGCAGCTGATCTATATAATACAAATGTAGTTTAGGATGGTCTTTTGTTTTATAGTAATTAATCAGTAGTACATAACTTTCTAATAAATCCCTACGTGTAAATTGTGTGTTGTTCAGAATCTGATCCACTTTATTAAAATAGGGAATGGCGGTCTCCTGTTTTTTGAGTTCCCAATAACTTTTTCCAATGTAAAAGTTTCCTACGGCTTCATTGGCAAAATCCTTGTTACTTTCTATCTTAGAAATGCTATTCTTTAAATAATCAATTGCCTGTTGGTAATTTTTTAGAAAATACTGGTTGACTCCTTCTGAATGCCTAAAATAAACGCCCATTTCTGGAACGGAACGCTTTGCACTTTCTCTGATTCCTTCAGCGTTGGTCTGGGAGCACATGCCGTAATTTCCCATCTTATTATAAGAAAGTCCCAAGGAATGGAGTGAATTGAGATAAGGTCTATCATGATTTTTTTTATAATAGTTTGCACATTCTTTCAATAAGGTGATGGCTTCATCGTAAAACCCCATGTAGTTTTTCAACTGTGCCATGTTGTATTTTACTTTGTAAATCAGATAGTGGTCGTTTGTTTTGGCTATGTATTCGTTGGCAATCAGATAGTCATCTAAAGCCTCTTTGTGTCTTTTTTGGGCAAAAGAAAGGATTCCTTTAGTTAAGAATGCAGCCCCTATAGCATCATTGTCTTCTGTTTTTTTTGCCGCATATAACATGCTGTCAGCATAGACAAGTTGTACTGCGGGGGGAGATAGGTACACTATATTTTGGTATCCGTTTTGAAGTTCCCGCCAGTTGCGTTCCCTTTTTGCCTTTTCAAGGTAGCTAAAGAGGTAAAGGGCAGCTCTGGTACTGTCATTTCTAAACTGATAAATTCGGTTTTCCAAATAACGGAAATCTTTATTTTGGATGGAATCTGGAATTTTATAATCACTTTTTTGTGCTGTAATGAATTGCGTTATTACTAGCATTAATGGAAGTAAATAATTTTGTTTCATAGTAGGATACAGATTGGGTTGCATATACTTTGCTAGAAAACAATCCTAATCTAAGGCATTAATAAAATTATAGTAGGATAATTTACCAAAGCGTATTTCAAATATAGTGTAAACTACTGATAATGAATTATTTTAATTGAAAAAGAGGTGTCGATTTTCAGAAAATCCATACAATTATTCTTGAAAATCCATACCTAATGTGTTGTGAAGTAGAATGGTTACTTATAAATTTGCTTCGAATTTAATAGCAGCTATATTTAATATCATGCCCAACTGAACTTTCATTAGATAATTTCTGGCTTTTTAATAGAAACGAACACACACAGAAATATGAAAATAGAACAGAAAAGAGTGTGTATCTACCCGAAAGACATTCAGAGAATTACAGGTAAAAGCTATCGTTACGCAAGATTACTTCAAATTGAAATTAAAAAACAGTTGAACAAACAAGATCATCAATTAATAAGTATCGATGAGTTTTGTTCATATACAGGTTTAAAATTAGAGCAGGTACAGCCATTGATTGTTGGCTAATTTGTTTCATCTATTTTTTATCCTCTTTGTTTTGTACTTCCTTTAAACGGTTGAGTTCTGTTTCCACTACTTCATCCGCTTTAACTATGAAATTGTTGCATCGTCTTTCCAATACCTTAAAATCGAAGGAATCTACATCATTAGCTCTGCTATAACGCAGAGAGTGGGGATGATGTTTTAATACATCGAACAGATGTTGGTCTTCTTGAGTTTTGCGTGGAAAAAAATCTGCTGTTACCCTCGTAAAGTATTCACACAGATTAAATAGATAACCAAGTGAAAAATGATTAGGACTATACCCCATAAAAACACGAATAAGCCCAAGACAGCTTTGTTCAACTAGCTGATAAAGTACAGTTATTTTCACTTCGTCAGTCGATGATATGTTATCCTCAATCGATAACCATTCCAACAGAGTACTAACATTTTTCCTCCTTGCAGCAATATATTGTGCTGTGGAATCTAAGTTTCTACTGGGGATTATTTCAGTAATCATGTAGGGAATATTTTCTTCTTTTTGATATAATAGCTGCGCATCTTGCATGACTTTCCAGAAAAAATACTGCTGGTCACCTCGCATCTTTTTAATATTACTTAATTTATGTATAATGAGTGTAGCAGTAATCAGACCATTGGTTTTCGTTGCGATTTTATCGCTGAGGTCGTTTGCTGTATTTCCCGAGAATTTTTCAACAAAAACAAGTAGATACAAATGGCTGTGATTTTTTTGTGTCTCGATTTCCGGATAGATTTTGCTACACCTAGAATGGGCAGTTTCGCATTTACCAAAGCAGTATATAGCAGCTGTTTTGGCATGCTCTGTAATGATAGCAACAATTTGATGAAATGCATCATTTTCATTGGCTATAGTTGGAGCAATAGTAATATCATTGTCGAGTTCATTTTTTATCCTCTTCTTTTTATTCTTGAAGTTTTTGCCATCACATTGATTCGAAATTTTCTCATACAACAGCACAACTTCTTGCTGTAAACGATCTGCTTTGTCATAGGCAAAAATGGCATCGTCAACGCTAACACTTAGGTCTTTCAAAAAATAATAATGATGATGTGCATTATATAAGAGTTTAGATATTTTTTTGTCCTGCTCCTCTTCTGAACTTAACACCCTAACAAAGGATGGTGAAAATTCAAGTATTTGCTGCTGTTGCCTTATCAAATGCGCCGTTGCCTGATGCCTTCCCAGTATAAGTTCTTCTGCCTGTCTAAATAAAAGCTGTAGCATTTCATACAATGTTGAAACTGCCAGTTGGTAGTTCCGATTTTCAATATAAAAGCCTGCTCCTTGTTGCAGTTCATCAGTTTTATTCAATATTCTGCAATAATGGTTCCTTGCCCTTTTTACTAGCTTTTCAAAATTTAAGGTTGATACATAAGTACGCATTTTTGAGTTCTCACTAATATATACTACAGTTCCTTTAAGAAGTAAATTAACAAAGAATAGATTTCCTCTTAAAATAGTATCTTCTAAATGTGCGATGTTATAGATACGGAAGCGCAAGAAGGGATACTTTCCAAATAACTTATTCGCCCTATCGTACTGTTCATGCACGGCTTGTCTAGAATCCCTATCCAATAGGATAGTTACTAAATAGGCTGGCTCGTCGAATCCTTCAATTGCTAAGAGATAGGCAGAATCTACATCCAAAAAAGAAAATACCTGATCAAGAACAACTCCAATCGAAGCCCGCTCCATGATGTTTTCGGAGATAAAAATGTTGTGATACATAATTTTATTTTTTACATGTTAAACATTGTTTTTAATTTGTATTTTTGTTTAGTACATGCAAGTAAAGAAGAGATTGTACCGTACCGAACCATTCCCAATTGTATCTCACCAAAACCAACTTGTTTTTTACCAATGCCATTTTTTTTGACAAAATTTTAAATATCTTTGAACTATGAGCACAGCAACAAAACCAAAACACATAGGCAGAAATATTAGCCGAATTAGAGAACTAAGAGGAATGAAACAAGAAGCCCTTGCAGTAGCTATGGGCGTAAGCCAGCAATCGGTTTCTAATATGGAGAACAGCGAAAATCTAGAAGATGATAAAATATTAGAAGTAGCAAAGGCACTTGGTGTTACCTCAGAAGCTGTAAAAAACTTTTCGGAAGAAGCAGTTATTAACTATTTCAATTTTTATGATAATAGCTCTAGTCAAGGTAATAATATTGGAGCTTTTGGTACGACTAATTGTACTTTTAATCCATTAGATAAACTAGTGGAAGCTTACGAAGAAAATAAAAAACTTTATGAACGTTTAGTGCAAGCCGAAAAAGACAAAGCAGCTTATTTAGAAAAATTGTTTAAAGACAAGTAAATGCTTTGCAAAAGATATCATTAATTCTAAAGAGAGACTGTAAAGAAGTCTCTTTTTTGTTTATTATTGCATTGTCAGTATAATTTAATATTACATCAATTGAATTCTTATTTTAAAAAGTAATGTTTTATAATAATTTTATTCAAATTCAGCCCAACCAAACATTTATGGAAGTAGCTGTAGAAGTAACCTACTTGACAAAACTAATGCAATTCGAAAAAGTAATAAAAATCACAAGATTTAAAAACCACCTCAAAATATAAGAATGATTAATTGAAAACCAATAATTCAACAAACAGAACAATTAAAATAGAACAACCCAGAAGCTTTTTACTATTGGTACAAAGCCTTGAATAATTAATATAAATGAGTACAACAAGTATAATAAGGTCCATAAGAAATATAATGAGAAAAGACGAAGGAGTTGATGGTGATGCACAGCGTATTTCTCAGATGGTATGGATGCTTTTTATGAAAATTTTTGCAGATAAAGAGGAAGAATGGAAAATCTCACGGAAAGATTATAAAAGTCCTATACCTGAAAAATTAAAATGGCAAAATTGGGCAGCTGATGAAAATGGTTTAACAGGTGATGAATTAATAATTTTTATTAATGATGAATTATTTCCTGTATTGAAAACAATTGACCCAACTGACACTGACCAATCAGTAATTATAAAGTCAGTTTTTAATGACACTTATAATTATATGAAAAGTGGTAATCTTTTCCGCCAAGTGATTAATGAGATTAATAAAATTGATTTTTCTAAAAATAACAAAGATAGGCATGTATTTAATGATATTTATGAAACCATACTAAAAGAGTTACAAAGTGCAAAATCTTCAGGTGAATATTATACTCCTAGAGCAGTAACTCAATTTATGGTAGATATGATAAAACCACAAATAGGTGAAAGTATTTTAGATCCGGCATGTGGTACAGGAGGATTTTTAACTTGCTCATTAGATAATCTATCAAAGCATCAAAATTTTGATGAAACAGCATTAATAATTCAAAACTCAATTCGGGGAGTAGAAAAAAAACCTTTACCTCATTTACTCTGCACTACAAATTTAATGCTACATGGTATTGAGAAACCGGCTATAACTAAAGGTAATTTATTATCAATAGACTATGAAAGTTGGAAAGCAAAAGACCAAGTGAGTATCATACTGTCAAACCCTCCATTTGGTGGACAAGAGGAAGATGGTATAGAAAAAAACTTTCCTGAAAAATTCAGAACTAAAGAAACAGCAGATTTGTTTTTAGCATTAATCATTAAAATTTTAAAGAAGAACGGTAGAGCAGCTGTAGTTTTACCTGACGGTTCATTATTTGGTGATGGAATAAAAACCAAAATAAAAGAGGAGCTTTTAACAAAGTGTAATTTACATACAATTATAAGATTACCAAACGGTGTGTTTAATCCTTATACCGGTATTAAAACAAACCTGCTTTTTTTTGAAAAAGGGAAATCTACTAAAGAAACTTGGTATTATGAAATGCCTTATCCAGAAGGAATAAAGAATTTCAGTACTTCAAGACCAATAGATATTAATCATTTTGAAGAAATAAAAAAATGGTGGTTAGATAGGAAAGAAAATGAATATGCTTGGAGGGTTTCTTTTGAAGAAATAAAAAAAAGAAATTTTAATTTGGATATTAAAAATGAAAACACTTCTGAAGAAGAAATAGCACAATCTACTCAAGAATTGATTTCTATTTTAGAAAATTCATTTCAAAGGAGTTCAATAATACTAGATGCAATTAAAAAATCGTTTCAATGAAAAATTGGAAAAAAGTAAAATTAGGTACTCTTTTAACGGAATCTAAAATTATTTCTGAGAACCCAAATCCAGATAATCGTATTAGAGTTAAACTTAATGTATTGGGAGTTGAAAAAAGACCCATGACTAAAGATAAAAAAGGAGCAACAAGATATTATGTAAGAAAAACAGGGCAATTTATTTATGGGAAACAGAATTTACACAAAGGTGCTTTTGGTATAGTATCAAAAGAATTAGATGGATATGAATCTAGTTCAGATATTCCTGCTTTTGATATTGACGAATCTTGTTACTCAGAATGGATATTTTACTTCTTCAGAAAAAACAATTTTTATTTAAAATTGGAAAACTTAGCTAAAGGTGTTGGTTCCAAAAGAATACAACCTGAGAAATTATTTAATTTGGATATTTATGTACCAAGTAAAGAGGAACAAAGAAAAATATTAGACAAGATTAAAATAGTTGAATTTGAAAATCAAAAATTATTAAAAGAATTTAATTTACAAAAAGATAATATATACAAACTCCGTAAATCTATTTTGTTAGATGGAGTTCAAGGTAAACTAACGGAGGATTGGCGGGTGTATAACCCTCATATTGAATCTGCAAGTAGTCTTCTAAAAGAAATCAAAACAGTAAGAAATATACTTATTAATGAACAAAAAACTAAAAGTGAAAAAGCTTTGCCAATAATCTCAAAAGACGAAATTTCTTTTCTAATTCCTGATAAATGGGTTTGGTGCAGATTAGGAGATATTATTAATCTTAAATCAGGACAGGATTTAAAACCTCACGAATATTCCGACACGACAAAGATTGGTTTGCCATATATTACAGGAGCTAGTAATCTTCAAAGCGAAAAAGTAATTATTAAGAGATGGACAAATAATCCCAAATCAATTGCATATAATGGAGATTTGCTGATAACTTGTAAAGGTTCTGGAGTTGGAAAAATGGGCTGGCTTGAAGTTGAATCTGCACATGTAGCGAGGCAAATTATGGCTATTAAAACTTTAAAAAGGGAGATGATAAGCTATGTGAAAATTATTTTAGATTTAAATGTAAATGAATTTAAGAATAAAGCTACTGGACTTATACCCGGAATAGACAGAAAAACAATTTTAGAAACTATAGTTAGTCTCCCTCCTTTAAAAGAGCAAAACATAATTATTGAGAGAGTTAATAAACTGCAAAATTTTTCTGATAAAATTGAGAAAGAATTATCAAATAATATAGAAAAATCTCAAGAGTTAGTAAATTCTGTGTTGAAGGAGTTATTAGGTGATGAGAAAAATAAAATTTTAAATAAAATTTCTGTTGGCAAAATATCAGAAACTTATCAAAGAGAAATAAAGTACAATACTAAAACAATAAATATGGATTTGATAAAACTGTTAAAAGTAAACGGGAAACTTCATGCAGAAGACCTTTGGAAAATGTCTGAACACTACGATGATAAAAATATCAATGATAGTATTGATAAATTTTATTCTGATTTAAAAACTAAAATTGAAATTGAAAAAACAATTAAAGAAGTCAGTAATGAAAAAGGTTATATAGAATTAGTATGAGAATTGATAAAATTTATATAGAAGAATTCAAAAACCTAAGAGAGTTTTCCATTGATTTAAATGGTAAACAAATGAGTACTGTTCTTCTTGGTCAAAATGCTGCTGGTAAATCTAATCTTTTGGAAGCAATTGTAATTATTTTTAGAGATTTAGATTTAGATGAACATACGAGCTTCGATTATTCTATAGAGTATGAATGCAAAGGCAATTTGTTAAAAGTCAATGGAGGTCCAAGTGTAAAAGGGAAGTTTATATTTTATAAAGGAGAAATAAATGATAATATTATATCTTATTCAACTTTAGTTTCTAAAGCTGTAGTAAAAAGAGATAAATCGGAATATCTGCCAAAATATGTTTTCTCCTATTATTCAGGGATTAGCAATCGTTTACTAGAGCATTTCGACAAACATCAAACGCGTTTCTACAAAGCTTTATTAGATGGTGTTGACGCTCCTCCAAGACCATTATTCTATGCTAGACAAATACATAGTTATTTTGTATTAATGGCATTTTATGCATTTTCAGATGAAAAAGTAAGTCAGTTTTTAAAAGAGTTTCTAGGTATAATTGGTTTGGAGTCTGTTCTTTTTGTATTAAAAGAGCCTATATGGGCTAAAAATAAGAAGGCTGCAAAGCCTGTAAATTTTTGGACAGCCAAAGGTGTTGTACGTAACTTTTTGGATGACCTATGGAATGCTTCAATGGCTCCTATTGTTCAAGAAGACAATGTAAGAGAGGATTTCAGAAGAAGTCATGTCCAAGAACAACTTTACTTATTTATTTCAAATCAAGATAAACTAATTGAAATAGCTGAAAAATATGGTACAAATACAGAGTTTTTTAAAAGTTTGGAAAGTACTTATATATCTGATTTAATACAAGAAGTAAGAGTTAAAGTAAAAAAAGTAAATGTTAATGGAGAAATTACATTTAAAGAACTATCAGAAGGTGAGCAGCAATTATTAACGGTGTTAGGCCTTTTACGCTTCACAAAAGAAGATGAATCATTAATTCTTTTAGATGAGCCTGATACTCACTTAAATCCTTTGTGGAAATGGAAATATATGAATTTATTAGAAGAGTATTCTGGTAAAGATGAATCAAGCCAAATCCTAATGACTACACATGACCCATTAGTTATTGGTGGTTTAACTAAAGAAGAAATAAGAATTTTTTACTCTAAAAAGGCTTTTGATAAAGACGGAATTGAATTTCAGAAAATCGAGACATTTGAACCCGATTTTGACCCAAAAGGATTAGGTGTCGCAGGAATTTTGACTAGTGATCTATTCAATTTACCAACTACTTTAGATGAGGAAACTCAGAATGAGTTAAATGAATATAGATCATTAGAAGTAAAAGAAAGAAAAGGAGATTTGTCAATAAGTGAAAAAAAATTGCTAAAAAAATATTCAGAGTATTTTGATTCATTAGGTTTCAATAAATATAGTCGAGATCCACTATATTCTAAATTTATTGAAAAAGTAGCAAACCTGTCCGAGTTTTTATCTATTCCGAAAAACAGAGAAGAACAGCAAAAACAAGATGATTTAACAGTTTCTATTTTAGAAGATTTACTAAAAGAAGATTTAAAATGAGAACAATAGATATAAGTAATTTGGAAGATTTACTCCCAGATAGTTGGAAAGAACATGCTAAAAATTTAAAAGATTCTTTAGAGGGTAAAAATGCGATGGAAAAGAGAGAAATTTTTAAAGATAATCCTATTTGGCAAGAATTATTAGTTATTCTCAAAGGTCTATCGAATAATAAATGTTGGTATTCTGAAGCACAAGAAGTCATGTCTGATATGGATGTGGATCACTTTAGACCAAAAAATGAAGCTAAACAAATTGATATAGATGGAAAAACTATTAAAAGAAACGGTTATTGGTGGTTAGCTTATGATTGGAAAAACTATCGATTGAGTTCTATTTATTCCAATAGGTTAAGAAAAGACAAGCATACTGATGATAATGAGTCATTTGGTAAAGGCTCTTTTTTTCCATTAAGAAATGGATGCTTACCAGCTACATGTGTTGATGAATTAGATGATGAAGTTATTTATCTTTTAGATCCCATCAATCCAAATGATCCTGATCTTTTATTCTTTTCTGAAGATGGCAAAGCAGTGCCTTCTGTTGAAAAGGATTCAGAGCCTTGGAATTATGCACGAGCTGTAGTTTCAATTGATATTTACCATTTAAATCATACACCTTTAAAAGATGCAAGATTAGTTGTGTGGAATTTATGCCAAAGAAAAATAAATCAAATAAAACAAATCAATCAAAAAGAACACAGAACTGCTGGAGATAACGCAAGAATCGAAATAATAAAAGCAGAAATTCGTGAAATGATTTCAAAATCTGCAGAATTTTCTGCAGTTGCATTAGCTTGTATTGAAAAAAATAAAATTAGAATGGCTGCTTAATGATAATTGAAACTAACATCAAATCAAAAATTCAATCAGTACTAATTGATGCCAAATCAATTTGGGTAGCTACGGCTATGATAAGTAATAATGGCTGGAGTTTTATTCAAAAAAACATTTCTAAACACACTGAACAGCATTTTTTAATTGGTATTGATTTAGCAACTGAACCAAAAGTTTTCGAAGCATTGTTAGATAATTTGAATATAAATGCTAGAGTATATCAAACAAATTATACGTTCCACCCAAAAGTATATCTTATTAAAAAAGAAAATGATTCTTTTACAGCATTTATAGGTTCTTCTAACACAACGAATTGGGGGCTTGAAAAAAATATAGAAATGAATTTTCAAGTAAACGACCAAGAGGAATGTAAAAAACTATTAAGTTGGTTTAGCAATCTTTACAACAATGGATATATAATCACCGAAGATTTTGTAAAAGATTACAAATCAAAATTCATTAAAGCATCATACAGAAATAAAGAAACACAAATAGATATTGACAAAATTACAAGTGAAATATCTAAAGATGAAGGTCAATTTTTTTCTAAAAATCATTATCAAATTTTTGAAAAAAAATATCATCGAGTAAACAGTCAAGATTTAAAAAGGGTAAGAAAAGAAGTTAGTGTCAAATTTAAAGAATTACACAACCTCATTTATCCTCAATTTAAAAAATATGGTTTCTTCGATTTACATTGTCATCATAATTCAAGAGAAATTGTAAGTCGTCATTTTTTCAATCAATTTAGTGGCAATTATATAAGTGCAATATGGCTTCATTATGGGAAGTCTCCAAAAGAATTAACTAAATATATAAATGGGGATTTATCTATTAATAAGCCCGACTCTTTTATCAATAATATAAGATTGCAAGTAATAATCCATGAAGATAGTTTAGGTATTTGGCTTGTTTTAGGTCGAAATAATGGAAGCTATAAAGATAGATTATATTTTAGAGAACAAATGAGAGATGAAAATATTCGAAAAAAAATATTTGAAGCATATAAAAATCTTGGAAATGAATATCGGATGAATATTGAAAATATGCCGCCAATGCAGAACATAAAAACTCCTGAACAATTACATTTACACACACAAAAGGAAAGTATAGATAATTATTTCATTATAGGTTGTGACATTAATTGGTTAGACAAAAGACTATCAAAAGAAAATATATCTAATACAATTTTAACGGAATTCAAAAATCTATATCCTTTGTATGAATTAATGAAAGATAAATAATGAAAATAATAGCTGACACAAATATTTGGTACGGTCTAGGTCAAGATGAAAACTTATTTGCAAAAGTAAAAAAGGATCCCATTGCGCCTACATTTGCAAATATTCATGAACTTTCAAAATCTGAGAATTTAATAGACAAAGAAGATTTATCAAGAAGTGCTATTCAAATGTTATTTAAGTTCAAAGAAAATACAATTTATGAACCGCCTTTCATTTACCTGACCAAATTAAAACAAGAGTATAAATATGACATAATCTCAGAAATTGGGCATTGGTTAGAATTTACTTCAAAATTTGCTGTAGGACATTCAATAAGTCCTGATAAATTAGAAGAGTTTAAACAAGAAATATTAGCTGGTAGAGAAAGCTTAGAAGAAGTAGCTAAACTATTTAATAATGAGGCAGAGAACATTAGAAATAGAATTTTAGATAAAAAAGCACATAAAAAAATTGACACTTACCAAATAACAGCTGAATTTATCAATTTCTGTGTTGAGCAGTCAACAAAAGGTAAAGTAAATATTGATGGTTTTGAATTGGGTAATATTGAATTATTAGTTAAAACGTTAGACCATTTTTTCAAAACATTGGAAACAAGTCATATGAAAGTACAAGCTAACGATTGGTATGATTTTGCAATACTTGCATATGTGCAACCAGGAGATAAATACTGGACTAGGGAGAAGAGATGGCAAAATTTAATTAATGACGCTGGGTGTGGACATTATTTAATTACTGATTGATCTAGAGTGAATAATTATCTTATATCGCTGCACAAAGTCCTAGTTTAGTCCATTTATTACTTCATTTGATTAATTTTAATTAAAAGCTTGGTTTGCAATTAAAAATGATTCAGGCGGTTACGAAAATAGATTCTAAGATAATAAAGTGATATAAAACAAAAAAAGCCCAGACCGCTAGGTCTGGGCTCTTAAAGCACAACTCACAACTCACAACGGAAGCAGTTTCATTTCTTCTCCTTTCGAATCAGTTTTTTGAGCAGCAACGAAATACTAAAACTAACAACTGCACCAATAATTGCTAGTACAATGGTTTTCAATAGGTCTTCCGAATTTAAATTCGGCAACACGCTCAAAAAAGTACCACTCGCAGTCCCTACAAGCGGACTGTTACTCGTTTGCACTGGATTCCGAATTGGGCTCGCCAGTCAACTGACTAACAGCCGATAAAACACCTCCGGCAACAGCCAGATAACCGCCTATCGAAACAACCGTCAAGGGTAAGGCTACAGGCGCAGCAATAATACTGCCACCAACTGCCGCCAAGGCAAGACCTATATTTCGAAGCATTTTAAAAAATTTTGGGGTAGGAGCTTTTGCTCGGTTTATTACATTCATAATAGTTATTTTTTAAGATTGAATAATTAATAAAATAGACTCTTTGGCATCCAGTTCAGGATAAACCAAATTTTTAAGCTTTATAAAAGCTTTTTTTGATTCGAGACCTAAGCCTGAACCAACTACTTGGCTCACAGGAGCAATACAGCCGCGAAGTTCAACTAAAGCATTATTCGCTGGATGAAACAAAATCAAACTCCTGTTAGGTACAGCCAAAACCTCAAAGTGCCATCCAAATCGCTTACTAAAGCGCTTTTCTATAAAGTATTCCCCCTCAGGAATGCAGGAAATATGACTGAGATTGTCTTTCAATGGCAATTCAATCGTATGACAGATTATTTCGCCTTTAAAAACGAGTTTCCCATTAGTCCCTTCGGGAAAATACGTTCGGGTTAATACCAGTACCATTTATAGTCCGCTTACGGCAATTACAGCCAATGGGTTATATGCTCCGTTTTTTAGGGGGTACATTTGTCCGTTTACTTCTTGGTAAAACTCGATTCCCAATACCAAAAATAACGGCTTAGTACTGTTTGGAGTGACCATATTGCTATGGTTGATCGCTACCGTAGGCAACATATTCCAAGCTAACGTAGCAGTTTCCGCATGCGACTCGACAAATGTTTCCGCTTCGAAATCAATTTCTGTTCCAGCCGAAATGATTTTAAAATGAGTCGTTCCAGCTGGGGCGCTAAGCATAGTAGCGGGTACAAAAGGAGCTAGGCTAACCGTAATTTCACCACCAATGCGATCAATAGTGCCAATATAAGGGGCATACAAAGTGGAGCCCAAGCTGCTATTTTTATTAAATTCGAAGCCAGTTAATAATTCGGCTTCTCCATCAATAACGTTTCGCAATCCTCGTACACTAGTGGTATCGGCTTGAATTACTTTAACCATCGATTGTGTCAATCGGCTGACCATCCTGCTGTCAGCAGCATTCAAAAGCAAAGTGCGTAGCGAAGCTCTCAGTATTTTACCTGCTTTCCCGGCTCTGCCAAATTCAGAGCCATTTTCCCGGGTGCGCTGAAACGCAGGATCAGTAGCAATTCGCTTGGCGTCAACGCCTCCTTTTTCACGAGCCAAATGACCGTCTTTGGTTTTGTAAAAAGTAATATCTCCGATAGTACCTCTTAATTTAATTATGCCTCTTTGTTTTGCCATAATTTCTAATTGTTATAATGTGGAAGTATAAAATGTTAGGTACATTTTTTCAAACCTTATAAAACCAATTTCGATGCATCTAAAAGCGGATCTATAAGACAAAGCTTTGACTATTTAAATGAATATCAAAGCACTAGGGTTCAGGAAAGACCATAAAGGACTATTATGACCATTTTAGCCTATTTTGCCCATTGTATTTGCATAGTTCTATCAGGATTTATTTATTAACCTGTATAGTTATTTTAGGACGGGTCAAGGAATTCCACGCTCTATGGATAGTGTATGGATAGAGCATGGTTAGTGTATGGATAATGTATGAGAATGGTGTCTCCGAACATATTTGTTTAAGACTTTCAAAGAATACCCATGCAAAATCATAATAACAGAGCTGTATTCTAGTAGTTATATCCCCTGTACTACTAGTCGTGATATCGTGAAAGCATCTACTGATCGTGCCAAGGCAACACTGCATTTTAAAAAATCGGATCAGAGTGAGATGTATTTTTTTAATTCCTATAAGGTGGATTTGCAAAAAGACAATTCGAAAGAATCATTGGAGCAGACTTTCTATATCAATAAAGGGAGCAATATCACAATGAAAGAAGCTTACAATCTAATGGAAGGAAGAGCAGTCAATAAAGAATTGACTAATAAAGAAGGTCAGTTGTATAATGCTTGGGTACAGATGGACTTTAAAGAAATCGATAGTAATAGTAATTTTAAGCTAAACCAGTACCATCAAAATTATGGTTATGATCTTGAAGGCACTTTAGCAAAGTTGCCTCTAAAGGAATTAGAAAATCCAAAATACAAGGAAGATCTTATTGATTCCCTGAAAAAAGGAAACCTGCAATCTGCAACATTCTTGAAGGATGGCAATGAGGTAAAACAATTTATTGAAGCCAATCCTCAATTCAAAACGATTAATGTTTATGATGTGAATATGAAGCGTATTGACAACCGGGAGTCTAAAGGGGAAAAACAGTCAGAAGGTGCGAAGACTTCTGTTAAACAGGACAGCAAAAAACAAGAAGCTAGTGCTGATAATGAGAACTCTGATATTCCAAACGAAGGAAAAAAAAGGAGAAAAAAACAGTCTAATTCAATTTGATAAATAATGGAAAGTCTAAAACCCTTATCTGAGTTCTTTTCAGCTATTGAAAAGGATTATCGCATCAGTATTACGCACATAGGAATCTATGCCGCTTTGTTGCAATATAGAACGGATAAGGGTTTTACTAATCCAATACAAGTTTTTAGTTATGAGATTATGCACATAGCTAAAATATCTGCAGCCGCTACCTACCATAAATGCGTGAGAGAATTAAACGAGTATGGCTATATTAGATACGAACCTTCTTTTAAAAGAAATCAAGGGAGTAGGATCTATTTTTATTGATTGACAATATCCTTTTTTTTGTTAAAATTATCGAGCTATGAAACAATTTACAGTTGAAGATCTTCCCGATATTATCGGAAAATTGCATACGAAAATTAGTAAGATTGAAAAATTGCTTAAAGACAGAAAAAAAAACAAAGAAGATGAAGAACTTCTTACAATTAAAGGAGCTTCCAAACTTTTAAACCTATCAATAGCTACGATCTATACTAAAGTATGCAAAAATGAAATTCCAGTTAACAAGCAGGGCAAACGACTTTATTTTTATCGAGTAGAATTATTGGATTGGATAAAATCTGGGCGAATTAAAACGATTGCAGAAATACAGCAAGAAGTGGAGTTGAAATTCAATACCAATACCAATAATTCTACCAAATAGTTGAAATTTATTTTGTTTTACGCCAAATTAATATTCTAAATCTAACAAGAAAGACATCCTGTAAATGGGATGTCTTTCTTGTTTCTAGTTTTATATCTAAATGTTTATTTTAGACTAATTTTGCTTGCTGCTTCTCTTTTTTTCTCATCAATTATCTTAGTGTAAATTTGAGTAGTTTTTACATTTTTATGACCAAGCATTTTTGATATTGTATAAATATTCGTTCCCATCGATATTTGAAGGGTAGCATACGTATGGCGGAAACAATGGAATGTAATATGTTTTGTTATCCCAGATTTAGCAATCCAAACAGGTAGGACTCTATCCATATCCCATTTCTTTAGACCGATAAATACTTTTTCACTATGTTTTCCTCTATGTCCAAGGATTTTAAAGGCTTCGTCTGAGATTGGAATGGTCTCCATACCTTTAGTTTTCTTCTGCTTAAATCTGATATAGTGTCCATCATTCTCAATATACTCCACTTCTGACCATAATAATTTATCTATATCAGAGTAGCGTAGCCCTGTTAGGGTGGAGAATATTGATATTCTGCGTATTATTTCGTTTGGACAAACTGTATTAAATAGTTTTTTTGCTTCCTCAAGGGTTAGAAAATTGCGCTGTGACTCCTGTTCTTTAATTGAATTCACTCCAGCATTAATATCAGTTTTTAATTTACCTTCTTTATGAGCTCTCTTTAAAGTAGTTTTAAGCTTATTATGATAAGTTAAAGCTGTATTGGTGGATAAAGTATTTCCATTTCCTTTTAAGCTTTTTGCTTTTAAAAGATAGTCTCTAAAATCGTCAATTAGTGTAATCGTTACATCTTTGAAAAGTAGATCTTGTCCTTCCATAAATGCTTGGAAGTGTAAAATTGAACAATTCCAAATCGATAGATTGTTACCTTCTCTTCTTTGCGCTAACTTATTAAAGTATTTGATGAATGAAGTACTTCCAATTGCTTGTATTTGTAGTTGTTCTTGTTCAAAAATAGAATATATGTTATTTTTATTTAGGTCGTTTCGCCTTCTTATATGAATCAGTTCTGCTGTTCGTAAGTTTTCAATATTTGATATTTTTTGGATTTGATTTATAGGCTTTTTAAAAAGGTATAATTTTAGAAATTCACGTCTGGTGTATTCGTTAGTTCTCGGATTCAGAATAGGAGGATAAAAATCCAAATAGAGTGATTTCCTATCTTTAGAGATGTCCGTTTGCCTCAATGTTACATTAGTCTTTTCCATGGTCTACTTGTTAAATATTGTATCGATATCCTTTCTTGCTACATAGTTGAATCTACCGATGGCATATTTCGCTATACAATATCTTTGGATTAGCATATAAAGTGCACCGGGAGATATCTTAAATTTTTGCTGTATCTGTGTTATAGAATAACAATTCTCCAATCCTGGAAATTCTTGTGAAGGGCGCAGTATGGACTCCTCTAGAGGAAAAGAAAAAAAAGTATCCATGTCGCACCTCCTTATAACTGTTCTTGCACCAAATTTTGCGATATCTAGCTCTCCTCTTGAAATAAGTCTGTAGATAGTCCTTCTGCTTATTCCGAATAAAAGACTTGCCTGATTTACGCTA
This sequence comes from Flavobacterium sp. W1B, assembly GCF_047344965.1. Taxonomy (NCBI): domain Bacteria; kingdom Pseudomonadati; phylum Bacteroidota; class Flavobacteriia; order Flavobacteriales; family Flavobacteriaceae; genus Flavobacterium; species Flavobacterium sp. W1B. The sequence continues at coordinate 2,342,652 of NZ_CP178845.1, forward strand.
AGAAAATCTTTTACTTTCACTACTTCAAGGTCAGGCTTCCTGACAGCTTGTGTTTGTTTGTTGCTTTCTGCAATCTTCGCCTCTTTTACACGCGATTTGTAAGCACGACTATTACATTTTAGTGAACAAAATCGCGTTTTTGTTGTTTGGGCAGTAAATTCGTTTTTGCAGAATTCACAGATGCGGGTAATCTTCATGTTGCTACTCATAGAAATGTGACTTTAAGTGTCCCACTGTGACTATGTGTGTCTCTATGTGCCATAATTTGGCCAAAAAAAATATTTTTTTGTACCTCGTAATTTTGAGGTACAAATGAGGTACAAATGTAGACAAAATAACACACAATATCCCAAAGTATATGTAAATAAAAACGCATTAAAATACTGATTTAAAGTGTTTTAATGCGTTTGTTTATTGTTGTTTTGTCTTGTTTTGTTCTGCTATTTTCCGATGCAGAAATTAGCAAAGATATTTCCTAATAATTCATCGTTAGTGACCTGACCTGTAATCATCCCGAATTGATACAATGCTTCTCTGATATCCAAAGCCATTAAGTCGCTGGATAAGTTGGTTTCTAATCCGTATTTAACTTTTTGTATTTCATCTAAAGCCTTTAGCAAGGAGTCATAATGTCTTGTATTGGTAACGATTGTCTCGTTATTTCGCAAAGCTCCAGTATTGACAAAGGAAAGCAGTTGGTTTTTAAGATTGTCGATGCCTATATTTTGTTTTGCCGAAATAGTTTCCAGAATTACGTTTAGTGGTTGAAGCTGTCTTTTTATTTCTTCAATTTCATCATTAGCTAATAATTCAATTTTATTAATAACAACAACTAGAGGTTTAAGCGGGAATTGATTCTTGATTTTTTCAATTTCTATGATATATTCGGAACTTTGAACTTTGAACTTTAAACTTTCAAACAAATACAAAACAACTTGTGCTTGTTCAATTTTTTCGAAAGTTTTTTTAATACCAATGCTTTCAACTACGTCTTGGGTTTCACGAATCCCGGCAGTATCTATGAATCGGAATCCGATGCCGCCAATAACTAATTCATCTTCAATTGTGTCACGAGTTGTTCCTGCAATTTCAGAAACAATGGCGCGTTCTTCGTTCAATAAGGCATTCAAAAGCGTTGATTTCCCTACATTGGGCTCGCCCACAATTGCCACAGGAATTCCGTTTTTGATTACGTTTCCTACCGCAAAGGAATCAATCAATCTTTTTAGAACAAATTCAATTCTGTTTAACAGCTCATGAAATTGGGTTCTGTCGGCAAATTCCACGTCTTCTTCGGCAAAGTCGAGTTCAAGTTCGATTAGTGAAGCAAAATTCAATAATTCCTCACGCAATTTGGCTATTTCATTCGAAAAACCACCACGCATTTGTTGCATTGCAATTTGATGGGAAGCTTCATTATCTGACGAAATTAAATCGGCAACGGCTTCTGCTTGCGATAAATCGAGTTTTCCGTTTAGGAAGGCTCTCAGTGTGAATTCCCCTGCATTCGCCATTCGACATCCTTTGCGAAGCAATAACTGGATGATTTGTTGTTGTATATAAGTAGAGCCGTGACAGGAAATTTCAATCGTATTTTCGCCTGTATAGGAATTTGGACCTTTAAATATAGAAACCAATACTTCGTCTAAAGTTTTATTGTCATCAACTATATGACCTAGGTGTAAAGTATGTGATTTTTGCTGAAGTAAATCTTTGTTTTTAATTGATTTAAAAACACTATTACCAATAGTGATAGCCTCATTTCCAGAAATTCGGATTACCGCAATGGCTCCCGCGCCTGAAGGTGTAGCCAATGCTACTATGGAATCGTTGTATAACATATTTTTTATTCTAAGTTGCAAAGGTACTAAATCTTAATAAGTATCTAATTTTTTATAAACTATCGGTAGAAGCGGAATAAAAAAGGGTAAATAGTTGATAATTATCACATTAAAATATTAACTTTAGGTGTAAATTCGATTAGTAATCACTTTAAAGATTTATAAAATGAAACGAATTCTATTTCCAACCGATTTTTCTGATGTTGCTACTAATGCTTTTGTTCACGCCTTAGAATTTGCCAAAATAGTTCAAGGAGAACTTGTATTATTGCATACGTTTGAATTGCCTGTATTTGATAATCAGTTTTTTCCTGAAAATTATATGGTTATTTATGAATCACTAGAATTGTCTCAGTTTGATATGTTTAAAGACGAAATTCCAAAGCTTCGCGCCATTGCAAAGGAACGCAACCTGGACAAAATAAAAATGACACATCGCCTTATGGATGGAGATTTGATTTACAATATAAATAAATCTATAAAAGAAGATAAAATTGATTATATAGTTATGGGAACCGAAGGTGCTTCGGGTTGGTCTGAGTTTTTTATGGGAACAAATATGGGAGCAGCTTTAATGGATGTCAAGATTCCATTGTTATGTGTTCCTATGGAAGCCCAGTTCAAAAAAATTCATACTATTGGATTTACAACTCGTTTCAGACCGAAAGATAAAAAAGCACTCAAAAAAGTACTTGCTATAGCAAAATTGGCAAAAGCAAATTTAAAATGTCTCTATGTAAAAACCAGTAAATCTGATGTAGAAAAGGAAACTATTAAGAAATGGGAGGAGGAATTTGCAGCCGAGCCTGTTGAGTTTTTTGTAATTTCTGGCGATGAAGTAAAGGAAATCATTTTGGATTTTATCCTTTACAAAGAAATAGATATCTTGACCATGCTGACTTACAAAAGAAGTTTTTTTGAAGGAATATTTCATCCGAGTTTGACCAAGAAATTCGCCAATAGTTTTGATGTTCCTATTTTATCGATTCACATTGAATAGTTTATAATAATTTAAATTTTAAATAAAATAGCTTATTTTTATCAAGGCCTTTGTAATGTATTACGGGGTGTTCAGATAGTTTATTTGTCTTTATAATCTTAGATTTGTATTTCATTAAACTGGAATATGGAAATATATAAAGCAAAAAGCAAAGACTTTTCTGAAGAATTAAAAAAAATAAGCAAAAAATACAACAGCATCAGTTTTCTTAGGCTGATCTGCATTCTCTTCTTTTTAGGATCACTTTATTATTATATGAAAAATGGTGGACTTGGTTTCATCGTTTTGGCTGTTGCTCTTTTTGTGGGTTTTATTTTTTTGATGCGAATTCACTCGAAGTTGCTTTTTGAAAGAAAATTAAATACCGCACTTTTAGAAATCAATGAAAGTGAAATTTCCTATTTGGAAAAAAAATCAATTCCATTTGAAAACGGACAAGAATTCAATGATTTTCATCATCCTTATGCCTATGATTTAGATATTTTTGGTGAAAACTCCTTATTTCAAAACCTGAATAGAACCGCAACATATATAGGCAAAAAAAAATTGGCAAAACAATTACTTAGTTTATTGCCTAATCCCGAAATTAAGGACAATCAACAGGCTATAAAAGAATTGACCAAAAAAATAAATTGGCGACAGGATTTTTTGGCGTTGGCTAAAATAAGTCAGGACAATCAATCTAGTTACGAAACGTTATTGAAATGGAGTAGGTTTAATAGTATGGCTTTATCAAAAACGGCGGTACTGATTTCTTATATTTCGCCAGTTCTTTTTGCGGGAATTACTGTAGCTTATTTCTTGACTACCAATTCAATTTATTTATCGTTGTTGTCCTATTTGTTTATTTTTAATTTGGTTTTTTTAGGGAGATTTTTAAAACGAATCCAACTTGAAATTGCAAATTCATCCGATATTGATAAAATCATTAATCAATATAGTTTGTTAATGCAGCAAATAGAAGAGGAATCTTTTGAGTCTGAAAAACTAATTGCTTTACAAGCAAAGCTGAAATACAAAAAAGAGAATGCTAGTGTTCATCTGAAAGAATTAGCTTCTTTGTTTTCTAAAATGGATAGTATTGGGAATTTCGTCACTGCAACAGTATTCAATGGAACTTTTTTGTATAATATTCATGTTTTAAAGAGTTTGATTCAATGGAAAAACGAGCATGCCGAAGCGCTAGAGAACTGGCTGGAAGTGATTGGTGAATTTGAAATACTCAATAGCTTGGCTAATTTTTCGTATAATAATAATGAATTTGCTTTTCCAACATTAAATTCTGACTATAAAATTGCTTTTTCAAATTTGAGTCATCCTTTGTTAAATCCCAAAAATAGAGTAGGGAATGAAGTTTCTTTTTATCCTGAATCTTTTATGATCTTGACGGGTTCAAATATGTCCGGGAAAAGTACTTTTCTGCGCAGTTTAGGTATTAATATGGTTTTATCCGGAATAGGCTCAGTAGTTTGCGCAAATCAGGCCAATGTGCATCCTTTGCCTGTTTTGGTATCGATGCGACTATCGGATTCCTTATCTGATAGTGAATCTTATTTCTTTGCCGAAATAAAGCGTTTGAAGCAAATTATGGATGAACTGCAAAGAAAACCGGCTTTTGTTTTGTTAGATGAGATTTTGAGAGGAACAAATTCTGACGATAAGCGAAACGGAACCATTGAAGTGGTTAAAAAGGTAATCGCCCAAAAAGCAATTGGTGCCATTGCAACCCATGATATAGAAGTGTGTTTGACTACAAATGAATATCCAGGTATTCTGACCAACAAATGTTTTGAAGTCGAAATACACAATGACGATTTGCATTTTGATTATAAACTTCGAGACGGTATTTGCAAAAATAAAAGCGCTACTTTCTTGATGAAAAAAATGGGGGTTATTTAGAAGTTAGACATGGGAAGCAAAAATTCCCAAATACGTATCCCTCTCTGAGTATTGAGTAATTTCTGAACAAAAAAAAACCGCATATCCTGGTTAGGAAATAGCGGTTTTTTTAAATATAAAAAATGGTTTGGTTAATAGCGTATTTTGAAATACAATGATAGTTATTATATGTTAATTAACAAAAAAAACGTACAATAAAATATTAACTTTATGTTAACTATTCAACATAACAGGCATTACTAGCATCGTAACTGTTTCACCTTCTTCTAATCCGTCAACAGGAGTAAGGATTCCGGCTCTGTTTGGTAATGACATTTCTAGCATAATCATATCTGATTGCAAGTTGGTCAACATTTCGGTAAGAAAACGGGAATTGTATCCTATTTGCATATCGTCACCTTGATAGTCACAAGTCAATCTTTCTTCTGCTTTGTTAGAGTAATCAATATCTTCTGCCGAAACGTTCAATTCAGCACCAGCGATTTTTAAACGAATTTGGTGCGTCGTTTTATTAGAGAAAATAGCAACACGACGTACTGAACTCAAAAATTGAGAACGGTCAATCATCAATTTATTAGGATTCTCTTTTGGGATAACCGCTTCATAGTTTGGATATTTTCCGTCTATTAAACGACACATCAAGATGTAATTATCAAATGAAAAAGTAGCATTCGAATCATTATACTCAATTTTTACTTCAGCATCCGAAGTAGAAAGGATGTTTTTTAAAATGGTCAAAGGTTTCTTTGGCATAATGAAATCAGCAACTTGAGAAGCTGTTACATCTGTACGAGCATATTTTACTAATTTGTGTGCATCTGTAGCCACAAAAGTTAAGCCTTCTGGAGAAAATTGGAAAAACACTCCTGACATTACCGGACGCAAATCATCGTTACCGGCAGCAAAAATGGTTTTGCTTATTGCCGTTGCTAATACATCAGCAGGAACTAAAGTTACAGATGGTTCTTCTAAGTTAACTGCTTTAGGGAATTCCTCTCCAGGAGCGTATGCTAATGCATATTTACCTGAATTTGAACTAATCTCAATTGTACTGTTTTCTTCAACAGTAAAAGTTAAGGGTTGTTCAGGGAAAGTTTTAAGGATTTCCAAAAGTAATTTTGCAGGTACCGCAACACTTCCTTGACTAGTTGAATCAATGGCTAAAGTGGCGGACATAGTTGTTTCTAAATCTGATGCTGAAACCGTTAATTTATCATTGTCTAATTCAAATAGAAAGTTATCCAAAATAGGTAAAGTATTGCTACTGTTGATAACGCTACCTAAAACTTGTAATTGTTTTAATAAGTATGAACTCGATACTATAAATTTCATCTGTTTTATTTTATTTTTTTGTGGTATCTATTTTTAGTTTGTAAAATAAAATACATTTTACAAATATATCGTAAACTATTCTAGTAAAGAAACTTTTTTATTAACATCTACTTGCTGTATTTTCTTTTTCGGAGAAAGGTAAATAAGGTGCCAAAAAGTATCAAAATTAGGATTGGTAGCCCGATAGTTATGAGTTGTGTTCGAGTATAGTTTTGATAAACTTTTTCTTTATCCAATAAAGGCAAGTCAAGATCCTTAGATCGAATGTTAATAAGTCCGTTATCATCGAGTAAATAATTGACACAATTTAAAAGGAAATCTTTGTTGTCGTATAAATTCCCAGATCTTTGATCATAGCCTAATTCTACAGGTTGAAAGTTTTTGTCGACTTGGTTTTTTATCAAATCACCATCCGAGATTACAATCATTTTATTTTTGTTTCCTTTAGGCTCGAAGTTTTTTTGCTCGAAAGGCAAAACCCTATTTTCAAACATGGAATTGAAAGAACCTTCGAGCAAAACGGCAAGCGGTATATTTCCTGTCTTGATATAGTGATTTGGGCTGGTTTCTTCGGTAACAATATTCAAATTGATTTCCGATGGCGCACCTATTTTTTTTGAATATAAAGAGGATTGTAAAAGAACCGTTTTCTTGATTCCGTTTTTCAAAGTGTCAATAGGATTGGCAAAATCAAATTTGATACCGCCTAAATTCTTTACAATAGGATGACTGCTTTCCGGATAAACAAGCGGAGCAAATTTCCAATTGAAGTCTTGGTATTGGGTAGCGCTTCCTTGTTCGCCAGAAGCCAGTTTTATAGGACTTCCTTGCTCGTCTTTGACAATATCAGGATTGATTCTTATTCCATATTTAAAGAACATATCGTTTAAATTCAAATCTCTTGGAAAAGCTAAGGTTGAACCAGAGTTATTATAAAGACTATCCATCTCTACAGCAACTTGATCCACTAGCCACATCGTTTTTCCACCATTGATGATAAACTGATCCAGTACTTGTTTTTCGGAATCTGAGAAGGCTTCGGTTGGTTTTGCAATTATTGCCAGATCATATTTTTTCAATGCGTCCAAAGTTACTTCTGGATTTTTTGCAACTGAATCCAGTGTAAATGGACCAATATAATAGCTTTCTCTTAATTGCAAAAGAAATTTAGCCATAAATAGATCCTGAATTTCTCCATTTCCTTTGATTACGGCAATCTTTTTTTGCTTGTCTTTTGTAATTTTATTCAAAGCATCGGCAATGGAATACTCAAGATGTTGAACTGATCCAACTACTTTGTCTGTTGTAGAAGCTCCCATCTTGTTTTTTAGCAAAGGGATATTGACTTCTTTATTATTATACACAGCAATTGCCCAAGGAAAAACCATCGCTTGCGATTGCTTTCCTTTGTCGTCAACTGTTATGTTTACAGGTGTTAAGCCTTTTGCATATAAGGCTTTGATGTTGTTCATGCTGTCTTCTTCATTCTCCAATGGATTGACAAATTCAAAAACAATATCTGAATTATAGGCTTGAAATTCTTCGAGAAGTTGTTTTGTCTCCTGTTGTAATCTTTTGAATTCAGCTGGCAGATCGCCCTGCATGTATATTCTTATCGAAAGAGGTCCTTTTACCTGTTTGATAATATTCAAAGAAGTTTGCGAAAGCGTATATCGCTTGTCTTTTGTTAAATCAAAACGATGAAAAAAATAAGCTCCAATACCGTTTAAAACCAACAAAATTAGGATGATAGTCAATAAGGCTTTTAGGTTGTTTTTTTTATTAAGTACCATTACAATTTAAAAGATTTAAGTTTATAAACAGTAAACGAAAGAAACAACGCCGTTATACTTACAAAATAAAGTACATCTCTGGTGTCTATAACGCCGCGTCCCATACTTTTAAAATGATCTTGCATTCCTAGAGCAGAAATCAAGGTTGAAAATGTAGGTACAACAGATGCAATGCCTTCAAATCCAAAATAGAAAATGAAACATACAAATACCGCAACGATAAAAGCAACAATTTGATTTTCGGATAGGGTAGATGTGAAAATTCCGATAGAAGTATAGGCTGAAATTAAAAATAATAGTCCAAAATAGGATCCCATTGTGCTTCCCATATCAATATTGCCTTGCGGCATTCCCAGATTAGAAATTACAATTACATAGATAAATGTTGGAATAATAGCCAGTACAATTAGCAGTAATGAGCCAAGAAATTTTCCGCTTACTATTTGCCATATACTCAGTGGTTTGGTTAGTAGTAATTCAAGTGTTCCTTGCTTTTTTTCGTCCGAAAAACTGCGCATAGTTACGGCTGGAATTAGGAAAATTAAAATCCAAGGTGATAAGGTGAAAAAAGGGCTCATGTCAGCAAAACCCGTATTCAAAATATTATATTCTCCTTCAAAGACCCAAAGGAATAATCCGTTTAAGATTAAAAATATGGCAATAACTAAATACCCGATAGGCGAACCGAAAAAGGATTTTATTTCTCTTAAAACGATTGATTTCATATTTATTTGTTGTCTGTTGTCTGTTCTTGTTGTCTGTTTTAATTTTAACTGACAAGCGACAACTATGTTAAACTAGCTAATTTATCTACGCTCCAAGCTTCCGGTTTGGCATTGAATAATTTTTTGGTAAAAGTCCAAACCTCATTAAAAAACTCTGATTTTCTATAATTTTCTAAATCGGCTTCTGTTTCCCAATAGCTATAAGTAAAGAAAATACTTTTATTACTCTTATCCTGATATAATTCTAGAAAACGATTGCCTGGAGCATTTCGGATTCTGTCTTTAATTGATTCAAAATTTTCCAAGAATGCAGGAATGTTCTCTTCGTGAAAACTCAATTTTACTATTCGTACAAACATTTTGATTTTTAGATTAAAGATTGATGATTTGAGATTTATAGAAATTTTCTAATTCTTAAACTGAATAGAAACCATATCTCTATAATTTAATCCCAATAGACTATTTGCCGAACCTACTTTTGAAGGATTGCTGCGGAAAACGGCTATTTCGAGAAAGCCGGCCTCATTGAAAATTGCCAGTTTTTCTCCTTCATAATTCTTTATGGGATATTTTTCTGAGCTGGCTATAGCAGAATAATTGGGCAAAATGGTTTTGATGTTCTTGGTTTTCATCAGGATTTCATAAGGACGCCCTTTGGCAACTTCTAAGAATTGTTTTTTGCTGATATTAGTGACGACATTCCCAAAATGGTCAATATAAATAACATGTCCTTTCAACATATCGTTATCATCTGATACAACCGCTTTTAGTTCGGTTATTTGTTTAATGGCGCTTATTTCTTTGCCAATAACACTTAACGAACCTCCTTTGGCAATATGACAGGCTACTTTTACAAAAACATCCAAGTCGGTTGCTTCACTAGGTAAGCGATCATGAATATTGATGGAGACCATTTTCTGAGGAACAATTTTTTGCGAAAGCATGCTTAAAATACCATTATCGGCAGCAATAAAAAAAGAATCATTCCATTGCATGGCAATGTGTTGATTTTCTTTATTTAATTCTAAATCCACACCAATGAGATGAACAGTGCCTTTTGGAAAACTAGAATAAGACGCACTAATAATATAACTTGCTTCAACGGTGTTGAAAGGGTCAATATGATGCGAAATATCGATAATTTGAGCTTCCGGATATTCAGATAGGATTTTCCCTTTTAACGCACCTACAAAGTGGTCTTTCAAGCCGTAATCGGTAGTAAGGGTAATTATTGACATAATTTTGTTTATAACTATTGGTGTAATCTAAAACTAATTTTCATTAAATTTGAGAAATGCAAAGCTAATAATAGTAAATTCAAAAAAGCAAAAAAGCAAAAACAAATTGTAAATATTAATCGAATAAAGTCAAGGTTTAAAACTTAAAATGGATTAAATTTATTAAATGAATAATTAAAATATAAAACTACAACTTTTGAACGAAAGAATAATAGAGCTCATAGACATCGCTCCAAAAGAGTTTTGGGGTGCTCAAGACACTCATCTTGAAACTATTAAAAAATATTTTCCAAAATTAAAAATAGTTGCCAGAGGAACAACTTTAAAAGCTTTTGGAGAAAAAGAAATTCTGGACGAGTTCGAAAAACGTTTTCAACGACTGATGTTGCATTTTTCTAGATACAATACTATTGATAATAATGTTATAGAACGCGTTATTTTAGGTGACGGACAAGATGATAGAAATATAATCAGCAATGATAAAATTCTTGTTCATGGCGTAGGAGGCAAAATCATTAAAGCCATGACACCTAATCAGCAATTACTGGTTGATACGATGAGTAAAAACGATATGGTTTTTGCCGTTGGACCTGCAGGAACCGGAAAAACGTATACCGGTGTTGCTATGGCAATAAAAGCTTTGAAAGAAAAACAAGTAAAACGCATTATCTTGACGCGGCCCGCAGTTGAAGCAGGTGAAAATCTTGGTTTTCTTCCCGGTGATATGAAAGAAAAACTGGATCCTTACATGCAGCCGCTTTATGATGCCTTGCGTGATATGTTACCCAATGAAAAATTAGAGGATTATATTTTAAAAGGAATTATACAGATAGCACCTTTGGCATTCATGCGCGGAAGAACGTTAGATAATGCCTTTGTTATTCTTGACGAAGCCCAAAACACGACTCATTCTCAGATGAAAATGTTTTTGACACGTATGGGGAAAAGTGCCAAATTTATGGTTACAGGCGATCCGGGACAAGTCGATTTACCAAGAAGGACCATTTCGGGACTCAAAGAAGCCTTACTGGTATTGAAAGATATTGACGGAATTGGGATAATTTATTTGGATGATAAAGATATTGTTCGTCACAGATTGGTGAAAAAAGTGATTGACGCTTACAAGCAAATTGAGAATAATGATTGACAAAATCGCAACTCTATAAAATTAAAAAGAAAGGCAAAAAGAGCTTAAAATGAGGTTTTTGCCTTTTTTTTTGTTAAAATTGGAGCAGCTTTCAATTTCATTGGTATACAATGCTTTTCTTTGTAAATATTGATAAAATGAATAAAATTGAACGATTAAAAGAATTATGATAAACGAAAAGATTAAAGTTATAATAAGTGATTTAGACGGAACTTTATTAAATTCAAATCACACCATATCAGAATATACCAAAACCATTTTTCAGGAACTTCATAACCAAAACTACTTAATAATTGTTGCCACAGGCCGCCATCACTTAGATGCGATGTCTATAGTTGAAACTTTGGGTTGTCCGGTTTATTTGGTAACATCAAACGGTGCCAGAATTCATTCGCCTGAAAACGAACTTCTTTTTTCAGTTGATATTGATGGAGAACTTGTAAAAGCAATTTTTGATCTAGAAATTGATTCTGAGATTACCTCAGTGCTTTTCAAGGAACACATTTGGCAAACCAATAAAAATAACGATAAACTGAATAGTTTTAATAAAGATTCAAAATACCTACCCGAAATAGTTGATTTTGATTCTTTGGAAGATTTCAGTGCCATAAAGATTTTCTTTACTCACGATAATCATCAAAAATTGGTTGATTTGAAAGAGCAAATTTTAGAAAAGCATCCGGCTAATTTTAATCATGCATTTAGTTTGCCTTTTTGTTTGGAATTTATGGATAAAGACGTTGATAAAAGTGTTGCAATTGCCAAAATTCTGGAAAAAGAATGTTTCAATTTTGAGCAAGCTATGTCGTTTGGAGATGGATTTAATGATGAAAATATGTTGAAATCAACCGGAAAAGCTTTGATAATGGGCAATGCATCTCAAAGTTTGATGGATAAGCTTCCGCATCTTGAAACGATTTTGTCGAATGAAAACGATGGCGTGGCAAAATATTTAGCTGAAAAGGTTTTAAATGGCAAGGTGCCAACAACTATTTGATCTTAAAGAAGAAATATTTTTTTAATAATTTTCAAAGTGTATTTTTGTGTAAATTTAATCACACAAAAAATGACCAAAAAAATTTTTAAACTTGTATTTTTATTTATTGCGGTAGCCGGACAAAGTCAGAATCTGAAGTTAGAGGAGATAATGAAAGGCGACATTTTTATAGGTTCCCAACCTTCAAATGAACGCTGGTCTTTGGATGGTAAAAAAATATATTTTGAATGGAATCCAAAAAATGATTTAGGGGAAAGTACCTATTTTTGGGAGAAAACAATGGAAAAACCAAAGTTAGCTCCGGTAAATGAGGCGGCATTTTCTAGATTAAATTTTATAAAAAATCCAGAGTCTGATTTGGCTTATTACATTGAAAAAGGAGCTCTATATTCCTATTCGATAAAAAACAAAACAACAAAGAAATTATTGCAGCAAAGTAGCCCTATTTCAAATTTACAATTGGGATTTGAGAATGGGGTTTTATTTTTTGAGCAAAATGATAACCTTTTAAAATTCAATACCAAAGAAGGAACCTTAGTTCAACTCACGAATTTTAAAACAGGAAAAGGGCAAGATCAAGTGTCTGATAAAGAAGATTCTTTTTTGAAAACTCAGCAGAAGGAGTTGTTTCAATTTATTAGAGATCAAGAGGCAAAGAAAAAATGGAATACGGCAAAAGCAGATGCGACTAAGTCTGATTTTCCTAAAGCTTATTACTCGGGTAAAAATGAATTTGAAAGTTTGAATGTGAGTCCAAAAGGAAATTTTGCGACATTCAGACTTCGAGAAGAAAAGGATTCCAAAAGTGAAAAAATGGAAGTTTTTATTACTGCAGATGGCTATAATCAGTCCCCAAATACCAAAGCGAAAGTATCAACTGCGAATTTTACCAGCACTAAATTCGGAATTTATTCTGTTGCAAAGGACACGACGTATTTTGTAGACTTTTCTAAATTGAGTCATATTCAGGATGCGCCGGAATATTATAAACTATATGATAATCTTAAAAACAAAGAAAAAACAAATAAGTTAATCTTTGTGCAAACGCCAGTCTATAATAAAGATGGTTCTTATGCAGTTTCTGAAATTAGAAGCTTGGACAATAAAGACAGGTGGATTGTAAAGCTGGATTTAGAAAAAGGAAGTTTTGAAGAAATAGATTACCAACATGATGAGGCTTGGATAGGCGGTCCTGGCATTTCGTCATATGAATACGGCAGAGGGACGTTGGATTTTCTTGGAGATAATGAAACAATCTATTTTCAATCAGAAGCAACAGGATATTCTCATTTATACACTTATAATTTAAAAACAAAAGCGAAGCAACAATTGACCAAAGGGAATTGGGAAGTTCGTGATGTAAAGCTGTCAAAAGACAAAAAAACATTTTATTTAACGACAAATACGACTCATCCTGGTAATCGTAATTTCTATAAATTAGCGGTTTTAGGAGGAATATTACAACCTATTTTGACGAATGATGGTGCTTATGAGGTAAGCTTATCTCCTGATGAAAGTTCGCTATTAGTTCGTTATTCCTATAAAAATAAGCCTTGGGAATTGTATGTTGCCGATAATAAAAAAAGTACTTCACTTCGTCAACTAACGTTTTCTACTACTGAGGAATTCAAGGCTTATGCTTGGCGTTCTCCCGAGGTAATCACTTTTAAGGCGCAAGATGGTACAAATGTAAATGCGAGATTGTATAAACCAGAAGCTAATAAGTCCAATAAAGCGGCAATTCTTTTTGTTCATGGAGCCGGTTATTTGCAAAATGCCCATAATCACTGGAGCACTTACCACAGGGAATATATGTTTCACAACTTATTGACCGATTTGGGATACACTGTTTTAGACATCGATTACAGAGGAAGTGACGGATATGGACGTGATTTTAGAACAGGGATTTACCGTTTTATGGGAGGCAAGGATCTAACGGATCAGATAGACGGTAAGAATTATTTGGTTGACAATTTAGGAATTGATGCGAACAGAGTTGGTATTTATGGAGGATCTTATGGCGGTTTTATTACCCTTATGGGAATGCTTACCACACCAAAAGAGTTTGTTTCGGGTGCGGCTTTGCGTTCAGTAACGGATTGGGCGCATTACAATCATGGTTATACTGGTAATATTCTGAATTTTCCAGAAACCGATCCAGATGCCTATAAGAAAAGCTCTCCAATTTATTTCGCCGATAATTTGCAAGGAAATTTACTAATGCTTCACGGGATGGTAGACAATAATGTAGAGTATAAAGATGTGGTGCGTTTGTCACAGCGTTTTATTGAATTAGGAAAGAAAAACTGGAGTCTTTCTTCCTTTCCTGTAGAAGCACACGGATTTAAGGAAACCTATTCTTGGGTAGATGAGTACAGTAGAATCTTGGATTTATTTAATAGTACGCTGCTTAAAAAATAGTATGTTTTATCAGTTGAATAATGTTTCAACAATTTTGTGTATCTCTTTGAAACAACCTATTTTTGCAAAAACAACAACGCAACACTTAACAACAATGAGCAATACAATCACGACTACCGATTTTAATTTTCCCAATCAAAAATCGGTTTACCGAGGTAAGGTGAGAGAAGTTTATAATATTAACGATGACCTTTTAGTAATGGTTGCTACTGATAGGCTTTCGGCTTTTGATGTTGTTTTACCAAAAGGAATTCCATACAAAGGGCAGATTCTAAATCAGATTGCCACTAAATTTATGGAATTGACTCAGGATATCGTTCCAAACTGGTTGATAGCAACTCCAGATCCAAGCGTTGCCGTGGGTCATTTATGTGAGCCTTTCAAAGTAGAAATGGTAATTCGTGGTTATTTGTCAGGTCATGCTTCACGCGAATATGCTCTTGGAAAAAGAACAATTTGTGGTGTGACAATGGCCGAAGGATTAAAAGAAAACGATAAGTTTCCTGAACCAATCATTACACCAACAACAAAAGCGGATAATGGAGAGCACGATGCCGATATTTCTAGAGAAGATATTTTATCCAAAGGAATTGTTACCGAAGAAGATTATTTGGTTTTAGAAAAATATACCAGAGCTTTATTTCAAAGAGGAACTGAAATTGCTGCCAGCCGTGGTTTGATTTTGGTTGACACCAAATACGAATTTGGTAAAACCAAAGAAGGTGTTATTGTGTTAATAGATGAAATACATACGCCTGATTCTTCTCGTTATTTCTATGCCGAAGGTTATCAAGAAAGACAGGATAAAGGTGAAGAGCAAAAACAATTATCAAAAGAATTTGTGCGTCGTTGGTTAATCGAAAATGGTTTTCAAGGATTGGAAGGACAACAAATTCCTAATATGACTGACGAATACATTGAAACGGTTTCCGAAAGATATATCGAATTATATGAGAATATTTTAGGAGAAAAATTCATTAAGGCTGATATTTCTAATATCAATGAGCGTATCGAGAAAAATGTTTTAGCTTATTTAGCAAATAGATAATCAAGAAAATAAAGAATAGAAAAAAAACCGCAATTCAATCAGGATTGCGGTTTTTTGTTTTAAAAGTAAAAGGCTTATTTTTCCATTTTGGCTTTTAGATTGTCGAGTCCTTGTTGTAAATCCTTTCCAATCATTTGATCCATGTTCATAAACGGAAGCATGATATTCATCGGATAAGGCATAACTCCATTGATTCCCCATTTCACTTTGGTTTGATTAACAGCAACCATTTCAGTTGACATAAATCCCATTGCAGTATCATTCATAGGCTCTTTGAAACGAAGTTCAAAATCAAGACGTTTTCCTTCGCTAATTTTGGTGATTTCTTGTTCGCCAATTCCTACTTCTTTTACTTTACTTTCCCAAGCTGAAACTGCGCCAACAACTCCATCGGTTCCTTTAAAAGTGGACTTCATATTTGGGTCAATATTAGCCCAAACACTAAATTCATTTTGATTTTTTAAGTATTTTACATAATTAAAAACGGAATCAATAGGTTTGTTGATGGTAATTTCTCTTTCTACTGCGTATTCTTTAGGCATGAATAGCGCAACAATGAGTGCCAATGCTATAATTCCTAAAAGTCCAAAAAAGATTTTTTTGATGAAGTTCATGGTTTTTTAAATTAAGGTTAATGATTATTTTGATTTAGTAAATGTTGATTCATAACAATTGATCCATTCCTCAATCGATATTTTCTGCAATAGTGAGCCAATTAAATCAAAGGGAATTTGATCCATTTTTTTGAACCGAATGCAGCTTTTTCCCATATCTAATTTTTGATTGCTGTGTTTGGGATATTCATCAATAAACCATTGTGATAACTGAGGATTAGCATAAATTCCCATGTGGTAAAGTGCTATGAAGTTTTTCTGGGAGGCAATATTTACAAATGGCAAAGGTAATTTAGGGTCACAATGATAGCCTTTCGGGTAAATTGTATGCGGTACGATATAGCCAATCATGCCATAACTAATTTGCTCAACAAAACCTTTTGGAATATTGTTCAATATTGTTTCTCTAAGTTTTAGAAATGCTGGTTTTCTTTCTTCTGGAATAGTAGTTAAATAGTCATTAATTGTAGCAGCCGTTGATTGCATTTTTTAAGTAAAGTTAAAATATTTTTATGATTTAGTAAAGATTTACTGTAACATATTGGCTTTTTTATCGTCTCAATTAGAAATGAATTCTGTTTTTATTTTTTTGCTTTAAGCCAAAGTTAATACTATGTTAAATATGGTACTATGTTAAACATGATTATAATTTTTGATATATATTTGTAATGAATTTATTAAATATTTAAAATCAATCAATCAAAAAACAATCATCATGAAAAAATCAATCGTTTATTTAGGAGTGGCTTTAATGGCTTTTGCAAATGTTTCTTTGGCTTCAAATCAAAAGTCATTGAGCGTCGAAAAGAATTTAATTAGTAATTATGGTACTACAACACCTTTGAGTGTAGCAATAAGTAAAGGAGACATAGAAATTGTGAAAAAATTTCTAGAGTATGGGGCTGATGTTAATGAAAAAGCAAATGGTATGACGCCTTTGATGATAGCGGCGCGCTACAACAAAGTTGAAATTATAAAGCTTTTATTGTCTAAAGGAGCCAATCTAAAGGATAAGGATGAAAAAGGTTTTACGGCTCTAAAATATGCCGAATTATCTAATGCTACAGATGCAGTTTTTGTTTTGAAGCAATAGTATAGTCAAAGTAGTATAGAAGTAATTAAAAAAGCATCAATATGATTTCATATTGATGCTTTTTGTTTTTAATTAATAGAGATTGTGATTTTATGTTTTTAGCCCCGATAGGAGCGATATCCTTTTGTTTCGTTTTTTACGAGACAAAAGATAAAGCGGATAGCGGGATCAGCTCCTTAAAATATTATTTGAAATAAGAAAAAGTTTCCTCATTTTCTAACTTTAATAAGGTTTCATAAATCAGTTTAATTACATTTTCAACATCATCGCGGTGTACCATTTCTACGGTGGTATGCATATAACGCAAAGGAAGTGAAATCAGAGCCGAAGCGACGCCGCCGTTACTGTAGGCAAAAGCATCGGTATCAGTTCCTGTAACACGGGAGGAAGCCAATCGTTGGAATGGAATTTCGTTGGCCATAGCGGTTTCTAAAATCAATTCTCTCAAATTATTTTGAACTGCTGGGGCATAAGTTACTACAGGACCTTTTCCTATTTTAGTTTCTCCCTCAATTTTCTTTTCGATCATTGGAGTAGTGGAGTCATGGCATACGTCAGTAACAATCGCTACATTGGGTTTGATGGTTTTAGTGATCATTTCGGCACCGCGAAGACCTACTTCTTCCTGAACAGAGTTAGTGATGTATAATCCAAAAGGTAATTTGATCTTGTTTTCATGAAGTAAACGTGCCACTTCGGCAATCATAAAACCACCCATACGGTTATCAATGGCGCGGCAAACAAATTTGTTTTCGTTCAAAATCATGAATTCGTCAGGGTAGGTGATAACACAACCTACGTGTACGCCCATTTTATCAACCTGTTCTTTCGTCTCACATCCAATATCAATAAATAAATTATCAACTTTAGCCACTTCTTCCTTGCCTCTGTTACGAGTGTGAATTGCCGGCCAACCAAAAACACCTTTTACAATTCCATTTTTAGTGTGAATGTTTACGCGTTTTGATGGTGCTATTTGATGATCTGAACCACCATTGCGAATTACATAAATTAAACCATCGTCTGTAATGTAATTCACATACCACGAAATTTCATCAGCATGCCCTTCGATTACTACCTTATAAGGAGCATCTGGATTGATGACACCAACTGCGGTTCCATAAGTATCTGTTATGAATGTATCAACATAAGGTTTCAAATAATCCATCCATAATTTTTGACCTTCGGCTTCAAACCCAGTAGGGGAAGCATTATTTAAATATTGCTCTAAGAATGTGATAGAGGATTCTTTTAATATCGATTTTGTGCTCATAAAATATTTTTTTGCTAAATTATAAATTTGGTATTACAGTTGTGTATATAATGTATAATTTTACATTTAAATTTTACTTTATGAAGTTTATTAATTTTCTGCTTTTCTTCTTTTTTATATCTATAACAGTCCATGGACAGGTTGTTTCTAAAGACACTGTAAAAATGGGCTATGTCATAAAAGATTCTGACGAAATTCTTAATGATACTATTCAGCTGGATGAAATAGTAGTTTCTAAAGAAAAACTGGATCCCGATGCTAAGAAGCAATTCCTGCTTTTGCAAAGCAGAGTGTATCGAACGTATCCTTATGCTAAACTTGCTTCGGAAAGATTAACGATACTAAATAAAGGTATGGCAAGTTTAAAAACAAATAAAGAGAAAAAGAGATACTTTAAGATTGTTGAAACTTACCTTAACGATGAGTTTGAGACAAAACTTAAAAAACTCTCTCGTAGTCAGGGTAGGATTTTGGTAAAGCTGATCCATCGTCAAACAGGAACTACAACTTATGACTTGGTGAAAACTTTAAAAAGCGGTTGGAAAGCTTTTTGGTCTAACACCGCTGCCAGCATGTTTGATATAAATTTAAAGTCGCAGTACTCTCCTTATGAAGTCAACGAGGATTTTTTAATAGAAACAATCCTTACTAGGGCTTTTGAATCTGGAAGATTGCAAAACCAGCCTCCGGTAAACCCGATTAACATGGATAATCTGAATGATTTTTGGGAGGCAAAGACTGTAAAAGGGAAGTCCTAATTATTTTTATGATATTCCTTACTTATTAAAAGAGGCTCTACCTATTATATAGGTAGAGCTTTTTTATAAGCAGTCGGTTTA
Source organism: Flavobacterium sp. W1B (assembly GCF_047344965.1). Taxonomy (NCBI): domain Bacteria; kingdom Pseudomonadati; phylum Bacteroidota; class Flavobacteriia; order Flavobacteriales; family Flavobacteriaceae; genus Flavobacterium; species Flavobacterium sp. W1B. Next base: position 2,361,912 of record NZ_CP178845.1, read on the forward strand.
CGCCGTTCTATCTCTAGTTAGGATGAGATGAATTTTACAATTGAGCCAGAAGATTCAGTCTAAAATGGGATTTTTTGATTCTTTCAATAAAGCAAAACGTTTACAAGAGCCCAAAATCGAATCAAAACAATCAATGAAAACTTTATTATATAGGAGTTAAAGCGATGCTCGAGCTGTATTTTATGCAAATTGCTTGGGATTGGCTTCTGTTTTCCTTCGGAGAGGGCAGGGAGCTGAAAAAACTTTGTATTCCAAAAACCACGTTTTCAGTGATTTAAAATTAAAGTTAAGAAAAGTTAAAAAAAAGGGGTTTAAAAAGCTTGAATACCCAGATAAAGGTGGTAGTTTTGCAGCCGCAACAGCGACAAACGTTCATTAAAACACTGACAGCGATTATTTGATTTAGGGATTTAGTTTTCTAAAATAAAAGTCAAAAAAAGCTTGTGAGATTTGAATTTGCTTGTTATCTTTGCACCCCGCAAAATACGCAAAGTTCTTTGAGAGATTGGTAAGAGAGAATAAAGAAAACGAAGTTTTAAAGCTTCAAAAAAACTTTAAATTTTTCTTGCGAGATTAAAAAGAAGTTGTACTTTTGCACCCGCTTCGAGAAACACATTTAGATGTGAAGAACGAGACGAAAAAACGATAAGACACGTTCCTAGACATATTGAATTGACAGCCGTTTTAAGAGAGATCTTAAAACAAAAGAATAAGAGTAATAGAATCGATAGATTTGAAAAAACCGATAGATCTTCAGTCGAATAAAAACAGAGAATCATTTATGGTTCTCGCATAATATACGATGAAGAGTTTGATCCTGGCTCAGGATGAACGCTAGCGGCAGGCTTAACACATGCAAGTCGAGGGGTATAGTTCTTCGGAATTAGAGACCGGCGCACGGGTGCGTAACGCGTATGCAATCTACCTTTCACAGAGGGATAGCCCAGAGAAATTTGGATTAATACCTCATAGTATTATAGGATGGCATCATTTTATAATTAAAGTCACAACGGTGAAAGATGAGCATGCGTCCCATTAGCTAGTTGGTAAGGTAACGGCTTACCAAGGCTACGATGGGTAGGGGTCCTGAGAGGGAGATCCCCCACACTGGTACTGAGACACGGACCAGACTCCTACGGGAGGCAGCAGTGAGGAATATTGGACAATGGGCGCAAGCCTGATCCAGCCATGCCGCGTGCAGGATGACGGTCCTATGGATTGTAAACTGCTTTTGTACGAGAAGAAACACTCCTTCGTGAAGGAGCTTGACGGTATCGTAAGAATAAGGATCGGCTAACTCCGTGCCAGCAGCCGCGGTAATACGGAGGATCCAAGCGTTATCCGGAATCATTGGGTTTAAAGGGTCCGTAGGCGGTTTAGTAAGTCAGTGGTGAAAGCCCATCGCTCAACGGTGGAACGGCCATTGATACTGCTAAACTTGAATTATTAGGAAGTAACTAGAATATGTAGTGTAGCGGTGAAATGCTTAGAGATTACATGGAATACCAATTGCGAAGGCAGGTTACTACTAATATATTGACGCTGATGGACGAAAGCGTGGGTAGCGAACAGGATTAGATACCCTGGTAGTCCACGCCGTAAACGATGGATACTAGCTGTTGGGAGCAATCTCAGTGGCTAAGCGAAAGTGATAAGTATCCCACCTGGGGAGTACGTTCGCAAGAATGAAACTCAAAGGAATTGACGGGGGCCCGCACAAGCGGTGGAGCATGTGGTTTAATTCGATGATACGCGAGGAACCTTACCAAGGCTTAAATGTAGATTGACCGGTTTGGAAACAGACTTTTCGCAAGACAATTTACAAGGTGCTGCATGGTTGTCGTCAGCTCGTGCCGTGAGGTGTCAGGTTAAGTCCTATAACGAGCGCAACCCCTGTTGTTAGTTGCCAGCGAGTCATGTCGGGAACTCTAACGAGACTGCCAGTGCAAACTGTGAGGAAGGTGGGGATGACGTCAAATCATCACGGCCCTTACGCCTTGGGCTACACACGTGCTACAATGGCCGGTACAGAGAGCAGCCACTGGGTGACCAGGAGCGAATCTATAAAACCGGTCACAGTTCGGATCGGAGTCTGCAACTCGACTCCGTGAAGCTGGAATCGCTAGTAATCGGATATCAGCCATGATCCGGTGAATACGTTCCCGGGCCTTGTACACACCGCCCGTCAAGCCATGGAAGCTGGGGGTGCCTGAAGTCGGTGACCGCAAGGAGCTGCCTAGGGTAAAACTGGTAACTAGGGCTAAGTCGTAACAAGGTAGCCGTACCGGAAGGTGCGGCTGGAACACCTCCTTTCTAGAGCTTGAATGTTAGTAGCAATACACTTTCAAGAAAGAAGACGAAAAGAGATATTGGAAAAATATCTAAAGAATTTATTACTCTTGCTGTTAGTTCAAATAATACAATTTAAGAATAAGAGTGTCTCGTAGCTCAGCTGGTTAGAGTACTACACTGATAATGTAGGGGTCGACAGTTCGAGTCTGTCCGAGACAACTATTTACACTTAAATACAAAGAAGAATCTAGAGTTAGCAATTCACAACTCATTTGGATGTAAAGTAAAGTTACTGAAAACTGAATACTGAACACTGCCAACTGTATTGGGGGATTAGCTCAGCTGGCTAGAGCGCCTGCCTTGCACGCAGGAGGTCAACGGTTCGACTCCGTTATTCTCCACAAATCAGTTGATTTGGTTTTTTGGTCATTCGTTTATTCGAATCACGAATCCATAAATCCACAGATAACCGTTCATTGACATATTGAGATAAGAAAAATATTAAAAAGTAGAAAGCGTTTTTTACTATTTATAGTAAAAGACAAACAAAAACGGTCTTAATTAAATTTAAGATTGGTACAATAAGCAAAATAAGGGCGTATGGGGGATGCCTTGGCTCTCAGAGGCGATGAAAGGCGTGATAAGCTGCGAAAAGCTACGGGGACGGGCACACACCGATTGATCCGTAGATACCTGAATGGGGCAACCCACTATGTTGAAGACATAGTACACCGATAGGTGGGCAAACCCGCTGAACTGAAACATCTAAGTAGGCGGAGGAGAAGAAAACAAAAGTGATTCCGTAAGTAGTGGCGAGCGAACGCGGATTAGCCCAAACCAATGTTGTTACGGCAATGTTGGGGTTGTAGGACCACGACATTTCTTGCACAAGGAACTAGAATCTACTGGAAAGTAGAACCAAAGAGGGTGATAGTCCTGTATAGGTAACGAGTGTAAAGGATAGTGGTATCCTGAGTAGGGCGGGGCACGTGAAACCCTGTCTGAATTTGGCGGGACCATCCGCTAAGGCTAAATACTCCTGAGAGACCGATAGTGAACCAGTACCGTGAGGGAAAGGTGAAAAGAACCGTGAATAACGGAGTGAAATAGATCCTGAAACCATACGCTTACAAGCGGTCGGAGCCCTTTCGTGGGGTGACGGCGTGCCTTTTGCATAATGAGCCTACGAGTTAACGTTGCTGGCAAGGATAAGTGGTTAAGCCACGGATCCGTAGCGAAAGCGAGTCTGAATAGGGCGCTTTAGTCAGTAGTGTTAGACGCGAAACCGTGTGATCTACCCATGGACAGGTTGAAGCTGTGGTAACACACAGTGGAGGACCGAACCCGTTGACGTTGAAAAGTCTTGGGATGATCTGTGGGTAGGGGTGAAAGGCCAATCAAACTCGGAAATAGCTCGTACTCCCCGAAATGCATTTAGGTGCAGCGTTATGCGTAAAGTTATATAGAGGTAGAGCTACTGATTGGATGCGGGGGCTTCACCGCCTACCAATTCCTGACAAACTCCGAATGCTATATAATGTTTCATAACAGTGAGGGCTTGGGTGCTAAGGTCCAAGTCCGAGAGGGAAAGAACCCAGACCATCAGCTAAGGTCCCCAAATATATACTAAGTTGAAAGAACGAGGTTTGTCTGCCCAGACAGCTAGGATGTTGGCTTGGAAGCAGCCATTCATTTAAAGAGTGCGTAACAGCTCACTAGTCGAGCGGACGAGCATGGATAATAATCGGGCATAAGTATATTACCGAAGCTATGGATTTAGAGTTTACTCTAAGTGGTAGGGGAGCATTCTAACAGGGTAGAAGGTGTATCGTAAGGTATGCTGGACTGGTTAGAAAAGAAAATGTAGGCATAAGTAACGATAATGCGGGCGAGAAACCCGCACACCGAAAGACTAAGGTTTCCACAGCTATGCTAATCAGCTGTGGGTTAGTCGGGACCTAAGGCGAACCCGAAAGGGACAGTCGATGGACAACGGGTTAATATTCCCGTACTACTGTTAACTGTGATGGGGTGACGGAGTGATGAAAGTGCCGCGAACTGACGGAATAGTTCGTTGAAGTACCTACCTATAAGACCCGCAGGCAAATCCACGGGTTTTGGGGAAATACGATAGTACTCGGCGTCTTCGGACAAAGAGATAGTGCACCTAAGGGCTTCCAAGAAAAACCTCTAAACTTCAGGTTAATAGTACCCGTACCGCAAACCGACACAGGTAGTCGAGATGAGAATTCTAAGGTGCTCGAGAGATTCATGGCTAAGGAATTAGGCAAAATAGACCCGTAACTTCGGGAGAAGGGTCGCCAGCAGCAATGCTGGCCGCAGTGAAGAGGTCCAGGCGACTGTTTATCAAAAACACAGGGCTCTGCAAAATCGTAAGATGAAGTATAGGGCCTGACACCTGCCCGGTGCTGGAAGGTTAAGAGGAGATGTTATCTTCGGAGAAGCATTGAATTGAAGCCCCAGTAAACGGCGGCCGTAACTATAACGGTCCTAAGGTAGCGAAATTCCTTGTCGGGTAAGTTCCGACCTGCACGAATGGTGTAACGATCTGGACACTGTCTCAGCCATGAGCTCGGTGAAATTGTAGTAACGGTGAAGATGCCGTTTACCCGCAGTGGGACGAAAAGACCCTGTGCACCTTTACTATAGCTTAGTATTGACCTTGGATAAATGATGTGTAGGATAGGTTGGAGACTGTGAAGTGGCGTCGCTAGGCGTTGTGGAGTCATTGTTGAAATACAACCCTTTGTTTATCTGAGGCCTAACCCCGTTTTGCGGGGGACATTGCTTGGTGGGTAGTTTGACTGGGGTGGTCGCCTCCAAAAGAGTAACGGAGGCTTCTAAAGGTTCCCTCAGTACGCTTGGTAACCGTGCGTAGAGTGCAATGGCATAAGGGAGCTTGACTGAGAGACATACAGGTCGATCAGGTACGAAAGTAGAGCATAGTGATCCGGTGGTTCCGCATGGAAGGGCCATCGCTCAAAGGATAAAAGGTACGCCGGGGATAACAGGCTGATCTCCCCCAAGAGCTCATATCGACGGGGGGGTTTGGCACCTCGATGTCGGCTCGTCACATCCTGGGGCTGGAGAAGGTCCCAAGGGTTGGGCTGTTCGCCCATTAAAGTGGCACGCGAGCTGGGTTCAGAACGTCGTGAGACAGTTCGGTCTCTATCTACTGTGGGCGCAAGAAATTTGAGTGGATCTGATTCTAGTACGAGAGGACCGAATTGGACAAACCTCTAGTGTATCTGTTGTCACGCCAGTGGCACCGCAGAGTAGCTACGTTTGGAAGGGATAAGCGCTGAAAGCATATAAGCGCGAAACCCACCACAAGATGAGATTTCTTTTAAGGATCGTGGGAGATGACCACGTTGATAGGCTATAGATGTAAAGGCAGTAATGTCATAGTCGAGTAGTACTAATAATCCGTAAGCTTATGTACACCTTTTCCTCCGGGGTAACCCGGAGGAAGAAACTTTCTAAATAAATACTTTTTTCTTTATCTCAGTATGTTAAGATATTGTGTAATGTTGATCCATAAATAATGGATTACCCATTGCAAAACGACCTTAAGGTGGTTATTGCGGCGGGGCTCACCTCTTCCCATCCCGAACAGAGAAGTTAAGCCCGCCTGCGCAGATGGTACTGCAGTTATGTGGGAGAGTATGTCGTCGCCTTTCTTTAAAAACCCGATTCTTTAGAATCGGGTTTTTTATTCATACTTCTTATTTTAAGTAAAGTATAATGGTACCTTAGCTCAGATGGTAGAGCAATGGACTGAAAATCCATGTGTCCCTGGTTCGATCCCTGGAGGTACCACATAATGCTCGGATGGTGAAATTGGTAGACACGCTGGACTTAAAATCCAGTGAACAGCAATGTTCGTGCGGGTTCAAGTCCCGCTCTGAGTACTAAGAACTTCAGTTAGCTAATGCTAGCTGAAGTTTTTTTATTTAAAGCAAATATGTTTTTAATATTTTTTATACTTTTATTTTCAAATCTAAATTTATTTCGATGAAAAAGATACTCATTTTTAGTGTATTGTTTTTTGGGTTAGTTTGTAATGCTCAAAAAGGGGAAGTAGAAGGAGTTATTGAGAATTTTTTTAGTGCATTTCATCAAAAAGACACTGTGAGACTAAAATCGGTTTGCTATGATAGACTTATTTTGCAATCTATTAGCGAAAATAGTGTAAAAGGGAATAAATTATCTGACGAAAGTATAACTGAATTTTTCAAATCTATTGCAAAAATTCCGTCTAATGTAAAATTTAAAGAGAAAATATTAAGTTATAACATCCAGATTGATGGGAGTATGGCTCATGTATGGGCTCCGTATGAGTTTTATCTTAATGATAAGCTGAGCCACTCGGGTGTAAATACATTTACTTTATTTAAAGAAAATAGTAATTGGAAAATTGTCTACCTGATTGATACAAGAAGGAAATAATCTAAGTTTTGTAGGATTTTGAGCGTACGGTAATTACAATTATTTTTCAATGTGAATACGGTACATTTAGGTTTTGCTCTGCTTGTTTCGATTTCAATAAAAAGAGATTTCCCTATCAATTTTGTTCACAAAATGTCTTTTTGTATTATTTGCATCAATCGCTTTTAAAGAATATTCATACTTAAATGAATACTTTTTTATTTGAAAAATCGTTTTAACTTCCTGTTTCTATTTTAATTGCTTTAAATCAATGAGCTGTAAATTGATAGAAATTGGTTGATTTTAATAATAACTCAGAGAATATTTATATTTTTGGATATCGTTATCAAAATGTAGCAATTTTATTAAATTCAAATTATCCAATATTCAAAACATGTCATTATTTCAAAAGTCTAAATTCATAATTCTTATCTCCTTTTTATCATTTATCAATACTGATATAACAGCACAAAATGGCATTAATGCAAGTACTTTTTACAAGCATGATGAATATCTCTCTTCGGATAAAATGGAAGGTCGTTTTCCTGGAACAAAGGAGAATAATAAGGCAGCAAGTTATATAAAAAAGCACTTTAGGAGATATGGCTTAAAAAAATTCAATAAAAACTATTATCAATCTTTTAAACTATTTGTAAAACCGGATATAAATAAGGTGAAATCTGATACCGTGACTACCCAAAATGTGGTTGGCTATTTCGAGGGTTCAGATGATTCTCTTAAAAAAGAATTTATTGTAATAGGTGCCCACTATGACCATTGGGGATGGGGAGGAAAGGGATCAAGCAGTAAGAAAAAAGATACTGTTGCAATTCATAATGGAGCAGATGATAATGCCTCAGGTGTTGCAGCCTTACTTTCAATTTTGGAAGAATTGTTAAATGCTAAAACTAAACCTAAAAGGAGTATTATTTTCATTGCTTTTAGTGGGGAAGAAGAAGGATTGCTAGGCTCTAAATATTTTGTAAATCATTTGCCTGTTGATAAAAATGCCGTAAAAGTAATGTTGAATATGGATATGGTAGGGAGATTAAACTCCGACAAGCAAATTTATATGGGAGGTGCCGGAACTTTTTCTGATGGTGTTGCTTTGATGAAAAGATTAGGAGAAGACAGCGGACTTAATCCTATTATACATGCTGGAGAGGTTGGAGGCTCTGATCATGTTTCATTTTATAAAAGCAATATTTCGAGTATAGGTTTTCATACAGGCGGTCACCCACAATACCATACTCCTGAAGATGATATTGATTTAATTAATAGCGAAGGTGGAGCATTGGTTTGTAAATACATTTATAACGCATTAATTGAAATCGCAAACTATAAGCAAGCACTCAATTTTATTAAGCAAGATTAGTTAACCGATATTTAACCTTCTCAAAAGTTGTGAATAACTTTAGATGTTTTACATAGGAATTGCTGTTATAGGCTGCCCTTTTATTTTTTTGTTAAAAGTTTATTTTTGTAAAATTTTTATGAGAAATAACAACTTGTATACTTAATAAAATTTATTCCGTCTTGATTTAACGCTTTTAAATCAGTGGATTATTCCACACAACTAATCGATTAGTATTTCGATGCTTTTTTGTTATGCCAAAAATGCGTTTCAAATTATATTATTTATGAAAAATTTTTTCAACTTATTTGATTTATCGCAGAAGGTAAATTACAAGACAGAAGTTTTAGCAGGTTTAACAGTTGCAATGACTATGATACCAGAATCTTTGTCGTTTGCAATTTTGGCGGGTTTCCCTCCTTTAGTGGGGCTTTATGGGGCATTTATAATGGGGCTGGTAACTGCAATTTTTGGTGGTCGACCAGGGTTGATTTCAGGTGGTGCCGGAGCTACTGTTATTGTTTTAATTGCGCTAATGAAATCGCATGGTATTGAATATGTTTTTGGGGCAATAGCATTGGCTGGAATTATTCAGATTGTTGTAGGATTATTAAAGCTTGGAAAGTTTATTAGATTAGTGCCACAACCCGTAATGTTTGGTTTTGTAAACGGATTGGCGATTATTATTTTCATGTCGCAATTAGAACAATTCAAAACCGTTGTTAACGGACAAATAGAATGGATTACAGGTACGCCTTTTTTAATTATGGCAGGCTTGGTGGCATTGACCATTGCAATAGTGGTATTAGTGCCAAAAATTACAAAAGTTGTGCCTTCGTCATTGGTAGCAATTATTATTGTTTTTGGATTGGTGATGCTTTTTAATATTGATACGAAACAAGTGGAGGATATAGCTTCTGTGAGCGGTAGCTTGCCACCCTTTCATATTCCTAATATTCCATTGAATATTGATACCCTCCAAATTATTTTTCCTTATGCCCTAATTATGGCAGCGGTAGGTTTAACAGAAGGATTATTGACCTTAAATCTTGTTGATGAAATTACCGCAACAAAAGGAAACAGTAACAAAGAATGTCTTGCACAAGGTGGAGCAAATATTTTGAACGGTTTTTTCTTTGGTATGGGAGGCTGTCCGATGATTGCACAAACGCTTGTCAATCTTTCAGCAGGTTCGAGGGCAAGACTTTCCGGAATTGTAGCGGCGTTAACGATTTTGGTTATCATTTTAATTGGTGCTCCTGTAATTGGAAAATTACCTATGGCTGCATTAATCGGAGTAATGATTATGGTAGCAATTGGTACTTTTGAATGGGCAAGTTTGAGAATTTTTAAACATATGCCTAAGTCTGATATTTTTGTGATGATTGTTGTTATGTTAATAACGGTTTTCCTTCATAATTTGGCTTTAGCAGTTTTAATTGGTGTGATTATTTCAGCGTTGGTATTTGCTTGGGATAATGCTAAACGAATCCGAGCAAGAAAACACGTTGATGAAAATGGTGTAAAACATTATGATATCTATGGACCTTTATTTTTTGGTTCTGTTGCCGGATTCTCTGAAAAATTTGATGTAATAAACGATCCAAATGAAGTTATTATTGACTTTGCAGAAAGTCGTGTGGTGGATATGTCTGCCATTGAAGCTTTAAACGCAATAACGCATCGTTATCATAAAGAAGGTAAAAAGGTATATTTACGACATTTGAGCCAAGATTGCATTGCTTTACTTAAAAATGCGGAAGCAATTATTGATGTAAATATAATAGAAGACCCGACCTATAAATTGGTTGTGAATGAAATTTAAAAAAATGAAAAAGGCATTACGTAATCGTAATGCCTTTTTTTATAAACCTTTATGTTTCTTTAATCGTAATTGTTACATATTTGTGTCATTCTATTTTTTACACATTTTTTTCAATTTGTCGAGGGCTTTTGGGTAGGTCTGGGTCATATAATCTAAAAAATCTTCTGTTGTGTCTAAGTCAACAGTAACTGTGGTAGTTCCGTTGTTTTCTTCGAAAGTATAATTTTCAAATCCATTGGCCCATTTTTCAACGTCTGGTCCTTCGGTTATTTCTACATTAGCTTTTACAAGTCCGTAATGTCGAATGGAAACAAAATGGTTGGGAATGTTGTCAACTATCTCTGAAACCATGCCACCCTTTTCTCCTTTTTCATCAACTCCTATAAATAGCATTTTGCTGCCCTTATCCCAACTCCCTTCATAGGTAGATGTTGGATTAAACAAAGCGGTCCATTGCTCATAAGTTGTTTTATTGCTAATGCCCAGCATTACATCATAAACTTTTTTTGCAGGGGCATTAATGCTAACATTGAATTGTAATTTTTTCATAATTATCAATTGTATAGATTACTAGTTAACTTCTTAAAATTTTCTCCATCTTTTTCCCTTTCGCTAATTCGTCAACCAACTTGTCAAGATACCGAACTTGTCTGGTTAAAGTGTTTTCAATTTCTTCAATTCTGTAACCACAGATAATGCCTTTAATCAGGTCAGCAGCAGGATTCAATTTTGCTTTATTAAAAAATGTTTCAAAAGTTGCATTTTCTTCTATCAGCTCTTGCATTTTTTTTTCGTCAAAACCGGTTAACCATTCAATGACTTGATGCAATTCTTCTTTTGTTCTGCCTTTTTTCTCCACTTTCGTAACATAGTGAGGATAAACAGTCGCAAAAGTCATTTTTGCCATTCGTTGGTTATGTTCAGCTGTTATCTGCATACTATTTAAGTCTTTCTAATTTTCCTTTTCTTTTTATTAGGTTCTTATAATCCCATTGGATTTGTCTTGATTTTTGAAGCCAAGCCATTAGATCTTTCGTGTTGATTTCTGATACATCATTATAAAAAATGGAAGCATCTTTAAATTTAGCTCCTTTAATGTTTAAGTTTTCTTCGTCAAAGTCAGCTCCGCTCCAAAACATAAGTCTTATTCCTTTTTTCTGTTTGCTGTAACCAACTGTCGGATTGTCGTCCAAAAACCAAACTGGATGAGCGTGCCAAATTTTACTTTCTGCTTCGGTCAATTCGTTGTCAATTGTCAGAGCAAGCAAGTCGCAAATTTCTTTGTCTGTTTCTGTTTGCCGGTCGTTGTATGATTTAATTTCTTTGTTCATTATCGTCCGAATGTTGTCGTGTTTGCTGTCTTTTAACATAGCCTATAACGCTATCTCGCTTCACGCGGTTGCGAAAAAGCGAACTGAATTCTCTCTACCGAAGATAAGCTTTCTTCTTGAATTTAGACGTTTAACTTACCAAAAAACTGCAGTAGCATGAAACTGCAGTTAACTGCTGCTTTTTTTTAATTCTTTTGTTGCTGATTTTATAAAAGCGTCTTTGTCTTTTCTTATCTCTTTCAATTCGGCTTTTTTAGCAGGTGGTAATACAAAGTATTTGTCAGCCCACAAGTTTATTTCTATCATTATAGGCAATAAGTCAATTCCCTTTTGAGTGAGTTTATATAAAACTTTCGCCTTGCTATCTGGGTGGTCTGATTTTTCTATCATATTATTTTCTTCCAATAGCTTAAGTCTTGATGCCAGTATATTGGTTGCAATTTTTTCCTCTGATTTTAAAAAGTCGCCATAAGTACAACTTTTTGCATACATCAAATCTCTCACAATAAGCAAAGACCACTTGTCACCCCATATATCAAGTGAACAACTAATTGGACAATCTGACCTTTTTTTTAATTCTGTCATAATATTATTTTTAAAGCACTTGCGTTTTAAAAGTTAATTTATACATTTACACTTTCAAAACGCAAGCAAATTTACAAAATTATTATTGAGGTATGGAATTAAAAGAAAAAACAATTTTGATAACCGGAGGAGCTTCAGGTATTGGTTTGGAAGCAGCAAGACAATTTTTGGAGATTGGAACAAAAGTTATCATCACAGGAAGAAATCAAGATAAATTAAACGCTGCTAAAAAAATGTATCCAAAACTTATTGCGATAAAAAGTGATGTTTCAAAAGCAGAAGATGCACTGTCGCTTTTTAATCAAGTTAGTGAATTGGGTGGAATTGATATTTTGTATAACAATGCAGGTGTTGGCGTAAAACCTTTCAATTTAGGAAACCCAAATAATAAACATCTTGAGGGTGCAATTTATGAAATGGAAGTAAATTATTTTGGTGTAATACAATTGAATAATCTTTTTATGGAAATGCTAAAATCAAGAAATGAGGCTGCAATTATCAATACAACTTCTATTCTTAGCATTGTTCCATCTTTTATTGAAGCTACATATTCCTCGTCAAAAGTAGCCTTGGCATTTTATACAAAATCACTTAGAAGACATTTAGAGATTATAAACAGTCAGGTTAAAATATTTGAACTTTTACCGCCATTGGTTGATACTAATTTGGTTGCAGATCGAGAAGACAAAAAAATGAGTCCCGAAGAATTAGTAAAACAATTGATAAACGGAATGCAGAAAGATCAATATACTATTCGCGTTGGCGTAACTAGATTGGTTTATCAAATTAACCGTTTTTTTCCAAAACTAGCATTTAAGCTTATTAATCCAACAAAGGACAATAAAATAATACAAAAACAATAACATAAAAAATATGAAAGCATTTGTAGTTAATAAATATAGCAAAACGGATAAATTGAAGTTTACGGAAGTAAAAGATCCAAGGGTAAAAGAGAATGAAGTTTTAGTTCAGATTCATGCTGCAGGTGTTAATCTGTTAGATTCCATGATCAAAACTGGTGCCTTCAAACTATTCTTGCCTTATAAGACACCTATAGTAAATGGGCATGATATGGCAGGAACAATTGTAAAAATTGGCTCGTCAGTTCAGAATTTTAAAGTCGGTGATGAAGTTTATTCAAGAGTTGGTGATTATAGAATAGGCACCTTTGCAGAATATATTGCTGTTAAAGAGAATGATTTGGCGTTAAAACCCCAAAACGTAAATATGGAACAAGCGGCTTCTATTCCGTTAGTTGGACTTACTTCTTGGCAATCTCTTGTAGAAATTGCAAAACTCAAAAAAGGACAAAAAATTTTCATCCAAGCTGGTTCTGGTGGTGTTGGTTCATTTGCAATTCAGTTAGCAAAACATCTGGGTGCTTTTGTGGCAACAACAACAAGTACAAAAAATATTGAGTGGGTTAAAAGTCTAGGTGCAGATCTTGTAATTGATTATAAAAATGAAGATTTTGCTGCCATTTTGAAAGATTATGATGTTGTTTTACATAGCAATAGAGATGCAAAAGTTCTAGAAAATTCTTTAAAAATTCTTAAGCAAAATGGTATACTTATTTCTCTTACTGGTCCACCAACACCTGAATTTGCGAAGAAATTAGGCTTGCCTTGGTATGTAAAATTAATTGTTGCTTTGATCAGTCGAAGTGCCAGAATTTTGGCTGAAAAACGCAAAGTAAACTTTACATTTCTGTTTATGGAAGCTAATGGTAAACAATTAGCCGAAATTACAAAGTTGATTGAAGCTGGAATAATTAGGCCAATCATTGATAAAACCTTTCCGTTTGAACAAACAAATGAAGCGTTGACTTATGTAGAGACAGGTAGAGCGAAAGGAAAAGTTGTCATCAATGTCAAGTAGGTTTTTTTAACGACAATCTTAAAGTAGCAGCTAACATTTTGAAGCTACCCGAAGCACGGAAGTTTTACCACAAAACTGTCTTTGGAACACAAAATTCCACCTTTTGGGTAGCTGCTGTTATGTGTTGTATTTATTTCTTTTTATCATGTTCAATCCATAGTAGCTTGGATGTGTCATAACCAACTTTCTCTGCAATTGCTAGATATTTAGTTTTAATATCTTCAGGTATTGAAGTCTCTCGAGAAAGGATCCATAGATAATTTAAACTCCCACCAGCAATAAGTGCATATTTGTAGTCTTCATCTATTGCTAAAACATTATATCCTCCGTAGAATGGACCGAAAAAGGAAACTTTAAGCATCGCTGTGCTATCATTCCTAACAAATTTGGCTTTACCAATTGATTGTTGCCATTGGTTTTTAACGGTATTATACCCTTGATTATCAACTTTAATTGTTCCGTTTTCATTCAGAGAATATTCAGCAGAAGTATTGTTTAAATTTCTTTCAAATTTAAAATCAAATCTAGCCACCTCATACCATTTACCGAGATATTTTTCTTTATCGAAAGAATTAACAGCAGTGGCGTTTTTAGGTATAGTAGTACATGAAAATAATCCTAGCATGGTGACTGAAATTAGTAGTATATAAATTAAAAATCTGTTTGTCATTTTATTTTTATTTGAACTTGATAGTTCGTTATTGCAAATAATGTTTCAGCTTTACGAGGTTTGGGATTAAAGATGCGAGTTTTTTCCATTATGCACAAATTTTGCAAATACAAAACCATTTTTAAATTCAGCCTAAAACCCAAATCTATTGTAACGGCTGTTGGTGGCTGCACTTCTTTCCATCACTAAATTTCTATTGCAACGATGTTATAAAATTTTTAATTTTAGTTGCTATAATTCTTTTTCGGTTATAATATTTTTTCACAAAACGGTTGTTTACTCTAATTTATTATTGATGTACAAAACAACATCTTTGATAACTAATTTTTGAATAGCGGAGATTAGGGTCTCCATAAATTCATAATCTGGTTTGTTGTGTTTTATAGGTAATTGAATGTATTTATTTTTTACAACATTCCATCCTCCTAATTTATTTTTATATGAATATATAGATAAATCTGTTACTTTATTAATACATTGGACAGCAAACAAATACTGGTTTGGTAATAGTTTAACACTATTGAAAATCCAGTGAATTGCATATGCATCAGATAGAATAGTAAATTCATTTGATTGGAAATAAGCTCGATAAACATCGCTATTCGAAGGAATTGAAATTACATTCTTTAAAATTGTTAGCTCATCTTTAGGTACAAAATAGTTTAATCCTTGGTTTTTGAAACTAGAAGTTAGACACGGAAGTGTATATTTTCCTGTCATCTCTTTTGGTAGTTCATCCGCTTTGAAAGATAACTTTTTTGTCTTTATTTTTTCAAATAAATCTCCGAGCTTAAACTTGCCCCACTCAATATTTTTATATTCATTTAAAACTTTTTCTTCTTCTTTTGTCAAGCTGTAGTCTTTTAATCCAGTATTTACTAAATAGGCTTCTAACTTGATAATTCGCTCTGCTTCCAACTCGGAAATAAAGTTTTCGATAAAGTCAAAATCTATCTTACCTTTTTTGGTTGGAAGCTGGATTTTACTACTTAAAAATAATTTATCAACATCTCTAACAAGTACTGATAATAATTTTTGTTTATTTAAAACTGATGTTAAAAAGCAAATAGAATTTTTAGGAAGTTGAATTTTAGGGACAATTTTTCTAACAAACTGTCCAGCATACCAAGGTTTATTTCGATAAAAAAAATCCATCTGTAAAAGTCCTAAACTCCAATTTCCCGCATTGTTAATATTTTCGTTATTTACAAACCCTGTTTGCTGTAAAACCCCTTGATTTTGAGAAGTTCTTGTAACATATTCATATTCATTCCCTTCAATAAGACTATCTGTATTAAAACTTAAAGTGTTATGTATACTAAACAAATCCTCCAATTTAAATTCCCCCCACTCAACTTTTTGTAATTTCTCGTTAAGCAGGGTATTTACTTTCCCAGATTATTCTCGTTTTGATTTTTTATAATACTTGTAACTTCCCACACCAAATATTCGCTTATTGTTTTTTTGAAATCTTGTAAAGTTGGTTTACTGTCGATGGGTGTAGATTGGTTCCAATCGGCTCCGCTGTTAGGGTCTATGGTGGCTTCGTGATATTCTTTTTCTGTAAAAATATTTAGTTTGCTTTTACCAAAACGCACCAAGTTTATTAATTCATCGTATCGTTCTTTGGCTTGGTTTGTATCTTTAAGGTTATTACTTGATTTTTTGCGATTTGTTCGTGAGTAACCATCATTAGAGAAATCGATAAATTTTACCATTTCTTCTTTGTGGTGCTTTTCATTTACCTTAAAAACATAAATATTGGTTTGGACACTTGCTTTGCCAATAAAAATATCAATAGGCATTTTGATACTTGCCAAAAGTGTGTGTGTGTTTAAAATTCTTTTAGTGTATTCTGTGGCTTTACCTGAGCCAGCAGAATTTTGAATGATGATTGCAGCGTAGCCTTTGTTCATCATATCTAATGCTTTTTCTACAAAGTTCATTCCGTTTCCGTTTGCTGAATAAGGTGGATTTAGTATAAAAGCATCGGCTGGAAACTTACTATTTCTTTTACCAAAACCGTAATTTCCGTCAAAGTCTGTAAGTGAATTTTTGTTTAAAATGTTTGAACTACCGTCGCCCATTAAAATCATATTTAAAATGGCTAACATATAAACCTCTGAAAGTACTTCTAACCCAAGTAATTGCTCGGCTTTTATTTTAATCTCCTTTTGAGTTAATTCTTCAGGTGAAGTAATGTGATTTTTAGCATCAATTAGCATCTCATTCATAGCTGCTACTAATAAACCTGCCGAACCTGTGGCAAAATCCCATACATAGGAATCTTTGTTTACACGAGCCAATTTTACTAGGAGATTAGATACATAAAAAGGTGTAAGCACAACATCGTTAAGTTTGTCTTGATTAAAACCAAGCCAACCGTACATTTCGTTAAAAAGTTTTCCTGTAAAATCGGTTGTTAAACCAATCTTATAATATATACCTAAATCATCTACAATTTTTGTGAAAACTCTTTTTAGTTGACTTTCTCCGTTTTCAACTTTATTTATATTTTCAGTAGTAAGCGTGTTTTGTAATGTTCTTAAAATTAAATCTTTCTTTTCGTTTGGGATTTCTTTTGCGTCTAAAAAGGCTTTAATTTTTCTGACTATTATGTCGCCATCTGTATTGCCTATTTCGATAGAAGATTTGAAATCGGATTTTTCGAGAGGTGCAACTTTTCCTGGTATTCCTATTGTTGCGATAATTGAATAAGCTACAAGATAAATTCGGTCTTTTTCTAATAAACCATCTTCATTGTCATAAATATCGTGATTTAGTTTTCGTAAACTTGCTTCAATTTCTTTTTCTCGCTGTTCTTTTAGTTTGTCAATTTCATCTTGCGTTAAACTTAATGTTTTTACTTTCTCAATAAACGCATCAAAGTTTTAGGTGCTAAAAAAGAAAAATCTGAAAATTCACCAATTTTTTGACCAACACCAAAGTTGTTTTTTGAAACAAAATATACACCTATTTTAAATTGTATTTTTTAACTTTCATCTTTATAACCTGTCATGCCAATTGCTATAATGTCGGTATAGCTTGTATGATGTAAAAGGGCATTAGCATAATGTACCGCTCCGTTTACGGCAAACGAATTGATGTTTTTAAAATGAGGTTCATTTTTATTGGTTTTGTTTTCAACTTGATGGTTAGCATCAAGTTTTATCAAACTATTTTTATATCCTTTATATTCAATAAGAATAGGGTAGAAGTTTAAGTTTTTGTCTTGCAATAATATTTTTGCATCGGGGCGATTTGCGCCTGTTCCACCATTTTTAGTGAAATAATCTGAAAGTGCTTTGTCAATTTCAGCATTTAAAGATTCTTGCTCTAGCTTATAATTTAATTTGTGTGATTTAAGCCAGCCGTTAGCTAAATCTGCAATATTCGGTTCTATTGATTGTGCCATTTTAATTATATTATTGGTCGTAAAGATAGTTTTTTTGTTAAAACTAAAAAGAGTTTTGCGTAAGCAAAACTCTTTTGTTTATTTAATGTTTTTTGTCGTTTTTTCGACGTTCTGTGTAGCTTTAGTGTTGCCACCAACGTATTTGCATTGCCGCAGGTGGGGGCTTGACATTGTAACTTCAGACGACTTCCAAAGTCCCCACCTGCGGCAATGCAAATACGTTGGTGGCAGTTTTTATTTGTTGTCGAGCCACACCACTTTTTGTTCTGACTTGTGATGCTGACCAATTATGTCTTTGTATAATTCTGGTCGTCTTGCCTTTATATATCTGTATCCGCCTGCTTGAATAAGTTTTTCAGATGTGATTGTAGCGGTTTCAAAACTATCGTCAAATGAACGGCATTCAGCAAGAACATCTCCGAAAGGGTCAATGATCATGGAACAGCCATTTTTCAATTGGTCATCGTCCATACCTATTGGATTTGCGAAAACAACATATATTCCGTTGTCGTATGCTCTTGAAGGAATCCATTTCATCAACCAACTTCGCCCTTTCATTCCGTCAAATTCTAACCGCAATGATGTCGGGTCAGCTTCTCTATTTTCCCAAAGTTTGGGGTCAACGAATCCTGCACCTGGTCTGGTGGAAGGAGTACACATAGTAACATGGGGCATGAAAATTATTTTTGCTCCTAACAATGCCGTGGCTCTCACATTTTCTACTATATTATTGTCATAACAAATCAGGATACCGCACTTCCAGCCATGAATTTCAAAAACGCAATACTCGTTCCCTGCTGTTAAAAATGGATTAATGAAAGGATGTAGCTTTCTATACTTTGCAATAAGTCCAGTTTTATCAACACAAACATATGCTTTGAATAAATTATTGTTGTTGTCTTTTTCAAACAATCCGGCTAAGATGATTATGTCAAATTTGTTTGCAATTTCTTTAAGTTTTAAAATACTTTTTCCATCAGGAATAAACTCTGCCAAATCAAGCATTTGCTCTTTGGAAAGTTGTCTTGCAAAAGTATATCCGGTAATAGAACATTCGTGAAATGCGATTACATCAGAACCTTCTTTGGCTGCTTTTTCAGCTAATTTTTCAATGACCGAAAGGTTATAACTTTTGTCACCACTTTTGTTCTCAAATTGGGCTGTCGATATTTTTAAGTTGTCCATTTTTAATGCTGTTTTTAAAATTGCCACCAACGTTTCGGCGCTTGGCGAGATAGGGGATTAAAGATGCGTTATTTTTCCACTAAACACTAATTTATCCAAGTACAAAAGGATCTTTAAATTCAGCCTAAGACCCCAACCTCGCCAAACGGCTGTTGTGCGAAGTTTTAATAGTTTCCACTTTTAATTAATTTTTCAGACTCTTCAATCAAATTATCGTAGTGCAATAGAAAAACGCCATTACGGCGTAACTTCCGTTTCAATCGATTTGATTTATCATTATAATCGCTTCTTCGACCTGCAATAACTGCGTATTCAAACCTCGTACTATCAAATTCATAAAATTCTTTTGGAAGTTGTTTGTTAAATATGTTTAATTTTTCAATTGCTTTTCTTAATCCATTAAAATTGTTTTCGAGCCAATCTCGCCAATCATCAATTTGATTTAAACCTTTTCTTATTGCATTTCCAAAATTACCATCCGCTAAAGTTATGTTACCGGTTGGATTTTCTAATTCAATTAATAGAAAATGATAGCCATTGGAATTTTTTCCTATGAGTAAAAAATCTGCTTGAAAGTTGGGAGGAAGTTCAATTTCTGGGAATATATATCGATCGTGATGACCATAAATCGTATAATTTAAAAGTATTGACCCAATAATGAAATATGCGCGATTATCACGAATGAAATTTAAGATATCTCTTTCTGTTATTTCGGTGCTTAATAATGCTGAAAATTTTTGGACTATAGCAATATTTTTAATATTACTTGTAGCAAGTTCCACTGTATTTAAATGATTTTTAGGAAATAATGAATCGTAATTTAAAACAAAAGGAAAATTTCGGTAAACCTCTAGGCGATGTGATAATTTTTCAAAGTCTCTTATTAGAAATGAACCTTCTTCCTTGTTATGAATTTTTTCTAACGCTTCTTGTTCGGGATGTGATAGTTTAGTATAATCTTTGTCAAATAAACTCATTTTCTTTCGGTTTGGTTCGGTTTTTTGGAAAATTTCGCACAACGTCCTGGCGCTACAAGAGGTTTGGGATTAAAGATGCGAGATTTTTCCATTATGCACAAATTTTCCAAATACAAAACCATTTTTAAAATAAGCCAAATGCCCAAATCTCTTGTAACGGCTGTTGTAGCTAGTACCTTTATTTATGCTCTTTTGAAATATCGTCCTTTTTTAGAATGTATGTTTTTTTCAATTCTATATTCGTTTCTTTTATGTCTGATGAAATCTTAGAAGTATTGTTATTTATACTTTTTAGTTTATTTAAAACTTGAGTTGAGTTGTCCTTTGTCAAAAAAGGATTCCAAATTCCTAGAATACCTAAAATTAATGCTAACCCTATACCAACCCAACCAACAAATAAGTTTTGTTTGTGTTTTCTATCGTCTTTAGTTTTAAAATCATGTTTTACAAAATCTATTAACTCTTCGCTTGGAAATATTAATCCAAACATATTACTATAGATATATTCATAATATTCATTCAGCTTACCAGACTTAAGTTTTTCATTGTTTTCCGAATCATAAATTATGTCAGGAGAATTTGTATATAAATAGTATCCATTTTCGTTTAGTATTAATTTGTTCTCATTTTCAATACGAAGATTGTTAAAATCGGAGTGAAGTGCCTCAAATATATTTAATTTTTCAGAAGGTGATACGATTGTTAAATATCGTATACTTTTTAAGTAATCAAGTAGATTTATGAGCTCAAATAAATCATGATTTTTTTTATTTATCTCCTCTTTATTGTCAAACAATTCAGAATCAATATAAAACAATAAGTCTTTAGAATCATGTTTTACAATTAATGCCAATTTACTTTTGCTCGTAAAAAAAGTATCCTGCAAAAATCTTGTACAAGTCTGCATTTTTTTAGGATCCAGTTTTGATAGATTCTCAATAATCTTTAGTTCATTTTTATTAAATGGTCTCATGATTTTCTGCTGGTATTAGCTACAACGTTTCGCAACCTTGCGTAGTTGCCGATTGCGGAGGTTAATCTGTCAACCAAGATAGAAAAAAATGCGGAAACGAAAACTCCAAACACAGCGATTTAACGGCAATTACGCAAGATTGCTGTTATGCCTTCGCCCTTTTTCCATTAGCAGAATTCTGGTTTAATAAATGTCAGTCCGTTTTTTTTCATGGTTTTATAATTGTCTGCCAATTCAGACGATGTTAATGTTTCATAGATATAAAGCCAGTATCTGTCGAACTCGACCCTTTTTAAACTTTTAGAAAGGTCTATGTATTCTTTTAGATAGGAAGTTTCATTGTGTTTTTTGTCGTACAGATAAGAAATCATTAAAAAAATGCAGTCCATTGAGGTTATTGAATCTTGTTTAATTGTTAATATTTCAATTTCAAAGTCATATTTTATTGCCCAATATATTGCGTAGGAACAGGCTTCATGAATCTTCTTTTTTACTCCGTATGCATATATGTCTTGAGCTATTTTTTTAATAATATTCTTGTCAATTTGGTGAGGTTCAAATACTTTCTGTTCTAATAGATTTACTAGATATGGATAAAGTAAAACCAAATGGTGTATTTGTTTTATGTAATAGTCTTTTGCGTTTGCATCTAAATGTTTGTTTGAAATTATTTTTATTGCATAATTCAAAACTGAGGCATCTGAATCTTCAATCAACATTAATTCAATTGCAAAATCTATGAACCCTTTTAATTCTTTGACTCTAATTGCTTCCTTGTTATTTACTATGTAGGTATTTGTAAAGTTGAAATGGTTTAATTTCGTAACCCAATTCTTTACGCTTGCTAAAGGCAATGGAATAATTTTAGACTTTTTACTATTTAGTGCTAATTCATATTTTTTCAGCTCTTCTGATAGACACAAGAAAAATCTGTCTGCTTCTTCATATGTGTCTACGTAGCAGGTATAGTCGTCAATATTTCTTATATATTTAAATCCATCTTTTGTTAGTTCTTTGTCTACCGAAACAAGTATGATTTCTGAAATTAAATTTGAAGAATGTGGGCCGATTAAAACGCCATTGGTTTCTCCATGTTTTAAGTTTCGCGTGTAAAAATCTATTTGGTTAAACCATTCATTTCTGTCAGATGGTTTTGATTTTGACTTCGCATATGTTTTTCCTACTAATGCCCAAGAAATTGAATGACTATAAACACTCGGAAAACAATTTGAAATATCAGCTAGCGCCACATACTTGCTTTTTATTACAATGTCTTGCTCGGGATCACCATCCTTAGTGAAGTTTTTGTAATTCATTTCGAAAAGCTCTGGTCTATTCAAAAGTTTTCTTAAGTGTATTCTGCTGATTTTGAACGCATCATTTGAAGTTTTTTCACTGAAGTGATTCTGTAATTCTGTCCAATTATCTGATAAAGATTTTGCTTGGCTTGAATAAGCAAATGGTTCAGGAATTGCCATTGGTCTTGGAATGTTTATATTCCTCATACTTGAATACCTGATAAAGTCTTTGGGCTTGTTGCTTACTGGAAAAGGGGGGATTTTAGTAAATGCTAGAAAGTCAACACTCGTCAAGAAATTTGGAATTTTTTCTGCAAAAAGTCCATACCCAACTAGGCCATCATATAAATCAGTGTCCGAAATTTCATTTTTGTAATCAATGTATTTAGTCATTCGTTTTCTGTTCTTTTCTGTCCGTTATAGGGTGAGGCATAACGGTTTGGCGCTTGGCGAGGTTGGGGATTAAAGATGCGAGATTTTTCGGTTAAACACAAAACTTCCAAATACAAAACCAACGTTGCATTAAGCCTAAAAGCCCAATCTTGCCAAACGGCTGTTAGCGGTAGTCATGATCTGTGTCAAATGAAATTTCATTGTTATCATTTATACTTTCTATTTCAAAATCTTCAGAATAATCATCTTCATCAAGTATTTCAATATAAGCAATTAGTGAGGAATCAAATTCCTGTTCTAAAGAAAGCGTATCTGTTTCATAGTAATGATAACTTTTATCATCACTGTCATAATACATGTAATTATCATCATCTGTTAATACATCAACCTTTACAATAGTCTTTGCTTCAACCTCAATTGTTATGATGTCATCTACAATTTCTATTATTTTATATGATAATTCACTAACATTTATTTCCTCAACCTCTACATTATAAACATCTTTCCCATTGACCGCATCGTAATATAAACTGTAATCATCTTCCAAATTGTCCTTGTACCAATTGACAAATTCTTGTTTTAATTGAGGAGAATTTGCAAGAAAAAGTTTATTAGTAATATCCTTTTTAACTTTCTCAATTTCTGTGTAAGCCTCTTCAAGATAAGTATCGTAATCATTCCTTACAGTAAAATCCGGATATTTTGTAGATAAAAGATCTTTGTCCGTTGAAAATACTATTGCGGTTGTACTATTTGTTGCACAAAAATCTTTAATAAGTTCAAGTGTAAAAGCATCGGGAAATTCAGACTTTTTTTCGCCTTTACCAAATGGAGGTAAAGATTCAAAATATTTATCAAATATAGATTTTATATCAAGAGATTTATATGGGAGAATTTTGATAATCGAATCTTTTATCAGATTATCTAATTTTAATTCAAAATCAGTTATTATTTTGTCAGACTCAATCTTTGTGAAAAATGGTTGTAATATGTTATCATTTTGTAATATCCAATTTTCGGCATCCTTTCTAAACCTATTGTGATTGATAATGCTTATTGATAAAAACTTTTTAAAGTTAGATTTTAGTTCGTTATATGTTATCTCGGTAACATAAAGTTGTATCCTTTTCTTTCGACTTAAACTAATCAAAGAGTTGATTTTTTTGCCGTGAAGGAAATTCTCTTTAATAAATATATTAGTATCTAAAATGACATTTTTCATCGGATTCTAATTATGATTACCGCTAACGTTCTGGCGCTTGGCAAGGTTGGGGATTAAAGATGCGAGTTTTTTCCATTATGCACAAATTTTACAAGTACAAAACCAACTTTAAATTTAGCCTAAAACCCCAATCTTGCCAAACGGCTGTTAGCTGATGTTTTTTTATTTATTTCTATATTCCTTTGTCGGAATGTCAATATAAAAATCTTGATATTCACCATATTTATTTCTGCTTAAAGTTCCAATAATCATTTGAACATTTGTCGTGTCTTTTTCCTCACAATATTCGCAAAATCTTTTTATTTCTTTTCTATTTCCTTTTTCGTCAACAAAATAATATTTTGAACCTGAATAGCTTATTGAATTTCCTTTAATTACAAATTTAGTATTCAAAATTCCATTTTTAGGAACTTTATAAACTCTCCACCATAAACCTTCAAATTCTTTTTCAGCTCCATTTTTTTGTCCGTATTGAATTGTAATTTTACCTCTATAATTTTCAGAAATTAAAAATATATCTTTTGACGCAGATATTATTTGCAAATATAGTATTCCGCTAAAAATTGGCACTAAAGACCAAAATGTCTGCCAAGTTTTTCGAATTTTAATGTTCACGTAAGAAAATAGAATTTGTATTATTCCAACTATTGAAATTAAAATAAATATATATGTTGGATACCATTCAAAAATATACATACAAACATTTACAAGAATTCCAAATGTTAATAATGTTAATCCGCAATAAAATAAAATCCTATTTTGCAATTTAGTTTTCTTTAGTTTCTGCGTTTTTTTCTAAAATATCAGCTAACGTCCTGGCGCTACAAGAGGTTTGGGATTAAAGATGCGAGTTTTTTCCATTATGCACAAATTTTCCAAGTACAAAACCATTTTTAAATTCAGCCAAATACCCAAATCTCTTGTAACGGCTGTTATGTGACGTTTTTTTGGTCTTCGTAAAATTGTTGTAGTGTAAATGAAAATTCACTTTCAGCGATAAATTCGTCTATTTCATTTCCAATTAAATCTTTTAATGATTGATTTGTTTGAGAATTATATTTATCAATAAATCTTTGTAAATCTTCAATTTTTTCTTGTCTTTTTTCTCTTAATTCAGTTCTGTTAAGTTCAAATTTCCTCCACGTTAATTCACCTCTTTTACTTGAATTAACGTGGAAAATAAGTGGACCAAATGCTCTTAAATGAGATTTTGTATTATCCTTGTATGGATTTAATAACATACAGTTTTTATCTAAAAAATTTCTTTTTTTATTGTTACACCAATAACAACCAAAAGTTAAATTAGACCACGTAAATGTTAATCGAGGATAAATAGATTTTGGAATTATATGTTCAATATCTCCAGGATAAATATGTGTAACTCTACTTTCACAATACGCACATTTTTCTTTTGTTTCATTTTTTAAAACATCCTTAATTAGTGTATTACTATATCTATTTTGTTTTGTCTTATCAATAATATTGGTTTTACGGTAATCGACCATTAATTCAGATGTCCAATTATCACCATTATCAATTAATAATTGAGGTTTAGGGAGTTTTTTTAGCTCAATCATTTTTTCTTGAAATAAGTTCAACAACAGCTTCATTAATATATTTTTCAAAACCTACTGATTTAAGTTCGTTTTTGAATTCTTTAATATTTTCGGCAGTTATTCCAGATTGTGCATATTTATCTAAAATATTATCTATTTTATCATCAACCCAATCTGGTGTTGTTGACTCAATACCTAAAACTTGTCTTAAAATTTCATTTGCTGTTCCAGTTTTTTCAAAATTTTCTAAAAGTTGAGAGCTTACTTTATTGTTATCATTATAAATTAAAGCATAAACATTTGAATCATTTACTGAAGAAATTATAAATGGATTGTGTGAAGCAACTATAAATTGGACATTTGGAAATGCTTTTATGAAATTTGGAAGTAATGTTTTTTGCATTTCAGGATGTAAATGATTTTCAGGTTCATCAAAGGAAACTATAAAAGGTTTTTCATCTTCATCAAACATATAAATCTGCCAAGCTAAATCAATAATTGATGCGATTCCTCCAGATACAGCATCAATACTGAATTCACCCGAATCTGTTTCTAAAATTACTTCTGGGATTCTAATTGATAATGATTGAAATCCTAATTTAGGAGGAAGAACTAATTTTAATATTTTTATGAAGCCTTCATAAATTTTTATTGCACCTTCATTTGAGTTTACGATTTGATTTCCATAACCTAAAGCGGCAAGAGAAATTAATGCTTCTTTTATAAAATAGGTTTCACTTTTATCTCCACCATAGCTAAAATATCGCTGTATTTGAGAATTTCTGTAATTATCAAATGCTCTTCTTTTAGTAATGACTTCTGTTGAAATATTTGGAACAGCTTGATATTTATAGATTGGTCTATGAGATGGAATATTAAAACCGTGAAGTGGTTGTTGTCTTTCTATATGTACATTATAAATAGTTCCAATAGATTTAGGTATAGATAAATTTGAATTTTCACCGTTGAAATATATAATATTTCCAATATTGTCTAAATGTGGATTCACATTTTTAGTTTCGAATAATTTAGACCAAATTCCACTTAAATATTTTAAGCCACCAGTTTTTTTATCTCTTTCGGCTGTTCCAACAAGTTGACTTTGCCAACCAAAATGTTGATTTATAATATTTAAAATAGTTGATTTTCCAGCTCCATTCGCTCCAGTTAGTATAGTTAATTGTTTATGAAAATCGATGTTTATATTTTCATATTGTCTCCAAGAATCAATTTTTATTGATTTTATCATATATTTTTAGATTTTCTTCCGTTTTTGAGGTAAAATGTCACATAACGTTCTCTCGCTTGGCGAGGTTTGGGGCTTGAATCCCTTAAATTTTCAACTTAAAACTAAATATTATGAAAAACGATAATTCCACTAAATCCCCAAATCTTGCCAAACGAGTGTTAGTGGCTGGGCTTTCTTTCGTAGAATGGATTTCGAAAGAAACTGCGCCAAGAACACCAAGTTTATGGGCACAAAAATATCCTGAATATTCGCCTTATTTATGCGAAACAATTTTGGGTGATGGTTTACAATTAGTTTATTTAGGAACTATTAATAATCGACCTTATCATTGGTTAATTAGAATAGATAGCAAAACAAATGTAAGTGATGATGAATTTAATTTTGAAGACATTTTACAACCGATAGAAGAAGAATGCGGAAGTTGCGAAGGTGTTGATGAATGCGAAAGTTGTCAAGAAAATGAAGAAGAATGTGAATACCCTAATAATATTTCTTGGGGAGGTGGTCACTGGGGAATGATTGTGAATTTTGGTACTGGTGAGGTCGGCTCGTAGCCTTGCCACTAACGTTTCGGGGCTTGGCGTCAGTGGCGGAAATTGAAGCGAAAAGTTTCAATTTAGCGACACAGTAAGCAAAAGCCAATTCATTGAATAAATTTAAGAAAAAAAGTCAATGTAATTGGCTTTTTGCGACATTGAAAACCGAAACTTTCAATTTATCACTTAACCCGCCATTGCGCCAAACCCTTGTTATGTGTAGTGTTTTTAGAATATATTTTTCATGACCCAGTTAACTCCAGTAATTAATTCTTCAATTTGTTCTTTCGTTGGTTCAACGTCTTTCTTATGAGCACAAATATTTCTAATATCAGCTAAATATGATATTTTTCGCCAAATGGTTGTGTCATAAATATCGTTATTCTTTAAAATTTCGTTGAAGTCAGATAAAGTAGGATTTCGTTTAGAAATTGATAGAGCATGGTTTTTAACTACACTTCCTAAATAACTTTCAAGTACAACTCCTGCAACCACTCCACTAGCTCTTAAATTTACTTTAACTAACACTTTTGCGGTTTCAAGTTCTGTGTCCTGTAGTTCAATAAGTAAGTTAGAATGTATATCCGATAGAATTGAGTCGATTCTTTCTTTTATAGATACTAAAATAGTGTATTGATTGTAAACGTTTTTCAATGTTTCATCTTTGGTATCGAAATCAGGATATTGATAGCTACTTGGTGCAACACCTTTAATGTAATCTTGAATATAGTATCTTCCATATCCTAAAGACTTTCTCTTAGTATCAATTTCGTAATAAGCTTTGAATTCTGGAAATCTGTCCTTTCCTAAAAATTCAACTATTTTTAGAGCTTTCGAATACCAAATTTGATATTCATGTTGAAATGAAAATTTACTTTCTAACTCTTTCTTCAACTTTCCTTGTAAAAATAGTATGATTTTAGCGCACTCATTGATCGAGTTTTCAATTTCTTTTTTCAGTTTTTCTTTAGATTTCATTGAAATTTATTAGAAAGTTTGATTTAACATTACACATAACGTTCTGGCGCTACAAGAGGTTTGGGATTAAAGATGCGAGATTTTTCCATTATGCACAAATTTTCCAAGTACAAAACCATCTTCAAATTCAGCCTAATGCCCAAATCTCTTGTAGCGGCTGTTACCAGCTGGCTTTTCTACAGTTGATTTTCATACCCGATTTCATCCAAATCAGATTTTAATTTATCAAAATTTGTTAACTCGGGATTTATTTCTTTAACCAAGTCTTTTGTAATTTCTATTCCATTAAATATTTTCTCTACAAGTTCCAACTTTAATTCACGATCTTCGAATTCTTCTTCATAATATTCTTCTGCCCAATTTTTGTAAGTCAATGGTTTTCCATCTAGTAAGTTAAGTAAATGACTGGAACCATCTTTGTATTCATCTTTAGGTAAATTGATTTTCCCAGTTTTCCAATCCATATCTGTTTTGTTCTGCCAAATACAAAAGGTTGTTCCAATACTTTTTACAGGTTCTCCAAATATGAATTCATTAAACACTTCTGGTAATTCATCAACAACTCCAGTTCGTATAACTTGAGTTAATTCCATTTTGTTTTCTTTATTTGAGCCAAGGATTTTTTCAAAAAAAGATTTTTTCTCTTCTATTGCTACATTTTTCCATCCATTCATTTCGCTTTCGTGTGCAAAACCATTTATACAAGTTCCATTTTCACTAAAAACTATCAACATTTGGTCGCCTTGTCCGTTTCGCATTTCGCAAAACTCTTCAGTTTCGCTCCAATCTTTTTGGTATGAATAATATCTATATTCCCATTCAGGACAAATGATTGCTTCTAAAGCAGAAATCGATTTGCAAATATTTTTTAATTTACTGGCATCAGGTAATAAGTTTAAGTTTTCCGTAGAAAGTTCTTTCATCTTAGTATTTTTTAAGCTTGCTGGTAACGTTTCGGCGCTTGGCGAACTTGGGGATTAAAGATGCGTTATTTTTCCACTAAACACTAATTTATCCAAGTACAAAACCATCTTTAAATTCAGCCTAAAACCCCAATCTCGCCAAACGGCTGTTAGCAGACGTTATTTAATTTTCTCAATCTTTCTCTTTTATTTATTCTGTCAGTAAAGACTTTTTGTTCAATAGATGTACATTTCAATACAAGTAAATCAATTAAGTCTGTTAGAAAATTTAAAATCATAGGAACAGTTTCATAAATATATTCCCATTGAGATTCTGTATTTTCATAAGTACTAAATATAAAATTAAGATTTTGCTTTTCTGTTTTGTTATTTGGATTTCTGTCAGTAAATAGGTGTATAGCGTTATTTGTGATGTTAAATATGCTATCACTTTGGTTTTTATCAAATATGAATTCAAATACATCATCACAATCATATTTGTCATAGAAAAATATGTTTGTCTTTTCAATTAATATTTTTTTCTGTTCTGGAGTCGATTTTATGGGGTCAAAATTTACAGTATTATTGAATTTTTCAATAAAATCGGTCTCATTTAACATTCTCATTAAAACAATAAGTATTTCAAGAAAAGGTTTTCGTAGTAGTGTAAAACTAACAGTCATTCTCATTTTTAATGAACATAATAAACTTTCCTGAATTGAGTAACAAGTTTCTCTAATTAAGCCTTGTAATAATTGATTTCTAACAATATGATTTAGTTCATCTGTGAATTTATGTTCTTCAAGAAAATCAAATAATGGATTACTTTCTTCATCAATAGTTTTTATTAATTCACTATATTCATCAGGGAATTTTATAGTTTGTGTATGTAAATCTTTAAATACTTTATTTAGTATTAAATCTTCAATTTGAGTTATTAAAAACTCACAATAATCGTGCTTTTTCCAATATTCTTTTGGTAAATAATAATATTCTTTTCTTTTATTCACGATTTTTTTTGTTAATGTCTGCTAACGTCCTGGCGCTACAAGAGGTTTGGGATTAAAGATGCGAGTTTTTTCCATTATGCACAAATTTTCCAAGTACAAAACCATTTTTAAATTTAGCCTAATGCCCAAATCTCTTGTAACGGCTGTTAGTGGCAGTTTTTTTCAAATATTTTTCTTTAGAAAGAAAAACAATTCTGTTTTATCTTTAGGAACCCTTTGAAGTTTTAACTCTTCGAATTTTGAAGATTTCAATATTCCTGTCACCTCTTTTTGGGTAACAGATTTGCTTGAATTTTTTGTTTCTTCGAGATTAACTTTAAGTTGAGTATAATGAATTTTCAACCGATTATCGTAATTGATGTCGAAATCCTTTATAATTCCGATTTCATAAATCTTTTTCTTCCAATTATCTTCTAATATTAAGATAACATCACCGATTTTATAACCTGATTTCGTAATTAGATTGTTCAGAAATTTGTTTTTAGCTTTCCGTTCATTTTGCCTTTCCTCGATTGTTTTTATGATTATTTTTTTTTGCAATTCGCTATATCGTGGCAATTCATTTCTTTGTAAACTACCTAGTAAACTCTCTTCATCTATATTAATTGCATTTATTGTGGTCGAGTATTTTGGTACTTCAAAAGGGATGTTGTTTTCCAATACATACCTACGGATTTCTTCGGTGCTTCGATAGCCAGTTTGTTGTAACATCTTATCAGATATTGTATGACTGAATTCATGAGTAGAATAATTCAAGGCACTGGTTAATAACTTTGAATGGGTATAAATATCGAACTCAAAACTAGTTTTATATTGTTCTTCATATCTTTTGTCAAGCGCACGATCGTAGTGTTTTTGTTCTGTGTCGAACAAAAATCTATCTGCATAGATAAATAATGGCTCACCAGATAAATCCTCAATTTCTATGATGCAGTCATCTGGTAGTAGTTTTTTAATCATTCCGTTTAAAGTTCGTTTGGCAAATTCATAATGTTGAATGAATGAATGAATTTTTCTAAAATCAGTTCCATCACTTCTTTGTGAATTATAAATAAACGATACAAATCCGCTTCCTGTAGAATTTTGTGAATTATAAAAATATTTATTGACTAATACTTTTTCGTCGGTTGTTAGATTTTCCAAGTTAGCAATTGAAATTTCAAACTTGAGTCTGCAACTCAAGTTTGAAAATGCGTTCGCTAGCTGATATTCTAGCTTAATACTTTTCATTTTATTAGCTAATAAAATGAAGCCTACACAGTATCTATTGAAGTAATCAAAAAATTCTTCTTCAGAATGGTCGTAACTAATCATTTTTTATGTTTACTGGTTCTTAAAATTGCCACTAACGTCTCGTGGCTACAAGAAGTGGCGAACTTCGGAACTGCGTATTTTCTGTTAAGATAAAATTTCTTGCGGAAAATAAACGTGAATTTAGCACATTTCTCGCCATTTCTTGTAACCGCTGTTGTGCGACGTTATTTATCGAAAACCTTTAAATAATTTTTTCAAATCATTTTCAACTTCTTTCTTTATTTCAGATGTCATTTTATTAGTTAGTTTAGTTCTGAATTCCTGACAACAACAAGAAATATCTATTGAATCTTTTTTTGGTGTTGCTTTTGGTTTTTCATTATGTTTTGAACATTTTTCTCTTTCAAGATTTTGAGCAATTTTTTTTAAATCCATTTTATGTTTTTTTAAGAATGTTACATATTAAGTTTGATTAATTTCTAAATCAGGAAAATGGTCAATTTTACTCTTTAAAAAATATTTTGGAACTACATAACTTAAACCTAATGTTATAAATATTGAGATTATGAATTCAAAAATAAAGTGAGTCTTTATTAATTCCATTTCTTTTAACTTTTCCAATAATAAAATACTCCAAACAATTGAAATAACAAATGAAAATAATATTGCAATTTTTGAAGTTGAAATATTAGCTCCACTAATTGGGTTTAAATAATTATTTTGTGTCTTTTTATTAGCAAAAACAAAATAGACACGTTTCTTTTTTTTTAGTTTTAATGTGTTCTTTTCACAGTCGTTAACCAAAGTTATGAAATTTATGTTCCAGAAATAATAACCTTTACTCGACCAATACCAAAAAAGTGAACTTATATAGCCGAGAGTTATTAATATTATTTTTTCAGTATTCATATTTTCTGACGAGGCAATAGTATAATATCCCACAAATAAAGCTCCAATAGCTACATAGAAATACGTCATCCATTTATTGAAATTGTCGTAATGAAAATTTCTCGCATTTATTAAGAATTCATACCTTTCTTTTGGAGTAAGTTTTTTAACTTCTGTACTTGTATTGTTCATTTAATCAGTGTTTTAGGTATAATGTCGCACAACGTCCTGGCGCTACAAGAGGTTTGGGATTAAAGATGCGAGCTTTTTCCATTATGCACAAATTTTCCAAGTACAAAAGCATTTTTAAATTCAGCCAAATGCCCAAATCTCTTGTAACGGCTGTTACCTGATGTGCTTTTATGCGTTTTCTTTATTAATTTACATTGTTTACTATAAGTTTTTTATTAATTGTATTTAATCCATAATACAATTTTATAGTAAGTTCTTTTATTTTATTCTCGTTACTTAAATTATTGAGTTTGTATTTTTCTAAACTCTGTTCAAACTTTTCTCCTTTTCTATGAGCGGAGCCTGTTGAACGTATAGATTGAATTGCTTGTAATGATTCAATTGTCAAATTGATATCTTCTTTTTCAATTCCAATTTTTTCGAGAGTTACATAAAATAATGAAATAGAACCTTTAATTTCTTTATTGTCAATTTTTTTACCTGATATTCTTTCTAATAATTTTACGTTTATTGAGTCACAAAATATTTTTGCAAGAACTTGAATTTGCTCATCAAATTCTTTCCATTCTTCTGTTAATGGAATTCTCAATATTTTTAAATAATGTAAATCATTTTTTGTGAGTTCTAAAAATAAATTTTCTGAAAATTCTGCATTAATCGAAGAGTTTAATTCATCATAAGCCATCATTAGGTAAGAAATTGGAGATTGTTCGACAGTTGGAGAGGAAAACTTTGCTTCAAAATCCCTTTCAAACCTATGATGTGATATTTTTCCTCTAGGAGGAACGTTGTATTGTTTCCAATGTAATTGTTCGTTTTTTGGTAAACTGGATAAATCTCCTAGCCAAACTTGCACTAAATTTTCCGCTGTTATGTCTAAATCGATTCCCCAAAGATTGAGACAAGTAAAACGATGTGATGAAACTGTGTATTTTTTTGGTTCAGAATAATATTTCAATAATACTGATTTATTGAAATAAATTGGAGTTAAAAAATTTGGAGCACCTGTATCTTTAAAATAACTACTTAAGAGTTTTTTATTACAGGAAAATTCAATGTTTTTTCCATTTTCACTTATGTCATATATGAAATTCTCATAATCCGTTTCAAGTTTTTCAAAACTAAAGTTGAGAGTTGGCTTTTCAAATGGCTTAATAATGTCTTTGCCTAAAAGTCTTGAATAACTTTGAAAGCCCTTTATAAAACTTTCATTATAAACTTCAATATTATATGAACAGTCATCGTTTTTGAAAGATGCATCTTTACTTTCAAATGGCATTTTTTTTTCAAATTTCCTTCTATGGTCGTGAAATCTTATTAAATAAGATTTAGTAAGTGCCAAATAGTTTCTTAAATATATTGTGTTAATATAAATCTCTTCAAAATCTTCACTTTTAGTATTATGTTTGACTATTGCGTTAACGTCTCCGTTTGTTTCAATAACTTGAAATTCTTGTTTTTCTTCTACCCAAAATGCTTTATAGTAAAGTAAAAAATGTTGAATTAATTCAAATCTACTTGGAATATATGAATGGAAATCTCTTCGTATAACAAATGGCTTTAAAGTAAGACCTTTTATTTTATATTTTAAACTTTTCTCAAAATCCCATTCATTATTTAAGTTTCCATCTATATATGGAATACCAAATTCACTATTTATTTCCCAATCATTTCTTTTAAATAAAATTTCTTTTGATTTTTCATCTGGTGGAGAAACAAAACAACTAATAGTAGTTAAATCTTCATTTTTTCTAGAATCGTCAATTTTTGCTATTAATATCCAATCACTTTTTAAATAATCTTTTTCATCAATCCAATCTCCAAAAGATAAATATGAATATCCATCTATTTCATCTTCTTCAACTTTTTTAGGGTTTACAAAATCTTTAATTACTTTAGGTATTCTATTATCCATATTTAATTTTGATTTCTATTTATTCTCGTTTTTTGGAGCATATCAGGTAACGTTCTGGCGCTTGGCGAGGTTGGGGATTAAAAAAGCGATATTTTTCCATTAAACACTAGTCTTCCAAGTACAAAACCATCTTTAAATTAAGCCTAAAACCCCAATCTCGCCAAACGGCTGTTAGCGGTTGGACTTATTTCGCTATTATATTTTTTGTTTCCTTAAGAAGTTTAATAACTGCATCAATTGGCAAACTATCTTTTTTTTCTTCATTGAGAATACTTTCTTCACTTATCGAATTACCATTTGAATTAGAATTTAAATGATTTTCTAGAAGTCTATCGATTGCCATATTTACTCTTTTTGTTGAATCATTTATGTCTAATGATAATGAATTAATTGAAAGTAAAAGTCCTTCAATATATCTAATCTCATGTATATGTTTAGCGATAACTAATAATTGTCTTTGCGTTCTATTTAATTGAGTTATAAATCCCCACAATAATCCTCCAAATACAGGTATTGGAATAATTGATGCTAAATAATTTTTCCATTCTGGGAATTCTTTATTTTCATTCAGTTTATAAAAAATATAAATTTCTAATAGAATTATTGTTGAAATTATTAGTGTTATTAGAATTGAATATATCCAAAACATTAAATTTAATCTTTTGTGTTCATCCTTAATTGGGGATAAGCATTCCGTAAGTTCTTCAAATGTTGATTTTATTTTATTGTTCCATTCAACAATAACATTTTCTTTTTTCTTTTTTTCTTCTAATTCGGTTTGATAGTTTTTTATCTGTTCATTAGCATTTAAAATTGCTATTTCCTTTTCTTTAATTATTTTTTTGTGTTGTGCAATTTCATCTTGTGACTTTCCTTCAATATTTTTTTGATGAGCAAGATAATTTTGTAAGTCAGCTTTCTGTTTTTCTAACTCTTTGATTTGCTCATCATAGAACTTTTCAGAATTATAAATATGCCCTGAATTCGCAACATAAATATTAATCTTATTTTTTATATTTCTTATTTCAGATTGAAGTATTCTTGTTAATTGTTTTAATTCATTTACATTATCGAATTCTAAATTATTTCCTATACGTAAGCTATCATATATTGCGGAAAGTTTTGAATATATATAGTGCAATTCTTCTGTAATTAAATCAGAAATAATTAGAATATTATTTATATTTTTATTGCTTATGGTATTAATTTCATCACGTAAATTTATTAATTCCATTATTAATTTTTTTTCAATTAAATTCCCAAAAATTTTATTTGAAAGTAATGAAATAAGATTTTCGATTATAGAAATATTGTCTTCATATTCCATCAGTCTTTTTTTTGCCTGCCCCATTTATTTTTTTATATGTTAAATCGATTTTTTATTTCGTCATTTTTTTTAGTCTAACCGCTAACGTTCTCGGGCTTTGCGTTCGGGCGGGTTTCGGAGCACAAAGCTTCAATTTATTACTAAAGTTTATTAACAGCTCAAAGCTACAAGTTTGTACGTCAGCCCGCCTGACGCAAAACCCGTGTTATGCGTTGCCATTTTCTCCATTTATATATTTGTTAAAGTCAAACAGCCCGCCATTAACATCGTCAACAAATTGTCTTACTGATTTATTTATGGGTTCAATTTTATATGGGTCGTGAATTAGTCCGAATACTTGTCCTTTGTTATTAATTGCTATGTAGTTTCCATCTTCAAGGTCTTTTATTTGGTAGAAAGTCTTGCCGTCAAAATCAAATTCTCCAAGATTGGTTAGGTCAAGCTGGTCACAAGTAAGTCCGCTAACAAGTTTTTCAATTTGTGTGTCTGCGGAAAACTTGCTTTTACTTTTCTTAAATGAGGACATGTCAACTTGAAAGTTATCGAAGTCCATAATGTTTTTTTCAAATTCAAAACCTATCCAAAGTCCTTCGTGAATTGTGATGTTTAATGGATATGCTTGTCCGCCTTGCTTAATAACTATATTCTCTAATTCAAAATGCTTGCCTTTGGTCATTGACTTGTCGGATTGAGAAGGTGCAAAGCCGATAGAATAGAAATTACCTTTCATTGCATGGTTTACAGAAAATCTTCTATAAAGACCTTTGTCAAGTCCATCCACTAAAAACTTGAACTCGGCAGGCAATTGCGAAAAGACTTGTCGGAAAAAGTCCAGTGCCTTTCCGTCAATTTTCCAACTTGTCTTTTTAAATAGTCCGAACATTATTGTCTGTCGTTTTATGGTTACGCATAACGGTTTGGCGCTTGGCGAAGAAGCGGATTTCGAAGCACTAAACTGTCTGCCAGCACTGAACTTGATACGAAGCACGAATCTTCATTTAAGCACTGAAACCGCTTTTTTGCCAAACGCCTGTTATGCCCAGTTATCCTTTCGTCCATTGTAGTTCGATATATTTTGTACAGTCGTTTTTCATATCTTCAAAACAGTCGAGTAAAATTGCTGAACCACCTTTTTTCACTATGTCTTTAACTGTTTCATACGTTTCTTCAGCTCCTTTTGGGTCTTGTCCAGCTAAGTCAAAAATTATATTGTCAGTCTTTGAAAGTGTGGCGTATAAACATAGCAGTCGCCTTGGTTTTCCAGCTAGTGTATTGACTTTTGTCTTTTCGTTTATCCATTCAATTTCATAAATTTTTTTCGCATATGGACTGTCTAAATTTGCATTTTTTTTTAAGTATTCTCCAACTGTCACTGGATAAAAAAGCCGTCTTAGTTTGGGTTCAATAAAATGCTCAACAAATGTCAAGTTTTTATGCACAATAACATTTTCGTCTTTCGTCTTGCCACAAAAAATGTCTTTGAGGAACACTTCTGTCTCGAAGAAATGCTGCCCGTTGAATAAATACAAAACAACAATTTCTCCCACGTTCAAGTCGAACGGTGGTATGTAAAAAGTGTCTGTCTTTATTCCCTTATTTTCAATTAGCATTCTGTCGTTTTATAATTGGGCATAACGTCCCGCGGCTTCACGAGGTTGGGGACTTTGGAATAGAGTTTTTTCTGCCAAAACGAAGATATGAAATAAAACGATAATTCCACTAAAACCCCAATCTTGTGAAACCGCTGTTAGTGGCTGGTATTTATTGTTTTTTCGTCTATATTAATCTTTTGCTTTTGAGTAGATTCGTTATGAAGTTTCATTTCTACTTGAACGCTTAATGAGTCAACAGAAGAATTTATTCTAAGCAGGTCAGTCCGTATGCTGTCTATTTGTTTTTGTTCAATTTTTGTGTCAAAAAGAAAAGGTGATAAAAATGAAAATAATAATGCAATGAAAGCAATTATTAAAGACCACCTTGCTATTTTAATTTCTCTAACATGTCTTTTTTCGTCAAGCGTAACAAAATTGTTTTTAACTAAAATATTTAATTCAGTGCCAACAAAAATATAGCTTCCTGTATATCGTTTAACATGTTCATAGATGTTTGTCGGTATAGGTTGGTCTACAAGATTAACTTTTTTAGTGTCGAGATAATTTTGGTCTATATTTTTTGAAGCAAAATTTTTGGTTCCAACTGTCTGTTCAGAATTTGAGTGTAAAAATATTAAATCTGATTTCTCAAGATAGTTTATTAAAGCAACTGTTTCAAAGAATTCACTAACAGCATCCTTATCAGTATTTAAATGCCAGAGAGATATTGATTTATTAGCTTCGTCAATTTTTATACCTCTATCTTGTAAAATGCTGTTGGTGATAAATGTCAAAACATTGGCATTCTTTGGGTCGATTTTCACAATTTCTGTGATTATCTTTTTTTCAAATTCACTAAAAGTTCTCATATTATCTTAATTCTGTGTTTGTTCACCATACTTGCCACTAACGTTTCGGCGCTTGGCGAGATAGGGGATTAAAGATGCGTTATTTTTCCACTAAACACTAATTTATCCAAGTACAAAAGGATTTTTAAATTCAGCCTAAGACCCCAACCTCGCCAAACGGCTGTTGTGCGTTCGGTTTTTTATTTATCAATATTTTCCTTTTCAATATATTTTGCTATATTTTTTCCATTTGTAAGAAGCAAATAACCAATAATAATTTTGATAAAATAATAGATTAGCCAACTTGTATCGCTATAATCTTTTAATAAGCTTTTTTGTCGGAAAAAGTCAAATAGTCTTCCGAAAAAACTTGGCAAACTTTCAACTAAAATTATTCCACCAATAAAAATTATTGCAATTGTCAAAACTGTTGAGTTTTTTATATTTAAATCTATTCTTTCTTCTGCAAAATTATTTTCAAGTTTCAGTTTTTCAATAATCCAATTTGTTTTGAAAAGAAAAACTCGAATGATTAAAATGTAAATAAAAATTGTACCCAAAAGTATTAACCAAAGCAATAGTAAACTTTCAGTATCTAAACTTCCATTTGTATATGATAAAGTTGTAAAAAATTGAGGAAGTATTGAAGTAGAACTTAAAAATATCCACAAACCAATAATTTTGATTAGAATTGTCCAAAATGTTTTAATCTGCATATTTTTCGATTTATGTTTTCGTTTTTATGTTCGTTCCGCCAAACTGACGCACAACGTCTTGGCGCTACAAGAGGTTTGGGATTAAAGATGCTAATTTTTTCCATTATGCACAAATTTTCCAAGTACAAAACCATTTTTAAATTAAGCTAAATGCCCAAATCTCTTGTAACGGCTGTTGGCAGATCGGTTTTTTATTTTATAATTTCTTTTATTTCCTTTTCAGAATATTTAAAACTCTGTTTTTTTCCGTTTCTGTGTTCTATTTCGACAATGATTTTATTATAATTTAATGGAACAATATTTCGTACTAAATTTTTATAATACAGATTAACTATTTTTTCAGCGTGACCTTTTGCATTTTCTTTATCGCTGTCCAACAAGTCACTGTTAGTTAATGTAATCTGATAATTTTCTTTTTTATTGTCAGTTCTGATTTTTCCTTGTTTAGCAACAAATTTTTCAGGTTTATATAAATTACCAATTTCCCGAATTTCATCATCCATTTTTTCGATGGTTTCTAAATTCTCAGTTTTTCTTTCTTGATCATTTACAACATTTTCTTTACAAGAAATTATAGAAGTTAGTATTAAAATATATAGATAATTTTTCATTCATTTTTTGTTTTTCGTTCTGTTTTTCTAAACTGTCTGCCAACGTCCTGGCGCTACAAGAGGTTTGGGATTAAAGATGCGAGTTTTTTCCATTATGCACAATTTTCCAAGTACAAAACCATCTTTAAATTGAGCCAAATGCCCAAATCTCTTGTAACGGCTGTTAGCCGCTGGGTTTTTATTCATTCAGTTCAAAGTACTTTTCTAAGGTATTAAATGTAAAAACAGATTTCACAAATATATCTTCTAAAACTTTAATGTAATTATCACTTTCA
Source organism: Flavobacterium sp. W1B (assembly GCF_047344965.1). Lineage (NCBI taxonomy): Bacteria > Pseudomonadati > Bacteroidota > Flavobacteriia > Flavobacteriales > Flavobacteriaceae > Flavobacterium > Flavobacterium sp. W1B. The sequence continues at coordinate 2,401,608 of NZ_CP178845.1, forward strand.
ATATTAAAATATTTAAGAGCTTTTTCGCAATCTTTATTCGATTCACTGAATGTATGAGCAATTAGACCTGACCGCAAATTTTGCAGGTTTCTTAAAAATTCGAACATATCAGGAATTTCCATTCCTTTTGATTTTAAAAACTTTTCAAATTTAGCAATACCTCTGTCTCTTAAATCTAATTCTAGTCCTTTTGCAAGTTCTTTTTCGTTTAACCTATCAACAGTAAGTTTTACTATAGTTAAGGTTTGTTCACAAAAAGCTTTCACATTATTAGATGTGATTTTATGCAATGCGGTTAATAAATATTCATCTTTTGAAGACAATGGTTTATATAATTTCCAACCAAATTTGGTTTCCCATTTTTTATTAAAGCTTTCATATTTTGATTTGAAAAATAAGTCAAGAGTTTCAGGTTGTTCTGCCCATTGTCCTTCTATCATTGTTCTATAATACGTTCGGCTAATATTCATTCCTTCTTTAGGGGGAATATTATACTGTTTCCAATGAAGCTGTTCAGTTTCAGAAAGAATCCTTAAATTGGTAAGAAAGACAGGAATGTATTCATCTACATTATTATCTATCTTTAATCTAAAAAATTTTGAACTTACACTAAATCCATCAACTTCATATTTATTAGGTTCGTTATAATATTTGCTTAATACTTCTTTTTTGAAATATGTAACTTTGAAATGGTTTCCGTCAGTTTCTTCACAATTTTCATAAATTAATTCGCCTTCATCATCAACTCCTACAATAAAACTTTCATTTTTAGATTTTCCTAAATCAAAATGTGATTGCTTAATTTCGTTGGGTTTAATAAAGACTTTTCCCATAATCCAACTTTGGGTTTTGTCGGATACAAATCTTATTAAATGGCTATAAATAGAATCATTTTTCTTTATCAGCTCATCCTTGTGTTTAATATCCCATTCTGAAGGTATTTTTTTGAGAAGTCTCATAAAATCATAGCAAACTACAAAATTCATATCTCTAACTGTGATATATTCTTTTAAGTATTTGATTTTTACCTTAATTAATTTTGGTTCGATTGTTAGAACTTCTTCTAATTCTCCATAATCGCTAACATAATAGAATGTGCGATTTTGTTTATCATTCCCTTTTTCATAAAGTCTGAAATAAAGAATAAATTCTTCTGCTACATCTATATATTTTATTGATGTTTCAGGTAATGAAAATGTTTTGTAAAATAAAAAAGGTTCTAATCCTCTCTCGTCATTAGTTTTGTATGTATTATCGCCATAAAGAGATGGCTTTCCCTCATAGCCCATAGTCAGTGGCCAACTGTAGTTTTTACTATATTTTTTAACCTTGTTATTTGAAATTAGACAACAATATATCGCCGCAGAGTCGTCAAAATCTTTTGAGTCATCTTCGTATATTTTTAACCATCCATTTTTGATTGAAAATTTGGATTCAATTTCCTTTATTTTGTCCTCTAAAAGGAAATAATCTTTTTCCATATTTTATTCGATTCTCCGATTTTTTTTAACCTTGCGGCTAACGTTTCGGCGCTTGACGAGATTGGGGATTAAAGATGCGTTATTTTTCCACTAAACACTAATTTATCCAAGTACAAAAGGATCTTTAAATTCAGCCTAAGACCCCAACCTCGCCAAACGGCTGTTAGCGGATGTATTAATTCAGAGTGATGTTGTTTTCTTCTCCAATTTTTTTTAATCTTTCAACATACTCAATATTAATTTTTGATTTAGATGTTTTTATTTCTTCTGTTCCATCAGGATAAACTGTTTTTGAAACATAATCTTCAGGATTCAAAGCACTCAAATATGCTTTATTTAGCAATTCTTTTGCTTTTTCAATTTCACCAACTTTCAGAAATATTTTAATTTTATAAATTTCAGCAGTTGTTAATCCAACTTTTTCGTCATTTAAAATTAATTCTTTTAGCGAATTTAAATCAATATTTTTTTCAATAATTGGTTTTAAATAATTCTCTAAATGTTTATAAATCTCTATTTCTAAATTTACTTTTTCTTTAGTATTGTTTAATTCATACCAATAATCATTTCCTTTTACTACTTGTCCAAGTCTAAAGCATATTTGACAATCATATTCGCGAATAAATTTGGGTATTTCTTTATTCCAATTCTCTGCATATAATTCAGCAACAAAAAAACCAATGTTGAAAGTAAATGAAACATTATCTTGATGATTCCATCTACTTTTTTGAATATTTACAACTTGAGTTAATTCACTTGTCTTTTTATTAAATCCGTTTCCATTTTTTTTAAATCCTAATTCTTTAAAAAATGGAAAAACAAGATTTTTCAATATTTCATCGAATTCCAATTGTAAATTTCGTTCGGCTTTAGTTTCTTTTTTAAATAAAGACTTAAACATAAATTCATTTTGTTTATTATTGTTTTGCTTTTCGGTTCTCAAATATATCCGCTAACGTTCCCGCGCTTTGCGCTGTTGCGAAGTTCGGAACTGTTTGTTTTCAGCTAAGATAATATTTCTTGCGAAAGAAAAACGTCTGGCTTGCACAAAATTCGCAATAGCGCAAAACGTGTGTTACCTGCTGTTTTTTTTTATTGTATTTGTATTCCATAAATATATACATTCATTCCTAAATATTCCGTTTCAGAAAGAATTGTCATATGGTTTTTCTTCGCTACGTTTATTGAGTCAAGATTTCTTTTGTCTATAATTGAAATAAACTTTTTTGAAATACTATTTTCAAGTCCAAATAATCGCATTTGGTTTGCTATTTCAGTTCCAAATCCTTTTTTCCAATATTTAGGTTTAAGTGAATAAGCAATCTCGTATTCTTGGTTATTTTCAATATTTCTTACTAAAATTCCGCCCATTCCAATAAATTTTCCACTCACATTTTCAATAACTGCTAAATGTCCTAAACCTTCATTCTCATATCTTTCTAATTGCTTATTTATCCAACCTTCGGAAAGTTCAGAAGCAGTTTTTGTTACATCAATTCCTAAAAATGAAAGACTGTTATTTTCTTCAAAAAATTCTTTCCAACTTTCGATGTCATTGATTGATAATTTTCTGAAAGTTAATCTTTCCGTTTTTTGATTGAAATATTTTTGGTTGTTAAATTTCATTTAAACGCGTTTTTTTAAAATAGCAGGTAACGTCCTGGCGCTACAATAGGTTTGGGATTAAAGATGCGAGTTTTTTCCATTATGTAAAAATTTTCCAAGTACAAAACCATTTTTAAATTAAGCCAAATGCCCAAATCTCTTGTAACGGCTGTTATGCCTCGTATTTTTTTATTTCATATATTTTCTAAAGGCTGATACTGTTTGGAAAATAAAAAAAGCTAAGATTATTTTAAGAAAATAATCCAAAAAATGAACAATAAAGCTAAAATTTGCATTTTTTGGATAAATTCTACTTAGGATATGTGTTGGATTCATAAGTTGGGGGAGTGAGCTAAAATTTTCACTGTAAATTACCCAAGTCCTATTTAAGCTACAATAATTCAAATTAATCGAATAACTCAATTCATCCGAAATTCCTACAATGATTAAAAAGTGGAATATTAGTAAAAAAAGGAATGAAAGCAAAACTGGTTTTAGCCAATTTAAACCAAAATCATTTGTTTGTCCTACCCATAAAACAAATCTATTTATGTTGAAAATTCTTTTATACCATTTTACTTTAATAAAAGATTCTTGTTTATAGGTTCTCATCTCTAAAGCTTTAAAATGCAAAGAAGATATTCGATTCCCTTGTTTGTCTAAAGCATATTTTAACTGTCTATATATTTCTTTTTTTTGTTCAAAAGTATGATGCGACGTCGTGGAGTCAGTGTTTAATTTATTATCGTCAAACCATTTTACGTTTGCTGTAATAATCTCTGTTAATACACTATTAAATATTTTAATTTTTTCAAAAGTGTTGAAAAAAACATTAAAAAAATGAAATTTACCTAAATTAGAATGTGCAATTGTTATTATAGAATTCTTCCCAAATGATTTTGCGGAAATTATTGAAAGTGTGGAATAATTGTAGAAAAAATCAAATATTAGATTATTAAAATTGCAATGATTAAAAACAATATTACTGTTATAATTGTCACCAGAAATCTTTGTATTAAGGATATTTGAAGAATTGAAATAAAGTGCACCTTCAAGTTGCTTTGAGACTTTAATAACTATTTCATTAATTTCATAATTGTTACCGTTTATAATAAACTGCTCACCAAATTTAGCAGAAGATATATGTACCTTATTTAATGTTCCTTGTTTTTTGTTTGTTTCGTCCCAAAGATTAAAAGTTATTGACTTTTTAAAAACTGTACCAATAACTGTTAAATTTTGAGAAATCGGAACAGCTGTAATAAATAAGTCATCATTAAATTCACCATCATTAAAAATTAAGTTTTCAACCTTTCCTGCCCAAATATAAATATCGTCATTAAATTTTGCATCAGTAAAAATGAATGAATTTACTTGAATGTTTTCAAATCTTATTTTTGAATTTATAAATGAATTACCACGAATTGAAATATTATTTATAATCTTTGCAAGTCTAATATCAAATTGATTATTTACAGTTGAATCGTTAATTTGAAAACTGCCTATCGAACAGATTATTGTTTCTACTTTTAACGAATTAATTATTGAATTATTTTGGATGTCAATTCCTCTCTGAATTTCATTTTCTCCGTTAAAATATAATCCTTCAATTGTTGTGTTTGAAAATTCAAGATGAGAATTGTTAAAATTAAACTCATATTCGTAATTTTCAGCTTTACAGTTGTTTAATGAAAAAGATTTTTTAAATATGCAATTTATGAATTTAATACCGCAATTTAAATCTATATCTTGAAATATTACAACATCATCAAAAATGCAGTTCTCAATTATTACCCCTGTTGCTATAATATTATTTTTCAGGTCAACTTTATTAGTGATTTTTTGGTCAATAATTTTCAAAGGTTGTCCCGCTAGAATAATTTCAATTTCAAATTGATTTCCTGTCATTTTCTACGGTTTTTTAATATGAGGCATAACGTTCCGCGGCTACAAGAAGTGGCAAACTTCGGAACGAATTATTTTCCACTAAGATAGTATTTCTTGCGAAACGCAAACTTGAATTTACTACGAAATTTGCCATTTCTTGTAACCGCTGTTAGTGGCTGCCTTTTTAGCTTTCCAGTTTCATTTTCATCATTATGTCAGTCTGTTCGTCGTCGCCAAGCCTAAAAATATGTTTGTCGAATTCTACAAAGCCATTTTTCTTGTAAAAACTTATTGCTCTAGGATTTTCTTCCCAAACACCTAACCAAACATATTCCGAGCCTTTCTGTTTGGCAATTTCGATTGCTTTATCATAAAGTAGTTGCCCAACACTTTTTCCGTGAAATTCTTTTGAAACGTAAATTCTCTCAATTTCCAGAGATTTATTATCTTTTAATTCAGTTTGTGAATCTCCAAAATTGACTTTCAAATAACCAATAACTTCATCTTCCAACTTGGCGAAGTAAAACACAGAATTTTTATCACTCAATTCTGCGGTTAATTTTTCTTTTGAAAAACCTTCTTCCAAATAGTTTTTCATGTTTTCTTCAGAGTTAGACTCTGAGAAAGTTTCTTCAAAAGTCTGTCTGCCAATTTTCTGTAATTGATTGATTTCTGTTAAGCTTATTTTCTGGATTTGGATATTTGACATTTTATGCAGAGTTGTTTAAAGGTTGCCACTAACGGTTTGGCGCTTGGCGAAGAAGCGGATTTCGAAGCACTAAACTGTCTGCCAGCACTGAACTTGATACGAAGCACGAATCTTCATTTAAGCACTGAAACCGCTTTTTTGCCAAACGCCTGTTATGCCCAGTTATCCTTTCGTCCATTGTAGTTCGATATATTTTGTACAGTCGTTTTTCATATCTTCAAAACAGTCGAGTAAAATTGCTGAACCACCTTTTTTCACTATGTCTTTAACTGTTTCATACGTTTCTTCAGCTCCTTTTGGGTCTTGTCCAGCTAAGTCAAAAATTATATTGTCAGTCTTTGAAAGTGTGGCGTATAAACATAGCAGTCGCCTTGGTTTTCCAGCTAGTGTATTGACTTTTGTCTTTTCGTTTATCCATTCAATTTCATAAATTTTTTTCGCATATGGACTGTCTAAATTTGCATTTTTTTTTAAGTATTCTCCAACTGTCACTGGATAAAAAAGCCGTCTTAGTTTGGGTTCAATAAAATGCTCAACAAATGTCAAGTTTTTATGCACAATAACATTTTCGTCTTTCGTCTTGCCACAAAAAATGTCTTTGAGGAACACTTCTGTCTCGAAGAAATGCTGCCCGTTGAATAAATACAAAACAACAATTTCTCCCACGTTCAAGTCGAACGGTGGTATGTAAAAAGTGTCTGTCTTTATTCCCTTATTTTCAATTAGCATTCTGTCGTTTTATAATTGGGCATAACGTTATGGCGCTTAGCGAGGTTGGGGATTTTAAAGCAGAGTATTTTCTGCCGAAACGAAGATATGATAAAAAACGTTAATTCCACTAAAGCCCCAATCTTGCTAAACGGCGGTTAGCAACAGTAATTATTTTATTTGATATTTCGTTTTGTTTAGATTTCCAATACTCTCAAACATTTTGAATTCGATTCCTTTTTTTAAATCCCTACTGGCGGTTGCTGATGACAAATCTTTGAATACATTCATATAATCTTTTCGAGTAAACTCTTTTAAACCAAGTTTTAAAAAGTATTCTAATCTATCTATATCTTTTAAAACTCTATTATTGTAATTAAGTAAACTTTCTAATGACTTTTCAATAACACCAAGCATATACTCAATAAAATGAGTTGATTTTCCCGATTTATCACTTAAAGCTAGTGATTTATAATATTCATCTTGTGTTTTACTGATTAATGTTTCAAATGGTAAAAATTCAAAAACGGGATATTCACTAATCAAAATTAATGTTTGCCACAATCTTCCCATTCTGCCGTTACCATCTAAAAAAGGATGGATAAATTCCATTTCATAATGAAAAACACAACTTTTTATTAATGTTAATTCCTCTGAATCTTTAAGATATTCAAATAAGTCTTTCATCAGATATGGAACATTTTCATAAGGAGGAGCAATGTGTTCTACTTTATTTCCTTTAACTATTCCAACACCTTGTTTTCTATATTTTCCAGCACTTTCTATTAATCCTTTCATTAATTCAAGATGTGCTTTTAAAAAGCTTTTATCTGATGAAAATTTATACTCATCTAGTTTTTCATAAACTTTGATAGCATTTAAAACTTCTAATACATCTTTTTCAGGACCAATTACTCTTTTGTTTTCAATTAAAGCAGTAATTTGTTCCTCAGTTAATGTATTGCCCTCAATTTGTAATGAAGAATAAATTGTTTTAATTCTATTCTGCTTACGAAGTTGAGGAGATTGCTTACTTAGATAATTTGCGTTTATTTCACCAATTTTTTCTGAAATGGAAGTTATCAGTTTTAGAATTTTTGGAGTTATGTCGTAAGGTGGATTCATTGATACTATCATTTGATGTTATCAAAAGTAGTTTTTTTGCACGAGATTTCAAAATTATTGTTGCTAACGTCCTGGCGCTACAAGAGGTTTGGGATTAAAGATGCGCGTTTTTTCCATTATGCACAAATTTTCCAAATACAAAACCATTTTTAAATTAAGCCAAATGCCCAAATCTCTTGTAACGGCTGTTGGCAGTAGTGATTTTTTATTTTCCTTTGTAAATAATTAATACATCATATTTGTGCTTTTTCTTTTCCTCAAATTCAGTTTTCGTCCACATATAGATTGTATAATATTGATTAGTTACATCTTTTAAGGCTAATTGAACTCCTTGATATGGAGAAATTGTTATGCTTGGAGGTTTTTGAAATGCAGGTAATTTATTTCCACCAATTGTTTTAAGATTTTTAAAATAGATTGTGTCCAATTTTCCAAATGTTTTTTCATCAGGCTCATTAAAAGTAATGTCAGTTACTAAATAAACTTGATTTAAGAAATCAATTTTTTTTATCTCTGCAATATCAGTTTTTATATTTTCAACATCTATTTCTGCATCATTTACATTATTAATTTGAGATTGTAATTTGTTTTCAGAAATATATAATTCCTTATTAAGACTCAAAAATTGTTCGTATAATTTATAAAACCTATCATTAGTTTTGTCATTATTCTCTAAAAGGTCAGTGTTAGATTGTTTAATTTTTTCATTTTCAAATGAAATTTTCTGAAGTTCATTTTGTGTTGCTAAAATTTTAGAATTGATTTCATCTTTAGATTTTTGTAAATCAGATTTTGTTTCATTAGAAATCTCAATTTTTACTTTATCTACAATGTCATTGTACGAATTATAACCAAGAAATGAAAACACTCCAATCAAAACTGAGAATATTGCAACGTAAAATTGTAGTTGATACTTTAATTCGTAATATTCTTTAGATTCATTTCTAACTGCAATTCTTTTGTTGAATAAAATAATATTCCAAATAAGAAAAACTATTAAAGCAATAATCAGTATTACCAATAAAATGTAGAATGGTGTTTTCATATTTCTTATGTCAGATTTGAGTCTGCTTTATCATTACTGCCAACGTTCTGGCGCTACAAGAGGTTTGGGATTAAAGAGTCGAGTTTTTCCATTATGCACAATTTTACAAGTACAAAACCATCTTTAAATTCAGCCAAATGCCCAAATCTCTTGTAACGGCTGTTGGCAGTAGTTTTTATTCGATAGTAACTTTTCCTGAAGTTTCAAATAAAGGTTGCCCATTGAGATAAATCCTGATTTGATTTTTTGGAAAATTAGATGTTTCTTGTAGATAATATTCTGTCTTTAAATATGGTTTTAGAGATTTTATTAAATCTTCAACATATTGTTTATTTTCAGGGTTAAAAAACAATGTTACAGGATAATCAGGAAATCTGCCTATAAATGTATTTCCTTTTGGATATTGACCCAAATTATTTTCTGTTAGATATTTTTCTAATTGAATTGCAACTTTATTTCTTTGTGAACTACCTGATTCTATTTCAATAACTGTTAATGGATGATTTGGGTATTGCTTAATTAGTTCTTGTATATTGGAGTAAACAGAATTATCAATATTTTCGTTTGGATTTTTAAACTCATTTTGATAGTAATTTACAGTGTTTTGACCGCCGGATTGTCTATTTGTAACAATAAGCGCATTTGGAGCATTTATTACTTCTGATTTATTAACTTTTTTATCTCCTTTGATATAATCTCCTTTTATTTGAAAAGTGTTTGTGATTTTTGGATTTGTTTTTTCTATTTGTGGTTTTGATTGTTTTTCAATTTCTTTTATTTTCAAACCATAATGATTCCAAAAAAATGTAGAAACAACAGCAAGAATTGTAAATAGTGGAATTCCCCACATAGAAATTTTTTGATAAATTTGATATTGTTCTAACATAGATTTTTCTAAATAATTTAATTTTTGGTTATAACTTATTCTTTTTTCGAGTTTTAGGTAAAATTACTGCCAACGTCCTGTGGCTTTATGCTGTGGCGGCTTTTATCACGGACGTTTACAAATATACCGAAAAGGTTAGAAAGAAAATACTTCATTCGGAGAATGAAAACAAACACCGGCTCTTCCTATTATAAACCGAACCCCGCCATTGCATAAAACCGCTGTTATGTGCCGCTTTTTAATTTTTAAACCTTTAGTGAAATTATTTTTTCAGCGACTTTTAAACAATGCTCAATATTTCCTGTAACTCCAATCGTAGTAGTTTCAATTTCGTACAGCTTTTCAGCAATAGTTTGTTTATCGACACCTTTTATTTTTAGATTCATAATAGTTGGCGTATAGCTTTGGTACTCATCTCTTGGAGCAATATCATTTACACCAATTGGGTCCCAATCATTCCAAAGAATTTCGTCAATTTCTTGATATAGTATTTTGTATTTGCCTTTACTTCTGAATTTCTGTTTTAATTCGTTTTTGTCGAGTCTGTATTTTCCACTGATTAAATATTCTTTCCAAAGAAGAATGTTCTTAATTGTTATATCGTATCCAATTTCTGGGGAATCCCATTCTAAAATAACATCGGAAATTAACTTACCATCTTCAGTTGAACCATTCCAATTAAAAAAATCCGAACCGCTTAAAGCAAAACCAATTGTATTAAGATCTATCAATGAAAGTTTTCCTAAAATGGCATCGTTACATAACTTAATAAGATGTTCTTTCTTGATTTCAAATTCACCATCTTCAATACTATCAATATACACAGAAGTAACATCATAACTGGTTTGTTTTTGACTATTATATAAATCAATTGACAACTCTTCTGCTGTTAATTTATCTTCAAAATATTCTTTTAATTTTTGCTCTGTCATTGTTTTGGGATAAAGTGGCATATAACGTCCTGGCGCTACAATAGGTTTGGGATTAAAGATGCGAGTTTTTTCCATTATGTAAAAATTTTCCAAGTACAAAACCATTTTTAAATTAAGCCAAATGCCCAAATCTCTTGTAACGGCTGTTATGCCTCGTATTTTTTTATTTCATATATTTTCTAAAGGCTGATACTGTTTGGAAAATAAAAAAAGCTAAGATTATTTTAAGAAAATAATCCAAAAAATGAACAATAAAGCTAAAATTTGCATTTTTTGGATAAATTCTACTTAGGATATGTGTTGGATTCATAAGTTGGGGGAGTGAGCTAAAATTTTCACTGTAAATTACCCAAGTCCTATTTAAGCTACAATAATTCAAATTAATCGAATAACTCAATTCATCCGAAATTCCTACAATGATTAAAAAGTGGAATATTAGTAAAAAAAGGAATGAAAGCAAAACTGGTTTTAGCCAATTTAAACCAAAATCATTTGTTTGTCCTACCCATAAAACAAATCTATTTATGTTGAAAATTCTTTTATACCATTTTACTTTAATAAAAGATTCTTGTTTATAGGTTCTCATCTCTAAAGCTTTAAAATGCAAAGAAGATATTCGATTCCCTTGTTTGTCTAAAGCATATTTTAACTGTCTATATATTTCTTTTTTTTGTTCAAAAGTATGATGCGACGTCGTGGAGTCAGTGTTTAATTTATTATCGTCAAACCATTTTACGTTTGCTGTAATAATCTCTGTTAATACACTATTAAATATTTTAATTTTTTCAAAAGTGTTGAAAAAAACATTAAAAAAATGAAATTTACCTAAATTAGAATGTGCAATTGTTATTATAGAATTCTTCCCAAATGATTTTGCGGAAATTATTGAAAGTGTGGAATAATTGTAGAAAAAATCAAATATTAGATTATTAAAATTGCAATGATTAAAAACAATATTACTGTTATAATTGTCACCAGAAATCTTTGTATTAAGGATATTTGAAGAATTGAAATAAAGTGCACCTTCAAGTTGCTTTGAGACTTTAATAACTATTTCATTAATTTCATAATTGTTACCGTTTATAATAAACTGCTCACCAAATTTAGCAGAAGATATATGTACCTTATTTAATGTTCCTTGTTTTTTGTTTGTTTCGTCCCAAAGATTAAAAGTTATTGACTTTTTAAAAACTGTACCAATAACTGTTAAATTTTGAGAAATCGGAACAGCTGTAATAAATAAGTCATCATTAAATTCACCATCATTAAAAATTAAGTTTTCAACCTTTCCTGCCCAAATATAAATATCGTCATTAAATTTTGCATCAGTAAAAATGAATGAATTTACTTGAATGTTTTCAAATCTTATTTTTGAATTTATAAATGAATTACCACGAATTGAAATATTATTTATAATCTTTGCAAGTCTAATATCAAATTGATTATTTACAGTTGAATCGTTAATTTGAAAACTGCCTATCGAACAGATTATTGTTTCTACTTTTAACGAATTAATTATTGAATTATTTTGGATGTCAATTCCTCTCTGAATTTCATTTTCTCCGTTAAAATATAATCCTTCAATTGTTGTGTTTGAAAATTCAAGATGAGAATTGTTAAAATTAAACTCATATTCGTAATTTTCAGCTTTACAGTTGTTTAATGAAAAAGATTTTTTAAATATGCAATTTATGAATTTAATACCGCAATTTAAATCTATATCTTGAAATATTACAACATCATCAAAAATGCAGTTCTCAATTATTACCCCTGTTGCTATAATATTATTTTTCAGGTCAACTTTATTAGTGATTTTTTGGTCAATAATTTTCAAAGGTTGTCCCGCTAGAATAATTTCAATTTCAAATTGATTTCCTGTCATTTTCTACGGTTTTTTAATATGAGGCATAACTAGTAAATAACATCAAATATATACATCTTTTTGGAACTTCAGCAGCTAGTCAATAAGTCTTTTCTTGTTATTTTCATCTACCAAACTATCTAATGGGCTAGTAACCTTATCTGTTGCCATTTTGGTAACATGGGTGTAAATGGTGGTTGTTTTGATACTGGCATGTCCCAGAAATTTTTGAATGTAGCGAATATCGGTGCCGCCTTCTAATAGATGCGTGGCAAAACTATGTCTCAGGGTGTGTACAGTTGCTTTTTTAGATAAGCCGGACTTTTTTATTGCTTCGCGCATTACTGATTGTACGCTACCGGTACTGTAAGGCTCTCCTGCAAATTGTCCTTCAAAGACATAATGATTGGGTTGGTACAATTTTCTGTAATATTCTAGGGTGTTTACAATGGAGTAGGGCAGCATAACGATTCGGTCCTTTTTGCCCTTGGCATTCTTGATATGGATTTTGTGCTCCGTAAATAAGATGTCTTGCCATTGGAGGGTCACAATCTCGCTCACTCTTAAGCCGGCACCGTAGCCAATTAGTAAAAGTAATTTATGTTTTGGATTATCGACAACCCTGAAAATTTGTAAACATTCTTCCATAGTTAATACGGTGGGTAATTTTTTTTCTTTTTTGGGACGCGGAAGGCTAAGTTCAAAATTCTTCAATTTTAGAACTTGTTGGTAATAAAATTGTAAAGCATTTACAATGCTGTGTCCACTAGTGGCTGATAAACCTCGCTCCATTATCGAAGCCAAATATTTAGTCATTTCGGCTTGGGTAATCGTTTTTGGATCCCGATACTGATTATCCTTTAAGAATTTAAGGAAACTACTGGTATAGGTTTGTAAGGTCGAACTGCTGTAGTTTAAGGCTAAGATGGTGTCTACCATTTGAGAAATGTAGTCATGGGCGGCATCAGGGACTTGGTTAAAAATTCGAGATTTTGTTTGGCTTAAATCCAATTGTTTGCGATTAGGCAAATTTTGCTTCATCAAATAGCCCTTAGGCAACTGATTGCTTAATAGTACGTTATGCGGTTCAAATTGCAGTAATAAGCCTTCATAAACACTAGGCGCTGCGGGAAGTAAATAACAGTTTTTAACGGTGCTGTAGCGGCACATGGAGAAACGTTTTATCTTTTCCCGTAATACTAAATAAGGAGGCAAATATACTTCCATCCATTTGAGATCTTCGGGATGTGGTTGTAGAATTATTTCTTCACCATTAAAAACGCTTTCATTTTTGTAATAATCATTTGCAGGAAAAAAGGGAGATATATTAAGTATATTTTCGACCTGTTCCTGCACTTTGGCATTTCTCATAGCCATATACACCTTGTAATTGGCATTCCAATACACTCCTTTTACGGCTAATAATTGTTTGCTAATGGTCTGAAAATAGTGCATTTTAAAAACCCAATATTTGCCTAAATTAGGCAGTAATTCTAAACGCATTTTGGTTTTTAACGAATCGATATCCGTTATATGTTCAGGGTTATTCTTCTGTTGGGATGAATCTAACTGAAATTTGCTTGTAGCTATGTCTGGAAGGTCACGGCTTGGAGTTAAGCCGGCCAGCGGTTGCGTTTCCTTATTTTTTGGGTTTTCAATGAGCAAGTTTTCAAAAGTTTGGCTAATCAGCTTATAGTTGAAAACATTGTAATCCAAATACCAACAACGAAGGGATTTACTGAATACAGCCCCCATTTTTCTTAGTTGAGAATTAGTGGCGTTGTCGTATTTAAGAAAAAGTCCAATTCGATGTGCATCGCGATGCCATATCTTTTTTACAATAATTTGCATAAGGCGTATATATCAAAGAACTAAAATACAATTTTATTTCCGTAAATAAAATTTAAATAATTGATTTTTAGTGATATATGTGTAATTATTGTGATTTGTTTTTATTGACTTTCTTTTGATAGAAAATAGCAAATTTAGCTGTTTTGCGTGAGGGATGGCAGCGACATCCTTTTATGGAGCGTAGTGGAATAAAAGATAAAGCGTACAGCCCGACCCCGCAGTAGCATAGCGGAGGCGGGGTCACGCCCTGATGATTTTTGATTTAGGACAAACTAAATGAGTTTATCTGAAATGAAACAATTTGAGAAATTCTAAAATAAATTTGGTACTAGCAATCGGCGAGGTTTACTGCGATAGCTAATCCTCCTTCGGAAGTTTCTTTGTATTTGTTGTTCATGTCCTTGGCGGTTTGCCACATTGTATCAACAACTTTGTCTAAGGGTACTTTGGCATTTTTTGGGTCGGTTTCTAGGGCTAATTCGGCGGCATTTATAGCTTTGATTGCACCCATGGTATTGCGCTCGATACAAGGAATTTGAACCAAACCACCAATAGGGTCACAGGTTAATCCTAGATGGTGTTCCATAGCAATTTCGGCAGCCATCAAGACCTGTTCTGGGGTTCCGCCCATCAATTCGCATAGAGCAGCAGCTGCCATAGACGATGAAACGCCTATTTCGGCCTGACAACCGCCCATTGCGGCTGATATAGTAGAACCTTTTTTGAAAATACTGCCTATTTCTCCGGCAACTAACAGGAATTGTTTGATTTCTTTTTCTCCGGCCTGGTGATTTTCGATTACTAAATAATACATCAAAACAGCAGGAATAACACCGGCACTTCCGTTAGTAGGCGCGGTTACAATGCGTCCTAGAGCAGCATTGACTTCATTTACCGCTAAGGCAAAACAGCTTACCCATTTCAGGATTTGACGAAATTTTACTTCGGTCAGTCGGATTTGTTCTAGCCAGGTTTGCGGTGAATTGTAGTTGGATAAGCCAATAAGGTTTTGGTGCATGTCAAAAGCTCTTCGGCGCACGTTTAATCCTCCTGGAAGAATCCCTTCGGAATGGCAACCGATGTACATACATTCAAGCATGGTGTTCCAAATACGCATCAATTCATGATTGATGACTTCCTCAGAGCGCATGGATTTTTCGTTTTCGTAAACGATTTCAGATATTTTTTTGTTTTCGTTGTTGCAATAGACTAAAAGCTCGGCTGCTTTATCAATTGGGAACGGGAAAGCACATTCTATTTCTATGTTCTTTTTGGCGTTTTCTCGCTCTTCTTTTACTACAAATCCACCTCCAATAGAATAAAAAGTAGAGGAATATTCTTTTTCATCCGCTAAATAAGCGGTAAAAGTCAATGCATTGGCATGAAAAGGCAGAAATTCTTTATTGAATGCAATGTCTTGCAAAAAATAGAAAGGAACAGCAAATTCGTTTGCCAGTAGGATTTCGTTTTTATCTTCAATAGATTTTATGATTCCGGCAATGTTTTCTACGGGAATGTATTCCGGATCTTGACCGCTTAAACCCAGCATAACTGCCAAATCCGTGGCATGTCCTTTTCCGGTAAGGGAAAGCGAACCGTATAAATCAACTTTGACTCTAGTAATCGAATGTATTAAATTTTCGTCGCGAAGTTCGACCAAAAAACGTTCAGCTGCGCGCCAAGGTCCAAGGGTATGAGAGCTGGATGGTCCAACACCAATTTTTAACATATCGAAAACAGAAATACATTCTTTCATGAGTAGAGTAGGTTTAAAAAGGCAAATATAAATTAAAGAAATATAGTAATCTTAAGAAAAACGCTTTCAAATGTCATATTTAATAATTATTGATACTGTTTTTAATTAATCAGATATAAATATCCTTAATAAGGATTTGCTTTGAATTCAAAAAGTATCAAATTCTATTTCAAAATCTACCGTAATGATTGTGCCAAGGTTTAAGAATGTGACGGAATTAATATTCAAATTATTAGGTTTTATAGACAGCAGTTTCATTAAAATATTCGGCCTGCTTTTCTTTCAGTAAAAAATCTTTTACAGACATCAGCATCGCTTTATTGGAGGTAAATAATTCTCTGTTGAAATTGATAACCGTGGTGATGTCAATATTCTCTATGGGAACATTTTGTGCCTCAGAATAAAAATTGTTGAGTGCCGAGGTATAGTTTTCTTGTATGGAATCAAAAAGAATTTGAAGTATTTTGAAACTACCTTCTTCTTTTAAGGTGAGCAGCGCGTCCAATTGAATATAAAGAGATTCGGTTTCTTTTTTATTTTTAATGAAAAAATTATATTTTATTTCCTTCGAAGAGTTTCTCAGATCGTTAATATTGCTTCCTATGTCTTTTATGCTTTTTACGGAATGCATGGAACTGCGTACAGCCGAAATTAATTGATTTAATTCAGAATATTGTTCCGGTTGTAATTTTGATCTTAGATTGAGATAAAAGGCTTGTAATTCGCCTTGAAGTTGTTTTAGGGAATTGTATTTTTCTTCTTGACTTTTTATAAAGAATTTCCGTTTCTCGTTGTAGCTTTTAAATTCTGGATTTCCTTGGATTTTTTGTGTGTCAATCTTAAACAATTGCAAATTAAAAAGCATGGAATTATGGATGAAGTATTTAACTTCTCTTCTAAATAAATCTAAGGCTGTCAATGGTTCGGCAACAGTTGCATGCTTGATGAATACCGCGGCAGTTCCATCAGTGTCTTTAAAAAAACGCTCAAGAAAATGAGTGAAGGGATTTAATATAGGTAAGAAAACAAGAATCGAAAGGAGATTGATTAAGCTTGAAAAAGTAACTAAAGCTATCAGGGAATCCTTGATATTCAAAACATCGGTAATCAGAAAAAGAATTGGTTTTAACAATATAAAAACAAATAAGGTAATAATGAGATTGATAAGGAAATTGCCAAGAGCCACCCGTTTTTTTGAGGTATTTCCGCCGATAGCTCCTAGTACAATTTTAATTGTTGTACCAGTTTCTGAGCCTAATATGATTGCTGCGGCTATGGGAAAAGTAATAGCACCAACATGAAGTGCACTTAGCACAAGTGCTACGGTCACATTGCTAGATTGAACCAATACAGTAATGAGAAAACCTATAAATAGAAAACCTACCGCTGGCATGTCAGTATATTTAGAGAAATCAAAAATAGTTGCTTGGGCTTCCATTGCGGTTTTCATAAAGGAAAGACTAATGAACAACAAGCCAAATCCAAAAAGGAAAAAAGAAAGGTATTTGAATGTTTTTCGGTTTCCAAAAAGGATAAGCAGAAAGCCGCCCACACATACCGCAGGATAGGCAATTATTTCGATATCCATTTTAAAACCAAGAGTGGCAACCAACCAATTATTGAGAGTTGTTCCTAGATTGGCACCCAAAATAATAGCCATTGCATTTTTCATGGTAAATACTCCGGCTCCAACAAATGCCAAGACCATAAAAGAAACCATAGAGCCACTTTGAAGAATTGCAGTGACTATTGTTCCACCAGTTACGGCACCAATTTTATTTTTGGTAATGCGTTGCAGAAAATGTTTAAAACTCCTGGCTGAAAAGTTTTTTATGGATTCTTCTAACAAGTACATGGCAAAAAGAAACAGACCAATACCTGCAAAAAGTCTAAAGATATTATCGAATACTGGCATAACAAAAAGATATACTTAAAGATAAGGATAAAATAAATTATCAGCTATCTGGTAGCAAAAGAACTTTTGTGTTATAAAACGGAATTGGTTTTAGTAAGAAACAGTTTTCGTTTTATTTTTTAGACCAAGAAAATTACTTTTGATTATTCTATGGTAAAATACTTTTTTACTAATGTCATATCAATCGGTTTGTCTTCAGAAATTTGTACGAAATAGTCCAATTGCCATTGCTGTGTTTTTTTGGCTTGAGTATTTAAAGTCTTGTCCCAAGGCGGATAAACACGCATCGCTCGTTTTCCTTCTTTAAGTTCGTCTGAAAGGATTCCTTTATTGTGTAATACCGCTTTTGGAAAAATAAACTGTCCAAAATTGTTGTCTTTTTGACAGCTAATAATAAAAAAACCGATGCCATCTTCAATATGAAAAGGGGCAATGGGACCTTTTGGAATTCTTTTCCATAAAGTCACAAATTGCCCCGTTTTTGTAGGGGTTATTTTAGCCAGTCGGTAACAAACTAAGTGATTGTTTATTGTAAATGTATGAGCGTTGTATTTCTTGCTTTCGGTTTCTGCGACCGCTTCGGAGCATATAAAACCACAAGGATCATAAATCAATTCTTTGGCTAAGAGCAATTCTTTTGATAGCATAGAATTTAACTCGGGATTTTCTCGATTAAGATACTGTCGCCCGAGGCGTCCATATAGGTGCAGGTCATCTCGATAATGTCTACGCGCCACTTTGCAATACCACATTGGGCTGCGTGCGTGCAAAAAGTAAAATAATCCGTTTGTCCGCCCTGATGCATGACAAGATATTCAATAAAGCGTTCTTTATTTGCTATTGGAGCAATCTGGATTGTATTGTATTTTTTATCGGTACTCACCGAATAATCGTTACTGCCATAATAAGAAACACGGCCATCATTGACAAGGGTGTCGTATCCTTTTACGCCTAAATTGATTAAGTCTTGAATATAATTAGGGAAATCGGCACCTGTTTCTACTTTGTCATGTGCTTTTTTGATTTGTTCTATGGTAAACATATTTCTTTATTTTTAAATTGTGGATACAAGTGGGATTCTTGCTTTAGAGTGGTGAAAACAGGTTTTTTTAAAGTTGAATAAAATCGTCACTTTTAGGAAAAACAGCTAAGGCTTTTATCGCTATTTCTGGAACAGGATTGGCTAGTTTGCGCAGTTTTGTATCCATCCAAGCACCATCAACGGTTATTGTGGCACAAAGTTGGTCTTCTTCGTTTCTGAATTCGTGAATAATAGTCCAGCGCGAGGCATCAGCTTTCATTTTTGCCACTTTTGTATGCATGAAAATAATATCCGAGAGTTTGATTTCTTTTCTAAAAACACATTCTTCTCTAAAAAGAATCGGTCCAAAATGATTCATTTGAAATGCTTTCATGGTCAAGCCAAGGCTTTCCAAAATTTCGATACGATGTTGGGCGCCAAAGTCATAATAAGCACTGTGGCGAACGTGAAAATTAGGGTCAAGATCTGACCAACGAAAGGATAATTGTTTGCTGAAGGATGTCATTCTTACTTGGATTAAATTACGATTGACTTTCTGACTTAGAAAGATGCCGCAAATTTAGGGAATTCAAATGAAGTAGGCTCAGCTAATATCGCTTTTGATGGCTTGTTTTTATGAATAATAATGAAATGCTATTTGTGATAAAATGACAAATAAAAAGAAGGAAACCAAAAGAAATAGTATAAATATAGAGGAACTTCTGGGAGATTCTATTATTGCAATATTATCTTTATATAAGTCCATAACGACACCATTTGCACCATAACCTAAAATTAGTTTACAATCTACTTTACGGTCGTTTTCAATTATTGTAAAAGTATGTTTGGCACCAGTTATAGAGCTTTTTTCAGAAACAATTTCTCCGTTTAGTTTTATGGTTTCTTTTCCTAAGTAGGAATTAAAAACTTCTATTTTATTATCGCCTAGGTGAATGGTTGAAAATTTCATAGCTATTTTTTTAGTTTAATCAAACATAAGAATTTAATTACGAAATTTTACTAATAATGTTTGTAAATAAATTTTCACAAAGGTAATTTTCAACAATACTTTCCAGCTATGACAGTAAGAATTAAAGATTCCTTTAGCGTGTCAGTCAGTCTGAAATGTCAGTTTGTCAGATTAATTTACGACAATTTTAACAATTCCTGACAATTTCCTGTAGCCTCTGGCATTGGCACAATGATTGACTTATGCACCTTGAGTTATTAAAATAAGTGTATATTAAAATTTAAATATAATAAAAATGGGTAAAATAATCGGAATTGATTTAGGTACGACAAACTCTTGTGTTTCTGTAATGGAAGGTAATGAAGCAGTTGTTATTCCTAACGCAGAAGGAAAAAGAACAACGCCATCTATCATCGCTTTTGTAGAAGGTGGAGAAATTAAAGTGGGAGATCCTGCAAAAAGACAAGCAGTAACAAATCCTACCAAAACAATTGCTTCTATTAAACGTTTTATGGGTCATTCTTTTAGCGAAGTTTCGGCTGAGTCAAAAAGAGTTTCTTACAAAGTAGTAAAAGGAGACAACAATACACCACGTGTGGATATTGATGGTCGTTTATACACTGCTCAAGAATTGTCAGCTATGACGCTTCAAAAAATGAAAAAAACAGCTGAAGACTATTTAGGTCAAACAGTTACTGAAGCGGTTATTACTGTTCCTGCTTACTTTAATGATGCTCAACGTCAAGCTACGAAAGAAGCTGGAGAAATTGCAGGTCTTAAAGTTATGCGTATTATCAATGAGCCTACAGCTGCAGCTTTGGCTTACGGATTGGATAAAAAAGGTACTGATCAAAAAATTGCTGTTTACGATTTAGGTGGAGGTACATTTGATATCTCTGTTCTTGAATTAGGAGACGGAGTTTTTGAAGTATTGTCTACAAACGGTGATACTCACTTAGGTGGAGATGATTTTGACCACGAAATTATTGACTGGTTAGCTGAAGATTTTAAAGCGGCAGAAGGTATCGACTTACGTCTTGATCCAATGTCATTGCAACGTTTGAAAGAAGCTGCTGAGAAAGCAAAAATTGAATTGTCTTCTTCTGCTGAAACTGAAATCAACTTGCCTTACGTAACTGCTACAGCTTCAGGACCAAAACACTTAGTTAAAAAATTAACTAGAGCTCAATTTGAAAAATTAACTGACGCATTAGTAAAACGTTCTATGGAGCCAGTTGCTAAATCATTGAAAGATGCAGGTTTAACTGTTTCTGATATTGATGAAGTAATCCTTGTAGGAGGTTCTACTCGTATGCCAAGAATTGCTGAGGAAGTTGAAAAATTCTTTGGTAAAAAAGCGTCTAAAGGAGTTAACCCTGATGAGGTTGTTGCAATTGGAGCAGCTATTCAAGGTGGAGTTCTTTCTGGAGATGTAAAAGATGTATTGTTACTTGACGTTACTCCTTTATCTTTAGGTATCGAAACTATGGGTGGTGTTATGACAACTCTTATCGAGTCTAACACAACTATTCCAACTAAAAAATCTCAAGTATTCTCTACTGCTGCAGATTCTCAACCAACAGTTGAAATCCACGTATTGCAAGGAGCTAGAGCAATGGCTGCTGATAACAAAACTATTGGTCGTTTCCATTTAGATGGTATTCCACCTGCACCAAGAGGTGTTCCACAAATTGAAGTAACTTTTGATATTGATGCTAATGGTATCATCAAAGTTTCTGCAACTGACAAAGGAACTGGTAAATCTCATGACATTCGTATCGAAGCTTCTTCTGGATTAACAGCTGAAGAAATCGAGAAAATGAAAAAAGATGCAGAAGCAAATGCTGAGTCTGATAAAATCGCTAAAGAAAGAGCTGAAAAATTGAACGAAGCAGATGGAATGATCTTCCAAACTGAATCTCAATTGAAAGAGTTAGGCGCTAAATTATCTGACGAAAACAAAGTAGCTGTAGAATATGCATTGACTGAATTGAGAATGGCTCACCAATCTCAAGACATTCCTGCAATTCAAACTGCATTAGATAATATCAATGCTGCTTGGAAAACTGCTACTGAAGCAATGTACGCTCAAGGAGAGCAAGGTCAAGCTGCTGCACAGCCACAAACTGAAGCAGAAGGTGACAATGTTCAAGATGTAGATTACGAAGAAGTAAAATAATTTTGATACCGTAGAGACGGACTCTGTCCGTCTTTACTTTTGGTATAAAATAAAAAAAACCGAGCTAGTGATAGCTCGGTTTTTTTGTTTGTATATAAAAATTTAAACCCGACAGGTTTTTAAAAGCTGTCGGGTTTGTTTGTATTTACATTCTTATTTTGGATTTAAAGTTTTCTCAATTCGAGATGCTAAATCCTGTAAATGCAGTCTGCTTAATTTGTCGGTTGTTTTCAAAGCAGCTAATTTCAATTCTGTTTTTAAACTAACCAATTGGCCTCTGGCAATGGAAGGTAAGTCTGTATCGTTTAAGTTGACTGTCGTCGTATTAAAACCATAGGTTACTCCCACAGGAATGCTTCTTACCGTTGTACTTCCCGGTGTCAATAAAGCACAAAGTTTAGTTACGTATAATTTTTGCATATTCCTTCTATAGATATCTATAGTAGCACTCGTTTTTAACTCAGAAAATATTCCGTTTTTAAGATCTGTCAGCAATTCATCTACTGAATAGTAGTTTTTACCAACGGAAGAAGCCTCAAGTAAGCGAACCATTCTGTCTCCAGCCAATAAGTTGCTTAGGGTCGAGTTCTGCATTCCTTTGATTGCTTCGAGCCCATTATCGGGATTAATTTTTGAAAGAATATTTGGATCCATCAACCATTTTGGAGTTGTAAACAATTGAGCATTTAAAAAGCTTACCGCTTCTTTTTGGATATCTCTTGGAACAATTTCAAACTGATTTCCTGCCATATCATAGGTTGTTGGGGTATCATAAACACCACCTACGTTTTTGGTTACATGGCCCATATATCTTCTAAATTGACCAGTAAGGGAGCTATATAAACCATCAAGTTCAGCATAACTTTCTCCTTTTTCTTTGCTCCATTCTAATAGATTAGGAAGGATTCTTTTTAGGTTTTTGATACCATAAGCCGAAGCTTTCATCGCATTGTCTCCAATGTCTTCTGTTTGATATCTCGGATCATAAGGGCTTATTTCGGTACCAAACCATAAACGGTTATTTTTGTAAGCCTCTTTGGTCATTTCATTAAGAATAGCTTTTTCCTCTTTTTCATTATTGGCTTCTGGAAAATAAGAATAACCCCATTTGATTGCCCATTTGTCATAATCACCAATTCTTGGGAAAAGATCTTTTACTCCATCTTCCGGTTGTGCAACATAGTTGAAACGTGCATAATCCATAATTGATGAGGTATGTCCGTGTTCTTTTTGATATTCTTTGTCTCTTAGTTTTTCTACCGGAGTGGCTGAACTGGCTCCCATATTATGACGAAGCCCTAAAGTATGTCCTACTTCATGAGAAGACACAAAACGAATTAATTGCCCCATTAATTCATCATCAAATTGTTTTTTTCTGGCTGCAGGATCTACCGCCGCAGTTTGAATCAAGTACCAATCACGCAATAAACTCATTATATTGTGGTACCATCCGATGTGACTTTCTAAAATTTCACCGGTTCTTGGATCATGGACATTTGGTCCGTAAGCATTTTGGATTTCTGCTGCAAAATAGCGCAATACAGAAAAACGAGCGTCTTCTAAACTCATTGTAGGATCATTCTCTGGCCAATATTCACCACGAATAGCATTTTTCCATCCAGCATGTTCAAAAGCAACTTGCCAATCGTCAATTCCTTGTTTGATGTGTTTCTTCCATTTTTCAGGAGTAGCCGGATCAATATAATATACAATTGGTTTTTCAGGCTCTATCAATTCGCCTCTTTTTTGTTTTTCAGCGTCTTCTTTTGATTTTGGTTCCAAGCGCCATCTTACAGCAAAGACTTCTTTATCTGATTTTTGAGAATCTTCTTCAAACAAACCATATTGATTAGCAAAATAACCTACACGAGCGTCAAATGTTCTTTTGCGCATTGGTTTTTTTGGTAAAGCAATCATCGAAGTGTTTAATTCCACAGTTAGAACTCCAGAATCTAGAGCTGCAGGCAAATTAACCCCTATTCTTGGAGTTGGATTTAATGAAATTAAATTAGGTGTGGTCGAAAAAGTTTTAACCGTTCTGATTTCAGTATTGATAGGATAACTGCTTATTTTTTGGATAAAAGAACGCTCTTTTTGAAAAGCTTGAATATTAAGCGTTTGTTTTTTTACAGGATCTAAAGAAAAAGTTTGAATATCAGTTTCAAAAGTACTGCTCATATCGATAACGTACGAAGCGTCTGTTTTATCGGCATCATTTTTTTTGATGGCTAAAATATCATAGCTCGCTATAATAGGATTTGCAGATGAGTTTTTTACTGCTTGTGCCAATGGCTTTTCGGGATCTGATGACATGATTACATAAGTAACCGAACGCAGCAAAATGGTATTATTGATTCCTTTTTCAAATTGAACAACTTGTCTGTTTACTTCTTCTCCACCAAAAATTCCTCCTCCGGCTGGAGTTTTAGAAAAACGAGTAGTTGTCATAATCTCGGTATCTAAAAGTGTAGCAGGAATCTCAAAAAGATATTTATTATCGGTTTTGTGAATATCGATGAGTCCTTTTTGAGTTACGGCAGTAGAGTCGATAACCTTATTGTAAGGTTTAGGACCCTTTTTTTCTTCCGGTTTTTTAGCGGCCGCAGCCGAAACAGAATTTGTCTGTTTGTCCTTCTTTTTCTTGCTTTGAGCTAATGTTCCCTGATGAAGACCTAAGATTAGGCAGGTACTGATTAAGAGTACTTTTTTTTGCATTTAATTAAAAGATTTAAATTGTTTAAAGAATAGTCATAAATTCATCTAATTTGTTACATATAATAGATGAGTTTTTTTGCTTTTTCCAAAGATAATGTTATTTGTAAGTATTATCGCTTATAAAATTAGGAATATCAATTGTATTAAATTTTTAGTACATGATTTATCTCATATTTAGGATCGATACTTTAAATTACTTTTGTCAGGCAAAGACTATTTATACAGTGGCTGTTTTTAACGATTCCAAAAATGTTAAGGAACTATTCATTGACAAAAGTTTTTCGTAATATTACTATATAAATAATCTTGCATGAGAAAAATTAAATACAAAAAAGGCCGAAAACTGCAACCGTATATCCTTGAATATACGGGCATTCATAAAAATAATGAATCAGAAATGCAGTTGTTTGTGTACGATAGTTTAGATCTTGTAGAATATAAGGATTTTGAGGTTCAGGATTTAGATAAATATATTAATACTCAAAAAACAAATTGGCTTAATATACATGGTTTAAACAATGTTGAATTGATAAAAACTATTGGTAGTCATTTTGAGATTGATAATTTCATGCTTGCCGATATTTTGAATACCACTAAAAGAACCAAGTTAGAAGAACTTCCGGAAATTCTTTTTTTTAATATCAAATCGCTTTTGCCGGTTGAGGATTCGGATAATATAAGAGTAGAACAGATTAGCTTTTTGATGAAAGAAGGGGTTTTGATTTCGTTTCAGGAAAAACGTTCTGATTTTTTTGCACATATTCGAGAGCGAATCCGAACACATTCCGGAATTGTAAGAATTAAAAAGGCAGATTATTTGCTTTATATTTTGCTCGATGCCATTATGGAAAATTTCTATATCACCATCGAAAATGAAGAGGATAAGATAGAAGAATTGATTAACCTTACTAAAAACAGCACCGACCCTGTAATTCTAGAAAAAATTGAAAAACATCGGGATAATTTTAATTTTCTGAAACGTTCTATTATTCCGCTTCGGGATTCTTTGTTTGATATCAAAAGTATCAAAGAGGATAATTTGTTTAATGTAATGGAAGCCGACAGTTTCATTTTTTTTACTCGCCTGCATCAAAAAAGTTTAGAGTTGCTAGAACAAATTGAATCCGATATGGGATCACTGGAAAGTGCTTCGAATTTCTTTTTTTCGGCGCAGACACACAAGATGAATGAAATTATGAAAACCCTGACTATAGTTTCGGCGATATTTATTCCATTGACATTTATCGTGGGAGTTTATGGGATGAATTTTGAGCACATGCCCGAATTGAAATATGAAAATGGTTATTATACCATCATGGGCATAATGATTTTGATAGGAATCATGATGGTATTTTATTTTAAAAAAAGAAAGTGGTTTTAAAATTTTAGATTATTAAAGTAGATAGGATAAAAAACAAAATAAAAATGAACAAAGCCATATATATAGCAACAAGTGAGCATAATAGCGGAAAATCTATTGTTACTCTTGGTTTAATGAGCATGCTTATTGGTAAAACTGCCAAAGTGGGTTATTTCAGACCTATAATAGAGGATTTTGAAGATGGTAAATTAGACAATCATATCGAAACCGTAATTTCTCATTTTGGGTTGGATATTGCGTTTGAAGACGCTTTTGCCATCACAAAAAGCAAACTTATCAAAGAAAAAAATAAAGGAAAGATAGGAGAGGTTTTAGACCTTATCATCGAAAAATACAAACGATTGGAAGAGCAATTCGATTTTGTTTTGGTCGAAGGAACCAGTTTTAGCGGCGAAGGAACGGTCATAGAATTAGATATGAATGTTTTAATAGCCAAGAATTTGGGGATTCCAACGATAATTGTTGGTTCGGGAATTGGTAAAACATTAGAAGAATTAATAGACAGCCTTTATCTGGCTTACGATTCATTCAAAGTGAAAGATGTTGAAGTATTGGCTGTAATAGCTAATAAAGTGCAGCCAGAAAACATCAAATTGGTAACCGACGGTCTAAAAGCAAATTTGCCCAAAGAAGTTTTGGTGAATGCTATTCCCGTAATTTCTAATTTGAGCAATCCCACCATTAAAGAGATAGTTGAAGAATTGCACGCTAAAGTCTTATTTGGGGAAGAATTTTTAAATAATGAAATTGGGAATTTTAGTGTAGGTGCCATGCAATTGTGTAACTATTTATTACACCTAAAAGAAAATGCCCTTGTTATTACTCCCGGGGACAGAGCTGATATTATTCTTGGGGCATTGCAAGCCAATGAATCGGCGAATTATCCAACTATTTCCGGAATCATTTTAACCGGAAACATTTTGCCAGAAGAAAGCATTTTAAAACTAATAGAAGGATTAACAAGTGTAGTTCCAATAATTTCGGTAGAAGGAGGAACTTATGGCATAACCAATAAAATAGGGAATATTAAGTCTAAAATTTATGCCGACAATAAACAGAAAATAGAGACTTCGATAAACACCTTTGAGAAATATGTCGATTTAGATAATTTATCCCAAAAATTGAGTTCATTTGAAGTAGAAGGGATGACTCCTAAAATGTTTCAATACAATTTGGTAAAAAGAGCAAAGCAGCAAAGAAAGCATATTGTTTTAC
This sequence comes from Flavobacterium sp. W1B, assembly GCF_047344965.1. NCBI lineage: Bacteria > Pseudomonadati > Bacteroidota > Flavobacteriia > Flavobacteriales > Flavobacteriaceae > Flavobacterium > Flavobacterium sp. W1B. Next base: position 2,428,850 of record NZ_CP178845.1, read on the forward strand.
CCGAAGGGAATGATGACAGAATAATAATAGCAACTTCCCGATTATTAGCAATGAATGTCGTTGATATATCTATTATTGGAAATAAAAAACAGATTGAAAATAAAGTGGCCGAATTAGGTATTACTTTCGATTTTTCGAAAGTAAAAATCATAAATCCTATTGAATCAGAAAATTATGAAGATTATGTGAAAACCTATTACGAGTTAAGAAAAAACAAAAATGTTTCTATGGCTATGGCCAAAGATTTAATGGAAGATGTATCTTATTTTGGAACAATGATGGTTTATAAAGGAGATGCTGACGGTATGGTTTCTGGTGCCGCTCACACTACGCAACATACTATTTTACCTGCCTTACAATTCATAAAAACCAAACCGGATACTTGTATTGTTTCTTCGGTATTTTTCATGTGTTTAGAAGATCGGGTTTCTGTTTTTGGAGATTGCGCCATTAATCCAAATCCTACTGCGGAACAATTGGCTGAAATTGCCATTTCTTCAGCCGATTCGAGTCTGGCATTTGGAATAGAACCAAAAGTGGCGATGCTTTCTTATTCTTCGGGGGCATCAGGAAAAGGAGACGAAGTGGAAAAGGTTAGGAAAGCTACCGAGATAGTAAGAGAAAAACGCCCCGATTTGAAAATTGAGGGACCAATACAATACGATGCTGCAGTAGATATGGAAGTAGGGAAAAGTAAAATGCCCAATTCTGAAGTCGCAGGACAGGCAAGTGTGCTTATTTTCCCGGATTTAAATACAGGAAATAATACGTATAAAGCCGTTCAAAGGGAAACAGGTGCTTTGGCCATTGGACCTATGTTACAAGGTTTAAACAAACCAGTAAATGATTTAAGCCGTGGCTGTACGGTGGATGATATCATAAACACGGTCGTTATTACGGCAATACAGGCGCAAGGCTTGTAAAAAGAGTTCAATTTAGAAGATTAACACAAACTAAATCAACTTAGTCACCCTTTTCTTTGGAGAGGGACGGGGAGAGGAACACAAACAAAATCGATTCAGTCTCTTTTTTCTTTGGTGAATGATGATTAAGAAGCAAAATATATAATAATGAAAATAGTAATCATAAATTCGGGAAGTTCTTCGATAAAATACCAATTAATCAATATGCCTGCCTATGAGATTATTTGCAGTGGTATGATTGATAGGATAGGATTAGAAACATCTAATTTGAGTTATGAAACCAAAGAGAATCGTATTGAAGAAAAAATATCTATCCCAAATCATAAAACAGGACTAAAAAAGCTTGCCCAGTTATTGCTAGATGAAAAGGTGGGCGTAATCAAAAGTACGTCGGAGATTGAGGCTGTGGGACATCGTGTGGTGCATGGCGGGAGCAATTTTTCGAATACCGTTATCATTAATAAAGAAGTAAAAGATAAAATAGAGCGACTTTTTGATTTGGCTCCTTTACATAATCCAGCCAATTTAGAAGGAATAAATGTTGCCGAAGAAATTTTTGAAAGCGCCAAGCAAATAGCTGTTTTTGATACTGCTTTTCATCAAACCATTCCGGTTGTAGCCTATAAATATGCAGTTCCGAATAAATTATTGAATGAGAATAAAATCCGTGTTTATGGTTTTCACGGTACCAGCCATAAGTATGTTTCAGAACAGGCTATTCTTTATTTGAGAGATAATTTAAAAATAAAAGCGTCTAAAATCATTACGATTCATTTAGGAAATGGCTGTAGTATGACGGCGGTGAAAGACGGAAAAAGCATCGATCACACCCTCGGTTTTGCCCCGATGAACGGTCTTATTATGGGAACCAGATGCGGCGATATAGATCAATCGATTATCTTTTACATGGTTAATTCTTTAGGATATACACTTGATGAAGTCAATTCAATACTTCAAAAACAAAGCGGCATGCTTGGTCTAACGGGTTTTAGTGATCTGAGAGATATAGAAGAAAATGCCGAGAAAGGAAACAAAGACTGTCAACTGGCTTTAGCGATGAACGCTTATCGAATAAAAAAATATATTGGTTCTTATACAGCGGCTTTAAATGGTTTGGATGCGATTGTTTTTACGGCTGGAATCGGAGAGAATTCCTCTTACATCAGAAAATTAGTTTGTGCGGATATGGATTGTTTCGGAATCGAATTAGACGATGCCAAAAATAATATTCGTTCTAAAACGACCAGAGAAATAAACACCAAAAATTCGAAAACAAAAATCCTTATAATTCCGACCAACGAAGAAATCGAAATCGCTAAACAAGTTCATGAATTGCTATTGGGTTAGAAAAAGCTCCAAAAAAAAACCGTCTCAAATTGTGAGACGGTTTTTTTTAAATAAAACTATACTTTTAATATAAATTCGGGAATTTAGCAGGATTGACCTCATTCATCATAGCGTAAACTTTTTCAAAAATATCTTCTGCAGAAGGTTTTGAAAAATAGTCACCATCCGTTCCATAAGAAGGTCGGTGTGCTTTTGCTGTTAAGGTTTGCGGTTTGCTGTCTAAATAATTATAACCATCTTGTTGTTCCACGATTTGTTGTAAAATATAAGCTGAAGCTCCGCCTGGAACATCTTCATCAATCACCAAAAGGCGGTTTGTTTTAGCGATACTTTTTACAAGATCATGGTTTATATCAAATGGTAATAAAGATTGTAAATCGATGATTTCGCAATCAATACCAACTTCCATAAGCTCTTTGGCAGCTTGTTCTACTAATCTCAATGTAGAGCCATAAGAAACCAGTGTTATATCATTACCTTCTTTCATGGTTTCAACAACTCCAATCGGTGTTTTGAATTCGCCATAATTTAGAGGCGTTTTTTCTTTTAAGCGGTATCCATTTAAACATTCGATCACTAAAGCCGGTTCGTCACATTCCAATAAAGTATTGTAAAAACCTGCCGCTTTGGTCATGTTTCTTGGTACCAATACATGGATTCCTCGAAGGGCGTTGATAATCATACCCATTGGTGAACCTGAGTGCCAGATTCCTTCCAATCGGTGTCCTCTAGTACGGATGATTAAAGGTGCTTTTTGTTTGCCAACAGTTCTGTATTGTAAGGTCGCTAAGTCATCACTCATGATTTGGATAGCATACAATAAATAATCTAAATATTGAATTTCGGCAATAGGTCTTAAGCCTCTTAAAGCCATTCCAATTCCTTGACCTATAATTGTGGCTTCACGTATTCCGGTGTCAGCTACGCGCAGTTCACCGTATTTTTCCTGCATTCCTTCTAAACCTTGGTTTACATCACCAATGGCTCCTGCATCTTCACCAAAAATTAAAGCTTCGGGGTATTTTGTAAAAATAGCATCAAAATTATCACGAAGAATCATTCTTCCATCTGCATCTTCTTTTGTGTTTTCATCATATTTAGGCAAGACTTCTTTTACCGAAAACACATTCAAATCAGAATCAGAATGTAAATTACTACTAAAATTAGGTTGGTTTTCAGTAATGTAAGAGCTAATCCAATTGGATAATTCGTTTTTACCACTATCGTTTTGAACCAAGCGCAATGATTTACGTGCTGCAATAAGAATTTCCTTTTTTAAAGGAGATTTTATACTGCTCAATTCACTAGCATTTTTTAAGATGCTTTCTTTATTATTACTTGATTCGGCAATTTTTTTCAATAAAGAAATCAATTCTTTTTGGCTTTTTACGATTGGATCTATAAAAGCGTTCCAAGCGGCTTTTTTACCTTCAAGGACATCGTTTTTTGCTTTTAAATCAATTTCGGCAATTTCTTCCGGAGATGCAATGTTAATCGCAATCATCCATAATTTCATTTGGCGGATGCAATCAAAATCTTTTTCCCAAGCAAGACGATCCGCATCTTTGTATCTTTCGTGTGATCCTGAAGTAGAATGTCCTTGAGGTTGAGTCAATTCGTTTACATGTATCAGTACCGGAACGTGTTGCTCACGCGCAATTGCAGATGCTTTTTCATAGGTCGCAATCAGATCAGAATAATCCCATCCTTTTACTCTTAGGATTTCATAGCCTTTGGCTTTGTCGTCTCTTTGATATCCTTTTAGGATTTCAGATATATTTTCTTTTGTGGTTTGATGTCTTGCATGAACCGAAATTCCGTATTCATCATCCCAAACACTTACAATCATAGGTACTTGTAGTACACCTGCAGCATTGATGGTTTCAAAAAATAATCCTTCAGAAGTACTTGCGTTTCCAATAGTTCCCCAAGCAATCTCATTTCCGTCAACCGAAAAATTAGATTGATTAGTTATTCCAGAAACATTTCGGTATATTTTTGATGCTTGAGCAAGTCCCAATAATCGAGGCATTTGCCCGGCTGTAGGAGAAATATCAGCGCTTGAATTTTTTTGTTTTGTTAAATTTTTCCAAGAACCGTCTTCATTTAAACTGTGTGTGGCAAAATGCCCACCCATTTGTCTACCGGCAGACATAGGATCTTGTTCTATATTGGTGTTTCCGTATAGTCCGGCAAAAAACTGCTCAATAGTCAATTGACCAATAGCCATCATAAAAGTTTGGTCGCGGTAATAACCTGAACGGAAATCACCATCCTTGAAAAATTTGGCCATTGCTAACTGAGGAACTTCTTTTCCGTCACCGAAAATTCCGAACTTAGCTTTTCCGGTCAATACTTCTCGACGTCCTAATAAACTACATTCTCGGCTTGTTATGGCAATCTTGTAGTCGTTCAATACTTCGGTTTTGAAATCTTCGAATGTCAATGTAGTATTGGTTTTTTCTTTTATCATAATTGAAAAGTATAACTTAGTGCTGCAAATTTACTTAAAAACTAGCTATTATCATAATTCAATAAAAGAAATAAAATTTAATTATGTGTAATTTTACCTATTTTAAATAGTTTATTTTTTAATTATATGTAATTAAAAACATATTTTATTGAGAATAGTTTAATTGAGGTGTTTTTATTTTAGCAATTAAAACCATTTTCGATTAAATAAATTGATTAAAACTTTTGGTGATAGGGTAATCACAAAACGTATTTTTTCATTGTATTTGTTTTGTCCTATTTCCCAACCATTAGAAGAATAGACCGGCAAATACATTTCAAAATAGTCAGGTACTAAATTAAGACGGATTCCACTGTCAAATAAAACTTTGCCATTTTGATAACTGTTCTTGACAAAGCCTACATCGCCATAAACTTCGATCCAGTTCCAAATGTTATAACCTCCATTCAAAGTGGTAATCCATCGATTAGCAAATGGAGTGTTAAGTTTGGATTTAAAACCGCCCTCGGCAATAATTAATTGTTGGCTAAAGAAACCGCTACTCTCGGATCGGCCATAATAATTATAGTCAAATAAATAGTCCGTTGGTCTGTCTAATGCAAAGCTAAAGAAATCCGAATTGGTTTTATTATACAAAAAACTACCGGCGTAAAAGCGTAAGTTGATTTGGTGGTTGTTTTCGAATAGTTTTCTATAACTCACTTCGGCTGCGGCTTTTCCAAATTTCCCCGAAATTTGAAGATCAGTCATCAAACTAAATTGATTGGTGATTTCGTTTGTTGAATTGAAATATTTAGCATTAAAAACCGAATAATTTTCTTTTGAATTATCAATGACTATCTCACTTTTTTGTCGGTTGATCATTATTTGGCGAAATAAAATCAATTGCTTGTGGTTGTCCCTAAAATCGTTTTCGCGAATGCGCAATTGAACCGTCGGATTTATTGATAGGTAAGTGGCATCCGGGGCATAATGAAAATAGGAACTAGAAAGTGAATACCTCACATTGTAAAGCGCACTGTTTCTGTAATTTTGATTGACTACAAAATAGCCCGATCCTGAAAATGTGCTTGATTTTGTAGAATAGGAGGGATTGATATCAAAAACAAAAGGCTTGTCTAGAATGGTTTTATTGTGGAGTCTTAATCCCGGTGATAAACCATCGTATAAATTGTAGGTTAAGGTAGGAACATATAAAACCTGATTGTAATAAGGGTCTTCAAGATCTTTCATAAAGACAAACTTTATGGGGCGATTATTAGGGAAGAAGCTTTTTAGGGATTTCCAGTTGTTTCTTAAATTGTATTCAGGAACTTCATTCTTGTAATTTAAGACAATTTTATCGGCATTGTTTCTTTCCAAAGTAAAGACCGTATCATTAGCTTTAGGTTCTAACCATTTTTTCAATACAATTTTTCCGTTTTTGACTCCATAAATAGGAACAGGAACAATAACGCCAGTTTTATTTTTGATAGAAAAACTGATGCTGTCTTTGGTTTTGCTAACATTTGAAAATTTATAATCGATAATTTTTCTCGAATTTATGATGGTATTGAAAAACCAATCTATATTTTTTTCAGTATTTGATTTTAATAAGTTTTCAAAATCTTTTTCAGAAAGTTGTCTTTCTTTATTTTCGGCATAGAATTGATGGATGCTGTTGGTCACCGAATTTTCGCCAAGGTAGTTGTCTAAATAGCGTAAACTCAATCCGGCATGGTATTTTCCGGCAATCTGTTCGTTGAATTTGATTAAGGTGTTTTTCGGGCTGCCTAGAGATTGATCTAAGTTTTTTCGAGCCATCAACATATAGAAATAGCTGTATTGCTCATTAAAATCAAGATTTGTCAGATTATAACTCCTCAATAATTTAAAGGATGAGGCACTACCCAACATTTTGCTGTTGGGATGATTTTCTTCTATGTATTTCATCATGGCAAAAACCTGTATGCCGTTATAAATCCAACTGTTTTTTCGATTGTCTAACCGAAGACTATTTTGAAGGTAAGCATTCAAATAGGTTTTTAAGAATTTAATCTCAAATGTAAATTCATCCGAAAAAGGGCTTATAAACGAAGGCAGTTGGTTTAATCCGTAAAAAGGATTTCGTTCATAATCGGTTTTGGAAACAACGATTTTGTCAAAAGGATATTTTCCTATCAAATCATTTACATAACGCACCACATTGTCAATAATAAGTGCTTTTTGAACGGTGCTTAATTTTTCTTCCTTCAAATTAGTAATCACATCTAGCGAATTGCTTTTGAAACTGTAAAAGCTGGATTTAGGCTCTATAAAAAGGCTGAAATTAATTCTGTTTTTTCCTGATAATTTATAAATAGAGGAGTTCTCTTTTTGTGCCAATTCAACAATATCTAAATCTGAGGTAACTTCTAGGTTTTTGGGTAGTTTCAATTCGATATCAAAGTCAGAAACAGCATTGGCAATGTCGTCCAAGTTTTCATTGTTGTATTGTGTAAAAGCGTGGTTTTCAAATCGGGCAGGACTTAGGTACCATGTTTTTAGGTTGATGTCTCCCAAGGCATCGTAACCGTATTTTGTAAATTTATCATTGGGGATTTTTACTACATAAGTAAGATGAATAGTCGTTTTTTGTTTTGGAGCTAATTTTTCTCGGAGCTTTACGTTAATAATATCCGGATTTTCCGCTGTTCGATCCCAAGAGAGGAATAATTTATTAGCGTCAATAATGGTAATATTACTGGTACTTCCTTTTTCTTTTTCACTGGACAAATGAAAACCTCTGTAAAATTCATCCGAAAATCGTTTGGCCAAAGGCGATTTTACATTTGAATAAGCATTATTCCAATCATTCAAAACAATGGAAGACAGCGTATCATTAGAATCATTAAAAAAAGAAATTTCTTGCTGGATATTTAAGATTTTATTCTCAGAATCTACTTCAACAAACATTTGGGAATGGTGTTGGGCATATTGTTTTATTGATGTCAATAAAACTAGAAGGCAAACCGCAATTTTGTAGCTTGATTTCAATTGTAGGTTTTGATTTATTGTAGCACAAGTTACATTTATTTATGTAAAATACTTAGTATTGAAGTTAAAATACTAAAAAAAAGATAAGGCTGTTCTTAAAAACAGCCTTATTCTTAAAAATTAGGTTTCAAATTGTACTTTTTATAGAAAGTATCCAATACTTCGACCACTTCTTCCTCGGTATCCACAATTTTTATTAATTTCAAATCATCAGGGCTCACGGTTTGTTCTTTTTCGATTAATACCGTTTTTACCCAGTCAATCAATCCTGACCAAAAGCTTGTTCCCACGAGTATTATTGGGAATTTAGCAATTTTTTTGGTCTGAATTAGGGTTATCGCTTCAAACAATTCATCCATCGTACCAAAACCGCCCGGCATAACCACAAAACCTTGGGAATACTTTACGAACATCACTTTTCGAACAAAGAAATAGTCAAAATTCAAATTTTTATCGCCATCAATATAAGGGTTAAAATGCTGCTCAAATGGTAACTCTATATTCAATCCAACCGATGTTCCACCGCCAAGATGTGCCCCTTTGTTCCCCGCTTCCATAATTCCCGGACCACCGCCGGTAATCACGCCATAACCTGCTTTACTGATTTTATAGGCAATGCTTTCGGCAAGTTTATAGTATTTGTCTTCTGGTTTGGTTCGTGCCGATCCAAAAATAGACACACAAGGACCAATGCGTCCCATGCTTTCATAGCCGTTTACAAATTCGGCCATGATTTTAAAAATCGCCCAACTGTCATTGCTTCTTATCTCGTTCCAGGTTTTTTGTTTTAATTTATCTTGGATTACCTTATCCTCGTCATTGTCAAAATCTTCTAATCTCATATTCGTATTGTATTATTAACTATTATTTTTTTGGAGTTTTATTCAAATATTGCTGCTATCTGAGCTATGACTCCAATCTACTAAAGTAATTCTTTTTTCAAGAATTAGGCACTATAGTTTTTTAATTTTAATAATTTTTTAGAAGTTATTTTCTTTTTTGAATAAGGATTAGAATAAAAAATAGAATTCCCAAGAGACTTTGATAAGTAAAAATAAATAAGAAAATCTATATTCGCGAAAACAGAAAGATTATGCCTATTTCTATTGAGGTTCATCATGGATTAGAAGCCGGTTTTAGTATTGCAAAATATTTGAAGGGATTTCAAACGAAATTAGACAAATAACAACTACCGATGTTGTGTATAATTATTTTATTTTCAGTTTAAGAACCTGCAAATGGTGTTCCTAAAATCCCAACTGCAAGTTCTACCCAAATAAGGAATAATGAAAGTAAAATCCCTAAACAAATGATGATTCTGCTATTGGAACCTTTTACTTTTCTCATTACGATTTCACATAATAAGCCTGTTCCGAGCAATAGAACTCCCATTATTACAAAGTCTGAGATTTTCCAGTCGACTTCATTAGTGAATTGCATTGCTATGAATGGAATGAGTAATAGAATAACTACTACTGTAAGAATGATAATTAGTCTTTTGCTTTTCATTTTTTTGGTGTTTTTACATTTTATTTAAAACCTAATATTTCCTTTGAATAATCAAACCTTATATAATCTGAAGGAAAACCCGCCATTGATCAAAGTTGTTAGTTGTAGGCTGTTATATTTACATTCCCGGCCAATACAGAACATTAAATTTGTGTCCATCCGGATCAGAAAAAACAAAATTATAGCCTTTCTCATAATCTTGCGGATTTGAAAAAATTGTTCCGCCAGCAGACTTTACTTTTTCAGCCCATTTATTTACATCTTCTTTACTATTTGCAGAAAGGGAAAAAATAACCTCATTTTGGTTTTCAGCATTGTTGAGATTGCCGTTTTCTTTCTTTTCTAATCTCTGCTTAGTGAAAAAGTTAATAACAAATTTATTTTGACCAAATAGAAAACTTGTTGACTCTTCTGACGAATATTTTTCATTTGATTCAAAACCTAATTCTGTATAAAACTTTCTTGTTTTATCTAGATTATTTGATACTAAGTTTGCCCATATTAAATTTGATTCCATGACATTTAGCGTTTAAATCCTTTCTTGTAAAGTTATGGAATTTATGAACCAAGTTGTTTTATTCAGATAATTAAAAGTTAGGTTGTTAGCAGTAGGTCGAACTAACTTTCCGTTAATATTTTCCTTAAAAAAATAAAAAATCTCTGAGAATCGGCTGTATAAAATTTTTACCCGACTAGGGGTTCATTGTTTTATTTTTCTGTTATCCTTTGGGTCAAAATCTACCGTCCATTGAATGCCAAATTTGTCGATAAGCATACCAAAGTAAGAACCCCAAGGACTATTAGCAATTGGCATTTCAATTTTTCCATCAACTGAAAGTCCATTAAATAAGTTGTTGGCTTCTTCTTTGTTTTCGGCACTTATTGAAATGTGGAAATTATCTCCAACAGTAAATTTTTTCTCGGTACTTTCTAATATTGCGTCTGAGCCCATTAAAACATTGTTTTTTCCAATAGGCAAAGCAATGTACATTATTTTATCAAGGTATGCTTCGGGTATTTTATGCTCATCAGATTGCGGTAGGTCTTTATAGCGAACCATCTTAATAAATTCTCCACCAAGTATGGATTTGTAAAAGTTAAATGCTTCTTCGGTATTCCCAGCGAAGTGCAAATAAGGATTGAATAGTGCCATAATTTTGTTTTTTAATTTTGGTACAATAACAGTCAACATTCTAGTGCTTGGTGAGTTTTGGGTAAATTGAAACTGAGTTCACTCGGCTGAACTAAACGAAGTTAGGAAATAAAAACGTTCCTGCAACAACAAAAACGGCAATAGCATAAAAACTGCTGCTAGCTGGAATGTTTGATTAACAAAAAACATTAAAATATTATCTTGAGATAAAACTCATACCTATTATAAATTATTTACAAACTGATATTCAATTTCATCATCTTGAAGGTTTGCAATTTTAATAAAATTTAGGCGCTCAAGAAGTTTTGTTGCGCTGTTATTTTGTTTAGTTGTAATCGCAATTATTTTTGTTAATCCAATATCGTTAATCCCAAATTCGGTTGCGAGTTTCATTGCTTCTGTCATAAAACCTTTTCCTCGAAATTCAGGTCTTAAAACGCAACCAAGTTCTCCAACTTTTTTGTCAAACCCACGATAATATCCTAAAGTTCCAATAATTTCATTTGTATTCTTGTCAGCAATGCCCCAATGAATTGATAATCCGTTTTGATAGTCTAAGTTAATTTTATCTTGCATTTCTGTTGCGTCTTCAACAGTCATAGCTGGTCGGGAATCGTAAAAAGATATTTTAACAATATCCTTGATGTCGTCGATTTGAATTTGCCTCAAGACAATAGTGTCTGAAATAATTTCGGGGAATTTATCGTAAGGAGGTAGTTTCATTTTGGTTGTTTCTATCGTTAAATAAATAATTGATATTAAAATAGTTATCGTTATTGCAATAGAATTACTGCTAATGTTATGCCTAACGGAGGTTAGCGGCAGGAATAACTATTTATTCGCTTTTTATCTTTTCGAAAATTTTCTTCATCGTTGTCGCATCAATTGACTCCATATCAATTAGCTTAAGTGATTTTACCATTTTCAATGTGCTTGTCTTATATGCTAAGAAATGTGGCGTTTTTAAGTGCGCTTCGTAAGCAATTCTATTTGCGTAGATTTCAAGAATTTTTATTTGCGCAGGATTGTCTTTCTCGAACATTGGATAAATTGATATTACACCAGGTTCTAACTCAACGGATAAACGCGCTTCTTCCTTTAAAATTTTAATATACTCGGGAAGAAAATTGATGTCAATCTCTATTTCAGACATTCTGACCATCATTTCGTTATTTTGTGCAATCATGTTAGGGATTGATAAAAGGGTTAAAATAAATGTTGCCCAGATTTTCATTTTATGTAGTTTTAAAGATTTTATGACTTGCACGATCAATTATGCCTGAGACGTTCTGATGCTTCAAGAGTTTGGGGATTAAAGATGCGAGTTTTTTCCAATAAACACAAATTTTACAAGTGCAAAACTTGCTGCAAATTCAGTCTAAAACCCAATTATCTTGTAATGGTTGTTTGAGGACGTTATTATATTTCAAATTCATATATTTTCTGTACAAATTCTTTTCTCTGATACCAATCATTGTAAACAAGTTCAATATTTTTAATCTCAAAAGTTCCAAATTCATAATCGGCATATTTGTCAATTATTTTCAAAAAATCGTGTTTTTGGTTAAAAGGACTTTTAAAGCGAACTATTGTTGAATGTGCTGTTTGAATGGAATATCTTTTGTCTAAACTTTGTTCCAATTTAGAGTTCTTAAATTCAACTCTCAAATTATCTCTTATTTCATTTAATTGGTTATTGTTCATAAATCCTTGTAGCATGATACAGGAATTTGAAGCAGTTAAACCTTTGAAATTAATTTCAATATTTTGATTAAGAGGTAAACATTTTTTTACTAATTCAATATACTTAAGTGGTTCGATATTTTCAATACTAAAACCCTCATAACAAGATATTATAGACATAATTGTAATATGAATATCAGAATTAGGATAATAATATTGATTCGGTTCAACCTTTTTTAGTTCGTTTATAAATTTTTGAATTTTGTCTTTTACTTCATTTGAAGGTCTTATAAGTAAAGTGATTCCAAATCTTTGGTCAAACTTTGAATCTATTAAATTGTCAATTTGATATTTGTCTGAAGAAATGTTATAAATAGATTCATTATATAGTTTACTGTAATGTTCTTTTATGTTCATTGATTATCAGTTTTTTTGCGATTTTTTTTATCAATGTCGCTTAACATCCCTCGCTTTGCGTGGTTGCGAGCTTCGGAACTGCGGTTTTTCGGCTAAGATATAATTTCTTGTAAAAAATAAACTTGAATTTACCACATATTTCGCTATCTCGCAAAACCGCTGTCGGCTGCTGGCTATTTTTAACACTAATGGTAACTTTTTACCGTTTAATAGCTTGATTTTCAATATCAGCTCGGTCAAAATGAGCCCGCTTCTCAATAATTTTTCCTTCTTCGATGGTAAGCCACATCATTAATGAAAAACGAATAGTATTTCCTTTGGGTTCCAGTCCCATCAATGGATTTTTGTTATGCTTTCCTTCGTGAATCATATAAACTGCTACTTTATTGCCTTCCGCAATAAGATCTATGATTTGAAAAGAGAATTCTCCAAAGGCATCAAAATTTTCTTTTCTGATGCTACAAATCCTCCTGCTCCAGGAATCGGATGATCTACCTGATGATAGAAGATAAAATATTGGTGTAAATAAGTACTTGCAGATTCGTAGTCTTCGCGATCTACAGCAGCATAAAAGTCACGTACCAGTTGCTTGTTATATACTATATTATTTTCCATTACAAACTTACTGTTTCTCCATCTTCCGGAATGATTATATTCTCGCCAATCGACTTTTGATCAACAAACTGTCTTAGTTCTTTTCTCGATAGCGTATTATGATAAACACCTTCCATATGCACAACAACGATGTCTGCTTTTGGAGCCGCTTGATGTGTTTTGTAAATATCTTCTTTACTCATAACCAATTGATCACCAATAATGAATCGGTTATCACCACCGTTTACTACAATTACTTCTGGCTTAAATTTGGCAATCGTTTTTTCAACTTCTTCATACCAAACTGTATCTGCAGCAATGTAAAGTGTTTTTTCTGATGAATGGCGTAATACAATTCCAGCTACCTGTCCTGCAAGATTAAGAATAAATCCTTTTCCGTGTTGCGCTTTGGTTCTGCTTAATTTAATATCTCCAAAGGTTGAATTCTCGGTCAATATTTCAAGATTGGTAAAGCCCGATTTCGTTATTGTTTTTTTATCATTTTCATCCTGAACAAAAATTTTAATGTTTTTTGGTAATGCATCTGCAGCCGCTTTGTCCCAATGATCAAAGTGAAGATGTGTTAAAACCATAAAGTCAATGTCTTTAATAATCTCTGCAACAGGAAGCGGAAGTTCGTTATTAGGGTTTCTTTTCCAATTCCAATCTTTGGCAGGCATTGGACCACGGGCTAATGCTCCTTTTTTAGAAAACATAGGATCTACCAACATTTTCTTTCCTGCATATTCAACAACCATTGTGGCGTTTCTGATCAATTGTACCTTCATAATATATGTGTTTTAATTATGGTACAAAATTATAGCGGTTATAAGAATGCTTTTCTACCTATTGGTTATCATTACCTACCATTTTGATAAGTCGACTGAAATTCTGAAGCCGTTAATCCTGTTTGTTTTTTAAAAAAACGCATCAAATGATTGGGTTCTGAATATCCAAGTCCAAAAGCAATTTCACTAATTGTTTTACCAGAATATAGCAAGTCATTCTTGATTTCGGTTAACAATCTGTTTTTTAAAAGCTCAGTAGCGGTTTGATGAAATTGCTTTTTTACAGCACTGTTCAATGTAATTCGACTGATGCCTAAAAGTTCGCTATAATCCTCTATGCGTTGTTTTTCTCTAATGTGTTGTTCCAACAATTTTTTAAACGCATAAGCATGATTTGTGGTGTCAATTTGAAATGGCAGATTGTTATTGATGGCATAATCTCTATTAAGACGATGCAATACATAATAAATTAGTGAACGAATAATGTGAGCACTATCCAGATTAGGAGAGATAAGCTCCGATTTAATCTCTTTTAAATTATTGATGATACCTTGAATTTTTCCACTATCTAAATCTAATTTCGTGGGATGGTCATATTGATAAAAATATAATAGCTTATAAGTAAAAAGCTTATCAGCAAAAAAATCGTTTAAAAATTCTTCTTTAAAAATTAGAATCGTAAAATCTAATTCGTTTACATTAACTTCCCATTTTTTGAGTTGAAAAGGCGAGATAAATAAAATACTATCGTCAGTGATTTGTATTTTTCTATTATCAATAAATACAAATCCATTTCCCTTATTGAGAACTATTATTTCAAAATAATCAGAATTATGGGTATCAGGCAGCATATAAGCTTCTGCAACCCAAGCTTCATTTAAAACGTTGAGTAAAAAATCAACGCCGCACTCCGTTTTATTAAAATGTATAGTTTTCAATAGTCTGTTATTTTTTTTTAGCTTGCAGCCAACGTCCTGGCGCTACAAGAGGTTTGGGATTAAAGATGCGAGTTTTTTCCATTATGCACACCCGTGCCATAGCGAACGGACGAAGTAAATTTTACAAATACAAAACTAGCTGCAAATTCAGCCAAATGCCCAAATCTTGTCAAACTGTTGTTGGCAGTGTTTTCAATGTTGTTTATATTCCATATTGTACATATCAAACCCTTCTGCCCAATAGTCTCTTTTAATTTCAAACAGTTCAAAACCTTGTTTCTCATAGAATTTGTATGCGACTTGTGAAGTTCTTACAGTGATTTTTTGTATTCCGTCAATAGAATTTAGTTTGTCTATTCGGTGCTTCAATAATTTTGTACCCAAAGATTTTTTCTGATAATCAGGGTGAAGTATGTCCCAACTAATTTTTCCTGTCGTATTGTTGTCTGCAAAGTTAATTCCACCACATCCAACAATTTTTTGGTCGTAAAGTAAAACATAATAAAGTTCCCTTTCTGTTTCCAAATATTTATTCAAGTCTTCTTCTTCGTCAACTGCGAAATATTCAGGCGTATTTAACTTTATTAAGTTAATGACTTTATTTTTGTCCTTCGTATCGTATTCTCGTATCGTAATTAAGTTTGTCATTTTAATTTTCAATCTGTTAGATAGTTTTCTTTCGATACCGATGTCGTTTTAGCCTGACCGCTAACGTCCTGGCGCTACAAGAGGTTTGGGATTAAAGATGCGAGTTTTTTCCATTATGCACAAATTTTCCAAGTACAAAACCATCTTTAAATTCAGACTAATCCCCCAAATCTCTTGTAACGGCTGTTACCAGCAGGTTTTATTTTAGGCTCCATTTACTATTTCTACTTTTTCCAGAATTTTTAACATAGTTTAATTTTTTTAGAAAATTCGAAGTTGAACCCGCAAACTTGAACCCAAGTAAGGTCATTATTTCTTCATTAGTAGCGTAACGATGTTTTTTTAAGTAAAGGTAAAGCTTAACATGTTTCTCTGAATTTGAGGCAGTTTTAAATGCTTTAGACACACCTAAAGCAACAATTCCTTTGGCTGATGTACAAATATATAGACCATCATAATTTCCATGATATGTAAAATATTCTTTAAAATCTTCTCTTTGCATTGATTTCTCAATTTCATTCCAAGGAGAATGAACAACTTTAGCAAGTTGTTTATCTAGTGAATTTATACTTGCGAAACCTATTTTATGGAGATTGTTAATAATATAAAGATCTGAAATACTACATTTTTTAATATATTTCTGTGTAAGTAAAAACACTTCAGCTTTAAAATATTCAGCAGGCATTCTCACTTCAATATTTTATAAATTTTCTTTCCAAACTGGAAAATCTCTTCCGTAAGTCAATGAATTCAAACCGATTCGAAGAACACCCATTCCAGCTCTATCAACTAATTGGAAAGCCATTAATGTTTTTGCTAGGGCTTTATTTCTGTGGCGTGGTTCATGATAAGAGATATTAGAACTATTAACGCCTCCATAAAATGTGCCTGGGTTTGTAATTACTAATTCATTTTCTTTAAAATTAACGGAAGTCATACCATCCAAAGTATAATCACGATGAACTATAGAATTTAGAAAAGCTTCATGGAAAGCTTGTTCATCCATAGTATTTAATTCATAATCATTTCCTTCATAAGGGAGCATGATTTTCTTGTTACAAGCTAAAAAATATGTTTTTATTTTTTTTACTGAATTCCATATGCAATCGTCCCATACATCATTTATTTTTAGTTCGCCATCAGCAGTTTTCCATGAAAATCGATATTCATATAATCCTAAATTTTTATGAATGATTGACCTATTCCCTAGAAAAAGAAGACCAGAATTATTAAGTCTTCCGTTTTTCGTAGCATCAATTGCTTCCAAAAAACCTAAATCACTAATATCATTTTCTTCAATTCCTCGCCTTTTGCAAAAATCTAATTTTGCTTCCTTAAGAGCAGTCATGTTTAAACTTAGTTCAATTTCTAAGTCATTTTCTTCACCACTCCAATCGTATGACTGAAGATTTTTAACTAAATTTTGAATCTGATCAGGAGTTGCTGGTACACTTGACTTACCTTCTCTTATATAAACTTTTCCAGAACTTGTACTTACTAAAGAATGTGTTACGTTGGGGATTTTTATTATTAAGTAGTTTTTACTATCAAAGTGTATTTCTGAAAGTTTAATTTCAATTTTGGGGTTTATTTTGCCTAATAATCTTTCTTTTGTTGTATCCAAATCTACTTTTTGAAAACCATTTAATTGAGTTTCCCATTTTTGATTTTTAATACTTGAACTATCTACTACACCAACAATTATTTGACCTCCATATTTGTTGGCCAAAGCACAAATTTCATCTGACAAATTTGCATTATGTAATGCGCTTTCGGAATTATAACATTTAAATTCTAAAGTTTCAGATTCAAAATTTTCGCTAGGCTGAGTTTTAAGTTTTTCTAATATATCAATCATTTGATGAAAAGTAAATTTTTGTTAAGTTTTATAATTTGCTAATATATATATAACTTTAACTATTTAACTGTAAGTAAATTCAAGTTATTAACAGTTTTCCAGATAATATGTGTAAACTTGCCACTAACGTTCTGGCGCTACAAGAGGTTTGGGATTAAAGATGCGAGTTTTTTCCATTATGCACAAATTGTCCAAGTACAAAACCATTTTTAAATTCAGCCAAATACCCAAATCTTTTGTAACGGCTGTTATGGGCTGTTATTGTTTTTCAAAGTATTTAACAATAAACGGCAGATAACTTTCATCATCATTATTTTGGATTTTTGAATCTAAAACAGCGTACATATTAAAATGAAATTTTTCGGATGGTATTTCCACGTATTTGAAAGGTTGCCTTTTTAAAGCGTCTGAAATTTTAATTTTCAATGGGTGAGGCAAAATTTCTAATAACTCTAAGTATTGCTGTTCATTAAAATCAAATGTACCTGCGAATTCTTGTGTAATTCCTTCTGCTACATAAGTTCCATAACTACAATTAATTGTATATGAGTTATCTGTTAATTTAGCAATAAAACCAATTCCTTCCATAGGAAAGCACATAGGCAAAAAAAAGTTTTCTTCTATGCCAAATCTCATAATATATAAGCCCATATCACTGTTGAAGTTCCTTAAGTGAGGTTTTTTAACGAATTCTGGACTTAAATATTTTTCTAATTCTTTCCAATTTTTTTTTAAATCCTTAATGTGAAATTTTAAAATGGGATTTGTTTGTTTTACATCAAATATGGAAAATTCCTTTCCATTACAAAGGCAAAAAAAATCACTTCTTATTTCCTGATGTACAGCATAGCTATATGCTTGAGAGACATTTTTTCCTTCAAAGATATTTTCAGAAGGGCGCTTGGCATCTAAAATCCATTTATTCTCACCATCAATCTCGAAAGTATAATCAGGGATTATATTTACGCTATGCTTTTTTGTCCCGAAATAACAAAATGGATGTTTTAGATTCTTACTTCTTATTATCTTGTTTTTGTTTGAGGCACTATATCCAAGTTTTTTTAAAATAGGAAAAACTATTTCTTCTCTTACAGCATCTTCTTTGAAATCTTGTGATTCTAATAAATTAAAGTCAAAATCTTTAAATAAATCTTCAAATTCACTATCATTTCCCAAAAGTTGATTCAAATAATCATATTTCATAATGTTAATTTTAACTCATTTTATTGTTAGTTGCGAGATAATAGCCCATAACTAGTATATACAATCAAATATATACAAGTTTTCAGCAGAAAAGATTAATAAATAAACTTTTACTTTTGTTATTACATAGTTTATTGTCCTCTTTTTAGAAGTTTTTGATGTAATAGGTACAAATGTTTTTGATAGGACATTCAGGGCATTTTGGTTTAGGGCGGCAAATTTCTCGTCCCAGAAAAGAAATTGCCATACCAATTTCACCCCAAATGTTTTTTGGCAATACTTGCATCAATAGTTTTTCGGCTTTGATACCGTCTTTGGTTTCGGGTAGCAATCCAATTCTCGGTGCTACACGGATTACGTGTAAATCAGCAATAATTCCTTCGGCCGGAGCATGAGATTCACGCATGATAACATTAGCTGATTTTCGTCCAATGCCTTTCAAAGCGATCAATGCCTCCATCGTCAGTGGAATGTTTTCATCTTTTTTGATAGTTTGAGCAATTTCGAGTAACCAATTGGCTTTGGTTGCAAAGTTTCGGACTCCTGAAATATAAGGCAATAAAGCATTTACATTCGAAACCGCTAGACTTTCTATATTTGGAAAGACTTCAAAAAGGGCAGGAGCTATTTTGTTGATATTGGCATCAGAATCTTGGGCAGAGAGTACAACCATAACCACCAATTGATACCTATTTTGGTAGTTCAAAGGATGTTTTTGATCTTTGTATTGTTCCAGAATCGGGGCTAATTTTTGTACCCAATTTGTACTTTCTCCAAATAAATCCATCAGTTATTCTTCTTTAAAATCTACAGATAACGAATTCACACAATAGCGCTGACCGGATTTAGTGGGGCCATCGTTGAATACATGTCCTAGATGCCCGCCACAATTGGCACAAACGATTTCGGTACGGATCATTCCATGTGTTTTATCCAGAACATTTTTTACTTTTTCTGGGATGGCATCGTCAAAGGAGGGCCAACCACAATGGGCTTCAAACTTGGAACTGCTTTCAAACAAAGGTTCCCCACAACCGCCACAGCAATAAGTTCCTGTTTCAAAAGTAAGGTTGTATTTGCCTGAATGTGGGTATTCGGTTCCTTTTTGGCGTAGAATTCGGTATCTTTCTTCACCCAATTGTTCTTTCCATTGTTCTTCGGCTTTTTGTAAAGGATATTCCATCTTGTATTTTAAATTGTTATAAAGTTAATACTTTGTTTTATAGTTATTTATTAGTGATGAATTGTACTGTTTTTTCAACCACCTTCTGGTTGCCAAGGATTTTTCGATGACCTAGTCCTTTTGTCAGCAAAAGTTCACTGTTTTTTAAATATTTGTGGATGTGAATTCCTGCCTTTACGGGAACTTCATAATCATTTTCGTCGTGAATTATCAATGAGGGAATTGTAACTTCTTTGGAGGCTTTGTAGGCAGAATAATCATCCATTGTGCCTCCGTATTTTTTTTCGAAATGCAAACGCAAACCTGTGGCTATACTTGGTTTCAATTCTAATTTTGCAATAAAATCGTCAATAATGTCCTGTACGATATCTCCGCTTCCAATAATAGCCAAGCGATCTATTTTTAGTCCGCTTTTTACGGCATTCAATACCGACATTCCTCCTAAAGAGTGTCCGATTGCTGCTTCAAAAGGACCATATTGCCTGTCTAGTTCTAAAATGGTAGCGATAAAATCGACCATGATACTACTATTTCCGGGAGATTTTCCGTGAGCAGGAGCATCAAAACTTATTGTTGAATAACCTGATTTTAATAGTTCATCGGCAATTTTAACCAATTGGGTTCCACGACCGGACCATCCATGAACAAGTAAAATTTTGCGCTCACTTTTTCCATATTGGTATACAACGACTTGTTTGTTTATTGCCGGAATAGGTATTAATTTTTGAAGGCTGTTACGATCCATTTCAAATTCTCTTTTTGGAATTTTATGTTTTATAGGAGTCGTAAATAATTTTACAGCATACAAAGTGGCAAGTTTAGGAGAAATAAAAGCGATTATTTTGCCGGTTATGATAATAAACCTTGGTATTTTTAATATTTTTTCAGGGCTAGCACCGATTTTTGTCATTTTTGATTAAGTTTATTTTATGGGTTTTTCAGCAAATTAAGAAAGTCTAAAAACTTTTCTTTTTAAATGAGGTAAAAATAGCATTTACTTTACTTAGAAAGAATATTTAGTTTATGATAACTAAAAATAATTTTCTGTCATAGACGAATTTTAATTATCCTAAAATTATTATATTTTAGGATAATTAAAATTAAAATAATGAAACATTTGAATTTAATTTATTAAATAAAAACTTATTTAATTGTATTTTTGTTTTTTAAAATTTAACAATCATGAGAAAATATTTAATATTAGGAATTAGCACTTTAGGATTAGTGTTTTCCTGCGCAACAAATCCTATTACAGGGAAAAAACAATTAAATTTTGTTTCTAATAGCGAATTGTTTCCAACTTCTTTTCAGCAATACGGAACTTTTTTAAAAGAAAATAAAGTAATTGTGGGTACTGCCGATGCAAAAAGAGTAGAAAAAGTTGGAATGAGAATCAAAGATGCTTCGGAAAAATACTTAGCTTATTTAGGTAAAGCAGAATTTCTAAAAGATTACCGTTGGGAATACAAATTAGTTGACAATAAAGAAGTGAATGCCTGGTGTATGCCAGGAGGAAAAATTGTGGTGTATTCGGGTATTTTGCCGGTAACAAAGGACGAGGCAGGTTTAGCAACGGTTATGGGGCATGAAGTATCACACGCTATTTCCGATCATGGAGCACAAAGAATGAGTGCTGCTCAATTACAACAATATGGAGCTGCTGGAGTTGCCGCCGCCGTCGGTAATAAAAGCGCCTCAACCCAACAAATTGTGAATCAGGTTTATGGAATGGGTTCAGAAATAGGAGGAATGATGCCATTTAGCAGAAGCCATGAGACTGAAGCTGATAAAATAGGATTGACATTAATGGCAATTGCGGGCTATAACCCGGAGGAAGCTATAACTTTTTGGCAAAGAATGTCGGCTCAATCAAATGGACAAGCCCAACCAGAAATTTTAAGTACGCACCCTTCTGATGCTACTAGAATTGCTAATTTGAAAGCATTAATTCCTGAAGCAAAAGCGACTGCAGCTAAAGTTGGAATACTTCCTAAATAAGACGCGAATTTTACATTTTTATAAATGAAAGGCCATTTCTATTGATTTGGCTTTTTTTATGAAAAAGCATAATATTCTTTAAAAGAAGCGAGTTTGTATTTAAAATAAATTGGAACAAAAATTACATATATGATTGCATTACAAAAAGGTGATAAAAAATTGATTAATGCCTGGGCTTTTTATGATTGGGCTAATTCTGTTTATAGTTTAGTTATTGCAACAGCAGTTTTTCCTATCTATTACGAAGCTGTGACCAATGATAATAATGGAATGGTTCATTTTATGGGAATAGAATTTAATAATTCTACTTTATTGTCTTATTCTTTGTCTTTTTCCTTTTTGATAATTGCTTTATTGTCTCCAATTTTATCCGGAATAGCCGATTATACCGGAAATAAAAAACGCTTTATGCAGTTTTTTTGTTATCTGGGATCATTTGCCGTAATGGCAATGTTTTTCTTTAAGGATCAAGATACCTTATGGATTGGGATTTTAGCCACTATTTTGGCGAGTATTGGTTTTTGGGGAAGTATCGTTTTTTATAATTCCTATTTACCTGAGGTTGCCCATCCGGAGCAATTTGACAGAGTAAGTGCCAAAGGTTTTATGTATGGTTATTTAGGTTCTGTTATTCTATTGGCTTTCAGCTTAACGCTGGTAATGATGCCAGAATGGTACGGAATTACAGATGCTTCTTTACCGCCGCGTATTTCCTTTTTGTGCGTTGGTATTTGGTGGATTGGTTTTGCTCAAGTGACTTTTTATTATTTGCCGAATAATGTGTTTCATAAAAAACCAAGAAAGGACTATATCTTCAAAGGATTGAGAGAGCTTAGAGTCGTTTTTAAAAGCTTAAAACACTTAGGTAGGCTAAAGCAGTTTTTAACCGCTTTTTTTCTATACAGTATAGGTGTACAGACTATTATTTTGCTTTTAGGTATTTATGCAAAGAAAGAATTGGGAATTAGTACTAGCAAATTAATCATAATAATTTTATTGCTAAATGTAGTTGCTATTTTCGGAGCTTATTTATTTTCAAGAATTTCAGATAAAATAGGAAATATAAAAACACTGAAATTGACTATAGCCATTTGGGGATTTATTTGTTTGTGGATTTATTTATTGGATGCTAAAAACATATATATTGATATTCAGGTCTATGCGCTTGGGGGAATGATAGGAATGGTTTTGGGAGCAATTCAGTCCTTGTCACGTTCTACCTATTCAAAATTATTACCTGAAACCGAAGATCACGCCACTTATTTTAGCTTTTTTGATGTAACCGAAAAAATTTCCATTGTATTAGGTACTTTTATTTTTGGTTTTGCGGCTTCCGTTACAAATTCAATGCGAAATTCTATTTTTATATTAGCTATTTTCTTTTTACTGGGTTATATCGCGCTTAGTTTTATGAAGAAAATAAGAGACTCTAAAGACTAGATATTCGCAAAATAGAATTAAAACCAAAAGGTTTTTTATTAGCAGTGCTTTTTTAAAATGGCATGGAGATTGCCTTTTTAATAGGAATAATGGATATATGGTTTTAACTCGATTTTATAGCGATAAAACGATGTGTTTATTAGTTTAATTAAAATTTTTAATGACAAAAAGACTTAAATATATTATGTCAAACCATAAAATACTTACAATTGACAATCTGTCACTTCAAGAATTTGATTCTGATGCCGAATTAATTCCATTATTGACTCCGGAAGATGAGGAAGAAATGATTAACGAAGAATTACCGGATTCTTTGCCTATTTTGCCGTTGCGAAATATGGTTTTGTTTCCAGGTGTTGTAATTCCAATCACTGCGGGTCGTGATAAATCTATTAAATTGATTAATGACGCCAATGCAGCAGGAAAAATTATTGGAGTTGTAGCCCAAAAAAATGAAGAAGACGAGGATCCTACAAAGGATGATATTCATACGATAGGAACTGTTGCTAAAATTTTACGCGTTTTGAAAATGCCGGATGGTAACACTACCGTTATTCTTCAGGGAAAAAAGCGTTTTGAAATTGATGCAGTCGTTTCTGAAGATCCTTATATAACTGCCACAATTAAAGAGTTTGAAGAAAACAGACCCGATAAAAAAGATACCGAATTTTTGGCTATTCTGGATTCTGTCAAAGAACTGGCAATTCAAATTATAAAGGAAAGTCCAAATATTCCTAGTGAGGCAACCTTTGCTATAAAAAACATTGAAAGCCAATCTTTTCTGATCAATTTTGTTACTTCTAACATGAATTTATCAGTTAAAGAAAAACAAGATCTATTAGCTATAAATAGTCTGAAAGACAGAGCTCTAGAAACACTTCGTTATATGAATATTGAGTTGCAAAAACTCGAATTAAAAAACGATATTCAATCTAAAGTTCGTTTTGATCTGGACCAACAACAAAGAGAATATTTTCTTCATCAACAAATGAAAACCATTCAGGAAGAATTGGGTGGTGTTTCGCAAGAAGAAGAAATGGATGAAATGCTTCAAAAGTCTAAGACCAAGAAATGGGACGAGAAAACACAAAAGCATTTCGAAAAAGAATTGTCCAAAATGCGCCGAATGAATCCTCAAGCACCTGATTTTGGAATTCAGAGGAACTATCTGGAGTTGTTCTTAGAATTGCCTTGGGACGAATATTCTAAAGACAATTTTGATTTGAAACATGCTCAAAAGATTCTTGATAAAGATCATTTTGGTTTAGAAGAAGTTAAGAAAAGAATGATTGAGCATTTGGCAGTTCTGAAATTGCGAAATGACATGAAATCTCCAATTATTTGTTTGACAGGACCTCCGGGAGTTGGAAAAACATCAATTGGTAGATCAGTTGCCGAAGCTTTGGGTAGAGAATATGTGCGAATTTCTTTAGGAGGATTGCGTGATGAAGCGGAGATTCGTGGTCACAGAAAAACATATATCGGTGCTATGCCGGGTAGAATTATTCAAAGTTTGAAAAAGGCAGGAACATCAAATCCGGTCTTTGTTTTGGATGAAATTGATAAATTATCGAGCAGTAATCAGGGAGATCCGTCATCCGCTTTATTGGAAGTATTAGATCCGGAACAGAACAATTCTTTCTATGATAATTTCCTTGAAATGGGTTATGACTTGTCAAAAGTAATGTTTATCGCTACTTCTAATAATATGTCGGCTATTCAGCCTGCTTTGAGAGATCGAATGGAAGTTATTAAAATGTCAGGCTACACTATCGAAGAAAAGGTAGAGATTGCGCGCCAGCATTTATTTCCAAGACAATTAAAAGAACACGGTTTAACGTCTAAGGATTTGACCATTGGTAAAAAACAATTGGAAAAAATCGTCGAAGGATATACTCGTGAATCAGGTGTTCGTGGATTAGAAGCTAAAATTGCTCAAGTGATCCGAAATGCGGCCAAATCGGTTGCGATGGAAGAAGAATACAATAAGAAGGTGACCGATGAGGATATCGTGAAAGTTCTTGGTGTTGCTAGATTGGAAAGAGATAAATATGAAAGTAATGATGTTGCGGGCGTTGTAACAGGATTGGCTTGGACTAGTGTAGGAGGAGATATTCTTTTTATAGAATCATTGATTTCTCCGGGGAAAGGCGCCATGACAATTACCGGAAACTTGGGTACGGTAATGAAGGAATCGGCTACAATTGCTTTAGAATATATTAAAGCCAATGCGCAACTTCTAGGTTTAAATTCGGATATTTTATCAAAATACAATATCCATTTACACGTTCCGGAAGGCGCTACACCAAAAGACGGACCGAGCGCGGGTATTGCAATGTTGACCTCTTTGGTCTCTTTGTTTACTCAAAAAAGAGTGAAGAAAAATATCGCTATGACCGGCGAAATTACGCTAAGAGGAAAAGTATTGCCAGTGGGCGGAATCAAGGAAAAAATCTTAGCAGCTAAGCGCGCTAATATTAAAGAGATTATTCTTTGCCAAGATAATAAAAGCGATATCGACGAAATAAAACCACAATATATTGAAGGTTTGACTTTTCATTATGTTAAGGAGATGAGCGAAGTTTTGAAGATTGCAATTACAGATCAAAAAGTAAAAAACGCCAAGATCTTGTAAATTGGTACTTTTTCAGATAAATAAAAATTCCAAAATCAAAACTTAAGAGGATTAAGTAATGGTTTTGGAATTTTATTTGTTTAGAATTTGAAATAGAAAAATAAACATTTGTTGTATTATAATTTTATCTTCGCAATCGAATTCAAGAGGAGAGGAATACCTAATTAAAATTGATTTTACACTAAAAATAAACAGTTACTATAACTTTCAAGAATACTATTTTGGATAAAAAAATTACAATTGCTATAGATGGATTTTCATCTACTGGAAAAAGTACATTGGCTAAACAACTCGCCAAGCAATTAGGATATGTTTATGTTGACACAGGCGCCATGTATAGAGCTATCTCTTTATTTGCGATGCAAAATGGTTATATAAACGAAGATTTTTTTAACAAAGAAACCTTAATTGATAGTTTGCCGACAATCCGTTTGCAATTTAAATTTAATCCTGATTTGGGTTTTGCCGAAATGTATTTGAACGATACAAATGTCGAAAGGGAAATCAGAACCATTGAAGTATCTCGCTTCGTAAGTAAAGTTGCAGAACTATCCGAAGTTCGAGTGAAATTAGTGGAACTGCAAAAAGAAATGGGCAAAGACAAAGGTATTGTTATGGATGGAAGAGACATTGGTACAGTAGTTTTTCCGGATGCCGAGCTTAAAATATTTATGACAGCAAGCGCAACTACACGTGCACAAAGGCGTTACGATGAGTTGCTGCAAAAAGGAGATAGCGTTTCTTTTGAAGAAGTGCTGAAAAATGTGGAAGAACGAGATTACATTGATACCCACAGAGCAAATTCGCCATTAGTAAAAGCAGAGGATGCTATCGAGATTGATAATTCAGAGCTTACGCGAGAAGAACAATTTGGTATAGTTTTGAGTTTAGTTAATGAGATTACTAAAACGATATAATTTTTTGTAAATCTTTTTTTTAATATTAGATTTACGCCTTGTTCTTTTTTAAAAATATAAAATACAATTCATCTTATGGGGATTAAAAATAGATTGGTAATAATGAGCTTTCTTCAGTTTTTTGTTTGGGGAGCCTGGCTTATAACAATTGGGAATTATTGGTTTGGGACTAAAAATTGGGAAGGTACTCAGTTCGGTCTTGTTTTTGGAACCATGGGAATTGCATCTTTGTTTATGCCTACACTTACCGGTATTATTGCTGATAGATGGATTAATGCCGAAAAATTGTACGGCGTTCTTCATATTTTTTATGCACTAGTTTTGTTTGGAATAGCTCAAATAACGACCCCAGATAACTTTATATATGTAATGTTTGCGGCAATGTGTTTTTATATGCCAACTATTGCTTTGAGTAACTCAATTTCATATACTTCGCTAAAATTAAATAATAAAAATATAGTAAAAGATTTCCCGCCAATTCGTGTTTGGGGAACTATAGGTTTTATTGTTGCTATGTGGATTACAAATTTAAGTGGCAGTAAAGCAACAGAATATCAGTTTTATATTGCTGCAATTGGTGCATTAATTCTTGGGGTTTATGCTTTTACATTGCCAAAATGTGAACCACAGCGTTTGATTAAAGAAAATGCAACTTGGATTGAAACTCTTGGATTGGAATCTTTTAAGCTATTTGGAAATTATAAAATGGCTTTATTTTTTGTTTTCTCTATGTTTTTAGGAGGCGCTTTACAGCTAACAAATGCTTATGGAGATGTGTTTTTAGATGAGTTCAAGCATTTTCCAAAATATGCAGATTCTTTTGTAATTCAATATTCGACTATTATTATGTCGATCTCTCAGGTTTCTGAGACTTTGTTTATTTTGGCAATTCCGTTTTTCTTAAGACGTTTTGGTATCAAACAAGTAATGCTTATTAGTATGCTGGCTTGGGTATTGCGTTTTGGATTATTTGCTTTTGGAGATCCTGTTGGTGGTTTGTGGATGATTATTATGTCTTGTATTGTTTACGGAATGGCATTTGATTTCTTTAATATTTCAGGTTCATTATTTGTAGAAAGTAATACCGATTCAAAAATTCGTTCTTCGGCTCAAGGTTTGTTTATGATGATGACCAATGGTGTAGGAGCGGTTTTGGGAAGTTTAACTTCCGGATGGGCTATTGATCGTTTTTTTACAAAATCATTTAAGAACACTTCTGAATTAGCTGGATTTTTGCAAACCGATGCTACAAATTCAAGAATGTTAGAATTTGTAAAAGGTCAGGGGAATTCTATTTCTGTAGATGGAATCTTTAGTAAAGAAATTCTAATGAAAGATTGGCACACCATCTGGCTGTCTTTTGCAGCTTATGCGTTAATTATAGCAATTGCTTTCGCTGTTTTATTCAAACATAAACACGATCCGAAAGAGATAGAAAAATTGAGTCATTAATATATTAGGTATAATGATCAACCCGACAGATTTTTATTTTGTTGGGTTTTTTATTGCCAAAAAATCCCTGTAAAAGCTATTTAGCCCCGATAGAGCCGATATCCTTGCAGTGAAACGGAAAGATAAAGGCGATAGCGGGAACTTTTCTTGGCTGAAAATAACTCAATGATTCGCTTCTTATTGAAAACAAAAATAGTTACTGATTATCAGGTTGTTATGTTTTAATTACTAATTATTGCATCTTTTTTAAAATATTTTGTTGTTTCATATAAAAGAATTACTTTTGCAGTCCTTTTGGCGATGAGCGTTTCCTTTAGGATTCAACTATTTATGTAAAACAACTTCTGTTTTTTTACCGCATTAAGAAACGCAAAGAAAGCAGAATACAAATTTTTATCAGCATGTCTGAACAATTAAAATCACAAGAAGAGTTTTTAGCAAATTTTAACTGGCACAATTTCGAAGAAGGAATTGATGTAGTTGACGAAAAAAACTTATTAGAATTCGAAGAACTAGTTTCAAAAACTTTCATCGCTACAGATCAAGAAGAAGTAGTAGAAGGTGTAGTTGTTAGAATTACAGATAGAGACGTTATCGTTGATATCAACGCAAAATCGGAAGGTGTTATTTCATTGAACGAATTCCGTTACAACCCAAACTTAAAAGTAGGTGACAAAGTAGAAGTATTGATTGATATCCGTGAGGATAAAACAGGTCAATTAGTATTGTCTCACAGAAAAGCACGTACTATCAAATCATGGGATAGAGTTATTGCTGCAAACGAAACAGGAGAAATCGTTAATGGTTTTGTGAAATGCAGAACTAAAGGTGGTATGATCGTTGACGTTTTCGGTATTGAAGCTTTCTTACCAGGATCTCAAATTGATGTTAAGCCAATTAGAGACTACGATGTATACGTAAACAAAACAATGGAATTCAAAGTGGTAAAAATTAACCACGAATTCAAAAACGTTGTTGTATCTCACAAAGCGCTTATTGAAGCGGATATTGAAGTACAGAAAAAAGAAATCATCGGTCAATTACAAAAAGGACAAGTATTAGAAGGTGTTGTTAAAAACATTACTTCTTATGGTGTGTTTATTGACTTAGGTGGTGTTGATGGATTAATTCACATTACTGACCTTTCTTGGAGTAGAATCAACCACCCAAGTGAAGTTCTTGAATTAGACCAAAAATTAAACGTTGTAATCCTTGATTTCGATGATGAGAAAACAAGAATTCAATTAGGATTGAAACAATTAAACGCTCACCCATGGGATGCTTTAGATGCTAATTTAACTATTGGTGATAAAGTAAAAGGTAAAGTAGTTGTAATCGCTGATTACGGTGCATTTATCGAAGTTGCTGAAGGTGTTGAAGGTTTAATCCACGTTTCTGAAATGTCATGGTCAACTCATTTACGTTCTGCTCAAGATTTCGTAAAAGTTGGTGATGTTGTTGAGGCTGTTATCTTAACTTTAGACAGAGATGACCGTAAAATGTCATTAGGTATCAAACAATTGTCTCAGGATCCTTGGACTGATATTACTTCTAAATACCCAGTAGGTTCTAAACATACAGGTATCGTTAGAAACTTTACAAACTTTGGTATTTTCGTAGAATTAGAAGAAGGAATTGATGGATTAATTTACATCTCTGACTTATCTTGGACTAAGAAAATCAAACACCCATCTGAATTTGTAAATGTTGGTGAGAAACTTGATGTAGTTGTATTAGAATTAGATGTTGACGGACGTAAATTATCTTTAGGTCACAAACAAACTACTGCTAATCCTTGGGATCAATACGAAGATTCTTTCGCTGTAGGAACTATCCACAATGGTGAAATTTCTGAAATTGTTGACAAAGGAGCTACTGTAGAATTCGGAGATGATATCGTTGCTTTCATTCCTACTCGTCACCTTGAAAAAGAAGACGGAAAGAAATTGAAAAAAGGTGATACTGCTGATTTCAAAGTAATCGAATTCAACAAAGAATTCAAAAGAGTAGTTGCATCTCACACTGCTATCTTCCGTGAAGAAGAAGAGAAAAATGTGAAAACTGCAACTGAAAATACTTCATCTGCTTCATCTACAAATGCACCAGCTGCAACTTTAGGAGATAACAATGATGTATTGGCTGCATTGAAAGCTAAAATGGAAAAATCTGAGAAAAAATAATTTCTTGATTTTCTAAATATTAAAAAGCCCCACAGCAATGTGGGGCTTTTTTTGTGCCATATTTTTTTAGGAGCAGGACAATAAGTGGTATCAAGATTATTCTCTCCCGCTGTACGCAGTATCTTTTTTATTGCCAGAGCTATATTTTATCCAAAGGTCATTTTCACACGCAATAAAAAAGGATACTTGCTGCCATCGGGGCTAAAAACAACTTCCGTAATATCAATTTTGATTTAAATTTTAAATTTATTAGCCTGTAGAACAGTGGTTTTAAAAAAAAAGTTTCATTTTTTTAAAACCAAAAGTAATCCTACAGCGTAAATGTCTATATATAACTTAAAAAATAGATTTTATGAAAACTAGAAAATTTTTATCAGTAGCATTATTCGCATTAGTATTCGGAGCTACTTCATTTGCTCAAAAAACAGTAATGGTTGGTGGAGCTGCGATGTATCCTTCAAAAAACATCATTGAAAATGCCGTAAACTCAAAAGACCACACCACTTTGGTTGCCGCTGTAAAAGCAGCCGGCTTGGTAGAAACTCTGCAAGGAAAAGGACCTTTTACCGTTTTTGCTCCAACAAATTCGGCGTTTGATAAGCTACCAAAAGGCACAGTAGAGAATTTATTAAAACCTGAGAATTTAAAAACCTTGCAAACTATACTAACCTATCACGTTGTAGCGGGAAAAATGAATGCTTCGGATATTTCAAAAGCAATTAAAGCCGGAAATGGGAAAGCGATGTTAAAAACAGTTAGCGGCGGTACATTAACAGCTTGGATGAAAGGTAAAAAGCTATATATCACGGATGAAAATGGTTCAATGTCAGAAGTTACAATTGCCGATGTTAATCAATCAAATGGTGTTATTCATGTAGTTGATGCGGTTTTATTACCGAAATAAGAGTTTTTTTAGAAGTTAGATTAAATGTCAATTGAAATGCTCTGTTCGTAGAATAGGGCATTTTTTTATAAGTCATCATAAATGATTCAAAAAACATTTTATTTATTGTGTTAAATTAGTTAAAAAAATGTTATTTTTGGCTAAAAACTAAGATATATGTCAAAAAAAATACTTTTTTTTTCCAAATCTGGTGTCTTCCATTTTATTCTTGTTCTCTTTTTTTCTTTATTGGCTACAAAGAGTAAGGCACAATGTGCAGGGCAAGATAATAGTATTGAAGTTTGTGATATTATAAATCCAAGCAGTAAATCAGTAGATCTTTCGGCATTATTAGGAGCTCATACTTTAGGAGGTATCTGGAACGATGACAATCTTTCTGGAGGATTAAACAAAACTACTGGGATTTTAAATGCACAACTCATTCGCAAAAGTGGTACCTATACTTATACTTACTCATTAAATAATGTTAGCGGCTGTACGGATTCTGCGATAATTACGGTAATTATTGGTGGATATGCCGGCGTGGCTGCACCTAATGCTTCGGTATGTAGTGATGATGCCAATTTTAATTTATTTCAGGTTTTCTCGGGAAATTCTCCTAGTCCTCAAATAAATGGGACTTGGATTGATAATGATGGCACTAATGCATTGACGGATAATTTTTTTAATGCATCAATTGCCGGTCCTGGGAATTATTCTTTTACTTATATATTGCCTGCAATTGGTACATGTTCACCACAATCATCAACTATTAATGTTTCGGTATTTCTTGCTTCTGAGTCAGGAAATCCAACTGATTTAAAGTTATGTTCTGATGGGCTGGCAGCTTATACAAATTTTAATTTGAATGAATTATTAACTGGCGAAGATGATGATGGTACATGGAAAGAGTTCGGCACTTCGGAAATAACGGGTCCGACGGACAATCATATAAATATCCAAAATATTTATAATTCAGGAGGCGCTGGTAAGTATAGATTTGCCTATACTGTTTTATCAAAAAATGCTATTTGTACAGACAAAACGACATTTGTAGACATCGAAATTGAAAAGCAACTCGATTATACAGGGGCGACACTGGTAGTAAACTCAGATATTTGCGAAAATGAAATCGCTACAGCAAGATATACTGCTGTTTTAACCCAAGGATTACAAAATATTCCTAATGGAGTTTATGATGTAATATATACCGTTTCTGGGGTTGCATTACCTATTACAATTACTTCAAATTTTAATAATGGGGTTTTGACTTTCCCAATTGCTGCCACTTATTTTCAGCAAGTAGGTAATTATACGGTTAGTATTTTGAATATAATCAATAAGGTAAGTCGAGGTATTTGTGTAAACATAATTCCACCTATTTTTGACGTTCTTCATGTTTATCCGATTCCAAAAATAAATAGTGCTACGCTTAAAATTGATGCTGTTTGTCAAAATTTTGATGCTTTAGTTGAGTTTTCAGGAACCTCAAATCTAACAGATGGGAATTATAACATTCTTTATAATTTATCCGGAAGCAATACAGCTACGGCACAATCAATTGATATTAATGTTACCGGCGGAATCGCTTCATTTTTTATTCCAGCTGCATTAATACCTAATGCCGGGACTACAACATTTACAATTACCAATATCACAAACCTAATTACAAATTGCACAAACACTGCCACACTTGCTAAATCGTTTGTTATTAATGCATTGCCGGATGTTACTAATTTGGTAGTTACAATTAAGGATGTCTGTATAAATCAACCGGCTACTGTAGAGCTTTCTGGATTAGTGAGTTTGACCTCAATTTCTTTGAGCTATATTCTTTCGGGAATAAATAATGTTGCTCAGCAAACGCTAACCTTAACGGTGAACTCGGGGAAAACTAGTTTTACAATCCCAGCTACTGATATTGCTAGCATCGGCAGTACATCATTTAGTATTACTAATCTTATTAATTTAAGTAATGGCTGTTCGGCCATAATTAATCCTAATTCTAAGAGTTTTTCAATTCATGCACTGCCAAACAATCCAATAGTTACAGATCAAGAATTTTGTAAAGCGGCTAATGCTACGGTTGCAAGCTTGATTCCAAATGGAACACAATATCGATGGTATAATTCAGCGACAAGTACGACTGCTTTAATCCCAAATACACTTTTGGTTTCAGGCAATTATTACGTAAAAGAAGTGAATCCTATTACAGGATGTGAATCCGGCTTAGAGCTCGCTAAAATTGTAATAAATGAATTATCATCACCGACTTTAAATCAAGATGGAGAAAAATTTTGTGGCTTAGATAATCCTACTATTCAAAATTTATCAGACAATGTGAGTTCTAATGGTATTTTAGTTTGGTTTGATGCTGCAGTAAACGGAAATCAATTGTCTAGTACTACTTTGCTTCAAGATAATGTAATTTATTACGGATTTGATTCTACGACTGCCAATAGTTGTTTGTCAACAAATCCATTGCAAGTTACTGTGTCACTTACCAATTGTGATGTTACTTCTAATTTCTTTATACCTGATGGATTTTCACCAAATGGAGATGGTGTAAACGAAACATTTAGAATTCCAGATATTGATTTTTTATATCCCAATTATACACTGGAAATTTTCAATCGATACGGAAATTTAATGTACACAGCCAATAGAAATAAGCCGGACTGGGATGGTTCAATATCTGATTCGAGTACTGATATAAATGGAAAAGCAGCAAACGGAGTTTATTTTTATGTCATCAATTTTAATAAAGGGAACACCCCTCCAAAACAAGGAAGACTTTATTTAAATCGCTAATTGTTCTATTAAATTTAAAACAAATTTTTAAATGAAAAAAACACTACTATTTTTAAGTTTTTTCTTTATCATAATAAAAGTATCAGCACAACAAGATCCGCAGTATACACAATATATGTACAATATGAGCGTGGTAAATCCTGCGTATGCAACCGGAGTTGAATCAACTTTAAGTCTTGGGTCTTTATATAGAACACAATGGGTAGGAGCTGTCGGAGCACCAAAAACATTGACTCTTTTTGCCCATATGCCCGTGAATAAAAAAGTTGAAGTTGGCTTTTCATTAATTTCGGATGATATTGGAGACGGCGCCAAAAAGGAGGATAACTTTTTTGCTGATTTTGCTTATTTGTTAGAATTCAATAATAATCATAAATTATCTTTAGGGCTAAAAGCGGGTTTTACATCGATAAAAACTAATTTTAATGGCTTTGTTTTTGAAAGTGGTGACGCTTCAACCGATTTGGCATTTTCAGAAAACGTTAATAATATAATGCCCAACATTGGAGCAGGTGTATTTTATTTTACCGATAAATATTATGTGGGTTTATCGGCGCCTAATTTGCTTGCCACAAAACATATTGAGCAACGTTCCGGAATTTATGCTTTTGGTTCCGAAAATATTCACGCATTCTTAACAGCAGGTTATGTGTTTACTTTATCGGATACGTTTAAATTCAAACCTTCTTTTATGTCAAAATATGTCAAAGGAGCGCCAGTTTCATTAGATGTTTCTGCCAATTTTTTATACAATGATATGTTTGAATTTGGGGCCGCCTATCGATTTGGAGATGCCGTTAGTGCAATGATGAATGTAAAAGCAACATCTAGCATCAGGGTTGGTTATGCCTATGATTACAACACTTCTAATCTGGGACAATTCAATTCAGGAACGCATGAAATTTTTGTATTGTTTAATTTGGATTTATCGAGTAAAGGATTCGATAAATCACCAAGATTTTTCTAAGACATAAAATATGAAAAAAATACTACTCATTTTAATCGTATTTTCAATACAATTAATAAACGCCCAAAATCAAGATTTAAAAAGAGCCAACCGCTTTTTTGACAGAACTTATTATAATGAGGCTATTCCGTTATACGAAACCATTGTTAGAGAAAAAAGTTCGGCAGCAATAATTAAAAACCTTGCCGATTCGTATTATTATACCAATGATTTTGCAAAAGCCCAGCGCTATTATAAACGATTGATAGATAATTATGATAAAGATTTAGGAGAGGAATATTATTTTAGATATTCTCAAACTTTGAAAGCTACTGGGAATTATAAAGAGGCAAATTCAGTTATGAAAAACTATTTTTCTCTATTAGCGGATAAACAAGCTTTGACAAATTTTGAAAAAGGACTTCTTACTCTCGAAAATGTTTCTGCTATTGGTAAACGATTTGAAATTAAAAATTTAGCAATAAATACTTCAAATTCTGAGTTTGGTACTGTTCCAGAAGGAGGAAGTTTGGTTTTTTCGGGAGTAAAAAAGAAAGCGGGTTTATTTGATAAAATGTACAAATGGAATGGTGAAACCTATTTGAATTTAATGTCAATTCCTTTAAAAAACATAAATTCGGGCGATTCAATTGTTAATTATTTTTCTAAGGAAATAAATACTTCGATGCATGAATCCAATGCTGTTTTTACCAAAGATGGAAAAATAGTTTATTTCACCAGAAACAATTATAAAAAAGGGAGAAGAGGCAGGAATAAAGACAAAGTTTCAAATCTTCAAATTTTTAGAGCAGAGTTTGTTGATAATAAGTGGACTAATATAGTTTCTCTGCCATTTAATAGCGATGACTATTCTACGGAACATCCTGCACTGAGTACTGATGAAAAGACTTTATATTTTGCGTCAGATATGCCGGGAACATTAGGATCGTTTGATATTTTTTCGGTATCAATCAATGGCGATGCATATGGCAGTCCTAAAAACTTAGGGAATCAAATAAATACTTCTAGGAAAGAACAGTTCCCTTTTATTTCCAAAGACAATAAATTATATTTTTCGTCCAATGGACACGAAGGTTATGGCTCATTGGATGTTTTTGTTTCGCAATTAAAAAACGGAGTCTTTTCAAAACCAGAAAACGTAGGATTACCTTTGAATTCAGGCTATGATGATTTTGCTTTTTATATAGATTCAGAATCTAATGAAGGTTATTTTTCATCCAACCGATTAGGTGGAAAAGGGAGTGATGATATTTATTCGTTAAAAGAAGTGAAGGCATTGCTAATTGAGGACTGTAAGCAATTTATTTCGGGTATAATTTCAGATGTTGATACAAAATTACCATTAGAGAATGCTGTAGTTATTTTACAAAATTCGGGTGCAATAGAAATTCAAAGAATTTCAACTTCCGCTGACGGTAAATTTAATTTTACGGTTTCTTGCGAAACAGCATATAAGATAAATGCATCGAAAGAAAATTACGATAATAATTCAAAAGCTGTTACTCTTAATAAAGAACGAGATAAAATTAATGATGCTTCAATGGAATTAAAATCGATGGAAGCAATAAAAAGAGAAAAGCAATTACTTTTTGATGAGCAAAACAAAGCAAAATTGGCTGCAATTGAGTTTAAGAAAAAAGAAGCTATTTTAGCTGAGGAGCAAAAGAAAAAAGAACTTGTAATTGCTGCTAAAAGGGATAAAGATCTTGCGGTAGCCAAGAAAAAAGAACTTGAGATTACAGCCAAAATAAATAAAGATTTAGCCGAAGCTAAGAAAAAAGAGAAAACTGAGGCTATTATTGCAAATGAAAAAGATGTCGTGAAAGAAAAGGACAGATTACTAATTAAAACAGATCCGATCTATTTCGATTACAATTTATGGTATATCAGGAAAGAATCCAAGCCTATTTTGAACAGAGTTATTGAATTAATGAAGAAATATCCTGAAATGGTTGTCGAAATTGGTTCGCATACCGATAACAGAGGTAATAGTAAGTTCAATATGGATTTATCTACTAAGAGGGCGCAATCAACAAGAACTTACTTTGTGGAGCAAGGAATTCCTGCGGGACGAATTTTTGCAAAAGGATATGGAGAAACGGTTCAGATTGTAAAATGTGTTCCTGAGGATTCTTGTTCTGAAGAGCAGCATGAGTTAAACAGGCGCAGTGAATTTGTAATTAAAAGTTTGTAAAACGTAAAAATCCCAATTCTGAATTCAGAATTGGGATTTTTTAATTCTATAAAAATAGAATTTATCTTAAACTTGCTCCAAGTTGGGTTTCGAAATTATTTTGCAATTTGCTCATTATTTTGTCAATTTGTGCGTCTGTCAAGGTTTTTGTGCTGTCTTGAATACTAAAGCTCAATGCATACGATTTTTTGCCTTCAGGAAGATTGTTACCTTCATATACATCAAATAGATTGATGTCTTTTAATAAAGTTTTCTCCGTTTGTCTGGCAATCGCATATATGCTGTCGTAAGTAACGTTTTGATCAATTAGCAAGGCTAAATCTCTGCGAACTTCCGGGTATTTAGGAATTTCGGTGAATTTTATTTTGCTTGCTATTGCTTTTAAAATGGCATCCCAATTAAAATCAGCGTAAAAAACCTCTTGTTTGATGCTGAAATGTTTCAATATTGATTTTTTTACCACTCCAAATTCAACCAATGTATTATGTCCGGTACCTATGGCGATTCCTTCCGAGAAAACATCGGATGAAACGGGAATACTTTGTGTTTTTTGAATTCCAAATCTAGAAAGAACGGCATCAACATATCCTTTAAACAAAAAGAAATCAGATGGTTTTTGAGCATTAGTCCAGCTTTCTTTGTTTCTGTTTCCGGTAAGAAACAAAGTCAAATGCTTGTGCTCCTCAAAACCGGAAAGAAATTTATGGTAAGATTTTCCAAATTCAAATAATCTCAAATCGCTGTTTTTTCGATTGATATTGTACGAAATAGCTTCTAGTCCTGAAAACAACAAAGATTGTCGCATTGTAGCTAATTCATTGCTCAACGGATTTAACATTGTTACATTATGAACTTCTTTGAGAACATCAGAAAGTTCTACATAAGAAGCCGTTGTCAACGAATTGGCCATTATTTCATTAAATCCTTGTGAAATTAATTGGTTGGCAACGATATTCTGTATTTTGTAATCTTCGTTTCTAGGGGAATTAGATACGGTAGCATTCAGTTTTTCTGAAAAACTGATGTTGTTGTATCCATAAACTCTCAAGATTTCTTCAATAACGTCAATTTCTCTTTGTACGTCTACACGGTAAGAAGGAATTAACAAGCCTAAACCAATTTCAGAAATACTATTTACCTTAATATCTAAGGAAACTAATATTTGTTTAATGGTATCTTTTGGAATTTCTTGCCCAATAATTTTGGCTACATTAGCAAAATTTAAGAAAACGGAGAAATCCTCAATTTTCTTTTGGTACACTTCACTTACATCAGATGTAATTTCGCCACCAGCAACTTCTTGGATTAACAAAGCAGCACGTTTTAATGCGTAAGCTGTAATTGTAGGATCGATTCCTCTTTCAAATCTAAAAGAAGCATCTGTGCTTAATTGATGTCTTTTTGCTGTTTTTCTAATACTTACCGGATTAAAATAAGCACTTTCTAAGAAAATAGAATTGGTTTGCTCATTTACTCCCGAATTTTTACCTCCAAAAACACCTGCTATACATAAAGGTCCTTTTTCATCACAAATCATTAAATCTTCTTGATGAAGAGTTCTCTTAACATCGTCAAGAGTTGTGAATTTAGTTCCTGCAGCAAGGGTTTTAACAATTATTTTTCCATTGATTTTTGATGCATCAAAAGCGTGCAAAGGTTGACCTAAATCATGCAATACATAATTCGTGACGTCAACTATATTGTTTTTAGGAGTAATTCCTATGGCTTTCAATCGGTCTTGTAACCAGCTCGGAGATGGTTTTACCGTAATTCCTGAAATAGTAACACCACAATAACGTGGAGCTAAAAGAGGTTCTTCAATAATGGTGTCAATTTTGAGAGTTCTCATGTCCACTCTAAAATTGCTTACCGAAGGGGTGATTAGCTCAACATTTACACCGTTTTGTAGCAAACCGGCTCTTAAATCGCGAGCTGTCCCTAAATGACTCATAGCATCGGCACGATTAGGAGTTAGCCCAATTTCGAATACTTCGTCATTTTCTATTTTAAATACTTCAGCGGCTTTTGTTCCAGGAGCAAGCTCATTGTCAAGTATCATGATTCCATCATGGCTGTTTCCTAGTCCTAATTCATCTTCGGCACAAATCATTCCATGACTTTCCTGTCCTCTAATTTTTCCTTTCTTTATGGTAAAAGCGACTCCGGTAGCATCATACAATATGGTGCCAATTGTAGCAACAGGTACTTTTTGTCCGGCATCCACATTAGCTGCTCCACATACAATTTGTACTGGCACACCATCGCCTAAATCAACGGTAGTTATTTTTAGTCTGTCAGCATCAGGATGAGGAATACAAGTAAGAACATGTCCTACGACAATGCCTTCTAAACCGCCTTTTACCGATTGGTATTTTTCAACAACTTCTACTTCAAGACCTAAATCAGTAAGTAATGTTGCTGTTTCCTCGGACTTCCAATCTATTTTTATGAATTGTTTTAACCAGTTGTAAGATATTTTCATCTGTCAATTTTAATAAGGTTGCAAATATAAGGATTGCAGTTTGGAGAAAGAAACATTTTATTGGTTTTTTAAAACTCATTGCTATACTAAATGGGTGAAGAAATTTATACTTTATGGAGTAAAATACAAATGGCTGTATAAAATGAAAAATATATTTAAAACGCCTTTTTTATTCAAGAAAACATATAAAAATTAGATTGATTTTTTATAGTAATTCTTCGACATGCCTTTTGATGTTTTCTGCTATTTTTTTAGTTGGCAAATCATTAGCGTCAATCCCAAAAGGATCTTCAATCTCTTCGGCAATTAACTCTAGACTCGCTAAAACATAGAATATAAAAACAACCACAGGAATCACATAATAGCCCAAGTTAAAAACATACCCAAAAGGTAATGTCATCACATAGAAGAAAATGAATTTTTTAATAAATGCACTGTAAGAATAGGGGATAGGTGTGTTTTTTATTCGTTCGCAAGCACCACAAATTTCTGTAAAAGATTGTATTTCGTGATTTATAATAATCAGTTGATCACCTGATATTTTATGAGTAAGATACAAATCATTTACTTTCTGAAAAAGCATTTTTGCCAATTGATTAGGTCTGTGCTTGTGTTGGTCAATTTCTAAATGAACATCTTCAAATAGTTGCTTGCCTGTTTCCTCATCTTTTAAATGTTTGTTTAAAATAGAAGCATAACCAGGAATTAGTTTTCTGAAAAAAGCACGATCGCTTTCGTCCTTTAAAATTACCGAAAGTTTTATGGCAAGATTTCGACTATTATTTACTAAACTTCCCCATGTTTTTCGACCTTCCCACCAGCGGTCATAGGCGGTGTTGGTTCGGAATACCAATAACAAAGAAATCACAAACCCCAGCATACCATGCATGATGGAAATGTTTTTGACATTGCTGTTTGAAGGCAAATCCCAGTATTCCATTTCCAGATAAGCAACTCCGCCTGAATAAATTCCGATGGTAATCATCATCGGAATCAATTTCCGAAAAGTATCGGCTTTATGAAAGTGAAAAATAAAAGTAATCCAATCCTTTGGGTTGTATGATATCATTTACGCGAAATATTTCCGCAAATTTAATTTAAAAATTAATGCTACCTGCTAATTCTTTCAATGCAATTTCAGATAATTTTGCCTGAAATTGTGCGCTGCTATAACGTACTATTGCATTTACATGATTTAATTGTGCGGTTCTAAATTCTAATGTAGTTATGGTTCCGATATGAAATTTATCCAATGTAATGTCTAAATTCTGTTTGGCAATGGCTACATTTTTTGTTTCCAATTGAATCAACTCTAAATTAGTTAAATAGGTTTGATAGGCAGTCGATAATTGCGCATTTAATGACAAACTTTGTTCTTCAATCAAGATTTTTGAATTTTCAATTTCAATGGCAGCAATTTTTTCGTTTCGGTTTTGTGCAAAACCGTCAAACAAATTTAGACTTGCACTAAAGCCATAATTTAATCCTCTAGCAGAGGATTGTGTTGTAAAACCAAGGCTCGATTGACTTTCAGAGAAATTGTATCCTGTATTTACTTTTACCGTTGGGTATCTTCCAGCTTTAATTTGTTTCAACTGCAATTCACTAACTCTTTTATTTATGATTTGAGCTTCTAGTTGAGGGTTTTGTTTTTCGGCCAAGGCGGTTAATTCAGCAAGTAACAAACTATTGTCTACTACAATTTGATCAGAAACCTTAAAATTCGCTGTGGCTACTCTAGCGAGAATCTGGTTCAATAGTATTTTAGTATTGGCATACAATTCTTTCTGTCTTAATAGGCTAACTTTATCAGTATTTAGATCGACTTGGGCATTTAAAACTTCAAGTTTTGATGCTTTCCCTATCGAAAAGCGATTTTGCGCCAAAGTCAATCTTTGATTCGAAATAACAAGGGTCGTGTCTAAAGCGGTTAATTGTTGTTGTTGTTGTACCAAGTCAAAATAAGTAGCATAAACATCACTTATTTTGGTTAAAATAGCCAACTTTAACTGGGTTTCTCCTAATTTTTGTAACTCCTTTAATTGGTCTCTTTTTGCAAACATTTTCATGCCGTCAAAAACGGTCCAGTCTAAAGTTACACCATAATTCAAACTGTTATTTTTGGCATTATCCAATTTATTGACCGTTCCGTCTGTTCGGGTTTGAGTTAGATTTTGGATGCCATTATTGTCAACAATTGATGCGGTGGCTTTGGGTAGCATTCCCGCATTTCCAGCTGATACATTGGTCTCACTGATTTTTAAATCATTTTTTGCAATCTTGATTTGGTAATTGTTTTCCAATGCTGTTTTTACAGCATCTTCAATGGTTAGCAACTCTTGTGCATTTATATTTGAAATACAAAATAAAAATAATATCAGGCTTTGAAATATACTTTTAGAATTTTTCATGTTATTTATTTTCTTTTTCATATTCATCAATGTGGTCAAATTCTGGGTAATGTTTTCTGGCTCTGGACCACATTAAATACATGGCAGGAATTACAAATAAGGTTAAAATCAAAGAGAAAATGGTTCCTCCAACAATAACAACTCCCATTCCCATTCTACTTACAGAAGCAGCACCAAATGACAAAGCAATAGGTAAAGCTCCTAATGAAATGGCTAAACTGGTCATCAAAATAGGACGAAGTCTGGCTTCTGAAGCTTCTAAAATAGCCTCTAATTTTGGTTTGCCCTGTTCCCGTAATTGATTCGCAAATTCGACGATTAAAATTCCGTTTTTGGTCACCAAACCAATTAACATCACTGTACCAATCTGGCTAAAGATATTCCAAGTTTGGTCGAACAACCATAAAGAGAATAATGCTCCTGCAACGGCCATAGGTACCGTCAAAATAATAATTAAGGGATCAATGAAACTTTCGAATTGTGCGGCCAAAATCAGGAATATAAGCAATAATGCTAATCCAAATGCGAAAGAAGTATTAGAGCTACTTTCTACAAAATCTCTGGATTCTCCACCTAAATCGGTTGTAAAAGTATCGTCAAGAACTTTGGCTTTTATTTCATCCATCGCATCGATACCATCGCTGATACTTTTGCCCGGAGCAAGACCCGCAGAAACTGTG
Organism: Flavobacterium sp. W1B; assembly: GCF_047344965.1. NCBI lineage: Bacteria > Pseudomonadati > Bacteroidota > Flavobacteriia > Flavobacteriales > Flavobacteriaceae > Flavobacterium > Flavobacterium sp. W1B. The sequence continues at coordinate 2,471,632 of NZ_CP178845.1, forward strand.
GCCGACATATACCTGTTATTATGGTACAACTGTGGCGGATTACTTTGTTCTTCGATTGTTACAACATTATCCATCTGGATTAGTTGGCCTTTATTATTTTTTACAAACATCGAAGTTAAATCCAATGGTTTGGAGCGGTCTTTTTGTTCAAATTGTCCAATAACTTGGTATTGTTTTCCGCTTTTCATAAAGTAACCAAAACGTTGACCACTCAATGATAATTGTAAAGTTTGTGCAATATCGATTACAGAAATACCTAAACTTTCTGCTTTTTCTCTATTTATAGTTACGTTGATTTCTGGCTTATTAAATTTTAAATTTACATCTGTTGTCGAAAAAGTAGGATCTTTTGCAACCTCATCCATAAACAAAGGGATTTTTTCTCGCAACTTTTCAAAATTGGGTGCTTGAATAATATATTGAATCGGTAAACCGCCACGTCTGTTTACAGCAATTGTAGGCTGCTCTATAACTGATGTTTTTGCTTCCGAATATTTCTTAGTCAACTTAGTCAGTTTCTCAGCAATTTCCTTTTGAGATCTTGTTCTTTCATTTGGTTCAACCAAAGCAATTCGAATTCTTCCACTATTTACTGACGAAGAACCAAATCCAGGAGAAGTAATTACTAAACTCACCTTCTTTTCAGGAATGGAATCATTTATCAGTTGTGATATTTCCTGCATAAAACGATCCGTATATTCATAAGAAGAACCTTCGGGTGTTGTCATGCTCATGACTAATGCGCTTCGGTCATCATAGGGAGCGGTTTCTTTTTGAAGTAAATTAAAAAACAAATATATCAATCCAAAACAGGCAATTAGAATAGGAAAACTCATCCATTTTCTTTTCATGAAAGTTTGCAAAGAATTAGCATAACCGCTGTTTAATTTCTCATAATAAGGTTCGGTAAGAATATAAAATTTTGATTTCTTTTGTTCGCCACCTTTCATCAAATAAGCATTTAACATTGGGGTTAATGTTAAAGAAACAAAGGCCGAAATTAATACCGCAGCACCAATGACGACACCAAATTCCCGGAATAATCGCCCGACAAAACCTTCGAGGAAAATTACAGGAAGGAAAACAGCTGCCAGAGTTATTGATATAGAAATTACGGCAAAAAAGATTTCGTTTGAACCTTTTATCGCAGCTTCAATTGGCGACATTCCTTCTTCAACTTTTTTGAAAATATTTTCGGTAACTACGATTCCGTCATCCACTACAAGTCCGGTTGCAAGGACAATAGCAAGTAAAGTCAATACATTTATAGAGAAACCAAAAAGCCACATGATGAAAAAAGTAGCAATTAAGGAAACGGGAATATCAATTAAAGGTCTAAAGGCAATTGCCCAATCTCTAAAAAATAAATAGATGATTAAAATTACCAGAATAATTGAAATTCCTAAAGTTTCGGCAACTTCGATAACCGATTTTTTGACAAAAATGGTACTGTCAATGGCAATGTTTAATTTGATGTCTTTGGGTAAATCCTTTTTTAAAGACTGGAATTCTTTATAAAATGCAGCCGAAATATCTAAATAATTAGCCCCAGGAAGAGGAACGATAGCCACACCCACAAGAGGCGCACCCGATTCGCTCATTTTGGTTTCTAAATTTTCAGGGCCAAGGCTTGCATTTCCAATATCACTGAAACGAACAATTTTTTCTCCTTCGGAACGGATAATAATATTATTGAATTCTTCGGCTTTAGATAAATTTCCAACGGTTTTTACAGTCAATTCCGTATTGTTTCCGGTTAATTTCCCCGAAGGTAATTCTACGTTTTGCTTGTTTAGTGCTTGACGAACTTCGGCAACTGTACAACCGTAAGAAGCTAGTTTTACCGGATCAATCCACAATCGCATGGCATATCTTTTTTGCCCCCAAATTTGAACACCACTTACACCCGGAATAGTCTCTAATCTTTGTCCAATTACGTTTTCAGCATAATCACTAAGTTCTAATGCATTTCGGGTATCGCTTTGAACGGTCATCGAAATGATTGCTTCGGCATTGGCATCTGCCTTCGAAACTACAGGAGGAGCATCAATATCTTGCGGTAAGCTTCTTATGGCTTGCGAAACTTTGTCACGAACATCATTAGCAGCCTCTTCGAGGTTTTTATTCAAATTAAATTCGACCGTAATATTACTGCTTCCTTGAGCACTTGACGATGTTACATTTCGAATTCCATCGATTGAATTGATTGCTTTTTCAAGCGGTTCTGTAATTTGCGACTCGATAATGTCGGCATTGGCTCCGGTATAATTGGTACGAATCGAAATTTGTGCAGGATCTATCGAAGGAAATTCCCTTACACCCAAATAACTGTAACCAATAATTCCGAATAAAACGATTGCCAGATTAATAACAATAGTAAATACGGGCCTTTTTATGCTTAAAGTAGATAAACTCATTTTTTTTAAATTATAAATTATGGGTTATGAATTATTAATTCCGAATTATAAGATTGTTTTTTAGAGACTAAAAAACATAATTCAAAATTCATTACTTATAACTTAACTTTTACTTTCACCGGTGTTTCGTTTTTTAAGCTCATGACTCCGCTAGTTATAACAGTGTCTCCTGCTTTCAAACCAGAAAGAACTAGAATTGAAGCATCTGTTCTTGTAGCTGTTTCAACAATAATTTCTTTGGCTTGACCATTATTGGAAATAAAAACTTTTTTCCCATCTTGTATTGGAATAATCGCTTCGGTTGGGACAACGATAGCATCTTTTATAGCATCCAAAGGCAATTCTACATTAGCAAAAGTACCCGGTAATAATTTCCCATCTTTATTTTCTGCGATGGCTCTTATCTGCAATGTTCTGGTAGCGATTTCGACAGCAGGTTCTATAGCATATATTTTGGCGGTATATTTTTCAGAAGAACCGTCTACGGAAAAATGCAAGTTAGTATTGGTTTTCATTTGACTAGCATATTTTTCAGGAATCGAAAAAGTGATTTTTAGCTTGCCAATATTTACCAGTTTAGCCACTAAAATTGCCGGTGTTATGTAAGTTCCCACAGATATAGTACGCAATCCTATTTTTCCTGAAAATGGAGCTCTAACCGAAGTTTTTGCTATTTGTGCTTTTATCAACTGACTTTGTGCCTTTGCAGAGGCATATTCGGCTCTAGCCACATCGTATTCTTCTTGACTAATGGCTTCTTTTTGTAGTAAGAGTTTGGCTCTTCTTTCATTTTCAGAAGCTAAGCTTTCTTTGGTATTCGCCTGACTCAGTTGCGCTCTTAACTCTAGATCATTTACTTTAAAAAGCAATTGTCCTTTACTAACATTGCTTCCTTCTTGAAAATTAATACTTTCTACAATTCCAGAAACTTCAGAGCGAATTTCGACTTGCTCATTGGCTTCGAGCGAACCAGAAAGAGAGAGATTGTTGTCAAAATTATGTGTTTGTGCAATTATTCCGCTCACTGTCATAGCGTTTGGTTTGCCTGACTTATCTTTAGTGTCATTAGAATTACTTTTATTTTCTATAATTCTATAAGTTATAAATGCGCCAAAACCGATTGCTAATAGTGCGTATGTAAAGTATTTAATTTTCATAATGAATAAAGAGGATATGATTTAATAGTATTGGTTATGTAAAAAACAAATTTAGGTTTTAGAATTGAAATTTTTGTAAGTTAATTATTATTTAACATTTGTACATACAAGGATTGACATTCAGATAAAAAAGCCAACTTCATAACAGTGTATAAACATAGCAATTTAATGCAAGTGCTGAATAAAAAATAATAGATGTCAATCTTGTTAATCTGTTATTTTATCAGATTAGATTAATCAATAGGAAAAAGGTTTAATGGGGAAATTGTTTTTTTTAGTGTTTTAGACCAAATAACTAATGCTAAATCTGTAACTATTTGTTAACTAATGTAATTCCAGATGTTTTTCTTTTTAGTAAGTTCAATATACACGGCTCTGAGTGTGGCGTGTTCCGGTTTTTGTAAAGGAGCATCTGTGCTAAGAATTTTCTTGGCATGCTCTCTGGCTAAAGCCAAGATATCTCTGTCGCGAACAATATCAGCAATTTGAAGGTTGAGTACTCCGCTTTGTTGGGTTCCCATTAAGTTTCCCGGACCACGAAGCTTCAAATCGACTTCAGCAATTTCAAATCCGTCATTGGTTTGCACCATGGTTTCCATCCTGGTTTTACTGTCGCTACTTAATTTATGGCTCGTCATCAAGATGCAATAGCTTTGATCGGCACCACGACCTACACGGCCACGCAGTTGGTGCAGTTGAGAAAGCCCAAAACGCTCGGCACTTTCAATAATCATCACCGAAGCATTTGGCACATTGACACCCACTTCAATCACGGTTGTGGCAACCATAATATTAGTTTTTCCGTCTGAGAAGCGTTTCATTTCGGCATCTTTATCGGCTGGTTTCATCTTTCCGTGTAAAATAGAAATAGAATATTGAGGCAAGGGAAAATCACGAGAAATACTTTCGTAGCCATCCATCAAATCCTTGAAATCCATTTTCTCCGATTCTTGAATCAATGGATAAACAATATAAATTTGTCGGCCAATAGCAATTTCATCTCGAATGAATTTCCAAACTTTCAGGCGGTTGCTGTCAAAACGATGCACGGTTTGTATTGGTTTTCTACCTGGTGGCAATTCATCAATTACCGAAATATCTAAATCGCCATACAAACTCATCGCTAAGGTTCGCGGAATAGGAGTGGCGGTCATCACTAAAACATGGGGCGGAATAGTATTTTTCTTCCACAATTTAGAACGTTGCTCTACGCCAAAACGATGTTGCTCATCAATTACAGCTAAACCTAAATTTTGAAATTTTACTTTGTCTTCTAATAAAGCATGCGTGCCTATTAGAATTTGTAAACTGCCGTTTTCTAGTTCTTCGTGGATGATTTTTCGTACTGAAGTTTTAGTAGAACCCGTAAGTATTTGAATGTTTATATTGAGTTTATTAGCCAATTCTGAAAGACCTATGAAATGTTGGTTGGCCAAGATTTCCGTTGGCGCCATCAAGCAAGCCTGAAAGCCATTGTCTATGGCTAAAAGCATACTCATAAAAGCGACAATTGTTTTGCCCGAACCCACGTCTCCTTGCAACAAACGATTCATTTGTGCATTACTGCCCATGTCTGTTCGTATTTCTTTGATCACTCTTTTTTGTGCATTGGTCAATTCAAAAGGCAAATGATTTTGGTAAAAATCGTTGAAATTTTCGCCTACTTTGGTAAATGGATGTCCTTTTATTTTGTGCTTCTGAATTAGGTTTTTCATAATCAGTTGCATTTGGATAAAGAACAGTTCTTCAAACTTTAATCGGAATTGGGCTTTCGCCAAAGCGTCTGCACTTTTGGGAAAATGGATATTGAATAAGGCTACTTTTTTGGGAATCAATAGCAACTCTTGGGTTAAATAATCGGGTAAGGTTTCTGTAAACAAGTCTTGGGTTTCCAGAAACAATTGTTGCATCATTTTGTTTATCACCCGGTTTGAAATCCCTCGATTGGTCAAGGTTTCGGTAGATGGATAAACAGCTTGCATGGCAGAGCGTAAACTTTGTTCGTGCTCGCTTAAGAGTTCAATTTCGGGATGTGCCATATTGTACATACCGTTGAACGAAGTACATTTTCCAAAAATCACACTGATTTCGTTGATTTTTAGTGATTCTCGGATCCATTTATGACCTTGAAACCAAACCAATTCCATTTGTCCTGTATCATCCACAAAAGTTGCCACGAGGCGTTTTCTGCCTTTGGCAAATTCTACCGTTTTGATATTGATGATTTTTCCGATGATTTGTACCTCGGCAACATTGTTTTGCAGCTCGTTAATTTTGTAATAGCGGGTTCTGTCAATGTAGCGGTTAGGATAAAAATTAATTAAATCTCCGTACTTATGAATCCCCAATTCCTTACGTAACAATTCACCTCTGTTGGGACCAACGCCTTTTAAGTATTCTATGGGAGTAAGTAGGAGATTATTAGAAGACATTTGTGGATTTTAGATATTCGATTTTGATTTTAGAATTAGTAGTTCCCCTATTTTCAGGAAATCTTAAAATTCTTCAATCTTTGAATCTTTCAATTTAAAAAAAAACGAAGATAGTTTTTAATTGGGAAATTAGAAAATGTAGTGTTTCATAATTCTTTGGATGTAAATCGATAAATTAAAAAAGGTATATCGCCTCAATAATCGATTATATTAATTATTGCATAATTTAACGATATTTTAAATTAGGGGTATTTATATTATAAAAACACAAAATTTCACCATTTCTTAAGATACTATTTTGACGGCTGTTTTATTTTTTTCTTAAATTTACGTGGTAAATGAATTGAAAATCAATAAATTAAAATACGATGGCAAGAGTAAACACCTATCTCAATTTTCCTCGTAATACAGAGGAAGCTTTTCTTTTTTATCAATCGGTATTCGGCGGTGAGTTTAGCGGTGGCGGAATAGCCCGTTTCAGTGACATTCCACCAGCCGAAGGTGCTCCCTCGATTCCTGATGAGGATAAAAATCTTATTATGCATATCGAATTGCCGTTACTTGGCGGTCATATATTGATGGGGACAGATGCACCTGAATCTATGGGTTTCAAAGTTAACTTTGGCAATAATGTGTATATCAGTTTAGAACCGGATTCAAGAGCCGAAACGAAAAAACTATTTGACGCCTTGGCTAATGGAGGAATAATCACGATGGAATTGCAGGATATGTTTTGGGGGGCTTATTATGGAAGTTGCACGGATAAATTCGGGGTTCAATGGATGTTTAACTTTCCGGAAAATAAGAAGTAAAACCTTAACAATAAGAAGATGGCCTTAGAAAAGAAAACAAATATCACAGTACAAAACACCGTTCAAGCACCCATTGACAAGGTATGGAAGAACTGGACAACTCCTGAGAATATTGTCAAATGGAATGCTGCATCTGATGATTGGCACACTACCAAAGCCGAGAATGATTTGCGCACCGGTGGAAAATTCGTTTGGCGAATGGAAGCAAAAAATGGAAGTATGGGATTTGATTTTAGTGGTGTATATGATGATGTAAAAAACCATTCGCAAATTGCCAGTACCCTTGATGATGGTAGAAAATGGAAAATTACTTTTACAGACAAAGGTGATAAAACGGAAGTGGTAGAAACTTTTGAAGCTGAGACAGAAAATCCAATTGAAATGCAACGTGATGGTTGGCAGGCTATCTTAAACAACTTCAAAAAACATGTAGAGGTAGGATTGTAACAAATAAATTTTGCGAAATGAAAAATCTAAAAATAACCCCTTGTTTATGGTTTGATAGCCAAGCCGAAGAAGCAGCTCATTTTTATGTTTCAATTTTTAAGAACTCAAAAATGGGCTACATCAGTTATTATACCAAAGAAGGTTTTGAGATACATGGAAAGAAAGCAGGATCTGTTTTGACGGTTAGTTTCGAATTGAACGGACAAGTTTTTACAGCAATGAACGGAGGACCTATTTTTAAGTTTAATGAAGCAATTTCTTTTCAGGTTTTTTGTGATAACCAGCAAGAGATAGATTATTATTGGAAAAAACTCACTGAAAATGGAGAAGAGGGGCAATGCGGCTGGCTAAAAGATAAATACGGACTTTCATGGCAAATTGTACCAAGTATTCTTCCAGAATTAATGTTGGATACGCTAAGAGCAGAAAGGGTAATGAAGGCTTTATTACAAATGACAAAGCTTGATATTCAGAAATTAGAGGAAGCTTAGAGAAAGAAATAATTACTTAAATAAAAACTCCGAAGTTGACTCCGGAGTTTTTTTATTTAAGTAACAGACTGTTTTTGACTGCTAAATTATTTGATTTAATAGTCAGGATTAATGTCCACCTGCTATTTTTGAGTCAAAATTGATTCCTTGACTTTTAAGAATTCCGCTCACTTTCCATGCATAAAATGCTAAATAAGCAAAACATAAAACGCCAATGATATAACTATTTTGGATACCAATTATTTCTGAGATGAAACCTTGTAACCAACTGATAATTCCTCCACCCATAATCATCATGATTAGGAAACTACTTCCTTGGCTGGTTTTTGAACCTAATCCGCTTACTGCTAAAGTAAATATACAAGGCCATAATGTACTACAAAATAAACCAACACTTGTAATGGCATAAACACTTACCATTCCATCTGTCAACATTCCTATTAAAAGAGCTAAAATTCCTAGAGAAGAAAATATAAGCAACATTCTAGCCGGATTCCCTTTACTAGCTATATCAGCAGCAATAAGTACAAAGATGATTAATCCATAAATATAAAAAGGAGTTAAATCATGTTTTGCAATAGCATTTACGGCTAAGAATACACCAAAAGCTAGGTAAGGAGCTAAGAAACGCAATAGTTTTCTTAAGCTGATATCATTAGTGAAAGCTTCTACAGCTCCAGTCCAACGACCAATCATTAAACTCGCCCAATATAGGGAGATATATGGAGCCACATCTTGCGTCAAAAATCCTAAATGTGTTTCCATATAGGCCGGTAAATTACTGGCTGTGGATACTTCAACTCCTACATATAAAAAGATTGCAATCATTCCTAATACCAATTGTGGGTATTGAAGTGCCGACTTTTTTGTAGAAGTAGTTTCGTCTGCAACTTCCAAAATAGTTGCCGGACGCTCCGGAATAGAAGAGAATTTTAATAAAATAGCAACCAATAAAAAGGCTAATCCTAGAATTAAATATGGAATTTTTACACTTTCGATACTCATGGTAGTAGTTCCATTTGTATTAGTTCCAAAAATGGCGAAACTTACAATAAGTGGACCAATTGTAGTTCCAAGATTGTTGATTCCTCCAGCCATTGTTAAACGTTGAGAACCAGTTGAAATTGGTCCCAATGCAATTGCTAATGGATTGGCAACCGTTTGTTGCAAAGAGAAACCTAATGCTACGATAAATAAACCAGATAACATTAAAGGAAATGAAGCTGTATTTGCAGCCGGATAAAACAATAAAGTTCCTACAGCAGAAATAGCTAACCCTAAAGCTAATCCATTCTTGTATCCAATTCTATTTACTATGTCTTCTTTGATTAAAACAGAAATTCCCATATATATTAACGAACCCACTGTGTAAGCTATATAAAAGGCTAAAGATACTAATTGACTTTCCCCTTGTGTTAAATCAAAAGCTGTTTTGAAAACTGGAATTAAAATATCATTACTGGCAGCAACAAATCCCCAAAAGAAGAACACTATCGCTAATGGAATAAATTGTCCCCATTTGGTTTGTAAATTTTCTGAATTCATATTAAAGTTTGGTTAAGTTTTTAGATTATTAAATTAGTTCAAGTCGTAAAAGTATCTTTTAAGGAAATTAAAAAAAAATTATTTATCAGAAAAATGATTAAAATTATACAATCGACAATATTTCTATAATCAACAACATATTTTAATGATTTCGGATAGTTATTGGTTTTAGTCTAAAATCCTAACTTTTACATCTTTACTGTAATTTCGCCCTATGGGTAGAGTATAGGAATGTACTTGGATTCTATTTCCCTCTATAGATTTTACTTTGTTGACAGCAATAATGTAAGATTTATGGATGCGGGTAAATTGGTCCACGGGCAATTCTTCTGATAAAGCGGTCAATGATTTGTGAGTAATATAGGTTTTATCAGCAGTTACAACCTTTATGTATTCTTTCATGCCTTCAATAAAAAGGATTTCATCGATAATGATCTTTACCATTTTTTTATCTACTTTGATAAAAATATGTGGATCTATTTTGAGGGTTTCTATTTTAAGATTATTCTTAAAATTGTAATCTGCTTCAATTTTGTGAATGCATTTGATAAAACGAGGAAGCGGAATAGGTTTTACTAAATAATCCAAGACATCTAGTTCGTAACTCTCTGCGGCAAATTCCCTAAAAGCGGTTGTAATTACAATTTTAGTTTTGTTTTCAATTAATCGAATTAATTCAAATCCTGTCATCACCGGCATGTGTATGTCTAAAAAGACTACATCGATGGTATTGTTATTTATAAAATCTAAGGCCTCTATAGGATTGTGAAAGGTGGCAATAATCTCAAAATCTACAAAATTAGTAAAATAATTCTGTAGGATTTTTGTAGCTAATGGCTCATCATCAATCAAAACACATTTAATCTTCATTTTGAACGGGAATTTGTAATCGAATGATATAATAATTGAATTTTACTATTTTTTCTAAAGTAAAATTGTTCTGAAAAATCAGTTTTAATCTCTTTTTGGTGTTTGATAATCCAATGCCTTTTTTAGTATTAGTATTTTGTGAAAGTACAAAATTATTTAGAATCTCAAATTGTAAGATTTTTTTGTTAATAACTTTACAATTGATCTTGATTCTGAGGTTGTTGTTACAGGGACCTCCGTGTTTGAATGCATTTTCGATTAGTGTAATAACTAATAAAGGAGGGATTTTTATGTCATCAATGTTTGATTCTATGTTTACGGCCACATCTACATGCTCAAACCGAAGTTTCTCTATTTCAATATAGTTTTGAATGTAATCAATTTCTTTTGTCAAGTCGACCATTTGTGTTCCCTTGATTTCATAAAGTACATATTCCATTAATCGGGAGAGTTTCAGGATAACATCTGGAACCTTTTTAGAAGATTCTAACGACAAAGCGTATAGATTATTAAGCGTATTGAAAAAAAAGTGAGGCTGTATTTGAGTTTTTAAGTATTTGAGTTTCATTTTGGACTGATTCTGCTTCATTATTGTATTTCGGTCTCTTTCTTTTAACCAATTCATTGTCGAAAAAACCGAAGAAGCAATCGATAGTACATAAATTTCCCCAATTGTTACAGCAACAATGTGGTTAATGTCAAATGGCTTGTATAATTCTTTTGCCTCTGGCCATATGTTTTCCGAAATCATATAATAGGTTAAAGCTGTTTTGAGTATATAAATAACAGCAAGACTTGCAAATAGCGCCAAAGTGTATTGGTAGTATTTGAATTTTACAATATAATGGGGGATGAGTAACAATAAATTTAAATACACAAAGGGAATGTGTAGTGCAAACTCGATAAGGTTTGATTTGAATGAATAGAGATAATCATCAAAATAGGATCCCCAACGCAAGAAGTTGATTAAAAAAAACACAATCCAAAACCAAAAATGGTTTCTAAACTCAGTATTAATTTTTATTTTTTCAAAGATGCTCAATTGTAAGTGATTTAGGGGTTAAATCTTTGTTTTCAAAAAGATTAACACGATTGTTCTGCAACTTTAAGGAATTTGAAAATAAAAATCGAGTTTTATCGGATGAAAATCCAAAATAATATGGATTTAACATATTAACGACTTATAAAAAACACATTGTTGAATAAATTGTGCTGTTTGTTTAATATTTAATTTTTTTTTAGGCTTAATTTCGCCGCAATATGCACATCGTTTATAGAAACGAGTGGTTAATGTCGAATTTGATGTTGTTAGTATAATTTTTTTTTTTAAGAATGTTTTAACAAATAGATTTACATTATAACTAACAAAAAAATCATTTAAAATGAAAAAAATTATCTTAATCTTTATGATTATTTTCACTGCACAGGTTTCGCTGGCTCAAGTGAAAACTGTCAAGGGAACGGTAACCGATGCATTCGGTTCACCCTTACCTGGAGCTAACATTAATGTACAAGGTGAAAAAAAGGGAACTACTACCGATTTTGACGGTAACTTCTCTATTGAAGTACAAAAAGGAAAAACTTTAGTAGTTTCTTATATGGGTTTCGATACTCAGAATGTTATTGTTGGAGATGAAAACATTAAAGTACGATTGAAAGAAGCTGACGGAAATGCTCTCTCTGAAGTTGTGGTTACTTCTCTTGGAATCACTAAAGCTAGGAAGTCATTGACTTATTCTACTCAAGAATTAAAAGGAGAAGAGTTGGTGCGTGTAAAAGACCCTAACATTATTAACACAGTTGCGGGTAAGATTGCTGGTGTTGCTGTTACAAAAAGTTCTTCAGGAACTGGTGGATCTACAAAAGTGGTTATTCGTGGTAATTCTTCTTTTACAAACAATCAACCTTTATATGTTATTGACGGTATACCATTATCAAACGCTAATGGAGGTCAGCCAAATGGTACTTTTGGAGATTTAGCTGGTGGAAATAGAGATGGTGGAGATGTTGTTTCCTTAATAAATCCGGATGATTATGAAGGAATGACTGTTCTTAAAGGAGCGGCTGCTTCAGTATTGTATGGTAGTCAAGGAGCAAATGGTGTTATTATGTTAACATCTAAAAAAGTAAAGACCGGTGTTGAAACATTTAATGTAAACTCAGTATCTACTTTTGAATCTGCTGCTTATTTACCTAAATTTCAATCAGATTATACATCAGCAGTCGCTAATGATAGAACTTGGGGTGCAAAACAAAAAGTAGAAGATGATGTAAAAGGTTTCTTTAATGTTGGAAATACACAAATTACTTCAATGTCTTTTTCAAAGGCTACAGAAGGAAATTCAACTAGTTTGACTTATGCAAATACTGATGCTAATGGAATTATTCCTGGAAATCATTTGAAGAAAAATAACTTCGGAATCCGTCAAACATCCAAATTTTTTAATGATAGACTTAATGTTGCGGTTACAGGTAACTATGCTGGTCAGAAAATCAATAACAGACCTGTAAATGGTTTGTATTTTAATCCAGTTGCAGGAGCTTATTCTCATCCAAGGGCTTTTAGTTTTGCAGATTTAAAAAATTATGAAGTTTTTGACGCATCAAAAAACTGGATGGCGCAAAATTACCCTGGTTTTGCCAATGTTAGTGAAAATAATGAAAATCCATATTGGCAAATCAATAAGCAAAAATCGGTGGATACCAATAATTTCTTCAACGGTGCTATTGCTTTGGAATATAAAGTAACTGATTGGTTTCGTTTGACTTCAAGATATAGTTACAATAGAAGTGAAAGTAATTTTCAAAAAGAAATGCATGCAACTTCTGCAACATCTCTTGTGCATCCAAAAGGTAGGTTGATTGATGTTACAACTATAGCTACCCAAAATTATGCGGATTTAATAGGTTTGATTAATACAAATTTATCTCAAGATTTCTCTTTTGATGCAACTATCGGTACAAGCATTAATAATGGAAAATCGAGAGGTGTAATTCTTGATTCTGGTATTGGTGGAGGATTGAAAAATGCTAATATCTTTACTTTAGGTAATTTTTTAAGCAACAATGGTAATGTACAATCTGCTTACGAAAGAGAAGTGCAATCGGTATTTGCTACAACTACTTTTGGCTATAAAAACTATTTATATTTAGATGTTGCAGGAAGAAACGACTGGTCTTCAACATTGGTTAATACTAATGATGCAAGTTTCTTTTATCCATCTTTAGGTTTGTCAGCAATTGTTAGTGAAATGACTGCAATGCCGAATTTTGTTAATTTTGGAAAAGTTCGTGCTACTTACGCACAAGTGGGTAATGATATTGCTGCTTATATTACTAGCCCAACATCTTCAATTGTAGGAGGAGAAGTTATTAATCCTCCAGTAGGACCAAGACCTGGCACAACTTTGAAGCCAGAATTAAAATCAGAACTTGAATTAGGTATGGAATGGAGGATGTTTAATAACAGATTAGGCTTTGAATTTTCTTACTATGATTCTAAAACTAAGAATCAATATATGCAAGTTGCTGCTGAATCAACAAATGAAAATGGATACACATTCTATGCAATAAATGCAGGAAGTATTTCTAACAAAGGTTTTGAGGTTGTATTATTTACAGATATTGTTAAAGGAGAAAAAATCAATTGGGAATCAAGAGTTAACTATTCTCAAAATAAGAGTAGGGTAAACGATATTCCAGCGGAAAATCCAGAAGGAAGAATTGTTGTTACTGATCCAGGATCTAATAATTACAGATATTCATTAATTGAAGGAAGACCATTTGGTGTAATTGAAGGTATAAACTTGAAAAAAGATGATCAAGGTAGAATAATTGTTGGAGATAAAGGTGTGATTGAAAGAACAGGTTGGGAAGAAGTTGGTAACGCAAACCCTGATTTTATGTTAGGTTTCTCTAATACATTCAGATTTGGAGCTTTTACAGCAAATATCTTAATTGATGGACGTTTTGGGGGTGAAGTTTTGAGTTTAACAGAAGCGATCAATGACTTTAACGGAGTTTCTAAAGCTACTGGTGACGCTAGAAATGCAGGAGGGAAGAAAATAAATGGAGTTTCTAAAGCAAATGGTTCGGCTGTTACATCAATGGATGCTGAGTTGTATTATAATGGGGTAGCTGGAAGAAACGGTGCAACAGGAGAATATGTTTATGATGCAACTAATATTAGTGTAAGAGAGGTTTCTATTGGATATACTTTTAATAAAAATAAATTACCATTAGTACAATCAGCAAGTATTTCTTTGATAGCTAGAAATCTATTCTTTATTCATAAAGACGCTCCATTTGATCCTAATGTAGCTTTAAGTACAGGAGAAGGTCTACAAGGTGTTGATGTTTTCGGAATGCCATCAACAAGAAGTATCGGTCTTAATTTAAACTTAACATTCTAATTTTACAATCATGACAATAAACAAAATAAAAAGAACGGCATTATGCTTTTCTTTACTAGCAGCTTTTAGTTGTACTGATAATTTTGAAGAGATAAACACAAATCCAGAGGGTGCTACTACAGCACAATTGGATCAAGATTATAATAGTATTAAATCTTTGTTCTCATCAACTTTTAATAATTTATATGTTTGTGAGCCTACTTGGAAATACCAAACACAGCAAAGTTTACAAGCTGATGGTTGGTCAGGTTATATGATCACTCCTAATATGTTTGGAGCGTCTAATAATCACGATTATGCTTTACGAACGGATTGGAATAGTAATGCTTGGAATATTACCTACGTTGACATTATCTCATATCTTTATAAGGTTGAACAAAAAGCAAAAGGTAAATTTGATCATTTTTATTCATGGTCTTTGATATTGAAAGTTGCTGCAATGCAAAGAGCTACTGATATGTATGGACCTGCGGTATATTCAAAATTCGGTCAAGGGTTAGCTACATACGATTCTCAAGAAGAAATCTACAATCAGATGTTTAAAGATTTAGATTTTGCTGTTGCTGAATTAACAAAAAGAAATACTGCTGGTGAAAAAACAGCATTTGATGAAACTGATTTATCATTATATAAAGGGAATTATGCTCAATGGGTTAAGTATGCTAATTCATTACGTTTAAGAATGGCAATGCGTATTGTAAAAGTTGCCCCTGCATTAGCAAAAGCGGAAGCAGAAAAAGCAGTAAGCCATTCAATAGGTGTTTTTATGACAGACGCAGATGCAATGAGGATCAAATCCCCTAAAGATTTGAATGTGATTGATGCAATGAGTCATGGTTGGGGGAGCTTGTTTATGGGAGCTGATATGGAGTCTATCTTGGGTGGATATGGAGATCCCCGTATGGCAAAATACTGGAATACTTCAGGAATTATTCCTGGTGAAATTAAGGGGATAAGAGCAGGTATTGTATATCCAAAAGGAGCTTATTCTAAATTTTCACAAACAGGTCCTAGAACTAAAACAGGCGAAATGACTTGGATGTCAACCGCAGAAGTTTATTTCCTAAGAGCTGAAGGTGCTTTAAGAGGATGGAATATGGGGGGTACGGCTCAAGACTTATATGAGTCTGGAATTAAAGCTTCTTTTGTACAAAATGGAGTTGCAGGTGCAGATGCCTATATAGCTGACAATACAAAATTACCTAAGAATTATGTAGATCCTATTAATGCAGCCAATAATTCTCCAGCAGTAAGTAAGATTACAGTAGCATGGGGAGCTGTGAAAGAGGTTAACTTAGAAAAAATCATTACTCAAAAATGGATCGCTACTTATCCTGACGGTCAAGAAGCTTGGTCTGAATTTAGAAGAACTGGATATCCTAAACTATTCAGAATTACGAATAATAATAGTAACGGAGTTATTACTACTGAATTTGGAGTTAGAAGATTAGGATTTTCAGAGTCAGAAATTGAGAATAATAAAGCCGGCATTACTTCCGGACTAAAAGCTTTAGGTGGTCCAGATAACGGAGCTACAAGACTTTGGTGGGATACTACCGGACCTAATTTTTAAAAATTTAATTTGATTATCTAAATGGCATAAGTAGACAGTTGCTTATGCCATTTTTTATATTGTTTTTTAAATGGTGCTCTATTGTGTAATCAAGTAAGGATCTCTTTAAAGAAAGGATTTTTTAAAATAACCTGTTATTGTTTAATTCGTGTTGTTTGTATAAAATATTGAGTAGTTTGTATAATTAATTTTCATAAAAAAATCGTTTTAGGTACTTTTATCTTATTGAAAATCAAATAAATTTATAAACAAAACGAAATTAGACTTAATGCAAATTTAAAGAATAGTTAAAATGATTTTAATCTTATTTTTTTGCAGTAAGTATCTAGCCAATTGATTAAAAAGAAATAAATGAAAAATGCTTTAGAGATTAAACCGGATATAAGCTATAAAAGCGCAGGAAAATTTGAAGATACCAGATTTGAAAAAATTCACAATGAAATCTTCAAAAATTCTACTGAAGCTTCCATAATTGTTGCCCAAGAAATTGCCCAATTAATTAGGTTCAAACAAGAAAAAAATAAACCATGTGTTCTTGGTTTAGCTACCGGTTCTTCCCCTATAAAAGTGTACGAAGAATTAGTACGTATGCACAAAGAGGAAGGACTTAGCTTTAAAAATGTTATCACTTTTAATTTGGATGAATATTATCCAATGACTAAGGAGAATAATCAGAGTTACCATTATTTTATGCATCAGCATCTTTTCAATCACATTGATATAAAACCGGAAAATATTAATATTCCCGATGGAACTGTGGCAATAGAAGAGTTGAATCAGTACTGTGTTGACTATGAAATGAACATTAGAAATTCGGGAGGTTTAGATTTTCAGTTATTAGGTATTGGACGTACGGGGCACGTAGGTTTCAATGAGCCAGGTTCTCATATTAATTCGGGAACCCGAATAATAACACTGGATCATATCACAAGAGTGGATGCGTCATCTGATTTTAATGGGATTGATAACGTTCCTAAAAGAGCGATTACGATGGGAGTTTCCACCATCTTGAGATCCAAAAGGATTATATTGATGGCTTGGGGACAAAACAAAGCAGATATCATTAAGAGAACCATTCAAGGTGATATAAGTTCAGATGTTCCTGCGACTTTCTTGCAAAACCATACGAATGCGACTTTCGTTTTGGACCAATCCGCTGCCTCTGAATTGACTCGATTCAAAACACCTTGGCTAGTTGGCGAATGCATCTGGACATCAGAATTGAAAAGCAAGGCTATCGTTTGGCTTTGCCAGAAAACCGAGCAATCTATTTTAAAATTAACGGATAGAGATTACAATAATAACGGGATGTCAGATCTTTTGGCTCAAGAAGGTTCTGCTTATGATTTGAATATTAATATGTTCAATGTGCTGCAGCATACCATTACCGGATGGCCGGGAGGTAAACCCAATACTGATGATTCACACAGACCGGAAAGAGCAAATCCTGCCAAGAAAAGAATTATCCTTTTTAGCCCGCATCCAGACGATGATGTGATTTCTATGGGGGGAACTTTTTCAAAATTGATAAAACAAGGACACGATGTTCATGTAGTATATCAAACTTCTGGTAACATTGCCGTTACAGATGATGAGGCACTTAAATTTGCCGAAGTTTGTAATGATTTTATGGAAAATGAGAAATGTAATATCAATTTTCAGTCCACTATTGACTTTTTGAATAACAAAAAAGAAAATCAAATTGATTCGCTTGAAGTTAGAAAATTGAAAGGATTAATCAGAAGAAGGGAGTCCTATGCTGCCACAAGATATATTGGTTTGAAAGATGAAAATACCCATTTTTTAGATCTTCCTTTTTATGAAACCGGACAAATAAAGAAAAATCCATTAGGAAAAGAAGACATCGCTATCGTAGCTGCTATTATTGCCAAAATAAAGCCACATCAGGTTTTTGCGGCAGGCGATCTTGCTGATCCACATGGAACTCATGAGGTTTGTTTGAACGCGATTTTTGCCGCGCTGAAACAATTGAAGCCGGAACCCTACATGAACGATTGTTGGTTGTGGTTGTACCGTGGTGCTTGGCATGAATGGGATTTGCACGAGATCGATATGGCTGTTCCTTTAAGTCCCGATGAGGTTTTATTGAAAAGACACGCTATTTTATATCATCAATCTCAAAAAGACAGAGTAATGTTTCAAGGAAACGATTCTAGAGAATTTTGGGTAAGAGCTGAAGATCGAAATAAAAATACGGCAAAACTGTATGATGATTTGGGTCTGGCCGAATACGAAGCAATTGAAGCTTTTAAACGCTTTGATTATTAAAAACAATATTAAAAATTAGTTATTAATATGAAATACCTTTTAACCCTATTATTTGTGGCTTTTGTTTCTAATGCGCAAATAAAAAAAGAGCAATTAGATCTTATGCCATGGCCTCAGAATATAAATTTGAAGGAAGGTATTTTTCCCCTAACTAAAAATTTTAAAGTAAATATTACCGGGAATCCAAATCCTAGAATTTTTGTAGGAACTACAAATTTTTTAAGAAGATTAGACGGAAGAACTGGTTTGTTCTTGACACAAGGTTTTATAACTAAAGTGAACGAATCGCCAGTAGCCGAATTACAAATAAATTGTGCTCAAAATGGTAAAATAGGATTGTATGAAGACGAAAGTTATCAGTTAGATATTCAGCCCAATAAAATAATGATTAATGCTACGACGGATCTTGGAGCGCTACACGCTCTGGAAACTTTATTGCAAATGTTGCAAAATAATAGCACATCGTATTATTTTCCGTCAGCTACAGTTACAGATTTGCCAAGGTTTACTTGGCGAGGAGTAATGATTGATGTGGCAAGACATTTTCAGCCAGTAGACGTGATCAAGAGAAATCTAGATGCCATGGCAGCTGTAAAAATGAATGTTTTTCATTGGCATTTGACAGATGATCAAGGTTGGAGAATTCAGGTGAAAAAACATCCAAAATTAACCAGCCTGGCTTCGGATGGCTTCTTTTATACTCAAGAGGAAATCAAAAGTGTTGTAAAATATGCCGATGAAAGAGGGATTCTGGTTGTTCCGGAAATTGATGTACCCGGACATGCTTCTGCCATATTAACGGCTTATCCTGAAATTGGCAGTAAAATGATTCCTTTTTCTAACGGAACTTCAGAGAAGAACATGCAGTCAACAGCTTTGGCGAGTTATGGAATCGAACGAAATGCGGGTATTTTTAATCCAACTTTGGATCCATCGAATCCTAAAACGTATCAATTATTAAGTGAAATTTTTGATGAGGTTTGTCCTTTATTTCCGGGCGCCTACTTTCATATTGGCGGAGATGAAAATGAAGGAAAAGATTGGGATTCGAACCCTAAAATTCAGGAATTTAAAAAGAAAAACAAGTTAGTTACAAATCATGATCTTCAGACTTATTTTACGATGCAGTTAATTCCGATGCTAAAAAAACACGGGAAACAATTGATGGGATGGGAAGAGATTATGACAAAAGATATGTCTAAAAATGCCATAATTCATTCCTGGAAAGGACCAAATGAAGGTGTTCCTGTAGGACAATCGCTTGCTAATGCGGCAAAGAATGGTTATAAAACTGTTTTGTCGAATGGTTATTATATTGATTTGGTGCAAGGTGTAGATAAGCATTATTTGAATGATCCAATTCCGAAAGGAAGTAATCTTACCGTTGAAGAGAAAGCCAGAATATTAGGAGGCGAAGCAACGATGTGGAGCGAACTTGTAACCCCTTTAACGCTGGATTCTAGAATTTGGCCAAGAACAGCAGCAATTGCCGAAAGATTATGGTCAAATCAAGATGTTGTAGACTTGAATAGTTTGCACAAAAGGATGAAAACCATTTCATTCCGATTGGAAGAACTCGGAATTACACATTTAAGAAACAAAGATGTTATTTTAAGAAATATCAGTAATAATCAGGGAATAAAAGCGCTGGAAGATTTCTCGAATGTTTGCGAACCGCTTAAAATCTATAAGCGAAATGCCGGAGGAACCGAATATCAGATGTATTCTCCATTTACTTTATTTGCCGATGCCTGTACGCCTGACGCTTTTGATGCTTTTGATTTTGATACTGCCGTAGATCGCTATTTGAAGAACAAAAATCCTGAAAATCAGCTTTTGGTGAGCAGTTTCTTGAAAAAGTGGATTGCAACAAATAATGATTTAGTTCATTTAAGTTTGAATGCGCCGCTTGTTCATCCTATTTTACCTTTATCAAAAAGTTTAAGCGACTTATCGCAGCAGCTTTTGTTGGTTATGGAAAATAAACAATCTCTTAATGTTTCTTTATTGCATGATTTGCTGGAGCAATGTAATTCTAAAGATCATGCTGATGTAGAATTGGCAGTTTACACAAGTTTGAAAAAATTAATAGGAGCTTAATAAGCTGAAAATAAAGTGGAATTGTTTGAATTTAGTTTGGTTATTTATGTTTTAATTATTTTATTTTAGTAAATATTAATTTCTTTTTTAAGAAACTAGTATTAAAACCTGGTGATTTTTCACCAGGTTTTTTTCTATAATTTTAATTTGTGATTGCCTATTTTTACAAGTATAAACGAACCTAAATGTTTTTAATATGAAGTATTTAAAATTACTCTTTTTATTATCTGTAGCGCCCTTGTTTTCGTTTGCCCAAGGACAAAAAGATTTATCAGTTATTGCTTATTATACAGGTGATGACAAAAAAATAGATGAATATGAAGTGAATAAACTCACTCATATTATCTATAGTTTCTGTCATTTAAAAGAAGGAAAATTAACAGTTGATAATGCTCAAGATTCGCTTGCAATCCAACATTTGGTTTCTCTTAAAAATAAAAAACCAAAACTAAAAGTAATGTTGTCTCTAGGAGGATGGGGAGGTTGTGCTCCTTGTTCGGAAGCTTTTTCGACAGCAGAAGGACGAGTACTTTTTGCAGAATCAGTAAGGGAAGTGAATCGTTATTTTAAAACTGACGGAATCGATTTAGACTGGGAATATCCAACAATCGAAGGGCATCCGGGACATTTGTATCAGCCAGCCGACAAGAAAAATTTTACTGAGTTGATAGTGATTTTGCGTAAGGTTTTAGGACGCAAAAATGAACTTAGTTTTGCTGCTGGCGGATTTCAGAAATTTTTGGATGAATCTGTAGAATGGAAAAAAATTATGCCTTTGGTTGATCGTGTGAACATTATGAGCTACGATTTGGTAAACGGATACTCAAAAGTTACGGGACACCATACGCCAATATTTAGCACCAATGCCACCGAAGAATCAACGGATCGCGCGGTAGAATATTTATTAAAACTAGGAATACCTGCTAAAAAACTAGTCATCGGAGCGGCGTTTTATACCCGAGTTTGGAAAGATGTTGCTAATGTAAATAATGGCTTGTACCAATCTGGTGTGCATAATAGCGGAGTCAATTTTAAAGATTACGCCACTACTTTTACCAAAGAGAAAGGATGGAATTACTATTGGGATAAAAAA
Organism: Flavobacterium sp. W1B; assembly: GCF_047344965.1. Lineage (NCBI taxonomy): Bacteria > Pseudomonadati > Bacteroidota > Flavobacteriia > Flavobacteriales > Flavobacteriaceae > Flavobacterium > Flavobacterium sp. W1B. Next base: position 2,493,270 of record NZ_CP178845.1, read on the forward strand.
GCAAAAGCGGCATATTGGTACAATGAAAAAGAAAAATTATTTGCAACAGGTGATGATATTCCTTCGGTAAAAGAAAAAACAAACTATGTAATAAAAAAGAAACTAGGAGGAATTATGTTTTGGGAGCTTGTGCTGGATAGCCCAAGAGATGGATTGCTAGATGCGATATATCAATTAAAAACTGCCAATTAAGCTTGTTTCTTTGATATAAAAGAAGCTTTAACCTTCCAAAACGGGATAGTTTTTATCAGGTTTTTTTTTGGATAAAAAATCGGTATTTTTTTTGTATTTTTGCAGAAATTTTATAAAAAATATTCATGTTAACAGTTAATAATTTATCAGTTCAGTTTGGCAAGCGAATTTTATTCGACGAAGTAAATACCACCTTTACACACGGTAATATCTATGGAGTCATCGGTGCAAACGGTGCTGGAAAATCTACTTTTCTTAAAATCATTTCAGGTGATATGGATCCTACTTCGGGACACATACATTTGGAACCTGGTAAACGTATGTCGGTTTTAAACCAAAATCACAACATGTTTGATGAGCATACTGTTCTAGAAACTGTTTTGATGGGGAATAAAGTCCTATATGCTGTTAAGAAAGAAATGGATGAGCTTTATTTAGACTATAACGATAAAAATGCGGACAGAATTGGAGAGTTGCAAGTGCAATTTGAAGAAATGAACGGTTGGAATGCTGATTCAGACGCTGCATCGATGTTGTCGAATTTAGGAATCAACGAAGAGCACCATTATACTTTAATGGGAGATTTGGAAGGAAAAATTAAAGTACGTGTACTTTTGGCGCAAGCACTTTTTGGAAATCCAGATATGTTGATTATGGATGAGCCTACCAATGACTTGGATTTTGAAACCATTGCTTGGTTAGAAAACTTCTTGGCAAACTATGAAAATACTGTAATTGTTGTATCGCATGACCGTCACTTTTTGGATGCAGTTTGTACTCATATATCGGATATTGATTTTTCTAAAATTAACCATTATTCAGGAAACTATACTTTTTGGTACGAATCTAGTCAGTTAGCGGCGAAACAAAGAGCGCAACAAAACAAGAAAGCGGAAGAAAAGAAACAGGAATTGGAAGAATTTATTCGTCGTTTTTCTGCGAATGTAGCGAAGTCTAAACAAGCTACTTCTCGTAAAAAGATGATTTCTAAATTGAATATTTCTGAAATCAAACCTTCAAGCCGTCGTTATCCTGCGATTATTTTTGACCAAGACCGTGAAGCGGGAGATCAAATTTTGAATGTAGAAAACTTAAGTGCTTCGGTAGATGGAGAGCTTTTGTTTAAAGATGTTCATTTGAATATGGCAAAAGGCGATAAAATTGTTCTTTTCTCTAAAGATTCTCGTGCTACAAGTGCTTTCTATGAAATTTTGAATGGAAATCAAAAAGCAGATTCTGGAACTTTTGATTGGGGAATTACAACTAATCAAGCATATTTACCAGCTGAAAATCATTCTTTCTTTGAAAATGATTTGTCTTTGGTAGATTGGTTACGTCAATATGCAAAAACAGAAGAAGAGCGTGACGAAGTATTTATTAGAGGATTCTTAGGGAAAATGATTTTCTCTGGTGAAGAAGCCTTAAAAACAAGTCGAGTGCTTTCAGGAGGAGAAAAAGTACGTTGTATGTTGTCTCGAATGATGATGGAACGCGCCAATATATTAATGCTTGATGAGCCAACAAATCACTTGGATTTGGAATCGATCACAGCTTTCAATAATTCATTGAAAAATTTTAAAGGATCTGTGATATTTACAACTCATGACCACGAGTTTGCACAAACTGTTGGTAATCGTGTGGTTGAATTAACTCCAAATGGTGTTATTGATCGCTATATGACTTTTGATGAATATCTTGATGATGAAAAAGTTCAGGAATTAAGAACTAAAATGTATTCTTAATTTGTTAAATAGATAATTTTATATTGCCCTGAGTTTTTCTTGGGGCTTTTTTATACCTTGGTTTTAAATTTAAACAGTTTGAGAAAATCAATATTATCCAGAAAATGAAAATGACTTTATTTTCTCGCTTTATAAATATAAAATCATAAATCGGAATTTGTATATTTGCAACACCAAACCCAATCTTTACTATGACTCAAAAAGTATTGCTCAATTTCAAAGAAGTCAATATCATTCTACATCGTTTGGCTTGTCAGTTAATTGAAAAACACCTTGATTTTTCGGATACTATTTTGGTTGGAATACAGCCTAGAGGAACTTTTCTGGCAGAACGACTAAAAGAGATATTGGAAAAAGAATACAATACACCTGAAATTAAATTGGGCTACCTTGATATCACGTTCTTTAGAGATGATTTTCGTAGAACCGATAAACCATTGGAAGCCAATAAAACCAAAATTGATTTTATAGTCGAAAACAAAAAAGTCATTTTTATAGACGATGTTTTGTATACCGGTCGAAGCATTCGTGCTGCCTTAACGGCCATTCAATCCTTTGGAAGACCTTCTGAAATAGAATTGCTGGTTTTGATTGACAGACGTTTTAGTCGTAATTTGCCGATTCAGCCTGACTATAGAGGAAGACAGGTAGATGCAATAAATGACGAAAAAGTGAAGGTAAATTGGAAAGAAAATGAAGGAGAAGATGGTGTTTTTTTAATTAATAATAATCAATAAATAAAGATGAGCGAACTGAGTGTAAATCATTTATTAGGTATAAAATACATCAACAAGAAAGATATTGACCTTATTTTTGAAACCGCCGATCATTTTAAAGAAGTCATCAATCGACCAATAAAGAAAGTGCCTTCGTTACGAGATATTACCATTGCGAACATATTTTTTGAAAATAGTACCCGTACTAAACTTTCTTTTGAATTAGCCCAAAAAAGATTATCCGCGGATGTTATTAGTTTTTCGGCAGCACAATCTTCGGTAAAAAAAGGAGAAACGCTGATAGATACTGTAAACAATATACTTTCTATGAAGGTAGACATGGTAGTAATGCGCCACTCTAATCCCGGAGCGGCTTATTTTCTATCCAAAAATGTAAAAGCAAGTATTGTAAACGCTGGTGACGGAGCACATGAACACCCTACTCAAGCTTTATTAGACAGTTATTCGATAAGAGAAAAACTAGGTGATGTAGGAGGGAAGAAAGTGGTGATTGTTGGGGATATATTGCATTCCAGAGTGGCCTTATCCAATATTTATGCGTTACAAATGCAGGGAGCAGAAGTTAAAGTTTGCGGACCGAAAACATTAATACCAAAACACATTGAATCACTTGGAGTAACAGTTGAACCTAATTTGCGAAAAGCATTGGAATGGTGTGATGTTGCTAATATGTTAAGGGTTCAAAATGAGAGAATGGATGTAAATTTCTTTCCATCAACAAGAGAATATGCGCAACAATATGGTGTGGATAAACCGCTATTAGATTCTCTAAGCAAAGAGATTGTAATTATGCATCCAGGTCCAATTAACAGAGGAGTGGAAATAACATCTGAAGTGGCCGATTCTAATCAATCGGTAATTTTGAACCAAGTAGAAAATGGTGTAGCTATCAGAATGGCGGTAATCTATCTTTTGGCATCTAAAATTCAGTAATTTTAAAGTAAAAGCAAAACTAACAACACTGTATAATTTTGATAAAACACATACAATGAAAGTAGATCAAAAAGGACATACCATTACAATCAAAGATACTCAAGGTGATATTACTTCTTTTTTGACGAAGGTAACAGATCAATATAAAACATTCGAAAAAGACAATTTAATTATAGATCTTCTTTCTCATAATGATTTAACCCTAACCGATGTTAAGTCGTTTATGCCTTTATCAAAACAGCATAAAAAATCAAAAAAATCATTTGTAATAGTGATTTCTGATTTTGATTATAACGCAATTCCTGTTTCCCTGACCGTCGTTCCTTCTTTATTGGAAGCACATGATATCATTGAAATGGAAGAGATTGAAAGAGATTTGGGTTTTTAAATTGATACATACGGTTTTTGTTTTTCCGTTTAATTGATTTCGTCCAATATACAAAAACCGATCAACCGCTTAAACAAGTAACCGAATATATAAAAAATTGAAACTAACTATACTTGGTTGCTATGCAGCAACGCCACGTACTTTTACTAATCCCACTTCTCAGATTTTAGAAATAAAAAACAGATTGTTTCTTATTGATTGTGGAGAGGGAACTCAAGTGCAACTTCGTAAAAACAAAATAAGTTTTTCTAAAATAAACCATATTTTTATTTCCCATTTGCATGGTGACCATTTTTTTGGATTGATAGGTTTGATATCTACTTTTACTTTATTGAATCGAACTACAGATTTACATATCCACGGACCAAAAGGTATCAAAGAAATTATAAAATTACAATTGCGATTAGCCAATTCATGGACTAATTATGGTTTGTATTTCCATGAATTAGAATCAAAGGAAAGTGAAATTGTTTTTGAAGACGATAAAGTTGTCGTAAAAACAATCCCTTTGAAACATCGTATTTATACCAATGGTTTTTTGTTTCAGGAAAAAATAGATAAAAGGAAACTTAATCTAGAGGCTGTTCAAAATTACGATATCGATAAATGTTATTATCAAAACATCAAAAACGGAAAAGACATCGTTTTAGATGACGGTAGAATTATCAAAAATGAGGAACTGACTTTTGATCCGGTAGCTCCAAAAAGTTATGCTTTTTGTTCTGATACGGCCTATGATGAGAATATAATCCCTGTAATAAAAGGAGTTGATGTTTTATATCACGAAGCTACTTTTTTAGAAACAGAAGAAGCTTTAGCCGCCAAAACAATGCATTCTACAGCAAAAGAAGCGGCGACGATTGCTTTGAAAGCCAATGTAAAACAATTGGTTCTAGGGCATTATTCAACCCGATACGAAAACATAAAACTTTTTAAAGAGGAAGCCGAGACCATTTTTCCCGAAGTGCTTTTGGCAGATGACGGGAAAAATTTTGAGTTTTAATTAAACTTAAATAAAAATTCCTTAAAAAGAGATATTTGAATTTCTCGAAACTTTAAAATCAGTAAATTTAAAAAACCAAATAATCCTTAAATAAATAGAGATGCAAGATTTAAGTAATTATAGAAAATCCTATGAGAAAAGCGAATTATTAGAGACTAATATTCCTGAAGATCCAATAAACCTTTTCAATAGATGGTTTCATGAAGTAGAAGATTTTGGCGGAAATGAAGAAGTGAATGCAATGACAGTAGCTACGATTGGCTTGGACGGCTTTCCAAAGTCTAGGGTTGTTTTATTGAAAAAATTCACAGAAGAGGGCTTTATTTTTTACACCAATTATAATTCTGAAAAAGGGAAGGCAATTGCGAATAATCCTAATGTATGTCTTTCTTTTTTTTGGCATAATATGGAACGTCAGGTTATCATCAAGGGAATTGCACAAAAAACGACCGAAATTATCTCGGATAATTACTTTGATTCAAGACCTGAAGGAAGCAAATTAGGAGCTATAGTTTCAAACCAGAGTGAGGTTGTTCCATCTCGTTCATTTTTAGAGGAAAATTTAAAGAAACTGGAAAATGAATTCGAAAGTATGGTTATTCCAAGACCAGAACATTGGGGCGGCTATTTAGTTGTTCCTTTTGAAGTCGAATTTTGGCAAGGAAGAGCCAATCGTTTACATGATAGAATTAGATATACAAGCCAAGAAAATTATGCTTGGAAAATAGAACGTCTCTCTCCTTAACAACAGGAAAAAACACAATACTAAACTAATGCTTTTGTAAAAGATAAGTTTAGTTTATCCTATTAGAATTTAAAGGCTGTCTTTCTTCAGGAGGACAGCCTTTATTTTTACAGTTATTAAAGAATTCTTCTGCCTATTACTTGATATAATAGTTTATTGCTAAATATTTCATTCTGATATTCGTTTTTAGTCAAAGTGATGAAATTCAGTAAGTTTTGATTACAAAGATTACTAATTAAGGGAATAATTTATTTGTCTATAATGTAAGATATATACTTAGTTATTTGTTGATATTGTGTAGTTTGTCGATTTTTTTTGGCAGTTCAGCGGTAAAATATGTAGTTTTAAATAGAATTAAATGACAAAATATAATATTCTTAAAGGAGTTTGCCCTACAATCTACTTTAAACTTAAACTACTATTTTATGAAAACAAATTTACTTAGTGCAGTATTGCTTTTTGTGGTGTTATGTACATTGAATTCCTGTTCTTCTGATGCTTCTGAAGCAACTACGGTAGATATTAAATTAAAAGTTGTCGAAAAATACGATTATAGTGCTACGGAATTGGAAGCAATGAATTTGATAAATGAGTATAGAGTTAGTGTTGGATTAAATAGGTTGGAGAAAATCAACCATATTTCATTTAAATCCGAGGAACATGACAATTATATGATTGCGAACAAAGTAGTCAATCATAATGATTTTGTAGCTCGCTCAGAAAACATAATAAAGCTTTTGGGTGCCAAAACGGTAGCTGAAAACATAGCATTTAATTTTAGTACTCCACAAGGAGCTTTAAATGCTTGGTTGAATAGTCCGGGACATAAAGAGAATATTCTTGGAAATTTTACTCATTTTGGGATTGCAATAAAAGAAGATCCGGAAAGTGGTAAAAAATACTATACTAACATTTTTGCAAAAATATAAGTTAGTTTTTTTATTTTGTAATTAGAGGCTGTTTCCCCCAAATCACAGCCTCTTTTTTATTATTACAAAGTATTATTGTAAAATTTATTGCAGCTGTTTGATTTATCCCCTTTTTCAGTTTACTACATGATTGGCAGAACATTTGTTTGCGAGTGAGTTTAACTTAAAATTTTCTTGCTACTAGTTTGTTACAATTCACTTCATTTTTTATTGCGATGTTGATGGCTTACTTAGGTCATCTTTAAATTTTTTTATCGTTTGGGTAATATACCTTTCAAAATTAGCTTCTATACAAAATTATTTGTTTTTTAAAAGTAGGAAAATAAATACGTAAAAAATAAAAAGATGTATTTCGTCGATAATATTTGGCTTTTTAACGTTTAAATGTGTAAATTTAGTCAACAAGATAAAACACATTAAAGAAGTTTGCCCCACAATCTACTTTAAACTTAAACTGCTATTTTATGAAAACAAATTTACTTCGTGCAGTATTACTTTTAGTAGTAATATGTACATTGAATTCCTGCTCTCCCGAAGTAACTATGGATACAGCTAATTTACATGTCGTAGAGAATTATGATTATAATACAACTGAATTGGAAGCGATGGATTTGATAAATGATTATCGCGTTAGCGTTGGCTTGAATCCTTTGGAAAAAATCAATCATGTCTCATATAAATCTGATGAACATAATAATTATATGATAACTAATAAAGTAGTAAATCATAATGATTTTTTGGCTCGCTCAGGAAATATAATGAAACTTTTGGGAGCCAAAAATGTAGCTGAGAATATAGCATACAACTATAATACTCCTCAGAAAGCTTTAGAAGCGTGGTTAAATAGTCCAGGGCATAAAGAAAATATTCTTGGAAATTTCACTCATTTTGGGATTGGAATAAAAGCAGATCCGGAAAATGGTAGAAAATATTACACCAATATTTTTGTAAAAATCTAAGTTGGTATTTAATTGTAAAACAGTCATTTATGTGGGTTTGTTTTAAGCGTTTTTTCTGATTAATTGATTGCTTTTATTTTTAACAATAGTGCGAAAAATAATATCTAATAGTTAAAAAAACGTAGTTGGTCGATATTATTTGGCTTTTAAATGGAGAAGCATGTAAGTTTGAAATAAAAATAAAAGATTTTAAACACCAAAAAATTTTCTCGATTGCCATATGAAATTGTATTTACTACCTAAAATATTGCTTGCTATAGCCGTATTTATATTAATCTCTTGTTCTTCTGATATGTCCTCTGGAGGAAAAGATACAGAAACCAAATCTGAAATCGTTTTAAATTACACTTATAATGCTTCTGAATTAGAAACCATGAATTTGATAAACAATTACCGGGTTAGTGTTGGATTAAATCGCCTCGAAATAATCAATCACCTTTCTTCTAAATCCGAAGAACATGATAATTATATGATAATTAATAATGCTATAAGTCATGATGGCTTTGTGGCCCGTTCGGAAAATATAATGAAAACCTTAGGAGCCAAAACAGTAGCCGAAAATGTTGCACGTAATTATGATACGCCTCAATCCGTTTTAGTTGCTTGGTTAGAAAGTCCCGGACACAAGGAGAATATAGTTGGAAATTTCACTCATTTTGGTATTGCAATAAAAGAAAATCCAGAGACAGGAAAAAAATATTACACGAATATTTTTGTCAAAATATAATTTAACTTTTTATAAAAAACCCGAGCTTGTTTGAAAACAAGCTCGGGTTTTTAAATTATAATTCAGTTATAATAAATTCACTTCGTCTGTTGAGTTGATGTTCTTCTTCGGTGCATTCTACTCCATCAGCACATTTATTTACGAGTTGGTTTTCGCCATAACCTTTACCGATTAATCTGTTTTTATTAACTCCGTTTTTTATTAACCATTTAATAGTTGATTTGGCTCTTCTGTCAGATAAAGCTTCGTTGTATTTAAATGTTCCTCGGCTATCAGTATGTGAACGTATGTCTAGCTTCATATTAGGATATTGGTTCATTACATCTAATATTTTTTCTAAATCAATTGCTGCTTCCACTCTGATATCTGATTTATCAAAATCGAAATAAATCATTTTTATACCAAAACATTTACCTAAATCATCACCTACAGCCACTTTACATTGCGCTTTTTCTAAAGCAATAGGTAAATGTGTTTTTCCATTGTCTTTAGCAATTGTTATTTTTTGTTCTTTGGTTGTATAATCCGTTTTCTCAGCTCTAACATTATAGGTTTCGCCACATTCTACAGCAAAAGAATAATTCCCTTTTTCATCGGAAACAGTGTTTTTAATTAGATTAAAACGGCTGTCATACAAACTAATTTTAGCGTCAGATAAGATTTCGGCCGTTGCTAAGTCCGTTATTTCACCATAGAGTAGTTGTTCACAAACAAGTCTTCTGGTTTCTAAGAATTTATAAATATCATCAAATCCTTGTCCGCCGGCTCTATTGGAACTAAAAAAACCTCTTCTTGACTTTGTGTCAATTAAATAAGCAAAATCATCCATTGGAGAATTAACATCAGTTCCAACATTTTGTACCTCACCAAAAGCGCTGTTTGAATTCATTTTAGATACAAAAACATCCAACCCTCCGAGACCGGGATGTCCATCTGAAGCAAAATAAATTTCATTTTCATCAGTGACAAAAGGGAAGGTTTCTCTGCCTTCGGTATTAATTGTATTGCCTAAGTTTTCAGGAGTACCGAAGGTTCCGTCTTCGTTAATTTGCACTTTAAATATATCGGATTGTCCTGATGTACCGGGCATATCTGATGAAAAATACAAGATTTTTTCGTCTGGACTCAAAGCTGGATGTGCTGTACTATAATTATCGCTGTTAAAAGGAAGTTCGGAGATATTTATCCATTTTTCATTTTCCAGAGTAGCTTTGTATATTTTTATTAAAGTAATTTTATTTGCATCCTTTCCTTTTTTGCCATCGATGTAATTATTTCGGGTAAAATACACGGTCTTTCCATCTTTTGTAAAAGTAGGAGTGGCTTCATTAAATCTGGAGTTGATATGTTTATCGAACTTTTTTGGTGAGTTGGGTGTCATGTTATCTCCTAAATCAGCACTATACAAGTTGGTGAAGTGTTGATTGGTCCATGCATGTTTTCTTTGTCCAAGACTACCGGTATCTCTAGCGGAAGTGAATACAATTTTGTTTGAATAAATGGCTGTTCCATAATCAGAATATTTAGAGTTGATTCCCGCATTTTCTATTTGGTACCTTCCTGAATTTGCCTTAATTTCATCTAAATAGTTTCTGTTTTTTTTGAAAAGAGTTCCTCTGCTATCGTTTGCTGCTATTTGATTGAATTTGTCTAAAATTTGATCTGCTTTAGCGTTTTCCCCTATAGAGCGTAATGATTGGGAGTAGCGATAATAATAAACAGGTTCTAGATCAGTAGTCATGGCAAATAATTCACCATACCATTTAGCCGCTTTGTCTAATTCTCCGTTGAAATAGTAAGAATTTCCAAGTTTTTCAAATATATCTGCTGATTTGTATCCTTTTTCGGCAACCTTTTCATAGGTTTTTATGGCATCTATATAAGCATACTTTTCATATTTTTTGTCGGCAGCAATTACTTTCGCTTTTTGGGAATAAATGTTAAATGAAAAAATGCTGACTATTGCTATGTAAAGAAGTATATTTTTTTTCATAATAAATATTTTTAGAAGAATCTTGGAGTTGTGATTTTATCGATTTTTTTGAATATTTCATAGCGTATAAAAACTTCATGAGAGCCTGAATTGTAGTTGTTTAGTTTTGTAGTTTCATGATCATAGGCATAACCAATATACAAGCCATCAGATACTTGGAATCCAGCCATTGCACTCAGAGCAGCACTCCATCGATAGGCAACTCCTAACATAAATTTATCATTAAACATAAAATTTCCTGAAATGTCTGTTTGAAGGGGAGCTCCCTTAACCATTTTGGTCATTATGGCAGGTTTAAATTTGATACTACTGTTGATATTGTATACATAACCAGCTATTAAATAATAATTTATTCTTTCTTTGAAAATAGCTACTTCGTTATCATCATAACGGCTTGATTCGATGAAATTAGGAACAGAAAACCCAATATAAGCCTTGTCAGAATGGAGGTAGATACCGGCACCAAAATTTTGTGTAAATTTATTATTAAAGTCATGTAAACTCGGGTCATCATCGACAGGGTTTAATTTGTTTACGTCTAAATCGAATAAATTAGCTGTTGCCTTAATACCAAATGAAAGCTTAACTGTTTCTGAAGTTGGAATGGTATATGATAAGTCGGCTGATAGCGTATTTTCATGTGTTGGGCCGATTTTATCGTTTATGATTGATACACCTAATCCTAATCTACTATCGTTTAAAGGGGTGTTTATTGATATCGCATTGGTAGTTGGTGCTCCGTCTAAGCCGACCCATTGCGTACGATGTAAAGCGAATATACTCATGGCTCCCCTCGATCCGGCATAGGCAGGATTGACATTGATTGTGTTATACATGTATTGTGTAAATTGAGCATCTTGTTGTGCGTAACTTACAATTCCTGTAAAAATCAAACTGAATAATAGTATTCTTGTCTTCATTTGGTTTCTTTTTTAAACCAGAGGTTTTTTTAAGCCTCTGGAATTAGATTTGAGTTAGTTTTATCTAGTGAGATACAAATATCCTTCTTTCTTGTTGGTAATGATTTCATCTTGTGAACCAATAGAAGTATAGTTTAATATGTAAAAATAGGTTCCGGTAGGTAAACCAGATGATTGACTAATTGTTGTTCTACCTCGAGAAGTACCGTTAAAATTATTCGTTTGATTGTTATAGTTTTTAGTTTCAAAAACTAATACGCCCCAACGATTGTATATTTCAACTGTATTTTCAGGATAACAAACGGTATCATCTATATTATCAATTACAAAATTAGAGTTGATATTATCTCCATTTGGAGAGAATGCATTATGAACAACTATATTTCCACAAGCTAATACAATTCCGCAATCATTATCAATAACACTTATTTTTATAATGAAACTTTTAGGACATCCTTCATTATCAATTGTATATTTAAAATTATAGACACCAATTGGAACGTTTAGAGGTGTGAAAATGCTGCCTTGTAAGGCTCCCGTATTATCGTCAATCCAGGTTCCGTTGATTGAAGTACCTTCAGGTAATAAAGTTTTTAAGTCAACAGTTAATGTGTTATCATTATTACAAATAGGATTGCTTTCTATTTGTACTATTGAATTTTCTGCAGCTTGAGTAATTGTCACATTTGCTGTAGTAGAACAACCTTTGCTATCTGTTACCCTTACGGTATATGTTCCGGCAGCTAATGCTGTTGCTGTCTGAGTAGTTTGTACCGGATTAGTATTCCAAGAATAGGTATAATCGGCTGTTCCGCCCGTTACGCTAACCGTTGCAGTACCTGTAGTTGCACCAAAACAGTTTACATTGGATTGTGAAGCAACAGTGGCTGTTAAGGCAGCAGGTTGAGTGATTTCTTGATCGCCTAATGTAATCACACAGCTGTTGTTTGCTGCGTCACGAATCTGCACGCTATAAATTGCATTTGCAAGAGCCGTAAAGCTACCGCTAGTTTGCCAAGCTCCAGAGTTTAATCTGTACTCATAGGTTCCATACCCCCCAACAGGAGCAGTCACCGTAATAGTTCCATCATTAGCACCATTACAAGTCACATCTGTTTTAGCAACAGTGGCTGTTAAGGCAGCAGGTTGAGTGATTTCTTGATTGCCTAATGTAATCACACAGCTGTTGTTTGCTGCGTCACGAATCTGCACGCTATAAGTAGCATTAGCCAGAGCGGAGAAGTTCCCGTTATCTTGCCAAGCTCCAGAGTTTAATCTGTATTCATAAGTTCCATACCCCCCAGCAGGAGCAGTCACTGTAATGGTTCCATCATTAGCACCATTACAAGTCACATCTGTTTTAGCAACAGTGGCTGTTAAGGCAGCAGGTTGGGTGATTTCTTGATTGCCTAATGTAATCACACAGCTGTTGTTTGCTGCGTCACGAATCTGCACGCTATAAGTAGCATTAGCCAGAGCGGAGAAGTTCCCGTTATCTTGCCAAGCTCCAGAGTTTAATCTGTATTCATAAGTTCCATATCCTCCAGCAGGAGCAGTCACTGTAATGGTTCCATCATTAGCACCATTACAAGTCACATTTGTTTTAGCAACAGTGGCTGTTAAGGCAGCAGGTTGAGTGATGATTTGATCTCCCAATACAATTACACAAGCAGTATTTGCTGCATCACGAATCTGCACGCTATAAGTTGCATTAGCCAGAGCGGAGAAGTTCCCGTTATCTTGCCAAGCTCCAGAGTTTAATCTGTACTCATAAGTTCCATACCCCCCAGCAGGAGCAGTCACCGTAATAGTTCCATCATTAGCACCATTACAAGTCACATCTGTTTTAGCAACAGCGGCTGTTAAGGCAGCAGGTTGGGTGATGATTTGATCTCCCAATACAATTACACAAGCTGTATTTGCTGCATCACGAATTTGCACGCTATAAGTGGCATTAGCCAGAGCGGAGAAGTTTCCGTTATCTTGCCAAGCTCCAGAGTTTAATCTGTACTCATAAGTTCCATACCCCCCAGCAGGAGCAGTCACTGTAATAGTTCCATCATTAGCACCATTACAAGTCACATCTGTTTTAGCAACAGCGGCTGTTAAGGCAGCAGGTTGGGTGATGATTTGATCTCCCAATACAATTACACAAGCAATATTTGCTGCATCACGAATCTGCACGCTATAAGTAGCATTAGCCAGAGCGGAGAAGTTCCCGTTATCTTGCCAAGCTCCAGAGTTTAATCTGTACTCATAGGTTCCATATCCTCCAGCAGGAGCAGTCACTGTAATAGTTCCATCATTAGCACCATTACAAGTCACATTTGTTTTAGCCACACTGGCTGTTAGGCCAGCAGGTTGGGTGATGATTTGATCTCCCAATACAATTACACAAGCAGTATTTGCTGCATCACGAATCTGCACGCTATAAGTAGCATTAGCCAGAGCGGAGAAGTTCCCGTTATCTTGCCAAGCTCCAGAGTTTAATCTGTATTCATAAGTTCCATATCCTCCAGCAGGAGCAGTCACTGTAATGGTTCCATCATTAGCACCATTACAAGTCACATCTGTTTTAGCAACAGTGGCTGTTAAGGCAGCAGGTTGGGTGATGATTTGATCTCCCAATACAATTACACAAGCAATATTTGCTGCATCACGAATCTGCACGCTATAAGTAGCATTAGCCAGAGCGGAGAAGTTCCCGTTATCTTGCCAAGCTCCAGAGTTTAATCTGTACTCATAGGTTCCATATCCTCCAGCAGGAGCAGTCACTGTAATAGTTCCATCATTAGCACCATTACAAGTCACATTTGTTTTAGCCACACTGGCTGTTAGGCCAGCAGGTTGGGTGATGATTTGATCTCCCAATACAATTACACAAGCAGTATTTGCTGCATCACGAATCTGCACGCTATAAGTAGCATTTGCAAGAGCCGTAAAGCTACCGCTAGTTTGCCAAGCTCCAGAGTTTAATCTGTATTCATAAGTTCCATATCCTCCAACAGGAGCGGTCACCGTAATAGTTCCATCATTAGCACCATTACAAGTCACATCTGTTTTAGCAACAGCGGCTGTTAAGGCAGCAGCTTGAGTGATGATTTGATCTCCCAATACAATTACACAAGCAATATTTGCTGCATCACGAATCTGCACGCTATAAGTAGCATTAGCCAGAGCGGAGAAGTTCCCGTTATCTTGCCAAGCTCCAGAGTTTAATCTGTACTCATAGGTTCCATATCCTCCAACAGGAGCAGTCACCGTAATAGTTCCATCATTAGCACCATTACAAGTCACATTGGTTTTAGCAACAGTGGCTGTTAAGGCAGCAGGTTGGGTGATGATTTGATCTCCCAATACAATTACACAAGCAGTATTTGCTGCATCACGAATCTGCACGCTATAAGTTGCATTAGCCAGAGCGGAGAAGTTCCCGTTATCTTGCCAAGCTCCAGAGTTTAATCTGTACTCATAAGTTCCATACCCCCCAGCAGGAGCAGTCACTGTAATAGTTCCATCATTAGCACCATTACAAGTCACATCTGTTTTAGCAACAGCGGCTGTTAAGGCAGCAGGTTGGGTGATGATTTGATCTCCCAATACAATTACACAAGCAGTATTTGCTGCATCACGAATCTGCACGCTATAAGTTGCATTAGCCAGAGCGGAGAAGTTCCCGTTATCTTGCCAAGCACCAGAGTTTAATCTGTACTCATAAGTTCCATACCCCCCAGCAGGAGCAGTCACTGTAATAGTTCCATCATTAGCACCATTACAAGTCACATCTGTTTTAGCAACAGCGGCTGTTAAGGCAGCAGGTTGGGTGATGATTTGATCTCCCAATACAATTACACAAGCAATATTTGCTGCATCACGAATCTGCACGCTATAAGTAGCATTAGCCAGAGCGGAGAAGTTCCCGTTATCTTGCCAAGCACCAGCATCCAATCGGTATTCATAAGTTCCATATCCACCAGTTGGAGCAGTCACACTAATGGTTCCATCATTGGCACCATTACAAGTCACATTGGTTTTAGCCACAGTGGCTGTTAAGGCAGCGGGTTGGGTAATTTCTTGGTCACCCAATACAATTACACAAGCCGTATTTGCTGCATCGCGAATCTGTACGCTATAAATTGCATTTGCAAGAGCCGTAAAGCTACCGCTAGTTTGCCAAGCACCAGCATCCAATCGGTATTCATAAGTTCCATATCCACCAGTTGGAGCAGTCACACTAATGGTTCCATCATTGGCACCATTACAAGTCACATTGGTTTTAGCCACAGTGGCTGTTAAGGCAGCGGGTTGGGTAATTTCTTGGTCACCCAATACAATTACACAAGCCGTATTTGCTGCATCGCGAATCTGTACGCTATAAATTGCATTTGCAAGAGCCGTAAAGCTACCGCTAGTTTGCCAAGCTCCAGAGTTTAATCGGTATTCATAAGTTCCATATCCTCCAACAGGAGCAGTCACCGTAATGGTTCCATCATTAGCACCATTACAAGTCACATTGGTTTTAGCAACACTGGCTGTTAGGGCAGCAGGTTGGGTGATGATTTGATCTCCCAATACAATTACACAAGCTGTATTTGCTGCATCACGAATCTGCACGCTATAAGTAGCATTAGCCAGAGCGGAGAAGTTTCCGCTAGCTTGCCAAGCACCAGCATCCAATCGGTATTCATAAGTTCCATAACCACCAGTTGGAGCGGTCACCGTAATGGTTCCATCATTAGCACCATTACAAGTCACATTGGTTTTAGCAACACTGGCTGTTAGGCCAGCAGCTTGGGTGATGATTTGATCTCCCAATACAATTACACAAGCTGTATTTGCTGCATCACGAATCTGCACGCTATAAGTAGCATTAGCCAGAGCGGAGAAGTTTCCGCTAGCTTGCCAAGCACCAGCATCCAATCGGTATTCATAAGTTCCATAACCACCAGCAGGAGCAGTCACTGTAATAGTTCCATCATTAGCACCATTACAAGTCACATCTGTTTTAGCAACAGCGGCTGTTAAGGCAGCAGGTTGGGTGATGATTTGATCTCCCAATACAATTACACAAGCAGTATTTGCTGCATCACGAATCTGCACGCTATAAGTTGCATTAGCCAGAGCGGAGAAGTTCCCGTTATCTTGCCAAGCACCAGAGTTTAATCTGTACTCATAAGTTCCATACCCCCCAGCAGGAGCAGTCACTGTAATAGTTCCATCATTAGCACCATTACAAGTCACATCTGTTTTAGCAACAGCGGCTGTTAAGGCAGCAGGTTGGGTGATGATTTGATCTCCCAATACAATTACACAAGCAATATTTGCTGCATCACGAATCTGCACGCTATAAGTAGCATTAGCCAGAGCGGAGAAGTTCCCGTTATCTTGCCAAGCACCAGCATCCAATCGGTATTCATAAGTTCCATATCCACCAGTTGGAGCAGTCACACTAATGGTTCCATCATTGGCACCATTACAAGTCACATTGGTTTTAGCCACAGTGGCTGTTAAGGCAGCGGGTTGGGTAATTTCTTGGTCACCCAATACAATTACACAAGCCGTATTTGCTGCATCGCGAATCTGTACGCTATAAATTGCATTTGCAAGAGCCGTAAAGCTACCGCTAGTTTGCCAAGCACCAGCATCCAATCGGTATTCATAAGTTCCATATCCACCAGTTGGAGCAGTCACACTAATGGTTCCATCATTGGCACCATTACAAGTCACATTGGTTTTAGCCACAGTGGCTGTTAAGGCAGCGGGTTGGGTAATTTCTTGGTCACCCAATACAATTACACAAGCCGTATTTGCTGCATCGCGAATCTGTACGCTATAAATTGCATTTGCAAGAGCCGTAAAGCTACCGCTAGTTTGCCAAGCTCCAGAGTTTAATCGGTATTCATAAGTTCCATATCCTCCAACAGGAGCAGTCACCGTAATGGTTCCATCATTAGCACCATTACAAGTCACATTGGTTTTAGCAACACTGGCTGTTAGGGCAGCAGGTTGGGTGATGATTTGATCTCCCAATACAATTACACAAGCTGTATTTGCTGCATCACGAATCTGCACGCTATAAGTAGCATTAGCCAGAGCGGAGAAGTTTCCGCTAGCTTGCCAAGCACCAGCATCCAATCGGTATTCATAAGTTCCATAACCACCAGTTGGAGCGGTCACCGTAATGGTTCCATCATTAGCACCATTACAAGTCACATTGGTTTTAGCAACACTGGCTGTTAGGCCAGCAGCTTGGGTGATGATTTGATCTCCCAATACAATTACACAAGCTGTATTTGCTGCATCACGAATCTGCACGCTATAAGTAGCATTAGCCAGAGCGGAGAAGTTTCCGCTAGCTTGCCAAGCACCAGCATCCAATCGGTATTCATAAGTTCCATAACCACCAGTTGGAGCAGTCACTGTAATGGTTCCATCATTAGCACCATTACAAGTTACATTGGTTTTAGCCACACTGGCTGTTAAGGCAGCAGGTTGGGTGATTTCTTGATCGCCTAATGTAATAACACAGCTGTTGTTTGCTGCGTCACGAATCTGCACGCTATAAATTGCATTTGCAAGAGCCGTAAAGCTACCGCTAGTTTGCCATGTTCCAAAGTTTAATCTGTACTCATAGGTTCCATATCCTCCAACAGGAGCAGTCACTGTAATGGTTCCATCATTAGCACCATTACAAGTCACATTTGTTTTAGTAACAGTGGCTGTTAGGGCAGCAGGTTGGGTGATTTGAACTTCAGAACTTGTATTACTACATCCGTTCACTTCAGATACAACTACTTTATAAAATCCTAAACCTAAACCAGTATAACTTCCATTTGAATCACCATTTGTAGGCAAACCGGTTGCAGTAAAAGATCCTCCAGAAGTTGCTGAATATAACAAATCATAAGTTATTGTTCCAACCCCGCCTGTTTTAGTAGCTGTTACTGTACCATTAGAACTTCCATTACATTGCACATTGGTTTTTACTATTGAATTAATAGCTATTGTGCAACATGATGCTAACGTTATATCATTAATTGTTTTAGTACTTGGACTTACTACATTTGTTGGGTGTGAAACCGTTAAACTTGCGCTATGTAGACCAGCCGAAGAATAAGTTACCG
This sequence comes from Flavobacterium sp. W1B, assembly GCF_047344965.1. NCBI lineage: Bacteria > Pseudomonadati > Bacteroidota > Flavobacteriia > Flavobacteriales > Flavobacteriaceae > Flavobacterium > Flavobacterium sp. W1B. The sequence continues at coordinate 2,511,662 of NZ_CP178845.1, forward strand.
TATATGGCCCCTTTGTTGTTAGACTAGTTGGAGAAACCGTTACAGCTCCAGGAAATGACCATGCGTAAACATTATTTGCAACACCTCCAGTAGTTAAGTCTGTATAAGTAACTTGTTGAAAAGCTCCGCCATTACATACTTGATTTGTAGAAAAATTGGCAAATATCGGTGTATTCACAATTATTGTAGATGTAAGTAATTCTTTATTACACATAGAATTTTGCTTATGACAACCAGGAGGACTTTGACTATTAACCTGCCAAGACATAAATAAATTCTTGATTTCTAAAATCTCTCCGCAGGAATAGCTTGGTACGGCAACAATTCTATATTTTCCAGGTGAGAAAGTCCCAACATGACCTACACTGATTTTTTGTGTACCTACATAAGGTGCTCCATTAATATCTATTTTATTGTTATTCTTGAACAAATCGAATTGTACATACATGTTCTCTTTAGTAGAACTCAAAACATTTACCCAAATATAAACATCTGTCAAAGGAGATCCAAAAGTACATGATGTAATCGCGACTCCGCTTGAATTACCTAAATACACTTCTCCAATAGTTACTGCAGAGGTTGTGCAGTCAGTTTGACCCAAAGCACAAGCATTGGCTAAAGTTGGTGTGCCTGAGAATATAGTTTGTGAATAACCTATTGTTGCTGAAAACAACAATATTAGAAAAGCTAAAAATCGAAGAAAAGTAATTTTTTTCATAATATTTATTATTTAAATAAACGAGTAATGAATTCCTTAAAATATGAGGTTTGATCTAATTTTTGGATAAAAGAATTTGTTGATAGTTTTTTAACAGCTCAATTAGAGCAGGTAAATTATATTTAAATTATAGTTTGCTATGCCTAATATTAATCTATGGGATAGTTGTTTTTTTAATTTCAATATTCTGAAACTAAACTAATTATAAATATTTAACTACAAGTTTATTTTCTATCAATAACCAAAAAACCCGATAAAAGCTACTTTTCTTGTTAATTAAATGTAAAAAATGACTTTTTTAGATATGATGATTGATTATTAGTGAGTTATAAAAGCAGCCTTGTTTTTTAAAAAAAGAAGTGGAATTTTATGCTCAAAAAAACAGACTAAATTGATTCTCGATTTTCTTGTTTGATTTCAGTTATAAAAAAAAAACAAAACTGCTTTGATAAAAAGATAGATCATTAATAATTCTTTTGTAAATTGTATAAATATTGCCACATTCTTTAAATGTTTATTTATAAAAGGAATCTTATGAAAAATCTGATATTAATAAGGCATGCAAAATCAAATTGGGACACTCCTTTGAAAGATATTGACAGGCCATTAGATCAAAGAGGAATGAAGGATGCGCATTTGGTTTCTTCAAATATTTTAGATAGTATTCCTAAAACCTATGTAATGTGGAGTAGTATTGCAAAAAGGGCTTCGGATACAGCTATTATTTTTGCCCAAAATATCTTATATCCTATAGAATGCATTGTTTATAAGAAAGAGCTTTATACATTTGATGAAAATCAATTAGAGAAAACCATAAAATCATGCGATAATTCATTTGATAGCGTGATTCTTTTTGGACATAATGCTGCAATTACAAATTTTGTCAATAAATTTGGAGATGTTTTTATAGATAATGTTCCTACATCCGGATTTGTTTTTTTACAGTTTGATACGGATTATTGGCAAGAAATAAATAAAGGCAAAACGAAAAAAATACTAATACCCAAAGATTTAAAATAATATAGAATAGTGTCAAATAATAAATATATAGATAGAGAAAAAAGTTGGTTAGCATTTAACGCAAGAGTTCTTCAGGAAGCCGCAGATAATTCAGTTCCACTTTTAGATAGATTACGATTTTTAGGGATTTTTTCCAATAATTTAGATGAGTTTTTTAGAGTTCGATTTGCAGCAATCAGAAGATTGAGTTTGTCGGGAAAATCTGGAGAGAAAATTCTGGGCGGAATTTCGGCTCAACAACTGGTTAAAGATATTACTGAAATTGTGATTGAACACCAATCAGAGAGTTTAAGAATATTAAAAAGAATAGAAACGGAATTGGAAGCCGAAAATATTTTTATTATCAATGAAAATGAAATTTCAGAACAGCAAGAAATCTTTTTAAAAGATTTTTTCAATCAAAAATTAAGTCCAGAGTTGGTAACGATAATCTTGAATGATTTAGCAGAATTCCCATTACTCAAGGATAATGTAGGCTATTTAGCCGTAAAATTGGTGATGAAAAAGGATTCTGAAGTTCGTTATGCCATTATAGAAATTCCAAAAACGATAAACCGTTTTGTTGTTTTACCATCAAATACCGAAAAGCAATATGTTATTCTTTTAGATGATGTTATCAGACGCAATTTGAAGAGTATCTTTAATATTTTTGATTATGAATGTGTTTCGGCACACATGATTAAAATCAGCCGCGATGCTCAATTGGAGATTGACAGTGATTTGAGTAAAAGTATGCTTGAAAAAATTTCCACTAGTGTAAAAGACAGAAGAATTGGAGAGCCGGTTCGTTTCATTTACGATCAATTAATTGAAGAGGACACGCTTGAATTTTTTCTGGAAAAAATGAAGATTGTTTCTACCGATAGCATTATCCCCGGCGGAAGATACCATAATAGAAGGGATTATATGGATTTTCCTAATTTAGGAAGGTTTGATTTATTGTATAAAAAGAATGTCCCTTTGCCTATTCCCGGACTAAGTCTGGAAGGAAGTATATTAGAAAAAATAAGTGAGAAAGATTATTTGTTAAATGCTCCTTATCAATCTTTTTCTTATCTCACTAAATTCCTGAGAGAGGCAGCTCTTGATCCAAAGGTGACTACAATTAAGATTACGCTTTATCGATTAGCCAAAAATTCTCAAATTATAAGTTCACTTATAAATGCAGCCAAAAACGGAAAAAAAGTAACTGTACAAATAGAATTGCAGGCTCGTTTTGATGAAGCATCTAATATTTCGTATGCAGAGCAAATGCAGACAGAAGGAATTGAGCTTATTTTTGGAATAAAAGGACTGAAAGTACACAGTAAAATATGCGTTATTGAAAGAAATGAAAATGGTAAAATAAAACGATATGGTTTTATTTCTACCGGGAATTTTAATGAAACAACTGCCAAAGTTTATACCGATGTCACTTTGTTTACAAGCCATCAACAAATTCTGAAAGACGTTTCTAAGGTATTTGAATTTTTTGATATCAATTATAGAATTCATCGTTACAAGCATTTAATCGTTTCTCCACATTATACTCGAATTAGATTTTATAAATTGATTGAGAGGGAAATTTTGAACGCACGCGCCGGACGAAAAGCCTATATTAAGCTTAAAATGAATAGCCTCTCTGATTTTGCCATGATTGATAAATTATATGAAGCCAGTAATGCAGGGGTAAAAATACAATTAGAAGTGAGGGGTATTTGTTCGTTGATACCCGGAGTCAAAGGAATGAGTGCCAATATCGAAGCAATCAGTATTGTTGATAATTATTTAGAGCATTCCCGAATTTATATTTTTGCCAATGCCGGACAAACGGAGGTTTATATTTCATCGGCAGATTTTATGACCCGAAATCTTGATGGAAGAGTCGAAGTAACCTGTCCGATTTATGATGAAGCAATTAAAAATGAATTGATTGATAATTTTGATTTAGGCTGGAAAGGAAATGTAAAAGCGCGTTACCATTCGTATAAACTGGATAATAAATACCGAGAAAGAGGAGATAAACCTGTATTTAGAGCACAATTAGAAACCTATAAATACTATCAAAAAAAGGTTGACTTATTAGAGGAAAGCTTTTAAGAAGCAATTTCCCTATGTTTTAAAAGCAAAAATAAATTACAAATTATAATCAAGAATGATTAAATTAAGAAAATATGCAGCTATCGATATTGGATCTAATGCCATGCGTTTGTTGATAGTGAATATTGTTGAGCAGGAGGGAAAGGAAACCCAGTTTAATAAAAGTTCCTTAGTTCGTGTACCTATTCGTTTGGGACAAGATGCCTTTACCGTAGGGGAAATTTCGCCAGAGAATATTGAAAGAATGTGTGATGCCATGAAGGCATTCAACCTCTTGATGAAAGTGCATAAAGTTCAGTCTTACAAGGCTTTTGCAACATCAGCAATGCGAGAAGCATATAATGGAAATGAGGTTGTGGAGATTATAAAAGAGAAAGCGGATATTAATATAGAAATAATTGACGGAAAAAAAGAAGCGGCTATAATTGCTTCAACAGATTTATACCATTTATTGAATACGGATCAAACCTATCTTTTTGTTGATGTTGGCGGCGGAAGCACCGAATTTACATTGTTTTCTAACGGCAAAATAGTAAATTCGAGATCGTTTAAAGCAGGAACGGTTCGTTTGTTAAATGATATGGTTCATGATGTTGTTTGGGAAGAAATTGAAAAATGGATTAGAGCGATTACGGTAGATTTTGAGGAAGTTACATTAATAGGTTCGGGAGGTAATATCAATAAGTTGTTCAAAATGTCCGGAAAAATGCAAGAAAAGCCGCTGTCCTATATTTATATCAACTCACAATATTCTTTCTTAAATTCACTAACTTATGAACAAAGAATTTCTGAATTGGGTTTAAACCCCGATCGAGCCGATGTAATTATTCCGGCTGTTCGCATTTATCTTAATGCAATGAAATGGAGTGGAGCCAGACAGATATATGTTCCTAAAATTGGACTTTCCGATGGAATCGTAAAGTCGATGTATTACGATAAAATTTAATTTTCTTATTTATGCTTTATAAATGACAGTGAACTAAGATTATGAAATGAGCATAATGGAGATTCGATAAAAAACCGATGAAGATCTATGCTAATTACATATTCCAACAAAAACAATATAATCTACATATGAATAAAAACAGATTAGAGGCTTTTAGTGATGGAGTTCTGGCAATCATAATTACGATTATGATATTGGAGATAAAAGTACCGAAAGGATCCGGTTTTATGGATCTTTATCCTTTGTACCCTAAGTTTATAAGTTATGTTTTGAGTTTTATTTATGTAGGTATATATTGGAATAACCACCATCATTTGTTACAAAGTTTAACTAAAGTTAACGGTAGGATTCTTTGGGCAAATTTGCATCTACTTTTTTGGTTGTCGTTAATTCCCGTTTCAACAGGCTGGCTAGGAGAACATCATTTTGCAAAGGCTCCGGTGACTTTATATGGAATTATTCTCTTCATGTCAGCAATTGGATTTAAGATTCTTCAAAGCGTGATTATTTCTAGCGAAGGAAAAAAATCGCTCTTGGCCACAGCAGTAGGAAAAGATTCTAAAGGGAGAGTTTCACAGCTTTTATACCTGGCCGCAATTTTTATATCCTTTTTTAATGAATGGATTGCGATTTCAATTTATTTTATTGTTGCAATAATTTGGCTGATACCGGATACCAGAATAGAAAAGATTCTTATAAAGAAAGAGAAAGAATCGATTTAATAAAAAAATCAATATTAGACATCCAAATCCAATCCAAATGTTGTTCTTAGCAGTTCAATGTTTGGATTTATTTCAAGTAATCTATTGTAGCGATCTTGGTCGTTAAAGCTTTTTCTGTTTTCAATACTTTCATTTACAATAACTTCAATTGTAATGTCGTGGTTGTGTAAATGTCCTCTTAAATGTCCCAAAAGACCGTTTAATTCTTTTTCAAAATCTAATTTAGAACCTTCATTTGGCAATTCGATACTGATGGCTGTGCCATTCAAAACCGGATCGTTAATGAGCAATAAGGATTCCATTATTTTATAACCTTTATCGCCTAAACGCTGTGCGTATTTGGTCCATTGCAATAACATTTCAGTTTCTGTAAAAGCTTCTGTAGGCAGGTGAACAGTCTCTTTTACTATTGTTTTTTTGTTTTGTTCCAATGCTTTTTTGGCACGAATACTAGACAATGAAAATGCCGATATTTTTGGCTCATTAGATTCAGGAGACTCAATTTTTGAAACTGTTGCAAGAGCAGGAGTTTGTTCAGACTTTTTTTCAGATGCAACTTCGGCCGTTTTAACATCAGGATTAGTTGCAACAGGAATTTTTTCAACAGCCTTGGTTTGATCTGCTATTGAATAATCGTTTTTTCTGAAATAAGTTGGTGGAATTATAAAGGTGTCAACTTTTTTTTTTCTCCATCAAAAGTGATAGAGGCAAGTTGCATCAGACAAAGTTCTACAAGCAATCGTTGATTTTGACTTAATTTGTATTTTAAATCACATTCATTTGCAATCGCAATTCCCTTTAATAGAAAGTCTTGGCTGCATTTTTGTGCTTGTACCCCATACATTTTTTGTGCTTGTTCTCCAACCTCTAATAAAGAGAGAGTTGAAGGGGTTTTGCTTACCAATAAATCTCTAAAATGCGAAGCTAATCCCGATACAAAATGATGTGCGTCAAATCCTTTTGAAAGAATGTCATTGAAAGCCATCAATAAATCCGGAATTCTATTCTCTAGAATTAAATCGGTTACTGTAATATAGGTTTCGTAATCGAGTACGTTTAAGTTTTCGGTAACAGCCTGACGAGTCAAATTTGTTCCGCAATAAGAAACAACCCTGTCGAATATTGATAAGGCATCACGCATGGCACCATCGGCTTTTTGAGCGATAATGTGCAAAGCATCGTCTTCAAAAACAATTCCTTGATTCGTGGCTACTTCGGCTAGATGTTCTTTGGCGTCTTTAACGGTGATTCTTTTAAAATCAAATATCTGACAACGAGAAAGTATGGTTGGAATAATCTTATGTTTTTCGGTCGTTGCCAAAATAAAAATGGCATGCTTTGGCGGTTCTTCTAATGTTTTCAAGAAAGCATTAAAGGCAGCCGAAGATAACATATGCACCTCGTCAATAATATAAACCTTATATTTTCCGGTTTGTGGTGGAATTCGAACCTGATCAATCAAATTACGAATATCATCAACAGAGTTATTCGATGCTGCATCGAGTTCAAAGACATTAAAAGCAAAATCTTCGTTGGGATCGTCATAACCGGGTTGGTTAATTTTTCGAGCCAAGATTCTGGCGCAAGTCGTTTTTCCAACCCCACGAGGTCCAGTGAACAATAGAGCAGAAGCAAGGTGATTGCTGTCTATGGCATTCAATAAAGTATTGGTAATGGCTTTTTGTCCCACAACATCATTAAAGGTTTGTGGGCGGTATTTACGCGCCGATACTACAAATTGTTCCATTAGCTTTTTTATTCGAAAGCAAATATAGGCAATGGGAATCTATTATGAAAATGATACTTTATTTAATTCTGAAATTAATAAGATTCTAAGAATAGCTCTACTTTTCAAGTGATCCCTGGACTGGTTGAATTTATGAATTTCAATCCGGATAAAGAATGTTGTGGCGCTCCTTTTTGTTGAACCAAGACTTTGAATTTTAATCCCATACTCATTAATAATCCGTAATTTATATAGGATTCGTGAATTTTTGTTTGTGAGCTGCTAACAGTATTCATTAAAGTAGTATTGTGGTATTCTTTTATGCCAAGTGCGGTCAGGAAATTAGTTTGGTCAGTTAGGCCGCAATAATCCAGTCCGCATTCAAAACCCCATTGGGATAGGGCAGTAAAGTTAGTGTGCGTGGTAATGTCTTGACTCCCGATAAACTGATAAGGATTGTCGTTTTTTTTATGTTTATTATAGCACAGGAGCGTTCCGGAGCTTCTGCGATTGTCGTAAAGTTCAGAAGACGAGCAGCCATAATCAATTGTAATTACGTAACCCTTTTTTAAAAATTGGGAAATTTCTTTTATCCAAGATAACGCCTCTAGATTTACTTCGGTTCTGAATCCTTTCGGTAATTTTACGTCTAATGCTTCAAAATAATTCAGGAGTTCTTTTTTTGCAGGAATTAATATTTCTTCAAAACCATTATTGTAATCAACAAAAACTTCTTTCAGTTGGTCTTTCATAACAACCTGATGCACCGAAAAATTATCGACTAATTCATTGGATAAAATACAACCGTTAATCTCAGGAATGTCTTTGATTGAATCGTGCCAGCTTACCTTTTCAAGCAAATATTGCTTCTCTATTTCTTGCATGGCAAGGCTTTTTTCTATGATACAATAATTTAAATACTCATATAAAGAAGCATTGTTTTTAAGGTAATCTAAGATATCATGGCATAAAAGCCCTGTTCCAGCACCATACTCCACAATTTTAAAAGGTTTTTTGTCTAATAGTCGCCACATTTCTTCTATTTGGCGCCCAATCATTGCTCCAAACGAAGCGGAAAGATTGGCGCTGGTATAAAAATCTCCATTTGCGCCTATTTTATTTTCGACGGAATTATAATAGCCCAGTTCTGGGTAATAGAGCGCCATTTCCATAAAATCCCGGAAAGATAAAGGACCTTCATTTTTTATTCGCTCTATAATTATTTGAGAAAGTAACATCTGATTGATGATATAAAAATCAAACTTAATTTTTTTGGAAATTATGGAGAAATCCTTTCCCTTTAAATTAGTTTAAGGAAAAAGTATAATTAGTTCAAATTTCGCATTGCCCGCTGCTTTCTATGCACAATTTGGATAATACGCGTGCCGCTTCACTATCTGAATTTGCAGAAAATCCGGCTACAAAAACTCCTTTTTTTCCCGAAGAAGATTTTATTCCATAAACAACAGCTTCATCTCCAGGATCAGAATCTCCTTCGTAACGGTAGACGTGTTTGACTTCGTATTTATGCGGGTTTTTGGCTATTTCACTCTCATGAATATTAAAATCATAGGTAAACCCTAGTTCATTTAAATTGTCTAATGCTTCAGAAACGGTTGAATAATGATAAATGGGCTTCATAATTAGAGGGATTTAAATTAGTATTTAAAGATAACTATTTTATTATTAAGTTGTTGCGAAAAGACATGTAAAACAATTCATTATTCAAAAACAATTTCAAATGCTTAAAGTTTAAAATTCATAATTTGTTATTCGGTAATCTTAAATCTAAAATCCTTACTTTTGCACCACAGACCGCCTTATCGCCGTTTTGTGCCGATAATTTCGGTACAAGAAGGAGGAAAGTCCGGACACCATAGAGAAGTATAGCGGGTAACACCCGTCGGTTCGAGCAATCGGATTAGGACAAGTGCAACAGAAAGTATGTACAGGTAATGCTGTAGTGAAACCAGGTAAACTCTATGCGGTGAAATATCAAGTATATCAGCATTTAAGGGCTTCTCGTCCGTTGTTGAAGGGTAGATAGCTTGAGTCTAGCAGTAATGCTAGATCTAGATAAATGGTAAGGGTTCACCTTCTGGTGGATACAGAATCCGGCTTATAGGTCTGTTTTTTTTATTTTAATTTTTTCGAATATATTTTGGTTATGAATGCAAGAATTGGAATTTTGGGATTGGGTGGAGTAGGTGGTTATTTTGGTGGACTTTTGGCCAAAGCCTATGCTGATAATGACGAAATTGAAATTGTATTTATCGCTCGTGGCGAAACCCAAAAAGTTATTGCTGATTCCGGATTGAAAATAATTAGTGATGACAATGAAAGCATTGTGTTTCCAAGTATTGTTTCAAACAATCCTGAAGTAATCGGAAAATTAGATTATCTTATCTGTGCCACAAAAACTTATGATATTGAAGAAAGTCTTCTTTTATTAGAAAAATGTATCATAAAAAACACGGTTTTTTTACCTTTATATAATGGTGTCGATGCAACGGAACGTATCAGTACGATTTATCCCGACAACGAAGTGTTGCAAGGTTGCGTGTATATCGTTTCTATGATTGAAACTCCTGGAGTGATCAAAAAAGTGGGATCTTACGAAAAACTATTTTTTGGTTGCGGAATGACATCAATAAAGAGATTGAATGCACTACAATCCATTTTCAAAAATGCGGGTATCGAGAGTTATTTGGTGGATAACATCGAGGAAACTCTTTGGGAGAAATTCATATTCATCTCGTCATTGGCCTCAGCAACTTCTTATCTAAATCAAAATATTGGCGAAATAATAAACAGCAATTCCAGTAGAGCTCTTTATGTAGAATTGTTGAATGAGATTACGATGATCGCTGCCGTAAAAGGCTTAAACTTGCCGGCCGACATTATCATGCAAACGATTCTAAAACTGGAAAAATCACCTCAAAACGCAACCTCCTCTATGCATAGGGATTTGATGGCGGGCAGAAAATTTGAGTTGGCTTCTTTGACCGAATTTGTGGTTAACGAAGGCTTGAAATACGAAATAGAAACGCCAACCTATCAAATGGTGTTGGATAAATTATCCGAAAAAACAACAGCTTAATTTGTTATTTTAAATTCCATTCCAATATTTCGAATACTTTCAATACTAATCCGATAATCTTCTTTGAAATATTTTCGGATTTTACTGATATACACATCCATGCTTCTCCCGGAAAAAAAATCGTCACTGCCCCAAACAGCTTTTAGTATTTGTTCCCTTTTTATAATTTGGTTTTTGTGGACATAAAAATAATGAATTAAAGCGGCCTCTTTTTCTGTGAGTTGTTGTGTTTTAGTGCTACTTTTTAATAATAAACGCTTGGTGTCAAATGAGTAAATGCCTATCTGTAATTCATTAATTTCCGAAAAAACAACCTTTTTTTGTTGACTCCTTTTCAAAATATTATTTAGCCGTAGAACGAGTTCTTCTGCTTCAAAAGGTTTTGCGATATAATCATCTGCGCCTAGCTTTAGTCCGGTGATTTTGTCTTCTTTCAATTTTCTCGCCGTCAGAAAAACAAACGGGATTTCAGGATTAATTTTAATAATTTTTTCGGCAAGTGTAAATCCATCAACTTTGGGCATCATTACATCAAAAACACAAATGTCGAAGTCTTTAGTTTGGAAAATAGCCAATGCTTCTTCTCCATTTTCGGCCCAAGTTACCTAATAATTATATAATTCTAAATATTGTTTTAGAACGCTTGCAAAATCATAATCATCTTCGGCTAAAAGTATTTTTTTCAATGGAGATTAATTAAACTTTAAACATAATATTAAATACGGCACCTTTACCTAAATCACTGACAACAGCAATCGAGCCTTGATGTGCTTTTATAATTTGATCGACATAATAAAGTCCTAATCCAAGGCCTTTTGCGTTATGTAAATTACCTTGTTCGACTCTATAAAATTTATCAAAAACTAAAGAATGTTTGTTTTTAGAAATCCCAATTCCATCGTCTTTAATACTGATATTAAGTTGGTTTTGATTTAATTCGGTTTTGATTGTAATAGTTTTACAGCCATATTTCACGGCATTTTCGAGTACATTTAAAATTGCTGTGGTCAAATGGAATTTATCTAATACCAAAATTGTTTTGTCAGTATAAAAATGAGTTTCAATGTTTACTTTTGGATGAATAATCTTAAAATCCTCAATAATTGTATTCAAAAAATCTTCAGTTACAATTCTCTCTTTATGCAATTCAATTTCGTTAGCTCCCAATGAATTTGCCATTACTTGGTCAATCAAATTTTGCAAACGATTATTTTGACGCGAAATAGTATTGAGAATAGAGTTGAAATCAGCTTCATTATCCCGAAAGTTTTTTCGCTCCAATATTTTTGTGGAAATCCCCAAAGTGGTCAAAGGCGTCTTGAGTTCATGGCTAATATTATTGATAAAATCGGTTTTGATATCGCTCATTTTCTTTTGCTTTATTAATGCTTTAATGGCAATTATAAAAAGAGTGATTAATGTCAAAATAGAAAGTAAGGATAAGAATAAAATCATTCCCATTCTCTTGAAAATTATTGTTTCCCAATCGATTACAGAAACATACAAGGAGTCCTCGGTAAGTAATTTGTAATCCTGTTTTAAAGAGGTTCCGCTTGTCGTACCAACATAAGACCGAACCAAAAATGCATTTTTTAAAGAAGCTAAATTACCGTACAATTTGTTTTTAATAAATGTTTTTTCGGCAAAAATTGTATCCGCTTTTTGCGTCTTATTATATAGGATAAACTTGTTGAGAACAACGGCAAAATCAATCTTGTTATCTGGAAATTCTCTTTCTAGTTTTTTCCTTAACTGACTAGTTAATATATCTCCATATTCATTTTCACTAAATTTTTTTTTAAAATGAACTTTAAAATTTTTATCCTGAATATAATTTTGCACTAACTGTTTGTATAACAAATCTTTTTTGTTGAAAACAGTAGAATCAATATCACTAAAATCATTGGTCATTTTGGCGATTTTATCTTTCACCTCCATGTGAAACTGTTCTACTTTATAGTCATAAGCAGTTTTTACCAGATAATATTGCATAGCAGAAAGGGCAATTAAAACTACTGCGGAAAATGCAATTAAAAGATTTATTTTTTGTTTCATTTAAAGAATATCACTTATCAAAAATAAGTTATTTATTGTCAAATTTATACTTTAACCTAGCATTAACCTCCAATTAACTTTCAGAAAAAAGGAATAATATCAATTTTGCTCAAAACAAATTATTTATGCAAAAGCTTATTATCCTGATTGCCTTATTTATTTTCCAACTTATTTCCTCTCAAGAAAAACCAGAAGTATTGGAAGAAGTTAAAGTGAAAAAAGTTACCAAAACTTTCACTAATAAAAATGGAAATGTCCAAGTTGATATTGCAAATTCAATCTATAATTCGGTTCCTAATACAATTGATTTATTGGCCAAACTTCCAAGTATTCAGGTAAGTCCGGACAAAGAATCCATTTCAGTTATCGGAAAAGGAAATCCTTTGCTATATATTGATAATCAAAAAGTAGGAATTAACGATCTGAATGCTTTGTCTGTTGAGGATATAAAAATTATTGAAATCATAACTAATCCATCTTCTAAATATGAAGCAGAAGGAAGAACCGTTATTTTGATTACAAGAAAATTTAGTAAAAAAGAAGGCTTTCAAATGACCTTATCTGAAGTTGTATCATTCAAAAAATCATATAATAATTATTTGGGACTGAATTCAAGTTTCAAAAAAAATAAATTGGAATGGAAACTCAATTTTAATTACAATAAATTAAATCCTTGGGAAAGTCATCGTATCGATTATCAAATTCCCGATGCTGATATAATTTCAAATTATGATGTAACTGCTTATACAAAAAGAAGGCAATTTATTTTTGGAGGCGGAATGTTTTATAAAATAGACGAAGAAGATTATTTTTCATTTAATATAAACAGTAAATTACAAAATGATACTTTCGGTATAGACACCCAAACCTATAATAAACAGAAAGATACGGAAAATAATATTCTTACATTGAGTGATAATAATAATGGGAAATCTTTTATAAACTCGTTTGTGAATTATTCTAAAAAAATAAAAGCGATTGATGCACAATTTTTTACTGGTTTTCAGTATTCCAATTTCGATCAATATTTAAATAGTTTGGTCGAAAATAATATCAATGAAACTCAATTCCATTTGGCACAAGACAGAAAGCAGAAATTCAATGTTGGTGTTTTTTCAGGAAGAACAGATTTGGAGAAGAAATTTAAAAATGATTCGAAGTTAGAATTTGGTGGATTATTTTTGTCGGCTGTCGCAAAAACTGATTTTCAACTATTTGATTATAATGCGAATAACACGACTATTTCAAATTACGATTTAGAGGAAAAAAACATATCAAGTTATGGACAATATTCAGGTAAGATAACGGGAATAGGTTATTTGGTTGGTTTTAGAGTTGAAAACACGGATGTTGTCGGAAAATTTAAGAAAGATAATGCGCCCTTGATCAATAAAAAATATACTAATTTCTTTCCTAAATTACAGTTTGATTTTCCAGTTGGTACTTCTAAAAGTATAACTTTAAATTATTCCAAAAGTATTGTAAGACCCAATTATTCATCTATGAGCCAAGGATCAACTTATATAAATCCTTATTTTTTGTATTCAAGAAATATCAATTTAGATCCCACAATTACAAATGAGCTTGCCTCCAATTTTCAGTATAATGACAAATCGGTGAAACTGAGTTATTATCGAAATGTAAATCCGGTTTACAGTAGCTTTTCGTATGACAATCAACAAAATATATTGACTTTTAAAGAAATAAATTTCGAAAAAGAATCCGGATTTAATTTAGAATTTACTTTGCCTTTTAACTATAAATTTTGGAGTTCTAGCAATAGTTTAAATTTCACTTTAAATAAAATAGAAGATAAATCGGCATTATTTAAGGAGTCGAAACCGTATTTGTATTATTATTCTAATCAAACCTTCAAACTCCCAAAAGAGTATTCAATTTCATTGACAGCCTGGGGATTAACCCAACAGGAAGATGGCGTTTTTGAAAGAAATGCTAAATTTATTATGGATTTTGCAGTTTCAAAAACGTTTTTTAAGAATTGGAACTGTACTTTAAGTTATAATGATATTTTTAGGAATACGATTTACAATGAAAATTTTACAATCAATAATATTAGTTCAAATGCAAGGTATTTGGTCGATTCGCATGAATTTTCATTGGCTGTCAAATATTCATTTGGTAAAATAAAAAAAACCGAATTTAAAGAAAAAAACATCGATGATAATTCCAATAGAATTCGATAGATTTTTATGCAATAATTCTTACTTTATTTTGGTTTAATTATTATTTTTGAAAAAACTAATCAAACCAAATTTTATTCATGCAATATATCCCATTCAAAAAAGCGAAAAGGTATCTTATCATCTTTGGATCCTTATTTACAGCGCTAAATTTAAATGCCCAAGAAAAACCAACTGTAGAAAAAAATCAATTTAAAATTAACGTCTTATTACCAGGTGTAGTTTATGAACATGGTTTAAGCGAAAAAAATACCCTGTATTCAGAATTGAGTTCGGGTTATGGATATAGGTCAAATAATTTTGGAGAAGCCTTTACCTTTTATCCTTATATTAATGAGCAGTTCCGTCATTATTACAATTTAGAAAAAAGAGCGAATAAGGGAAAAGTAACTTCCCATAATTCGGGTGGGTTTGTTGCTATGGCGGCTTTTTATAACTTTAGATCAATTTCCACAAATGATAATTTTTTGGAGACTAATTCATCGCTGACAATTGCTCCGGTTTGGGGATTTCAAAGGACATATAAAGGAAATTTCAATTTAGATTTGAATATGGGAATAGGTTATAACATGGGTAAATATGATAATGATGTTGTGCCGGTAATCAATTTTACATTAGGATGGGTAATTGGCAAATAGTAAGTTATTCCATATAAAACAGAAACCCCTTTGCGATGTGCAAAGGGGTTTCTGTTTATAAAAGATTTTGATTATTCTTCTTCGCCATCTTCAAAAAGCTTTGAATCCGATTCTTCGTTTTCACCTGAATCAAATTCGAAGAAACTAAAAATAGAACCACCGTAACTTTTCTTGAAAGAAAAATTAGGCATATGGTCTAACTTGGTGTATTTAGAATGTTCAATTACCATCATTCCGTCTTCATTAAGCGCATTCGTTTCAAAAATCAATAATACAATTTTTTCAAAAGTAGCTTGATCAAATCCATAAGGAGGATCAGCAAAAATAATATCAAAAGTAGCCTTGTTCTTTTCTAAAAATTTAATGACATCACTTTTGGTTGCCGCAATATTAAAATCGTATTCGGCGGCGACTTGCTTGATGAATTTTACACAACCAAAATCACCATCTACTGATGTAATAGGGCTGCTGCCTCTGGAAGCAAATTCGTAACTAATATTTCCTGTTCCGGAGAACAAGTCCAAAACTTTTAATCCCTCAAAACTAAAATGGTTGTTCAATACGTTAAATAATGCCTCTTTAGACATATCGGTAGTAGGGCGAACTGGTAATCCTTTTGGAGGACTGATGCGTCTTCCTTTGTATTTCCCTGAAATGATTCTCATGAGTTGAAAAGTATAAAATGATTTCTGTTTTCGGCCTCAGAAAAATAATTGTTCCATCGTAAATCTTCCACATCAATTAGGGAGACGTTTCGGATGTATTTGTATGCTATTTTAAAATAATCGCTTTCAGTATCAATTGTTCCGATTAATTCCAATGGAAAATTCTCGGGATTTAAATTTAATTGTTCGGCAGTAAACAAAATGTAATAAATAAAGTCTTCGGGTGTTTTGTAATCAAACGAATTAAATAACAATAACTTTTGATTTTGGATTACAACAACTTCAAAATGATTTGGATTAAAATGAACCATCATTTTTTTGTCATCGATATTTTTGGATGCATCCAATAATTTTTGCACCAAAATACTGTTGGCATGTTTGTAATCGAAAGTGCCAAATTTGTCAATAAAGAAATTATTCATATTGACATAAGGAATGTAAACCGAATTGATTTGGTAATTACTGATTTCGTCAAATGCAAAAAAATCAGTGTCAAAAACCTTGGTATTGTATTGCAAATAACTTCCCAGGAAATTTTCGTCAAAAAGGGGAGTGGGAACAAAGGTTGAAAGATTGTTATTGTGTATAATGAGTATATCATCATAAGAATCATTCAATTCCGGATACTCACGGAAAGCATTCGAGAATAAATCCTCAATTTTTATTCCTGTATGAAAACTGTCAAAATGCACTTCCCTAAATGAAGTAATAGTATTGTTGAGTGTGTCAAAACAACAAAAAGACAGTCCGGTCAAGGAAACCTGAACGGAGAGTTTTTTATATTTCTTTTCGGTAATATTCGTATTTTGTGTAGACATAATCTGATTTATCATCCATTCTTTCTATAGAATCCAGCACGGATTAAAAGCGGTGACAAACTTACAATTTTTTTTTATTCTAAAGCTATTTAATGTTATTCCCTCGAATTTCATCCTTATATTTGATGTTCATTTTATAGCAATTATCCACAATGAATTCCTCCCTGTTTTATAGTCTTTTACGAAAAAAATTCCCTTTTAGTCCAACGTACAATCAGGATATTTTTTTTCAAAAAATCGCTATTTTTTTGACCGAAGCCCATAATGACACCATTTTTGTACTTAAAGGATATGCAGGAACAGGAAAAACGACCGTGATTTCGACCATTGTAAATAATCTTTTGGAGATTAATAAAAAATATGTTTTGCTGGCGCCCACGGGTCGCGCGGCAAAAGTAATTGCCAATTATTCGAACAAACCCGCATTTACGATTCACAAAAAAATCTATTTTCCCAAGAAATCTTCGGGCGGTGGCGTTTCCTTCACCTTGCAGCAAAACAAACACAAGAACACCATTTTTATCGTCGATGAAGCCTCGATGATTTCGGATACGAATTCGGATTCTAAGCTGTATGAAAATGGTTCTTTATTAGATGATTTGATTTCCTATGTGTATTCGGGCACTAATTGCAAAATGATTCTTTTAGGAGATACTGCCCAATTGCCGCCGGTGAATTTAGATATTAGTCCTGCTTTGGATATTCGCACTTTGGGGATGAATTACAACAAAGAAGTCGATTATATAGAGCTCGATGAAGTAATGCGTCAGGAAGAAAGTTCCGGGATTTTGCATAATGCAACCGAACTTCGGGAATTGTTGAAGGATTCTTTCATAACCGATTTCCAATTCGATGTCCGAAAATTTAAAGATATCGTTCGATTAACGGATGGTTATGATATTCAGGATGCCATTAATTCGGCTTACAGTAATTATAGTATTGAAGACACCGCTTTTATTGTTCGTTCGAATAAAAGAGCCAATCAATACAATGAGCAAATCAGGACCAAAATCCTCGATAAGGAAAGCGAACTCTCAACGGGCGATTTCCTGATGGTGGTCAAGAATAATTATTTTTGGCTAAAAGAAACTGACGAAGCCGGATTTATTGCCAATGGCGATATCATTGAGGTTTTGGAAATTTTTAATATCAAAGAATTATACGGTTTCAAGTTTGCCAAAGTAAAAATACGAATGATCGATTATCCGAGCCAGATTCCGTTTGAAACGGTTTTGTTATTGGATACGATAAAAAGTGAATCGCCGTCTTTGACTTACGAAGAATCGAATAGATTGTATCAGGAAGTGCTGAAAGATTATGAAGGAGAAACCAAATACAAACAATTTCAAAAAGTGAAAGCCAACGAATATTTTAATGGTTTGCAGGTTAAATTTTCGTATGCAATAACCTGTCATAAGTCCCAAGGTGGTCAGTGGAATACGGTTTTTATAGAGCAGCCTTATTTGAAAGATGGAATCGACAGAGATTACATTCGCTGGTTGTACACGGCGATGACCCGAGCCAAAAATAAGTTATATTTGATAGGTTTTAAAGATGAGAATTTTGTGGAATATTAAGAGTTCCAATTATTGCTAATAAATTATTTTAACCGCAGATTTCTTTGTTTCTTTTTAAATTAAAAAATGTGTGAATTAGCCGTTAAAAAATAAATAAAGTTGATAATTATTACTTTAAAATTGGAATTATGAACACATTAAACGATTTACATACAATTTCAAGTACTTTTTCGAATACCGAAAAAATGCCCGTACTATTCTTGGGACACGGTAGTCCGATGAACGCCATTGAAGAGAATCAGTTTGTGGCGGGTTTTCGGAACTTAGCCAAAACATTGCCGGCACCCAATGCTATTTTGTGTATTTCGGCACATTGGTTTACTAAAGGAACCAAAGTCACCGCAATGGAAATGCCACGAACGATACATGATTTTGGTGGTTTTCCGCAAGCCTTGTTTGATGTGCAATATCCTGCCGAAGGTAGCCCTGAATTAGCTATTGCAACGAAGGAATTACTATTGCCCACTGAAGTAGAACTCGATGACGAATGGGGCTTGGATCACGGTGCTTGGAGTGTAATTAAACATTTATATCCCGATGCAAATGTTCCTGTAATTCAATTGAGTATTGATTATTCAAAACCAGCACAATTTCATTTTGAGTTGGCTCAAAAATTAAGTGCCCTGCGTCACAAAGGCATCCTGATTATTGGTAGCGGTAATATTGTTCATAATTTGCGATTGGTCGATTATCACAATTTTGATAAAGATAATTATGGTTATGATTGGGCAATTGAAGCCAGAGCAACGGTAAATGATTATTTATTAGATGGCAATTTTCAAGCTTTGATTAATTTTGAAAAACAAAGCAAAGCACTGCAATTAGCGATTCCTACACCGGAACACTATTTGCCTTTGATTTACACCCTTGGATTAAAAGAAAAAAACGAAGAATTAAGTTTGTTTAATGATAAACTAGTAGCGGGTTCGCTGAGTATGACTTCGGTGCGGATTTTATGATTTATCTTGCAAAATAAGCCCTTTTTTTAACTTCAACTAAAACAAACTAATATTTTTAATAACAAATGATTAAACCTTTAACTTCTTTAAGATTTGTATTCGCTTTTATGATTTTTGCTCATCATTTGACTTTTTTGAGTAAAAGTGATTTGCCTTATTTCAGGTGGATTCATGAGTATATATTAAAAGAAGGGTATATAGGAGTTAGCTTTTTCTTTATTTTGAGTGGTTTTATACTTGCTTATAATTACCGCGACTCGATCCTGAATAAAAAAATATCGAAGTCCAGTTTTATGATTGCAAGGATAGCCAGAATCTATCCACTTCATTTGTTGTGCCTGTTAATAGCGGTTCCATTGACACTACAAAATGTTACTTTTGAGCTTTCAACTTGGTTAAAGCAGTTGTTTTTTAATTTAACATTGACCCAAAGTTTTATTCCAATTAAAACGTTTTATTTTTCTTTTAATTCTCCATCGTGGAGTATTTCTAATGAGCTTTTTTTCTACCTGCTTTTTCCGTTTTTGATAATTCTAATTTCGAGAATTAAATTTTATAAATACAATAAAGGATTATTAGCTTTGTTTCTACTGTTATTGCCCTTATTGATGTTAGTGATTCCGCCGATTCATTACAAAAGTCTGTTTTATGTAAATCCTCTTTTTAGAATTTTTGATTTTATCATTGGGATACTGCTTTATGAATTATATCTCAAAATAAAGGACAAAGAAAGACTAATTAGTTATAATATATTAGAGCCTTTTTCTATTTTGCTATTAGTTTTTTTCTTTATTTTCCATAGAGAATTACCATTAGTTATGCGATATTCAGTATATTATTGGCTACCAATGAGTTTATTGATATTAATATTCTCGTTTCAAAAAGGAAAACTATCGAATTTTTTGTCAAGCAGGGTTTTGATTTTTCTAGGAGAAATAAGTTTTGGGTTTTATATGTTTCATCAATTAATTTTGAAATATTTCAAAGATTTCAATAAGCTTTATTTCCATATAGAAAATGAATATTTGATCATCAGTATTCTTTTTCTAGTTTCGATATTGGTAAGCTATATCAGTCTTATTTGGTTTGAAAATCCAGTAAATCGGTATTTAAAAAAGGCTTTAAAGCCCAAAGCTAAAATGTAAAACAACAGTATAATTAATCCATTAGAATAATAATATAAAAGAGATCAAAATGAAAATAATAGCTGTCATTCCTGCCCGTTACGCTTCTACACGATTTCCTGCTAAATTGATGCAGGATTTAGGCGGTAAAACCGTGATTTTAAGAACCTATGAAGCCGCTGTAAACACCCAACTTTTTGATAATGTGTTTGTGGTAACAGATTCTGATTTGATTTTTAAGGAAATTGTTTCTCATGGCGGAAAAGCCATTATGAGCATTAAAGAACATGAGTCTGGAAGTGATCGAATTGCTGAAGCCATCGAAAGTCTTGATGTAGATATCGTTGTCAATGTACAAGGAGATGAGCCTTTTATCAATGAAGAACCTTTAGAAAAACTGATAGAAACTTTCAGAAGAGATTCGACTAAATCAGTTGATTTGGCGTCCTTGATGCGTGAAATCAAAGATGAAGACGAAATCAATAATCCCAATAATGTAAAAGTTGTCGTGGATCAAAATGACTTTGCTTTGTATTTTTCCCGTTCGGTAATTCCATATCCAAGAGAAAAAAATGTAGGGGTTCGCTACATGCAGCACATCGGGATTTATGCTTTCAGAAAACAAGCATTGTCTGATTTTTACAGTCTACCAATGAAATCGTTGGAAGCTTCCGAAAAATTAGAGCAATTGCGCTATTTGGAATTTGGCAGACGCATCAAAATGATTGAAACCACCCATGTGGGAATCGGAATTGATACAGTTGAAGATTTAGAAAAAGCAAGAACGATGCTTTAAGAATAAAAAAATGGATGTAATCCTTAAAAAAGACTACATCCAATACTTATTTGTGGACTTTAAATTTATTTATTTTTCAGTTCTAAATATTTTCTTGACGCTTGACTCATGGTGACCAAAGCGGCTCCCAGCATAATCACATCTTTGATGACTAATCGTCCGGCTGCACTTAGGTAAGGAAAACCAAATTCGCTGTCGCCTAAATCGGGAACCCAGGTTTCAGGAGTGGTGATTAAGAAAGAAAGCGTCACAAATGACATTCCGAATGCTAAAAAGCTTCCTATTGCTGATAATTTTGGTGCAACGGGATAAAGTGCAATTAAAATACCGATTCCAACAATTACTGCCCCTAAACCGTATGAAAATCCGTAAGTATTATTAGCTTCGTGCCATTCAATATTTTCAGCTTTGTATTCGCCCTCCTTATTCATGTGAGTTTTATATTCTGGAGCATCATAATTGTAAAAGAAACTCATAAGAGGACTATTAGCCACAAAAGGAACGATGCCCACAGCTTCATAACGAAACGCTTTTAAGCCACCGATCCAAACCAATACAATAATTAAGCCTAGTCGGGTTAGATGAATTCCTGTTTCCTGTAATTTTGCGGCATATTTGAATAATTGTTCCATAGTTTTTTATTTTAAGGTTATGATGCAAAGTTCATTTAAATAAAAAGACCAAAAAATAGACAAATTACTTTAAGGGATGGACAAAAATCCCTTTCGGATGCTCCATTCTTCTTCACGAAAGTGTTTTGGAGATAATCCGATGTGCTTTTTAAAGAAACGACTAAAATAATATTCGTCTTTAAAACCCAAATCGTTTGCAATACTTTTTATTGGTGTATTGGTATGCAATAATTCCCATTTTGCTTTCAAAATCAGTTTTTCATGAATTAATCCTGAGATTGTTTTTTGGAAATGTTTTTTGGAAGTTTTACTCAATGTTTTTACGGTAATATTGAGTGCATTGGCATAAAAAGCGGGGCTGTGTTCTTTTTTAAAATTTTCATTGATCAGAATCACCAAGTCTTTCGGATAATCAGAAAGCGCGGAAACAGTATCTTTTTGGATAACTCCCTTTTCAGATTTTATTCGGGTCAATTTAATAAGGAATATTTTCAAATAAGAAAAAACCAATTCATTGGAAGCTAACTCATCTTCTTTGATCTCTTTTCTGATATTATCAAGAAGAATGGCCAGTTCTGTTTTGTCTGTTTCAGGAAGTACAATTTTTGGAGTATCATAGCTATTGTTGAATAGTACACCATTGCATCCCACTTGATGATGGTAGGTTTCGATACAAAAAAAATTAGCGTGAAATAATAGGATTGAGGCAGTCGTTTTTCCTTTTGAATGTAAGGCAAACGCCTGATAGGTATTAAAGCAGAAGATTTGATTTTCGCTATAAGTCGTTTTCATCAAATCAGTTTCTACAATTCCCTTTCCCTCATGTATCCATACAATGGCAAAATAATTAGAATGCAATTGCCAGTCATTATTTTCAATTTCAATTGTCGAAATTAAAATCGGAGTGCTTTCTTTGGACGCTTTCTGGATATTGAGCTGAATGTGATTGCTGAGCATTTTGATGAAAAATTTAAAAACAAGATTATAAAAAACAAAAATAATAAAGATTGTGTGCTAACTAAAAATTTGCCTTGTGTTGTTAGAGAGTAAAATAGTTATATTCTATAGAGAATGAAGATGCAACACTAAATCCTTTTCGAGTCTATCTAAATTACGAAATTTAAAGTTTTAAACTTTGAAAAAATCCGTTAAACTAATTTCTCAACCACAATCAGTTCATTGTGTTTTTCAACTCGGGGAATCGATTTGATCTTATAATCTACAGGGCTGAATTCGGATATGAATTTTAGGTTTCTTAAATTTTGTTCCTCGTTCAAAAGCATAGTATTGAAAAGCACAAAACCTTTACTTTTTAAAAGAAAGCAAATGCGATTAATAAAAAAAGATTCAAATAAAAAATTAGGCATTGTGGTATCTTGAAAGATGTCAATAATGATTAAATCGTATTTTTCTTTGGTTTTCAAAACAAATTCAAATGCATCATCGATAACAATCTCGAGTTGTGGAATTTCATTCAAGTTGAAATATTTATTTGCCAATTGGATGATTTCGGAGTCAATTTCAACTCCTGTAATTTTTCCATCAAATTTTATTTCATCTACTAATGTTTTTATAACGCTTCCTCCGGCGACTCCAAGAACTAGAATATCTTCCATGGCTGCGATTTTATCGAAGCCTATATTCTTTAATCCGAATCTTAAAATGCGTTGCAAGCTGCCGTAGGAATAATTGGCGTTTTCTGAATCCATAACTAATTCCCCGTTTGCCCAAGTAACTTCAATAGATTTGTTTATAGTGGATTTTACAGTATGAATATTTATAGGAATGAGGTAGCTCAGTATTTTATTGATCATCTTTACTGGTTTTTATCAAAAATAAGTTTTAAATTATTTATTTTGCGCTAAATTGGCAAACAATGAAGAAACAAATTTATAAATGGATATTTTTCAGACTTATGGGCTGGAAAATTGTTGGAACGATAGATCCAGAAATCAAAAAATGCGTATTGATGGTAATGCCGCATACTAGCGCACATGATTTTTATTTGGGAATTTTTACCCGAGGAATCTTAGGATTAGAAATGAATTGGGTAGGCAAGAAAGAATTATTCCGCTTTCCGCTTGGATTTTACTTTAGATATATGGGAGGAGAGCCACTGGATCGTTCTGGTGGATTGAATAAAGTAGATTCAATTGCTGAAATTTTTAATCGAAAAGAAATCTTTCGTCTTGCAGTTGCTCCCGAAGGGACACGTAAAAAAGTAGATCAACTCAAAACTGGTTTTTATTATATTGCTTTAAAAGCAAAAGTGCCTATTATCCCTGTTGCTTTCGATTTTGGTAAAAAAGAAGTGAAATTCGGAGAATTATTATTTCCATCTGGAAATATTGAAGAAGATATGATTCTTTTGAAAAAGCACTATATAGGTGTAAAAGGCAAAATTCCCGAAAAGGGATTCAAAGATTAATTTTTTAGAAAATTTAAAATTATAAAAGCAGTTCTTTTTTATTTGAAAAGGAACTGCTTTTTAATTTGGTGTAAATACCTTAAAAGTTCCGTTTTTGTAAAAGAATACAATTTTTTCTATTTCATCCGAATTATCGACCGCATTTTGAATTGCTATATTTTTTGCAATTTCGTTGTTTCTGATATTTGGTTTATTTACCTCCGAAAATAAATCCTCCGGGATTAAGGAAGTATCGGTTGGAGTAGGGACATCCGGTTTTGTAAATTCGACAATTTTGTTTTCTTGACTTTGAAACGCTTCGATGGTTTTTGGAAATGAACCTTTGCCATTCAAAATCCAATATAAATCTACATCCGGAAAAACATCCAAAATTTTAAGAATAAAGTCTAAACTAGGTTTGTTCCTGCCAGATAAAAGATGGGACAAACTAGAACGCTGTACGCCAATTTTATCAGCAAATGCAGAAGCATTTAGACCATAATAATCGAGTATAATTTCCAAACGTTTGATAAAATCTTCGATGTTTACCATTGTAAATCGCGGTTTAAAAAAGTTAGTTTACAAATGTAATTAAAAGAAAGTTAAATAACAAAATTACAACTGTAAATAGTGAAATAGGCTCCGTTTTATATAAAGCAATATAGTATATAAGCAAATGTAAATTATTGATAATGAGTTGTATAAATTATATTTTATAATTAGGTAACATTTGTTATTTGCAGGGAAACTTTTATGGATAAGCATCTAGTCGATACTGTTTACAATTCTAATATTCGTTGGTTTTTTATTGTTTACAAATGTAAAAATAAAGATGTTTACTTTTGTAAATTAAACAAACAGCATGAATTTAGAGCAATTATTCATTGAAAATAAAGAGCAATCTATTGAGGGAAGGTACCTTACTTTAGATGCGATAGAACCCTTATTAAGAAGATTAAACACAGATAATCAACTTACGGTAATCGGCAAATCAGTACTAGGAGAACCGATTTATAAATATCAAATTGGAAGCGGAAAAATCAAAATATTTCTTTGGTCACAAATGCATGGAAACGAAAGCACGACCACAAAAGCACTATTTGATTTCTTAAATGTCTTGAATAATGGTTCGGTTTTTGCAGAAAAGCTGTTAAATGGATTTACTTTTTGTTGTATTCCGATGCTAAATCCGGATGGATCGCGTTTGTATACCCGTGAAAATGCGAATAAAGTAGATTTAAACCGCGATTCGCAAGACCTTACACAGCCTGAAAGCAAGGTGTTGCGAGAAACTTTTGAATCCTTTAAGCCGGATTATTGCTATAATCTACATGATCAACGCACTATTTTTGGAGTTGCTGATACCGGGAAGCCTGCTACTTTGTCTTTTTTAGCTCCTTCTTATAATGATGCAAGAGAGGTAAATGAGTGTAGATTGAAGGCGATTAATCTCATAGCGGCTATGAATGAGGTGTTGCAGCAGTATATTCCGGGGCAAATAGGGCGATTTGATGATTCTTTTAATATTAATTGTATTGGTGATACTTTTCAATATTTTGGAGTGCCTACCATTTTGTTTGAAGCAGGGCATTTTCAAAAGGATTATCAGAGAGAAGAGACTCGAAAATACGTATTTATGGCATTGGTTTCGAGTTTTTCAGTACTTAGCGAAAACGATATAGTTAGCAATAGAATTGATGATTATCTGAATATTCCTCAAAATAATATCGTTTTTTATGATTTTATATATAAAAATATCAATATAAATTATGATGGTATTGAAAAAATTACGAATTTTGCTTCACAATACAAAGAAGAGTTAATTGAAGGCAAAATTTGTTTCAATGCATATATTGTAGAGATTGGGGAATTGAAGGGTTGTTTTGGTCATTTTGAATACGATGCCAAAGGAGCACATTTTGAAGCAAGGTATGGTAAAGCTCCAATTCTAAATCAAAAAACCGATTTTTATTTAGATAATGACGTTAAATTTGTTAACGGATTGCTAAATAATTAATGATTTTGGTTTTTTTATCATTTTTATGCATAATTTTACACTTTGTTTTGGTAAATAATAATATTAATTAAGAAATTATGAGTAAGTTCCGTTTAGATGAAGTAGATCACCAGATCTTAGATATGTTGATAGATAACACAAGAGTTCCGTTTACGGATATTGCAAAGAAATTATTGATTTCTGCAGGAACTGTGCATGTTAGGGTAAAAAAAATGGAAGATGCCGGAATCATAATGGGATCCTCTTTGGTGCTTGATTACGATAAATTAGGGTATTCTTTTATAGCTTACGTTGGTGTTTTTCTTAATAATACTTCTCAAACAAAGTTTGTTTTAGAGCGAATTAATGAGATTCCTTTTGTAACTGTAGCCTCTGTAACTACAGGAAAGTTTAATATTTTTTGCAAGATTAGAGCAAAAGATACAAAGCATGCAAAGGATGTCATTTTTATGATTGATGATATTGATGGAGTATATAGAACTGAAACTATGATTTCATTAGAAGAAAGTATTAATGATAAAAAGCGTTTGATGCATACCATATTTAAGAACATGTAATATTCTTGAACGCTATATTTTTATATAACCTCAAGTTAGTTCTTGGGGTTATTTTTTTGTAAAATTATTAACTAACCAACCCAACTATAATCAAATTATGTATACCCTTCCTAAAATAGAGCGCTTTAATCAAAACGTTCTTTCTAAATATAATATTTATAATAGTGTTTTTATTACTTTGCCATTTGACGCTATAGATAATACAGGTGTTTTACTTCCTTTGTTTACAGATGTTTGTGAAAATGGCTTCAAAAAACAAAAAACACCTAAGGAAATTGTAGAATTTTTCTCTGAAAAATATTTGCACAGCTCTAATGAGGCTGATAAAATAGACTTAATGTTTCGTTTTATTCAGTATATCGAACGTCAAATTGTTTTATTTGATGCGGTTGAAGATGCGGCTTTTCCGGTTGTTAATAACATGGAGGGAAGAGGATCTTTGAGGGATATTAAAGAAAAAACGGATGCTCTAGACAAGAGAGAAGAGTTGATTGATTTTCTTGAAAATTTCAATGTTAGAACTGTTTTAACGGCTCATCCAACTCAGTTTTATCCTGGCGCAGTATTGGGTATCATCAACGATTTAACAGAAGCGATAAGAGAAAACAATCTATTTAGTATTAAACAGCTTTTGGCTCAGTTAGGAAAAACACCTTTTATCAAAAGCGAAAAACCAAATCCATTTGATGAGGCGGTCAGCTTAATTTGGTACCTCGAAAATGTGTTTTATAACACTTCGGGAGATATGGTTCAATATCTTCAGAAGAATATTTTTAACGGAGATTCAATTCAAAATTCATTAATTAAGCTTGGTTTTTGGCCGGGTGGTGATCGTGACGGGAATCCTTTTGTGACAACTGATATCACATTAAAGGTGGCTGAACGTTTGAGAACTTCAATTTTAAAGTGTTACTATATTGATATTAGAAATTTAAAAAGAAAGTTAACGTTCTCAGGAGTAGATGCTTTGATTGTTGAACTTGAATATAAGCTTTACAGGTCGGTGTTTTATTCTCGCGGAGAGATTTATATTACTTTAGAAGAGTTTAAATTGAAACTTAATGAGATAAAAACGATTTTAATCGAAGTGCATCAATCGCTTTATTTAGATGAGTTGGAAGCGCTTCTTATCAAAGTTAATTTGTTTGGTTTTCATTTTGCGACCTTAGATATTCGTCAGAATAGCAAAATTCATGACGCTGTGTTTAAAGATATTTTTGATTTTTATCTAAAATCAGGCGAATCTGTTTTTCCTGAGAATTATTATGAATTGAGTGAAGAAGAAAAATTCAAGGTTTTATCAAGTGCTAAAGGCGCTTTAAATCCTGATGATTTTCAAAATGAAATGACTCGACTGACTATTGAGTCGATTCAAGCGATAAAGCTTATTCAAGAGAAAAATGGTGAGTTAGGGGCAAATCGTTACATAATAAGCAATAACGAAAATGCACTCAATGTAATGGAAACTTTTGCGCTTATTCGTTTGAGTGATTGGGAAAATCCAACAGTTGATGTAGTGCCTTTGTTTGAATCGGTTGATGATTTGTTGAATGCACATAACGCTATGGAACAATTGTACAGCAATCCTGTTTATGCGAATCATTTAGTCAATAGAGGAATGAAGCAGACAATTATGCTAGGTTTTTCGGACGGAACAAAAGACGGCGGATATTTGATGGCAAATTGGAGTATTTACAAAGCGAAAGAAGAGCTTACGGCAATATCTAGAAAGTACGGAATAAAAGTTATTTTCTTTGACGGTCGTGGTGGGCCTCCGGCTCGTGGTGGCGGAAAAACACATAAGTTTTACGCTTCTTTAGGTCCAAAAATCGAAAATAATGAAATTCAGATAACGGTACAAGGACAAACGATAAGTTCTAACTTTGGAACATTGGATTCTTGTCGCTATAATTTGGAGAATTTATTGAGCGCTGGTGTTACAAATCAGGTGTTTAATAAAGATCAGAATAAATTATCAAGCGATGATAAGGAGGTTTTGGGTCAATTATCAGAATTAGGATATCAAAAATATTTGAATTTCAAGAATCATCCAAAATTCATTCCTTATCTGGAGCAGATGAGTACTTTGAAATATTATGCGAAAACTAACATTGGAAGCCGACCATCTAAAAGAAGTAAGTCGGAAAAATTAGATTTCAAGGATTTGAGAGCTATTCCTTTTGTTGGTTCATGGAGTCAATTGAAGCAAAATGTACCGGGATTTTTTGGAGTTGGTTCCGCCTTAAAACATTTTGAAGACTGCGGACAATGGGATAAGGTTCAGAATTTATATGATAATTCTATGTTTTTCAAAACACTGTTGGAAAACAGTATGATGTCTTTGGCAAAATCATTTTTTCCATTGACGGCTTACATGAAAAAAGATCCTGAGTTTGGAGCATTTTGGCAAATTATTTATGACGAATTTTTAGAAACAAAAAGATTGTTATTGAAAATTGCGGGGCATACTGAACTTATGGAAAATTATCCTGATGGTAAAGCATCCATTCAAGTAAGAGAACATATTGTATTGCCGTTGTTGACAATACAGCAATATGCTTTATTGAGAATTAATGAGCTAAACAAAGAAAAAACACCTGATGAGAACTTAATAAAAGTTTACGAAAAAATTGTGATGCGTTCTCTTTTTGGGAATACAAACGCAAGTAGAAACTCAGCTTAAAAATGAAGATATGAAATCAAATCAATTGCCGGTTAATGAATACGCCCAATATTATTCGGGTTATATTCAGGTTTTGGATAATGTAGACTTAATTGAGGAATTAGAAATTTGTCTGCACGATTTTATCCGATTTGTACAAAATATTCCGATGGATAAATTTGATTATCGTTATGCCGAAGGAAAATGGACGATAAAAGATATTATTCAGCATCTTATTGATGCGGAACGCGTATTTAGTTATCGCGCTTTGCGGATTTCTAGAAATGATAAAACACCTTTGCCGGGTTTTGAGGAAAATCTTTATGTAGATAATGCCAATGCTAATAAGAGAAAACTCCAGGAATTGCTGACCGAGATGGCTGTTGTGAGACAATCTACGTTGGCTCTTTTCAAAAGTTTTTCGGAGGAACAATTAAAAAGAATCGGACTAGCTTCGGATAATGCAGTTTCTGTTCGCGCTATTGGCTTTATTATTATTGGTCACCAAAAGCATCACCAGAAGATTTTTCAAGAAAGATATTTGTAAATTATTTAAAAACAATTGGACCAAATTTCCAGTTTTTTTTCAAAAGACATAGTATTAGCAGGACTTGTTGAAGGCATTACATAGTAAGTAATGCCTTCTATTTGTCCGAATTTTTTAATAAAATAGCGATGGCTCTCTTTTCCGTTAAAAATGATTTTTGTGATTCGTGGAAATTCCTTAAGCAGCGTTTCAAAATCATTTTCCTTGTAGTTTTTGATGTGAATATCCAAACTTCCTTTTCTTTCGCAATTTTCCAAAACATCCCATACTCCAATTTTGTTGGCTTGTAATACTTTTATTTTTTCCTCAAAAACCTCAGAAATGGGTAATTTATCAAATAAGGTATAGATTATTTTCCAAAAATGATTTCTTGGATGAGCATAATATTCCTGTTTTTCTAGAGAGGCAATCCCAGGCATCGTTCCTAAAATTAAAATTTCTGTTTGGGAATTTACAAAATAAGGGAACGAAGTTATCATTTGTATTAATTTGTGCTGTTTTCTTTTTCGATAATTGCCAAAGCCAATCTTATTTTGTCGTAAGCTATTTTTTCATCAAGATAATCAAAATAAGGTTTTAATACATTTGGGTTTTCGAGTTTTATTCGTGCCTTGGCAATTAGATCAACTTCGGCTTTAGAGACAAATTGGTACAAATCGATAGCTGCGCCATCCAGATATAATTTGGCCAAGTGCGACATAATGGTTCCTAGACTTAATTTTCTTTTTGAAGCAATTTCTTCAGGAGTTAAACCATTCTCGAATAACTGCAGGGTTTCTTTATAGGTGCTTGCTTCCTTTTTTTGTTTGACTGGCTTGTTTTTTTGAAAAGCAATGATTGCCTTTATAAATTCATCTCCATATTTTTCTAATTTCGCTCGTCCAACCCCGTCAATGCTAATTAATTCCTCTTCGCTCATGGGTCTGTTGATTTCCATTTGGCGCAAAGCGGCATCACTGAAAATCACATAAGCGGGAACAGCTTCCTCTTTGGAAATTTCATAACGCAATTTTTTTAGGGTTTCAAAAAGAGAATTGGAAATAGCTTTGCTTTTTAATTCCTTAAGAGCTGTTTTTTCGATATTAATTTTTGGAACGGTGGTGAGTTGTACTTTTTCTCCTTGAAATAATACTTCATGTGCTAGTGGAGTTAGTCTTATTTTATTTTGTTGATGAAAAGCAATTTCGCAAAGTCCCTGGTTGATCAATTGGATGATGTATTGGTTCCAATCATGCCAAGAAATATCGCTGCCCACAGCATAGGTTTTCAGATTTTGATATTCTTTTTCGAAAATGTAGGCATTTTTTGAACCTCTCAGAAAATCCACAATCACCGGCAATGGCTCCGATTCTTTTAAACGCATAATTGCAGATAGTGCTTTTTGCGCTACAACCGTACCGTCAAAAAAAGCGGGAGGATTTTTGCAAATATCACAATTACCACAATTTTCAGTGACCAATTCTCCAAAATAGGATAGTAATATTTTTCTGCGACAACTCAAGGCATCGGCATATTGCTTCATTCTTTCGAGTTTGGCAAGCTGCACTTCGGTATTTAAACCTTGAGAGGCAAATTTTTGCAATTGAATCACATCGCCATAACTTTCGAATAAAATGGTTTCTGAAGGAAGACCATCCCTGCCGGCACGTCCGATTTCCTGATAATAGCCTTCAATGTTTTTGGGTAAATTATAATGAATTACCCAGCGTACATTTGATTTGTCAATCCCCATTCCAAATGCAATGGTGGCACAAACCACTTGGCAATCATCGTTGATGAATTCATCCTGTGTTTTGGAGCGAACTGTATTGTCTAAGCCGGCATGATAAGCTTTCGCATTTATGCCGATTTTCTGAAGTTTCTCAGCAAGTTCTTCGGTGTTTTTTCTGCTTAGGCAGTAAATAATTCCGGATTCATTTGGTTTCTCTTTTATAAAATCTATGATTTGTTTGACTCTGTCCAATGCCGGACGAACTTCTAAACTTAGGTTTTTTCTATCGAAAGACGATATAAATTGTTTCGGATTTTTTAAGTTTAACTGTGAGCTAATATCCTTGCGTGTAGCCTTATCGGCTGTCGCAGTTAAAGCTAAGATTGGAGTAGAAGGGAAGCGGTTTTTTAGATAACCTAAGTTAGTATATGCCGGTCGAAAGTCATGCCCCCATGACGAAATGCAATGGGCTTCATCGATGGCAATAAGGCTTAGGGTAATTTGGCTGAATGCATTTTCTAAATAGGATAAACTTTCTGGAGCTATATAAACCAGTTTGACTTTATTTTCTATTAGATTCTGAATATTTAATTGCTGTTCTGCATCACTCTGGCTGCTGTTGATGAAACAGGCTTGAATTCCGTTGGCTCTCAAGCTGTCAACTTGATCTTTCATCAAGGCAATTAAAGGAGAAATGACAACGGTAATTCCGGGAAATAGCAAAGCTGGTAATTGAAAACAAATCGATTTTCCGCCACCCGTAGGCATAATTGCCAGGGTGTCCTGACCTGATAAAATAGTATTTATGATATTTTCCTGATTGGGTCTGAATTTTTCAAAACCAAAATTTATTTTAAGTGTTTCGTGTAATATTTGGGAAGCAATCATTATAGCGTATTAATTGTGTTCTTTTAGACAGAATCAAAAGTAGTTGAACTAAAAAAAGGAACTCTTTTGGAGTTCCTTTTGTATTTTAATGGGATTAATCGTCTTCCTCATCTTCGTCTTCATCATCCGTGTCTGGTCTGTCAAGATTTTCTTCCTCTTCGTCGTCATCGTCGTCCAAATCATCGTCCATGCCAAGTGCTTTCATTGGTGCAATCGGTTCGATAACGTCATCGATTTCATCATCTTCATCAAAGTTTTCTATACGATCAGCAAGTTTAGTACTTACTTTCACTAGGTAAATAGTGTCTTCAGTACGCACTTCAACAGCTTCAACTAATTCGTTTTTAGCATTTCTAAAACGGATTATATCCTCATCATCATATCCGTCAGGAAATTTTTCAACTAGTAAGTTTAAAATTTCATTTGTTAGTTTGGCATACTCAACAATAACTCTTTTCATAAAAATGGTATTATAAATCTAATAAATAAGCAAAAATTAAAGGTGCTACAATTGTAGCATCAGATTCGATAATAAACTTTGGAGTTTTGATATCTAATTTACCCCAAGTGATTTTTTCATTTGGAACTGCTCCGGAATAAGAACCATAACTAGTTGTTGAATCTGAAATTTGACAGAAATAGCTCCAAAATGGTACATCATGCATTTCCATATCTTGGTACAACATTGGTACAACACAAATTGGGAAATCTCCAGCAATACCACCACCAATTTGGAAGAAACCTACACCATTGGCACTGTTTTTTGGATACCAATCTGACAAGTAAATCATGTATTCAATACCTGATTTCATTGTAGAAGCCTTCAAATCTCCTTTTATTACATAAGAAGCAAAGATATTACCCATGGTACTATCTTCCCATCCTGGTACAATTATAGGTAAATTTTTCTCAGCTGCAGCATACATCCAGCTATCTTTTAAGTCAATTTCATAATATTCTTCAAGAACGCCTGAAAGCAACATTTTGTACATGAATTCATGAGGGAAATATCTTTCTCCTTTATCATCAGCATCTTTCCAGATTTTGTAGATGTGTTTTTGCAAACGACGGAATGCTTCATGCTCCGGAATACAGGTATCTGTAACACGGTTTAATCCTCTTTCCATTAAATCCCATTCGTCCTGTGGAGTCAAATCACGGTAATTTGGAACTCTTTCATAGTGAGAGTGAGCCACTAAGTTCATGATGTCTTCTTCAAGGTTTGCACCTGTACAAGAAATAATATGAACTTTATCCTGACGGATTATTTCGGCAAAAATCTTTCCAATTTCAGCTGTACTCATTGCTCCAGCCATACTCACCATCATTTTGGCACCACTGGCTAATTGTTCTTCATATGCTTTTGCAGCATCAACTAAAGATGCAGAATTGAAATGTAAATAATGCTTTTCAATAAACTGACTGATAGGTCCTTTACTCATTTTGTTGGATTTAAATATTTAAAAATCAATATGTTGAATCGGGGGATTCAAATATAATCAATTTTTAAAATTGGCTAATACTTGTAATTTAATTATTTTTTATTTATTGTAACCTAATATTTTTAAAACGTCATCTGATGTTTGTTGTTCTGAAAATACTTCCGTTGCCAGAATGCCATTTTCGTCTCTGTCAATCAAAATATGTTTTGGTTGCGGAATCAAGCAGTGGTGCAGACCACCGTATCCTCCAATGGTTTCCTGATAAGCTCCTGTGTTGAAAAAACCAATGTATAATGGTTTCTCTTTATTGTATTTTGGCAAATATATGGCATTCATATTTTGCTCAGAATTGTAATAGTCATCACTATCACAAGTTAAACCTCCTAATAATACTCTTTCGTAAGTATCATTCCAACGGTTTACGGCAAGCATGATAAAACGTTTGTTTATTGCCCAAGTATCAGGAAGTGTGGTAATGAAAGAAGAATCGATCATGTTCCATTTTTCCCTGTCGTTTTGTTGTTTTTGATATAAAATTTGGTAAATCGCTCCACCGCTTTCTCCTACAGTAAATGAACCAAATTCAGTAAAAATGTTTGGCACATCAACTTCGGCTTCGTCACAAGCAATTTTTATTTGATTGATAATTTCGTCAATCATGTATTGGTAATCGTATTCAAAAGCCAATGAATTTTTGATTGGAAAACCACCTCCAATATTCAAACCATCTAGACTAGGACATTCTTTTTTAAGAGCGATGTAAACTTTGATACATTTTACTAATTCATTCCAATAATAAGAAGTGTCATTTATTCCTGTATTGATGAAAAAATGCAGCATTTTTAATTCAAGGTTGTTATTTTCTTGAATTTGTTTTTTGTAAAAGTTAACGATGTTCTTGTAACCAATCCCTAATCTTGAAGTATAAAATTCAAATTTAGGTTCTTCTTCGGCTGCAATACGAATTCCAATTTTGAACTTGCCTTTGATTTCTGCTTGCAATAAATCTAGTTCTTCGTAATTGTCAATAATCGGAATGGTATTCTTATGACCATTATTAATCAAGCGGGCAATATTTTCTATGTATTGGTCTCTTTTAAAACCATTACATATAATATAAGTGCTTTTGTTGATTTTCCCGTTTGTCATTAAATTTTCTACAATATTAATGTCAAAAGCAGAAGAAGTTTCAATGTGGATATTGTTCTTAAAAGCTTCATTCATAATGAATTCAAAATGAGAGCTTTTGGTACAATAGCAATAATAGTATTTTGCCTCGTATTTGTTTTTTTCCATCGATTTACGAAACCAGCTTTTGGCTTTGTTGATGTTATTTGAAATCTGAGGTAAATAAGTGAACTTTAATGGCGTTCCGTATTTTTCAACCAGTTTCATCAAATCAATATTATGAAACTGAAGGTTGTCTTTGTTTAAAGTGAATTCTTCTTGTGGGAAATAATAAGTTTGATTTATTAAGTCAGAATATTTTGTGTTCATTTTAGTTTTAGGATTTTAGATTGATTTAATTGAAAAAAATAAAGCAAACTAAAATTCAAACTCTAATATTGGCGTATATAATCTGAAGTTCCTCAGGATCTAATTTTAAATATTGAAATAAATCAAAACTAAAGTTGCCCTTAATGGAATAGAAACGTTTCAATAATCTTAAAAAAGACCTATTGTTTCTGTTCGCATTAGTGCGGAATTTTCGTTGATTTTGATTATTTTTCATTGCGGCAAATGTAAAAAATAAAATATACGTAATGCAATCCTTTTTGAAAAAAATAATTAAGATTTATAATCATCAAACGCATTGATAATCAATTCATTTTCAACTGATTGGTCTATTTTTATTTTACCAATACCTTGTATTAAAGCAAACTGAATAGTACCGTACTCATTTTTTTTATCATGAATGAGTAATTCAAGTATCGGATCGATGTCATTATCGTTAAATGTGATGTCATCAAAGATGGACTTTATCGTAGTCTTTATTTGTAAAAACTCTTCTTCTTTGATTAATTTTTTATGCAAAGAAATATAACTTTCCAAAATCATTCCCGCAGCAATAGCTTCGCCATGTAGTAAGGTTGTCTTGTCTTTATTTTCTAAAAAGTAGCTTTCGATTGCATGACCTAGGGTATGACCAAAATTTAATGATTTTCGGATATTCTTTTCTGTAGGATCCTGGGTAACGATTTCATTTTTGATTACAACAGAGCGGTATATCAATTCATCGAAATCGGCAAAATCAACAGCCTTTAGATCTAAAAATTGTTCCCAATATGCTTTATCGTATATCAAACCATGTTTCAACATTTCGGCAAGACCGGAACGCATTTCGTTTTGCGGAACGGTTTCTAGGTAATGAGTGTCAATAAGAACCATTTTAGGAACATTGATAACACCAATTTGATTTTTTAAATTCCCTAAATCCACACCGTTTTTTCCACCTACTGAAGCGTCAACCATCGATAATAATGTGGTAGGAATATGTATAAAGTTAACACCTCGTTTAAAAGTAGAAGCCACGAATCCGCCTAAATCAGTAACTACGCCACCGCCAAGGTTGATGACAAGGCTTTTTCTGTCAGCGCCAAGTTCAGTCAATACATTCCAAATTTCAACACAGGTTTCGATGTTTTTATTTTCTTCTCCTGCCTCAAATTCGATTATTTCTATAGTCAAATCCGTTTCTAAATAAGGTAGAAATTGTGGTAAGCAAAATTCATTGGTGTTGCTGTCTACAATGATAAACAAATTAGAATATTTATTCTCTTGTAAATGAAGGTTTAGGGCTACATATCCTTTTTCGTTGAAATAGATCGGGTAATTATTGGCTTGAATCGTTTGCATTTTTTTGTATTAATTGAAAGTGCAAAATAAGGTAATTTTTGCTAAACAATATTCGAAACTCTGTTTATATTTGTACAAAAATTTCACAAATAATGGAAAAAATATTTAATAATACACAGGTTGCCTTTTCCTTAAAAAGCGATACAGAACTTGACAGGGCATACTTTCTTTTTAAAATGATTGCCAATCAACCTTTGGTTCGAATTGGGACTGCGGTTACAAATTTTGCTTTGAAGGCTCATCTTCCGGTAGAAAAACTAATTCGCGCAACGGTTTTTGATCATTTCTGTGGCGGAGTAAATGAAAATGATTGTCTTTCTGTGGTTGATAAAATGTACACCAAAGGAGTTTCTTCCGTTTTGGATTATTCTGTTGAAGGAAAAGAGGAAGAGGATCAGTTTGATGCTGCGCTGAAAATGACCTTAAAAACAATTGATTTTGCTAAGGAGCGCCAAGCAATTCCATTTGCTGTTTTTAAACCAACAGGACTTGGAAGATTTGAATTATATGATAAGATAGGTGAAAAACAAACTTTGACTTCTAGCGAACAAGAAGAGTGGAATAGAGTAGTGGCTCGTTTTGATTTGATATGCAGTGAAGCACATAAAAAGAATGTTGCCTTACTTATTGATGCCGAAGAAAGTTGGATGCAAGACGCAGCCGATGATTTGGTTACTGAAATGATGCGAAAATACAATAAGGAAAAAGCGATTGTATTTAATACCCTTCAAATGTACCGTTGGGATCGATTGGATTATTTGAAAAAATTGCATGCACAGGCTAAGGAAGAAGGGTTTTATATCGGAATGAAATTAGTGCGAGGCGCTTACATGGAAAAAGAAAATGTAAGAGCGGAGGAAAAAGGATATGAATCTCCTATTTGTTCTACAAAGGAAGCTACTGATGTTAATTATGATGCAGCGGTGCTTTATATGGTTGAGCATTTAGATAAAATGGCCATTTTTGCGGGTACCCATAACGAATTAAGTACTTATAATTTGATGGACTTGATGGAAAAGAAAGCTATAAAAGCAAATGATGAAAGGATTTGGTTTGGTCAATTATACGGAATGAGCGACAATATCAGTTATAATCTGGCGGCTAATGGTTACAATGTAGCTAAATATTTGCCGTTTGGCCCTGTAAAAGACGTTATGCCTTATTTGATTCGTCGTGCAGAAGAAAACACTTCGGTAGCAGGACAAACCAATCGTGAATTGACATTGATAAAAACAGAAAGAAATAGAAGAAAAGGGAAGTCTTAAATTCTAAGTTTGAAATTTCAATAACAAAAAAAACTCCAATTGTAAAATTGGAGTTTTTTTATGAGATATTTTTTAATGGTTTCCTCTTTTGAAGAGTGTCGGGGAGAGGATCAAGAATTACTAAACTGTAAGTTACTTAGGTTTTTATAGATTCCGTTTTCCAGAGCTATTAATTCCTGATGGGTTCCCTGCTCTGTGATTTCGCCATTATCAAGAACCAAAATTTGATCGGCACTGCGAATGGTAGAAAGTCGGTGGGCAATTATAATACTCGTTCTACCTTCCATTAAAATTTCCAAGGCTTCCTGAACTAGTTTTTCGCTTTCACTGTCTAATGATGAAGTCGCTTCATCAAGAATCAATATGCTTGGATTTTTAAGCAATGCACGAGCAATTGCAATACGTTGTCTTTGACCTCCAGATAATTTAATTCCTCTTTCTCCTACAACGGTTTCGAATTTTTCAGGAAAGCTTTCGATAAAATTAAAGGCATTGGCTTGTTTTGCTGCCAATAGAATTTCTTCTTCTGTTGCATCGGGTTTTCCATAAGCGATGTTCTCTTTGATGGTTCCGCCGAATAAAATAACATCTTGGGGAACAATGCTCATGTTTCCGCGAAGGTTTTCCAAGTCGAAATCATAAATACTTTTCCCGTCTATTATTATTTCTCCGCCTTCTATATCGTAAAAACGAAGTAATAAAGAAGCGATAGTTGATTTTCCTACGCCACTTGGTCCTACAATGGCAATCTTCTGTCCGAAATTAGCGGTAAAATTGACATTTTTCAAAACTTTGATTTCCTTTCTGGAAGGATAGCTAAAAGCTACATTTTTGAAGGTGACATTTCCTTTTATTTTTTCAAGTGAAGTAGTATTTTGAGTTGCATTAATTTTCTCGGGTGTTTCGTCCAATAATTCAAAAACACGTTCCGTTGCGCCAATTGCTTTTTGAACTTGGGCATATAACTCTGCAATCCCGCCTGAAGAAGCACCTACATAACTAGAATATAAAATGAAGGTGAATAATTCTCCTACGGTGATTTCGCCTGCAATACTTAATTGTACGCCATACCAAACTACAGCTACGATAGTTCCGAATAAACAAATAATTATAAAGGATGCAAAATAGCCCCTAAGTTGTCCTCCTTTGATAGCTATTTTGACAACTTCTTTGATTTTTCCTTTATAACGTGCTATTTCATACCATTCATTGGCAAAAGCCTTTACGATGCTTATTCCTTGCATGGTTTCTTCAACGACAACCTGACTTTCGGCTACTTGATCTTGTACTTTTTTGGAATATTTTCTAATAAATCGACCAAAAAATACGGCTGCAACTCCCACTAATGGCACCACGGAAACCATCATGATGGTCAACTTAATATTGATGCTGGCTAGCATTATGAAGCTTCCAATAATCAATATAAACTGACGTAAGAATTCGGCAATTGTAGTCGTTAAGGTATCTTGAATTTGGGTTATGTCATTACTTATGCGGCTGTTTAGTTCTCCAACACGTTTTTGTGAAAAAAATGTCATCGGCAGTTTTACAAGATTGGTATAAAGTGCCAATCGAACATTTGCCAAGGTGTTTTCGGTAAAATTAACAAACAAGTATAATCTAAAAAATGAAAAAACAGATTGTAAAACCAGAACTAATCCCAATCCAAGTGCAATCTGATTTGCCAGATGACCGTCTTTTTTATTTACACAATCCACCAGCATTCCCATAAATTTAGGAAAAGCCAATGCGGTTACACTTGTAAGTAATAAAAAGATTAGCCCTACATAGAATTTCCAAGTATTATTGCCTGCATATCTAAAAATAATTTTTGCTTTATTGAGAGAACTTGCTGTAATTTTTGATTTTGGTAAATCGTTTTCTTTGAACCTTGCCATTATTTGCTGTTTATATTGCAAATGTAATACTATAACGATTCATTACAAAAAAACATTCTCGGCGAAGTATTTTGTAAAATACTGTTTGTGAGGGTTAAAAGATTTTCATGTGAAATTTTATTAATTTATTTTTAAATTATGCTTGCAGAATCAAAATCTAGCTGTATATTTGCACTCGCAATAACGCAAGACATTGCAACCCGAAAGGGCGATTAGCTCAGCTGGTTCAGAGCACCTCGTTTACACCGAGGGGGTCGGGGGTTCGAACCCCTCATCGCCCACCATAAGAGACAAAACAGAAATATTCTGGTTTGTCTCTTTTTTATTTGAACCTAATTGCTTGTTAATCAAGTAGATTAGCTGAATTTATTCTTGTGGTTCGAAATCCAATTCCATCATATATCAGATTCTCAGGATATATTGAGCCAATCAAATCCCTACATGCCACAAATTGAGAATTATCATAGATTGAATTCTAAATAAATTTTCAATCCCCTGATTAAGTAATTTTTCAATATCATCTTGATCAGTATCAAGACTTGAATATCCTGCTTAAAGTCTCGCTAATGTATCTCCATAATCAGATTTTATGTCAAGACATTTGCACAGCGTTTCATTAGAACTGTTCGTTGAGCGGAACATTGGGATGGGTTTTAATAACCGTTTTTGCAATGGTAATCTTTTATTTTTCGATCTAAAATAAAAAAAGAAAAGTATAGAAATAAATAAGTCCTAAAAGTGATTTTAATCGAAATCTCTTTTATTTTTGCCAAATGTTAGAAATTCTTTACCAAGACGAATATATTATAGCAATTAATAAACCAAGTGGATTGTTGGTTCACAAATCATTTCATGCGCGCGATGCAAAAGTGTATGCTATTCAAGAATTGAGAAATCAAATTGGGCAACACGTTTATCCTATTCATCGGTTAGACAGAAAAACATCTGGCGTCTTGTTATTTGCGTTAGATAAAGAGGTTTTGAAAATTATGAATGATCGTTTTGCCACACGTGAAGTCGAAAAAAAATATTTAGCAATTTTACGTGGTTGGTCACCCGAAGAACTAACGATTGATTATGATTTAACTAATGATGATGACATTACACAAAATGCAATAACCTACTTTCATCGTTTGCAAAATGCCGAAGTTGCCTTAGAATTTAACAATAAACCTACGTCGCGATATTGTTTGGTAGAAGCGATTCCTGAAACTGGACGTATGCATCAATTACGGAAACATTTCAAACATATTTTTCATCCTATTTTAGGAAGTCGTCCACATGGTTGTAACAAACAAAATAAATTATGGTTGGAGAATTATGAGCTGAAAGGAATGATGCTTCATGCACATCAGTTAATTTTTAATCATCCAATAAAAAATGAACAACTAATCTTGAATGCAAAGATTAATGAAGAGTTTAGCAGAGTAGGTACTATTCTTAATCTAGATTTGAGTAAGTATAAATAGAATAATAATTTGTAAATTATTGTTCTATATTGAAATTTAAGATGCACATGCTAAAATACTATAATAATCCTCAAAAACTGCTTAG
This sequence comes from Flavobacterium sp. W1B, assembly GCF_047344965.1. Taxonomy (NCBI): domain Bacteria; kingdom Pseudomonadati; phylum Bacteroidota; class Flavobacteriia; order Flavobacteriales; family Flavobacteriaceae; genus Flavobacterium; species Flavobacterium sp. W1B. The sequence continues at coordinate 2,553,242 of NZ_CP178845.1, forward strand.
CTATTTGAATGCTTCCCACTACTAAAAGAAGCTTTACTATGAATCATTTTTTAACATCACGGAAGTAATACATATTATTAAAATGCTTCTTTATATTTTTTTATAGTAGCGGTAACAGGACACTCTAAGCGATGTTTGTTTTTTCTGTTTTTAAATATATTTCGAAGAAAGCTTCTTCAAATCCTGTAGAAAATGGTTCATAAACAAGTTCTTAAGAACAACAAAGAAACTCCTTAAGAAATTAAGGAGTTTTTTTATGCCTTATATTTTCCTACAATTTTTGAATTGGATTCCAATTAAATACTATTTTTGAAGAAAAAACAGAAATGGATAGATTGGTGTTTTTAAATATTATAGCCGCAATTGGTGTTTCTGTTTCGCTGCTACTTGCTTTTTTCTTATTGTCTGTAAAAACAGGTAATAAACAAGCAAACAGGCTATTTGCCACTTTTCTTATATTAACAGCCGTTGATCTTGGTGGTTTTTTTATTTATGATTTCATAATTAGCAACCTAGATTTAGAGATTTTCAGATGGACAACATGTCTGTTAATTATGCCTTTATTCTACCTTTACGCTTTATCAATTTGTTATAGTGATTTTCAATTAAAGCCTAAACATTTACTACACACAATTCCTTTTATAGTGGTAAATTTAGTCTTAACCCCTCGATTTTATTTGGCTACAGGCATAGATAAAGAACTTATTTTTGAGATTCATAGGAGAATGCCAGAATTGTATTTTTTTCGGATTTTAATTGAAGTTCAGTATCTTTTTTACATCATAAGTGTGTTGCTGGTTTTAAAAAAATATAGAGAAATATATCTTGAAAATTATGCTAACGCCAGTACCTCGACCTATAAATGGCTATTACAAATGACAATTGCTTTTTTAGTCTCCCATGTTTTTGTAGTTAGCAAAAATTTATTAAGATATACTACTTACAGCGATCTGTTTCTTTCGGCAAATGTATTAGTAGGAATTATTGCTTTATGTATAACCTTTTGGTTTGTTTTAAAAGCACTGAATTATCCTGAACTTTTTAGAGGAATCGATTCCAAATTAGAATTAACGAAAGATATTCTTCCTAAAGCTAATTTGAACTTAACGGAATCCAAAAACAGTCAGGATCCAGTTATTAATTCTCAAATCGAAACATTAAAAAAATATATGGCTAATGAAGAACCCTATCTGGATCCTTCACTTAGCATTCAGCAGCTTTCAAATCAAATTAATATGCCTGTTCGCGATTTATCGGTTTTGATTAATCATCATATGAATCAGCACTTTTTTGATTTTGTGAATGAATATCGCATTCAAAAAGCAATGGGGATTTTGAAAAATAAGACTAAAAATAGTCTGACGATTTTAGAAATCTTGTATGAAGTTGGTTTTAACTCCAAATCATCTTTTAATACTTCATTCAAAAAATATACAGATCTAACGCCAACTGCTTATAGAAATAGCTAATTATAAGCTATTTGTAAAAAGTCATACTTCTATCTTTTAAAAGTCGAACCAATTTCTTAAGATGAAATTGGTTCGACTTTTTTTTGTCGGTCGCCTAACGAGGGTTTCTAAAGCAACTTTGTCTCAAATTAATCACAACTTTAAAATTAGAAATCATGAAAAAAACGAATCTCTTTATTTTTTTAGTACTGCCTTTATTTTGTTTAGCACAATCGACATTAAAACTAAAAGGAAAATTATCCGACGGAACAACTCCATTAGCTTTAGAAAACATTGTTGTTTCAACTCCCGAAGGCAAAATTGTTAGCGGAACAATAACTAAAGACGATGGTACTTTTGAAATAAAGATCAGCAAAGGCTTTTATAAAATAAAGATTACTTCTTTAGGTTTGATGGAGTTTGAAAAAGAAATCACTATTGAAAAAGATACCGATTTAGGTTTGATACTTTTAGCTGGAAAAACAAACGATCTAAATGAAGTTATTGTTAAAACGAAAAAAAGAACAGTAGAGCAAAAAATAGATCGATTGGTTTATAATCTCGAAAACAATGTTTCGACAACTGGAGGCGATGCACTTAGTGCGATAAACACGGCGCCAGGAGTTGTGGTGCAAAACAATGCCATAAACATATTAGGAAAAGGTTCTTCCCGCGTGATGATTGATGGTAGAATCGTTGAATTATCAGGAGAGGAATTGAATGGTTTTTTAAAGTCAATTTCGGCAAGTGATATCAAGAATATTGAAATCATTACAACTCCACCTGCAAAATACGATGCAAACGGAACTGGCGGACTTATAAATATCAATTTAAAAAAGGGAACTCGCGATTCTTGGAAAAACACTACGACACTTTCTTACGATCAAAACAAATATGGTATTTATACTTTTAGAGATAACTTTTTCTACAATAAAAATAAATTCAGATTTAGCGCTAGCGTGAATACAAAATCAGGTCACAGAAATTCTGAAGAAAATTTAGCGCTTTATTTTCCTGATGGATTGCAACAGATGAAGGCTCAATTAAAAATAAACGAAGAAAATTTTTCAGGGAAATTGGCAGTTGATTATGATATTTCGGATCGTACTACTATTGGATTTCAATATTTGAATGACCGTAATAATCCAAATTTTAAATCAAATGTCGCCATTAATAATTATGACACTGAAAACACTCCTAAAAGCATCATTTTGAATAATGGTTTCAATGATAGAGGTATAGGAAATCAAACCTATAATGCACATTTATTGACAAAATTGGATACTTTGAATAGAAAACTTTCTGTAGATGTTGATTACTTTAAATACGATTCAAAATTTGATTTTGATTTTACAACCAAAACCTATACACCAGATATGACATTCCTAAGTACGAATCAATCTGGAAGAAATATTTCGAATCAGAATATTGAAAATAAGAGTTTAAAAGTAGATATGGAACATCCTTTTGAATTTGTAAATTTATCTTATGGAACTAAAATAAGCTTTACAAAAAGCAACAGTAATTTGCAATTTTATGACAATATTACAGGAACTCCAATATTAGATCTTACTCAATCTAATGAATTTGAATATTACGAAAACAATCAGGCTGTTTATATTAATGCAAATAAAGAAATAAACGATCAGTTTACTATTCAATTAGGAATAAGAGTTGAAAATACTCAGACCGAGGGATATTCCGCAAACTTAAACCAACGAATCAAGAATAATTATTTTAAATTATTCCCAACATTTTATCTTACTTATAAAAAGAACGAGAATAATAGTTTTAATTTTAATTATGGAAAAAGAATAAATAGACCGCGCTTTGATTTACTAAATCCTTTTCGAGTTTACATCAACAGCAATAGTTATTCTGAGGGAAATCCGTTTTTAAAACCTTCTTATAGTGATAATTTTGAGTTATCCCATTCTTATAAAGAAGTTTTAAGAACGAGTGTTTATTTAAATAGGATAACTGATGGTTATGGTGTGATATTCACTTCAGATCCGGCAACAAACACACAAGTAGTAACCAGAGAAAACTATTACAAAGGAATTAATTATGGTGTTGGAGAAAGTTATTCGGCAGATATTACCAAGTGGTGGTCAACTGAAAATACATTGTATCTTTTAGGCTCAAAAACCAAATTTACTTCAGGAATTAATGCAACTCCAACAAACGGTCTTCAACTAAGTTTTTCGACAACTAATACTTTTTCGTTAGCTGAAGTAACAAAATTACAAGTAGATTACACTTACAGTTCTCCTGTAAAAAGTGGTTTGTATACAATTGGATATATGTCGGGTTTAAACATTGCACTAAAGCAAAACCTTTTCAAAAAAAGTATGCAGATTGCTTTTTTAGCTAATGATATTTTTAACACAAATTACTTAAAAGATTTTGTTTCTGTTGTAAATGGTATTAAACAGGTTTACAGCCAAAATGATAGTAGTAGATTTTTTAAAGTTTCCTTGATTTACAATTTTGGAAATACTAAAATAAACATCAAACAAAGAAATTTTGGAAATGAAGAAGAGAAAAGAAGGTTGTAAAAATAAATGCTTTTATAATTGAAGGTTCTTTTTTAAATCATCAATAAAGTGGTTCGAATTTAGGTTTTTAAGAACAACAAAAAATTAAAACCTCCAAAGTCATTGATTTTGGAGGTTTTTTTTAAGCTCTTTGCAGATAAAAATCATGATGGTTTAGAACTTGTCTTTTATTAATTCCATATCAAAATAGATGAATAGGAAGCTAAGCGGTAAAAAAGATAAATTGAAAAGCACACTTAATATGAATTCGCAGGATTATTTCAATAAAGAAATTAAAGCTGTGTTTTCCTGTAAAGTCGCATGATCTAACGCAGTTTTACCTCTATTGTCTTTTATTGTTTTATCTGCACCAGCCTTTATTAACATTTGTACTAAATCTACTTTTCCGAAAGTTGCGGCAAAAATCAATGTTGAAGCTCCGCTAAAGTTTATTTGATTCACATTTGCTTTGTTCTCTATCAATATTTTAACCATATCTGTATACCCTTTAAAAGTGGCTCCCATTAAGGCATTATTTCCTGATTCATCTTGAGCGTTTACATTTGCTCCATTGGCTATCAAAAACGTAACAGCTTCTGAATTATTATTATAAACAGCAAGAATAAGCGGCGAGAATCCTCTATCGTTTACTTGATTTACATCAACTTTTTCTGAAACAAATTTTTGCAATTCTTCAATATTATTAGAACGAGAAGCAGCAAAAATATCCTGCGCTTGAACTAAACCAACTGTTAAGACAAATAAAAGGGTAAAAACTAACTTTTTCATGCGATATTATGTATTTAATTAAAAAAGGAGCGCGACTAAACGCTCCTTTTAATTATTTGAAATTATTTTTTGATATACTCTTGAATATCAGAAACATTTAAGTTTGTAGCTTTCAATAAACGAGTTCCATACTCTACGTCAGCTTGGTAAAAATGAGCAATCATTTTTTTAGTAATCACTTTATTATTCACTGAATTCAAAGCTCCACCTAAGTTTTTGATTAAGTTCTCTTTATCCTTTTTAGAAAAAGAGTGGTATAAATCTCCTGCTTGTTTAAAGTTGTTTTCTTTATCAATTACATGTTGGGTTGTTGTCGTTCCAGCAGAAAAAACTGATTTAGAATATTTGAATTTAGCATTATCAACAACTTCAGGCACATTAGTAGAAGGTTGATAATTCACATCTCCTTTTTGCTCACGTAAAGACATATAACCATCTTGGTTGTACGTTTTTACAGCATTTTTAGAAGCATTAACGAAAATTTGTTGGTAATTAGCCGTTAAACGGTGACGTTGGGTATCCGCATAAGAAAATAAACGACCTTGTAATAATTTGTCTTCAGATGGTTCAATTCCTGGAACTAAGTTGGAAGGTGCAAATGCAGCTTGTTCTACTTGTTGGAAATAGTTTGTTGGATTCATGTTTAATGTCATTGTTCCAACTTTAACCGATTTAGAAACAGTTTCTGGCCAAATTTTAGTAACATCAACTGGATTGAAATCTAAAGCATCAAAATCAGCTTTTTTCAACATTTGAACGTGTAAATCCCATTTTGGAAAGTTCCCTTTTTCAATTTCATTACGTAAATCTAAAGTCGCATGCTCAATTGCAGTTGCTTGGATTTTATTTGCTTCTTCTTGCGTTAAATTTTTAACCTCTTGTTGTGGAACCCATTTGTATTTCACATAAGTTACTTCTCCTTTTGCGTTTACCCATTTGTAGGCATGAACTCCATTACCTTCCATTTGACGAAAGTTTGCAGGAATTCCATAATCAGAGAACAACCATGTTAACATATGAGTTGATTCTGGAAGATTAGAGAAGAAATCAAATACTCGGTTTGGATCAGAAGCTCCGTTTGTAACTGGAGAGGGTTTGAATGCGTGAACCATGTCTGGAAATTTTATAGCATCACGAATAAAAAATACGGGTAAATTGTTTCCAACTAAATCATAATTTCCTTGTTCGGTGTAAAACTTAACAGCAAATCCACGTGGATCACGGTAAGTTTCTGGGGAACCTTGTTGGTGTGTTACTGTAGAGAAACGAACCATTAAAGATGTTTTTTTACCCGCTTGAGATAAGAAATCAGCCATGGTTACATCAGAGAAATCTGCTGCTGCTACGAATTCACCAAATGCACCTGCACCACGAGCGTGCACAACACGTTCTGGTATACGCTCCCGATCAAACGCTGCTAATTTTTCAATTAAATGGATGTCTTCTAATAAAACTTGCCCATTATTTCCAATTGTTTTAGAATTTTGGTTATCACCAACTGGCGTACCCGTATTCGTTGTTAAACTTTGTGCAAATGAAAAAGTAGATGCTAAGATCAATCCTAATGTAAGAACTTTTTTTATCATAAAATTAATATTTAATATTCTGTAGATTATTTTCTACATGACAAAACTAAGTTTTCAACTATCCTTAGAATCGCTTTTACAAGCGATAAAACTTATATGATCATAGTGGCAATTTATTATCAGACTATTTGAGGAAGGAATAATGCTGTGTCAATACTATCGATATACAGAAGGTTTTAAAATTGTAAAATGATAAAAAACAGACACGTTACGACCTTTGTTAAACACATTAAATGCTTTAATTTTATATATTGAAATAACGTTTAAAGAAGTATTAATTTAACTACAATTAATTCGTTTTATCTAGTAAAGTTTTTAGGAGTTGGATATAATTGAGGGAGTATTATGAGAAAATCGATTCTTTAAAAGTTAGTTTATTAGCTATATTTTATAAAAAAGATAATCAGAAAATAGAAAAAAAAGAAAAACTAAAAGATATAAGCTAGAAAATGGGAGGGGTGTAGCAAGATCTGCAAGTAACTTTTATCTTTAGATTTTAAAACAATTCAATATAGAAATACTAAAGAACATCTAAAAATAATCAAATATTTAAGACTCTTTTTTCTTTAAACATCGTCCTCTGGGCTGATCACTCTCATGAAGTACAATTTCGGAATGCAGGAAATCTGCAGCGGCGGCTGAATCTTTTACTTTGGAAGCACTACGTTCTAACATTTCAGATTCAAACTCAGTTAATATGCTTTTTCTTATTCCAGATTTTTTCCATCCAGATGAAGTTCTGCATCCTTTTGTGATTCCACGAGCCAGCCTGAGCGCATCAAGCAAAGCTTGGTTCGCTCCCTGTCCTTTAAATGGACTCATTGGGTGAGCCGCATCTCCGATTAGAGTCACTTGTCCCGCTTTCTCCAGCAATTCTGAATTGAGTAATTCTCGATCATACACAGGATAGCCGGAAATCTGAGATTCCTGAGTTGCCGCTAAAATTTGAGGAATGGGATCATGCCATTGAGTTCTACGACAAGCTTCTTCCTTGAGTGCTTGAGTTCCTTGAGCACTTAACGCCTTGGCTTCTTTTTCGGGCATTGGAAAGCTAAGCTGCCACATCACCGAATCTGACGTATACGGCATAATATAGATTCGCTCATTGCCATTGGCGGTTTGAAATACAGTGGCCGAGTCCAGTAAAGAATTATCAAGACCTTCGAGAGCACTCAAAGGACAAATACCCAATATCACAATGCAACCTAGGTAACGCAAAGGAGTAATGTCTTCACCAATCAGCAGCTTCCGCACCGAACTGCGAATACCATCGGCTCCAACTACAAGATCGGCATTGAAGTTTTTTATTTTCCCGTCGACTTGAAAGCTTAGATCGACACCTTTGCCCTCAGATTCCTTAAAATCGATTAATTGGTGCCCCCATTGTATCGCATCATTTTCGCCGAGTTGCTTCAATAGTGCTAAGCGCAAAGATTGTCGAGAGATATGTACATTTGAGCGTTTGGTCGAGGTCTTAGCATCGGAGGATATCCATTTTCGAACGCCCCATTCACCGACCACCTTTCCATCTGTAGTATGAACCAGATGTCTTGTCGAAATCACGCCATCTTCTAAAGAGAAAATACCCAATCCCTCGATTGCTTTACTCGCTTGTTGCAAAGTGAGTCCGTAACCCTGAGATCGAGTATCGAAGTCTTTATCGCGCTCATAAAGGGTAAAAGGAATCCCGCGGTGCAAACAAGCCACAGCTAGAGCGACTCCTCCAATCCCGCCACCGATAATAGCGATGTGTGGGTAATTTTCTTTATCGGCTATAGGATGGCTAGCAGAATGAAGTAATCCGGATCCGGAACAGTTCAAGCAGGTGTATAAGTGAGCCTTGGGACGAACTGGAGCTACGCCTTCACCTTTTGTTTTTTCAAATTGATCTATTGCTATTTGGTAGCTGCGTCGCGCTTTATCGCTAAGACCTCGACTTTTTTTACCGCGTCCTTGACATTCTTGGCAAATAATCCAGCTTGTTTCTTCCTTTTCCACTTTTTCTCTTTATTTAACTTGATCTTAAATCCCTTCTATAAGAAAAAAATAGTAGATACAATTGATGCTGGGCCTAATAGTAAGGTAGTGATTAGGACTTTCATCACTTCTATAATAATTTAACGTGAGAAACTTATAATTTTAATTACTTTGCTGTTTGTGGCAGTCGTGCAAATTTAAAACAAAAAGATTAGCAGTACAAAACGACTTTAGAATTTTCGGAGAAAACTCCAAAAACAAACTGAATTAGCAATTACTACAATTAAATAGTCTTTTAAATTGAAAGAATTTTTCAGAGCTTTAACTTCAAGTTTCTTTAAATCTTGTAAAAATAGTTCGTAAACAGCTTTGTAAGGCCTTCAAATTGATTGCTTATTTAATGGCTTCAATTATTTGATCATACAATTTTTGTCCTTCCGAAGGTCTTTTAGCATTCTCTAAAATTAGTTCACCATTTTCATTAAAAAGTAAATATCTCGGAATCATCATGTCATTTTTAATGTTTAGAAGCGTCATCAACTCTTTTTTTAATTTCGCCGTTATAAAATAATGATTCCCATATAATTTGTTTTCAACAATAAAATCACTCCATTTACCAACAGCTTTGGTATTGTCAATAGTTAAATACAATAGATCAATATTTTTTGATTTTAAAAATTCAGTTAACTCATTTGAATATTTAAATTCGGCTATGCAAGGAGTGCACCAAGTAGCCCATATATCGACAAAGACTGCTTTCGATTTAAATGTTGATTTTACGAGCTCAGTTATAGTAGGGAATTCTTTAGAAGATATTAATTTTAACTTTTTTTCACCATCGTTGAATGTAGCAAAAGAGCCTGGTATTAACGTCGTTGTTTTTGCCATTTCCGATTGTTTGCGTAATACTTTTATATAAATTCCATTTGGAAGAAGTCTTTTGTAATGATTATACAACGTGAAATCAAAATCATTATTTGTTATTTGATGATACATCAAGAATTCCTGTAATTCTTTTGGACAGAAATTATATTTTTTTAACTCTGCATCCCATAACTTATAATCTTCTTCTTTACCTACTAAAATATTTTGCCTAATAAATTTACATTTATTGATAATATTATGATACTGATTATTCGTTTTTACACTACTGTATTTTTCATCAAAAACATTATACATACTGTCTAATTTTTGGATGGTTTTTATTGTCTCTTCTCTTGATATTTTTGCGCTTTCGTCACCAGACAGAAATCCATCTAAATACAAATAGGACATCATAACAATTTCTGTTTCCTGATAAAGCTTAAGAAATTCAAAAAATTCTTTTGAAATTTTGTTGTTTGCCAATAAACCCTTTAATTGTTCAATATTTCTGTTTTTCAACCCTTCTGTTTTCTCGATAATTTCCGATGAAGACTGACCATCTATATAAACGTAGGCTAGTTCTCTGTTTAATTTAAGAAAATATGGCGAATTATTTAAAAACTCCAATCCTTCTGCGTTCGAACCAACAAAAGTAGTTTCTATTTTAGCATTGTTTTTTTTGAAAAAGACATCAACAACATCGCCATTTTTACAAGGCAAAACTACCCCATATGGTAGATCATTAGTGCGCCATGTTACCACCCTTCCTATATTTTTCTGTGAGAAAGAGATATGGGCAACATTATTTATTATTAAAGCTTCTTCCTTAAAATTAACAAAATGAGAAGGATTCCCATCAAAGGATTTACTATAATAAAGTTTTGTTGAATCTTTAATTCCTTCGAAATGAAGGTTAATTGATACATTCTGTGAATAAGATGAAATGCACAGAAGAAATAATAAGACGATTTTTTTCATTTAAGTTTAATCTCCGCGACTTGCCGACTGTGATATCGGTGAAGCGCGAAACTCTTCAAAAATACACAATTTCTCCATTTAAGCAAGATTTTTCCTAATTATAAAATTCTTAGCCATTGCGGTAAACAGGATATTGGAGTACATAGATAAGAAACAAAATATAATTTTAGATCGTAGAATAAACCTTGCAAAAAATAGTTCGTAAGGGCGAGATAAATCCGTATCAAAGTCATGGATAAAGCATGGATAGTGTATGAAAAAACACAAATTGGGATAACAATTTTGCTTAGAAATTTATTCATAAGAAGTTATCATCATCAACTACTGCTTCACTTTTTTAACTTTGTATTAGTATTTGATTATGGGATAACCAAAATTACAATCCTTATTTTTGCTATTATATAGCAAATAATTCCAATGAATAAAAATAGACTCTCGGAAACAAAAATAGCAGTTCTTGATCTTGCAATAGTTAGAGATGGAGGCACGGCATCGGATACTTTTAAGAATAGTTTGGATCTCGCCCAGCACGTTGAAAAATGGGGCTACAATAGGTTTTGGTTGGCCGAGCACCATAATATGCCCGGAATTGCCAGTAGTGCTACTTCAATACTTATAGGTCATATTGCTTCGGGAACGACTACTTTAAGGGTTGGATCCGGGGGAATTATGCTTCCTAATCACGCTCCTTTGATCGTTGCTGAGCAATTCGGAACCTTGGCTACACTTTTCCCTAATCGTATCGATTTGGGTTTGGGGCGCGCTCCTGGAACAGATCAGTTTACTGCTGCCGCTTTACGCCGTGACGAACATGCCGCAATGGAATTTCCGGCAAACGTTCAAGAATTACAAATGTATTTATCTGAAGGGAATAAAAATGGCCGGGTTCGCTCTATTCCGGGAGAGGGATTAGATATCCCGATATGGATTTTAGGCTCTAGTACCGACAGTGCTTATTTAGCAGCTTCCTTGGGATTGCCTTATGCTTTTGCAAGTCATTTTGCACCGGCGCAACTCCAAACTGCCATAGCGATATATCGCAATAATTTTAAAGCTTCAGCCTATTTAAAGGAGCCTTATGTCTTGGCTTGTGTAAACGTGATTGCGGCCGATTCTGATAAAGAGGCCGCTCGATTAGCCACTTCTTTCAAAAAATTATTCCTCGGAATCATAACAGGAAACAGACAGCAACTAAAGGAACCTGTTGATCCGGATGATGATTTTATGGATCCGATGGAAGAAGCGGCATTACAACAAATGATAGCTTATACCTTTATTGGTGGACCGGAAAAAGTAAAAAATGAGTTGGAACAATTTCTTGAAAAAACTAAAGTTGACGAATTGATGATAGCATCCGCTGTTTATGAGCATCAAGCAAGACTTCGTTCGTATGAAATTTTGGGACAGCTAAAAAACGAATCCCTTTAGATTTAAAAAATTAATTAAGAGTCAATGCTCCAAGGATTTCTTCGGATAGAAACGGACCACCGGGATATTTAGCCGTATAATCTAAATTAAGCCAAACTTGGCCACGCTCATCAATATGATAATGAAGCTGTTTTTTATGACTTTCATTTACAAACAAGATGTTTTTGATCAAATAATTGACAGTTTCAAGGTCATTTAGCGTTCCTATCAATATTTCAGGATAAATATGTCCTTTGGTATGAATAAGTCTTGGCGTGCCTCCAATAGCCCTTACCGCTGCTGCCATCAATATGGAATGGTCATCACAATCTCCCGAAAAATAATCCAAAGATTCACTGGCGGTCGCAATATAATCCCCGTCTTTTGGGTCGCTAACATAATTCCAACGACGGTTTATTTCCTTAAAAACGGCAAAACATTGTATTATGGTTCTGTAATCAGAATAGCCTTTTATATTTTTGAAATTTTTTGATGTAGCCATGATGGCAAAATTCCTTACTTTGGGATTCTTGTACTCAATGGCATTAATAATTTTTGATTTATTGGGAAAAGGGAGCAGTTTGGCAATGATGATATCCTGCGGATTAGGATTATCCGACATGGTGTACATCATCGAATTATAATCTTCAAAAACGCTTTCAAATCCATAATTTCCAAAAACAGTTCCGTAAAACAGCACTAGAAGATACAAAATGATGCAAATAATAATAATGGTTCGCAACAAACGCAATATTAATTGTATAACCACTATAATTAATAAAAAAAGTAGAATTCGGTCAATATTTAAAGGCCATTTTAGGTCTATTAAATTTTGATGTGTTATAATAAAAACAGGAATGGCAATCAGAATGTTTAAAACAAAAATAATAACATCGTCCCAGGGTTTTTTCACCTGAAATTTTTGTTTGAAACCCTGAAAGGAAATTTGTTTTATTTTTATCATACGGACAATAAAAACAGAAATCTAGACTGTTTTTACAATTTGATCAAAAGTACCTATTTTATCTATAATTTTCAGTTGAAATAACTGATTTTGGACATCATTTAGCGTTTTTTCTAATAATGGTTTTTGTGACCACTCCGTTAGACTTAACCATTCTTGTATGTCCTCAATTTTCTGATTGAATTTAGAGGCCAAAATAGTATCAATAGCTGCAATAGCTTTAAATTTATTTGTAGTTTGGTTAATGGTATTTAATAGTGTTGCAATAATTTCGGGATTCTTTTCTAAAACTTCATCACGAACCGCAATAACAAAGCAAGGCCAAGGAGTAGGGCAATCAGCGATTCTTCTAAAAACGCCTTGGTCAACCAAAGGTTTGGTCATAAAGCGTTCCCACATAAAATAATCGGCTGTTTTGTTTGATAAGGCATCAACTGCGCCATCAATGGTATTCACAATTTCGAATTCTAAATTATCCGTTTTCCATCGCTGATTATTCGCATTTACGTAAGCCATCAATTGAGAACCAGAACCCAAACGAGAAATAGCTACTTTCTTGTTTTCTAAATCGGCTAATGTTTTATAATTTGATTTTGCCGCAACGTGAATTCCCCAAATCAAAGGAGTTTCTACATAAACTTGAACAATTTTACTTGGGTTTCCGGCAACAATATCCTTTACAATTCCTTCAGTTAGGATTACGGCAATATCTGTTTCGCCAGAACGAAGCATTTGGCACATTTTTCCGGTTCCTTCTGGAACATCGGTCCATTGTAAATTAATATTTTCTTTCTCAAAATCTCCGTTTTCGATTGCTAAATGCCAAGGAAGGTTAAAATGTTCCGGAACTCCAGCTATTTTCAGTGTTTTCATTTTTGATAAATTTGATGCTAAAGGTACTAACAGAAAATTAGAATTGGCCCAAAAAACAGGAGCAAATTTAGTTATTTCAAGTATTCTAAAAGCAAAAAAGCTTTCTCTGAAACATTTAATTTCAAAGAAAGCTTCTAATAGAAATAGAAAAAAAATTACATCATTTTTTCAAGCTGACGTTCGCTTTTCATGCTTTTATTTTGGGTAAAACGAGTATGCCAAGAGAGTGCTTCACTCAAAATGTGTGGAGTATGACCACCTAATGCTTTAGCTCTATTAAAATAATCTTCCAGTTCTTCTTTATATTCAGGGTGTACGCAGTTTTGAATAATAATTCTAGCGCGTTCAACAGGTGCTAAACCTCTTAAATCAGCCAAACCTTGTTCAGTTACCAAAATATCAACATCGTGCTCAGTTTGGTCTACATGAGAAACCATTGGAAGAACGTGCGAAATAGCGTTGTTTTCTTTTGAAGCTGATTGCGTAACAAAAACACTTAAATAAGCATTTCTGGCAAAATCTCCAGAACCACCAATTCCGTTCATCATTTTTGTACCAGAAATATGAGTAGAGTTTACGTTTCCGTAGATATCAAATTCAATTGCGGTATTAATCGCGATTATACCCAAACGTCTAATTACTTCGGCAGCATTACTGATGTTTTGAGGCCTTAGTATCATTTTGTCTTTATAGAAGGAAAAATTATCCATTATTTTTGAATAACAATTTTTTGAAACCGTAATCGAAGAAGCAGAAGCAAATGTCATTTTTCCAGAATCAATAAGGTCAAAAGTACTGTCTTGTAAAACCTCAGAATACATGGTTAAGTTTTTGAATTCACTATTTATAAAGCCTGAAAGTACTGCATTTGCGACTTTTCCGATTCCGGCTTGAAGTGGTAATAATGAATTTGAAAGTCTTCCAGAAGCGACTTCTTTCTCAAAAAATCGCAAAAGATGATTGGCAATTGCAATTGTTTTTTCATCGGGAGCAGAAATATCTGCAGGACTGTCCTGGGTTTCAGTAAATACAATTCCAATTACTTTTTCGGGATCAATTGTGATGTAGTCGGTTCCAATTCGGGTATCAACTTCAGTTATTGGAATGATTTGTTTATTTGGATATCCTTTTTGAAGGAAAATATCGTGAATTCCTTTGAAATCGACAGCGAAAGAAATATTAATTTCAATGATGATTTTATCTGCTAAAGCAGCAAAAGTAGCTGAATTTCCAATTGATGTTGACGGAATTATATTTCCATTTTCGTTAACTCCGGAAGCCTCAATTATAGCGATATTCATCTTAGGAAGATGCTCGTTTTGAAGTAATTCGGCGGTTTCACTTAAATGTTGATCAATATATAAAATATCATTATTATTAATGTGTTTTCTTAAAGTGGCATCTGCCTGAAAAGGCATTCTTTTAAACAAAGCTCCATTTGCTGCTAAATCTGCATCTGTTGTATGACCTAAAGAGGCTCCAGTGATGAGTGTTATGGCAATATCTTCAATCAAGGCTCTTTTGGCAAATGCAGGCAAAACTGATTTACTATCACCTGCTTTGGTAAAACCACTTGTGCCAACAACATCATTATTTTTTATAAAATTTGCGGCTGTTTCAGCTGAAATTATTCTATCTTTATATTTTTCAAAAAGTAATCTATCGGCTCCTGTCATATTGAATATTTATTAAAAACAAACCTTTATATTTGTGTTTTATTGAATTTAAGTAAGTTATTTTTGAAATATGGTAATTTTAATTTACTAAATTATATTTTTTTTACCTTGTCGTATTATTCAGTAAAGACAAATAAATATTCGTTTAAGACATCTTAAAACTATGCTGCAAGAAAAATATTATTTATCCGAAGTTGATTCAATTGAGAGCAGTATTTATTGTCATCATGATCTAATGGGAGAGTCACTTATAGCGACTCATTCTCATAAAAAAGCGCAATTTCTTTATACAGAAGGAGGTATCGTTTATGTTAAAACTACAACTAAAACATATTTTCTTCCTGCGCGCCATTGTATGTGGATTCCTGCCGGGGTAGAACATAGTATTCATCCAAGTTCGCCTGACGTAATTATGCGAAATCTTTATTTTCCTGTAGATAAAGCTGAGGATGTATTTTATAGAAGCGAAGGGATATATCCGGTTAACGATCTTGTTTTAAATTTAATGTTATTCACCAATCGTTGGAACGGGCACATTTTAAAAAATGATAAAAAACGATTTACAATTGTTCAAGCGTTTAAATTGTTGCTTCCCGAGGTTTTTAAAGTAAATTTAAGTCTTTCCCTTCCTTTGGCAAAAGAAATGCGGTTGCAAAAAATCATCGAATATATGTCTGAAAATTTAGGCGAAACGATACTGTTTTCAGAACTTTCAGAACGATTTGGTTTTAGTGAGCGTACTTTGCATCGTTTGTTTAAAAAGGATTTAGGGATGTCCTTCATGCAATTTTATACCATTCAACGAATTTTGAAGGCTATTGAATTAATCATTGAAAAGAAACTTCCCATTAATGAAGTAGCAATGAAAGTGGGTTATAGTAGCGTGCCCACTTTTTCAAATACCTTTTATAAGCTATTAAGTCAACGACCATCTGATTATTTGAATGGAATTGAAATCTTCAAGAAAAAGAAAACGGATTGAATTTAATTGAATAAAAAACGGCGCTCTTTTTAAGAATTAAATTCCGAAAAGGAGTGCCGTTTAATTTTTATAAAATTTGAATTATTGGCTTATCAATTTATCCAAGGTATATGCGATCAATTCGTCAACGGCTTTGTAAGGATCTTGGCTGAAAGTCCCCGAAGCGCGATTGGCAATAATAGCATTTAAGGATAAAGCATTGTGTCCTAAAAGCGCCGAAAGTCCATAAATAGCAGCCGTTTCCATCTCAAGATTAGTGATTCTATTGTCTTCAAAATTGAAATTATCCATTTTTGAATTCAAAGATTCGTCTTGAATATTCAAACGTAAAACACGACCTTGAGGACCATAAAAACCTCCGGCAGTTGCCGTAATTCCTTTGTGCATGCGATCGCTTTCAATTCGCTTTTCGAGCGTTTCAGAACAGGAAATGACATAAGGCCTTCCCTTTCGTAAATCCCAATTGGTATGCGTTATAAAAGCATCTTCCATTTCGATATTCGAAACTTCATCAATCAAATAGGAGCGAAGCATGTTATCCAAACCTAATCCGAATTTTGACATCACAAAACTATCCACAGGAATATCGGCTTGCAAAGAACCTGAAGTTCCAATTCGGATGATATTTAGCGAAGTCAGCTTTTCTTTTGGCGTTCTGGTTTCTAAATCGATATTTACCAAGGCGTCTAATTCATTCATCACAATATCAATATTGTCAGGGCCAATTCCGGTAGACATTACGGTAATTCGTTTGCCTTTGAGCAGACCGGTTTGGGTTTTGAATTCTCTTTTTTGAGTCGAAAATTCAATACTGTCAAAAGCCTGCGTTATTTTTTCCACCCGATTTTGATCTCCTACAAAGATAATATCATGGGCAATATGCTCCGGTTTCAGGTTTAAGTGGTAAACACTTCCGTCCGGGTTTAATATTAATTCGGATGATTTTATCATTTATTTTTTGTTTAAATGTTTAAGGTTTAAAGTTGCTCAACTGACTACTTTTCTAACCTCCAACACGTTTTACTTTAAACCCTTTTTCTTTTAAAATAACCATTATTTTATCGCGGTAATCCCCTTGAATAATAATGGAATCGTCTTTGAAAGTACCACCAACACTCAGTTTCATTTTTATTTCTTTGGCCAAAATTTTAAAATCTTCGTCAGTTCCTTCATAGCCTTCGATTATCGTTGTAACCTTGCCTTTTCTCTTTTCGAATTTACAAATCATAGGTTCTTTTTGAACGTATAATTCATGAGCAACCTCTTCAATTACTTCTTCTGGAGCTGGCTCGTGATTTGGGAAAAGATTTTTTAATTGGTCTTGTAAGTCCATGTTTTCTTAATTATATATTTATAAACCATTAATAAAATCAAGCTTACTGATCTTTATAAACATTAATTTTTTAATGGTAAAAAAGGAAAAAGACATTAAGCATACACCTAATGTCTTTTTATAGATAGGATAAATTTACAGATTATTTTTTTATTAAACCTAAATCTACCAAACGTTCGTATAAATATTCTCCGGCTGTAATATCTTCAAATTGTTTTGGATGTTCAGCATCGATACAGTTTTCTAAACAATTCAATGGCATATCACTCACAGGGTGCATAAAAAATGGAACTGAATAACGAGATGTTCCCCACAATTCCCTTGGCGGATTAACCACTTGGTGAATAGTAGATTTCAATTTGTTATTAGTATGACGTGATAACATGTCCCCCACATTGATTACTAATTCATCCGGTTCAGCAATGGCATCAATCCATTCGCCATCGTGGTTTTGAACTTGTAAGCCTTTACCTTGAGCACCCATTAATAGGGTAATAAGGTTGATATCACCATGAGCAGCAGCACGAATAGCGTTTGCTGGTTCTGATGTGATCGGTGGATAATGAATAGGTCTTAAGATTGAATTTCCGTCTTTGGCAAAATTGTCAAAATAGAATTCATCTAACCCTAAGTGTAAAGCCAAAGCTCTTAGCACATAAACGCCTGTTTTTTCAAGCATTTGGTACGCTTCTTTTCCTACCACGTTAAAACGGGGAAGTTCTTTAACTTCAACGTTTTCAGGATACTCCGATGCATATTTTGAATCTTCAGACACGTATTGTCCAAAATGCCAAAATTCCTTCAAATCACCTTCTTTTCTGCCTTTGGCATGCTCTTTTCCAAAAGAAACATAACCTCTTTGTCCGCCAATTCCAGGGATTTCATAACTGTACTTTGTTTCTAAAGGTAAAGCGAAAAAATTTCTAATTTCTCCATACAATTCATCAACCAACTGGTCGTCTAAAAAATGCCCTTTGAGTGCTACGAAGCCAATATCTTCAAATGCACTTCCGATTTCATTTACAAATTTTTGTTTACGTTTCGGGTCGTCCGAAAGGAAATCACGCAAGTCAACACTAGGAATGTTTTGCATACTATTAAATATTTTTTAATAACTTAATCAGGGCCTTTAAAAGCCTTGATGATACAAATGTATTGATTAATTTTAAATTTGAATTTTAAAATCGAAGGCAAAATAAAAATATATAACAAATTTAGGTTATACTGTTGTATTTTCTTTATTTTTGATTTAATCAAATCGCCAAAAAATGAATTTTGACAAAAAAAATCTAACCAACGATATATTATTAGACTTATATAAAAGAATTCTAAAACCGAGACTGATAGAGGAAAAAATGTTGATTCTAATTCGTCAGGGAAAAGTATCCAAATGGTTCTCCGGAATAGGTCAAGAAGCAATAGCAGTAGGGCTAACCGCTGCTTTAGATTCTGATGAATACATTTTACCAATGCACCGCAATTTAGGTGTGTTTACCGGAAGAGATATTCCGTTACATCGCTTGTTTTCTCAATGGCAAGGAAAGGCAAATGGTTTTACCAAGGGACGCGATCGAAGTTTTCACTTTGGAACCCAACAATACAAAATTATTGGAATGATTTCGCATCTGGGCCCTCAATTGGGTGTGGCTGACGGAATTGCTTTGGCCAATAAATTGAAAAAAAACGGGAAAGTTACTGCCGTGTTCACCGGAGAAGGCGCAACCAGCGAAGGGGATTTTCATGAAGCTTTGAATATCGCTTCGGTTTGGGAATTGCCGGTATTGTTTATTATAGAGAACAATGGCTACGGACTTTCTACCCCAACCAATGAGCAATACCGATGCAAAAACCTTGCCGATAAAGGAATTGGTTACGGCATGGAAAGCCATATTGTTGATGGAAATAATATCTTGGAAGTGTACAATATTTTGACCGAATTAAAAGCGTCGATGAAAGAACGCCCACGTCCCGTATTGTTGGAATTTAAAACCTTCAGAATGCGCGGGCACGAAGAGGCGAGTGGTACCAAATACGTTCCGCAGGAATTAATGGATTTATGGGCCGAAAAAGATCCTGTAGAAAATTATAAAAAATATTTGACTCAAAACGGAATTCTTACGGCGGATTTTGATACTGCTTTGCAAAGCGAAATAAAGAAAGAAATTGAAGAGAGTTGGGCTTTAACTAATGCTGAGCCGGAGATTAAAGCTACTTATAGTGGTGAATTAGATGATGTTTATAAAACTTTTATTAATGAAGAAGTTAGTCCTTCCGAAGAAATAGAAAACATTCGTTTTATTGATGCCATATCCCAAGGTTTGAAACAGTCTATGGAGCGTCACGAAAATTCGGTTATCATGGGACAAGACATTGCCGAATACGGTGGTGCCTTCAAAATCACCGATGGTTTTGTAGCCCAGTTTGGTAAAGAACGAGTTCGGAATACGCCTATTTGCGAAAGCGCTGTGGTTTCGGCAGCAATGGGCTTGTCCATCAACGGATATAAAGCGATTGTAGAAATGCAATTTGCTGATTTTGTTTCGACAGGATTTAATCCAATTGTAAATTTATTGGCCAAATCGCATTACCGTTGGTTAGAAAATGCCGATGTTGTGGTTCGAATGCCTTGCGGTGGTGGAACACAAGCAGGACCTTTTCATTCGCAAACCAATGAAGCTTGGTTTACTAAAACGCCAGGCTTAAAAGTGGTTTATCCTGCCTTTCCATATGATGCCAAAGGATTGTTGAATGCTTCCATAAACGACCCAAATCCGGTATTGTTCTTCGAACACAAACAATTATACCGAAGCGTTTACCAAGACGTGCCAAAGGATTATTACACGATTCCTTTGGGAAAAGCCGCCATATTGAAAGAAGGAACTGATGTTACGATTATTTCGTTTGGTGCCGCAGTACATTGGGCTTTGGATACTTTGGCTAAAAATCCCCAAATTTCGGCAGATTTATTGGATTTAAGAACACTGCAACCCTTGGATATTGAAGCGATTTATGCTTCGGTAAAGAAAACGGGAAGAGCAATTATCTATCAGGAAGACTCTATGTTTGGCGGAGTAGCCAGTGATATTTCGGCAATGATTATGGAAAACTGTTTTGAATATCTCGATGCTCCCGTGAAACGCGTAGCGAGTTTGGATTCTCCAATTCCGTTTACAAAAGCTCTGGAAGACCAATATTTACCGAAAGGCAGGTTTGAAAAGGAATTATTGGGATTATTACAGTACTAATTAAGCAATTGTTTTGCTATATAAACACAAATTTCACGAATTCTCACTAATCAATTGGTGAGAATTCGTGAAATTTGTCTTTTAAAGCTATAATTTAATCCAGTTTTTGGAAGATTTATTAGGGTCGTTTAACCTATTTTAACCGAAGTCATCGTCAACGAACCACCAACTGCTTTATCGTTAAAAAAGCTAACATCGTCCTTAGAATCCTGCAAAGCCAAAGAATACAACATCGGATAATAATGATCTGGAGTTGGAATCGCTAATTTTGCCGCTTTATCCAAAGTTTCATAAGCAATCAATGCTTTGTGGTTTCCATCTGTAATTTTATTTTTAAAGATGGTATTCATTTCATTTGCCCAATCAAAACCATATTCCGGTTCGCTTAACTTATCCCACGCTACCATTCTAAGATTATGAACCATGTTACCACTTCCGATGATTAATACTCCTTTTTTGCGAAGAGAAGCCAATTGTTTGGCCAAATCATAATGGTATTGTGGTGGTTTGCTGTAATCTATACTTAACTGCAACACCGGAATATCGGCATTGGGATACATATGACGCACTACGGTCCAAGTTCCGTGATCCAGACCCCAATCGTGATCCAAACCAACGTCTGTAGTAGTAATTAATTGTTTTGTTGCTAGCGCTAATTCCGGATTTCCGGGAGCTGGGTATTGCACATCAAATAATTCTTGTGGAAAACCTCCAAAATCGTGAATCGTTTTTGGATTGTTCATTGCCGTAATATGGGTTCCATTGGTTAACCAATGTGCCGAAATTACCAAAACAGCTTTAGGTTTAGGAATTTCGCTTCCCATTTTTGCCCAATTCCTCGAAAAAGCGCTATCTTCAATTCCATTCATTGGTGAACCATGACCAATAAATAATGCAGGAAGCTTTTCGTCCTGCTCTTGTAAATCCTGTGTCCAATTATAAAATGGGTGTAAGCTTGCCATAGTTGCGCCTCCTAATATTATTTTAATAAAATTTGATCTATTCATTTCTATACAATTATTGTATATACAAATGTAGTACTAAAAACGAAATCAGGCTATATTTTAATAAACTTTAACAATACGTAACAATTTACGGAAAATAGATATTAGCTTAACAAAGTGTGTTTTAAATCATAATTTCATAGAAAATACGGTAATTCAAAATGAAATTAGACGGTTAAAATAAATTTTGATTTTTTAGATTTTATGGACTTTACCGAAAGGGAGATTCGAAATTGATTTTACAGTAATGGTTTAGAATGATTGAATTACTTCAATTCCAAAAACAGTTTTTTGATCAAAGCAATTTCTTCCTGATACATTGTTTTCTTTCTAGTGGCAAAATAAAGTGTGTTTTTTAATGGAATTTTTCCTTCCCAAATTAGTTTGATTAAACCGTTTTCAATTGCTTCTCGGCATAAAAAATCAGGCACGACAGCCAATCCTTTGCCGCTACTCAAACAGCGCACAATCGAATTTATATTGGGTACAATATAATTAGGACGGAAATCAGGGTGTTTGTTGAAGTTTAATTGCCAAAAACGGCGTAAATGTTCCATATCACCAGTAGTTCCGTACCATTTTTGTTGTTTTAACCAAAGCTCGATTTCTTCTAAGCTCTCCCTTTTTTCTATAGAATTGAATTCTAAATTGTCAATTTCGCTTCCACCGACAAGGACAATAGTTTCTGATGAAAAGGCTTGATATTCGATTGTGTTTTTAACCACCATTTGTGGTGTAATGATTAAATCCAAAATTCCTTTTTCTAAACTTTCTACCATTTCCGGATATTCGCCAAATTGAATGATAACATTAAATGGTAAGGTCGAAATATACTGTTCTAGTGTGATTTGAAACGTTTCAAAACACATTCCTACGCTTATTGTAGGTGTGTTTTTCTCAGTGCTTCTTTGAAAGTTTTTTTCCGCTTCTTCTAATTTAGTCAATGCTTCAATGATAAAATTGTAGAGTACTTTCCCTTTTTCGGTGGGAACCATTTTTCGACCAGTTCGGTCAAATAGTTTGTAACCTACATAATTTTCCAACGAACTCAAATGCAGACTGACGCCAGGTTGTGAAATAAATAATACTTCGGCAGCATTAGTCAATGTTCCCGTTTTATAAACTGCTTTAAAAGTGCGATACCATTCTAAATTGATCATAACTATTATAATTATGATACAAAGGTATGAATTATGTTATTTTAATAATAGAATTTCTAGTTATAAATTTGCACCATCAAATTAAAAGAAGGAACTATGAAAAAAATATTTATAATTAATGGCGGACAAATATTCGGTCATTCAGGTGGACAGTTTAATCAAACAATTGCAAACGAAACGGCTCGTTTTTTTGAAAAGCAAGAAGGCTTTGAAATAAAAACAACCAACATAAATGAGGACTACAACCCAGCCGAAGAAGTAGCCAAGTTTACTTGGGCTGATGTGATTATTTATCACACGCCAATCTGGTGGTTTCAATTGCCTAATAAACTTAAAAAATATATCGACGTAGTTTTTACCGAAGGTCACGGTACGATTTACAAAAGTGACGGACGTAGATCAGCAAATCCGACTCGAAATTACGGAACCGGAGGATTGCTTCATGGGAAAAAATACATAGTAACGTCATCGTGGAATGCTCCTATAGAAGCGTTTACTTTAGTGGACGAGTTTTTTGACCAACACAGTGTTGACCAAGGTGTTTTGTTTGGATTTCATAAAATGAACTCTTTTGTTGGAATGGAAAAATTAGGAAGTTTTCATTTTTACGATGTGATGAAAAACCCTGCTCTTGAAGAGAATTTAGAAGTGTATAATAATCAATTGTCTGAACTTTTTACAACCGAATATGCAAATTAATTTAACCGTTGTTCTAAAAAGCAAACCCGAAAGTAGAGCAACATTGAAAGCACTTCTACTGGATTTGGTTCAAAATTCGACTAAAGAAGAGGCTTGCGTGCAATACGATTTGCATCAAAGTGGGGAAGACCCAACTATTTTTATTTTTCACGAAGTTTGGAAAAATGAAGCTGGATTAAAGCTTCATAATGAGCAATCGCATCTTATTTCTTTTTTCGAAAATTCGAAAGTACTGTTGCAAGAAGCGCCTATTGTTTACAGAACCGATAAATTAGCATAATAATTTGGGTACTATTGTTCGAAATTTTAATTTTGAAAAGAAAATAATTAGATAAAGTTACAATGAAACCTTTAAGAGAAAAATTGCTTATCAAAGACGCTACTATCAACAAAGTACAGTTTGATACCGAGTGGTTTTTTAGTCTTGAGGACATGGCCTTTTATTTAAAAGAAGACCTCTCCGAAGTAGAATTTGTTCATTTGCCAATACTTATTGATGAGAAATTGGAGCTTGTAAAATGCGCCACTTTTGAAGATATCCTAAGAGGTCGAAAAGAATTATAAGAGTTTTGTGAGTATTTTTATACCTTTAAGACCTCAAAAATACTACTTATGAAAAAAACGCTACTCTGTCTAGTAAGTTTCGTTCTACTAATTTCCTGTAATAAAAAAGCGGAAAAAGTGGATGAAAAAGCTTTAAATGAAAAATTCGAAAAATACAAAGAGGACTTTGTAATTGATCTTTGGTCGCTGTATCCGGATTGGGCCGCAAGTCAGGGTTATCATAAATTGGATAGCGTTTTAGTCGTTCCGGATTTAGCCTATAAAAAAAGACAACTGGATTTCGCCCATGCACAGCTGGATTCCTTGCAACAGTACCCTATAGAGAATTTGACGGACAATAATAAAACGGATCTTTATATTATTCAAAATCAGTTAAAGAGTTCTATTTTCAGTCTTGATAAAATGAAATCCTACCAATGGAATCCTTCTGAATATAATGTTTGTGGTTCTTTTGCAGAGATTTTGAACGGAAATTATGATGCTTTAGAGAATCGTTTGCAGAATTTTAATAAAAAAATGAATGCAATTCCGGCTTATTATGAAGCCGCTAAAAAGAATATTAAGAATCCAACTTTGGAACATACGGCTTTGGCAATTGACCAAAATTTGGGTGGGATTTCTGTTTTCGAAAAAGACTTGCATGAGGCTTTAAACAAAAGTAGATTGCCTGAATCCGAAAAGAAAGCAATTAGTGAAAAAGCTAAAATAGCTGTTAATGCCATTACGGATTATGCCAATTGGTTGAAAGGATTAGATAACAAAACTCCTCGTTCTTTTCGATTGGGGGCAGCCTTATATGCTGAAAAATTTGATCTCGAAATTCAATCGAGTTATAGTGCGGACATGATTTTTCAAAAGGCAATCACTCATAAGAAAGAATTGCATAAAAAAATGTTTGCCTTGGCAGATAAATTGTGGGCAAAATACCTGAAAAACACACCAAAACCAGCAGATAAATTAGAAGTTGTTAAAATGGTGATCGATAAGATTTCTTTGCAACATACTACACCAGCAAAATTCCAATCGGAGATAGAAAAACAAATTCCGGAACTTGTTGCTTATGTAAAAGCCAAAGACTTGCTTTATATCGATCCTTCAAAACCTTTAGTGGTGCGTAAAGAACCGGCGTATATGGCGGGTGTTGCCGGTGCATCAATTTCAGCTCCGGGTCCTTACGACAAGAACGCCAATACTTATTATAATGTAGGAAGCATGGCGGGTTGGTCTGCCGAAAATGCGGAAAGTTATTTAAGAGAATACAATGATTATATCTTGCAAATATTGAATATCCATGAGGCTATTCCAGGACATTATACCCAATTGGTTTATAGCAATCAGTCGCCAAGTATCATCAAAGCCATTCTTGGAAATGGCGCCATGGTTGAAGGTTGGGCGGCTTATACCGAACTGATGATGCTAGAAAGCGGATATAAAAATTCTGATGAAATGTGGTTGATGTATTACAAATGGAATTTAAGAACAACTTGTAATGCCATTTTAGATTATAGTGTTCATATCAAAAATATGAGTAAAGAAGCTGCTTTGGATTTATTGATCAAAGAAGCGTTTCAGCAAAAAGCAGAAGCCGAAGGAAAATGGAAACGTGTTACCTTAACACAAGTTCAATTGTCTTCCTATTTTACGGGTTATACCGAAATTTATGAATTAAGAGAAATGCTGAAAAAGGAGCAGGGAGCAAAATTCAATTTGAAAGAGTTTCATGAAAAATTCCTAAGCTATGGTAGTGCTCCCGTGAAGTACATCAAAGAATTGATGTTGAAAGAAGCTAAAAAATAAAAACAGTAAACAATAAAAAAGGAGGCTAGGCCTCCTTTTTTATTTAAACTTATCTACTGATTAGCTTTGATTTTTCCTTAATGATATCGCTTATTTTTCGGTTCTCGATTTTGCTTTCCAGCCAAGAAATAATATCTAAATAAAGGAAAGCTCGCTTTTCGTAAGTGTTTTTTTCCAATTCGATAAAACGTGCTCTCATTTTTACAAATTCTTTTTTGATATCACTCGGATAAATAGAGTTTAAGTTTTTCATAAATCGAATGATCTCTTTTTGTACTTCATGCAAGTCATTCATTTTAATCAAAAATTTATAGGTGTTTTTCAACTGATTTTCCAAGTAATAATCATTGCCCAATTCATAATGGGCAATTAAACTCAGTAATCGGGAAAAACACATTAAATCTTCTCGCATCGAAAGATTTTTGTTGTTGATGATTTTCTCTAAATAAAATATAGATTCCTCGTATTTTTCGACACCAAAATAAATAGAAGCAAATTTGTAATAAAACAACATTTCGTGATGCTCATCAAGATGTTCGCTGTGCAGTTTTATTTTCCCTAAGATTATCGGGATCAAATATTCACTCTCGGCAAAAGTGCCCTCCAGAATATGAAAATTTAATTTATTGTTATATAAATACAAAAAGGATAAAGAAGCAACATTGTCATTCACCGGAAATTGAGGATTTCCGATAGTTTCTTCCAGTAATTCCAAATACTTTTTGAATTTAGATTTGTACTTGAGCATGAATAAAGACTCTAACAAATAATGGTTCCCTTTTAAGAAAAACACTGGATTAAGGTAAATCATGTTTCTGTCATCATAAAAAAGAGTCACCCATTTATTGGCATATTTATAACAAGCTAAGAAATCCTGAACCAAAAAACTGCGCCAAAGATTGGCATTATAAAACCAGTATTTTTCTCTAAAACCAAATTTAGTTTCGTCTAATTTCGAAATGTGTTTCGTGAAATAGTTGTCAATGTATTTATATTCTTCATCGTTTTTTACATAGCCCGTTTTAAGCATGATTCCATACAGCTGCAAGGATAAATTAGACAGTTTGCTGGAAATGGTATTCTGATAATTTAATTCTTTGGCTTGTACGACCAATTCGTCTGCTCGACCTTGGATACTTCGGGTGATGTATTGCGATTCAATCAGTTTTTCAAATTCAACAACCTCATAGGCAATGTTTTTCTCGTCATGCTCTAATGCTTGAATTTTGGTTTTATCCAAGATTTTCAAACTCTGTCTGTACAATCCTTTGTTGTATAAAATAGTAGCAAAATCAATTTGTTCCCTTAGCTGGTAACGAAGATTTTGACTGGGAATATTCAATCGAATACTCACTAAGATTTGTTTGTATAAATAGGACTTTAAATTGGATAATTGCACTTTTTTGATGACACCGCTTTTCAAAATAAGCTTTTCATCATATGCTTCTGATTTGTCTAAAATGTTGAATAATTCAATAAACTTTGTATTAGAACTGGTCTCTAGTCGGCTTGCAAAAATCTTAAATTGTCTTTTTTCTGATTTTGACAAAGACTTTATTAATACAAATAAAAAATCTTTTTGATGGTTAGCCATTGTAAAATAAAATATAATAACTACATTGTTATCAGGTAGTTATGGTGTTTTTGTTGGTTTTACAAATAGTATATTTCATTAAAAGCTGTTTTATAAAAAAGCTAATGAAATCTACTTTTGCTCTCGAGATGTGAAATTACATTAAATAAATGAAAATGAATAGAGAGAAAGTTCAAATTTTTGATACCACTTTGCGAGATGGAGAACAGGTTCCGGGATGTAAATTAGATACCAATCAAAAACTCGTTATAGCAAATCGATTGGATGAAATGGGAGTCGATATTATTGAAGCCGGTTTTCCCGTTTCTAGTCCAGGGGATTTTTTGTCTGTTTCCGAAATAAGCAAAATTGTTAAAAATGCCACTGTATGTGGTTTGACAAGAGCCGTAAAAAATGACATTGACGTTGCTGCAGCAGCACTGAAGTTTGCCAAAAAACCGCGTATACATACGGGAATTGGAACTTCAGATTCACATATAATTCATAAACTTCAAACTACCAAAGAGGATATCATCGCCAGAGCAAAATTTGCTGTTGCGCATGCTAAATCGTATGTAGAGGATGTTGAATTTTACGCCGAAGATGCAGGAAGAACTGATAATGCTTTCTTGGCTAAAGTTTGTGAAGAAGTAATAAAATCGGGTGCTACAGTATTGAATATTCCTGATACTACAGGTTATTGTTTGCCGGAAGAATATGGTGCAAAAATAAAATACCTTAGAGAAAACGTAAAAGGTATTGAAAACGTGATTCTTTCTTGCCATTGTCATAATGATTTAGGAATGGCAACAGCCAATTCTATTTCGGGAGCCATTAATGGCGCAAGACAAATAGAATGTACTATAAACGGAATTGGGGAAAGAGCAGGAAACACGGCACTTGAAGAAGTGGTAATGATTTTCAAACAGCATCCTTATTTGAATTTATATACCGATATTGATACAAAGCAATTGAATGA
The DNA here is from genome assembly GCF_047344965.1 of Flavobacterium sp. W1B. Taxonomy (NCBI): domain Bacteria; kingdom Pseudomonadati; phylum Bacteroidota; class Flavobacteriia; order Flavobacteriales; family Flavobacteriaceae; genus Flavobacterium; species Flavobacterium sp. W1B. Next base: position 2,581,677 of record NZ_CP178845.1, read on the forward strand.
AATGAGCCGTTTGGTTTCTGAAAGTATGGGGATGATGGTGCAACCCAATAAAGCGATCGTAGGAGCTAATGCTTTTGCACACAGTTCAGGAATTCACCAAGATGGAGTGATAAAAAACAGAGCCACTTATGAGATTATGGATCCTTTGGATGTGGGTGTCAATGAATCTTCGATAGTTCTTACAGCTAGAAGCGGTAGAGCCGCATTGGCTTACAGAGCTAAAAAAGTGGGTTATGAACTTACAAAAGTACAATTGGATATTGTATATGTTGAGTTTTTAAAATTTGCAGATATTAAGAAAGAAGTGCTTGATGGCGATATTCATCAAATTATTGCCGCTTGCAAAATAGAAAGTGATTTAGTTAGAAATTAGTATCCTTAAACGAATCTAGCCATGAATTTAAAAATAGCAGTATTATCAGGAGACGGAATAGGCCCTGAAGTAATATTACAGGCAAAAAAAGTTTTATATGCTGTAGGCTCGGTATATGATCATGAATTTGTGTTTGAAGATGCTCTTATGGGAGCTGTCGCCATCGACAAAACAGGAAGTCCACTTCCGGAACAAACCCTCAATTTGTGTTTAAATACAGATGCCGTTTTGTTTGGAGCTATTGGAGATCCTAAATATGATAATAATCCAGATGCAAAAGTGCGTCCTGAACAAGGATTACTTAAACTGAGAAAAGAACTTGGTCTTTTTGCAAACATTCGACCTATAAAGCCATACAAAGCATTATTGAATTCCTCTCCATTGAAAAGAGAAATTATCGAAGGAGCTGATTTTACTATTTTCAGAGAACTTACCGGTGGCGTTTATTTTGGTGAAAAAAAATTAAATGAAGCAGGAACAGTGGCCTCTGATTTATGCGAATATTCAGAAGAAGAAATTAGCAGAATCGCACATTTGGCATTCAAATCAGCACAAAATAGAAGAAAAAAAGTGACTTTGGTCGATAAGGCGAATGTGCTTGAAACTTCCCGTTTGTGGAGAAAAGTAGTTAAAAATGTTAGCGCAGCTTATCCTGATGTAGTTTTGGATTTCTTATTTGTAGACAATGCCGCAATGCAAATTATATTAAATCCAAAACAGTTTGATGTCATCTTGACCGAGAATTTATTTGGCGATATTTTATCAGATGAAGCAAGTGTAATTACGGGATCAATAGGATTATTGGCCTCAGCATCTTTGGGAAAAACGAATGCTTTATTTGAACCAATTCATGGTTCTTATCCACAGGCTGCCGGAAAAAACATTGCAAATCCGATTGCTTCTATATTATCTGCGGCCCTTTTATTAGAGCATTTTGGTCTTTATGAAGAGGCTAAAAAAATATATGAAGGTGTAGAAAAAGCCATTGAATACCAAGTGGTGACGATTGATTTAAATCCGGACTCAAAATTTGGAACCAACGAAGTCGGTGAATTTGTCTCAAATTTCATTTTGAATAAAGATGACTTACTCTATTTTAACAAAAACAATGTCTATATAGGACAATCTACTATTGTTTAGTAGATAATAATCAGAAAAAATGCATTGAATAATCCGGAATGATATAAATTTTAGTTGATATTATTTTTTTGTTTCATTTGTTTTTATACTTTTGGCACATCTAAAAAAAGAGATAAATGAAACTATTTACTATTATTCCTTCAATTATTATTAATGTCAATGTAATTATTACATGTGCAGAGGGAATGGTATAGATATATTTAAAAAAGATATTTAGAACCTCCCATTTATTTGGGAGGTTTTTTTTTGGAATAAACTTAAAATACACAAACAACAATAAAAATGGAATTAAATAAATACAGCAAGACAATAACCCAAGACGAAACACAACCAGCTTCTCAAGCTATGTTCTACGGAATTGGATTGACAGAAGAAGATTTAAAGAAAGCTCAAGTTGGAATTGTGAGTATGGGTTACGATGGAAATCCTTGTAACATGCACTTAAACGATCTAGCAAAAGATATTAAAACTGGCGTCTGGAAAGAGGATTTAGTTGGTTTGATTTTTAATACTATTGGTGTAAGTGATGGTATTTCTAATGGAAATGACGGAATGCGTTTTTCTTTGGTTTCTCGTGATGTAATTGCTGATTCTATTGAAACGGTTATGGGAGCGCAATGGTATGATGGTTTGATTGCTGTTCCAGGTTGTGACAAAAATATGCCAGGGGCGCTGATGGCTATGGGTAGAGTAAATCGTCCTTCTATTATGGTTTATGGTGGATCAATTCATCCAGGAAAATGGAAAGGAGAAGATTTGAATATTGTTTCTGCTTTTGAAGCTTTAGGAAAAAAAATCAAGAATACCATTACACCTGAAGATTTCAAAGGTGTAATTCAAAATGCTTGTCCAGGTGCTGGTGCTTGTGGTGGAATGTACACTGCAAATACAATGTCATCAGCGATTGAAGCATTAGGAATGAGTTTGCCTTATAGTTCTTCTAATCCTGCTTTGAGTCCAGAAAAAAAACAAGAATGTGTTGATGCTGGTAAAGCGATCAAAATATTATTAGAAAAAGACATCAAACCAAGAGATATTATGACTCGTAAAGCATTCGAAAATGCAATTACGATAGTAGCTGTTTTAGGAGGTTCAACCAATGCGGTGATGCACTTAATTGCAATGGCGCACTCTGTAGGTATTGAATTGACATTAAAAGATTTCCAAGATATTAGTGATAAAACGCCATTATTAGCTGACTTGAAACCAAGTGGTAAATACTTAATGGAAGATTTACATAATGTAGGTGGTGTTCCAGCAGTAATGAAATATTTATTGAAAGAAGGTTTCTTACATGGAGATTGTTTAACTGTAACCGGAAAAACAATTGCTCAGAATTTAGAATCAGTTCCTGCTTTACACGATGGTCAAGAAGTGATTCATGAAATCCAAAAAGCATTAAAAGCAACTGGAAATATTCAAATTTTATACGGAAATCTTGCTTCAGAAGGTTGTGTAGCTAAAATTTCTGGAAAAGAAGGAGAATTTTTTGAAGGTACAGCGGTAGTTTTTGAAGGCGAAAAAGAGGTAATCAGAGGAATACAAGCAGGTGAAGTGAAGCCAGGAAATGTCGTCATCATCCGGTACTGTGGTCCAAAAGGAGGTCCTGGAATGTCTGAAATGTTAAAACCAACCTCTGCAATTATGGGAGCTGGTTTAGGAAATTCAGTGGCTTTGATTACTGATGGTCGTTTCTCAGGAGGTTCTCACGGATTTGTAGTAGGACATGTTACTCCAGAAGCTTACGAAGGCGGAGGAATTGCTTTAATCGAAAATGGAGATGTAATTACAATTGATGCTGTTAAAAACACCATTGACATGAAAATTTCTGATGAAGAATTTGCAAAACGTAAAGCCAATTGGAAACAACCAGAATCACCAATTAAACAAGGAGTGTTACTTAAATATATGCGTTCGGTCTCCAGTGCCTCTGAAGGATGTGTTACTGATAAATAATCGACAAAAAAATGAATTTGAATAAAAATTTCTTCAAATTCTAAAAAATAAATTTACCAAATGGGAACAATTAAAATATCTGGCGCCGAAGCTGTTATTAGATGCTTATTAGAAGAAGGAGTAGACTTGGTTTACGGATATCCGGGCGGAGCCATAATGCCGGTTTACGACGAATTATATAAATTTCAAGATCAATTACACCATGTTTTAGTACGTCACGAACAAGGTGCAACACATGCAGCTCAAGGGTATGCAAGAGCTACAGGAAAAGTTGGAGTTGCAATTGCAACTTCGGGGCCGGGAGCCACAAATTTAGTTACCGGAATTGCAGATGCTCAGATCGATTCAACACCAATGGTTTGTATTACCGGTCAGGTTGGAAAACACTTATTGGGTTCTGATGCTTTTCAGGAAACGGACATTATCGGAATTTCAACTCCGGTAACCAAATGGAATTATCAAATTACTGACGCTTCAGAGATTCCTGAAATCATTGCCAAGGCATTTTATATCGCAAAATCAGGGCGTCCAGGTCCGGTTTTGATTGATATTACCAAAAATGCTCAATTTGACGAATTCGAATTCAGTTATAAAAAATGTACTGCTATTAGAAGTTACAATCCAAAACCGACTTTAAATCTTGAAAAAGTAAAAGAAGCTGCGGAAATAATAAATAATGCTAAAAAACCTTTTATCGTATTTGGTCAAGGTATTATCCTTGGTGAAGCCGAAGCCGAACTAAAAGCTTTAGTCGAAAAATCAGGAATTCCGGCGGCTTGGACAATTTTAGGTCTTTCGGCTATACCTACAGATCATCCTTTAAATGTAGGAATGGTAGGAATGCACGGAAATTACGGACCTAATGTATTGACAAATGAATGTGATGTTTTAATTGCTCTGGGAATGCGTTTTGATGATCGTGTTACCGGGAATTTAGCCACTTATGCCAAGCAAGCTAAGGTAATTCACTTTGAGATTGACCCTGCCGAAGTAGATAAGAATGTGAAAACTACAGTAGCAGTTTTGGCCGATGTCAAAGAGGCGTTGGCGGCTTTACTGCCTTTTATTGAAGAGAAGAAGCACGAGTCTTGGCACAATGTGTTTAAAGAAAAATACAAAATTGAATTAGAAACTGTAATCAATGACGAGTTGAAACCAAAGAGAGAAGGAATTTCGATGGGAGAAACGATAGAAATGATTAATAAGCACTCTAATGCCGATGCAATTATGGTTTCGGATGTGGGACAACACCAAATGTTTGCTTGTCGTTATGCTAAATTCAATTCGACAAAAAGCAATGTAACTTCCGGTGGATTAGGAACCATGGGATTTGCTTTGCCGGCGGCTATTGGTGCCAAAATGGGTAGGCCAGATCGCGAAGTGGTTGCTATTATTGGTGACGGAGGTTTTCAGATGACAATTCAGGAATTAGGAACGATTTTTCAAACCAAAGTTCCCGTTAAGATTGTGGTACTGAATAATGAGTTTCTTGGAATGGTACGTCAATGGCAACAATTGTTTTTTGACAGAAGATATGCTTCTACCGAGATGACCAATCCAAACTTTGTCGCCATTGCGGAAGGCTATTATATCAAAGCCAAGAAAGTGACCAAACGTGAGGATCTGGATGCTGCAGTTGCCGAAATGATGGCTTCAAAAGAATCTTATTTTCTTGAAGTTATGGTAGAAAAAGAAAATAATGTATTCCCAATGATCCCAACAGGAGCTTCGGTTTCGGACATTAGATTAAGTTAATATTATGGAAAATAAAACATTCACCATTTCTGTTTATTCAGAAAACAACGTGGGCTTACTGAACAGAATATCCGGAATATTCTTAAAGCGTCACATTAATATACTGAGCTTAAATGTTTCAGAATCAGAGATAGAAAAAGTTTCTAGGTTTATCATCGTAGTGAATACTACCGAGAAATGGGTTCAGAATATTGTAGGTCAAATCGAAAAGCAAATTGATGTGATCAAAGCATTTTATCACATTGATGAAGAAACTATATTTTTAGAAAGTGCTTTGTTCAAAATACAATCCAACTTATTATTTGACGAAAGACGAATTCAAAATATCATAAAAGAAAGTCATTCGGAAATAGTTACTGTATCGAGAGATTTTTTCGTGATTTCAAAATCAGGAAGACGTTCAGATATTGAGGAATTATACTCAAAATTAAAACCTTTCGGAATCATGCAATTTGTACGTTCAGGAAGAATTTCTGTTTCCAAAGAAAAAATGGAAATATCAACATTATTAGAAGAATTAGAAAAATAAATAAATATAAAAAAATGGCAAATTATTTCAATACATTACCACTTAGATTACAATTAGAACAATTAGGCGTTTGCGAATTCATGGATCAATCTGAATTTGCTGATGGCATTGAAGCATTAAAAGGAAAGAAAGTAGTTATCGTAGGTTGCGGTGCTCAAGGATTGAATCAAGGTTTAAACATGAGAGATTCTGGCTTAGACATTTCTTATGCTTTGCGTGCTGAGGCTATCGCTCAAAAAAGAGTATCCTATATGAATGCTGCCGATAATGGTTTTAAAGTGGGAACTTATGAAGAATTAATTCCAACTGCTGACTTGGTTTGTAACCTTACACCAGATAAACAACATACTGCTGTAGTTACGGCGATTATGCCATTGATGAAGCAAGGATCTACATTGGCTTATTCTCACGGTTTTAATATTGTTGAGGAAGGAATGCAAATTCGTAAAGATATCACTGTAATTATGTGTGCTCCAAAATGCCCAGGTTCTGAAGTACGTGAAGAATACAAAAGAGGTTTTGGTGTACCAACTTTAATCGCGGTTCACCCAGAAAACGATCCAAACGGAAAAGGTTTAGCTCAAGCAAAAGCTTACGCTGTAGCCACTGGAGGTCATAGAGCAGGAGTTTTAAACTCTTCTTTTGTAGCCGAAGTAAAATCGGATTTAATGGGAGAGCAAACTATTCTTTGTGGAATGCTACAAACGGGTTCTATTTTATGTTTTGACAAAATGGTCGAAAAAGGGATTGAACCAGCTTATGCTTCAAAATTAATCCAATATGGATGGGAAACGGTAACCGAAGCCTTGAAACATGGTGGAATCACTAATATGATGGATCGCTTGAATAATCCTTCAAAGATAGAAGCTTACAGATTAGCCGATGAATTAAAAGACATCATGCGTCCTTTGTTTCAAAAACACATGGATGACATTATTTCGGGTGAGTTTTCAAAAAATATGATGATTGACTGGGCAAATGACGATGTTAATTTATTGACTTGGAGAGCTGCAACAGCCGAAACTAACTTCGAAAAAACAGCGCCAACAGCAGCACATATTTCAGAGCAAGAATATTTTGACAATGGTGTTTTGATGATTGCTATGGTAAAAGCGGGTGTCGAATTGGCTTTTGAGACAATGACTGAAACAGGAATTATCGAGGAATCGGCTTATTATGAGTCTTTACACGAATTACCATTGATTGCTAACACTGTAGCCAGAAAGAAATTATATGAAATGAACAGAATCATTTCGGATACAGCAGAATATGGTTGCTATTTATTTGATCATGCTTGTAAACCTTTATTGACTGAATTCATGAAAACGGTTGAAACAAATGTAATTGGTAAGCCTTTCTCTACCTCAAATAGTACTGATAACACTGTTCTTATTGCAGTTAACAAGAGTATTCGTCAACACCCAATTGAAGAAATTGGTGAGTGGTTGAGAGAATCAATGACTGCGATGAAAAAAATATAAAGATTAAATTTAGGAGTTACGACACATAGTAATGTGTTGGGATTTGCACTATATCATTTATTTATACAATATTTTGAATTAGTTACACAATTTATTTAAGTTTCAAAAATGGATATAGTTGCTTATTACATCGCTTAGCTAGCAAAGGAGTTGCAAACTAAGTGAAGTAATTCCTTTTGAAGTTACGCTGTTAAAGGGACTATATTCTTAAATTATTACAGCACTACTTTATTTTAAATCCAGAATATTCTAAATAGTATAGGTTTGGTATTTTTTTACTGCATGTTGAAATTGTTGTTAATATAAAAAGGCGAGTAGTAAATCTACTGCGCCTTTTTTGATATAAAGGATTCGGTTAAAACAACCTAATATTAAGCAATATGAATTAAATCAGTTATTTTTATACAAAATACATTTTTTTTTAGTACAATTAATGAATTAAATTGTTTTAAGAATAGAAAGGGATTTAATACATTTATAAAAAATTAAAAAGCATGAGTTATTATAAAATTGAAAATTTAGAACAATACTTTAAACACTATAATAAATCTGTTCGTGAGCCTAGAAAATTTTGGGGTAAAATTGCCGAAGAAAATTTCACTTGGTACCAATTATGGGATAAAGTTGTAGATTTTAATATGGCAGAAGCCGAAATAAAGTGGTTTACCGAAGCGAAAGTAAATATTACAAAAAACTGTATAGACAGACATCTTAATAAAAGAGGGGATAAAACGGCGATTATTTTTGAACCGAACAATCCAGATGAAGAAGCATTACACATTAGTTATAATGAACTACATCAACGCGTTTGCAAGATGGCAAATGTTTTGCGCGAGCAGGGAATAAAAAAAGGAGACAGAGTTTGTATTTATTTGCCTATGATTCCTGAGCTTGCTGTTTCAATTTTAGCTTGTGCAAGAATTGGAGCAATACATTCGGTTGTTTTTGCAGGCTTTTCTTCTTCGGCTGTCGCAAGCAGAATTATAGATAGTGAATGTAAAATGGTAATCACCTCAGACGGTGGTTATCGTGGGAATAAAACAATTGAATTAAAAGTAATAGTAGACGAAGCATTAGAAAAATGCCCATCTGTAACTAATGTTTTGGTTGTAAAAAGAATCAATACCCAAATCAATATGAAAGAGGGCCGCGATCAATGGTTGCAACCGCTTTTAGACGAGGCTTCAGATAATAATGTTGCCGAAATTATGGATGCCGAAGATCCTTTATTTATATTGTATACTTCTGGTTCTACCGGAAAACCAAAAGGAATGGTACATACTACCGCTGGTTATATGGTTTATACGGCTTATACATTCAAAAATGTATTTAATTATGAAGATAATGATATCTTTTGGTGTACTGCTGACATTGGTTGGATAACAGGACATTCTTATATTCTTTATGGACCACTATTGAACGGAGCTACAACCGTTATTTTTGAGGGTGTTCCTTCGTATCCGGATTTTAGCCGTTTTTGGGAAACTATCGAGAAGCATAAAGTAACTCAATTTTATACCGCACCAACAGCTATTCGTGCCTTGGCCAAAGAGAGTTTGGAATATGTGCAAAAATATCCTTTGAAATCTTTAAAAGTGATAGGATCTGTTGGAGAACCTATTAATGAAGAGGCATGGCATTGGTATAATGACCACGTGGGAGGGAAAAGATGCCCTGTGGTTGATACTTGGTGGCAGACAGAAACTGGTGGAATAATGATTTCTCCAATCGCCTTTGTAACTCCTACAAAACCGACTTACGCTTCTTTGCCATTACCGGGAATTCAGCCCGTTCTTATGGATGATAAACGAAATGAAATAGAAGGCAACCAAGTTACTGGAAGCCTTTGCATCAAATTTCCATGGCCAGGAATTGCAAGAACGATCTGGGGTGATCATCAACGTTATAAGGATACCTATTTCTCTGCTTTTCCAGGTAAATATTTCACTGGAGACGGTGCATTGAGAGATGAAGTAGGTTATTATAGAATCACGGGACGTGTAGATGATGTTGTTATTGTTTCGGGACATAATCTAGGAACAGCACCTATCGAAGATGCTATCAACGAGCATCCGGCTGTTGCCGAAAGTGCCATTGTTGGATTTCCTCATGATATTAAGGGGAATGCTTTATATGGTTTTGTAATTTTGAAAGAAACAGGAGAATATCGCGACCGAGAAAATTTAAGTAAGGAAATTAATCAACTGATCTCAGATCATATAGGACCGATTGCAAAACTGGATAAAATTCAGTTTGTTTCCGGCTTACCAAAAACACGTTCAGGAAAAATCATGCGTAGAATTTTGCGTAAAATTGCAGAAGGCGATTTTTCTAATTTTGGAGACACCTCTACTTTATTAAATCCAGAGATCGTTGACGAAATTAAAGACGAAAGAATTTAAAACCAAAAATAATTAACCAACTCAAAACTGCTCCGCAAAACGGAGCAGTTTTTTTATTTTAAAAAACATTTCTGTTGCAAGAAATTGCTTAAATTAGCAGAGCTATGAAAACAAAAGCTCCTGTAATTATCGTTGGCGGAGGTTTAGCTGGTCTCACAACAGCTATTCATTTGTCAAAAATAGGATTAAAAGTAATTTTGATAGAGAAAAATGAGTTTCCCAAGCACAAAGTTTGTGGAGAATACATTTCAAATGAAGTTTTGGCTTATTTTAAATGGTTGGATATAAATATTGCCGAATTACGACCTGTTTTCATTAGTAAATTACAATTTTCAATAGCAAATGGTAAATCCGTTTTTTGTGATTTGCCGCTGGGAGGTTTCGGTGTCAGTCGATATGCTTTGGACGAATTTCTATATAAAAAGGCTTTAGCAAATGGTTGTCAAATAATGCAAGACAATGTTGAAAATATTGTTTTTAACGAAAATCAATTTACTGTAATCACAGCAAATAATAGCGTTTTGAAATCCGAAATAGTGCTGGGTGCTTTTGGAAAACGGTCTAATATAGATCAAAAATTAGACAGGAATTTTATTCATAAAAAATCACCGTGGTTAGCTGTAAAAGCGCATTATCAGGGAGATTTCCCCGATGATTTGGTAGGTTTGCATACTTTTAAAGGAGGCTATTGTGGGGTTTCAAAAGTAGAGAATAACAATGTTAATATTTGTTATTTGGCAGATTACAGCACTTTTAAAAAATACAAGAATATAGAGGAATATAAGAATAATGTAGTTTCTAGAAATCCACAATTAAAAATTATTTTTCAGGATTGTAAAATGCTTTTTGAAAAGCCTTTAACGATAAGCCAGATTTCTTTCGAAAAGAAGAAGGCTGTTGAAAACCACATGCTGATGATAGGGGATACCGCAGGTTTGATTCATCCTTTGTGCGGAAATGGTATGGCTATGGCGATTCACAGTGCAAAAATTGCTTCGGAGTTGATTGGAGATTATTTCAATACTAAAATTAAATCCAGAACCGAATTAGAACAACAATACATTCAAAGTTGGGAAACTAATTTTGGCAAAAGATTAAAAACAGGTCGATTATTGGCTAAAGTTTTACAAAGGCCAAAATTAGCCGAAATAATGATGTATTTGTTGATTCCATTTCCCTTTTTATTGTCTATGATAATAAAAAAAACGCACGGCAAACCTATTCTTTAAAACTTAAATAAATGGTTCTAGATACTAAATATCGAATAGATAAGCAGGAGATCATTGATGATTTTAATATGGAAGGTGAGGTTTTGCGCGAAGCCTTGGATAAAATTGCCCGAATCAACCAACTTTTAGGAGGAAATAGACTAACTTTATCTGGAGTCAAAAAGCTGATTTCGAACATGTCAGATGTTTCAGAAATCACGATTGTTGATGTGGGCTGCGGCAATGGAGATATGTTGCGGATATTGGCGGATTATGGCAGCCGAAACAATTTTAAATTTAATTTAATTGGAATTGATGCTAATAATTTCACAATCAATCATGCTGCTGATTTATCACGGCAATATTCCAATATTTCGTATCGTTGTGTGAATATTTTTGATAAAGTTTTCGAGGAGTTAAAATGCGATATTGTTTTATGCACCTTGACTTTACACCATTTCAAGGATAAGGAAATTTTAAAATTAATGGCTGTTTTTTATAACAAAGCAAATCTTGGAATAGTGATTAACGATTTGCACAGAAGCAGCATTGCTTATCGATTGTTTCAAATGCTCTGTTTTATTTTTAAATTGAATGCTATTTCGAGAGAAGATGGTTTGACATCAATACTGAGAGGGTTTAAAAAACAGGAGTTGTTTTATTTTTCGAAAAAAAATAATTTCGAAAAATACAGCATTCAATGGAAATGGGCTTTTAGATACCAATGGATAATTTCAAAAATATGAAGGTAAAAATACATTCGCTAAGCAAACAACTTCCAAAATATTCAAGAACCACCGCCGAAATAATTCCGTTTTTGGATGCTTGGCTTTTGGGACAAGACGAACGCTTCATTAAAAAAGTAAAGAAAATTTTTGAAGGCGCAGCAGTAGATAAACGCTATTCGATCATGAATCCGATTGATGTGTTTACCAAAACCTCATTTGAAGAAAGAAATGCCATTTATGTTCGTGAAGTCATCGATTTGGGCGAAAAAGTACTGGAAAAAGCCTTGTTAAAATCCAAATGGAAACCGGAAGACTTAGATTATATTATTACGGTGAGCTGTACCGGAATTATGATTCCCTCATTGGATGCTTATTTGATCAATAAACTCAAATTGCGTCAGGATATTGTACGACTTCCTGTGACCGAAATGGGTTGCGCAGCCGGAATTTCGGGGATTATTTATGCCAAAAATTTCCTGAAAGCTAATCCCGGAAAGCGTGCTGCGGTAATTGCGGTTGAAAGTCCAACAGCAACCTTTCAACTCAATGATTTTTCGATGGCTAATATTGTTAGCGCAGCTATTTTTGGAGATGGAGCGGCCTGCGTTTTGCTTTCTTCTGATAAAACCGATGAAGGACCCGAAATTCTAGACGAAGAAATGTATCATTTTTATAATAATGAACACATGATGGGTTTTAAACTCACTGATTCAGGCTTGCAAATGATTTTGGATGTCGATGTTCCTGATACAATAGCTTCCCATTTTCCGGATATTATCCATCCCTTTTTGAAAAAGAACAATTTGGAAATTACAGATATAGATCATTTGATTTTTCATCCCGGAGGGAAGAAAATCATTCAAACCGTTGAAAATCTATTTTTGGATTTGGGTAAAAATATTGATGACACCAAGGAAGTTTTGCGTTTGTACGGAAACATGTCGAGCGCGACGGTATTGTATGTTCTCGAACGATTTATGGATAACTTACCACCAAAGGGGGAAAAAGGATTGATGTTGAGTTTTGGACCAGGATTTTCGGCTCAAAGAGTATTGTTAGAGTTTTAGCCAAAAGGAAAAGATGAAAAGTGAAGAAATTATATCAAAATTGCCTTATACTAAACCTTTTTTGTTTGTTGACGAAATAAGCGAAATCAATGAAGATAGAGTAGAGGGCAGTTATAGATTTGATGAAAATTCAGATTTTTATAAAGGGCATTTTAAAAATAACCCTGTTACTCCGGGTGTTATTCTCACAGAAGTAATGGCGCAAATCGGTTTGGTATGCTTGGGGATTTATTTATTGAATGATTCATTTAATAAAAAGACTGCAATAGCCTTAACTTCAACTGAAATAGAATTTTTAAATATTGTTTTTCCCGGAGAAAAAGTTAGTGTTATTTCAGAAAAGTTGTATTTTAGATTTGGGAAATTAAAATGTAAAGTCACCATGAAAAATGAAAAAGGAATTGATGTTTGCAAAGGAATAATTGCAGGAATGATTTTTTGAATTTGATTTTGTTCGAAAGTAGTTTTTAAAATAATAACTGGCAATAAATGAGCAGGAGGGTAGTAATAACAGGACTTGGTGTTGTAGCTCCAAATGGAGTTGGACTCGATGCGTTTACCCATGCCATTAAAAACGGAGTTTCAGGCATTAAACACGATTCTGAATTGGAACGATTGCAATTTTCTTGTCAGATTTCGGCAACACCGGTAATCACTACCGAATTGGCTTTATCTTATTTCTCCGAATTAGAACTAAGAGGTTTCAACTCAACAGGAATTTTGTACGGAGTAATTGCAGGAATAGATGCCTGGAAAGATGCGGAGTTACCGATGGAAATCAATGAAGAACCCGATTGGGATAGCGGAACTATTTTTGGAACGGGGACATCAGGAATCAATAAGTTTCGCGAAAGCATTTATAAGATTGACGATTTTCAAACCCGTAGATTAGGAAGTACAGCCGTAGCTCAAACGATGAATAGCGGTGTCAGCGCCTATTTGGGAGGGAAATTAGGATTAGGAAATCAGGTTTCCTCTAATTCATCTGCTTGTACTACAGGAACAGAAAGTATTTTAATGGCTTTTGACAGAATAAAATCAGGGCAGACAAAACGGGTTTTGGCAGGAAGTACCAGCGATTCTGGACCTTATATTTGGGCAGGATTTGATGCCATGCGGGTATGTACTTTCAAACACAATGAAACAGCAGAAAAAGGTTCAAGACCTATGAGCGCAACCGCTTCCGGTTTTGTCCCGGGAAGCGGGGCTGGCGCATTGGTTTTGGAAGATTTAGAAACGGCCTTAGCAAGAGGAGCACGTATTTATGCAGAAGTTTTAGGCGGAAATATCAATTCTGGTGGGCAAAGAGGTTTAGGAACGATGACGGCTCCCAATCCAATTGCAGTACAAAAATGCATAAAAGATGCTGTGACAAATGCAGGAATTCATGTGGATGCAATTGACGCCATAAATGGGCATTTAACAGCTACTGCTAAAGATAGTTTAGAGATTGAAAACTGGAGTAAAGCTTTAGCTAAAAGTGGAATTGATTTTCCATATATAAACTCTTTAAAATCGATGGTTGGTCATTGTTTATCGGGCGCAGGAAGTATCGAAAGTGTTGCCTCGGTATTGCAATTGCATCATAAATTTCTTTTTCCAAATATTAATTGTGAGGATTTACATCCCGAAATTACAAGCATCATTGATGCATCCAGAATTCCGACGAAATTGATCGAAAAAGAATTGAATATTATTATTAAAGCAAGTTTTGGTTTTGGCGATGTAAACGGCTGTGTTATTTTTAAGAAATTTAAAGACTAAATTTTCAAGATATGGATAAAAAGGAAATAATCGAACAGTTAAAAATTATTGTAAAACCATACGTTCAAAATCAGGATGCCTTTTCTAATTTGACTGAAGAAACTGATTTCATCAATGATTTAAGGATAAATTCTGCAAATCTGGTAGACGTTATTTTAGATATCGAAGAAAAATTCGACATTATAATCGATAATAAGGAAATGGAGCGAATGATTAATGTGAAAGCAAGCTTGGATGTTATTTCGCTTAAATTATCCGAAAATGATAGGTAATGATATAGTAGATTTGGCTTTAGCAAGAAAAGAAAGCAATTGGAAAAGACCTCGTTTCTTGGATAAGATCTTTACATCCGATGAACAATTACTTATTTTAAAGGCTAAAAATCCCGAGATTATGGTTTGGAATCTCTGGAGTCGTAAGGAAGCTGCTTATAAAATCTACAATCGGGAAACCGGAATTAGGGCTTTTATTCCGATACAATTAGAATGTATTTATAAGAGTGAGGCTTCGGGCTTCGTTATTTGCAATAAGAAGGTTTATTACACCCAAACCTCCATTTTAGAAGACAAAATACATACTATAGCTGTTTACAAAAAGGAGTATTTTAAACAAATTATGTCAATCAGTCCTGAAGCTAATATTCAGAAAATAAATGGAATCCCGTTTCTCGTTGATAATTTAAACAAAGTTTTTAAGCCCATTTCTATTAGCCACCATGGTCGCTTTAGTGCTTGTATAACTATATAAAAATTATTTAATCCCCAATCTAGATTTTAACTTCAAGAATAACAAAGCGGTTTTATAAGCATCCTCAGAGGAAGAATTCCTGTCGCTTATAGGAATTTTATAAATTTGACATAATTCATCTAATGACAATTGCTTATCCGTGATATCATGTAGTTTTCGGTGCATAATATCAATATCCAAAGCTTCATTTTTTAATCGGCCACAATCTAATCTTTCTAAAGCGGCATTGATCATTTCAACATCAAAATTAACATGATGCCCAACCAATACAGCGTTTCCGATGAACTCGATAAAAGATTTTATACCATCTGTTTCGCTCATTTTTTTCAACTTACTATCCACTATAAATTCATTGGAAAGCTGATTATCATGAAGGTATTTGTATTGCAGCAAAACAGTTTCAAAACTATCACCTATAAGAATTCGGTCATTAACAACCGAAAAAGATCCAATTGACAAAATGACATCCTTATGAGGATTTAAACCTGTGGTTTCAGTAGATAAAATAACATAACGATTTGATTTTGAATCAAACTTCGACAGATAACTTTTCCAAAATTCGGGATGTTCTTTATTGATATGTTTTAGCCAGTCTAGCATAATTAAGAAAATTGTGTCAGTTGAAATTTATTTTTTATTAATTCCTCCAATTCCTTCATTGGTGCAAGTGCATTTTTCAGTTTTTCTTTGTCAATTTTAGACAATTCATCCAGATTTATATATTGTCCGGAATTATCATTTTTTAGACCTTCTAATGTTCTAAACTTTGTTAAAGTCAAAAAGGCTTCCGCACAATTGAGATAGATTTCAGCATGCTTTGGATCCGAAATCGCTAATTGCTTAAAGCGAACATAAGTGTTATTAATACCTATCAGATCATTGCTCAAAGCAAATAAACGGGCTCCATCAACAAGAGGCATTAAAGCACGTGTTTTTATATCAAACATATCTTTGAAAGGTCCTTCTTCCTCTACAATAAATTTCTTGAAAAAGCTCAAAGGCGAATGTTTTCTCAAGGCGTCATTTCCTAAAAAGTCAAAAAACAAAGCATTGTTTTTGGCATTTCTGAAAACGACACTGCTAATGGCATCTTCAATTTTTTGTTCGCCAACAACAAGTTCATAATCAAAGAAAATACTGCTTAGTTCATTGCTATTTTCACCTGGAGTATTCATCCAAGCATCATATTGTTTTACCCAATCAGTCAATGACTTACACCAATGCATATTACTTCCCATGTGTCCATTTTGACACAATTCATAGCCTACTTTTTCAAGTGTTTGGGTTGTTTTTTTTCCTAATTTAAGGAAATAATCTTTAACTTCTCTGTACTTTTCGGCAGGGACATCTTCAAAAATTAAAATGCTGTCCTGATCCGTAAGTAACAATTGTTCTTTTCTTCCTTGACTACCAATACTTAACCAGGCAAATCGAGCAGGAGGTGAGCCCAAATCTAAAATTGACAGTTCTACTGCCCGTTTTATTATAGCAAAATTTATTTCGCTGGCTATATTATTAATATGGGTAAGCGGAATGTTTTTAAAGATAGAATTCTGGATTAAATCTGCTAATCGTATGCGAATTTGTTTCAACTCTTTTGAAGTTTTAGAACGCTTGATTTCTTTTATCAAAACCCCTGGATTGTTGGCTTGGGCTATTACCAAATCATGCTCGGAAATAACGCCTTTGATTACAGATTTGTTTGTCCCGTCTAGGGTAACACATAAGTGGGTTACATTATTTTTTAGCATCAACAATTGGGCTTCCGCCAAAGAAACATTTTCAATAACGGCGATGATTGGAGATGACATAATAGTGTCAATAGAAACGGTATTTGGATAGCGACCTGTAGCAATTTTAGAAGACATATCTGTATGGGTAACTATTCCGATAGGCATATTGTTTTCGCATACAATTGCGCTATTTATCAATGTTTCAGCCATTAATTGAGCAACATCCTTAACAATAGCATTTGCGGTTACAATTATTGGAGAACTATTATAAGATAAAGCTTGAAAAAGCTGCATTTCTGTTTTTTGATCCGAATAGAAAACGGTGTCAGAAATAAGATTTTTTCCTAAGTTTTCATTACCTTTTGTATGATGAGTATTGGTTGCAAAATTCTCCAATAAAAAATCTAAAACTGCTTCGTTATTTGCTACAAATGGTCTGAAAACGGCAATTGGAATTGCATAAACAATACTTTCTTCACGTGCCTTTGCAGTCATCATATAATTGTTTTTTGCAAAAAACGGACGCAAACCAAAAATAGCTCCTTCATGACATTTATTCAAAATGTTTTCTTCAGCATCAGCAATGGCATATAAATTTATAAGCCCAGAAGCTACCATATAAAAACAATCATGCAAAGGATCGTTGATTTGGAATAATGATTTATTTTTTTCTAAATTCAATACACGAATATTTAAAGCAATTTCGGACAGTTCTTGAAACGTCAAATGATCGAATGGAGCGTATTCCTTTAAAAAATCTGCAATGTGTTCCGCAATTGAATTCATAGTCATTTATTGATATAGTTGGACAAAATTAAGGAATAAAACATTTATAAAGTAGTCCAATTTATTGTTTAATAGTTAATTTATCAAAAATGTTTTTTTTACAAGTTTATAAAGAGCGCTTATTTAATTTTAATGATGAGTATACTTAAGAATTTGTCGTATTTAATTGAAATAGTAGGATGTTTCGTTATTTTAAAATATTCTATTTTACATAATATAAATTATAGTTCATTTTATAACCTTTAAAATAAAGCTAATTTTATTTAAAATCTGTTAATCTATCCTGTAAGCAATACTTAATATTTACCTTTGCAAAAAAATAAAAAACAATTTTGAACACAAACACAGAGATTACTAAATTAAACTATTTTAAACTAATTCTAATTTTAGGTTCGTTAACAGCACTCGGACCTTTTTCAATCGATATGTATCTTCCTGGTTTTTCAGGAATTGCCGAAGATCTAAATACTACAGTTGCCAAAGTTGCGATGACCTTATCCAGTTATTTCATAGGAATTTCTGCCGGACAATTACTTTACGGACCATTATTGGATCGTTTTGGAAGAAAAAAACCTTTATTCATCGGATTATTGGTCTATATATTGGCCTCATTGGGTTGCGTTTTTGTAAAAGACATTGACACTTTTATTGGACTCAGATTCATACAAGCCGTGGGAAGTTGTGCTGCCACAGTAGCCTCCATATCAATGGTTAGGGATTTATTTCCTGTAAAGGATATTCCAAAAATAATGTCTTATTTGATGCTAGTTGTAGGTCTTTCGCCAATGTTGGCACCCACAGTTGGCGGTTATGTAACAGACGCTTTTGGCTGGCACATTGTTTTTCTGATTTTGATGTGTATCGGTATTCTTATTCTTTTAGCGGCACATTTTGGTTTACCACACACGCACAATCCGGATACTTCAATTTCGCTAAAACCAAAACCTATTATTCTTAATTTTTGGAGCGTTCTCAAAGAACCTCAATTCTATACTTATGCTTTTACCGGAGCGATCGCTTTTTCGGGTTTGTTTACTTATGTAGCGGCCTCCCCTATTTTATTCATGCATGTTTTTGAAGTAGATGCCAAGACTTACGGTTGGATATTTGCTTTTATGTCATTGGGTTTAATATGTGGTAGTCAGGTTAATTCGCTCTTATTGAGGAAATTTAATAGCGAGCAAATGATTTTTGGCGCTTTGGTTAGCCAGTCTATTATAGCGATTATTTTTCTAATATGTGCATCAAATAATTTATTGGGACTGTATCAAACAATTGGTATGCTATTTTTGTTTTTGTTTTGTTTGGGTGTATCTAATCCTAATACTGCAGCGCTTACACTTGCTCCTTTTGCAAGAAATGCGGGAAGTGCTTCGGCATTAATGGGAGCTATTCAGCTCGGATTAGGCGCTTTGGCTTCGTTTGCAGTGGGTGTTTTTGTAAAGGATTCTATGGTGCCAATGGTATTTATTATGACTGTTTCAACAATTCTGGCTTTTATTGTTTTGAACATTGGAAAACGCAATATCAAAATTAAACATTAAATTATTTTAGATAAAATCAGAGAAAAACAAAGGGCGTAATTCATTTTGAACTACGCCCTTTGTTTTTTATTATGGGAAAGATTAACAAGTGGCTTGTTCATCTGTTTTATTTTGCTTCTTGTCTGATCCAATAATCATTCGTAAGGATTGGTCTTTTGAGAAATAGGCAATCGTCCAATTGTATAAGGTTTGCAATCTGTTGCGATACGTTATCAATGAAACCAGATGTACAAATAACCAAATCATCCAAGCCAATAAACCTTTAAAATGCCAATTGGGTTTAGGCAAATCGACAACCGCTTTCTTTTTTCCAATGATGGCCATAGTGCCTTTGTCGTGATATTTAAAAGGAACCAAGGATTTATCTTGATGCATTGCTTTGAAATTTTTAGCCAAATTGATCCCTTGCTGAATCGCTACTTGTGCAACTTGGGGATGTCCTTGCGGAAAATTTTCATCGGCAAGTAGAATACTGGTATCGCCTATGGCGTAGATATTTTCGGTTCCGTTTACCTTATTGAAAGCATCGGTAGCCATTCGCTTTCCGCGACCATAACTTTCGGCGGGAATTCCTTCAAAAGTTTTGGCAGAAACGCCTGCTGCCCAAATTAAATTTTTGGTTTGTATGCTTTCCCCATTTGACATAAATACCGTGTCATCAACATAATCCACTACTCGACTGTTTAATTTTACTACAACGCCAAGTTTGGTAAGTGCTTCGAGCGTATCTTCTTGCGAGGCTTTGCTCATTGGCGACAGTAAGGCTTCTGATCCATCAATCAAATAGATATTACTGGCTGTGGTACTTAGCTCTGGATATTCTTTTCGGAATATGTTTTTTCTCATTTCGGCAAACATACCCGAGACTTCAACGCCTGTGGGACCTCCACCAACAACTACGATAGTTAATAGTTTTCTTCGTTTACGGGTGTTTTTACAAATGGATGCTTTTTCAAAATTTTTCAATAAGGTGTTGCGCATCTCAATGGCATCATTGAGCGTTTTCATCGGAATCGCATTTTTCTGTACGTTTTCCATACCAAAATAACTGGTTTCGGCTCCAGTTGCAAAAACCAATTGATCGTATTCTAATTCCCCATTATTGAGCACAATTTTGTTCTCGGAAGGAATTACCTTTTGCAATTCTCCAAGGCGAAACTGAAGATTTTTTTTACCCGCAAAAAATTTACGGAAAGGATAACTAATACTTGAAGGTTCTAAAAAAGCGGTTGCAACCTGATAAATAAGTGGTGGAAAGAAATTATAATTGTTTTTATCTACCAGAGTTACCTGAATTCCTTCTTGGTTTAACAGCTCCTTAGCAAGGTTAAGCCCCGCAAATCCACCTCCAATTATTACAATATTCATATAATGTTTTTTAATAATTTTAATAAAAAAATAACTGTTATAAACTTACAAAAATTATGAGAGTCACTGGAAAAAGAACTATTAAAAAAGGGTTAAAACTTTCGGGATTGTACTTGCCTTATTATTGTTTTTGTACACTTAGTATTTAAGATATAGCTTTGAATATAAATTTTGTAATTTTGTGCTGTAATATCCAAATTATAAGTGAAGCATAAACTCCTCAACATTCCGCCAATACCTGCTGTTCTTTTAGCAATACTAAGTGTTCAGTCAGGTGCAGCAATTGCAAAAAGTCTTTTTCCTGCTATCGGCGCTATGGCAACCGCCTCCCTGAGAATTGGCATATCAGCAATCATATTATTAGCTGTTTTTAGACCTAACTTGCTTAAGGTCAGCAAAAACCAATGGAAAATTGTAATTCCTTATGGTTTGTCTTTAGGAGCAATGAATTTGATTTTTTATCTGGCAATAGAGAGAATTCCTATTGGATTAGCAGTGACACTCGAATTTATAGGTCCATTATTAGTAGCTGTTTTTGGATCAAAACGTCTCATCGATTATTTATGGATTCTTCTTGCCATGGCAGGAATTGTTTTGATTGCCCCTTGGACAAATAACGGAATAGACCTATTGGGTATTCTATTTGCTTTATTAGCGGGACTTTTTTGGGCTTTTTATATCGTTTTGGGAGGGAAAATTTCAAAAATAATGAAAGGTGGCGAAGCCGTTGCAACTGGAATGCTCTTTGCTTCGCTATTGATTATCCCTTTTGGATTTATAGGAAATGGATTCAATAATCTCACGCCAACATTTGTTTCTTTAGGGATAGCTCTTGCTCTTTTGTCTAGTGCCATTCCTTTTACATTAGAAATGAAAGCACTAGGTCAACTTCCTGCCCGTACATTTAGCATTTTAATGAGTTTAGAACCAGCGGCAGCCTCTATCTGTGCTTTGTTATTTTTACAAGAATACCTGTCTTTTTATGAGGTATTGTCTGTTATTTGCGTAGTAATAGCTTCCATAGGATCGACACTTACTTCTAAATCACATGCTTAGCCCCAAAAATAAAATTAACTGTCTATTAAAATTATACCCTTAGCGATCCCCGAAAAGCCCTTGCGGCATAGTAGGATTCGGCACCATTGTGATACAGAAAAACAGTGTCATAACGGCGATCGCAAAAAAGAGCACCACCAAGTTTTCTGATAGCAGCAGGTGTTTTTATCCAGCTCGACGTTTTTGTATCAAAATTACCAAGTTGCTGCAATTCGCGATATTCTTCCTCTGTCAAAAGTTCAATATCCATCGCTGCGGCCATATCAATGGCATTATTTTCCGGTTTATATTGTTTCCTTGCTTCCAAGGCTTCACGATCGTAACAAAAACTTCTGCGCCCTTTAGGGCTTTCTGCTGAACAATCAAAAAAAATGTATTCGCCCGTTTTTGTATCATGACGCACAACATCCGGTTCGCCACCGGTTTTTTCCATTTCATTGAGTGACCAGACTTTTTGGGAATTAGCTTGTAATCTGACCTTTATTTTATCCCATTCAAGACCGTTATGGCGATTCATGTTTTTCACAAAACGGGCTTTAAGTGTACTGAGTAGTTCTTCACTTTGTTCTGGCGACAACTCTTTTATATTTTTATTTGTCATAAAGTGTTATTTTAATTTGCTTAATGTCTTCTAATTTTCAAAATTACGCTAATCTAGCAAAACGCGAGTTATACGTTTGCATTTCGTGTCAGTATTTTACAGATTTTTATCAATAAATGTTTTGCAATAGTCTTTAATTTGTTGTCTTACTTGTCTAAATTGTTCCGCAATTTCTTCGTCAGTTCCTGTCGCTTTTGCCGGGTCTGGAAAGTTATAATGAAATTTTTGTGCTTTTGTCGGGAAAAATGGGCAACGTTCTTTGGCATTGTCGCAAACGGTAATTACAAAATCGAAGTCAATATTTTTATATTCATCAATGTTGTTAGAAGTTTGGTTTGATATGTCAATTCCATCTTCTTTCATTGTGACAATCGCTTTCGGGTTTACACCATGCGTTTCAATTCCTGCACTATAAATTTCGGTTTTGTCGCCAGCAAAGTGTCTCAAATAAGCTTCTGCGATTTGACTTCTGCAACTGTTTCCTGTGCAAAGCACTAATACTTTTTTTGTCATAATTATAGATAATATTTTTGTTTTAAATATAAACTTGCTCGAACCAACAAAATCAGAACAGGCACTTCTACCAATGGACCAATTACGCCAACAAATGCCTGTGGCGAGTGAATTCCAAATACTGAAATTGAAACAGCTATTGCCAATTCAAAATTATTTCCTGTGGCGGTAAATGCAATGGATGCGTTTTTGTCGTAAGGAACTTTTAATGATTTATTGATAAAAAAGCTGACAAAAAACATCAGCACAAAATAGATAATTAAGGGTATTGCAATTTTTAAAACGTCGAAAGGAAGTTCTAAAATCGTATCGCCTTTCATACTAAACATCAATACAATAGTAAACAATAAAGCATACAAAGTGATAGGCGAAATGGCTGGAATAAATTTTCTATTGAACCATTCGATCCCTTTGGATTTGATTAAAAAATGGCGACTTAAAAATCCTGCCAAAAATGGAATTCCTAAATATATCAATATACTTTGCGTAACTTCTTTTATGGGTACACTAACGTTGAAATTTGCCAATCCCAATTTATTGGGCAATACATTGATGAAGAACCAAACCAAAAAGCCGTAAAATACGATTTGAAAAACACTATTTAATGCCACCAATAATGCAGTATATTCCCGATTTCCTTTTGCTAGATCACTCCAAACAATCACCATTGCAATACATCTTGCCAAACCAATCAAGATAAGTCCAACCATATAATCGGGTTCATTTCGTAGAAAAATAACGGCTAAAATAAACATTAGAAATGTGCCTATAATCCAGTTCAAAAGGAGCGAAATGGTTATCACTTTTTTATCTTTGAAAGCGCTTGGCAAAAGCGAATAATCTACTTTTGCCAATGGTGGATACATCATTAATATTAGGCCAATTGCCAAGGGAATATTGGTTGTTCCGACTGTAACTGAATTGGTAATTGTAGCAATATTTGGAAATAAATACCCCAAGCCTACACCAATTGCCATTGCAAGGAAAATCCAGAGAGTGAGGAAACGGTCGAGAAATTTTAGTTTAGGTTTCATCACTTTTTTTAACAACATCCAGAATTAGGTGTACAACTAGAGTTATTCCTCTCGGCTAAATTCACTTTCTGTTTTTGTACCGGAATTCCGCAAGCATCTTGTGCCAAACAAGCGGTTGTTTTGTTCTTTAATACAAATGTTTTTCCGTTAAAGTCTAAATCGTATTTACCGATCGTTTCACTTTGATATTCCACTTCGATTTCAAAATCTTCGATGCCCAATTTTTCTTCCGAAAGTTTGATAATATTCAATAATTTGTTTGGTTTTAAACGATGTTCAAAATCGTCAGCATTCCACAGTTGAAAGTTTACGACTTTCTCGTTTCGGATTACACCACCACAATCAATAAAATTTTTGGTAATCATTCCCACTTCGGTAACGTGGAAATGTTCAGGAACAAAAGTTCCGTTTTCTAATTGAAATTCAACATTTTCTAATGTTGGCAAGATTTGTTTTACGTCTGATAATTTCATTGTTTTTTTCTTTATAGCTTAAATGCAATATTGCGATATATATGGTTAAAAAAATGCCTAGCAGCATTTTGCTTTTGTAACTGTTTGAATGATTTTTGAAAAATAAGTATTCAAAATGGCAATAGTTTTTTCGTCAATGCAGTAGCAAATTGTGTTTCCTTCGATGCTTCCTTTTATTATTCCTGCATTTTTTAGTTCCTTTAAATGTTGTGAAACGGTTGGCTGAGCAAGCGGAAGTTCGTTTACGATATCGCCACAAATGCATTCATTTACTTTCATTAAATACTCAATAATTGCAATTCTGGCGGGATGTCCCAACGCTTTTGCGATTGTCGCAATTTGGTTTTGTCTGTCGGTAAAATGTTCTGTTTTGGTCGCTCCCATTTTTATAAATTCTATATTGCAATATTACGATAATCATTTAAAAGTCAAAACCAATTTAAACTTTTTTTGGCAAAATAATATTTGATCGTGTTTTTAGGCCTGTTGTCCTGACTTTTAGTAAAGTAGTTGGCTTATGTTTTTTTACAGCAATTATCTAAATTTTCGTAAGCCAAAACATCTGCTTTCACGTTATCAGCATCATAACCCATTTTAGAAATTGCAGTTTTTATAGTTTCTAAATTTGTTTTCTTAACACTGTAAAAAACTGTTATTGTCATCGCTTTTTCGTCAAGCTCGTACATTTTTACGCCTTTAATTTTCAGCATATTTGACTGGAAATTTTTTCCGCAAGTTTCGCAAGCTTTGCAATGATCACAAGAAATGTTCGTTTTTATAATTGCTTTTCCAGGCTTGTTATCCTGAGCGAAAGAAAAAGCCATTGAGAATATTGAAAAAAGTATGGAAATGAAAAGTTTCATAGCTTTGAATTTTATATTATAAAAATAGAAAATATAATTCCTTTTGACGAATATTTTAACTCTTTATACTTCAAAAATATAGGAACGCAAATTTATTTCTAGATTCAGCTAACTTTTCAAAAAAATGCAAAAAACCCAAGTTAATAGACTTGGGTATAAGAGTGCTGAAATTATTAAGTTTTAGAAAAAGAAATAACCAATAGATAATTGAAATACTCCGTTTTTATTTTTATTTGAAGAGTTATCTAAATTATTAATATCGGTTAATCCTAGATTATATCTTGCACCAAAATTAAGTCCGTTGTTAAGTTTATAACCTAAGCCAAAATTAACACCAAAATCAACTGTACTAAACGAATCTTTTATATCTGTCTTATCATTTTTAGCAGACATTAAAAACCCAATTTGCGGTCCAGCTTCAAGACTAAATCCTTTTGTTAAATAGTATTTTCCCATTAAAGGAATGTTTAAATAATTTAAAGCAATTGTATCATCATTGAAACTATATCCTTGGCCAGAATACATTAGTTCAGGTTGAAAAGAAAATTTTTCAGAAATAGGTATTTCTGCTAAAACACCAAAATTAAAAGCCGTTACAAGATCAACATTTTCTGTATTGTCTCCGCTAATAGATGCAAAGTTTAAACCTCCTTTAATACCAAATTTAATTTCTTGAGCATTAACATTTGCTAATCCTAAAACTGTGATAACAGCTACTAATAAAATTTTTTTCATATATTTAAATAATTAAGTTATTTAAGACAAATCAAAGACTTTTTTTTTATTAAAAAATTAGTTTAACGCTATTTAACTTACATTTAAATAAATTTAACATATCGATTTAATTCTATCAGAATAAAGACATTTTAGCTGTTTGTTTTAGCTTCTATTGATAAATGTTAGATTTTCCGACGCTGCGGTAAAATTACTGCCAAGGTTCTGGTTCTTGCCGTGGTTTGGGATTAAAGAAGCGAGTTTTTTTCATTAAGCATAAATTTTGCAAGTAGAAAACCAGCTATAAATTTAGCCTAAAATCCCATCTTACCAAAAAGCTGTTAACCGTTCGTTTTTTTTAGATTTTGACTTGGCTCCAATTTTCGCCTGATTTTATTCTTCTGATTTGCATTTCGCTTACGCCAAATTGTTTCGCAATCATTTTTAATCTTGTTGTTTGTTCGGGTTTTGCCAATATTTTTTTTATAAGCATCACTTTTGTGACGGTAAGTTTTCTTCCATTCGAGTTTAAGTTATGCTCAATTAAATTTATTTTGGCTTGTTTTACAAATGGACTATTTCTTCTATGTTCAGCCATTTCTTCTTTAGTTGCCCATTTCAAATTTCTGTAGTCATCATTATCACGTTTTCTGTCTAAATGTAAAACGTAAGTTTGTAAATCAGAAGTTTTTGGGAGGAAATATTTTACTACAAGTTTAGAAACAAAAAGATGTTTGTTTTTAATTTTTCCATCAGTGTAAATTTTATATTTGAACATTTTGTAACCGTCAGTCATTCCACCTTTTAATTCCCTTCCGAATTTTATGTTATCAACAAAGCTAATTAATCTTCCTTTGTTGGAAATTGCGTAACGTAATTTTAGTTTATCCTCAATTATTATTTCTTTAAATTCTTCATTTGGATAAAGTCTAATTAGTTTCATTTTTTCAAGTTTCATATGAAAAAAATGTATTAAAGATTTAACTTGTAGTGGTTTTCTGCATTACGCCAAACGGAAGGCTAATTTTTAAATAATATCTAATATAAAGAATTTTTCTCTTAATCATAAACAATATTATTAAAAACAAAAAACCATTGCGCATCTTCTTCAAGTTCTTACAATGGTTTATTATTTTGAGGTAAAAACTACTATTTCTTTTTTTGTCTTTTTTCTGGTTTTTCGGCTGCTTCGTTTTTGTTTTGCAACAAATAATTGGCCAACAGTTTTTCGATCAATTCGTCCTTGGTTAGGTGATGAAAAACGGTTTTTATCTTGTTCTTAAATTCCGCATCCACTTCATGGTTGGGTTTGGTTTTGAAGATTTGTTTCGCCCACAAAAGGGTATTATTTTCCTCGATGCTTAGCGCACTAGGTTTTTTGAATTCGCTGAATTTGATTCCCAGTTCTTTTTCAAAATCGGCAATTTCTACTACTTCTTCCGGTTGCAGTACCGTCAACGAAAGTCCCTTTGCTCCTGCTCTTGCCGTTCTTCCGCTACGGTGAACATAAGCTTCATAAACATCAGGTAAATGGTAATTGACTACATAGGATATTTCCTTTACGTCTATTCCTCTCGCCGCCAAATCGGTCGCCACCAATATATTAATATGGCCTTCGCGAAATTGCTCCATGATACGATCTCGGATTCCTTGTGATAAACTTCCGTGCAAGGCTCCCGATGAAAAACGGTTGATTGCCAGATTTTTGGCTAGTTTATTCACCGCGGCTTTGGTTTTGCAAAATATGATTCCACGCTCGCCTTCTCTAGAATTCAAGAAATGCATCAAAACGTCGAGTTTTTCGATAGGATCCACGACAATATATTCATGATCAATTCCTTGATTTCCTACGGTTTCCATGCTTGCGCTGACCTGAACCACATTTTTATGCAAATAATTCTGAATCAGTTGTTTTATGGTTCCCGGCATGGTTGCCGAAAACAATAATGTTTTGTGTTCCTTAGGCAATTCGGCAACAATTTCATCCAGGCTTTCTTTAAGGATTGTCACCATTTCGTCGGCTTCGTCGAGCACAAGGAATTTGGTTTCTTTCAGGTTTATTGCTTTGCGCTGGATTAAATCAATCAAACGTCCAGGAGTTGCCACCAAAACATGGGTTGGCGCTGTTAATCGCTCGATTTGTGGTT
The DNA here is from genome assembly GCF_047344965.1 of Flavobacterium sp. W1B. Classification (NCBI taxonomy): domain Bacteria; kingdom Pseudomonadati; phylum Bacteroidota; class Flavobacteriia; order Flavobacteriales; family Flavobacteriaceae; genus Flavobacterium; species Flavobacterium sp. W1B. Next base: position 2,609,659 of record NZ_CP178845.1, read on the forward strand.
TTATTGGGATTCCGCCACAAGTAGCCGCAATAGAAACTTCGGGCAAGTATTTTGCAAAATCTTCCAAATTTCTAAAAATCTGATGTCCCAGCTCGCGTGTAGGAACCAAGATAACGGCTTGAACCGCAGTTGATTTTGTGTCTATTAATTGTAAAATGGGTAATCCAAAAGCTGCCGTTTTTCCTGTACCTGTTTTGGCAAGTCCCACTAAATCAGTCTTGTTTTCCAAAAGTAACGGAATTGCCTTTTGTTGGATTTCTGTAGGCACAACAATTTTCAATTCGGTAATCGCTTTTAGTACGGCTGCCGAAATTCCTAAATCAGTGAATTGTTTTGACATGTTTTTGGATTTATTATTTTATAAAAAATAGTTGTTTTGTATTCTGGTTTTAGCCCCGATGGAAACGGCATCCTGTTGTGGCGAGTTTTGCCACAACAGATACAGTGTACAGCGGGATTAGCTCCTTATATAAATTCTTATTCATCATCGGGTTCGTTCATGATTTTCTCACGATACTTTTTCCCAATCAATAAGGTCATTTTTAGTTTGTAATCGTCAATAAGCCATTCGCGGTAGTTTTTACTGCATTGGCTCAAACATTTTGAATAGCGTTTGATGCGGCAATCGATATCATTGTCTAATTCCTTGGATAAAGATTTCGCTTCCTGCAAGGTTTCGGTATTGTCTACGCACATGGCGGCATGCTGCTCTAGGGATTTATCCAAAACTACTTTGGAACGCAAATTTTGTTTGATGATGAGTTTGTGTTCTTCATCGACATCAAAAGTTACATCGGCAGTTTTACTGAATTTGGCTCTCAATTCCGGCGGCATACTGTATTTGAAAAACATTTCAATCTCAGTATCATCTCGCAGGTTTTCTAGATAAAACTCAGGCGATTTGAAGATGTGTTGCCAGTTTACAGGCTCACTCCATAGACCGAAACGAGCGGCATTATTTCCTAAATCGATAACGGTAAAGTTGTCTTTATTAGGTAATTTTCTGGAACCACGACCAATCATTTGGTAATATAATGTCAACGATTTTGTGGCTCGGTTCAAAATAATGGTTTCTACCGTAGGTTCATCAAAACCGGTGGTCAAAATCCCCACAGAGGTTAATATGGCATCGGGAGTGTATTTGAACCAATGCAAAATATCTTTCCGTTCCTCGTTACTGCTGGTGTTGTCTAGATGACGAATAGGATAACCCGCTTCTCTAAAAGTTTCATAAACATATAAAGAGGTATTGATCCCGTTATTGAAAATCAATGTTTTTTTGCCCAATGATTTCTCGGTATAAGCATGCAATAATTTCTCTTGCATGGCCATATTGGTGTACAAATCATCCGAAGATTTAACGGTATAATCTCCGTTAATCCCTACTTTTAGCGAAGTCAAACCTACATCATAACTATAAGTAGTTGCTTTTGCCAAAAAGCCATTATCAATCAAAGAACTGATCGTGTCCCCTACTATTAGTTCGTTGTAGCTTTCGTTCATAGGCAACTTGATGTTTGAACTCAAAGGAGTTGCCGTAACACCTAGAATAAAAGAGTTGGAGAAAGAGGTCAATAATTTTCGGAATGAGTTGTAATGTGCCTCATCGATAATTACTAATCCAACGTTATCCAGTTGCAGTTTATCATCATTGATACGGTTTTTTAAAGTTTCGACCATCGCCACAAAACAAGAATATTCGTTTTGATCTGGAAAATCTTTAACCTTACTGTTGATGATTTTATTTTTTACGCCAAAACCTTTCAACATTTTAGAGGTTTGCTTGCATAACTCAATTCGATGGGTCAAAACAACCACTTTCTTATCGTGTTGTGACAAATAGCGACGTACAATTTCTGAGAATATCACCGTTTTTCCCCCACCAGTAGGCAATTGATATAACAAATGATGATTTTGTTGAGCATTATCTATACGTTCAAATATAGCATCAATATCTCCTTGTTGATAAGCATAAAGTTCTTTTCTGTCTTCTTTTTCTATTTCTATAGTATTTTCAAACATTGTTTTTTCTTGGATTTTTGCAAAAATACGTCTAAAAAAGAGTTATTCCGTTGTTTTTAATTTAAAAAATAGGGAGTGATTAAATAAAATTAAATTATGGGGTCAATATTCCAATCGTTCAATTATCATTTTAAACTCGGATTTGTTTTTCCATTTTTGCTCAAAAGCTTCATTCTGAATCGATTTTATCCTTGATTTAAAATCAGCCAGAATCCCGTTGCTAATTAAATATTGAACCGCCTGTTCAAAGGAATTGAGCATGCTTTTGAAAAATAATTCCTGTTTTATCGTATGTCCGGCAGAGAAAGTTTGTGCAATTTCGATATTATAAAGCATCACATCGGCAATAAGAAAGGTATCCACACCCAAAACCATAAAGTGCTTGATGTATTTTTGCGCCACAGAACGACGCATTTTCGGCTTTTTGCGACTTCCACCACTTTTTATTGGAAAATACTCATTAGAAATTTTGATTTTACATTCCTGCAAAAGAATATTCTCTTTGGGATTGAAAACAAAGTCATAATAGACTTTTACGGGGCTGAATTTTTCATACAATTCGATAATTTGCTCTTCGAGCTGCTCTTTATTGAGTTCCTTGATGTATTTTTTTAAATCCCGTTTACTCATAATCAAAGTTTAAGAATACAAAAGTAAATTACTTTTAGATTCAATACCGCAAAAATCAACGCTAATACTTTATAGTTATCAATTCATTTGATAAAAATCAGAAATCTTAAATTACGAATTGTGTTTTTTAAGATTGGGTTTTTCTAAATAATTTGCTTTTGAAGCGTATTAAGACGAATAAATTTTACTAAAACGTTTTTTTGTGATAAAATACTGATATAAAATTAGGGATTTTGTTTAAGGAAGCTTCCTTAAATTGCATTTTATTCTTTTTTGATCGACGATTGACATAGCGAATTGAAATTTTGAGATGTTTTCTTTATAATAACTAATAATTATTTAATTAACATCTAATTTTAATAGTAAAAAAGAGAATATGTCAGTTTTTTATTTATTATTGTAATATTTTAATAATTATTAAATATCATAATATTAAACAGAATTACTAATAAATCAGCAATGGACAGACGTAAAGCACTAAAAAATGTGGCCTTTTTATTGGGAACGGCGATCTCCTCAAGTACAATGGGGGTTTTGTTTGAAAATTTTGGAGTCTATGAAAGTGAAAAAAATCAAGTCTCTTTTTCTGCCACCGATGAAGAAATTTTAGCCGAATTCGCAGATATTATCATTCCAACAACTAAATCTTCCCTTGGAGCAAAAGCAGCCGGAGTTGGCAATTTTATTCCCATGATGGTCAGGGATTGTTATCCTGCTAATTTGCAACAGCTTTTTGCTTCCGGCATGAAAGAAATGCTGGCAAAATGTCAAAAAGATTTCAACAAGGATTTTATTTCGCTGAATGCCGCAGAACGCCATAAGTTAATGACTGATTTAACTGCCGAGGCAATTGCCAACGGGAAGAAACCTTCTTTCTTTATGATAACTAGAGATTTGACTTTGTTGGGTTATTTTTCATCTGAAATTGGTTGTACCCAAGCCCGAGAATACCTTCCAGTTCCCGGAAGATATGACGGCAACGCAGATTATAAACCAGGACAAAAAGCTTGGGCAACCTAGAATATTGTCTATTGGACTGCTGATTTTTATTATAAATATTTAAATGAAGTAAAAGTGAATATAAATTCCAATTTAAAAAAGCAAAATACCTACGATGCTATTGTCGTAGGCTCAGGAATTAGTGGAGGTTGGGCCGCAAAAGAACTAACCGAAAAAGGATTAAAAGTTTTAATGCTCGAACGAGGGATGAACATCGAGCACATCAAAGATTATGATTCGGCAATGAAAGCTCCTTGGGAGATTGAACATGCAGGACGGCTTACACAAGAACAAAAAAGAACCCATCCTGTACAAAGTAGGGATTATCCTTATAATGAGGCTACAGAAAAATGGTGGGTAAATGATTTAGAATGTCCTTATACCGAAGACAAACGCTTTGACTGGTACAGAGGCTTTCATGTGGGCGGAAAATCCTTGATGTGGGGACGTCAAAGTTACCGTTTCAGCGAACATAATTTTGAAGATAATGTAAAGGACGGACATGGAAATGATTGGCCTATTCGTTACAAAGATATAGCACCTTGGTATGATTATGTGGAGCAGTTTGCCGGTATTAGCGGGCAAGCCGAGAACTGGCCTCTTTTACCAGATGGTAAATTCTTACCTCCAATGGACATGAATTGCGTTGAAAAATCTGTAAAAGAAAGATTAGAAAAGCATTACAATAATACCCGATTAATGACCATTGGTCGTACCGCAAACTTAACAGTTCCTCACAAAGGTCGAGGAAGTTGCCAATACAGAAGTTTATGCAGTCGTGGTTGTCCGTTTGGTGCATATTTCAGCACACAGTCTTCTACTTTGCCGGCGGCGGTTGCCACCAAAAGATTAACGGTAAGACCCTACTCTATTGTCAACCACATTATTTACGATAAAGACACCAAAAAAGCAAAAGGCGTCATGGTGATTGATGCCGAAACCAATGAAACGATGGAGTTTTACGCAAAGATCGTTTTCGTGAACGCATCAACTTTAGGTTCTACTTTTTTATTGTTGAATTCTACCTCCGAAGCGCATCCTAATGGTTTGGGAAATGCCAGCGGACAGCTAGGACATAACTTAATGGATCACCATTTCCGTTGTGGTGCCGAAGGAACAGCCGAAGGTTTTGAAGATAAATACACCTACGGAAGAAGGGCAAACGGAATTTATATTCCAAGATACCAAAACGTTGGAAATGACAAAAGAGATTATCTCAGAGGTTTTGGTTATCAGGGTGGAGCCAGCAGAGGAGCTTGGCATAAAGAAGTTGCCGAATTGGCTTTTGGGGGTGATTTTAAAGAAACCATGTCGCTTCCCGGCAATAGCTGGAGCATGGGATTAGGTGGATTTGGTGAAATGTTGCCTTATTATGAAAACAGGGTTTACATCGATCATTCTAAAAAAGACAAATGGGGACAGCCTATTTTAGCCATTGACTGCGAATTCAAAGAAAATGAGGCAAAAATGCGCGAAGATATGATGAATGATGCCGCAGAAATGCTCGAAGCATCAGGAATCAAGAACGTGAGAACCTATGACAATGATTGTTATCCGGGTATGGCAATTCACGAAATGGGAACAGCAAGGATGGGGAATGATCCCAAAGATTCTGTTTTGAATAAATGGAACCAGATGCATGAAGTGAAAAATGTATTTGTTACCGATGGTTCTTGCATGCCTTCGATTGCGTGCCAAAATCCGTCTTTGACCTTTATGGCATTAACCGCAAGAGCCTGTGATTATGCGGTAAAAGAATTAAAAAAAGGTAATCTTTAGTGAGCCAAATGCTATGAGAAAATTAAAAATGGGCATGATTGGTGGCGGAAAAAATGCTTTTATTGGGGCAATCCATCGTATTGCCGCCAACATGGATGGTTTGGTCGAATTACATTGCGGAGCATTTAGTTCAAATCCCGAAATTTCGAGGGAATCGGGAAAGGAATTATTCCTGCCCGAAGAAAAATGCTACGCAACTTACCAAGAAATGATTGTAAAGGAAAGCGGTCTTACGGCTGGGCAACGCATGGATTTTGTGACTATCGTCACCCCTAATTTCGCACATTTTGCCCCAGCTATGATGGCTTTGGATCACGGTTTTCATGTTTTAATCGATAAGCCGATGACCTTAAGTTTAGATGAGGCCAAGCAATTGCAGCAAAAAGTTAACGAAACCGGACTCATTTTGTGCCTGACACACACCTACTCGGGCTATCCGATGGTGAAACAAGCGCGAAAAATGGTAGCCGACAATGAATTGGGAAAAATCAGAAAAGTAATGGTCGAATATACCCAAGGCTGGCTGAGTTCTTTATTTGAAAATGAAGGAAACAAGCAGGCAATTTGGCGAACAGATCCCGCCAAAAGCGGTATCAGCGGTTGCATGGGAGACATCGGTACTCATGCAGCTCAACTTGCAGAATATATTTCGGGTACAAAAATTATTCAGATGTGTGCCGATATCAACATTGTCGTTGAAGGCAGGAAATTGGATGACGACGGAAATGTACTGCTGAAATTTGATAACGGCGCCAACGGCATATTGGTTGCCACACAAATTGCAACCGGAGAAGAAAACGGACTGAAAATAAAAATTTATGGCGAAAAAGGAGGCCTAGAATGGCATCAGATGGAACCGAATTCTTTGATAATTAAATGGCCTGACGTACCAACACAGATTTACAGAACCGGAAATAGTTATTTATCAAATAATGCTATGGCTAATACCCGAACGCCGAGCGGTCATCCCGAAGGTTATCTCGAGGCTTTTGCCAATTTATACAAAAATTTTGCTTTGACTTTATCTTCTATCTTGGAAGGGAAAACACCAAGCGCGGAAATGCTCGACTTCCCATCTGTTGATGATGGAGTTCGAGGGATGGCTTTTATAGAAAATGTAATCGCTTCGGGCAAATCAGAACAAAAGTGGTTTGATTTTAAAATTTAAAATAAAAATGACAACAATAAAAGGACCAGCCGTTTTTTTAGCACAGTTTATCGGTGATAAAGCTCCATTTAATTCTTTGGACGGAATTTGTAAATGGGCTTCTGATTTAGGTTTCAAAGGCATTCAAATGCCGACTTTGGATACTCGATTCATCGATTTGCAAAAGGCCGCAGAAAGTAAAACCTATGCGGATGAATTGGCTGGAAAAATCGCTTCTTACGGATTAGAAATAACCGAATTATCAACGCATTTGCAAGGGCAATTAGTAGCGGTTCATCCCGCATATGACGATTTTTTTGATGCTTTTGCTCCAAAAGAAGTCCACGGAAAACCAAAGGCAAGACAGGAATGGGCCGTACAACAATTGAAATATGCCGCAAAAGCTTCCCAAAATTTGGGTTTGAATGCCCATGCGACTTTCAGCGGTTCTTTGCTTTGGCAATATTTTCATCCTTGGCCTCAAAGGCCTCCGGGTTTGGTGGAAGATGGTTTTGCCGAATTGGCCAAACGTTGGTTGCCAATCTTAAATGAGTTTGACCAAAATGGTGTTGATCTTTGTTACGAAATTCATCCCGGCGAAGATTTATTTGACGGAGAAACATATGAAATGTTTTTGAAAGCAGTAAAAAATCATTCCAGAGCCTGTCTTCTGTATGATCCCTCGCATTTTGTTTTACAGCAATTGGATTACATCCAGTATATCGATTTTTATCACGAACGAATCAAAGCCTTCCATGTTAAGGATGCCGAATTTAACCCTACGGGAAAACAAGGAACTTTCGGAGGATACCAAAACTGGATAAACCGTGCAGGGCGCTATCGTTCTCCCGGTGACGGACAAATAGATTTTAAAACCATATTTAGCAAATTGGCGCAATATGATTATAAAGGCTGGGCCGTGATGGAATGGGAATGTTGCCTGAAAAACCAGGAAGATGGCGCACGAGAAGGTGCCGAGTTTATTAAAAATCATATTATAAAAGTGACCGATAAAGCGTTTGATGACTTTGCAGCTGTTGAAGTCAATCAGGCTTTTAACAAAAAAAATTTAGGATTATAAAAACACAAATACATGAAATTTAATTATTTGCTTTTAGGTATTACCATTATTACTTTAAGCTCATTTTCGAAAGAAAATGCAGAAGAAAAATACACACGTAAAGTTGACATTGTTCTACAATCTTCAGATGGCGAAAAATTAATAGCTAAGTCAGATTGTATTGGCTGCCATAAAATGGACAAGAAACTGATTGGTCCCTCCTATTTGGAAATTGCCAATAAATATGCTGCCAATGAGAAAAACATTTCTTATCTGTCCAATAAAATCATCAAAGGTGGCTCAGGCGTTTGGGGAAGCATTCCTATGGGAGCGCATGCATCTATGAAAAAGGACGAGGCAAAGACAATAGCGAAATACATTTTATCGTTGAAAAAATAATCTATTTGTTCCAATACATTTATTAACTAACCAACCAAACTTTTAAAATATAAATGGAAAAAGACGAAAAAGGAAATAAAATCGCGAATAACCGCCGTGATTTTATAAAAACAACAGCTATTGCAGCTGCGGCATTTATGATTGTTCCCCGTCATGTTTTGGGAAGAGGTTTTGTGGCACCGAGTGATCGCTTGCTGATCGCTGGTATTGGTGTTGGAGGAAAAGGTCAGTCTGATATTGCTATGTTTGCCAAAAGCGGGAAAGCCGATATTGCTTTTTTATGTGATGTTGATAGCCGAAGAGCTGTAAAAAGTGTAAATGCATTTCCAAAAGCCAAGTTTTACAAGGATTGGCGTGAAATGTTAGACAAAGAACATAAAAATTTTGATGCCGTTTCGGTTTCAACACCGGATCATAACCATGCCATTCAAACCTTAGCAGCCATGCAATTAGGCAAGCATGTTTATGTGCAGAAACCACTTACGCACGATATTTATGAAGCTCGTATTCTGACTGAAGCAGCCAAAAAATACAAAGTGGTAACCCAAATGGGAAATCAAGGTTCGTCAAATGACGGTACTCGAATCATGAAAGAATGGTACGAAGCAGGCTTAATAGGTGATATTCATACTGTTAAAGCCTGGACAGATCGTCCGGTTTGGCCACAAGGGATTCCTTGGCCTACAAAAGCAGCAGAAATTCCTAAAGAATTAGACTGGGATTTATGGTTAGGAACTGCTCCTCAAAAGAATTATGTAGATAAATTGGTCCCGTTCAACTGGCGCGGATGGTGGGATTATGGCACTGGTGCTCTTGGAGACATGGGCTGTCATTTGATCGAAACCCCATTTAGCATATTAAATTTGAAGTATGCAAAGGATGTTCAATGTAGTGTGGGATCAGTATATGTTGATGAATTTAAAAGAGGCTATTTCCCGGATAGCTGTCCTCCTTCTAGTCACGTTACTTTGACTTTTCCAAAGACGGATAAAACCAAAGGCGACGTAACATTACATTGGATGGATGGCGGAATCCAGCCTGAAAGACCATCAGAATTAGAGCCAAATGAGATTTTTGGCGACGGTGGTAATGGAACTTTATTCATTGGTACCAAAGGAAAAATGATGTGTGACACCTACGGATTGAATCCTCGTTTGCTTCCTATAAGTCGGAATGAGAACATCAAAGTAGCCCAAAAATACTCCCGAGTAAAAGGCGGTGCTGATGGACATTATAGTCAATGGGTTGAAGCATCTATTGCAGGTTATGGAAAGCAGGAAGTAAGCTCGCCTTTTGAGATTGCCGGTCCTTTAACCGAAGCGCTTTTAATGGCAAATTTAGCTATTAGAGGATATGATATCCACAAAGAAATACTGGGTGAAGATGTTTACCCTGGTCGATCGGCAAAATTGTTATGGGACAACAAGAATATGAAAATCACCAATTTTGATGATGTAAACCAGTTTGTAAAACGTGACTATCGCGAAGGATGGTCGAATTTAACTTTATAAACGAGAATTAACTATTGTTTAAACATTAAAACCGATACTTATGATTAAAAATATTTGCACACTACTAATGTTAATGGCTTTGATTCAAACAACACACGCTCAAAAAGGATTCAAACCAATATTTGATGGAAAAACCACCACAGGATGGCACAATTACGGAAAAACCACTGTGGGATCTGCTTGGAAAGTAGAAAATGGAACTTTGCATTTTGATCCTACTGCCGCAAAAAATGGTCAAGGTGGAGATCTTGTCACCGATCAAGAATACACAAATTTCCATTTAAAATTAGAATGGAAAGTTGCTGCCAAAGCCAATAGCGGTATTATTTTTTATGTAAATGAAGATTTAGAAAAATACTCAAACACCTATTCTACTGGCTTAGAAATGCAGGTTTTGGACGATGACGGACATCCTGACGGAAAAATAACCAAACATGCAGCGGGTGATTTATATGATTTAATAAAAAGTTCTAAAGCGGCTGCGAAACCTGTAGGAGAATGGAATACTGCCGAAATAGTTTGCAAATTCGGGAAGCTAACTTTGGTTTTAAACGGCGTCTTTGTAGTTGAAACGGTGCTTTGGGACGATAATTTTAAATCTTTGGTTGCTGGAAGCAAGTTTGCTACTTGGAAAGATTTTGGAACTTTCAAAACCGGAAAAATTGCTTTGCAAGACCATGGCGATCATGTTTGGTACAGAAATATCATGATCAAAGAATGGAATACCATGGATATAACTACGGGTTGCGAAAATGGAATGTAAAAACTGTCCTTAATATACTAAACCAACAAAAGTAAATTTTAAAATTTTACCACATAGTCTCGATTTCTATTGGTAAAAAAATGTTTGCCCTATTAACTACCAAAAAAAATAACCAAAAAATAATGAATACTACTACCCGATTCAAATTATCATTGATGATGTTCCTCGAATTCTTTATTTGGGGCGCATGGTTTGTAACACTTGGCACCTTCTTGGGGAACAATTTACAAGCTTCCGGATCAGAAATAGCTTCTGTTTTTTCAACCCAATCTTGGGGTGCCATCATAGCTCCTTTTATTATAGGTTTAATTGCTGATCGTTATTTTAATGCGGAGAAAATCTTGGGAATTCTTCATCTTATTGGCGCTTTTTTGATGTATCAAATGTATCAGTCGGATGAAGTAGGCATCTTTTACACTTACGTTTTGAGTTACATGATTTTATACATGCCAACTTTGGCTTTAGTAAATTCAGTTGCCTTTAATCAAATGAAAGACCCAGAAAAAGAGTTTGCAAATATCAGGGTTTGGGGAACAATTGGCTGGATTTTAGCCGGATTATCGATTAGCTTTTTGTTTCATTGGGATTCTGCCGAAGCTATTTCTCAAGGATTACTCAAAAACACCTTTCTTTTATCAGGAATTGCAGCTTTTATGCTAGGAATTTTCAGCTTTACTTTACCTAAAACGCCTCCAAAAGTTGCTTCCACAGAAAAAATAAAAATCGGTGACTTGCTCGGTTTTGACGCCTTAAAATTATTAAAAGATAAAAATTTTGCAATATTTTTTGTTTCGTCCATTCTGATCTGTATTCCTTTGGCTTTTTATTACCAAAATGCGCATCCGTTTTTGACTGATGCTGGAATCGAAAATCCTACAGGAAAAATGGCTATCGGGCAAATATCCGAAGCCCTATTTTTATTGTTAATTCCAATGTTTTTTGTTCGTTTTGGATTTAAAAAGACCATTCTTGTTGGCATGTTGGCTTGGGCACTTCGTTATGTTCTCTTTGCTTACGGCAATGGTGCCGATTTGAGTTTTATGCTCATTATTGGAATAGCTTTACATGGTATTTGTTACGATTTCTTTTTCGTCTCAGGTCAAATTTATACTAATTCAAAAGCCGGCGAAAAATACAAAAGTGCTGCCCAAGGCTTAATAACACTTGCAACTTATGGTCTGGGAATGTTGATTGGCTTTGGAGTTGCAGGATGGATTACCGATAATTACAAAACCCTTGATGGGGCAATCGATTGGGAAATGGTATGGGTAATTCCTGCCGGTATTTCCTTAGTGGTATTTTTACTTTTTGCCCTTTTATTTAAAAATGATAATAAAACTGAAATTCCAACAATCTAAATTATATTAAAATGAGTTCTAATTTAAGCAGAAGGTCTGTCATAAAAAATATTGTGGCGGGAGCGGTAGCATTAAACATTCCATTAGGATTTTCTGCTATGGCAAATTCTAATGAAGAAAATATGGAAATTTTAAAAGGAAATATTAATCACTCCGTTTGCAGATGGTGTTTTAGCAGTATTGATCTTGAAACACTATGTATCGAAGCCAAAAAAATAGGGATTTCGGCTATCGATTTAGTTGGACCAAATGATTGGCCTATTTTGAAAAAACATGGACTTATGTCTGCGATGTGTAGCGGGGCAGAAATCAATTTAGTTGACGGTTTCAATGATCCACAATTTCATGAAACCTTGATAAAAAACTATACCGAAATGATTCCACTGGTTGCCAAAGCCGGATACAAGAATTTGATTTGCTTTAGCGGAAATAAAAGAGGAAAAACTGATGAAGAAGGCTGGAATAACTGTGTAAAAGGATTGCAAGCATTGATTCCTTTGGCTCAAAAGCATAATGTAGTCTTGGTTATGGAATTATTAAACAGTAAAATAGACCATAAAGATTACCAATGTGACACTACAAAATGGGGAGTTGAGCTGGCCAAACGCCTTAATTCGGAACATTTCAAGTTGCTTTATGATATCTATCACATGCAAATTGATGAAGGAGATGTAATACGAACAATCAGGGAAAATCATAAGTATATAGCACATTATCACACCGCTGGTGTTCCCGGTAGAAACGAAATTGACGAAAACCAAGAATTAAACTACCCAGCCATCATGAAGGCAATCGTACAAACAGGGTTTACAGGCTATGTAGCACAAGAATTTATTCCTAAGAATCCAAACAAGATAGATTCTTTAAGAAAAGCGATTGCGATTTGCAATATTTAAAAACAAACAATTACGATCAATGATAAAAAGAAGAACTTTTTTAATAAACAGCGGATTGGCTCTGGGCGCAATAGCATTGGCACCTTCATTGGCTTTCAGCAGCAAAAATAAAAACATAGGATTACAATTGTATACTTTGCGTGAGAGCTTTCCTTCTAATGTAAAAATGGTTTTGGAACAAGTTGCCAAAGCGGGTTTTAAAGAAGTGGAAACCTATGGTTTTTCAGCCAAAAACGGCTTTTTTGGTACTCCTGTAAAAGAGTTTAAAACCATTTTGTCCGATAATGGTTTAAAATCTCCGAGTGGTCATTATGATTTTGGTTCATTTTTTAAAGACGGAAACGCTGATCTTTTGAAAAAAACGATTGAAGCCGCTAATATATTAGGAAGCCAATACATAACAATTCCTTGGCTAGAGGAATCTCTCAGAAAAAGTGCCGATGATTATAAAAAAATTGCCGCCAAAATAAATGAAGCAGCGGTTTTATGCAAAAAATCTGGACTAAAACTGGGGTATCATAACCATGCTTTTGAGTTTATGCAGTATGATAATACAACTGGTTATCAAATTTTGTTGAATGAAACCGACAAAAAATTGGTCGATTTTGAACTGGATTTGTATTGGGTTGTACGATCCGGAAATGATCCTTTGCAACTATTTAAGGAAAATCCGGGGCGTTTTACGATGTGGCACGTAAAAGATATGGACACAAAAAACCCGGATTGGAATACCGAAATTGGTAACGGAAAAATAGATTTTAAGTCCATTTTTGCCGAAGCAAACCTTTCTGGAGTAAAACATTTTTTTGTCGAACAGGAAACTAATTATGTTCCCAACCCAATAGAATCTGTAAAAACAAGTTGTCAATATGTTAGTAAGCATTTGCTTTCTTAAAAATCAAAATTTATAAATAACATAAAAACCAACTTAATACTTGGTTTTTATGTTTTAATTCGACTTTTAATTATTCTATAACATACTCTTTAATTTGATGTGACTGCATCTTTTTAAAATTCAGATTATCAGCGATCAAAATTTAACTTTTAAAGTAAATTAGTTTTAGATTCAATGCTTCTAAAATCAATGTTATTGTCTAATTTTGTCGATTATTACTAAAAATAAATTAAATGCTTAAGATTTTCAAGATTACCGCGATTCTAGAAGGAATATCCTATTTGGTTTTATTTGCTAATATGCTTTTAATCAAGCCTACACACATTGATTTATACAAAATGTTGCTGTATCCTATAGGAATGGGTCACGGCGTACTTTTTATAGGATATGTTTTGTTGGCTGTTTTATTAAAAAACGTTCAAAATTGGGATTTTAAAAACTTAGGTATTATTTTATTAGCTTCTCTTGTACCTTTTGGCACTTTTTATATCGATAAGAAATATTTAAAGAATGTATAAATTCATAGAGCAAATTTTCACTTTCCTTTACCCCATTTTTAGAAAATGGGGATTGGGATATAATTTTGCCTCTTATTTAAGTTTATTTATAAACATTACCCTGCTGTGTTTTTTGGCTTACGGTATCTATGTGGTTTTCCGACTCGTCTTGGTTACCATAATTGTATTTGTAGCAAAAAAAACCAAAACCAATTTTGATGATTTATTGGTATCCAATAAAACTGCAAAATACATTGCACACCTTATCCCGTTATTATTTATTTACAAATCTGTACCGATAATTCTGGATAAATACGAATATTGGGAAGATGTTTTCGGGAAATTAGTAGGTATCTATATTGTATTTCTGATTTTATGGATCATACGAACCGTCTTTAATGCATTGAGGGATTATTTAAAAGTAAAACCTCGATATAGCGATAAACCTATTGATAGCTTTATTCAGGTAATCATGATCGTGCTTTGGGTGGTGGGAATTATATTGATCGTTTCAAAAATATTTGATATTGATCGTAGAGAACTCTTGACTACTTTTGGAGCTGTTTCGGCTTTGATTATTTTGATTTTCAGAGACATTATTTTAGGATTTGTAGCCAGCGTTCAGGTTTCTATAAATGATATGGTTCGAATTGGTGATTGGATTACAATGGAAAAATTTGGTGCTGACGGTGATGTAATCGAAATTAATTTAACCACGGTTAAAGTTCGAAATTTTGACAATACCACTACTACGATTCCAACCTATAGCTTGAGTTCGGATTCTTTTCGCAACTGGCGAGGTATGTTTAAATCTAATGGAAGACGAATTAAAAGGCACATTCTTATAAAAACAAGTAGTATTCGTTTTTTGGATGATGCAGAATTGGATAATTTGAAGAAAATTCAACTTATCAGTACTTATATTGACACCAGAAAAAAAGAAATAGACCGGTTTAATAATATCAATTCTATTGATAAATCAATTCCAATCAATGGTCGAAATATTACTAATTTAGGTTTGTTTCGAAAATATGTAATTGAATATCTACGCCATCATCCAGCTCTAAACCAAGAGATGCTGATGCTTTGTCGCCAATTGCAATCAGACTCTCATGGAGTTCCTTTAGAAATTTATGCATTTACAAGTGACAAAAAATGGGAAAGCTATGAATACATTATGGCCGACATTTTTGATCATGTTATTGCAGCCGTAGGTTATTTCGACTTAAAAATTTATGAATTGCCTTCTGAAAAAGAGTATCTTAATTAAACAATAAATAAGCCTTCACTTTTTTAAAAATAGTGAAGGCTTATTTTTAATATCATTCTGTTAAAATTCAGATTAGTTTTTTTTTAAAAGATCGCGTTTAAGATTTATTAAAGGCGATTTTTAACATACTCAATTTCTGTTTTACCATGTGCTTTTGGCTTTCCATCGGCTCCCAGATTGACCATCGTGGTATTATCTATGGTAATAATTGTTTCGCGTGTCATCATGTTGCGAACTTCACATTTTAAGGTGAGTGAGGTATTTCCAAATTTTACGACATCAATTCCAATCTCAATAATATCGCCTTGTTTTGCCGAACTTCTAAAATTTATCTCAGACATGTGTTTGGTAACAACTTTGGGATTCTCTAGCTGAATAATCGTGTATAAGGCCAGCTCTTCATCGATCCAAGCTAACAATTTTCCGCCAAATAAAGTCCCATTTGGATTCAAATCTTCGGGTTTTACCCATTTTCTGGTATGAAATCTCATAGTTTTTATTTTATAATGCTAAAATAACGTTTCTACACTTATTTTTTTTTATTTTTAAAGAAAAATATGAACCAAAGAGATGTTTTTTTAAAGGAACTCCGTGGAGAAACTATTGGAAGTGTAAGCGCTCAATCTTCATCGGATGAAATGTTTCAAAATCAGGTACTTCGACCAATACTGAAATTGCAAAACGAACTGTTTATTGCTTCTTTTAATAATTATATATCCAAGTACAAAGGGGATTTTTATTCCCAATCGGTGGAGAAAAAATTGGCCACAATTGAAAATGCAATACAAAAAGACATTAAATTTCGAAATGCGTTGAAAGGGATGATCATTGGTTTATTCACTACAGATGAGTACCTCCTGTATATAAAAAACTCATCAAGCCTAAATAAAAGGATGATGAGTATGCTTATCGAAAGATTAAAAAGCCAAATACAATTATTTGAAAATAACTTTAATACAGACTGAATTGTTTATTTCCAAAGATTTTTAAATAATACAGGACAAATGAGCTCCATGGTCTTTGGTTCCTCAACGTTCCAAGTAAAATCTAACAAAGGATAATTTTCGTCATTCGTCAAGAATTGCTCATAATCAATATAAGGATATAATTCTTGACCGGTACTATTTTTAAATGCTGAAACGGCCACAAACCAGAAACCTTCAAATTGATAGGATTCCTTATTGGCAATGACTTCATTAATCAAATAGTCAGGATTTGTCTTTGCTTTATAAAAAACATCCTTGCCTCTAGAAATTATCCAGCATCTAAAATAATCAAAATCTCCATCAGAAACTCCGCCATTCATAATAAAGGCGGCGCACCACAATTCTTGGTTATAGGTGTCAAATAGAAGTTTATCTGTCCTTAAACGAAATCCTATTATTTCTTTTGGAGTCAATTTTTCTATTTCAGAAACTAAAAAAAGTTCTTGATCTTCTTGGTCCGTATATTCTTTTAGTGATTTTTCAATTATGCTCCAATATTGCTCCTCATCAAGCATCTCATTTGTTTTTGACAATAATACGCTATCCTGAGCGATACTCGTACTGTCAATAATAGGAATCGCATTCGGTTTTACACTGGGAATACTTTTTTCTTGACCAGAAACAGTAATTCCCAAAAATATAAAGCAGAACAAGATGGCATTTGAGTTTTTCATAAAAGTGATAGAATAAGTCCGTTCGTCTGTTTTATATTCTGGGATAAAATTAATAAATATTATTCTGTGATATTAAATTGAGCGATATAAAAATTGGCATCAATTTTCAGTTTTTGATTTTCGGCTTCAATTGTTTCTTGTTTCCAATCAGTCTTCGGTTGAAGCCATTTTTCGGTCCCATTTATAGTTACTTTAATTGGCATATTAAAATCAGCTACACAATTTGCCCAACGAAATCCTAAGGTATTCCCTTTAAAATAATATTCTAATGTAGGTATTCTGGTGTCCCTTAAATACTGGTTAAAGAAAGTTGATAAATCTACGCCAACTGCGGTGCTTAAATAGTCCTCAATTTGTTTTGTAGTAACCGTTTGATGGTAAAAAGTACTGTTTAATCCTCTCAAAATGCTTCTCCATTTCTCATCATCATTCACAATCTGGCGTAAAGTATGTAGCATATTCGCTCCTTTATAATACATATCGCCCGAACCTTCGCTGTTTACATCATAGCGCCCAATAATTGGTTTGTCGTTTTGAATACTTTTTCTAACACCTTTTACGTAATCAAAACCGGCTTGTTTACCATAATAATATTCCACAAAAAGACTTTCGGAGTAGTTGGTAAAACTCTCATGAATCCACATATCAGCGATATCTTTGTAAGTGATGTTATTTGCAAACCATTCATGTCCTGATTCATGGATGATAATAAAATCAAATTTTAGTCCCCAGCCTGTTCCGCTTAAATCTCTTCCACGATATCCATTTTCAAAATTATTGCCATAGGTCACAGAACTTTGATGTTCCATTCCTAAATAGGGCGCTTCTACCAGTTTGTAACTGTCTTCATAAAAAGGGTAAGGCCCAAACCAATGCTCGAAAGCTTTAAGCATTCGCGGAACGTCCTTGAATTGAATTTTTGCTTTGGCTAAATCATCTCTTAGAACATAGTAACTACAATCTAAATCTCCTTTTTCACCTTTATATTTTTCGGAAAAAGAAACATAATCTCCAACATTTATATTCACCCCATAATTATTGATTGGATTTGATACGTACCAATTGAAGGTTTTTGTGCCGTCTTTTAATTTTTTTACACTTTGCAAACGACCATTGGAAACATCCATTAAATTACCGGGAACATTAACGCTAATCAACATATTCTCTACCTCGTCATACATATGATCCTTATTAGGCCACCATACGCTGGCGCCCAATCCTTGACAGGAAGAGGCAATAAATGGGTTACCATTATTGTCTTTTTTCCAAGTTATTCCTCCATCCCATGGTGGGTTTACGGCCACTTTAGGTTTTCCGCCATAAAAGACAGTCAATTCTTTTACGGCTCCTTTTATTTGCGGAGCAAGCAATTCAATGAAAAAAGCATTTCCTTCTCGTTGGAATTTCAATTCTTTGCCATCCTGAATTACTTTATCAATTCTCATAGGATTTTGCAAATCAATTTGCATACGATTGTAAGCATCCAATACTTTGTATCTAATCAAGTTAGATCCTGTAATTGTGCTGTCTGCAGGATTTACTTTTACGTTAAGATGGTAGTATTTTACATCCCACCAAGCTCTTTCCTTGGTTATGCTTCCTCTTAAGGAATCTTGTCTGGTGAAAACTTCATTCGATTTTTGCAGTAAGCCTTGAGCGCTTGCTGAGTTAGAAATAAAAAATGCAATAAAAACAACGCTGAAATATTTTTTCATGAATATGAAACTTTTAAAATAAAACGATAAATGTAGGTAATTTTAATCTTTTTGTTAAAGAAGAATTCTCTTTTAAAATGGTTTTACAACTCTTCTATAAATTGGGTTAATAACTGGACACCGTAAGCAGTTGCATGCTTACTTTTGGCAAATTCATCATCTCCAAAAGCCACCCCGGCAATATCCAGATGTGCCCAAGCGGGATGGTCTTGTGTGAAATACTCCAAAAATTTAGCTGCACTGATAGCACCGGCAAGGGGTTTACCACTATAATTTTTAACATCAGCAATATCGCTTTCAATATCTTGTTTATAAACATCCCATAATGGTAATGGCCATAAACGCTCGCCAATAGCATCCCCTACTTTTTGTAGTTTTTTTGAAATGGCTTCATTGTTGGTAAATAAAGCGGCACATTCATGACCAAATGTTCCCATGCTACTTCCTGTCAATGTGGCAATGTCAATGATATATTCGGGTTCAAAGTTTTTAATCAAATAAGATAATCCATCGGCTAAAATCAATCGTCCTTCAGCGTCTGTATCAATGATTTCAATTGAATTTCCGCTATAACTATGAATCACATCACTAGGCAAAAGGGACTTATTGTCTACCGAATTTTCGGCACAAGGAACAATTGCTGTTATTTTAACTGGCAATTGCAAATCGGCGATGAGTTGCATTGCTCCAAATACAGCCGCTCCTCCAGCCATGTCGCATTTCATTTCTAGCATTCCTGCTGTTTTGATGTTTAAACCACCGGTATCAAATGTGATTCCTTTTCCTAGCAATCCAATATGTTTTAAAGATTTTTCATTTTCTTTAGGAACATATTTCATGATTATAAATTGAGGCTCGTGTTGGCTAGCTTTTCCTACTGCTAAAAAAGCGCCTAAACCTTGTATTTCACAAGCTTCTAAGCCCAAAACTTCAACTTCAAAACCATATTTAGCCCCTTTGTCCATCGCCCAATTCGCCAGATATTTAGGCGAAACTTTATTAGGAGGTAAATCTACCAATCGCAATGTTTCGAGTTGGGCTCTGGCAATCTTTATAGCTTTATTTATAATTACCGAATGATCATTTGTAGATAAAATTTCTAATTCGAAATGATCATCTAAAAAAGGATGCTTTCCTTTAATTTTATAATGCCCCAGATTGTAAGTACCCAAAAGCAATCCTGAAACGCTAGCTTCAACTAATGCATCGTTAAATTGTTCAGGGATAAATAATGCCACGCATTTCGGGAAACTTTCTATTTCTTTTGAGGAAATTCTTCTAAAAATCGTTTTTATAGATCTATAATCGATTTCTTTTCCTAAACCAATAAATAAGTAAATATTGTTATTCTTTTCGGCCAAATAATGAGTGTCTTTTTTTCCATAAAAAACTTTTGAAGAAATCTCTATATCATCAAATTTTATTGGAATAATACTCTTGGAGCTAGTTTCAAAAACCGGTATTAAAATAGTACCCGAAAAATTCTCTAGATTCGATATTTTTTTAGTTTTCATAATATACGATTATGCTATTATTTACTGGGGAATTACTCTCTATTATAGAGTTCTTGTCCCATTTGAAGTAGCTTTTAAATTTAGAGTAAATATAATCTATTGCTGTTTCAAAAAAAAGAAAACCCAATAGTAAATGAATATACCATTGGGTTTTGATTTTATTTTGCAAAGAACAGATTGCTATTTTTGACGGCTTTTTAAGACATTAACCACATCATCTATTTCAAATCCTTTGGCTTGCAATAAAATGAGATAGTGAAATAATAAATCAGCACTTTCACTCAAGAACAAATCATCATTATTGTCTTTAGCTTCAATAACCACTTCTACCGCTTCCTCTCCCACTTTTTGGGCTATTTTATTCATTCCTGATTTAAATAGGGAAGCAACATAGCTTTTTTCAGAATCGGCGTTTTCTTTTCTCTGTTTTATTGTTTGTTCCAAAGAGGAAATAAAACCATAATTCGGCTTGTTTTCTGTTGACCAGCAGCTGTCAGTACCTTTGTGGCAAGTTGGACCTTCGGGTTTTACCTGAATCAAAAGCGTATCGTTGTCGCAATCATTTTTTACATCAATTAGGTGTAAAAAATTGCCGCTTTCCTCCCCTTTTGTCCAAAGTCTTTTCTTGGTTCTACTGTAAAAAGTCACTTTACGGGTATCGATTGTCATATCATAGGCTTCGGCATTCATGTAACCCAGCATCAGGACATTTTTGGTTTCGCTGTCTTGAATTATTGCCGGAATTAGGCCGTCTGTATTTTTTGAAAAATCTATGTTCATTTCAATTTAGGATTTAGTCCCGATAGACATCGGGATTCGATTCTAGGATTTTAAAGCCTAACCTCGATATCGTTGTTTTTTAATTCTCTTTTCAATGTTTTTATCTCGATTTCTTTAAAATGAAATACGCTTGCCGCCAAGGCTGCATCTGCTTTCCCGATCTTAAAGCAGTCTACGAAGTGTTGTATGTTTCCAGCTCCACCAGAAGCAATTATCGGAATATTTACCAGTTCCGAAAGTCTCGCCAGGGCTTCGTTTGCAAAACCATTTTTGGTTCCGTCGTTATCCATCGAGGTAAACAGGATTTCGCCCGCACCACGATGCTCCACTTCCTTTGCCCAATCAAATAAGTTCAACTCGGTAGGCACTTTCCCGCCAACCAAATGAACAATCCATTTACCGTCAATCTGTTTGGCATCAATAGCAACAACCACGCATTGGCTTCCGAATTTCTGCGCCAAATCATTAATCAGCTGCGGATTTTTTACCGCCGAAGAATTGATAGAAACCTTATCGGCTCCGTTTTGCAACAATATTTCAACATCGGAAACCGAAGAAATTCCGCCGCCAACCGTAAACGGAATGTTTATCGTTGAAGCCACTTTTCGAACCAAATCAACCAAGGTTTTTCTCCTTTCCTCTGTTGCTGAAATATCCAAAAAAACCAGTTCATCGGCACCTTTATCCGAATAGATTTTGGCCAATTCTACCGGATCTCCTGCATCCCGTAAATCTACGAAATTAACGCCTTTTACCGTTCTTCCATTTTTTATGTCAAGACAGGGTATTATTCTTTTTGTTAGCATTTTTTTTGTATTGTTTCATATCGTAGAGACGCACTGCAATGCTTCTCTACAGTGATATTATATATTGTTCTAATTGTTTCAACGAAATTCTCCCTTCATAAATTGCCTTTCCGATAATCGTTCCTTCGCAACCCAATTCGGCTAATTTTGGCAATTCATTAAAGGTGGAAATCCCTCCCGAAGCAATCAATTTAATCGCTGATCCTCCCGATTTGACATTGCATTGCTCCAAAATTTTAGCGTACAAATCAAAACTTGGTCCTTCGAGCATGCCGTCTTTGGCGATATCAGTGCAAATTACATACTGAATCCCTTTCTCTTGATAGTCCTGAATAAACGGAATCAAATCTTCGTTTGAATCTTCAAGCCAGCCCGAAACGGCTACTTTTTCGTTGTTGGCGTCTGCTCCAAGTATGATTTTATCTGCGCCATATTCGGCTATCCATTTTTCGAATATCGTCCTGTTTTTAACGGCAATACTTCCTCCAGTGATTTGGTTTGCGCCGCTTTCGAAAGCTATTTTCAAGTCGGAATCCGATTTCAATCCGCCACCAAAATCAATCTTCAATTTGGTTTTTGTCGCTATTTGTTCCAATATTTTATAATTGACAATTTGACTCGATTTGGCTCCGTCCAGATCCACCAAATGCAAATATTCAATGCCGTGCGCCTCAAATTCTTTGGCTACTTCAAGCGGGTTTTCATTGTAAATAATCTTAGTATTGTAATCACCTTTCGATAAACGAACGCATTTTCCGTCGATGATATCTATTGCTGGTATTATTCTCATTGGATTTTTTAATTTAAAGATTTAGGAAATTTCCCAAAATTTGTTCTCCTGCATCGCCGCTTTTTTCGGGATGAAATTGGGTTCCATAAAAATTATTCTTTTGCAAGGCCGAGGCGTATTCCACTTCGTAATCCGTCGTGGCGATGGTTTCAGGACAATTTGGGGCATAGAAACTGTGCACCAAATACATGTATTCCTTCTCCTTTATTCCTTCGAATAAAGACGATTTCAGATTGTAAATCTGATTCCAACCCATTTGCGGCACTTTTACTTTTGAAGTGAATTTTATCACATCGATGTCAAAAATTCCCAATCCTTTGGTATTTCCTTCTTCGGATGTTTTGCACATCAATTGCATTCCCAAACAAATTCCCAAAACTGGCTGTTTTAAAGTGGGGATCAACGCATCCAAACCGCTTTTTCGAAGCATTTCCATCGCGGAACTGGCTTCGCCTACTCCTGGAAAAATTACTTTGTCGGCCCCTTTTATTTCCTCGGGATTATCGCTCAGAACGGCTTTAAAACCCAATCTTTCGATAGCAAACATGATGCTCTGAATATTTCCCGCTCCGTAATTTATAATGACAATTTTCATTGATAATTTATAATTCAAAATTTATAATTTCCTAAAGCATTCCTTTCGTACTCGGCAAAATCATCTTTTCGGTATCGCGCTTTACGGCCACTTTTATTGCTTTGGCAAAAGCCTTAAAGATAGCCTCAATTTTGTGATGCTCGTTCGTTCCTTCGGCTTTTATGTTGATGTTTGCTTTGGCACCATCCGAAAATGATTTGAAGAAATGATAAAACATCTCCGTCGGCATTTTCCCAACCATTTCACGTTTGAATTCGGTCTCCCAAACCAACCAGTTTCTTCCCCCAAAATCAATAACAACCTGCGCCAAACAATCGTCCATCGGCAAACAAAAACCGTAACGCTCGATGCCTAATTTATTGCCTAATGCTTTGGCAAAAACTTCCCCGAGTGCAATTGCTGTATCTTCAATCGTATGATGCTCATCGACTTCCAGATCTCCTTTTACAGTAATTTCCAAATCCATTTGTCCGTGGCGGGCAATCTGGTCCAACATATGATCAAAAAAAGCAATTCCGGTTTCAATTTTACTTTTTCCGGTTCCATCCAGATTTAAATTAATAAAAATATCCGTTTCATTTGTTTTTCTTTCAATCGAAGCGGAACGAGCTTCTAATTTTAAGAATTCATAAATTACTTTCCAATCTGTTGTTTCTAATGTAATAACCGAATCAAGTTCTTCCCTTTTTGAAGTAATTTCCGCGCTTCCTAATCCTTCTTCTTTATTGATAAAAATTGCTTTTGCGCCTAAATTTTTAGCTAATTCCACATCGGTTAAGCGATCACCTAAAACAAAGGAGTTTTCCAAATCATAGGCAGGATTATCAATGTATTTCGTCAGCATTCCGGTTCTAGGCTTACGGGTTGGAGCGTTCTCTTCCGGAAAAGAACGATCTACAAAAATATCATCAAAAAGAACGCCTTCGTTTTCAAAAGCTCTCAGAATGAAATTTTGCGTAGGCCAAAAGGTATCTTCTGGAAAACTTTCCGTTCCTAGGCCATCTTGGTTCGTAACCATAACCAATTCATATTCTAGTTCTTTGGCAATTTTGGATAAATACTGAAATGCCTTCGGATAAAATTCGAGTTTGTCTAAACTATCTAGTTGATAATTTTTTGGTTCCAAAACCATCGTTCCATCACGATCTATAAAAAGTACTTTTTTCATTCTAAATTTTATTAATTATACCTGAATAGGTTTTATAATTCACTGCTTTGTAAAGCTTCTATTAGTTTTTTATTTTCTGCTTCTGTTCCAATTGTCAGTCGCAAGCAATTCTCGCATAATGGCTGCGTAGTTCTGTTTCGGATGACGATTCCTTTATTGATTAAATCATCGTATCTTTTATTGGCATCATCCACTTTTATTAAAATAAAATTGGCTTCGGTAGGATAGATTTTTTTTACAAAATTAATATCAAGTAAAACTTTAAGTAATTCTTCTCTTTGCTTTACTATAGAGTCAATTTCTGATTTTATTTTTTCCTTATTTTCTAATCTATCCAAAGCTCTTTTCTGTGTCAATTCATTGACATTGTAAGGTGGTTTTATCTTATTTAAAACCGAAATCACTGCTGTTGATGCATAACAAATTCCCAATCGGATTCCTGCCAAACCGTAGGCTTTAGAAAGCGTTTGGGTGATTATTAAATTTGGATATTCATCCAATTTACTAATCCAACTTTCTTTTTCAGAAAAGTCAATATAGGCTTCATCAATAACCACCAAACCTTTAAAGCTTTCTAATAAAGTAACAACACTTTCATCAGAAAAGGAATTTCCGGTTGGATTATTTGGAGAACAGAGGAATATCATTTTCGTGTTTTCATCGACTTTAGCCAGAATTTTTTCAACTTGTGGCTGAAAATCTTCCGAAAGCAGCACTTCCCTGTTTTCTACCGCATTGATGTTGGCCAAAACACCGTACATCCCATAGGTTGGCGGCAAAGTGATTACGTTATCCTCTTTTGGTTCGCAAAAAGCCCTGAAGAGTAAATCCAACACTTCATCGCTGCCGTTTCCTAGTAATATTTGGTTCGAATTAACGTTTTTTTGTTGTGCCAAAACCGTTTTTACATTATTTTGCTGCGGATCAGGATAGCGATTCACTCCATTTTCGAAAGGGTTTTCATTGGCATCCAAAAAAATCATATCGGCTGTATCAAAATCCTCAAATTCATCTCTGGCAGAAGAATAGGGTTTCAATTGTTTTACGTTTTCCCTAACTAAATTATTTATATCAAAATTATTTTTCATCTTCAATTGCTTTTAATCGTAAGGAAACTGCGTTTTTGTGTGCCTGCAAACCTTCGGCTTCCGCCATGAGTTCGATGGCTTTTCCAATGTTTTGAATTCCTTTTTTGGATATTTTTTGGAAAGTCATCGATTTGGTAAAACTATCCAAATTGACACCGCTGTAATTCTTTGCATATCCGTTTGTAGGCAAGGTATGATTGGTTCCCGAGGCATAATCTCCGGCACTTTCGGGAGTATAATTTCCTATGAAAACAGAACCGGCGTTGTAAATTCCATCTGTGTAATAATCCTCCGAATCGGTACAAATGATGAAGTGTTCCGGCCCGTATTCATTGATTAATTCCAAAGCGATTTTGTCATTTTCGACAAAAATCAATTTAGAATTAGCAATAGCTTTTTCGGCGATGACTTTTCTCGGCAAAACCTCCATTTGGATTTGGATTTCTTTTTCAACGTCCTCAATGAGTTTTTTTGAGGTCGAAACCAAGATCACCTGACTGTCGGTTCCGTGCTCTGCCTGCGATAACAAATCGGATGCTACAAAAGCGGGAACAGCGGTATCGTCAGCGACAATCAACAACTCAGACGGACCAGCCGGCATGTCAATAGCCACGCCAAATTGTGTCGCCAATTGTTTGGCTACGGTTACAAATTGATTTCCGGGACCGAATATTTTGTATACTTTTGGGATTGATTCCGTTCCCAAAGTCATTCCTGCAATCGCCTGAATTCCGCCCACTTTCAGTATTTTGGTCACTCCGCACAAATTCGCAGCATATAAAATCGCAGGATTTATATTGCCGTTTTTATCCGGTGGCGAACATAAAAAAATTTCGTTGCAAGCCGCAATTTTAGCAGGAACTGCCAACATCAAAACCGTTGAAAACAAAGGAGCCGTTCCTCCGGGAATGTACAAACCTATTTTTTGAATTGGTCGTTTTTCCTGCCAGCAATTTACGCCTTCAATGGTTTCAACTTCAACTCTTGTTGTTTTTTGAGCGGTATGAAATTTTTCGATATTTGCTTTAGCCAATTGAATAGCCTCTTTTAATTCATCAGAAATCGATTCTATTGCCTGATTTATTTCAGTTTTCGAAACCTCATAATTTTGCAGAGAAACACCATCAAATAAAGAAGTATATTTTGCGACAGCGCTATCTCCTTTTTTCTGAATTTCTTTGAAAATTTCCTTCACTGTAGCTTCAATATCATCTACAGTTTTTGTTGGTCGTTCTAAAATTGTAGACCAAGTTTCCGGTTTTGGATTGTATATTTTATTCATTTTTTTGTGATTTAACCGCGAATTATGCAAAGGTTTTTGCAAAATCCGCAAAAGTATTTATTGGCTGAGTTTTTTAAAACTCACAATTCATGACTTATAATTCGAAACTCTAAAGAACCATTTTCTCAATTGGACAAACTAAAATACCTTCGGCTCCGGCTTCTTTCAACTGATCGATTACATCCCAGAAAGTGTCTTTGTCAATAACTGAATGCACACTGCTCCAGCCTTCCTGAGCTAATGGTAATACGGTTAAACTTCTTAAAACGGGCAATATTTTCCCGATAGCATCAATTTTGTCATTTGGGACGTTCATCAATATGTATTTTGATTTACGCGCTCTTAAAACAGATTCTATTCTGAATTTCAAAGTGTCAATTAATTTCTGAACATCCGGAGTCACTTTTGGCGAAACAGCCAAAACGGCTTCGCTTTTCAAAATCACTTCGACTTCTTTTAAATTATTTTTAAACAAGGTACTTCCGCTGGAAACAATATCAACAATGGCATCAGCAAGACCAATATTAGGCGCAATTTCTACTGATCCTGAAATCTGGTGAATGTCAACCTTTACTCCAAAGGAGTTAAAATATTCGATTACCGTATTGGGATAAGAAGTTGCTATTCGTAATCCTTCTAAATCCTTAATCGACTTGTATTCGAATGTTTTAGGGACTGCAACTGAAACCTTGCATTTTGAAAAACCTAGTTTCTGTACTACTTGAATTTCTTTTGCCTTTTCTACTAATAAATTATCGCCAACAATGGCAATATCTACAACACCATCTATTAAATATTGAGGAATGTCTGAATTTCTCAAATATAAAACTTCAAGCGGGAAATTAGAAGCTTCCGCTTTTAGCTGGTCAATTCCGTTGTTGATTGAGATTCCGCAATCTTTAAGGATTTGAATGCTGTCTTCGTTTAAACGACCTGATTTTTGGATTGCAATTTTTAAAGTACTCATTTTTGACTTTTTTCTTGTTGTTGTTTTAATTTTTTTTGATTGAGTACAAATATTGGGTAATAAAAAACCCGTTTGATGTACTCAAACGGGTTTTTAGAATATGATGATTTACACACATACCATTAACACATCGCTTGAGAGCAATAATGAAAATGATGATGATGTAATTGAAGTGAAAACATTTTGTTTCGTTTTATAAATTTTATTTCTGTTGCAAATATAAAATATATTTTAATTGAATTTCTATTTTTAATTTAACTTAATGAAACTAAATTGTTAAATATGATTTTTAATACTCTTTCTTACTGACTTGAAACTGATCCAGAAGTATCGGTTGCAGCCTTAGAAACAGTACTATTTTCTCTAATTTCGGTATGCCGAATTTCACCTCCGGAGGTTCCTACTTTTTGACTTAAAAAAATCGCAACAAGAGCTAAACCAAGCACAAAAAAGGAAACTAATTTGGCTTTTGAATGGTTTTTAAGGTTCAAATAGAATCCTAAAATTGAAACAGCACCTAAGAAATACAGAACTAAGGCCAACTTTTCGGCAATTTCATGGTGTTTGTGAATGAGCTTTTCTCCAATATTAGGCATATCTTCAACTAATTTTTCGGCTCCTTCACCAGTTACCACACTCAATGCAGCAAAAATAGCTGCCACAACAAATAAAACATAAGCGGTGTTTTTTACCGCATTGTTTTTTAAAAACATTCCGCCAATTAAAATTCCAAAACCAAAAATTGTCCCAATAATAGGGAAATGATTTACAATCAAGTGCAAATGAGCATCATTCATAATAGTTGTTTTTTAATAGGTTATCATGTAATTAATTCTTAGTCATCCTATTCTTTTAATCAGTAACGTCAAAAACTCCTTTTATTAAAATTTTTGAAGTCACATTGATTTGATTATCAGGAATAATTTCTACAAATCCTTCTGTACGTTCCCCAACTTTTACTCCAACTTTTTTGAATAGATGGCTATTATCTTTATCTTCCTTCAATAAAAGTACGTAATTTTTGTTGTTTTCGGTGATTAATGCATCCGCGGGAATTGCTAAAGCTTTTTTGGAATCAGTTACAATTGCGGCTTCGACAAACATGCCTGTCATTAATTTTTGTTTTATATTTTCATCCAAATGACCATGAACATTAATGGTACGGTTATTTCCTTCAATAGATTTCCCTACTAAATGAACTTCGGCTTTAAATACTTCTTTCGAAGCCTCGGGAACCGTAAATTTTATTTTTTGCCCTTCTTTCACTTTTAAAATGTCTTTTTCAAAAACAGACAATTCCAAATGCAAATGATCGGTATCAACGATTTCCAAAATAACATCCGAAGGCGCGATATACATGCCAACATTGGCATTCATAATCACTATATCTCCCGTAATTGGTGATGAAATAGTGATGGTTGATGTCAATTTTCCTTTCTCCACATTTAGCGGATTGATATTCAAAAGCACTAATTTGGCTCTTAAACTTTGGTGTAAGGCTTTGGCTCTCTTGAATTCACTTTCGGCTTTGAGGTAATTTTTTTGCGAGGTTATTTTTTCCTCATACAAAGTCTTTTGCCTTTCGTATTCGGATTTCAAATAATTAATTTGCTCCGCAACTTCAAGGTAATCTTTTTGAATGTCAAGAAATTCAGTGTTTTGCAAAGTCAACAAAGCCTGTCCTTTTCTTACTTTATCTCCCACCAACAATGTGGTCGATTTTACGTAACCGCCAATAAATGTGGTTATTTGCGCTCTATTTTGAGGCGGAACATCTATTTTTCCGGATGTTTTAACCGTTACATCAAAATCTTCCTCTGTTGGCGTGGCAATTGTCATTGCTCCCGACTTAAATTGTGTTGCTGTAACAGTAATTAGATTATCATCTTTAACTGCTACTTCTTCCGTTTTTGCTTCTTTACAAGAAAAAATGGCAATCGAAAGGACAAGTATATATAGTGTTTTTTTCATTTTAAACATTTTAGTAATTAAGATATTGAATATCAAGTTGTGTTTTGTTAAATTGAAGGACATTATCCAAATATTCAACTTGAATGGTTGAGGCGTTTTCTAAACTTTGTATGTATTGAAAGAAATCAATCTCTCCATGCTTGTAACTTCCGTTTGCTACTTTTATAATCTCGTCTGCCAATTTTTCACCATATTGGTTGTAATAATTGATTGCTTCTTGGTATTTAGATAATTCATTCTTTTTTTGAATAACAAAATGATTTCTCTTTTGCTCTTCATTTTGTTTTTGTTGTTCCCAACTTTGTAATTCTAACTGCGCTACTTTCGTTTTAGAAACGTTGCCAGAAAATAAAATAGGAAGTGCAATTCCAACCTGAAATCCATTTAATGATTGAGACAAACCTTTATTGGATCCTCTAAAATATTCCAAATTAATATCGGGTAACCAATGCTGTTTTTGTAATTTAATTTGGTTTTCGTAATTTTCACTAATACTTTGTAAATAAGAATTTTGAATTGACTCACTTCTATCGTTTGTTAAAATATCAATTGGTTTGATCGTATTTGCAGAAATGACGCTATTTTCATCCGATTGTATTAAGGAATGTAAAACAGAATATTGTGCTTTTTTCTCAGATTCTATTTGGTTCAACTTCGTTTTTATTTGTCTGAATTTTGCTTGAGCTGTTATTTTTTCTAAATAATTAGTTTCGCCTAAATCAAAACGTCTGTCGCTAGCTTTGGAAAAATTTTGATACAAACTGTCCAAATAACTGTATAATTTTTCCTGATGTTGCAAATACACAATCTGCTCATAAAGCTTTGAAATTTCTAATGACAATTTATTTTTTTGGATTTCAAAACTGGCTTTCTCTTTTTCATATTCTGAGGAATATACTTTCTTTTGCGCTCCATAAACTGTTGGGAAAGCAAAGCGTTGTTGGACTCCAATAACATTTAAAGGAACATTATTAAAAGCTAAATTATTTTGATCATGATTGTAATAGAGGCTCGTTTTGTCAAATGTGTAAGCACTTTTTATATTGGCCTCGTATTTATTTACTTGCAATTGATGTGCTTTTATCCCTTTATTATTCCTCATTCCGATAGCTATCAAGCTATCTAACGAAGTATTTGCTTTTTGCGAAAAGGCAAAGGAAGAACTCAATAACAACAAAAGGATAAATGTTGCACCTTGATTTGGTTTGAATTTTGGTTTACTAAATGTTTTGGTTTCGAATATTTTATACAAAATAGGCAACACAATCATCGTTAGAACCGTAGCGGAAAACAATCCACCAATAACTACCGTCGCCAAAGGTCGTTGCACCTCTGCCCCAGCCGATGATGAAATAGCCATTGGTAAAAATCCTAAGGCTGCTGCTGCTGCAGTTAATAATACGGGGCGCAAACGATCCGTAGTTCCTTTTAAAATAAGTTCATCAATATTCTTCATTCCCTGATGTTTTAGTTCCTTAAAATGTTCTACCAATACAATTCCGTTCAAAACGGCAATTCCAAATAAAGCGATAAATCCAACACCGGCGGAAATACTGAAAGGTAAATCTCTTATCCATAAAAATAAAATTCCTCCCACAGCCGAAAGCGGTATCGCCGAATAAACCATCAAGGCTTCTTTAATGGAGCCAAAGGCAAAATACAATAGTATAAAAATCAATAATAATGCAATGGGAACGGCAATAATCAGCCTTGCTTTGGCACTTTGCAAGTTTTCGAACTGTCCGCCATATTGAACATAATAGCCTGCGGGTAACTTGATTTGGGTATCTACAATTTTTTGAATATCGGTCACCACACTTTGTAAATCTCTGTTACGAACATTGATCCCAACAACAACCCTACGGTTGGTATTATCCCTTGATATCTTGGCTGGGCCTTCTGTATAATCAATGGCTGCCAATTCTTCGAGTGGAATTTGTTCCCCAGATGGCGCTGAGATATACAGCTTTTTTAAGTCATCAATATCTGTTCGGTTTGAAAGATCTAATCGAATTACCACATCAAAACGCTTTTCTCCTTCAAATACATTTCCAACGGTTTTACCTGCAAAACCAAGGGCAATCATTTCATTTAAATCCGAAATATTCAATCCGTAACGGGCAATTTTAGAACGATCGTATTTTACGGTCATTTGTGGCAATCCTTCCGTTTTTTCGATAATAATATCCGATGCTCCTTCCACTTTTGCAATTGCTTTTTTGATTTCATGCGCTTTTTGAGCCAAAACATTCAAATCTTCACCAAAAACCTTAACCGCCACATCAGATCGCGTACCCGAGATCAATTCATTGAAACGCATTTCTATCGGTTGGGTAAATTCAATTTCCATATTTGGAATTTGATTTTCAATAGCCGCTTTTATTTTATCAGCCAACTCATCTTTATTGGATGCCGACACCCATTCAGACTTAGGTTTAAGCTTTACAATTACATCGCTTTCCTCCATACTCATTGGATCTGTGGGTACTTCGGCAGCTCCAATTCTGCTGACGACCTGATCTACTTCTGGGAAATTATCCAGAATGATTTTTTCCATTTTTGTGGTGATGGCAATCGTTTTGGTCAATGTCGTTCCCGTTTTAAGAACGGGTTGAATTACAAAATCACCCTCATCAAGAGTGGGTATAAATTCTCCTCCCATTGTTGTAAACAAAACCACAGCCATGACTAATAATCCCAAAGCCCCATACAATACTTTTTTAGTATTGACCAAAGCCCATGTTATGATTGGCAAATACCATGAATTTAGCTTTCGGATTAATTTACTGGACAAAGAATTTGGATTCTCTACCGTTGGTTTTAAAAATAAAGAAGAAGCAACGGGTACATAGGTAAAACAAAAGAGCATCGCTCCAACCAATGCAAAACTGAAAGTCATTGCCATAGGTTTAAACATTTTTCCTTCGATTCCCGAAAGAGAAAGGATTGGAATAAAGACAATCAGAATGATCAGCTGGCCAAAAATGGCTGAATTCATCATTTTGGAAGCACTTTTATGGGTAATTTTATCGATTTCTATTTGTTGGTCTTTCTTGGAAAGCGGCCCTAATTTGGCAGATTTACTGGCGATTTGAAATGCAATAAATTCGACTATAATTACGGCTCCATCGATTATAATCCCGAAATCAATCGCGCCTAAACTCATCAAATTAGCGTCGATCCCAAATAAATTCATTAAGGATATTGCAAAAAGCAAACATAACGGAATAACCGAGGCTACGACGAGTCCGGAACGCCAATTTCCCAATAATAATACGACGACAAAAATAACAATCAAGCAGCCTAAAACGAGGTTTTCGGCTACCGTAAAAGTTGTTTTTCCTACCAATTCGCTACGTTCTAAAAATCCATTAATATAGACTCCTTCCGGTAAGCTTTTTTGGATTAAGGCAATTCTATCCTTCACATCGTTAATAACTTGTTTCGAATTAGCTCCTTTAAGCATCATAACTTGCCCGAGAACCTTCTCGCCTTCCCCATTTCCTGTGATTGCGCCAAAACGATTGGCATGGCCAAAACTAACTTCGGCCACGTTTTTGATATAAATAGGTAATCCGTTGGTGTTTTTAACCACTATGTTTTCTATGTCCTGCAGAGAATTTACTTTTCCTTCGGCACGAATAAAATAACTTTGATTTGCTTTTTCGATATAAGCACCGCCGGCAATACCATTGTTTTTTTCAAGAGCGGTAAAAACATCCGATGTACTGATATTCATTGCTTTTAATTGCGATGGCTTTATGGCAATTTCATATTGTTTTAAATAACCACCCCAAGTATTAATTTCCACAACACCTTTTATTCCGGAAAGTTGTCTTTTGACAATCCAGTCTTGAATCGTTCGTAGATCGCTAATCGAATATTCATTTTTTAATTCGGGTTTTACCTCAATTGTGTATTGGTAAATTTCGCCAAGTCCCGTTGTTATTGGTCCCATTTCCGGGGTGCCAAAACCGGGAGGTATTTTCTCGGAAGCGGATTTTATTTTTTCGGCGATTAATTGTCTCGGAAGATAGGTTCCTAAATTTTCTTCAAAAACGATGGTTACTACAGATAAACCGAATTTTGAAATGGAACGAATTTCCGTTACTCCGGGCAAGTTTGCCATTTCTATCTCGACAGGATAGGTAATATATTGTTCTATATCTTGGGTCGAAAGGTTACGTGAAGTGGTAATAACCTGAACTTGATTATTAGTTACATCCGGTACCGCCCCAATCGAAATTTTGAAAATAGAATAAATTCCAAATCCAGAAATTCCTAGAGTAAACAACAAAATAATAAGTTTGTTTTTTAAACTAAAAGTTATAATTTTTTCTAACATTTATATTTTTTTCCCAAAAGTAAAATATAATGATAGGAATTAACTTAAGATTGCCTTAAGTAATACTTAAAGATCGCTTAATGAAAGTGCAATACTGCCTGAGTTCCTATATGTTCTTGGCTATTAAGGCTAATAGTAATATTCAATAATTTGCACAGTTTGTTTACAATAGACAAGCCTAAACCGGTTCCCTTAATTTCCGGATGATCCGTAGGTTTAGAACGAAAGAAAGGATTGAATATTTTCTTTAAATCCTCTTTTGCTATTCCAATCCCTGAATCAGAAATATGACATTGTACTTCGCCATTCGATTCCGTTAGAGAAATGATTAATGGAGCATTATCATTAGAATACTTAATTGCATTAGAAACCAGATTATTAATGATAATTGAAGCCAAATAACGGTCGCTTTTTACATAAAAATCATCAGGGAATTGTGTAATTATCTGAATATTTTTGGACTGAATTGAAGTTGAAAACCTAGAAATCACATCCAGTATTACTGCGTTTAAGCATATGCTTTCTATTTTAATGGATTGTTTTTGATTTTCATAGCGTGCCAATAAAAGTAATTGATCAACTAAGTTATTCAGCCGATTTACCTCTGCAATGCAATAATTTATTTTATCTTGATATTCTTCCTGGTTTCGGGGTTTTCGTATCAAAACTTCCAAAGTTCCTTTAATAACGGTCAGCGGCGTTCTTAATTCATGCGAAGCATCCGAGGTAAATTGCCTTTCTCTTTCAACGGCAGTTTCAATTCGATCCAAAAGATTATTTATTGTCTCGGATAAAACATATAATTCATCTTGTTTTTGTGGCAATAATATTCTAGATTTTAGGTTGTCTTTAGTAATAATGTTAGACGTTTCAATTATGCTGCTAATTGGTTTTATGCTTCTTCCGGCGATAAATCGAGCAATAAGAAATAGAATAATAAGGATTAATGGATAGGCAATAATTAATATTTCGAATAAATTTTGAAGTACCATCGAGGCGCCTTCCAGCGACATGGCGATCATCAAATAGCCAATAATTTCAGTATCTTGATAAATTGGAACCTGAATTTGACGAATTTTATTATTCAATATCTTTGTGTCAAACAACACATTATCGGCAATTTTTTTATTGAAATATAAAACTTCATTTTTTAAGTTTGGCGATTTTTCAAAAACCTCTCCTTTTTGGTTCAAAAACTGAATAAAAACGGGGTTCACTTCAAGGGTATTGTGCTCTCGTTCCTCCCATTCTTTCATATGGATTAGAAAAAAAGTATTGCCCTTAATTTCAATTTCACTTAAATGGTTTTCGACTTCTTTTGAAATATCGGTGTTAAGATGATTGTAAACACTGAATTTTACAATGGAATAGATCACAAAAAAAACCGCAAAAATCAAAAGCGCAGTTGTGATGATATAATTAGAGGCAATTCTATTTTTAAACGAAAGTTCTTTCATAATAATTTAATCATTCGCTATATAGCCTACACCACGAACCGTTTTGATGTAGTCTTCTTCAATTTTTAAATTCAGCTTTTTTCTAATGGCATTGATAAAAACATCGATCACACCGGTATCATATTCAAAATGAATGTCCCATACATCTTCTATGATTTGATTTCGAGTGCAAACTTTTCCTTTGTTTTTAACAAGATAACACAACAATTCAAATTCTCTTTGTGTCAAAGAAACTTCCTCTTCGTTTACTAAAACAATATGTTTTTCCAGATTAATTTTTATCGTACCTAAGGTCAGAATCTCCTCTTTGTTTTGATTTCTGAAGTGAATCTTAATTCGCTCAACCAATTCCTCAAAACTAAAAGGCTTTTTTATGTAATCATTTGCTCCCGCTTGTAAGCCTTCAATAGTTTCCTGTATGGTGTCTTTGGCCGTCAAAAAAATAATGGGAGTCGTTTTATCTTTTAATCTTATCGCTTTGCACACTTCTAAACCAGACTTATTAGGCAACATCCAATCCAATAAAATCAAATCAAAATTTTCTTTTTGGGTCAATTCATAACCTATGCTTCCATCTGATGCAGTGGTGATTTGATAGCCCTCTTCCTCCAAACCTTGTTGGAGAAATTGAACGATACCCAATTCATCTTCGATAATTAAAATATGCATTTAACCGTTTTTTCTATTCAAATTTAAAACCAAATCTACTCTCTTTAAGCTAATCTTTAAAAATAGACTTTTCTTTACTTTTAAAAATTGTTTCTATTAAAAAATACAACTTCCTTAATATACAAGCTAGTAGTGAACAAATTTAGCCTAAAATAGATCAAAATATTGATGTTTTATATGCATATTAAGCAAAAATTAAGACAACAAATAGTACAAAAACTTAACAGCTTTGTAAGAAGAAATTACTTATTTTTACCAAAAAAATCATTATTATGTTGTTTTATAAAAAATTATCACCTTTTTACAATCTTATTGTATTCTATATTATAGTAAGTTTTATTTTAAGGATTGTTTTACTCTTCCATCCAATTACGCAGACATCTTTTATTTTGACTGATGCCATTAAGATTTTCTCTTTTGGTTTAGTCTCAGATTTTTTTGTTTTTATTCTCGCAAGTGGATTTTTATGGTTGTATCTTATTTTTATTTCAAATACAAAATATATAAAACCATACGGTTACATAATTTTAGGAATATTAATCGCTTTGCTAATCTACATTATTTCGGGAAAATCTATCCTTACGGAATATGGTGGAGCATTGCCTGAAATAGGTTTGGTGTTTATTGGTATTAAAACCATTTTATTTGGCTTATTACTTTTTTTACCAAAATACCGAAGCAAAATAAGATATTGGCTTTTTAGTTTTGTCATGTTCTTATTTGTTCTTTTGATATTGCAAAATGCCATTAGCGAATACTTTTTCTGGAATGAATTTGGGGTTAAATACAATTTTATAGCCGTTAATTATCTTGTTTACACCAATGAAGTTATAGGGAATATTATGGAGTCCTATCCTGTAATTCCTCTGTTTACGGGTCTATTTATTATTGCTGGTATTGCGACTTATTACATTGTAAAAGGATCAAGAAGCTATATTGACAGTATCCCAACTTTTGTGGAAAAAATTAAAATTTCGGGGATTTATCTTGTTTTATTTGCGCTCTCCCTTTTTGCTATTCCGTTTTTAGCCTCTAAAGAAAATTCTCAAAATATTTTTTCAAACGAACTACAGGCCAATGGAATTTATAAGTTTTATTTGGCTTTCATGAATAGCGAACTGGATTATTTTAAATTCTACAAAACACTACCCGAAAAAGAAGCCTATGCTTTATTGGGTCAA
Organism: Flavobacterium sp. W1B; assembly: GCF_047344965.1. Lineage (NCBI taxonomy): Bacteria > Pseudomonadati > Bacteroidota > Flavobacteriia > Flavobacteriales > Flavobacteriaceae > Flavobacterium > Flavobacterium sp. W1B. Next base: position 2,646,873 of record NZ_CP178845.1, read on the forward strand.
CAAATTCCCTCTCTTACAGGAGAATCAACTTTGAGAGAAATAAAAAGTGCCGCTGCCGAAAACCATAAAAATGTGGTTTTGATTACCATAGAAAGTTTTAGTGCCGATTTTATGAAAATGTATGGAAATGATCGAGGAATCACTCCATTTTTAGACAGTTTGGCAACTCAAAGTTTACTGTTTACTAATTTTTATGCTTCAGGAAACAGAACGGTTCGCGGTTTAGAAGCCGTTACTTTGTCTTTACCTCCTACTGCAGGAGAAAGCGTGGTGAAAAGAAAAGACAATAAAGATAAATTTACTACAGGGAGTATTTTTAAACAAAAAGGCTACAATGTAAAATACCTTTATGGAGGAGATGCTTTTTTTGACAATATGGAAGATTTCTTTTCCGGAAATGGATATGATATTGTAGACAAGAAAACATTAAAACCACAAGAAATTAGCTTTTCTAATGTTTGGGGCGTTTGTGATGAAGATATGGCAAACAAAGCTATTAAAGTTATGAATGCTGAAGCAAAAACAGGAAAACCATTTTTCAACCATTGGATGACGGTAAGCAACCACAGACCATTTACTTATCCTAATAATAAAATTGATATTCCAGGAGATGCTAAATCGCGCGAAGGTGGTGTAAAATATACGGATTATGCCTTAAATAAATTCTTTACTATGGCCAAAAAAAAGCCTTGGTTTGCTAATACTGTTTTTGTTATCGTATCAGATCATTGTGCTTCTAGTGCAGGTAAAACAGAACTTCCGGTAGATAAATACCGAATTCCGGCTATGATATACAGTCCTGGTTTTATTGAGCCACAGCGCTACACCAACCTAATGTCGCAAATAGACATTATGCCAACATTAATGGGGCTTTTAAATTTTAATTACCAAAGTAAATTTTTTGGGCAAGACGTCTTAAAAGCAGATTATAAACCAAGAGCTTTGATTGCAACTTATCAGGATTTAGGGATGATAAAAGACAATGTATTGACTATTATTTCGCCAAAACAACAAGTAAAACAATTTCAATTGAGTTTATTACCAAAAGAAGGTGTTGAGAATGATTTTCAAATTTATTATGACCAGAAACCAATCTCAAAAGAAAGAACGGATTTAGTAAATGAAACGATTTCTTTCTATCAAACCGCTTCTGATATGCTGAAGAAAAAGGAATACCAGAAAATAAAGTAAACAAAAAAACGGCTGAGATTTGTATCTCAGCCGTTTTTTTATATAATTGTAAGGATTAAAATTTAAAATTCCTTCTCACTTTCTAAACCAAAAAGCTTTCCTTTTTCCCATAGCTTCGAATCTCTTTTCAAAGCTTTCTTATTGTAGTTTGTCAATTCTTTTGCATCAAGATTACTTAAATCCGGTTTTCCAGCATTTACCCAAGCAGTGTACCAAAAACTAGAAGTTGCCACAATAGCTTTCTTCATTTGACTTTCGACCATTCCGTTTAAAGCAGTATGATATTTAGATGCATATTCATCCGAATATATCATTCCATTGTATTTGTTTTTTGCAATGTTTCCAGCAGCATCCATAACAAATATTTTGTTTTCTGGAGTTGAAGTTCTCAAACCTTTATCAATTGCTAATAAAGGATCAACCAAACTATGAGTATCAAACATAATATCCCAAGTTGCTTTCTCTACATCCTCAATATAAACAGCAGGAGTCGTGTTGAATTTGTAATTTTTGGCGAATAATTCCGGTAATCTGCTTTCCCATAAAGAATGAATTCCTTTTTGGTTGGTGTTTTGTCCATCATGATTGTCCGAAGTATGCAATGGCATATGTGCATCGGCAATATAATGACCAAGATCTGATGCTAAAAATAAGATTTCTGTTTTTCTTTTCTCTTTGAAAGCTTTTGTCAATTTGGTCATCATGTCTTGGATATACCAAGGCAATATTCCGTTTTTGTCCAAGAACTTCGCATCGTATTTTTGTTTGGCTTCTTCAAGAGTTTTTGGAAAACTATCTTTGCTACCAAAATTTTCCATATCAAAATAATGACGTGGACCTTCTGCTTTGTCATTCACGGCATATTTTCTTACATCAGGAACCGTCGATTCTGTAGTGATGAAATCAATATGGTTGTAAAAGAAAATCTGAAGTGGTTTTGGCAATGCCATTACAGCTGCATTATTTATTCTTTCATGTCCGATAATTCCCCAAGACAAAGTTAGAAAACCAATAGCTATTGCACTTAACAATACAATTGTAGGTTTAAATTTGAAATTTCTCATTCGATTTATTTTTTTTATGATACAAATGTATTTGTTTTAAATGCAATTCGAAAAAAATACGTTTAAGATTATGTTAATTTAGAAAATACTGCCAAAATAGAATTGCTTGTATTCAAAAAGGAGAAAATTGCTCTTTTTCCTAACTAAAATAAATTATAGAAAATAATGCCGCCAAAGCGATAAAAGCCCAGAGTAAAACACCTTGTAACAGCGGTTTCAAACCAACGGCTTTCAGCACATTGAAGTTCAATCCCGCTCCAATTAAAAATAAGGTAATTGTCAACCCAATTTTAGCAATTGAAACCAAATAAGGAGCTACAATAGCGGTTTGAGGAATATAAGTATTCATCAACATAGCCAAAATAAACAGTCCAATAAAATAAGGTATTTTTACATTACTTGACTTGTTTTTAAATAACAGCGCTGTAATTAGAGCAACGGGAATAATCCATAAGGCTCTGGCTAGTTTTACTGTTGTTGCAATTTGTAAGGCTTCGGGACCGTATTTATTGGCAGCACCAACCACAGAACTCGTGTCATGGATAGCAATAGCGCACCACAAACCAAATTCTTGTTGAGAGAGATCCAACCAGTGTCCTATTGCAGGAAATAAAAACAAAGCAATAGAATTCAAAATAAAAATAACTCCCAAAGCCACCGAAGTTTGCTTCTCTTCCGACTTTATTACCGGGGCAATTGCCGCAATGGCGCTTCCGCCACAAATGGCAGTTCCACAAGAAATTAAATGGGAAGTTTTCTTTTCAATACGCAACCATTTTCCAAGAAAAAAACCTAAAACTAAAGTGCAAAATATAGAAGCTACTGTAAATATAAAACCTTCTTTTCCGGCGGTTAATGCACTGTTAACATTCATTCCGAAGCCAAGTCCGATAACCGAAATTTGCAACAAAATATTGGTTGCTTTATTATTGAATTCTAAAAAAGGATGCCCTGAAAGATTGGCTATAATTAAACCCAACAATAAAGCAATTGGCGGGGAAATAAAACCTGAAAGACAAAGAAGGGTTAATAAGCCAAATATAATTTTTTGTAATGTAGGGTTTAGTTTAAGAAAAGTAGAGCTGTTTTTTTTGATTATTATGGGCTGATTTTTCAAAGTAAAATTATTTAATTATTACTCTACAAAGGTCAGCCGTATAAATGATTTTCGCCAATCATAAAAAACAATCTATTATAACTCTAGGTTATAGTAACTGGAAATATTTTTTAAAAATAAATCCGAAAGAGCTTCTTTACTTCCTTGAAGACTAATAATATAAAAATAGCGTTCCATACTTAAGTTTTTCACATCAAGTATCGTCAATTCGTTATTTTTCAATTCTTTTTCTATCGCATGAATCGATACAAAAGCAACACAATTAGAGTTCATTAAATACGATTTGATGCTTTCGGTGCTTCCCAATTCCATTTCAACGGTCAACTGCGAAAGTCTAATTTCCAGAGATTTTAGAGCATGCTCTATAACTTCTAATGTTCCCGAACCCTGTTCTCTAACTAAAAATTTCATATCCAAAAGATCCCCTTTTGAAATTTCTTTTTTCGCTATCAATGGATTCTTGCTATTGCACACCAATACTAATTCATCCTTCAAAAAAGGAATGTATTTAATCAGCTGGTTTTTAGATTGGCCTTCGACAATTCCAATCTCAATTTCTTTATTCAAAAGAGCGTTCTCAATTTGCTCTGAATTTCCATTACGCAAATTGACTTTTATGTCCTCCATTTTTTGATGAAAACGGGCCAAAATCGGCGGAATTATATATTGTGAAATTGTTGTACTGGCTCCTAATCTCAGCATTCCTCTTTGCTGATTGATCAGCGTGCTCATATCAAAATCAATTTCGCGATAGATTTCAAAAATGCTTTTTGCATGCTCTAAAAGTACTTTTCCGCCATGGGTTAGCGAAATTTTAGAACCATTTCGATCAAAAAGTTTGACCTTATATTCTTCCTCTAGTTCTTGAATGTGTTTAGAAACTGCGGGTTGGGTGATAAATAATTCAGTGGCGGCTTTTGTAAAACTCAATCGGTTTGCAACAGCGTAGAATACTTTTAGCCTAAAGTCCATAATTGTATTTTATTTGTTAAATCAAACCCGAATTACAACAAACCATTGTATTTTCTAACAAACCATTCTGTTGAAAGCAAACCGGCAATTAAAACCAAGAGCCATACCCAGTCAATTAATGGCGATCTGGTAACATTATTTTTTTGAATCGTTTTATAACTCTCGTCTTCCAAAAGAGATTTTACCAATTGGTTCATCTGACCAGGAAAATAGGTTTTTCCTTGAGTTAAATTAGCTAATTGGTTTAATTTTTCCAAATCAGGATTTATAAATTGCTTTTCGATATCAAAATCCAAAATCTCAAAATGACTAGAATAAGAAGTTTTAGAATTTAATTCTTTTACAATAAAGTCGTAATTTCCGGCAGTCAAACCGTCTAAATTGACTTTATAGGAATTATTACTTTTTAGCAAATCGTAATTTTTGGTCTGCTTATTTTTTGTATTAATCACGCTGATTGTCAAGCGTGCTTTCTCGTCGAACTCATAGTTTTTATTGAAATATTGAGCGGTAATTTCGATAGCTTCCCCTGAATTGTAAAAGCTTTCATGGTTGACAACCAATGCTTTTTTTGAATTATTGGAAGCCAAAAACTGGATTGTTTTATCAATGAAAACGTCAAATTTGTCAAAAGATTGATTGTCGACATGACTTTGCAAGCGCCATTTCCATAAATTTTCGCCTAAAAGAAAAGCCGTTCTTTTGCCTTGATTTTCGGCAAAAGCCAATAAAGGCGAATTTGTTTCTATATTCCTGATTTTTGAGGCAAGCAAAACCGAAACATTTCCGTTGGCGGTCACGGTTCCGAAAGGATTCTGCAAAGGCGGGAAATTTTCGAATCCAATATCATCGATTGCGAATAAATTGAATTGCGAATTAAAAGTGGCCAAATATTCTTCTTTTTGTCCGCTCATCTTAAACTGCAAATTGTGTTGTTGTTGATTCAAAAACGAAAAATCAGCATGGGTTCCGGTAATAATAAAAGTGTTTATTTCCGCCGATTTATTCATTTCAAAAAGAGATTTGAATTCGCTTGTTGGCTGGTAATAAATCAGAATCCCGTAATCCTGTAATAAATTAATAGTCTTCGGATTAACAACGGTTACTTTGCGTTGCGCATTAGATTCTATCGCGCGTTTTAAAGCACTAATATCAGGATGATTTATAGCAGAAATCAGCGCTATATTGGTCTTCTGATCCATCACTTCAACTGCAAAGTTCTTCGTATTATTATAAGTGTTCTTTTCTTTTTCTTTGGAGGTTATGGTTGCCTTAAAAATTTGGGAGCCTACCTTTTCTGCGGGTAAAAGCACATTGACAACTGCCGTTTTTTTAGAGGCCGAAAAGGAAATATTTTGTTTGCTCAAAATAGAATTCCCTTGGGAGATACTAAAATCAGCAACAATGTTTTTATCTCCTGAGTATTGCAAAAATACTTCAACCGGAAACTTGTTTTTATAGAAAGCGTATTTATTGATATTCAGCTGGTTTATTTTTAAATCCAACTGCTTTATAGTGTCGCCCAAAACGATGGGAAAAACTTTATTATTCGAGTCAAAAGCATATACATAATCATTACCTGAAGTTTGATTTCCATCAGTAATAATAACGGTGGGGAAAATAATATTTTTGTTGATGTTTTTTAAATCCTTTGCAATTGCATCTAAATTAGACTGTGTTCCTTTAAAATCGAATTTTTCAGATTGCTGAAACTCGTTGTCAAACTGATAAGATTGAATATCAAATTTCTCCTGTAATACTTTATTGGATGTTAATTCTTTATAAATTTTCAATGCTGTTTTATCGGCATTCAAGTAGGAGATTGAACTGGAATTGTCAACAACAAGCGCCAAGGGCGTTTTCACGGTTTCGAGCGTATTTCTGGTGATTATGGGATTAATCAACAATAACAATAAGCCGAAAATCGATGAAAAACGCAAAAAAGCCAAAAACAAGTTCAGTTTTGACTTGTTTTTGGCTTTGTAATAATATTGAAAAAATGACAAACCGACTGCAATTACTAGCGAAAGTAAAATCAATAAAATGGTGGTTATTGTCATTTGTTTTATTTTAAATGATGAATTTTAAATTTGAATTCTGATACCATTTATAATTCATCATTCATAATTATTTTTTAAGTAAGCATTCCTCCATCAACATTTAATACTTGACCGGTAATGTATCCACTCATATCCGAAGCTAAGAACAAACAAGCATTAGCTACGTCATCAGTAGTTCCACCACGCTTCAACGGAATTCCGTCTCTCCATCCTTGAACAACATCAGCACTTAATTTGGCAGTCATTTCAGTTTCAATAAATCCCGGAGCGATAGCGTTACAACGGATGTTACGAGAACCTAATTCTAAAGCAACCGATTTTGTAAACCCGATTACTCCAGCTTTAGAAGCAGCATAATTTGTTTGTCCGGCATTTCCCTTCACTCCCACTACACTACTCATATTGATGATTGAACCTGCACGTTGCTTCAAGAATGTTTTTTGAATCGCTTTGGTCATATTGAAAACCGATTTCAAGTTCACATCAATTACGGTATCAAAATCAGCTTCAGACATACGCATCAAAAGGTTATCCTTAGTGATTCCTGCATTGTTTATCAAAATATCTACGGTTCCGAATTCAGCTAAAACGGCATCAACAAATGTTTGCGCTTCATTAAAATCGGCAGCGTTAGATTGGTATCCTTTTGCTTTTATTCCTAATGCATTTAATTCATTTTCTAATGCCAAAGCCGACTCAACAGACGAACTGTAAGTAAACGCAACATTTGCTCCATGTTTTGCAAAAACCTCTGCAATTCCTTTTCCAATTCCGCGACTTGCGCCTGTTATAATGGCAACTTTTCCTTCTAGTAATTTCATGTTCTAAAACTTAGTTTAATTTTTATTTGAAGCTATTCCTGCTATTCGCTGCAATCTTTTATTTTTTAACAAAAAAATAAAAGGATTTTCGCTTCTGTCAGGGCTATCTAACAATCGTCAAATATATAATAATTCCTTTTTTAAAAAAAATTTGAGATTCAATTACGTTAATATAAATAGTTCTCTTTAGATTTTAAAAATTCGATTTACCCATTTATCCCAAAAATTGGCATAGATAGCCACTAATGTAAAGATAAATAAGAATAAATGATACCAGGCATTACTAATTAAATCCAGGAAATTTAATTTACCATTGGCAAAACTCAAAATCAAGAGTACCTGTGCTCCATAGGGCAGAATCCCTTGAATAACACAAGAAAAAATATCAAGTATTGTCGCCGTTTTCTTTGGATTCAAATCGTATTCATCATTGATTTCTTTAGCAATACTTCCTGTAATAACGATAGATACCGTATTATTGGCAATAGCTAAGTTCGTAAGTCCCACTAAGGTTCCAATTCCGGTCTGAGCCGATTTTTTGCTCTTAATGCGCTTCTTAACTTGAGATAATACATAATCGATACCACCGGCTTTGTCAACCATTGCGGCCAGACCACCTGAAAGCATCGAAAGCAAGAAAATTTCGGTCATGCTTGTAAAACCTTCATAAACTTTTTGAGTAAAAACCATAAGGGTGAAATGATTTCCAAAATAACCGATAATTCCAGCAAGTAAAGTACCTATGATTAAAGTTGAGAAAACATTAACTCCAGATACTGCCAGAACAATTACCAATAGATAAGGAACAATGCTAATCCAGTCAAAACTATTTTTAGGAATGGCTACAGCAACAATATCTGAGTTTAATCCCAAGTAAAAAAGCACCAAAATAGTAATTAGCGCTGCCGGGAAGGCAATGAATAAGTTGATTTTAAACTTATCTTTTAAGTTACAGTTCAATGATTGTGTTGCCGCAATAGTGGTATCGGATATCATCGAAAGGTTATCTCCAAGCATAGAACCACCAAGCAAGGCACCTGAAATTAAAGGCAAAGAAGCACCACTTTTATCGGCTAAACTCACTGCTATAGGTCCAATGGCGACAATTGCCCCCACGGAAGTTCCCGTTGCAGTTGATAAAAAAGCAGCAATCAAAAAAATCCCCAACGGAAAATAAGCTACATCAATATTGTTTATTCCTAAACTTACTACTGCATCAACACCTCCTGTAGCTTTGCTTACAACTGCAAAAGCACCGGCCAGCAGATAAATCAAACACATCGTCATAATTTTACTCTCGCCGCAACCGGCAATCAGAGTAGTTACTTTTTCCTCGGTAGAGGATTTAAAAAGTAAAAAAGCGGAAATAATTCCCAATAAAACGGCAACCGGGGACGGAAGTGCATAAAAATCATTGAGCCAAATACCGGCTCCTAAAAAAGTAAAGATAAAAATCAGTAAAGGAATTAAAGCGAATGGATTACCATCATTTCTAACATGTTTTGTCATAATCAATTTATTAAATGAAAGGGATATGACGAAAAAACAAAAAAGCAAAACAGGAATAAAAAAACAACATTTTTTCCAAAGGATTTGGCTTATCGTTTTAGCACCTTGCTCGTTGTTGCAGGTTGCTATCTCATAATATGAGATTCGTGATAACGGCTGCAAAAGTAATGCTTATTTTGATATAAAAATAATTAGAAACTTATTTTTGTGATTTTAAAGCAACAAAAAAGCCTTACCGAAGTAAAGCTTTTTAAATAACAATTTATCTTTTCAGAAATTTGACTAGAAAGCCACGTTCCATCTTGGTAATTTTCCGTTTTCATCTAAGAAGTTTTGCAAAACTTGTCCTTCAACAGCTGTTGGAATAGCTTTAACTGCATCATTGAATGTTTCGTACCAAACCACTTCTAATACACTGATGTCTTCTTTTTTCATTTGCGCAGGCCAAGAATATTTCCTTCCTGTTTTTGCAAATTGGTGACCGTTTACAATTTTATCATATAAACCGCCGTTTTTAATTTTTAATGTTCCGTCGTTTTGAACAGTTCCAGTAGAACCAACCATGATTAATTCTTTACTATCTCCTACTGCGTAAACTAAAAACACACCACTTCCTTCAGAAGCATTGCAAACTTCTTCTAAACTATCATCGATAGAAAATGAAAACTGATTGCTAACTTCGAATTTTTTTAATTCCTTATACATATTATTTTATTTTTATTTGGATTGGCTTTGGCAAAAAAAATACCTCTTAAAGGCATGAGAACAATTCAAAACCATATATTTTTATTGTTTTTATTAAAAATTAACTTCTTAAAAGCTTCAATTTAATAAAGTGCAAAGGTATTTTTTTAATTCGATTTATAATAAAAAAGCCCCACAAATTGTGAGGCTTAATCTATTTTTAGTTTTTAATAGTAAACTATCCTAAAACTTCTTTTACTTTTTTACCAATTTCAGCTGGAGAATCTACTACGTGAATACCACATTCTCTCATGATTTGTTTTTTAGCTTCGGCTGTATCATCAGTTCCACCGACGATAGCACCTGCGTGACCCATTGTACGACCAGCTGGAGCAGTAACTCCCGCGATGAATCCTACAACTGGTTTACGGTTACCATCGGCTTTAATCCATTTAGCAGCATCAGCTTCTAATTGACCTCCAATTTCACCTATCATAACGATACATTCTGTTTCTGGGTCATTCATTAACAATTCAACCGCTTCTTTAGTAGTTGTTCCAATGATTGGATCTCCACCAATACCGATAGCAGTAGTGATTCCTAATCCTTGTTTTACCACTTGGTCAGCCGCTTCATACGTTAAAGTTCCAGATTTAGAAACAATACCTACGGTTCCTTTTTTGAAAACAAAACCTGGCATAATACCAACTTTAGCTTCACCTGGAGTAATAACTCCTGGACAGTTAGGACCAATAAGTCTTGCGTTTCTTTCTTTTACATAGTTATTAGCGTGAATCATATCAGCTACAGGAATTCCTTCTGTAATAGCGATAATCACTTTTATTCCAGCATCAGCAGCTTCCATAATTGCATCAGCAGCAAAAGCTGGCGGAACAAAAATGATAGTAGTGTCAGCTCCTGCTTGTTCTACAGCGTCTTTTACAGTGTTAAAAACAGGTCTGTCTAAATGAGTTGTTCCCCCTTTACCTGGAGTAACACCACCAACAACGTTAGTACCGTACTCAATCATTTGAGAAGCGTGGAAAGTTCCTTCACTTCCTGTAAATCCTTGAACAATTATTTTGGAATCTTTATTAACTAAAACACTCATGATATATATTTTATGTGATTTTTTAAAATTGTGATGCAAAAGTAAGGTTTTCGAAATTATTTTACGCCTTTTTTGGCATCAAAAAAATTAAGATAATTAGTTTGCTGTTATTTTAATTTGATTAAAATTTCAGGAATCTTTTTAATATTGGCCAATTGTTTTAATTTCTCCCTTGATTCTTCTATCGGCGTACCAAAATAGGTCTTTCCTCCTTCAACGGATTTTGTAACTCCGGTTTGTCCTAGAATCACCGCTTTTTTACCAATAGTAATTCCGCTTGTGGTTCCTACTTGTCCCCAAATGGTAACTTCGTCTTCAATAATTACACAGCCGGCAATTCCCGTTTGTGAAGCTATTAAACATTTTTTTCCAATTACGGTATCATGACCTACATGTACCTGATTGTCTATTTTTGTCCCTTCGCCAATGGTAGTATCTCCTGTAACGCCTTTGTCAATTGTACATAAGGCTCCAATACCCACATTGTCTTTTATAACCACTCGCCCACCTGAAAGCAACTGATCAAAACCATCTTCTCGCTTCTTGTAATAAAAAGCATCAGCACCTAGAATTGTTCCGGCGTGAATAATAACATTATCACCAATAACTGTATGATCATAAATAGAAACGTTTGAATGTATCAAACAATTTTTCCCTATGACAACATGATTTCCAACGAAAGCATTAGGCTGTATTACAGTATTTTGACCTATCACAGCTGAAGCAGAAATGCTAGCAGATGAAGATTGAAAAGGCTTAAAATGACGGGTTAGTTTATTGAAATCTCTAAAAGGATCGTCTGACAATAATAATGCTTTCCCTTCAGGACAATCTACTTTTTTATTGATTAAAATAATAGTCGCCGCCGAGTTGAGCGCCTTGTCATAATATTTTGGATGATCTACAAAAACAATATCACCGGCTTCTACAACATGAATTTCATTCATACCGCAAACAGCGAAATTGGAATCACCAACGTATTCGCAGTCAATTATGGCTGCTATTTCTTGTAAAGAATAAACTTTTGGGAATTTCATATTTTTAATTAGAAAATGAGAAAATATGTCAATTAGAAAATGTGAAAATTAGCTAATTTTCACATTTTCTAACTATCAAATTATTTATTCCTTTACGCGCTCCATGTAAGAACCCGAAGCGGTATCAATTTTAATTTTATCTCCTTCGTTGATAAATAAAGGTACGTTTACAGTTGCTCCAGTTTCAACAGTTGCTGATTTAGTTGCATTTGTAGCCGTGTTTCCTTTAATTCCTGGCTCTGCATAAGTTACTTGAAGTATTACAGATCCGGGCATATCTACAGAAAGAGGTAAATCCGTTTCTGTATTGATGCTTACCATTACATTTTCTCCTTCTTTTAACAAGCCTGGTGAATCTAAGATATTTTTGTTCAAAGATATTTGTTCAAAAGTCTCCGTATTCATAAAGTGAAACTCGTCACCTTCTGGATATAAAAATTGAAATTTATGATTTTCAACACGAACTTCCTCAATTTTATGCCCTGCAGAAAAGGTATTGTCCAATACTCTTCCTGTAGTTAAACTTCTTAATTTTGTTCTAACGAAAGCGGGACCTTTACCTGGTTTAACATGAAGAAACTCAATGATTTTATAAATATCATTATTGAATTTAATACATAATCCGTTTTTAATATCTGATGTAGATGCCATTTTAATTTTTGATTTATGATTTTAGATTTATGTATTCTAAAATCTATTGTTTTTATTTTTTTAAATGAAAATTCGAATACTAATAATTCCCCGAATATCCTTTCATAACACCTCTTGATGAGTTTCTGATAAAATCAATAATTTCATCTCTCTCAGGCGTTGCCTCCATCTCACCTTCAATAATGCCTAAAGCTTGAGTGGTGTTATAATTTTTTTGATATAGGATTCTGTATATATCTTGAATCTCTCTGATTTTTTCAGTTGAAAAACCACGTCTTCTCAATCCAACAGAATTAATTCCTACATAAGACAAAGGCTCTTTTGCAGCTTTTGTATAAGGTGGAACATCTTTTCTTAGAAGCGATCCTCCAGAAATCATAGCATGATCTCCAATATTAATAAATTGATGTACTGCCGATAAACCGCCAACGATAGCGTAATTACCTACAGTTACATGTCCGCCTAACAATACGCCGTTTACAATAATGGCATTGTGACCCACGTGGCAATCATGCGCGATATGCGCACTAGCCATGATTAAACAATTATCACCAATAACGGTTTGACCCGAAGCTACTGTTCCTCTATTGACAGTAACACATTCTCTAATGGTACAATTGTCGCCAATTATAGCCAAAGATTCTTCTCCTCCAAACTTCAAATCCTGAGGAACTGCAGAGATTACTGCACCGGGAAATATATTGCAGTTTTTTCCGATTCTTGCACCTTCCATGATGGTAACATTAGAGCCAATCCAAGTACCATCTCCAATAATTACATTATTATGAATGGTTGTAAAAGGCTCAATTACAACATTTTTGGCGATTTTAGCGCCAGGATGAACATATGCTAATGGTTGATTCATCTGCTTTTTTTTATTATTTTTTATTTATCTGAATAAAACTTGACGTTTTATCTGTCAAGAATTACAGGATCCTTATTTATTGTTTTTTTGCAATCTGCGCCATTAATTCGGCTTCAGCAACTAATCTTCCGTTAGCATAAGCATTGGCTTGCATATGGCATATTCCTCTTCTGATTGGTGTAATTAAATCACATTTAAAGATCAAGGTATCACCTGGTAAAACTTTCTGCTTGAATTTAACATTATCTATTTTCATAAAATAAGTCAAATAATTTTCTGGATCCGGAACCGTGCTCAAGACTAATATCCCACCAGTTTGTGCCATAGCTTCTACAATTAAAACACCTGGCATAACCGGAGCATCTGGAAAATGCCCAACAAAGAAATTTTCATTCATTGTTACGTTTTTCATCCCTACCACATGGCTATCAGACATTTCTATGATTCTGTCAATTAACAAAAATGGAGGTCTATGAGGTAGAACTGCCATGATTTTGTGAATATCCATCAAAGGCTCTAGGTTTAAATCATAAACAGGAACATGATTTCTTTGTTCTATTTTTATAATTTTAGCCATCTTTTTTGCAAATTGTGTATTTACAAAATGACCTGGTTTATTCGCTATTACTTTACCTTGAATTTTAGTTCCAATTAAAGCCAAATCACCAACAACATCAAGTAATTTATGTCTTGCAGCCTCATTTGGGTAATGCAAAGTAAGATTGTCTAATATTCCATTAGGCTTCACATTAAGAGAATCTTTTCCGAAAGCCGCTTTTAAATTAGTCATTGTTGAATCAGAAATCTCTTTATCAACATATACAATAGCGTTATTAAGATCACCGCCTTTAATAAGTCCGTTATCTAACAATGCTTCTAATTCATGTAAAAAACTAAATGTTCTGGATTCAGATATTTCAGTTTTAAACTCTGAAATACTTTTCATAGTTGCATTTTGAGTACCTAAAATTTTAGTCCCAAAATCAACCATTGTGGTTATGCAATATTGATCACTTGGCATGATTAATATTTCGCTTCCGCTTGCTTCGTCTGTAAAAGAAATAACTTCTTTTACTACGTATACATTTCGTTTCGAATTTTGTTCTTCAATTCCTGCTTTTTCAAGAGCTTCAACAAAATATTTTGACGAGCCATCCATAATAGGAAGCTCAGATGCATTTAATTCTATAATAACATTGTCTAAGTCGCAACCTACTAATGCAGCTAAAACATGTTCAGGAGTCTGAATTTGAACTCCAAGTTTTTCTAAATTTGTCCCCCTTTGTGTATTGACAACATAATTTGCGTCAGCTTCAACGACTGGTTGTCCTTCTAAATCTACTCTTACAAAAGTAAAACCATTATTGACTGGAGCAGGTTTAAAAGTCATTTTAACTTCTCTACCTGTGTGTAATCCAACTCCTGTTAGCGAGATTTCTGCTTTGATGGTCTTCTGTTTAACCATTGTTTCCATTTTTTTGGTTTAATATTTGTTTTTTTAACTCTTCAATTTCTGCTACAAGTTTAGGCAAATTCTTGAAATGCACATAGGATTTACTAAAATCATTATATGCGAATGATGGAGATCCTTGTAAAACTTCCTCATTTTTTATATTTCTGGCAATTCCTGCTTGGGCTTGAATTCGAACATTATCACCAATGGTTAAATGTCCTGCAATTCCTACCTGTCCTCCAATCATTCCGTTCTTACCTATTTTTGTCGAACCTGCAATACCAGTTTGAGCCGCAATAACAGTATTTTCCCCTATCTCAACATTATGTGCAATTTGGATTTGGTTGTCCAATTTCACTCCTTTTCTTATAACTGTTGATCCCATCGTAGCTCTGTCAATAGTAGTACAAGAACCGATGTCTACATCGTCTTCTATAACAACATTCCCAATTTGTGGAATTTTTTTATAGGTTCCGTCAGGGTTTGGTGCAAAACCAAAACCGTCGGACCCGATAACAACACCGGAATGGATCACGCAATTATTACCAATCACGGATTCCGAATATATTTTTGTTCCGGCGAAAATAGTGACATTATCTCCAATAACAACATTGTCTCCAATGAAACAATTAGGATAAATCTTAACCTTATTGCCTAAAATAACGTTTTTTCCTATATAGCTAAAACTGCCTAAATATAAGTCAGCACCATATTTTACATTTTCAGACAGAACCGATGGTTGTTCTATTCCGCTTTTGTTGCCTTTTGCCTGATCGTAAAATTCCAACAATTTAGAAAATGCCATATAAGCATCCTCTACTTTTATAAGAGTGGTATTCAATTCTGATTCCGGAATAAAGCTTTTGTTTACAATGGTAATCGTAGCCTCTGTAGTATAAATATAATTATTGTATTTGGGATTCGATAGAAAAGTTAACGAACCGTTTTTCCCTTCTTCAATTTTAGATAACTCATGTACTTCAGCATTGGGATTCCCAACAACTTCACCTTCCAAAATCCCTGCTATTTGTTCTGCTGTAAATTTCATCGCGACAAAAATATAAAAAAAATAGATTTTAAATGTTCATTACACAAGTTGTTTTGGGAAACAGATGTAATATTTAGTAACCGATTTTGATAATGATTTTAAATTCAACTGATCCGAAGATTCAATTACATCCTCGACTGTTCTGTCTTTTTTCAAAATTCGTATTGGCTCAGCTTCCTTACTGTAAGCCTGATTTTTTATTTTCCCTCTAAATATAAAATAATTAGTTTCCGGCAAACTGATATTGTTTTCTAATGCAAAGCGTTCTTTTAGAGGTTGTAATTCCTCAATTTGCACTTTTTCGCTTGTCAGTTTTATCTTTAATAAATCTCTATTGATAATCATTTTACTCAAAGAAGATAAAATAAAATCATCCTGACGCTGCCATGATTTCAGGGCACTAATAATGTCAAAATCGTCTAATTGAGAAAACAAATCCAAAGTAGGAGCATCAAAAGTATCCAAGGTGATTTTGTTTTCTAAGAAAAATCTTAACGGTTCACTGCAAGGTAAAACAACTCCTTTTAAAGTTAGCTCTTTGGCTCTTTTTAAGATTTTGGTCAAGATTTGCTCGGCTACCAAACTTGTTTTATGCAGATATGCCTGCCAATACATTAATCGTCTGGACATCAGAAATTTTTCAACAGAATAAATTCCCTTCTCTTCGATAACCAATACATCATCTACTACATTCATCATTTGAATCAGACGCTCTGAATTGACATTTCCTTCAGCTACGCCCGAATAAAAACTATCGCGTTTTAAATAATCCATACGATCCATATCGAGTTGACTGGAAATCAATTGCAACATGAATTTTCGATGGTAATCGCCCTCAAAAACTTGAATAGCCAAATCTAACTTACCTTTGAACTCGATATTCAATTGATTCATGAATAAAAGTGAGATCGCTTCATGATGTACATCTTCTACAATACTCCTTTCCATCGCATGCGAAAATGGTCCATGACCTATATCGTGTAACAAAATAGCAATATATAGGGCATTTTCTTCGTCTGTAGAGATAGAAACGCCTTTGAAACGCAAAACATCTACCGCTTTTTGCATCAAATGCATGCAACCCAAAGCATGGTGAAAACGGGTGTGATTAGCGCCGGGATATACTAAATATGATAACCCCATTTGAGAAATACGCCTAAGCCTCTGAAAATATGGATGCTGTATCAGATCATAAATTAAGGCATTAGGAATGGTAATAAACCCGTATATAGGATCATTGAATATTTTCAGCTTGTTGATTTGACTCACTATAACTTTTTTTTAGGACAACAAATATAGGCAAATTAACCTTTTTACTTTCATATCTATTCAAAATGAGTCCATTTAATTATTGTTTTTTTTGATCAAATTTAATTAACATAAAATTAAGTTCATTTGGTTCGGTGTTTTACGAACCAATCGTATCTTTGCAAGAAAAATATAATGGCAACAACACAAAAAGAAAGACAAGAAATTATAGAAATGCTTGGTGTTCATTTTGAGTCCGTATTTGACATTCCGCCATTGGCGGCAAGAATTTTAGGTTTTTTAATAATAGACGGTTGTAAATCGGGTTTAACATTTGAAAACTTAATCGAAAAATTGGGTGCGAGTAAAAGTTCTGTTTCAACTAATTTAAATTTACTCTTAAAAATGGAAAAAATCACCTATTTCACGGTTACTGGAGATAGGAAAAAATATTATAAAGGAGCTCCTTTAAGTGAACAACTGTCTAATTATTTAAAAATGGTAAAATCCGAAAAGATCATAATTAACAAAATGATCTCTTATAGAGAAAAAACTGTCTCTTGTACTGAGGAAAAATTTAATTTAGAAAATATAAAATCCTACAAATCTCATATCGAGCAGCTAGAACAATTATTTGTCAAAACCATATCTGAATTTAAAGAAATAGAAACTACATAAAAACAAATAATCAATAATCAAATTTAATAAAAAATGAAGAAAAAACTATTACCCATATTAGCTGTTTTGCTTATTATTTCCTCTTGTGGCAAGAAAGAACAACAAGCAGCACCGCAAGGTCCAGCACCTTTTCCGGTTCAAACAGTAATGGTTCAAGATGCAACTGTATATCAGGAATATACTGCTAATCTTGAAGGACAACAAAACGTTGAAATCCGTCCTAAAGTAAATGGATTCATCCAAAAAGTTTATGTAGATGAAGGCCAGGTGGTAAAAAAAGGTCAAATTTTATTTAAATTAGAAACACAAACTCTAAACCAAGATGCTTCGGCAGCAAAAGCGATGGTTCAAGCCGCGCAAGTTGAAGTTGACCGATTAAAGCCTCTTGTTGATAGACAAATCATAAGTAATGTACAATTAGAAACCGCTAAAGCAAAATTAGCCCAAGCTAAAAGCGCTTATGGAAGTATTGCTGCCAATATAGGTTACGGAACCATCTATTCTCCAGTAAATGGAGTTATTGGAAGTTTGCCTTTTAAGGAAGGAAGTTTAGTGAATCCTAGTAGCGAAACGCCTTTAACTACAGTATCTGACACTAAAATTGTTCGTGCTTATTTCACTATGAATGAAAAACAATTGCTGTTTTTTAATAAAACTTTCAATGGAGCAACTGCCGCCGAAAAATTGAAATCAGTTCCGGAAGTTTCTCTGCTTTTAGTAGATAATTCAGAGTACGATCAAAAAGGAAAGATTACTGCTATGAATGGTTTGATGAATGCAACTACAGGAACTACGGAATTTAGAGCCGAATTCAAAAATCCGCAAGGAATTTTAAGAAGTGGTAGTAGCGGAATCGTTCGTTTACCAATAATAGATAAAAATATCATTTTAGTGCCACAAAATGCTGTTTTTGAAGTACAGGGCAAACAAATTATTTATGTTGTTGAGAAAGGAAACAAAGTGAAATCAAGAATCATTGTAACAAATGGAACTTCTGATTTGAATTTCATTGTTACAAGCGGACTTTCTGAAGGAGAAGTTATTGTAGTTGAAGGAGCTTCTAAACTGAAAGACGATATGGAAATCGTCCCTCAGCAAACGAAAAACAGCACCTCAGAAAAGAGTGATGCCGTTGCAATCGATTCGGTAAAAACAAATACTACACCCGCTAAAAAATAATTGTCAAGATGTTAAAAACCTTTATAGAGAGACCAGTTCTCTCGACCGTAATCTCGATCTTAATCACCATTTTAGGTGTTTTAGGATTGATGTCATTACCCGTAGAACAATACCCCGAAATTGCCCCACCAACAGTTCAGGTTACCGCGACTTATACAGGTGCTAATGCTGAAACGGTACTAAACAGTGTGGTTATTCCGCTAGAAGAAGAGATCAATGGTGTTGAAGGAATGACCTATATGACTTCCTCTGCCGCGAATGATGGTTCTGCTAAAATATCCGTTTATTTTGAATTAGGTGTAGACCCTGATATTGCTGCGGTAAACGTTCAAAATAGAGTTGCTCGTGCAACATCAAAATTGCCTCAAGCAGTTGTGCAAACGGGGGTTACAACTCTAAAAAGCCAAACGAGTGCCTTGATGTTTTTTGCTTTGTATTCTAATAATGATGTTTTTGATGAAACTTATATTCAGAATTATGCTAAAATAAACCTAGTACCAAAATTACAACGTATTAAAGGTGTTGGTCAGGTTAATGTTTTTGGATCCAAAGATTATTCGATGAGAATCTGGATTGATCCAGCAAAAATGGCAACTTATAATTTGACTCCTAAAGATATCCAATCTGCATTACAAGAACAAAACGTAGAAGCAGCTCCGGGTAAATTTGGAGAAAATGCAGAAGGAGTTTACGAATATGTTATCAAATACAAAGGACGCCTTTCTGAAATAAAAGATTACGAGAATATTATTGTAAAGGCTACAGGAAATGGAAATTTCTTAAGGCTTAAAGATGTTGCTACTGTAGAATTAGGAGGTTTCAATTATGGAACTAAGAATATAGCGATGGGTAAACAAGGTGTTGCCGTTGGGATATTTCAAACTTCCGGTTCTAATGCACAAGACATTATTACCGAAATTGTGAGTATTCTTGACGAAAGTAAACCATCTTTCCCTGAAGGAGTTGATTATGTAATTCCATACAATACCAAAACTTTCTTAGATGCCTCTATCGATAAAGTAATTTCTACGTTGATAGAAGCCTTCTTATTGGTGTTTTTAGTAGTATATTTATTCTTACAAGATTTTAGATCTACATTAATTCCGGCTATTGCAGTACCGGTAGCTATTATAGGAACTTTTTTCTTCCTGCAAATATTTGGTTTCTCTATCAACATGTTAACCTTGTTTGCTATGATTCTTGCCATTGGTATTGTTGTCGATGATGCCATTGTCGTCGTCGAGGCGGTGCATGCCAAGCTCGATGAGGGAGCAAAATCAGGGAAAGAAGCTACTATGTCAGCGATGAGCGAAATCACAGGAGCGATTATTTCTATCACCTTAGTAATGGCTGCGGTATTTATTCCGGTATCCTTCTTGAGTGGTCCTTCGGGAGTATTTTACCAACAGTTTGCAATAACACTAGCTATTGCCATTTTGATTTCGGCAGTAAATGCCTTGACATTAAGTCCTGCTCTATGTGCCTTGTTTTTGAAGCCACACCATGATTCGGATCACCGTAATAAAAACTTTAAAGACAAATTCTTCATTGCTTTCAACGCTAGTTTTGATCGAATGAATAATAAATACGTGAAATCTTTAGGATTCTTAGCCAGAAAAAAATGGATTGCGATTACTGGTTTATTGGTTTTTTCGGGTATTACTATCTTTTTGTTTCAAACAACCCCTTCAGGATTTATTCCTAATGAGGATAGAGGAATTATCATGGCCGACTTGACGCTTCCTCCAGGGACAACTCTAGAGAAAACACAAAAAGCAGTCAATGAATTGGATTCTATTTTAGCCTCAATGGATATTGTTGAAGCAAGAATGAGTGTAGTAGGTTTTAGTTTACTAAATAGCGTAAGTGGAGGTTCTTATGCCTTTACGGTTATTAAACTTAAAGACTGGAAAGATCGTAAAGGAGCCAACCAATCAGTTGATGCAGTAGTTGGTGAATTATTTGGTCGAACTGCCCATTTTAAAGATGCCAAAGCATTATTCTTTACACCTCCAAGTGTGCAAGGTTTTGGATCAGCTGATGGTTTCGAACTAAAAATTCAAGACAAAGGAGACGATGACTGGGCTACGGTGAGTAAAGTGAGTAATGAATTTTTAGGGGAATTAATGAAAAGACCCGAAATTCAATATGCTATTACCAACTTCAACCCTTCTTTCCCTCAATACCAAATGGATATTAATGTGGAAAGAGCCAAAGATGCCGGAGTTTCTGTAACGGACATTTTCAATACGATGCAGGGTTATTATGGAGGATTGTACACCACGGATTTCAACAAATTCGGAAAGCAATACCGTGTAATGATTCAAGCCAAAGCATCAGATCGTGAAAATCTAGAATCAATCAATTCTATTTATGTTAAAAATGCCTCGGGACAAAAGGTTGGAATAAGCCAATTTGTTGATTTCAAAAGAATTTATGGTCCTGAAGCAGTGGCTCGATTCAACATGCTAAAAGCAGTAAATGTCAATGGTAAAGCAAAACCAGGCTACAGTTCTGGTGATGCAATTAAAGCCATTCAAGAAGTGGCCGCCCAGCATTTACCAAAAAGCTATACCTATGAATTTTCTGGAATGACTCGTGAAGAAATTTTAGCGGGTAATCAGGCAATTGGAGTGTTTTTATTGAGTTTAATATTTGTTTATTTCTTGCTAAGTGCCCAATATGAAAGCTATTTAGTACCACTTTCGGTATTACTTTCATTACCTGTGGGTATTGCCGGAGCAATTGGTTTTGTGAAATTGGCAGGATTAGAAAACAATATCTATTTCCAAGTCGCCTTGATAATGCTGATAGGACTACTGGCCAAAAATGCCATTCTGATTGTAGAATTTGCCATACAAAGGCGACGACACGGAATGGATCTTACAGAAGCTGCTATTGAAGGATCAAAAGCGCGTTTACGTCCTATTTTAATGACATCATTAGCCTTTATCTTCGGATTATTGCCTTTGGCGTTAGCATCAGGAGTTGGAGCTGTCGGAAACCGTTCTATAGGTATGGGAGCTGTCGGAGGAATGTTAGTAGGAACCATTTTTGGAGTGTTTGTAATTCCAATCTTGTTTGTGATATTCCAAGGATTACAGGAAAAAATTTCCGGAAAACCATTTGAAAATAAAGAAGTTGACGTATTACCTTTAGACGAAGAAAATGAAAAATAAAATATACAGAGTCGCACTATTAGGCATAACAGCAACACTAATGCAATCGTGTTTTGTTGCCAAAGACTACAAGCGTCCGGAGTTAAAAACAGAAAATTTATACCGAAATGAAGTAGTGGCTACGGACACTGCTTCATTAGGAAATGTATCTTGGGACAAGCTTTTTACAGATCCGATCTTGCAGGCTCACATCAAAAAAGGATTGCAAAAGAATTTGGATATCCGAATTGCAATGCAAAATCTGGTTGCAGCACAAGCAACTATGAAACAAGGAAAAGCAGGCTACTTCCCTACTCTTTCTGCTGGAACTGATTGGACGCATAATGAATTGTCTAAAAACAGCCAGTTTGGAGCCATTGTGCAAAACAGAAGCACGGATCAATACCAATTAACGGGTTCCTTGTCCTGGGAAGCTGATATTTGGGGTAAAATGAGAAGTAATAAGCGCGCTACCAATGCCGCCTATTTACAAACAACTGCGGTAAATCAAGCAATAAAAACGCAGTTGATTGCCTCTATTGCTTCCACTTATTACCAATTGCTTTCGGTAGATGCTCAAATAAAAGTAGCCGAAAAAACTTTGATTAATAGAAATAAAAGCATCGAAACTATTTCAGCCTTGAAAAATGCCGGAAATGTTACCGAAGTTGGTGTTAAGCAAACTGAAGCTCAGAAGTATGCTACCGAGATTATTATTGCCGACTTAAAGAACAACATTATTTTCTTAGAAAACACGATGAGTATTCTCTTAGGTGAGCCTTCGGCTAAGATTGAGCGCAGTACTTTTGAATCTCAAACAATGCAACCGAGTATAACACTTGGAGTTCCTGCTAATTTATTGAGAAACAGACCTGATGTTGTTGCGGCTGAATACAATTTGATCACTAATTTTGAAATGACCAATGTTGCCAAAAGTGGTTTTTATCCCTCATTAAAAGTTACAGCTACAGGCGGACTTCAAAGTATTGATCTAAAAGAGTG
Source organism: Flavobacterium sp. W1B (assembly GCF_047344965.1). NCBI lineage: Bacteria > Pseudomonadati > Bacteroidota > Flavobacteriia > Flavobacteriales > Flavobacteriaceae > Flavobacterium > Flavobacterium sp. W1B. The sequence continues at coordinate 2,669,721 of NZ_CP178845.1, forward strand.
GTTTAGTGCCAATTCGCTTTTTGCTAATATCATCACGGGTTTAACTCAGCCGATATTTAATCAAAGACAAGTTAAAACCAAATATGAAATAGCCAAAGCCAATCAAGAAAAAGCTTATTTACAATTTGAGCAATCCTTGCTTACTGCCGGTAAAGAAGTTTCGGATGCGTTAGCGCAATACAATAACGAAACGTATAAAATCAATGTTCGCGAAAAACAAGTGGATGCACTTAAAAAAGCAGCCGATTTTTCAGATGAATTATTGACCTATGGTTTAGCGAATTACCTAGAAGTTTTAACATCTAAAAATGATGCTTTAAACGCTGAATTGAGTCTAGTAGACAATAAATTCCAACAATACAATGCCATAATTCAATTATACAGAGCCCTTGGTGGCGGATGGCAATAGCTTAGTTCTTGTAGTAGAATTAAATTTGGTTGATTAGGTTCGAAAGCCACTGAGTATTTTTACTTAGTGGCTTTTTTTTAGGGATGTTTTTAAAATTCAATCCTGACAAGCCATGAATTTTACAGCTTTTATTTCTCGGCTATCTTTTCAGCTTTTTTCATGTCTAAATAGCTTTTCATAAATAGTACCGCTATTGCCAATCGGAACAATCTATAAAGCCAAATATCAACCTCCCAAAAGAATAGTTTGTGTGTTGCTCCTTTATCAAATAAGGATTGGATAAAAGAAAGAAAAAAGAATATCGCTAATACTAGATATATCGTTTTTGACATTTTCATAAAAAATTGTTTACTGTTATTTATTTTATTGGAATTACTTCTTTGTTAATATATTTGTTCTTCCGCCTTGAATAATGGTCATTTGATTTACTTTTGGATTAAATTCTAACTTTATTCCAGCCATTCTAAATTCAAACTTATCTTTTTCAGTTGCTTCTAGAGGAAAAGCTGATTGACCAGTTGCTTGAGCCATTAATTTGGTATTGTCTTTCGTAATAGCAATCTTTAAAGGAAAATCAGGACTAGCATATTCTCCTAAATAAGTATCTAAATCTTCTGATTTTAGCTTTATCACTTCAAACGTAGGGTTTTTAAACTCTCTATTGTAATAAGCAGATAAAAGAGCAATAACAATATCATTGTTGGGATAGATCATCCCATTTGATGTTATGGCAACACTAAGCTTGCTTTCAGGAAAATAAGACAATGCTGAACGAAATCCGTCAATTCCTCCTGTGTGACCAAATCCAATTTTATCATAAAAAGGAACCTGAAAAATTCCCATTCCATAATTATCCTGCATTGTTTTCATTTGTTCCAATGATGCCTTAGAAATCAATTTTCCTGAAAACAAACTTTCAATAAATTGAACTAAATCGGTCGGGTTCGAAACCATAGCGCCGGCTCCTATAGGAATTGACATATCCGTTTCGGTTTCTTTATTCCATTTATCCGCAAAACTGTATGAAAAACATTCGTTGGTTTCAGTATTTATTTTACTTCCTAAATAAGTGTTTTTTAAACCTAATGGCTTTACAATTTTTGATTGTACTAATTCTTTATAGCTCTTTTTATAGGTTTGTTCAAGAATATAGCTCAAAAGAACATAATTAGAATTGCTGTATTCTGCTTTAGTATTGGGTTCAAAATCACTTTTCCTTTTAGCAATTATTGCAATCATTTCTTTAGAACTTTTGGGTTCTGAGCTGTATTTAGAATATTCAGGATCACTGGTAAAATTATGAATCCCGCTTCTATGGTTCAATAAATTCCCAATAGTAATTTTATTAGCATTTTCAATCGCAGGAAAATAGCTTTCAATGGTTTGGTTTAGGCTTAATTTCTTTTCTTCGATTGCCTTAAATAACAAAACCGAAGTAAACATTTTAGAAATTGAACCAACTCTATATTTGGTCAAGTTGCTTGTTTTTTTATTACTTTCAACAACATCCTTGCCTATTGACTTGGTATAAATTAACTTACCATTTTCGGAAACAGCAACGCTTCCCATAAACTTATCTTTGGCTTCCAAAATCTGAAACAAGCTGTCCAGTTTAGTTTTATTAAAACTTTGAGCAAAAGTAATTCCCGAAACAAATAGCAATAAAATGACAATGATTTTTTTCATATAGATATAATTTTAATTTATCGAAATTGTAAAACTATCCGCAAAATGCTTTTTCCTAACCAAAAATAAAGGAATAAACGGTATCATCATCAATGGAATAGATATTTTTTTGAGGATCAAGAATTGAACAATTAATGCCGTTACAGCAAATCCAATCATCATTCCTTTCCCTAAATTATAAGTAATACTTGGATTAATCGTTAGTTTTTTTGTTTCGCCATTTTTAAGCTCAATATCTTTTATTTGAAAAGAGGCTTCATTTCCTATTTTAATTTGATATTTTCCTGGCAAAAGATTGTATTCTTTCCTATTATTGAGATAATTTATTTCATAATCTTTACATCCAATTAGCTTTACCAAATAGTTGTTCTTTTTATTATAAATACTACCGCTCTTAGACATTCTGACAATTATTGTACTTTGATTCATAATTCTAATTTATTTAATCCACCTTTCATAAATGCAGTGTAATGCCATTATTTTAAACCGCACACAATTTATAAAAAAAAACTACAAAACATTCAATCCATAATTATATATTAACAAATTTTCTTACAAAAAAATTTTATCAATTTCCCATAAAAAAATCCGTTTTGGTTTTACAAAACGGATTCGTATTTCATTAATGAACTGAATTTATTTCTTCGCTTCCATCTTAAACTTAGCAGGAAACTGCATTACGATTCCTTCAGCAAGCATGTCTGACATTTTCAGGATTTCAAAATGCACTAAATCAAATGCCTTTACGTCACCATCATAATCTTTTTTGATGCGTTTTAGGGCTTCCTCAGTAGTTAATTTAAGATGATCATGCATCATTTCTTTCATGTCCTTCAACTTCCAATTAGGATTTGCTTTACTCAAAAACTCAGCAATTTCATCGGCATTAGCATACCATCTTTTATTTGCTTTATCAAGCGCCACCGAATTTCCAGCTTTGGCTGCATTTACTACTTCGGCAGCAATTTTGATGTGAGGATAAAGCAAATCGGTCAATTTTTTCCCGGCTGCTTCACCATAATAAGGCTTTATTGCATTGCCAATATCATCTTGGTTTTTGAGTAAACGTTTCACCGCCTGATTTTTACCCGGAGTATTATCAACAAGACACATAATAACATTTCGTGTCCAAATAACATGTTCTTCCCACAATTGACGCATGTTTGTTTTCAAATCAAAAGCCGGAGATCTCATGGATTTTTCCGCCATATTCATATGACTTTTTTTCATCTCTTGTTTGTGCTGAGCCAAAAGATTCCCATTAAAAGCTACCGTTAGGGTAACTGCTAAAAATAAAATAACTGTTCTCATTTTCTAAATATTTAAGATTAGTAGAATATTAAAATAAAAATTAGGTTACAGATTGGGAGTCATTTTTAAGAGGTTAATTTTAATACGCAACTTGAATTTCATCAGTTTTTATCCCGAATTCGACCAAAACATTACTGATAAAACGGAGTTAGCAATTGTCATTACAAGTTACAAAATAAAATCATCTATTTAAACATAACAATTTGTAAAACAGATTATTATGCGTTATTTTACAATAAAATTAATCGAAATTAAATTTTATATTTTTTGAATATTTTTTAAAGCAAGTATCTTAATTTTATGGAGTAAATTTCTGTTTTCAATACTATTTATCAGGAAATTTTATCATAATATTAGCAAGCTAACGCCTCAAAAAAATGTAAATTGGCAGAATGATTTACTAAATTTAAATTCTATTGATACAAATATATGGATAAGATAAAAATACTTTGGGTTGATGATGAGATAGACTATTTGAAACCACACATTTTGTTTTTGGAAAAGAAAAATTACAGCGTGACCACCTGTAATAACGGGCGTGATGCGATTGATATTTTTGAAAATGAGAATTTCGATATTGTTTTCTTGGATGAAAATATGCCCGGAATGAGCGGATTGGAAACATTATCGGAAATGAAGGAAAAAAAATCCTCAATTCCGATGATTATGATTACCAAAAGTGAAGAGGAATACATTATGGAAGAAGCCATAGGCTCTAAAATTGCCGATTACCTGATTAAACCGGTAAATCCAAACCAGATTTTGTTGAGTTTGAAAAAAAACTTGGATAATTCCAGACTAGTTTCGCAAAAAACCACCTTAGATTACCAGAAAGAATTCCGCAAAATTGCTATGGATATGGCTATGGTGAATTCCTATGAAGACTGGATTGAATTGTATAAAAAACTGATTTTTTGGGAATTGAAACTCGAAAACATCAACGACCAAGGAATGATCGAAATTCTGGAATCCCAAAAAACCGAGGCCAATTCGCAGTTTGGAAAATTTATAGAGCGCAATTACGAGAGTTGGTTTGCCCCAAAAGCAGATAAACCCATTCAATCGCACACCTTATTCCGAGAATTGGTGGTTCCGGAAATTACAAAAAAAGACAAACCTATTTTATTTGTAGTCATCGATAACCTGCGTTACGACCAATGGAAAGCTTTTGAAAGCGTAGTTGCCAATTATTATAAACTGGAAAAAGAGGTTCCCTACTACTCTATTTTGCCTACGGCCACCCAATATGCTCGAAATGCGATTTTCTCAGGTTTGCTACCTCTTGAAATGGAAAAGCAGTTTCCTCAATATTGGAAAAACGATCCCGAAGAAGGCGGAAAAAACTTGTACGAGGCGGAGTTTTTGTCGGCTCAATTGAAACGATTGGGACTCAATATTAAAGAAGATTATTTTAAAATTACCAATCTTGCCGGCGGGAAAAAACTGGTTGAAAACTTCAAGGCTCTCAAAAATAATGATTTGGTAACGGTAGTTTATAATTTTGTAGACATGCTCTCGCATGCCAAAACCGAGATGGATGTAGTAAAAGAACTTGCCTCAGACGATAAAGCCTATCGCTCGCTGACTTTGAGTTGGTTTAAGAATTCGCCTTTATTGGAGATTATTCAACAAGCTCAAAAACTGGGTTTTAAACTGATTTTAACCACGGACCACGGTACAATAAATGTAAAAAACCCTTCAAAAGTCGTGGGCGATAAAAATACCAGCCTCAACTTGCGTTACAAAACTGGCCGAAGTCTGACCTATGAGCACAAAGATGTTTATGCTGTAAAAGAACCAAAAAAGATTGGTTTACCTGCCATAAATATGAGCAGTTCTTATATTTTTGCAAAAAATGATTTGTTTTTGGCTTATGTCAATAACTACAATCATTATGTGAGTTATTATAAGAATACATATCAGCATGGTGGAATTTCACTCGAAGAAATGATTATTCCCTGTTTGATTTTTAGCCCGAAATAAATAGTGAAATGCGAATAGTGAGAAGTGAATATTTTTTCGATTCACTTCTCACTAATAAAACAAAAAATATGGAGATTACTTTTTCATTAGATGAAATAGAAAATGTAGCGCAGCAAGTAGTTGCGGAAAACCCAAACAAAGTGATTCTTTTTCACGGAGAAATGGGAGCCGGAAAAACCACATTTATAAAACAACTTTGTAAAACCTTGGGTGTTAGCGAGACAACAAGCAGCCCAACTTTTTCTTTAGTTAATGAATATCAAACCACTTCAAATCAGATAGTTTATCATTTTGATTTTTACAGATTGAAAAATGAAATTGAAGCGCTAGACATGGGCGTTGATGATTATTTATATTCGGGAAATTGGTGTTTTATTGAATGGGCCGAAAACATCCCAAACCTAATTCCTGAAACGCATTCGATCATTTCGATCAAGGTTCTTCCTGATGGAAAACGCCTTTTAGAATTAAGTTAGATAAATACTAAGATTATTATGAATTTAGAAAATACGGTTTCGATTATCTCTTTTTCACCTGATTTAAAAGAGCCAATAAAAACCTTGAATATAGAATGGCTTAAAAAATATTTCAGAGTTGAGCCCAATGATGAAAAAGTACTTTCCAATCCGCAGGAAGAAATCATAGACAAAGGTGGAATGATTTTCTACGCCCAATACCAGAATGCAATCGTAGGTACTGTTTCTTTAATAAAAATAGACGACAGTGCGTTTGAATTAAGCAAAATGGCTGTTACAGATGAAGTTCAAGGCTTGGGAATTGGAAAAAAGCTACTTCAACATTGTATGGAAGTGGCAGAAAAAGAACAGATTCCAAAACTTATTTTGTATTCCAATAAAAGCTTAAAACCTGCCATCCATTTGTATGAGAAATTTGGTTTTTCGGAAATAACCTTGGATGAAGGTATTTATGAGAGAGCCGATATTAAAATGGAAAAAATATTTTTTGATCCTAAATAATTTAATACCAGTATTTCTAGGGGTAGAAAATGCTGTTCTTTAATCTTTTTACGTAAATTTACTTCTTATTATCATCATTACAATGTCAATAGCAATAACTCCATTCACTAAATCACAGTTGTTACCCCAAGAAGAAAAACTAGAGGTAAAAAGACAAAAAAGCGAACTTTTCATAGGTATTCCAAGTGAAACGAGCTATCAGGAACGACGTATTTGTCTTACTCCAGATGCCGTAAACTCCTTGACCTATCATGGACATCGCGTAATGATTGAAGCCGGCGCGGGAGTTAGCTCCAGTTATTCAGACAAAGAATACAGTGATGCTGGTGCCGAGGTAACCAGTGATACCCGTAAGGTTTTTAGCTGTCCGATGATTTTAAAAGTGGGTGCTCCCACTCTTGAGGAAATTGAAATGATGAACAATCAAGCTATTCTGATTTCTTCGATTCAATTAAAAACAAAGAAAAAAACCTATTTTGAGGCCTTAACCAAAAAGAAAATCACAGCCCTTGCTTTCGAATACATCAAGGATCCTGATGGAACCTATCCAGCGGTGCGTTCCTCAAGTGAAATTGCTGGTACGGCATCTGTCTTGATTGCTGCTGAGCTGATGATTACCAATGAATTCGGGAAAGGGTTGTTATTTGGAAACATTACCGGAGTACCACCAACAGAAGTGGTTATCATTGGAGCTGGAACTGTGGGCGAATTTGCGGCAAAAACAGCCATAGGCCTTGGAGCCAACATAAAAGTTTTTGACAATTCTATCACCAAGCTAAGGCGTTTACAAAACAACTTAAACCAACGAATTTTCACATCAACAATTCAACCAAAATCCTTGTTGAAGGCACTGAGACGTTGCGATGTAGCTATTGGAGCAATGCGAGGAATAGAACGTTGCCCGATTGTAGTTTCGGAAACGATGGTGGAAAACATGAAAAAAGGAGCCGTAATCGTTGATGTCAGTATTGATACCGGAGGTTGTTTTGAAACTTCAGAGGTTACTTCTCATGAGAAACCTACTTTCATCAAAAATGATGTATTGCATTATTGCGTACCCAATATCCCTTCGCGTTACTCTAAAACAGCCTCACTGTCTATCAGTAATATCATCACTCCCTATTTAATGCAAATTGCAAATGATGGTGGCATCGAAAGTGCCATCCGATGTGATATGAGTTTAAAAAATGGAGTTTATCTTTACCATGGCATCCTAACCAATAAAGCGATTGGAGATTGGTTTGATTTACCCAATAACGACATCAATTTAATTGTTTTTTAAAGGATCTTTCAATTACCTTTGCCCAAAAAAATAACACATGAAATTTGCACATCGTTTTGCCTACTATTTGGTAGGATTGGTAATAGGTCTGTTTTTTGTTGCAATGGTTTTTAGCGGTAAGGACACTCGCTGTAATTATTTCCCAAATGCCAGAGTTTTGAATGATTTAAGAAACAAACCTTTTGAATATTCTGAAAAAGCTTCTCAAATATTAGCCGAAAAATGGATTGATACCATCGATATCAAAAACACTCTAGAATACGGAGATGTTGATTTTGACAAAAGCAATACCGAATTCAATAAAGCAAAATTGTACGTCATTGAAGGTAAGACGCTAAAAAATCAAAAAATTATCCTTAAAATAAGTAATCGTTCAGACAAAGCAATTTTAGAGGATATTATAAAGGAATAATTTTCTCAAAACCTTTTTAACCATATAAGAAAAATTTAATTTTTTATATGGTTAAAGTAGGTTACGAAAACCAGTTAATTTCTGTTTTGTGATTGGCTTTCAAATACAAATTAGTTTTACTGAAATGTTTATTTCCAAACCACTTTCCTTGGTTGGCACTCATCGGCGACGGATGTCCTGACTCTAAAACTAAATGTTTGTTTCGGTCTATTTTAAGTCCTTTTTTATGGGCAAAATTACCCCAAAGCAAAAACACCACTTGCTCTTTTCCATCGGAAATTTTCTGGATAACCGCATCGGTAAAAAGATTCCATTTTAAATGTTTGTGACTATTGGGATTGTCTTCTCTTACGGTTAAGCTGGCATTCAAAAGCAAAACACCCTGCCTTGCCCAAGCTTCTAAATTACCCGAAGTTGGCATAAAAATAGTTCCTAAATCATCGGTCATTTCTCTGAAAATATTGCGAAGCGAAGGCGGAATCCTGACATCATTGTTTACAGAAAAAGCCAAGCCATTAGCCTCTCCTTTTCCGTGATAAGGATCTTGTCCGATGATAACCACTTTTAAATTATTAAAACTGCAATAATTAAAAGCGGCAAAAATTAATTCTTTCGGCGGATAACAAGTCTGATTTTTATATTCTTCGTCTACCGTCTCCATTAATTCCTCAAAATAAGGTTTCTGGATTTCGTCAGCTAAAATAGATTGCCATTCCGGATCAAGATTGATTTGCATAAAATATTTTTAACCGCAAAGTTCGCAAAGTTTTTCGCAAAGTACACAAAAAAGTAACCCATTTTACTCTGAAACTTTGTAACTTTGAGACTTTAGATCTTACTATATAAAATGATATCCATTACCGAAAAAACCTTACAAGACTTACAATTTCCAACCGTTCTCGAAACCATTTCGGCAATATGCAATACCGATATCGGAAAAGAAAAGGCATTAGAAATAACTCCTTTTAGAGACAAAGAAAGCCTGATGCAAGCCTTGATGCAGACTTCTGAATATGTTTCTTCATTCCAAAATAACAATGCGATTCCTAACCATGGTTTCGATGCTATAACTCATGAAATTAAATTCCTTGCTATCGAGGATAGTTTTCTTGAAGTGGGCAGTTTTAGAAAAATTGCAACATTATCGGCCACAGTTAATTTTTTATTGAATTTTTTGAAGAAATTTGATGATTATTATCCACACTTGAATGCGAGGGCTTCTCAGGTCGAATTAACAAAGGAAATCATTACTTTAGTCGATGCCATAGTCGATAAATATGGAGAAATAAAAGACAATGCTTCGCCCGCATTATTAAGTATTCGTCGCGACATGAATTTGGTTCGTGGTAAAGTCAACCAAAGTTTTGGCGTGGCATTAACCCAATACAACAGCCTTGGATATTTAGACGATATCAAAGAAAGTTTTGTGCAAAACCGTCGTGTTTTGGCCGTTCTGGCTATGTATCGTCGTAAGGTAAAAGGTACTATATTAGGAAGTTCAAAAACAGGAAGTATCGCCTATATTGAGCCCGAAGCGACTTTAAGATATTCCCGTGAACTAAGTAATTTAGAATATGAAGAAAAAGAGGAAATTACCCGAATTTTAAAGCAGTTATCAAATGCTATTCGTCCATTTTTACCGCTTTTGATTCAATACCAAGATTTCCTGAGCGATATTGATGTTATTGCTGCTAAAGCCAAATATGCGGATCGTATCAACGGAATTTTACCAACAATTACCGAAGAAAGACGCCTTTATTTTAGAGATGCCTATCATCCTATTTTGTATTTGAACAACAAACAGAAAAACGAAATAACGCATCCGCAAACCATTGAACTAGGTCAAGAAAATCGAATTATTGTGATTTCAGGTCCTAATGCCGGTGGAAAAACCATTTCACTAAAAACAGTTGGTTTACTGCAATTAATGTTGCAATCCGGAATGTTGATTCCCGTTCACGAACGTTCCGAAACTTTTTTATTCGACAGGATATTAACAGATATCGGAGACAATCAATCCATTGAAAATCATCTTAGTACTTATAGTTACCGTTTAAAGAACATGAACTACTTTTTAAAGAAGTGCAATCGCAAAACGATGTTCCTGATTGATGAATTTGGTACTGGTTCTGATCCCGAATTAGGTGGCGCTCTAGCCGAAATTTTCCTCGAAGAATTCTATCATCGAGAAGCTTTTGGAATTATAACTACCCATTATTCAAATTTAAAGATTCTGGCTAACGAACTGCCTTTTGCCACTAATGCCAATATGTTGTTTGATGAAAAATCATTGGAGCCCATGTACAAATTGGTTTTGGGACAAGCAGGAAGTTCTTTTACCTTTGAGGTGGCTTTGAAAAACGGAATTCCATTCAGCCTGATCAACCGCGCCAAAAAGAAGATTGAAGTTGGGAAAGTACGTTTTGATAAGACGATTGCTACTCTTCAAAAAGAGCGTTCAAAGATGGAAAAAACATCGCAAACACTAAAAGAAGAAGAAAGCAAAGCGCGAGAGGAAGGCAAAAAAATGGAAAACATTAATGTCAAAATCAAGCAAAAATTGGAAAGCTATCAGGAATTGTACGATAGCAACCAAAAAACGATTTATATAGGTCAAAAGATTGAAGACATCGCCGAGAAATATTTCAACAACAAGAGCAAAAAAGATCTCATTGGTGAATTTTTGAAAATTATAGAAATCGAAAATTCAAAGCGAAAAAAAGCCACTCCAAAAGAAAGTAAAGCCATAATCGAAAAGAAAAAAGAAGTTATCGCCGAAGTAACGGTGCAGGTGGAAGAAATCAGAAAAGAAAAGAAAGAGAAAAAACTAAAACCTATTATCGAAAAACCAAAGCATATTTTAAAAGTTGGTGATCGTGTACGAATGCTTGATGGTAAAGCTGTAGGAAGCATTGACGCAATTGAGAAGAATAAAGCCACAGTTAATTATGGTATATTTACTTCAAAAGTAAGTTTGGATGAATTGGAACTCGTGGAAGCTGTAAAGAAGAAGTAAATCAGTATTCAGATTACAGTGTTCAGTCGGTAGCGTCTTTGCGAGGCACGAAGCAATCACGCTAGCACAGACTCAACTTGAGAAACTAAATGCGATTACTTCGTGCCTCGTAATGACTAAAACTAAAAAAATGCTTGATTTCCCTAAAGACAAAAAAATAATCCTCTTTGACGGCATTTGCAATTTGTGTGATTCGGCGGTGCAATTAATCATTAAACAGGATAAAAAAGACCTTTTTAGATTTGTTTCTTTGCAATCTGAGTTAGGTCAGGAAATTCTCAAACATATCGGAATTGATTCGGAAAACATCGATAGCATTGTACTTTACGAACCCGGGATTTCTTATTATTACAAATCAGAAGCAGTTTTAGAAATTGCCACAGATCTTGGGTCCTTCTATTCTTTATTAGCTTTTTTCAAGATTTTACCAACTGGATTCTTAAATTTCATTTACGACCATATTGCCAAGAACCGATACCAATGGTACGGCAAAAAAGAACAATGCATGATTCCAGCTGCCGAATTAAAATCAAAATTTTTATAATAAGTAGATTTACTGATTTTTATCATGTTATACACCTAATGAAATTTCTATTTTTGATATTCTAAAATTTATAGATATGAAAAATATAGCACTTTACAATTGGGATAATGGTTCAATAATTATTGTTTTTGTCTTCGGTTTGGTCGTAATAGGATTAGTAGCTGCAGTTTTACTTATGATGAACAATGACAAAAAAAAGAAATAAAAAAAGAGGATGCCGCTTGACATCCTCTTTTTTTGCAACAAAAACTAAAAATTAGTTTCTGATTAATTTTCTATATTTCAAACGTTTTGGAGTTAAATCACCACCTAAACGTTTCTTTTTGTTTTCTTCATATTCAGTGAAACCACCTTCGAAATAATACACTTCAGAATCACCTTCGAAAGCTAGAATGTGCGTACAAATTCTATCCAAGAACCATCTGTCGTGCGAAATTACCACGGCGCAACCTGCAAAATTCTCCAATCCTTCTTCCAAAGCACGAAGTGTGTTAACGTCCAAGTCATTCGTAGGCTCATCCAGCAACAATACGTTTCCTTCTTCTTTTAAAGTCATCGCAAGATGCAAACGGTTACGTTCTCCACCTGAAAGTGCCGAAACTTTTTTGTTTTGCTCTCCTCCACCAAAGTTGAAACGAGACAAATAAGCTCTTGAATTCACTTGTTTTCCACCCATCATAATCAATTCCTGTCCGTCTGCGAAGTTTTCCCAGATTGATTTATTCGGATCGATATTAGAGTGCGATTGATCTACGTAAGCGATTTTTACAGTTTCACCAACAGAGAATTCTCCGCTGTCTGTTTTTTGCTCCCCCATAATCATTTTAAAAATGGTAGATTTACCAGCACCGTTTGGCCCAATAATCCCAACAATTCCAGCTTGTGGCAAAGTAAAATTTAAGTTGTCGTATAATAATTTATCTCCAAAAGCTTTGGCTACATTTTTTGCTTCGATAACATTAGTACCCAAACGTGGACCATTTGGAATGTAGATCTCCAAGTTTTCATCCAATTGTTTTTGGTCTTCGTTCAATAATTTATCGTAATTCTGTAAACGTGCTTTTTGTTTGGTTTGACGACCTTTTGCTCCTTGACGAACCCAGTCCAACTCACGCTCTAAGTTTTTACGACGTTTAGAAGCTACTTTTTCTTCCAATGCCATTCTGCTTGATTTTTGATCCAACCAAGAAGAATAATTTCCTTTCCATGGAATACCTTCTCCTCTATCTAATTCCAAAATCCAACCCGCAACATTATCCAAGAAATACCTATCGTGCGTTACCGCAATTACAGTTCCTGAATATTGTGCTAAATGTTGTTCTAACCAAAGAACAGATTCTGCATCCAAGTGGTTGGTAGGCTCATCCAAAAGCAAAACATCCGGTTGTTGCAACAACAAACGACATAAGGCTACACGACGACGCTCTCCACCTGAAAGGTTTTTGATAGGCGTATCACCATCCGGCGTACGCAAAGCATCCATTGCAATTTCTAATTTGGTATCAATTTCCCAAGCACCAAGAGCATCAATTTTGTCTTGTAAAGCCGCTTGGCGATCCATCAATTTATCCATTTTATCTGGATCTGAATAATTTTCTTCAAGACCAAATAAATCGTTAATCTGATTGTATTCTGCCAAAACAGCCATAGTTTCTGCAGCACCTTCTTGAACAATTTCTAAAACAGTTTTAGAATCATCCAAAATTGGTTCTTGTTCTAAATAACCTACTGTATATCCTGGTTGAAAAACAACATCTCCTTGATAGTTTTTATCAACTCCTGCAATAATCTTTAACAGAGAAGATTTACCTGAACCATTTAAACCTAGAATACCAATTTTAGCTCCGTAAAAGAAACTCAAATAAATATTTTTCAAAACTGGTTTGTCTGCTCCTTGGTAGGTTTTACTCAATTTTTGCATTGAGAAAATTACTTTTTTATCGTCTGACATTTTTTCTTATTTAAAATTTAAAATTACTTTGCCTATTCGTCCATTCTGATTCAAGACAACATTCAAAACATGATTTATACTCTTCCTTTTAGTGAGCTGAAAACCCAGGCAATTGCCAAGAATCCAACACCCACGGCAGCAAATCCCCAACCAGAAACTTCGCTGTATCTAAAAGCGCCAAGACCGATTAGGAGCAATCCCATCAGTATCATTATTAAAGTTGCCCATCCTAAGATAGTATTCTTATTCATTCCCATAGTTGTGGTATAATTTAAAAATGCAAATATCGTCAATTTTAACGGCTAATTAAAGATATTATAGAGCATTTCTCTTAATAAGTCAGCATTTGACATTGCATTTGCTCCTACCCCTTTGCTTTTGATATCAATTTCTCTTAAAGAAGCTACGATTTGACTCACTTTCCGCATCGGATAATTCTTTAGAGCAACATCGTATTCTTTCAAGAAAAAAGGATTTACTCCTATTACGGCAGCAACATTTTTTGGGTTTTTGTCTTTCAGCCCATGGTATTTGAGTAACTGCACGAAAAAACCAAAAACCAAACTTGTGGTAACCACCATTGGATTTTCTTTCGGATTGTTAGCGAAATTTTCGGCAATGGTATAAGCTTTAAGTTGATTGCGTTCCCCGATTGCTTTTCTCAATTCAAAAACATTGAAATCTTTGCTAAAACCGATATTTTCTTCAATATCTTTTGGAGTTATGGTACTTCCTTTGGGTAAAATAATCTGTAGTTTTTCTAGTTCGTTATTGATCTTACTCAAATTGGTTCCCAAAAACTCAACCAGCATTGCGGCGGCTTTAGGTTCAATGGCATATTTTTTACCTGACAAAACACGTTTTATCCAGTCACCAACTTGGTTTTCATATAACTTTTTGCTTTCATAAACCACCCCTGTTTTAGCCAGTAATTTGGTTGTTTTTTTGCGCTTATCTAAAGTTTTATACTTATAACAAATAACCAAAACGGTCGTTGCCATTGGATTTTCGGCATAACTTTCTAGTTTATCAATGGTTCGGCTTAATTCCTGAGCTTCTTTTACGATGACCACCTGACGTTCCGCCATCATTGGGTAACGTTTGGCTGTCGAAACGATATCTTCTATTGTCACATCCCTACCGTACAAAACCGTTTGATTGAAACCCTTTTCTTCTTCTGACAATATATTTTTTTCGATGTAATCTGATAATTTATCAATATAATAGGGCTCTTCTCCCATCAAAAAATAAATGGGTTGAATATTTCCACCCTTAATATCGTTTACAATTTTTATGACTTCGTCCAAAATAAGTTAATTTGATAATTTGGTTATTCGTTCATTTGGTTATAGTTTTGCTTTATGCAACAACTTAATTTTCCTTCTTATGTTTTCCGTTTCAAAAATAGCGAAAATAAAGTGTCTATTTTTGATGAAATCAGGAAAAAATTTATAATTCTCACGCCTGAAGAATGGGTTCGTCAGCATGTTGTTCAATTTTTACTGGAAGAGAAAAAATACCCTAAATCTTTGATCAATGTCGAAAAAGCATTAAAAGTCAATGGATTGAAAAAAAGATATGATGTCGTCGTTTTTAACCCTGATGGCTCTATTTTTGTTTTGATCGAATGCAAGGCTCCCGAAATAAAAATAGCCCAAGCCACTTTCGACCAAATTGCCCGTTATAACATGACTCTGAGTGCACAATTTTTGATGGTAACTAATGGATTGAATCATTACTTTTGCCAAATGGATTTTGAGAATGAAAAATATCAATTCTTGGTTGAACTTCCGCAATATGCCGGAAACAAATAAAACATTAAGCTAATAATAAACTTAAATAATTCTTTTGAAAAAAATAGCAGTAGTCATTCTTAATTGGAATGGCGTTCAATTATTAGAACAATTTTTGCAGTCTATAATACAGTTTTCTCCGGAAGCTACTATTTATGTTGCCGATAATGCGTCTACAGATGATTCTGTTTCTTATGTGAAAGCTTTTTTTCCAACAGTTAAAATAGTGCAAAACGACAGTAATCTAGGTTTTGCCGAAGGATATAACGAGGCATTAAAGTATATTGATGCCGAAATTTTTGCTCTTGTTAACTCCGATATCGAAGTTACCGAAAACTGGTTGCGACCTATTATAGAAACTTTTGAAAGCGAACCACAAACGGCTATTATCCAACCCAAATTATTAGATTTCAAAAACAAAGAATACTTTGAATATGCAGGAGCAGCCGGTGGCTTTATAGATAAATATGGTTATCCTTATTGTCGTGGTCGTATTTTTGAAACAATTGAAAAAGACAACGGTCAGTACAATGATAACCGAGAAATATTCTGGGCTTCGGGGGCTTGTTTTTTTATTCGAAGTGCTGTTTATAATGAACTGAAAGGTTTTGATGGTACATTTTTTGCCCATCAGGAAGAAATTGATTTGTGCTGGCGCGCGTTTAATAAAGGCTATAAAATAAAATACAACCACAAATCGGTGGTTTATCATGTGGGTGGAGCCACCTTACAACAAGGAAATCCTAAGAAAACCTATCTTAATTTCAGAAATTCATTATTAATGCTTACCAAAAATTTGCCCAAGGAAAGCCTCTACAAAGTGCTTATTTTAAGGATGATTTTGGATGGAATTGCTGGAATTCAATTTATTTCAAAGGGAAAATTCTCTCATTTTTGGGCAATACTCAAAGCGCACTTTTCATTTTACAGTTTATTTTCAAGCACTTATAAAAAAAGAGACAAAACTCAATCAACGAAATACTATAACGTAAAAAGCATCGTTTATAATTACTATATAATTTGTGGCAAGATTTTTGTTAATTGATTTTAACATTATTTATTTGCAAAATCTAATCTTTAAAAACTAACTTTGTAATTCACACTAACATTAAATTTATGAAAAAAATTGTAATCGCCTTATCTGTATTGGCACTTTTAACTTCATGTGTTTCTAAAAAAAAATATGCCGATTTAGAAGCTCGTAATAAAGAAACTCAAGATTTATTAAATAGCGCAACTGTAAAATTAAATTCTTGTCTTGAAGAAAAAGCAGGACTTTCAGCTACTGTTGCAGGATTAAAAGAGCACAATCAAGGATTGATCAATGTGTCAAAAGATTTGACAATGTTAACATCAAAAGGGGCTGAAAACTTAGAAAAATCTTTAGAAAGTTTAAAAGAAAAAGATTTAAAAATCTCTAGACTTCAAGATGCTTTAACCAGAAAAGACAGTGTGACATTAGCATTAGTTTCTAGTTTGAAAAGTTCAGTTGGAATTTCTGATCCAGATATCGAAATTAACGTAGAAAAAGGAGTGGTATTTATCTCAATCGCTGATAAATTATTATTCAAAACAGGAAGTTATGACGTTACTGATAAAGCAAAAGGAGTTTTAGCTAAAGTAGCTAAAGTAGTAAACGATAAACCAGATTTTGAATGTATGGTAGAAGGTCATACTGATAATGTTCCTTTGAACGGAAGCGGAGTTTTACTTGACAACTGGGATTTAAGTGTAAAACGTTCTACTTCTATAATCCGTGTATTGACAAATCAATTAGGAGTTAAACCAGAACAATTAATCGCTGCTGGTAGAAGTTCTTACATTCCTTTAGTAGCAAATGATTCTGCTGAAAACAGAGCACGCAACAGAAGAACTCGTATTGTGGTATTACCAAAAATCGATCAGTTCTATGATATGATTGAAAAAGAAATGAAAAAACAAAAACAATAATTAGTTGTTATTCATTAACAGTTTATTCTAAAAACGTCCCGATAAATTCGGGACGTTTTTTTTTATGCTTTTTTTTATAAATAGAAAAAGCAGGTCAATCGACCTGCTTCCATGTATCCTTAATATTTTTTTAATAACCAATTAAATATTGATTAAGAATAGTATTGTTTTTTAAACTTTGATTCATTTTATTATTCCACTAAACCATGAATTAATAAAATATTTGATCATTTACAAAATATCCAAACTTCCTTTTCCTTCCCTGATCACTTTAGGTTCATAGTCCGAAAGATCAATAATAGTAGAACCTACATTATCTCCATAGCCACCATCAATAACAATATCTACCAGATTCTGCCATTTTTCAAATATAAGCTCTGGATCAGTTGTATATTCAATCACATCATCATCATCATGAATCGAAGTAGAAACTATAGGATTTCCTAATTGGCTAACAATTTCCAATGCAATAGAGTTATCTGGAACACGAATACCTACGGTTGTTTTCTTTTTAAATTCCTTTGGCAAATTATTATTTCCAGGTAAGATAAAAGTATAAGGGCCAGGTAAGGCTCTTTTTAATATTTTAAAAGTAGCCGTATCAATTTGCTTGACATAATCCGATAAGTTACTCAAATCATGACAAATAAAAGAGAAATTTGCTTTTTCAAGCTTTACTCCTTTTATTTTAGCAATGCGCTCCAAGGCTTTTGTATTTGTAATATCGCAACCAAGGCCATAAACCGTATCGGTAGGATATATAATCAAACCACCTTCTTTTAAAGTCTTAACTACTTTGGCTATTTCTTTTTCGTTAGGGTTATCCGGGTAAATTTTTATGAATTGTGCCATTTTATTTTTTGTTTAAACTTTTTTATCCAATAATATCTAGTTTTGCAAATCGCAACAATAACTTTTTAATTCCTCCGACTTCAAATTTGATTTCGGCTTTTTTATCAGCTCCAACGCCATCAAGGTTCAAAACTTGCCCTTTCCCGAATCTTTCATGCATTACTATATTTCCGGCAACCAATTTATTATCAAATAAATTAACTGAACCCGATGGGGCATTTCCTGCTACAGGTTTCAATTTACGAACATTTATGTCCGATTTGGGTTCATTATCGGTAATGTATTTTGGCGGCGCTGCATTGGAAGGTTTTGCTAAACGCAGTTTCGATTTATCAACATCTCCAAAAACATCTTTATCTATCAAAGATTTATAGCGATAATTGCTCTCTGCAGGTGTCAGGTATTCCAAAAATTGTGCATCAATTTCTTCAATAAAACGAGAAGGCTCGCTATCTGTCAATTTTCCCCAGCGGTAACGCGATTGGGCATAGGTTAAATACGCTTGATGTTCTGCGCGTGTCAATGCCACATAAAACAAACGGCGTTCTTCTTCTAGTTCAGATCGGGTGCTCATACTCATCGCACTCGGAAACAAATCTTCTTCCATTCCCACAACAAAAACATGTGGAAACTCCAAACCTTTAGCCAAGTGAATAGTCATCAAAGCCACGCGGTCTTCATCATTAGTGTCTTTATCTAAATCTGTAGCCAGCGCAACATCTTCCATAAATTCCGACAGGGCGCCACGCGCACCGTCTACTTCTTTTTGACCTTCGATAAAATCCTTAAGTCCGTTTAAAAGCTCTTCTATATTCTGAATTTTTGCCATTCCTTCTGGTGTGGCATCTTTCTTTAATTCTTGCACCAATCCGGTTTTTTTAGAAACATGTTCGGTGATGTAAAAAGCATCTTGGTTTTCATTGATTACCTGAAAACTCTGAATCATGGTAACAAAATCCTTTAATCTTTGCTTGGTGCCGGAATTCAGCTTCAAGTCAATTTTATCAATATTTTGCATCACTTCAAATATAGAACGTTTGTAGTGATTGGCAGCAACTGTGAGTTTTTCTACAGTAGTATCTCCAATACCTCGAGCAGGATAATTGATTACGCGCATCAGCGCTTCCTCGTCTTTTGGATTAATTACTAAGCGCAAATAACACAGTATGTCTTTTATTTCTTTCCTTTGATAAAATGACAATCCACCATAAATGCGATATGGAATATCTCTTTTTCTTAAGGCGTCTTCCATCGCGCGAGATTGTGCATTGGTACGGTATAAAATTGCAAATTGACCATTGGTCATTTGATTTTGCATTTTTTGTTCAAAAATCGTACTGGCAACAAAACGTCCTTCCTCAGCATCGGTCATGCTACGGTGTATTTTAATCTTTGGACCGAAATCATTGGCTGTCCAAACGATTTTATCCAATTTGACTTTATTTTTATCAATAATAGTATTGGCTGCCTCAACAATATTCCTTGTCGAACGGTAATTTTGCTCCAGACGGAAAGTTTTCACACCTTCATAATCCTTTTGAAAATTTAAGATGTTATTAATATTGGCGCCACGAAAGGCGTAAATACTTTGCGCATCATCTCCAACCACGCATATATTTTGGAATTTATCCGATAAAGCTCTTACAATCAAATATTGGGAATGATTGGTATCTTGGTACTCATCAACCAAAATATAACGAAAACGGTTTTGATATTTTGCCAATACTTCCGGAAAACGAGTCAATAATTCATTTGTTTTTAATAGCAAATCATCAAAATCCATCGCTCCGGATTTAAAACATTTTTCCACATATTTTTCATACAGTTCGCCCATTCTAGGTTTTTTGGACATGGCATCGGCTTCCTGTAAATCGCGATCATTGAAATATGCTTTTACAGTTATCAAACTATTTTTAAAATTTGAAATCCTACCCAAAACCTGCTTTGGCTTGTAAACATCTCTGTCTAACTGCATTTCTTTGATAATTCCAGAAATGGCACGAAGCGAATCTTGGGAATCATATATCGTAAAATTAGAAGGATATCCTAAAAGAGCCGCTTCAGATCTCAAAATCTTGGCAAAAACCGAGTGAAATGTTCCCATCCAAAGGTTTTTGGCTTCGCTATTTCCAACAATATCAGAAATACGTTTTTTCATTTCACGTGCTGCCTTATTGGTAAATGTAAGCGATAAAATATTGAAAGCATCAATTCCTTGATGCATCAAATAAGCAATTCTTATAGTCAACACACGCGTTTTTCCTGAACCTGCACCGGCAATAATGATCATTGGTCCGTCTTTTTGCAATACAGGTTCTCGTTGGGCTTCGTTAAGTTGGGAAATGTATTTTTGCATTGAAATTTTCTATTTATGCAAAAATAAGGATTTAAGAATTAAAAAGAAGTTTAAAATCAAAATCCGAAGTACTTATTCGTTTTAAGTAATAAATAGAACAAGAGTGAGCATTAAATTTGAACTTGTTGTTGAAATATTCCGTTAACTTCATAAACAATCCCAATTTAGTTCTTCAATTTCAACGGACTTAATTCTTGTTTCAGTCTTTTTTCTGTTTTTAAATTCTTTCCGATTACCATTAAAACAATAAACCCGACAAAAACCAATAACAAATACCCCTGCCCTAATCCTAATTGTGTTTTTGCCTGAACAAGATAAGCCGTTCCATAACTAAAAAAAGAAGTTAAAACATAGGTAATTCCACCTGTGAGACCTCCTGCCGTAGCGGCATATTGAGGAAACCTACTCAGGCAGTAGGGGAAATAAATGCTGAAAGTAAAACCTGCCGCAATGTGAATTAAAAATGCAAAAAGTGTTATCGTGAATAAGTTGCTATAAAATGAAGCGGTAAGCATCATTATTAAAATTATAATAAACTGTATGCAATTAGCCACTCTCAATTTGGGCAAAAGCGATTTATTAATCAATGCTTTACCTATAAAACCACCCGTCATCCATGCCAGTCCCAATCCCAAAGACACATATCCGGTAACAATTGAAGAATAACCCAATTCATGTTCCATAATAAAAGGCCCTGTAAGTCCATAAAACATTACAGTTCCGTAAGAAATACCTAGCATCATCAAACCATGTCTAAAATCCTTTTTTAACAGCATTTCAGAATAGCTGTTTTTAATTGCTTGCATTTGGGGTTTCACTTTGGTTTTCATAGTCTCCCCCGAAAAAATCAACTCTAAAATCAATATCAGAAAACCAAAAAATGCCAAAATATAGAAATTAGAGCGCCATCCAAAGGCGTCTTGCAAATATCCTCCTATAAATGGGGCGATAATTGGTGCTACAGACCAAACAATGGTCATAATACTGAGGTAGTTTTTTTGCTTTTCCCCTTCATAAATATCAACAAAGAAAGTTCGTTTAGCAACGGCTATGAAAGCAACAGAAATACCATGTAGCACTCGCATGAAATAAATCACCCAAATACTATCAGTAGTTGCTATTACTAAACTCGCTATGATAAACAAAAATAAAGCTAGTAAAGACAAACGATATCTACCATAAATATCTAATAAACTACCGGCCACAATCTGTGTTAAGCCATAACTAACCAAAAAAAGCATTAGCGTAAGCTGTATGTTATTCACACTAGTGTTCAGCGCGATACCCATTTGTGGCATCGAAGGCAAATATATATCTGTTGCTAAACCTGATAATGGAACTAATGCAAAAGCCAAAATAGTTGCAATTGATTTATTTTTTTCGGCTAACAATTTAACTTCTTTTATTCTCATTTAATTTTTTAATTATTCATTAACGAGGCTACTATCTCTATTTTAAATAGAAGCCAGCTATATTTATGTCTGTAAATTACTGGTATAGCTAAGGTTATTTATAGTCAGAAAAAGGCTGATTTAAATATGGTGATACAAAGTTACCAACAACTAATCGCTTTAATTTTATACAAATTTAAATAGCTATTTCTAGTGGATTCTTCGGAACATTTTAATTCCAGAAAACATCGTAAGCAAAGCGAATCAAAGTGCCAACCACTACTACTAAAAAGAAAACCCGGATGAACCCATTTCCTTTCGTAATAGCCAGTTTAGCTCCAATCCAACCGCCAAGAGCATTACTTGCAGCCATAGGTAAAGCTATTGCCCAAATGATTTTTCCTTTCATCATGAACAAGCATATCGAACCAAAATTAGTCGCCAGGTTAACCATCTTGGCATTTGCGGAAGCATGAAGGAAATCGAATCCCATCAATGCAATAAAAGCCACCACAAAAAAGCTTCCAGTTCCCGGTCCAATAAATCCGTCATAAAATCCAACAACAAAACTGATTAATATTGCATTCAAAATTTGAGTTCTTTCAGAAATATTTCTCTCAACATGTTGCCCAAAATTTTTCTTGGCATAGGTATAAATCGCTAAAAGCGAAAGGATAAAAAGCAATAAGGGTTTCATAAAATCATTGCTCATATAAGTCAATAAAGTAGAGCCCAAAAAGGCAGAAGGCATTGCCAATCCCATCATTATAAACAGCAATCTCCAGTTCATATTTACCTTTTTCAAATATTGAAAAGCTGCAAATGAAGTGCCACTAAAAGCAGGGATTTTTAAAGTTCCAACAACGGTTGAAACGGGTAAGTTAGGTAATAAAATTAATCCAACTGGCGTTTGAATAAGTCCACCGCCACCTACAATAGCATCAATAAATCCTGCAGCAAAAGCGGCAAGGCAAAGAAAAATAATGATATAAGTATCCATTTATGATTGGCAAAAAAATTAAATATTTCAGGGTCTAAAATATTTCGGCAAAAATACCACTCCATTTATACATTCTACCATAATTCATGCGAATTTATCGCCAAAAAGTATATTTTTGCTTTTCAAAATTTAAACCAAATGAATTCTACTACAATCGTTGAAATAATTGCATATACTCTTCCTTCATTAATAACGGGTGCTGTTGCTTACTTTTTATTTAATTCTCACTTTAAAGACCAACAAAACACTAGACGATGGTTGCTACAAAAAGAAAACAAATCAGCAATATTACCACTTCGTTTGCAGGCATACGAAAGATTGACATTGCTAATGGAACGCATTAATCCTTCCCAATTAATAGTGCGTATCAATCCTATTTCTGACGATAAAAACGAATATCAAAATTTTGTGATTGCTCAAATTGAGCAAGAATTTGAGCATAACTTATCTCAACAAGTTTATATTTCTGACGAATGTTGGTCTATTATTGTAACAGCCAAAAATGCTACTATACAAATGATACGATTAGCAGCAAAAAATGAAAAAGTTCAAGATGCCAATGGATTAAGAGAATTGGTTATTAGTGATTTATTAGAGAAACCATCTCCTAGTAGTGCTGCTTTGGCATTTATAAAAAACGAAGTAGGACAATTGTGGTAATAATCAAATAATAGTCTTTTGGGGGTTGTTTTTATTTTGTGCATAATCAAATCCTGTTTTCCACCACTCTTTCATTTTAGCATTATTAAATACTAAGGCGTTATGGGTTAATTCTATTGGAGTGTAATAGATATTCAATTTTACGTTGTTATCTGTGGCAGATAGTTTTCCCAGTAATATATCATGTTTTTCAATTTGGTCTAATTCGATTCGAAATAAATCAATCAATAATGAGAATGGGTTTTTTCCAATTACTATTTTTGAGCTTGACTTTTCAGTTTCCAAAACAATGACGTCAATCTCAGTAGCACCGCGAATAATAGCTTGCTGAATAGGCACCAAACTTGAAAATCCTCCATCGCCATAATCAAAACCATTTCTGGAAACCAAGCTCATAAAGGGAATATAATTACTCGAAATCCAGATCCAGTCACAAAATTCATCGTAAGTGCAATTATGGATTGATTTGTATTCGGCTCTGTTTTTTGAAAGATTGGTAACGCTAATTACAACATCGGTTTTTAAAGCCTTTAATTCTTGAAAATCCGTTATGGTAAAGTTTTTTTTGATGTATTTCAGCAATCTTTTACTTTCGCCAAAGGTTCTTTTTCTTCTTAAAAATTGTTTAATCATATTGAAATGATTAATTCTTACGGTATCAATGCCGTTTTTACTTTTAACTATAAATGGGTTAACATTAAAAATTTTACCCATGCTAACTTCGGTAAAAACATTATAAATTGTATCAATTTTCCCTATAGCTAAATGAGGTATAAGCAAACTTCCGGTAGACGTTCCGATGAATAAATCGTATTTTTCATTCATATTTTGCAATAAATATTGCGCTACACCACCCGCAAAGGCGCCTTTACTGCCGCCACCAGAAATTACTAATGCCCTCATATCAATTTTTAAAAATTAAACAGAATCTTTTAAATATTTTGATTTCAGTAAATTAAATCTAGTACTAATTTAACAATCTATTCAATTGAAATTGCTCTTTTTCATTCAAATAAGGCAAAATTCGTTCAAAAGAAGCCCTCATTTCTTTGTTTTTCAATAAACTACGAATGTTATCTCTTCCAAATTTAGAAAATTGCCACATATGGTGTGTGGTTGCATTTACGAGATTAATCAAAACGGTATCATCAATTAATTTAAAATTGATTAGTTTTTCCAGAGCATTTTGCCTTGTAATTGCTTCATAATTTGGCGAAGAATAATCAACCAATTCCTTTATAAGTTTTGTTTTATCAACAGCATAATCTGGAGTTGATATAGCCAATGACAGCCATAAAGTTTTCAGATTATAATCATTAAAACCAACCCAATATTTTGACAGATTCAAATAATCGGAACGAAATTCAGCAAAATTATTCCACAAATAATACAAGGCGATTTCTTGTGTTTGATAAGATTTATCAGACAATAATGTTTCATACTCGATCCTGAAATCTGCCGGAATTTTAGGCATTGAAGCTGTTACAGCTTGACGAACTTGACTGTTTTTTGTTCCCAAAGCAAGAAGAAGAAGCTGTTTTTTGGCTTCAAAATCTTCATTTTTGAGTTGATTAACAATTACTTCTTTTACTGTAAAATAGACATCTGAATTTAATATTTCGGCAAAAAAAGCCTCTTTTTCAGTTAGTGGCTTTTTCTTTAGCTTTTCTACTTCAAGCAACAACTTCATTGCTTTATTCTTACCCAATAATTCGTTGATATGTTGATTATTGATTACAGTTTCCTGAAGCCAAACTTTACTAAATTTATCTGTATCAAAATCAGAGACCTTATTAATTTCATCAAAGAAATCCTGCGTATTAACCGTTTCAAAAGAATGTTTTTTTAAATAGTTTTTGACTGCTTTTTTAAACTTTTTATCACCTATCGACTCATGCAATACAAACAATGCCCAAGCGCCTTTTTGATAAAAAGATAAGGAACTTGCCTTTTCATTCAAAACAGGAATGCTGTCTGTTCGTGAAGCATATTTAATTTGCTGCGCCGATTGATATAATTTTGAATAAAAATAATCGTCCCCATAAATTTCTCTTTCCGCCAGCAAAGCATAATAAGTAGCAAAACCTTCCTGAAGCCAATGATGCTTTCCACTTTCGGCAGTGACTAAATCGCCAAACCATTGATGCGCCAATTCATGTGCATTGACATTTGTGTAATTGCGATCTTCAAAACCGATGGAATCTACTACATATCTGCTCGAAAACAGAGTTGCCGATGTATTCTCCATTCCAGCATACAAGAAATCCCGAACCGGAATTTGCTTGTAAATTTGCCAGGGATACTTCACTCCTATTGCTGTTTCCAAAAAATCAAACATCCTTTTTGAATAACGATAGGTTGGTTCCAATTTGCCAAAATCATTTGGTTCCAAATACATTTCTAAAGGAATTCCGGACTTTGATTTTTCTACATGTTTTACAAATTTTCCAATGGCAAGCATCAATAAATAAGAACTCATTGGTTTTTGCATTTGATATTGCCAATGCGCCACTTTATTATTAATGGATTTATTTTTTAAAATTCCATTTGAAATTACCTCATAATCGGAGTTAAAAGAAACTCCTAAATTAAAAATCACTTTTTCATTGACATCATCAAAACTAGGAAACCAATTACTAGTGTATTTTCCTTGTCCTTGCGTCCAGATTTGCAAATCGTCAGTCGCCGCAGAACCAACAAAATAAAGGGTTTGTTTCGGAATTGCTTTATAGTCAAAAGCCAGTTTATTTTTGCCTTTTTGAAATGTAAATACCAATTGCAATTGTTTTCCCGTGTTTAGATAAATAATTTCCTTTCCATTTATCCTCAAATCCGAAAATGTCATGTTTTGGGCATCAATTTTTATCGTGTCGATTGGTTTTAAAACCTCAAAATCATAATTCACAGAACCCGAAACCGATCTTTCATTCGTATCTATGTTCAGTTTTGCGGAAACTGATTTGAAATCAACGAATTGGGTTTGTTGGGCGAAAATAAAGCAGGGAATAAAAATAAAGAGGAATTTCATTATAAAATTGAATTTATGGAATCGGTATTCCAATTTTTTGGATTGTTTTTTATGTAATGGCAGATTTTATCAAATGAATCATGATTTCGAACAATATGATCATGATAATTCGATTGCCATATTTTGGATGAATCTGCCGTCAATAAATTGATTTTTTGGGTTGTAACAGATTTTAGAATGGCGACAAATGATGAAATCGAATTTGGTTTGCGGAATAATTTTGATAATTGCGATTCCGATTCCAATTGTAGAGACGTACAATGTAGAGACGCACTGCAGTGCGTCTCTACCGTATTGGGATTATCGTTTTTTATTTCAATCAACAAATGAATATGATTGGGCATAATGACCCAATTATGAAAAAACCAATTTTCCCGAATTTTAATTGATCTCAATAATTCCTTTTCAATAATTTTCCCGTTCGGATTTAATTCCATTTTATGATCATTAATGGCTCCAAAAAGCCATTCTCTATTTTGGGTAACCATTGTAATAAAATAGATGGCTTCGCTTGAATAATCCCAATTTTTTAATCTATTTGAATCGGTTTGATATTTATTATTGAATAATGTCATTTAAAATTTTTCACTGATTTTCAAAGTTAGAACAATTTGATCAACTAATTGAATGATTTTTGTAAGTTTACCTCCAAAAATCATTAGGAAAATACCATTGAAAAAGAAAGCCTTATTTAACTGGAGTAGCGGAAAAGATTCGGCTCTGGCCTTATATAAAATTTTACAAAATCCTGATTTTGAAATTAGCTGTTTACTAACGAGTGTAAACCAACAATTCCAGCGCGTTTCAATGCATGGCATTCGAGTAGAATTATTGCAACAGCAAGCCGAAAGTATCGGATTACCGATTGAAATAATGGAAATTCCCGAAATGCCCACGATGGAAGTCTATGAACAAGTGATGCAACAAACACTCACAAAACACAAAGAACAAGGTGTCACTCATTCTGTTTTTGGAGATATTTTCTTAGAAGATTTGCGTAAATATCGTGAGGACAAATTGGAATCCATAGGATTTGAAGGCGTTTTCCCGCTTTGGAAAATCCCGACAAAAGATTTGATTCAGGAGTTTATAAATTTGGGTTTCAAAACCATTGTTGTTTGTGTAAATGAGCGTTTCCTGGACAAAAGTTTCGTTGGTCGTGTGATTGACCAGGATTTTATCAATGATTTACCTGAAAATGTTGACGTTTGTGGCGAAAACGGAGAATTTCACACCTTTACTTTTGACGGCCCGATATTCACGAAACCAATTACTTTTGAAATTGGTGAAATCGTGTACCGCAAATATGAAAAACCAGAAAAGGAAGAATCCTCGGATACAGCTTGTGACACGAATACTTCTGATGCGTTTGATTACGGATTTTGGTATTGTGATTTGATTTAAAATAATATGCTTGATGTTTTTTGTGGCATCGATTTTGAGTTTCCAACTTAAAAAAAATATATTTGTTCAAAATTAATTTTATGAAAAAAACTTTACTTCTGCTCTCCTTCATAATTCTTACAGCCTCTTGTGGCGTAAAACAAACGCGCAACATGCTTTCGTCAGGAAATTACGATGAAGCTATTGATAATGCCGTATCAAACCTTCGCACAAACAAAGATAAAAAAGGCAAACAAGACTATGTATATCTTCTCGAAGAGGCATTTGCCAAAGTTAAAGAACGAGATTTGAATCATATAAATTTGTTAGCTAAAGACTCTAATCCTGCGCAATTGGAAAAAATGTACAATGCCTATTTACAATTAAATGCGCGTCAAGAAAAAATAAAACCATTGCTTCCTTTGCAATTAATTGCCGAAGGCAGGAATGCTATTTTTCCTTTTGATAATTACAACGACGAAATTATTGACAGTAAAAATGCTTTATCTGCTTATTTGTACTCCAATGCAAAAAAGCTGCTATTGACTTCTGATAAAATGAATTTCCGTAAGGCTTACGATGATTTAGGCTATTTAAATCAGATAAATCCTAATTACAAAGATGTCTTAAAATTGATGGATGATGCAAAGTTCAAAGGTTCTGATTATGTTATGGTTAATACCAAAAATGAAACTAATATGATCATTCCTGTTCGTTTAAGGAATGATTTACTGGACTTTAGCACTTATGGATTAAACGATAAATGGACCGTTTACCATAGCAACAAGCAAAAGGGAGTTAATTATGATTACACAATGATGATTAATTTTAGAGAAATAAACATTTCGCCTGAGCAAATAAAAGAAAGAGAATTCATAAAAGAACGTCAAATAAAAGACGGTTCCAAAAAACTTTTGGATGCAAACGGCAAAGAAGTCTTAGACAAAGACGGTAAGGTCGTTATGGTAGACAATCTTAGAAAAGCAACGGTTCAAATTTATGAATCCAGACAATTTAAATCTTCCCAAATTACTGCAAAAGTGGATTATATAAATTTCAAAAACAACCAACTATTGCAATCGTTCCCAATAAGTAGTGAATACATATTTGAGAATATTTATGCCACTTATAAAGGCGACAAACGCGCTTCAGACGATAATTATTTTTCCTATTTTGATAAAAAAGTAGTTCCGTTTCCTAGCAATGAACAAATGGTTTATGACACCGGTGAAAACTTGAAAGCGAAGGTAAAAGACATTATAAATAGAAACCCTTTTAGGAACTAAACAGTACCTAACTACCTATAAATAAAGCTCCTTGAAAGTATATTTCAAGGAGCTTTTCGTTATAAAACACAACAAAATATTAATTTTTTGTTACAAACATAAAAAACTGTATTGTGTTTCAAAAATATGTGTACTTTTGCACCAATGAATAATACAAGTTTACATATAACTTCTATCTCACGGACAAACACAGCAAGTACTTCACCCGAAGTACGGATACTATTTGTATAGTACCCAAATTGTGATTCGCTCTATTTTATTCATTTTTCATTTTTCTTATTTTGAAATTTCAACTGTTATCCATTGGATTAACTTATCCTAAAAGCATTATTTCTTATTATTCTTTTTCAAACACATCGAACTGTACACCAACAACTTACAATGCGTTTATTTCGTTTAATTGGAGTAACTTTAGCTTTCCAAATACAAAATTATATAACTTACTTTTTAACTCAAAATTCAGTTCTTGAAATGAATATCTCTATTGTTATAGCTCAGGAAGAACATTTTAAGTATGCACAAATTATTTGTGACACTATAGAATCATCTGCCTTATTAAGAGGAACCGGAATTGCTAAAAGAACTCCGGAATACATCCAAAAAAAGATGGAAAACAAGGATGCCATTATAGCATTGGAAAACGGAAATTTTGCCGGTTTTTGTTATATCGAAAGTTGGCAAGACCATAACTATGTTGCCCACTCAGGACTAATTGTACACCCCGATTATAGAAATTTAGGTTTAGCCAAACAAATCAAATCAAAAGTATTTGATTACTCACTGAAAAAATATCCAAATGCTAAAGTATTCGGAATCACAACCGGATTGGCGGTAATGAAAATAAATTCAGAACTAGGCTACAAACCCGTTCCGTTTTCTGAACTAACTACCGATCCTAGTTTTTGGAAGGGATGCCAAACCTGTACTAATTATGAAATTCTGAAAAGCAAAGAAAACAAAATGTGTTTGTGTACCGGAATGCTTTATGATCCAAAAGAAAAAGCTAAAACACCACCAAAACATCCTTTTAATGTCCGGATTTGGAACCGACTAAAAAAGATAAAACAAGCACTTTTCTTAGAAAAATAATAAGAAGTAAAACATAAAACAATAAATATAATCTGCTAAAAGCTAGTCTACATAAAACGAATAGCCAATAGCCCATAATAGATCCAAAAATGAAAAAAGTTGTATTAGCTTATAGTGGAGGTTTAGATACCTCATATTGCCTTAAATATTTAAAAAACGAAAAAGGATATGAAGTTCACACCGTATTAATCAATACAGGAGGATTTGATGATGAAGAATTAAAAGCAATAGAAGAAAGAGCCTACGAATTAGGAAGCGCACAACATGCCAATCTAACTATCGTTGACAAATATTATGACAAAGCAATAAAATATTTGATTTATGGCAATGTTTTAAAGAACAATACCTATCCATTATCAGTGAGTGCTGAACGTGTTTTTCAGGCAATTGAAGCCATAAAATACGCCAAATCTGTTGGTGCTAGCGCCATCGCTCATGGAAGTACAGGTGCAGGAAATGACCAAATTCGTTTTGATTTAATTTTCCAAACCATCGCTCCCGAAATAGAAATCATCACTCCTATCAGAGACTTGAAATTATCAAGACAAGAAGAAGTTGATTATTTATCAAAAAACGGAGTACACTATTCTTGGGAAAAAGCACAATATTCTATCAATAAAGGACTTTGGGGAACAAGTGTTGGAGGAAAAGAAACCTTAACTTCCGGAAAGCCTTTGCCTAGTGAAGCTTACCCTTCGCAATTGCAAAAAGAAGGTGAAGAGAAAGTAACTCTTGAATTCAAAAAAGGTGAATTAGTTGCCGTAAATGGCGTAGCTGACAAACCGTCGAACAATATTGTTGCCTTAGAAAAACTGGCCAGTGCTTACGCTATCGGTAGAGACATTCACGTAGGTGATACAATTATCGGGATCAAAGGAAGAGTTGGTTTTGAAGCTGCTGCTCCAATAATCATCATCAAAGCGCACCATTTGTTAGAGAAACATACTTTAGGCAAATGGCAACAATATTGGAAAGAACAACTAGGAAACTGGTACGGAATGTTATTTCATGAAGGCCAATTCTTGGATCCTGTAATGAGAAACATCGAAACTTTCCTAGAAGATACTCAAAAAACCGTAAACGGAACCGTAACTGTTTCATTGAAACCGTACCACTTTTCATTAGACGGAATTGAATCTCCTAATGATTTGATGAATACCGGTTTTGGTCAATACGGAGAAATGAACAATGCCTGGACATCTGATGATGCGAAAGGATTTATCAAAATTTTGGGTAATGCTCAAAATATATTTTCATCTGTAAACAATGAAACTTACGAGTAATTTAAATAAAGATTAGCCACAGATTATATAGATTTTCACAGATTAAATCTTTCTAATCATTATAATCTGTGGCTGAAAAATTAAATAAAAACAAATGAAAACTAAATTATTTTTTTTACTTCCTTTATTTCTTATTTTTTTAGGATGTAGTAGTGATGATAAACCTGAAAAAGAGACATTAAAAAATATTACTTATGAAGTTTTATTATTTGAATATACTCCTGATACTGGTAATAATACATCTAGGTTTCGCTATGAAATAAAGTTTACTAATCCTAATAATGTTGCTGTAAAAGGAAATTATAAGATAACATATGACGCTGATGGACTTATTTTAACTCCCATCAGAAAAGTACCCAACGACGATCCTTACGAAAAAATTGGAGCAAACTCCTTTTATACCGCTAGTTATGATGTTGAAACTACTCTTAATCCAACCTTAGGAAATATAAAATCAATAAAATTTGTATCAGCAGATTTCGTTCTTGTGATTGAATAAAAATTAAAAGATTTTAGTGAAATCTAAAAAAAATAAAAATATGATTAATATTGGAATAATTGGAGGTTCAGGATATACTGCGGGGGAATTAATTAGAATTCTGATGTTTCACCCTAACGCAAAATTAGATTTTGTTTACAGTACAACTAATGCTGGAAAACCACTTTCGATAGCGCATCACGATTTATTGGGCGATATTGAAATGAATTTTACCGATACCGTAAATCCAAATGTCGATGTGCTTTTTTTGTGTTTAGGACATGGAAAATCAATTTCATTTTTAGAAAACAACAAATTTTCTGATGCTACAAAAATTATCGATTTAGGAAATGATTTCCGTTTGCTAAAAGATAAGGAATTTGATGGAAAATCATTCGTTTACGGATTGCCTGAACTAAACAAAACCGATATTAAAAACGCTCAATTCATTGCAAATCCGGGTTGTTTTGCAACCGCCATTCAATTGGCTTTATTACCCCTAGCGGCAAATGGATATCTAAACAATGATGTTCATATCAATGCTACAACAGGAAGCACGGGAGCTGGGGTTTCTCCATCGGAAACAACCCATTTCAGTTGGAGATCTAACAATATGTCGCATTACAAAGCTTTTGATCACCAACATTTAGGCGAAATCAACCAAAGCATCAATCAATTGCAATCTAATTATACAAATGAATTGCTTTTTATCCCTAACAGAGGAGATTTTGCCAGAGGAATTTTTGCAACCTTATACACAACTAGTGATGAAAATCTAGAAGCCATTGTTGCCAAATACGAGGCTTTTTACAAAGACCAACCATTTGTAACCATTACCACTACTGACATTAACATGAAACAAGTGGTGCAAACTAATAAATGCATCATTAGTTTAATGAAAAAAGGGAATCGAATTTTGATTACTTCGGTGATCGATAATTTAACAAAAGGTGCTTCAGGCCAAGCCATTCAAAACATGAATTTAATGTTTGGATTGGATGAAACCACGGGATTGCATTTGAAACCAAGTGGATTTTAAAATTTGTTTATTGGATTAATCGTTAATTCGGCTAATCGATTAAACAAATCAACAACTAACCGATTAAAAAAATTAAAAAATGAACTTATTTGACGTTTACCCATTATACAACATTACCCCTGTAAAAGCACTAGATTGCACCATTACAGACAATAACGGAATTGAATATTTAGACTTATACTCTGGACACGGAGTAATCTCTATAGGCCACACACAGCCGGATTATGTTGCTCAATTAAAAAAGCAATTGGATAACATTAGTTTTTATTCAAACGCAATCCAGAATCCTTTGCAAACAGAATTGGCGCAGAAATTAGGAACACTTTCCGGTTTAACTGATTACAGCTTATTTTTGTGCAGTTCTGGAGCTGAAGCCAATGAAAACGCACTAAAACTAGCTTCTTTTCATAACGGAAAATCAAGAATTGTGGCTTTTGACAATTCTTTCCACGGAAGAACATCAGCTGCAGTAGCAGCAACTGATAACAAAAAAATTGTCGCTCCATTAAACGCTCAACAAGCAGTTACTTTTTTACCATTAAACAATATTGATCTTGTAGAAGCCGAATTACAAAAAGGCGATGTTTGCAGTGTTATCATCGAAGGAATTCAAGGTGTTGGCGGATTGGACGAAGGTACAACCGAATTCTTCCAAGCCTTAGAAAAAGCATGTAAAGCGCACGATGTTGTTTTGATCTTAGACGAAGTACAATCCGGTTACGGAAGAAGCGGAAAATTCTTTGCTTTTCAACATCATGGAATCAATCCGGATGTCATTACAACTGCTAAAGGAATGGGAAATGGCTTTCCTATTGGAGGAGTAATAATTTCGCCTAAATTCCAAGCAAGCCACGGATTACTGGGTACCACTTTTGGCGGAAGCCACTTAGCCTGTGCTGCAGGAATTGCCGTTTTGGATGTGATCGAAAATCAAAAACTAATCGATAATGTAAATACGGTTGCCGAGTATTTCTTTGAAGCTATCAAGCAAATTCCGGAAATCAAAAACGTAAAAGGAAAAGGATTGATGCTGGGAGTTGAATTTGATTTTGAAGTTGCCGCACTTAGAAAAAAGATGATTATCGATAAGCATATTTTTACAGGAAGTGCCAATAACAAAAATCTATTAAGAATACTTCCTCCACTGACTATCAATAAAGAAGCTATCGATACTTTTATTACTGCTTTAAAAGAATCTTTGGCTGAATTAAAATCATAATTGACGTTCGGCAATTGCCAAAGCCATCAATATAGAGATTTGGATTGTTAATGGATTGGAAGATAATTTTATTTTGAAAGCATTAAAAAACGAAATTCCTTTTACTAAAATAATCTCATTAAAATCATACAAACATGAACTACACCGCAATAAAAGACATTGATTCGCTCTCAAAATGGGTGAAACAAGCATTGAAAATTAAAAAAAATCCGCTAAAAAACAAAAAACTGGGTAAAAACAAAACCTTGGGAATGTTGTTTTTTAATCCGAGTTTGAGAACTCGTTTGAGTACTCAAAAAGCGGGTTTAAATCTGGGCATGAACGTCATTGTAATGAATTTCGGCAATGAAGGTTGGACTTTAGAATTTGAAGACGGAGCCATCATGAATTCTGGCGCTTCAGAACACATCAAAGAAGCCGCCGCAGTCGTTTCTCAATATTGCGATATCATCGCCGTACGATCTTTTGCAGGATTGAATGATAAAGAAAAAGACAATGCCGAAACCGTAATTTCAGGCTTCATTAAATACGCTACCGTTCCCGTTGTAAATATGGAAAGCGCGACAGGACATCCGTTGCAATCTCTTGCTGATGCAATAACCATGGAAGAATTCAAGACGGAACACCGACCAAAAGTGGTATTAACCTGGGCACCGCATCCTAAAGCATTACCTCAGGCGGTCCCCAATTCTTTTGTGGAAATGATGCAGTTACAAGATGCCGATTTTGTTATCACGCATCCTGAAGGTTATGAATTGAATCCTGAAATCACAAAAAATTCGAAAATTGAATACGATCAGAATAAGGCTTTTGAAAATGCTGATTTTATCTATGCCAAAAACTGGAGTAATTATAACGATTACGGAAAAATCACAAATTCCGACCCAAATTGGACTGTTACAGCCGATAAAATGAAACTAACCAATAATGCTAAATTCATGCATTGTTTACCGGTTAGACGTAATGTTATTGTAAGCGATGAGGTAATTGACAGCGAAAACTCGATTGTAATAGAACAAGCGAATAACAGAACCTATGCAGCTCAATTAGTCTTGCAAAAAATATTGAAAAATGGAAAATAAAAAACCATTATCAATCATAAAAATAGGCGGTAACATCATTGATAATCCTAGCGAATTAAAACAATTTTTAAACGATTTTTCAAAAATTGAAGGCCATAAAGTATTGGTTCATGGCGGAGGAAAATCAGCCACAAAAATGGCTAAAAGCATTGGATTAGTTCCTCAAATGATTGATGGAAGACGAATTACAGATGCACCGATGCTTGAGGTTGCTGTAATGATTTATGCTGGTCAAATCAATAAAAACATTGTCGCTCAATTACAAGCTCTAGAAACAAATGCGATGGGTTTTTCGGGTGCAGATGGAAATTTAATCCAATCCGTAAAAAGAAACCACCCTACTATAGATTATGGTTTTGTTGGAGATGTCCAAAAAATAAACACCAGCCTTTTAGAAACATTGATTTCAAATGAAATTGTTCCTGTGTTTTGCGCCATTACCCATGATAAAAACGGGCAACTATTAAACACCAATGCGGATACTATTGCCAGCGAATTGGCGATTGCCTTATCGGCGGTTTTTGAAGTAACCTTAAATTATTGTTTTGAAAAACCGGGTGTTTTATACGACTCCGAAGATGACTCATCGGTAATCCCGACTATGGATACCGCTTTATATTCAGAATTAAAAACGAAAGGTGCCATCCACTCGGGAATGATTCCTAAATTAGACAACTGCTTTAACAGTCTTTCAAAAGGAGTTCAAAAAATACGAATTGGCCATCATCAAATGTTACAAAATACAAATTCAGTTTGCACAACAATTCAATTGTAAGAAGTAAATCTATTAAAATTGTAATGAAACAACATTTTTTGAAAAAATAAATTATTTTTGAGCCTTGTAAGAAATTTGGCGATGGATAAATTAGTACTGTTTTCTTATTGAAACTTTCTAAAACAAACCTAAGTCACTTGCATGACCCATTTTTAAAATGTATGTTTCCTATAAAAAATAGAATTTGCGCCTTCATGGCGAAACAAAAGAATAAATGAAAAACATAGAAACCCTTACTCAAGAAGCCATTTCGTTATTAAAAGAACTTATTGAAACTCCTTCCTTTTCAGCTGAAGAAGAGCAAACGGCGATTTTAATTGAAAATTGGTTCAACCAAAACGAAATTCCATTCAGGAGAGAAAATAATAATGTTTGGGCTTTTAACAAACATTTCGATAAGACTAAGCCTACGCTTTTACTTAATTCGCATCATGATACCGTAAAACCCAATCAGGCTTACACAAACGATCCGTTTAAGGCAATTGTAAAAGAGGGCAAATTATATGGATTGGGAAGCAATGATGCCGGAGGTTGCTTGGTTTCCTTATTAGCTACTTTTGTTCATTTTTATGCCAATGAAAATTTACCCTACAATATTGTTATCGTCGCTTCAGCAGAAGAAGAAAGCAGCGGTAAGAATGGTTTGAACAGCGTGCTAAAACATTTACCAGAACTTGATTGCGCTATTGTTGGCGAACCTACTTTAATGCAATTGGCTGTAGCCGAAAAAGGATTATTGGTCCTTGACGTAAAAGTAAAAGGAACCGCAAGTCATGCCGCACATCAAAATGATGACAATTCAATATACAACGCAATCCCTGTGATGGAATGGTTTAAAAACTATCAATTCGATAAAATTTCGGATGTTTTAGGTCCCGTAAAAATGACCGTAACCCAAATCAAGGCCGGAAAGCAACACAATGTAGTGCCGTCTGAATGTGATTTGGTTATTGACATTCGAGTGAATGATTGTTATTCTAATCCAGAGATTTTACAAACGGTAAAAGAACATGTGAATGCCGAGGTAACACCACGTTCCATGCATTTAAATGCATCGTCAATTCCTGTAACACATGGCTTGGTACAAGCTGGAATCGCGTTGGGCAGAACAACCTATGGCTCTCCTACTCTTTCGGATCAATCCGTTTTGAGTTGCCAGTCTTTAAAATTAGGTCCTGGAGAAACTTTGCGATCACACTCGGCAGACGAATTTATTTATTTAAACGAAATCGAAGAAGGAATTCAGTTGTATATCAAAATATTGACTGACTTTTTGAAATAATATATGCACCAGTACGGACAATTAGCAAACTGTCCCTGCGAAACAAAAAACAACACTATGAAACTTTGGGAAAAAGGAATACCAACAGACAAGCAAATAGAACAATTCACTGTTGGAAATGACAGAGAATTGGACTTGGTATTGGCAAAATACGATGCCTTGGGTTCCATTGCTCATGCCAAAATGCTGGGACAAATTGGACTTCTAACCGACTCGGAAACCCTATCGCTTGTTTTGGCTTTGGAAGACATCATTGCTGATGTTGAGAAAGGAAATTTCGAAATCGAAGACAGTTTTGAAGACGTACATTCCAAAATTGAATATTTACTTACGGCTAAATTAGGTGATGCTGGTAAAAAAATCCATACCGCACGTTCGCGTAATGACCAAGTTCTGGTTGATGTGAATTTGTATCTAAAAGACGTTGTAAAAGACCTTAAAGAACAAGTAAAAACGCTATTTGACTTGTTGATGGAATCGGCAGAAAAACATCAAAATGTACTGTTGCCAGGTTACACCCATTTGCAAATTGCAATGCCTTCTTCTTTCGGAATGTGGTTTTCTGCTTATGCAGAAACTTTAATTGACGATATAACAATGCTGAATGCCGCTTTGAAAATCGTGGATCAGAATCCATTGGGATCAGCCGCCGGATACGGAAGTTCTTTCCCTATCAACAGAACTTTCACTACTAAAGAACTCGGTTTCGAGACTTTAAAATACAATGCCGTTGCCGCACAGATGAGCCGTGGAAAATCCGAGAAAACAGTCGCATTTGCTATGAGCAGTGTGGCCGCTACCCTATCTAAATTCTCTATGGATGTGTGTTTGTACATGAGTCAGAACTTTGATTTCATCAGCTTGCCTGCGCATCTTACAACTGGATCCAGTATCATGCCTCACAAGAAAAACCCGGATGTTTTTGAACTGATTCGAGGAAAATGCAACAAAATTCAAGCCTTGCCGTATGAAATCACTTTGATCACCAATAACCTTCCAAGTGGTTATCACAGGGACTTACAACTCTTGAAAGAAGGTCTTTTTCCGGCTATTCAAAACTTAAAAGCCTGTCTGGATATCGCTATTTTCTCTATCAAGGACATCAAAGTAAAAGACAACATCCTAGCTGATAAAAAATACAATTATTTATTTACCGTAGATACCTTAAACGAAATGGTGGTTGCAGGAATGCCATTTAGAGACGCTTATAAAGCTGTAGCCAAACAATTAGAAAACGGTACTTATGAGTCTCCAAAAGAGACTAAACACACTCACGAAGGAAGTATCAATAATTTGTGTTTGAAAGAAATAAAGGAAAAAATGAATTTAGCTTACTAGAAACATTAAATAAAAAAAATCCATAAAGTCTATTTATGGATTTTTTTTATTTAAAGTATATCCTCTCTAATTCTTATACTTTATCTTTCAAATCCACAGCATCAATATCGCTATGAGAAGCATTATAAAACGCTTTTCCGTCCTTAATTAAGATCAACTGAGGAGATTGATGTTGCACCCCAAAACGACTCGCTATTTCGTTAGAAACATCGCGGTACGCTATTAAATCCAAAAAATAAACTGTAACTTTATCTTGTAAATCAAACTCGTTTTCAAATTGTTTCAGGGCCATTCTGCTCACACTACAGCGCGTACTGTGTTTGAAAATGGCTACCGGTTTTTCATTAGATAAAGCGATAATTTCGTTTAACTGTCCCAAATCAGTTAGATCAACCCAATTGATTTTAGTTTTAGAATCATTTTGGTTCTCTGAACCGTTAAAAATATTTGTAAAAAAACTCATAGTTGTCTTGTTTTAAGTCATTTTGACCTGATTTTGTGATAAAAACCACATAAAAACAAGTCAATTTGTCGGTAATTCTATTATGGAATATATATTGAATATTGATTCGCAAAGTTAGCTAAATAACACAAACAATATAAAATCATGAATATAAATAAATTTACAATCAAATCTCAGGAGGCTATCCAAAGTTCGCAACAATTGGCTCAAAGTCTGGGCCAGCAACAAATTGAAAACGAGCATATTTTCAAAGCGATATTCGGTGTCGATGAAAATGTTGCTCCTTTTATTTTGAAAAAACTCAACGTAAATGTGCCTTTATTTCTTCAGATTTTAGATAGTACCATCCAAAATTTCCCTAAAGTTTCTGGTGGCGAAATCATGTTGTCAAGATCCGCAAATTCAGCACTGAACGAGGCTGAAATTATCGCCGGCAAAATGAATGACGAATACGTTTCTATCGAGCATTTGATACTGGCTATTTTTGATTCGAAAAGCAAAGTCGCCCAAATATTAAAAGACCAAGGAGTTACCGGAAAAGGACTGAAAGCCGCCATTGAAGAACTGCGAAAAGGCGAAAGAGTAACTTCTGCCTCAGCCGAAGAAACCTACAATTCATTAAACAAATATGCTAAAAACCTCAACGAATTGGCTCGCTCCGGAAAACTGGATCCGGTTATTGGCCGTGACGAAGAAATCCGACGCGTGTTGCAAATTTTAACCCGAAGAACCAAAAACAATCCGATGCTTGTTGGGGAACCCGGCGTGGGTAAAACCGCTATCGCAGAAGGGTTAGCGCACCGAATTGTAGATGGTGACGTTCCTGAAAACCTAAAAAATAAAATCGTCTACTCTCTTGATATGGGAGCCCTTATTGCCGGAGCCAAATACAAAGGGGAATTTGAAGAACGATTAAAATCCGTCGTAAAAGAAGTCACTTCTGCCGAAGGAGATATCGTTTTATTCATTGACGAAATCCACACCCTTGTTGGAGCCGGCGGTGGCGAAGGCGCCATGGATGCGGCCAATATCCTCAAACCTGCTTTGGCGCGTGGAGAATTGCGCGCTATTGGGGCAACTACTTTAGACGAATACCAAAAATATTTCGAAAAAGACAAAGCACTCGAAAGACGTTTCCAGAAAATTATGATTGAAGAGCCCGATACCGAAAGTGCGATTTCAATCCTGCGTGGTATTAAAGAAAAATACGAAACACATCATAAAGTACAGATCAAAGACGAAGCCATTATTGCGGCTGTCGAATTATCTCAGCGCTATATCACCAATCGATTTTTACCGGACAAAGCCATCGATTTGATGGACGAAGCGGCTTCAAAAATACGCATGGAAATCAATTCAAAACCCGAAGAACTGGATGTTTTGGATCGAAAAGTAATGCAATTGGAAATCGAAATCGAAGCCATCAAAAGAGAAAAAGATGAGAGTAAACTCAAAATCTTAGGAATGGATTTGGCCAACCTTAAAGAAGACCGAAACAAAATATTTGCCAAATGGAAATCAGAAAAAGATGTAGTCGATAACATTCAGGCTGTAAAAACGGAGATTGAAGATTTCAAATATGAAGCCGAACGTGCCGAACGCGATGGCGATTACGGAAAAGTAGCCGAAATAAGATATGGAAAAATAAAAGAAGCCCAAGAACGTTTGGATGTTTTACTGAAACAATTACAGGAAAATCAACATGGAACTTCGTTGATAAAAGAAGAAGTAACCCGCGAAGACATTGCTGAAGTGGTTGCCAAATGGACCGGAATACCGGTAATGAAAATGTTACAAGGAGAACGTGAAAAACTATTGCATCTAGAAGAAGAATTACACCACCGCGTCGTTGGTCAAGAAGAAGCCATAGAAGTCGTCAGCGATGCCGTACGCAGAAGCCGCGCCGGATTACAAGATATGAAAAAACCTGTTGGGACTTTTCTATTTCTGGGGACAACTGGTGTTGGTAAAACAGAATTAGCCAAAGCTTTGGCCGAATACCTATTTGACGATGAAAACGCCATGACTCGTATCGATATGAGCGAGTACCAGGAACGCCACAGCGTAAGCCGATTGGTGGGTGCGCCTCCGGGATATGTAGGTTATGACGAAGGCGGACAATTGACCGAAGCTGTTCGAAGAAAGCCCTATTCTGTAATCTTATTGGATGAAATCGAAAAAGCGCATCCCGATACCTTTAATATCTTGTTACAGGTTTTGGATGAGGGACGATTAACGGATAATAAAGGACGTCTTGCCGACTTTAAAAACACGATTATCATTATGACCTCGAATATGGGAAGCCAAATCATTCAAGATAAATTTGAAAATCTGAAAGGTAGCATGGAAGCGGCTACAGAATTAGCAAAAATAGAAGTATTGGCCTTATTGAAGCAAACGGTTCGTCCGGAATTCATTAATCGTATTGACGAAATTGTAATGTTTACGCCACTTACCAATGCCAATATCACGAAAATTGTGAGTTTACAACTCAAAGGTATCACCAAAATGCTCGCCTTGCAAGGCATCACGATGGACGCCACACCCGAAGCCATTGACTATTTATCCGAAAAGGGATACGACCCACAATTTGGCGCCAGACCAGTGAAACGTGTCATCCAAAGGGATGTTCTCAATAAATTATCTAAAGAAATCCTAGCAGGAAAAATCACTACCGATAGTATTATCCTATTGGATGCCTTTGATGGGGAATTGGTTTTTAGAAACCAGACTAAAGTGGTCTCTTAATGAAAAATAGAACAGTTTAAAAAGCATCAGCCGAAAGGCTGGTGTTTTTTTTTGAACATTGTAATCATTTTCAAAAACTAATTCCCTGCTATCCAAGTGTATCTTTATTCCAAACAATAACATAATGAGGATCAACCAAGTCATTATTACACCGTAGCTTATCATTACACAACATATAAAAAAACTTCAAAAAAGGTTAATTTAGATACCTACTGGGATTCCCTTTCATAGTTTAGTATTAGCCATTTCTATTTAATCAATTGTAAGATACTCAATCAAATTTCAAGTAAATTTACAAGTATTTATTATTACATTAGCAAGACTATAACCTTCTATATTCAGAACCAATCGATGATGTTTAATCAAATGTCGTGTTAATGCCGTAAGAAAACCGCTATCAAAGTATCTATTTATAAATAACTTTGACACCTAATCAAATAGCAAAATCATGAATAGTATCGGGAAAACAATTAATGAAACTAGAAAATCAAAAGGATATACTCAAGAAGAATTGGCAGAATTATCAAAAGTCAATTTGAGGACGATACAACGAATTGAAAGTAACAAAAGCGAACCGCGTGAAAAAACATTAAAACTTATTTGTGATGTTCTTCAAATTGACAAAGAGAGTTTACTCCAAAAAGACAAAAAAACTGAAAGTAAAAAAATTGGCACCATAATTATCAATGTTTTCTTTCTTGCACTTCTTAATTTACTTTTAATGACAATTATAGGATACTTAACTTTAGATTCGGAGGCAAATAAAAATAGCCGAATTGCTGCAGTTTTGCTAAGTTTTTTCATTCCATTTTTTATTGTTTATTTGACTCAAAAAATGAGTGCAATCGAACGAATGTTAAAATTCGGTATAGGATTTATAACCTATATCATCATGGTTTTAATAGTACAAGGATTCCGAGTTGGTTTTCAAAATGGATTTCATAAGGGTTTATTCCTTTGTTTAGCCATATCTATTGGAGTTCTATTTTACGGAAAAACATTAATAAAACCCGAAAAATAAAACTTCGTCCTTTTTTCGGAATTGCTCAAAAATGCTAGCTGACTTGGTTGCTCTTGAAAAACATAATTTAGCACATCCAATAAATAAGTCTAAATAAGAAATAAAAGACTTACAAATTTTCTAATTTTCCTACTTTTTACTCTTCATAAAATTGACTATTTTTGCAGTCTAAAAATTTATCTGATGTCAAATAAAAAATACAAAATAGCCGTTATTCAGTTAAACCTTAATGACGTTGCCGAAAATAACCTAAAAAAATGTTTAAGTTGGGTTCGTGATGCCGCTAATCAAGGTGCTGAAATAATTTCTATACCGGAATTATATAGCAGCCATTATTTCTGTCAGAGCGAAGATGTAGACAATTTTGCTTTGGCTGAACCTTTATACAGCACCTCATTTATTGCCTTTAGCGAATTAGCTAAAGAGCTTGGTGTGGTAATCATTGTTCCTTTCTTCGAAAAAAGAATGGCAGGAATCTATCACAACAGTGCTTACATTATAGATACTGACGGAACCGAAGCGGGATTGTACCGAAAAATGCATATCCCGGATGACCCGCATTTTTATGAAAAGTTCTATTTCACTCCTGGCGACTTGGGGTTCAAAACCATACCTACTCAAAAAGGAAAAATTGGAACTTTAATCTGCTGGGACCAATGGTATCCAGAAGCAGCTCGTTTGACAGCTTTAAAAGGTGCAGAGGTTTTATTTTACCCAACAGCAATTGGATGGCATCCACAAGAAAAAGAACAATATGGTGAGAACCAATATGGAGCTTGGATGAACGTAATGAAAGGTCATGCTGTGGCAAATGGAGTATATGTTGCCGCTGCCAATAGAATTGGTCTAGAACAATACCTTCCTGATACGGCGGGAATCCAATTTTGGGGCGCTTCGTTTATAGCAGGACCACAAGGAGAAATTTTGGCACAAGCCTCACACGATAAAGAAGAAATCCTGATTGCCGAAGTTGATCTAGACTTACAGGAAAATGTGCGTCAGAATTGGCCGTTTTTTAGAGACAGACGAATTGACGCTTTTGGAGATATTACAAAAAGAGCGATTGACTAAATCTTCTTTTTTATAATTAAAAAATCCCTGCTTAGAAAAAATTCTTAGCAGGGATTTTTATTTGAAAGTAAACTTTTAATTTAAATCCGGTTGGAACATTTTAACCACACCATCGCCTTCACTACTCACAACTACTAAACTTCTTTTGGTAGGACTTTTAGAAGCTGGAATAAAAAGCAATCCTTCTGG
The DNA here is from genome assembly GCF_047344965.1 of Flavobacterium sp. W1B. Classification (NCBI taxonomy): domain Bacteria; kingdom Pseudomonadati; phylum Bacteroidota; class Flavobacteriia; order Flavobacteriales; family Flavobacteriaceae; genus Flavobacterium; species Flavobacterium sp. W1B. The sequence continues at coordinate 2,714,068 of NZ_CP178845.1, forward strand.
CGCATCTCCGGTTTTAAAAGCCTGCAAAAATTTTGGCGCAACTGGATTACTAACGTCGTACACCATAACAGCATCCACTCGTTCCAATCCAACAAAAAGAATCGTTTTATCACCCATTTTAGTCACCACAACGGATTCTGGCTCTACTGATTTATCATCACTACGATTGTCATCATAAATGCCTAATTCTTGTGCTTTTTTATCCAATTCATTTTTACTGTCGAACACTAATGCTCCTGTGTTTCCATTCCAAATGGAGAAAGATCGGGCTCCAAAAGAAACTAATTCATCAAAATCGCCATCACCGTCCGTATCTCCCATTTTGGTATTGATATTCAATCTTCCCATACTTGACTCTGCCTTTAGAAGTGCCGCATTAGGAAATGCTATTGGATCCAGAACAACTGAAGAACTGCTGATTCTTTTTACATCTACAAAAGCTGAATATTCTCTGGCATCGCCTTCATTTGCAGTAACAAAATAAGGGGTTTTATTGATCTCAAAATTACTGATGGCATCGGGTTGAAACATTCCTTTCGCTTTCCAAGTATTCGCCAAAACACCACCATCTTTGTCACTGATATCTACAGCATTTTCGGCAAGATTGTAGTCTTTATAACCCAATGGGAAAATATTCGTGATCGTTTTAGTAGCCAAATCAATTTTAGCCACACCGTTATTTTCCTGTAAGGTAACCCAAGCCGTTTTTGAATCAGAAGAAATCGTTATGTATTCTGGTTCGATATCAGAGGCAAAATTATTGGTTGGACTTGCTATTCTAAATCCTTTCGTTTTTAGCGTACTCAATTGAGTGCTAAAATTTCCAAAATTTAAAGTCGTCACCGCATAATTATTGTTCACTGCAATAATAGAAACCGAACCATCCGGATCAATCGAATACGTATCATTTGGTTCCCCTTCATTAGCCGTCATGATATAATTCCCGTCGGGAGAGAAAGTAATCATATCAGGCAAAGCACCAACCGTTATTACTTTAATCACACTGTAACTAGCCGTATCAAACACAACCACTTTTCCGGCATCTTGCCTATTGGGTGTCGCTTCTAATGCTACTGCTAATTTGCCATTATAAGTTGCAACACTATTAGAAGCACCATTAAATGGGGTTAAATCAATACTTGTTACAAAAACTGGACTGGACGGATTAGACAAATCAATAACATCAATTCTATTTGTATTGCTGTTGTTTACTGTAAATAACTTTTTAGAAACTTCATCATACGCACTTATTTCTGCAGCTCCGGCACCACCTATAGTAATGGAACCAATTTCTTTGAAAGTGGCTGCATTTTCATTTACAACCAACTCCGGAGATTTCTCTTTATCAGAATCATTTTCGCAACTTGACAATACCATAATTGCCGCTAATAGTGTAATACCATATTTTTTCATAACTGTATTTTTTAATTTTTTTCAAAAATAACTAGCTGAAGCCCGACACGAATTAACTCAGCATTATATAATCATTACCAAAACTATTCTTATAAATTCATGAAATGGCCGAAAATGAATAGTTACTAACTATTTTAAAATCCTACTGAATGTTTATATTTGCAGTCTTTATAATTAGATAAGCTGTATGACGACAAATAATAGAAGGTTCCCAGCAGAATGGGAAAAGCAACAAGGAATTTTACTTTGTTTTCCTCACAACGGAAAAGATTGGCCTGGAAAATATGAAGCGATTCAATGGGCTTTTGTAGAATTTATTAAAAAAGTGGCTACTTACGAAACCGTTTTTTTGATGGTTTCCGATCAAAAATTAAAAGAAAAAGTAAACGAAATGCTAGAAATGGCAAGGGTAAACCTTAATAATGTTTCTTTCATTATTCAAAAAACCAACAGAAGTTGGATGCGCGATTCGGGTCCGATTATCGTTAAAAATGGCGAAACAAGAGAAGCGTTAAACTTTAATTTTAACGGTTGGGCAAAATATAAAAATTTCCAATTAGACAAACATGTTCCTGCAACAGTAGCTGATTTCCTGAATATGCCACTTACCCAAGTGATGTACAAAGGAAAGCTCGTAATCGTTGAAGGAGGCGCTATTGACTCCAATGGAAAAGGAACTCTGTTGACTTCTGAAGAATGTTTGATGCATCCGGATATTCAAGTGCGAAATCCTAATTTTACCAAAGCGGATTATGAGGCCGTTTTCAAGGAATACCTTGGAATAACAAATGTAATCTGGCTAGGAGATGGCGTTGAAGGCGACGATACCCACGGGCATATTGATGATTTATGCCGTTTTATCAACGAAGACACCATTGTAACTATTGTAGAAAAAGATCCTAATGATAGTAACTATGCTCCTTTGCAAGACAATTTAAAACGTTTGCAAAATGCAAAATTAGAAAATGGTGAATCTCCAAAAATTGTAGAATTACCAATGCCAAAACGATTGGATTTTGAAGATTTAAGATTGCCAGCTAGTTATGCCAATTTCTTGATTTTGAATCAATGTGTATTGGTTCCTACTTTTAACGACCCAAATGACCGCCTAGCACTGAATATTCTAGCAGACTATTTTCCAGACAGAGAAGTTATTGGAATCAGTTCTATCGATTTGATTTGGGGTTTTGGAACTTTGCATTGCCTGAGTCAACAAATTCCAGCTTAAGATTTCAACTAAAATTTTCTTATAACAAAAAACACCAGCAAGAGATTGCTGGTGTTTTTTTGTTCAATATAAATAACTTATTTGTTTTTTGTAAATGGTATTTTTTGACCATTTTCGATAATTATCATATCAAACCCAGTTTTACTTTCATTAAACTGAAATCTAAGCCCTGCCCTTTTTGATTCAAAAAGATCTTTCCCAGCTGGTTCTACCGAAAATTTTGGATAATCTGTAATTTCTACATTAAGAACACTATTTTTCTCTGTAAAAACAATTTTCATAGGTGCACTTGGATTTGAATAATTACCTAGGTAACCGTCTAAAATCAAATCTTTTTCGATAACTCCTTTGTCAGCTGTCCAAGTATTATTTCCTCCGTTATTGTCTGGAAGAGCATGATCCGGATCTAACTTTATACTTTCAATTTCCTCGGTAGAATTGTGTTTAAACGACCAAACCTTATTTCTCTGCCAAATCTCAACCGGCAATTTTACTCTTTCTATTTTTCCACTTTTTGTTTTCAACTCCAAAACTACAGGCATAGGCATTTTTTCGAAGTTTTCAATAGTAATTATAACACCTTGTTTTGGATCATTTTTCACATATTTAATAGAATTAATTCCTTGATCAAAACGCCAGTTGTATTGAAACCAACCTCTCCAAAACCAGTTTAAATCTTCGCCAGAAACATTCTCCATGGTTCTAAAAAAATCATCAGGTGTAGGATGTTTGTATGCCCAACGCTCCATATAAGTTCGAAAAGCTCTATCAAAAACCTCTTTACCTAAAATTTGCTCACGCAAAATAGTTAATCCAGAACTTGGCTTGTAATAAAGTAAAAGACCGATATTAGCTTCTTTCATATTATCAGGTGAACTCATTATTGTTTCCAAATTAGGACTTGTAAACATTTCAGCTCTTTGATGCAAATCAGATACTTCTTCTTTATATTCCCCATTATTAAAATCAACAGAACTCAATGAATTGATAAAAGTATTAAAACCTTCATCCATCCATCCAAATAAACGCTCGTTAGATCCTACAATCATAGGAAACCAAATATGACCAAATTCGTGATCAGTAACTCCCCATAAATCCGCTCCTTTTGATTCCCAACTACAAAAAACAATTCCAGGATATTCCATTCCTCCTTCGTTACCTGCTACGTTTACCGCTTCCGGATAAGGATATTCTAGCCATCTTTTAGAATAGTTTTCAATCGATCCTTTAGTATATTCTGTAGAACGCCCCCAAGCTGCATCTCCAGCACTTTCAACCGGATACGCAGAAAGAGCCAATGATTTTTTGCCACTTGGTAAATTGATTTTTGCACCATCTAAAATAAATGCTGCAGAAGAAGCCCAAGAAACATCGCGTGAATTTTTCATTTTATAATGCCAGGTTTTAGTGGCAGTTGTAGCTGTTTTATTTGCTAAAGCATTTACTTCGTCAGCAGTACGTATAAAAACAGTTTTGTCGCTCAATTTAGCCTGTGCTAATCTTTTTTGTTCTACCGTAGTATAAACTGCTGTTGGATTTACTAATTCTCCTGAACAAACTACAATATGATTTGATGGCGCCGTTATATTTACGTCAAAATCTCCATATTCTAAATAAAACTCAGATGCTCCTAAATACGGATGAGTATTCCATCCTCGTACATCATCATACACACACATGCGAGGATACCACTGAGCAATGGTAAAAATCTTTCCATTTTTAGTCTCAAGAACTCCAGTTCTATCGGAACCTTCGTATGGAGAGATATATGAAAAATCGACTTTTATTTTTACAGTTCCGCCTTTAGATTTTAATTCCTGCGGAAGAAAAACCTGCATTCTGGTATCGCTAATCATAAATTTAACGTCAGTTTCAGTAATTTTCCCTTTCGCAGTACTAACCACTTTTACTGATTTGATTTTATGCCCTCCATCAAACACTTGTCCTTGAGCTCCATTACGGCTTCCTGTCAAAGGTACTATGGCATTACCACGTGAATCTGCCTTGAATAAATTTTGATCCAAATGCATCCATACAAAAGACATTTTGTCTGGACTATTATTGGTGTAACTAATTACTGCATTACCAATGATTTCATTTTTTTCTTCATTTAACTTTACCGTTAATTGATAGTCAGCTCTGTTTTGCCAATATTCAGCACCGGGTTGACCACTAGCTGAACGTGTTCCTGAACCATTTTTAGTATAAAAAAATGGACCAAAAGCATCATGGTAATTATAATTTGATGTTGGGGCATTCCCTGTAACAGCAGGAGTTTGCTGTGCCCAAAGGGAAGAGATTCCCAATAATAAAACCATTTGAAGCATGGCTTGAAACCGAATATTTTTCATGTTTTTACTGTTTATAGAGCAAATTAATGAAAAAAAAGAGGACCAATAAATTAATACTCCTGATTTAATCAAAATTTATGAAAATTTTTACAAAAAAATTAGCTGCTATTCACTATCATAAGTAAAATTTATAAAATATATTTACAGAATAAAATTAATTCAATAAGTCTTTATCTTGACAACAACAATAACTAACTCCAAGCTAACAGCCCAAATTAACCATGCTGGCGCCGAATTATTCTCCTTAAAAGACAGTTCTAATAAAGAATACATCTGGGAAGGCAATCCTGAGTTTTGGGGAAAGCACTCCCCTATTTTATTTCCGATTGTGGGAACTCTCAAAAACAATTCTTTCCAATTTAACAATAAAGAATACAGCTTGTCTAGACATGGTTTTGCCAGAGACATGGTTTTCAATTTAATTGACAAAAAAGAAAATAGTGCTACTTTTTCTATTCAATCAACTGCAGATACCTTAAAGATTTATCCTTTTGATTTTGAGTTACAAATCAACTATACACTTTATGAAAATAGTCTAGAGATTCAATACACGGTTGTCAACAAAAGTAAATATCAAATGCCTTTTTCTTTAGGAGCACATCCTGCCTTTTATTTGTCGGGTAATTTTGAAGATTATTCTCTTGAATTTGAAAAAGACGAGGTTTTAGAATACCATCTTTTGGAAAACGGATTAATCTCTGATGAAACAAAAAAATGTACGCTTCAAAACAGCAGAATTCCTATAACCTATCAATTGTTCGAAAATGACGCATTGGTTTTCAAAAAAATGGAATCTAAAACCGTAACAATTATAAAGAATCAAAGTCCAATACTAAAAGTTCAATACGAAGATTTCCCCAGTTTAGGAATTTGGACAATAGAAAATGCTCCTTTTCTTTGTATAGAACCTTGGTTTGGTTATTCTGATACAACCGGCAGCAATGGTGATCTTTTTACAAAAGAAGGAATTCAGATTTTAGATCCAAATCAAAGCTTTAAACCAAAATTCAGTATTGAGATTTTATAACCCATTAAAATAACACTATTATGTTGACTATAAATTTCACTCCTTTCCCGAATTTAGAAACGGAACGCTTATTATTAAGACGCGTTGACAAAAATGATGTGAACGAGATTTTTGAATTGCGTTCCAATCCGGAAACCATGAAATACATCCCGAGACCATTAGTAAAAACTACCGAAGATGCTCTGGAACATATTGCAAGCATTGATTCAAAAATAGACACTAACGAAGGAATCAATTGGGCAATTACATTAAAAGGAAATTCAAAATTGATTGGAGTAATTGGTCATTACCGAATTAAGCCAGAGCATTTTCGTGCAGAAGTTGGGTATATGTTACTGCCGGAATACAGTGGAAAAGGTATTGTTACCGAAGCTGTTCAAGAAGCAGTTAAATACGGTTTTGAGATAATGAAACTGCATTCCATTGAAGCTATTATTGATCCCGAAAACGATGGTTCGGCACGAGTATTAGAGAAATGTGATTTTGTAAAAGAAGCACATTTAAAAGAAAACGAGTTCTATGAAGGACGTTTTTTGGATACTGTTATTTATTCTATTATAAACAAACGCTAATCCTTCACAATTTATATCGTTAAAATAAAAAAACTTCAAACTTCTCAAATTAATATTTCTATATTTGGCCCAAAAACTAGGCGCTTTCTTATAAAGCATTAGTTTAAAACTATTCTATGAAAAAATTACTTGTTTTTACTATCCTTTTCTTTTCAATTCAATCTCAAAGTCAAACCTACGTAAAAGGCAATGTCTTTACCACATTATTAACCATACCAAATCTAGGAATCGAAACTAGCATCGGCGGAAAATCAACTTTGTCGTTTGATGTTCTTGCTTCACCTTGGAAATCTTTAGATAATAAACCATTTCAATTTTATACTTTCACTTCTGAATATCGCTATCATTTTAATGAAAACTACAAGGGATTTTATGTTGGTGCCAATATTGGGGGAAGCAAATTTAATTTCCAAAAATGGAATTATTTAAATACCGATATGTATGAAAAAGGAATGGGATATTTTGCTGGAGCTACAGTTGGATACCAAGTAAAATTAAATGAGAAGTTCATGCTGGATTGCTTTTTAGGAGGTGGTTGGCATCAAGGCTTTTACAAAGGATATCTGATAAGTACTGGAGAAAGATACGAAAAGGCACAACACTATAATAAAAGTGGAGAATGGTTACCCTACAGAGGAGGCGTTATGGTTTCGTATAAATTGAATTAATTTTATTTTACAAATTTATTCACGGTTCTAACGTACAAATCTTCTACTTGTTTTCTTGCCCAATCTGTTTTTCGTAAAAAAGTAAGACTCGATTTGATACTTGGATTATCATTAAAACATTTAATTTTAACTAGTTCTCCCAAGGTGTCAAATCCGTAGTGGTCTACTAGTTTTTCTAAAATGGCTTTTAATGTTATTCCGTGAAGAGGGTCGTTAGATTTTAAGTTTTCCATTATACAAATATATAAAACTAGAGATATAACCCGTTTTTAAATTAATCCAAATGAAAAAATATTTAATAATAATCGTTTTATTTGTTTTGCAAAATAGTTTTGGACAACAAAATACAACTACTACTTATTATTTTATTCGCCATGCAGAAAAAGCAGACGATTCTAAAAATCCCGACTTATCCGAAATAGGTTTTGAAAGAGCAAAAACCTGGAATAAAATATTCTCTGAAATCAATTTTGATCAAATATATTCGACAGATTACAATAGAACACAGCAAACCGTAAATCCAACTGCTATATCCAAAAAAATAAGTGTTAAACTTTACAATCCTAAAACGATAGCAATTGAAAGCTTTAAAAAGGAAACTTTGGGTAAAAAAGTTTTAATCGTTGGCCACAGTAATTCCATACCAAATTTTGTAAATCAAATTATTAATCAAAAAATATATCCTAATATTGACGAAGATACTTTTGGTAATCTTTATATTGTGACCATAACTGATGACACGATTACATATCAATTGCTGAAATTGCCCTAACCTATTGCTGAACCTTTAATTTTTGCTACCTTTGCAACCATGTTAAAAACTATAAATATACTCAATAAACGAGCAAGATTCGACTATGAAATAATCGAAAAGTTTACTGCTGGAATCGTTTTGGCGGGAACCGAAATAAAATCCATACGTTTAGGGAAAGCAAATATTACGGAAAGTTTCTGCGAATTTAGCGGTACTGAACTTTTTGCAATCAATACTTATATTGAAGAATATGCTTTTGGGAATCAATTCAACCACAAAGCCCGAAGCGAAAGAAAACTTTTGTTGAATAAACGAGAGCTGAAAAGTTTAGCAAGAAGTGTTCAAGCCAAAGGATTAACCATTGTTCCTTTAAAATTATTCACTAACGAAAAAGGAATGGCTAAACTGGAAATAGGACTTTGCCGAGGTAAAAAAACCTATGATAAACGCGAATCATTAAAAGAGCAAGATACCAAACGCGATTTAGACCGAATCAAAAAAGCGTATAAATAATAAAAAAAGGAAATTGACTTTCCTTTTTTTATTATTCAAAATGATGACTAAATTTGTCAAGACTGTTTAAAACCTGACTTAAAAATGAAAACACTACTCAAAAACGCAAGAGAACAAAAAGGACTCAAAACTAGAGAAGTGGCACAGATTTTAGGCATAGATCAGGCTTTAATAAGTAAATTTGAAACCGGAACCAGAAAACCAACAAGAGAACAGGTCGTAAAAATTGCCACGCTACTAGAAATCGACCTAGAATCTCTTATGATTACTTGGCTCAAAGAGAAAATCATACATGAAATTGGCAATGACGAATTTGCATTGCAAGCACTAAAAGTTGCCGAAGAAGAAATTAAATCAAACAGAGATTCTTCGGCTAAAAAAGTTTCATCAATACTTCAAAAGTTCTTAGACGAAATAGCTATTTTTAAGGCTAAACTAAATTCTTTTCGACCAGCTGAAAACAATTCCATTAATCAAATTCTTGATTTAGAATATACACATTCTAGCAATTGGATTGAAGGAAACACTCTTACTTTGGCTCAGACTGATTTGGTTGTCAATGAAGGACAAACGATTGCCGGCAAAAGTATGCGAGAACATTTGGAAGCAATAAACCACCAAGAAGCGATTGTATTCATCAAAACCATGATCCAAAAGAATGCTATTCTTGGCGAAAAAGAGCTCATTTCTTTGCATGGTATTATTTTAAGAGGAATAATACCTAAAGAAGCAGGACAATACCGAAATGTATCCATTACAATAAAAGACAACAGTTTTAATCCTTCAGAACCGACAACTATTCCAAAAGAAATAGAAGCACTATTTAATTGGTATGAATTAAATAAAAATAATATCCATCCAATTATTTTGGCTGCCACAATAAAAGAGCGTCTCTTAACCATTCATCCGTTTATAAATGGAAATGGAAAAGTTTCGAGACTGATTATGAATCTAATTCTTTTACAGCACGGTTACCCAATAGCAAACATTAATGCAATCGAAGAGAAACGAATGCAATATTACCAAACGCTAAAAGCTTCTTTAACAAAAGAAAACAAAGAAGATTTCATCTTGTTTATCGCTCAAACGGAAAAAGAAAGCATACAGAGATGTCTTGAAGTTATCAGCCAATAAAAAACCATTCTGTTACGAATGGTTTTATTTAATTTTTATCTTCCAATAAAGGCACGAATCGGAATTCCCCGAGTTCATGTTTTTCAAACTGTGTCTCATTTTTACGAATCAACAATGTCATTTCCTGCACATCATCTCCCAAAGGAATAACAAGTCTCCCTCCTATTTTTAACTGTGCCATCAAAGGCTTTGGTATAAACGGTGCTCCAGCAGTTACAATAATGCTGTCAAAAGGGGCATAACCCGGTAAACCTTTATAGCCATCGCCAAAAGAAAGATGTTTGGGACGAATTCCCAACTTAGGCAACAAAACCGAAGTTTGCTTAAAAAGTTCATTTTGCCTTTCTACACTAAATACTTTTGCGCCCATCAAACACAAAACGGCAGTTTGGTAACCGGAACCGGTTCCGATTTCCAAAACTTTATGCTCTTTTTTTATTTCCAATAATTGCGATTGAAAAGCAACAGTGTAGGGTTGCGAAATAGTTTGCCCCGCACCAATAGGAAATGCCTTGTCTTGGTAGGCATAATCTTCAAAACTGGAATTCAAAAAAAGGTGTCTTGGTATTTTTTTGATCGCTTCCAAAACATTTATATCGGTAATCCCTTTTTGCTGTAAAACGTTTACTAATTGATTCCGAAGTCCTTGATGTTTGGCTGTGTCTTTCAAAGTTTGTAAATTTTATTTTGGTAAAAATAGAGGTTAAAACATCATTTTCCAAATGCTAAATTCAACTTCAAAAATCATTATTTTAATTGGTATTTGGTATTTATTGTTATTTTTGTAGAAATTACATCACTATGCTAAAAATTGGAGTATTAGGTGCTGGTCACCTAGGAAAAATACATTTGCGATTATTACAACAATCTAAAAAATATGAATTAGTTGGTTTTTATGACCCTAATCAAGAGAATGCTGAAAAGGTTTCTAAAGAATTTGGATACAAACATTTTAGCACTATCGCAACACTAATCCACGCTGTGGATGTTATAGATATCGTTACCCCTACACTTTCTCATTACAAATGTGCAAAAGTTGCCATCAAATCAGGCAAACACGTTTTTATTGAAAAACCAATCTCAAATACTTTAGAAGAAGCCGAAGAAATTATTGCTTTAGCTAATGAATACAATGTAAAAGGACAAGTAGGACATGTCGAAAGATTCAATCCCGCCTTTATCGCCACAAAAAACATGATTGAAAATCCCATGTTTATTGAAACCCATCGATTGGCCGAATTCAATCCTCGCGGAACGGATGTTCCCGTAGTTTTAGACTTAATGATACACGACATCGATGTTATTCTAAGTGTCGTAAAATCAAAAGTAAAAAATGTTAGCGCCAGTGGTGTCTCAGTTATTAGTGAAACTCCGGATATTGCCAATGCCCGAATCGAATTTGAAAATGGATGTGTTGCTAATTTGACTGCCAGCAGAATTTCAATGAAAAACATGCGTAAAACCCGCTTTTTTCAAAAAGACGCTTACATCTCTGTTGACTTCTTAGAGAAAAAATGCGAGGTTGTAAAAATGAAAGACGCTCCTGAAGTTCCTGGCGATTTTGATATGATTTTGCAAAATGCAGAAGGCGTAAAAAAACAAATCTACTTCTCTAATCCTGATGTAGAACAAAACAACGCCATTCTAGAAGAATTAGATACATTTGCCGATGCAATCAATAACGATACGACTCCTATTGTAACCTTAGAACAAGCTACAGAAGCGCTAAGAGTTGCCTATCAAATTATCGATTGTTTTAAGAAATAATCATGCCCTCTTATTTAAAAGTTAAACGAGAAAACTTTAAAATTAAAATATAAATTAAATGAAAATAATAGCAGTAATCGGAGCAGGAACAATGGGTAACGGAATTGCCCATACTTTTGCCCAAAGTGGTTTTACCGTAAAGTTAATTGATGTTTCCGAAAAATCATTGGATAAAGGAATGGCAACCATTGCCGCCAATTTAGATAGAATGGTAACAAAAGGAACCATTACTGAAGAGGACAAAATGAAAACCATTTCTAATATCATCACTTATACAGACATCAAAGATGGCGTTGTAGGAGTTGATTTAGTGGTTGAAGCTGCAACCGAGAACGTAGATTTAAAGCTGAGTATTTTCAAACAATTGAATGACGCTTGCTCTCACAACACCATATTAGCCACCAATACTTCTTCTATTTCTATTACACAAATAGGAGCTGTTGTTTCACATCCGGAACGCGTTATTGGAATGCATTTTATGAATCCGGTGCCGATTATGAAATTGGTCGAAATCATTCGTGGTTACAATACCAGTGATGAAGTGACCAAAATCATCATGACATTATCAGAAAAATTAGGAAAAACTCCTGTTGAAGTTAATGATTATCCGGGTTTTGTTGCTAATAGAATTTTGATGCCAATGATCAATGAAGCAATCGAAACTTTATACAATGGTGTGGCAGGTGTTTATGAAATTGACACTGTAATGAAATTAGGAATGGGACATCCAATGGGACCATTACAACTAGCCGATTTTATTGGACTTGACGTATGTTTAGCGATATTAAATGTAATGTACGACGGTTTCAAAAACCCAAAATACGCTCCTTGTCCTTTATTGGTAAATATGGTTCGTGCCGGAAAATTGGGTGTGAAATCTGGTGAAGGTTTCTATGACTATTCCGAAAGTAAAAAAGCAGAAAAAGTTTCTAAACAATTTATTTAAAAGTCACATTTTCAGTTTTCAGGAGATTAATATTCCCGAAAACTGAAACTGAAAACCAAATCCGATGGCCAAAATAAGTCCTTTTAAAGCAGTTCGGCCTACCTCTGACAAAGTGAGCTTGGTTACTTCTCGTTCCTATGATGATTATGGAACTGTAGAACTTGCTGCCCATTTAGAATTCAATCCGTTTTCATTTTTGCATATTCTCAATCCGGCTTATGCAAACCAACAAAAATTAGGTTGGGAAAATCGATTAAAAATGGTAAAACACAAATACCAAGATTTTAAAAAAGACGGTGTTTTAATCCAGGAAAAAAAAGCTGTTTTTTATCTTTACGAGATACAATCAAAAGACCACTCCTTCACTGGGATTTTGGCAGGAATTTCTATTGAAGATTATCAAAACAACATAATCAAAAAACACGAGGATACCTTACAATATCGGGTTGATCTGTTCAAGGATTATTTGCATCAAACGGGATTTAATACCGAGCCTGTTTTGATAACTTATAACGACAATAAGGAGCTTTCGGAATGGATTTCGACTAAAAAAACATCTCGACCAATTTACGAATTCGCTACCACTAATAAAGAAAAGCATATTCTTTGGACTATTGAAAGTCAAGACGAAATCAATTGGCTAAAAAATCAATTTGAAAAAATAGGCGATTTATATATTGCCGATGGGCATCATCGATCTGCTTCTGCCGAATTGCTTTTTGAACAAGACAAGAATCTAGGCAATGAAAACCTGAATTATTTCATGAGTTTTCTTACTGCAGAAAGCAATGTGAAGATTTACGAATACAACAGAATTATCAGGGATTTAAACAACTATTCGAAAGAGGATTTTATCAAAAAAATATCTGACCATTTTGTAATCAAAAGCAAAAAACAGGAATTGTGGAAACCAAAACACAAGTTTGAATTTGGAATGTATCTCGACGGCGAATTTTATGCATTGCGATTAAAAGAAGAATTCCTCATTTTCGAAAATGAATTATCAAAACTTGACGCACAAATAATATTCGACACGGTTCTAAAACCAATTCTGGGTATAGACGATTTACGCACCGATGACAGAATTGAATACGTACCAGGAACAAAATCCATAACTACCATAAAAGAATTGGTAGATAGTGGTGAGTTTAAAGTTGGTTTTATTATGTTTCCATCAAATATTAATGAAATAAAGGCTTTGGCTGATGCCAATTTAATTATGCCTCCCAAGAGCACATACATCGAACCCAAGTTCAGAAGTGGTTTAGTGATTTATGAGCTTTAAATCTGTCTAAAAATAAAAAAATGTCAATAGCTACCAATTTACAATCTATAAAATCTTCTTTAGCTGAAAATGTAACCTTAGTGGCGGTTTCCAAAACCAAACCCATTCCTGATTTGATGGAAGCCTATGATGCTGGACAACGCATCTTTGGTGAAAACAAAATTCAGGAAATGACCGAGAAATGGGAACAAATGCCCAAAGATATCCAATGGCACATGATTGGGCATGTTCAATCCAATAAGGTCAAATTTATGGCACAATTTGTGAGCCTGATTCACGGTGTAGACAGTTTGAAATTATTGCAGGAAATCAATAAACAAGCTTTAAAAAACAACCGAATTATTGACTGTTTATTACAAATACATATTGCCGAAGAGGAAACAAAATTTGGTCTTGATGAAAAGGAATTGGCTTCCCTACTCTCTTCGAATGAATTTCAGGAAATGAAGAACATTCGAATTACAGGATTAATGGGAATGGCCACTTTTACGGATAATCAAAGCCAGATCAAAAAGGAATTTTTGCATCTAAAATCGATTTTTGATGCAATCCATAAAGATACACTGCAGAGCATTTCTACTATATCAATGGGAATGTCCGGAGATTATCAACTTGCCATCGAATGCGGAAGCACCATGGTTCGCATAGGAAGTAGTATCTTTGGAACGAGATAAAGATTTATAAATGTTGATTAACCATTGTAGATTTCAGAACGAAATACTAAAACAATAAAAAAACGGAACACTGATTTGTACGCAATATTAGACATAGAAACAACGGGAGGACAATTCAACGAAGAAGGAATTACCGAAATCGCCATTTATAAATTTGACGGTCATGAGATCGTAGATCAATTTATTAGTTTGGTCAATCCTGAAATTCCAATCCAACCCTTTGTTGTCAAATTGACCGGTATTAATAACGCCATGCTACATTCGGCTCCAAAATTCTTTGAAGTTGCCAAGCGCATCATCGAGATAACAAATGATTGCGTTTTAGTAGCGCATAATGCCGATTTTGACTATCGTATTTTAAGAACGGAGTTTAGACGTTTAGGATATGATTTCAATCTAAAAACACTTTGTACGGTTGAATTGTCTAAAAAATTATTGCCTGAACAAGCCTCACATAGTTTAGGAAAGTTAGTACGCGCTTTGGGAATTCCAATGGCCGACAGGCACCGTGCCAGTGGTGATGCAATGGCAACGGTAAAGCTATTCAAAATGCTCTTGGAAAAAGACTTGGAAAAAGAGATCGTTAAAGAACTTATTAAAACTGAAGTTCAAAAAGGAATAGCTCCAAAACTGCTCAATATCATCGAAAGCTTACCTTCAAAAATTGGGGTTTACTACATTCATAACGAACTGGGTAAAATAATTTTTATTGGAAAAAGCAAAAACATAAAAAAAAGAGTCAATCAGCATTTCACCGGAATTACCAGAAGTGCCAAAAAAATACAAGCCGAAGTCTTCACCGTAACTTACGAAGAGACTGGAAGTGAATTGATCGCTATCCTGAAGGAAATGCAGGAAATTAAAGTCAACAAACCTATTTACAACAGAATGTCACGCAAGAATAATTATTCTTGGGCTATTTATTCCGAAAAAAATAGCAACGGTTATTTGACCTTAAAACTTCAAAAAGCGGACGGTCGCAAGAAAGAGATTCTATCGTACCTTAATGCTCAAGAAGGTAAAAATTCCTTATTGCAAATCTCTTCTGATTTTAAATTATGTCAGAAACTAACTGGTTTATACGAAACCAAAACGCATTGTTTTCAGCATACCATTAACGAATGCGATGGCGCTTGTATAGGTTCCGTATCACCAACAGTATATAATTCTAGAGTGACCGAATTTATTACTAAAAATAGTTTTGATAATAAAAGTATGGTCATCGTTGACAGAGGACGTAACATAAATGAACGTAGCGCGATTTTAGTAGAAGATGGGGTATTTAAAGGCTATGCTTTTTTTGATTTAAATTATCAAGTACACAATGTCGAAATCCTAAGAAACATTATTATACCGATGGAAAACAACCGTGAAATTCGTAAAACAATTCAAGGTTATCTTAGAAAAAACAAAGGTTTTAAGATTATAAATTTCTAACTAAAATCTTAATTATTTCAACTTCTCATGCTTCAATTAAAATCAAAATACGATGTTTTTAGACAACAAATCAATGTTGTAATCCATGGTACAAGTACCAAAGCGGGTCGGTTATTTGATTTAATTCTTCTAGGACTTATTTTACTAAGTGTTTTTTTGGTAATGATGGAAACCGTTGCCGGATTTAACCAAAAATACCATTACTATCTAGTGCTTCTAGAGTGGATTATCACCGGATTATTTACCATTGAATACATTCTAAGAATCATTTCAATCAACAAACCCTTCAAATACATATTTAGTTTTTATGGTATTGTAGATTTGCTGGCCATTGTTCCAATGTATTTGTCTTTTTTCTTGGTAGGAACCAGTATCCTATCGGTTATTCGTTCTTTGAGATTGTTACGATTATTTAAAATATTAAACCATCCACAGTTTAATGGCCATTACTTACAATTAAAACAAGCTATTTACGCCAGTAAAGGAAAAATCATAGTTTTCATTTATTTTGTCCTTATCAGTACGATAATTATTGGTTCAATAATGTATGTTGTAGAGGGCAAACAAAGCGGTTTCACCAGCATCCCGATTGGTATTTATTGGGCAATTGTAACCTTGACCACTGTTGGCTACGGAGATATTTCACCTATAACACCATTGGGACAATTTATTGCCTCTCTTGTAATGATTTTGGGATATGGAATCATTGCTGTTCCTACAGGAATTGTTACTGCCGAAATAGCCAAAAGAGCAAATTTTAAGGCTTCAAATCCTAAATATCCATGTAGTGAATGTGGTTCCGATGATTACCCAGACAATGCTAATTTTTGTCCTAATTGCGGCCATTCACTTGAAAAAAAATAAAATGAAATACCTAATAACCATAATTGGACCAACAGCAATAGGGAAAACATCTCTAAGTATTTTGTTGGCGAATCAATATAATTGCGAAATTATTTCTTGTGATAGCAGACAATTTTTCAAGGAAATGACCATTGGTACTGCGGTTCCAAGCACAAAAGAATTAGCAGCAGTTCCTCACCATTTTATCCAAAACAAATCCATTTTTGAAAATTATACCGTTGGTGATTTCGAGAAAGAAGCTATTTCTAAAATTGAACAATTGCTCTTAACAAACGATTATGTTGTACTTGTTGGTGGCTCCGGATTGTATGTAAATGCTATTTTAAAAGGATTTGATGAATTTCCAGAAATTGAAGCTTCGGTTCGTCAAAATGTAAATACCAATTATGAAAAACTCGGAATTACCTATTTACAAGAACAACTAAAAACACTTGATCCTGATTATTTTGAGAAAATAACTACCGAAAATCCGCAAACTTTGCAAAATCCACAGCGTATGATGCGATTCGTAGAAGTTTGCATTGGCACCGGTAAACCTTATTCTTCTTTCTTAAACCAGAAAAAGAATGAACGTAGTTTTACCCCTATTCTTATTGGCCTTGAAGCCGAAAGAAATGTCATGTACAATCGAATCAACCAACGTGTGGATATTATGCTAAATGAAGGCTTACTCAAAGAAGCTAAAAATTTATATCCAAATAAAGAACTAAATGCACTACAAACTGTAGGCTATAGAGAACTATTCTCTTATTTTGATAAAGAATTCTCTCTGGAATTTGCCATCGAAGAAATCAAGAAAAATACCAGACGTTTTGCAAAGCGCCAACTTACTTGGTTCAAACGCGATGAAAGCACAAAATGGTTTCATTTTGAAACTCCTTATCAAAAAATCATTGAGTATATTAATTCGAAAAAATAGTTTCAAATATTAAATCGTTTATCATAATTCTAAAATAAAAATCTCCATGCCAATAGCTTCAAATTTCACATCAGTTCTAAGCAAAGATTGGGAAATTAATTTCACCCAATGTATGTCTAATGGCTACTTGAAATATACCGATTTATGCAATATTTTGCAATTAACCGCAGCCGCACATTCAGAATTAGGAGGAATTAGCTTTACGGATATGCAGGAATTCGATCAGGCTTGGGTTTTGAGCAGAATGCGTGTAGAAATTACAGAATTGCCGCAATGGAGAGATGTTGTAACGGTTAAAACCTGGATTAATAGTTTAGAAAATTCCCGCTCGGTGCGTGCTTTGGAAATGTACATCAACGGGAAAAAGATTGTGGGTTCCGAAACTTTTTGGGCAGTTTTTAACACCGAAAAACGCCGCCCAGAAGCATTGGCTTTACCTTATCAACATTTTGAATTATATCCGGATAATAGAGCTACAAAAGAAGGATTTTCTAAAATAAGCATCAATACCGAGAAAGAAGTTATTTTTGAAAAAACAGTTTATTTATCAGACTTAGATATTGTAAACCATGTCAATAATGTCAAATACCTGGAATGGTGTATTGATCACGTGGATCCAGAATTAATTTTGGCTCAAAAACTAAGCAGTTTTGAAATGAATTTCATGAAAGAACTTTCATTGCAAGATAAAGTTATCATCCATGAAAATTTTGCCGAAGAATCGGCTGTTTTCAGCATTACCAAAGAGGACAAAAGCTGTTTTGCTTTGCAGCTCAACTGGAAATAGACTAAAAGTAAAAAGGCTTCGAGAAATCGAAGCCTTTTCTATTTTTCTTATGCTTTGTTTTTAACAACAAGTCTGAATCCTTCCCCATGAATGTTAAGTATTTCAACATCTTCATCCAGTTTAAGGTACTTTCTAAGTTTAGCGATGTAAACATCCATACTTCTTGAAGTAAAATAGTTATCGTCTCTCCATATTTTCGTCAACGCTAATTCCCTTGGCATTAAATCATTTTCATGAAGGATTAACATTTTCAATAATTCATTCTCTTTTGGAGACAATTTAATTGGCTCTTGTCCATTAAAAGATAGGAATCTCAATTTTGAATTAAGATGGAATTTTCCAATATTAAATTCGTGTTGAACTTGTTCCGTCTTCGCATCCGAAGATTTTCTTTGAATAATAGCCTTTATTTTCATCAGCAAAACTTCTGAATCAAAAGGTTTGTTCAAATAATCATCAGCTCCTGCTTTATAACCTTTTAAGACATCCTCTTTCATCGATTTTGCAGTTAAAAAGATAATAGGCACTTCGCTGTTTTTTTCTCTTATTTCTTTGGCTAATGTATATCCGTCTTTATAAGGCATCATCACATCCAAAATACATAAATCGTATGAATCTTTTTTGAATTTTTCAAAACCTTCCATACCGTTTTTGGCTAGAGTGACATCAAAATCATTTAACATTAAATAATCTTTTAGTACAGCTCCAAAATTCAGATCATCTTCAACTAAAAGTATTTTTTTATTTACATTTTCCATATTCTAATTTATTAGTGGCATTTTTATTATAAAGGTACTTCCTTTTCCTTTTTCACTTTCTACATATACTTGACCATTATGATCCTCTACAATTCTCTTCACATAGGATAAACCTAACCCATGTCCTTTTACATTATGTAGATCTCCGGTGTGCTCTCTATAGAATTTCTCAAAAACTCTTTTTTGAGCCACTTTACTCATTCCTAATCCTTGGTCTTTCACCTTAATAAGAATCATGTCTTTTATATTCTCGGTGTAAACATCTATTTCCGGAACATCAGGCGAATATTTAATGGCATTCTCCAAAATATTTACAATAACGTTTGTAAAATGCACTTCATTTATCAATACCGTTGTTCTAGTAGCATTAAAATGAGTTGTAATTTTACCCTGTCTGTCTTCTAAAATTAAATTCACATGCTCGATAGCATCATTGACAATTTCTTCAACATCGCTTGATTCCTTTTCAATATCAAGCTCTTTTTTCTCTAATTTAGAAATCCTTAAAACATTTTCAACCTGTGAATGCATTCGTTTATTTTCATCCCGAATCATCTGCAGGTATTTTAAAACCTTTTCTTTATCGTCAATTATTTTCGGGTTCTTTATTGCATCTAAAGCCAAATTAATTGTAGCAATAGGTGTTTTAAACTCATGCGTCATATTGTTAATGAAGTCATTTTTAATTTCAGAAATATGACGTTGACGAATCAATTGACTCAATGCACTTGAATAAGCAACGATAATAATTAACGTGAAAATGATTGAAAGAACGGTTATACTTACCAACTGCGACAATAAAAACTTTTTCTTATGCGGAAACGTTACTAATAACTGGTATTTACTGTGTCCCTCATTATCTGTAAAAATCGGAATCGAATAGGTCGACTCTTTATCATAGAGAAAATCTTTCGATTTAATTTTTGTTGCTAAACCATTGCTGTAAACTCCAAATTCAAACTTGGTTTTTACGCCGTATTCCTCCAACTCGTTTTTTAATAACTTTTGCAAGACTTCATTTGAAACCCTTTCCTCTAGAGGTGTTGCCGCCGCAACATCTTTGTATGAAATTTCGATCTGAACTTTATCTAAAATATCTAAATTTCCAGATTTTTCTATTGTGAGATCCGGTAACAAACTCTGCTGTAAACCTGATTTATCAATCACATTATTATTATAAACTTCAGTTACTCGCTTAGAACTAAAATTTTTAAATCTTTCATTGCTAAATTTCTTATTAAACAACGAAGATGTAATATTATAATCCTCAGCAATTATACTGTTTGAATATACAATGGTCTTATTTGTTTTAGTATTTCTTTGAACATAATAAAACTCTAATAAATCCTCTTTTTTAGGATCTTTACCAGTGCTGTCTTTGAGTTTATTGTACCTATCATAAAACGTATAATCTTCTCTTTTTTGAAGTTTATCGGCTACATTCCCTATAACCTGTTTTACGTGAAACTTAAATTGTTCGTCATTATTTTTAAACGAAGAATCAAACCAATATACCTGAACAAGTATTATACCTATCAAAGATAGGCTCATCAATAAAACAAGTAATCTAAAAAAAAATCTATTCATCAGAACAAAATTAACATTTTAACAGTATGAATGATAATGCATTAACCAAAGATTAACATTTAAGCCTCGTTTTGCCTAATATTCAAAATTTTAAGGATTTTTTTAATTTCTTTATAACAATTTTCGAAATCTACGTTTTCAATGACAAAATCACTTTTTGAAATCCGTTGTTCGTCAGTCCATTGCGCATTCATTCTTTTTAGAACTTGTTCACGAGATGTATTATCTCTTTTGATAACTCTCTCAATCCGCAAATCCACTGGTGCCGTAACGGTTATTATCTTATCAAAATCTTTATAACTCCCGCTTTCAAATAAAATAGCAGCTTCATAAATTACAATCGGAAATTCATTATGCTCCAAAAGCCATTGTTTAAAATGTCTTTTTACAGCAGGATGAACAATAGCATTGAGTTGATTTAACTTATCCGAATTGTTAAATACCATTTCGGCGAGTTTTTCTCTTTTTAACATATTCTCTTCAAAAAGATCAGCCCCAAATGCTTCTTTGATGGCGCTGACTATTTCATCGGATTGCATCAGTTTTTTGGCCTCATCGTCAGCAATATATACAGGAATCCCTAAGGATTGAAAATAATTTGCAATTGTGGTTTTCCCACTTCCAATCCCCCCTGTTAAACCTATAATTTTTGTCATACTAAATTTTGAAAAATAATTCTGGGAAAGCGATTTGAGGTTTTTGCTTCAAAATAATGATTTTGATAAATGATTCCATAAAACCGATTCCATATCCAAAAAATTGCTTCCAAACTGCAATTACAGACAGATAACCAATTTTAACACTCTTGTTCTGATAAGATGACACCAAAAACAGTACCAAAAAATAGATTAAATACAATTTTAGTAAGAAATCAACAGTAAAAATTAGTAATACTACCGCTAAAGCAAATCCTAAGATAAAAAATGAAGGAAAAAAGAAAGTAAGTTTATTGTATTTTGGATACCAACTATTAAGTATGGGTCTCGCTTTTCCAAATTTATTTACCTGAATAGAAAATTTATCCCAATCAATCCTTCTTTTATGATAGACAAATGCCTTGGAGAAAAGTTTAGTTTCAAAACCTAAATTCCATAATCTTATTGACAAATCCGGATCTTCACCGGGATGGATATTTCCAAAACCATTAGATGCTTCAAAAGCTTTTCTGGAAATTCCCATATTAAAACTTCTGGGTTGAAATTTATCAATTTTCTCCGAACCACCGCGAATTCCGCCGGTAGTAAGAAAAGAAGTCATCGCAAAATTGATTGCTTTTTGAATATCCGAAAAACTATCCAGAGCCTTATCGGGACCACCAAAACAGTCTACATAATTCTCTTTCAGAGCCTTATCTACTTCCGTCAAATATTGGGTAGGGATTATACAATCCGAATCAAAAATGATAAAATAATCTCCTTTTGCCTTTTTCATTCCATAATTTCTGGAATCTCCTGGGCCTGAATTTTCTTTATAATAATAAGAAATAGCTAATTTACTCTCATATTTATGTACAATGTCCTCACATTTTAATGAAGAACCATCCTCTACAATTACGATTTCAAAATTTTCCTTATAATCTGATTCTGACAGACTTTCTAAAAGTTCATCCACTTCATCTGGACGGTTGTAAACTGGGATAATCAAAGAAAAAAACATATTCTTGAATGAGGTATTAATTATACGATTAAGGACGAAATTTTAACAAAGATAAACTTTAATCCATAAAAAAACCACCAATAATTAATTGGTGGTTTTACTATTATATGATTTTTATTCAGTACTAATTAACTGATTTTATCATTTAAGCAATACTAGAAACATTTACCATTTCATTAGCATCCGCTTTGTAATCTACTCCTTCGAAATCAAATCCAAAAAGGTTGTAAAAATCTTTTCTATAGCCTTCTAAATCTCCTATTTCTGCTAAATTTTCGGTAACCGCTTGATCCCATAATTTAGCTACTTTTTCTTGTACGTCTGGGCGCATTTCCAAATCGTCTATGCGAATTCTACCTTTTTCGTCTGTAGGAACATCTGAACCAGTATACAATCTTTCTTGGTATAAACGTTGAATTTGCTCAATACAACCTTCATGAATCCCTTCTTCTTTCATTATTTTATACAATAAAGAAATATACAATGGAATAACAGGAATAGCCGAACTTGCTTGTGTTACTAATGCTTTATTTACAGAAACATAAGCTTTACCATTAATTCCGGCTAAGCTGTCAGTGATGGTAAAAGCAGTAGCTTCTAAATGATCTTTTGCACGACCGATAGTTCCTTTTCTATAAACTGCCTCAGTTAATGATGGCCCAATATAAGAATAAGCAACAGTTGTAGCTCCAGGAGCTAATAAATTCTCTGCTTTCAAAGCATCAATCCACATAGACCAATCTTCACCTCCCATTACAGCAATGGTGTTTTCAATATCATCACCGCTACAAGGCTCAATTGAAACATCAGAAACTTTTCCTGAATGAAAATCGACTGTTTTATTTGTAAAAGTACTTCCAATAGGTTTCAATACTGAACGATGCAAAACTCCAGTAACCGGATTCAAACGCACAGGAGAAGCCAAACTATAGATTACCAAATCTACTTGACCTAAGTCATTTT
This sequence comes from Flavobacterium sp. W1B, assembly GCF_047344965.1. NCBI lineage: Bacteria > Pseudomonadati > Bacteroidota > Flavobacteriia > Flavobacteriales > Flavobacteriaceae > Flavobacterium > Flavobacterium sp. W1B. The sequence continues at coordinate 2,737,371 of NZ_CP178845.1, forward strand.
TTATAAGATCTAATGTTTGTTGCTTCACTTCGTTTGAAAAAGCATCTCCATTGATACTCTTTGCATACAATCCTGCTTTATGAGCTTCATTTTCAAAAGCAGCAGAGTTGTACCATCCTGGCGAAGCCGTTTTACCTTCCAAAGGTGGTTTTTCAAAAAACACACCAATAGTTGCTGCATCAGAACCAAAAGCACTTGTTATTCTGGAGGCCAAACCAAATCCAGTTGAGGCTCCAATTACTAATACCTTTTTAGCACCTTCAATAGCGCCTTTGGATTTTATATATTCAATTTGATTTTTAACATTTTGTTCGCATCCTTTTGGGTGAGATGTCAAACAAATAAATCCTCTCATTCTAGGTTCTATGATCATAATCTAAAAATATTTTATATTTTTTTTAATGTAAAAAAGTAAAAAAACTATTGTTTTTATAAAGTAAAATCTATCAATTTAGTTGACAAATATAGGTCATTTTTTTAGTTCAACAAGGCTTTTGCATGATTTAAGGCCGAATCAGAAACGATAGTTCCCGACAACATTTGGGCAATCTCAACAACTCGTTCTTCCTCCGATAACAGTTTTAACTCCGATTGAGTATCCTCGCCAACAGTAGACTTAAAGACTTTAAAATGAGCATCTCCTTTAGCTGCGATTTGAGGTAAATGGGTGATGGCAAAAATTTGCATTTTCTGACTCATCTCTTTCATGATTTCACCCATTTTAATCGCAATTTCACCCGAAACTCCAGTGTCAATTTCATCAAAAATCAAGGTTGGTAATTTTGAATATTGTGCTAATATTGCCTTAACTGCCAGCATAATTCTGGACATTTCTCCACCGGAAGCCACTTTTTTCAGCAAACCAAAATCAGTTCCTTTATTAGCAGAAAACAAAAATTGCAATTCATCTTTTCCGTTTACAAAATAAGTTGAAGTCGCACTAACTTCTATATTAAAACGAACATTAGGCATTCCTAAAGTTTCTAAAATAGCTATCAATTTTTGAGACAATACCGGAATCGAATCCAATCGTTTTTCATGAATTGTATCCGCTAAACTATCTAATTGTTCTGATTTTTGTTGGATGGAATTAGTCAATTCTGAAATTTCACTTTCTAAATTACCCAATTCAAAAACCGAACTTTCCAGATTAGCTTGAATTTCCAATAATTCTTCAACAGAAGAAACCTGATGCTTCTTTTGTAAATTGAAAATCAGCTGCAATTTCTGGCTAATCAGATCCAATTGCTCCGGATCATTAACCAGCTTTTCTGAAAATCGATTTAATTCGTCGGCTATATCTTCAAATTCAATTACTAAACTCGTTAGTCTTTCTAATTGAGAATGGTATTCGGTTGAAAAAGGAGCTATTTTTTGCAAAGAAACCTTAATCTCTTTCAAATTATGCGAAACACCTATTTGTTCTTCATTGGCGATAGCCAAAGATTTATCAATTGCTTCTTTTATAATCTCAACATTGTTCAACTTTTCAAAATCGGCTTCAAGAATTTCTTGCTCCCCTGATTTCAATTGTGCTTCAATCAGTTCATTCAAAATAAAAGTATTGTATTCCTGCTCTTTGGCTGAATCACTTTGTCTTTTAATCAAAGAATTGAATTTGGATTTATCCGATTTATAGCTCTTTAAAACAGATTGATAAATCGCTTTATCTTCTTGCACATTGGCAATGGCATCTATAATTTCAAATTGGACATTTTCGTCCGAAAGTTCCTGTGTTTGCTGTTGCGAATGAATATCAATCAGGAAAAGCCCTAATTCTTGAAGTTCCTGAAGATTTACGGGACTATCATTAATAAAAGCCCTTGATTTCCCAGAGGGAAGAATTTCGCGTCTAATGATGGTATCATCTTCATAATCCAAATCATTAGCCTCAAAAAAAGGCACTAAATTATACTTAGAAATTTCAAAATGCGCCTCGATGATGCATTTTTCTTCTTTATTTTTCAAAGAAGTTAAGTCGGCTCTTTTTCCTAAAACCAATCCTAAAGCTCCTAATATAATTGATTTACCAGCACCCGTTTCTCCAGTAATAATTGAAAATCCTTTTGAAAAATCTATGCTCAATTTTTCTATTAAAGCATAATTCTTTATCGATAGAGTGGTTATCATTTATTGTATATTTTGTTGTGAAGATTTAAATTTATTGTAAAAAATAGCGAATAAATTTAATATTTAATCAATTCCCATTTACTTGAATTCAAAGGAGAGGTTTTATTCAAACTATCAATTAAATCAGATACAGTTATACTTGGTCCACCTGAAAATACAGAAAGAATTTCATCTGATTTAGCATCTAAAAATACGCGAGTCAAAAACGCATTCGGCTTAGAAGCATTTAATTTACCCAAATTTAATAAAGAAGATTTAATTTTTTCTTTTGCTACTTTCAAATCCTTAGACATGGCATCTAAACCCGAATGGTATTCGAATGTAGCTTTGCGTATTGTTGAAAATGTTGGAGACAACATATCATTGATAAGAAAATAACGATTTTGATTCCCATCAATTTGGCTCCATCCTTTGTTACCGCTTTGTTGGGCTATATTTGCAATATTCTGTGCTATTTCAAAATTACCATCACCCGATTCAAGCGAGAAAGTATCTTCGTCCATTCCTAAAATTATATAGCTATAGAAAGAAATCACCGAAACAAGATTAGATTCAAAAACAGTAGGATTAAAAATCAAATTCTCAAACTCAGTATATCTGAAATTGAAATCTTTATCGTTAAAGTTTAATACTGGCGTAGAATAAGAAGAATTATAAATAGGTCTTGAAGATTGCACCTGAATTGAAGCCGAAAATTGATCCGAACTATTCGATAAAATAGTGATATACATCGAACAATTTATCTTTTCATTCTGAGCATAATTTTGATTGGTCCAATTTGTCTTATTTACAAATTCATTCAACGATGTTTCCAAGGTTTTAAAAACTTGTTGGTTGGCATTACTTAATTTTTGAGAATTTACCGTTACTGTACAATTTAGCTGCTGGGCTTGCGTAAGTCCAAATGCAAATAGCAAAAAAAAAGTAATTATCTTATTCATTAAAATGCGCTATAACTTTATTTAATATATCATCTGCCACGGCTTCTTTCGATTTCAATTCCTTCGGCTCGATATTGAAGTCCTTATCGATAAAGGTAACCTTATTCGTTGGTTTTCCAAAACCGGCTCCCGGATCTTGCAAAGAATTTAAAACTATCAAATCTAAGTTTTTTTTCTGAATTTTAGCCTTTGCATTTTCAATTTCATTTTCTGTCTCTAAAGCAAACCCAATCAAAAACTGTTTTTTCTTCTTAACTCCCAAAGAAACTAAGATATCTTTTGTTTTTTCGAGCTCTATGACAAAATCGTCCGCCGCTTTTTTAATTTTTTGGGCAGCTACATTCTTTGGTCTATAATCCGCAACTGCAGCTGCAGCGATAGCTACATCAACTTCGCCAAAATATTGATTACAAGCCTCAAACATTTCCTGAGCCGAAACCACATTAATGACTTCGATCAAAGAATGACTTATTTTTAAACTTGTGGGACCTGCTACCAAAATTACCGAAGCACCCAAATTAGCAGCGCTCATGGCAATATCAAAACCCATCTTACCCGAAGAATGATTTCCTATAAAACGCACAGGATCTATCGCTTCGTATGTGGGACCGGCAGTAATTAATATTTTTTTTCCTTTTAAAGGCAATCGGCTTTCTAAATCAGCTTCTAAAAAAGCAATTATGTTTTCGGGTTCAGCCATTCTTCCTTCGCCGGAAAGACCACTAGCCAGTTCTCCGCTTTCAGCCGGAATTATGGTATTCCCAAATTCCTGCAAAGCCTTAAAACTAGCAATCGTAGAAGGATGCTTGTACATATCTAAATCCATTGCCGGAGCAAAATAAACAGGACATTTTGCCGATAAATAAGTCGCTATAAGAAGATTGTCACAGCTACCATTTGCCATTTTAGACAAGGTATTTGCTGTTGCGGGCGCGACAATCATCATGTCTGCCCAAAGCCCTAATTCTACATGATTATTCCATTGCTCATTCTCCTCGTCCTGATTAAAAAAGGTAGAATGCACGGGATTTTTAGATAGGGTTGATAATGTAAGTGGGGTTACAAAATCCTTAGAAGCAGGTGTCATTATCACTTGGACATGCGCACCTGCTTTTATGAAAAGTCGTACTAATGAAGCTGTTTTATAGGCGGCAATTCCACCAGAAATCCCCAGCAAAATTTTCTTACCGCTTAAAACTGACATTGTAGGATTATTTGTTTGAATCTCTATGATAGATTTTACCATCTAACCATTCTTGAACTGCTAATGCATGTGGTTTTGGCAATTTTTCATAGAATTTTGAAACTTCAATTTGTTCTTTGTTTTCAAAAACTTCTTCAAGACTGTCATTATATGTAGCAAATTCTTCCAGTTTTTCAGTCAATTCTTTTTTGATTTCAGAGTTGATTTGGTTTGCTCTTTTAGCCATAATGGTTATTGCTTCATATACATTACCAGTAGGCTCTTCAATAACTGTTTTATTGTAAGTTATTGTATTTACCGGAGCATTCGTCTTTTTTAAATCCATGACTTTATTTATTTAGTAAAATTTTGTAAATCTTTTTCAACACGAACTAACATTTCGTTCGCTTTCTCTTTGTATTTTGTATTGGCATCAAATTTCATCAAATTCGAATAGGCTGTTTTAGCAACATTCAATCGTTCTTCCATTTTAGAAGGAATACTATTGATTGCTAATAAATAAGCAGAATCAAATCTATAAAACAACGCATCTTCTTTGAATGCTGTCCCTGGATAATCTGCTATAAAAATATCTAACGACACCAATGCAGATTTATAATCTGAAATCGTATGATAGCCTTTCGCATTTTCAAAAACCTTTTTTTCGATTTTTACTGACAAACCTTTTACCAATTCATTAGCTTCAGCTAAATACTGCGAATTAGGATAGCTATCAATAAAAGATTGTAATTTGTCAATTGCCTTAAAAGTATCTGCCTGATCTAAGCTATAAACCGGAGAAAGCATTGAATAACTTTTTGCGCCTAAATAAGCTGCTTCTTCTACTTTTTCACTTTTAGGATAACCCGAAACAAAACTCTCAAACTGATAACCCGCTAAATAATATTGCTTTGTCTTATAATAAGATTGTGCAAACATATAAAATAACTTTTCTGCTTGTGGCTTCCCTCTATATGCGGGAGCGATTTGCTCAAAAAGTCGAATTGCCTTAGAATACTTCCCTGCTTCATATAATGAAGATCCCATCTCAAATTTTACGGCAACATCTTCATTTTTCAATGCTTTTTGATATTCGCCACAAGAGATAAAAAGAACCAAAACAAGCAATAGAGATATAATTTTTTTCATATTTATTTATTTATTTGACCTATGGGTTACTCACAACCCACAAAAAATCATACCGAAGTTTCGGTGGCAAATTTAGTTATTAATTTAGCTACTACAAAATATTTCTTTGGTTAAAAAAAGACGGGCACTTTGAAGCCTATTTACTGATATTTTCAACAAATTGATTGATTCTTTTAGACAATGACTCATCTACGCTAACCAAAGGCAAACGTAGAGTATTTCCTGCAATTCCAAGTGATTGAAACACTTCTTTAATTCCAGCTGGATTACCTTGCTCAAAAATCATATCAATAGAATCAGCCAATAAATATTGTGATTTGAACGCCTCATCTACTTTTCTATTCAACCCTAATCGAATCATTTCTGAAAATTCCACTGGAAATCCTTGACCAATTACCGAAATAACCCCAGCACCACCAGCCAAAACCATTGGTAAGGCAATCATATCATCGCCAGAGATTACCAGAAAATCTTTAGGCTTATCTTTTAATATTTGCATTGCTTGTACTATATCACCAGCAGCTTCTTTGATTGCAACAACATTCTCAAAATCATTAGCCAAACGCAAAACCGTTTTTGGCAACATATTGCTAGACGTTCTTCCCGGAACATTGTATAAAATTACTGGAATTGGCGAAGCTTCGGAAACAGCTTTGAAATGTTGGTAAATTCCCTCTTGTGTAGGTTTATTATAATATGGAGAAACCGAAAGAATCGCAACAAAATGAGATAAATCTCTAGTTTTAAGCTCCTCTACAACCTTAAGAGTATTATTCCCTCCTACTCCAAGCACCAATGGCAATCTTCCATTATTAACCTCAATAACCGTTTTGATTACCAATTCTTTTTCGTCTTGAGACAAAGTAGCATTCTCAGCTGTTGTACCAAGAACTACAAGATATTCAATTCCACCATTGATGGAATGATTTATAATTCTTTCTAATGCTTCGGTATCTATTGAAAAATCTTTTTTAAATGGAGTCACTAGAGCAACGCCGGTACCTATTAATGATTGCATGTTTATATTAATTTTGTTTGATTTTTTTTAAATATTTGAACAATTCATGAGTAAAAACTTTATACTTTTTAGCATCAGCATTAACAATCAAATGATTCAATCTTTTATCTATTGATGAGAAACCTGCCTTGAATTTAGCATTAGAACGATGGGTAATCAGCATTAAAATTGGCTTCTCTACCTCATAATAACTAATCAATAAATCAAATTCCTCGTTGATAAAATCATTTACCACAACATTATTGATTTCTGCGTTCCAAGTCAAATCTTTAGAACTAAAAACAGCCTGCGTATCGCTTTCCTTCTTACTTAAACTGTCCTTGTAAATAATAATTTTTATATTTTCTTCTAAAATTCCATTAGCTGTTATCTCTTTTATCAAAGCTTTTTCTTCCAAAAAAGAACTTTCATCTATAAGTAAGCCCACGGTTTTTATGGCTCCAGTAAGCCCCGTACTTTTTACATCATAAAAAATATTTTTCAACTTTCTTTTTAAGAAAAAACCTTTTATATAACTCAAAAACATACTAATTTTACCGATTTACAAAATTAATTAATAAAGTCTCATTATAAATGGTAAATCTAAAAAAGTATAACGGGTTTTTCAAACTTTTTGTTATATTCTTAACACTTTTTTTTGCTCTTTCCTGCAGCAAACAAACTCTTCAAGTTACTAGGATTGAAGGAAAAATGGTTCCCATCACTCAAACCAATAATCAATCCTCTGAAATTGAAAACTTTATCAAACCTTACCGAGAACACATCAACAAGGATCTAAACAGTATATTGGCATATTGTCCGGAAACATTAGATAAAAGTACCGGAAAATGGCAAACTAAAATTGGTAATCTACTTTCTGACATTACTTTGAGTCAAGGAAATCGCGTATTTAAAAGTAGAGAAAAAAAAGACATCGATATTTGTTTGCTCAATAATGGAGGAATTCGTTCCGTTCTACCAAAAGGAAATGTTACCGCCAGAACGGCTTTTGAAATTATGCCTTTTGAAAATAGTCTCGTTGTTATTGCTTTAAAAGGCGAGCAAATCAAAGAACTAGTCAACTACTTCATCGCCGATAAAAAACCGCATCCTTTATCCGGAATGTCATTTACGATTGACAAAAACAATATTGCCAAAAACATACTCGTACAAGGAAAAGCACTTGACCTTGAGAAAATTTATTATGTTGCCACGAATGATTATTTAGCAAGCGGAGGCGACAATATGACTTTCTTCGCCAAAGGAGTTCAAAAATTTGACTTAAATTATAAGCTCCGCGATATCATGATTGACTATTTCAAAGAAGTTGATACTATTCCGGTACCAAATGATGTCCGAATTACAATAGAATAGTTTTTAAAAAAAACACAGTTTAAAACTTTAATATTATAGCCCCGATAGCAGTGAAAATCCTTTTTATTTTTTTTTAAAATAAAAAGATTGTAACGAATAGCGGGAAATAGCTCCAAAAAAACAGCAATGAAAAGAAGAGATTTTATAGAAAAAACAGCCGCCGGAACCGCTTTTGTAGGTCTAGGATTGTCTATGAGTAGTTTTAAATCTTCGGAAATAAAACAACTTACAATTTTGCATACTAATGACGTTCACAGTTATATTGATCCTTTTCCTGCAGATCACCCTAGGAATCCGAACATGGGCGGAGTTGTCAGAAGAGCCGAATTGATAGAAGCTATCCGAAAAGAAAACCCAAATGTATTGCTTCTTGATGCCGGCGATATCTTTCAGGGAACTCCTTATTTTAACTATTATGGCGGCGAGTTAGAGTTTAAATTAATGAGCATGATGCGTTATGATGCCGCAACGATAGGAAACCACGATTTTGACAACGGTCTCCAAGGATTGTATTCGCAGTTGCCACATGCTAAGTTCGAATTCATTTCGTCAAATTATGATTTCAAGAATACGATTATGGATGGCTTTGTAAAGCCTTATAAGATTTTCAACAAGAACGGCATCAAAATAGGCGTTTTTGGATTGGGAGTAGAACTGAACGGCTTAGTTGACAAAAAAATGTACGAGGAAACAATATACAATGACCCAGTGGAAATTTCTCAAGATATGGTTCGTATTTTGAAGAAAGAAGAAAAGTGCGATTTGGTGATTTGTCTGTCTCACATTGGTTACAAATATAAAAACGAACCCGATAAGATTTGCGATTTGAAATTGGCCGCACTAACCAAGGATATTGATATGATTATTGGTGGGCACACTCACACTTTTCTAGACAAACCAACAATAGTTAAAAACCTTGACGGTAAAGAAGTTTTAGTAAATCAGGTTGGTTGTTATGGAATTAACCTTGGCCGAATTGATGTGTTTTTTGATTCAAACAAAAACAAGACACACGAAGGAAGATCAATCGTTGTGTGATAAAACGACATTAGCATTTGCATTTTCGGCATCAACAACGAAGCGGTAAAAAGCATAATAAACACTTGCATTTAATACCATCGCCAATGGCCTAAAGGCTATTGGCGCTAAATTTGACAAATAATATTTCTCAATAAAAACAATAAAATACTGGGTAACTGATAATAATCCAAAAATCAAAAACCAAGAACTCATTTTGCTATAATTTAAAATATACTCCGACAAGGCAAGTCCTCCTATAAGTGAAATTAGGACATTTTGAATTAGTAAGATCCAATAACTCTTCATCTGTATTTCATTCGAAATAGACAATAGATACGAAAAAACGAATAGAAAAGGCACTATAGCAATAAATAAAGGAATAAAGTCTTTGAGTTTTATTATCCGAATTACATAAGAAATCAACAATAGTCGATGAATCAAAAAGACAACTAAACCAACAAATAATAAGTTTTCGCTACTTGAAATAAAAAGAAGATTAGTAATCAACGATAAAGAAAGTACGACAAAAAATATACTATCTTTTCTCTTAGAAGCATTCCAATAAAGAGCCATAATCCCGATAGACAATAAGGGCTTAAAAATAAAGATTAATAATTTATTTGAAAATAACTCTGCGGTTGCCTCAATGACCATAATAATTAAGAACATTACGGTCAGACATTTCCCAAAATCTACTTCTCTCTTAAATCCCAACATATTTACTGGTTTTATAGTGTTACGCTAACAACTTCATAAATTCAATTTCAGAAATGATTGGAATATTAAGTTTAGCCGCTTTTTCTAATTTTGCGGGTCCCATATTATCTCCTGCAACTACATAATTTGTTTTGGCAGAAATAGAACTCCCCACCTTTCCGCCGTTATCTTCAATGGCTTTCTTTAAATCATCTCTTGAAAATTTTTCGAAAACACCTGAAACTACAAAAACTTTCCCGCTAAGTTTATCCGTTGCATTGGGATTTACTTTTTCAACAATTTCAAATTGAATCCCATAACTTTTCAGTCTATCTATGATAATTCTATTTTCTTCATTGTCAAAAAATTCAATTACGCTTTGAGCAATTCGGTCTCCGATTTCATCAACCAAAATCAAATCCATCAATGTTGCCCGACTCAATGCCTCAATGGTCACATAGTGTTTCGCTAGTTTTTTAGCTACCGTTTCCCCAACAAATCGAATTCCCAACGCATACAAAACACGCTCAAAAGGAATGCTTTTCGAGTTTTCAACACCTTTAACCAAGTTTTCTGCCGATTTTTGAGCCATTCTCTCCAAAGGAAGAATTTGCTCTACGGTCAACTCGTACAAATCGGCATAATTTTGAACCAAACCATTATTAAACAACAAGGTCACTGTTTCGCCGCCCAATCCTTCAATATCCATTGCTTTTCTGGAAATATAATGCTGAATTCTACCAATAATCTGCGGAGGACAACCATAAAAATTAGGACAATAATGATTGGCTTCTCCTTCATTACGAACCAATAAAGTCTGACATTCCGGGCAATGCGTAATATATTTTGTAGGCTCTGAATTCTCAGGACGTTTCGATAAATCTACGGCAATAATTTTAGGGATAATTTCTCCTCCTTTTTCCACAAAAACAGTATCATCAACACGTATATCCAGTTTTTCAATTTGATCCGCATTATGCAAAGAAGCCCGTTTTACAATAGTTCCTGCCAATTGTACCGGCTCTAAATTTGCCACTGGCGTTATTGCTCCGGTCCTTCCCACTTGGTAAGAAATCGAATTTAACTTTGTAGATACTTGTTCAGATTTGAATTTATAAGCAATAGCCCAACGTGGCGATTTGGCTGTATATCCTAATTCATCCTGATATTGAAAGTTATTTACTTTCACCACCACTCCATCCGTTTCGTAAGGTAAATTATGCCTGTGCTTGTCCCAATAATCAATATACTCAAAAACTCCTTCTAAATTATGAGCTAATTTTGCTTCTTTCGGGACTTTAAAACCCCATTTTCTAGCCGTTTCCAGACCATCAAACTGAGAATTAAACGGTAATTTATTTCCAATTAAAAAGTACAAAAGGCAATCTAGCGGTCTTTTGGCAACTTCAGCACTATCCTGAAGTTTTAAACTTCCCGAAGCCGTATTTCTAGGATTTGAATAAGGTGTTTCACCAATTTCAATTAACTCCTGATTCATTTTTTCGAAACCGGCAAAAGGCAAAATAATTTCGCCACGGACATCAAATTTATCCGGAAAATCTCCTTTAAGCTTTAGCGGAATTGATTTTATAGTTTTTACATTGTTCGTTACATCATCTCCCTGAAAACCATCACCACGAGTAACGGCACGTTTGAGCTCCCCATTCTCATAAGTAATACTAATTGATGCGCCATCATATTTTAGCTCGCAGGTATATTCTAATGAAACGTCGCCTAAAACTTTCTGGACGCGTTTTTCCCACTCTTCTAAGTCTTCTTTAGAATACGAATTATCCAGTGAATACATTCGATATTCATGAGGAACGGTTTTAAAACTTTTGGTAATCGTTCCACCCACACGCTGAGTTGGTGAGTTTGCATCAAAAAATTCGGGGTGTTTATTTTCTAAATCTTGAAGTTCTTTCAATTTTATATCAAACTCATAATCTGATATAATAGGATGATCCAAAACGTAATAATTGTGATTATGAAGATTGAGTTCTTCTCTTAGTGTTTGGATTGTTTTTTTAATATCCATAAAAATAAAATTGGCTACTTTAGTATTTGAAAATCGTGTACTAAAATAACCAATTTAAAAGAAATAACATCCAAATTAAGATTCAATAATTGAATTTATTTGTTTGTATAGTTGTCCGTCACTCAAAAAAGCGCCTTGTTGTATCAATGCAAAAATAGAGCTGTTACGTTCTTCGGTAAACATTTTTTTACCTGTTTTCATTTCGATTGTTTCCGTAAACATATTATCGCTAAGCCATTGCAATCCGTCTTTGGTCAAAAAATCAACCTCCGGAACCAAGGATTTAAGAACTATAGAGTTAACATGAGTATCAAAGCTTTGAAACAGAAAAATATGGTTTTTTGAAAAATGTTCCAAATATTCCGCACGTGTAAGAACTCCTTCCCAAATTAAATCCGAAAAAACATCCAGTTCTTGCTCTGCAACCTCCGGTTTTTCTGTCTTAATCTTATCCCATTCTGCTTTATCAATGGCTTGGGTTGCCAAAAAATTACTGAACTCTTGATTTAATTCTTCAAATTGTTCTTTTGTTAATCTAGTATATTTCATATTCATTTACTATTTTGAAATTCAGTCCAAAATTTTTAAAATCTCCAATAATTCCAAACCCAATATTCCTTATTAAATTTAGATTTTCTACATAAAAAAAGGCTGTCTTTTTGAGACAGCCTTTTCTATTACTAAAAATTTGCGAACAAATTATTATTATTCAGCAATGATCTCGTAAGGTAAATCAATTATTACATCTCTGTGTAATCTTACAGTAGCAGAATATTTTCCTGTACGTTTAACGATTCCAGAAGTAATGAATTTTCTTTCGATTACTTGACCACCTTTTGCTAAAGCGTCAGCGATATCAATATTCGTGATTGAACCGAATAATTTTTCACCACCTGCTTTTGCAGAAATTTTGATCTCGATAGCTTTTAAAGCTTCTGCCAATGCTTTTGCATCTGCAACAACTTTAGCTTCTTTGTGCGCTCTTTGTTTTAGATTCTCAGCCAATACTTTCTTTGCAGAAGCAGTTGCTAATTGAGCAAATCCTTGTGGGATTAAGTAATTACGACCGTATCCGTTTTTTACAGTTACTACATCGTCTTTAAATCCTAAATTTTGAACGTCTTGTTTTAAAATCAATTCCATGTTGTTGTCCTTTATTTAATAAGTTAGGTTTCATATTTCAGAAAACCAACAAATGTTAATTTTTAATTATTTTAATAAATCCGCCACGTATGGCATCAAAGCTAAGTGACGTGCACGCTTAACAGCTACAGACACTTTTCTTTGGTATTTTAATGAAGTACCTGTTAAACGACGAGGAAGAATTTTTCCTTGCTCGTTAACAAATTTCAATAAGAAATCAGCATCTTTATAATCGATGTATTTGATTCCAGATTTTTTGAAACGACAGTACTTTTTAGTTTTGTTAGTTTCTATGTTCAAAGGAGTAAGATATCTGATATCTCCGTCTTTTTTTCCTGAAGCAGATTGTTGTAATGTTGCCATGATAATTAAGCTTTTTGAGATTTAAGTTTTGCTCTTCTTCTTTCAGCCCAAGAGATAGCATGTTTGTCAAGACTTACAGTTAAGAAACGCATAACTCTTTCGTCACGTCTAAATTCAGTTTCAAAAGCAATTAAAACTTCTCCTGATACGTTGAATTCAAACAAATGGTAAAAACCACTTTTTTTGTTTTGGATTTCGTAAGCCATCTTTTTAAGACCCCAGTCTTCTTTAGATACCATTTGTGCTCCTCTACTAGTAAGAAAATCTTCAAATTTGCTTACTGTTTCCTTTACCTGAACATCAGATAAAACGGGATTTAAAATGAAAACAGTTTCATAATGATTCATAAATATGTATTTATTTGTTATTTTGGCTGCAAAAGTAATCAATTATTCTGAATAAGCAAGCACAATCTCGCTTTATTCGTTGTACAACAAAAAAAACCGACTAAAATTAGTTTTTTTTTAAATTCCGACTTATATTTACTTCACCAAAACCTTAAATGTAATAATTATGAAACTAAATTGTGTAGTTGTAGATGACAGTTCCATTCAAAGGATGATCATTGCAAAGTTAGTTAATAATCACCCAAATTTACATCTAATTGGTGATTTTTCTAATGCCATTGAAGCTAAAAGTTGTATGTCTATACATACCGTTGATTTAATCTTTTTAGACATTGAAATGCCGGTTATTAGTGGTTTTGATTTTTTGGATGGTTTAAAAATTAAGCCTCAGATTATTTTTGTTACCTCAAAGGCCGAATATGCTCTGAAAGCTTTTGATTATGATGCCACTGATTATCTTCAAAAACCAATCGCCTTAGATCGATTCAATGCTTCGGTTAGAAGAGCAGTTGATCAATATCTATACAAAAACGACAACCGAGAAGAAGAAGGTGATCATATTTTTATCAAAAGCAACTTAAAAAAACTGAAAATATTCACTTCAAAAATAAAATGGATTGAAGCTTTTGGAGATTATGTAAGAGTGGTTACCGAAGACGACAGTAATCTGGTTCTTTCGACGATGAAATCATTTGAAAACGATCTGTCAAAAAAGAAATTTGTGAGAGTTCATAAATCTTACATAATAAACATCGACAAAGTAGAACGCTTCAATAGTAAATTTGCCGAAATAGGTATTACAAAAATTCCATTGAGCAGAAACAAAAAAGAAGATCTGGTAAAAGCACTTTCCTATGGGTAAAACAACTATTTAATAAAAATCGACATTTATAACAACCTTAATAGCTCTGTACTGAGCAACAGCATCAAAACTATTCAACATTTTCTGGATGGTTTTTTTTGTGCCTGCCACCGAAGAATTTTGTGGGATTTTAATCAGTATCGTTCTAATGTACTCATTCCTGATTCTATTGATAGCCGGTTCTTCCGGTCCCAATACCGGTATATTTAAATTCTGGCTCATTACCTGATACAACCAGGCAGCACCTTCTTTTAATTTTTCAAAATCGCGGTGTTTTAGCGTTACTTTTATTATTCTGAAATAAGGAGGGTATTTATAGATTTGTCTGTCGTACAACTGCTCCGTATACATCCCTAAATAATCGTTATTGGTAACTTGCTGAATCGTATTGTGATTGGGATTATAGGTTTGAATAATTACTTTTCCACGTTTTTCTGAGCGTCCGGACCGACCGGAAACCTGCGTCATCATTTGAAAACTTCTTTCAAAAGCCCTAAAATCGGGATGAAACAGCATATTATCGGCATTCATAATCCCTACTAAACTCACATTATCAAAATCAAGCCCTTTCGCTAGCATTTGGGTTCCTACTAAAATATCGACTTCCTTATTTTTAAAGCTATCAATTATTTTTTCAAAACCAAATTTGCCACGTGTGGTGTCCTGGTCCATTCTCCCTATTTTATGAGCCGGAAAAAGAGTTAATAGTTCTTGCTGAATTTGCTCAGTTCCGAAACCTTTAGTTATTAAATCAACGCTCGAACAGCTGTGGCAATGTGTGGGTTTTGCAATTGAATAACCGCAATAATGACAACGCAATTGACTTTTATGTTTGTGATACGTTAAACTCACGTCGCATTGCTGGCATTGCGGCACATGCCCACAAGTCATACATTCCAATAAAGGCGAATATCCTCTTCTGTTTTGAAACAAAATTACCTGTTCTCCCAATGACAAAGCGGTGCCAATTCCATCGATTAAAGTATCGCTAAAATGACCTGTCATTTTTTTTCGGAAATACTTGTCTTTTAAATCTACTAATTCGATATCTGGCATCATTACATTTCCATATCGCTTGCTGATTTCTACAAGTCCGTATTTCTCCGTTTTAGCATTAAAAAAAGTTTCAATACTTGGCGTTGCCGATCCCAACAAAACTTTAGCTTTATAAAAATTAGCCAACACTATTGCCGCATCGCGAGCATGATAACGCGGCGCAGGATCAACTTGCTTAAATGTCTGTTCGTGTTCTTCATCGACAATCAAGAATCCCAAATCAGAAAACGGCAAAAAGAGAGCCGATCGCGCACCTATCACAATTTGCGCCTTTTCGGAATTTTGCAAAACTTGATTCCAAACTTCTATTCGTTCATTATTATTGTATTTCGAATGAAAAACAGCCACTTTGTTTCCAAAATAAGCACTTAATCTTCCCACTAATTGAGTCGTTAATGCGATTTCGGGCAACAAATACAAGACTTGTTTCCCAGTAGCGAGATATTCTTCTATCAGTTTTATATAAATCTCTGTTTTCCCACTCGAAGTTACCCCATGCAAAAGACAAACCTCTTTTTGAGTAAAACTATTTTTAATTTGCTCAAAAGCATTTTGTTGGGCTTCACTCAATTGCAATTGCCTTTCTCTTGCTTTTCCTGAAAAATCAACTCGGTCTTGCTGTAAAAAATAATCTTCGAATATTTCTTTTTCAATCAATACTTTTACAATCGCAGATGATGAATTAGCAGCTTCGACCAATTTTTTTACCGTGATCGGCTTCTTATCAGTGGCGCTTAACTGAAAATAAGAAATCACAATTTCTTTTTGCTTATTGGCACTTTTAAGCGTTTCCAGTAACTCCCCCAACGCCTGATTGGATTCATATTTAGCATGCAAACGAACGTATCGAACCAATTTAGGTTTATAACTTTCTAACATTTCTTCCTGCAACATCAATATATTTTTATCGATGAGCTTTTGAATAACCGGAAAAATATTTTTTTTGTTTAAAATAGAAATAATCTCTTGCACTTTGAGCGAAGACTGGAGTTGCAATGCCTGATAAATCAAATATTCATCATCTGAAAGCAGACTTTCATCAACAAAAACATCAGGCTTTTGAGAAATCAAGGTTTCATTCTCCAGCAATAATGCACTTGGCATCGCGCCACGATACACATCGCCAATGGCACACATATAATAAGACGCAATCCATTGCCAGTGGCTAATTTGGATTTCGGTTACTATTGGTCTTTCATCCAGAATTTGATGAATTTCCCTGGCTTCATATAAGGTAGGCTTGTTTTGATGTACTTCTATTACTAATGCGGTATAGATTTTACTTTTCCCAAAAGGAACAGCCAGACGCATTCCTTTTTTGATATAATGGTATTCCGCTTCAGAAATACTATAAGTAAATGTTTTAGCAAGAGAAAGAGGTAAAATTACTTCGACAAAATGCATTCTAGATGGCAGATTTTAGATTTTAGAATTCAGAATTAACATTTCTGGTTTAAAGTTTCTGATTCCGATTACAAAGCTTTAAACTTGAAAACAAAGAAAACTAATTTTTAACTCTGTACCAATATTGTGTTCTTCCTAATAACGAAAATCCAACATATCCTCTAACTTTTAGTTTGTCGTTTCCTTCAAGAGCTATGAAACATTTGTATAATTTACCGTTTTTGGGATCTAAAATTTTCCCTCCACTATATTCTGCTCCGTCTTTAGAAAGCCCTTTTATAACCGTAATTCCTTCTATAGGTTTATTAGCATCTTCGCCCGGACAGCTTTTACAAAGATCATTTTTATGAACTACATCTAAAACCTCAATCACCTTACCGTAAATTTTTCCTGATTTCTCGAAAATCTCAACTACAGATTTAGGTTTACCTGTTTCGTCATCGATTGTTTTCCATTTTCCGAGAACGCTTTTATTTTGTGCATAGAACAGCGTTGTAGCAAACAACAATGCAATTGTAATGATTTTTTTCATGGTTTTATTTTTTTTAGCCCTGATGGAAGCGGCATCCCACGCTTTTTGCGTGGATACAGCGTACAACAGGAATAGCTTCTTATTTTTATCAAATCTACTATAAAATTTACAGAACTTTTTCGGTTTTATTAAATATTCATTTTTTTTCTTTTCAGGTTGTTTATTGTCGCGTTCAGTTCAAAACCAAGGAGCAAAATCATGCAATTGATCCAGATATAGAACATGACAATTAACAATGTTCCTATAGAACCATAAAGTTGGTTGTATTGAGAGAATCGTATTACCCAAATTCCAAAAAAATAAGAAATTATTATGGTGAAAATCGTTGAAAAAACAGACCCTATTGAAATGAAAGACCTGCTTTTATCGTGCTTGGTTCCAAACTTAAAAAGAATCGATGTTGTGATTAGAATCATCAGAATTAAAAACCCATACCTGCCTAAAACAATCAATGGAATTTGCTCATTCATCAGTTCATGACCTGTTAATTTTTGGATAAAAACCTCAAAAACAATGATTATAGCCACAGTAAGTATCAACAAGAAAGATAATACTACTGACATTCCTACTGCCACAAAATATTGATGAAAAAAGCCTCTTTTTACAAGTACATGCCGCGAGGTTTCAAAACCTCCCAAAATAGAATTCAATCCATTGGCCATCAAAAAAATAGACAATAAAAAACCCGAAGACAGCAATCCGGAATGACTGTTATGCAAAATATCATTGATGATATTCTCAATGGCATAATAGGTATTGGGCGGCACTCCATCGGCAACAAATTTTAAAAAATCCTGCTGAAAACCTTCTATAGGAATGTAAGGAATGAGATTCAGAATAAAAAGTGCAAAAGGAAACAAAGCCATAAAAAAGCTGAAGGCAATCGCTCCTGCCCTATTTGACAAAGCTCCCTCGGCAATACCAATAATGTATAATTCCGATAAATCATAAAGAGACAAGCCCTCTAACCAACGTAATTTAATCCCTTTAAAAAAACGGACTAAATTTCGCAATACCGGGATTTTTTCTATTCTTTCTTCAATTTCTTGACTCATAGTATTCCGATTGCAGACTAAATCGCTTTCAAACTCAAATCCATATTATAAATAGAATGCGTCAAAGCACCTGATGAAATATAATTCACACCACATTCCGCATAGGCGCGTATGGTTTTTTCGTTGATATTTCCCGAAGATTCCGTTGAAGATTTGTCACCAATAAAAGCCACTGCTTCCCTAGTTGTTTCGTAATCAAAATTATCCAACAGGATTCTGAACACACCACCGCAGGCAACAATCTCTTTTACTTCATCCATGTTTCTGGCCTCGACGATGATTTTCAAATCTCGGTTAGTTTCTTTTAGATAGATTTTAGTTTTGGCTATTGCCAAAGTGATTCCGCCAGCGAAATCGATATGATTATCCTTCAGCATCACCATATCATACAAGGCAAAACGGTGGTTTTCTCCTCCGCCCAGTTTCACCGCCCATTTCTCGGCGACACGAAAACCAGGAGTTGTTTTGCGCGTATCCAAAATTCTAGTGTTTGTTCCCTCAAGCAATTGTACATAACTATTCGTTTTTGTGGCAATGGCTGACATGCGCTGCATAGAATTCAATACCATGCGCTCCGCTTTAAGAATGGACTGGGAACTTCCTGAAACATGAAATACCACATCACCGTATTTCACCGGGGTTCCGTCAGCTATAAAAGTTTCTATTGCTAAATTTGGATCTACATAACGGAAAATCATTTTGGCAAATTCTACACCGGCAATAATCCCTTCGTCTTTAACCAAGAGCTTTGCTTTTCCTTGGGCCGAAGCTGGAATACAAGCCAGTGAGCTGTGATCGCCATCACCTACATCTTCTCTAATGGCATTTGCAATTAGTATCTCTAACTCGTTTTGAAATTGTGCTTCGCTAATCATTTTTATAGGAAATTTATATAGTGCTAAAGTAGAACATATTTTGTGGAATTGAAAATTTGTTTTGGCGCTCCTGACTTCTATCTATTATCTGTTGTTTTGATTTTACTGAACACAAACCGGTAGGCACTGTTCTGTTAGTTGAAAAATATATTCTATTTTCGGATTTTTATATTTAGTTATTTAAAACTGAAAATAAACCCTTGAATCAAAAATTAATAAACAACTATAAATCAACTATTTTAAAATGAAATTACTCTTTCGCAATGCTTTTTTAGTTTTGACTTTGCAACTGCTGTCGATGCAAGCTCATGCTATCACAAACAAAAAGGGTCCTGATAACACCAATCCAGGACCAACTATCGCGTCAAAAACCATAAAAGTAACACTGGACTCTTCCTTCCCGAGAATCATTCAATACAATTGGATTTCAAACGGAACCGTTCTTTACGGACAAGAAGACCAATTATCGCAAGTGCTGGTTAACGGGAAACTTTATAGCCCGAAAACCACTTTTTCGATAGCAAAAAATGTAGCTAACTACGTATTGGATATTCCTGAAATCAAAGTTTCGGTAAAAATCCAAATCAAAGTGGTTGCTAATATCGTTGAATTTAATGTAACCCAAATTGCGGAAAATGGGACTTTCAAAGTGAGCACTTTTGAAATTCCAAACCATAATTTGGTTTCTGTAAGAAGTTCACAAACGGAGGCCTCTTTTTCCGGTGCTAAAATGTTTACTGCTGTAAAAGGAACCGGTGACGAATTCATCCCGCTTAAAGCATCAATGGCAAATGATAGCATCGCAAAAAATTACATGTATGGCATTGTCAATACAGCTCAGTTAGCGGCAAGTATATGGAGTAATTCCGTTACAGAAAAAAACGACGATTCCAGAGTTCAAAAACAGACTGTTACAAAAACGGATTATTCCCGCACAGGAATATGGAGTGGTTCTTGGATTTACCGCGCCAAAGGAATGAAAGCTACTGACCCGCTTCCTGTTGCCAAAATTGTCATTACCAATGATGCCAATCGAGATAATAAAGTAGATTGGCAGGATGGGGCAATCGCCTTTAGAAGCATCATGAACAACCCCATGGGTAGCGATAGAATCAAAGATTTGGTAGTACAACGTATTCCAATGAACTTTGGTAGTCAGGCAACCAATCCATTTACAAAAACATTAGATGAAACCAAAAGAATTTTCCTCAACACAGATGGTTTGGGTCAATATGTAATCCTAAAAGGATACGGATCTGAAGGACATGACTCTAAACATCCTGATTACGAAGACATCGGAAAAAAACAAGGTGGCGCCAAAGAAATGGAGCTACTTTGCAAGCAAGCCATTAAGTACAATGCTTTTATGGGAGTACATATCAATGCCACTGAATCTTATCCTGAAGCCACTGCGTTTAACGATTCCTTAGTTGATAAAACTAAAAAAGGTTGGGATTGGCTTGATCCTTCTTATTACATCAACAAACGTTACGACGCAACAACCAATAATAGAATGCTTCGCCTTAAAGCCTTGAAAGATCAAGTACCTTCATTGGCTTTTATTTATTGTGATGTTTGGTATGCCAAAGGAAGCTGGGACAGCCGAAAATTAGGCCGAGAAATCCATTCTTTGGGCTTAACACTAACAACTGAATTTCCTAATGATCATGAATACGATGCTATTTGGAATCACTGGGCTGTTGATTATAATTATGGAGGAAAAGATATTAAAGGATTCAATAGTCAAATTGTTCGATTCATTCGCAACCACCAAAAAGACACTTGGATTGCTAGACATCCTCTATTAGGCGGAACTGAAATGGATGATTTTGAAGGTTGGCAAGGAAGAAATAATATCGATAATTGTATCGAAATGACTTTCGGTACAGATTTATCAACAAAATACCTACAACATTTCCCAATCCTTAAATGGGAAGAAAACGCTATTTCTCTTGAAAAAAATGTAAGTGTTAGCTTAGTTTCGGGTAAAAGAACCATCATCAAAGATGGCAAAACGATATTAAATGGCGATACTTATCTTTTGCCTTGGAATCCTTATACCGAAGAAAAATTATATCATTGGAATCAAACCGGAGGAACAACTACTTGGGAATTGCCTAAAAGTTGGGCGAATTTAAAAACAGTTCAATTGTATAAATTAACCGATCAAGGAAGAGAATTTGTGCAACAAATTGAAGTAAAAAACGGTCAAATCATTTTACAAGCAGATTCAAAAACACCTTATGTTTTAGACAAAAAGAAAACGGAATCAAAAGTGGTGGCTAACTTTGGAGAAGGAACTTTTATAAAAGATCCGGGTTTCAATAATGGCAACCTAAAAAACTGGAAAGTAGATGGCAACGGAGCTAGCGTAGTCCGCAGTAAAATTGGACAGTATGAACTTGAAGTTAGCGGAACAACTGCTGTAACGGTAAGCCAAATACTTACTGGGTTAAAAGCAGGTAGTTACTATGCTTCCGTATACGTTTCAACTAATTCTGATAGAAGAGCCTATTTAGGCGTAAACAATTACGGAGGACAAGAAGTGAGCAACTATGCAAACAACACTTTGTGGAAAAACTATATTTCTGCCGATTCAAAGCGCGATACCAACATGCAACGTATGTATGTCTTTTTTAAAGTTCCTGAAGGACAAACTACGGCAAATTTATTCCTTCGTGCAGAAGCAGGTAATTCACAAGTCTTATTTGATGATATTCGTGTGGCAGCCATAAAACAAACAGCAAAACCTTCGAATGTGTTTTTTGAAGAAAACTTTGAAAATATTCCTGACGGATTGTACCCTTTCATCAAAGGACCTTCGGGAGGCGTAAATGACCCAAGAACTCATTTGGCTGAATTGCATGCACCTTATACCCAAAAAGGATGGAATGAAAAACCAATTGATGATGTAATCAACGGAAACTGGTCTTTAAAAGCCCATGGCGAGGAAGCGGGACTTTTATTGCAAACCATTCCGCAAACCATTCGATTCAAAGCAGGTAAAACCTATAGCGTGACTTTTAATTATGAAGCATCGGGAGCTGATTATGCATTAGTGATGGGAGACGGAACATCTACCAAAATAGCAGTTGCTATCAATACTGCAAACACTCCAACCAAAACTTCTTTTACTTTCATAGGATCTGAGAGTGGAAATTCATGGTTTGGAATCGAAAAATTAAATGGTAATCAAACTGACTTAGTTATTGATGATTTAGTTATTATCGAGAATTAATTTACACAAATTTTAATATCATAAATAAAAAGGAGCTTCCTATACTTGCCCCTTAAAAATCAAAATCAAGCTCTTTTAAAAGAGCTTGATTTTTTTTTATCCAATACCAAGATTTTTTTTAGTCCGTATTTTCAATTACATTTGCCTGCAAATTTAATTCAAATGCCGACATTTGAAAGATTTTTTCAGATTGTGTTTCCTAAAACAATAATCCTGAATAAAGAGTTAAAATTGCTCTGAAAAATACCTTTTCAACAAAAAAAAGACATGATGAAATGAGCGTGACGAAAATTTGATGCAAACACCAATAGCAGTTATGCGAATTACATATGCCCTTTAAAAAAGAATAAATAGCTACATATGAAACTAATTTATACGCTTCTTTTCTCAGCAATGCTGAATTTGAGCTACTCACAATCCCCTAGCCTTTATTTAGAAAAAATTAGAGATAATGAAGCGGCTTTAACCGCTTTTTTTTCACAAATGCCTAAAGGAGGTGATTTACACCATCATTTTAGCGGCTCCATCTATGCAGAACCAATCTTGGAAGATGCTATAAACGAAGATTTTTACCTGAATACAACAACCATGGAGGTGCTCAAGGAAAAGCCAGCCAAAGGAAACTGGGAGTGTTTCTCCAGCCTACGCAATCAAGGTGAACTGGATGTTTACAAACAAATGATAATGGAAAAATGGTCTGTGAAAGATTACAATCATGTGAGTTATCCTTCAGATAAATTATTTTTTGAATCTTTTGGCAAATTTAGCCCTGCCATTGAAGGGCATTTCGGAGAAGGATTATTAGAATTAAAAAACAGGGCTATTTCTGAAAATGTGAGTTACATTGAAACTCAATTATCAACAATTCCTTCCAATATTGATACTGCCGATTTATCCGATTTTAATGCTAAATTGAGGTTATTAGCCAACAAAAAGGATGAAAAAGGTATCAAAGCGCTTCTTGATTCGCTGTACAACACTTTACTAAAAAGAGAGGCTGCAAAGTATGCAAATGACTTTAATGCCAATTTTGTTAGCAAAATGCACCAAGAACTAAAGATTGACGATACCCGTTTTACGATGCGTTATCAAAACTTTGTGTTGCGTTTTATGGAACCGGTAGATTTGTTCAAAAATTTAGTGATTGCCTTTATCTCGGCCGATAACAGTCCACTTATGGCAGGCGTAAATATTGTTTCTCCCGAAGATGGCGAAACTTCGATGAAAGATTATTGGTTGCACATGGTTATGTTTAAATACTGTAACGGTCGTTTTCCAAATGTAAAATATACGATGCATGCGGGCGAACTTACCTTGGGACTGGTACAACCCGAAGATTTAACTTGGCACATTAACGAAGCGGTTCATACCGCTGGTTCTCACAGAATTGGACATGGAGTTGATATCGCTTATGAAAATAAATCTTATGAATTGTTGCGTTATATGGCAAAGAATGATATTCCAGTCGAAATCAATTTGGTTAGTAACGAATTCATTTTAAAAGTAAAAGAAAACCGCCATCCTATCTCTTTATACAGGGATTTTAATGTTCCTATTGTCATCAGTACGGATGATGCCGGAATATTAAGAACTAACATGACCGAACAATATGTTTTATTGGCAAAAAGATACAAAGACGTTACTTATGCCGATATCAAAAATTATGTATACAACAGTATCAACTATAGTTTTATCAAAGAAAAATCTGTTAAAAAACAATTATTAAAAGACTTAGATGCTCGTTTTAAGACTTTTGAGGCTAATTTTCCTTTAAAATAATCCTCATGAACATCAAACTCATCGCCATTGGAAAAACCGATAATAAAGCACTACAGTCTTTAATCGACGATTATACGAAGCGCTTGTCTTTTTATATCAAATTTGATTTGGATATTATTCCTGACATCAAGAATGTAAAAAACCTATCCGAAAGCCAACAAAAAGAAAAAGAAGGTGAATTAATTTTGTCAAAAATAACAGCCACCGACCAACTCATTTTATTGGACGAAAACGGAAAAAATTTCTCCAGTGTCGGTTTTTCGGAAGAATTACAAAAGAAAATGAACTCCGGCGTAAAAACTTTGGTTTTTGTGATTGGTGGTCCTTATGGTTTTTCGGATACCGTTTACGCCAAAGCACAAGGAAAAATTTCACTTTCGCTAATGACGTTTTCCCACCAAATGGTGCGTTTGTTTTTTATCGAACAATTGTATCGTGGCTTTACGATTTTAAGAAATGAGCCCTATCATCATCAATAAAAAATTATTTGTTGATTCGATTACTTTCTAAAAAACAAACTCTTGATTTTCGTCAAATTGCATTCCTTTTTTAGTAAAAATCAGACTCTGAATAAATATTTTATTCTGAATATAAGATTCGTAACTGCTGTTTTTATCAAAACATAAAAACATCGGAATATCATTTTCGCTGAATATATTGTTTAAATATTGCTGCAATTCGGCTTTAGCGACAACAACATCATTCACTTTAATTTTATCCTTATAAAAGTAAACTACTGGATTTTCTGAAAACGGTTTTTCCATTTTATAATGCACTTTGGTAAAAGGAATAAAAGCCATATTTTTTCCAATAGAATCAGCATAGGCATAATAATTCTCGGCCTTTTCATTTTTATGGGCTTTTTCTTTTCGCTTTTTATCTTGTAATTTCATAACCTCCGGAATAACGATTCGCAAAGGCAAACGCTTGTCGATATTAAGAATCCAATTGGTCGTAATAATACTGTTTTTACGATTGACTTCAGTCAAAGTATCTTTGCCGTTTGCTCTAAAAAACATATAAATGGGCGAATGATCGACAACATCGCTAACAACCGTTTTATTGGATTTAGGTAATAAAATATCTTCTTTATTTCCACAAGAAACCAATAAAAAAACAATAAACAAACTTAAATATTTCATTTTACAAATTCATTTTATTCCATAATTGTACACATTCTACCGCTTCTTTCACATCGTGAACCCTAAGAATCGATGCGCCTTTTGTCAAAGCAATTGTATTTAAAAAGGTGGTTCCGTTCAAAGCGTCTTTCGGACTGGAATTTAAAACCTTATAAATCATCGATTTTCTTGATATTCCAACCAGCAAAGGCAATTCCAACATTTGAAATAATTCCATTTTTTGCATTACTTCGTAATTTTGCTCTATTGTTTTGGCAAAACCGAAACCGGGATCAATAATCAAATCATTAATACCAAGACTTCTTGCTTTATGGATTTTTTCCGAAAAATAAAATAGCATTTCTTTGATGATATCCTCATAATTTGTCATGCTTTGCATTGTTTGCGGAGTACCGCGCATGTGCATCATAATATAAGGAACATTATATTTAGCAATAACATCAAACATTTTATCGTCTAGCTCACCAGCCGCAATATCATTGATAATTGCCGCTCCGTTTTCGATACAGGCTTTGGCAACTCCGGCTCTAAAAGTATCTATCGAAAGTAAGGCCTCGGGAAAATGTTTCAAGATTAATTGAACTGCAGGAATAATTCGGTCAAGTTCTTCTTGTTCCGAAACAAACTCTGCACTTGGTTTACTCGAATAAGCTCCTAAGTCAATAAAAGTGGCGCCATCGGCGATTATTTTTTCTACTTGAGATAGTATTTCGCTTTCGTCATTGTATTTTCCACCATCAAAAAAGGAATTGGGTGTCACATTTAAAATTCCCATTACCTTAGGAATTGATAAATCTATTAATTGTCCTTTACAGTTAATTGTCATTGTTTTTTTGTTTACAGTCATTTATCCGTTTTTCATTCTCTTAGCTCTTAGTATTCTTTTTGAGTTCAAAACGGCTATATTCAACAATCTTTCGGCTTAGATTTCCTTTCCAGAAAAAATATGCTATTTTTGAAGAAATTTTAGACAAATATACATCAATAATGAATAATACTTCTCAAGAATTCGATAATGTAATGGCGAGCTGCCGCTCTCTTTTCATTAATAAAATGAAAGATTATGGCAGTGCTTGGCGCATATTACGATTGCCTTCTTTAACAGATCAAATTTTCATAAAGGCGCAAAGAATTAGAAGCCTGCAAGAAAATGAAATCCGAAAAATTGACGAAGATGAAACAGGAGAATTTATCGGGATCATCAATTACTCGATTATGGCTCTAATCCAATTGGAACTTGGCGTAGCTGAGCAACCGGATTTAAACGTTGAAAAAGCAACTGAATTATACGATGCTAAAATAAAGTTGACCAAAGAATTAATGGAGGCCAAAAACCATGATTATGGAGAAGCTTGGCGCGAAATGAGAGTCAGTTCTCTAACCGATTTGATTTTGCAAAAACTCCTTCGCGTCAAACAAATCGAAGATAATAAAGGAAAAACAATCGTTTCTGAAGGCATCGATGCCAATTATCAGGACATGATCAATTACTCCATATTTGCATTGATATTAATGGGATTTAATAAATAAACTTTTAAATAAACATGAAAAATATAATTACACAATTTTCGCGGCTATTCGTAGGATTACTGTTCATCATTTCTGGATTAATAAAACTAAATGATCCTGTAGGTTTCTCTTATAAACTGGCCGAATATTTTAGTGAGCCCGTTTTTAACATCCCTTTCTTGGTTCCGCTTTCTTTGGTTTTAGCCTTGTTTTTAGTTATTCTAGAAGTTGTTTTAGGTGTGATGTTATTAATTGGTTACAAATCTAAAGTTACGATTTGGAGCTTATTGATTCTAATTGTGTTATTCACCTTTTTAACTTTTTATTCCGCTTACTTTGATGTAGTGAAAGACTGTGGTTGTTTTGGCGATGCTTTAAAACTGACTCCTTGGCAATCCTTTACTAAGGATATCATTTTATTGTTCTTCATTATTATTTTATACCTAAATCAAAAATTGGTAAAACCATTATTTGAAAATAAAATACAAAATCTAATCGCTTATATAACCATCATTTTATGTATGTTTATGGGTGTTTGGGTTCTTAATCATTTGCCTTTAATTGATTTCAGAGCTTATAAAATAGGATCTAATATTCAAAAAGGAATGGAGATTCCGGAAGGAGCACCAAAATCAGTGGTAGAAATGCTATTTATTTACAATGTAAATGGAGTAAACAAAGAGTTTTCTGAGAAAGATTTGATGAATATTCCTGAAGGAGCCACATTTGTAGACCGAAAAGACAAAGTAATTACCGAAGGCTACGTTCCTCCTATTCATGATTTCACGATGATGAAAGATGGTTCTGATTATAAAGATGAATTGTTATTAGAACCTAAATTATTGATGATGGTATCTTATGATTTGACAATTTCCGAAAAAGAGGGAATGTCAAAACTGGAAAAATTAAATCAAGAAGCCAAAGCCAAAGGATACAAAGTAATTGGTATGACAAATTCTACTGTGGAAGAAATTGCAAAAGCCCAGAAAAAATACGGACTTACATTTGACTTTTATACCTGCGATGCCATCACCTTAAAAACAATTGAAAGATCTAATCCTAGTATCGTCATTCTTGAAAAAGGAACTGTAAAGCAAAAAGTACATTACAACGACATCAAAGATTTGAAATTGTAAAAAATAAGAATGGGTTTCAAGTTTCAAAATGTTCG
Source organism: Flavobacterium sp. W1B (assembly GCF_047344965.1). Lineage (NCBI taxonomy): Bacteria > Pseudomonadati > Bacteroidota > Flavobacteriia > Flavobacteriales > Flavobacteriaceae > Flavobacterium > Flavobacterium sp. W1B. Next base: position 2,765,375 of record NZ_CP178845.1, read on the forward strand.
AAACTTGAAACCTTTTTTTTTGACGATATAAAAATTCGTTTAAGCTTAGATTTGTTGGCTTTTAAAGTTCGAAAAAACAAATTACCCAAATACATTATAACCTAAATCATCAAATTATTTATTAACTATAACGTTATCATTTTTTGATTTTCGAATTCTGCTTTCAAAAATCCCCAAAACCCTTTATATCATTCCATTTGTTTGTTTAACTTTACTGAAATTATAATAAAAATGAAAAAAATAATCGCTTTATTAGTCGTATTGGCAACATTTTCTTGTTCAGATACAAATGCTCAGAAAACTAAATTTTCTAAAGAAGCATTGTCCGAAAAATTATTAGCTACTGATAACGGACAAGTTGCATTTAAAGACATATTAAAAAAATACAAAGGAAAAACTTTAGTAATAGAAGTTTGGGCTTCCTGGTGTGGTGATTGTATAAAAGCAATGCCAAAGGTAAAAGAATTGCAGGCTAAGAATCCGGATGTCTCTTATTTGTTCATTTCTATGGATAAAACAGCCGATAAATGGAAAGCCGGAATAGAGAAACACGAAATCAAAGGAGATCATTTCATGGCAAACGATCAAATGAAAGGTGTATTTGCTAAAGCTATTGACGTAGATTGGATTCCAAGATATATCATTGTGGACAAAACCGGTAAAATTGTATTGTATCGCGCCATAGAAACTGATTTTGATAAAATCAATGAAACCTTAGCCAAATTAAAATAAGAACTAAAAATAGAATATCTAAAATATAACCGAACTGAAAATGAGAAAAAAGATAGTAGCTGGAAACTGGAAAATGCATAAAAATGCAGAACAAACAGAAGATTTATTGAACGAATTAATTGCAAAAATACCTACTGATACAGAAACACAAGTAATCGTTGCTCCTACTTTCGTTAATTTGGCCTCAGCGGTTGATCATTTGGAATTCACAAATATAGATGTTGCTGCACAAAATATGCATCAAGCTGAAGCGGGTGCTTACACAGGAGAAATTTCTGCTGATATGTTGCAAAATGTTGGTGTAAATACCGTAATTCTTGGACATTCAGAGCGCAGAGCTATTTTCAATGAAACAGATGCTCTAATCGCAAACAAAGTTGACACTGCCTTAGAACATGATATGACTGTTATTTTCTGTTTTGGAGAAGAATTGAAAGATCGTCAGTCTAAAAATCATTTTAATGTGGTTGAAAACCAATTAAAAGATGGTCTGTTTCATACTAAAACAACTGACTGGGGAAATATTGTTTTGGCTTACGAGCCAGTTTGGGCTATTGGAACTGGAGAAACTGCTTCGCCAGAACAAGCACAAGAAATGCATGAATTCATCAGACAAACTGTACGCACCGCTTACGGAAAAGAAGTTGCTGAAGAAGTATCAATCCTTTATGGTGGAAGTGTAAAACCAGAAAACGCAAAAGAAATCTTCTCTAAACCTGATGTAGACGGTGGTCTTATTGGTGGAGCTGCGCTAAAAGCAGACGATTTTGCAGCAATTGTGAATGCAATCTAAACGCCTTAAATAACATACAAGAAAGCGGTAAATTGTATTTTACCGCTTTTTTTATTTTTATAATATTCCCTAAAAGAGAAATGCTACCTTTGCAAAAAAAATAAACATGTCAAATATCTATATAGGTTACCATTTTACCATAGAACCAAAAGAACTGGGTTCAGAAATATTAATCGCCGAATTAGGAGAAACGGCTTTTGAAAGTTTTACTGAAACCGAAACTGGTATTTCTGCCTTTGTACAAAAAGATTTATGGGACGAAGCCATTTTGGAAAACATCCATATTTTGAAATCCGAAGAATTTAAAATTGATTATACTTTCGAAGAAATCGATCAGGTCAACTGGAATGAGGAATGGGAAAAGAATTTTGAACCTATCGATGTGGAAGGAAACTGCCATGTTCGCGCACCTTTTCACCCTAAAACAGATGCCGAATTTGATATTGTAATCGAACCAAAAATGAGTTTTGGTACCGGTCATCACGAGACAACGCACATGATGATTCAGCATTTATTAGAAATCGATGTTCGCGGAATGAAGACACTTGATATGGGATGCGGAACGGCTATATTGGCCATTCTTGCCGAAATGAAAGGTGCTCAACCTATTGATGCTATTGATATTGACAACTGGTGTTATTTGAACTCTATTGAGAATGCCGAACGCAATAACTGCAAGCACATCACCGTTTATGAAGGCGAAGCTTCATTATTGGAAGGCAAAAAATACGATTTGATCATTGCTAACATCAACAGAAACATTTTGTTGAATGACATGCAAAGTTATGTTGATTGTTTGAATCCAAATGGGACTCTGCTTTTAAGTGGTTTTTATGTAGAAGATATCCCATTTATTGAGGCTTCTTGCACTGAAAAAGGTTTAACTTATGTTAAAAAGTTTGAAAGAAACAATTGGGTTTCTTTAAAATTCGTAAATTAGCAGAACCATACTAACTTACTGGAAGTCAACAGTAAATTTATCTTTACATATTTATATTACTTTCGAAAAATTTAATGCATTAATGAAGATTATAAATCCCCTTTTGAATCGATACAAAAATTTGTGTTTTGTATTTTTAAAAAACGACCAGTCAACTGAATTTTTATTTAACTACAAAATTATTTAAAAATGAGCACTAAAGTAAAAACAAGAGAGAGAGTCAGCGCAAAAGAAGCAACATCCATAAATAATGAAATCGTAGTTTATAATGATGATGTTAATACTTTTGACCACGTAATTGACACCTTAATGCGTGTATGCGAACATACACCTGAGCAAGCCGAACAATGTTCCTTGATTGTACATTATAACGGAAAATGCACTGTAAAAACAGGTCCTTTGGACAAATTAAAGCCACAATGTATCCAATTATTGGAAGCAGGATTAAGCGCTGAAATTATTTAATCGTTACAGAATCGGTTTTTATAAATTATTTTTTATTATCAATAATTCACAAAACATTCTATTTTATTCTATATTTGAATGAAATAGAATGTTTTTTTATGGAAGAATACGGTAAAATACTAATTATTGCTATGCCTGTATTTCTATTGTTGATTATAATAGAAAAAGCATATGGCATATATATAAAAGAAGATAATGTTCCATTAATGGACAGTGTTTCCAGCATCAGTTCCGGAATTACCAATGCCGTAAAAGATGTTTTAGGTCTTAGTCTCACTTTCATTTCCTATGAATGGATGCTTTCTAAAGTGGCTGTTTTTCATATGGAAAGCAGCGTCCTTACCTATTTGATCGCTTTTTTTATAATTGATTTTTATGGCTATTGGACCCATCGATTAGCCCATCAAATTAATTTTTTCTGGAACAAACACGCCATACATCACAGCAGTGAGGAATTTAACTTGGCTTGTGCTTTGAGACAAACTGTTTCCAGTTTTGTAAATCTCTTCACTTTCTTGCTTATTCCTGCCGCCATTATTGGGGTTCCGGCAACAGTCATTGCCATTACGCTTCCTATTCAATTGTTTTTACAATTTTGGTATCATACCAAGCATATCAAAAAAATGGGTTTTCTGGAGCATATTTTGGTCACGCCATCGCATCATAGAGTGCATCACGCCATCAATCCGGAATACATTGACAAAAACCATTCGCAAATATTTATTTTTTGGGACAAATGGTTTGGAACTTTTCAGGAAGAATTAGAAACAGCTCCTCCTGTTTTTGGTATTACGAGACCCGCTCAAACTTGGAATCCTATCCGAATCAATTTTCAGCATTTAGCCTTATTGATTTCCGATGCATGGCGAGCCGAGAACTGGAAAGATAAATTTACCATTTGGTTTAAACCAACTGGGTGGCGTCCTGAAAATTTTGAAGAAAAATATCCTGTAAATAAGATTACAGATGTCTATAATTTCAATAAATATGGTACCGAAAACTCATCAAAATTAATCTATTGGTCGGTTACCCAAGTTTTAACAACCTTGTTATTTGTCACTTTTTTATTCGATAATATTGCAGTGATTGGTTTGCCAAACATATTCATTTATGGTTTGTTTATATTCGTGACCATTTACAGCTATTCTGAATTAATGGACAGTCGAAATTCTTCAGTTTTTTGGGAAACAATCCGATTCCTTTTTGGAATAAGCATTCTTTTCTATTTTGGAAATTGGTTTGGACTCAATGCTCAACTACCAATAATCAATTATATTATTGGTAGTTATCTATTAATTTCATTGAGTATATCGGCCTATTTTGTTGCTTTTGAGTTTAAAGCTAAAAAAGCAATTCTTGTCAATTCCTAAAAGCTTCTTATGAAATGAGCATCACTGTAAATTGGTAGCAAACACCAATCAGGATATGCGAATTACATATGACCTTAAAAAAACAATAAATATCTAAATATGAAAAGCAGCACTTTTTTATTAAGTTATATTGGCTTTAGTTTCATTTATCTTCTCATCATCTTAACAGGACAAGAAGATGTGGCATGGTATTTAAAACCGTTTTTACTTCCTTTTTTACTATTGGGAGTCTATTTTTACAATGACTTTCCTTCTAAAAAATTCTTACTAACGGCATTGACTTTTTCCTGGATTGGAGATGTTATTTTACTTTTTGCCGAGAGAGATGACTTGTTTTTCATTTCGGGATTAATCGCATTCTTAATTTCACACATTGTCTACATACTCCTATTTAACAAACAACTAAAAGAAAAAAACAAAAAAAACAAAGCAGTTTATTGGATTGGCGTGACGGTAATCATTGCTTATTTATTTGTAATGCTCACCATTTTATTGCCGAGTCTTGGCGATTTACAAATTCCTGTTCTAGTCTATGCCATAGTAATTTCGACGATGTTGTTATTTGCCTTAAAAGGTTTTTTAAGCTGGAGTGAACCCGCAAATTGGTATATACTCATTGGCGCAATTATTTTTGTGAGTTCTGATAGCATTTTGGCTTTCAATAAGTTTAAAGAGCCTATTGTATTGAGTTCCTTCCTGATCATGGTCACTTATCTTGCGGCACAATTTTTAATCGTAAAAGGAATTTTAAAATTAAATCAAAAAAAATAGCATCTCCTTTTCAGAAAATGCTATTTGTAATTTGAAATTATTTTTAATTAATGAGGCAATTTCTTTTGAAATAAACCATAAATGTAGGTTCCAAGCAAAGCACCGAAAAGTACTATACCAACATTCCAAAAACCGGCACCAAGCAATATAAAAATAGGTCCCGGACAAGAACCAACAAGTGCCCATCCCAATCCAAAAAACAAACCACCTACCCAATAACGAACAGATCCTTTTTCCTTGTCTTGAATTTCAATAGGCATCCCTTCGATGTCTTTTATATTTTTTCTTTTTATAATTTGAATTCCAATCAATCCCGTTGCAATCGCTACAGAAATAATCCCGTACATATGGAAAGACTGAAATTGAAACATTTCATAAATTCGATACCAAGAAACCGCTTCTGATTTTGTAAGAACAATTCCGAAAACAAAGCCAACTAATAAATATTTTAATACTTTCATGTTTTAAAAAATTAAGGGTAATAAAAAATGAGCCATGATCAATCCGCCGATAAAAAAGCCGATAACCGCTTTTAAAGAAGGTAATTGTAAATTACTTAAGCCTGAAATAGCGTGTCCTGAGGTACAACCACCTGCGTAACGGGAGCCAAAACCAATTAAGACACCTCCAATAATTAAAATAAAAATATGCTTTGGCGACTCAAAAATCTGACTTCCAAAAAGCGCATCCGGCATCAATTTACCATTTGGTGCCTCAATTCCCATTTGAGCTAACTGTGCAATCGTTTTTGGATTAATATCAACATTTGAGGGATCAGCCATAAAATGAACCGCTACAAAACCTCCTAACATGGCTCCTAAAACCACAACTAAATTCCAACGTTGCGACTTCCAATCAAAATTGAAAAAACCAACGCGTTTCCCTAATCCGGCCATAGAACAAAGAGAGCGCAAATTAGATGACATCCCGAATGTCTTACCAAAATAAACCAAAGAAAGCATGATCATGCCAAGTAAAAAACCGGAAACATACCAGCTCCATGTTTGAAAAATAAAATCCATATTGTATATTTTTTTAGGCAAATATAAGAAGCTTTCATTATTAGAAATGTGAGAAATGTTACATTAGCCCAAAAAGTATTCAACTTCCCTCAAAAGACATGCTATAATTGACAAATATTTGCGTTAGATCCCGATTTCAAATTGAGCAACTATATTTAAAATAATGAAAAAGTAAGTTCTAAACTAATCATTGGCATAAAAAAGAAAAACTACAGTACAAATCAAATGTGCTGTAGTTTTTTTATTTTAAGAATCGAGCTTTAAATTTATCTTTTCTTTACGTAATCCAGTTGATCATCTTGGTCTATAATTTCAAATTCGGCGTCTTTTTCCCAAATTTCCATCTCACAAGGTTTGCAATTGAATTTCAATTTATACTCGTTTTCACCATGTTTTAAGGTTAGCGGTTCTGCCACTTTCTCTCCCATCGTTGCTCTTTGGAATCTAGCACATTTACCCAACTCATATTTCACGCAATATTTGGTTGTCATCACGCGTGCTTTTCCCGGATCCCATTGCAGTTCGAATGCTTTTTCGATCTCGGTTACACCATGTCTTTTATAAAAAGCTTTGGCTAATTTGTTCGAAACATTAAAGGTGAAATCCAATTTTTCGGTTGGATAAGGAATATCTGATTTCGTAATCTGGAATTCTTCTCTATGGTATTCGTTGATTCGAATGTCAATGAGCTGTTCCAACACCGTTCTTCGCACTTCGTTTACTTTTGAAATAGGTAAAAACCAATTTTTAGTAAACTCCACTTCAATATCATCAACAATAAAAGGTGTATTTCCAGTTTTAGCTAAGTTTTTAGTAATATTTGGAACCACTGATTCTTCGCTTTTAGCCTCTTCTTTTTCGGCAACCAAAGTAGCAACACTCACATGTCCATCTTCATCAATAGCAGTTAATTGAAAACCATCCTGAGTTTCTGTAAATTGAAGATTTACGCCAATTTTTCTAACCGCAGCATTTTCTTTTTCTACAATTCGATTGAATTCCGCATCCGAATTTCGATAAATAACTGTTCCTACAGCAATGTTTTTAAAGGTGTTTGGTATCACAATATCATTCACAATAATATTGATTTGTACGCCATCAGCAATACCTTCTTCATTTATGAAAAATAAACCATCTCCGTTGTTCAGCTTATCATGATTTTCAATCACATAACCATTGGCTTTGATTTCAGTTATGGCACCTATGTATTGTCCTTGGGATTTTGGACTTTCCCAATTTCCAATTTTCTCTTTTCTTTGGTTTACAAAATAATCCGTGTAGCCTCTATTGAAACTTCTGTCCATTTCTGGTTCGAAATTATAGAAGGTTCTACCAGAAGATGCTTTTTGGAAACTCTCATTATTTTCTAAGAAAGCATCTAATTTCTTTCTTAAAAATGAAGTATTATTTTTTACGTAAACAATATCTTTTAATCGACCTTCAATTTTAAACGAAGTAATCCCTGCCTCAATTAAACTCGGCAATTGGTCACTAAGATCTAAATCTTTTATCGAAAGTAAATGGCTTTCGGTTAGCAAAGTCGTTCCGTTTCCATCAATCAAGTTGTACGGCAAACGACAGTTTTGAGCACAAGAACCACGATTGGCACTGCGTTCTCCTCCGGCAATACTCATATAACAATTTCCGCTAAAAGACACGCAAAGCGCTCCCGAAACAAAAAATTCTAATTCTACATCCGTTGCTGCAGCAATATCTCTTACTTGGTCTAAATTTAATTCTCTGGCTAAAACCACACGTTGCATCCCAATATCTTTAAGGAATTTGACATGTTTTGGTTCACGGTTGTTCGCTTGCGTACTGGCGTGAATTACTATTGGAGGTAAATCCATTTCCATAATTGCCATGTCTTGCACAATAAGCGCATCGACTCCAATATCGTATAAATGATGGATTAATTTTTTACAAGAATCTAATTCATTATCATACAAGATCGTATTAATAACCACAAAAACTTGCGCTTTGAATAAATGGGCATATTTAACCATCTCGGCAATATCCTCTACAGAATTAGTCGCATTAGTGCGCGCTCCAAATTGTGGTGCTCCAATATAAACAGCATCTGCACCCGCATTGATAGCGGCAATTCCTTGAACCAAATTTTTGGCTGGGGCAAGGATTTCTATTTTCTTTTTCATTTGTGGCTTTTTATTCTATTTTTAAAGTCAAATGTAATTCGCATAAATAATTTTTGCTGTTGGCACGAATTAAAGTTATGCTCATTTCATAGGAAATTAAACTACTATATCTTTTCTGTCTTAAAAAATGCAAAACTACTAAATACTTGATAAAAAGACAGAATTATGTTTAGAATTAGCTGACAAATTCGAAACTGAAGTTCTATTTCTTACAATTAAGCCCCATTTTCATCCTTTAGTGAAAACTATTTCATCAAAACAAAAAACAATTTTCTATAGTACGATCATTTAAAGTTCTCATTATATTTGTAGTTAAAATCAGAATTCCCAATTGCACTTTTATCTTCAACTGCTCAAAACAACTAAAAATATGAAAAAAACTTTTGTTTTTATTGCCCTACTAATTCTTTGCGTTTCTTGTATAAGCACTAAGTCAACACTTAAAAACATTGATGATAATGCCCCAATTCCCAAACTTACCAAAGACAACAGTTTTGTGATTACGGAATACAGCAAAGACAAAAAATACGGCTATGATAAGGATTATCCCATCAATGTTTTTTACAGAGATACCAAAGACGAATCTATAAATCAAGAACGATTTTTGAATGCTTTGGCCGGACCAAATGGAGAAAAAATCTCTTTCAAAAAATTAGAAAGCTGCTGTCCATTTCCAACGAAGAGAACCGAATTAGGAGCTGGATTCTTAGGTGTCTACGAAATAAAATGGGAAGGTCAAAAAAAGCCCGTTATACTTTATATAAACATTTATGAAAAAGGTTATTTATTGGTTCCTGTTGGACTTAGTTTGAAAAAAATTGAACTCTAAACGAATGTCCTAGCCCCGATAGCAGCGACATCCTTTATCTTTTTTCTTTAAAAAGATAAAGATATAGCGTAGAGCGGGAAACGGCTTCAAATTATTCGCAAATCATAAATCGTTAATCGCAAATCATAACTATCTTTGCAGTTTTAAAATAATACCTATTATGAACATACACGATATTCCACAAATTAAACATACCGATAGCGGTAACTTCTTTTTACTTGCAGGACCTTGCGCAATCGAAGGTGAAGAAATGGCGATGAGAATCGCTGAAAAATTAGTCGGCATCACCGATAATCTACAAATTCCTTTCGTTTTCAAAGGTTCTTTCAAAAAAGCAAATCGTTCTAGAATAGACAGTTTTTGTGGAATTGGAGACGAAAAAGCACTGAAAATTCTAAGAAAGGTTTCAGAAACTTTCGGAGTTCCAACCGTAACTGATATTCATACGAATGAGGATGCTGCAATGGCTGCTCAATATGTAGATATTTTACAAATTCCCGCTTTTTTAGTTCGTCAAACGGATTTAGTTGTAGCTGCCGCCAATACAGGAAAAACGGTAAACCTGAAGAAAGGACAATTTATGAGTCCGGAAAGCATGAAACACGCGGTTCAAAAAGTTTTGGATTGCAACAATCAAAATGTAATGGTTACGGATCGCGGAACGATGTTTGGTTACCAAGACATGATTGTTGATTTTAGAGGAATTCCTACTATGCAGCAATATGCTACAACGGTTCTTGATGTTACGCATTCCTTGCAACAACCCAACCAAACAGCTGGTGTAACCGGCGGAAGACCTGATATGATTGAAACCATTGCAAAAGCAGGAATTGCTGTTGGAGTTGATGGTATCTTTATAGAAACCCATTTTGATCCCGCTAATGCAAAAAGTGATGGAGCTAATATGCTTCACTTGGATTACTTTGAAGCCTTAATGACTAAACTGGTTGCTATCAGAAAAACCGTGAATTCTTTTTAAATTTTATATCTAGTTCATTGAAAAATATACTTTTATATTCAGCATTTTTAGCATTTCTTTTTTCAAATAGCGCAAGCGGCCAGGAAGAAATGAAAATACAAGAAAAATATACCGCTCACAATAAAGGAAAATTCTTTATTTCATGGGGCGGAAACAGAGAAAGCTATTCAAAATCAGATGTTACTTTTAAGGGAAAAGATTATAATTTCACCTTAGAAAACATGAAGGCGCAAGACAAACCAAAAGGTTGGCATGTTGATTATATAAATCCAGCAAGAATGACTATTCCTCAAACTAATTTTAGAATGGGGTATTTCATCAGCGATCATTATAGCGTAGCTGTAGGTGTAGATCACATGAAATATGTGATGACGCAAAATCAAACTGTTAATGTTAATGGTACAATTAATACTGGTAGTTCTTTTGATGGAGTTTACACTAACACCCCAACTGTAATGACCGAGGATTTTTTAATGTATGAACATACAGATGGTTTAAATTATGTAAATACTGAATTGTCAAGACATGATGATATTTCTTCGTTATTCAAAATTGAAAATACCGATAAAATTCAGGTAAATCTAACCGAAGGTGTTGGTGTTGGTCTATTATATCCCAAAACAAACACTACGCTTTTAGGGAAACAACGTCATGATGATTTTCATGTTTCGGGTTATGGAGTTTCTGCAAAAGCAGGATTGAATATTACTTTCTTCAAACACTTTTATATTCAAGGAGAACTTAAAGGCGGTTATATCAATATGCAAGATATACGCACAACACAAAGCAATGAGGATAGTGCTTCCCAAGATTTTTTCTTTTTTCAAAGAATAATTGCTTTTGGAGGAATCTTTAAAATCTAGTTTTAATTACAATAAAATAAATCAAAAGGAGGCTGAATTAAAAATTCAGCCTCCTTTTTTATGTCTTGGTTCTATTAGTTTTTTCAGAGTTCTTATGTTATATCATATTTTATCATTATTTTAGTATCAGTCTAAGCCCCAAATTAATTGAATTAAAAATGATAGCTTATTTTTTAAATAAAAAAAGCCTTCAATTATTAATTACAAGTAATTTAAAATGACAAAAATGATACAAAATGAAGGAAATGTCTTAAATAATCATTTAGACACCTTCAAAAATTTCGAAAAATTTTTCGATCTATCGCCGGATTTGTTATGCGTAGCTGGATTTGACGGCTATTTTAAACGTATTAATCCTGCAGTATGCAAATTATTAGGCTATTCGGCCGAAGAATTAATGTCAAAACCCATTAATGAATTTGTTTTTTATGCCGATCAAAATAATACTGCTACAGCCCGAAATGAGCTTCGAAAAAAAGTACCTTTATTTGATTTCGAAAATCGATATATAACCAAAAACGGAGGGATTGTTTGGTTGCTATGGACATCCTTTCCGGTAAAGAATGAAAAACAAGTGTATGCCATTGCCAAAAACATTACTTATAAAAAGGAACTAGAAGAAGAACGTAATTTTCATTTTGCAGAGCTAACTAAAATCAATACTGATCTAAGAGAATTGAACTATACTACCCTGCATGATTTAAGATCTCCGGTCAATAATTTGCTCTCCGTATTTGACCTTTTAGATACTTCTAAAATAAAGGATTCAGAAACACTCGAATATATTGCAATTCTTAAATCGACAAGCGAAAGTTTAAAGCAAACTTTAAATGAATATGTTGCCATTTTAAATAAAAAAAATGAAACAAATCTACATCTTGAAGAACAAAATTTAGCAGAATGTTTAAATGAAGTATTGCTTTCTATAAACTCATTAATTCAGAATTCACATACAACACTTAATGTCGATTTTTCACAGTTTGAAAAAGTGAATTTTGACAAAGCCTATTTGAAAAGTATCTTTTTAAATTTAATAACCAATTCGATTAAATATGTAAAACCAAATTGTTTACCAACAATTTCTATTCATTCCGAAAATAAATCGGGGAAAAAACAATTGATTATTTCTGACAATGGAATTGGTTTTGACATGGATAAAGTAAAAAACAAAATTTTCAAGTTGCACGAAAAATTTCATGATCATACAGACAGTAGCGGAATTGGGCTCTACTTAGTGTACAACCACATCACTAACTTGGGAGGCCAAATCACTGTAAAAAGCAAAATAAATGAGGGTACTAAATTCATCATTACATTTAAAGATTGAAATTCTCATGATACAAATTCCTAAAATACCAATCAATACAAATAAAAAAATTTCAGCCCTAGAAGTTCTTCAATACATAATACTGATTTCTTTAATACTTTATTACGGAAAAACACTTTTTATCCCGCTCAGCTTTTCATTATTGATTAGTTTTATACTATATCCTGTTTGTAAATGGATGGAAAAAAAAGGAACTAATAAAACTGTCGCAATATTTCTCTCTTTATCTGTTGTACTCTTTATGATGGGCCTAGTTCTACATTTGCTTTTTACTCAAATTAAAGAATTCACGAATGATTGGGAGCCATTTAAAGCAAAACTATTTGAAGCGTTAAACCAAATAAGTCTTTTTATTTACCAACAATTTGAAATAAGTTCAGAAGAACAATTACTATTTTTTAAAAGCTCAGTTGATAATTCTGGAACACAAATTTTTTCGTTACTGCAAACTATGTTATACTCCTTTTCGGAAACCTTTTTTTTTGTTTTAATCATCCCCCTTTTTTCGGCACTTATACTTTATCATCGTCAAATACTAGTGGATGTATTGTACCAAATTTTTCCCTTTGAAAAGAAAGAGATCATTCACGAAATTTTGGTTGAAACCATACACACCTACTACAATTTTATCAAAGGGATGTTATTGGTATATATAATTGTTGGACTTTTAAATAGTATTGGACTTGCCATTATTGGTATTCCACATCCTTTTATGTTCGGTTTTATTGCATCTATTCTTACTTTTATTCCGTACATAGGAATCATAATTTCTTCCCTTTTACCTATTGCAGTTTCATGGCTAACATTTAATTCTATATGGTATCCATTGGGTGTTATTCTAGTTTTTTCCGTTGTTCAAATTCTGGAAGCTTTTGTAATATTTCCCTTTGCGGTAGGCAGTCGTCTAAAAATAAATGCGCTCATCATAATTATCATGATTACTATTGGAGGGATTTTATGGGGCGCAGCAGGCATGATCCTATTTATTCCGTTTATCAGTATCCTTAAACTAATTGCTGATCGTACCAATCGCTTAAAAACATTATCGATACTTCTTGGCAATGGAGAAACAAAAAAACCACAAGAATAATACTTGTGGCTTTTTATATTTTCAATTTAATACAATAACATTTCTACTTCACAATCCCTTTTTGATCAATTAAATACATCAAAGAAGCCATTGTTGCCGCTCCGAGCTCTAGCTCTCTTTTGTTAATGGCGTCAAAAGTATCATTTGCAGCATGATGGTAATCAAAATAGCGTTGTGAATCTGGCTTTAATCCTGCTTTCACCAAAGGTTTATAGCTCAATGGTGCTATATCAGATCCTGCATGTCCTTTTGTAAAACTATGCACTAAATAAGGTTCAAAAAGATTTTTCCAACCCAGTATTCTATTAAAATTAGCATCATCGGTATCTAAAGAGAATCCTCTTGGGCTAAATCCACCAGAATCGCTCTCCAAAGCAAAAATGTGTTTTTCTTTGTTGGCTTGTGCCAATTCTTCGTATTTCTGTCCACCTCTGCCTCCATTTTCTTCATTCATAAATAATACAACACGAATGGTGTTTTTGGGTTTATAACCTAAATTTTTGAAGATGTTGATGACCTCCATACTTTGAACCACTCCTGCTCCATCATCATGAGAACCATCGGCTAAATCCCAAGAATCAAGGTGTCCGCCTACAACCATAATATTTTCCGGATGCTCGCTACCTTTTATTTCGCCAATAACGTTATGAGACAAAACATCATCCATTTGTTGGCATGACATTTTAAAATAAAATTTTAATTTTGGATTGCTTTTTAAGGTTTTACTCAACAATTCGGCACCATTTGTACTAATGGCGGCAGTAGGAATGTATTGCGATTTTGGAATTCCATTGTAACTTTGTGCTCCGGTATGTGGAAAATCATCCAATCTCAAATTTACGGAACGTACAATTGTACCCACCGCTCCAAATTTGGCGGCAGCCGCAGCTCCGGCATATCTCTGATCTACACAACCTCCATAAGAGATAAATGTTTCAATGTTTTCGGGTTCCATCGGTCTATTGTAAAAAACAATTTTTCCCTTTAATTTATCCCCTAAAATAGCCAATGCTTCAATGCTGTGCACTTCGACAACCTCGGCGGTTAATCCATTTTTTGGCGTGGCTACAGATCCTCCCAAGGCACAAATAGGCACATTTGTCTTAGTTTTCCCGTCTTGAATGTATGCGGTTTCCTTTTCGCCACGAACCCATTTAGGAACCATTACTTCCTGTAAGTATACGCGATCTAAGCCTAAGGTTTCTAACTGCGCTTTTGTATATTGAACAGCTTTTTCGGCATTCGCAGACCCGGATAAACGACCTCCGATTTTATTGGATAAATAGTCTAGCCAGGAATAACATTTTGAATTCGTTAAAGAAGAACTATAAATTTTTCTAATGGTTTCCTCTTCGTTGCTTTGGGCAAAAAGCAGTAATCCATTAAAAAGAAATAAAGCTAAAAAAATTTTTTTTTTCATGATTAATAGGTTTGGTTTTTCTTAATTCGACATTAAAATATTGAATTGGTTTGAAAAGATTATTTTTTGTAAAAGAACAAAATAATAGTTAGTTTTTCCAAAAAAAATTAAACCTCTAATTTAATAATCAGGAACAAGTATAAAAAAAACCTGCATATCTCTAAATTCATGCAGGTTTAAATTTCAAAAACTATTACTTATTCTGATTTCTTGATTTCCGTTTTTGGACCAATTCCGTTATTATTAAACGCTTCTATTTGGAAATAATAAGTATCTGATTTATCCAAACCATTAAAATAATATTCGTTTTTTCCGTAAACCATTATAGAACCGTACATCTTTTCTGGAGATTTTCCAAAATAGATAACATAACCATCCGCCGCAGGTTGCTGTTCCCATTTGAACCAAACATTGCGTCTTTCTCCTTTTTTTCTAGGTTCAGATCGCAAAGGAACAAAATTGTTAACCGCAGCTGGTGCCTTGCCGCTTCCCTTACCAAAAATCCTGAAACCGCTCAACGCAAATTTGCCAGTAGGCATTTGAATATTGACCATTTTCAGATAACGCGCCTTGATTGGTTTCTCTAATTCAATATAATCATGAGGAACATCTTTGGCGTTTTTGCTTTTGTCTACCAGAATTTCCCAATCCTTATTATTGTCTGAATAGTATAAAATATATTTGTGTCCCGTAGTCGCTTCCGGTTTTCCCATTAATTCTACATCCTGATCCGCAAAATTAATTTGGATGGCGTTGATGGTACTTTTTTCTCCTAAATCTGAAATAACCCATTCGCCTTTGTTTGCTGATTTTGCGGACCAATAGGTTTTGATATCTTCATTGACCATATAATTGGATTGGTATCCGCCAAGTGTTGACGAAACCTGAACCGATTTGTTGTAATTCAACAACATCCATCCTGCAAAATTGGCATCGAGGTGGTCTTTTTTTTGCGAAGGCAAAAAAGTTGGATAATCACCATAAGCCGTATTAGAATACAGAATACCATCCTTGTCAAAACCGGCAGGCCAAATTCCCAGTCTCCTTTCAAAATTATTTTTAGTTCCAATTACAATGGTTGATACATGCCAATAAGCATCATTGGCATCTTGATAAGTGGCACCATGTCCGGCACCTCTTGCAAAACCACCGGGTTTATAAGAAAACGGATTGTGGGATTGGTATTCGAAAGGTCCTAAAGGATTCTTGCTGACATAAACTCCATCGCCATAACCGCTAAACTCGGTTCCGGGTCCACCATATTGTAAATAATACTTATTGTTATGCTTTGTCATAAAAGCCCCTTCCATAAAAGGCTGTAAAAAAGTGTTATCGTTATTTTCTCCGAAACGCTCCCAACCGTGTTCATCTTCATTTAACGCAATTAACGGAATTCTCTCTCCTTCAGGTTGAAACGTTTTTCTGTTTAATTTCACTCCATACAAAGGATATAAATTGCTGGAGCCGTAATATTCATAAAGTTCGTCTTTTTCTTTATCCCAAAAAATTTGAGGATCCCAAGCACCGGCTTCTGATTTATGTACCAATTCTTTCCAATCGTCTTTGGACGGATTTTTACTCATCCAAATAGGGAATTCTTTGCCATGCGTAGAACCCACAACTAACAAAGTATCATTTACAAAAGACAAAGATGGTGCGCATAATTCATCATAAACTTTATGCTCGGGTCTGAGGAATTTTCTTGAAATAAATTTCCAGTCCAGCATGTCTTTACTGTGCCAATACCCCCATTGATTCGTAGAAAACAAATAATATTCCCCTTTGAAAAAAGTGATAACTGGATCAGCGGTAGCGCGATGTTTTCCTTGGGTCACGAAGTTAGGAATTGGGCAATATCCGTAATCTATATTGATCGGATTGCAATAGGTTTTTTGTTGTGCATTTACATTCGGGAGAAAGAAAAAGCAAACAACTAAAAAAGTAGTACAAAAGAAATTTTTGGCGTTTTTCATAATGGTATTTAAAAGTGTTATTCTTGTACAGTTTTATAAGCAATAAAATATTTTTATAAAAAAACCCTTCGGTATTTTATAACCGAAGGGCGAATCTCAAAAATAAACAAACCAAAATTTATTTAATCAACTCAAAACTAACATTCTTATCAGCGTTCGAATCCGTTCCTACGAAAATTTGGAAAGCGCCCGGCTCTGCCACAAATTCTAGATCAGAATTGTAAAATTTCAGATCTTCAACTGAGATATCAAAAGTTACCGTTTGTTTTTCTCCTTTTTTAAGGTTTATTTTTTGGAAACCTTTCAACTCTCTAACAGGTCTTGTAACAGAACCAATCAAATCTCTGATGTACAATTGAACAACTTCTTTTCCGTCATAATTCCCCGTATTCGTAACATCAACGGTAACTTTTAAAGTATCATTGAATTTCATTTTATCGGATGAAATTTTCAGGTTCGAATAATCAAAAGAGGTGTAGCTCAAACCATATCCAAAAGCGAATAAAGGCTCGTTTCTCTCGTCTATAAAATTAGATCGGAATTTTTCGAACTTTCCTTCTTTATTCATTAACGGCCTTCCGGTGTTTTTTTGATTGTAATAAATTGGCACCTGACCTACATTTCTAGGGAAAGTGGCAGTCAATTTTCCGGAAGGATTTTCATTTCCAAATAAGACATCGGCAATAGCATATCCTGCTTCACTTCCTGCAAACCAAGTATTCAAAATAGCTGGAACTGTTTCATTTTCCTCAACAAGAACCAAAGGTCGTCCGGTGAATAAAACCAATACAACTGGTTTTCCGGTTTTAATTAATTCCTTCAATAAATCTTTTTGTGCTTGTGGAATTTCAAGATTTGTTCTGCTGCTGCTCTCTCCGCTCATCTCGGCAGATTCACCAAGTGCGGCAACAATAACGTCTGATTGATTGGCAATTTTTAAAGCCTCGGCAAGTAATTCTTCCTTGGTTCTGTTATCACGGTGCAATGTTTTACCAAACATCGTTGCTTTCTCTTCGAATGTAACATCATAATCCAAGTTACTACCTTTGGCATAAAGAACTTTGGATGTATTTCCTAGCACTTCTTTGATCCCCGCAACTAATGAAATTGAATTATTCATATTAGTGGCAACACTCCAAGTACCTGCCATATTTTCTTTGGCATCGGCCAAAGGACCAATAACTGCAACCGTTGCTGACTTTTTCAATGGCAACAATTGGTCATCGTTCTTAAGCAAGACTAAAGATTGAGCCGAAATTTTTCTAGCTTCGGCTCTATTACTATTAGTGAAAATTTCAGTTTTTGCTCTTTTCTCATCACAATATTTATAAGGGTCTTCAAACAAGCCTAAATCATATTTAGCTTCTAAAATAAGACGAACAGCATTATCAATTTGCCCCATACTTACTTTATTATCACCCAATGATTTTTTTAATGTAGTTAGAAAACCTTCGCCTACCATGTCCATTTCAACCCCTGCATTCAATGCCAAAGCCGAAACGGTTTGTAAATCGCCCATACCATGATCAACCATTTCATTGATTCCGGTATAATCAGTTACCACAAATCCTTTAAATCCCCATTGTTTTCTTAAAACATCGGTCATCAACCATTTATTTCCTGTTGCAGGAATTCCATCAACTTCATTGAAAGACGCCATAACTGAACCTACTCCGGCATCGACAGCCGCTTTATAGGGTGGAAAATATTCGTTATACATTCTGATTCTACTCATATCAACCGTATTGTAATCACGTCCTGCTTCTGGCGCGCCGTATAAAGCAAAATGTTTTACACATGATAAAATCGTGTTGTTTTTAGAAAGATCTTGTTGTTGATATCCATTAACCATTGCCTTTGCAATTTGGCTTCCAAGAAACGGATCTTCTCCTGATCCCTCAGAAACTCTACCCCAGCGCGGATCACGAGAAACATCTACCATTGGAGAAAAAGTCCAGTTAATACCATCAGCACTAGCTTCTTGTCCGGCAATTTGAGCACTTCGCTCAATCAATTTCATATCCCAAGAGCAAGATAATCCCAATGGAATAGGGAAAGTAGTTTCGTAACCATGAATTACATCCATTCCAAAAAGCAATGGAATTTTCAATCGGCTTTTCTCAACGGCTATTTTTTGTACTTCTTTTATTTTTTTTACCGATTTAATATTGAATAGGCCACCTACTTTGCCTTCTTCTATATTTTTCGCCACATTAGAACTGTTTGCTTGACCAGTAGTAATATCTCCCGAAGTAGGTAAATTTAACTGTCCAATTTTTTCATCCAAAGTCATTTTCGCCATTAATTCGGCTACAAACTCTGTTTTGGGTTTAATTTTTGTTTTTTTAACTGTTTGCTTTTTTTGGCTATACCCAAAAATTGAGAATCCCAAAAGCACAATAAGTGATGCATTCTTCATTTTCATATTATTTTTTTGTTTGTTGTAACATCCAGTCATAAATCTCTTTGCTATCGTACACTCTGGACCAACTGTCGTGATTAGCATCATCAAAAATGGTTAACTCTATGTTTGGATTACAGCTTTTCAATTTTTTATATATTGAAATCGAATAATCTACGTTTACCACATCATCCAACAGACCATGGAAAATCCGAATTGGAATATTTTTTACCTTACAATTTTCAATCATTGGTACTCTATCCACAAATCCTGCAATAGGCACTAGAGCTGCAAACATTTCAGGATGAGCAAAAGCTAGATTCCAAGCGCCCCATGCCCCCATACTCAAACCCGTTAAATAAATTCTGTTAGGGTCGATGTTGTTTTCTTTTTGAATTTTTAAAATCAAGCGGTATAATGTTTCTTCATCCCAATATTCATTTTCCAGACATTGTGGAGCCAAAACATAAGCGCCAATTTCATTGTTTTTTAAATACTTAAATGGTCCATGAGTCTTAACTTTCTCTAAATCAGATCCTTTTTCTCCAGAACCATGAAGAAATACAATCAACGGTTGCTTTTCTTTGGTATCCTTTGGAATATGCAATGCAAAAGCTAATTCTTTCTTGTATACAATTTCTGTTTTAATTTTCCCAATTACTTCGCTTTGTGCAAGAGAAACAATGGAAAATAATAGAGTCAGCAGTATTAATTTGCATTTCATACTAAATTATTTTTTAAAATCCATATTTACCCGAATGAAAACCAAGATTGATTAATCCTTGTTTTACTTCCGGAGCATTCATGAATAATTTCCATAACAGACCACTACGATAATTTTCTAACATCACCATTTCGGTTCCTTGATCAATGGCCAAATAACGTTGTGCTTTCCAATTATAATGCAAACTATGTGCATCATAAAATCCTGCAACACCCCAAGTATCTTTTTTATAATTTTCATATAAATTTCGCATTACCGCAATAGACTCTTTTGGAGTATAAATGATTGAACTAATGGCTGCCGTTGGCGAAATTACTCCTATATCATTACTTGGCATGTGAGCGTTATAACCAATTGATCCATCATTATTTCTAGAATATGAGGCTGTTAATCCCCAATAATCAGCACCATAACCTTTAAAATTTTTAGGGTTTTCAATACTGTATAATTGATTTATTTTGGTGTGATTGTAATTTAAATCCCAATAATTGGCGTATTTATCGGTCAGTTGATTTGGGTCTAATCCTAAATAAGAATAATGAGCCCAAAAAAGAGGACCTCCAAATTCTTCGGCACCGTTGTGTTTTAAAACTAAAGGCAGATTGTATTTGGTTCTTTCTGTTTTAATTCCTCCGCTTCTCGCCCAACCTTCGTGATATGCTTTTGAATCAATCCCATGTGTTGGCGATGCTGCCGCCATTACATAGGTAATCAGGCATTCATTATATCCTTCCAAAGGAAAATTCATTTGCCATTCATAATTAGGAGACCAATGCCAGTACAAAACATTTTTATTATTAGTATACCATTGCCAATCCACACCTTTCCAAAGCGCGTCATATTTTTGGGCAACCGCTTTTTCGCTATCAGATCCATCTTTCAAATATTCTCGAACAGTAATCATTCCAGCTACCAGAAAAGAAGTTTCCACTAAATCTCCACCATTATCTTTGGTTCCAAATGGTTTTACACGTCCCGTATTGCCATCTATCCAATGTGACCAAGCACCATGAAAACGATCCGCTTTTGCAAGAAATGCAGCAATTTTATCTAATCTTTTTGTCCCTTCTTCTTTGGTAATATAACCGCGTGACATCCCAGAAACAATAGCCATAAGTCCAAAACCTGAACCTCCGGTTGTAATTATATTCGAATCATTTTCGGGATAAACTCCATCGGGATGCAAGCGCTCTCTTGCCAATCCTGAATTAGGCTCGGCATAATCCCAAAAATAGGCAAAGGTTTGTTTTTGCACCAGATCTATAAGTTCCTCATCCGTCAATTTAGCCGTAGGAGGATTTACTATCACATTTTTATTTGGCTTATCTCCAGGAGTAGCACAGCCTAAAAAAGCAAAAAGCATCAATGAAACTGTAATTTTAATCATTTTGGAATTTTTATAATAAATAAACACTCCCTCCGAAAAAATATGGAGGGAGTGAAAAATTAAATATCAATTAATAACGAGGGTTTTGAGTTAAAACACCATTACTTAAAGAAATTGCTACTGATGGAATTGGGAAAACTTCATTTTTTCCAGAAGTAAATCCAAGTGAACCTAAAACTTCTACTCCTCTGCCTTGACGTACCACATCTAAAAATCGGTCATATTCCATACCCATTTCCGATCTTCTTTCTTTCCAGATTGCTTGACGAAGTTGTTCTTTAGACATTGACACTAAAGCTGGTAATCCTGCTCTCAATCTAACTTTATTAACCGAAGTTAACGCCAATGTAGTATTACCCGTTTCATTTGCTGCTTCAGCATTCATCAAAAGAACTTCGGCAAAACGCATTATTCTAATATTTTGCTCAGAACCTTCAGAACAGTTACCTATTTGTCCTGATGGAACATAAGCTTTTTGGTTGTACATAGGATTATCACCCGTTAGATTAATAAAATCACCTTCGGGAGTGGTTTCTCCTCTGTAAATAATAGTTGCGTCTCTACGTAAATCACCCGCTTCATAAGAATCGGATAAATTCTGAGAAGGAACATTGAATCCCCATCCGTATTGATCCCTTACACCTTGTGTTTGAGAATATTGAGAATTTGATAAGTCGCAATTACCAGAAACATAAGTGCATTGCACTTCGAAAATTGATTCTATACTATTTTCATTTGCAATGCGGAAGACGCTGTTATAATTTGGCAACAAACCATATCCCATTCCCATCACTTCATTAGTAAAGGATAGTACTTTATCCCAATTTCCTAAATACATATTTACTTTAGCTTCAAATCCTTTTGCAGCTCCTTTCGTAGCTCTGCCAATATCAGTAGCACCGTAATTAGCCGGTAAATTCTCATCGGCAAATTTTAAATCAGCCAAAATAAAATTATAAACTTCCTCTTTTGTATTTCTAGGAAGATTGTAATTACCGTCGGCTGGAAGACCTTCATAAATAGGCACTCCGCCAAAAGCTTTCACTAAATTAAAATAATGATGTGCTCTCAAAAAACGAGCTTCGGCAAGTAATCTCGTTTTCAAAGCTTCGTCCATAGTAATATTTGGAATATTAGAAATGGTTTGATTACACAAATTAATACCTTTAAATTGCCCAGACCAATATCCTTCAATTATACCCGTTGCTGAAGTAAATGTAAAATTATTGATATCTGTAAAAAAAGAAGCATCACCGGGGCTACTGCCTTTCTCAGCATCATCAGAAGCTATAGACAAAATCATTGGAGAAAAAGCTGCTAAATCCCAGGTTCTTAAATTAGAATAAATTGCATTTACAGAAGCTAATGCATCTTCTTTTGTCTTAAAGAAATTTTCGGTCTTGATCTGATCTTCTGGCTTTATATCCAGATAATTTTCGTTACAAGCACTAAAAAGTGTTACTCCAAAAAGTATAAAAAATATTTTTTTCATTTTATTAAAAATTTAAATTAATACCAAAACTGTATATAGCTGATAATGGGTAAGCATTATTATCAACCCCTAAATTCTCAATACTTTGATTTCCAAACTCAGGAGAGAAACCATTGTATTTGAATGTTGTAAATGGATTTTGCGCACTTAAATAAAAGCGCAATTTTTCGATTTTAATTCTATCTAATAAATTTTTAGGAATTGAATATCCTAACTGTATTGTACGCACTCTAAAATAATCTCCTTTTTCTACGTAAAATGAACTAGGGCGAGAAGAAGTTTGATCTGAATTTGCTGCCGGATATGTATTAGAAGGATTAGAAGTTGTCCAACGATTGTTTACAAAATCCTGGTCCCAATTTTCGTTACCAAAACGAGAATTTCTATTGAAATTATAAATTTCGTTTCCTGCAACTCCTTGAAATTCTAATGCCAAATCAATATTTGAATATCCTAAGTTTAAACCAAAACCATAAGTAACTTCTGGAATTGGGCTACCCAAAAACGTTTTATCATTGTCATCAATTACACCATTTTCATCTAAATCTTTGAATTTAAATGCTCCCACTTTTGATCCTAAAGCAGTTGCTTCAGCTTGAGTTTGTATAACACCATTCGTCTGGAAACCATAGTATGCTCCTATTTCCTGACCTTTTTCATATCTTTTTACCGGATTACCAAACAAACTAGGACCTGTATTAAAGAAAGATCCTCCTATTACATCAGTAATTTGGTTCTTAATGGTTGTAAAGTTTCCATAAACTGAATATGTAAATTTCTCACCAATGTTATCATTCCAGGTAGCCGAAAATTCAACTCCTTTATTTTCAAATGAACCCGCATTAGTATAATAACTTCCTCCTAAACCTGAAGTAGACAAATTAGTTATATTAAAAATAGCGTCTTTGGTCTCTTTTTTATAATATCCTGCTTCAAGAGACAAACGATTGTTCAATGTTCTTAATTCAAATCCTAAATCAGTACCGGTAACAACTTCCCATTCGATAGACGGATCTACTAATTTTGTAATAGAAATTGCTGAATTTACTTGAGAAGGATTTCCAAAAAATGCTCCTGGAATAGTAGATGCTATATTATCAAATTGTCTGGTAATAGTTGCATTTCCTAGTTTACCCCAGCTTCCTTTTATTTTTAAGAAATCTAAACCTGA
This sequence comes from Flavobacterium sp. W1B, assembly GCF_047344965.1. NCBI lineage: Bacteria > Pseudomonadati > Bacteroidota > Flavobacteriia > Flavobacteriales > Flavobacteriaceae > Flavobacterium > Flavobacterium sp. W1B. Next base: position 2,789,280 of record NZ_CP178845.1, read on the forward strand.
TTTTTGCATGAAATTTTCCTTACTAATTACCCATCCTAAACCTACAGAAGGAAAAGTAGCTGATTTTTGATCTCCATTAAAATTATAAACTGAAGCTCCATCACGACGAACAGTCGCATTCAAAAGATACTTATCATCATAAGCATATTGCACACGACCAAAATAAGATTGAAAACGAGTTTCACTTCCTTGATCTCCTGGATTATCTGCAAATAAATCTGTTAAGGATGTTCCTAAATTCAAATATAACGTTTCATCAGAACCATAAAAAGGAACATCAATTACTGAAAATGAAGAATTTTTAGTTTTTCTACTCTCACGACTTGCTCCTGCCAAAGCTACAATTCTATGTTTATCAAAAGATTTTGTCCATGTAAGAGTGTTTTCTGTCAAAAGATTATCTCTTTGTCCATCATTCTTTATAAGCACACTATTTCTAAGTATACTTGATGTAAGAGGCATGTATTCAGGAGTAAAAATGTAACTTGAAGAAGTTTCATAATCTCTTGAAAGACTAATCTTGTAAGTTAAACTTTTGAAAATATCATACTCAGCAAAACCACCCAATAATGTTCTTGTTATATCCGTTTTTCCTCTAAATATATCCAACATCATTCTAGGATTGTTATCCCCTGCTGTTCCTAAACCAGATCCGGCAGGAACTTTTCCATAAGAACCGTCTGCATTATATACAGGAACTACAGGTGGTGTGATTCTAGCTGCTTGAAAAGGAGCATTTGAATCATTTGAATCTGATTTTGTATACGCTAAGCTGGCGCCAATTCTAAATCTGTCAGATACATCATAACTAGTATTAAAACGAGCAGTTATTCTTTTGTAATCTTCGCCAGAACTCACTCCTTTACCTGCATTCATCATACCATCTTGAGTAAAATAACCTATACCCATAGCATACTTTGCCTTTTCTGAAGCACCAGTAATACCCAAATTATGAGAATTTGTAAAAGAAGATTTCTTTAAAATTTCATCCATCCAATTTGTATTTACTCCATTAAATTGAGCCAGAGTCAATACTTTTGTCGGATCTGTATTATTTTCAAATGCTAATTTTTCATTATAAAGCGTTACATAATCTGCCGCATTTGCATATTTTGGAACGTTTGTAGGTGTCTGAAATCCGAAATTTGAATCATAATTAAATCTTATGTTTTCAGCACCATCCTTTTTACCTAGCTTAGTTGTTATTACAATAACTCCATTTGCTGCTCTAATACCGTAAATCGCTGAACTTGAAGCATCTTTAAGTACACTCATTTTGTCAATATCATTTGGATTGAGATAAGAAATATCATTTGTTATTACTCCGTCAACAACATAAAGAACATCTCCTCCTGAAATACTGCCAATTCCTCTAATGCTCACCTTTGGTTGTCCTCCAGGACTCCCTGAATTAGTAATTGAAACTCCCGCAACTTTTCCTTGCAAAGAACTCACCGCACTGGCATTGGGTCTGTTAGATAAATCTTTTTGAGAAACTACTGTAATAGAACCTGTAATATCTGATTTTTTTTGAGTTCCATACCCAATTACAACCACTTCTTTTAAGGCTGTGTCTTCAGATTCTTTTAAAGTTATAATCATAGAACCTGATGTTGCCTTTACAGACAAAGCTTCAAAACCAACCATGCTAATCTTTAGCATCTCGCCTACTTTGGCGTTTATATTAAAATTTCCATCAAAATCAGTATCAGTCGAAATTTTAGAATCAGCAGCAACTAATATCGCTCCTGGAATTCCAATTCCGTTTTTATCTAATACTTTTCCTTTGATTACTTGACCAGACATATAGGCCGGTAGTAAAATGAGCGCTAAAAAGCTAAAAATAAAATTTCTCATGTATTAATAATTTGTTAAAAAGTTAGTTGAGCCAAATTAGACAATTACAACGTTATAGTAAGTCTTACACGAATACTACATAAATACATCAAAACAAGTAAAAAAACTCGTAAATACATGTTTTACAAGTCATTAAAAACAATAATAACACACAAATAAACCCATCATGATGTAGTAATGATGTATTGCTATTTTATTGAAAAAGAGGAAATAATAATAAATTATCGTAAAAAATACATCTTTTTTTTACAGATTTAATAAAAAATTAGAAAGGCTTTCGTCATGAACAAGCTTCAATTTCTTCCTTAATCTATAACGATGTAGTTCTACACCTCTAAATGAAATATTCATCATAGGTGCAATTTCTTTCGAGGAAAGATTCATTTTTAAGTAAATGCAAAGCTTAATATCCTTTGAAGTAAGGTTGGGGAATTTTTTAGAAAGATTAATGGTAAATTCGTTATGAATCTGATTCAGATTACTTTCAAAGGTTTCCCATTCGTGTTTATTAACCGAATTGATTTTTATAGCTTTTTTAATCTCGCTTTTTAACTTATTAAAATTAGTTTCGGTATCTAATATACCTTGAATTTTTTCAATCATCTCACCTTGCTTGGCAATCGAAAGCGATTTACCGGCAACTTCTGAAGCTTTAGATTGCAATTCCAGTTCCAAAATGTGTTTTTCATATTCTTGAATATTTAGTTCATTTTCGGCTTTTAATTCCATTTCCAAAATTTCCTTTTGGTGCTTCAATTCTTCGTCACGCAATTCTAGCTTTTGGATGTAGCGTAATTTATTCCATTTATAATACACATATAATATGACTCCTATAACAACTAAGTATAATAAAATCATCCAAAAAGAAAAAAACCATGGTTTAGCTACTATAAATTCGAAATTGGAAATTGTATCATAATTTAATCCATCATAACTGTAAATGGTAACTTCTTGGGAGCCGCTATTCAAATTATTCAAAACAATCAAACCTTCTTTTACTGGAATAAATTCTTTGCCTCTATTTATTGTATAAAACAAATTGGGTCTTGAAGCTCCAAAAACTCCTGATACTACTTGTAACTGAAGCTCTGAATTATATGGTATCTTTGATTTATTTTCAACCAAATTAGCATTAGCAAAGGCTTCAATACATATTTTAGAGTCCCCTTTGTTCACATATTTTAATTGTAGCGAAATAAATCCATCATCAAGATTTAACAAATAATCATTTTTGTTTTTGAATACATTCAAATTGTCATTAATGATTTTTCCTTTGTAATATTTCTCTTGAATAATATTACGGATAAACTTATTATTGTGTGCATAAATATGATACAAAAGTCCTTCTTGAAGTATCAAAAAATGATTTTCATCAATAGAAACGATATTTGAAACATTTTTAAAGTTAGTATTAAACAAATCATTTTCCTCTAATTGGTTGGTAATTGAATTATAGGTGTACCAAGATTTATTAATCAAAAAAAGGATTTCGTTTCTAAATTCAAATATTTTCACTCCAAAATCATTAGTTATTTTACTGCGTTTGCTAACATTTTCAACATTTGTAGTTTCATAAGTATCATTGTATAAAATTCGATACAATCCTCTGTTATTATCAGCCGCCCATATTTCATTTTTTCTGTTTTGTGCAACATATTTTATAGGCTTCTGAATTTGTTTCACAACAATGCTATTATCTAAATCATTATAAATTACTACACCACTATAGGTCGATTGCAGATAAGAATTATTAATACTGCTTTTGGCTAAATTCCAGCCTCCGTTTATTGGACTTAATTTATAAAACAAACCATTGTCATATACAAAAGTTCCTTCATTATGACCAATTAAGTATTTATTATTTATTTCACCAATATTCCAAGCCTGACCTTGAGAATTAGAAATTAAAGAAAGTTGCTTGTTTTCATATTTAAAAACACCATGATTTGAAGCCATCAAATATCCTTTTGTAGTACTCGCCACAGAATAAACAGAGCCTAAAATTCCGGTACTATCATAAAAAATAGAAATAGGTGAATTGACCTCAATATGAGCAATTCCGTTGTCTAAACCCAACCATAAATCATTTTCTTTGTCTTGACCAATACTCAATATTGAATTATTCATCAATACGTTATTTCGATTGATATTTTTATACGAACCAAAATTTAAATCAAAAATATAAACCCCTTTATTAGCCGTACCTATTATCAGTTTATTATTTTTAATAAATTTAGCCACATTGATATTTGCAGCTTTCAAAATAGTATTTAAAGGGCTGTTCCAAGCACTTAGGTTTCCGTTTTCTTCAATATAAACTCCATTTTTTTTAGTAAAAATATAAGTTTTGTTTTGGAATTTTTCAATCGCATGAATCACATTATTCTCTAAGACTGACCATCCTTTAATTTTTTCAAACTCAAAATTATTCATCTTATAGATTCCTTTTTCAACAAAAGCTACTAATAATTGATTGTCTACCACAAAACAGTAAGAAACTAAATAAGGGAATTTTTTTTCTTTAATTGTTTTTCTATCATACTGAAAAATCCCATTGAAAGATTGGAAATATATTTTATTATTAAATTTGAAAATTTTCCAAATCTCTTCATTTTCACTATCATCAAAAACTTTATTTTTTTCAGAATTGGATATTGAAACGTAATGCATCTTTCCTTCTTTTCGAAACCAATAGCCAAATTCTTTATAAGAGCCTGTATATATTCGGTCACCATCAACCATTACAGAACGAATTATAGTTTTGTTAGGCAAGCTGTATTTTTCCCATTTCACACCGTTGTAACGCAATAAATAATAATTATTGGCAAAATACATTGCATCATCATTTCCTTGTTCTACACCCCAAATCTGATTATCACCTTGATAATTTGATTTGCTGTAATTTTCAACAAAAGGAAGTAACTCTTGAGAATAAAGTTGGGATGATATAAAATAAAGAAGGATTAATCTAACTATTCTTGCTTTCAAAATTCGTGGTTTAGTATCCAAATATAAACACATTTATTCAATAATAAAGAACAAAAAGAAGCCTTCTCAAGTTGTGAGACGGCATACTTTTTTATGTTTTTTGAGATTGCAAAATCGCTTCATGATATCTTAATTAAAAGTTATAAATTCAGCATAGATTTTTTATACCGGTTTTTTTATTTTAACTTAATAATTCGCAAAAAAAAATCTAAAATTAACTGCTCAGAAACTATATCAAAAGAAATTCAACATATAGATAAATAACCGTTTTTATTGACCTCAAAGACAATACTTCTTTGGTTTCATCCGTTTCTAATGTTGCATTAGCAAAGTGTAATTTATGCAAAGTAGAAGATTTCGCGAAATATATAGAAAATCAATTGGTCACAAACAACTCAAAAGTCAACTGTAATAACAAAAAAAGAAAACTTCATAAAAGAATCCGATTTTAGCAATAAAATACCGAGTAAAAAAAGCACAGATACCAACTTATTATAAAAAAAAGCATGAAAAAATTAGTTCTGATACTTAGCTTAATTGTTTTTTTTGGATGTAAATCCAAAAAAACTGTTTTAGAAACTGAGGAAAAAACAACGGAAATCAAAATCGAAAAATTAGCTTTGACAGAAGTCGATGCTGGCTTAAAAAATAAAGCATACGAACTAGGCAAAAGAGTTTTGATGACTTGTAATACTTCAAAATTCAAGCCTTTTACTCAAAGTGAAGCTACAAACTCCGTTATAACCAATATGACTTTAGAGAAACTCTCTAAAACATGTAACCGCTATCGCCAATTTTATGGCGATTTTAAAGATATCCAATTGACAGAAATCTACAAAGATTACGAAAACAACAGCACTATTTTTCGCTATAAGGCTCTATACACAAAGAAAGTTGCCAATAAAGAGCTTCGCGTTTTTATGAATAATGAAAACAAAGTCTCTGCAATAAAATCAATGGATTGGGTGGATACTTTTCAAAATAAATAACAATAATCATATCCATTGTGTCTTCAACAGTACCTTCTTTCTAATATAAAAAAGATACAGCAATCATCCGTATTTAATTAAATATAAAAGCAATCCTCTTTACAACAATTTAGCTGTAGATTTAAACAAATTATTAAGACCATTAAGATTTAAAAATGTGTGAATTATACAACTTTTTTTTAGAGTTGTATAATGCATATTGATAAAAACAGCCTCATTTTTACATCTACTAATAAAACTATCAATTTGAAACTATATATAAAATACATGGTCAGTAATCGCTGCAAGATTGCAGTTAAAGAAGAATTAAAAAAACTTAGACTGCATTTTATTCTTGTTGATTTAGGAGAAGTCGAAATCATGGAAAATATTTCCATGGAACAGCGAAATCAATTAAAGGTGGCACTTTTAGATTCCGGACTTGAACTAATGGATGACAAAAAAGCAATACTGATTGAAAAAATAAAAAATGTGGTTATCGAAATGGTTCACCATTCAACAGAAAGCATCAAAATTAACTTTTCCGATTATTTAAGTCAAAAACTGAATCACGATTACACCTATCTGTCCAACTTATTTTCTGAAGTACAAGGAACTACAATCGAGCAATTTATAATTTCCCATAAAACGGAAAGAATAAAAGAATTAATTATTTATGGTGAATTAAATATTACAGAAATTGCTTGGAAAATGAACTATAGCAGCGTTGCGCATCTATCAAGCCAGTTTAAAAAAGTTACGGGACTCTCGCCTTCCCATTTTAAAAAATTGAAAGATAAAAGACGTAATCCGATTGAAGAAATTGGTAATTTAAGTAATACAAATAAATAAAATGAAAAGTCCCAAAACACACGAATCTCATTACACACGAAGTTTAATTGAAGCCAGTTTAGATCCTTTTGTTGCCATTAGTGTTCAAGGAAAAATTACTGACGTCAATGAGGCATCAATAAAAATAATTGGAATTTCGCGAGAAAATTTGATAGGGACTGACTTTTCTGATTATTTTACAGAACAAGAAAAAGCAAAAAAGGGATATCAGCAAGTTTTTGATAAAGGCTCCGTTACCCATTCCCCTCTTACACTTCGACATAAAAATGGTAAATTGACCAATATAGTATTCAATGGCTCAGCCTATAAAGATGAAAATGGAAATGTATTAGGTGCTGTTATTGTTGCAAGGGATATTGCTGAACAAAAATGGGCAACCGAATTACGCATTGCCAATAAAGAGCTGGCTTATCAAAACCATGAAAAAGAAAAACGAGCCGAGGAGTTAGTGATTGCTAACAAAGAATTAGCCTATCAAAATGATGAAAAAGAAAAACGAGCAGCCGAGTTAGCTATTGCCAATAAAGAATTGGCCTATCAAAATGATGAAAAAGAAAAACGAGCCCAAGAATTAATAATTGCCAATAAAGAACTCCGATTTCAAAACAAAGAAAAAGAAAAGCGAAAAATTGAAAACAAAGAATTAGAAGAATTTAGTAATTCTTTAAAATTAGCCTCTCAATACTCTTTAAGTTTAATTGAAGCAAGTCGTGATCCCCTATTTACAATCAATCCACAAGGAAAAATAACAGATACTAATGAAGCATCAGTAACAGTTACAGGAGTTTCTCGTGAAAAATTAATCGGTTCTGATTTTTTTGAATATTTTACGGAACCGCAAGAAGCCCGCAAAGGATATCAGGAAGTTTTTGACAAAGGTTTTATCGCTGATTATCTCTTAACCTTAAAAGACAAAAATAGCACGGATGTTTTATTGAATGGCTCCGTATATAAAAATGAACAAGGCAAGGTGCTTGGCGTTGTTGTGGTAGCAAGAGATATTACCGATCAGAAAAGAATTGAAAAAGAATCAATAGAGGCAAGACTATTTGCAGAGTTGGCAACAGAAATTGCCGAAGAAGCAAAAATTAAAGCCGAAAGCGCAACTCTAATTGCAGAAAATGCAACTCTAATCGCAGAAAATGCAGTAAAAGCAAAACAGCAATTTTTGTCGAATATGAGCCACGAAATTCGTACACCAATGAATGCCATCATCGGATTTACAAAAGTGGTATTAAAAACAGACTTAACCGTTAAGCAAAGAGAATATTTAGATGCCATAAAAATGAGTGGAGATGCATTGATAGTACTCATAAATGACATCCTAGATTTGGCAAAAGTAGATGCAGGTAAAATGGTATTCGAAAAAACTCCTTTTAAGATGAAGGCCTCAATATCGGCAATGCTCCATTTATTTGAAACAAAAATCCAGGAAAAAAATTTAAAGTTAATTACGGAATATGACAATAAAATTCCAGATGTTTTGGTGGGAGATCCAGTTCGTTTACACCAAATTATTTTAAATCTGGTAAGCAATGCCGTAAAATTCACATCAAAAGGAAGGATCACCACAAGTGTAAATATGTTGCACGAAGATGAGGATAAAGCGATTATAGAATTTGCTGTTAATGATACTGGGATTGGAATACCTACTAGTAAAATAGACAGCATATTTGATAATTTTCAACAGGCAACCAGTGGAACTTCAAGATTATATGGCGGAACCGGACTTGGTCTTGCTATTGTAAAACAATTAGTTGAACCGCAAGGAGGTAAAATCCGAGTAAAAAGCGAAGTGAATGTTGGAACAACATTTAGTTTTACATTAAGTTTTCAAAAAACAAATGCAGATGCCGAGTTAGAAAACGAATTGATGGAGTTGGATTCAGAAATAAAAAATATCAAAGTATTAGTAGTAGAAGATATTCCTCTGAACCAATTGTTGATGAAAACACTCTTAGATGATTTTGGATTTGAACGAGACATGGCTGAAAACGGTCAAATTGCTATCGAAAAACTCCAAAATAATAGCTATGATATAATTTTGATGGACTTACAAATGCCCATAATGAACGGCTTTGAAGCTACAGAATACATTCGTAAAACATTGAATTTAAAAATTCCAATTGTAGCCTTGACCGCCGATGTCACTACGGTTGATTTAGCCAAATGTAAAGCCGTGGGAATGAATGATTACATTGCAAAACCCGTTGACGAAAGATTACTGTATAGCAAAATAGTCGGAATATTAAAAAAAAATAGACTTGCGGAACTTACCGCCAAGCTTAATGAAAATAGCACATCTGAAAATTGCATATCTGGAAATAGTGCCGAAAAAATGATAAAATGCATTGATTTGGTCTATTTGAATCAACGCACCAAATCAAACCCAAAATTGATGATCGAAATGATAACGCTGTATTTAGAGCAAACTCCTTCATTGATCGCCACGATGAAACAAAGTTTAGAAAAAAGAGACTGGAAATTATTGCAAGCTTCCGTTCATAAAATAATTCCTTCTTTTTCAATAATGGGAATTCATTCCGATTTTGAAAATATAGCCAAAAAAATTCAAGAATTGGCTGAAAAACAAGAGTTATTGGATGAAATTCATGATCTTGTATATCAGATAGAAACCATTTGTGTACAAGCATGCGAGGAATTAAAAGAAGAATTTAATAGAATTAAAAACATACAATTGTGAAAAACGATAACAAAATAAAAATTTTTCTGGTAGATGATGATGCCATTTTTTTAAAATCATTAGAAATTGATTTTATTCATAATACTGATTTTATCGTAGAAACATTTGCAACTGGCGAACTATGTATTGCTAATTTGCAAAGCAAACCCGATATAATAATCCTAGATTATCAACTTGATGGTATTGATAAAAATGCCATGAACGGAATTGATACTTTGGATAAAATTAAGGAATTCAATCGTGATACTCCGGTAATAATGCTATCCTCTCAAGACAAAATTGATGTTGCCATAAGCTGTATGCACCATAAGGCTTTTGATTATGTAGTAAAAAGTGAAACCGCTTTTTTACGTCTTCAAAAAAACATAACCGCTTATTTTAATTTCAAAAAAACTGAAGAAGAATTAAATTGGTATATGTCCAGAATGTAATTTTTCATTTTTAAAGTGTGAATGATGCAATATTTTTCAATAATTCTGTAACATCATTGAGATTTATCCGCAATACATTTGAAATATAATACTGCTGGCATAAAAATGCCTGTAAAATTGATTCTAAATACTTTTTTCCCAAATGGAATATATTTTGAGAATAAAAGCTTTCAAAAATGAAATTTAGATGTCATAAACCTTTAAAAATGAAAAATCATGAATATTAAAAGAATCTTTGGAGCATTACTTACTACTCTCGGAATTGGCGGCCTTATTTATACTGCGGTATTGTTCACTAACGCATCCAGCAACACAGCCGACATTAAATCGCTCATCATTTACGGTGTCCTGGGCCTTATATTCTTTATTTCAGGAATTAGTCTGGTTCGCACAACAAAAGACGAATCATAACGTTCATTGATCATAGTCAATTAGACTTTCATTAGCTAAACAAGAAATTATGCCATTTGTATATAGTATAATATATATTGTAAAGAATCGTATCCCAAAACTTCGGGTCAATGATGCAACAATGTTTTTATTGACTAAATAATAAATAAAAACAGTTATAAAAACAAAAAATAGAATCTCTCTGCGTATTTTCCAAATCAGAGAGATTCTATTTTTTTTGTTTCAACTTAAAATCAAATTTGTTAACACAATTTTTGGCGATTCCTACATTTTTATTTTTTAAAGAAAATTATAGAAATATCAGCTTTGCTTCCTTCTCATTTAAATCTCGAACAAAAGACCTATCACTCATCAAATCAGTGACTAATGCAATATTTTAGGTTAATATTATAACGCATTCCCGATTAAAAAAACTAACTTAGTGTTCTGATTATCAGCTTTCTAAAACAAAAAAAAGTCTCCAAAAAACAACTATACGTAGATTACAAAAATTATTTTGATTCCCAAATATATTCAACAGATTACATAATAAATCCTGAGGATATTTTTAAAAATGAAAGTGCATTAAACCAAATTCTAATTACATCCATAAAAAAAACATGTTTTTAAAAAAAGGATCAGCAATAGAAAATAAAAGGAAATTATAGAAACTCAATAATTTAATCATTAAAAATCAAGAACATGAAAAAGCTAATTTTATTTATCAGTTTGGTAGGATTCCTATCGTTTTTTAATTCCTGTTCAGTGGGATACGTTTCAGAGCAACCGCAATATCAATATTACAACAGGCCAGTAAATCCCGGCGCAGGTTATATTTGGATTGATGGAGGTTGGTCTTGGGATAGCAGAGCAAGAAATTACAGACAAAGGGATGGTTATTGGACCAGACAAAATGACGGGCGCAATCATTCAAACGGATATTGGAAAAAAACGAACCGTGGATACCAGTGGAGAAATGGCAGAAGGTAGATAAATAACGTACTTTCTATTAAAAATGAAAAGTTTAGTTAAAAAAACAAAGAAACCGATCATGGAAAAACACATTGTAAAAATCAAATCGATACAAAATGTCACACATGATGTGCTACAAATTGTAACCACCAAACCCGAAAATTATCATTTTTCACCGGGTCAAGCCACAGAAATTTCCATAAATAAGCCGAGTTGGGACAGCAAAAGAAATCCCTTTACTTTTACCTGTCTTCCCGAAAATGATTATCTGGAGTTTACCATAAAAACATACCCATCCCACAATGGGTTTACCAATGAACTTTTAAAATTGAAAAAAGATGATGAGTTAATTGTGCATGATGTTTTTGGTTATATTTCCTATAAAGGAGAAGGAATATTTATTGCGGGAGGAGCTGGAGTCACGCCATTTATATCAATTTTCAGGCATCTTAAATCCAAAGATGAAATAGGCAATAACAAACTTATTTTTGCCAATAAAACTAAAGACGATATAATATTAGAAGATGACTTCAAAAAATTATTAGGCAGTAATTTCATTAACATTTTATCCGATGAAAAAATAGATGGTTATGCAAACGGATTCATCACGGAAAATTTCATAAAAACCCATAAAAAAGCAACGGACGAGTTTTTTTACCTCTGTGGTCCTCCTCCAATGATGGAGGCAATAGAAAAACAATTACAAACATTAAATGTAAAAAAAGAACTTATAATAAAGGAAAAAATGTAAAGTGCAAAAAAATTACAAAAATAAAAATTAATACTATATATCCCCAAAACAAAAAACTGTTTTGCTATTTGAATTATAGACATATTCAAAATAGAATGTGTGAATGATGTAAGCCATAATTAGAATTGTGTAATTCCTTTATAAGCCTAAAAGCGGAACTTTGTTGGAGCATGTATTATTTTCATGATCTAAATAAAATAAAATGGATACTAAAGAAATAAAAGGGAATTGGGATGAACAAAAAGCCAAGTTAAAACAAAAGTTCGCTGCTTTGACTGAGAATGATCAACTATTTAAAGAAGGAAAGATAGAAGAAATAATTAGAAAACTTCAAATCAAGTTAGGTAAAAACAAAGAAGAATTACTTAAAATCATCAAGGAGCTTTAAAAGACATACAAACTGACAGTCTTAACTAGATGAGATTACTGTTTGTAATTCTTTAACTCTAAAATTGTCTCTAGCTTATCATTAATTAATAACTCAAACATTCTACAAAGAAATATATAACTATTCATTTTGTAAAATCAAAAAAAGTATTATTAACTGTTAATAATATACATTTCACAAAAAGTTTTGCAATTTTCCACCAAAAATAGTGATCCTCTTTGTATAAAAAAACTGAAACAAATTAATATGAAAAATTCAAGTAAAATAATTTTAGCCTCATTAGCAATGTCTCTTATAGCTTTCAATACTGTAAAAGCTCAAGAAAACAGAGCTAAATTTGGTGTAAAAGGTGGGATTAACTTCTCTAATTTATATACAGATAATGTAGATGATCAAAATGTATTAACGGGTTTTAATGTTGGTTTATTTGCTAAGTTACCGGTAACGAATTCTATTTCTATTCAACCCGAAATATACTATACAGAAAAGGGCTCCGAGCTAACTTACAATAATACTTTTGTTTCCGGAACCGCAAAATTCAAATTGAATTATATCGAAGTTCCTGTTATGTTAGTTGCAAATCTTACGAAAAACTTCAACGTGCAGTTTGGGCCTTACGCAGCTTACTTAATCGATGGAAAAACTACAAATGAATCAAATGGTGGAACATTTAATTTTTCGGACAATATAAATAAAGACGATTTCAATAAAATTGATGCTGGAATTGCAGCAGGTCTTGGGATTGATCTAGAAACTATTAGTTTTGGTGTACGTTATAATTACGGACTTACTAAAGTAGGAAAAGAAAGAAATTTTGCCGGAACAAACTATACTTTTCCCGACGGTAAAAATAGCGTATTAAGTCTTTATGGTGCCTTTTCATTTAATTAGGGCAATTTAATAAATAGAAAAAATTAATTATCATTTTAATAATTAAAAAACTAGAAATCATGGGCAATCTTCTTTACACATTAGCAGTAATTCTAATCATTTTTTGGGCAATTGGATTTTTCGTTTACAGCGTAGGATCACTAATACATATACTGCTGGTCATTGCAGTAATAGCAATCTTATTAAGACTAATCCAAGGAAGACGATTATAAAAAAAAGAATGTAATCATTAAAAAAAAATTATGAAAACAGACAAAGTAGTATTAGGAATATTAGGCGGCGTTGCCGTTGGAGCACTATTAGGGATCTTATTTGCTCCTGAAAAAGGGGACAAAACAAGAAGAAAAATTAAGGATAAAAGCAATGATTATACTGATGAGTTGAAAGACAAATTAGATACATTATTGGGAACCATTACCAATAAATATGAAAAAATTTGGAAAGAAGGCGAAAATTTAATCGCTGAAGGAAAATCAAGATTTGATCGAACAAAATCTGACGGCGAATTAAGGCTTGACGATCTAAAAAAAGAAATCAAGAATTCAAGTATCTAACACTAATTGAATATTAAAATTGCATAATCCAATACACTTAAAATTAACTCATAGGTAATGAATAAACAACAATATAAATGCTATTTGAAAAGCAGCCGAATTACTCTCGATGAACTTTAAAACTAGCAGAGTTCTACATCGTTGATCTATTTGAAAACACTTTAAAGATAGATTATTCTCAGGGTTTACCATTATTGCTGTTGTTATGTTTGTCCAACTAATTTAGATCAGACTTTCTATGTGGATAAACAAATTACTTGGTAAAATATATTATGCTTATTTTGAATTTGTAACAATAATTCAAAAAGAAAGAGAAACATCTCACATAATTAATTATTGACCATAGAGAGCAAATATGTCAAAAATCAAAAAAGAGTTAAGCACTTCAAAAAAAGATCTTAAACTAGCCTAAAACATCAATTGTATATGCAATATAGTCTCCCGAACAAATTTAGGAGACTATTTTTATATTAAATCATTACTTTACCAAAGACACTTCGAACTAAAATATAATCCATTTGGTATAACTTTCTAAAGCATTAAAGTTCTTTTAGTTCCAAAAACACCCCTCCCTTAATTTTACTTTTTTACGTTTATTTTTTAATAGCAACTTAGATTAAAAAACAAAACCATCAATTTAAAACAATTATAATCAACCACTTGCGCCAATCCACAACCTTTTAAAATGTGAATTTTGTAAGTTAATTTTTAAATTGTGTAATACATTTAGGCTAGAACTAAACAACCTTTGTTGAATATAATTCCTTAACCTAAATAAATAAAATATAATGAAAACTAAAAATTTACTATTAACCCTTGCAATAGTATTTATTGCATTAATCTCTGGATGTGAAAGCGATGATTTCCAGGAGACTATTGGCGTGTGTCCGGTGGTCACATCCGAAACCCCTTTAAACGGCAGCATAAACGTGCCTCTTGACCAAGTTATCACTGCAACATTTAATGAAGACATGGATGCTTCGACTTTTACAAAGACAACTTTTATTGTGCAAGGAGCCACGACCATAGACGGAAATGTAAGCTTTAGTGGAAAGACAGCAACATTTACTCCAACAGCTAATCTTAAGGCTAACACAACTTATACTGCCATAATTAAAACAGCTGTTAAAGACTTGATGGGTAATGCATTGCAAACTGATTATATATGGACGTTTAGTACTGGTGCAACTGTTAGGCCAAGCGTGATTCTTACAGATCCTTTGAGTAATGCCACTAACGTTGCAATTAATAAAACAGTTACGGCAAATTTTAATATGTTGATGAATTCCGCTACTATTAACAGTACAACGTTTACCTTAAAACAAGGGACTACCGTTGTAGCTGGAACCGTTACAGATAATGGAATGACAGCATTTTTTGATCCAACAGTTAATTTAGCTGCAAATACAGAATATACGGCTACCATAACCATTGGAGCTAAAAACACCCAAGGAACGACACTTGCTGCTGACTTCGTTTGGAAATTTACTACTGGATCATCTGTTGCTCCTAAGGTAGTTTCAACTGATCCTTTAAACAATGCTTCCAGCGTGGCGCTTAATAAAAAGATTACTGCTGATTTTAGTATGTTAATGGATCCTTCGACTATTAACGACACTAATTTTACTTTAAAAAATGGTACAACAACGATCACGGGAATAGTTACTTATTCTGGCACAATTGCTACGTTTAGTCCTTCAAGCGATCTTGTAACGGGTACCACTTATACCGCTACAATCAAAGCAGGAGCTAAAAACTTAGCTGGAACACCTTTAGCAAATGACTATGTTTGGACATTTAATACGAATGCTCCAATAATTGGCGGAGCAGTTATAAACCTTGGGACTGCAGCTAGATTTGGAATATTAGCAGGCGTAGGAGTAAGTAATAATGCGGGATTTAGCGTAATTAACAACTTGGATGTGGGTATTAGTCCCGGTGTCCGTTCTTCGGTTACTGGATTTCCTCCTGCGACCATTGTAGGTGGAGCAATTTATGCCTCAGACGATATTGCCCCGGCAGGTATAGCCGCTATGTTAACTCAAGCAAAATTAGATTTGACTAATGCGTATCTTTTCGTGGAAGGAGCTTCTTATAGCGCTCCGATAACTGTGGCTGGTGATCAAGGTGGAAAAACACTTGTGGCTGGAATTTATAAATCAACATCTACACTTTTAGTACAAAATGGAGATTTAACACTGTCAGGTAGCGCAACCGATGTTTGGATTTTCCAAGTAGCATCTGCTTTTACGACTGTTGGTGGAGCTGGTGGAAACATTATTCTTTCTGGAGGTGCCCAAGCTAAAAATATTTACTGGCAAACTGGTAGTTCAGCGACCATAGGAAACTACACCAATTTTAGCGGTAACATATTAGCCTTACAATCAATAACAATGGGAGATCATGCAAAAGCAACTGGTAGAATGCTTGCCAGAAATGGAGCTGTAATAATGACGCACACTAATATCATCAGCAAACCTTAATTCTAAAAAAAATGAATATAAAAAATAATAGTAAAGAAGGATCATACTTAGTATGGTCCTCTAATAATCTAACCATCAAAAGTGTTGCAATAATCGCTTTGTCATTGTTAAGTTTTCAAACTGCAGTTAACGCACAGGAAACGCAAGTGGTAAAATACACAAAACCTTCTTGGTTTTTCGGTGCCGCAGCTGGCGCTAATTTCAATTTTTATCGTGGTTCAACGCAACAAATGAATGCCAGTTTTACATCTCCAACCGCTTTTCATGATGGATTTGGAGGCGGACTGTTTATTGCGCCGCTTTTAGAATTTCACCGTCCGGATTCAAAATGGGGCTTTATGTTTCAAACCGGATATGATAGCCGAAAAGCTTCTTTTGATCAAGTTGTAACTCCATGTAACTGTCCAGCCGACTTAAAAACAAACTTAAGTTACATTACAGTAGAGCCAAGTGTACGTTTCGCTCCATTCAAAAACAATTTTTACTTATATGGAGGTCCACGTTTGGCCTTTAACATGGATAAATCGTTTACATATCAATTGGGCGTTAATCCAGCTTTCCCAGATCAGGCTTTAAGTCCTGCAGTAAAAGGTGATTTTGATAAAATCGAAAAAACTCTTATCTCAATGCAAATAGGAGCAGGATATGACATCCCACTTTCATCTGATGCTAATAAGACACAATTTGTATTATCTCCTTTTGTTGCCTTCCAACCATATTTTGGTCAAAATCCTCGCTCAACAGAAACTTGGAATATCACTACCCTAAGAGCTGGTGTTGCACTTAAATTTGGACAAGGACGCAATATCCAAGAAGATACGGCGATATTAAAAGATAATGAAGTCCAGTTTTATGTTGACTCCCCTGCCAACGTTCAAGGAGAACAGAAAATGACTGAAATATTTCCACTTAGAAACTATGTTTTCTTCAATGCTGGATCAACTGAAATACCAAGTCGTTATGTTTTATTAAACAAAAATCAGGTTAAGGATTTCAAAGAAGACCAATTGGAAGTTTTTGCACCAAAAAATCTATCCGACCGCTCAAAACGTCAGATGATCGTTTATTATAACGTAATAAATATAATTGGCGACCGTATGGAAAAAAATCCTTCGGCAACTATTACTTTGGTAGGTTCATCTGAAAAAGGTAATGAAGATGGTCTGGTAATGTCAGAATCGATCAAAACCTATTTGGTAAATGTATTTGCAATAAATCCTTCTAGAATAAATACTAAAGGACAAATTAAACCTACTGTGCCTTCAGAACAAACGGGTGGGACATTAGAACTTGAACTTCTTCGTGAAGGAGATCGCAGAGTTACCATTGAAAGTAATTCTTCTGATTTATTGATGGAATTTCAAAGCGGTCCTGATGCGCAATTGAAACCTGTTCAAATTGTCGCCCTTCAAGAAGCGCCAGTTGAAAGCTATGTTACAATCAATAACAAGGGAGCGAACGAAGCTTTGTCCTCATGGTCATTACAAATGACTGACGAGCAAGGAAAAGTACAGTCTTTTGGACCTTACACTCAGGAAATGGTGAGTATTCCCGGAAAATCGATTCTTGGAAGCAGAGCAGAAGGTGATTTCAAAGTAAAAATGATTGGGCAAACCAAAAGCGGCAAAATCGTTGAAAAAGAAACTCCAATGCATGTCGTATTATGGAAACCTGCAACAATGATAGAAGGTATCAGATATAGTATTCTGTATGAATTCAATAAATCAAAAGCAATTACGATCTATGAAAAATACCTTAGTGATGTAGTTACTCCAAAAATTCCAGCTGGAGGAACCGTTATCATTCACGGCCATACTGATATTATTGGTGGTGAAGCGTACAACTTAGATTTATCTGTAGCTCGTGTTAATGATGTTAAAAAAATTATCGAAAATGCTTTATCAAAAGCCGGTAGAAAGGATGTGAAATTCGAGCTAAACGGATTTGGAGAAGATGTAAACAAAGCACCTTTTGAAAACAAAACCCCGGAAGAACGCTTTTATAACCGTACGGTGGTAATCGATATAATTCCTGTAAAATAAATTAGTAAACTTTTTAGAATACATTTTTATTGAATGCCAGAAAGGATAGAAACTCAAAAGTCTATCCTTTTTTTATGTACTGAATCAAATTAGTGACAAAATTTTACCTTAAAGAATTCAATCTAATTGTTCAAAATCAAACTTCCAATCCAGCTCTTTTTTATACCATAATTGTCCCTTAGAAACTTCGAGCGGACAGTCAAAATTATTAGTATAAAGTGCTCCCGTTCCCAATCCTTGAGGCATCAAATTATGCTGTAAAAAGGTCCATTGCGCAATGGCATTTAATCCAATATTACTCTCCAAAGCCGAGGTAATCCACCAACCTATTTTATACTTTTCAGCCAAAGAAATCCACTCTTGCGTACCTCTGAAACCGCCCACAAAACTAGGCTTCAAGATGATGTATTGTGGTTTTATTTTTTGCAATAATCGCTCTTTGTCATCCAATGAAAACACTCCTATTAACTCTTCGTCCAATGCAATTGGCAAAGGAGTCCTTTTACATAGTTCTGCCATCCTGTCAGTGTGGTTTTTAGAAATAGGCTGTTCAATGCTATGTAATTGAAAACCAAATAATTTATTTAATTTATCTAAAGCTTCATTTAAACTAAAAGCGCCGTTAGCATCGACCCTTATTTCTACTTGTTCTGGTGTAAAATGCTTTCTGATAAACGCTAATAATTCCAGTTCTTTATCAAAATCTATAGCCCCAATTTTGAGTTTAATACAACGGAAACCTTGCGCTAATTTTTCTTCTATTTGTTGCTTCATAAAAGCCGCTTCTCCCATCCAAACGAGCCCGTTGATCTCAATAGAATCTGAACCATTTGTAAATCCAGAAGGAAACAATAAAAAAGGAGTTTCACTCTCCAAAGATTGGAACGCCATTTCAACGCCAAACTGTATCGAAGGAAACTCAATTAAGGCGTCCCAAAGCGCATCTTTCCCAAGATGAATGTTATCACAAGTCCATTGCAATTTCGCCTCATAATCCGGTCTGTCATCTGCGCTCAATCCTCTCAAAATTCCGCACTCTCCTATTCCTTTTTTTCCGTCTTTTTCAAGGACAATAAACCAGGTTTCTTTTTCGGTCATAACGCCACGCGATGTTCCCGAAGGTCGTTTGAAATTGAGAATGTATTTATGATAAGTAGCTTTCATTTTTATTTTTTAACAGCAAAGGGTACTAAGTTTTTGAATAGTTTTTTATTCTAAAATCTATCTTTATAATTCTAATTCATCAATCTCAGAACTTTTTCAAAATCATTATTTTGAATCCCGGCTTTTTTGAATGTTTCAAAATCCAGTTTTATTTTTTGAGTCCAACCAACGCTATCAGTCACATTTTGGGATTGGTATTCCTTATAAATAGCCTTAGCCGAGGAATAGTTATTATTCAATAAATAAGCATGCGCCAAATTTAATTTTACCAACAACTCAGCATCATCTAATTTTTCACCTTCTTTCAAGAATTTTATCGCTTTTCCGTATTGCTTGGTCAAAATATAGCTCTCCCCAATTGCATTGTAATCTAAAACATTTGCTTTACCAGCATCGATTAGTGCCGTATATTGAGCTATAGCGTTGCCGTAATCGCCCTTTTTTACAAAAGTCGAGGCTTGCTTGCGCAAATCACTATAAAGCACTCCAGAAGCTCCCGTTTCATCAAAACAACTATTGCCAAAATCTTTATACAACTTTTGCTGTTCTATAGCGAGCAGTTTCTGAAATTCCTGAAATTTGTATTGTTTTTGAATTTTCTCTTGGATGCAAATACAAAAATCATCCGAATTAGCCATTTTTCTGGCCAATGCCGAAGTCTTAACCTGATTAATGATGTATTTTCTGTTTTCCAAAGACCAACCTCTACTGAGTTTGGTATCAACCCAGGGAACGACTTCGAGAATTATTTTTTGTTTCATTACCCAATTGGTGCTTTCAAAACCAAACCATAAATTTCCGATCCCAGGCTTCAAACAAGCGGATTTATCTATTGAAAGTCGTTTTGCATCTTTGCTCACCGGAGTATCCTGAACAAGACAAGCTTTGTCTTTTTTGCCGTTTTCTTTGTATTTAGAAGCCAATTCAGCGGATGAAAAAACAGCATACTTGCACTTATCGGTTCCTGAAATTTTAGATACCACAAAAACGGCTCCAGCCGATCCTTGACTGATTCCTGTTGGATCCGGAATGGCTTTTAAAACCGAAACCAAGCTACTGGCCAGTTGCTGATTTTCATCCAAAAGTGTGATTCTATAAATCAACTCCGTGGTTCCTACTGGAAAATCGTCTGTTTTTATAAGGATTCGATCTCTAGCCGAAACAACAATTTCTTTGGTTGTTGCCCTCTCTTTATCCCAATAGCCGTCTTTTTGCGCAAAAGCCGACTGATAAAAAATGCTAATAAATAGCAATGTCAATATTTTCTTCACTTAAAAATGTATTTGATAACGAAATGCCTTAGCCCCGATAGCAGCGAAAATCCTTTGTTGCTGGGGTTCAGCAACAAAGATTATAGCGAATAGCGGGAATTAGCTTCAAAAAAAAACTATAATTCGATACTATCCCCTATTTCTAAAAGCATTAAATCTTTGCCTTTATCAAAGAATTTACGAATTGCCTCTTCGTGATCGATTTTGATATATCCAAAAGTATCGTAATGGTAACCTAGAATTTTATCGCAATCGACAAAATCAGAAGCAATAATGGCGTCTTCGATATCCATAGTGAAATTATCCCCGATAGGCAGAATCACTAAATCGAGTTTGGTTCGCATCGGGATAAGCTTCATATCCATCGTAAGCGCCGTGTCTCCGGCGATATAAATGTTTTTGTGTTCGCCTTCGATGACAAAACCGCCAGGATTTCCTCCGCAAGTCCCGTCAGGAAAAGTACTGGAATGAACCGCATTGACATATTTTACTTTTCCAAAGTCAAAATTCCAGCTTCCGCCATGATTCATCGGATGTGCCTGAAAACCTTTGGCTGTATAATAAGTTGCAATCTCCGCATTGGAAACAATGGTTGCATTTGTTCGTTTCGCAATTGCTTCCACATCCAAAATATGGTCGCCATGAGCGTGCGTCAACAAAATATAATCTGCCTTTAAGTTATCGATATCAATATGTTCTGCCAACGGATTAGCAGAAATAAAAGGATCAACTAAAATATGCTTTCCGCCCACTTTTATACCTAAGGAGGCATGTCCGTAAAATGTGATTTTCATATGTTGCTGTTTATTGTTTTTTATTGGTCTCCCGATAAGCTATCGGGAGTAATACTTAAAATTTATCTTCCGCCCAATAGCGTGTTTACAATTATATCTGAAAAAAAGTAAATCATACACAAAGAAAGTAATACCGAAAGTGCAAAAGTGCTCAGCGCTAATTTTTTCAATTCAGGATCTAATGCTTTAGGCTCTTGATTTTTATACACATTAATTAAATGTTTCGTCAAAGGAATATAAGCCAATAAGAAAAGGTATTGATCTAATTTGAAATCGCTTAAAACAGCAAAAATAAGCACTGCAACCATAGCTGAAACTATCAAGAAATAATGGTATTTTTTTGCTTTAGCTCCACCAATTTTCACAACTATAGTATTCTTATTTGATTTTTTATCTGAGGCTTCATCACGCATATTGTTTAAATTCAAAACCCCAACGCTCAAAAGTCCAACCGCAGCTGCGGGTAAAAATAACAGCGGATCTAATTGTTTTGAATATAGAAAATTCACCCCTAAAGTACTTACCAATCCAAAAAACACAAACACAAACAAATCTCCATAACCGCGATATCCATAAGCAGTATTCCCCACCGTATAACGGATAGCCGAAGCAATTGCCAAAATACCTAAGGCCAAGAAAAACAAGGAATAATAAATATTTGTATCAGTAAAAGCATAAAAAATCAATAAAACCGCCGAAAGCAATGTCAACAAAGAGGTTATTATAATTGCACGTTTCATGGCAGCAGGCGAAATCACACCCCTTTGAATGGCCCGCTTTGGCCCAACTCTATCCTCGTTATCTGTTCCTTTCATTCCATCGCCATAATCATTGGCAAAATTGGACAATATCTGTAATCCAAGAGTAGTCAAAATCGCAAAACCAAAAATCCTCCAGTTAAAAACTTCTGTCGGCGTAAGTATATTGTCTGTTGGGTTAGCCAATGCATACATACTCCCCACTATTATTCCGGAAACAGATAAGGGTAATGTTCTTAATCGTGCGGCTTCAATCCAATGTTTCATTTTATTTCTATTTTATTATTTCTATTTATTCATTTTTAAAAATTGGAATTCTACATCCAATTATTATTTGAGGCTTCTATCTTATACAACCAAAGGTTTACATAGCTCTTAATCATGGCGAAATTCCCCATTTGAAAAACCATATTTCCGCCCGCTGTATGTATTATCACTGAACCTATATCGGCTTTTTTATGCCAAAACAACTGCGAGGTTGTTATTGCCTGAATTTTTCCAGGCTCTATAATTTTATTATCAATATCCCAAGCTCCACTTTGCTTAATAATAAAATTATCATTAATATAAAGCCTATTATTTCTGTAACCAAAACACACTATTAGCCCTACAAACAACAAATACAAAGGCAAGAAATAAACGTATTCTAAAAATACCGGCTGAATATAATTTGCAAAAGCAAAAAAAGCGGCAACCGGAAGCAGCATGAACAAGAATATTGAAAAAACCAGCTTGCGGTAATTTGGTTTCAATACAATCCCTTTTTCGGGCATTGTGTGAAACAAAAGCTTAAAAATAGCCATTCTTTCATTCTCATCACAACCCGGAATTTCGATTATGGATTTGCCATCCTCTTTATCACCGCTGGTTGCTTGCTTTATTTTAATCTCCAGAATATTCATTTTCTTCTGAAAATAATTTCTGCTTACGGTAACTATTTGAACTTTCTCCGGTTTCACAATCGTACTTTTGGTACTCAATAATCCAAAAGAAAGCAGCAAAGAACCTTTTTGTTTCGTTATCTGATAATCAAAATATTTGAAAACAACTCGAACTAAATTTATAATCAAAATTAAACCCAACATCAAAAAGAAAATAAGCCCAATTGATCGAACAGCAGAACTTTGATCGATGTAATTACCAATATGTTCCTCACTAAAATCCTGTTCTGACATCAAGTTTTTTCCGTTTTCGAAGACGGTCGCCAAAAAAGCTAATATCAAACCCAAGGTTTTTACATAATTCGATGTAACACCTACTTTCAATAAGCTCAAAAAACTAATCTTTATAAAAGGTTTTTCTTCAATATTCTCTACTTGCAAAAATTCTTCTGCATTGATTGCATCCGTTTTTTTCTTGTCGTTTTCCAATAATCTTGCCTTTAAGGCCAATGCTAAGGAATGCGAAATTGCTTTTATCTTTCCTTCTTTTTTAGTGCTCCCCGCCGTATCAACATTAAGTTCATAAACCCCTATAAATCTTTGGATTAAAGACTGATTAATATCTACTTGTTGAATCTTATCCAGCTGAATGATCGTTCTTGTTTTATTTAAAATCCCTTCATTGATGATAAACTCTTCATTTTCACTTTCTAAATAAAAAGTAAAATTCAAATATTTTAAATAGGCTACAAAAGCAATAATCAGCAAAAAAACGCTGACACCCAGAAAAAGATAGACTTTATTTAGCTCATTAAATCTAAAAGCATAAACAACCATTATAGGCCACAAACCGCGTCCCCATTGTTGTAAAGTATCAAAAAACGTCACCAAAATACCTATGGAAGATTGCCTTTGAGGAGAATTAAATTGTTGCTCCATTTACAATTGCTTTTGAATTTTACCCATCAACAATTGCTTGATTTTTTCGGCTTGTTCAATTTCTATTCCGGGAACTTCAATATCACTTGAACTGCCTCCTGCTGTGAAAATTTCAACTTTAGCCAATCCAAAATAACGAGAAAGAAAACCTTCATGTAAAGCCACATGTTGCACTCTATTATACGGAATTATGATTGTATTTGTGGCGATAACTCCATATCTAAAAAGCACATCATGGTCCCGAAAAGCAAATCCTTTTTTCTTAAAACTGATTCTGGAAAAAGTAAACGAAAGCAACAGTAAAACAAAAAAAAGAGCGCTTATTTCGACCACAAAAAGTTTTAAATCTTCATTGTAAAACAGTAACAAACTAAGTCCTGCTCCTAAAATCAGGAACAGGATTATAATATTTATTAATATTACTTTCCAATAATTTGAATGCAAGACCGAGAATTCTACCGCTTCAAATTTAGGAAGCTGAGTTGTATCAATTGTCTCGTTGTTGAAATTTTCCATTAATAAAATTTAGTTTTTTATGCCTTAATTAAAATCTTAATGCTGAGCTGTATTATGGCAACCATTTCTTTTCAAAACTTGGCTTTCTCTTTTCAAGAAAAGCATTTCTACCTTCTTTGGCCTCTTCGGTCATGTAAGCCAATCGTGTTGCTTCACCCGCAAAAACCTGTTGTCCTACCATGCCGTCATCTGTCAAGTTCATCGCAAATTTCAGCATTTTGATTGAAGTTGGTGATTTTTGCAAAATTTCCTGTGCCCATTCAAAAGCAGTAGCTTCTAATTCAGCATGAGGCACCACTGCATTTACCATTCCCATATCAAAAGCATCTTGAGCAGAATAATTACGCCCTAAGAAGAAAATCTCACGCGCTTTTTTCTGACCTACCATTTTAGCAAGATAAGCAGATCCGTATCCGCCGTCAAAACTGGTTACATCGGCATCCGTTTGTTTAAAAATAGCGTGTTCTTTGCTGGCAAGTGTCATATCGCAAACTACATGCAAACTATGTCCACCACCTACAGCCCAACCCGGAACTACGGCAATGACAACCTTTGGCATAAATCGTATTAAGCGCTGTACTTCTAAAATATTCAAACGATGCTGACCGTCTTCACCTACATATCCTTGATGACCACGGGCATTTTGATCGCCACCGCTACAAAAAGAATAAACTCCATCTTTTGACGAAGGCCCTTCAGCCGAGAGCAAAACCACGCCTATAGAAGTATCCTCTTGTGCATCGTAAAAAGCATTGAATAATTCAGCAGTAGTCTTAGGTCGGAAAGCATTTCGCACATCCGGTCTATTAAATGCAATTCTAGCAACTCCATTGCATTTTTTATAAGTGATATCTTCGTATTCTTTGGCAGTGATCCAATCCATTATAATAGCTTTAAATTATTTTAGTGTAAAAATAATGCATTTTCAGGCTTTAAGCAACTCTATTTCGACTATGAGAGAAAAGGAATCCATGACAATCCCAAAAACAGAAAAACAGGACGATTACTTCAAGCAAATGATCGAAACTTTTTTTACTTTCTCAAGAATATTCTTTTTACATTTACAACACCTAACATCTCATTATCAAACAGTTATTAATTTAATTTAATCTGTGATGAATTTTTGTGAAAAATATACTTCAGCTATAAAGGATACTGTTTTAATTTCTTTAAATCAAAATAAAAATTTGAAATATTGGAGAGACGATATGTTTACCAATACGCTTATTTTTGTAATTCCCTTATCTATTATTGCTTTAATCCCTTCTGTTCTTTGGGCTTTAGATTTTGGTTATTATCAGTTGGTGATAATTGATGTGGTTTCTGTTTTAATCATTATAATGCTGGGTTTTAAAAAAGGAATTAAAATAAAACACCGAAAACTATTATTTATAGGCACTGGTTACGTGCTTAGCTTTACTTTGATCTATTATGTTGGTCTTAATAGTACTCTCTATTTACTTGCTTGTTGTTTTTTATCCGTTTTTATATATTCTTTTAAAAACGAATACTTTCCGGCGCTTTTAAATCTATACATTTCAATACTTTATATTTTATTATATTATTTTGATTTCATACTGGCTAATAATGCTACTATTAAACCAAGTGAACTTTTTGCGGTTTTTTCGAACTTAATTTTTCTCAGTTTTTTAGTCTGTACCTTAATTCCTAGATTGTTCATGAGATTAAATGATAGTTTTAAGGAAACTTTACGGCATACTAAAAAAATAGAAAAGCAAAATAATTTACTCAAAGAGATAACTTGGATACAATCTCATGTTGTTAGAACACCCTTATCGAGATTAATGGCTCTAACTGAACTTTTAAAAAATACGGATAACTCTGTAGAAGAAAAAAAGTTTCTTTTAGATAATATAATCATTTCAAGCAAGGAACTTGATGAGATCATTAAAGAAATTGTACAAAAATCTGAAAGTGTACATGCTAATGAATAGCTAGACTTGAATTTGAAAACCTAAAAAAAAGACTAATCGTTATGATTAGTCTTTTTTTATTACTCTTTAACCAAGTAAATACCGTCTTCCTTGATTTCGATTAGTTTTTCTCTATATAAAGCTCCAATCGCTTTCTTGAAGGTTTTCTTACTCATCTTCAAAACCGTCTTTATATCTTCGGGATGAGAATTGTCGTTCAAGCGCAAGAAACCGCGACTCGCTCTTAGTTCGTCTAATATTTTATCAGCATTGGGTTCAATACTTTCATAGCCTTGAATTTGCAAGGAAACATCTATTTTATTGTCAGGACGAATGGTTTTAATATAACCACGCATACGATCTCCGGTACGAATTGCATCATCATAAACTTCATCTTTGTACAATAATCCTTTATGACGCTCATTTATAATAACATTGATTCCTATTTCGGTAATATGAGAAACAATCAGTTCCACTTCCTCTCCTTTTTCAACAGTAAGTTCTTCGTTTTTCAGAAATTGGTTGGTTTTACTTGATGCTACCAAACGGTTGGTTTTTTCATCCATGTAAAGATAAACCAGGTAACGCTTGCCTTTTTCCATAGGACGTGCTTGCTCTTTGAAAGGAACAAGAATATCTTTTTCCATTCCCCAATCCATAAAAGCACCAATTTGGTTGACATAATTCACACGTAAAAGCGCAAACTCATTCAATAAAATATAAGGTTCTAATGTAGTTGCTACCGGGCGTTCCTCATGGTCTAAATAAACAAAGACAATAAGTTCTTCACCTATTTCAAATTCGTTGGGAACATATTTATTAGGCAAGAGTATATCGTGTATTCCTTCGGGATCCGTTTCTGGCGTACCTAAAAACAATCCAACTTTAGTATCTCTGAGTATAGTTAACGTATTGTATTTTCCTATTTCAATCATTTTATTCATTTTTCTAAAGCGCAAAGGTACGAAGTTTGAAAATAGCATTACCAAAAATGATTTTGCAAAGAATATATATTCGATTACCAAAATTCCTTTCGAAATAATATCAGTCAAAAGTCTGGCTAGTTTTGATTTATATTTTTTTGTTAAATTTGAAAAAAACATAACCAAAAATGAAACTACATTCTATTATTTATCTATCCCTCTTATTTTTCTTTCCTGTTGTAATATCCGCTCAATCGACACTTAAGGATCCAGAAATTGACAAAATGGTTGCCGAAGTAAAAGCGGAAAATCTAGAAGCAACGGTACGTAAATTAGTGTCTTTTGGAACCCGACACACCTTAAGCGATACTAAAAGTAAAACCCGTGGCATTGGCGCAGCACAACGTTGGGTCAAATCTGAGTTTGATAAATATGCTTTAGAATCTAATGGAAGACTGACTGCCACAATTGACTATTTTACCGTAAAAGCGGATGGAAAAAGAATTGCAGTTGACAGCCAATTGGGCAATGTAATGGCTACTTTAAAAGGAACTGATCCAACTGATAATCGTGTCATAATCATAAGCGGACATCTTGACTCTCGCGTTTCTGATGTTATGAACACAACTTCAGATGCGCCCGGAGCAAATGACGATGGTTCTGGTGTAGCTGCGATGATGGAATTGGCCAAAATAATGTCTAAAAGAGAGTTTCCTTATACCTTAATTTTTGTTGCCGTTACAGGAGAAGAACAAGGTCTTTATGGGGCTAAACATTTAGCAGAACTTGCCAAAGAGTCTAAATGGAATGTGATTGCGATGATTAATAATGACATGATTGGCAACAGTTTGTCAAGCGGAACGCTATTGAGAGACAATACAAAAGTGAGAGTATTTAGCGAAACCATTCCATATCTGGAAACCGAAGAAGAAGCAAAAATGCGCAAAGCAACCAACAGAGACAATGACAGTCCCTCAAGACTGCTGGCGAGATACATAAAAACAACTACAAATCAATATATAGATCAATTGGACATCAATTTAGTGTATCGAAATGATCGTTTTTTGCGTGGTGGAGATCACACGCCTTTTAGCCAAAACGGTTTTCCTGCAATTCGTTTTTGCGAAATGAATGAAAACTATGAGCATCAGCACCAAGATTTAAGAACTGAAAATGGTATAAAATATGGTGATCTTCCTGAATTCATGGATTTTGAATACCTAAGAAAAATTACCTGTTCAAATCTGGCTGTATTCAGCAATTTAGCTTGGTCTCCGAAAGCGCCGCTTAACGTAGGAATTGAAGTTAAAGAGCTTAGCAATTCATCAACTTTAGTATGGAAAGCCCCTGAAGGAAAAAAGATTTATGGCTATCAAATCCTAATTAGAGAAACGGCATCTTCACATTGGGAGAAAAGCATTTTTGTAACTAATACTAAAGCAGAAATACCTTATTCTAAAGATAACTTTTTCTTTGCCGTCCAGTCAATTGATGAATTAGGACATGCAAGTATTCCTGTGTTTCCTATTCCAATTCGCTAAATTTATTTATCAAAAAAGCGTTCCCCAAGGCGAACGCTTTTTTTATTTTAATAAGGGTTTTTAATAATTAATTATAAACACTCTCTTTGTTAAAGTGAACTGTCAATAAATAATAAACAACCGCTCTGTATTTATTTTTGTTAGATCGACCGTATTTTTCCATTACAGCATCAATTCCTGCATCCAAACTAGATCCATCAGAAAGTCCTAATTTTTTGATCAAAAAATTATTTTTAACCGTATCTAATTCTTCTTGCTGGCTTCCGGCAACGGTAGCAGCATCCGCATTATAGATTGAAGGACCACAGCCAATCGTTACTTTTGTCAACAAATCCATGTTCGGGCTAACACCGCATTTGTCTTTCAAATCGGCAGCATACTTTAAAATTAATTCATCTCTTACACTCATAAATAAAGTTTTAAATGTTGATTAATAATTTTCTTATATCCTCAAATCTAAACATTTATTTAAAAAATAGCTATTATTTAATGTAAAAAAAATATTATAATTTATATACTCCTCAAAACTTTTAATCAAACCAACTCCTTGAAATATTGCAAAAGAATACTGTTATTTTCTAACATTGGAGTAAAAACTTCTAAAATGGCCGGTTTTTCATTTTGAGCATATAAGTTTTTCAAATTGTTTATTAAACTCGTTTCATCATTGGCAATTGCATATTCAAAACCATGCATTTTGGCCAAATGTTCGGCTGTCAAACTGTGAGATGTTTCAAAAAAGGTATTAAAAACAGGGGTTTCTTTATGTCCCGGTAAAATTCTAAAAATACCGCCGCCGCCGTTATTTATCAAAATAATCTTGAAATTAGTTGGAATATATTTATTCCAAAGTGCATTGTTATCGTAAAGGAAACTAATATCTCCCGTTATAAAAACGGTCTGTTTTTTATTGGCCACAGCCGCACCAATGGCAGTCGAAGTGCTTCCATCGATACCGCTTGTCCCACGATTACAATATACCTCAATTGAAGGATCTATATCTAAAAGTTGGGTATAGCGAATCGCCGAACTGTTACTGATTTGCAATAGACTGTTTTTGGGTAAAGTTTTAATCACTTTATCGAAAACTACAAAATCAGAAAAAGGAATTTTTGAGATATAATTTTCGCGTTTTATTTTACGCAAAAGATTTACCTCATTCATTTTATGAAAGTAATCGCTTGGAATTGCTTTTGTAAGAGGTAAAAACAATTCGAAAAAATCATTTGGATTCATTTCAAAATGCTTGGTCAAAGCGCCAAAAGTATCATAGGCACGCAAAGAATCAATATGCCAATGGTATTTAGGCTTATATTTTCGTAAAAAAGCTTTGATGCGCTTAGAAACAATCATTCCTCCAAAAGTTACCAAAACATCGGGACGAAAACGCTCAAAATCTTCCTCTACAAAAGGAGTAATTATACTGTCAATATTAGAAATAAAAGAAGGATGATGTAAATTTGAAGTCGTTTCTGTCAGCACCACAACCGATTCCTCTTGAGCCAATGTGTCAATTACAAAATCGCTTATCGTATTAGGCTCATTGACCCCAACGAGAATCATTTTTTTGGATGATTTATTCCAAATATCTGCAAATTCAGAGAAATCTTCTATTGAAATTGTATTATTTTCCTTTGCTGCAGTAGTAATATTCGCCTTTACAGAAAGCTCCGAAACCATTTCATACAAAGGTTCTTCAAAGGGCGCATTAATATGTATCGGCCCTTTTTTTAGGATTGCCGTATTAATGGCTTCATTTATTTTTAAATCATTTTCTACAGAAACCAATTCATTCAAATTAGCATTGTATAAAGAATGATTTATAAAAACATTTTGCTGTCGGATGGTTTGTCCGTCTCCAATATCTATTTTACTTTGAGGTCTATCGGCTGAAATTACAATCAAAGGAATCTGACTGTAAAATGCTTCCGCAAAAGCGGGATAATAATTCAATAAGGCCGAACCAGAAGTACAAACAAGCGCTACCGGTTTTTTAGTTTGCTGTGCGATTCCAAGTCCAAAAAAAGCAGCGGCACGTTCATCGGCAATACTATAACATTGAAATTCTGGATTACTAGCAAAACCAATCGTTAAAGGGGCGTTTCTGGAACCCGGAGAGATTATAATAGTTGTTATTCCTTTGACTAAACAAATTTGAATTAAACTTTGAGCTAAAGGTATTTTGGGGTAAATCATTGTTCTTATTTTATGTTTGCCTATCGGCTATAGTCAAAGTCCCAAAGATACAAAGTTCCTTCGTTTTTCTATAAACTTAAATAGTTTTCTTAATTTTGTAGTAAATTAGATTTTATATGAAAATCAAGATCAGACCCGCCGTTTTTTCAGACTTAGACACCATATTAGAAATCGTAAATCACCAAATACTCAACAGTACATCGATTTATGATTATGAGCCACGTGATTTTGAAACTCAGAAATTATGGTTTGAAAAAAAGCAAGATCAAAACTTCCCCGTAATTGTTGCGGAATATGAAAATGCTCCTATTGGATATGCAACCTATGGTACCTTTAGGGAAAAAACCGGCTATCGTTTTACGGTTGAGCACTCCGTTTATGTAGCTGAAGAATTTATAGGCAAAGGTGCCGGAAAATTTCTATTGGCCGAATTGATTCAACTGGCTAAAAAACAAGGTTTCCACAATATGATTGGCGTTATCGATTCCGAAAATCAAGGCAGTATCGATTTTCATAAAAGATATGGTTTTGAAATTGCGGGAACTATCAAAGAATCAGGTTATAAATTTGACCGTTGGCTGGATTCCGTTTTTATGCAACTTTTACTTTAAGTTTCATTTTCAACTATAAAAAAAGCTATTCCAAAATCAGGAATAGCTTTTTTATTTTAAACTCTTTTGAAAATTAACCTTTAATCCAATCAATTACAGATGGATCAGTTGGCAATGTTTTTGGTGCAATTACTTTCTCTAATTCTCCTTTTTCATTGATAAGGTATTTTTGAAAATTCCATTCCACATTCGAATCTTGCAATCCGTTTTTAGCTTTCTGTGTCAAAAATTGATAAACGGCACACATATCATCTCCTTTTACAGATACTTTATCCATCATTGGAAAAGAAACTCCATAATTTTGTTGACAAAAAGTGGCTATTTCTTCATTGGTTCCCGGCTCTTGTGAAGCAAAATTATTAGCCGGAAAACCTACAATAACAAAGCCTTTGTCTTTGTATTCTTTATAAATGGCTTCTAAATCTTTATACTGAGGAGTTAATCCACATTTTGAAGCCGTATTTACAATCATTATTTTTTTACCTTTTAAAGTCGAAAAATCAAAGATATTCCCTGACAAATCCTCTACTTTAAATTGGTAAATTGTTTGTTTTCCCATAGCTATTTCACTTTTACTTTTAACTGCTTTTTTGTTTTGAGCCTGAGTTTGACCACTAAAAAAGAATAATGAACAGCAAGCAAATACTAATATTTTTTTCATTTTTATATTTTTTATAAAATTAAACAAATAGCTATTATACCAACTATTTAAATATATATTATTTTGCTTAAACGGATGTTAAATAAAACCAAATACCAAAGAAAGCAATTAGAGCTGTAAAAACTCAATGCTACAATTGATTTAGCTTTTGGTCAAAATTAGGTCCTAATTCATAGATGCTGGAGAGTAATTCTTCCTTAATAGGTTTTGTTTTTTGCTTTAAATTATTCGATTTATAAATCATTGCCAAGTGGTATTGTACTTTTGGTTCAAATGATTTTCCAACTACGTGTTTTTGGGCAATTTCTAATGCCTTTTTATTTTCCCCCATATTCAAATACGACCAGGCAAGCAAATCATAGGAATCTGGAGTTGGACGGTGATCTACTTCCGTTTTTGCAATTTCTAATGCCTTCGAAGCCGTTTCTTTTGCATCAGCATAAATCAAAACATTGTATTTGTTGTACATCGCGCCATAATTGTTGGCTTCCAGCATTGCAAAATAAGCATTTCTATTTTCTGTTTCTTTGGCTTTATTTCCCTCAAATTGGGCAATTTGTGATTTCAATAAATAGAAATCGGGCGTATTGTGAGTCAATTCAATTGTCTCTACAATTCTTTTGGCTTCCGCTGTATTTCTTTCGTGCGAAAAAACAATCCAAGCAATTCCTTTCAAAGCATAGGAATAATTAGGATCAATTGCCAAAGTTTTCAGGTAACTATCATAGGATTCCTGAATTCTGCCTGCATGACCATAATAATCGCCAAGATTAGAATAAGACCAAATTTTAAGCACTTTATTACCTTCGTTTTCGGCAATATCTCTGGCTTTTTCCATCAAACCAATGGCGGTTTTCAAATCGCCTTTATGGTCATTCCATTTCGCCAATCGAATCAGATAATCATAGTCTTTCATATTTTGAAAAGCATTCAAATTCTTGATGGCTTCGGGATAATTACCTAATTCCATCTGAACATCAAATAATAATTTTTGAGTTTCTTTTTTCCCTTCCCCAATCGCTAAAGCTTTATTAGCTAATTCCAAAGCCTCTTTAAAGCGATGCTGCGTTATATAATTTCTTGCTAAAGATCGAATAGTTGAAGTCTTAGAATAATTATAAGCTGCATTAGATTGTGTCAGCAAAGACTCTGTCTTATATAAATATTTAATATTCCCAGTATATTCAAAAAGTGTAGCATAATTAGCAGCAATAAAACTTAAATAACTAATTTGATTGGGAGCAGCATCAAATTTTTTTTGCCAAAAATCGATTTCATTATTGGCAAAAGTCATTGATTTATTATCTTTTACATTTAAATATTTATTGTAATCTGAAGTTTTTGTAACTTCATCCGGTTTCGTTTCACAACCGAATATAAATAAGATCGTAAAACCCAATAAGGTGATTGTATTTGCTATTTTCATAATCTAATGTTATTTGTTAAAAAAAAACAGCGTGCAATTACAAAGAAAGCACCCTGTTTTTTTTATATAAAATTATTACCAAGCTGTAGCCAAATAAGGGAATGAGTTTAAAAATGGTTTATCATTGATGCTAACATGATCAGAAGTAAGTCCTGGGTTTGAAGTTCCTGCTGGTCCACCAAAAATTAATAACAATTCTGTATCAATTACGTCATCGGCTAAAGCCCTACCTGTTAGAATATTTGTTCCATCATAAAAAGTAGTTGTTTTAGTTTTATCAACATTCAATACATCGGTCGCTAAAAGCCCCGTAAATTGTGATGCTGTTTGAGTTAAAGCATTTGTGGTGTATCCCGGATATAAGGCTAACAATCTAGATTGAAAAATAGGTTGGTATTTTACTCCCATTGTTGAGGGAATAGCCAGGTTATATTCATCTTTTGTTTGACCAGCAGCAATAAAAACGGTATTTATTGCCGGTCTTGCCATTTGGTCTTGTTGCAGAAAAGTCCCTGAAAAATCAAGATTTACATGCTGACCATTATTGTCATTATTGTCGTCACAATTTACTAAAACAACTGTGCAAAATAATGTTATAGCTATAATTTTTAATTTATTTGATTTCATCTTTTTATGTTTTTAAATAAAATTATAATTGTTTTTTCTTTGTTTTAGCCCAAACATTTATAGTGCTTGAATTACCTAACATTGTTTTTGGAACTTCTACTACTACTGCAAGTACATTAGATCCTGCAAAAGTATCTGTCCCCGGATTATTGAATCCAGAAGCAGTTCCGGCAAGAATTGCCTTAAATTGTCCTAAGTCAAAAAAGAAAGGATCGTCCCTTGGTCCTGCAAAAAACTTCATTCCGTTTTTTGTTTCCACTACAGGGGTTGCACCATAAGCAGAAATCGCCACACTTCCTGACTCCGCACTCCTTTTAATTGTACTTGAATTACCAGTTGTCATCGGGGCGTAAGGTCCAAAGAAATACATCCTATTTCCTCTTTTAATGGCTTGAATCACTAAATCCTCCACATTATCACCTGTGTTGTCAATATTGATTTCAATCATTACATTTTCATTAAATACAGCTGAGGCTGTTGCATTAGGGCTTAACAGTCCTTGTGTATTTACTACAAATACCAAATTATTTGTGTCTTGCCCTTGAAAAGTATACATATCGGTAATATCAGCTGCATTACCAGTCACCGCAGGAGCATCAATATGATCTGCTGCTACTAAAATTAAGCCTGAAATCGCCACTAATGACAGGCCTAATATCATTTTTGTTTTTTTCATTTTGTCATAATTTAAAAGGTTAGTATTGTATTTACGTAATTGTATCCGATTTGGTTTTCCAAATCTTAAAAAAAAATAAATTTTATCTAATTTACTGATTATTAAACAATTACACATTACATGAAAGCGTGTTTTTTTTAATTTTCAAAAAAAATTAAACCAGCCGATAATATAACTTATCAATTGTAAATAAGAATGTATAAGTTTGTAACAGCAAAAAAAAGAATATGACCCAAGAAGAATTACTAGTATTGATTTATAAAAAAGACGAAAAGGCATTTACGCATCTTTATGATATGTATGCTAAAAGTCTATTTGCCGTAATCAGCGTTCTTGTAAAAAACAGAGAGGAAGCCGAAGATGTACTTCAAGACGTGTTTGTAAAAATCTGGAAAAATATTGATTCGTATCAGGAAAATAAAGGCCGATTCTATACTTGGATCATAAACATTGCCCGAAATACCGCTATAGATACACTGCGCTCTAAAAATTTCAACAACAACCAAAAAAACCTTTCTTCGGATAATTTCGTAAATCTATTAGACGATAGCAGTAAGCTAGTAAATAAAGTAGATACAATTGGGATTCAAGAATTTGTAAAAAGACTCAAACCAAAATGCATACAAATAATTGATTTATTGTTTTTTAAAGGCTATACCCAGCAAGAAGCTTCAGAAGAGTTGGATATTCCTCTAGGAACCGTAAAAACCCACAATAGAAATTGCATCAATGATTTAAGAAACTATTTGAAAGTATAATGGAAACAAAAGAATATATAGAATCAGGAATTTTGGAACTCTACGTTTACGGCTTGCTAAGTGAATCCGAAAATGAAGAGGTTACCGCTATGGCAAAAAAAAATCCTGAAATTAATGCGGAAATTATTGGCATCGAAAAAGCAATTGTGGCATTGTCTTCCAGTTTTTCTCCTTTTCAATCGGTGGCTAATTATGAAAAAATTAAAGCAAAACTCGATTTAAATCAAATAGCAATAATTGAAACGGAACCATCAAGAAACTGGGCACAATATATAGGTTGGGCGGCCGCCATTATATTAATGATTGGAATTGGTTATCAATACAATCAATTGGAACAAAGCAATAAGCAAGTAGTAAATATTGAGACCGAAAAAGCAAAAATAGAAAAAGAAAAAAATGAGTTTATGCTTAAAAACCAGCAAAGTGAAACCAACTTAGCGGTAATAAGAGATAGCAAAAATACCGTTATTATTCTTGGCGGACAGACTGTAGCCCCTGAATCTTCTGCTAAAATCTATTGGAACAAAGAAACCCAAGCGGTTTATGTTGATGCCTCCGGATTACCGGAACCTCCAAAAGGAATGGTTTATCAAGTTTGGGCATTGAAATTAAATCCTTTGACTCCAACTAGCATTGGGTTATTGGAAAAATTTGACGAAAATAACCAACACATTTTTGCTGTAAACAACACAGAAGAAGCGGAAGCCTTCGGAATTACGCTAGAACCAGCCGGCGGAAGTTTAACACCTACAATGGAACAATTATATACTTTGGGTAAAGTGTAAATTCTGAACCAAATTTTATTTACAAAAAGACTTTCAATCGAAAGTCTTTTTTTTGTTTGATACAGTTGTAGTTTGCATTGATTATATTTGCACAATTATAATTTTCATGAGCTACACCCTACTTTCTTCGCCACTTCAAGGATTTACTGATTTTCGTTTTAGAAATGCCCAAAACAAGTATTTTGGAGGCATTGACACCTTTTATTCGCCTTATATCCGTTTGAACGGAAAACTGATTATCAAATCGTCTTATCAGCGCGATTTACTTCCGGAAAACAATTCGGATTTAGAAGTTATACCGCAAATTATTACAAATGATGCCGATGAATTTTTATTCGTGGCAAAGTATGTTCAGGAATTGGGATACAAAGAACTGAATTGGAATTTAGGTTGTCCTTATCCTATGGTGACCAAATCTGGAATGGGCTCGGGATTAATTTGCCAAACAGAAAAAATAAATACCATTCTGGACAAAGTACATGCCGAGTCGGATATTATAGTTTCGATGAAAATGCGTTTAGGTTATGAAAATACCGATGAAATCCTTCAGGTCTTACCCATCCTAGAGCAGTACCCAATCAAAAATATTGCGATTCACGCCCGCCTTGGAAAACAATTGTATAATGGAGGCGTAAATTTAGATGCCTTTCAACAGTGTGTCGATGCTACAAAATTGAAATTGTATTACAATGGCGATATTACATCGGTGGCTAAATTCAATGAAATGCAAGAGCGTTTTCCTTCGATAGACCATTGGATGATAGGCAGAGGCTTAATTGCCGATCCTTTTTTGCCTAGCATGATAAAAAGCAACAGCATGGAATATCCATCCAATAAAATGGAATTATTCAGCGATTTTCACGATACCTTATATGCTGGCTATAGCGAATCTTTATCAGGAGCAACACACATTTTATTGAAAATGCACCATCTATGGGAATACTTTTCGGTTATCTTTTCGAACCCACACAAAGTCCATAAAAAGATAAAAAAAGCCAAAAGCATCCGTAATTATGAGCAGGCGGTGAGAGAAATTATGAAAGAAGGATAACGTTTTGAAGGAAAATTACGCAATTAATTTGTAAAACTTTACGTTAATATTAATCCAATATCTTTAAACTAAAAAGCTTCCAATCTTTACAGAGTTGGAAGCTTTTTAGTTTATTATCTCACCCAATACCAAATGGTTTCTGGTTCTTGCATACATCCCTCGATGCCACAACCAGAAGAAATCCATGGAGCTGGTTTCCAACCTGGTCCTGAAATTAAAGTTCCCCACCATGATCCGCCTGAGCAGTCCAAACTTGTGGTTACAAATCCTTCATTACCACAATTGGAGTACCAAGGCATTCTTTGTTCAATCCCTCCATCACTATAAGTCCAAGTGCCGACACTTCCATCAAGCCCAAATTTTGTATTTATGGTAATATTAGTTTGTGTATTATTGGAGTTAGTAAATGAATAATTACCATTTGCAGTCCAAATTCCTCCATAGCTTCTTCTTGATTTTGCATCAATCATATATTGAAAACCGCTACTGCTTTTTTTAATATAGTCAGCCCAGCCAATAATGGAATAATTAGAAGATATACTTGGGGAAGATGTATTTAAAGAAATAGCATTGCCATAATTCCATCCTGCATTACTTGCATTACACATAATCAATGTCCATCCACCACCATCAGTTGTCATATCGGCATAAATCTGGAAAGGAGTTCCTCCATTAATATTGGAATTCGATATCCAATACAATCCATCCGGAGAGGATGGATAATCCTGTTTGATTTGATAAGCGCTTGTTGCTGCTGTGGTTGCTGTCAATCCATTCTTTACAGACGAAATTACTTTTCCGTTTTGGGTCAATCCATTTCCATAACCTACAATTCCATTTTTATTTATGGATTGAGGAATATTGGCATCTATTTTTCCATATTTATCTAATGTTGGAATTTGTTTAAAAATAGTAATTTCATCAATGCTACCGGATCTTATGAAAATATCAAATCGATCCATTGCTGGTGCAAAACCAGAAGCTGTTGCAGATGGACTTGTTGGATTCAAATAATCAAAAGCGGATAAGTCGGGATTAATCCACATCTCCGTTTTATTCAAACCATAGTCTATACGAACTATTACCAAATTTTGTGCACTTAAACTTGCTGAAGACGAACTCAAATTAGCAAGAGAAGCCGCTAAAATGGACATATTCGAACCACCACTCGATCCAATACCGCCAGTTTGTGTGTCTCCGTCAAAAAGCCTGATGGTGGGAGTTCCTCCTCCCGCAGAAGCTTCAAAAATGGATATAAATTGAAAATAAACAACCCCTTTATTTTGCAACGGAAATGATCTTCCTAAAGAAGCAATATCATTACAGGCTCCATAACAAGTAAAATCGAATTCGGCTTTAAGGCCGGTGGTTATCAATCCAGCATAATTAAAACCTGTTGTTGAAGTTTTTAAATATCTATTATCATAAGTCTTTATCCAATCAGTTGACCAACCAGTACCACCACTTGCATTTAATAATGATGAACCACTGGCATAATCAAATCCTTCGTAAGCAACCAGATTAAAACCTGCTTGAATTGTTTGTGCGTTTCCCAAATAAATATTTACTACTAAAAACAGTATCAAATAATTAATACGGTTGGAAAATTTATCTACTACAAACTTTAAATTAAATTTATTCATCTAATTGATTATTTAAAAATATTAATTCATTAATAGAAGAAATCCATTTGAATTCTATCTCCAGCTGTTAAATTATAATTGCCATTATTAGACGGAACATAAGTTAATGTAGTTCCCGAAAAAGAACAAGCTGTATTACTAACTCTAATTCCATTTACATACATTTTTATTATTCGACCAGTTAAAGGAGTTTGAGTTACTGTAAAATTAGTTTGACTAGCGGTGGCGGTAAATTCAGCATTCACTTCTCTCGGTCCAGTAGAAACTGTTCCGTCTGCCATTAAATACTGGATTGAAGTTCCTCCTGATATCACAAAAGATGATCCAGTAACTGCATTACTAAATGTTTTTGCTCCAGCAACAGTTTGGGTATTAGTCAAGTCAACAAAATTTTGAGTTGCTGAACCAGTACCTCCATTGGCTATAGCAACAGTTCCTGTTACATTCGTAGCATTACCCGTTATATTTCCAGAAATTTTTGAACCACTTACTGTTGCAATTTTAGCATCAGTTACATTTGAATCCAAAATCATAGCAGTAACTACTTTGCCACTACCAATTGTCGTTGCATTGCCAATAGAAGTAATATCTCCTGTTAAATTTGCATTGGTTGAATTTGCATTAGTAACAAAAGCGGTAGTAGCCAGTTGAGTTGTACTTGTTCCAGCTATAGCTGTTGGTGCAGTTGGTGTTCCAGATAATGCTGGTGAAGCCAAATCAGCTTTTAAATTTAATGCCGTTTGAGTTGAAGTTGATATTGGTTTATTTAAATCAGTGGTGTTATCCACATTTCCTAAACCAACCATTGTTTTAGTAATTCCTGAAACCGTTCCTGTAAAAGTCGGTGAAGCTAAATTGGCTTTTAAATTTAATGCCGTTTGAGTTGCAGTAGAAACCGGCTTATTGGCATCAGTTGTATTGTCAACGTTTCCTAATCCAACCATCGTTTTAGTAATTCCTGAAACTGTTCCTGTAAAGGTTGGTGAAGCCAAATCAGCTTTTAAATTTAATGCCGTTTGAGTTGAAGTAGATATTGGTTTTAATAAATCCGTTGTATTATCAACGTTTCCTAATCCAACCATCGTTTTGGTAATTCCTGAAACCGTTCCCGTAAAGGTTGGTGAAGCTGAATCAGCTTTTAAATTTAATGCCGTTTGAGTTGAAGTTGATATTGGTTTTAATAAATCTGTTGTGTTGTCAACGTTTCCTAATCCAACCATCGTTTTAGTAATTCCTGAAACTGTTCCCGTAAAGGTTGGTGAAGCCAAATCAGCTTTTAAATTTAATGCCGTTTGAGTTGAAATGGATATTGGTTTTAATAAATCTGTTGTGTTGTCAACGTTTCCTAATCCAACCATCGTTTTGGTAATTCCTGAAACCGTTCCCGTAAAGGTTGGTGAAGCTGAATTGGCTTTTAATGCTAAATTAGTTCCTAAAGTAGATTCCGCTGCAAGAGCACGAGTAGTTTCTGCAGCCAAAGCCGTTGAACCAGTTGCAACTGTTCCATCCACATAGCTTTTAGTCGCTTTCTCTGTTGGAAATTTCACATCCGAATTAGAAGCAAATGTTCCGTCAGTGCTTTTGTTAGTTGTATTTTCTTTCGTTGCTTCCGCAGTTGTAGCGCGTGTTATTTCTGTTGCCAGATTTGTTGTTAATGTAGCTTCTGATCCAGTGGCACGAGTTGTTTCGGTAGCGATTGCAGTAGCATTGGTTGCTTCCGCTGCAGTTGCTCTTGTGGTTTCTGAAACCAAATTTGCCGCAATCGCATTTTCGGAAGTTGTAGCTCTGGAAATTTCAGCTGTCAAAGCCAATGAAGTTGTTGCAGCAGTTCCATCAACATAGGTTTTTGTCGCTTTCTCTGTTGGGAATTTCACATCCGAATTAGCAGTAAAAGTTCCATCTGTACTTTTATTGGCTGTATCTTCTTTCGTTGCTTCAGCAGAAACTGCTCTGTTTACTTCCGCAGTTAAATTCGTTGTTAAAGTAGCTTCTTCAGCAGTTGATCTTGCAGTTTCTGAAACCAAATTCGCAGCAATCGTATTTTCGACAGTGGTTGCTCTGGAAATTTCAGTTGTCAAAGCCAATGAAGTTGTTGCAGCAGTTCCATCAACATAGGTTTTTGTTGCTTTTTCTGTTGGGAATTTAACATCGGAATTCAAAGTAAAACTTCCGTCTGTACTTTTATTTGAGGTATCTTCTTTTGTAGCTTCAGCAGTAGTTGCTCGGTTTACTTCCGTAGTTAAATTCGTAGCTAATGTAGTTTCAGCCAAAGTGGCTCTAGAAATTTCATTTGTTAAAGCCAAAGAATTTGAAGATGCACTTGCATCCACATACGTTTTTGTTGCTTTCTCTGTTGGGAATTTCACATCCGAATTGGATGCGAATGTTCCGTCAGTGCTTTTGTTAGTTGTATTTTCTTTGGTAGCTTCTACAGTTGTTGCACGAGTAGTTTCTGTTCCAATAGCATCTGAATTAGCTGTTTCAGCTGCTGTAGCTCTGGTAATTTCTGCATTCAAATTCGTTGTCAAAACTCCATCTGCTGCTGATCTTAAGTTTTCTTCGTTTGAAATACTCGTTGTTAAAATTCCTTCAGCTGTTGTAGCTCTGTTGATTTCGGCAGTTAGCGCTGTAGAACCAGTTGAAGCACTCACGTCAACATAAGTTTTAGTAGCTCTCTCTGTTGGGAATTTCACGTCTGAATTAGATGTAAATGTTCCGTCCGTGCTTTTATTTGAAGTGTTTTCTTTGGTTGCTTCTGCAGTTGTGGCACGAGTAGTTTCTGTTGCAATGGCATTTAAATTAGTTGTTTCAGCTGCCGTGGCTCTGGTAATTTCTGCGTT
This sequence comes from Flavobacterium sp. W1B, assembly GCF_047344965.1. Classification (NCBI taxonomy): domain Bacteria; kingdom Pseudomonadati; phylum Bacteroidota; class Flavobacteriia; order Flavobacteriales; family Flavobacteriaceae; genus Flavobacterium; species Flavobacterium sp. W1B. The sequence goes on from NZ_CP178845.1 coordinate 2,831,546, forward strand.
CAAATTAGTTGTCAAAACGCCATCTGCTGCTGTTCTTGTACTTGCTTCGTTGGCAATACTTGTTGTCAAAACTCCTTCGGCTATTGTAGCTCTATTTATTTCTGCAGTTAATGCTGTTGAACCAGTTGAAGCAGTTGCATCAACATAGGTTTTCGTGGCTCTCTCTGTTGGGAATTTCACGTCTGAATTAGATGCAAATGTTCCGTCTGCACTTTTGTTAGAAGTGTTTTCTTTGGTAGCTTCTGCTGTTGTGGCTCTAGAAGTTTCTGCAGTTATAGCTGTTGCATTTGCTGTTTCTGCTGCTATAGATCTGGTAATTTCTGCGTTCAAATTCGTTGTCAAAACTCCATCTGCTGCTGATCTTAAGTTTTCTTCGTTTGAAATACTCGTTGTTAAAACTCCTTCGGCTGCAGTTGCTCTATTTATTTCGGCAGTTAATGCTGCTGAACCATTTGAAGCACTCGCATCAACATACGTTTTAGTAGCTTTTTCTGTTGGAAATTTTACGTCTGAATTCGATGCAAATGTTCCGTCTGTACTTTTGTTAGCTGTATTTTCTTTGGTAGCTTCTGCTGTGGTAGCTCTAGAAGTTTCTGTAATTATAGCTGTTGCATTTGCAGTTTCTGTCGCTGTTGCTCTGGTAATTTCTGCATTCAAATTCGTTGTCAAAACTCCATCTGCTGCTGATCTTAAGTTTTCTTCGTTAGAAATACTCGTTGTTAAAACTCCTTCGGCTGCAGTTGCTCTATTTATTTCTACAGTTAAGTTTGTTGCCAAAGTTGCATATGAAGAAGTTCTTGCCGATATTTCAGCAGTCAAGTTAGCTGCAATTATTGCATCCGCAGCTTTGGCTCTTGTTACTTCTGCAGTTAAATTTGTTTCCACTAATCCAGTATTGGCATCGACATAAGTTTTTACCGATTTTACACTTGGATATTTAGTATCAGATCCTCCGTCAGCAGTAAGATCAGTACTTTTATTTACTATATCTTCTTTTGAATCTAAAACTGCTTGAGTCGCCGTTGATACCGGTTTATCTATATCAGTCGTGTTATCCACATTTTGAATTTGCAAATTTGCTTTGGCCTCCATAACAGTACTAGCATTAGTACCTCCGTTTTTGATAGCAACCACACCGCTTACATTTTCAGCATTTATTGCAGAAAAGGCATAAGGAACATAGCTAAAATCTTGATTGCTTATCTCTACAAATGAAGAACAACTCCCATTTATATTCACGCCAACGGCTAATTTTTTGGTGAATTTACCCCAAGAAATAGTTTCAAAAGACGATGCATATCCACCCGTTTTTTCTCCACTACCAATCATTAAATTAACCATTCCATATTGATCTGTCTTAGTTTGAATAATTTCTTGATATTCCAGATTTGAAAATTCATCAACAAATTTAAAAATCATACAAAGGTCCTTATTCATTAATGGAATATCCTGACTTCCTTCTTTTGATTGTTTTGTTGATGGATTCAATATTACAGCTTGGTAAGTAATACCTCTAGTCTGTGAATAACTTTTTAATGCAAAAAAGAATATAAAAAGTAAAATTATTTTCTTCATAATGTAATTATATTTCTAAGGAACGATCCCTTTTATTATTGTTTAATGATTTTGGTATAATGGATAAAATTATCGGTTTGCAATTGCACTAGATAGGCTTGACCTGAAATCACACTCAAATCAAAAGTTAAAACTTTATCGATTGGTTTTTGGGATTTTTTAAAAACTAAATGTCCACCAATATCAAAAATAAACACATTTACAACTTGGTCAATTGGCTCCGAGAATTCAAAACTAACAGTATTAATAAAGGGATTAGGGTAAGTTCTTGTTTTAATATTGCTGTAATAATTTGACGCTATATATTTATTCCAAAAACTCTGCTGAAAACCTTGCATAACTATATAATTCTCCTTAGAAATGCCAATAACACTTTGCTGACCAATAGTTTGTTTAACAATAATTCCATTTGAAAGTTTTTGGGTAGCTCCCTGTGATGAAATCATTTGATGATGTAGAACCTGCCCATAAAAAGAAGCAGTAAAGAGTAATAGTATATACTTCATAGGCAGACATTTTGAAACAACGACTTTATTTTTTAGTCGTTTATAAATTAATTCTACTTTTTCAAGTAAAAAACTGTGACAAATATAGATTAAACACCAAAAAATACGATTAAAAACATATTATATTATTTAAAAAATTTTATTAAAGCCAACTAAAATTGTTAAAAAATTATGATTTCTAAAAACTTAGAGTCCGATATGAAAAGAAATTATTTGATTCTTAAACCTCAAATTTCACATTAAAACCTATTGTAACTCAACTTCTATTTTAAAAACTGATAATAATTCGCTGTTTTATATTTAAAAACAATCCACCAGCATAAAACCTAATATTGAAAAGTTTGCTCCACAATGAAGTGCTTTGCCAAATCTATTTTAAACAAAAAAGGTTCAACCGCGAAGTTGAACCTTTTTGTTTGGGAGAAATTACTCCTATTTTTTATAATACTTTCTGTACTTTGGATAAGTAATCGCTCCAATGAAAGTAATCGTTCCTAATGAATACCAAATCCAGTTTAGAGAATGGGCTTCACCGCTAGCATATGAATGCAATCCTACCAAGTGGAAATTCACCCCATAATAGGTAAACAAGATAGAAATAAAAGCAAACATACTCATCAGATTAAAAATCCATTTTCCTCTCATAGCAGGTACAAATCGAGCGTGAATTACAAAAGCGTAAACCATAATACTGATTAGTGCCCAAGTCTCTTTTGGATCCCATCCCCAATAACGTCCCCAACTTTCATTGGCCCATTGTCCTCCAAGGAAGTTTCCAATGGTTAACATAATTAGTCCGATAGTTAAAGCCATCTCGTTGATATAGGTGATTTCTTTAATATTCAAATCCATCTTTGCTTTGTTCTTTTCATTAGTAAAAAAGATCAACAACAAGGAAACAAAACCTAAAATCATACCCAACGCAAACGGTCCGTAACTCCCCACGATTACCGCCACGTGAATCATTAACCAATACGAATTAAGAACAGGCTGTAAATTAGTAATTTCTGGATCGATCCAGTTTTGATAAGCCGCCCAAAGAATCATTGCTGTTACAAAGGCCGATGAAGCTACGGTCAGTTTCGATTTTATGTCGAAAGCCAAACCAAAGAACATCGTTGCCCACGCTATATATATGATTGATTCATACGCATTACTCCAAGGTGCATGCCCGGAAATATACCATCTGGCGATTAAGCCCAAAGTATGCAATCCGAACAATATTCCTATAATTACATGCATTGCATTTACTGCAATAACCAAGGCTTTACGTTCTTTAAATATTAACAAAATTGTAAACGCAAGCATTAATATCGCAGAAAGAATATACCAATAAATTAGTTTCTGAAAAACATCATATTTATTATACAATATTTCAGTTGTTACCTTTTCTTCGCTTGGCAATACTTTACTTCCAAATTTTCTCTGAAAACCGTGAATACTTTCCAGTAATTCATCGGCATTTTTATAATCATTTGAAGTCGAAGCATTATTTAAAGAGCCAAAATACAAGGGCAAAACACTCTTCGTATAAGTAGAATCCATGCCTTTTAAACCCGAATTACCAACTTCTAAATAAGAAATCCATTTGTGGTTTGTATCATTCGGGATCGGGAAAATCTTTAATATTCTTCCGCTCAAAGCCGATTCCATTAAATTTACTTTCTTATCCGTTTCAATAAAATCTTTCTCAAATTTATTTGGATTTGCTGCCTTATAGGCCTCTTCTAAATAAGAAGATAGCTTATAGTTCCCTTTTTCATCAAAGAAAGAGATAAAAGGAGCATATTTTGCTTTAACATCAATCCCGATAATTTTACGAATGCTGTCATTACCTCTATCGATATAAATCAACGGAACTTCAATCCATAATTGTGCATATTGGGACATCGATAAAAATACCTGATCCGAATTCATTCCATTGAATTCGTTGGCATGACTCACTTTTCGCAACAATTCAGACGAAAAAGTATTGATCGGCTTCATCCTTCCTCCTGCATCCTGGATAATTAATCTTCCAAATTTGCCGGCGTGAGCTTCGCTTACTTTAAATTTGTTTAGTAAAGAATCTAATTGCTTTTCGGTTGGTTTAGTCCTAACATGTGTTCCATGATCAGCATGGTCGGGATGATTTCCATGTTCATCATGCTGATGATTATGAGTTTGCGCCATTGCCCCAAAACTCAAGAACAAAACTAAAATAGTAATCAGTTTTGATTTTTTCTTTTTAACTACTTCTAATTTGCGTTTCAAATCGGCAAAACGAGAATACTTGGTAAACATAATTGCCATCATCGCAAAGTACAAAAAGAAATACCCAATATAAGTAATAAGTGTTCCCCAATAGTCATGATTTACTGACAAAACTGTCCCTTTCTCATCTGGATCAAATGAAGATTGAAAGAAACGATATCCTTTATGATCTAAAATATTGTTCATATAAATTCTGGCATCAAATGGTTTTTCAGTATCTTCAACAGTAACTTTACTTTCAAAAGAAGAATAACTTTTTTCTGTACCAGGATATCTTTCGGCAATAAAATCATTCAATTTTATCTTGAAAGGCAGCACATAAGCTTTGCTTCCAAAGAAAAAAGTATAATCCATTTTTCCGATTTTTACCGTTTGAAAATCACCTATTTTCCCTTTAGAACCCAATACGGTTACTTCTTTCTCCTCTCCTTCAGCAGTTACTTTCAGTACCAAAGCGTCTTCATGAGTTTTGGCTTTAAAATCATTTTCTGATTCATAAGCAATAACACCTTTTACAGCCTGATCCGGAAATACAAATCGCATTTCGCCAATGCTGTAAAGCGAACGCATCATTAATGGCTGTACATTATCCTTAGTTACGGCTCCTTGTAATTTGTCAGCCATACGCATAAAATTCCCTTCAAATGGCGTTTGAATTGTATACGCTTCTCCGTTAGTGTTGATATTAATAGCTCCATCAGTCGGCTTATTCAACGCAAATAAAACGTTGTGAATATTTTGAACTTCTCCTTCTTTTAGATAATGTTCATGACGACCGCCATCTCCTGCTTCTACAATTTTCAAATACAAAATACCTTTAGGATCGGCTTTTACATATTCTTTTGCACCCATGATAAAATTCTTGTACTCGACTTTAAAAGGTGTATCTGCAAATTGACCCGAAACAGTAAAATTATTATTGGTAACCGGAGAAAGCAATAAAGGTTTTTCAAAAACCCTACGCTTCATTTCTCCTTTATATTCTCCATCGACAAAAATCGTAAGGAATGTTTTATCTGAATAAAATTGATTTTCGCTTGCTCCTTCTCGGATTGGCATCATTCCTTCATAGCTGATATACCTTGTTATAAAGGCTCCCAAAAGGATTAAAACAAAAGCCAAATGAAGCATCAAAGTAGCCCATTTTTCTTTTTTAAATAATTGGTATCGTTTTATGTTTCCAATAAAATTGATCATAAAGAATACCATAATTGCTTCAAACCACCAGGCATTATAAACCAGAATACGAGCTGTATCTGTATTATACTTGCTTTCGATAAAAGTTCCTGCACCCATTGCAATTGCAAAAACGACAAAAAGAAACGCCATTAATCGTGTAGAAAATAAAAACGAGGATATTTTTTTATTCATTTGTAAGGAATTACGTTTTATAAAAGTGCGACAAAAGTACTTAAAAATGTTGACTTCTATGCTTGCATAATTGTTAATTAAATCCAAAATTAAGCCTTCATAACTTTATTTTTTCATTCATTATTTGAGTCTTCCAAGTCTTGCTTTGGTTGCCTGTTTATGCCCCTTCGCAAAGACGAACATGCCTACCAGTTTATTTTATCAGTATAAAATTTTGTAAGAAAATTTGAAATATATTTGAAAAAAAATAATGTATGACACCTATCATACCTATAAACGGCTTAGTTTAAAAGTAAAAAACACATTTCATATCGGTGGAATTTACCTTAAACAACTAAAAAATATTTTATTACAAATGACACAAAAACAAGAGAAAAACAGAATTCCACAACTTGATATTCTAAGAGTATTGGCTACGCTAATGGTAATAACAGTACACGCCGGAGATATCTATATGTACGATGCAAAAACAATGAGTTTTGGCACCGAAGCTTCTGTAATTGCCGTTTTGCTGCGCTCTTGCGTACCCCTTTTTATCATTATGTCATCGATTTTGTTGTTGCCCATAAAAACCGACACCACCACTTTTTTCAAACGACGTTTTTCTCGTGTTGTCATTCCATTTTTAATTTGGTCTATTATTTATGTATTCCTACCCATTCCAAATGAAATAGCCTTTGGAGGTCCTTCCAATGCATTCACAGATTTAGGAATGAACGTATATCTATATAACCTGATGATGATTCCAATAAACTTCACAGGAAGTAACGTTCATTTTTGGTTCATTTACATCATATTAGGCTTGTATTTATTTATGCCTATTTTCTCTCCTTGGATAAAAACAGCCACGAAGAAAATGTTGGTTTTCTATCTTTCTCTATGGGGAATCACCTTGTTTTTACCGTATGTTCATTTACTTTTCCCTCAAATACAAGGTGAATGTGACTGGAATAGTTTTGGAATGTTTTATTATTTTGGAGGTTATTTTGGCTATGTTATCCTGGGGTATTTTTTACACCATTACAACTCTTTGTCTATTACTAAATCTGTAGCAATTGGTAGCATTCTTTTTATTGTTGGCACAATTGTTACTTATATCGGATTTAAATCTGACCAAAACGCATTTTTACATAAAATAATAAGCTCAAATGTAGAAGATTGGAAACTTATTGAATTCAACATCAGCTTTCTTGCACCAAGTGTTGTAATTATGACTGCCGGAGTTTTTATGATATTTCAAAAGATTCAAATTTCAGGTTTAATCGAACGCCTATTTAAGGAATTATCCGTTTTGAGTTATGGTATCTTTTTAATCCATTATATCCTCGTTTTATGGATTGGCAACTGGATGCAAGATATTCTAATAATAAACGCGGGAATCGAACAGCTTTTAATAGCGCTGCTTACATTTTTGATTTCGTATTGCATCGTAAAACTTATTTCATTAATTCCAAAATCAAAATACATCATCGGTTGATTTTAGAATCGATTGGAAACTACGAAAAAACAATTTCGCTGTCTGCCCTTTTCGGATTGACAGCGAAATTGTTTTTTTACAATAAACGTGCATTTCATTTAAATATTCTTGAAAGTGTCACTCTTTCAAAAAACACAGTGATTGTAGGCATTTCCGAATTGCAATCAACGGGTTTTTCTTCACTTTTTTTTGTTAATTTTGCCGAATGATTAAAGTGATTATTATAGGTTCGGGAAATGTAGCGCAACATTTGATTGCCGCATTTCAAAAATCTCAAAAAGAAGGGACTGAAATTGAGCTGATTCAGGTTTTTTCAAGAAAAAGGGAAGCACTTGTCCATCTGCTCGGTTCAGATCAAATTACTTCTGATTACAATCAATTATTGGAAGCTGATTTGTATATCATTGCCGTTTCAGATGATGCAATTTCAACGGTTTCTGACCAATTGCCTTTCAAAAACCGTTTGGTAGCCCACACTTCTGGAAGCGTTCCGTTGGATGTTTTAAATGATAACAATCGGAAAGCTGTTTTTTATCCGCTTCAAACATTTACAAAAAACAAAGCAGTTGATTTTAGGAACATTCCCATTTGTTTAGAAAGTGAAAATGCTACAGATTTTCAATTATTAAAAAAAGTAGCCCAAACTATATCTGACAGTGTTTTTGCTATCAATTCCCATCAACGAAAAGCCTTACATGTTGCGGCGGTATTTGTAAACAATTTCACGAATCATTTGTACCAAATTGGGAGTGAGATTTGTCAGGAAAACCAAGTCCCTTTTGACATTCTAAAACCATTGATACAGGAAACCGCTCAAAAAATAATGAGTCTTTCGCCCGAAGAAGCGCAAACAGGACCCGCAATGCGCAATGACAAAAAAACAATTGAAGCACATGAATTATTTTTATACGATAAAAATCAAGCAACTATTTACAAAATACTAACACAATCTATACAAGATAATGGCAAAAAGTTATAAAGAAATAATGAACGACATCACTACTTTTATTTTTGATGTTGATGGTGTACTTACAGACAGCTCCGTTTTTGTAACCACCGAAGGAGAAATCCTTAGAACAATGAACATTCGTGACGGTTATGCGATGAAAGCGGCCGTAGAAAGCGGTTATAATGTATGCATTATTTCGGGAGGAAGCAATGAAGGCGTTCGTGTGCGTTTGCGAAATCTCGGAATTACTGACATCCATTTAGGCACGCCGGACAAAGTAGAAACTTTTAAAGAATACACCGAATTATACAATATCAATCCAGCGCAGGTTTTATACATGGGAGACGATATCCCGGATTATCACGTTATGAAATTAGTTGGTTTGCCTACTTGTCCACAAGACGCAAGTCCGGAAATTAAAACGATATCTACTTATATCTCGCATAAAAATGGAGGAAAAGGTGCCGCACGCGATGTTATTGAACAAGTGATGAAAGTACAAGGAAAATGGATGGAGCATTTTGATGGCAAATTGGATTAGTTTGCAGTGATCAGATTGTAGTTGTAGTTTACATAAGTAGATGACTAATAAAAAACAGACAACTCTTAACTCATAACCAATAACTCCAAAATGAACTTCCTAAAACTCATTCGTTACCAAAACCTGCTTCTGATTGCTTTCATGCAGTTGGTTTTCAGATACGGCTTTTTGAAATTGCAAAACATTCCTCTGGCTTTAACCGATTGGCACTATGCATTATTGATATTAAGTACAATACTAATTGCTGCTGCAGGCTATGTAATCAATGATATATTTGATCAAAATACCGATAACGAAAATAAACCCAACAAAGTTATTGTTGGCAAAAGCATCAGCGAAACCAAAGCTTACAATCTATATGTCGCTTTGAATGTAAGCGGTGTTGCAATTGGTTTTTATTTATCGAATGTCATTCAGAAACCCAGCTTTGCTGTCATTTTTATCTTGATTGCCAGTACGCTTTATTTGTATGCAACAAGTCTAAAACAACTGCCACTTCTAGGAAATATTGTTGTAGCATTACTGTTGTCATTTAGTGTTGTTATTATTGGTGTTTTTGACTTATATCCTGTCATTGACTCCGAAAATCAATTGCTAATGGCCAATCTGTTTTCGATACTTTTAGATTATGCTATCTTTGCCTTTATAATCAATTTCATTCGAGAAATTGTCAAAGATTTAGAAGACATAAACGGTGACTCTTCCCAAGGAATGAAAACCTTGGCTATTATATTAGGAACTAATAAAGCCTCAAAGTTGATTTTTGCTTTGGGATTGTTTCCAATTGTATTGCTTTTAAATTATGTCAACAATTATTTTGTGACCAATAATTTACTTATTGCCAGCATTTATGCTTTTCTCTTTGTCTTGGCACCTTTGATTTATTTCAATATAAAAATTTGGACGGCAAAAACGAAAAATGACTTTAAAGCTCTAAGTTTACTCTTAAAATGGATTCTCCTTTTTGGAATTTTATCCATTGTCATCATTACCTTAAATATAAAATACAATGCTTAAAAATAAATTAAAACAATACAAACTCATTTTAGCTTCCGGTTCTCCAAGAAGACAGCAATTCTTCAAAGATTTAGACTTAGATTTTGAAATTCGGCTAAAAGAAATTGAAGAAATATATCCACCCGAATTAAAAGCGGCCGAAATAACGAACTATCTTGCTGAATTAAAAGCCAATGCTTTTGAAGGAGAATTAAAGGAAAATGAAATCCTAATAACAAGCGATACCATTGTTTGGCATAATGAAAAAGCATTGGGCAAACCAAAAGACAAACAAGATGCTTTTGAAATTTTAAAATCACTATCTAATTCTACTCATGATGTGATCACTTCGGTTTGCTTTAAAACGGCTACAAAAACGGCACTTTTATGCGAAACCACAAAAGTCAGCTTTAATGAATTAAGCGATGAAGCAATTCTCTATTATATTGATAATTACAAACCTTTTGACAAAGCCGGCGCTTATGGCATTCAGGAATGGATTGGATTCGTTGGAGTTTCTAAAATCGAAGGTTCTTATGCCAATGTCATGGGTATGCCGGTAGATAAAGTGTATGAATATTTGAACAACTTAGCATAAAAGCATATGGATATTACTTTTTTTAATGATTTTGTAAAAGAATTAATCGAATCGGGAATTTTGATCCTTTTTGTAATCGCATTGCGAATTATCATTTCAAAAGTGGTTCGACGTTTTGCAAAATCATCACAAATTATAGAGCATCGCACCAATCTGGTTATCAAATACATTCATTTGCTGATTACCATTTTGGCACTAATTATTCTTATCGTTATTTGGGGTGTTCAGGCTGAAGATATTATCATTGCCGTTTCATCGGTTGCCACGGTCGTTGGTGTTGCCATGTTTGCTCAATGGTCTATTCTGAGTAACATCACTTCGGGAATCATACTGTTTTTTTCATTTCCCTTCAAAATAGGCGATGTTATCCAAATTCATGACAAAGATTTCCCTATTGTTGCGGAAATTGAGGACATTGGAGCTTTTCATATAGCCTTAAAAACCAAGGAAGGCGAAATGATTGTCTATCCTAACAATCTTCTTTTCCAGAAAGGAATCTCGATATTAAAAACTCATTTTGATGACAAGGAATTTGTTGATTAATGATTTTCTATAAAATTTCAAATCTTCCTATTATTTTGTTCTAACTTTATAGTAAATAAAGCATAATCCGATTAAAGATAAACATCTAACTTACAATCAAAAACATCATTTTTGTCTGTAAGTTAGCGTTTCTTAAATTGTATAAAAAGTAGAACAAAGTAACAAACTTGATCCCAAATCTAAGACTGAACAATTTAAAATAATAATTTTAAATAAACTTCCCCGGAACACAATAATAAGCTGATTTTCTTATTGTTGAAATTCTATTTAAAGTACAAAAAGCTATTAAAATTATTAAAAATGCCTTCAATTCAAAAAATAGCAGTATTAATTTTAATATTCCTCAGCTATCAGATTTCTTTTTCGCAAAGTAATAAAAAGGAAAAAGATAGCTCCAGAGGTTATCAAAATATTCAAACCTATTCTAAAAAACACAAATACACCACGTTTTTACACAAGCTAATTTTTGAATCCATTGATTCAAAAAAAGAAACACCAATAATTGAACCAAAAAATCAAAAAGATTTTGAAGGAAAAATTATTAGAAACATCAATATTATAACGCTCGATCCGTTTGGTTTTTCTGAAACAGACTCAACCAAGCGGCCCAAAAATTGGTCAGAAAGATCGGGAAATATATTGCATCTAAAAACCAAAAATATTGCAATCAAAAATCTATTGCTTTTTAAGAAAAACACTCCTTATAATGCGCTAAAAATAAACGAATCCGAACGTATTATCCGGTCTCAAAAATTCGTAAACAGAGTCAATATTTCAGAAAAACTGACCGCTAAAGAATCAGATTCCGTTGATGTATTTATTCGAGTTTTGGATTCTTGGAGTTCATTACCAAAAGCTTCGATTTCCAGCTCAAAAGCCTCTTTAGGAATAAATGAAAGAAATATATTTGGTATAGGTCATCAGTTTGATTACAAATTCACCAACAGATCAAGTGATGGAAAAAATGCCAACGATCTTACATACACGGTTCCAAACATTAGAAACACTTTCATCAAAACAATATTAAATTACCACATTGATTTAGATAATAATTATGGCAAAAGCATCACCGTAGAACGCCCTTTTTATTCGCCTTTGACAAAATGGGCGGGCGGAATCTATTTAGATCAACAATTTCGGGTAGATACTTTGCAAGGTTTAGATCTAAAATATGCTAAACAAAATTTTAAATACAATTCCCATGATTTTTGGATTGGCAAAGCTTTCCAAATATTTAAAGGAAATACTATCGATGAAAAAACAACTAATTTAATAATTTCTGGGCGTTTATTAAATAAAAAATATATAGAAACCCCTACTATTGCCTACGATTCTATCCGTTTTTATGCTGACGAAACCTTCTTTTTATCAGGAATTGGAATTAATACTCGTAAATTTATTGGAGACAAATATATATTTAAAAATGGTGTCATAGAAGACGTCCCAATTGGAAGAATATATGGTATAACATTGGGGTACCAAAATAAAAATAACAGTTGGCGTCCTTATTTAGGAAGTCAGATTTCCTTTGGAAAATATTACAAATGGGGATTTTTAAGCACTAATTTTGAAGTTGGTACTTTCTTTAATAAATCCAAAACGGAACAATCCGCTTTTTCATTTCAAGCCAATTATTTCACCAAACTAATCGACATTGGAAGCTGGAAATTGAGACAGTTTATTAAACCCGAAGCTATCTTAGGTATCAACCGTAAAAATTCTATTGGCGACCAACTTACTATTAACGACGCAACCGGAATTCAAGGATTCAACAGTCCAATATACGGAACCAATAAAATGGTATTGACACTACAAACACAAGCTTACTCTCCTTGGAATCTTGGGGGATTCAGGATAAACCCCTATTTTAATTATTCGGTTGCATTATTAGGAAATTCACAAAATAAGTTACAAAAAAACAAAGCTTATTCTAAAATTGGAATCGGGCTTATAATTAATAATGATTATTTAGTGTTTAGTGCTTTCCAAATATCACTTGCTTATTATCCTGTTATTCCATTTGAAGGAGAGAATATTTTTAAAACCAATGCCTTCCAAACCTCTGATTTTGGACTGCAAAATTTCGAATTAGCCAAACCTAGAGCTGTACTTTATAAGTAAAACAGATAAATATATCTTTAACACACTTATAAAATAATATTTTTTTTATCAAAAAGTGTAAATTTCACAAAATTCATCTTAAATCATACAACTCTAATAATCAGATTATTATTATCTTTATACAAATAATCTGAATAAATCAAAAACCAAGAAAAAGATGAAAAAATTAACTTTCTATTTAATGATAATGGTGTTATCGTTAAGTGCTATTCCAACTACAATGGTTGCCGCCGAAAAAAATCCAACTCCAAAAGAAGTTCCGGCAGAGGTTCAAATCAAGCTAAATCGCTTGGAAGAAATCAAAGAAATGGATAAATCTTCTTTAACTTCTTCGGAAAAAAAAGAACTCCGTAAGGAAGTAAGGGAAATAAAAAATAATTTGAGATCATCCGGAAATGGAGTGTACCTATCTGTAGGTGCGATAATTATCATTATCTTATTGCTGATTTTATTGTTGTAATATATTTAAAGAGAATAAAATAAGAGCCTTTTCAAGGCAATATCTTCTTTTACTTTAAATAATAAAGAAAGCCAATCAACCATTTTGGCACAATTGTTGGCTTTACTCAAGAGTATTGATCAAATCAATGCTTTTTAGATACTAATTATAAAACATAATAGAAATGAAAACTTTAAAATTAATCGCTTTTGGGATAGTGCTATTTGTAAGTAGCTCGATGCATTCACAAGTATCCGTTAATGTAAACATTGGAAGGCCGCCTGCTTGGGGACCAGCAGGCTATTCAGCAGTAGAATACTACTATTTACCAGATGTTCAAGCTTATTATGATATTCGGGCTTCACAATTTATCTATTTTGGTAGTGGAAGATGGATAAGATCTAGAAATTTACCTAGACAATACCGTAACTATGACTTATATAATGGCTATAAAGTAGTGTTAAACGATTATCACGGAAACACACCTTATACTTATTTTAAAAATCATAAATCAAAATATCATAAGGGATACAGAGGGCCTCAACAAAGAACAATTGGTAAACGATACGATAAAAACGATAATTACAATAAAAAGGAAAATAACAATCATAAAGGAAATAATGGTCATGGAAATAAAAATGATCATGGAAAAGGAAATGATCGTGGTCATGGAAACGGAAAACACTAATTTCAATTTCATCTAGATAAAAAAAGAAACGCAAGTCGCGTTTCTTTTTTTTTTGATTAATTATTAAACCAATTTTTAGGCAAAAAATTATCTTGGCACAGTTGTTGGATTTAGCTTTAAAGTATTGAGACAATCAATACACTTTTAAAAATATAAACATTAAAATATAGAAAGATGAAAAATTTAAAATTACTCGCCGTTGGAATAGTTCTACTTGTATTCGGTTCAGCTCAAGCTCAAGTTTCAGTAAGTGTAAATATAGGTTCACCTCCTGCCTGGGGTCCTAGAGGTTATGCAGAAGTAGAATATTATTATTTGCCAGATGTTCAAGCTTACTACGACATTAGAGCTTCACAATTTGTTTATTTTGGAAATGGAAATTGGGTAAGATCAAGATATTTACCAAGACAGTACAGAAACTATGATTTATATGCAGGGCATAAAGTAGTACTAAATGGCTATCATGGTAATCGCCCTTATGCACACTTTAACAATCATAAAAAGAATCATCATTCAGGATATAGAGATGGATATCATAGACCGGTAGCATATAAAAATTATAATGACAAAAGATATTATGCTAATAATCATAGATATTCAAATGATAAAAGACATTATGATAACCGCAAAGACCATGGCAAACATGATAACCGTAGAAACAACAGGGATTCTAGAAATAATGACCACGGAAGACATTAATTCCTAATCAAGAATAGTCAAAAAAGGGAGCATCACATCGGTGCTCCCTTTTTTGACTATTTTTATATTTTAATAAAGAAAATAAAAATCAGCTTTAAATAAAACTTTTAATTACTACATTTGAAGTAATTGCAAATTAATTTTACCAAAAATGCACCAAAATAAAATTCAATTTCTTTTAATTTTTCTTTTTTCATTTCAAATATTGTTAGCTCAAAAGCCTCAAAAACCTAATTCGGTTGAAATTTACAATCAAATCCAAAAATTAAATTTTCTGGGATCAGTGCTTTATATCGCTGCGCATCCTGATGATGAAAACACCCGATTAATTTCTTATTTATCAAATGATAAAAAAGCAAGAACAGGATATCTATCATTGACCCGCGGTGATGGAGGTCAAAACTTGATTGGTCCACAATTGAGAGAATTATTAGGTGTTATAAGAACCCAAGAACTGATAGAAGCCCGAAAAATTGATGGGGGTGAACAATTTTTTTCGCGTGCCAATGATTTTGGTTTTTCTAAAAATCCTGCTGAAACCTTAGAAATATGGGATAAAGAAAAAGTACTTTCGGATATAATTTGGGCAATTCGAAAATTTCAGCCAGATGTAATTATAAATCGCTTTGATCATCGTTCTCCGGGAACCACACACGGGCACCATACTGCATCAGCGATGTTGAGCGTTGAAAGTTTTGATTTAACGGCCAATCCAACAATATTTCCTAATCAATTAAGTTTAGTGCAAACTTGGCAACCCAAACGTCAATTTTTTAATACTTCTTGGTGGTTTTACGGAAGCAAAGAAAAATATGATGCCGCAGACAAAAGCAATTTAACATCAATTCAAACAGGGGTTTATTATCCTAATCTGGGAAAATCAAATCAAGAAATTGCCGCATTAAGCAGAAGCGCCCATCAATCACAAGGTTTTGGCGCTACGGGAGTTCGTGGTGAAGACAAGGAGTATCTAGAACTCATCAATGGCGAAAAACTAAAAGACAAATCCGATATTTTTGAAGGCATTGATACCAGCTGGAACCGCATTAAAGGCGGAAAAGCAATCGGTGATTTATTGACGCTAATAGCTACTCAATTTGACTCTAAAAATCCTTCTGCAAGTATTCCAAATTTGGTGAAAGCTTATTCGATGATTCAATCATTGGATGAAAATCATTGGAAAACATTAAAATCTGAAGAGATAAAAAATATCATTGCTGCCTGTTCAGGTCTATATCTTGAAGCAGTTGCGCAAAACCAGGAAGCAACTCCGGGAAGCACTGTAAAATTAAAGCTCGAAGCGATCAACAGGAGTACTACGCCGATGCAATTAAGCAGTATTACCACTTTACCCGGACATATAAACACCTTACAAAATAGACCTTTGAATAATAATGTTTCTGAAAATATAGCCTCAGAAATATTGCTGCCTTCTTCAATTGAATATACCCAACCTTATTGGCTCAAAGAAAAAGGAACAGAAGGAATGTATGCCGTAGAAGATCAAAAAAACATTGGAATTCCTGATGTAATCCGAGATGTAAAAGTGATTTTTAATGTCAAAATTAACGAAATCGAAATCCCATTTGAACGCACTGTAATCTATAAATACAATGACGAAGTAAAAGGGGAAATGTACAATTATCTTGATATTGTACCCGAAGTAACCACAAGTATTCTTAACAAAGTATCCCTTTTTAATAATGGAAAAAATAAATCTATTGCCGTAAAAATAAAAGCGGGAAAAGATAACGTAAAAGGAAATCTACAATTGGAGTTATCAAAAAAATGGATTGTCTCTCCAAAATCGGTTCCTTTTAATTTAGATAAAAAAGGAATGGAGCAAGTAATTTACTTTGATGTAACGCCTCCTTCAGAAACCTCAGAGATTATTGCCAAAAGTATCGCCATTGTAGACAACAAAAAATTTGATAAAGATCAAGTAATAATCGATTTTCCACATATCACAAAGCAACAGGTACTGAAGCCGGCAGAAGCTAAATTCATCAAAATTGATTTGAAAACCATCAATAAGAGAATTGGTTATATTATGGGTGCTGGCGATGAAGTTCCCGAAAGTTTAGCACAAATGGGCTATAAAGTCACACTCTTGAAGCCCGAAGAAATAACTCCCGAAAAACTGGAATCCCTTGATGTTGTCATCACCGGAGTAAGGGCTTATAATACCGTACCGGAATTGGCTAACAAACAAAGTATTCTTTTTGATTTTGTAAAAGGTGGAAAAACAATGTTAGTGCAATACAATACGCCAAATACAATCATTTCGACAAATATTGCTCCATATCCATTAAAAATTTCAAATGATAGGGTAACTGAAGAAAATGCTGAAGTACGTTTTTTAGCGCCAAATCATCCCGTTATGAATTATCCCAACAAAATCACTTCTAAAGATTTTGAAGGTTGGAAGCAAGAACAAGGTTTGTATTATCCCAATGAATTTGATAAAGCCTTCACTCCTATTTTATCTTCCAATGACAAAGGCGAAAGTCCGAAAAAAGGTGCTTTACTTGTAGCGCCTTATGGAAAAGGGCACTATATTTATACCGGGCTGAGTTTATTTAGGGAATTACCAGAAGGCGTTTCGGGAGCATATCGATTATTATCAAATATAATTTCGTTAGAAACACCGCCAACTGTTCCTGCTCAAAAACTAAAACCATAAAACAATCACAATATGGAAACTAAAAAAACAAACCCTTGGAAGAAAAGTTATACTTGGGTACTAATGGCTAATGTCATATATATTACGCTCTTTTATCTAATAATGAAATTATACTCTTAAAATATGCAGCTATTCGATTGGATTGTACTTATAGTTACCCTATTATTTATTGTAATTTATGGAGCTTGGAAAACAAAAGGAAGTAAAAGTGTAGAAGACTTCATTCTTGGTAGTAACGAAACGCCTTGGTATACCGTAGGATTATCTGTTATGGCTACTCAAGCCAGTGCCATAACCTTTTTATCTACGCCCGGACAAGCCTATCATGACGGAATGGGTTTTGTACAATTCTACTTCGGATTGCCTATTGCTATGGTCGTAATCTGTTTGACATTTATTCCTATTTATCATAAGTATAAGGTTTATACCGCATACGAATATCTCGAAAAACGTTTTGATCTAAAAACTCGTTCGCTTGCCGCAGTCCTTTTCTTGTTTCAAAGAGGATTGGGAACGGGATTAACAATATATGCTCCGGCTATCATTTTGTCGGCTTTATTGGGTTGGAACCTTACTTACATGAACATTATCATTGGTGTATTGGTAATAATCTACACTTTTTCAGGTGGAACCAAAGCGGTAAATGTTACCCAAAAACAACAAATGTTTGTGATTATGTCTGGAATGTTAATCACTTTTTTCCTGATTTTACATTTTTTACCAAATGATATGACATTTAGCAATGCCATGCATATTGCTGGGGCAAATGATAAAATGGATATTGTGAGTTTTTCAACAGATCCCGAAGAAAAATACACCTTGTGGAGTGGAATCACTGGCGGATTTTTTCTGGCTCTTGCCTATTTCGGAACTGACCAATCTCAAGTGGGACGCTATTTATCCGGAAAATCTGTTCGCGAAAGTCAGATGGGATTAATCATGAATGGCCTTTTAAAAGTGCCAATGCAGTTTTTTATATTACTTACCGGAGTTATGGTTTTTGTTTTTTTTCAATTCAATCCAGTTCCGTTAAATTTTAATCCAAATAATAAAGTTGCCATAGAGAAATCTCAATATAAAGGGGAGTATGATCTTTTAGAAAAGAAATTAGACAGTCTTTCTGAGGAAAAAAAAGTGATCAACCTTTTGTATATCGATCAACTTAACCAAGATTACGACAACCCGATTTTGCGAAAAGAATTAGTTGCCCTGTCAACAAAAGAAAAAGACTTAAGGGATCATGCCAAAGAAATTATTTTGAAAGCGGATAGCAGTAGCGAAACGAATGATAAAGACTATGTTTTTTTTCACTTCATTTTGCATTACTTACCCAAAGGACTTATCGGATTATTATTGGCGGTAATTATATCGGCAGCAATGTCATCAACCGCTTCTGGACTTAACGCCCTTGCTTCTACTACGGCAATCGATATTTACAAACGCAATGTAAAAGGAGAAAAATCAGATAAACATTATTTAAATGCCACAAAATTTTTCACTTTGTTTTGGGGAATTATTGCCATACTTTTTGCTTGTGTCGGGACTCTGTTTGAAAATTTAATCCAATTGGTAAATATCATCGGATCGATTTTCTATGGAACGGTATTGGGGATTTTCTTGGTAGGATTTTATATAAAACACGTCAAAGCCAAGTCTATTTTTTATAGTGCGCTTGTCAGCCAAATCACCATTTTTATCATTTACTATTACGCTATTGCTATTTTCCCAAGTGGGGAAGAAAAACTAGGCTATTTATGGCTCAATTTCATTGGAGCCTTACTTACAATAGTACTTTCCTCGATACTGGAATGGACTGTTTTCAGAAAACAAAAAGTAGTATTAAACGACTAAACTAATATGATTAGACAGACTGAAAATCTTCGATCTTGGATAATAAACTTTATTAAAAGCTAAAACGAAATGCAGTTTTAACTATTCTTGGAACCAATAAAAAATCCCGTCTAACCTTAAGAAAGACGGGATTTCTTTATTTATAATATAAGAATATTATTTACTCCATTCAGCAATGCTGTCTTTATTCATTTTTACATAATCTTGATTCCCGGCAGCTTCAGAAGCAGCAAGCGACAATTTAGCTGTCTCGATAGCGCCTTTTTTATCGCCTTGTTTTGCTTGGATCAAAGATTTTAATCGCAAATAATAAAAGGGTTTGTTCTGAGTCAATTCCAATGCTTTATCAATATAAGTTCTTGCTTTATTGACATCCATATTAGCCAAATAATAGAACTGGGCAGAAGAAAAATAATCGGCTGCTGATGGGCCTGTCAATACCTTTTCTATGCTTTCCATCGCGGTCTTTTTAGTAGGTACCTCAAATTTCAAAGCAGCATACGAATTCTCCCAATAGATCTCTAAATAAGCAAAATCAGTATCTAATCGGCTGAATCCAATGGTAAAAGTTTCTACCGCCTTAGGCAAAGCTTCTTCTTTTACTGTAGCTCTCAAAGCCACATTTGCTTCATTAAATTCTTGTGGTGTTCCCCAATTATCAGTTGTTTTATAAAAAATTACTTCCCAACTTTGAATATTTGGAATAGTATATAAAGCGTACTTTCCTTTCTTTAATGTCTTACCATCAATAACTACGTCATCACTAAAAGAAATAATCGTATTTTCATTGGCACCGGTTCTCCAAAGTTTCCCAAAAGGAATCAAATTACCAAAAACAGCTCTTCCTCTTGCAGAAGGTCTAGAATATACAACTTCTACATCCGTTAGACCAACAACTTGTTTTATGGTTGTCTTCGGACTTGATTCGGGCGTTTTTACCTGGGCTTCAATGGTAAAATTTGCAATAATAACCGCTAATAAAATAAGTACTTTTTTCATATTATTTTTTTTATTTTTTTTCAAATTTACAAATTCAAATATTCATAATTGTTAATTTTTTAATAATACCCAAATCAGAATTGAGCTACTTTTTCAAAATTTAATTCATCGAAATGGTTGATTATCAAATCCGCATCCGATAAATCTTGCAATTTCGAGTGGAAACTATTGTAACCCACGCATAAAATTCCGGCTCCTTTAGCCGCTTTCACTCCATTAGTACTGTCTTCAATTATGATGCAATTTTCTTTTGGCGCAATTGATAAAGAAGCAGCATGTACAAAAATAGCCGGATCGGGTTTTGATTTTGGAAAATCCTCGCCGCTTACAATATGACTGAAGTATTGATGTAAATTAAAACGTCTAAAAACACGATCTATTGTTACTTTTGAAGCCGAAGAAGCTAAAATTAATTGCATCCCTTTTTCATGGAATTCTTTGATTAGTTTTTCTACGCCTTCCAATAATTCTAAATCGGCTTTGTTGTCAAAGGCATCATTAAAAATGGTTCTTTTTCTTTGGATTAAATCTTCAACATCTTCTTCCAAATTAAAAATTGCCTTTAAATTCTGGAACACATTACGGGTAGAGTTTCCGGTAAATGTGGAAAACAACTCATTGCTTACCGGAATATTTAATTCTTCAAAATGTTGAAAATAAGCATAACGGTGCACGGGCTCCGTATCAACTATTACTCCATCCATATCGAAAATTACTGTTTGTATCATTATTTTAGTTCTGAAATTTATATTTAAAATTATTTTTTATTCTAGGATCTGAAAACAGCAATAGACTTACTTTTTCAATAAATAACGGATCACGGTCTCAGCGGCATAAAGACCAAATAATCCTGGCATATAACTATTGGTTCCATAAAATGATTTTTTATAATTAGAACCATCTGTCATTTTTAAACTGGCGTCGTCTTGGATTTCTGATGAAAAAACGACTTTTAGTTTATCTATTTTAGCCTCTTTTAAGCGTCTTCGGATCGTTTTGGCCAAAAAGCAATTTACAGTATTACTGATATCGGACACTTTTACTTTAGAGGCTTCCATCTTTCCTCCGGCCCCCATACTTGAGATAATTTTCACTCTTTTTCGCTTGGCTCCAATAATTAAATTTAGTTTTGGAGTCACGCTATCAATACAATCCAAAACATAATCAAATTCATCAGTAACAATTTCAAACGCACGCTCAGGCGAAAGAAACTCTTGTACTCTTATCAATATTAATTCGGGATTAATATCCATTAATCGGTCTCCTACTACGGTAATTTTGGGTTGTCCTACGGTAGAGTGCAAAGCTGGCAATTGTCTGTTTATATTTGTTATATCTACTACATCTCCGTCTACAATAGTCATCTTGCCCACTCCTGCCCTGGCCAAAAATTCGGCAGCAAAGGATCCTACACCACCAAGACCTACCACTAAAACATTTGCGTTTTGTAATTTTTCTAAGCCTTCTTTTTTAAATAAAAGCTCTGCTCGCTCTGTCCATTCTGCCATGATTAAAGTTTATTCGTTAATTCGGTAATTTTTTTATCTGTTAAAAACAGCCTCAAAATTAATTGCAACTTGCTGTTGTAATTTCGCTACTGTTGTATTCTTATATTTTGCGGCCAAAGTATACACTTCGCCAATCGTTTCTTCTATCGTATCTGTTTCCAGAAAAAAGCGGTTATCGGGAACGTTCTGAAAAACTGCCTTCAACTCTGGATTTCTCAATAAATATTTCCCAAATGAAATATAAAATCCATTATCTACTAATTGCTTAGCTACTTGTTGATTTTTTGAGAAACCATGAATAATCATGGGGACACTAATATTCAACCGTTTCTTAATTTCGATTACTTCCTGAAATGCGGCTACACAATGAACGACAATCGGTTTATTGTATTTTTCGGCCAAAAGCAATTGTTTCTCGAAAACCATTTGTTGCAAATTCAACGGGATTTCAGTCCTTTTATCCAATCCGCACTCGCCAATGGCTAGACAATTAGTTTTTTGTAATTTATTTTCGATAATTTTCAAATCGGCTTCAATCCGATCCTCAACTATATACCAAGGATGAATTCCAATGGAATATGTCGGAATTGTATCATCAAAGTCCTGCGGGTATTGATTTACTAATTCCTTTATATTAGCTTGGTTCGTGAATTTATGAGTATGAAAATTAAAGAATTCCATTAATCATGAAATTTTTTCACTCCGGCTTCTATTGCAATATTCAAATCATTTTCCAAAGGGACAATTGGGCAAGAATATTTGTGATTATAGGCACAATAAGGATTGTATGAAATATTGAAATCGATAGTTATGGTATTTCCTTTAGGAATTTTTAAATCAATATATTTCCCACCTACATAACTTTCGTTACCGCAAGTCAGATCCGAAAAAGGCAAGAATAAATGGTCTTTATATTCCTTCTTTTTAGAAAGCGCAATGTTTCTGTAAATATTAAGTTTAAGATCCTTACCGTCTAAAATAAAATGGGCCTCGCCGTATTTAACATACACTGGCTTTTTATCGCCAGTAGTCTTCATCACAAACGGTTTTTCTTTTTTTGTTCGGATAAATTTAGCCGTGACAAAGAATTTTTCGTTGATTGGATAAAAATCTAGGCTTTTGAATGTGGCCAAATCTTCCGCCATCAAAGGACTCGTTTTAGCATCAGCATATTCGGAATTTAAGTCCGTTTGAAATTTAGTTACTGACGTAACATCAAATTTTTCCTGGGCAAAGCCAAAATTCAATTGCACTAAAAAAACAAAAAGCAGAATGGTTCTCATTTGTATATTTTTTTTGCAAAAATAGCGTAAAAGTTATAAAGCCACAAAGTTAATGTTTTGCAAAACATAGTTCGCATTTAGAGGCTTAAAGCCAAAGCAAATGCTTTTTAGAAGCATCAAACAATTAAGTTTTGCTGAAGATAAATTCCTTCAGACTAAAATAGCTATCTCTTTTGCACTGAATCCTAGCCCAGATAGCAGTAAAAATCCTTATATTTTTTTCTTTAAAAAAATATAAGATTGAAACGAATAGCTGGAAAAAGCTCCTAAAAAACTTTGTAAATTTGCAAAATATAAATTTACGTGATGTTCAAAACTGCTTTTAGTCGCTATATTAATAATTTCAAAGGATTTTCTAGAGAAATTTGGATTCTTACCCTTATCACTTTTATCAATCGAGCTGGAACTATGGTTCTTCCTTTTTTATCCAAATATTTAAAAGAGGATTTACAATTTACCTATGGAGAAGTGGGCTGGATCATGGTTGCATTTGGACTGGGCTCTATGTTGGGTTCATGGCTTGGAGGAAAACTGTCTGATAAAATCGGGTTTTATAAAGTGATGGTTTTTAGCTTGTTTAGCAGCGGAATTTTCTTTTATATTTTACAATATATAACGAGTTTTTGGGGCTTGTGTTTGGGAATGTTTAGCATTATGACTTTGGCCGATATGTTTAGACCGGCTATGTTTGTATCGCTTGGTGCTTATGCGAAACCCGAAAATAGAACGCGTTCCTTGACTCTTGTCCGACTGGCAGTTAACCTTGGATTTGCAGCTGGACCCGCTTTAGGCGGATTAATTATTATGGGAATTGGTTACAAGGGCTTGTTTTGGATAGATGGTACTTCTTGTATTGTATCGATACTGCTTTTTGCTTTGCTGGTAAAAGAAAAGAAAAAAGCCTCTAATCAGGATCCGCACAATACTATCTTAGAAGCTGCTTCAGTTTTTAAAGATAAAATATTCTGGATTTTTCTGTTTGTAAGCTTTATAGGTGCCATGATTTTCTTCCAACTTTTTACCACTTTACCTTTATACCACAGCGAGAAATTTGCCTTAACCGAATTTCAAACCGGTTTATTAATGACCTTGAATGGCTTGCTGATTTTTGCATTAGAGATGCCTATTGTGAGCTATTTTGAGCGAAAGAAAGTTCAAAAACTAAAAATAATCCTTTGGGGCACATTCTTGATGGCTGTCAGTTTCTATAGCTTGTTGATTAATGTTTGGGCAGGAATTTTAGTCATTAGTATGATTATAATTTCTGTCGGAGAAATATTTTCGTTTCCTTTTTCGAATGCTTTTGCCATGAGTAGAGCTTCCAAAGGACATGAAGGACGCTATATGGCGCTTTATACCATGAGTTTTAGTTTGGCTCATATCCTGAGTTCAAAAATGGGAATGGAAATCATTGCGCAATTTGGTTATCAAATCAACTGGTTTGTAATGGGAACTTTTGGCTTATTGGCCGTGGTATGTTGCATTTGGATCCAAAAATTATTGAAATTGGAAAACAATCCAATATAAATCACCCTAACAAAAGACTCCCTTATTTATTGCTTTTACTGACTTAAGCAAATAATTTTCTGTGTCTTACTAGCATTAAAACTTAATTTATAGTTAACAAACTACATTTATAGTTGCGTAACTATAAATATAGTTGTAAGTTTGAATAATAAATTTACAACAATGCAAAAGTTAACCAACAAAGAAGAAGAAATCATGCACATTTTATGGAAGCTCAAAAAAGCTTTTGTGAAACAAGTCATGGCAGAAATCACCGAAGACCAACCTCACTATAACACCCTTTCTACCATAGTACGCAACTTGGAAGAAAAAGGATATGTATCTCATAATGCATTTGGAAATACCCATCAGTACTTTCCTATTGTAAGCATCGAAGATTATCGAAAAAAATTCATGAGCAACGCTATTGACAATTATTTCAATAGTTCGTATAAAAACATGGTTTCCTTTTTTGCAAAAGAAGAAAAAATAACAGCAAAAGAACTTCGCGAAATCTTAGAGATGATTGAGAACCCCAAAGAAACAAAATAGCCCTTTATAAATAAACTATAAATTGTGCCATCTTAAAAAGCAGCACTTTCAATAAAGCAAATTAATGGATACACTATCTATTTACCTAATCAAATCAAGCGGACTATTGATCCTATTCTTTCTAGCATATCATTTTATGCTGCGAAAAGAGACCTTTTTTACCGCTAACCGCTGGTTTTTATTGGCTGGATTAATTAGTTCGGTTCTATTGCCTTTTGTTGTTTTTACAAAGATCGTTTGGGTCAATCCAAGTCCGGCAAATATAAATTGGTCCAATATTCCTAGTAGTGCTCCTATTGAAAATAATGATTTCGAAATCAATTGGTATTGGGTTTTGATTATTGGCTATGCCATAGGTTTGACACTCTTTTTAATACTGTTCCTTTTGGATTTTTATAGTTTAACCAAAATTTTAAAGAACAAAAAAATTCATCAGCAAGCCGATTTTAAGTTTATTGATTTAACAGCCAATGTAGCTCCCTTCTCTTTCTTTAAAACTATTGTATATAACTCGTCCTTATACAGCAAGTCTGAACTAGAAGCTATTTTAGAACATGAAAAAGTACATAGCGAACAAAATCATACGGTTGATGTCCTGATTTCAAGACTATTTTGCACTGTATTCTGGTTCAATCCTGTGGTTTGGTTTTACAAAAAAGCCATCGTACAAAATCTTGAATTCATAGCTGATAGCGAAGCCTCAAAGAAAATATCTGACAAAAAAGCCTATCAAATCACGCTTTTAAAAATAACAACACATGAAAATTGTGTTGCCATCACCAATCATTTTTATCAATCATTAATCAAAAAACGAATCGTTATGTTAAACAAAAATCAATCAAAAAAGAGAAATTATTGGAAGTATTTTTCAATATTACCGGCACTCATTGCCTTTGTGCTACTATTTCAAGTTGAAGTTATTGCCCAAGAGAAAAAATCCGATGAAATTGAACTTAAAGTTGTGAAAATTGATAAAACAGATCTTAATGACACTGTTAAGAAAAAAAAGGTCATAGAAATTCAACCTTCAAATATAAATGATCTTACTGAAATTTATATCGATGGGAAAAAAGTAAGCAAATCAGAAATGGATGATTTAGATCCTTCTGACATTGCCACTATGGATGTTAATAAAAAAGGGGCGAAATCTATAATCAAAATTATAAGCAAAAGTTCTAATGAAATAACTGATGATAAAAAATTAATAATTTCAGGAGTCAACATGACAAATTTAAATTTAGAAAAAACAGACCCAACAAACTTAAATAATAAGCAAACCAGTAAAACAAGCAGAACAATTAAAATCATTAGAAATAGTACGAATGGGATTCCTGTCGAAACTGAAATTTATATTGATGGTATAAAATCTAACCAAACAGAATTAGACAATCTAAACCCCTACTTAATTGAAAGAATGGATATTAATAAATCTAATGTGGATAGAAAAACGATTGAAATAATTACAAAAAGTAAAAATGATGTTAATCAATCTAAACTTGATGTAGAACAAGCCAAAAGAGATATCGAGCAAGCCAAGAAAGATGTAGAACAAGCAAAAAGAGATATTGAGCAGGCCAAGAAAGATGTGCAACAAGCCAAAAGAGATGTTGAGCAAGCCAAGAAAGACGCGCAACAAGCCAAAAGAGATATAGAACTCGCAAAAAAAAACAGCTCTAAATAACATCAAATCATCATCAATCAAAATCGAAAGAAAGACGGTCTCTATCAAGGTCGTCTTTTTTTATATCTTTGCCCAAAACAACAAACTTATGTTTAAAATTTTAGCCCAAATCAATAAACTTATTTTGCCAAGCTTTAGCAAACAACAATTGGACTTGTCCAAAGCCAAAAAGTGGCAGATGGCCATCATCGGCTACCGATATTATGTAACAAGCCGTGCGTTGTAGTAATAGGCAAAACATCATGATAGAGTAAAAAAAGACCAATTATAAAAGGAATACTAGCTTTAAATAAAATTATTTATTTTGGAAATCACTGAATATCATGCATATAATTTCCTACCTCCATTTTTTTTTATTTTTATTCTATTTTACGCTTGCAAATTACACATTTATCTCTATCTTTGCACCCGCAAACACGTTCACCGAACAACTATCAAAATAGTTACTAAGTGAATAATGCTAAGGCCTCGTGGCGCAACTGAATAGCGCACTTGATTACGGCTCAAGAGGTTACTGGTTTGAATCCAGTCGAGGTCACTTTTAAAAACGAATAATCCCTATATACTTGATATATAGGGATTTATTTGTTTAGTACTAGGATTCAAACATTCTTCCAACTCGCTTTTCAAATCACTAATAGTCAATTACTTAAACTTTATTTTAAAAATTATGATAGATACGTATATCATTTCACTTCCCATAAACTTCCCTGACATATTTAGTGGAAAGCAAAATAAACTCAATAATTAATATAAAATTTATATGTAATGGAAAATAAACTTAGTTTAATATCTTTTGAAGGCAAACCACTTGAAAAACTTCTTGAGGTTATTCAAAGCGGTGTTGGCACATTGTATCGACCAAGAGCAATAAGAAAGGAAGCCGATGCAAAAGCGTATGAGATCGCTGTCATTTCAAAAGCAAAAGCAATTGCAAATGTAGAAAGTACTTTAATTGATTTAGAACTAACCGAGCGTATTCAAAATAGAATTATTTATCAAGAAACTAGGAAACAATTTAATATTGATAACATTGTTGAAGTTGCTGCCGACCAACTAAATGTCGAAAATGAAGTTTCAGACGAAAAAGTTGAATCAGACTGGATAACAAGATTCTTCAATATTGCTCAAGACATTTCTGATGAAGACATGCAAAAACTATGGGGAAGAATACTTGCGGGTGAAATCAAACAACCCAAATCTTTTTCTTTAAGAGCCATTGAATTACTTAAAAATCTTTCCAAAGAAGAAGCTGAAATCTTTACTAAAATATGCCAGCTCAAAATCATTTCAAGTACTAACACTTTCATACCGAATCTAGACAGAGACTCCCTAATTAACAAGTTTAATATTAAATATTTAGACATTTTACTATTAGCTGAGTTAGGTCTAATATCTAGTGACAGTAATCTAGGACTTACATTACATGGTATAGGAAAGAAGCATATTCAGGTATTCGACTATGGAGAACTTGGAATATTAATGGAAACTGAAGAAAGCGCATCAAATAAGACTATAAAAATATACAAATTTACAAAAGTAGGGGCAGAATTATCGAAGCTAATACAACAAGATATAAATATAGAATATTTAAACATTATACTTCAGTCCCTATCTTCTCCATTTAGAAAACTCCAATATGGTTATATTAAATTTATTGATGGAGAAAAAAAATTAACTAATGTAACTGAATACAAATCATAAGGGTTACTTCCCATAAACTTCCCAACACATGAAAAAATATATTGATTTACAACACATTACATCTAAGATTTATTTCCAGTCGAGGTCACAAAATAAAAAGCTCAATTCAATATGAATTGAGCTTTTTTTATACCTTTTTTTTTTAATAATTAACAAGCTTAAACTTATATATGTAAAGTGGTTTGGATATTTATTGAAGTTACCTTGACTGGACAAAAACCAGATCAGTCTCAAAAGTCGGGCATTATCCAAAAAAATAGATAATCTGAATGGTAAGAAATCTATTTTCCTTGCCCCTCTAAACTGACTTTTGAATGCTTTTATTTTTACATTAGAAGATGCTGTAGAAGTACTTTTAGGTACTCCTCCTCACGATTATACCTATTCCAATGCGTTCATCTTAACAACAATAAACTGTTTCAAATCAACGAAAATGTGGCAAGGTATGGAGAATTAAAAAGATCTGTAAAAGGGATCAGCGAAAAAATGTTAATACAGGAATTAAATAGACTTGTCGAACATAAATTAGTCAGTAAAAAGGTATATCCCCAAATTCCGCCTAAAGTACAATAAAGTTCAACTAAAATGGGAGTAAAAACCTTACCGATTGTAGATCAATTGGCTCAATTTGAATTGCAGAATTTAATTTAACCTTTACAGAAGTAAAAAGTATAATTTTAAAAAAAACTTAATAAAGAAAGCTTATTTTTAAACCAAGAATGTAACTTTAAGAACAAAAAATAGCTATGAAAATAATTAAATTCCATAAAACAGAATGTGGTGTTGACTTTTTTATAAACGTATTACCTTATAATGAAGTAAAAAATAGTTATACACATTCGGAAGTTTACAATACCGATTATTTTGAAATTATTATATTCAAAAAAGGCAAAGGAACTTTAATTTTAAATCAAAAGCAGATTGAAATTTCGGATAATCGTATTGTTTTTATTTCGCCATTCCAAAAGCGACAATGGAAATTAGAAGGCAATGATCTTGATTTTACCGTTCTCATATTTCAAGAAGAATTTATGAATGACTTTTTTGCCGATAAATTATTTACCTACCGTTTACTGTATTTTTATCAGTTAGAATGTCCTTTGTATTTTTCAACTACAGCTGAAACTATAGCAAAATATTGTGAATTCCTTACCGAAATTAAAACAGAATTGTTTATCACAAAACCAGATAGCGTACATATTATTCGCTCTCTAGTTTATTATATATTGCAAAAATTAAATCGACAATACGCCCAACAATATGAACTTTCATTAGAAAAAACCGAAGGGAATTATGCTTTTCTTTTCAAACAACTTTTAGAAAAACACATTAAAACGGAACAACGAATTGAATTTTATACCCATCAGTTGAATGTGAGCCGAATTACATTGAACAAAGCCGTTAAAACACATTTTAATGTCACAGCAACTCATTTGCTCAAGCAACGTTTACTTTTTGAAATTAAAAATTATTTGATCCATTCCGAAATTACAGTTTCTGAAATTGCATCCGAATTGAATTTTTCAGAACCCAATCATTTGATGCGTTTTTTTAAAAATCAAACAGGTGTAACTACAAGTGAATTTCTATTGGATTATCAAAATGGTAGTTCTTAACTGTTTTTTGGTAGGTTTTCAATGGACTTAAATCTTGAAATTTGCATTTATAATTTAAAATGTAAAATTGAATATGAAAAAAGTTTTTTTAATGATAGCATTTATGCTGTCTTCAGCCTTATCTTTTGGTCAGACAAAATCAAATGAAGCAAGGTTACAATTAGTTAGAAATGCGACATTGGTTATTGATTATGCGGGAAAAAAGATTCTTGTGGATCCAATGTTTTCTAAAAAAGGCGCTATAGATTCTTGGGCAGGGATTGCAAAGAATCCAACAGTTGAGTTGAAAATGCCCGTAAAAGATATTATTAAAAATATTGATTTGGTTGTGGTGACGCACACACACGAAGATCATTTTGATAAACCAGCAAGTTCGGCACTTAGTAAATCGATAGAATTAATTATGCCTCCTACAGATAAAGATTTCTTCATAAAAGAAGGTTTTATCAATGCAACTGTTTTACAAGATCAGAAAGTATGGAATGGCATTACAATTACTCGCGTAGACGGACAGCACGGTACTGGTGCTGTTTTGAAGCAAATGGGTGAAACATCTGGTTTTATATTTCAGGCAAAAAACCAACCTACCATTTACCTTGTTGGAGATACGGTTCTGACAGATAATGTTTTAAATACTATTAAAAAGTTTAATCCCGATTATATTATTGTTAATTCTGGTGGTGCGATGATTAGAAGTTTCGGTCTTATCCCAATTATTTTAGATGAAGACCAAACAATGACTTTAATAGGCGAAAGTGGTAAAGCAAAAGTGATAGCGGTTCATATGGATGCCTTAGACCATTGCTTCACGACCAGAAGTATTTTAAAGAATAAAGCGGAAGTATTACAAATAACGGAAGACAAATTAATCATTCCTCAAGACGGTGAAATTATAAAACTGTAATTACAGAAGAAAATAAAAAACTCATTTGCAAATGTTGGGTAGAATAAACAGAGAAGTTTGCAATGTTATAATGATGTATTTATATTCTTCTACTAGAAAACAATAGGATCAAATCAATAGCGGTTAAAGTTTAGGCTTTAATCGCTATTTTTTTTAAGATGTATAATCTATCGTAAACTTTTTTTGTTTTGAATTGTTTAATAAGCTAAAAATAAATAGTCTTTGAATTATCAAAACGGTAGGTATTAACTATTTTTTGGTAGGCTACACTCTTTTTTTCTAAAGTAATTTTGTAAAATAATTTAAATTACAAATTATGAAAAGTAAAGATATAGATACTACACAAAATAAAAAATCAGGTTTCGAAGTTGTTACTAAACAAGGTAATACACCTGTGCCTCTTTCGATTTTAGATGTAGCAACCACAGGCAAAGGCTATTCTGCAACTCAAGGTATTAACAATAGTATTGAACTAGCAAAATTGGCGGATCAAAGAGGATTTGCCCGCTACTGGGTAGCTGAGCATCACGCTATGCCCGCAGTTTCCACTTCATCACCTGCTATGTTGCTTTCTAGGCTTATTGGTGAAACAAAACAAATTCGCTTGGGTTCTGGCGGAATGATGCTCTCTAATTTTCCTCCTTTAGTGATTGCCGAGCAATTTGGTATGCTTCAGGCAATGGCTCCTGGGCGCATCGATTTAGGGATAGGACGTGCTCCAGGAACCAATGGATTTACAGCACAAGCATTGCGTCGTAACCTTCTTGGAGAAGAAGATTTCCCTGCCCAAGTAACTGAATTGATGCATTTTTTGGATGATGATTTTCCAGTAGGTCACCCGTATAAAGACAAAGTTTTTGCGGTTCCTGGGCCTGGACAAGATCGTGAAAATGGAATAGCAAGGTCTTTTCATAGTCCATCTTTATGGTTATTGGGTTCGTCGGGATATTCTGCACAATTAGCTGGTAAACTTGGATTACCTTTTGCTTTTGCAGCGCAGTTAGCTCCAGAGAATTTGTTAGCAGCATTTGAACTTTATAGAAAAAATTTCAAGCCTTCGGATGTTTTGGATAAACCACATACTATTGCCTGTTTTTCTGTATTTGCAGCAGATAGTGAAGAAGAAGCACAAATACAAACACGTTCTTTTTCTCATAGTATGTTGCGAATGATGAGCGGTCAATCTTATGTTATTCCCTCTCCTGAAGAATTGAAAAGTTATGTTTACAGCGAATCGGAAAGATATGTTTTAGAAAGCTGGAACGAAAAAATAATACAAGGTACGGCCGATCAAGTAGTCAATCGATTGAATCAATTTCAAAAAGCTTCAGGAGCAGATGAATTGATGATTGCCAGCTTGGGGCATTCTCTCGAAGGAATATTGCATTCTACGAAATTGATAGCAGATGCTTATGGGATGCCTAATAATAAAGAGTAGATTGATTTAATCTTTTAGAGGTTATCAAAATGGTAGTTATTGATAACGATTTGGTATCCTTTGATTTTTAATGAAACAGTAACTTTGAATATTAATTTAAGAACAAAAAAATTATGAGCAAGCAAGCGTTAATTATCATAGACATACAAAACGATTATTTTGAAGGTGGAAACATTACATTGGAAAATGCTGTAGAAGCAAGTGTAAATGCGGGTAAAGTATTGGAGCATTTTAGAGCCAACAATTTACCAATTGCACACATCCAACACGTATCCGCTAATCCTGAAGCAATGCCAATTTTTGTAGAAGGAACAAAAGGGATTGAAATACACGAAAACGTAAAACCGCTTGACGGAGAAAAAGTTTTTCAAAAATATTATCCAAACAGTTTTAGAGAAACGGGACTTTTGGATTATTTGAAAGAAAATGATATCACTGAAGTAGTGATTACAGGAATGATGACGAATATGTGTGTGGATTCAACAACAAGATCAGCATTCGATTTTGGTTATAAATGTACGGTTATCGGAGATGCTTGTGCAGCAAAAGATTTGGAAATTAACGGAAAAAAGGTTAGCGCGGATGATGTACACCACGCCTTTTTAGCAGCACTTGCATTTTTCTTTGCTGAAATAAAAAGTACAGAAGATTTTCTAAAAGCATAACATTACTATCGAAGTGATTTAAACTTTTTTTATTTGCTAAAAGTTTAAATCACTTCATTATAAAAGACCGACTAACCATCTTGGTGTTAGGATATTCATTGATGTGTTTTTATTAAATACACGATATGAAAATGGTAGTTAACCGTTAACTATTGGTAGTATAAAAAAATAAAATGAATTGTAAATTTTTATTATAATTAAACACATAAATTATGAATATCCATCTGATAAGAAATGCCACAATGGTCGTTGACTACGGCGGAAAGAAAATGTTGGTTGATCCGATGTTTTCTAAAAAAGGAGAATTACCATCAGGGCCAATGCCCTCAAAAAACTGGAGTTGGAAAAGAAATCCACTGCATGAACTTCCAATTTCAATTGAGGAAATTATTAAAGATATTGATTTTGTTTTTTTATCACACCTTCACTTTGATCATTGGGATAAAGCGGCAGAAAAGGCATTGCCAAAAGATATTAAAATTTTTCTTCAAGATGAAAATGATAAAAAAGTAATAAGCCAATTAGGATTTACCAATCTTGAAATTTTGGGTGAAAATTCAAACTTTGGTGGTATTAAATTGAGCAGAACTAAAGCCCAACACGGTAAAGGATTTATTCTTAAGGTTGCAGGTCATGTATGTGGAATGATTATGCAGCATCCGTCAGAACAAACACTTTATATTGCTGCAGATACGGTTTGGTACGAGGAAGTTGAAAAAACAATAAATAAATACAAACCCGAAGTAATCGTGGTAAATGGCGGTGATAATCGATTTATTATTGGTGATCAATTAGTTATGAATAGTGAAGATATCTATCGCACACATCAAGCTGCACCAAAAGCAAAAATAGTGGTAGTACATATGGAAGGGGTTTACCATAATACACTTTCAAGAAAAGAGTTAAAAGAATTTGTTGACAAAAAATCAATTAGCAATAGTATAATCATTCCAGATGATGGAGAAAAAATAATTTTGTAATGGGAAATAATATAGAACAAAACAAGCAATTAGTACGTGATTTTTATGTTGCTGTAAATAATGAAGATTACAACACAGCCAGTAACTATTTGCATAACGATTTTAACTTTTACCATCAGGTAGATCACCGCATTCCTGGAGCCGAAGGATTTGTAGCATCAGAAAAGAAAAATTTTGATGCGTTTGAAGAGTTCTCTTTTCAGGTTATAGATCTTATTGCAGAAGGTGATAAAGTAGCCGTTTATATGATTCACGAAGGTAAACATAATAAAAATCCACTGATGGGAATTGAGCCGAAAGGAAATAATATTCGTATTTCTCTAATGATGTGGCTGACTATCAAAGACGGTAAAATTATTGAAAAACGAGCTCATTTTGACAGGGCCGATATTAAAGAACAGGCAACT
This sequence comes from Flavobacterium sp. W1B, assembly GCF_047344965.1. Lineage (NCBI taxonomy): Bacteria > Pseudomonadati > Bacteroidota > Flavobacteriia > Flavobacteriales > Flavobacteriaceae > Flavobacterium > Flavobacterium sp. W1B. Next base: position 2,866,079 of record NZ_CP178845.1, read on the forward strand.
CTGTAATGAATAAGTTTTTTACTTCAATAAAAAAAGTGAAGGACATCAAATCAAAATGGTCAAAATATCTTATAATTAAGAGTTTTGACCATTCTCTTTTACTGATATTCAGTTCAACTTTATTCGCAATAATTAAATAATAAATTTATGAAATCAAACATTAAAGCCGTTTGGCAAGGAAATTTTAAAGAAGGAAAAGGACAGTTCAACAATGAAAATTCAAAATTGGATACCATAACTTTTAAGCCTTCGTTTGCAAAAAATGATGGTAGTTTTACCAATCCAGAAGAATTGTTAGCTTCTGCTCACGCTTCTTGTTATACAATGACATTGAGTTACATCCTGTCTGAAAGTGGATTTTCTGCTGACAACTTAGAAACAAAAATTGCATTGGAAATGGAAAATAACGTGATTACCCGTTCCAATTTAATATTGCAAGCTAAAATCCCTGCTATAACAGCAGAAAAATTTCAGGAAATTGCCATCAAGGCGAAAGGAATGTGCCCTGTTGGAAATGCTTTGAGTGTTGAAGTTAGTTTAGAGGCATCATTAATACAATAAAGATTTCTAACAACGGAGCAGTACAGTTCAAATGAAAAGTACTGCTCCGTTGTTATTATTTTTAGAGAAAATGTTGGCATATCAAAGACTAAAAAGTATAGAATTTTATTTTAAAACAAAGTATAAATATCCGCTGTTGTTTATCAAAATGGTAGCTATGGTATCTCTTTTGGCATTGATTTAAGTTGGAGGTTATACTAATTTTGTATGCGTAAATTAAATCAAAATAAGATTGGACATCCTAATAAAATGTGCAGATATAGTTAAGAAAAAAGCGACCTAACTTTTACTCTTATTTTGTTTACAAATCTGAAATTTTTAGTTCTATTATTTTTTTTAAATATTGAACTTGTTTCTCCAAATTAAAAAAAACACTTCTTCCCTGCCTAATTTATGATGTGGATTTTCTAAAAACATTTGCTTAATTTTACATAAAACTAGAAACAGATTTGTACTTTCTATAATGGATTCCACATAGCTAATTTCTTCAAATCTTGTATAAAATGATTTGTAAATTGTGCAGTAAGGGTCACAAAACCCCAATATTTATTGGGTTTTTTTTATGCTTTGAAGTTAAAAAAACCTGCAAAACCAGTAGGTGGAGCTAATAAAACAAAAAAAACCTCAAAATCATATTACACTCTCAGTACACTATTGGAAAAAACGATCAAACTGACCACCCAATTCCAATTTTAATTGACCAATAAAAAACATTAAAAATTATCTCAAACACAAATCAGTTTGTTAAAAATCAACAAATTATCATTTATTTTCACGAACAATACCTAATAGAATTCAGTAGTCATTTCAAATTGGAATGAGGTGGTCAACACGATTGGATTTTACTATATATGACGTGCTGCTATATTTAAGTAAAGAAAGTGGTATTGTTTACAATATCAATATCTAATACATCAAGAAAACTCAAGGCTTCAGGAAAGGAAAATTTAGCATCATCAATAGTATTGTTGCGTATATCAATTCTATAATTAACAGCCGATACCAAGTCACAACGATTCAGTTTTGTACCATTGAATTGGACTTCTTTAAGATTGGTACCTGAAAAATCTGATCCTGAAAGATCGCATTCGCTAAAATCAGCTTGTTCAGCATTACAGTTGATAAATTTAGTATTTTTCAGCAATTTACCATAAAAACTACAGTAGCTTATATCAGTATCCTCAAATTGAACGGAGAACGGAGAAAGCAGGTCTGACCAAATCATCCCCTGAAAATTACTGTTTTTTATCTTTGCATTACTAAATATGGAATCTTCTGACTTCAAGAGGGAAAAGTCGCAGCTATCAAAAATACAGTTTCGGAAATCGCAATTCTCCAGTTCTGATCGGCTAAAATTGCATTGCTTAAAAATACACTTATCAAAAGACATATCGGTATAGGACTGAGCAGAACAGTTTAAATTGTCAAAATACTCGCCGCTATAATATGAATTGCTTTTTATCATAATTTATTATTCTATTATTATATCATAATGGCTCAAAAGCCCATGCAACTGCTCCGGAGAAAATTTAGTCTTTTTTACCAAATTATTTGAAAGGTCCATTTGAAGATTACTATTCGTTTTAAAGTCGATGCCTTTTATGTTGGTTTCTAAAAAAACAGCATGAAGCAGATCGCAGTTTACAAACTTAGATCTGTTAATATCGGCTCTATTAAAGCTAACGCCGTGCATTCTACACTCTTTAAAACTGCTGGTGTTTGTTTTTTTATTGTCAAAGCTACAATAATCGAGAATACAGTTTTGACAATGGATAGAAAAACCAAAATCGTTTACATCGTAAAATATGATGCCCATTAACTTGCAATCCGTAAATGAAACTTCCTGCAGGCTGCTTCCACTGACGGTACAATTGCTTAAGTCACATCCAACAAATTTACACTTAGAAAAATCGCTTAACGCAATATTACTGAAGGAGCAGTTTCTGAACTCGGTAAGATAATAGTCTTTGTCGGGCATACTGTCGAAATGCATTTTCTCGATTATATTAGATTGTTTTTGTTGCATATTTTAATTTTAGAATACGACAGCATTTTAGGACATTGTCGTATTTATTTTTAGATTTTTAATTTTGTAAAAAGAAAGCGAAGTGATGTTCACTCCGCTTTCTGTTATGTTTTTCTGAAAATAGGTGAGCAAGAATTACTTAGCTCATTTCCAGTTTCAACACCTTTTTAATGGTTTTTAGTCTGGGATAAATCAGGTTTTTAGGGAAGTAAGGGTATTTATACAAAATCAAGATTACCATAAATAAGATTCCGAATAGCACTAAATAACCATACATTTCCTTAAATGAAACCAGCAAAACTTGCTGCGGTATCATTTGTTCCAGATGAGCATTTTCGGGTTTAAACAAATTATAATTCACGCGGTCGATATTAGCCGAAATCAGTTGAAAGTTTTTAGTAAACAGATAATTCATTCCGCGTAGCAATGCAGCTCCCGCAATAGCACTACCACAAGCAGCACTTATAAAAGCTTGTACCGAAATTGCTTGAAAGAAATGATGAAACGGCACTTTAACCAAATCAGAAATCAATACAATTGCGATAATAACATACCCAAAATTTCTGAAAAACAACGGAATTGCCAAAAGCTCTTTACTGGTGTTTTTATCGATAAAAAAGTACATCATCAATAAGTAAACTAAAATCCCCGAAAAACCAATAAGGAACGTAGATTTAAACGAATGTTGCTTAAGGGCAAAATATCTGTAGGCAAAAAAAGCACCTGCAAGAACGCCTAACCAACCAATCCAACTCACATACATCAGGTTTTCCATATCATAACCTAACACTGCCTCAAAATAAATATGTTCGATTAAATGCGAAGGCGAAATAAATAGATCGACCACAAGATATAGTAAAACCGATTGGTAAACCGCTTTGTATTTGAAGGTTTGCAAACTAATAAACGGATGACGAATAAAGGAGGCTCGGTAAATATTCAATCCCAATAAAATAAGTAGAAAAACAGTCGCAATTTGAATATGCTCTGAATACCACCAATCATAATGTTCTCCATAAACAAAGATAAAATTAACCGTCATCAAAATTAATCCCCACAGAAAAGCACCTAACCAATCAATTCCAAAAAGTGGAAAAGCAGGAAATAAACGCCTGTTGTTAAAGAACAACATCGTAAATAAAGCCAAAAACAATAAAGTACCAATAACAAACCAGTGAATATAATGCCAACTGGAAAAAAGAACAATATAAAAATCACCCACGCCACCTAGCAAAATAACACTTTGCACCAGCAGATAAATATAACAAAAGAAAATAGGCATATCTCTAGTAGGCGTAATCCACAACTGAATAGTTGAATTGCATTCAAAAGTAGCCCACATTTTGAAAATCCCGGCTACAAAACAGGTTGCAACCAATACAAATATATTGGTTGTATACAAAGCAATGACATTGCAAATTATCAAAGCAATACTACAAATAAGGAAGGCGACTTTTGTAGTGATACGCATTTTTAAACGCAGCATAAAAGTGAAAGTCAATGCCATACCCGCTAAACTGGCATAACCGGCCATCAATACATCTTCCTGCATTAAATCGGTCGATCCCACCATTTCACTGGCAGTCGCTAGATATACGCCTCCGCTAAACTGAAAAATGATAACAAAGAGGATAATAATCCACGGTTTTATCTTTTCAGGAAAGTAATTAACAGCCGGTATGCTGAATGGTCCTGTATGATGCATAAATTAATATTTTACGATACTCTCCACATTCATCCCAGCTCTTAATTTCTGGATTAATTGTGCGTCATTATCTTTAGAAAATTCGATTTTTACTGGAATACGTTGTTCTACTTTCACAAAGTTTCCAGATGAATTATCTTGGGGTAAAATAGAAAAACTTGAACCTGTTGCATTGGATAGCGATTTTACAATCCCTTTAAATTTTACATTTGGCATTGCATCGACAACCAATTCTACTTCTTGACCTTCAGCAATATGATGTGTTTGCGTTTCTTTATAGTTAGCAATTACCCATTTGGTATTGTCATCAATCATATCAACAACGGTTTGTCCGGGTTGCAACAGTTGTCCTACCTGAATATTTTTTCTACCAGTGTACCCATCAAATGGGGCTAAAACAACAGTATAGGAAAGGTTTAATTTTGCCAAATCAACCCCTTTAGAAGCCAATTCGATAACGGCATCATTTTGTGATAATCTATTGTTTTGTTGATCTTTAACCAAAACAACAGTTTGTTTTTGACGGTTTAAAGTTTCGTACTTCGCTTTTAAAGCTAAGTAACGCGTGTGAACGCCATCATATTCTTGTTGCGTAACTGATTCTTGATTCAATAAATTTTTATACCGCTTGTCTTCGGTTTGGGCATTATTTAATAAAGTACGAACCTCTTCTATACCTGCAGCAGTAACTGTAATGTCATTTACAGCCGTTTTTACACTTGTATTGGCTACATTTTTTCCTGCCAAAGCATTGCTATAATCCGCTTGTGCCTGTGCCAAACGATATCTGAATTCGGTGTCTTCTATAATAAGTAAGGTATCCCCTTTTTTTACTTGTTGGTATTCTTCAAAACGAATTTCTTTGATATACCCCGGAATTCTGTTGTTCACCGGAACAATCAATTGTTTCACTTGCGCATTTTCGGTATATTCTACATTCCCGAAGTGAAAAAATTTAGCGCCAACCCATACAACGCCAACAACAAGTAACAGGATTACAATAACATTGTACGTATTTTTTTTAGCTTTATGATTCATTTTTAATATATTTTATGTTGATGATTTTAAAGCGTTCCGCTTAATTTTTTAAGTTGGTAATAGTGGAAAAGAATATTGATTTTTGCATTCGTAGCTTGTAATTCGGCATCTAATTTTGCATTCTCAGCATCGAGCATTTCAGTAATCAAGACCAAATCGTTGTCGTATCTGTTTTTAATTACCGTATAGTTTTGTTGGGCAAGATCTACACTTTTTAGCTGCGTTTTATAGACATCTAAAGTTTCCAAATAGCGAATGTATGCCGCTTGAACATCATTTTCCAATTGCTCTTTTACGATATCTTGGTTTTCTATACTGTTTTGAGTAGAAAGTTGGGCTGCTTTTAGTTTGTTTTTAGTTTTGTATAAAGACGCAATGTTGTATTTGATTCCAACACCTGCGAACCAATAATTAAAATTCTTATCTATTACTGGAATTTCAATCATAATAGGACCGTTAAGATAATCTCCTGCAAAGGCAAAAATCTGTGGTAAATTATCTGTTTTCACCAATTTTTCGCCGCTTTTTGCTTGTTCGGTTTGCAATTGCGTTTCTTTTAATAAAGGCGAATTATTGGTTGCCAATGTTTTCCAAGAATCACCGCTAGCCGTTTGCAATTCTGCTACGGCTTGATCTTCTGAGTGCAACTCTAAAATGGTTCCAACAGGAAGTTGCAACATTTTCACCAATTCATTATTTAGAATGGTAATGGTATTTGTTATTTTCAACAACCCTAAATTATATGATTGTAACTGCAGTTCAAAACGAGTAATGTTGTTCTTCAACGCCACACCTTGATTGTTTTTTGCCTTGATTTGCGCAATCATCTTTTGGGTTTGCGCGATATTTTTCCCAATAATTTGTTTCTGATTGCCCAGTTTAATTATTTCAAGATAATAGCCAGCAATGCCAAAACGGATATTTTGACGCACTTTATCTTTAGTCAACTGACTCAAATCCTGGTTTCTTTTTGCCATCCCGACAGCCGTTTTAATGGCGCCTCCGGCATAAATAATCTGTTTCGCTTCCAGCGCAAAATTATTTCCGAAATCTGGAATGGGCGCACTAAAACCATTACTGAAATCTCTATCTGTAATCCAGCCGTCGCCATTATAGCTAAATGCCATAGAAGCTTCTAGAGAAGGAAGCAATTTATCCTTTTCTACTTTTACGGCTGTTTCCGCTATTTTCAGGTTATTGTCCAAAATTTTAAGCTCACGATTATTTTCGTCAGCCAATTGGAACAAATCGGTTAATCCCACCTTTGCTGTTTTTTGATTTTGGGCAGAAAGTTGCTGGATGCTTATCGCCCACAACATCACACAAAAAATCCCTTTTAGTCTATGCATACGTTATATAATTTGTTAATAATACGGTGCAAATTTCCGCTTTTAATGTTTCTATGGAGTATTCCGAAATAAGGATAAATTGGTTTATTTTGAATATTTGTTAAAATATTAATTACCTTTGTTTACTATGAAAATTATTGAAGACAACATGCAGAACGATTCTGAAATTTTTATAGAATCGCTCATAAATACAGACAATATAAGCATTCGAAGTTTTGAATACAAAGAATTAAAAAGGTTCTTAAACGTCAATATTTATTTAAAATCCACCTTGTTTATTTTGGTTTTAAGTGGAAGAGGAAAGATTGAGATAAATTTTAAAACCCATGAGGTTGCACCTCATAATTTGATGTTATTATCTTTTGGTCACTTCTTTAAAATGAACCAAATAAGTACTGATTTCAAATGTCTTTTGTTATATGTAGACAACGCCTACATCGAAGAAATGTACTCCGTCGATATGTTGTACAAACGCGTAAAATATGGGGTAAAAATGTACAAAACACCTTTACTACAGCTTTCGCTGTCCAACTTTAATTTATTGAAAAAACGTTTTTTTTTAATAGATGAAATTATCCTTGAAGAGCAACATCGATATTTTAAAGAGATGATTTTAAATGGATTGCGATTATATTTTCTCGACTTGAGTAATATTATTGAAGAAAGGAAAGAATCAAAAGAAGACACACAACAACAATCTCGGGAAGAATTACATTTTTTGCAATTTCTAAATTTACTAGCCACACACTATCAATCGGAACATTTGGTTGAATTTTATGCCAGAACCATTCATATCACACCGCATCATTTAACCCAAATTGTAAAACGATTGAGCGGACAAACGGTAGCTGATTTCATTTTTCAGTTGCTATATAGCGAAGCCAAACTGCTGCTCAAGCAACCCAATTTACCGATACAGGATATTGCTGTGCAGCTCCATTTTTCGGATCAATCTGCGTTTGGAAAATTTTTCAAACGCAAAAGTGGCCTTTCACCAAAAGAGTACAGGAATGGGATTGTAACAGAATAAAGTTCTTATAGACTTATTTTTAATAGTTATGTAGAAGTGGAGTTCATTCCTAAAAGTGGACACAGAGACACAAGATCTTTGGTTTAAAAAGAATAAAATAAAAAAAACCAAGGCAATCTCTTACACATTAGAATTCAAATTTTGGGCTGTAGAGCTCAGCAATAAATATCATAATATTATAAGAGCCTCTCTGGAATTAGAAACAAGTGCTGAAAATATCAGGCGATGGAAAAACCAGCTTGACAATGGAAAACTGGTCTGCAAGACAAAACAGACTGAGAGTAAACTTCTACTGGAAAAAACGATCAAACTGACCACCCAATCCCAATTTTAATTGACCAATAAAAAACATTAAAAAATTCATCTCAAGCACAAAACAGTTTATTAAAAATCAACAAATTATCATTTATTTTCACGAACAACACCTAATAGAATTCAGTAATCATTTCAAATTGGAATGAGGTCGTCAACGTCATTGGGTTTTACAATTATGGTTTATAACCTGTCTTTTATTAATTCCATGTCAATGAAAATCTGAATATCAGAGGCTATTTGCAACTGATTATTGCCAAATGTTTCTTTTTGATTAATGTGATAATCAAATCTATTAATGGTTAAAACGGCACGCAATCCGGTTCTGGTATTTCCCCAAGGATCAGTTATAGCTTTGTGAAAAACCGTTTTTAATGTTACTGTTTTCGAGACATCTTTGATAGTCAGTATGCCAGTCAGTAAATAATTTTCTCCTTTTAGTTTTCTGATACCAGTGCTTTTGAAAGTCATTTGAGGATATTTATTCACCTCAAAAAAATTAGCAGACCTTAAATCCTCATCTCTCTTGGCGACATTAGTATTAATACTATTAGTAGTAACAACAAAATCGAATTTTGCATCGGTAAAATCAAGTTTGTCCGCCATCATACTTCCTTCAAAACTTGTAAATTGACCCGCAACCAGTGAAAGCCCCAAATGTTTAGCTGAAAATTTTACCGAAGTATGTAATGAATCAACCGTCCATTTTGTTTTTTGCGCTATAACACTTGTTGGTGACTGAAACACAAATACTGCAATTAAAAAAAGGATTTTCTTTATCATGATTTTATTATTATTATTAGCGTGTGAATATTAAAAACCATTTTAGGATTATTATTTGTCTAAGCCAATTGAAATTTCAAAAATGGAATTTTCTGATAAATGGTTTGTTTTTATTATTGATTTAAATAATCCAAGATAATTTGCACTTCCGCTTTTACTCCATTTGATAAAGCTGCTTCGTCAATATTAAATTTCGGGTTATGATTGGCTACTCCAGGTCCAACCCCTAAAATCATAAAATATACCGGCGCCACTTCTTTATAGTAAGAGAAATCTTCACTGGCTGTCATACGCGGAGCATCAAATACCCGGTTAGCTCCCAGTACCTTAGTAGCACTCTTTTTTGCGAAAGCCGAAAGAGCGAGGTCGTTTTCAATCGCGGGATAACTCAAAACGTAATCTAGTTTATAAGTTGCATCATTTGCCTTTGCGATATGATCCACTATGGTTTCAATTCGGGTTCTAATCAACTGACGGGTAGGATCACTAATGGTTCGAATGGATGCTGCCAACTCAGCTTTATCAGGAATCACATTGGACGCTTTACCCGATTGGAATTTACCAATAGATACAACAGCCATTTCGCCCGGTGTTACATTACGCGATACGATAGTTTGTAAACCCATAACAATTTCAGCAGCAGTAACGATAGGATCGACTCCTAATTGCGGCATAGAACCATGCGATCCTTTACCGAAAACCGTAAGATAGAAACCATCGGATGTTGTAGAAGCAGCACCAACAGGAAGAATACCTATATGACCCACAGGATTATTGGGAATAACATGCAGCCCAAAAAAAGCATCCACGCCTTTCAAAGCACCTGATTTGATTATTTCCAAGGCACCTCCGGGATCTTCTTCTTCGGCATGTTGGAATAAAAAATACACCGTACCAGAAATATCTTTTTGCATTTTAGAAAGTGTAGCAGCCGTTCCAAGAAGCATGGCGGTATGAGCATCATGACCGCAGGCATGACTCACGTCTTTTACAACAGACGCATACGGAAGACCCGTTTCTTCCTGTAAAGGTAAAGCATCCATGTCAGCACGAAAAACAACCGTTTTGCCCGGTTTCGAACCTTTTAAAACACCTAGTAGACTGGTAGCAGTTGGTTTTTGTACGCTAATATTGCCAAAGCTTTTAAGAATCTTTTCAACATAGGCTGAGGTGTTCTTTTCTTTAAAAGAAAGCTCGGGGTTTTGATGAATATGGCGACGCCATTCTATGACTTTGTCAGTTGGTACTGTTTTTATCCATGTGGGTTGTGCTATTAAGCTAAGACTTGCGAAACAACTACAATAAATTACTGCGAGTATTCCTATTTTATGTTTCATTTTTAATAATTTATGTTGACATTATATTTATTTCCGGTATCGATAAAAGTGATAAACCTAATACTTATTGGCGGTAACACAACAGCACCCGCATTTACCTTTTTTCAAGTATATAGAAGGCAGCAAATCATCTGTCGTTAAGTTGTACGGGGACGAAATTCTATTTGGCGAATATGCCGTTATTATCAAGATCAGCTTCGGTCAATTTAGAATAAAGAGAAGGGCTAATTCATTTCACTAAGTTACTAAAATAAATTATTAGTTGTTGCACATCTACCTCTGCAATTTTTCAATAATCTCAAGTGATTTGTTGTTTTAACTCAAATAAATTATTTTTCCAGCAGGGTGAATTTCTAATTTCAAATTGTTTTACGCTTAAAAGATTTAACTTTACTGTCCAGAATATATAAAAAATGGACACTTTGGAGAATATTAAAATATTTATTAAAACTGAGACTAAAAACTTTTTTAAAATAAAGGAAAGTAAGCGTATCTGGCATATTCCGTTATTAGCTGCTTTATGTTTAGGTATCCCTATTTTTTTAGGATTATTCCTAGGTAATCTACAAATGGGTTTATCCGCAGGTCTTGGTGGGTTGGTTATTTTGTATTATCAACCATCACTTCCCTTGGCAAGTAGGATGTTAACTATGTTGGTTTGTTCGTTTGGATTTATACTTTCTCTTGCAGTCGGAATTGGGTTTAGTTTTAACGCTTATATTTCCTCCATTGTATTTGGCTTATTCGCAATGGGAATCCATTGGGTGACCACTTATTTCAGAACGAATCCACCCGGTAGCTTTTTCTTTATTATGATTGCTTCTATGGCAAGTTGTCAAACATTTAAATTTGATGTCATTCCTCAAAAAATAGGACTTATCGTTTTAGGTACTATTTTAGCCTGTTTGCTTGCATTGTTTCATGGCTTACTTACGAACAAAAAGAATATTACTACTCAAGCTCTTTCGATAAGTATCAAAAAAGGAGAAGCAGTTCCTGTGATAGAATCTGTAGTTATTGGGTTATTTATGTTTATTTCATTAATTATCGGACATTTGTTCGATATGAAGAATCCCTATTGGATTCCTATTTCCTGTCTTGCCGTAATGCAGGGTATTTCCTTGTATCATGTATGGGAACGAGTAGTGCACCGCATTATAGGAACATTTGTAGGCATAGGACTTTGCTGGCCAATATTACTGTTTTGTAAAACCCCTTTAAGCATTTGTATCAGTATTTTTATTTTACAGTTTATTATAGAAATACTTATTGTTAGGCACTATGCTTTGGCTGTTGTTTTTATAACTCCTATGACTATTTTATTAACAGAAGCCGGAAGTTCTTTTAGCAATAATTCGGAAATCATTATTTCTGCAAGGTTTATGGATATTGCATTAGGAAGTTTTATCGGAGCCATTGGAGGTTGGTTTATTTATAACCAACAGCTTAAGCAAAAAGTAGCAAAACAATTCCGAAAAGCAAGGTCTTTTGTTCGGAAAAAATAGTCCCACCTTTTATTGTAGTCCATTATTGAAAATAGACGAAGGCGAAATTTATACTCCAACAACAGATTAATTACTCAAAGCTTCAATAATTTTAAAAAAAATGTAACCACTCAGCCACAAAAGAAGTAATACAACTATCCGTTTCATTACAAAATAGATTTGTTTAATTAATTTCATTAAATTTGTTTGAATAAATTCTTATTATTTAACGGTGCTGAAAAAACTATATTATGAAGGCCTTTACGGAAACGACTCTATTGAGTTTGTTAAAGGTCTAATTAATGTTTATCCTTTTGGAGTGATCGGAAAACAGTTCGACGGTGAAGTAAAACCTCATATACACAACAATCTATTTCAGATTTTTATTATTGAAAACGGAAGTACCGAACTCATTTTCAATGAAAATCAATATGCACTTTCTGGCCCTTGCTTCATTACCGTTCCAAAGAATACCGAACATGGTTTCAAGCACAAAACCGATATGAACGGTTGGATTATAACACTATCGGACAAAGTCTTGGAAAACATGTTATATAGAGAAGCGGATGTTATTTTTGAAATGGATGCCATACATATTACAGCCATTAACTCTGGCGACGAAACTTTGACGGAAGTCTACCAGACCATGCAAAAATGCGTAGCAGAATACCAAAACAATCTTCCTGGAAAATTGCTGATGCTTCAAAATTTAGTCGGACAGATTATTGTTCAATTGTATCGCCTCCCTTCCGAATCAAGAAAGATCATCACTTCATCCGATAATTCGGGAAAAATATACTTTAGGCGATTTCAGCAATTAATCAAGGTTTCCAATTCTTTTAAGATAACAGTAGAAAAATATGCGAGTGAATTAGGAATTTCTGCCGGACATCTCAATCGCATCTGTCACACCATAGCCGCTAAATCTCCTAAAGACATCATCATTGATTTTTTTATCACCGAAGCACAATTGGCACTTACCAATCCAGATAATTCCATTACTGAAATATCGTATAATTTAAGTTTCGAAGATCCGGGCTACTTCACTCGTCTTTTCAAAAAAAGAACCGGATTAACTCCAAAAGCATTTCGCGAAAAAATTGGCGTAAAGATCCACTAACCTCTTTTATATATTTTTATCCATTTGGTTTGATTTGTCTCATTTTTAATCCAATAGTCCTATAATAGACCTTTTATTTAGTTATAAATTTGTGATTATCAAATAGTAAGTGAGTACTCAGTTATTATTTGTAAGCACTCACTTTTGTGAAATTAACATTTACAGCTATTAAAATGGAGTATCCCCTTATTGAAAAAATCGAGACTATAATTGTTGATTTACCAACAATCCGTCCACACCATCTTTCTATGGCAGTGATGAGAAGTCAGGCCATGGTTATTATTCGTTTGATCTGCAGCGATGGAATTGAAGGAATCGGAGAATCGACCACTATCGGCGGAATTAGTTATGCCGATGAATCGCCAGAAGGAATAAAACTGAACATTGACACCTATTTCAGCCCGCTATTGGTTGGGAAATCTGCCACACAAATCAACGCATTAATGAAGATGCTTGATAAAAACGTCTCGGGAAACAATTTTGCCAAATCAGGAATTGAAACAGCGCTGCTCGACGCTCAAGGAAAACGTTTAGGCGTACCGGTTTCGGCATTATTTGGAGGTGCTATTACTGACACTTTACCTGTTTTGTGGACGCTTGCCAGCGGAGACACCCAAAAAGACATAGACGAAGCACACCTATTAATAAAGGAAAACCGCCATAATACGTTTAAACTAAAAATTGGCCGCAACGATCCGAAAATTGATATCGCTCACGTGGCTGCCATCAAAAAAGCGGTGGGTGAAGATATAAAAGTAACGGTAGACGTGAACCAAGCCTGGAGCGAACAAGTGGCAAAACGCGGCATTCAAAAATTACAAGATGCAGGTATCGATTTAATTGAGCAACCCATTATAAAAACCAATTTTGAAGGATTAGCGCGTTTAACCCAATACTTCGAAGTTCCAATCATGGCTGATGAAGCCGCAGGAACTGTAGTTGATGCTTTCAAATTAGCTAAAATTCATGCAGCGAGTGTTTTTGCTTTAAAAATCTCAAAATCAGGTGGCTTAACCAATATACAACACCAAGCCGCGATTGCTCTAGGAGCCGGAATATCGCTTTACGGCGGAACCATGTTGGAAGGAACCATAGGAACATTGGCTTCGGCACATATTTTTGCCTCGCTTCCAAATCTTGATTGGGGAACGGAACTTTTCGGCCCCTTACTTTTAACCGATGACATCGTAAAAAAACGCATTGTTTACCAAAATAACGTAATGGAAATTCCTCAAGGTCCTGGATTGGGGATTGAATTAGACATGAATCAAATTGAAAAATACAAACGAAAATAGCTATGTTATATTTAGTAGAAATGGATGTACACATCCCTGAATCCTGGAATGAAGAAAAACTACAGGATTATATCACAAGAGAAAAAGCCTGTTCCCAAGGACATCAAAAATCCGGAAAATGGGTGTATTTATGGCGCGTGGCAGGACAATATTCCAATGTCAGTGTTTTAGATGTGGAAAGTCCAGATGAATTGCACAAAATTATCAGTTCATTGCCGCTGTTCCCTTATATGACAATCAATGTAAAAAGTTTATGCAAACATCCGAATGCTGTTCGTGAAACAATGCTTTAAAAAATAGAAAAACAAAAAAATATTACTATGAAAAGAATGGATCAGGCAGTGATAGATGCCGCAATAAGGGAAATAACTGCACCAGAAAAAGAAGGAAAAGGAAACGAGAGAGTTAAAGAGATTGTAAATCGTCTTGTAAAAGATTTATTCAATGCAATGGCCGACTTAGACATCACTTCTGAAGAAATGTGGAAGGCTTGCGATTTCTTGACTCAAATAGGACAAAATAACGAGTGGGGATTAGTATATGCCGGTTTAGGAATCGAGCGTTTCATCGATGTAAAAATGGATTGGGAAGATGAACAAGACGGAATTGAATTGAAAACGCCTCGTACAATCGAAGGTCCTTTATATGTGGCAGGAGCTCCAGAATCGAAATCATACGCCGAATTGGAAACAGTTCCAGAACCCAATAGCGAAAGATTATACATGTCCGGTGTAGTTCGCGATGAAGAAGGAAACCCAATTGGAGGTGCTAAAGTGGAAATTTGGCACTGCAATTTAAAAGGCTTGTATTCTATCTTTGATTCCTCACAGCCGGAATATAACCTACGTCGTACAATCATTACCGGAGAAGACGGAAAATACGAATTCAAATCGTTCGTTCCTGTAGGTTATAGTTGTCCTCCAGGCGGATCAACTGATACATTAATGGCTTTGTTAGGACGTCACGGATCTCGTCC
Source organism: Flavobacterium sp. W1B (assembly GCF_047344965.1). Classification (NCBI taxonomy): domain Bacteria; kingdom Pseudomonadati; phylum Bacteroidota; class Flavobacteriia; order Flavobacteriales; family Flavobacteriaceae; genus Flavobacterium; species Flavobacterium sp. W1B. The sequence goes on from NZ_CP178845.1 coordinate 2,881,095, forward strand.
GGCACACATTCACTTTTTTGTGACCGCACCAAATTACAGAAAACTAACAACGCAAATCAATATTGAAGGAGATCCATTAACCTATGACGATTTCGCATTCGCAACGCGTCCTGAATTGGTTCCTCATATCGTTCGCAAATCAATTGAGGAAGCCAAAGTAGCTGGTAAAGATGAAGCGCATGCAGCTATAGCATTTGATTTTAATATGGTTCACGATAATGCCGAACTTGTTCCGGGAGAAAACAAACGTAGCAGAAGAGCTTCTAGCGCAAAATAATAAACTTCAATTATTCCTTCTAAAGAATCGCATTCCTTTTGACTGCGATTCTTTAAAACCAATTAATATTTAGATTCTTTCCGCATTGATTGAACAACCTGAAAAGGATTTACTACTAATAATTAAGAACATGAACAACCTCACAAAAGAGTATATAGACGGTTTAGTGGTTGACGATAAAGAAGCTGGACAGTACAAACACAATCGTGAATCCTTTACCAATCCAGATCTTTTCGATTTGGAAATGAAAGCAATTTATGAAAACAATTGGGTTTATTTAGCACACGAAAGTCAAATTAACGAACAAAATGATTATTACAGCACCTATATTGGGCGCCAACCAATCTTTATATCCAGAAACAAAGAAGGCGTTTTAAATGCTTTAATCAACGCATGTTCTCACAAAGGAGCTATGTTGTGCCGCCACAAAAAAGGGAATAAAGCGACATTTACTTGTCCTTTTCATGGTTGGACATTTAACAATTCTGGTAAATTACTAAAAGTAAAAGACCCTAGAGATGCCGGATACCCGGATCAATTCAATTCTGAAGGTGAGCTTAATTTGAAAAAAGTGGCCCGATTTGAATCTTACAAAGGTTTCCTTTTCGGAAGTTTGAATCCAGATGTACAAGCGTTAGAAGATTATTTGGGAGATACCAAAGTCATCATTGATCAAATGGTTGATCAGGCTGAAAATGGTTTGGAAGTTTTAAAAGGAAGTTCATCGTACGTATACAACGGAAACTGGAAACTGCAAATTGAAAATGGAGCCGATGGTTATCACGTAAGTTCCGTTCACTGGAATTATGTGGCAACTATGGGGCGTCGTAATTATGAAAAAGAAGGAACAAAAGCTGTCGACGCCAACTCTTGGTCCAAATCGGTAGCTGGAGTATATGGTTTCGAAAATGGACATATTTTGTTATGGACCCGAAAATTAAATCCGGAAGTAAGTCCAAATTTCCAATACAAAGACCAATTAAGTGAAAAGTATGGTGAAGATAAAGCGGATTTCATGATTAATTACACCCGAAATTTAGCCATTTATCCAAACGTATTTTTGATGGATCAGTTTTCGACTCAAATCCGCGTGGTTCGACCAATATCGGTTGACCAAACAGAAGTAACGATTTATTGTTTTGCTCCTAAAGGAGAAGATCCAGAAGCAAGAGCTACACGTATTCGTCAATACGAAGATTTCTTCAACGTAACAGGTATGGGAACTCCAGATGATTTAGAAGAATTTCGTTCTTGCCAAATAGGTTATAACGGTATCGCTTTAAAATACAGTGATATGAGCCGAGGTGCTAAACATTGGATTTATGGTCCTGACGAAAACGCGATAAAAATGGGCATAAATCCAAAATTAAGCGGAATTAAATCGGAAGACGAAGGTTTGTTCCTGATGCAGCATGAGTATTGGCAAAGCGCTTTAAAAAAAGCTATTGCCGAGGAAGAAAAAACCACAACCGTTTAATTTTCAAAAAAATGACAGATTATAACAAAATACTAGCCTTTTTATACAAAGAAACCCGCTTTCTTGACGATAAACAATGGGACGAATGGTTGAAATTATACCATGAGGATTGCGAGTACTGGATGCCTGCTTGGACCGATGAAGATGAACTGACGCAAGATCCTCAATCCGAAATTTCGTTGATTTATTATCCAAATAAAGGAGGTTTGGAAGATCGCATTTTTCGCATCAAAACCGAAAGATCATCGGCTTCTATGCCGGAACCCAGAACAGCGCATAACATCACTAATATAGAAGTTTTTGAAGAAACCGAAACGGAAATTAAACTGCGTTTCAACTGGCATACCAACAGTTTTCGTTACCAAACATTAGATCAATATTTTGGAACCTCATTTTATACTTTGTTAAAAGTAGAAAATTCGTTTCAAATCAGCAACAAAAAAATAATTCTTAAAAACGATTATATCCGTCAAGTTTTGGATGTATATCACGTTTAATTTACACAAATATGGCAAAAATTGCATTGAATTTTGAAGATGGCGTAACGCGCTTTATCGAAAGCAATCCAAACGAAACTATAGCAGAAGCCGCCTATCGCGTGGGAGTTAACATTCCTCTTGATTGTGCCGACGGTGCTTGTGGTACTTGTAAATGTTTATCAAAATCTGGAACTTTTGATCCGGGAGATTATATCGAAGAAGCTTTATCTGATGACGAAGCTGCTGAGGGTTACGGTTTGGCCTGCCAAATGCGTCCTGAATCGGATATGGTTGTCGATATTTTGGCAAGTTCTGAAGCCTGTAAAGTAGCTGCTACAATGCACGAAACTGAAATTACCGCTATTGAGCTTCTTTCGTCAGAAATTGTAAAGCTGAAAGCTAAAATTTCTGATGGTAGCAGCATCAATTTCTTAGCGGGACAATACGCACATATTGAAGTTCCAGGTTCAGGACTAACGCGTTCGTATTCATTTAGTTGTTTGCCTGACACCAATGAAATGGAATTTTTAATTCGTTTAATTCCAGATGGTTTAATGAGCAATTATTTGAGAGATGTTGCAAAAGTGGGCGAAAAACTAAACATTACAGGGCCTATCGGAAGTTTCTATAGTCGCGAATTCACGAAACCAACGCTTTTATTTGCTGGTGGAACTGGAATTGCTCCTTTTATTGCCATGTTAGAAAAATTGGCAAAAGAAGGAAATAATCAAGATGTCCAATTATTTTATGGTGCTACAACGGCAGAGAATGTGGTAGAATTGGATCGTATCCATGCTTTGGGGACTAATCTAAAAGTGTACACTTGTACGTCTAACGAAACGGTAGACAATCATGCCCCTGGTTTTGTTACCCAATGGATTAATAAATCAGTATTGACGGCTGATGTTTACGATGTTTACATTTGCGGACCCAACGCAATGGTAGAAGCGGTTAAAACTTCATTAGAAGAAAATCAAATAAAACACTCCAATTTCTATACTGAAAAATTTGTTCCTACGGGAATCTAAAAAAAACTTACCATGATTTTTCATAATAGATTTAAAGATAAAGTAGCCATAATCACCGGTGCTGCACAAGGCATTGGTAAAGGTGTGGCCGTACGAATAGCGAACGAAGGTGCCAAAACCGTTTTGGTGGATCGCTCTCCCGTGGTTTTAGAAATTGCGGAAGAACTTAAAAAACAAGGATTTGATGTTATTGCCGTTCAAGCGGATTTAGAAACCTTTGAAGGGTTTCAAAAAGTTGCGCAACAAACCATCGATGCTTTTGGAAAAATTGAAATTCTCATCAATGTCGTCGGCGGAACCATTTGGGCAAAACCTTTCGAAAGTTATCAAGAAGATGAAATTATTAAAGAAATAAATCGTTCGCTTTACCCAACTCTATGGGGTTGCCGAAGCGTTTTACCCGCGATGATTGAAAATGGCGGTGGGGTTATCGTAAATGTTTCATCGGTAGCAACGCGCAGTGTGAACAGAGTTCCTTATGCCGCGGCAAAAGGCGGTGTAAATGCAATAACGGCTTCATTGGCTTTTGAACAAGCTGAGAATAATATTCGTGTTGTTGGTGTTGCTCCAGGAGGAACAGAAGCACCTCAACGCATTATTCCAAGAAATGAAAACCCTCAAAGTGAAGAAGAAAAACTTTGGTACCAGCAAATCGTTGATCAGACGAGAGAATCCTCTTTGCAGAAAAAATACGGCACTATAGACGATCAAGTGGCAGCTATTTTGTTTATGGCTTCCGATGAAGCAAAATATATTACGGGCTCAACCCTTGCGGTTGCAGGAGGCGATTTAGGATAAAATTACAATACTTTTTATAATCGCGACTTAGAGCAACAGTAACTATCAGAAAAACAGTAACTTTATATAAAGCCTTATTGTGTCGTAAAAACTGATTTTTAAACAATAAACAACAAAAAAATGTCTTTAGTTAAATTATCCAACTTTGAATGTCATTACGAATTTGAAAATTTCGGTCATGATGAGGTCATCCTCTTTTCTAATTCATTAGGAACTGATTTTTCAATGTGGGAAAAACAAGTAGATATCCTTAGTCACCATTATAATATTTTACGTTATGATACTCGCGGTCATGGTTTAAGTACAAATGACAAAGAGGAACTAACGATTGCCGAATTAGGGCAAGATATCATCGAATTATTAGATTATCTGAAATTGGAAACCGTTACATTTTGTGGTCTTTCAATGGGTGGTTTAATCGGCCAATGGTTAGGAATTAATCATCCTGAACGGTTTGATAAAATTATTATTAGCAACACTGCCGCTAAAATCGGAACTGCTGAAGGATGGAATACCCGTATTAAAGAAGTTACGGAAAATGGTTTGGCTAGTATTACAGATGGTACGGCGCTTCGTTGGTTTACTGCAGATTTTAGAAAAGATAATCCAAAAGAAGTTAGCGACATTTTAGAAAAATTTGCCAAAAATGATGTAAAAGGATATTGCGCCAACTGTGCCGCCGTGCGCGATGCCGATTTTAGAGATCAATTACAAAATTTAGAAGTTCCAACCATGATAATCAGCGGTCTTCAAGATGAGGTAACCACTGTGGAGGATGGAAAATTCATGGCAAAAAAAATACCAAATTCCCGTCACTTTGAGATAAATGCAGCGCACTTATCAAACGTTGAATTATTTGAGGAATTTTCAAAATATATCATTTTCTTCAAACAACATTAAAAAAACATGAAAAAAGTACCACAACTAAACTTAAAAGAAGCTGCCGCTTTGGTAAAAGACGGCGATACCTTATTACAGGGTGGATTCGGAATGACAGGAAACCCTGTTCACCTGATGCACGCTTTAGCAGAAACCAATACAAAAAATTTAACTTTCATTGGAAACAATGTAGGTGAAGTAGGAATTGGTGGTGGAAGATTATTACGAAATGGACAGATTAAAAAGATGATTGGTTCTTTCTTTACCAGTAATCCCGAAGCTGTAAAAGCGGCTCAAGATGGTGTTGTAGAATATGAATTAATTCCACAAGGAACTTTAGCCGAAGCTTTACGTGCTGGAGGTGCAGGAATCGGTGGTTTTTACACGCCAACGGCCGTTGGAACTCCAATTGCAGAAGGAAAAGAAACGAAAGTAATAGACGGTGTTGAACAACTTTTTGTAAAAGGAATTCGTGGCAACGTTGCTTTCATTCGTGCTTGGAAAGCCGATACGGCAGGAAATTTAGTGTATCGTATGACCGAACAAAACTTTAACCGTGCGATGGCTACGGCAGCAGATTTGGTCATTGTAGAAGTAGAGGAAATCGTACCGGAAGGAAGCATCGATCCCAATGAAGTGCATACACCGGGTTGTTTTGTAGATTATTTGGTTCAAGCAACACTTACGATTGAAGATTTGGGTTCATCTGCATCCGTGGGAAAAGGTAAAAAAGTAAGCGAAGACCGTTTAAACATGGCCAAACGCGCACTTAAGGAACTTAAAAAAGGGGATGTTGTAAACTTAGGAATCGGTATTCCGACTTTAGTCGCCGATTTTATTACGCCTGAAGCAGGAATTATTCTTCACACAGAAAACGGAATGTTGGGCGTTGGTCCAGAACCAGAAGATGGAGGTGGGGCAATGAATTATCCTGTAAATGCTGGAAAAATTCCGATCACGGCACTTCCCGGAAGCAGTTACTTTGACAGTGCTGAATCTTTCGCAATGATCCGCGGAAAACATGTTGATATTGCTATCATGGGCGGCCTAGAAGTAGACGAGAATGCAAATTTAGCGAATTGGGCCGTTCCGGGTCAACCCCTTTTAGGAGTGGGTGGTGCTATGGATTTAGCGTCTGGAGCTAAACGTTTGATTATTACTATGAATCATAACAATAAAGACGGAAGTTCTAAAATTGTTCCAACATGTAAATTGCCGTTAACCGCATTAAATAATGTAGAGATGGTGATCACGGATTTAGCCGTTTTTAAATACATCGACAAAAAACTTACCCTGATTGAATTGATGCCTGGAGCAACTCTAGAAGAAGTACGAGAGAAAACAGAAGCGAATTTCGCAGAACAATTATCATAAATCATAAGGGCAGAAATTAAAAATCTGCCCTTTAGTTTCTTATTAATCAATGATAAACAAAGTTATTAAATACTGCATTGGTTCCGATTTGATTATTTATGTCATTAGATGCATCATCGGTTTTTTAATAGGATATCAATTGTATTTACAATTACCTGAATATGAACTTTATTGGACCTTACTATCCATTATCCTGGTAATATCGCCCGAAGCTAAAGATTCTAAGCGATTAGCTATTGAAAGATTTAAATCCAATTTGATAGGTTCTGGAATCGGATTATTTTGTTTTTTCATTCATGCCCCAAATGTTTATATTATTTTAATAGGCATACTATTATCGATTTCCGTATGTTATTATTTTAAACTGATGAATGTAGCGCGGACTGCAATTGTTGCCTTGCTTATAGTATTAATTCACGAGCAGCAACAACTCACTTGGCTTACTGCCGTTGAACGATTTATGTCTGTTGCCTTAGGATGTTTTATCGGATTAACCGTTACTGTTACCACATCCTTTATTATTAATTATTTGAGAAAAAAAGCAAATCTTCCGCAAGAAGAAAGCATAAATTTAAAAAAATAAAAATTATGAATACTGAAGCTTATATCATAGATGGAATCAGAACACCAATCGGAAGTTTTGGAGGTACACTTTCTGCCGTTAGAGCAGATGATCTGGCTGCCATCACCATCAAAGAATTAGTTACAAGAAACCCAAACATTCCCCAAGAAGCCATTGATGATGTTATTCTGGGATGCCATAATCAAGCCGGAGAAGATAATAGAAATGTGGCTCGCATGGCCAGTCTATTAGCGGGTTTACCCATAACTGTTCCAGGAGAAACTGTTAACCGTTTGTGTTCATCCGGAATGTCTGCAATTATTCATGCCTCTCGTGCCATTAAAGCAGGCGATGGTGATATCTTCATTGCAGGTGGTGTAGAACACATGACACGAGGTCCTTTAGTAATTTCGAAACCATCTAAGGCATACGGAACCGATTCTAAAATGGAAGATTCCAGTTTCGGATGGCGTTTTGTGAATCCAAAAATGAAAACTTCTTATGGAGTAGATCCGATGGGAATCACTGCCGAAAATTTGGTGGATATGTACAATATCAGCCGTGAAGATCAGGATCTTTTTGCATATACTTCACAAATGAAAGCTGTAAAAGCACAGGAAAACGGAATCTTAGCAAAAGAAATTTTCACCGTAACTATTCCACAACGAAAAGGTGAACCCTTAGAATTTACCAAAGACGAATTCGTAAGAGCGTCTACTACTGTAGAAACTTTAGCAAAACTCAAACCTGCTTTCAAAACAGAAGGAAGCGTAACAGCAGGAAATGCTTCGGGTTTAAATGATGGTGCCGCGGCAACTTTCATCGCTTCTGGAGCAGCAGTTGAAAAATATGGTTTAAAACCGATTGCCCGTATCGTTAGTTCAGCAGTTGTAGGTGTAGAACCAAGAATTATGGGAATTGGTCCAGTTCCTGCTACACAAAAAGCATTGAAAAAAGCAGGTTTGACTTTGAATGATATGGACATCATCGAATTAAACGAAGCATTTGCCGCACAAAGTTTGGCTTGCACACGAGCTTTAGGTTTAGCCGATGACGATGCAAGAATAAACATAAATGGTGGTGCAATCGCTTTGGGTCACCCGCTAGGAATGTCAGGAACCCGTATTGTCTATACGGCTGCGCTTTCATTGCAACGTACAAACAAAAGATACGCTCTTGCAACCATGTGTGTTGGTGTTGGACAAGGTTATGCTGTAATTATTGAAAGAGTTTAAACACCGAAACATTCCATAAGCTAACAATTTATAAATGAGTAAAAGGCAAGACATACTTGATGCTGCATCGCGACTTTTCACAGAAAACGGGGCAAGAGCCACTTCCACAAAATCAATCGCTGTGGAAGCGGCAACTTCCGAGGCTTTGATTTTTAAGTATTTTGGCACCAAAGAAAGATTGTTAGAGGAAATCATTAAAAAGGGATATCAGGAAGCGGCCAAAACTATTTTGCCAAACCTAAATGAAAAAGATGCCTTAGCTTATATTTTAAAAATTATTGAAATCCCTCGGATTTTAGTAGACGCAAACCCTATATTCTGGAAAATGCAGTATAAAATTATGGGGCTTAATGCAATATCTCAAAAGTATCATGACAACTTCATGAGACCTTGCTTTGAGCGCTTAGAACAGTCATTCTCAGAATTAAAGTATGAGAGTTCAGAATTAGAAGCTCAACTTCTTTTAATATATATTGACGGTATGTGGCGTCATTTTGCGAGACTACAAGAAGATGTTAAAAAAGAAGAAGAACTAACCAAACTCATGAAACAGAAATACAATAAAAAATAATTTTCTAGATTATATTTATAATCTGGTCAACTAAAAAAATCCGTCCAAAAAGTAATTTTTAGACGGATTTTTTTGTTTTTCTATTTTGACATTAAGTATAAGCGGCAATTACAAGCAACTTTGATAGTGCCTGTTTACAAACCAATTCCTATTATGCTCTTGGAGGTGTTCCTTCAGCGTTTGCTACAGCAACATCTATTTGGACTAAAGCATCTTTAAGTACGGAATTTAAACAAACTACACCCTGGTTAACATACTTAAAATCAGTTATTTATACTGTTGGTTATTTCATAAAAAAATCCCCTCTCATTTTAAAAAATGAGAGGGGATTTTACATTATTTACCTTGATTTTATTCTAAAATAAAACTCACACTTACATTTGCTGTAATAGTAATTTCACCAGCAGCCAGTGTTTCTCTTGGTGCTGAGCTATCACTCATTTCCATCGTTTTCATTCTCGCATAAACGGGCTGTGGATAATAACTTTGTGAATTATCCGATATTGTCATCGCTCGACCTATTTTTTGCCCTAAAACAGACACGTAATCGGTTGCTTTAAGCTTTGCGTCTTTCATCGCTAATTTTCTAGCCTCAGATTGGTATTCGGCTAATTTAGAAGATTGAAAAACCACATTATCAATTCTATTAATTCCTTGACTAACTACGCCATCCATCAATTCATCATATTTAGACAAATCTCTCAATATAATTTCAATAGTTTGTGTCGCATTGTAACTGCTTTTCTTTTTTTCATAATCGTATTGTGGATTCAATGAAACGCGTTGGGTTTTATAATCCGCCGGATTCAGATCCATCTTTTTAATCAATTTAAGAACTGCCTCCATTTGTTGGTCATTTTGCTTTTTTACATCTTTTGCATTATTCCCTTTAGTTTCAACAGTTACAGTTATGGTGGCTTGATCCGGAACAACTTTTATTTTCCCTTCGCCAGCTACGCTTATTTGCGGAATTTGTTTCACCTCTTGTGCATTGGACAGACTCACAAATAGCACGGATAGAATTAGTAATACTTTTTTCATTTTGATCTATTTTAAAATTAAGTTATTTTGTTTTACTATTCTTTCAAAAGTTGTGCCATTAAATTTTTCCTTTTTTGGCCATAACAAAAAGAACAACGATGGGAATAGTCAATAATACTACCATAAATGTATGTTCAACCAATAACTGCGGATAAGTCACCAAAGTAATCAGATAACCTCCTATGGCACCTCCAAAATGTGCTGTATGTCCTATATTGTCATTTTTTGTTTTCATTCCATAAATAGAATAAAGTAAATAAAGAATTCCGAAAAGATAAGCAGGTATAGGAACTATAAAAAACAAGCCCAGCATCATATTAGGCTGTAACAATATAGCCGAATATAAAATCCCTGTAACAGCTCCCGAAGCACCTACGGCACGATAATTATAATCGTTTTTATGAAATACAATTGTCAACAAACTTCCAAAAATCAAGCTTCCAAAATAAATAATTACAAATGAAAGACTGCTTAAAAGTTGAATAACAACTGGCGCAAAAAAATAAAGTGTAATCATATTAAAGGCTAAATGTGCTATATCGGCATGAAGAAATCCCGATGATAAAATTCGAATTTGTTCGCCCGAACGAACGCTTCCCATATGAAATTCATATTTTCTAAAAAAAGAAAGATCGTTAAATCCTTTAAAGCTAATAAGTACATTTGCAATGATTATTGCAATCAAAAAAGTATTCATAAAATATATTTATTGTTTAGGGTAAATGTAATCAATCTCTAAGACTCAACTAGCAAGACTTTAAAATTTATAAGCATTTTTGAATTATCTTTGCAAGAAAAATTAACTCATGCAATTTCTTGTTTTTATTATAATTTATCCATTGTTATGGATTGTCTCTATACTTCCATTTCGTATTTTATATCTATTTTCTGATTTTCTCTATCTTTTAATATATTATGTCATTGGCTATCGTAAAAAAACGGTTAGAGCTAATCTGGCTATGACTTTACCTCATCTTAGTGACCAAGAACGTCTTATAATTGAGAAAAAATCCTATCACCACTTATGCGATATGTTTCTCGAAATGGCCAAAACTATGACCATTTCATCTAACGAAATGAATAAGAGATTTGTAATTAAAAATATTGAAGTCATCAAAGACTATGAAAAAAAGGGAAAAAGTATAATGCTTTTGGCTTCACATTATGCAAGTTGGGAATGGCTAATTACGCTAAACCAAAAAATATCTTTTGGCGGTGTAGCCGTTTATAAAAAAATAAACAATAAATATTTCGACAGACTTGTCAGAAAAATTCGTTCTAAATACAACACAGAACTCGTTGTAACCAATAAAACAATTCCGTTGATTGCCGAGAATCAAAAAAATGGAATTCTATCCCTGTATGCATTAGCAAGTGACCAGTCTCCGGCAGGACATAGAATATTCCATTGGGATCATTTCATGGGAATTGAAGTTCCTGTACATACCGGCCCCGAAATGTTATCAAAAAAATACGATCTCAATGTTCTTTTTGTAAAAGTAAAAAAAGTAAAAAGAGGCTATTACGAAGCTACTTTGGTTCCAATTACGGATGATGTAAAATCAATTCCTGATTTTGATATCACCCATACTTTTATACGTGAAGTTGAAAAACAAATCGAAGAAGCCCCTGAATATTATTTCTGGACCCATAAAAGATGGAAACACAGAAAAAAAGAGTAAACACTTAAAAATCAAATACAATCATAAACCCGATATTAAAATTATCGGGTTTTCTTTTATCAAAAAACTTGATTAAGCTTTAATTAACAATTGCTTCCCGTAAATTTCACTAATTTTGATACTAATATTCCAAGAAAAATGAACTTAAAAATCAATAATAGATTTAGTACCGAATTACCCGCAGACATTGACGAGTCTAACACAACACGTCAGGTTCGTAACGCCTGTTTTTCTTACGTAACTCCCAGAATACCTTCAAATCCAAAATTAATTCATTATTCTGATGAAGTTTTAGAAATGCTTGGTATCTCAAAAAAGGAGGCGGAATCCCCTGAATTTACAAATGTCTTTTCCGGAAAAGAAATAATAGAAAATTCACGTCCCTATTCTATGAGTTATGCGGGACATCAATTTGGAAATTGGGCGGGACAATTAGGAGATGGCAGAGCCATTATATTAGCAGAAGTAGAAAATAAGGAGCAAGTTTATACCTTACAACTAAAAGGAGCCGGAATGACGCCTTATTCCCGAACAGCAGATGGATTGGCTGTGCTTCGTTCTTCCATTCGTGAACATCTTTGTAGTGAAGCCATGTATCATTTGGGCGTTCCCACTACCCGATCTCTTTCGTTAATTCTTACTGGTGATCAGGTATTGCGTGACATAATGTACAACGGCAACCCAGATTATGAAAAAGGCGCCGTCGTTTGTAGAGTGGCGCCGTCGTTTATTCGTTTTGGGAATTTCGAACTTTTTTCGTCTCAAAATGACCTAAAAACATTGAAATTACTCACTGATTTTACCATCAAATATTATTTCCCGGAAATTAAAGGAACTGCCAAAGAAAGCTACATTCAACTTTTTAAGGCTGTTGCCGATAAAACTCGTGAAATGATCGTACACTGGCAACGTGTAGGCTTTGTACACGGAGTAATGAATACTGATAATATGTCTATTTTAGGACTTACGATAGATTATGGCCCATACGGATGGTTAGAAGATTATAATCCAAATTGGACTCCCAATACAACCGACCGACAAAACCGACGCTATCGTTTTGGCAACCAACCCGAAATAGCACTTTGGAATTTATACCAATTAGCCAATGCCTTATATCCTTTGATTGAAGAAGCCGCTCCACTAGAATCAATATTAGAGAGTTATAAAACGCTTTATGAAGCCGATTATGAAAACATGATGCGAAGCAAATTAGGCCTGTTTACAAAAGCAGAAAATGACAATCAACTGATTCACATCCTAACCGAAAATCTACAACTCACAGAAACAGATATGACCATTTTCTTTAGAAAATTAAGTCAAATCAAAAAAGAAGAATCCGTTGAAAATGCGTTTTTGCACATTTATGAATCCTTCTACAAAACGGAAGAAATCACAGAGCAACTGAAAGATTCTTGGTTGTATTGGTTTACCCAATATTTAAACAGATTACAACAGGAATCGACGACTGACGAGGATAGAAAAGTAGCAATGAATACCGTGAATCCAAAATATGTATTGCGAAATTATATGGCACATCTGGCTATAGAAGCCGCCGATAAAGCCGATTATTCTATAATTGAAGAATTGCATCAATTATTAAAAAATCCGTATCAGGAACAAATAGAACAAGAAAAATGGTTTGCCAAAAGACCCGATTGGGCCAGAGATAAAATTGGCAGTTCCATGTTATCTTGCAGTTCTTAAAATAGATATAAACAAAAAGCCCTTTAACTATCTTAAAGGGCTTTTTTGCATCAAATCGATTTTATTTTGGTTTACGAAAACCATTTTTCCACTAATTCATCTTCCAAAGGCTTTGCTTCTTTGTGTACAAACTCGTTCGTGTCTTTATTATAGGTATAATCCAAAGCCCAAATTTTGTGATTTTCAGCCAATGCTTTAATGCTATTGCAAACCATTTCAATCTCGGCAGTAGTCGTTGTAGGATGGATTGACATTCTGATCCAACCCGGTTTTCTCAATAATTCTCCTAAGGTTATTTCTTTGGTAAGTTGATTTGATGTCGCCTGATCTACGTGCAATAAAAAGTGTCCGTAAGTACCAGCACAGCTGCATCCGCCACGTGTTTGAATTCCGAATTTATCATTCAATAATTTCACACCTAAATTGAAATGTAAATCATCAACATAAAAAGAAATCACACCTAAACGATCTTGGTGTTGACCGGCAAGAATTTTAATATTGGAAACCTGTCCCAATTCTGAAAAAATATAATCCACAATTTCGTGTTCTCTTTTCAGTATGTTTTCAATACCCATTTGCTCTTTTAATTGAATAGCAAGCGCGGTCTTTATTACTTGCAGGAAACCTGGTGTTCCACCATCTTCTCTGTCTTCAATGTTGTCAATGTATTTGTGTTCTCCCCAAGGATTCGTCCAGCTTACCGTTCCTCCTCCAGGACAATCCGGAACTAAATTTTGATATAATTTTTTATTAAAAACCAAGATACCGCAAGTCCCTGGTCCGCCAAGGAATTTATGTGGAGAAAAGAAAATCGCATCCAGATAACTTTCCGGATCTTTTGGATGCATATCTATTTCTACGTATGGTCCCGAACAGGCAAAATCAACAAAACAAAGTCCATTGTGTTGGTGCATTATTTTTGCCACATCGTGATAAGGCGTTCTGATACCGGTAACATTAGAACAAGAAGTAATCGAAGCAATTTTAAAACTTCTGTCTTTGTATTTCTCTAACAACACTTCTAAATTTTCAAGACTGAATAATCCGTCTTCTGCAGAAGGAATAACCTCAACATCGGCAATGGTTTCCAACCAAGAAGTTTGGTTCGAATGGTGTTCCATGTGCGAAATAAAAACAACTGGTCTTTTTTCGGCCGGGATAGTAACATAATCGTTTAGGTTTTCAGGTACTTTTAGTCCTAAAATACGTTGAAATTTATTGACAACCCCAGTCATACCGGTACCATCAGTAATAAGAATATCATCAGCGTTAGCATTAACATGGTCTTTTATGATATGACGCGCTTTATGATAGGCTTTAGTCATTGCCGTACCAGAAATGGTAGTTTCGGTATGGGTATTGGCCACAAAAGGACCAAACTCGTTCATTAATTTTTCTTCAATGGGACGATAAAGACGACCACTGGCTGTCCAATCGGTATAGATTATTTGTTGTGGTCCGTAAGGCGAAACAAAGTCCTGATTTATTCCTATGATATTCTTTCGAAACTGCTGAAAGTATTGCTCTAATTCTGTGGTAATTGCTGTGGTAGTCATTGTTATTGTAAATTTGATTTCAAAGATATAGCTTTTTACGGATTTTACAATTTTAGGAAAACCACTAGGCCTTTTACCTTCATTAAAACAAAGCAGTAAATTCTAAAATGGCATTAGGTGCTGGAGCAATTAATAGAAGTAATAAAAAACAATGTCATTATTCGATAGAACAAACTAAATTCAACTGAAAGCAACAAAACAAAAAATCACATTAACTTTATTTTCAGATAATTACATTTTTTAATACTTAATTTTATGTCTATTACTTTTCAAATAACACTTATCAATAATTAGTATTTAATACTAAAAAACACTTCGCAATTATTTCTGTGTGGAGACCAGAAGCCACAATAAAAAACGGGGCGAATTCGAAAAGCCAAATGAGTAGAAAAGTAAAAAACTACAAAAATGGAAAACAAGAAAAAAGTTATGGTACAAATTGACTTTCCTGGCATGTCTGTAAAGGAATATGATCAAATATGGCAAGATCTTCGCAATGCAGGTTTTCAAAACCCAAAAGGATTGATTCACCACCTAGGAGCTCCGACAGATAAAGGAGTAAAAGTGGTTGATGTTTGGGAAAGTGTAGAAAAATTCAAAGAATTTGGAAGTACATTAATGCCTGTTCTCAATAAACATGGTATCAAAGAACCAGAAGCTGTTATTTTACCTTTACACTATGAATATAAAGGAACTTAATATATTAATTTTGATAAAAAAATCAGGGTGGATTATGCCTTTAGACTACTCCACCCTAATTGTCTTTTTTTATTTAATATCTAATTTTAGCTTAAATTCTAAATCCTTTTCTGCTTTCTGGTTCGATTTCCAAAATTAAGACGTAATTTCCCCAAAATATTGAAGCCAGTAACAATGAGGCTTTCTATTAAAAAGCAAAGACCTATAAAGATTGAGAATAGATGAACAAACTACTAAAAATAAGCAACTTTAAAACAATAGCCATTTTGCTATTTGCTTTATTTTTATTGATTGCTCCATGTTCTGTTCGAAATTATTTCGAAACCCAATTAGGAATCGAAAATACCCAAACACTCAATAGAAATAAAACAACCATACTACAATCAAACGTATGTAATGTTTGGGAAAATCCGCTACAAAAATCAATTACCGAGAAGTACAAAAAGGACGTAAAAAACGAATGTATTCCAATTATAGGAAGTGCTAATTTCAAATTATTTTCTTTTGAAATTCAGAATGATATCCCTTATATCAATCTTGGAGAAAATCTAAAAACAGCCCTTCCCTTCTATATTTTATATAAAAGATTAAAAGTCATGCTTTAACAAAACCAAATTTGTTTAAATCATAACTATTCTTTTACTATAAAATTTTAAAAAAATGCAAGACCATAAATTATTGCAGTCCTACACTACGGCAGGGCTGTTCACATTGTCATTACGACTTGTTGTCGGATGGACCTATTTTTCGGCCTTTTGGCGAAGATTGATTTTGGAGAATAAATTAGATCCTGAAGCTGCAGGATATATCGGAGAAAAATTCAATCATTTTTTACCCAACGCCCTGGGAATAAAACCAATGATTGAATATCTTGTAACCAATCCAGAATCTTTATGGTGGGCAATGGCTATATTTACAATTGTTGAAGCCATTGTTGGATTGTTCCTGATGTTAGGTTTATTTACCCGACTAATGAGTATTGGTGTTTTTGGTTTAGCAATGGGAATTTTGCTAGGATCCGGCTGGCTTGGAACAACTTGCTTGGACGAATGGCAAATTGGTATTCTTGGTATAGCCTCCGGATTTACGTTGTTTTTGTCTGGTAGTGGAAAATATTCATTGGATTATTATTTATTACAAAAACAATCCAAAATCACTGCTTCCCCATTTTTTAGTTGGTTGGGTTCCGGCATACTTCCTATTCGATTCAATCTATTGCACAAGATCGTTTTTTCAGGTTCTTTTTTGATATTATTGCTGACTTTATTTACCAATCAATACTTTCACGGAGGTGTTTGGGGTACTTTACATAATAAATCAGTGAAGCCAAAAATTGAAATTCAAGACACCAAAATAACAAATCAAACACTCTCTTTTCAAGTATTCCGAACGGAAGGTGCTGATGTCTATGGTTCTTTTTTAATTGGGATTCAAGTCACTGATGTCAAAGGAAATATGATTATCGAATTAGACGGAAAAGCACTTTCAAAATTCCCAAAAGAGCAAATAAAAAACATTTATGTAACCAAAGTAAAAAATGGAAAGCATAGCATGATAATTCCTTTGGGCGCTAAAGCAATTCTGTCTATCAAGGATGAAAAATTATCCCTTTTACCCAAAGGCGAGTACAATTTGACTTTGATTGATATTAGCGGAGCAACTTGGTCGTCCTCTTTTGTAAAATAAAAACTTGGTAAAATACAAAGCCGCTTTTTACAAAAGTGGATTAACCCAAAAAACAAACCCCTTTCAAAGTTGAATTTGAAAGGGGTTTTTAAATTTTAAGAATAGCTGTTTTTAGATTCCTGCTATCACTTTTATTTCATCAATAATACGAAGTGCAAGAGCATCTGCTTGTGCTTGCGAAGGTGCTTCGGTATAGATACGGATAATTGGTTCCGTATTCGATTTTCTTAAATGCACCCAGTCATTGGCAAAGTCAATTTTCACTCCATCAATAGTTGTGATGTCTTCATTTTTATATTTCTCGGTCATAGCAAGCAAAATTGCATCTACATCAATTTGTGGAGTCAACTCGATTTTGTTTTTGCTCATATAATATTCCGGATAAGAAGCACGCAAGGCCGAAACGCTCATTTTTTTGTTGGCCAAATGGGTCAAGAACAAAGCAACACCCACCAAACTATCGCGACCGTAATGCGACTCTGGATAGATGATTCCGCCGTTTCCTTCTCCGCCTATGATGGCATTATTCTTTTTCATCAATTCCACAACATTCACCTCACCTACGGCACTAGCTTCGTAATTTCCGTTGTGTACTTTTGTAACATCACGCAAAGCGCGGGAAGATGACATGTTAGAAACAGCATTCCCCGGAGTTTTACTCAACACATAATCAGCACAAGCTACCAAGGTATATTCTTCGCCAAACATTTCACCGTCTTCACAAATGAAAGCCAAACGATCTACATCAGGATCAACCACAACGCCTAAATGCGCTTTTTCCTTAACCACCAATTCTGAAATGTCGGTAAGGTGTTCTTTCAAAGGTTCTGGATTGTGTGGAAAATGTCCGTTAGGCTCACAGTAAAGTTCGATCACTTCAACACCCATCATTCTCAGCAATTTTGGAATGATAATTCCTCCTGATGAATTTACGCCATCAACTACCACTTTAAATTTTGCCGCTTTTACAGCTTCAACATCTACCAAAGCTAAGTCCAATACTTCATCGATATGAATATCCATATAGGCATCATTTTCGGTGATTTCGCCTAAGCTATCCACATCCGAGAAATCGAAAGCTTCAGCCTCAGCGATTTTAAGAATCTTTTCACCTTCAATACCGTTAAGAAATTCCCCTTTTCCGTTTAATAATTTTAAAGCATTCCATTGTTTTGGATTGTGCGAAGCGGTAAGAATAATTCCTCCATCGGCTTTTTCAAGCGGAACGGCAACTTCCACAGTTGGAGTCGTAGACAAACCCAAATCAATCACATCAATTCCTAAACCAATCAGCGTGTTTATCACCAAATTATGAATCATAGGCCCAGATATACGAGCATCACGACCTACAACTACCTTTAATTTATCCTCTCTGCTAATTGAAGGATCTAGGCTGTTTTTAAGCCAAGTTCCATAAGCCGAAGCAAATTTAACCGCATCAACCGGTGTAAGGTTATCTCCTACTTTCCCTCCTATTGTCCCTCTAATTCCTGATATCGATTTTATTAAAGTCATCTTTTGTATTTAATATTTTTTTAAAATTTCGAATCACAAATATAGCTAAAGTAGCTTGGTTGCAAAGAAGCAAAACAGCAAAATTTTCGATGTAATTTCGTAAAGTATGTTAAAAAGCTTTTTTCTATATTTACATTCTACAAAAGACTCTTCGCCTTTGTGGATTAAATAAAAAGAAATGAACTTTCTGGCACATATTTATCTTTCCGGAGATAACGATTCAATCAAAATTGGTAATTTTATAGCTGATAGCGTTCGGGGAAAACATTTTGAAAATTTCCCTTTGGATGTCCAAAAAGGAATTATCCTGCATCGAGCCATAGATACCTTCACCGATGCACATCCTGTTTTTAGAAAAAGCACCAAAAAACTACACGCCCGATACCATCACTATGCCGGCGTGATTGTCGATGTGTTTTACGATCATTTTTTAGCAAAAAACTGGACAAATTATTCAGATGAAAATTTAGTCGAATTTGTGCAGCGCTTTTACCAATCCATGAACGACAATCTTGCAATACTTCCGGAAAGAGTTCAAAAAATGTTGCCGTACATGATTCAGGAAAATTGGTTGGTTAGTTATCAAACCATAGAAGGAATCAAATACATATTGACCAAAATGGATAAACGCACCGCTAATGAATCAAAAATGCGTTTTTCGACCGAAGAACTAACAGAATTTTATTCCGAATTTGAGCAGGAATTCACTGCGTTTTTTGAAGAATTGAGAGCTTTTGCTACGGAAAAATTACAAGGGATTTAAAAAATTTTACCACATAGAAATATTAGGTTAATTTTATTCTTTAAAAAAATGCATCCCGTTTTTGATGCAAAACTTTTAAACCATATGAAATTATTGAAGTCTCCAAAAGGTATTTTTGATAAATTTTAATTGTTTCAATATTTTCAAAGAGGGACAAAAAACTTTTGTAAATGAATATTATAAAAATTTACCTAAAGAATAGTAAAAACTATGTTTGCGTTTTTATAGCGAAGCGTTTTATCCACAAACTAAAATTCTATGCTTCTATGTGGTAGGAGCATTTAAAACAAAGTTAATTATAATGAGATAACATCTATAAACATTACTACCATGAAAAAAATAATCTTACTTCTTTTCTTAGCCCTTTTTGGTTGTAAATCGAACGAAAAAATGATGACTCCAACGGGCGTGGTTACTGATAAAGCCATGGTTGTTTCGGCACGTGAAGAAGCCTCCGCAATTGGAGTCGAAATAATGAAAAAAGGCGGAAATGCATTTGATGCTATGATCGCCACCGAACTGGCATTGTCTGTTTCCTATCCACAAGCCGGAAACATTGGCGGCGGCGGATTCATGGTTTACAGAAAAGCCAATGGAGAAACAGGAGCTTTAGATTATCGAGAGAAAGCACCACTTGCCGCATCCAAAGATATGTACCTCGATAAAGACGGAAACGTAATTGAAGGCAAAAGTACGACCACAGCGCTGGCATCTGGAGTTCCCGGCACAATTGCTGGAATATTTGAAGTCCATAAAAAATTTGGTTCTCTACCCATAGCAGAAATTTTGGCACCTGTAATTGCATTAGCAGAAAGAGGTGTAATCGTTACCAAACAACAAGCGCAAAGCTTAGCAGAATACAAAACAGCGTTCACCAAAGCCAATGGCGCTAACAGTTTGTTTTCTGCAGCATACAAAGCAGGTGACACCATTAAATATCCTGCTTTGGCAAACACTCTAAAACGAATTGCACAAAACGGTCGCGATGAATTTTACAAAGGAGAAACGGCTCAAAAACTGATTGCTTTTCTTTCCAAAAAAGGTGGCAATATAACATTGGAAGATTTAAATAAATACCAAGCAAAATGGAGAACACCAATCACTTTTCAATACAAAGATTTAAAAATCACCTCGATGTCTCCTCCTAGTAGTGGCGGTATTTGTCTGAATCAAATTATGAAAATGATTGAGCCCTACAATCTTTCCGAAATGGGACATAACAGCCAAAAAGCGATACAACTCATTACCGAAGCAGAGCGAAGAGCTTATGCAGATAGGAATTATTTCTTGGGTGACCCAGATTTTGTAAAACTACCTTTAAAAGAATTAGTTGATCCTGGCTATCTAAAAAATAGAATGAGTGATTTTTCATTCGAAAAAGCAAGCAAATCATCCGACATTGCTAACGGCGAAATTAATGGATACGAAAGCAAGCAAACCACGCATTACTCCATTGTGGATACAGAAGGAAATGCTGTTTCGGTGACAACAACTTTAAATGATAATTATGGTTCTAAAATCTATTGTGATGAATTAGGTTTCTTTTTGAACAACCAAATGGATGATTTTAGCGCTAAACCCGGAGTTCCCAATTTATACGGTCTTACAGGAACCGAAGCCAACAGCATCGCTCCCGAAAAAAGAATGTTGAGCTCCATGACGCCAACTATAGTAGAGAAAAACGGAAAACTATTCATGGTCGTAGGGACTCCCGGAGGTTCTACCATCATCACATCGGTATTGCAAACGATATTGAATGTTTATGAATTTAACATGAGTATGCAAGAAGCGGTAGATGCACCTCGTTTTCATCACCAATGGTTACCCGACGAAATTACATTCGAACCCAATTCATTTTCAGCTGAATTATTAAAAAAGTTAAAAGAGAAAGGCTACATAATCAGCGAAAAAAACAAGGAAATAATCGGTAAAGTGGATGCCATTTTAGTTTTACCCAATGGGAAATTGGAAGGTGGTGCAGACAAAAGAGGCGATAATAAATCCGTTGGTTTCTAATCTTGAATTTTATTTATGAATTTTATTTTTTCTTTAGAGACTGCATTTCAAGAAAGCAGCAATCCCGAAAATGCAGTCGCTATGGCTAAATACATGAGGAATCATTTTGCTTTTTTTGGAATAAAAACAACCGAAAGAAGGCAGGTTTTCAAAGAAATCTGGAAGCAAAACAAACTAGAAGTTAGCCAGAATTCCAGAACAATCGCTTTACAATTATTTGCAAAAGAACAAAGGGAATTTCATTATTGCGCCATCGAGATTTTGATAAAAGAACTCAAAAAAAATTATTTAAAAGAAGATATCCATTTAATAGAAAAGCTGATAACTGAAAATTCTTGGTGGGATAGTGTGGATACCATCTCGAAATATATCCTTGGAGAATACTTGTTAGGATTCCCAGATGAGATTGATACTGTTGTCGCTCTTTTCTCCAATGCTGACAATATGTGGCTAAACAGAAGCGTAATTCTATTTCAATTGGGATACAAGGAAAAAACTAATTTTGACTTGTTAAAAACAATCTGTATTAAACAACAATCATCTTCTGAATTTTTTATTCAAAAAGCAATTGGTTGGGCATTACGGGAATACGCTAAAACGAATCCTAAAGCCGTTAAGGAGTTTGTTTCGGTTACTCTTTTAAAACCTTTAAGCAGAAAAGAAGCATTAAAAAAATATATAACGGTGCGTAAAATAATAGTAATTTAGCCCTTTCAAAAAAAGATAAATGTTTAAAAAATATATTTCTAAATTAGAAAGTATAATTGCTTGGTGGCAATCAATCCTGAGTGAAAAACAATTTATTTTCTTATCCAGTGTATTAGTTGGTATATCTGTTGCCTTTGCGGTAATTATCTTAAAGTCATTTGCCCACTGGGTTTTCTTATTTGCTACCTATATCAATGGCACTCTAAAGCTTAGTTTCATTAATAGCATTTTACCGATAGTCGGGATTTTACTGACCGTTTTTGTAATCAAAAAGGTTTTGGGGGGAACCATAGAAAAAGGAACTTCACAAATTTTATATGGTGTTGCCAAAAAAGCCAGCATCATTCCAAAAAAACAGATGTATGCGCAAATTATTACTAGTTCCCTTACGGTAGGATTGGGTGGATCAGCCGGTTTAGAAAGTCCAATTGTGATTACAGGCGCTGCATTTGGCTCTAATTATGCCCAAAATTATAAATTAAGTTACAAAGACAGAACCCTTCTTATTGGTTGTGGTGTCGCAGCGGGAATAGCCGCAGCCTTTAATGCACCTATTGCCGGTGTTTTGTTTGCTATCGAAGTTTTGTTAGTCGATGTGAGTATTTCGGCATTTACTCCCATAATGATTGCAGCCGCAACAGGTGCCTTGGTTTCGGTAATTACATTAGATGAAACCATTTTGTTGAATTTCAAACAACAACAGGATTTTGATTACCATAAAATCCCTTTTTATGTACTTTTAGGAATCGTAACCGGTTTTATTTCTGTTTATTACACCCGTAATTTCCAAAGAACCGAACATTTTTTTGCCCGACTTAAACTAAGCCCTTACAAGAAAGCAATGTTTGGAGCTTCTATTTTAGCGGTACTTATCTTTATTTTTCCTACACTCTTTGGCGAAGGTTATGAAAGCATCAAAATCCTATCCGAAAACAATCCAAGCAAAATATTAGAAAACACTCTTTTTAGTGATTTTAAAAACAATAACTGGATGCTTCTCATCTTTGTTGGTTTGACAATGATGGTAAAAGTTTTTGCAACAGCCATTACATTAGGATCTGGAGGAAATGGAGGTAATTTTGCGCCTTCACTATTTATGGGTTCCTATATAGGTTTTGTGTTTTCCAAGGCCATAAACCTTACGGGACTTACAAATTTACCCGTCAGTAATTTTACCATGGTGGGAATGGCCGGAATTTTGAGCGGATTATTTCATGCACCATTAACCGCGATTTTCCTAATTGCCGAAATAACGGGCGGATACAGCTTAATGATTCCGCTTATGATTGTCTCTTCGATTAGTTTTGCTATTTCAAAACGATTTGAAAAACATTCGATGGACGTAAAAGATTTGGCAAAAAAAGGCCATGCTTTCACTAGCAATAAAGACACCAATGTCCTTTCTACATTAGACACCAATTCTATTATTCAAACCGATTATCTGACAGTTTCTCCCAATGAAAATTTAGAAAAATTAGTCGATTTAATCTCGCATTCCAATCAGGTTGTTTTTGCGGTTGTAGACAAAGAAAAGCACTTATTGGGTATTGTTCATTTCAATAACATACGAGAAATCATCTTCAATACTTATAGGGTAAAATATACTTTAGTGAAAGAAATTATGATCGATCCGGCCGAAGTTATTTATCCTTTTAACAGCATGGAAACCGTAATGAATAAATTTGAAACTTCTAAAGTGGCTAACCTTCCTGTGATAAAAGATGATAAATATTATGGATTTATATCTAAATCGGTAGCCTTAGAAGCCTATCGAACCAAGCTGAAATCGATGACAATAGAATAAATTCTGATTCCTTTTTAACATAATCTTCTATACTCTAGTATCAAAAGAACAAATCAAAATGGTAACTTTGCTTTTTTGCAAAAATATGTTAGATAAAGACAATACCATAGAAGTTCTAGGCGCCAGAGTTCACAACCTAAAAAACATAGATATTTCCATTCCTCGTGAAAAACTGGTAGTGATTACCGGTCTTTCGGGTTCTGGAAAATCATCTTTGGCTTTTGATACGATTTATGCCGAAGGACAACGCCGTTACGTAGAAACTTTTTCGGCTTATGCCAGACAATTTCTTGGGGGACTGGAACGTCCTGATGTGGATAAAATAGACGGCCTTTCGCCTGTTATTGCCATAGAACAAAAAACAACTTCTAAAAGTCCGCGTTCTACCGTAGGAACAATTACCGAAATATATGATTTCCTGCGTTTGCTTTATGCCCGCGCCGCAGATGCCTACAGTTACAATACGGAAGAAAAAATGGTCAGTTATTCTGATGAGCAAATCAAAGACCTTATCATACAGGATTTCACCGCTAAACGCATCAATATTTTGGCTCCGGTTATTAGAGCCCGAAAAGGACATTATGGCGAATTATTCCAGCAAATAGCCAAGCAAGGTTTCTTGAAAGTGCGTGTTAATGGCGACATTCTAGATATCACAGCCGGAATGAAACTGGATCGTTATAAAACCCACGATATTGAAATTGTTGTAGACAGAATGGTTATTGAAGCTACTCCTGATAATGAAAAAAGATTATCCGAAAGCATTAACACGGCGATGCATCACGGCGAAAATGTGTTGATGATCTTGGACCAAGATTCAAATGAAGTTCGTTATTTCAGCAGAAACTTAATGTGTCCTAGCACGGGAATATCCTATCAAAATCCGGAACCTAATTTATTTTCTTTCAACTCTCCAAAAGGTGCTTGCGATCATTGCAACGGACTGGGAACAGTGAATGAAATTAATGTCAAAAAGATTATCCCAAATCCTAAATTGTCAATAAAAGCAGGTGGTTTTGCGCCTTTGGGCGAATACAAATCATCCTGGATTTTCAAGCAATTGGAAATCATCGGAGAAAAATATAGTTTCAAGATTACCGATGCCATCGAAAAAATCCCCGAAGAAGCCATGCAAATGATTTTGAACGGCGGAAAGGAAAAATTCACCATAAACTCCAAAGATCTGGGCGTTGCCAGAGACTATAAAATAGATTTTGAGGGAATCGCCCATTTTATAAAAAACCAACACGACGAAAGTGGTTCTACCACTATCAAGCGTTGGGCAAAGGAATTCATGGACGAAGTAAAATGCCCAGTTTGCGAAGGTACTCGACTGAAAAAAGAAGCCTTATTCTTTAAAATCAATGACGAAAATATTGCCGAATTGTGCAATATGGATATTTCGGATTTGACGGCTTGGTTCAAAAAATTAGACAGCCAATTATCAGATAAACAAAAGCGTATCGCCACCGAAGTCATCAAAGAAATTAAGGATCGATTGGACTTCTTAATGAATGTAGGATTAGATTATTTGGCTTTAAGCCGAAGTTCTAAATCACTTTCCGGCGGAGAAGCACAACGCATCCGATTGGCAACCCAAATTGGATCCCAACTCGTTGGCGTACTCTATATTCTGGACGAACCCAGCATTGGTCTTCATCAAAGAGACAATGAAAAACTAATCCATTCTTTGGAACAATTACGCGATATAGGAAACTCGGTGATCGTGGTAGAACATGATAAAGACATGATTGAGCGTGCCGATTATGTGATTGACATTGGTCCAAAAGCAGGTAAATTTGGTGGAGAAATTATCAGCAAAGGAACTCCTGCCGAAATGCTTAAATCACATACCATTACCGCCCAATACATGAATGGCGAAATGAAATTTGACATTCCCGAAAAAAGACGCGAAGGCAACGGAAAATCCCTAAAACTCACCGGAGCCACGGGAAACAACCTGAAAAATGTTTCTATCGAGCTACCTTTAGGAAAACTAATTTGCGTTACCGGTGTTTCAGGAAGTGGAAAATCGACCTTGATCAATGAAACGCTCTACCCTATTTTGAATGCCTATTATTTTAATGGCGTAAAAAAACCACAACCTTACAAAAAGATTGAAGGTTTGGAACACATCGATAAAGTAATTGACATTGACCAAAGTCCAATCGGGAGAACGCCGCGCTCCAATCCGGCGACTTATACCGAAGTTTTTACCGAAATTAGAGCCTTATTTACCAAAACTCCCGAAAGTATGATTCGCGGTTATAAAGCCGGGCGTTTCAGCTTTAATGTCAAAGGTGGACGCTGCGAAACCTGTGAAGGTTCTGGGGTAAGAACCATCGAAATGAACTTTTTACCGGATGTATATGTAGAGTGCGAAACCTGCCAAGGCAAACGTTTTAACAGGGAAACCTTAGAAATTCGCTACAAAGGAAAATCCATTTCGGATGTATTGAATATGACAGTTGATGAAGCAGTTCCTTTCTTTGAAATGATTCCGAAGATTTACCGCAAGGTAAAAACCATCCAAGATGTTGGTTTGGGGTATATCACCTTGGGACAACAAAGCACAACGCTTTCGGGCGGTGAAGCGCAACGCATCAAATTGGCTGGAGAACTATCCAAGAAAGATACTGGAAACACCTTTTATATTCTGGACGAACCTACAACAGGTTTGCATTTTGAGGATATCCGCGTATTGATGGATGTTATCAATAAACTGGTCGACAAAGGCAATACGATTTTGATTATCGAACACAATATGGATGTGATAAAACTAGCCGATTATATCATTGATATTGGTCCCGAGGGCGGAAAAGGCGGCGGACAAGTCGTTGCCAAAGGAACTCCCGAAGAAGTTGCCAAAAACAAAAAAAGTTATACCGCGAAGTTCTTAAAAAAGGAATTGGAATAACATAAAAGCATGAGGTATGAAAACAACTGCTGAACACAATGAGCGAATGGCAAAAATGACATTTGCATCGGTATATCCTCACTATATTAAAAAAGTGGAGAGTAAAGGCAGAACAAAAGAGGAATTGCATCAAGTCATTGAATGGCTAACCGGTTTTGATGATCTAAAACTGCAAGAACTGATTAATGAGAAAGTAACGTTTGATACATTCTTTAACAATGCCAAATTGAATCCAAATGCTCATCTAATTAAAGGCGTTATTTGTGGCTATCGGGTGGAAGAAATTATAAATCCGTTGACACAAAAGATACGCTATTTAGACAAGTTGATAGACGAATTGGCGAAAGGTAAAAACATGTACAAGATTTTACGGAAAGCCTAAATATAAATAACAAACGACACCCAAGAAATAAAATCACTTAAACATACCTCAGAAGAGGGATAAGTTATTTTTACAGTCTTCAATCTAGACCTAATTTCCAATTCGGTTAACCTAGATGAATAAAATAGATTAAAAAAATGTAGCATGTCATTTTATAGACAATAGGCCTTTCTAAGCTACTAATTAGCAGTAAAACATTCGAATACTATTCTACTAATATTTGTACAAAAATTTATTTTGTACGATAAATCAACTATATTTACCCCCGAATTAAATTCTAAAAAGTATTCTAAAGGTTTTTAGATAAACTTCCGTTACCTCTAGTTCTATGAAATACGGGCTAATTCAATAGCATAGTGTAAATACTAACTTTAACTATAAACTATAAATTACAATTATTATGGAGCAAAATTTTATCAGACCAGAACCTATTGACAGAGAAGTTGTTTGGGATAAAAAGAAAATTGTTTTAAGCAGAACAGATAAATTTGGAACAATTGAGTATGCAAATGATGTTTTCATAGATGTTTCTGGTTATGAAGATTATGAATTGATAGCACAGCCTCATAATATTGTTAGACATCCTGATATGCCAAAAGTTATTTTCAAAATTTTATGGGATTCTTTGAAAAGTGGAAATAACTTTCATGCTGTAGTAAAAAATTTAGCGAAATCAGGAAGATATTACTGGATGATTACTGATTTTGAAATCATTAAAGAAAAAAACGGAGAAATTAAAAATTACATCGGAAAAAGAAAGGCAGTTCCTAATGATGCTCTCAAAAACCATATTGAGCCATTATACCAAAGACTATTACAAATCGAAAAAGTAAGTGGTTTAGATGCAAGCGAAAAATATTTAGCAGGATTTCTTGAAGAAAAAAAGATGTCTTACGAAATGTATATAAAAGATGTTGTTATAGGAAAAGGATTTTTTAAAAAACTTTTTAATTAAAGATTAATATTTACTATTAAAACCTAAAAAATTTCTATTCTAATTTATTAATAACTTATTCAAGAATAATACTTTAGATCGGAAAAAAATCTACCAAAATTGATAGAAAAATACGCTGATAGAAAAATCAGCATTTTTAAATTCAACAGCGGTAACAATTGTCTTTAACCTACATTTTTAAAGAACGGATTCAACGAAAGTCGGATCCGTTTTTTTGTACCATAAGAATTTGTTTTACTACTTTTACAGTTCCTAAAAAAGAACAGAATGTCTGTAGCAAAAAAAGATTACAAAAGAATTACCACAAAGTCATTAATCGAGATGAAAGCCCATGGCGAGAAAATCTCCATGCTGACGGCTTATGATTATACCATGGCAAAAATTGTGGATACCGCCGGTATCGATGTTATACTTGTTGGAGATTCGGCGTCCAATGTCATGGCAGGTCATGAAACGACTTTACCCATTACATTAGACCAAATGATTTACCATGCTTCTTCGGTTGTCAGAGCAACAGAAAGAGCTTTGGTTGTGGTTGACTTGCCTTTTGGTAGTTACCAATCAGATCCAAAAGAAGCCTTACGTTCTGCCATCAGAATCATGAAAGAAAGCGGCGGACATGCCGTAAAACTAGAAGGCGGAAAAGAAATAAAAGAGTCAATCAAAAAGATATTAAACGCCGGAATTCCAGTGATGGGTCATTTGGGATTAACTCCTCAATCCATCTATAAATTTGGAACCTATACCGTACGTGCCAAAGAAGAAGAAGAAGCCGACAAACTCATTGAAGATGCGAAACTGCTGGAAAGACTAGGCTGTTTTTCATTAGTTTTAGAAAAAATACCCGCTAATTTGGCCGAAAAAGTGGCTAAAAGTATTTCAATTCCCGTAATTGGGATTGGAGCCGGCGGAGGTGTTGACGGACAAGTTCTGGTTATCCACGATATGCTTGGAATGAATAATGAATTTAGTCCAAGATTTTTGCGTCGCTATATGAACCTGTACGAAGGAATGACTACCGCAATTGGTCAATACGTTGCCGATGTAAAATCCTCAGATTTCCCGAATGATAAAGAACAGTATTAATTAGACTTTTCAGATTATTAGACTCTTTAGATTACTTGGACAATTAAGTATAAAAACCAAATATGCACCGATTTAAAGAATTAGAAATTTGGAAAAGAAGCCGGCTATTTTGTACCGTTATTTATTCTGTTACTTCAACTTTCCCAAACGAAGAAAAATTTGGGTTAACAAATCAATTAAGGAGGGCTTCTGTTTCTATACCATCAAATATAGCAGAAGGCTCCTCCATAAATTCTAATAAAGATTTCTCTCGATTTTTAGAAATTGCCATAGGTTCAGCATATGAAGTTGAAACACAATTATTAATCGCGTCTGACCTCGGTTTTTTAAATGAAGAAAAAACAAAAGAATTAAATACAGAAATTAATGAGATCATTAAAATGACTTCTCGATTTCGGACAACATTAAAATAAATTCTTTTTCTAAAATTCTAATAATCCAAGAAGTCTAAAAAAGTCCATTTTGAAAATAACATCCAACAAAAATAATCTCCAAGTACTTCATGAAGACAATCACATTATTGTGGTTAACAAGCGTGTTGGGGATATTGTACAAGGCGATAAAACGGGTGATAAACCGCTGAGCGAGATTGTCAAAGAATATATTAAAGATAAATACAATAAACCCGGCGAGGTTTTTCTTGGCGTTGTTCATAGATTAGATAGACCTACAACTGGAATAGTTGTTTTTGCAAGAACCAGCAAGGCGCTAACCAGATTAAACGAATTATTTAAAAATCGGGAAACGCAAAAAACCTATTGGGCGATTGTAAAAAACAAACCCGCTAAATCCGAAGATAATCTGATTCATTTTCTGAAAAGAAATGAGAAAAATAATACTTCTAAAGCGCATCTTAAAGAAGTTCCTGACAGTAAATTAGCCAGCTTAGATTATAAAGTTTTCAAGGAACTCAATAATTATTTTGCTTTAGAAATCAATCTTCATACTGGGCGTCACCATCAAATTAGAGCACAATTATCGGCCATTGGTTCCCCAATAAAAGGAGACTTAAAATATGGCTTTGACAGGAGCAATCCAGACGGCGGCATCCATTTGCACGCTCGAAAATTAGTTTTTATCCATCCCGTTTCAAAGGAAAGTTTAGAAATAATTGCAGCAGTTCCTAATGAGGTTGTTTGGAATGCCGTTTAAAAAGTATAATTTTATCTTAAATTAAACGTAATTTGATGCCAATTCAGACTGCCATAATTCTTATAAAATAAAAAACATGAATTATAGAACCGATTTAGAATACCGCAAAGAAACTTTAATAAAGCTTCTTAATCAGATTCAAATTCATGAAAATGATATCATTAAGGCTTTGTATGATGATTTCAAAAAACCGGCTTTTGAAGCGGTTCTAACAGAGACCAATTATATAATATCGGAATTAAAAGACACTATAAAAAACTTGGATAAATGGGCAAAACCAAAAAAAGTTTTGCCCTCTATTCTCAATTTTCCATCAACTGATTTTATTTACAAAGAAGCTTACGGCAAAGTATTGATTATCGCTCCTTGGAATTATCCGTTTCAATTAGCGCTTTGCCCTTTAATAGCAGCCGTTTCCGCAGGAAATCAAGTTGTTCTTAAACCCTCGGAACTCACTCCAAAAACTTCCGCAATAATTGCCAAAATCATACTAAAAACCTTCCACGTAAACCATGTTGAAGTGGTACAAGGCGGTGCCGAAGTATCTCAAAATTTACTCTCGCAGCGTTGGGATTATATTTTCTTTACCGGAAGCGTAGCAGTGGGAAAAATAGTTGCAAAAGCTGCTGCCGAAAACCTAACACCGGTAACCTTGGAGCTAGGAGGAAAAAACCCATGTGTTATTGATGAAACTGCTAATTTAAAACTGGCAGCCAAAAGAATCGTTTGGGGTAAATTTATAAATGCGGGACAAACCTGCATCGCTCCCGATTACATCCTAATTCAAAAAGACATGAAGAATAAATTCATTGAATATTTGAAAGAGGAAATAACATTGGCTTACGGTGAAAATCCTGAAGAATCTCCAGATTTTGCCCGAATCATCGATCTCAAAAATTGGAAACGATTAACCAATATGATTGAGCCTGAAAAAGTACTTTTGGGAGGAAAAACCAATATTGAAAGCCGATACATCGCCCCTACTCTCATCGATGAGCCACAGTTGGATAGTTTGATAATGAAAGATGAGATTTTTGGACCATTATTACCTATATTAAGCTACAAAAATGAAGCTGAAATTGACAACATCGTTTCTAAATATGAAAAACCATTATCGTTATATGTTTTTTCAGATAACAAATCATTTGCTAATAAAATGATTCTAAATCACTCTTTTGGCGGAGGCTGTATCAACGACACTGTAATTCATTTTTCAAATAACAGACTGCCTTTTGGCGGCGTAGGCCATAGCGGAATAGGTGCTTATCACGGCAGTTTGAGTTTTGACCTCTTTTCGCATAAAAAAGGAATTGTCAAAAAAGCAAATTGGCTTGACCTGCCCATGCGTTATGCTCCTTATAAAGACAAATTAAAGTCTATTCAAAAAATATTAAAATGGCTGTAAAAGAAAGATACAACAAACATAAAAAGTGCTTCTGAATTTCTTTAAAGGAAATCTATTTAAAAAAAATTAAACAATAACATTTTACCAATCTAATAATGAAACCTATAACTGACCGAATTGAAGAAATAAGAAATAATGGATACCAAATAAATTTTGATACCATAATTAACAGTGCATTTGAAAATTATAAAAAGATTGCGGTCTATGCTGGCTTAATGCTATTTGTATTTATAATTTTCTTTGGCTTAATAGCTGCAACAATACTAATTTCTCTTTTCGGAATTGAGGCTATAACTGCAGAAAATATCAAACTTTACAGCCCCGAAAATTTAACCGGAACTCCTTTATTGATTTATATTGGAAGTAATATGTTGCTTTCTATTCTTCTAGCACCATTTCTTGCAGGTTTTTATAAAATGGCTGAATGCGCCAAAAAAGATATCGAGTTTCATGTTTCGACCATGTTCGAATATTACAAATCGCCTTATATCAAAGAAATATTTGCTGCCACATTTTTAATCTTATTGATCAACGCAATTATAGCACTATTAATTGAAACCAGCGGATATCCTATTATAGGAGGGATTTTAGCCTTATTGATTCCTTTTCTTACCTTTTTAACCGTACCACTTATTGTTTTTGGAAAATTAAAAGCAATTCCCGCTATTAAGGCAAGTATTATAATCGTTTCCAAAAAACCATTGGCACTTCTTGCCCTTATAATTATTGGAATAATCGGTGCATTAGTAGGTTTTATTGGATGTTGTATTGGTGTCTTTTTTACCTTTCCTTTCCTCTATTCCATGTACTATACAATATATAATGAGATTATTGGATTTGATTCAGAATCAGAAATTTAGAAAACTGATTGTAAAAAAAACTAAAGCCTTAATATATTTTATATTAAGGCTTTTTTTATATGAAATAAAGTACTATTTTTCTACTATTTTTCTAAAGGTAGATTTCCCAAATCAGCTCTTTTAACCTAAGCGTTTTTTTATGGTATTGAACAATGAATTTTTATTGATTCTTCTTTCAGATTTTATTAGTTTTAGCGCTTATAGTACTACTTTGTTTACAAAATCCTACCAATTAATAGATACTTTTTCAATTAGTGAAAATCAATTTAGTACTATAATTCCTTTTATCTATTTTTTTATTTTTTTATTGATTTTTAAATTTCATAAAATAAAATATAGCTTAGGCAACAAATTTATAGATAATTACGCCAATGAAAAATCAAAGAATAAAGAATACCAACTTTATTTTTTACTAATAGGAACAGTAGTTTTAATCTTAGAAATCACTTTCGAAATTTTTAAAGTAAGACCTAAGAGTTTATTTATAAATAATCTTGCTATTGGAACAATTCTAATCACGGTCAATTTTATCAGCAAAAAATCATTATTTGTATTTAGTCACATAGAAAAAATATTTCGTTTTGTATTTCTGATTTCATTTTTCTACGTGTCTCGAAATTTAATTTTCTCACCCTTTGACGGAATACCAATTATAGCTTTTCTCTTGTTCATTTTCTTTTCTTATAATATATTAAAACCCATAAAAATATACTGGATTTTTGTTTCTTCTGCTTTTATCTATTTGATTTTCCTTATCCTATTTCAATTAGTTCCTACAAAGTCAATCGCATTAATATTCAATTATACTTTAATCGTTGTAGGAATTAACTATATAAGACACATGTCAACATCTGAAATTAATGACAAATTTCTTTTTAACAATCAAATCATAAATAAAGGAAACTCACTGGTTATCGCTACCAATAAAAATCGTGAAGTCGTATTTTGTAGTGAAACTATAGAGTCAATTTTAGGCTATTCAATCGATGAAGTCATGGGACTGGGCTATTTGAAAACAATAGAAAATCAAAAAAATACTATAGCTGAATATAATCAGAGTATTAAAAATAATACGATAATCACACAAAAAGTAAGATGCAAGAACGGGGAACATAAATTTATTCAATGGAATAACAAAAAATTTTCTGACGATTTAATTTTAGGAATTGGACAAGATGTTACAAATGAAATTCAAATTCACAATCAATATAAAGATTTAATTCAAACCGCAACCGATTTCATTTATGAAACTGATTCTGAAGGCAATCTTACATTTGCCAACGATTTCATATTAAAAACTTTGGGATATAATAAAGAGGAGATTCAAACCAAACATTATTCCTTTTTTATAAGAAAAGACTTTCGAGATAAAATAATTCCGATATACCTAAATTTTAAAGATATAGATTATGAATTTCCTCTGGTTGAAATTCCAATATTGAAAAAGAATCGGGAAACCATATGGATTTCGCAAAAAGTAATAATTCACAGAAACGATTACGGCAAAACAGTTGGTTATTCAGGGATTGCAAGAGATATTACCTACCTGAAAAATATTGAAAAAGAAAAAACAGAAAGGCAACTAAAAAACAAAAAATACACTAATGCCTTAAAAGGATTTACAGTAAAAAGTTACTCTCATACTGAAACTTTAGAATCTAAAATAAAAGCTATTTTAGAAATTTCTGCAAAAGCAATTGGCGCCGATCGAGTGAGTTATTGGGAATATTTCCCAGATAAAATATGTTGCGAGCAATTGTATAATTTGAAAAACAAACAATTTGAAAAGGGTTACGAACTGTCAAAAAAAGATTACCCTGACTATTTTTCAACTATTGAAAGTAAAATACAAATTGTAGCTTCTGATATTCAATCAAATCTAATTTCACAAAAAATATACTCGAGAAAACTATATAATGATTACATCATTAAAAATAAAATTCTTTCGATTCTAGAAAACCCAGTACTTATTGGTGGAGAACTAAAAGGAATTGTTTGTTTTGAAGTTATTGACAAAATAAAACATTGGGACAATGAAGATATAAATTTTTCCAGATCGGTTTCAGACATTATTTCAATGACCATTATCACTAACATGAGATATGAAACTGAAAAAAAATTAGAATACAAAAGTGAACTTTTGTCTGCCATGACATTGTGCACCGAAAAATTCTTGAATAATAAGGATATCAGCGCTATTTTTTCGGATGTACTTATAATTATGGGAAAAGCTACTAGATCCAATCGAGTTTATTACTATGAAAAAGATTCAGATACCGAATCAATCAGTCAAAAATACAGATGGTTTTTTGACAATGACACATTAACCCCTACAAACCCAAAACTTCAAAACTTACCCTATACTTATTTTGAAGAACTGCTAGATCCCTTATTGAATAATGAAATCTATATAGTTACGGTATCTGAAATTGAAAACGATACTTTAAAAACCAAGCTTTTAAATTTAGATGTCAAGTCGTTAATCCTTTTCCCCATTTTTGTAAAAAACAAATTTCACGGATTTTTAGGTTTTGATGATACACTAGAACAAAGAAATTGGTCAGAAGACGAAATCAATATTTTACATACTTTGGCCCGAAATATTGCCTCTTCAATAGAACGAATTGTAAACGAAGCCGCTGTTTATGAAAGTGAAGAAAAATTTAGATTATTAGCCAATAATATTCCCGGAACTGTCTATTTAGCAAAATATGATGATGATGCTACTAAAATTTACATCAATGATGAAATTGAAAAACTAACAGGCTACCCAAAATCAGATTTTCTCTCCAATAATTTGAGGTTTATGGACTTGATACATTCAGAAGACCGAGACCACATTATTCGAGACCAAATAAATGCCATAGAAAATGGCAGACCCATCCATTCAATATATAAAATTAAGCGCAGAAACCAGGAAATTGCCTGGGTTGAAGAATTTGGAGAAGTGATCTATAAAGACGGGCAAATTGCTTATATTGAAGGTATTTACATTGACATTACAAAGAGAAAACAAACCGAAAACGCCATAAAGGAAAAAGAAGTCGCCGAAGCGGCCAATAAAGCCAAATCCGAATTTTTGGCTAATATGAGCCATGAAATTAGGACTCCATTAAACGGAATCATTGGCTTTACGCATTTATTGATGAAAACCAAGCTAGAAGACATTCAAAAAAAACACATGCAAACGGTAAATCAATCGGCACAATCTCTTTTAGAGATATTGAATGACATCTTGGATTTTTCTAAAATTGAAGCCGGAAAACTTGATTTGAACATTGAGAAACATGAAATTAAGGAAATCGTAAATCAATCTATCGATTTGGTATTGTTTGCATCAATTCAAAAACAACTTACTTTAGAAATCAATTTAGCCCCAGAAGTTCCAATCTATGCTTGGGCAGATATTGTTCGTTTAAAACAAATTCTGATTAACCTTTTATCTAATGCCATAAAATTTACAGATAAAGGTTCGGTCAAATTGAATGTTTCAATTCTTGAAAAAATTGATGATTCTCATGCCAGAGTGCGCTTTGCTGTAATTGATTCCGGTATTGGTATACTTGAAGAAAACCAGAAAAAAATATTCAAAGCATTTTCCCAAGAGGACAACTCTACTACCCGAAAATATGGAGGAACAGGATTAGGATTGACTATCTCAAATCAGTTATTGGGTTTAATGAACAGCCAATTGCAATTAAAAAGTACGATTAAAAAAGGTAGTTGTTTTTATTTTGATTTAGACTTAGAAATCAGCAATCAAATTTCAGAAGATCCAGCACAAATTGACATTCTTCTGGTTAATGATGGTATTAAAATTAAAGAAGAGCTTATCTCCAAAAAAATAAAAGTAATGCTCGTTGAGGACAATAAAATCAATATGTTATTGTTAAAGACAATAATCAAAAAACTACTTTCGGGCGCTATAATTTCAGAAGTAAAAAATGGTCAGGATGCAGTTACTCATTTTGAAACCATAAAACCCGATATAGTTTTCATGGATATTCAAATGCCAATAATGAACGGCTATCAAGCCACCAGAGAAATCAGAAATCTAGAATCAGGTCGAAAAATTCCTATCATAGCAATAACAGCCGGTGCCGAAAAAGAAGAAAGAAACAAATGCATTGATGCCGGAATGGATGATTATATTTCAAAACCAATCATAAAAGGAATAATCGAAGAAACCATTAATAAATGGCTAAATTAGTTTATTTTAAAAAATAGACGTTTCACTTAGAATTATTATTTAATTTAGTACAATTGAACCAAAAATTCGAACACTATGAAATGGCAAGGCAGAAGACAAAGCGATAATGTTGAAGACAGAAGAGGAATGTCCTCAGGAGGAAAAACAATTATAGGTGGAGGAATAATAGGAATTATCATTCTATTATTGAACATGTTTGGTGGAGAAAATGCCCAAATGTTAACTCCCATATTAGAACAAATGAATCAAGGACAAGGTGCTCCTACAGAACAACGAGATTTGACTACCAAAGAACTGGAAGAACAAGCATTCGTAAAAACATTGCTTGCCGACAACGAAGATGTCTGGAGTAAAATATTCTCAGAAAATGGATTAACTTATAAAAAACCAATCATACGGCTATTTGAAGGTGCTACGGAAACTGCCTGCGGAAACGCTACCTCTGCCTCGGGACCTTTTTATTGCCCTGGCGATCAAAAAGTATATATGGATTTGGCTTTTTTTGAAGAGCTAAAAACTAGATTTGGAGCTCAAGGCGGCGATTTTGCAACTGCTTATGTTATTGCCCATGAGATTGGTCACCACGTACAAACTTTATTGGGTACTTCTGATAAAATGAGACAGCTACAACAGGGAAAAAGTAAGGCTGAAGCCAATAAATTATCCGTTGCTTTAGAGTTACAAGCCGATTTTTATGCCGGAGTTTGGACGCATTACAACCAGCAAATGAACAATATGCTAGAAGAAGGTGATCTTGATGAAGCGCTAAGTGCTGCCCATGCCGTAGGTGATGATGCTATCCAATCTAAAATGCAAGGCCATATTGTTCCGGAATCCTTTACCCATGGAACTTCGGAACAAAGAAAATATTGGTTTAT
Source organism: Flavobacterium sp. W1B (assembly GCF_047344965.1). Taxonomy (NCBI): domain Bacteria; kingdom Pseudomonadati; phylum Bacteroidota; class Flavobacteriia; order Flavobacteriales; family Flavobacteriaceae; genus Flavobacterium; species Flavobacterium sp. W1B. The sequence goes on from NZ_CP178845.1 coordinate 2,918,794, forward strand.
GAAAGGCTATAAAACCGGTGACATCAAACAAGGAAATACTTTTGCTGAATTGTGATAGAAAACGAAGTAGCATAATTATTTAAACAACGGCAAAATAAGCCGTATCTTTGCACCAACTTAAAGAAGTGCGCTAAATAATAGTGTTTGCTTCCTAAACACTATTTATGTCATTCAACTCATTAGGCTTATCTGATGCTTTATTAAAAGCCATCAGCAAAAAAGGGTACACAACCCCTTCTCCAATACAACAAAAAGCAATTCCACCTATTTTAGAAGGTAAAGATGTATTAGCATCTGCACAAACAGGTACAGGAAAAACAGCCGGTTTTACACTGCCTATATTACAGATTTTATCACAAGGAAAAAACTTAAGCCACAGACCTATTCGTGCCTTAATACTTACCCCAACACGAGAACTAGCAGCTCAGATACTCGCCAATATAAAAGAATACAGTGAATTTTTAGATTTACGTTCAGCAGTTATTTTTGGAGGTGTAAATCAAAAACCACAAGTAGCTCAACTACGACAAGGTGTCGATATTTTAGTAGCGACTCCCGGTCGATTAATCGATTTGCAAAATCAAGGTTTGATTTCTCTTTCAAAAGTAGAAATCTTAGTTTTAGATGAAGCAGACCGTATGCTAGACATGGGTTTTTTACGTGATATTGAGCGTATCCTGAAAGTGTTACCTACAAGAAGGCAAAACTTACTATTTTCGGCAACCTTTTCAAAAGATATTAAGAAATTGGCAATGGGTATTTTGCATCATCCTGTTTATGTTGAAGCAACACCAGAAAACACAACTGTTGATGCTATTGTTCAAAAAGTATATCCAGTAGCAAAAGAGAAAAAAACCGAATTAATAATTAAACTTATTTCCGAAGGAAACTGGAAACAAATTTTGGTTTTTACACGTACCAAACAAGGGGCCAACAAACTGTGTGAAAGCATGATTAGTTCCGGTATTAAAGCAGCTGCCATTCACGGTAATAAAGGTCAAGGTGCACGTACCAAAGCTTTGGCCGGTTTTAAAGACGGAAGTCTAACCGCTTTAGTCGCTACTGATATTGCAGCTCGTGGTTTGGATATCCCATTGTTACCACATGTTGTAAATTTTGAATTGCCTAATATTCCAGAAGATTATGTTCACCGCATTGGTAGAACAGGAAGAGCAGGCGCAAATGGAGAAGCTATATCTTTATTTAGCCCAGACGAGACTACTTTTTTACGCGATATAGAAAAATTGATTGGAATCAAATTGCCAACAGAAAATATTGCAGGTTTTGAGCCAGACCCAAAAGCATCTACTCAACCTATTAAACAAGGACAAGGTAGACCACAACGCAATTCGATACCAAAAAAACCAAAAACTGAAAACTCGAGCAGAAGTGGAAATAACAGCTTTGGTCCTAGACGTCCAAATTCCAATAATGACAGACGCTCTGCTAAATAATTGTGTTTTTTAATGAAGATTATCGATTGTAAATCGCAGATTTGGTGTAGCTCAATATTAAAAAAATATCGATTTATCGGGAGCTACACCTATTAGGGTGTTAATCTAAAATCTGAAATTAACCTAACCAACCCTCTCGATCTAAACTGCGATATTGAATGGCTTCGGCAATATGGGAAGAAACCACTTTTGGAGCCGCATCAAGATCAGCAATCGTGCGGGCAACTTTTAATATTCTATCGTAGGCCCGAGCAGAAAGATTCAATCTTTCCATCGCGGTTTTTAACAATTCTTTGGAAGCATCATCAAGAGCGCAATATTCCCTGATATGCTTGGTGTTCATCTGGGCATTGTAATGTATGTTTTCCATTTGCGCAAATCGATCCGATTGGGCTTCGCGCGCGGCTATAACTCTTTTTCTTATATCCACGCTACTCTCCGCTTTTCTATCCTCAGACAATTTTTCGAAAGGAACCGGAGTAACTTCAATATGAATGTCTATTCGGTCCAGTAAAGGTCCCGAAATTTTACTCAAATAACGTTGCATTTCGTGAGGAGAAGAAGTTTGGGGTGAATCAGGATCATTAAAAAAGCCACTCGGACTTGGATTCATGCTCGCTACCAACATAAAAGACGATGGATAAGTCACCGTAAATTTGGCTCTCGAAATGGTCACTTCTCTATCTTCAAGTGGCTGGCGCATCACTTCGAGAACATCCCGCTTAAATTCCGGCAACTCATCTAAAAACAAAACACCGTTATGAGCCATTGAAATTTCTCCTGGCTGTGGATAACTCCCGCCCCCGACTAGTGCTACATTCGAAATTGTATGATGAGGACTACGAAACGGACGCTGGTTCATTAATCCTACTTCTTTGAGCTTTCCGGCCACGCTATGTATTTTGGTAGTTTCTAGCGCTTCTCTCAAGGTCATGGGAGGCAAAATACTGGGTAAACGTTTGGCAAGCATTGTTTTTCCAGCTCCTGGAGGACCAATCAATATAATATTATGACCACCCGCTGCTGCAATTTCCATACAGCGTTTGATTCCCTCCTGCCCTTTGACATCCGAAAAATCAAATTCGGGGAAATCTAAATCTTTATAAAATTCGGCTCGAGTATCGATTGTTGTAGGCTCTAAAGTGCCTTTACCCTCAAAGAAATCAATTACATCTTGAATATTTTCGACACCATAAACATCTAAACCTGCAACAATTGCGGCTTCTTTCACATTTTGGATGGGTAGAAAAAAACCTTTAAAACCTTCCTCTTTTGCTTTTATTGCAATGGGCAATGCCCCTCTTATGGGTTGTAAACTTCCGTCTAGTGAAAGCTCGCCCATAATGATGTATTTATCAACCTCATCGGCATCTATCTGTCCTGAAGCAACTAGAATCCCAATCGCCAAAGTCAAATCATAAGCAGAGCCTTCTTTTCGTAAATCGGCTGGAGCCATATTTATGGTAATCTTTTTGCCCGGCATGGCATAGCCATTATTTTTTAGCGCTGCCGCTATTCTATAACTGCTTTCTTTGATTGCATTATCGGGTAAACCAACTAAATGATAGCCAATTCCTTTATCAATATTTACTTCGACTGTAATTGTTGTAGCCTCTACACCAAAAACTGCGCTTCCAAAAACTTTTACTAGCATGGCAAATATTTTCTTTAAAAATAATGAAATTTCGCACGCTAACAACAACACATATAACTTATTTAATATCAACAAAATAACTCTAAATTAATTTGTAATTATTGTCTAATTAGTTTATATTTAAAAAAAAAGGAGCTATATTTTTACATATAACTCCTTTTTATTAAAAATTAAACGGAATGATTCTATTTATATCCGTCGTTTTGAACTAAGTTTTTATTTACATCCATTTCTCTTAACGGAATAGGTAAAACTAAATTATTAGCATTATAAGGAATCGATCCAATATTTTGTCTTAATCGTTTTGCATCAAATAAGGCAAATCCTTCAAAGGATAATTCTCTTTTTCTTTCCATTAAAATAGTCGCTAAATCAACGCTAAGAAACAAACTAGCACCAGAACGTCCTCGCAACATATTAATGTCATCTACAGGCGAAAGTCCTATAAGAGTTCCTAGTCTAAAATTAGATTCTGCGCGTATCAAATACATTTCAGCTAAACGCAAAAAAGGAATATTAGCAAATTGGTTTTGCCACTTCGTTGTACACCAATAATCGGCTTCATAGAAGAAACCAGCTCTCTGGTCAGCGGCATCATCATATATGTCCCAATGTTGGGTTTCAATACTAATATCCGGATTTCCTGAGCGTCCTCCAAAATCTTCACCCGCCCAAAATACATTAAAATCATTTGCGCTCGCATCCTGACTGCTTACTTGCCAAGCAAATAAATCTTCGGTTGAATTTTCTGGATTATTAAATGCTTTTGCAAAAGTAGCCGTTAAAGTTGTGCCACTATCATTAATTACGATATCGGCCATATTTCGGGCATTGAGATAATCTCCTTTTTGCAAATAAACTCTGGCAAGAAGTGCCGCTGCACTATATTTTGTTGCATAGATCCCATTTGTTTCCGGTAGCAAATTGTACGCATCCGTTAAATCAAGAATTACCTGATTGTAAACTTCTTCTAAAGTGTTCCTTGAAGGGAATGTAATTTTGTGAGGGTCTAAAATAGGTTCTAACATAATAGGAACTCCAAGCTGGCTGTTTACTGAACCCGAAACATAGGGCTTAGCGAATAGTCTTGCTAAATCAAAATAGACCAAACCTCTAAGGAATTTTGCTTCTCCTTGGGTTATATCCTTATCAGTATCATCTGTAAACACAGCTAAATTATCAAGTATGATATTAGCCTGATTGCTAATTTTATAGGCTCTTAGCCACATACTTTCAACAAAACTATTATCCGTCAATATTGCTTTTTCGTCGTATTGGCCTGGTTGAATATAAGTTCCATCCCAGTAAAGATCTCCATCGTTAGCAATTAATTCAGAAGCTAAAGCAATTCCTCCACCATAGAGAGCACTGGATCTAGCATCTCCATAGGCACTATTCAAAATTTTCTTAAGATTTGATGGAGTTTTGATAGCCATATCGGTTGTAATGGCTTGTTCAGGTGTAATAGTTAGATTATCATCACAGCTCACAAAAGAAAAAGTAAGCAAGGATATTAAAATTATTTTATAGTTATATTTTTTCATGTCTGATTTTATTAAAGGTCAATATTTAATCCGATAATTATCGTTTTGGCAGGAGGTGCAGAATAAAATGCAATCCCTTTTTGAATATTTGAATCCCCATTATTGTCGTAAGATGATTCCGGATCGTAGCCCTTATAGTTCGTAAACGTAAGAAGATTAACTCCTGTTAAATATAATCGAGCTCTATCTACAGATAATTTTTGAGTTAGTGTTTTAGGAAGTGTATAACCTAAAGATAAATTTCTTAAACGAACAAAATCAGTTTTATCTAAATAACGTGTCGACGCTTGCTCGCCATTACTACGACCCCATCTAGCTTGAGGAACATTAGTGATATCACCTGGTTTTTGCCATCTGTTCATCTGATCTGTAGTTTGGTTATCTCTATATCGGGCATTGCTCGATTGAAATTTACCCGCTTCATTATAGATATAAGCTCCCCATTCTCCTTGAAAAGTAAAAGAAAAATCAAAATTCTTAAACATTAGCGTATTCGTCATTCCAGTCATAAGCGTAGGATAAGGACTTCCTGAAATGATTCTTTGTGCTTCGCTGTAGTTGTTTGTAGTTGTTTTATCTAAAGAACCATCAGCTTGTAAAGTATTTTTATAAAATAAAGCATTCCCATTTGCTGGATCAACACCTGCATACTCTACTAAATAAAAAGATGAAATAGTTTCTCCTACTCTAACTATATTTTGCCCAGCCACTATATCACCGCCAGGCAAAGATGTCACCTTATTATCTAAAGTAGATAAATTTAATGATGTTTTCCAACTTAGATTAGCTGTTTTAATATTGGTTGTATTTAATACAAATTCAAAACCTTTATTTGTCAAAGATCCTACGTTACGCGTTAAAGAACTCCAGCCAGAAGTACCTGGCAAAGGCTCATTCAATAAAAGATCGTTTGTCTTTTTAACATAATAATCAATTTCACCGGTCACTCTGTTATCTAAAAATCCAAAATCGATACCGGCATCAAATTGATTCGTTTTTTCCCATTTTAAATCCTGATTAACCAATTGAGAAGGATTTATAGCTGACTGTTTGTTATAAGATGATCCGCCAAAAAGACCTAAACTTGCAAAGTTTCCGATACCTGCATTTCCTGTAACTCCAAAACTTCCTCTCAATTTCAATAAGCTAACAACTTCGTTATCCTTCAAAAAATCTTCTTGCGAAATAATCCAGCCCACAGAAGCTGCCGGGAATACTCCATATCGATTTGAGGCTCCAAATCGAGAAGAACCATCATAACGCAAACTTCCTTTTAAGAGATATTTGTCCATAATGGAAAAAGTAGCTCTTCCAAAATAGGAAAGGAAATTATACTTCGTTCTGCTCGAAGATCCTTCTGTAATTTCGGAGGCACTTTCTACAGTTTGCAGCGCATCTGATGGAAAACCTATTCCAGCTACAAATTGTCTTTTTCGAGTACTTTCTTCAAAACTCATTCCTCCAACAAATTCTAAATTATAATCCTCTTTAAAATTTTTACTAAAAGTGAAATAATTATTTATACTATACTTATCTGACTGAATTGCATTCGCATCTGCATAACCATTAGTAGAAGCGGATTCCGTTAAACTACCTGCGAAATATTCTTCTGTTTGATTATTGTTGTCATATCCTAGTTCTGTTCTAAAACTCAATTCTGGTAAAATTTTTAATTCTACATAAGAATTCATTAAAGTTCTAAAAATATTTGCATCCCAATTTCCATTAAATTGTTGCATTAAAAAATTATAATACAAAGTAGTATCATTATTTGGTGTAACTCCATCATCAAGATAAGCTGGAGCTAATGGAGTTTGTGCAACTGCCTGTAAAGGTGTTGCGAAAGAATTATCTGAGCCTATTCTTGTTATTCTTGTTTTACTCAAACTTGTATTTAGCCCCACTCTTAATTTATCAGAAACTTTATGATCTAAATTCCCTCTATAAGAGTAACGATCCATATTGTTCCCTCTAACAATTCCCTCAGTATTGTTATAACCTCCGGAAAGAAAGAATACCGTTTTGCTATCCCCTCCTGATACAGAAAAGTTATGGTCTTGAACAGAACCTTTTACCAAGGCCAAATCCTGCCAGTCAGTATCTACTTCTCCCGTTCTCCAATCTTTTCCATTAGCATAGCCATCAAATAATCCTCCTGGCTCTGTCAACCATAAATCATCTGCTCCATATCTATAAGCAGATGCTTCGGTATAAAGTTCAGCATATTGTGCTGCATTTAACCAGCTCATTTTATGGGTCGCTTGGCTCCATCCTGTAGACGTATTCAAAGAGATTTTTGTTTTTCCTGATTTTCCTTGCTTAGTCGTAATTAAAACAACTCCATTTGTTCCGCGGGCACCGTAAATGGCCGCAGAGGAAGCATCTTTTAATATTTCTACCGATTCAACATCATTAGGATTTAATGATATCAGTGGGTTAATAGGTGCCGATGACACACTCTCGTTATCATTTATCAACGGCAATCCATCTATTACATATAAAGGCTCCTGAGAGGAAGAAATACTAGAAACTCCTCTAATTCTCACTTTTACACCGCCTTCTACCTTTCCATTTATTTGAGTTATTTGAACACCTGCCGCCTTAGCAGTAAGTGCGCTTTGCAAACTTGGTACTGGAATTTCACCAATTTGACCCGCAGAAATAGACGCAATATTATCCGTTACTTTTCGCTTGGATTGTTTACCAAAACCAATGACAAGAACTTCTTTTAGTTCTGCAGAATCTTCCTTTAAAATTACATTAACGATACTTTTACCAGCAACATTTAATTCCTGAGTTTTAAGCCCGATGTAACTAAAGATCAAAACGGCATCTGAGCCAACATTTTTGATCCTATACTTGCCATCCATATCCGTTTGTGTGCCATTAGTAGTTCCTTTTACTAAAATAGTGGCTCCAGGAAGTGGACCATTAGAATCCGATACACTACCTGACACCTCTTGCGAATAGGTCAAACTAGTACAAAGCATCGTTAGAAAAACCAACAAGCCTTTAAGTAGACTATTTTTCATAAATAATAAATAAATTAGTTAATACTTGTTAAAATTGTTACAATCTTAACAAACATACTTAAAAAATTTATAAAAATATTAACATGTTGAAAAATAATAATTAAAAATATTTAATTTAATTAAAAATTAATCCAATTTTAAAATTGGTTGTTAAGGCGAAATAGGAACACAAAAAAATCCGTCTAAAAACTACTTTTCAGACGGACTCTTTTTTAATTAAAAAATGCTTTTTATAACTTAGTTCACTAAAAACAAAGCATTGCTAAACAATAAATTTCCATTTTCCCAAAAACCTCTAAACAAAGGATTATCAATCATATAAATCACTTTTCCTTTTTCTTTTGACTCAACTGCGAAACTTACCGTTTTACTCAATTTATTTTTAATATTATGCCCTATAAAACCATAACTCTTATAATCCTTTGGAACATAAGCAACATTTAAAGCCTTTTTCAGAAGTGAATAACGTTTGTCATCTGTTTTTAAACTGAAATATTTATCTCCTAAACCAAAAGACATCGGGTGGGTAACATCCAACACATTTTCAATTATAGCACCGGAAATAGTAGATGAAATAGCTCTTCGCTCGGTACCTTCATAATCAAGAAAACGTTCTTTTAATTCGATGTCTTTAACTTCTTTTTCGGATGCTTTTTTATCTTCTTCAGATTCGAAAAGACTCAAGGCATATCCCTCTTTATCTGTAAAAACACTCAAAGCATTATTCATTGCAATCACTTTACCACCGTTTTTAATCCAATCTTCAATTCGTTTTTGTTGATCATTAGAAAAATCATAATTCCCATCAGCCAAAATCAAAGTATTATATGTTGTTAAGTTCAGTCTATTGAAATTGCTGGTTTCAACAATACTTACCGGATAGCCTACAACTTCATCCAAATAAAACCAAACAGAACCAAATTCGGTAGAACCAACTCCTTTTCCTGATAATAATGCTATTTTAGGAGCTTTCAACAAATTAAAATTTTCGCTTCCTAAATCTTTTCCATTTACAGAATAACCCGTTGTTATTAAATTATAATCCTTTTTTATTTTTATGATCTCCGAAACCTTTTTCTCAAAATCAACCACTTTCGGATTATCACCTTTACTAACAATTAGTCCTCCCACTTCTACAGTTATTTGTCCAAAAACTGCTTTTTTAAGTGCTGATCTTACTTTGATATTTTTTTGATGCAACAAGGCTAAAACTTGTGCCGAAATTCGATTATTCCAAGGAATATGAAAAGCATATACGTTTTCAGGAGTATTTTGAATAGCAGCTTCAATAGTTGCTTTTGTTTTTAAAGCCGGACTGGTTTTTAAAGCATATCCTTCAACACCAAAAGCCAATGGCAATGCCCAAGCGGTAATATCATAAGATAAACTATCGTTTAATTTCTGGTACGGTTCAAATAAAACTTGTGTCAAAATAGCCTTTGGTTGATCTACTTTTATAATTAAATCATTTGGCTCAATAGAAAAACTTTTATCTTTTTGGGTTTGATAATTAAATCCAGAAGCCTTTTGATTGCCATCCGCATAAGCAAATTCGATACGATTTTTTTTCAATAAATCCGCCAGCTGTTCTAGTTTTGGATTATTTTTTAAAACGTAGGTTCTATAATTTCCTTTGATTGTTTTTCTGGAATTAGTCATAAACCCTCTAAAACCCTGAATTAAATTATCGGCTTCAGATGAAGCTGCACCAACGGTAGTCAAAACGGCTTTAGCGTGATGAGTCAATCGTTCTTGAATAGTCAAAAGAGAGCCGTTTTCTAACAAAACTTCTCTTCCGGCGCCTATTCCTCCTTGTTCAAAAGTCATTCCTACCGCTCCATTATAAGTAGGATAGGTATCACCATAACTTGGGTAAAACATATCAAAACGTTCTCGCGTATTGTACAACCAATTTTCTTGATCAAATTTCTTAGAAATTTTTTCGCCTAAAATGTTATGAAAATCCTTTTGAAATTTCTCAATATATTCATGCCAAGGTTCCGCCGATGGTGGAAAAAAATAAGGCGAATTATAGCCCATTTCATGCACATCTACATGTACTTGTGGCAACCAATCATTGTATAATGCCAAACGTTGTTGGGATTCTATTTGGGTTTGCCAAGCCCAGTCTCTATTCATGTCAAACACATAATGATTGTATCGGCCCCCGGGCCAAACTTCCATATGTTCTCTATCATTTAATTCCGGATGAGTTCTTTTGCCTGAAATTTCTCTTAACCAATTTCCATATCTTGCATAACCATCTGGATTCAAACATGGGTCTAAAATGACAATGGTGTTTTCTAACCAAGTTTTAGATTCCGGATTTGCCGGATTTAATAACTCATAAGCAACTGTCAACGCACTTTCGGTTCCTGCAATTTCATTACCATGAACATCAAAACTCAACCAAACAATCACTTTATCCCCTACCGTTTTTGTTCTTTTGTCGGATAATCCTATGGCTGCCAAATTATTATTTCTAATTTGATCTAAATTTGCCAGATTCTCAGGAGTTGAAATATAATAAACATTCAAATCTCGTTCTTCTGAGGTTTGACCGTATTTTTGTTTTTTAATTGAGGTTGATTGCTCTGTTAGTTGGTTAAAATAAGCTTCAACTTGATGATAGTAGCTAACTTGTTTTCCATAATTAGGCAAAAATTCTGAGGGACTTTTTAACTGAGCACTAACTGATACTACAGCTAACAGAAGAAAAAGTAAAGAAAATAATGTTTTTTTCATATTGATCTAAAGGTTAGTTATTTTTCAAAAATAAACTTAAAAATACATTTTCCGACATAAATTTTCAAATTAGCTTTTCCCTTAATTTTTTTAACCATAAATAGATCCAGCATGCTTTATAAAACAACTCATTATATAAATTGTTTAAGTTTCATTCAATACAATTTAAAACTAAGCTCGCTTTTAAATTGAAAGTATTGTTTCAAAAATAAATTGTATTTTGGCCAAATACTAAAGTTAATCCTACATAAAATGACGATTTTTATTCAATAAATTATAAACTGTCAAACTAATTTAATAAAATCTAAAAAAAATTATGAGTAAATCATTTTTCCTTTCTAAAGTCTATTTTATTATTATTCTCATTTTATCCTTTGCCTCTATTCAGGCTCAATCTCCAAAAGGAAAACTATTTATTATCGGTGGTGGAAACAGATCCGATACATTAATGACACATTTGCTTTCTATTTCTAAATTAGACCCAAAAGATTATATTGTAGTGCTGCCTATGTCAAGTGAAGAACCCGATAGCGCCTACATTTACTTCAAAGATCAATTGAAGAAGCTAACCTCAAATCCGATAGTCATGCTGAATTTTGATAAAAAAACGGCGACTAATCAAAAATGGACAGACTCTCTTCAAAAAGCAAAACTCATTTTTATAAGTGGTGGCGATCAAACTCGATTCATGAATGTTGTAAGTAATACTCCGATAAAAACGGCAATTCATCAAGCTTATCAAAACGGAAGTACTATTTCAGGGACAAGTGCCGGTGCAGCGGTGATGTGCGAACATATGATTACGGGAAATCAAAAATTAGACACCGTCTATTCGGGTACTTTTGACAATATCAGACACAATAATCTCGAAACTACCGAAGGCTTAGGCTTGATCAAAAATGTGATTATTGATCAGCATTTTCTAAAAAGAAGCCGCTACAATCGATTGCTGTCTGCTTTGGTAGAATTCCCTACTCATATAGGGATTGGCATTGACGAAAGTACCGCTATTATTGTTCGAAATAAAGAGATTGAAATCACTGGAGAAAGTGAAGTCATAGTTGTCAAAAATCCAAAAGGGATTAAAAAATTCAAAAAAAACAATCTTATTTCGATCCAAAACCTCGAAATGAGTATTTATAATAGTGGTCAAAAATTTAAAATTTAATATCAATGCATAAGTATAAAACCTATCTAAAGTTAAGCTTCGTTTTTCTCTTTGCAAGCTCCCAGCTATTTGCTCAAAAGCCCAATGAAAAAGAGATCAAAAAACTTGAAAAAGCAGCTAAGCAGGTAACAATTATTAGAGATAATTGGGGAATTCCACATATTTATGGAAAAACAGATGCCGATGCTGTTTTTGGTTTATTGTATGCCCAATGCGAAGATGATTTTGCTCGCATAGAAATGAATTATATCGAAAAACTGGGCCGATTATCTGAAATAAAAGGGCAATCCGTCTTATACAATGATTTAGAAATAAGACTACTAATAGATGAAAAAGAAGCCCAAAACGATTATGAAAAAGCAAAACCATGGTTAAAAAAATTATTGAATGCTTATGCTGACGGAATCAACTATTATTTATACAAAAATCCAGCGGTAAAACCTACTTTATTAAAACATTTTGAACCTTGGTATCCGTTGCTTTGGACAGACGGTAGCATCGGCGCAATTAGTACGGGAGACCTTACTACCGGAGAATTGAAAGCCTTTTATTCTGCTAATTCCGATAAAGTATCTTATATAGAAAGAAAAAGAGATGTTCAAACGGGTTCAAACGGATTTGCTCTGGCTCCTTCAAAAACGGCCTCCGGAAATTCCATTTTATACATCAATCCCCACACTAGTTTTTATTTCAGACCCGAAGTGCAAATCAGCAGTGAAGAAGGATTAAATACTTATGGAGCCGTTACTTGGGGGCAATTTTTTATTTACCAAGGATTCAACGAAAATTGTGGTTGGATGCACACCTCTTCAAATGTAGATGTCGCTGATATGTATGCCGAAAAAATCGTGACAAAAAACAACAAGAAATTTTACGAATATGACAATCAATTAGTACCAATTAAAGAAAAATCCATTACCATAAAATATTTAGAAAATGGTAAAATGGAAAGCAAAGAATTCAATACCTATGCAACCAATCATGGTCCGATAATGGCACAAAGAGAGGGAAAATGGATTAGTTTAAAATCCTACAATCGCTCGATGAAAAGCTTAGAACAAAGTTGGATAAGAACCAAATCGAAAAATTTCGAGGATTATAAACAGGCAATGGATCTAAAAGCCAATACCTCAAACAATACGGTTTATGCCGATTCAAAAGGGAATATTGCTTATTGGCATGGAAATTTTATACCTGTTAGGAATAAAAACATAAACTGGTCAAAAGTGGTCGACGGAACAACTTCTGCAACTGAGTGGAAAGGTTTACATGAAGTTTCTGAAACCGTTCATTCATACAATCCTGTAAATGGGTGGCTACAAAACTGCAATTCGACTCCTTACTCAGTAGCAGGAGATCAAAGTCCAAAAAAGGAAAATTACCCACCCTATATGGCTCCAGACGGCGAAAACTTCAGGGCTATGAATGCTATTCGTCTTTTAAGCGAGGGAGAAAATTATACTTTGGATAAAATTATAACCGATGGTTATAACACAAAACTAACTGCTTTTGAAATATTAATTCCCTCTTTGGTTTCTAATTTCGAAAAACAAATAAAAACAGGAAATTCGCAATACAAGGATTTAGCTGAACCCATAAATATCCTTAAAAACTGGGATTATTATTCTACCGAAACATCAATTGCCACTACTTTAGCGATAGAATGGGGTATGAAATTGAATTCTGTTTTGCAAAAACTTTACATCGATCAAGGAGAAAAAGATCAAATTGAAAACACAAAAAATTTCGCGCTAAATGCTAATGCCGATCAATTATTACCACAATTACAAATGGTGGTAAATGAATTAAAAACGAAATTTGGCAGCTGGCAAATTCCTTGGGGAGAAATCAATCGCTTCCAAAGATTATCCGGTGCCATTGATCTCAAATACGACGACAAATTGAAAAGCTTGCCCATTGGATTTGGACCTGCACTTTGGGGCTCCCTACCCGCTTTTAAAAGTAATTACCAAGAAGGCACTCAAAGAAGATATGGCTATAACGGAAATAGTTTTGTTTGTGCGGTCGAATTTGGTCCCAAAATAATAGCTAAATCACTGCTTGCTGGAGGTAACAGCGGTAACCCAAAGTCAAAACATTTTGATGACCAATCAGAAATGTATCAAAAAGGGAAATTTAAAGACGTTTACTTTTATAAAGAAGATGTCGAAAAAAATGCCGAACGCAGTTACCATCCTGGCGAATGATTTGGCATCCTAAAAATTGACTCGATACGCGATTAGTTCTATTTTTCAATACTGAAAGAAAACTAAAAAGTGAGTTTTTTTCTATATTTATACGTTTTCCGAAATTGATTTTCTACTTTTAAAAAAAATTAACCTTAACCCTATGAAAAGAATTTTTCCCCTCCTTTTTTTATTAATTTTTATATCAAAAATTGATGCTCAGGAATACTTCCCAAACAATGAAGGTATCCAAAATAAGAATAGTAATTATACCGCATTCACAAATGCCAAAATTTTTGTCACTCCAACCCAAGTAATCGAAAAAGGAACTTTATTGATTCAAAACGGGAAAGTGATAAGTGCAGGAAAAACAGTAACACTTCCCAAAAATACAATCGTAGTAAATCTTGAGGGCAAATCAATTTACCCTTCTTTTATAGATATGTATACTAGTTTTGGTATCGAAAAACCCAAAAGAGGCGAAAGCGGTCGTCAAAACCCTTTATACGATACCAAAAAAGAAGGATACTACTGGAACGAGCATATCAAACCTGAAACAGATGCATTCCAGAATTTTAAATACGATAAGACAAAAGCCGAAGACTTATTAAAAGCCGGTTTTGGTGTGGTAGGAACCCATGTTACTGACGGAATTGCACAAGGAAGTGGGATATTAATTGCATTGAATAATGACGAAAATAGCAAAAGACTTTTAGCTAATAAAATAACAAACCATTTCAGTTTTACAAAAAGCGCAACTACAAATCAAGCTTATCCAAGTTCTTTAATGGGAATGATAGCCTTGTTACGCCAGATGTATCTTGATTTAGACTGGTATAAAAATGGAAATTCAACTACCAAAGATCTATCATTGGAAGCGTTGGTAAACAATCAGAAATTAGTTCAAATTTTTGCCACTGAAGATAAACTGAACAGCCTTAGAGCTGCTAAACTAGCCCAGGAATTTGGATTAAAATACGTCTACAAAGGAGCCGGAAATGAGTTTGAAAGAATCGAAGAAATAAAGAAAACGAATGCTCCTTATATCATTCCAATCAATTTCCCGGAAGCATTTGATGTGAGCAATCCTTACTTGGCTAGCCAATTGGATTTTTCTGATTTGCGCTTATGGAATCAGGCTCCAACCAACTTAAAAGTATTATCAGACAATGGAGTTGTATTTGCTCTAACCACAGATAACCTTAAAAAAACAGAAGATTTCAGGACTAACCTTTTGAAAGCAATTCAATATGGTTTTGACAAAACCAAAGCTTTAGAGGCTTTAACAACTGTTCCTGCGGCTTTACTAGGAAAAAGCAACGAAATAGGAACTTTGAAAGACGGTAGTATTGCCAACTTTTTAATTACATCTGGTGAAATTTTTGACAAGAAAACAACAATCTATGAAAACTGGGTTGAAGGCAGCAAATATGTTATCAAAGACATTGCAGCAAAAGACATTCGTGGAAGTTATGATTTAACTGTTGACAATACTCCTTTTAAATTAATCATAAAAGGCGAAATTGCGGCTCCCGAATCTGAAATAAAATCGCTGGATTCAACTAAAGTAAACTCAAAACTTAGTATTTCAAACAATTGGGTTTCATTAATTGTAAAATCAAAAGATTCTGTAAAAACTAATTTCAACAGACTAACGGGATACATTGAAAACACTCCAAACCTTGCTGGAAAAGCTATTTTATTTGACGGTAAAGAGTCGAATTGGTCAGCGATAAAAACAGCTCCTTTCGAAAAAGAAAAAGAAAAGGCTAAAGATGATGCTAAAACGAACACAATAATTCCTGTTAGTTATCCGAACATTGCTTTTGGAAATACCGAAAAACCAAAACAAGAAACCTTATTGTTTAAAAATGCCACGGTTTGGACCAATGAAAAAGAAGGAATTTTAAAAGAAACGGATGTTTTGGTAAAAAATGGTAAAATTGCCGCTATAGGAAATGGTCTTTCTGATGCAGCGGCGACAGTAATTGATGCCAAAGGAAAACACCTAACAAGCGGAATCATTGATGAACATTCGCACATTGCTATTTCAAATGGAGTAAATGAAGGCGGACATAATTCCAGCGCCGAAGTGACTATAGAAGATGTGGTAAATTCGGATGATGTTAATATTTACAGAGAATTAGCCGGTGGTGTAACCACTTCGCAATTACTGCACGGATCTGCAAACCCTATCGGTGGTAGATCTGCAATTGTAAAATGGAAATGGGGATCAGCTCCAGATGAGATGTTATACAAAGACCAACCTAAATTTATCAAATTTGCTTTGGGAGAAAATGTAAAACAAGCCAATTGGGGAATAAGTAATCCAACACGTTTCCCACAAACAAGAATGGGAGTAGAACAAGTTTTTACTGATTATTTTCAACGTGCCAAAGAATACGATGCGGCTTGGAAAAAATACAATACCGCTTCAAAGAAAAGCAAAGGCAAAGCACCAAGAAAAGATATCGAATTAGAAACACTAGCAGAAATAATAAATAAAGAACGTTTTATTAGTTGTCACTCTTATGTTCAATCTGAAATTTTGATGCTTATGCAAGTAGCCGATAAATTTAATTTCAGGGTAAATACCTTTACACATATTCTTGAAGGATACAAAGTAGCCGACAAAATGAAAGAACACGGTGTGGGTGCCTCGACTTTCTCTGATTGGTGGGCTTATAAATTTGAAGTAAATGATGCAATCCCTTACAATGGACCAATAATGCATAATGCTGGTGTGGTAGTAGCTTACAACTCTGATGATGCCGAAATGTCTCGTAGGTTAAATCAAGAAGCGGCAAAAGCAGTGAAATATGGCAACGTTTCTGAAGAAGAAGCCTGGAAATTTGTGACTTTAAATCCTGCTAAACTATTACACATAGACAACAAAGTGGGAAGTATAAAAGTAGGCAAAGATGCTGATATCGTATTATGGAGTACTAATCCTTTATCCATTTATGCTCAAGCTGAAAAAACAGTAATTGAAGGCGCTGTATATTATGACGCAAAGAAAGATGAAAGCAAAAGAGTTGCCATTGATAAAGAAAGGAACGAGATAATAGGTCAGATGCTCGAGGAAAAAAACAAAGGAATGAATACTCAAGAACCTAAAAAGCGAATTAAAGTAGAATACCATTGTGATACTATGGAAGACTAAAAAAGAGATTCATTAATTGAAAAAAAATATAAAATGATACTTAAAAAAAGATATATATTACCGTTCCTATTCAGTTTATCAATGGCGGCGCAACATGCACCAGCAAAGAAACAAACGAAATCAATCCTGTTATTAAATGGTATTGCGCATTTAGGAAATGGACAAATTATTCAAAATAGCGCCATCGGATTCAAAGACGGAAAATTAACCCTAATTGCCGATGCAACTAAAATCCGATTAGCAAAAGATGCTTATGACGAAACTATAGATGCCACAGGAAAAGAAATTTATCCGGGATTTATTGCCCCAAACTCAACTCTAGGATTAGTTGAAATAGATGCCGTAAAATCATCAGACGATGAAAGCGAAATAGGTACTTTTAATCCAAATGTGCGAAGCATAATTGCTTATAATGCCGAGTCTAAAGTAATTGAAACGGTGCGTCCTAACGGAATACTGATTGCGCAAATTACACCTCGTGGCGGGAGAATTTCAGGAAGTTCTTCCATCGTGCAATTGGATTCTTGGAATTGGCAAGATGGTTTAATGAAAGAAAATGATGGGATTCATTTAAACTTTCCGTCTTCCTTTAGACAAAACGGATGGTGGGCTGAACCAGCGGCATCAACACTTAATAAAGATTATTCTAAACAAGTAGGAGAAATAACTAGCTTTTTAAGCAATGCTAAATCCTATTTGGCAGATACAGCTAAGGAGAGAAATTTAATCTTTGAATCCGTAAAAGGATTATTTGACGGAACTCAAACTTTATTCATCCATGCCGATAAAGAATTACAAATTATCGATGCTGTTAATTTAGCCTTAGAGAATGGAATCAAAAAAATAGTTATCGTGGGCGGTTATGAAGCCTATAAAGCTGCCGATATCCTTAAAAAGAACAACATCGGTGTTTTACTAAAAAGAGTACATAGCATGCCTGAAAATGATGATCAGGATGTAAACTTACCTTATAAAATGGCAAAAATTCTAACTGATAAAGGAATTGTTGTAGGACTAGAAAACAGTGGAGACATGGAGCGTATGAACACCAGAAACCTACCTTTTTTAGCTGGAACTTGTGCTGCTTATGGCTTAGACAAAGAGCAAGCCTTACAACTGATTACATCTAATACCGCTAAATTATTAGGAATTGACAATTTGTGTGGCACATTGGAAGAAGGAAAAGATGCTACTTTATTCATCTCAGATGGAGATGCCTTAGACATGAGAACCAATAAAATCTCTAAAGCATTTATCCAAGGACGATTGATCAATTTAGAAACACACCAAAGCTTACTTAACAAGACCTACAAAGAAAAGTACAATCAAAAATAGGTCTTCAAAAATGACCATAATAGCAAAATAATTGCTTTAGATTATTACTAAAAAAATGCCAATCGCAATTCATGTGGTTGGTTTTTTTTTGCTTAAAACAAGATTGTTTTTTATTTATTGAAACAATCAAAATGCGCATATGTTCGATTTTAAATATCTTAATTTCCAAAATTGGTATTAACAAATTGAAAAAATACAACTAAAAATAACCATATACCCATAATTTAACAGGGGTCAAATTGAAAATTAAACAAAAATAAAGCAACACCTACCTATTTTACACAGGGATTTAAATTATTTTATACTTTTATTGAAATTTAAATCCAAAACAATGCGAAAAGTTATTTTAATTGTGATACTAACCACAATTCTCCTCTTAACCCTATTTTCAAGTTTCTTATTTTCCGAAAATCCAATGGCGAACCAAACAGCTGCATTTGACACTGGCGACACCGCGTGGATGATTGTAGCAACTGCGCTTGTCTTACTGATGACTCCTGGATTGGGTTTCTTCTATGGCGGTATGGTAGGAAAAAAAAATGTCATAAGTACAATGCTTCAAAGCTTTATGGCTATGATAATAGTAAGCGTTCTTTGGGTTATTATTGCTTTTGGATTATCATTTGGTCCATCAATAGGCGGAATTATAGGAAACCCCACAACCTATTTATTTTTCCAAAATGTTAATACGACTTCGGCATGGAGCTTAGCTCCTACTATTCCTTTTATGTTATTTGCCTTATTTCAAGCAAAATTCGCCATCATCACACCCGCATTAATTACAGGTGCTTTTGCCGAAAGAATTCGTTTTTGGGCTTATTTATTATTCATGGTCTTATTCATTTTATTCATTTATACTCCTTTATGCCATATGACTTGGCATCCAGAAGGACTTTTCTTCAAAATGGGAATATTGGATTTTGCAGGAGGAACTGTAGTGCATATGAGTGCAGGTTGGGCTGCATTGGCAGGAGCTATCTTTTTAGGAAAAAGAAAAACAGAAAAAGCAAACCCTGCACGCATAACTTATGTGCTATTAGGAACAGCTTTGTTGTGGTTTGGATGGTTTGGCTTTAATGCCGGTTCCGCTTTAGGTGCAAACGGGCTGGCTGTTCAAGCACTCGGAACAACAACTGCGGCGGCGGCGGCAGCTGGTATGGCCTGGGTATTCTTTGACAAAATCCTTGGACAAAAACTTTCGGCCATGGGAGCCTGTATAGGGACTGTAGTCGGTTTAGTTGCCATAACTCCTGCAGCTGGATTTGTAAGCATCCCTCATGCCATTTTCATAGGTGTATTTAGCAGTATTGTAAGTAACCTTATGGTCAGTAAATTCCACAAAAGTAAAATTGACGATGCCTTAGATGTATTTGCTTGTCATGGAGTTGGCGGTATGACAGGAATGCTACTAACTGGTGTTTTTGCTTCTAAAGCGGTAAATCCGGCAGTTGTAGATCAAGGGCTTCTTTTTGGAGAAACAACATTATTCTTTAATCAGCTAATCGCTCTAATTATTGTATCCATCTTTTCTTTTACAGCCTCCTATTTTCTTTTCTATATTGTAAATAAGATTACACCGCTACGAGTATCCGAAGAAAAAGAAGAACTTGGTTTAGATATCTCCCAACACGGAGAATATTTATAAGTTGTATGTAAAGAAAAACCCGTCTAAAAATTACTTTTTTAGACGGGTTTTTTATGCTTATTTTTTAAAATTTGAAATTCCTTCTTTCAACCAAATTTCATATTCATTTATTCCTACGTAACTTATTGTTGGTTTTTTAGCATTTAGATTATTCCCTTCTAAATCCGTTATAACATATAAGGGCTGTGTGTTGGTCTTATATTTTGTTATCATAAAATCAGTCCACTTATCTCCTACTGTTTCAATTTCTGAACCTGTTGTTTTAGAAACAAACTGCTCGCTTTTTGGCAATTCTCTTTTATCATCCACATATAAGGAGATAAGAACTACCTCATTGTTCAGGATAGGCAATATTTTTGAATCGGACCAAACATTATTTTCCATTTTTCTACAATTTACACAAGCAAAGCCAGTAAAATCGAGCATAATAGGTTTATTCACCGTTTTGGCATAAGCCAATCCTTTTTCATAATCGTCAAAAACAATAATTCCATGAGGGCCACTTTTAGCGCCATCAGGCAAAATAGTAGCAGCTGAAGTATTTCCTCTAGAACTACCTACTCCAAAAGGACTTTCACTGTATTCCATCGGAGGAGGAAAAGCACTTACTATTTTTAATGGAGCTCCCCAAAGTCCCGGAATTAAATATATCGTAAAGGTTAAAACCAATAATCCCATTATTAATCTTCCTACCGAAATATGAGTAATTGGACTGTCGTGCGGCAAGCTAATTTTTCCGAATAAGTAAAAGGCCAATGTTCCAAAAATTGCAATCCAAATAGCCAAGAAAACTTCTCTTTCTAATAAATGCAATTGCAATACCAGATCTGCATTCGATAAAAATTTGAAAGCCAAAGCCAATTCCAGAAATCCTAAAACCACTTTCACCGTATTCAACCAACCACCAGATTTAGGCAAAGAATTCAACCATCCCGGGAACATTGCAAAAAGCATAAAAGGCAAGGCTAATGCCAATGAGAAACCAAGCATTCCGATTATTGGAGCAATACCACCTTTGGAAGCAGCTTCAACTAAAAGCGTCCCTACAATAGGTCCGGTACAAGAAAAGGATACAATTGCCAAGGCTAAAGCCATAAACAAAATGCCAATAATTCCGCCTCTATCCGCTTGGCTATCCACTTTATTTGCCCATGAATTAGGTAACATAATTTCGAATGCTCCTAAAAATGATGCGGCAAAAACCACTAATAAAACAAAGAAAATAATATTAAACCAAACATTCGTCGACAAGGCATTCAGAGCATCTGCACCAAAAATCCAAGTTACCAAAAACCCTAAAATCACATAAATAACAATAATTGAAATACCATAAATAATTGCATTTCTAACACCCTGCGCTTTTGTTTTACTTTGTTTTGTAAAGAAACTAACCGTCATTGGAATCATCGGAAAAACACAAGGAGTCAATAAAGCGGCAAATCCAGATAAGAATGCTATGAAAAATATAGACCAAAGTCCTCTTTGAGAATCTGATTTTGTTTCTTCGACAACTGGTTTTGTTGGGGCAACCGCTTCAACATATTCGCTTGCTCCCAAGCTAGGCGCTAAAGAATCTACTTTTGTTGTATCAGCCGCCTCAGGAACTACTGCAACCTCCGCATTTGAAGTTCCAGCCTCAGCGGTAAAAGATGGTAACGCAAAAGAAAATTTCTTTTCTACATTGATACAAACCTCTTTACAAACTTGATAATTAAATTCCACATCAATTTTTGTCAGCTTCGGGTTGGTTACCTTAACTTCTTGTCGAATTTGAGCTTTTCCTTCAAAGAAAGTTTCATCTACTTCAAAGATATCGTTATAAGCCGTTCTGGTTTTACTCTCTTTGGCTTTGCCAATAAGAGTAAAGTTGTCTTTTTGATTCTTAAAAGTAACTTCTAAGGGCAGCGGACCTCCATCTTTAGTAAACTGCGAATACAGATGCCAGTCTTTTTCAATAACAGCATCAAAAACTAATATATAGGTGTTATCTGATTTTTTTTCAATTTTACTGGTCCATTTTGCGGGATCAAGTATCTGCGAATTTACATTAGCAAAAGCTAAAAAAGCAAGCAGTAAAAAAACAACTTTATTCTTCATAGAGTAATTATTTAATTTATTGGGTATTTCAAAATCTTTGACTTCTTTATTCTAATTGTATTTTCAATATGTTTTGTGTCGAATATACTATTCTAAATCGTTCGTCTTGTCGAAGTCCCACAATCCAAATAATTTTAGTGCCAGACCATAAGATCCAACTGTTTTCCTTTTGTATTAATGACAATTTTTCGTCTTTAAAAAATTTACTCACTTTTTTAGACTTTCCGTCCATTCCAAAAGGTTGAAAACTATCTCCATCATTCCATTTTTTTAAAACCAATGGAAATTCTAATTTATCTTCGTCGACAAATATAGCCGTATTTAAAGGAATCGAAATCTCCGACACTTTAGAAAACGAAAGTTTTAAGGGAATATTAACTTCTGTCCTATCCTTCTCAATGAAAAACTCTTGTTTCTCCTCTTCAAAATTTATCGGACTGAGTATTAAAGAATCCCTGTCTTTCAACAATCGAAAATCCGCCGAAAAAACTTGCTTTCCGGATTGGCTTTCAACCAAATCGTAAACATCGTCCCAAGCCGAAAACCGAAATTCATGCAACCATTGGTACAAATACGATTTGTAATTGGGTAATCTTTTTAATTGATTTAAATCAAAATGGATTTCGTCCCCCTCTTTCTTGGCCACCTGCTGGTAAACAATAATCGAAGCGTCTTCAAGCATGGCTTGCGCATCTTGCAAATAAGACTGTGTTTTTTGAAAGGAAGTAATAAATTGCGGATTTAACTCCTTAAACAATGGAACCAAATCATGGCGAATTTTGTTTCGCAAATATTTATCGGACGCATTACTACTATCCTCTCTCCATTCAATATTGTTTCCCTTAGCATAATTAGCAATTTCCTCACGGGAAAACAGCAAAAGTGGGCGGATTATTTTGTCATTTTGTTCGGGAATTCCAACCAATCCTTCCAAACCAGTTCCTCTGCTTAGATTGATCAAAAAAGTTTCTAAGTTGTCATCTGCATGGTGAGCTGTGAGGATATAATCATAATTTTCCGTTTCCAAAAGCTCGTAAAACCAATTGTAACGCAAATCGCGTGCGGCTACTTGAGTGGAAAGTTTATAATCTTTGGCAAAAGCCACAGTATCAAATTGGGTAACAAAAAGCGGAATTTCATTTGTTGCTGCATATTCCTGAACAAAATTCTGATCTCCGAAACTCTCCAGTCCGCGAAGCTGAAAATTGCAATGAGCAAGCGCAAAATCAAAATCTAATTTCTGAAATAAATCAGTCATGACCATACTGTCTAAGCCACCGCTGGTAGCTAAAAGGAGCTTTTTATTTTCAAGAAACTGGAAATTTTGAGCGATCTGTTTTTTAAGTTTGGCTAACATCTTTCAAAAATTAAAGATTAAAATCTAATAACGAATACTAATTATTGCAAAACTTCTCGCATTGCTTTTGCCTTAAGCAAACACTCTTCATATTCCTTTTCGGGTATGGATTGCGAAGTAATGGCACTTCCAACAGAAAAAGAAACGTACTTCTTTTCTTGATTGTATAAAATACTGCGAATAACCACATTGAAATCAAAATCACCATTTGGCGTAAAATAGCCTACTGTTCCGCTGTACAAGCCGCGTTTTGTTTCTTCTAAATCTTCTATAATTTTCATTGCCGAAATTTTTGGCGCTCCAGTCATACTTCCCATAGGAAAAGTGGCTTTAATGGCATCAATGACATTGCATTGGGGATCCAATTTTGCAGTAATGGTCGAAATCATTTGGTGTACTTGCATAAACGAATAAATACCGCATAATTCAGCCACTTCAACTGATCCTTTTTGCGCTATTCGGGATAAATCATTGCGAACCAAATCAGTAATCATAATGTTTTCGGCGCGTTCTTTTGGGTCTAATGCTAATTGATCGCTCGATTTTCTATCTTCAACAGGATCCAAAAAACGCTTAGAAGTTCCTTTAATGGGTTGTGAAATAAGTATTTCTCCATCTTTTTTCAAATAGCGTTCCGGCGTAGCTGAAAGTAAAAAATGCTTATTATTTTTCAAAAAAACAGCAAACGGAGGCTCCGAAATTTCGTTTAGCTTATAAAACTTCTCGAAAGGATCAATATTTGTATTTTCTATAAAAAATTCCATACAAAAATTAGCTTCATAAATATCTCCCTGATGAATATGGGCAAGCATTTTTGAAACTTTTTCAAGATAACTTTCTTCAGAAATCCGTTGTTGGATTGTCAAACTTTTATCAGCTTTAACTTTCAACTTCGTGCTATTTCTTATTTCTTCAAAATCTTCCTCCAATTCATCATCACACATCAAAAGATATTGAATTTCGAGTTGATTTCCTTTTAACAAAAATATTTTTTTGGGTTGAAAGAAAAATAGATCCGGAAAATTCAATCCATCAAAATTATTGGATTTCAATTCTTCGACATCATTTTTTAAATCATAGGATAAATAACCAAAAAGCCAATCTTTAGTCGTTTGTTGGTATTGTTTCAAGTCCTCAAAGGCATTGTAATAATCCGTTTGTATAGCTGTAAAAGCATCTACAGCCAGAATACAATCGTAACTGGAATACTCTTGCGGATAATCATTGCTATCCAAAAAAACAACTTCCCGGAATTGTTGTGACCAAAATAAAAGTTGTTGTTTAAACAATTTTGAATCGGGAATAGACTTATAAATTGAAGTTCTCAAAAAATATGTTTTTTAAAATTCAAAATTACGATAAAAAAATTCCAGAAATATTCGATTATCAGAAAATCAGTTTGTTTATTTTGTAAATTTACATCAATATGTTGATTTTAAAAACCTTAAATAATCACATATCAGGGCTTTTAAAGTTTTCGTGAATTTGACCGCTAAAAAACTCTAGAAGTCAAAACAAATTACAGGAAAGCCTATGGATTGATTTTTACCACTCTACAAGATTGAAACTAAAATATGCAGGCATAATTTTACTGATTAAGACGAACCACAGTGGAAGTATTTTATAAAGAGAAATACAATATTCCACAATAGTAGATTTTACTCATTCAACCGCTAAACCTAAATATTATGAAAATCGCAGCAATCATTATTCGAACCATACTTGGACTTTTATTTCTCTATACTTCTATTAGCTATTTTTTTAACCTTTCTCCTGAACCAGCCTCCGAGGGAGAATTCAAAGCATTTCAAGTCGGTCTAGTAGCATCAACTTACTTAATGCCATTAGCAAAAACTGTTGAATTATTATGCGGATTGTCATTTGTTACCGGTAAATATATGACATTAGCCAATTTGGTAATTTTTCCGGTTACTATAAACATTTTATTAATTAATTATTTCTTGACACCGGACAATTTACCTATTGCTATTTTTGTTTTTGTAGGTAACATTTTTCTAATTTTCACTCATTGGAAAAACTATAGAGGCCTTTTCATTGCGGATAATTGATAAGCACACAAGCATCGAAATAGTATAAAATATATTGATACAACAAAGAAACCCGCTCATTTGAACGGGTTTCTTTGTTATAAATACGAATGTCTTATTGACTATACGTGTAATGCTCTATTGTCAGTAGCTGCTAATGCCGCTTCTTTTATCGCTTCTGCAAATGTTGGGTGTGCATGACTCATTCTTGAAATGTCTTCAGCAGATGCTTTAAATTCCATTGCAGTCACCGCTTCGGCGATCAAATCAGCAGTTCTAGCTCCAATCATATGAACTCCAAGAACTTCATCTGTTTTTGCATCGGCAAGAATTTTAACAAATCCATCTAAATCACCACTAGCTCTAGCACGACCTAATGCTTTGAAAGGGAAACTTCCTGATTTAAATTCAACTCCAGAAGCTTTTAACTGCTCTTCTGTTTGTCCTACTGCAGCCACTTCTGGCCAAGTATAAACAACACCAGGAATCAAGTTGTAAT
Source organism: Flavobacterium sp. W1B (assembly GCF_047344965.1). NCBI lineage: Bacteria > Pseudomonadati > Bacteroidota > Flavobacteriia > Flavobacteriales > Flavobacteriaceae > Flavobacterium > Flavobacterium sp. W1B. The sequence continues at coordinate 2,944,721 of NZ_CP178845.1, forward strand.
CAATATGTGGTTTTTGTCCCGCTAAGATTTCAGCAACCATAGTTCCTTCTTCTTCCGCTTTGTGCGCTAACATTGCTCCACGAACCACATCTCCAATAGCATAAATATTAGAAGCCGAAGTTTGTAAATGATCGTTTACTTCTACTTGTCCTCTGTCAGAAATTTTAACTCCCGCTTTATCTGCATTCAATCCATCCGTATATGGACGACGACCTACAGAAACCAAAGCGTAATCTCCTTCTAGAGTAATTGTTTGTCCTTTTGCATTTTCAGCCTGAACTGTAACTGCTTCTCCATTTCTTTCAACAGACTGTACCTTATGTGAAACATAAAATTTCATTCCTTGTTTCTTCAATACTTTAGTCAATTCTTTAGACAATGAACTGTCCATTCCTGGAATAATTCGGTCCATGAATTCCACTACAGATACTTGTGCGCCTAAACGCAGGTATACTTGTCCTAACTCGATACCGATAACTCCTCCACCGATGATAACAAGGTGTTTTGGAACTTCTTTTAAAGCTAAAGCTTCTGTAGAAGTAATAATTCTTTCTTTATCAATTTTGATAAATGGCAAAGAAGATGGTTTAGAACCTGTTGCAATGATGATGTTTTTACCCTCAATTGTTTCGGTTGTTCCGTCTTCTTTTGCGATAGCCACATGAGTCGCATCTACAAAAGAACCCAAACCATTAAAAACAGTTATTTTATTTTTATCCATCAAGTAGTTGATTCCACCAGAAGTTTGGTCTACAACTGCTTTTTTACGGGCAATCATTTTCTCCAAGTTTACTTTTACTTCTCCTGAAACCTCGATTCCATGATCTGCAAAATGTTTAATTTCTGCATAATGATGAGAAGATGACAATAATGCTTTAGATGGGATACATCCTACATTAAGGCAAGTTCCTCCAAGAGTTGAATATTTTTCTATAATTGCTGTTTTGAAACCTAGTTGTGCACAACGAATCGCTGATACATATCCTCCAGGGCCAGAACCAATAATGACTACGTCAAATGAACTCATAGTATATTTTTTATGTGACTATTTTTTTTGAAATACAAAATTAAGGAATTAAGTTTTGTTTAATGTTTAAAACAAGAGGTTTTTTGTCACGAGTTATTAAGAAGCCCATAAAGATTTTTTAAAAGCTTTCCTTTTCACACATCAACCACCGTAGTACTTTTTACTTCGCTAATCATAAAGGTACTGTGTGTACTACCTATATGTTGCAAGGTCGTGAGTTTAGTTACTAAAAACTCCCTGTAAGCTTCCATATCTTTTACCACGATTTTCAGAATATAATCATAATCCCCGCTTACATGATAGCATTCTAAAATTTCGTTTAATTTGACTACTTCGCTTTCAAATTTGGTGAGAAACTCTTTAGTATGCTGAATAAGTTTCAGATGACAAAAAACAACAAAGCCTTTCTCAACCTTCGATTTATTTAATAATGCTACATATTTGCCAATAATCCCTTCTCTTTCCAGTTTTTTGATACGCTCATAAACTGCGGTCACCGAAAGATTAAGATTTAAAGACAGCTCTTTAGTGGTCTTTTTACTGTCGGTTTGCAGCAATTTGAGCAATTTTTTGTCAATAGGATCTAAAGTCATCTTGTGTTTTTTTTCGTTAAAGGAATATAATTTAAATAAAAATAGAAAATAAATCTACATTATCAGATATTTTAAGATTAAAAAACCAAGTTTAAGGGGAATTATTGACAATAAAAACCACATAAACGTACTTTACATTAAAATAAATTACATCAATTTAATTCAAAAATAAAATAACTAATCAAAATAAACCAAAATGAAATTCAATCCAGCAGACAACATTCAGGACTTACAGTATTTTGGAGAATTTGGTGGTGTCAATCCATCTATTTCAGATTCTTCTACTTATACTTTCCTTTCAGCAAAAACCATGTTTGACACCTTCGAGGGTAATATGGAGGGTTGCTATTTATATTCCCGACATTCATCACCAAGTAATTTGTATTTAGACAAGGCCTTAGCTGCTATGGAAGGAACAGAAACTGCCAATGTTTCCGCTTCAGGAATGGGAGCAATTACCCCTACTCTACTGCAATTATGCGGAGCCGAGGATCACATCGTTTCCAGCCGAACAATTTACGGAGGAACTTATGCATTTCTTAAAAATTTCGCTCCAAGATTAGGCATAAAAACCACCTTTGTCGATATAACAAAACTAGAAGCTGTTGAGTCGGCTATTACCGCTAAAACCAAAGTTTTATATTGTGAAACTGTAAGCAATCCATTATTAGAAGTAGCCGATATAGCCAGTTTATCAAAAATTGCTAAAAAATACAACTTAAAATTAGTAGTTGACAATACTTTCTCTCCTTTATCAGTAACTCCAATTAAATTAGGAGCCGATGTTGTGATTCACAGTTTGACCAAATACATCAACGGAAGCAGCGATACTGTAGGCGGCGTTACTTGTGCTTCGCAAGAATTCATCAATTCCTTAAAAAATGTGAACAACGGTGCCAGCATGCTTCTTGGTCCTACCATGGACAGCATGCGTTCAGCCAGTGTCATGAAAAACCTGCGTACCTTACACTTAAGAATAAAACAACATAGCCATAATGCCGCATATCTTGCTGAACGTTTTGAGAAAGATGGTTTAAAAACTGTTTACCCTGGTTTGAAAAGTCACCCGAGTCATGAGTTATACTCTTCAATGATAAATCCGGAATATGGTTTTGGAGGAATGATGACATTAGACGTAGGAACTTTGGCGAAAGCCAATGCCTTAATGGAATTGATGCAAGCCCGAAACCTAGGCTATCTTGCAGTAAGTTTGGGTTTTTACAAAACCTTATTTAGCGCTCCCGGAACTTCTACATCAAGTGAAATTCCTTTGGAAGAGCAAGCCGAAATGGGATTAACAGATGGCTTAATTCGTTTTTCAATAGGCTTAGATAATGACATCAAAAGGACCTATGAAATGATGAAAGCTTGCATGATTGAACTTGAAATACTATAAGTATATCAGATTAATTATTGAACGACATAACAAAAAAGATCCAGCTCTATATTCTGAGCTGGATTTTTTTATTTAATAATAATTTCTTTTTTCGAATTTATTTTAACAACAGAAAACGGGTAAGAAATGCTCTGAGCAACCATCGCATCGGGATCTGGGCTAGTTTCCTTTACTGTAATTACAATATTTCTGTCCGTTTCTACTACGCTTTCAACCCCAATAGTATATCCTGATGTCATTTTCTCGCCAAGATTCAAAATAACAAAATTGGATTGTTGAATGTCCGCTGAACTAATTTTGCTTTTTAAATGAGAATCGTTTTGCAACATCATGATTTCATTTGGTTCCGTAAGAATCTCAAAAAAATGAATACTCGCTCCTCCGTCAGATTGTTGTGTCAAAACTTCATACAAAACATTTTCCTTCGAAGTTATTGTTTTACTCGCTCCGCAAGAAACCAAAACTAAAACGACTATTATTGCTGTAAATTTTTTCATATGTTGTTTTTAGATGAATTCAAAAACCGTCTATTTTGGTTTATTCAAAGACTTTCCTTTTTTCGAATATTTTTTGATTGCCTTTTGATATAAATCTACATACTCAGGCAAAATATTTTTAATATCAAATTTCTTAGCAACAGTCAAAGCGTTTTCTTTAAACTTAGAAAGAACAGCATCTTCTTTTAAAATTTTCAAAGCATTTTCGGCCATTTCGTCAATATTTCCAACATCGCTCAAAAATCCTGAAATTCCATCAAAATTCACTTCCGGCAATCCACCAGAATTGCTCGAAATTACAGGAACTCCCCAAGCCATTGCCTCTAAGGCTGCAAGCCCAAAACTTTCAGTTTCCGAAGGCAACAAAAACAAATCGGTATAACTTAAAATCTTATCAATCTCATTACTGTTTCCAAAAAAGATTACTTTGTCCAGAATACCCAATTCCTGACATAAAATTTCGGCTTTTTCTTTTTCAGGTCCATCACCAACCATCATTAATTTGGCAGGGATTTGTTGTTGGATTTTATGGAAAATTTTAATGACATCCGGAATTCGTTTTACAGCCCTAAAATTACTGATATGGGTGATGATTTTCTCATCTTCCTTAGCCATAACGGATCTACGACATGGTATATTAGGATCCAAAATATTTTTATCTAATTCAATAAAATTCGGGATTACGTGAATGTCTCTTTTTATGTTAAACAATTTATAGGTATCGTCTTTCAAACTTTGCGAAACCGAAGTCACCACATCCGATTTATTGATACTGAAACTCACCGCCGGTTTATAAAAAGGATGATTTCCTACCAAAGTGATATCGGTTCCGTGAAGCGTTGTTACCATAGGAATCTCAATTCCTTCATCTTTCAGCATTTGCTTGGCCATATAACCCGCATAAGCGTGAGGAATGGCGTAATGTACATGGAGTATTTCAATTTTATAAAGTTTCACCATATCGACCAATTTACTGGACAAAGCCAATTCATATGGTTGATAATGAAACAATGGGTATTCAGGAACGTTTACTTCATGATAATATACATTTGGACTTAAAAGTGCCAATCGCACGGGTTGGCTATAGGTAATAAAATGAATTTCGTGCCCAAGTCGGGCCAATTCAAGACCTAATTCTGTAGCGACAACGCCACTTCCTCCAAACGTAGGATAACAAACTATTGCAATTTTCATGTGCTTATTTTAGATAGACGAATTTAAGGATTCTCTGTTTATTTATAATGCTTTTTTGAAACTTATATTTTTCAAGAAAAGTACCGAATTATTTAGTTCAAAAAAAAAAGCATAAGAATATGATTTCCTATGCTTTTTATATATTAGAAAGTTTTTTTAGAAAAAACGACTGTGCCAGCTATCGATAGCCGGAACTTCCCAAGATTCATTATATTCCTGGATGTTATTGATCAAATTATTGAAAACGATTGTGTTTTCAGTAACTGCTTTGTCTTTCACCATTTTTTTAAAATCTAGCAATGGTTTATGGGCAATATGTTCCCCTAATTTGAATGTCACATTCATTTTATCCAATAAATCAACCCCATATTTTTGCTCCAGACTTTGTATGAACTCTACAGAAGAATCTATAGAACAACCCGTAGCTGCTTGAACTTCTTGATTTACGGCAATTATGATGAATCGGTTGTACTTTAACTGGAAAGAAGATTCCAAACTTGTACCGTGTGCTGCCCAACCTTCAAGAAAGGATTGCAAAGCGGTTTCGATTTCGGAAAATTCGGCATCCGAAAACTTTCTATTCGATTGATAAATCCAGATTCTGGATTCTTCGGGCAAATTTTCAAATGGAACGTACATAGTATTAAATTGTGAATTGTTAATTATAAATTTTTAAGCAAAGAAGCTATCAGAATCGCTTACAAATCTTGTGCGTTAGCAATCAATTCGGCGATATCCATTACCTTAACTTCGGCTTCTTTTTCTTTGAATTTGATTCCATCAGTCATCATGGTATTACAAAAAGGGCAACCCGCGGCAATTATTTCCGGTTTTGTTTCTAAGGCGTCTTCGGTTCTTAAAACATTGACTTCCTTGTTTCCTGGTTCAGCATCTTTAAACATCTGGGCACCACCGGCACCACAGCAAAGCCCATTGGCTTTAGAACGCTTCATCTCCACTAATTCGGCATCCAATTTAAGAATTAAATCTCTTGGTGCTTCATATACATTATTGGCTCTTCCTAAATAGCAAGGGTCGTGAAAAGTGATTCGTTTGCCTTTGAATTGTCCGCCTTCAATTGTCAGTCTTCCATCATCTAAAAGTGATTTCAAAAATTCAGTATGATGAATTACCTCATATTTCCCACCCAATTCCGGATATTCATTTTTCAAAGTATTGAAACAATGCGGACAAGCGGTAACTATTTTTTTTGCCTCATAAGCATTCAGAACTTCAATATTCATCATGGCTTGCATTTGAAACAAAAACTCATTTCCGGCTCTTTTTGCGGGATCACCAGTACAACTTTCTTCAGCACCAAGTACTGCGAAAGAAACATTAGAACGATTTAGAATTCGCACAAATGCCTTTGTTATTCTTTTTGCTCTATCATCAAAACTTCCAGCACAACCTACCCAAAACAATACTTCAGGCTGTTTTCCTTGAGCTAGCATTTCTGCCATTGTTGGCACTATTAAATTTTCTGACATCTTTTATTTTTTTGTATTTTAAAAGTATTCGATTTTACGAAATACCTAAGAAATATTTTTACTATTATCCTGAAAAATTAAATTCATTAGTTTTCTATTCCAAAAACTAATTCTCGTTTTTCCAATTCAATCGATCTTGTTGATTGTATTGCCATGGTGCACCATTGTTTTCAACATTAGTCATCATCGTATTTAAAGGCATTGGCGCTGCGCTTTGTTCCATAACCAAATAACGACGCATATCCATAATAATCGATAGCGGGCTGATATTAACAGGACATTCCTCTACGCAGGCGTTACATGAAGTACAAGCCCATAATTCTTCTGGTGTAATATAATCATTCAATAATGTCTTATTATCCGGAATAAAAACGCCTTTATTCGCGTCAATATTCTTCCCAACTTCCTCAAGCCTATCTCTGGTATCCATCATAATCTTACGAGGCGATAATTTTTTACCGGTAAGATTTGCAGGACAAGAAGAAGTACATCTTCCACATTCTGTACAAGTATAAGCATTTAAGAGCTGCACCCAATTTAAGTCCTGAACGTCGCTTGCACCAAATTTAGTTGGCACTTCTCCTTCATTTGCGGGAGCTGCAGCAAATGGATCAGCATTAGGATCCATCATCATTTTAACTTCTTTAGTAACTGCTTCTAAATTATCGAACTGACCCAAAGGGTTAAGATTGGCAAAATAGGTATTTGGGAAAGCCAATAGTATGTGCAAGTGTTTTGAGAAATACAAATAATTCATAAAAACAAAAATCCCAACAATATGCAACCACCAAAACGCTTCTGTGAATAACAACACCGATTCATTTGACATCCCATTGAATAAAGGCGCAATAAATTGGCTTACAGGAAAGGAACCCGCTTTTACAAAATGAGAAAAACCTCCCGGAACATTCTGCAAATGCAAGTCGGAAGCATTCATTAATAAAAACAAAGCCATCAAAACCATTTCAAAATAAAGGATGTAATTGGCATCGCTTTTAGGAAATCCGTTTAAATCCGGATTTATAAAACGCTTTAATCGGATTACATTTCGTCTGATCCAAAAAACAGATACAGCAACCAAAACTAATAATGCTAATATTTCAAATGAACCAATCAAGATATCATATCCCAATCCTAAAAAAGAAAATATTCGATGCGTATCAAACAAACCATCAATGATGATTTCTAATAATTCGATATTAATAATAATAAAACCTAAATAGACAATTATATGCAAGACACCAGCAACAGGTCTTTTTACCATTTTTGATTGCCCAAGAGCAATCATGGCCATATTTTTCCATCTCAAACCTGGATTGTCTTTTCTGTCAACGGCAATCCCAAGATTTATGTTTCGGTGTATTTTTTTTATATTACTAAAAAAATAACCAAATCCAATAACTAATAAAATGGCAAATAATATGTTGTCTAAATAGCTCATGAAAATTATTTTTTATCGCTTAAAATAGTATCGTTAACAGCTGCTTTATAAGGTTTGTTTTTCTTTCCAAAAAGAGAAACATTCACATATCGCGTAGGATAAAGTCTCACGTCTTGCAGTAATAACTCCAATTCTTTTGAAGTTTTAGCTAAATTAGTGTACAAAGCATCATCATTCAACATTTTCCCCATTGTACCTTTTCCGGATTCTAAACCACTCATAATACCATTAACTTTGGCTAATGTTTGGTTTAAATCTTTAACCGTTTTTCCTAAATCGGCTTTATTTAAAGAGTCCGATATTTTAGAAAAATTAGAAGATATCTTATTAAAGTTAGAAACGGCTCCTTTAATTTGACCTTTGTTGTCGTCTAAGATCGTGTTCATACTTAATGAAGCCTTGTGGAATTGCTCCATTGTTTTGCTTAACTCAGCCAAACTAATCCTTAAATCCTGTTGTGCTTTCTTATCTAATACATTGTTAAGCCCCGTTAGTAAACTATCGGCATTAACCATTATTTTTTCGAGTTTCTCTTGAATAGGAACTAATTTATCTCCTACGTTTTGAGTAAGTCCCGATTTAACACTTCCTTTTAATCGATCACCATTTACTGCGATTGACTTGTCAGCAAAATTAGGAATAATCGCAATTTGCTTTCCTCCTATAAAACCAGGCTCATAAATAGATGCAATACTGGTTTTTGAAATAGGAAAATCACTCTTAATTTGTAATTCTACCAATAACTTCCCTGTATTTTCATTTATCGTAATACTAGTTACCTTTCCTATTGCCAATCCATTTAGGGTAATAGGAGCCGATGCGGCTAGACCTTCCACTGTTTCGTATTCAACATACAATGTTTTATAACTACTAAAAAGGTCCTTTCCTTTTAAGAAACTGTATCCCCAAATAAATAATAGTATCGACGCAATTACTAAAATTGCTGTTTTAATCTCTCTTGTTAATTTCAAAATCTAAGTATTTTGGACAAATTTAATATAATAATTTGAACTTGTTATAATTTAATCGCTTCTTGAACGCTGATTTTTAATCCGTTTTTAAAGGCTATCAGATAGGCCGACGAGAAACCTTTGGATTTTGCAACCTCTAAATTCTGTTTGGCCTCTTTGTAATCTGAAGTAGAACCGTATACATATTTATAAAAACCATTATCTTCATTTAACAAGGAAACATTCGTTAATCCTTTAAAATTAGCTGGCTTTAATTCTAGCATTCTTTTTCCCGATGCAATTTGAACCTTAAAGACTACCTCCGAGTTTGCGGCATTTATTTCTTCTTTTTGTGCAATTCGTTTTTTTACAGTCGCTTCCTCTTTTTCCTCTTTCTTAGAAGTAAAAGTATCTTTAATCTTATTCGCTTGCCCATTCTTAGCAACCGGGATGTTCGATGCAGTTCCAAAATATTCTTTCTTATAACTAATAATAGCATCAGCAATAGCTTCTGCCATTTTTTCCTGACCAAATTCGGAATTCAAATAAAGACCTTCTTCTTTATTTGACAAAAAACCCAATTCAATTAATACACTTGGCATATAAGAAGCATCCAAAACCCATAAAGGTATTTGTTTAATTCCTCTAGATTTTCGATGCAATTTATTGGAGAAATTATTTTCTATTTTTGAAGCCAAACGAATACTTCTTTCCAAATATTCCTCTTGCAGCATTTTTAATCCTATCAAGGTTTCTGGCTTATTAGGATCAAAACCTTTGTAGGTTTCTTTATAATCTTTTTCTAATAAAATTACGGAGTTTTCTCTTTTGGCAATTTCAAAATTAGTGCTCGAGCGCGCTAAACCCATCACATAAGTTTCAGTACCATAAGGAACCGGATTTTTAACCGAATTGCAATGGATGGAAACAAATAAGTTTGCATTAATATCGTTTCCCGTTTTTGGTCTTTCGCTTAAACCTATAAAAACATCTTTTTTTCGGGTATAAACCACTTTTATTTGAGGATCTTTTTCGAGGTAACGCTCTACTTTTAAGGTGGTTTTAAGCGCTATTTCTTTCTCAACAAAACCGTGATAAGAATTCCCAGGGTCTTTTCCCCCATGACCTGCATCTAAAATAACGACAAATTTATTATTGGATTGAGAAAAAACATTTAAAGAAAAAATCAGCAAAGTAACTGCCAATCTCGTTTTAACCCCTGATACTATTTTCAAAATTTAGTTTTTTTATTACAAATTTAATACAAACATTTCATATTAAATTAATTTTTGATCGCTTCTTGAATACTAATTTTCTGTCCGTTTTTAAAAGCTATCAAAAAAGCCGAATTATATCCTTTTGATTTGGCTTCTTCTAACAGCCTTTTCGATTCGTTATAATCCTGAGTTTCACCGTACATATATTTATAAACTTTATCATCATACTCTAATGTAACATTCGTCAATCCGTTGAAATTTCTAGGTTGCAAATCCATTTTTCTAACACTTGCCGAAATCTGTACTTTAAAAAGAGCTTTAGAGTCATCTAGTTTCCCAATAGGCTTTTTTAATTCTATTGCATCCTGATTTACTTTCGTTTTTACCGAAGCAGAACTATCTTTAGGTGTTGTAACGGTACTTCTCTGAGAAGGTTTAACTTCTATAAAATCATCTGAATCGCTACCAAAATATTCATTTTTATAACTAACAATCGCTTCAGCAATGGCTTCCGCAATCTCATTTTGCCCTTCTTCTGAATCCAATAAATTCCCTTCGGTATAATTAGATATAAATCCTGTTTCAACCAAAACCCTTGGCATATACGCTTTATGAAGTACCATAAAAGGCGCTTGTTTTACCCCTCCGTGTCTCAATTTTTTTCCTAATCGTCCAAAACCTTCCTGAATTTTACTTGCCAAAGAGATGCTGTTATCCAAATATTCTTCTTGCATCAAAGTCATCCCAATCATTGTTTCGGGTGTGTTCGGATCAAAACCTTCATACTTGGTTTTATAGTCTTTCTCGAGTGTAATAACCGAGTTCTCCTTTTTGGCCGCCTCTAAATTTGATGCAATTTTATTCATACCCATTACATAGGTTTCGGTACCATCAGCAGCAGTATTTTTATTAGCATTACAGTGAATGGAAACAAAAATATTGGCATCGGCTCTATTAGCGATATTAGCTCTTTCGATCAAATCAATAAAAACATCCGTCTTTCTAGTGTAGATTACAGCAATACTAGGCTTGGTTTCTAATATTTTACCTACTTTTAACACAATCGCCAAAGCAATATTTTTCTCAATATGACCATTGTACACCGCACCAAAATCATGCGCTCCATGACCGGCATCTAAGGTAACTCTGAAGGTATTGGTTTGGCTATAGGAATTATAAGAGCCTATAATTATAAGAAAAATAAGCGCTAGTTTAGTTTTATTTAATAAATGCATCAAAAAATAATTTTAATTAAAAACACTATGGCTATAAATCTTTATTTGATTATTTTTGACAAAAAATAATATGTAAGTTTGACACTTCAAAAAACAAGCCATAATTTTACAAAAATAGCATTTAAACCTTTGCAGACAAACTTATTTAATATCGTTTTAATATCCTTTTTCCTTACAATCGGATGCGGTAATACCTACTCACAAGATATATCAAAAAAAAAGACATCCATTTCTGTCAAAAAACAAGCAAATCCTTCTAATTTAGATACAAAAGCTGACAGTAAAAAGATCCTAGAACAAACAAAAGAAATTGATACCGTTAAAAAAATAGATAGTATTAAGCCCAAAAAAGCATTTCTTGACGGCAAAGTAAAATACAAAGCGGAACAATATGTAAAAATTGACCAAAAGAAAAAACTGATAACTTTATACGACAAAGCCGAACTTAATTATCAAGACGTTGAATTAAAATCGGGAATAATTGTCATGGATTACGAAAAAAACGAAGTCTATGCAGGCCGAATTAAAGATTCTACAGGGAAATACACTCAGTATCCTAATTTTAAACAAGGTCAAAATGAAGTAGAACCAGATTCCATTCGATTTAATTTCAAAACAAAAAAAGCTTTAATTTGGAATTCCAGAACCGATCAGGGAGAATTTAAAGTTAAGGCCGCAATCTCAAAAAAAGAAAACGATTCTGTTTACTTTTTAAGAGGAGCCCGATTTACAACCTCTAAGGATGTAGACAATCCCGAATATTATTTCCAAACCAATAAGGTAAAATTTATTCCTGGCAAAAAAGTAATAACCGGTTTAACTAATATGGTTATCGCTAATGTTCCAACGCCAATCGCTCTGCCTTTTGCTTATTTTCCAATGAGTAAAGAAACCAGTATATCAGGTATTATTTTACCTAGTTATAACGATTCAAATGACAGAGGGTTTTCATTGCAAAACGGAGGATATTACTTTGCTTTAAATGACCATTACGATCTAACTGTATTGGGAGATTATTACACTAATGGTAGTTATGGTATGCGTTTTGAATCTTCTTATGCCAAACGATATGCTTTTCGAGGCAATGTCAATGTTAGGTTCGAAAATTTAATCAGTAGCGAAAGAGGCTATCCCGATTATTCAAAACAACGCATTTACAACATCCAATGGTCGCATTCGAGAGATGCCAAAGCAAACCCGAATTCGAGTTTCTCTGCATCTGTGAATCTTGGAAGCAGCAAATATTTTAAACAATCTATAAATCAGGTGAATATTGGTTCAAACCTTAATAACACATTAAGTTCATCGGTTTCTTATTCAAAAACATTTAATTCCGTTCCTCAAGTTAGAATGTCCTTATCGGCTACACATTCTCAAAATACACAAACGGAAATGATTGATATGACCTTGCCTACACTGCAACTTAGTGTAGATCGTATTTATCCTTTTGTTGGAAAAGATGACATTAAAAAAGGTTTTTTCAAAAACATCAATTTACAATATAATTTAAACGGAAGAAACAGTATTAGCACAACGGACTCTCTTTTTTTTAAGCCTCAAATGTTTAGAGATGCTAAAGTTGGTCTCCAACACAGTATTCCATTGAGTACCAATTTTAAGTTGTTCAAATATTTTAGCGCATCTACTTCTTTAAATTATGAAGAAATTTGGTATGCCAAAACAATTGAACGAAATTTCGATACAGACCAAAGTAAGGTAGTAGACAAAGTAGTAAATGGTTTTGATGCTTTTAGAACCTATTCTTTTTCTTCAAGTATAGGAACTACTATTTATGGTACTTTTAATTTTGGAGAAGATAAAAAAATAAAATCTATAAGACACGTCATGAGACCCTCATTATCTTATGGCTACACTCCAAGTTTTGAAAAATACTATGACACCTATGCAACTGACGCAAGCGGAAACATAAACAAACAGTATTCTCGTTTTGAAGGAGGTATTTTTGGTGCACCCGGTTTAAATCGTTCTAATAATTTAGGTTTCAGCTTAAGTAATACTTTTGAAGCTAAAGTAACCGACAAGGACAGTACTAAAACAGAGCCTAAAAAAATCATGTTACTTAATAATTTAAACCTTTCTACAAATTACAATCTAGATGCTGATGGAGTAACCTCTCTAGCTTGGTCTCCTGTAAGACTTAGTGGAGGAACCCAATTATTCCAAAATAAAATGAATATGAATTTTGGAGCAACCTTAGATCCTTATGCTATTGATAACTCCGGAACTAGAATTAATGTTTACAATATCAATAACGGTGGAAGTTTATTTAGAATGACAAGCGCCAACATGACCCTAAATTATTCTATATCCAGCAAAGAAGGCAAAGATAAAAAAGACAAAAATAGCCAAGGAGAAAGAAATGGTGGCCGAGAAGATGATCTTTTTGGAATAAATACAGTTGACAACAACTATAAAAGCCAATTTGACGAAGACGAAGATCAAGGCGAAGATAAGATTTCGGAATTTTTCAAAGCAAATCTACCATGGGATATGACCTTTGCTTATTCATTGACTTATGGAAATAACAATAGAGAGAAAAAAATAATAGGAAATTCTATTATGATTTCTGCAAATGCCGATTTAACACCCAAATGGAAAGCCGGAATTTCAACAGGTTACGACTTTGTCCAAAACGGAGTTACATTTACTCAATTGCGTTTCGAAAGAGATTTATTAAGCTGGAGAATGGATTTCAATTGGACTCCATTTGGAGACTATGCTAATTGGGGTTTCTTTATAGGAATAAAATCAGGCGTCTTGAGCGATATAAAATGGGACAAAAGAAGTAGAAATGTAGGCCGTTAAACTTTCTGCTAATTATTTGGGTTAAATAGAAACTAAAAATAGATTCACATACTATAAACTATCAATACACCATAATTATGAAAAAAATAATATTTACAGAGAAAGCTCCTGCTCCTATTGGACCATACAATCAAGCCGTACTTAAAGGCGATACACTTTATGCTTCAGGGCAAATTGCCATCATACCAGAAACAGGCGAACTTAATTTAGGCAATATAGAAGTCGAAACGAAACAAGTAATGGAAAATATGAAAGCAGTTCTCCATGCGGCAGGAATGACCTTTGAAAACGTTGTTAAAACAAGTATATTCATCATGAACATGAATGATTTTGCAAGTATTAATGCGGTCTATGGATCCTATTTTAACGAAATAACCGCTCCAGCACGTGAAACGGTTCAAGTGGCTTGTTTGCCAAAAAATGTAAATGTAGAAATTTCTATGATTGCAATCCTATAGCATCTAATAATAATTGTGCCGTTGCTTCATTAGTCGCCAGCGGCACATTATGTACATCACAAACACGAATAAGCATATTGATGTCTGCTTCATGAGGATGACTCGATAATGGATCTTTAAAAAAGAAAACCATTTTAGTTATTCCCTCTGCAACTCTACCAGCAATTTGCGCATCACCTCCTAATGGACCGGAAAGCATTCTCTTAGTCTTAAAGCCAGCTTCCTCGGCTTTTCCACCGGTAGTTCCAGTAGCAATAAGTTTTATTTTTTCTTGCTGTAAAACCGTTTTGTTTTTAATTAAGAATTTAACTAAATCTGCTTTTTTACTATCGTGCGCAATAATGGCAATTTCCATAAATTATTTGTTAGCGATATGGTAAGCAATCAAACCATCAATTGGTCTTCTCAACACATTGCCTAATTGTAATTCATATTTATCAAAAGTCTGCTGTAATTCATCTTTTAAATAGAAAGCAATAGAACCTACAAAATGTACCGGTACTTCTTTGCAATTATCAAATTGTCTGATGTAGTTTTTTACGAAAGACTTCATTCCTTTGAAAATAATTTTCTTACAGAATTCTGAATCTTTATGTTGGATTAAGAACTTTGCGAAAGTCGCCAAATAAGCGTTTGGATTAGGCTCCTTATACAATTTACTCTTAATTGAATCTGGATCTAAATCGTATTCTTTCTCAAATTGTTCAGCCAACTCTTTTGGCATCTTGTTGAAATAATATTTTCTTATCAGTTCTTTTCCAAAAACATTACCACTACAATCATCCATAGCAATATAGCCCAATGATTGTACTTTTTGGTGCAATTCTTTACCATCAAAATAGCTACAGTTAGATCCTGTTCCCAAAATACAAACAATTGCTTCTTGACCTTTAGGTGTTGTTGCATAGACAGCAGCATAAGTATCTTCTTCAACCGCTATGATTGCATTTGGAAAATAGCTTTGGAAAATTTGCGAAAGGGCAATTTTCATTCTATCAGTTCCACAACCGGCTCCATAAAAAAACAAATGGGTTGCATTATTTTTGTTTTGCAAAATATCAAAACGATCATTCAATCGCTTAATTATTTCCTCTTTTTCAAGAGTTTCAGGATTCAAACCCAATGTTTGAGTCGTAAACAATACTTTTCCCTCATCATCTATTGCAATCCAATCAGCTTTGGTTGAACCACTATCAACTATTAATCTCATTTCTTTGGTTTTTAGGTTTCGCTTTTACTATTCAAAATAAATTTATTCCGCAAAGTAAAAAAATAAAATCCCGTTAAACATTAAAGATAACGGGATTTTGTAAATATAGATAATTATTTTAAGCCTGCAATGTGTACCGATAAATCGATTAATTTACTTGAATAACCATACTCATTGTCATACCAAGATATGATTTTGAAGAAAGTAGAATTCAAACCGATACCAGCATTTGCATCGATGATAGAAGTTCTTGAATCAGAAACGAAATCTTGAGAAACAACTAAATCTTCAGTATATCCTAAAACACCTTTCATAGTAGTTTCAGAAGCTAATTTTAAAACTGACATAATCTCAGCATAAGAAGTTTCTTTTGCAACTTTCACTGTTAAGTCAACTACAGAAACATCAGTAGTAGGAACACGCATAGACATACCTGTTAATTTTCCGTCTAATTCCGGAATAACTTTACCAACTGCTTTTGCAGCACCTGTTGAAGATGGAATTATGTTGCATGAAGCAGCACGTCCGCCTCTCCAGTCTTTTCTAGATGGTCCGTCAGTAGTCATTTGAGTAGAAGTCGTTGCGTGAACTGTAGTCATCAACGCTTCAACAATTCCAAAATTGTCATTAATAACTTTAGCCAAAGGAGCCAAACAGTTAGTAGTACAAGAAGCGTTAGAAACTACAAGATCAGTAGCTAAAGCTTTATCGTGATTTACTCCCATTACAAACATTGGAGCATCAGCAGAAGGTGCAGAAATAATTACTTTTTTTGCTCCACCAGTAATGTGTGCGTTTGCTGTTTCTACAGTTGTAAAGAAACCAGTACATTCAGCAACAACATCAACATCAACTTCATTCCATTTTAAGTTTGCTGGTTCTCTTTCTGCAGTAATTCTAATATTTTTATCGTTCACAAAAAGTTTTCCGTCAATAACTTCCACTTTTCCTGCGAAACGTCCGTGAACTGAATCGTATTTTAATAAATAAGCCAAATGATCTACGTCTAATAAATCGTTGATCGCCACTACCTCTACATTATCTCTATTAAATGATTCTCTAAAAACGATTCTTCCAATTCTTCCGAAACCGTTTATTCCTAATTTTACTTTTGACATTTTGCTTTAATTTTTGTTTATTTTCCTTTTCTATTTAACTTATTTAAAGTCTAATTTCCTCACAATAAACTTCAATATATTCTTATGTTGACATGATGTCCGAAACTCTCAATAATTCTCTATCAATCTCAGATTTACCTTTTATGGCTTGCTCCAAAGGAGTAAGATTTACTTTGTCATTTTGTAAACCAACCATATAATTTGATTTTCCTTCCAATAAAGATTCGACTGCTTTTACGCCCAATCTACTTGCTAAAACTCTATCAAAACAAGAAGGCGAACCTCCGCGTTGCATGTGTCCTAAAACCGAAACTCTTACATCATATTCAGGTAAATTAGCTTCTACGTAATCTTTTAATTCAAAAACGTTTTTTCCAATTTTGTCTCCTTCGGCAATTACAACAATACTAGATGATTTACCCGAAGCTTTACTTTTTTGCAAAGATTCCAGTAATCTGTCCAATCCTAAATTTTCCTCTGGTATAAGGATTTCCTCTGCTCCTGCTCCAATACCGGCATTCAAAGCGATATGTCCGGCATCTCTTCCCATAACTTCAACAAAAAATAGTCGGTTATGTGAACTTGCCGTATCTCTGATCTTATCGATTACATCAACAACCGTATTCAATGCCGTATCATAGCCAAGAGTATGACTTGTACCGTAAATATCATTATCAATTGTTCCGGGAATTCCCATTATTGGAAAATCAAATTCAGAATTAAAAAGCAATCCTCCGGTAAATGTTCCATCTCCGCCAATAACCACTAAAGCATCAATTCCTGCTTTTAAAAGATTCTCATGCGCTTTTATTCTGCCTTCTGAAGTTTTAAAATCAAGAGAACGTGCTGATTTTAGAACAGTTCCTCCTTTATTAACAATATTATTTACGCTTCGAGGTCCCATTTCTTTGAAGTCTCCTTCAATCATACCCTGATAACCTCTATAAATTCCAATGCATTCTATATTATGATAAGCGCAAGTTCGAACAACTGATCGAATAGCAGCATTCATTCCAGGGGAATCTCCTCCGGATGTAAGAACACCTATTTTTTTTATTGTTTTTTGCATTATTTAAGTATTAAAGTGTAAAACTAGCAAACATAACACAGTTATAATGCTATGTTTTCAGTAAATTAATATCATTTCTCAAATTCAAACGTTTTCGTTGATAAGTTTATTTTAAACTAAACCTCTATGAATCTTCAGAACATATATTTTGCTAGGCAAACTAAAAATTTTCAAGGCTAAAATTTCACCCAAATTCCACAAATTAAAACGAATTAATTTGTAGAAATTTATGTAATCTGTGGTGAAAAACATTTTTAGAAACTTAAAGCTAACTACACTAAATTATATAGTTTTAACTATTTATATAGCCAATAAAAAAGCTTATTAAGCTCCAGTTTATTAATTCAAAAATTGACTTGAATCAAAACAATATTCCTTTTAGATTATTCGATTTTTCAGTACAGTCTTTAGAAACTGTTTAATGGCTAAAACCGATTCTAAATTAGTCTTCTTTTGGCATTACGGCTTCTTTATTTTTCGGTGGATTCTCTTTTTTGGGATTCTTTGGTTTCGAAAAATTAATATACTCAGGAGCTAGATTTGAATCTTGAAATTGATTCGTAATTACATCTTCTTTACCCAACTTATGCTTTTTAAATATTTTATTGATTAATTCTTTAAAAGTATCAAAATCAACTTCATAAGAAACCCCTACTCCTTGAGTATAACCAATACCTTGCCCAACATAATTGATATCATTTTCTCGGTTAAATAAACGCAGATTCATTGTTCCATCTTCATTAACTCTATATAGTACTTCTAAATCCCCAACTATAGCTGACTCATTAATTCCTCCGAATGGAACCCCAACCTTCCCATTTATTGTAATCCTTTCATTAACTTTTGAAGAAATGGTTGCTACAAACCTACCATCAGTCTCCTTGCCTATTCTTCGATCAGCAGAAATATAATTCAGCCCGACTTTAAATTTTTCGTCATCAGATTTTATTATACCACCTAATAAACTAGATGC
The DNA here is from genome assembly GCF_047344965.1 of Flavobacterium sp. W1B. Lineage (NCBI taxonomy): Bacteria > Pseudomonadati > Bacteroidota > Flavobacteriia > Flavobacteriales > Flavobacteriaceae > Flavobacterium > Flavobacterium sp. W1B. Next base: position 2,963,415 of record NZ_CP178845.1, read on the forward strand.
CGTTTCAAATAAACTACCGGAAAAATCCGATTGGCTCACTCCTTCAGGACTTAAAAACCCTCCCGACGAAAGCAGATACAAAGCCTGTGTTTGCCTTACATCTTTGTCATTCAACTTATATTGAATCTCTGATTTTAACACATTACTTACTGTTGGAAACTCAATATTAAAATCGGGTTCTGGACTCGCTAAATCCCCTCGAATACCAATAACCACTTCAACGGGTACTTTTCTGTTAAAAGACGAATTCTCTAATAATACGGATGGATTTGCTATCGTTTTGTATACTGCTTTAAGATTTAATACTGCTTTCATAGGATCACCAAACCATTCGATAGAACCACCTTTTTCTACCGAAAATTTCTTATCTATTAATCCACCGTATTTAAAATTATAAGATCCTTCATAGGCCTGGAAATTCCCCCACATATTGAATCTCCCCAATGTATTTATTTTAAACAATAAAGTACCAAATCCTTTCCCTTTGAGTCCGTGCCCTGAGCTGCGGTCAAAAATCACTTCAACTTCAGCGTCAGGAGTAATATCAAGGTCAAACTCTAACTCAAGTCCTTTATATTTTGATGATTTTTCGACAATTCCCTTTTCAATATTATACTTTTCTTTGGCTGTCAAAAAATGAATAAAACTACTTTCACTTACACTCTCGGCATCGTTAATCGGTATTTTAAGTGTAGTTCCTTTTTCAGATTTAGCATCGACCTTAATAAACAAACCGTTAGTTGGTCCTTTTATAGAGGCATTACCGTCTATAAATGCTGTACCATAATAAGCAGCACCTTCTTTGTCTTTTGTATCGAGCACAAGTAATTTCTTAGAATTCACACTTAAATCTAACCTCCAATCCGAAAAAACATTATGCTCAATACTTCCTTCTAATGATCCTTTAGTATTAAATTTAGTATCTGTAAGAGTATTGTTTCTAAATAAAAATTTCTGTTCCGTCAAATCAACTACAGACCGATCATTTAACTCATAATCAACATTTAAATACGGAATTGTCATTCCTGTCTTCTCTAAGAAAAGACGTCCGTTAATTTTAGGTTTTTTAACATTTCCTCCAACAGTTGCATTCCCTGAAACAAAGCCTCTAATATTAGAAAGCACTTCTCCTCCCAAAGACCCCAAAACCCCCAGATTAAATTTATCAAATTTTAAATTTAAGTCCAGAACTGCTTCTCTATTTACTATTTCAAAATTCCCATCTGCTTTAAACGATTCTAAATTTTCGTTCTCTAAAAGAGAATTAATAGTAAACTTTTCAAAATTTTGATCGCCCTCAATACCGAATTTCAGTACCCCAAGATCCGTTTTATTAATGTTTAAATGGTCAACTGTTAGTGAGGCAGTCGGTTTATAAACCGCATTATTTTGTTTGAAGTTCACTTCTCCGTTCATATTTCCGCGAAATACGAATTTATCATCAGCAGGCGTAATTTTAAACAAATCAACATCTTTAAAACTCAATTTTAAATCCTTATTAGAGATATCTTTTATATTCCCTTTTAATGAAATTGCCTGTTTTTCATGAGACAATATTATATCATCGATCTTAAAATTTTTGAATGATTTATCAAAAACGATTTGGTTATTAGGAGTGTCATTTTCATTCAAAAACCACAGATAATCCTTAAATTTCATCTCAGATTTACTTATCCCCACAACATTAAAATTATTCTTATCAATAGTGTGGTATAAGTTCAAATTAAAATAATCTTGCCCTTTAGAACCTCCTTTAAATTCAGATCTAAAGAATAAAGTGTCCTTCATGGTTACGTTGATCAAACTAAAATCACGAATCTTATAATATTTAGTTTTAATACTATCCAACTCAACATAAGCATTGTAAAGTGGATTTTTATTATCTACAGAAACTCTTATATTATCAAAGGTATTTTTAGAAGCTATAATTTGTGGTGAGTTAAAATTAAGCTTAAACTCCTGAACGTCTGATTTGATATTTCCTTTGAGGATTGTATTAGAACCAATTGAAATTTCAGGAAAAAAAAGCTCAATAATTTTACTGTTTATAGCAAAATTAAACTTCAAAAACTGTCCCTTATTTACCTTTTCGGGTTTAAAATTTGTATAAAGACTTCCCAAAGAATTCTTTGTTAATTTAACCAATTGATTAAACTGATATTTCCCGACAATTTCACCTTCAACAATATCAGGGGAATTTATGGTAATAGTCCGAATCTTATCATTATCAAAACTGGAATTGATATTGAAATCATTAAAAGTATAGGTGTCTTTTTTATTTTGATAAGATGTTTTTTGGATATAAATATTCCCTTGAAGATCTTCAATTGTTTTTCCGCTAACCTGAGCAATAATGTCTCCTTTAAAAACAGAAACACTATCTTTTATAAAATTCAATTTATTTAAATTCGCATTTTCAACATTGATATGAAAATCGTATTTATTTTCTTTCCCGCTTAAATCCAATAAACCATCAAAATTCATTGCAAGGTTAGGATCATTCACTACAATCTTCCCTTTATAGTTTGGCGCTTTAAAATTACCGTCAACCGCTATATTATTGTAGGTATATTTGTTAAAATCAATCTTAGAAACAACTCCTTTTATAGCTGTGTTTAGGTATTTTTCAGTAAAACCTTTACCATCAACATCAACATCCAAACTTACTTTTCCAAGATCTTTTCGATCTAATAAAGTAGCAATATCAAAATCTTCCAAAACTATATTCCCAAAATAAGCCGCCTTATCGATAAAATCAATGTTTCTCATGCTCAAAACTGATTTCGCTTTACCCAAATCTGATAAAAACGAAAAATCCGAATCTAGTGAAGTTGCACTAACTTGAGAATTACCAACAATCGTAAATACGCCTAATTTTTTCAATTCAGAAGGCAATTTCTTTCCTAAAACATTTGGAAGCACAGCCACAAGATTATCATAACTAGTCGAAATTTTATCAAAATCGCCATCCATAAAAAAATACTGTCCTTTTTTTCCAAAAAGATTTTTGAATTTTATAGTACCTTCTATTTGGGATTTTTTAGAATCAACTAATTTTAAATCCGATAATTTTAAATCATTTAAGGTTCCTGTTAGCTTTGTTTTTATATCGAAATGCAAATTTTTGCCTAATTCTTTATAAAAGCCCCTAATATCATTTGAACCCAATAAAGCCGATTGTAATTTTACATCAAAGTGTACTTTATTATTAAAATCTAGAAAATCCTCAATTTTATAACTTAAAACGACATCTCCTTTCAATTTTGAATCTTTAGTCACTAAATCAAGATTTTCCAGTTTTATATTCTTTTTAGTGTAACTGAACTTTGAACTCAAGTTAACAACATAAATCCCGCGATGATCTAAAAATGACATTTTTTTGATTGTCGTAGTCACATTAGGTCCATGAAGCATAAAATCATCCAAGGAAACATTGAGTTTGGTAAAATCGACGTCCTTGGGAATTTGACGATTTTCATCCGTCAAAATAAAATGTCCATTCGATATGTAAGCTTTGTCAGCTTTTAACAAAAAACGCTTCCCGGATGATGGTTTTCCGGTTTCGAAAGCATTAATAAAAACATCAATATTCGATAGTTTTTCGTTTTTATATGTTTTCAAATTAAACAGTACCCCATTCAATCGTATATCACTAAAAATCAAATCACCATCCAATACTTTTTTAGTATCTAAAATATTGGTATTTACTATATTCGAATAAATCAAGGTATCCTTATGATGGTCCAGAATTAATACCTTTTTCAATTTTACGCCACCAAAAATAGATACACGGGCTTCATCTACAGAAATTTTTACCCCAAAATCTTTATTGATACTATCAGTAAAATATTTTGCGACTCTTGTTTGAACAGAAGGCAAAGAAAAAACAATACCGAGCACCAATAAAAAAAGGATTATCCCGATTACTGAACGAAAAGCTATTTTTTTGAAATTTTTGATACCTATTCTTGTTTTATTTTACCTTAAAATATTATTTTGCCCAAGGAAAGAGCGGCACCTTTGCTAAAAATTCTTTAATTTTGGCTGCACCGCAAATTTACATAAATTAAAATTTCGGTTTGTCAAATATAATTCAAATTTTACGCCTTTTTATGCAAAATCCAGAGGTTTTTATTCTTGCAATCGAAAGTTCTTGTGATGACACAGCAGCAGCGGTTTTACATAACGATAAAGTACTATCAAATGTTGTTGCAAATCAATTAATTCACACCCAATATGGAGGTGTAGTTCCAGAGCTTGCTTCTCGTGCGCATCAACAAAATATAGTACCGGTTATTGATGCGGCGCTTCGCAAAGCAAATATCACTAAAGAACAATTATCGGCAATCGCATTTACCCAGGGTCCGGGGCTGATGGGATCGCTTCTTGTGGGAAGTTCTTTTGCCAAGTCGATGGCTTTGGCCTTAGGAATTCCGTTGATAGCCGTCAATCATATGCATGCCCATATTTTGGCCCATTTTATAGATGAAGAAGGTTTTGAAAAACCTGATTTTCCTTTTTTAGCATTAACAATAAGTGGCGGACATACCCAAATCGTAAAAGTGAACCACTTTTTTGACATGACAATTATCGGAGAAACTACCGATGACGCAGTAGGCGAAGCCTTTGACAAAAGCGCTAAAATCCTTGGACTTCCTTATCCTGGCGGTCCTTTAGTAGATAAATATGCCCAATTGGGAAATCCAAAGGCTTTTGCATTTACAAAACCAAAAGTACCCGGATTGGATTTTAGTTTTTCGGGTTTAAAAACGGCTATTTTGTATTTCATCCAAAAGAAGAAGATAGAAAACCCTAATTTCATAGATGAAAATCTAAATGACATTTGTGCCTCAATTCAACATACGATTATTGAGATTTTAATGGATAAATTGAAATTAGCCGTAAAAGAAACAGGAATAAACCAAATCGCTATCGGCGGAGGAGTTTCGGCCAATTCCGGAATAAGAAAAACCCTAAAAGAAGCCGAACAAAAATACGACTGGAAAACATTTGTTCCAAAATTTGAATACACAACCGATAATGCTGCAATGATTGGAATTGTAGGTTATCAAAAATATTTATCACAAAATTTCGAAACTGCAGCAGTGGTTTCTAAAGCAAGAATACAATTCTAAACTATGCAATTATTTTACAACCCTAACATAAACGAAACTACAGAAAGCTTTTCTTTTGATAAAGAAGAAAGTAAACATATTATAAAAGTGCTACGCAAGAAAGATTCCGATATTTTGTTTGTCACAAACGGACAGGGCTTTTTATTCAAAACCGAAATTACTTTGGCCTCAGATAATAAATGTACGGTTCAAATTATTTCTTTCGAACAAAAAGCTCTTTCTAAATATCACCTTCATCTTGTGGTGGCGCCAACAAAAATGAATGATCGCTACGAATGGTTTCTCGAAAAAGCAACCGAAATTGGAGTCCATGAAATCACACCCATAATTTGTGATCGTTCGGAACGAAAAGTGATCAATAAAGAACGATTTGACAAAATTATTTTGTCGGCAATGAAACAATCAAATGAATTGTATCTTCCCAAATTGAATGAGGCTATTTCATTCAAGGAATTCATTAAACTTGAAAGAGAAGGTTTAAAATTGATTGCTCATTGCGAAGAAACTGATAAAAAAACATTGAAGTCAATTTTAAAACCGAATGAAAATATCACGATGCTTGTTGGCCCTGAAGGTGATTTTTCTGAAAACGAAATTGCAATGGCTCTCGAGAATAACTTTATTCCCGTTTCATTAGGAAACACAAGGTTACGAACCGAAACGGCTGCCGTAGTTGCTTGTCATAGTGTTGTATTTGTTAATGAAGACTAATACTTTTTAAAAATATGCAAAGGATATATTTGGTTTTGCTTTTAATTTCAATTGGGACTTATTCCCAAGAAATTGCCTTAGTTAAATACAGCGGAGGTGGTGATTGGTATTCCAATCCTACTTCTTTGCCTAATTTAATCAAATATTGCAATGCCAATATCAATACCAAAATAAACAGCAAATCGGCAATCGTTGAACCCAGCAGTCCTGATTTGTTCTCCTATCCATTTATACACATGACAGGACATGGAAATGTAGTTTTTAGCGATACGGATGTTAGCAATCTAAAAAAATACCTGAGTTCTGGCGGTTTCCTCCATATTGATGACAATTACGGCATGGATCAATACGTCCGAAAAGAAATTAAAAAGATATTCCCAAATAATGATTTAATCGAAATCCCTACCAATCATAGCATATTTCAAAAGCCTAATCTATTCTCAAATGGATTACCCAAAATTCATGAACACGAAGGGAAACGCCCACAAGCATTTGGCATTTTTGTAGAAAACCGACTTGTTTTACTCTACACATTTGAATGTGATCTAGGTGATGGCTGGGAAGATCCCGAAGTCCATAACGATCCTATAGCAGTGCGTGAAAAAGCGCTAAAAATGGGAGCAAATATTTTGAATTACGTGTTCAATAACTAATCCTCATTATTGCAACTTATAAACACAAATTTGAAAGTAAACCATTTTACTTTTTTCTGGTTTGTCGCACAATTTACCCAAAACTAAAAATATATTTAGAAGTAGTATTTTTTGGTCTAGAAAAAATGTATTATTCTCATTAAAAAGAATATTGCATCAACTGACAATAAAACTAATAGAAGCTAAAACCAGCTGTTAAACTCTCTATCAAACAGTCCAATCTACAAATCTTTTTTAGTGAGAATTCACTTTAAAAAGAAAATAACTCCTTTTTTATAAACACTCGAAAAGCCTGTAAAATAAGCAATCTTAATATTTTGTTAAAACTTATTAAATCAATTGTTTTGCTAAATAAATAATTTTGTTATAAAATTGCATTAATATTAACTATAATCATAATTTATAACAAAAACCCCAAATTATTATGAAAAAATTAATTTTATCAGCAGTGGCATCCATGCTGCTTTTCTCTTGTCAAAATGATAAAGCAGAATCAACTGATGTATCAACCAATGCAATTGCGCAAAGAGGTTGCGCTTCTCATGAAGTACTTGAAGCCCAAATGGCCGCCGATCCTACATTAGCCATCAGGATGAGTCAAATTGAGGCATTCACAGAAAAAGCAATCTTAAGCGGCCGTTTAGTAAATGGCAAAATCGAAATTCCAGTTGTTGTAAATGTACTGTACAAAACTGCTGCCGAAAACATCTCTGATGCACAAATTCAATCCCAAATTAATGTTTTAAATCAAGATTTCAACGCGACAAATTCTGATTTTAATGATGTACCAGCACTATTCTCAGGAGTAAAAGCAAACGTAGGTATTACATTTGTTTTAGAAACAATTAACAGAAAATCGACTACTAAAACCTCTTGGGGAACTAGAGACGCAATGAAAAAAACAAAACAAGGAGGATTAGACCCAACTTCGCCAACTACAAAATTAAACATCTGGGCTTGTACTATAGGTGGTGGAATTTTAGGTTACGCTCAATTCCCTGGCGGAAGTAGCGCAACTGACGGAGTGGTAATTGATTCAAAATATTTTGGATTATCAGGTTCCGGAAGTTACCCTTACAATCTAGGAAGAACAGCTACCCATGAAGTAGGCCATTGGATGAACTTACGCCACATTTGGGGAGATGCTAGTTGTGGAAGCGATTTAGTTTCAGACACGCCTACTCATAATACTGCTAATTATGGTGTTCCTATTTATCCTCATTACAGTACTTGTACCGGCACCCCGGTAGAAATGACAATGAACTACATGGATTATACAGATGACAGAGGAATGTACATGTTCTCTAACGGACAAAAAACAAGAATGGATGCTATATTTATTACCGGTGGAGCAAGAGCTTCATTTGGAATATAACCATTTTTAACTTTTAGATTTTAAAACTCGCTACTTGTTGGCGAGTTTTTTTATCTTTATCTCCTAAAAAAAGATAAATGATTACATCCAAAATTATAGCAAACGGAATATTAAGAGCAATAGGTGTAATTGTTTTAGCCTCCTTGTCACTTTATTTTTTATACCAAATTCAATCCGTGCTAATTTATTTAATGGTCGCTTTAATTCTTACTTTAATAGGAAACCCTATTTTAGATTTCTTTAAAAGACGATTAAAATTCAACCATGTATTTGCAACTATAACAACATTATTTATTTTTATTCTCATTATCGCTGGATTTATAATGATGTTTATTCCTTTGATTTTAGCCCAAGGCCAGAATTTATCTCTTTTGAACACGGCTGAAATTGAAAAAAACTCAATCCAATTAATAAATCAAATTTCTGTATTTCTAGAAAGTCATCATATTGATGCATCGAAAATGCTAAAAGAAGCAAACATTCCTTCGAAAATGAACTTTGATATTATTCCCAATTTTTTAAATGCGCTTCTTGGAACAATCAGCAGTTTTGGAATGGGATTAGCATCCGTATTATTTATTGTTTTTTTCTTCCTTAAAGACCGCGTATCTTTTATAGTAAGTGCTAAGAAATTAATTCCCGACAGCCACGAGGAACAAATTCTAAATTCATTAGAAAAAATAAATCATTTACTATCTCGTTATTTCATCGGATTATTGCTTCAATTGTTGTTTGTATTTATTTTCTACTTTATTGTTTTACTTATTTTTGGAATTCCAAATGCTATTGTCATCGCATTTTTATGTGCTGTCTTAAATATCATTCCGTACATTGGTCCATTAATCGCCTCCATTTTAGCAGCAATTCTAACTATGATTAGCAATTTAGGAAGCGACTTTCAAACCGAAACCTTACCTACAACTATATATGTACTAATTGGTTTTTGGATTGTACAAATCATCGATAATAACGTATCACAACCCATTATTTTCTCAAAAAGTGTCAGTTCACACCCATTGGAAATATTTCTTGTTATATTGATTGCTGGCTTCCTTTTCGGGATTCTTGGAATGATTGTAGCCGTTCCGCTTTATACAATATTAAAGGTGATGGGCAAGGAATTTTTCCCAGAAAACATACTAATCCAACTTTTAACTAAAAACCTCTAATCTTGGATTTAAACATACTAAATCCCGAAATACAAGGATTTATAAATAAGAATATTGACGCATCTATTTCGAAGTTAGCATTGCAAAAAAATCCTTTCCCAGAAGTAGATTGGATTGCTATTTTGAATCAAATTGAAGCCAAAACAAAGGCAAAAGACAAACTACCAACTTGGTTCGCTACTGAAAATATCATTTACCCCGCTAAAATTTCGGTTGAACAAACTTCTTCCGAAAAAACGGCATTGTATAAATCTACCATAGTTTCCGGTGATAGCTTAATTGATTTAACTGGCGGTTTCGGCATAGATGATTATTATTTTGCAAAAAAGATAAAAACAGTTGCCCATTGTGAGATCAACACCGAATTATCTAATTTGGTGAAACACAATTTTGAGCAATTACAAGCAAAAAACATCAGTTGTTATTTAGGCGACAGCTTAACTACCTTGACCTCGTTAAACAAAAAATGGGATTGGATATATATTGATCCATCGAGGAGAAATGATGCCAAAGGCAAGGTATTTATGCTCAAAGATTGTTTGCCAAATGTTCCGGATAATCTTGATTTCTACTTTAAAAATTCGGAGCAAATCCTGATAAAAACAGCTCCTTTATTAGATCTTTCGGCGGGTTTATCAGAAGTCAAAAATGTCAAAGCAATTCATATTGTAGCTCTAGAAAATGAAGTAAAAGAACTACTATGGGAATTACATAAAAATTATTCAGGCGAAGTAGAAATAAAAACAGTCAATGTTTTAAAGGAAAAAACAGAAAGTTTCGACTTTATCCTGAACCAACAATCTAAAACACCAAATTATAGCCTGCCTCAAAAATATTTGTACGAGCCCAATAGCGCCATAATGAAATCAGGTGGTTTTGATGAAGTTGGATTATTTTACAATCTAAACAAACTCCACAAACACTCTCATTTGTATACTTCAATAGATTTGGTATCGTTTCCGGGAAGAGCCTTTGAGATAGAAAACTGTATTCCCTATCGAAAAAACGAAATGAAAGCGTACTTAGAACAAAAGAAGGCAAATATTACAACTCGTAATTTTCCTGAGTCAGTAGAAAACATTCGTAAAAAATGGAAGATAAAAGAAGGAGGAAATGTCTATTGTTTTTTTACAACTGATACGGAAAACAATAAAATAGTTTTAATTTGCAACAAAATAAATTAAATATGAAATGAGCATAATCGTAAATTATATACAACCTTTAAAAAACCAATAAATACCTAAAAATGAAACAAATAATTACAATAGCTTTATTCTTAATAACCGCGAATCTATTAGCACAAAAACCCTGTGAATACAGTACAAATGTTAATGATTCTATTGGAACCTATAAATCAACCAAAGAATACATTGTGTCCGAGAAAAATTTTGGAGGAAATTCAAGCTATATATTTTATTCGTTAGCATTAACGGATGGTATGCCAACTTTGAGCGTACAACTTATTCAAAAAAGTAAAGATTTCATAAAAGCAAATTGCTTTGATAAAAATTCAAAATTAATTTTACAATTAAACAATGGAAAAATAGTTACGCTTTTACACGTTGATGGAGAAAATTGCGGAACAACGCTTCGTGACGACAAAGGCTTTGACAATCGAGTCAATACCGGTAATTTCATGTTTATGAAAGGGAGTCTTGAGGAATTAAAAAAATCTCCAGTATCGTTGATGCGCATTCAATATTTAACAGGAATGGAAGATTACATCCTCAAAAAGGAATTAATATCGGAATTAAATAATGAGACTTACCAACCAGAAACCTATTTTATAAATAACTTACGTTGTATTGAATAACAAAATGCTATTTGACTAAGCCACTAATTAAAAAAGCCCCGAGGATTTACGTAAATCCTCGGGGCTTTTTTAAGTTAATTTCTATTTTCATGTTCGTGAAATATTCGTAAAAATGTCGTAAAAAGTGGCGATTTGTAGCAATAAAGGTAGTAATTAAAAAGTATTAAAAACAAAAAACCCACTGAAAACAGTGGGTTTTGAAGTGAAGGCAGAAGGATTCGAACCTTCGACCGCCTGCTTAGAAGGCAGGTGCTTTATTTATTCTTTTATCTTCTTTTTGTTTACTTTGTTGATTTTTAACGAATTAGACATCGTAAATTCTTCTTATTATTGATTATTTTATACTTTTGTCAAATAAATGTTCGTCAAATGTTCGTCAAAAATAAATAAAATATGGCTTCACTAAAATTTACAATAAAGAAAACTCCAAATAAGGATGGGAAACATTCCATTATTTTGGTTTTAATCAAAAACAGGCGTAATACCTCAATGGCTACAAACTATTCCTGCGAATTTGATGCTTGGAGCTTTGAAAGCAATACGCTGAAAACAAATAAAAAAGGTCAGGAATTAAAAAGAATAACTGAAATAAATAATTTTATCAGCAAAACAAATCTTAAGATTGAAGATTACATAAGAGAGAAGCGTCGCTTGAATGTAGACTTTACAATCAAGGACATCGCAAATGAAATAAAAGCCGATGATGTGACCAAAGCACCTGCATTAGATTATTATAAATTTCATCAAGAAATCACTGATGAATTTACAAATTCTAATAAAATTGGAACTGCAAAAATTTACAAAGAAACCTTGAGCTCCCTCAAAAAATTCTATGTAAAGACTGAACTAAAATTCCAAGATTTGAATTTTGAGTTCTTAGAAAAATACGATTCTTTTTTAAGAAGCAATAAAGGAACAGATAGTGGAATAAGTATCAAAATGAGAACTATTAGAGCGGTATTTAATAATGCAATCAAAAGAGAGATCATTTCTTCCAATACCTACCCCTTTAAACATTACAAAATATCTGCCTTGAAAAAAGAAGCTAAACGAGAATATTTGACTGACGAAGAGCTACAAAAACTGATTGACGAAGATTTTAGTTCAAATAAAGATCATCAATTTGCAAAAGATATGTACCTGTTTAGTTTTTATTGTAGAGGAATGAATTTTATTGATATGTTAAAAGTGGACAATTCGAATTTATACGATGGTAGACTATCCTATATAAGAACTAAAACGGGTGCACACTTGGATTTTAAACTAAAAAATCATTCCCTTAAAATACTGGAAGTATACAATCCAAAATCAATGAACTCCTATCTCTTCCCTCTTTTAATAAATGAAAATATGACTATAAAACAGATTAAATTCCGTAGTCATAAAATACTCGGGAAAATAAATCCTGCTCTAAAAGAAATGATGGGAGTTTTAAAAATTAGCAAACACATCACTTTTTATACCGCTCGCCATACATTTGCGACATTCTTAAAATTCGAAAACATTCCTATTGATGCTATTAGTGAAATGCTTGGTCATACAGATATAAGAACTACACAGGCTTATTTAAATAAGTTACCTAATAAAAAATTAGATAAAATTATCGATGATGTATTTGAAAACTCTAAATATTTTTAGAATACATTTTACTCCAAATTAACAGCATACATATAAATGTCAAGTTTATTGCGCAATAAACTTGACATTTATATTAAATCAAATTAAACAACGAATGAGGGAAATTGTTTGGAATGCGAAGATGTAAAAGAGCGTTTTTTATGAGTCGATTTCATAAAAGTTATTCTGAAAAATATTTGAGCTCCTAACAAAGCTCAAAAATATTTTTCGGAAATAACTTTATTTTACTTTAAAAGCTCTCTTTAAGGATATAATACGTACTTCTTCCACCTGAATTAGCTCTTACCAAGATTCCTTTATTTACTAAATCGGTAATATCTCTCAGGGCGGTATCTGGTGAAGTTTTGGTAATCTTAGCCCATTTGCTTGTATTTAAGTTTCCTTCAAAATGATCCATTAACATATTAAGCATTTTTTGCTGACGTTCATTACTTATTAAGACTGTATTTTTAACCCAAAACTGATGTTTCTTTACCACTTTGTCTACAATCGTATTGGAAGATAGAATACTATTTTTTAGGCACTCTAAAAACCAAACAATCCATTCAGTAATATCTAACTCGCCTTTTTGAGTTCGCTCTAAAATGGTGTAATAGCTTTTCTTTTGTTTATTAATTTCAGTAGACATACTGTAAAAGCGTTGATTAACACCATCGGATTTTGAAAGTTGCATATCTGTAATTGCCCTAGCAATTCTTCCATTTCCATCATCAAAGGGATGTATGGTTATAAACCAAAGATGTGCTACTGCTGCTTTTAATAATGATTCTAGATTTTGTTCTTTATTGTACCAATCAATAAATTGTTCCATTTCTGATACTAACTTTTCGGGTTTTGGAGCTTCATAATGAACTATTTCTCTACCCATACCGCCTGAAACAACTTGCATAGCACCTGAACGCCAATTTGCGACTTCAATTTTGTGCATACCGCTTCTTCCTGTAGGAAATAATGCAGCGTGCCAACCAAACAAACGTTCCTCTGTCAATATTTTGTTATCATTTTGAGTAGCATCTATCATTAATTCTACAATTCCTTCTACATTTCTATCGGAATGTTCTAATCCAGAATATTCCAACCCTAGTCTTGTTGCAATGGATGAGCGAACCAGTTCAGGATTTAATATTTCTCCTTCTATTTCAGAACTCTGTAATACATCTTGAATCAAGGTTTCTAAATTGGCTTCTCCTTTCAATTCGAAACCTAATAATTCCACTTTGCCCATAAGTTTACCTTGCAAGTTACTAACTTCACTTAATAACGAAATAAATTCTTGTTCTTCCCAATGTAAATTTGGCCAACTCTTAAGTTGATGGATATAGATTGCCATTGCTTTTTTGTTTATGCGGTAAATATACGGATTATTCTCCGCGATAAATGCGGTGAATAAGTTGATTATTCACCGCATTTATTATAAAGTCTTTTGTCACAAATTAATTAATCAATATACATTTGCCAGCTTTTAAGTCAGTTTCAACTTTTTTAAATTTTACAGATAAAATTTTATTATTATCATATTTTACTTTAACAATATCATTTCTTCCTATTTTTTTTGCTATCGTTAAGGGTATATTATTTCTCATATGGAACAAAATATTTTCACAATAATTAACAATATTTTGTATCCCCACTTGCCTAATCAATGGATTTTTTAACAAGTCCTCTTCATTTGCAGTTAGTTCATTTAATATACTTGAAGCTAGCTTTTTTGAAATACTTACTTGTCCTGCATCAACTAAACATTTCATTTTCATAAAGTCGAAGAGTACTACAGAGCTTGCGCATTCGTTAGATAATTTGATTTTTAACCTTTCTCCAATATCTAATATTTCGAAAGCATGCTTAATATCACTTTTATTAAGAAGATTTTGTATTAAGGCTAGGTATTTTGCAACATCCTCAAAATCAACAATTAAAACATTGTCTTCATCTAAAACTTTAATGTATTCTAAAGAATATTTGAAATCTGAGTCAAGATTTAATGAACTTAAAAGGGCAAGTGAATTTTTGTAAATTTGTGAGCTTTTATTTTCACAAATATTATACAAGTACTCTGTTAATTTAAAAATAAAATTTAATGAATATTGAAGTTCTTGTGCTTCTCCAACTAATTTATCTACTATAGCTATTTTATCTTTATAACGAGGGCTAATTAGCTTTTCGTATTCAATTATTAATTCAAAAGCAATATTTAATCCATTATTAAAAACTTCTAACTGTATTTCACGCAAAAGCTTTTGATTAAATTGCAAATCGTTAAATTTTGATTCTTTGAAAAGTTTAAGATTGTTATTAATTATTTGATTTACAATATTGTTTAATGCTTCATTTTTTTCTATTTGCAGCCCATATGTTTTATAAATTTGAAATAAAATCTTTGGTTGATATTCTTTTGGACTTAAAACCAGAGCCTCATTTAAATAGATTACATTTTCGCTATTATCATTGTATTCATCAGTATTTCCTAAGGCAAATAATGACTGCGTTTTAATTTTTTTAAATATTTCATTATCAAGATTAAAATAATCTTCTACTTTGGAATTAGCAATTTCTAGAAAAAGTTCGTTAGCTTTTTCTATTTCAAATACATGTTCATCTTTTAATGATAAAATCAACGCTAAATTTAATTTTGCATTTAAATAAAATTCATCTTTTATACCAATGCTTAATATTTTATTAAAAGCTAATTTTGCATCATCATATTTTTGTGTTTGTTGAAAGGCATAACCTTTAAATAATTCTGTCTTAAAAAATAGATTTCCATATTTTTTAGCATCAAAATTAGTTTTAGTAAGGTTGTCTAAAGCTTGGTTAAAATCTTTCTCAAAATAGTATGACAAGCCTAAATGAAAATGACAAATATTATATTCTTCGCTCGTTTCTAAGATTTCATTATTCTTCGATAAATAATTCTTTAATGTACTTATAGCTCTTTTGTAAGAATCTTCATTATACAATTTCACGCCTTTTTCAAGCAAATCATCTTCAATAGCTTTTATTGAGTCAATCCAATTTATTGATAAAGAGTTTTTTATAATTCTATTCTTTATCTGTATATCATTTTCTGTATAATTTATAATTCCTGATAAATACAATTTTTGTTTAACATCATCAGCAATTACATCTCCTTTTCCATATTCTATTTCAATTAGTGCATCTTGAATAAAAGGATCTTTTTTCACAATCTCTCTAATGTTATCAACAGGAGGTTTATCAAATGCTGTCAAATAATATGTTTTTATGATAGAGTCGATATCCAATTCAGTAACAATTACTTCCTTTTGGTCTTCAATTATACAACATAGGTCCCAAGTTAATCGCGGGTTACCGTTAGTCCAATAAAATATACGAGTTTTTATTTTCTCATCTAAAAGACTTAATTCAGCTTTTTGCAAAAAAGAGTCAAACTCACTTCTTGAAAAATCATTTAGAAAAATTTTTTCTCCTATATTAAATGGCGAAATTTTTGGATCTTTAATTAATTCTGATGGTTCAACAACTCCAGATAATAAATAAGTTAGACGACCAAATTCACTGTAATTTGTTCGTGCAAAATAAACACTTCTTATTTGAGCAAAAATTCTATCAGAATATTCAACTTTTGTTAAAGCATCTATTTCATCAAGAATAATAATTAATTTTCCTTTAATAGATTTTAATAGCATCCTCAACTCTTTCTCATGTTGCTTATGAGGAGGTAAGTCACTATTCGATTTACGATATTCCCGAACATCTATTTCAAGTTGAGAAAAAACATCTAAGTTAGTTTCAATTGCAGTATCAATAATATTTCTAAAACATTGAATTTCATTGTCAAATAAATTTGATAAATCAATATAGATAAATCTGTCATCATCATTGCTATATTTTCTTCGGGCATTAATTAGTAGATTAGTCTTTCCCATTTGCCTTGATACCAAAACATAACCCGGTCTACCCATATCCTCCAAAATGTTTTTTACTTGTCGGTCTGCACTTCTTTCAACATAAAGATTTGAAGGTACAATTGTATATGGCTTAAGAATTTTATTCATTATACGGTAATTTCAGAAGTTGTTTGGATAATTGCATTTTCTATATTTGATGTAGTAACCTCACCAAGTATATAAAGATTTTTGAAGAACTTTTTGATCCATCGTGGTGAACCTTTAGAAAGTTTAATTAATTTTTCATTAATTAAATTATCAAGTGTCAAATCGAGTTCTTTTTGAATTAGCGTTAAGAGTAATTTCAGCTCATCATTAGTCCAATCTTCAAATTCAATAAACCTTATTAATGATCTAATTTTTTGCTGATACTCTTCAATGTTTTCTTCAGGAGAATAAATTGATGACAATACATATTTTATATTAACATTTGCATTTACAAGTGAACTCGATATAAATAAAGAAAATATTCTTTTTGTGAATACTTTAAAAGATTCGTCATTTCCTAAAGGAATTTCATCTATTAAAATAAAAATAGTTTTATCTGGAAAATGTTTTCCCAAAAGTAAATTTATTTTGCGTATTGTTTCTTGATGACTTTGATTAACATCTATTTTACAATCGGGCTCTAAAACAGAAGTAAGCTCAATGTATATTTCGTTAAAAAAGTCATCTATTCCAAACCCCACACAATTCGCAAGACTTACAGAAATACTTTGAAAACTATTCTGAATAATATTTCTAAATACAGAAATTGATTTTCCCCTACCTGATTTTCCATGAACCCAAATTGATTGAAATTTTAAGCAATTCAATATCAATTCATCTATTTTTCTTTCGATGTAATATTCTTCTTTTTCTACGTTGTAAATATCAAAAAGTACTTTGTTAACTTCGGAAGGTTTTTTACTTATGGATAATATGTCTAAGTTTTTTTCTTCGTAAGGATTTAGTCCAATACTCTTAAATGCTTCAAAACTAGAGAATACTTCTAAGCAAAGTGAAGTTGCAGAAAGCATTGCTATTTTTTGATTTTCATCTTTGTTCTTATCTTTGTTTCCATCCGCAAAATCACAAATACCTTTTACTAAAATCCATTCGGTTTGCCCATTTGCAGCTGCGTAAAGTCCAACCCCTTCCATCTCTCCTCCTTTAGCCTGTCCGTTAAAAGAAGTCAACTCATCCCGACGAGTAATACTATTTATCAGTTCTTCACCAGAAAAAACTGGCGCTATAATTTTATTAGCTTTCCTTGAATCAAGAGGATAGTCCCAACCTCTAGCATTTTTAAATTTATTTATAAGTATAGTACTGGTTGGAATTGCTTGTGCTCTTATAGTTGATTTTTCATTTGTTATTTTTTTGAAATCATATGGAATAATACTACTGGCAACCAGAACATCACCTACTTTTTGTTCTTTGTCATCAACTCCAAAAGCAATACCTATCATCAATGTTACTTTGGGTTTAGTGAATCTTATTGCTTCTCTAACTGTAATTATTGAACTTGTGGCTCCAATGGATCCCATTGTATCGCACTGTAAATGTACACAGATATACCCACCGAAAACGCCCTTATAATATGTTCTTTCCTCGTGATGTGCAAAAAGTATTTTTTCTTCACCAGAAACTGCTTTTAACTTAGAATGCAATATTTCAGTTTCAACGTCTGTTGCAGTTACAATGAGTAAAATTGTATCTTCATCATTAGTTAATTCATTTTGTTTTATTTCTTTATACATTTATTATAAATAGACTTTTAATTATTATTTTCTACATTCTATTAGTACTTCATTGGATTTTCATCCCCCCTTAAGCCACCATCCCCTTCTCAAACACCTCCACAAACTCTTTCATTTTAGCAATTATTCGATCGCCAATTACTCTCGCTTGCAAAATACTTGGTCTGTTGTCCAGGCATTGAAAAACTTCGTCTTTTATAGGTTCTCGACCGCTGTAGATGTAAGCATCAATTAAAGCTTTGAATTGGGCTTTGTCAAGATGTTCGTCTTCACATAGTTTTCCTAAGGCTAGTACTTTTTGCTCTTGCCAGAATTTTTCAAATTCCTCTTCCATGGCATCACCATCTTTGATATGTGGCATGTTTTCATCAATGAATTTCTGAATCAGTTCTCGTTTACTTCTTAGTTTGATGTCACCACCTAATAAATCGATAATGGCTTTGCGTTGGGCTTTGGCTTCGGAAGTATTAGCTCCTTTCATTTGTGCTAATAACTTCAAGATATAAGCAACACCAATTTTATCTCTATGAATCAACTCCAATTCAAAATCAATATCATCAAGGATAGAGGTTTTTTGTACTTGGCTTTCTTGCTTAACTTTTTGGTATAAATCCAAGTATTTGCCTTTGTAATTTGCAAATTCTTGTTCGTCGATTGGTAAATCGTCCCAATCAAAATCAGCGTAGGATTGTAAGACGTTCATACTTCGCAACAATTTTCTAAAAGCTTGCACAAATAAAGCTTCGTCTTCTTCGCTTTCTAAATCGTTCACACTTTGATACGTTGGTGTAATTTCCCGTAAGGCTTTTAAAGCTTCATCGAACTTTTCGGCTATTTTTTCATAGCTTGGCATTGTCACTACATCAATGGCATCTTTATTTGAAAACAAAGTAATAGCATCGTCAGTAGCTTTTTTGAGATTTCTAAAAGCCAAAATATTGCCTTGTGATTTCTGTTCTCCTAAAATTCGGTTAGTTCTTGAGTATGCCTGAATTAAGCCATGTTGCTTCAAGTTTTTATCGACATATAATGTATTTACTTTTTTGGCATCAAAACCAGTAAGCATCATATTGACTACAATCACAATATCTAAACGATCTTTCTCATCATTGAAATTTTCTTTCTCACGTTCCTTTAAACGTCTACTAATGTCTTTGAAATAGGATTCAAATAATTTAGGATCTTTGGTCGTAAAACTTCCTTTGTACATTTGGTTGTAATGTCCAATATAGGTTTCTAATTTGTCTCGACTGTGGCTTGATTTATAAATTGATTTGGGTTCAGCTGCCATATCAAAATCATTTTCTGCTGGAAGATAATCTTGTGCATCATCTGAATCTTCATTCGCACCAAAAGTAAAAATAGTTGCAATGCGCAAATTGTGTATTCCTGCTTCTTTCTTTTGTTGAAAGAAATCATAATATTTAACGGCATTTTCGATACTACTTACAGTTAAAAGTGCCGAATATTGTTTATTGAATGTCTTTTGATCGTGATAGGCTAAGATATAATCAACAATTTTTTCAATTCGTTTAGGGGAATCCAATACTTCTTGTTTGTCTATTTCTTCTACTTCAATATCAATAAAAGTATTACTCTTATTTTTATATTTCCCCACATATTCTACCCCAAAACGCAATACATTTTGATCTTTAATGGCATCGGTTATCACATATTTGTGTAAACAATTCCCAAATAAATCTTTGGTAGTTCTTTTTCCTAAATCATTTTTAGAGGCATTCTCAGCAAAAATGGGTGTTCCTGTAAAACCAATCAACTGACTTTTATCAAAAAACTTGCTAATTCGCTCGTGGGTTTCGCCAAATTGAGAGCGATGGCACTCATCAAATATAAAAACAATCTTCTTGTGCCTTAAAGCTTCAATACTTCCTTTAAAACGATCAGAAACAGCATTATTTAACTTCTGAATAGTAGTTAGAACTAATTTGGTATTATCCGTTAGTTGTTTAACCAATGATTGCGTATTATCGGTAACATCAACACTGTCTTTTTTGAACGCATTGAATTCGTTCATAGTTTGATAATCTAGATCTTTACGATCAACTACGAAAACAACTTTATATACTTCAGGCAATTCCATCAAAATCTGGCTGGCTTTGAACGAAGTCAACGTTTTCCCCGATCCTGTGGTGTGCCAAATGTAAGCGTTGTCGTTGCTGTTTTTGACTTGCTGAATAATGGTTTCGGTAGCAAAATATTGATACGGACGTAACACCATCATCACTTTGTGGGTTTCGTTGATCACGATATAATGCGCTATCATTTTGCCCAAATGATTTGGGTTTAAAAAGGAAGCTGTAAAATCTTTTAATTCGGTAATATTTTTATTATTGGCATCTGCCCAAAAGAAGGTTTGTTTGACCGATTGTAATTTATTATTGGCTAAATATTTGGTGTTTCCGCCATTGCTAATCACAAAAAGTTGTACGTATTGAAACAAACCATGATTGCTCCAAAACGAATGATTTTGATAGCGATTGATTTGGTTAAAAGCTTCTTTGATTTCGATACCCGAACGCTTGAGTTCTATTTGTACCAAAGGCAAACCATTGACCAAAAGCGTGACATCAAAACGGTTTTTGTAACTTCCTTCCAAACTAATTTGGTTGCTTACTTGGTATAAATTAACAACTGGATTTTCGCTATTAAAAAACTGAACATAAAACGAAGTGCCATCTTCTTTGGTCAATTGGAAACGATCACGTAAGCTTTTGGCTTTTTCAAATACATTGCCTTTCGCCAAATGATTCAAAACGGCATCAAACTCTTTTTTACTAAAGGTAGTTTGATTAAAAAGTTCCAATTGGCTTTTTAGATTAGCCACCAAAGCTTCTCCATCTTGAATTTTTACAGCCGCATAACCCAAACCTTGCAATTGCTTGATTAGGTTGTTTTCTAATTGTGCTTCAGATTGATGTGCCATAGTTATCTTCTTTGAAATAATGATAATTCTAATTCTGCCAAACTGTGATTAGCAAAAGATTCTTTTTTACTTATCAATTCACGAGCATTGTTGATCACTTTTACATAATGATGTTCATCGGTAAACTGTGTCCAAGCTTTTAATTCTTCTCCTTTTATGCCTAAACCTTTCAGTTCTTTATTTAGCAATTCTTGAATGATGCGATCTACTGGAAAATGCGGTGGAGATTGAATATACCCTAAAGACCACATGTATTTTAAATAGAGATTTAGCATTTTTTGAGCTATCCCAAAATTGATTTTTTCATTATTAAAAAGCTCCGAATAATTAGAACTATAATCACTTACTTTTTTAATGTTTTCAATATGCGCTGCATCACTTACAATCGTAGTTTTATAGCTATCTAAAATAGTAGTTTCAATAAAAACTCTAATTCCTTTTTTGAAAACACCTTTTTTTTGTTCAGCCAGATCTTTAGATATATAAATATTTGCTCTTTGAAAAGCACCTCCAAAAGTCAAGATCCAAATCTCATTTTGAATAAAATTGTATTGTGATTTTTCTACTATTGTCATAATACTTTATTTTAAACAAACAATTGTTGCAACAATCCTTTTTTCCAAACCTCGGTTTTTTCTATTTGTCCTTGACAATGATTGATTTTTTCATCGATTGCCGATAGAAAACTGGCGATTTTGGTTTGTTCTTGTAATGAAGGAATTAGGATTGAAATATTAGCTAAATCTGTAGAATTTATTGCGGGATAACTAGTTCCTGTACATCTATCTAAAACCTTATTAACAAAATCATTTGTGTGAATTATTTGATAGAGAAATCTCGAACTTTCTCTAGCTCTTATTTGTGCATAACCTGTAGATGCAACATATTTACCTTTTTTATCAAAATATAAATTGTTTTTTTGATAAGGACGAACCATTTGAAATAAAATATCTTCAGTTATAAGTAATCTTTGTGCTCGACTTGGAGCTTCACGTAATTGAATTGTTGTTTCTTTTAAAAGTTGACCTGCGACAACACTTTCTAAATCTATATAAATAAAAGATGATGGCAAAATATCACTTTTGGGATTTATTTTACAAACTTCCTTCAACTTTTTCTCTTCCCAATCTGGAAAATCATTTCCATTATCATCTTTAAAGCGAAGTTCTTGCGAGAAAATTTGTTGCATTATGCCTTTTTTGTATTGTTCTAAAAGGCTTTTCTTTTGTTTTAAGGCAGCAAGTTTTTTATCAACTTCGGTTAAGAAATTGGCTATTTTCGTTTGTTCGGGAAGGGATGGGAAATTCAATTTCAATAATGCTAATTGACTTGCATAAATATGTACAACAGAAATCCCTTGTGCAAGATTTGCAATATCAAGCTTTCTTTTATTGTTTAAATAAAATGATAAGAAAATTCCATCATGAATTGTTTTGATAATATTTAAATCACCACCAAGTATGATTCCTGATTTAATAACACAAGAAGCGGTAGCAATATCAATTTGAGTTTCTCCTGATGCTGGAATAATCACATCATTTGCTTCACTTACAACAGATTTATCTAAACTCACATTTGTTCTTGAAATCACATTTTCAATTACTTCTCCATATCGAGTATAAAGTTCTCCATATCTAATACATTCGTTTATTCCATCTTCGAATATTTCGCTTTTAGAAACTCCTTTACCTTTTGAGAATTTAGCAACATCTCCTAATTTCTTTTCTTCCCATTCCCCCAAAAACTCAGGAAAACGCAATTTTGGTATTAGTTTTTCCATCATTAAAAAGGAGTTGAAATATTCAATTCAACACAAAAAGAAGCAATGGTTTTATCAGTTTCATCAATTTGTTGGTCAACAGCTTGTAACTCTTTTGCAATTGCATTAATATCAATGCTTTCTTCGGCTTCAAAAGTGTCTACATAACGAGGAATATTTAGGTTGTAATCGTTCTCGGCAATAATTTCTAAAGAAGCTATTTTACTGTATTTATCTTCTTCGGTGCGATTGCTGTAAGTGGAGATAATTTTAGAAATATGCTCATCCAACAATACATTTTGGGTTTTTACTTTGTCAAAATGTTGGCTGGCATCAATAAACAAAACATCTTTCGGGTTTTGGCGTGTTTTTTTCAATACCAAAATACAAGTCGGAATCGATGTTCCGTAAAAGATATTCGCTGGCAAACCAATCACGGCATCCAAATAATTTTTGTTTTCTATTAAATATTTACGAATGTGACCTTCGGCACCGCCACGAAACAAAACACCGTGAGGCAAGACAATTGCCATGGTTCCGTTATCATCCAATTGATGCACCATGTGTTGTACAAAAGCAAAATCGGCTTTACTGCTTGGAGCTAGTTTTCCGTAAGCCGAAAAACGTTCATCGCTCATAAACAAAGGACTCGCACTCCAATTTGCCGAGAAAGGCGGATTAGCCACAATAGCTTCAAAACGCTGATCCAAATGTTGCGGGCGTTCTAAAGTATCTTCGTTCTTGATGTCAAAACGTTTGTAGTGAACATCGTGCATAATCATATTCATACGACAAAGGTTATAAGTCGTAGGATTCATTTCTTGTCCGTAAAATTCGCTTACGTCTTTGACTTCTTTAGCAACACGCAACAACAAAGAACCCGAACCACAAGTAGGATCGTAAACACTTTTTAGTTTGTCTTTTCCAACTGTTACCAATTGTGCTAAAACACTACTGACTTGCTGTGGTGTGTAAAATTCACCTGCTTTTTTTCCTGCTCCACTGGCAAATTGTCCGATAAGATATTCGTAAGCATCGCCCAAAACATCACTGTCGGTATTTTCTAAATCAAAATCAATTTCGTCCAAATGGGTTAGCACTTTTACAATCAATTCGTTTTTATCGCTTTCTGATTTTCCGAGTTTATGAGAAGTTAAATCCAAGTCCGAAAATAAGTTGCCAAAATCTTCTTCGCTTTCAGATCCCATCGTACTTTGCTCAATGTGCGTGAGTACTTTGGCTAAATCGCCTAAGATAAAATTGTTTTTTCCGCCTGCGTTTCCACGTCGCGCCAGTTCCGAAAACAATTCGGAAGGTTCTAAAAAGAAACCTAATTTATCTATGGCTAATTGTTTAACTTCTTGCATCAAAAGTACTTCTTCAGCGTGTCCTTCGATTTCCGCAAAAGTTAATCCGTCGGGTTGTAAAATTTGGTTGGCATACAAATCCATTTTGGTACTTAAGTACTTGTAGAAAATGAAACCTAATATATAATCTCTAAAATCATCAGCATCCATTTTCCCACGTAGGGTGTTTGCAATATTCCAAAGTTGTTGTTCTAATTTTTGTTTGTGTTCTGCTGCCATTAATTGTATTGAGTACGTATTATTCAAAGGTTTTAAAATAGCATTTTTCGCTATTTTTTTATAGATATTAAAGAGTCTTTCTGTAATAATCTACTTTGCTAAGATATTGAAAAAACAGCGTTATGAAATGATGAAAAGCGTAAATAAATAAGATTTTTATTTCTTTTATTGAGTTTTAGTTTCTTTTAGTGTTCTTGATGCTATTTATCTTGATGGAGTTTTGTGCATAAGAATTACATCTTCAGCACTTTGAAACTTATTTTAGACAAAATAAATTAGAATTAAATTCGGTAAATACCCCAATTCTAAAAAAACCTAAATTACTATATTAAATTATTATTTAGTTATACTGATATACAAGAACTTGGGGTAGTGTAATATCGGGATTCGTACTTGAAGATGTTACAATGTTATTAAGTTATAATGTTACTTTGTTATATTGATATAATTTAATTCAGGGTAGTGTAATATCGGAGTTTCTTATGGAGTTAAATTGATTTGCAAATACTAACATTAGTATAATATGACTACATTGTTAGCTTTTTTTATTTTTAAAATAAAGCTAATAAAAAGTAAAAATATGCATATAAATAAAGATTTTACTTTTTCGGATTTAAAATTTCAGGTTTACTATTGTTTGATTTGTTTTTTAGAATCTCTTTTAATACTTCTTCAGAAGTAAAAGTTTTAGAAGTTCCAGATACAATAGTATCAATCCGATTTTGAATTATTTTTTTATATTCAGAAAGAAAAATAGCTTGTCCGTTTGGTTTATATCCAATTATTTTTTCATCCATAATTAATTAAGCGATTTATTTTTGGTTATAAAATCTTTATTTTTTAGCGACTTAAACCTTATTTTAGACAAAATAAATTAGAATTAAATTCGGTAAATATCCCAATTCTAAAAAAACCTAAATTACCATATTAAATTGATATTTAGTTATATTGATATGCAAGAATTTGGGGTAGTGTAATATCGGGATTCATACTTGAAGATGTAACAGTGTTATTGAGTTATAATGTTACTTTTTTATATTGATATACTACAAATTAGGGTAGTGTAATATTGGAATATTGTGTACTTAATTAAATCATTTCACTTTGCCAATTCTCTATAAATTGAATTAATAATTGATTTTATATCGTTTGTTTTTTTTACATAAATATTTAATAAATTAATGAAATTCATAAAAAGAGTTTGATCTAAGCCATTAGCATTTTTAATTCTATTAGCATGTTTTGCTAACTGATTAATGTTATTTCCTCCCTTGAAAAGTTCTAAATTAAGAGTGTCTAATGAAGCGATCATTTCTATCCTATTAGAAACAACTCTTTTATCCAGAGATTTAATTAATAGGTATTCTGAAACAGTAAAATTAAATTGACTAGCAATAAATATTATTTGTTTTTTTTCTTCTTCAGTACAATAACATTTAACTGAATGGAGCTTTCTTTGTAAAGATTTTTCAAGCTTAGGTCTGCCGTTTTTTTTCATTTTTTTATAATTTGAGTTCCGAAAATTATAGTCCAATTTTTTATTGGTAAGAGGTTTTGTAGTCCTACAAAACACACCTTGCATTACGAAAATATTAAAAATTATATTTGACTAAATTCCATATGTATTTTTTATCTTCTAAGTGTTATTGATTTTTTTTAGTGTAACACTATATCAATATAACCATCTATCATTGTAGAAGTATAACATTTTAACAATATATCATTCTAAGAATTATTAATGTACCACATTGCAAATTCGTTAAGGTCTTTAAAGGCAGCATAACTTCCCCGACAGTCGGTCGCATTTTTAAATTTTTGTAAAATTAAATTAGTGTATTTTTCTCCTGTTTCGTCATTATCTAAATACAACTCAATGGTTTGATAATTTTCTAAAATGGATATATTTTTAAGTAATAGTGCAGCCGAGTTTAATATTAAATAATCTGAATCATTTTCAGTTCTATCATCGTTTAATTGAAGAAGGCTGAGAAAATCAAAAAAGCCCTCTGTTATCTTCAAAATACTACTTCCATTATTTATCAATGTTATATCTTTCTTGCCAATACAAATTTTAGCATAAGATGATCTTAATTCCCAAGAATCACTTCTGTTTTTAAAACCAATTGCGAAGTATTTTTTACCTTTAATGGCATATTCTATCTCCTTAATTTGTATTAATGCATTCGCTTTGGTTATCCCTCTAGCTGCCAAATATTGTTTTAAGGCGATATGTTCAATTGTTTTTACTTTTATTACTGCATTGTTCTTTTCTATCTTTTTTATTTCATAGGCAACTGGTATTTGCTTTTGAAAAGAAAAAGAATCAAAGCTTTGCAAGTACTTCAAAGCAACGCCTACTGTACAACTTTTCACTTTTACAACCAGATCTAAACCATTGCAGCCTCCAATTGCACTAGAAAAGCAATACCAATAACCTGCATTTTGTTTGCTTAAATGAAAAGACGCGTTCTTTTCAGTCGGTGAAAAAGGACTTTTATACCAAATGTCATTCCCCGTTTCTCTCTCTATCTCCACTCCCATCGATTTTAAAATCACTTCGATCGGAATTTGTTTTGCTTGTTCTATATTCATTTCTATTTATTTATTAAGGCTTACTGTTGAAAACACCTTCTAATTAAAACGAAAACACTTCCTACCCTTCCGACACTTCCTACTTTGTTGATTTACATAAACATATAATTTAAAAACGTCTAAAAAGCGTCGGTTTGCGTAGGAAGGTGTCGGAAACCGAAAAATGACTTCCTACTCCTTCCTACCATTTCCTACCATGTTTCCTACTACTTCTAACCATTAAACAACTAATAAACAACAACTTAAATAAATGTAGGAGGAGTAGGAAACCATTATCGCTTTAAAGGAGGTGTTATTGTTCACAAATTTGCCACTCAATGGCATTGATTATTTCATCTTGGATTTGCAATTTTGACACATCAACCTGATAACCAGAGGTATTTCTAGCATTTTTTCCTTTTTCGTATTTAATACTGCTCACTTCTTTTTGAAAGCAAGCGTCTTTTTTGATGAAATCTTGTAGTACAACTTTGCTTGGAGCAGTTTCCCTATATTGCAACATCCATTGACGTTGTATTTTGTTATAGCATGAGGTAAATTGAAATGAGAGTACATTTCCATCTAGTCGTAAATCTCTAAAAACAACTATCCTGTCGTCTTTATTACCACGCATAGAGGCTAAGAAACAGTCCCAAAATTTTGTTCCAATACTGGATGAATTCATTTTTCTAGTTTGGTTTTCAGTACATTTCTTAAAATGAGTGAGCATTTCATTGTATGTAAATGGAAAAGAAATTAAGTCCTTAAATATCTCATAAGTAGCTGCTAAAACTGACAAATTACCAATGACCCTAGTTTGTTTTACTTCGATCAAAGGAGTTATATTCTTTTTACACTCTCTGTATTTATTTTTAAAATTTTCTTCAAATGAAACTCTATATTTAAGTAAGTCACCTGTATAATGACTAATCCCTTTTTTTGTCCAATCCTTTAAAACATCATAATTTCGAGTTTCCTCAAGACTAAAGGTTGTTTGATGAAACTCTAACCACAAAAGTCTTGAAATTAAAGCTTCTTGTTCAGGGTGTTCATTTCCAGTTAATAGCGTAGAGGATAGAATAGGAACATTATCTGTACTCACATTACTCTCCAGAGTTCCATATTCATAACCTCTTCTATCCCAAAAGGCTTTTATAATACCATCTAATTTTGCGTCACCACGTTTGTATTCTGATAGATGACAAATGATATTAGTAAATTGTGCAAATTTTCTAATTTTACCTTTGAGCGTAGAAGCTCCACCTTCAAGATTTATTGCAGTTTGAGGATGACCAAAGAAACTTTGGCAACATTCAGCTAGTTGGTCTTTTCCAGTAGAAGCAGGACCATATAGTAACAGAATAGGAAAATTTCCAATTTCATTAACTACTATATCTTGAAAGATACTACTAACAGTAAACAAAATAGCCGTAATGGAGTACTCTTTATGCACTTCCATCATCATCTGTAAATACAAGTGCATAGACACGTCAGACTCAATCGCAATCATTTTTTTCTGAGACAAATAAGCAGACATATTGTTTAAATAGATTTTATTAGCCGATGGCACATAAAACGATTTACTATTATGTGTAAAAATGCCATTTTCATCTATTGTTAAGCTAGCACCATTTAAAAGATTAACTTTATTATTCCACAACCAAAATTGAAAGCCAACCTGATAGCCTAAGCTATCAATCTTATGACCATTGCCCATCTTATCAAAAAGATAGGCTTTCAGCATTTTAAAATCTAATGCATTGCCAGTAAACAAAAAGTTTCCTTGTCGTGCGATACAGTTTTCAAAACTGGCTAGGGTATTAAAAAGATCCGATGGAATGTCAAAAATCTTTTCAAGATTAAAAACATTTTTAACCTTCAACAGTTTAATAGGAAACTTTTCATCCTGAATATGCTGTAAAATCTTAATTTCAAAATTCGAAATTTCTTGAAAATAATATGACTCGTCACCGTCTTTCTCTTTCTTTCTTCGAATAAAAATTTTGTTATCAGACATGAAGATCTTATACTTTCCAATATCACTTTCAATATCCTTAAAATGGGCTGTTATATTCTTGGGTAAGTCATCATAAAAAGATAGATCATCTTTTTTTGGTGCTTTTTTCTTTGATGTACTAACGTGTACGCCGTTAGAAACGTCGTTTTCGATTATACTTTTCATTATACAATAGAGATTTATCGTATCTTTGAGAGATACAAGTGAGTTACAAATAAAATAGAGCACAATATTCATAGTCGTTAGCTATGATTATTGTGTTTATTTTTTCCAATGGTTCTCAATTGTATTTTCCTTGTTAATTGCTGGAATTTCATTACGTAATAAAAACTCCTCTAAATCAGTCTTTTGGAAGTAGTTTAATTTCCCTAATGGTGAAAAAAATCTGATCTCTTTACGTGCTGTCAGCTTGTATAAATATGAAGGTTTCATGCTTAAGAATACTGCCGCTTCTTCGTGAGATAAAATAGACTTAACTGATAGACTTAATTTTTGGATACTATTCTCTATACTGAATAGTTTTTCTTCGATTTGTAGATTGCTCATAGTTTA
Organism: Flavobacterium sp. W1B; assembly: GCF_047344965.1. Lineage (NCBI taxonomy): Bacteria > Pseudomonadati > Bacteroidota > Flavobacteriia > Flavobacteriales > Flavobacteriaceae > Flavobacterium > Flavobacterium sp. W1B. The sequence continues at coordinate 2,993,006 of NZ_CP178845.1, forward strand.
TTTTTTATGATTATATACGCTTATTATTCAGCGTCGTAAATCAAAGGAAAGGAAAAGAAAGCTGCCTTAAAAAATGTTACATACGACTACTAAATATTACTTGTAATTACATAAAAAAACAAACTATTTCAATTTATTTAAAGGATTCCAAAAACTACTTAAACCTTGAAATATCTACATCAGTTATTTTTTCACCTTCAAAATTCTTATTGTCAAATGACTCTTCAATCCAATCTCTTACTTTTAAATTGTTTGGATGATTGACAATATTACCATCAAGTATGTCATTTAAAATTCTTAAAAATTCAGTTTTTTTACTATTAATAGGGGAGCCATATTTATCAGTAAATAAGATTTTCTTTTCTATTGTAATATTCGATAACAAATTTCGAAAATCATCATAATTACAATAAGCACCATGTGCCTCCTTAAGCCTACCAAATTTTTCTAAAATGATATCATCGGCATTATTATCAGGAATAACAGGAGAGTTCTTGCGTAGTATAGGTGTAATTGTATTTTTAGCTGTTTTATGTGAAATGTGGTTTAATTTCAAATTACTGGATTTATCTAACTTATTAAGCTCATAATTTTCAAAGATATCTTGATTATTTTCATCCACATTTGTCACGCCAACTGGCGTAATGATTTTAATATCGTTATTCGTGATCGAATTACCTTCTAATATTGCTTCATGGTCTGATTTGAAAATTTCAAGCTTTTCCGTAAATATGTTTGCTTCAATCACTGGTACCGTTTTCATCTTCAAAGTATCAACAAGAAATTTTTTGTTTTTGATAATTAATTTAGGCAGTACATAGAGCATCACCATCAGAGTAAAACCAACTAGAAAGACAAAGATTGTTATGCTAAAGTTACTTGAAGTTTTCAATTGATACATTGTATAAAAAGAAGCAACAATAAAAAGTCCCAAAAACCAAGATTTTAGAACTAATATCTTACTTTCGATTTTTACTTTAAATGATTTGTCTTTAAGAAAGATGACTAAGTATGCTAGGTACATTGATACTTCAAATGAAAAAAACAGAAGTGTAATAGCGTAAAATAAATTTAAAAATTGAGAATTTTCCATGATTCGATATTTAATAAGTCAAAAATAGGAAAAAATAAGCGGAGAATGATTTACTTCATTTGACTATGATGTTCGTCAAATGTTCGTTACAAGGCATAAAAAAAGCCCTTACATTCCTGTAAAGGCTTGAATTTCAAAGTGAAGGCAGAAGTATCACTTAACCCGCTCGTAGCGCACGGTATTGTTGAATAGTTTTATTTTGCGTGGCTTTTCCGTGCCAAAACATTTCTGATACTGGATATTTTTTGCTCAATTACTTCCAATTCATTGACGATATCCTCTTCCTTTATATTGTAATCTTCATAGGGTTCTGATACCATTGAAACATTTTCTTCTTCCTCCGAAAAAATATACTTTAAGTCAACATCTGGGAACTCTCTTACCAGGTCCGCAATAAAATCTGCATCAAATACACTTACTCCACTTAAGAACCTACTCATCATTGAAGGCGCATGCCCCAGTCTTTCAGCAGCTTCTCTCTGCGAAACCCCATTATTTTTGAAGTATAGTCTTAATTTTTCGTTGTATTTCATATTTAGAATCGTTATAAATTATTACTTAAAGTAAATTATTTGCTTTAAAAAGTTTACTTTAAGTAAACTATTTAATACTTTTGACTAACAAATAACTATTACATGACAAATATAACAAATAATACCAAAGGTAAAGATGTGCAGTTGCATATCGAAAAAGCCTATAATATCATTGATGAGTATTTGCCTTTTAATTATGTAGAAGATGTTTTAAAAAAACTGCCAAAAGGCACTTCTATTACCAAAGGCATTATTCGCAATGTAAAGAAAAAGCATACCTCAAGACTGGATGTTCTTAATGCTATGGTCGAAGTAGCATTAGACAATAAAAAACAAATGGCACGCCTAAAAAAATTAACCACTTAAATCACACCCCCATGACACAAAGACTTCCTAACCCAAGTACATTTTACCCCGGAATGGTATGTTCTGCTACTGAGTTCTTTCTTTCTGAAAATGAAGTAAAGATTATTCAGAATGCCAAAATCCTCCCTTTCTGCGAAATATCTTTTGCAACCCAACAAATTTTAAAAGAAGCGATCAACGAGGATTTAGATGCGAAACTGGCGCTTCATGATATGCATCCTTCATCAAGTATAAAACGTTTAGAGCAATTTGCTAAATGCCGTTTTGGAGGTTTAGATTTTCAAGGCGATATAAAAGACGGTCAATTGCAAGATGGTGAATACTGGCCATGTCCTAATCATGGGAATTGTCCCCATGAAGGAATACTTTGCAAACTACCTACCTACAACCAGCAGAGGCTTAGCATGCAAGATGTTCAATTATTGCAACTAACTGCCACCAACAAAACTAATGAAGTTATAGGCGATGAAATGAACCTGCCAATGGGCTCTTTACACAAAGCTAAAAAAATATTATGGATGAATCTGGGGATTCAAACCAAACAAGAAGGAGTTATGATATCCTTTTTCTTGAACCTTATTCGGTTGTAAGACCGATGTACGTTCTTACCAATCCTGTGTGTGCACTTACACACGAAAAACCACTCCTAGTGGGTGGTTTTTTTAATCGAATCAAAAAATTACAACCATATGTCAGAAGATTTAATCCACTCAAAAATTGAATTGCTCCAGGAGCAAATTGACAACCTCGAAAAATCAGGTCATTTTACAGAACAAGAAATTAATTCTCGTTCAATCCCACTAAAAGCACATTTATCTCTTCTTAAAAACGCTTCGCAGCTATACAGAACAGCTAAAGAAGCTAAAATTGCTGCCGATGCTATGATGAAGTTTTTTAAATGTTTTGATGCATTAGAATCAGAGACAATTCTAAAATATGGCATGACAAAAGAATCCTATGAGGAAGGAAAAAAAATACATGAAATGTGTTTTCAGCCTCTTTATTTAATTCCTGTAATACAACCAGAAAGATTAACCCCAAACCATCAGGAGGCCTAAATTATGAGTTACGTAAAAGACACTGACATACTTGACGCTACCAATGGCGGTCTCGAAATTATTACTTCTTATTATCCGAATGCTCTAAATGTAATCACAAAAACTGCCCGTCAGTTTAAATTGCGGGAATCTGAGAAAACAGCTTCTGCTTCTTTGAAACAATTGCAAAATGGCGTTTGGGTGGTGACTGACTTTGGCGGCGATCAGGTTCCTAGAAATGGAATTATGGTTTGCCAGGTTGAAGAAAACATTTCATACGGTGAAGCTTGTGCCTTGCTTGGTGCACGTTTCAACATCAAAGGAGCTGAATTACAGGTGTACAAACCTATTGTTGAGAAAAGACCTTTAGCCGCTGATGAAACTCCTAAATCCTATCAGTTTGTTTATAACGAAACTATTTCTAATAAAGAATTGGCTTTGTTGGGACCTCGTATAAACGAGCAACATTGTAACGATTTTAAGCTGCGTTCCTGTAAATCATTTGCCTATTGTAAGGAAAATGAAACTGTTGTCACTACGGCCACAGAGGAATTCCCTATTTTGGTTTTTGACTTTGGTACCTGGCAAAAGATATACCAGCCTAATTCTTTTGAAAAACAATTCCGTTTTCGTTATGCCGGTGATAAGCCTAAGAAACACATCTTCGGATGGGATTTGATTAAAACGCAGTTTAATGAAAACAAAAAACAGCAGGAAAACGACCAAGACGATTACTCTATAGAAGATGAATCAGATGATGCTGAAGCGCCTAAAAGAAAATACGACCCTAAACTAGACGCTGTTTTTATTATTAGCGGTGGTTCTGACGGAATCAACCTACGGTCATTCGATAAGTTCCCAATTTGGTTCAACTCTGAAAGCGAGCATTTAGACTGGAAAGAATACAAGGAATTGAAAACGATGGCTAAGGAGATTTACTATGTGGCGGATTTGGACAATACCGGAATCAAACAAGCCATTGCGATGGGTTTGAAATTCTTGGATATCAAATTGCTTTTTCTTCCTGAAAAACTAAAACAGTTCAAGGACAAGCGAGGAAATCCATGCAAAGATTTTAAAGACTATGTAGAGAAATTTTATAATTCAGAAAGAGCGAATGCTTTTATCGCTGGATTTGATAAAATTATTGCCAACGCTTTGCCAATGCAGTTCTGGACGGAAGGATGGAACAAAACCACCAAAAAAACATCTTACAACTTATCGAATACCAGGTTGTATCAGTTTTTAAATCTAATGGGTTTTGGCCGCTATGAAACACCGGATACGAAGGAAGGTTTTATTTACATCAAAAAAGAAGGTTCTATTGTTAAAAAATTAACTCCTAATGACATTGAAAACTATGTGCATTCCTTTCTGGAAGAACGCCAAATGCATCCTGATTTAAGGGATTTTATTTACAACTCGCCTAAATTGAATGAGCGTTCGTTGTCGAAATTGCCAAATATAAATATTGATTTTACGGATGCCGATAAACATTCGCAATATTTATTCTTTAGCAAAAAAATATTGAAAATCACAGCTGCTGAAATCACAGAGCACAAACAAGGCGAAGTGGAAAAATACGTTTGGGAAGATAAAATCATCGATTTTCCAATCAAAAAACAAGATCCACAATTTAAAATAAATACGGATGCGGATGGCAATTTGGATATTGAGGTTTTAAAAAAGGATAATCCCTATTTCAATTTTATTATTAATGCTTCCCGAGTTCATTGGAGAAAAGAACTGGAGGAAAGTTTTGAGAACCGACCACAAGCCGAAGCTGATGCCTATTTCAAGAAATATCATTTTGATATTGCGGGACCAAATTTATCTGAGGATGAAGTCTATGAGCAAAAACTGCATTTGATTAATAAAATTTATTGCATTGGCTACCTGCTGCACCGCTATAAAGATGAATCTAAACCGTGGTGTGTGTTCGCGATGGACAATAAAATATCCGAAACAGGAGAATCTCACGGGGGTTCCGGAAAGTCTATTGGCTTGGGTTCACTGGATCATATCTTGAAACGTAGGTTTTATATCAAAGGGCGTGATGCCAATGTTACTAAAAACGACTTTATCTATCATGGAGTAACTGAGGATACTGATTTTATTTTGATTGATGATGCCAATCAGTATTTGGATTTTGCCTTTTTCTACTCCGAGATAACCGGTTCATTAAAAGTAAATCCAAAGAACGGACAACCCTATGAAATTGCTTTCAAGGATTCGCCAAAATACCTCATTACGTCCAACTTTACTATTCGTGATGATGGGCCATCTACGGCAAGGCGATTGCTGTTTTGTTCTTTCTCTGACTATTATCACGAGAATAACAATGATGAATACAAACAGTCTCGAAATATTGCGAGCGATTTTGGAGGTCGAAATCTATTCTCCGGATTTACAGAAGCCGAGTGGAATGACTACTATAATTTTTGCGCTCAGTGTGTTCAGTTCTTTTTGTCGCATCCTCACAAGATTAGTCCGCCAATGGACAATGTGACCAAAAGAAGTTTGCGTGCCGAAATGGGAGAAGCTTTTGAAGGCTGGGCCGATGGATTCTTTGCTAATAAAGAAACAGATCCGGGAACATTGGAGGAAGGCGATTTCAAATATTTGGACAACTATTTCTCTAAAGATTTTGCTTTTGATGATTTCATCAAAACATCCAAGCAAATGAAATGGTCTGTCAACAAGTTCAAAAAAGCAATCAAAGCCTATTGTCAGTTGAATGGCTACATTTTCAACCCGAAAGACTTACACACCCAGCAAGGTAGAATCCTGCAAAAAATAGATGGAAAAACCCAAGAAGTCATTTTCATCAGAACCATAGAACAACAGGAAGTTATTATGGAAACAGACGTAAAAGAATACTCGAATGAGGATGAAATATTTGGAGAATAATTAAACACTTAAATAAATAATTAAAAATGGAAAACATTACAGTAACAGCAGAAGTAGTTCGCGTATTAGAAACCAAAGAATCCGGAGCCAATAATTACAAATCACGAAGCGTGCATATAAAAACGATAGAACAACATGCTCAGGTATTGGACATTCAATTTACCCAAGGTAACGTAAGCTTGCTGGATGGTTTGAGAATAGGCCAAAAAGTAAAAATCACGATCAACCTGAGAGGTCGCGAATGGACAAATAAGGAAGGAGTTGTTTCCGTTTTTAATACCCTACAAGGATGGAAAATAGAAAAGCTAGCGTGATGTATAGCATGAATCAGATCAGGCAGATCTTTAGCCGCTGCAAGGATTATTTTGAACTGGAAAAAGCCTGTGATGGATTATTAATGATAATAGAAGATGGCGACTTGACCGAAGATTTAACCCTATATGCGAAACATCAGGCAAATGTAAGATTCAGACAACTAAAATGCTAGACAGATGAAACTATTAGAAGTACGCACAGCATTGATACAAGCAACAAAATACGACTTGTTCACGGGAGATTTGGAAAACATGAGAGCGAAGCAATTCGTCAAAGAGAACACGACGGTATTCTATCTCGATTGGAAAACCAATCAGATATCAGGACCACGAATCATCGGAGATCATACGAACTTTAATGATTTGTACACTAGAATGGTTTTTGGTAAATGTGGCGTGATTGTTCCCATGCCCACTGTAGTGACAAACGAATTCCTGTTTGAATTAGTGCTGCGCGAAGCTTCAATAGATGATCTGAAAGACACGCCAAGACACATCAAGCTGCACCGCATTTATTATGTATATGCCGATCAGAAATTAGTAGGTCCATTTTATACCAACAAAGGCACGACGAGTTTGTACATCGAAAATATGGTTGCCAAAAAACAAATTTTTGTGCCCTACGAAAGGCAACATTTCAAGAAAAAAGAATATCAAAAAACCGCTTAAAAAATTAAGACCATGACAAAAAAAACACACAATCTGTACACGATTTCCGAAACCGAAAAGCTAATTGATAAAGAAAATCGCCGAGCCTCCAGAGTATTCTGGTTTATGATGGGATTCCTTGTTCAAACATTACTAACCATACTATTCCTTTATCCAGATGCATAATACAGCCACAAAATTTCGCCCGATATTATTTTCCACGCCTATGGTTCAGGCTATACTCGAAGGAAGAAAAACACAAACCAGGAGAATTGTTAAAGACAATTTACTTCAAACATGTACTGATGAATACAATGAATTAGAGTTCTTAATTCTTACATCGAAATGTCCTTATGAAGTTGGCGATGTACTTTGGGTTAGGGAAACATTTGCTCCTATTTCCAATCACAAACTACTTAGATATATTTATAAAGGGGGTGCTGATTGGACTAATGATCTTATAAAATGGAAACCTTCCATCTTCATGCCAAAAGAAGCCTGCAGAATCTTCCTTAAGATAAAATCCATTCGAGTGGAACGGTTGCAGGATATTAGTGAGGATGATGCCATTGCGGAAGGTATATACGCTAAACCAGGTGAAGTTAGTAAAAGGGTTTGGTATAGAAAATATGTGACAGAATCAGTAGCTAAAACAGAAGGGGCTTTCACTGAATCAGCTATAGAATGTTTTAAAACATTATGGGAATCAATAAACGGAAAAGAATCCTTAGAGAAAAACCCATTTGTTTGGGTGTACGAGTTTGAGCAAATTGAGAAACCTTTAGATTTTATAGTATGATGCAAGCACTAGAACTTTCGCAAAAAATGAAGAAATGCAGAGATACTGCCAAACGATTTTTTAAGGACGAATTTCCAGAAAAACTAAAGCCCTACACTGAAATAATAGAAGGTGTCATGAAAGGAAAGTGCATTGATGAAATCCCCGCTTTACTTGAAATAAGCAAAACCGAAACCTATCAAGGGGATGGAATGACACAAATGATGTTCATGGCTGCAACTGTAGAATTAATTGAATCAACTGATAAAAAAGAAGCGTCATGATACTTACTAGAATGGGAAATAAAAGAAGGTTAATGAAAAAAATTAGTAAATATTTTCCAGTTCATCGTATGCGGGTAGAATTATTTTTCGGTGCTGGCGGTTCCTACTTTTATCTACCAAAACCGAAATATTCAATATTAAACGATCTAGATGATGATGTCACTAATTTATATTTAATGGTGCAAAATTGTAAATCTGACTTGATTAAACAAATTGAAATATTACCGATATCGGAAAGTCTAATAAAGCACTGGAAGAAAAATCAAGAATCAGATCCGCTTAAAAAAGCAGTTCGGTTTTTATTCCTTTCTAATTTTACTTATTTAGGAAAAGGCGATACACTTCGAGTAGGATTGGATAATGCTAAAGAAAGCATCTTAAAAAACATGGATGCAACATTTGATCACTTAAGAAACAGTAAAATATTATCCAGAGATTTTAGAGAAGTGCTTCCCTGTATATCATTTTCAAAAGGATTAAATGATAAAGAATCTTGTTTCATCTATCTAGATCCGGTTTACCTGGGTACTGAATCTACCTATAGAGTTCCAAATTGGACAAAAAATGATACTGTAGATTGTCTCGAGCTAATGAAAACCTGTGGGATAAAATCAGCAATGTCAGAGTTTAACCACCCTTTTGTAATGGCTGAAGCAAAAAAAAGAGGATTGAATATTATAACTATTGGCGAGAGATCGAATATCAAAAATAGAAAGATTGAAATTCTAATTACTAATTATTCTATTGATCAAGTTTCAATGGATTTAAAATAAATAAAATGACAAACCCAACCATATACTGGATCGATCTCTTTTGCGGAGCGGGAGGAACAACCACAGGAATCCATTTAGCCGAAGCCAATGCAATCGTATTGGCTTGCGTTAATCACGATGCCAAAGCCATTGCAGCACATGAAGCGAATCATCCGGGATGTGTGCATTTTACGGAAGATATTCGGGATTTTGCAGTGGTACTTAAAATAAAGCAGCTGGTTGATGAAATTAGAACCAAAGAGCCTAATTGTATTATCAATATTTGGGCTTCTCTTGAATGTACTAATTACAGCAAAGCCAAAGGCGGTCAGCCTCGCAATGCGGACAGTCGAACACTTGCAGAACATTTATTCATGTATCTGGACGAATTGAATCCGGATTATCTCTATATCGAAAACGTGCGGGAATTCATGGCTTGGGGACCTCTTGACGTATTTGGAAAACCGGTAAGCAAAGACAAAGGAAAAGACTATTTGAAATGGGTAAACAACATCAAGAAACGAGGATTCAACTTTGATTATCGATTATTGAATGCCGCCGATTTTGGCGCATATACTTCCCGCGAACGTTATTTCGCCCAGTTTGCCAAAAAAGGAATGCCTATCAACTGGCCAGAAGCTACTCACAGCAAAAAAGTAAACAGTACTCCTGCTCTATTCGAAAAACCAAGAACGAAATGGAAAGCAGTACGTGAAGTTCTACTTTTAGATATCGAAGGAGAAAGTATTTTTGATAGGAAAAAACCTTTGGTAGATAACACTTTGGCTCGAATTTATCAGGGGCTTTTGAAATTCAGCAACGAAATTGAATTTACGTATCGAAATAATGGAGGAAGTGTTAATCCGGAAGAGAAATCTAAATCATTAGATAGACCTATGGGAACTATTCTCTCGGGTAATACCCATAACATTGTTAAAACCGTTTTTACAAAGGTCTACAATTCCGGAAACGACAAAAACCGATGCAAATCGACAGAAGAACCTATAGGGACTCTGACCACTCAAAACAGTCATGCGGTGGTTTCTTCTATCCATTTGAATACCTATTACGGCAATGGCGGTGTGCACTCGATAGAAGGCGCCTGTCCAACGCTTACGACCAAAGACAGGGTTTCGGTTATCAATAGTCATTTTATTGATCAGCAGTACGGAAATTCACTTCCTGCATCGGTTGAAGTTCCGGCTGGAACGATAACCAATAACCCAAAATTAGCATTGGTCAATGTGCAGCAGTGGTTATTGAACCCGCAGTTTTCCAGTAAAGGCAGCTCTATAGAAGATCCTTGCTTTACACTGATTGCCCGAATGGACAAAAAACCGCCTTATATCGTAAGCGCTGAGACTGGCCAAGGTCAAATTATCATATATGAGAATGACACGCCTATCATGGTCAAGATAAAAGAATTCATGGCCGAGCATGGAATCATCGACATCAAAATGCGAATGCTCCTGGTAGATGAGATGTTACGCATACAAGGTTTTCCGGAGGGCTACAAACTAGAAGGAACTCAAACTGATCAGAAGAAGTTTATAGGAAACTCAGTTGTGCCACTGGTAGCGCAAAAACTGGTCGAGGCAAATTATGTCGGAATTATAGAATGGATATTAGCTGCTTAAAATTATTAAATAGAAACCTAAACACATGGAAGACTTAAAAGAAATATTAAAAGAATTTATCGATTGGGCTAGAGATTGCGGTCATGAAGTATGGTATGTTTTTGATGATACCGAAAAAGCAATTGAGGAATTTTTAAAACAACGGTAAGAGTAATAGTAAATAATAAAACAGCTATGAAAAAGTATTTACAAAATTTATTTGGGATAAGTCAAATTATTGAGGAAAAGAAAAGACAAACAGAATTATTGAAGAAGATTCATCAAGAATGCAAACGCAATTCTGACTTAGCAGAAGCGTATAATCGTGCGTATCACATTAGGAGTTAACGTTATCTCGCTTGCTCGTCGTTGCGGAGTTCGTAACCGATAATTTTCAACTTAAAATAAATATGATGCAAAACGAAAATATGATTGAACCACAAAATCCGCAATGCGTGCAAACGAGTGTTAGCGGTTCGGGCTTTTTTGAAATCAACAAATATTATAGAAAAAAAAATAGTCGTGATATTGACTGCATATATTATTTTAAATGCGAAGAGTTAATTAATTCAACAGATGCGTTTGGAATTGAGTTAGTGATTACTCCTGGTAAAAAATTATTTCATATTCATTGTTCCGCACATTTTATTTTTTCAGAATGGGAAGAAATATCGAATGATGAATTTAAAGAAAATACTGAAAACTATATTAATCAGGTTTCGGTTAGGTTTCGATAGCCTGACCGCTAACGCCCGGCTAGGCGCTAGTGCGACCAAGGGGAGCATTGCGCTTAGCCAACGTTATAAATTTAAAACGAAACGCCAATGAAATAACCATTTCCTAGCCCAAGCGATAAAAAAAAATAATAAAACCTTTTTGAGAGACAATCGCTTACAAGCAACCAGTGAACAATAGTATCTGGTTGCTTTTTTTATGCCCAAAACTTTCCCGCCTCCTGAGAATTGGCTGTATGAATTTGAGAAGGGATTTGTACGGATAAACGCAGTATAAAGCAACTGTTGTTTTGCTTTTTTGCCCAGCCCCATACAATAGAATTATTTTTTCTGAAATCCCCCAAGTAGGTAGGCGCATTCTTACGTCATTTTACCCCTTACCCCCTATTTATTATAAGCACCTAAAAAAATGTAACTTTGTAACCATTGCCGAAATGTGCCGTAAAATATAGAGATATAGGTTACATTTTACTTTTATTAATGTAACTGTAGTTACAAAAAAAATGTAACTAATAAAGAGGTTACAAAAACACATTTCTCTTTCTTCCCTTGGTTACAAAACCGTTGTAAACCGTTAAGTCTTGTGTTTATTGAGGTTCACAAGGTATTTACTGTCTCGGTTACAGAGTTACATTTTTTTATGGGTTTTACGAGAATTTCAAAGAATAACTATTTCTTTTCTGCTGGAAATAAAATGTACTTTTAGTACATTTTTTAAGGCTAAAAATTTACTTTTAGTAAACTTTTACTTATCTTCGTGAAAACATTTTTTTTCATGGAACTACTTGATAGAGTAATTGTTAATCCAAATATATGCGGGGTAGAACTTGCTTTTAAAGGGCAAATTACTGCGGCCAACATTCCGCAATGGCAACCCTTCTATAATTCAGCAATGATAGCTACTGATTTTACCAAAACACATATTGGTTTAGGCTCCGTTTCTTTTGGCGAAGAAAGCGAAGAAAGCGCTGCAGGAACTTCCTATAAACAAAGTGTTACTATACGCTTCCCTTCTACTGACGGGAATAGATCAGAGCGTATTGCCCTGGTGCAAAAAGCCATTTTCATAAAACTAAATCTGACTAACGGAAAGGATCTTATCATAGGCCGTAACGACTTTGTACAAAATGCCCGACCAAAAATTAAAACCAAAACTAACATCAAGACCGCCGAAGTAGAATTCCAGACGGTTTCTATTTTTCCCAGTGGATATGTTTCCAGTCCGGGATTGATAGGTTCACAAGCGTTAATCCCAGTAATCTTATATTAAAATGAGCAACAATCTACCACTAGAATGGGAAGACAAAGTAAACAACCCAGAGTTAGTTGCTTTTTTAGAGCAATACGGGACTAAAGAATATTTGGCTGCAGCCGAAATTAACCAAATGCGTGATGCCGTAAACGAGTTGTTCTATAAGGTTTTGAATGCCAAAATATACGAAAACAACGAGCTTCAAATATTTAGAAAACCCGGAACACCGCCTGATCCAGCAAATAAATTACCAAACTCAGGCGATTGGTGCATTGGCTTTGTCGAGGGACAATTTATAAATGCTACTTATTTAGTAGGGAATCCATTATTACTAACATCTTATGACATCTAAAATGAAAAAAAAAATTGTCTACTTATTGCTTTTAACAGCTCTTAGCGTACAAGCGCAAACTATTCCGAGTTATAAGAATATTAAGCTTACAGGGCTTATTGAAAACACGGAAGTAACTAAAATATCAACTATAAAAGATGATAACACATTTGGTTATATTCAAAAAACTGATTTAATTGACGTAATCGAAGCCAGTACTGCGACTGCACTTCCCGTTACGGGAATAGTCGGCAAGTTGTATGTTACCAGAGACAACAATAAAATATACCGATGGAATGGTACTTTTTATCAAGAATTGGCGGTTACTGATATATCTGGGAAAGTAGATAAAGTAGCTGGTAAAGGACTATCAACAGAAGATTATACCACTGCCGAAAAAAACAAATTAGCCGGACTGTCTAATTTCGACCCTACAGCGATAAACAATACACTTGCTACCAAAGTAGATAAAGTAGCCGGAAAGCAACTCTCTACAGAAGATTATACCACGGCTGAAAAAAATAAACTTGCGGGCATTCAAGCGGGTGCAACTGCCAACTCAACTGATGCTCAATTGAGAGACAGGGCAACACATACCGGAACACAAGCAATTAGTACCGTGATGGGATTACAAGCTGCGATTGACGCTAAAATTAACCTTACTCTTATTGGTGCCAATAATGGAGTAACTCCTTTAGATCCTGGTGGGAAAGTACCTTTTGCTTATCTACCTGCCTCTTTGATGATTTACAAAGGAATGTGGAATCCCGCAACCAATACACCTACTTTATCAGATGGTACAGGCGTTGCCGGTTGGGTATATAAAGCAAATGCTAGCGGAACTATTGATTTAGGTTCTGGTAACATTGCTGTTGTCGCCAATGATTTTATCATTCATAACGGAACTAAATGGGAGTGGTCATCAGGTACAGATGATGTGGTAAGTGTTAATGGACAGCAAGGGGTTGTAAGTCTTAATACCTCTCACATTCCAGAGGTTGCAAACAAGAGATACCAGACGGATGCGCAAAGCACAAACAACAATGCCTCTTCTCCGATCCAACAGCAATTGGATGGAAAAGAACCTATTATTTCCCCAAAACAAACCGCTTTCAACAAGAGTTTCGGAACAACAACAGGAACAGTTGCAGAGGGTAATGATTCAAGGATATTAAATGGTCAAACTGCTTATAATTGGGGGAATCATGCTGATAAATATGTCTTAAATAGTAGTACTGAAAGAACTGACCCCAATACACAATTTCAAAGTAGTTCATATAGATTTGCTCCACATGCCAATAATCCAACGACTAATTATTATGCAATATCTACTTATGGAAATAATTGGAATGTAACTGGGCAATTAGCTACTGATTTTCAAGATGGTCAATCTTATACAAGAGCATATAATGAGAGTTGGACACCTTGGAGAAAGCTATTAGATAATGCGAATTTCAATTCCTACGCACCAACACTAGGAGGCACAGGAGCAACTGGAACTTGGGGGATTAATATAAGTGGGAATGCTACTAATTGGGGAGGACTATCTACTGCATTTTCAACACCTCAATATGGTAGTTTGAGTCATCTTATAGGAACCGATCCCAGTGGAGGTACAGCATGGAGATATGAACCTCTAGCTGTTCAATCATGGCTAGGCCTAGGCTCAAACGCCTACACGTCTACTGCTTACCAACCACTATTAACCAATCCAGTTACAGGAACAGGAACAACTAACTACATACCTAAATTTACAGGGTCGGGTAACATCGGAAATAGTTTTATTTCTGATAACGGGATTACTACTAATATCAATACGGGCAATCTCACCTCAATTGATTTTGATTATCAATCTTATGTAAGTGGTGGCTCCACTATCACTGGTAAATATGGTACGAATAAAAACACAGCTATTGCTTTAGGTAATAGAACCGTAAATACAGGAGCTATCGACTTTTTAACCAGTAATGGTTCAGGACTACTTACTAGAATGACTATCACAGAAACAGGTAACGTAGGAATAGGGACAAATACGCCAAGTGCTAAGTTGGATGTCAACGGAGCAGGATATTTTAATGGCTCAGTAACAGCATCAGAAGGTGTATTTAGCGGAGATATTGTGGGAAATAGTAGCCCAACATTAAAAACTATTTGGGGTGGTGCTTATAGTGGAGCAATTCAGATAAAGACTGACGGTGCAACTACAGCTAGGTATGTAAGAGTAGGTATGGTTGGTAATGATAAAAGCTGGCAGGGTGGAATGACAATCACAAATGAGGCTAACGCTCTATTTGATGGATCAGTAACAGCATCAGGCTTCTTCAATCAATCCTCAGACCGACGATTAAAATACGTTCACAAGCGTGATGGTGATGTGGCTTATTTTACTTGGAAAGATAAGCGTGATGATAAAATGCATATTGGCTATATCGCACAAGAAATTCGTAAGCACTTTCCAGACCAAGTACAAAAGAATGATGATGGCTACCTATCGGTAAGTTATATTGAAATTTTGGTTGCCAAAGTGCAAGAGTTGACAAAAAGAATCGAAGAACTAGAAAAAGCAAAATAATATGAAAAAGTTTATTCTATTACTCCTTTGGTCACTACTCTCGTTTGGGCAGGCATCAAACGAGATGGTTTCTTTCACGCAAGCTCAATCACTTGGGTTTGCTTTGAATGCTGGGCAATCTCATGTTACTTCTAATCAATGCATGACGAAAAATGAAGCGTTGGCTAAGTATAATCTTAGTGCATCGGCTATGGATAGCTATGCCAGTAATCAGCTTGTACCTAGAAGTGTGTGGGTGAATGCTTTAACGTATTATACTTATCCAATATCCTACGGTATAGGAGAGGGAAATAGTGCTACTTGTTCGGTTTATGATACGCCAGGTAATTTATATAGCAATTCAAGTGCAATAGCATTGTCGATGGTATTTTATTCAAATACCTCTCTTACGGCTACTTTTCCGGGAGGAGGGTTTGACTATTTTTACTCGGGCGCTAATCAATTGCTAACTATAAATAATTCAGGAGTGGTTACTAATATTCAAGATTGTATCACTTCTACAGGATTCCCTTTTTCATCCACTAACGATACTACAGGAACTGCTGTTTGTGGTTCATTCTTAGATTTATCTAAATACTCAACATCAACAACTTTATCAGTAGGAGTACAGTTATTCAACGATGCAGAATTAACAGAAGTTTTTGTAGGCCTCGATAGATTCAGATTTACTGAAGGTAATCGTTTCGTCAAGATAGATAACAACGGGTATATCGTTTCAATTTCAAATTGCCCTTAAATTTTAATCAACAAACACAAATAAACATGAACAAATTTTTAAACTTAATTACCGGAACACCGGATTACCCAACTTGGTTAGCGGGATTATTTTTTGCCATTATTGGACTTGCTTTTTATTACTATTCAAAAGTGAGAAAAAGAAATGCCGAATCAACAGCTACACCTTATCAATTCTCTTTTAGATTCTTCCTGAGAGACAATCTGTCTGAATTGATTTTTTCAATATTGGCCATTATGCTACTTATGCGATTTTCGGTAGAACATCTTACGCCTGAAGCTACAATTCTTTTAGCATTAGGATTTGGCTTGACGGGTCCAAAAGTAATTGATATGATTATGAAATACCAAGCTGGCGCAAGAAAGTAATATTCAAATAAAATTTAGCCTATGTCCATCGTTCCTATAGTTATTCGTGAGCATTTAGTACCTTTTTTTTTCAAAGAAAGTGAAGGTAAAGAAGTCATTTATGGAAACAAGAAAGTAAAAGCAATCTTGTATTCGCCTAACGTTTCCACCGTAGGCAGGATTATCCGTTTGCTTATGGTCAAAGCAGGATATCCTTTGAATGTGGCTAATTTCAATCTTTTCCTTACGATATCAGACAATGGAAACGGAAAGAAATACCAAGGTCAGTTTTACAAACATGAGAATGGAAGAAACTCTTATCTGATGCTTCCGCAAGATGCCACTGATGATATCAATGATCTGCTGGAAGATATGTTCCGCATGTCCTTTGTATCCTACATGAATGGTTGTGTAGAGAATAATGGCGAAGCGGTGGTTATTTCGGCTATTGACAAATTTATCGATAAATATGATTTATTGGAATTTGGTTTTTCTAATGATACGCTTCGAAGGTTGTATTATCGGGAAAAAAAAAACTGTAAAATAATATCAAGGTTCCAGACCAAGAAGTCGCCCAAGATCATGAATTATGCTACTACTTAATACCAAGCCTGTCAGAAATGACAGGCTTTTTCATGTCACAGTGTTTGTTCATGTATAACAATAAGTTTGGGGTATAAATAGCACAAAACCTATTATGCTCTATGAAAACAATAAACTACCTCCTTCAAGGCTTTGGCTATGATGATACGCATGATCTTTCTACTACATTATTCAAAATTTTCTATATAGATAAAGGAAATATTCTATTGCTTTTATCGGCTGTATTAGGAACAATAAGGCTTTTTACGGAGAATTACCTTGGATTAGATATTGCGGTTTTTATAGCATTGATATTCTTAGTCTGTGCCGAAGTATGGACTGGAACGAAAGTTTCTGTACAGAAAAAAGGCGAGCGAATCAAGAGCCGGAAGATGGGGAGAATGATCTTTAAGATTGGCGTCTTTGCGTCTATCCTGTATGTGCTGCATACTTTTTCATCCAAAATGACACCTCCTACTGTCTTAGGTCTAGAAGTTAATCCGTATGAATGGCTGTATTTCATTGTGTTTACCGGAATTGTTTTTCAATTATTGATATCGTGGTTGGAGAACTTGGGAGCATTGGGTTACTCAGAGGCCAATGGATTATTAGGTATCATTCTTAGAAAGTATAATAAATGGTTCGAATTTGACGGAACCAAAAACCCTGATAAAAATGAGTAATAGAGCGAAGAACATACGATATATCGTAGTGCATTGCCAAGCCGGACATGGAACTTTAAAAAGCATGCAGGACTTCTGGAAGAAAACCCTAGGATGGAAATCACCAGGGTATGCCACTTGGATCGATTATGATGGTACCCGCCATAAACTGGAGGATTACAATAATCCTACTAATGGAGTTGCTGGATTCAACTCTCAATGTTTGCACATGAGTTACCGTGGTGGTGTTTTGCAAACCGATGTAAAGGTGGCGAGCGATACCAGAACGCAAGCCCAAAAAAATGCTATTCTCTTAGAAATAATAGAAATGATGGACTGGTTGCGAAAAAACGGGAACGATTTGCAAAACCTAATGATCGTGGGGCATTATCATTTCTCTGACGATAAAAACAGGAATGGAGCTATAGAGTCTTGGGAGCGCATCAAAGAATGTCCTTCGTTTGATGCCTACAAGGAGTATGAGTATTTCATGCTTATGGTAAATGCATTGTATCACAAATTAAAATTCCCTAAAAACAGATAAGATGAAAAACGAAACGATTAGACATATTATGTTTTGGATTGTGGTTCTTGGCATTTCGATAGCGATGAACTCCTGTAGTTCCAGACAAAAAGAAGTGACAAAAACCGAGGAATCCAATAAAGCAGAAAGCGCCGATAGCGTAGAAGAAATCAAAAAAGAAGAATCGAATACGAAGGTCGAAACCTCAGTAAAAATAGACGATAAGACTAAAACGGTTACGACTAAGAAAACGGCTGCTCCAATAGATCCCTCAAAACCCGCCAGTGTTACTGATCCCGACGGTAAAAAAACAGATTTGCATAATGCTTCGTTGACCGAGGAAACCACAACCGAATTCAAAGACAAGAAAATCGATAAGGCGGAAAGTTCCCAAAGTTCGAGTAAAAGCGAAGCTTCGGCAAAAAAAGCTGCAGCCAAAAAAGGAGAAGCCAAAAAGGAAGCATTGAATAGTTCTCTGGATAAATCAGGATTCAATTTTTGGAGTTATTGGTGGTTGCTTTGTCTTATTGTCATTGGTGGCGTATTGGTTTACTTAAATAATCGCTTTAAGTGGTTTACACGTGTCACAGCGTTTTTTAAAAGAAAATAACACCTTCGTAAAAAATAAAAGCAATGAAAGTAAATCATTTATTAATGGACTTGGTTCGTGGGGAATGGCTTATGTCATTTGAAGGGCTGACGGCTTATGCACCAATAGCACATAAAATTTTGACAGGTCAAGAATTAGACTTTTCAGAAAATACTAAAAGCTTAGTTACTATTCTAGATTCAAATAAGAAAGCAGTTAGACCTAATCAGGATGGCGTGGTTGAAATACCTAAAGGTTCGATTGCTGTTATTGATATGGTAGGGCCTGTAATGAAGTATGGCGATTGGTGTACTTACGGTGCTGATGAAATTGTAAATGCTTTGCGTTCTGCGGATGCTAATCCTAATATCATTGGAATTGTATTTAATGTAGACGGACCAGGTGGTGCTGTTTCGGCAATAGGTCCTTTTATTGAATTTGGTAAAAACAAAACCAAGCCTGTGGTAGCGTTGATAGATCAATGTTGCTCTTTGCATTATTGGGCTGTATGTGCGGTGGCTGATTATATCATGGCTGACAATAACGTATCGGCTTCGATAGGTTCTGTTGGTGTAATGACTTCGTTTGCGGACAATCGTAAGTATTTGGAATCCTTGGGTTATGTTTTCCATGAAATTTATCCAAAGGAAAGCGAGCATAAAAACGAAGCTTTTTCATTGGCGTTGAAAGGAGATTATGATTTGATAAAAACAGAACACCTTTCGCCAATTGCGATCAAGTTTCAAGAAGCTGTTAAATCAGCCAGACCGAATTTAAAAGAAGAATTAGGTGTACTTTCCGGGAAAACATTCCCTGCTGATAAAGCAATTAAATACGGAATGATTGATTCCGTTGGTAGCCGTGACCAAGCCATAAACAGGCTTCATATTATGAGTGAATTGAAATCGCTATAAATAAATTTTTAACCCCCTAAAACAAAAACCCTATGAAATTGAAACAGATGGCTCGAACAGCACTTGCTTTTTGCGGACTGTTGAGCATTAAGGAACTCCCGATTGATGGCGAAAACAAAGCCTTGAATCTGAGTGCCGAGCAACGACAAAAGATTGTCGATGCCCTTGGCGAAAAAATGGCTGATGAAGCCATTAACGGTATTGATGCCGAGATCAAGAACATGGCTAAAAACAATCTGGACTTGAAAGCCATTCAAGATGAGATTGATGCTATGGTTGCCGAAAGTAATTTGTCGGCCGAGGAATTAGCCACATTAGCTAATGATACAGCAGACGGCGGTAATGGTACTGCAATTGCAACAGTAAAAGCAATTGGAGCCAAAAACAAAGAACAGGCTGCTATTATTGCCAAATTAATCAATGAGCCGGAAGGGGATAAACCGGAGGCTGTAATTCAACGAGGAAATCAAAACATGAGACATTCAGCAACACACTTATTTGGTGACAACAAAGCATACAATGCTTTTGATGGCGGAAGATCATGGAATGCCCGTTTGAGAGACGGTGGCATGAAAGCGACTGACTTTAATCAAAGTGGTGTAATTCCCTTGTTACAAAGTGATTTAGAACATTTTGTAGAGGAAAACAACGGCTTGCTAAGTTCATTGTTTAATGATTTCCGTGACTTACCTTCTCAATGGAGCAGAAGAACGGGTGTATTAGACAGAGTTTCTGAAGGATACATCATGCCGGATGAAATTGTTCAAGGTAGAGCCAAAGGATGGTCTCCAAAGAACAACTTCAAAATTGCTTCTGAAAAAGGGCAAGTGTATCGTAAGAAAATCGACATCACGTTCAGTGGTTACGAATTGCAAGAAATTGAAAACACTTGGATTAGATCATACAATAAAACAGATGGTTCTCATCCTTGGAAAATGTCATTTATCGGATTCCTGTTAGGGGAATTGATTAAACGTCAAATGCTTGATGATAGAATTGCGCAAATCAACGGTATTTTCGTTCAGTCTCCTGGAGGTGATAATATGCCAGGTGCAGCGGTTAATTCTCAAAATGGTTTACGTTATTTATGGTACTACTACAGAGATGTGGCTAAACAATACCGTGCTTTTGATATTGGTGCACCAACAGAGGCTAATATTGTGGATTATATCAATACCATGATTGAGTTAATTCCGGAAATCGAAAGGAAAGAGCAAGGTTTAGAAATTGAATTATCTTCTCGTTGGTTAAAGGCTTATTTGAAACGTGCGGGTGAATTATATCCTAAACAATTTAGTACAGATCAGGGAAAAATGCAATACCAATTGATGTCTCCTATTGACTATCCTAATTTTATTTTTCAAGAGTTAATTGATCAAACTAAAACGGATTTTATTGGAATTACAAAATCCAGTAACGTAGAGATATTGGATTACAATGTTTCTGAAAAAGGAAAATTTACTATCACTCATGATAAGAGAGATACTAATATTTTTGCTGATTACCGTTTGGGGATTCGTTTGAAACAAGTAGGGACAAAATTAGCTGAAGGGGATCCTAGAGGTTTTGAAATTCAAAAAGTATGGTCTAACAATATGCCAGTATTTGGTAATGAAGTTTTTGCGCCTGTATTTGATGATGAATCTGGTATTCTAAAAATTACTTTCCCTAATATTCAAGTGGATGCTTCTTGGAATACAGAGATTACCAGTATAGAAGGAGCTACCAAAGGTTCTATTGTTAGAATCAAAGGTAACAAAGGATTAGCTGCCGCTAAAAATGTGAAGAAAAACGCCAGTTTATTGTTGGGAACTGATTTTGATTTATCGACTGGAGGAACTTTGGTATTATTTGCTCAGCAAGATGGTAAATTCAAAGAATTAAGCCGAACTACTGAACCGGAAGTTGCCGCTACCACGGATATTGATTTCACAACAGGAGTAATTGATGCCAAAGGAGGAACGGTATTTAGATTCGCCGGAACTGAAACAACAGCAATCACAAACATCATCAATGGTGTAGAAGGAAAATCTATTAAGATTTACGGTACTGATGTTGCACTTGTTGATGTGACTCTAGCTGATGTGGGTAATATTAATGTAGCTTCTGCAGCCACATTAGGTACAGATGCCGATTACGTTCAGCTGACTTTTGTTGACGGTGTTTGGATCGAGACGGAACGTTTAATCGCTTAATTGAATTAAGCTTAATATTTTACAGCTATGTATTTTACACAAATAAAGAAAACGTCATCGGGAGCAGCAGCTCCCAAAGACCCTAATGTAATCGTAATTGCGACTAAGGACATTTTAGTCTGGCCGGCACGAAATGCAAAGAAAGTGCTAATGATTGGTGATTTTGTTTTAAAGGCAAACCCAAAAATGGCAGAAGTCTATATGACTGCCTCAAAAACAAAGGCACCATACGAGAGCGACGGTGATGAAGATTCTATTTCCTTAAAACATAAATTTGAAGGAGAACATCCGGGTAATGAATTAGAAATAAACGAATTCGTTGCTGACTGGTTAGGCGAACCTTGTATCGTGATTCATGGCAGCTGTCAGGACACGTTTAGAAAAGTGGTGGGAACCAAGTGTGCTCCTGTGCAATTGAAACCTGCAGGACAGGACGATAACGATGCCCGTAAACACATGCTGGTTTTTGAGCAGTTTGCAAAAACAGAGTGGTTACCTGGTCACTACTTGGGTTCTACTCCAACTGCGACTCCATTTGCTGTTGCTGCAGCTACTGCTGTTGCTGTAAATGAAACGAATGGTAAGCTATACCAATTACCAAGTTTAGCTGTTACCGCTTCGATTGCTTTCTCTGAGATAGGATTGAATCATGGTGATGTGATCACTTTGATAGGTGGTGGTGGTGCAGGTCCTGCAACATTAGCCACTGGGGTAACTGATAAGAAAGCTATTTTGAAAGATGGTACTTCTTGGGTTGCTCTTGAAGGAGCCGTGATTCATTTAGAAGTTTTTGTAAATGGCGCGTTGACTTTCTTAATTGAAAAGTCCAGAGGATAATATTTTTTGGTTAGTTAGTTTGGATGAAAAGCCACTGCAATTGCAGTGGCTTTTTTCATGTCACAGTGTTTTTGATAGGTAATTACCAATTTTACAGTCATTCAAAAACTAAACTTAAAAACAAAGTCATGAAACAAAAAGTAATTAAGTTCTTCCAGAACTTACCGGATGAAAAACACGAGCAGTTCAACCAGGCTTATGAATTGTACCGTCAATCGCCTACTAAAAATTTAGGGACAGAACGATCACTGAACGTGCAGGGATATTCTGAAAGAGGCTTGGAAAACTTATTGTACGATTTGCAAAAAATGCATGGCGTTACTGACTTGGAGAAAGTGGCTGTGCCGGTCAAAAATCAAAAGGCGAAAGTTGAAAGTGAAACTTTATTGCCAGATTATATTCTTGCATTTAGTGAAGAAGAATTAAGAGCATGGGCTCAAATTGAATGTGTAGAGAAAGGAACTGGATTAGCTGAAGTTATTGAAATGGCTCTAGCTGACGAAGAAAATACTATTGCTGCAATTTTAACAGAAGAATTGGAGAAAATAGAAGTAGAAAGTCAAAAGTTGAAAGTCGAAAGTGAAGAACTTATCGATACTAACACAGAAGGTATCCAAGCTACTACAGAACCTCTTGTTGATAATGTTGCTGTAAATACATTGCTGCAGGAAAATGAAAGCTTAGTGTCGGAAAACGAAGAATTACAGCTTGAAAAAGAGGATTTAGAGGAAGAAAACGAGGCTTTGAAGGAAGAAGTAGAGGAATTGAAATCTATGCCTAAAATAGACGCTCAATCGATTCGTGTTGAGTTTCCTTTCCTGAGTGAGCCAAACTGTCCGGATGAGTTTAAAATATTAGTTGCTGACAAGATTACGGCTTGGAATCGATACTTAGAACTGCAGGAACAAATTGCTGCAGCCGAAAGAGGTGAAGCACCAAAAGGAGATTATTTAGCGGAATTAGCCAAAGAAGCTGTCGAGGCTTTTGATGAAAATCAACGAATATACGAGGAATTGAATGCGTATGCTGAAACGGGTAAAGTTTTAGGAAAGCATCCTCTTTTCAAAAGACTGCAATTGACTCGTGAAGTGGAAACGATGACTTCGGAGGAATTGTATTTGTACAAAGGCAGTTCTGCCAAGTATTTTACCGATAACAAAAAATCTTTGGCAAAAGCCGAGAAAGCCAAAAACACAGCTAAAATCCTTGAAATCAATACACGTGTTGCGGAGCGTGAGCAGAAATTGGCTTTAGTCAATAAGAGGTTGGGCATTAATAAAAAATAGAATGCTGTTTGATTACAAAAAGCTGCTGAAAAAGGAAGATGAAATTCCTCCCGATAGTCGGAATGACAAAAAGGAGGAAGTTTTCACATCGAAGTATTTGGCCGCTCATTACCAAAAGGTGTCTTCTTTAGATAATGACCTGATGCGAGTGCCTACTCCGGAAGAGTTTTTCTTTTTGCAAAGTGATACGGCTTTTAATGCATTCACATTTATTCCTCTTGTGGCTAAACTATATCCTATCAAGGAATTGCATGCCTCTACTTATAGCATTAGCCGAAAGGTTGTTGAGGCCTTGATTGAACTGCATGACACGGGTAAAATTGAGCGCATCACGCTATTGGTTAGTGATAGTATGATAAAGCGAAATCCATTGGTAATAGATAACCTGATGGCGATGGCTTCCAGTAGGCCTAATGTAACTGTACTGTATGCATGGGTTCATGCTAAGGTTTGCCTGCTGCAAACGCATGAGCATCATTATGTGATTGAAGGTTCCGGTAACTGGAGCGAGAATGCGCATTATGAGCAGTATGTATTTGGGAATAGTAAAGGCTTGTATGATTTTAGAATGAAGTTGTTTACGGATTCGAAACTTAAAAAGTATTGATATGAAGAATACAGGAGCAATATTCGATTTAGATAAGGTTGTTTATACCGATGAAACATTTTCAGAAAATGAGATTCAATCAGTTACAGAATCATTTGAAAAAGAATTTGAAACAACATTGAGATTCGTCCCAAGAGGAAAAACAATTATAACTATTTCGTGTGAAACTAAACGAATTCCTCAGCCTAAATACTTTAAAAATATCTCAATATGAAAAAAATATTCTTAGGATTTATAAGAATCTGTGTGGCGATTGTATTGATACTATTGGCAGCTTCGGCTTTAACAGCTGTAATTTCTCTTTTGGGAACTTTTATCTGTGTATTGACACTGTTGTTTTTTATCCTAACGGCTCCGATATCATTGTATCAATTTTTGACAAAACCCAAAAAAACGTAGTTCATGAGAAAAATAGGTGCTGTCTTGATTGTTTTAGCGATGACAATTAGTCTTTTATCAAATTATTTGCCAAAAGAATTTCCTGCACAGCCTATTGTTTTGCTTGCATTTGGATATTTTTTACTGGGTATTTATGTTTTAATAAAATCGAAATAATGGAAATAATTTGGATTGCTCTTGCTTTGGGTTGGGTTTCGCTGATGTTGGGTTCTAGTGGTAGAAGTACTGGGATGCCTAGATATAGAAATCCTCCGCCTCCGAAGAGAAAAGGATCAGTTCCTAGAATGCAGAATCCTCCGCATCCGCCGAAACTTAATAAGAATCATAGGGATGAGATTTCTCGTTCCTCGAAATGACAAAACGATGAAAAAATCAATTTGCATATTAGTTGTTATTCTTCTCGCTTCCTGTAAACCAAAGCCAGAGTTTTATATAAAAGGAAAACCTTTTTATACTCGAACTCGTTGTGTAGAATCACATACCGAAACAAGTTCGGGTTACAGATATGGCATGGGATTTAATGGTAAAATGGGTTACAATTATGGTTTAACCACAGAAACTATTTGTGATAAAGAAGTCGTTGACACGCTTGAAATCAAAGAATAATGAAACATTTAGATCTTAAATTTTCGGAAGAAGAAATGACTTCAATCCATGATTTGGCGGGGTGTAATTATTCGCCTGAGAAAATTGCTCTTAATCTTGAGATAGATAAAAAGGCTTTCATGCAATTATGGTACGATAAAGAAAGTGAGGTACGCATGGCGTATGAGCGCGGGAAATTGATTTCGGAATTCAATATCAACAACAAACAAAAGGAATTGGCAGAGGCAGGAAATATTACTGCAGCGCAAATATTCCTGAAAGAAGCCGAGAAAAACGAAGTAAATAATATTAGAAACCGAATACTTTTTGGAGATGACTATTGATCAGGTAAACTTACGGGACATATATGATTTCATGGAAACGGGTAACCCTAAAAATGCTCCTGAGCATATTGTGGTTTACTTGGAACTATTGGACATGGTTCGTGGCATGTTTTTGCGAATAGACCAGTTTGGCAGCAAGGAGGCTATTGTAAAGCATTTGATGGTTTCTGAGAAATACAAACTCTCCCGTTATAAGGCAATGCAAGTATGCGATGAAGCACAGGAATATTTTTACCGTGATTCTAAAATTTCTAAGGATGCGTGGAAAAACATTTATGCAGATAAAATTGATAAGATGATCAATTTTGCCATGCTACTGGCCAAGGATGTAAATGATGCTCAAAAGGTGGTGAAAATGTGTATTGATGCGGGAGTACTCCGAGCGGTAAATGAACCCGACAAAGAGGAATTACCGGATGAAGTTTTCCAACCTCCATTTGTGGTTTATACATGGGATGCTGAAGCTCTCGAAATGCCAAAGGTAAACCGTCAGAAACTATCTGAAATGATTGATAAGTTTCCGGAATTGACCGAGAAAGAAAAAATAAGAATTAAACAGGAATCCCTGATACCAGGATTTAAATTAAAAATATTTCCAAATGAGCAGGAAGACCCACGTAAGTCTTAATGATACCGATGTACAAGGGCGTTTTGCCAGTTGGCTGAAAACGGTCATTTTCCTGATTGCTCCAAAAGATTTGCGATTAATAGCGGGTCGTGCTACTGCCAAAACTGCGGATATTATTGCGGAACGTAGCCAAATAATCATGCATGATATGCCTAAAAGCTATCAGGTATTGGTTTCTGACACTTACACGAACTGCATGAAGAATATCGTTCCTACTCTTCTGGAAGGATGGAACCGTAAAGGATGGAAAGAAGGAATTCATTATGTTACGGACAAACGCCCGCCCTCCCATTTTAAACTCCCATACAAACCGGTAGAAATCTACAAACACACGATTTCAGTTTTTAATGGTTGTTTTGTTAATCTTGGTTCACTGGATCAACCCGGAGGATTGGCGGGTGGTTCTTACCAACACATGTACGGGGATGAATCCCGATTGCTTAAATTCCAAAAATTAAAGAAACTGACTCCCGCTATTCGTGGGGAATATACTATGTTTGGGCATTCTGTTTATTATCGCGGTACTACTTTTACAACGGATATGCCTAACATTATCGATGGTGATGATGACTGGATTTTGCAGGACGAAAAAAACATGGATTTAGACCAGGTAAAACTGGCTCTTGAAGTGGGATTAGTTCTGAATGAAATAAAAAGGGAAATCCTTTCATACAAACAAGTGGGCGATTATGAAGCGATTGAAAAGCTAAAAGGCAATTTAGTTCGCTGGACGGAAAAATGGATTCGGGTCCGTAAGGATTTGACTTTCTTTTATGTGGTTTCGTCTTTTGTAAATGTCGATATCCTCACGGAAGGTTATTTCTCGGATAGTTTGAAAGCTTTGGGAATTGAAGAATTTAAAAGCGCCATTCTTTCATTGAAAATCAATTTGAAGAAAGGGGAAAAATTTTACGGAAATCTTGGAGAACATCATTTTTATGATGATGGTGTGATAACTGATTATTACGATCGTTTTTCTTTGACGGATGAAATCGAGGAAAGCAGTTTGGCCTTGCGATACATCGACCACAATGCGAAACTGGAATGCGGTGTGGATTTTGGTGATATGTGTAGTATTGTGACGGCACAGCCAAGAGGGAACTACTTGTATTGCCTAAAAGAATTTTACACGCTGGCTCCTGAAAATGAAATTCAATTGGGACAAAAGTTCCGTGAATTTTTCAAGCATCATAAAGTGAAGGTACTCGATATGTATTATGATCGCTCGGGAAACCAGAACAGTAAAACAAAACGAGACTGGGCAAATGCGGTTAAAAATGCGATTGAATGGGAAAACGGCACTTCTACGGGTTGGACTGTCAACCTGATGTCAGAAAACCAATCGACGATATACCAGGAGGAGGAGTTTAATTTTGCGAAGGCCTTGATGGGAGAAATGACCGCAGGGCTATTGAAACTTAAGATTGATAAGTTCCAGTGCAAATGCTTGAAAAGTTCCTTAGAACTCACAAAAATCAAGATAAAAACGGATGCCAAAGGTTCTAAAAGCTTACATAAGGATAAATCCTCAGAAAGTTTACCGATTCTTTTACGCCCGATGTATTCGACGAACTTCTCTGATGCGTTTAAGTATTTGATTTATCGTAGGGCTTTTGTAGACCAAGTGAATACACACAGTCAATTTACGGGTATGGACCCGAGTGTGGGGGATTAAAATTGTGTATATTTGATTATAAAATTATTATATATGACAATCTTCAAAATAAAATCAGGTAAAATTGAGGAATTATTCCTTTTTATGACTTGGTTTAAAAACAACGAATTAATTAAATTCCAATATGGTCCAATTAAAGATGATGACTTACATGTTTTGTTTTTCACTCTTGGTTTGATTAAGAAAAGTACTTTTAAAAGAAGATTGAAAGATTTTAGTACCATATACCAAAACTCAATTGTTGCAGAGGAAATAAATCAAGACCGATTTGAAATAAATGAAGCACGTTAACTTATAAGTGAATTATTATGAAAATCAAAATAACTGAGAATATAGGACCAATTGTAAATCATCCTAATGGCGATATTTCGATAACTGGAGAAATTAGGATGGAAATAGTGATGAATCCAAGAACGGCCCCTTTAAAAAGATTAGTAGCAGTTGCAAATCTTAATGGTCGTGGTTATTCTTATGATGAAGCAGATATAAAAAAACGCTAGTTTTTAACTAAAATAAAATTTTAAAGTACTGCTCCGCCCGCTAGGGCGGTTTTTTATACATTTGAAATTTACTAATCAAAACTATATAAATGGAAATTCATAAAAGAGAAGAGTATGATATTGAATTCATTCAATCATTAATAGATAATGGTATTGAAGAATCGATTAACATTGATTTTAAAGCTAGCGGTGCACTGTCAAAAGAAGAAATGAAAAAAAAGGAAATATCAAAAGATGTTTCGGCTTTTGCTAATTCAAATGGAGGAATAATAGTTTACGGTTTATCTGAAAAAAATCATAAAGCTGATAGTTTTTCTTTTATTGATGGTGATGTGTACAGTAAAGAATGGCTTGAACAGGTAATTAGTACTACCATTCAACGAAATATTGAAGGATTAAAAATATTTCCAATTAGAAATAAAGGAAATATAAAAGAAACAATATATGTTGTGCAAATCCCCGAAAGTAAAGATGCACCACATATCAATAAAGATAAAAAATTTTATAGGCGATACGATTTTCAATCGGTTGTTATGGAGGAATATGAAATTAGAAATTTATACGGACGTAAGTCAAAAGCAGATTTAGGAATATCAAATTATGGTTTTAGCTATATTGATACAGTTGATGGGTGTGAGCAATTTGAATGCTCTATTGCTATTACTAATTTTGGGGATATCGAAGAGTCTATGTATAAATTAAACACTTATTTTTATGAATATTTACCTGATAACTTTTCTATAACATGGCAACCCAGTGAAGATATTAAAAGATATAGCCATACTCATTTACAGAAAGATAGAGTGAAAATTTCAGCAAATTCAAATTCAACAATTTTTTCTGATGAAACGATCAATATCTGTAGGTTTTCTTTTCATATTAAGAAACAAAACTTAAGAGAAGCATTTGATAAAATGAAAATTGAGTTACGTTTATTTTACTCTGGAGGTGAAGATAGATTGTTATTAGATTTTAAACAAATGGAAGAATATTATGATATTAAAAAAGGTAATGTAATTGTACATTAGAAAAACGCTAGTTTTTAACAAAAAGAAAATTTTAAAGTACTGCTCCGCCCGCTAGGGCGGTTTTTTTTTGAGCATACAAAAAGCCACTTAATTAGTGGCTTTTTGTTGTTGTAATTTCTTTCTTAAATAATCTTTATCATCATCAATCATAGCAATAATAAGGTTTATCGTTTCTCTGCGTGTGGGGTCAATTTCTGTGGCTCTGCGAAGTCTCCAAGCGTTCCCCTGCTTGGTTGAAAATAAAAGTTTTTCTTTAAGTATATGTATTTTGCTTATCATGGGAGAATGTTTTTAAAAGTTCGTTTGCTATTGCTGTTTTTAGTTCAGTGTAATATTTTTTGGTGTCTTCCTGCTTTTGTATGGCCACATCAAGCAGCTGCAAGGTTTTGAGTTTTTTTAGTGTCATTTCTTCAAATTGTACGGGGTTTGCGAAAATGGGTTTTATTATTTTCTTGTATTCGTGTAAACTCAAAAAGGGAATGACAGAACCCCGTAAATAATTTTTTAAAAATTTGGAATTGTAAACCATAAAACAAATTTCGAAGGCGTTTTTATTCTCGGTGTCCAACTCCCAACTGTTGGGAATTGGATTTTTTAGTGGTCGGCCTGCGTGCAGTCCGTGAGATTGAATATAAAAAACGGTTTCTTTCTTGGGCTTGTCTGGGTTGTAGCGGTGTATTGTCATAAAATCCCCTCGTTAGCAAATGAAAAAAAGTTTTCGTCTGTGATAATCAGATGATCCATAACTTTTATATCTAAAAATTGCCCCGCTTCTTTTAGTTTTTTGGTAATGTTTATATCTGCTTCGCTGGGTTGCAGTGTTCCGCTTGGGTGGTTGTGCGCTATTATTATGCCGGTGGCTAAACATTGTAAGGCAGTTGTAAAAATCATTCGTACATCAATCACGGTTCCGGTCATTCCTCCGCTTGAAACCTTGTAGAATCCCACAACTTTACTAGAATTATTCACGCAAAGCATTACAACCTCTTCGCACCAATCGAAAGTATCAGCATTGAAAACACGTTTAAAAATTTGATAAGCGTCGTTTGCGGATGTGATTTTTATTAACTCGGATTTTTTTAAAACTTTGTCAAATGAAACAGAAATTTTAATTTCGGGTATATTGTATTTCATGGCTTTAAAAATTAAAATACATATTCCGAAAAGTCGCTTTCCGTTGGTTGGTTGTCCTGTATAAATAACTCTGCGATGGCTTGGGCTTTGTTGAATGCTTTTTTTGCCTGTGCTTTGTAATATTTGTAATCAGAATAATTAAAAAGGAAAGAATATCCTTTGGCGTGTAGTGTCTCTTTTACTTGTTCAGACAATTTAAAAGATGTATTTTTGTGGCTGTTAGATTGTATGTGCGTCATGGCTTGTATAATTTAAGTGGTTTTAAACTCCTGTACTCTTCGACCAGTACAGGAGTTTTGTTTTTAACTAGATTTCAAAGTTTAAGACCTCGTTTTCTGCTTCTGCGAGTAGAATATTTAATTCTTCCCTCATTGTCTTGGTAACCTTATCAATTACGTTTGAATTTCTAACGTCAAACTCAAAACCTGCGGAATTTTTAAGAACTATTTTCGCATTTGTTTTGTCATTTCCTGCATCAAACATTTTAAGGTCGTTGGATTTTTCCTTTAGGAGTCTAAACCTTTTTGAATGTGCTTCAAAATGTAGGATTCTTTCAATTCTTTCCTCTGCTGTTGGTGGTGTCTTAGATACAAATTTTTCAATTGTAGCCATTGCGGAATCTTTTTTCAATTCTTTGGTAGGTTCTGCCGTTTTAGGAGTTGGTAATAATTTCATGTTTTGAGGTTTCTCGATTGTCTTTACCTCTTGTTTCGCTGTGCTCATAATGTTATAATTTAGTGATTTTCAATACTTAAAGATACAAAATTGCGTATTTGTACGCAATTATTAAAAGGTAATAAAGCAATTTTTTTACTTAAAAATCAAAATAAAGAATCATTCTAAATAGGGGAATTTACCTTTTGAAAAGTTCAATAATAAGAGGTTACAAAAAAAAAAAAACCGTAAGAAATTGAAAACAAGCGAATTAACCCTAATAAAAACGGGTTAATTGCTGTTTTTGTCTTTCGAAATACCGTCCCGCTCAAAAACGCATTCCTCATTACCTCCGACTCGAAAGGTCAGAGATATGATTAAAGCCGACCCCCACCGCCCACCGTTAACGCTCCGAAGGATACCTAACCCCTTGCTATTGTTCATGTCACACCATATATAGTATGGTAATAGTATCATTGTATAACATTAACAATAGGTAATTACATGTCATCAACCATTAAGCTATACGATGCATTGAAAAGGATGAGAACATTGACCGATTTAGGGATACCGTTCAGCTTTACATTCTTGTCATACAATGGCACAACTGGTGTAAGTGATGGCTTCAAAACGATCAATAAGGCGCAGCTTAGAAAGGGGTACCGAAATGATCAAAGCGACAAAGCCGATATCCTGATAGGTTATGTAAATGGATACGATAAGAACCGATGGTTTTACCTGCCATTGCTAATGAAATTCAACGGATACACGATAAAACCATAGTTATGAATATAGAGTATGTAGGTAGAGATGCCATTGTAGATACGCCCGATGTAGCATTCACTTACCAAGTGATGGACAATCCACGTGATGCCTATCAATCTAAAAGCAATACCAATGACCTTGATTGGAGTGGTCAGTGCAGTTACATTGGTGATTATTTGGTGCATCCGTTTGGCTCTAACAATGACCTGCCTGATGTTATTAAACAAACAGTTCAGACGAACTATATCGCTCCTGGTATATTGAAAAAGAAGACCCAGCTTATTTGGGGAATGGGTCCTGTTTTGTATAAAGAAAAGATAGTTGCTACTAAAGAAGGTAATAAACGTATCAGAATACTACATGAAGACGACGATATAGATAAATGGCTGGAATCATGGGGCTATCAAACATACTTATTGAAGGCTTGTACAGACTATCAATATATTGAGGGGGTATTTTCAAAATTTGAATTCAATAAAGGCGCTCGCATTGGTAGCCCATTTATACAAAAGATCGTGCATCAGTATTGCGATAGAACACGATTGGCTACAGCTAAAAACAATAAAAAAAGGGAAGCCACGCATGCCATAACTTCGGATTATTCCTTTAATAATGTTTCGGCATTAACTGAATTCAAAGTATATCCCCTATTCGATTTTAAAAACCCAAGTGCGAATCCTAATGCAATTCTATATTCAAATATGTACAGTTTCTGTACAGATTATTATACGGTACCCGATTTGTACGGTTCTCTCGAATGGTTGAACAGATCTACCGCCGTTCCGTTAATATTTAAGGCACTGTCCAAAAATTCAATCAACCTTAAATATCATATTGTATCACCGCAGGCATTTTGGGATAAAAAACAAAAGGAAATAGAGGCTAATTGTACCAAGTTTGGGCAGCAATACAAGCCTTCAATGCTTTTAGAATATCAAAAGCAATTCCTTGAAAAAATATCAGTGGTGCTGTCAGGCGATCAAAACACCGGAAAGTATCTGCATACCACTAAAAGCTTTACCGTTGAAGGAACCAATCTTATCGAACATGGTTGGGAAATTAAAGTCATTGACCAAAACATCAAGGATTTTGTCGAAGCGCAAATCCGCATTTCAGAGCGTGCCGATCATGCATTATCAGCAGGATTGAATTTACATTCAGCATTGGGAAATGTTTCCGAAAGCGGTAAAAGTGACAGCGGTTCAGAGCAAGTTTATGCACTCAAGACCTTCCTGCAAACTGGAATCGATATTCCCGAAATGATAATAATGAAAGCGATAAACTATGCCCTAAAAGTCAATTTTCCAGACAAAGGACTAAAACTTGGCTTTTACCATGAAAAAGTAGAAAAAGAACAAGACATTGCTCCTGAAAAGCGATTAATAAACCAATAATATGAAACTGTTATTCAATACCACAACCACCGCAGGAAATACAGAACTAAAGGAGTTATTGGGTTTCATTGATACCGATTTGAAGTTTAAAAACCTTATTCCGGATATCATCACTGCAACCAATGATGTAATTGATCTTATTGGCCAAGAAGTCTATGATAAAGCCGTGGCGCTTTACGCAAATGGAACAATAGCCGAAGAAGACAAAGCCTTCATCTACTCCGTTCGTTATCCTATTGCTGTCAATGCTTATCGTTTGCATGCGCCTTCCAATGATTTGGCACATACCAACAATGGTAGAAAAATGAGGCAGGATGAGGGGGAGAAACAAGCCTTTCAATGGATGATTGACAATGATAATGCAGCTTTAGAAAAAAGATACTACCGCGCCTTGGATGACCTTATTAAATTTCTTGACCGTTCAAAAATTGATGCGGAAACGAATGAAACCTTATACACCATCTGGACAAAAAGTGAAGCTTTTAAAGTTACACACGATCTGTTCATTAGAACCGTGTCCGACTTTGACAAAGTATTCCCTATCAATTCCAGATTATTATTAATAAAATTAGCCCCGGGTATTTCGGATTGCGAGCAATATGAAATTCGACCTCGTGTAAGTGTCGAAAAAATGAATGCATTGAAAACGGCGCTAAAATTGGATACCGCTATAACCGATGCCAAAGACTTGGAGTTGATTCGTCTGATTCGCAAAGCATCGGTAGCGTATTCGTTTGCTTGGGCTATGCCTCGCTTATCCGTTCAGTTGTACCCAGAAGGTGTACTGCAGCACGTAACCAGCGATAGAGCCACGACCCGAGGAGCAAAACCAACAATAAATAATGAAACTCAAGAAGCCCGCCAAGCTTGGGAAAGGGATTTGGCAAGAGTATTGACCGAAATTGAGAAACTGCTCGAACCTGAGCCCACGATTGACGAAACAATAAACGTGATCCCTGACCAAATGTTCGGAGATAATTATATGTCCATTTAATCCAAAAACTAAATTAATGAAAAACCTTATTTTAAAATTAGTCTCTTTTCTAAATTACCTCTGGAATTTTAAAACGATACGCCGTTTCAAAAAAATCAATTCCAAACTTCATAAAACAATCGAAGACCGTGAAGTGGACAGAATTATATTGAAAGGAAATATTATAAAAATGGTTCGCAAATATTTGAGAGTTGATGCTAAATCAGAATATATCCCAAAAGACCACCGTAATAATACCGAAATCCGCGAACGTGTTTTGGCTGAATTTGGTGACCAAATGCAAAAATTAGGCATTCGTATCAATGATAAATTAGAATTAGTCTAAGATGCACACCATAGAAATCCCCGAAGCCAATATAAAACGGTACATCCCGAGCGATTTGTCCGAATGCGATGCCCAGCAATACATGGATATGTGTGAATTGATTTTCCGGTACCAAAATCAGGAGATTGATTATGATGAGTTCCTTACCCATGCAGCCTATAAACTGATGAAGATGAGACCGTCAAAAGCAGTGGATCCGGAATTGCAAACAGAGTCCGAAAAAGAAGCTCAGGAATGCAAGTTTGCCAATATCTATATGGTTTCAGAATTGATCAAGGATTTCTTTGAGGAAGATAAAAATGGAAAAAAAACTATTAAGCAGTATTATACCCATAATCCGATGCCCAAATTAAAACCTTTGCGAACCACCTTTTACGGACCTTCGGATAGTTTTATGAATATGACTTTTGGCGAATATACCGATGGCCTGCGGATGTTTCATGATTTTCACGCCACCGGTGATATGGAGATACTTAAGATGTTGACCGCTTTGTTTTATCGCCCCAAAAAGGCGTTTCATTGCATCAAAAAAAGAATGCCAAAATACGATGGAGATATTCGGGAAGCTTACAATTTCCATTCCTTGGAAGCCCGTGCCAAAGCCTTGAATTATGCCCCTATTGGCTTTGTTTATGGATTTTATCTGCTGTTTGCTAGCTTCCAAAAATACCTGATTGATGCCAAAATACTTTGGGGCGGTCAGGAAATAGATTTCTCCATTTTATTCGAAAGTGGCACAGGCGAACAGTCAAACAGCCAAGTTTCGGGCATAGGAATGGACAGCATCGCCTTTTCAATAGCCGAAAGTGGCGCCTTCGGAAACATAGAACAGGTGCGAAATACTAATTTCTGGCAAATCATGGTCAGAATGTACGACCTAAGAAGAACCGATCTCGAAAGACAAAAACAAGAAGCCAATGCTACCAATAAATAGATTACGCGAATACCAAGCCGAAGTTTGTGCTTCGCTTTTGGACGATCAAGGCAAGAAGCTATTCAACTTCAGTTCCATGATTATTGACGATAGCGAATTGTCTAAATTGCTAAAAGAACGGGTGCAGGGAGATAACACCTTCTTCATTTCGGTTCTTCCGGACTTCAAAATGAAAGGACGGGAAGACAATTCTAAATGGGAAAACATTTTGCAGTTCTTTATCCTGGATAAAACGGATTATTCTGAGCATGATCATGATTCTTTTTTGGACATTTTTG
Organism: Flavobacterium sp. W1B; assembly: GCF_047344965.1. Classification (NCBI taxonomy): domain Bacteria; kingdom Pseudomonadati; phylum Bacteroidota; class Flavobacteriia; order Flavobacteriales; family Flavobacteriaceae; genus Flavobacterium; species Flavobacterium sp. W1B. Next base: position 3,029,141 of record NZ_CP178845.1, read on the forward strand.
TGCAAACACAAATAAAAGCCAAGGCATTTGTAGATAAATTATTAGAAGACAAAGCCAATCACGAAGGCGTTTTCTGTGGCTTTCTTTCATGGCTTGATGAAAATTCAATCATCGTTTCTCCGGTTTGGAAAAAAGACGGTTGCAATGGTTGGACTGTTGAAATAAATTTGGATAGCCGGGTTTAATTGCGTATTTTTACGCAAAACACAACCCCATGACAAACCAAGAAATCGAAACATTATTCTTTACCGTTATCCAAGAGAAAGCCATTTACAATAAACTGGAAGGCATAAGCCGCAATACCATTTTTAATTGGATCAACAAACGTTCTACCCCAACCATTGGCGATATGCTCAATGTGTTGCATCAGTTGAATAAGATAGATATCGTTTTAAAAGATATGGTAAAACCAATGCTGAAAGAGTATGAAGCTAAATCTAAAATATAAAATCCAGTGAGTCTAATAGAATCCAGAGAAAACTTCTCAGACCAAATCCTAGAACGCAAGTTCATTCGCCGGGTATTGCAAGATACCAGCAAGGACATTGATCAGGCGCAACTTTCCTATATTTCAGGGCGTGGTTTTGAAAACAACGATTGGAACTCAAAAAGAGGTTTTAAGGTAACTGAAAACGAACTGGGTTACACCCATCTCAAGAAACACAGGTTTGTCGACATGAAAACCAGAACTAGTAAAAAAGGGAAAAACAGAAAAAAATCCCACCCTATCCACAATAAAATTATTTGGGGCCATTACAATAATGTGATCAAGGAATTGCATTTTGGATTTACTAATGCCGTAAAAGAAGAACTTCGTAATTTAGAAGAATAAACAAAGTGGCTAAAAGTGGTGATAAGTAGTTATTTTTGTCTAAATCTTGTTATTATTGACATTTTTTTATAGTACATTTGTCATGTACATTTGTACATAGCAAATTGCATATACTTAGAAATGAACAAAAAACATCACATAAACGTAGACTTTAAAAACGCTGAGGCGAAAGTAAAAGCCAATATCGTTTTAATTTCTTTCAAAGAGCAGGATAACTTTATCATTTACTCACCACACCTTGAAGTTACCGGTTACGGAAAAACAGAAGAGGAAGCTATACAGTCATTTAATCACTGTTTAGGTGTTTTTCTTGATTATACCGTGAATAAAAAAACATTACATAAAGAATTAATATCTTTGGGTTGGCAACTAAAAAAAGGTTCTATAAAAAAACCTTTAAAGGTAAACGCACCATCCATGAGTGATTTACTAAAACACAACACCGCACTAGAAGAATTGCTAAATAAGCAAGATATAAGAACCATGCAAAAAGAGGTAGCGATACCGGTATAATGCATGAATACATACAAACTTAGCAATATCCCGTTAAAAACTATGCTTTGGTTTTTAGAGCATAATGGATTAAAACAAATAAATATAGTAGGAGGTCATGCCAAATATACTCGTGCTAATCTATTAAGACCAATTATAATTCAAACTCATATTTGTCCAGTTCCTGAATTCGTTGTAGCCCAAATATTAAAACATTTAGGTTATAATAAAAAATCATTTCATCTTTACTGTCAAACTCATTATTAAATTCCTCCAGTGTGAGGGATTTTGTATTTAACATTTTCTTTACGGTTTCCCGTAAACAAGGGTTTTTTTATATCTTCATTTTTGCAATTAATTAAAAAACAAAAAAATGAATTTGAATGCCCAAAAAAAACAAACGTAATTACCGAGATCACTACTTTTCTTACCGCTGATTTATTACAAGAAGAAATCCAACAATTACCGCAGGATTTACAGGAAATATTTGATATGGTACTCGACACCTCTTATGGTAATGACATAAAAACCCGTCGTAAAATGTTGCGATTAAAAGAATTACTTACCTCATTTGCCAAAATAGTAGAACCCTTTAGCGAAACCGAAATTCAGGAATCCTGCAAAGCGTATCATAACTTAAATTAACTAAAAATAGCCCAATCCCTCCATTGCGAGGGATTTTCTTATATTTACGGCTAACTTTAAAATTTGGAACATGAAAAAAATTACTCTGTTGCTATTGTTCGTCACTGTTTTTGGGTATTCTCAAGGAAGAAGTATTTCATTAAGTAAAAAAATAAAAGAGCCTTATGTTACAATGAATGGAGATACTTTAAAAGTAGGTTCGATAATATTGTTTAAAGAAGGTACAAATCATGATGGAGGTTTTAAATACGTGCAATTGCTTAATAATTTCAATGAGCCACTACGTCAAGCGGATAGCAGAAGTGCATTTCAAAAACAAGAAATTAAGTTTTTCAAAGAGCAAAATGGCAGTTATTATTTATTCACTAAATTTTATTGTGCTAACATCGAAGCTGCATTAAATAAAGAGGAAATTCAAGTTGTAAAATCTAAATAACTATGATTTGGATATTCTTAATAATTGTTATTTTTATTCTAATATTTTTAGCATCATCAGATCAATCAAATAAAAAAAACAAGAACACTTTAACGAGAGAAGCAATAGTATTTAATCTTAAGGATTATCCAGGAGAATATGATTTTAGTGTAAGTGGTGTTCATTTAGAGCCTTACATATTTCCAGTACTCAATTATTGTATAAAATATGATGTAATAACATTGGTGCTAGAACCTTATAATCAATATGATTGTAATGCAATTAAAGTAGAAAGTAGCGGATGGCACATAGGATATGTTCCAGAATATGAAACTCATGAAATATATGAAATTATAAAAAAGGATCATATTTCTTATATTGATAATATCTCTAAAGATGGATATATTACAGTCACCGTTAAAATTAGATTTAAATAAGACTCTTTCTAAAGATGTGCAATTGCACATTTTTTTTTTTGTGCAACCATTTTATATTTGTACGTTTGCAGGGCAAAACCATAATTCCAAGGAGCAATCCTTAAAAACTTATTTTTAAGTTAACATAAGCGAACCCCTCGTTCACGTTGTAGGTGTCTAGTGATAGCCCTGATCTCATTCCTTGGAATGGTTTTGCACAACCGAAGACGAGGGGTTTCGTGTATTTAATATTTTCAGATATGCAAAACGAAAATGAAAAAAAAACAAATTCTGGCCACTTAGCCTTAAAGATATTCTATGCCAAGGGCATCAGGGTATCAATCAAGAACCGCACTTTCAAGGAAGCCATGTACCTAATTTGGCAGTCGCCCGCTTTTAGCGATTATGAACCGCTGAAAATTGTCTTTACCAGTACCGGAAAAACATTGTATGCAGACAAACAAGCTTTCCTGCATTATCTTGATGGGAATTTTAATCTTGAAGCCTTAGTCCAACACACCCAATGTGACGAACTCTACCGCAACAAAGAAGATTTTAAAGCTGATAGCTTTGATTTTATTGCCGAAAGCGGTTCGTTATGGAAATTAAAAAATAATTCACTAACTTTAATCGATGATGACAATTATGTCGAAACTGTACTTTCTTCTTTTTTTGAAATAGCCGAATAATTCGATAACCAAATACCACTCCAAGCCCCATAATTATGGGGCTTTTTCTTGTCACATCATTCCCCCTTTTTTAATGCCAATTTTACTGAAAATCAGTACTAATGGCAAAGACAATATCCGACGAGCAAATGAAATTAACCATGATTATCAATGGTAATTCCGCTCAAAAAGAACTTTTTGATTTAGAAAAAAGTACTCGAAAACTTAACGAGGAAAACAAAGCCTTGCTCCTGCAAAAAAAGCTGCTTGAAAAACAAGGAAAAAAAGATACTGATCAGTATAAATTGCTTACAGCAACCATAAAAGCCAATAGCGCAGAGGTATTGACCAACAAAAACCGTATGTCCGAACTTCAAAAAGAAATAGGGCTTACAGGCTTAACTATGGGGCAATTGCAAAGTAAAGCCACTATGTTGCGCAATACCTTAAGAAATCTTATACCTGGATCACCGGATTACCTTCGCTACGATGCTGAACTTACCCAAGTCAATAATAGACTTGCAGAACTAAGGGGACGTGCTCAAGCTTCAAGGTCTTCCATTGCTTCATTGGCCGATGGATTCAACCGCTACCAAGCCTTAGCTGTTACTTTTATCGCGGGATTAACAGGAGTGGTACTTTCCATTCAAAAAATCATCGATATCAATGGTAAATTGTCCGATGCCCAATCGGATGTGATGAAAACCACCCGAATGACTAAAGAAGAAGTTGATTCTCTTACAAAATCATTTGGTTTGCTTAAAACGAGAACACAAAGAATTGACCTTTTAGGAATTGCAGCAGTTGGAGGTGAATTGAATATTGCTAAAGGTGAAATTTTAGATTTTGTAAAAGTAATGGATAAATCAGGTGTTGCACTTGGGGATTCTTTTGAAGGCGGAGCCGAAGAAGTCGCTACAAAGCTTGGTAAAATAAAAAATCTTTATAAAGAATTGAAAGAATCGGGTGTGGAGTTGGCTTTTGAAAGCGTTGGTTCTGCCCTTAATGATTTGGGAGCCGATGGAAATGCAACCGCAGCAAACGTAGCTGAATTTGTCACTCGTGTTGGTTCTATGCCGGAAGCTTTCAAACCCAGTATTGCGGTTGCGCTTGGACTTGGTGCTGCATTCGAGGAAACAGGATTAAATGCGGAAAAATCTGCATCAAATTATAGCAAGGTTATTACAATAGCCGCTAATAATATTGAAGGATTTGCAAGGGTTATGGGTAAACCTAAAAAACAGATGGAGGATTTAATGAATACTAATCCTAACGAATTCTTTCTCCAATTTTCCAAATCCATTGCAAACTTAAAGCCAGTTCCTTTAGCGAAAGTACTGGATAGCCTAAAACTGAATGACAATGAGGTGAAACAGGTAATTTCAGCAGCAGGAGCCAATGTTGATTTATTCCGCCAAAAAATAAATTTAGCTAATCAATCGCTGAATGAGGGAACCTCTTTGACAGATGAATACAATATCAAAAACAATAACCTTGCTGCAACTTTAGAAAAAATATCTAAAAGGGTTTCAGGATGGTTCTCATCCGAAGGATTTAATAATTGGTTGTTTTCAATGGTTGAAGGATTCGGTAGATTAATTGGAGCTACTGATGATGTGAATGGCGCTGGACAAAAATGGAGAAATACGTTAGTATTTATAGCCAAAGTAATTGCTATTGTTACCGCTGCATTAATAACGAATGTTGGTTGGCAAAAATTAGTAGCAATTTGGACGACTCGAAATACCGAAGCAACTTTATTATATACTATCGCTTCAAAAGCGAGGGCTTTTGCAGATGGCGTGGGAATGATTGCATCACAAGCATTTGCCGGAGTAATGATGTTACTTAGAGGAAATGTAGTAGGCGCTACGCAAGCCTTTAGGGTTATGACAACCACTATGATGACAACGCCTTGGGGCTTTATTTTGGGTGCCATAGCCGCTATTGGAACCGCTTATGTACTGTTTAGCGATGAAGCCAAAGAAGCTGCAACCGCTCAGTCTATGATTGCTGATAATGCCCGTGAAGTGGATGCCCTTGTTCAAAAACAATCCAGTTCTTTCATGTCTCTTATGGGAGTAGTTAACGATACTACTGCATCTACCGAAGCGCGTACTGAAGCTCTTATAAGAGCCAAGCAAATTGGGGGAGAATATACCAAAGGTCTTACCCTTGAAAATGCAGCAACATTACAAGGTAAAACCATGATAGATGCCTATATAAAGAGCCTTGAGAAAAAAGCAATGCTACAAGTATTGCAAAAAAGGCAGTCTTCTATTATGGAAGATATGGATAAAAAGAAAAATTTATCATTAGAGGAAGAGGTCGCTTGGTATGATAAAATGTGGGCACAAGTGAAGAACTTGGGGAATGCAGGTTTAGCTTCGGCAGATTTAATGGTGACTGCTGCTCAAAGAAGAAAAGGATCTCTAGCTGATTTACAAAAACAGTTAGATTTTACAAATACAGAAATGAATGAATTTCTAAAAGCTAATCCTGAAATCATAAAAACGATTGATGTTAATGGTTATACTGATAGTTCTTCTATTATTCCTGACGATAAAAAAACAGGGCAATCAAGTAAAAACCCCAACTCTACTCAAGAAGAAATCAATCGTATTAAACTTGAAAATGAAGCCAAATATGCTGACTTATTTTTAAAACAACAACGTCAACTGGAAGATGACAAGATCGCAGCAATGCAGGATGGCTATGAGAAAGAAATGCTTATTGAAAAACAGCGTTACAAACGTGAGATTGACGATTTAAACCGACAAAAAGTAAATGCAGCTGAATTAGCAAAATTAGATGAAGACATTGCCAAAGCCAAAGAAGCTAAGGACATGACTAAATACAATGCGCTTCTAATTATTCGTAAAGGATGGGATAAAAAGAACCAGGATTTAGATACCCAAATAAATGCAATTGCCGAGGGCAAACTGGCAATTCATAATACCAAACTTGGAATCATCCAAGAAAAAGGAGCCAAAGAAGCTTTACAAAAAAGGAAAGAAGCATTTGATCAGGCTAAAATTATTCGTGAAACCCAATTCAATGAAGAGTTAGCCAAGCTTGGAACTAATGAAAGAGCCAAAGAAAAACTGCGCAAGAAATTCGCATTATCGGAACTGGCGGAAGAGGAAAAGTTTCTAAAAGAACTTGTAGATCAATTTAATCTGATTGTTGGCAAAGGCAACTTTGGTAAAATGGATATGTCCTTGCTTACCCCGGAGCAAGTCGAAAGTTTTACCAAAGAAGCCGCCAAAGTGGGTCTGACTCTTTCAGAATTAATTGCTAAGAAAAACGAACTTACCGGAAAAGAAGTAGGCGCAGAAGCTGCTGCATTAGGCGTTTCAAAAGGAACCACGGATATATTTGGATTTACTCCAGAAAATTGGGTACAGCTATCAGATAATTTGGCCAACGGTACATTTGGAATTAATGAAATGGTATTTGCCGTTTCTGCCTTAACCGATGCTTGGGGCAAATACAATGATTTTGTTACAGCCAATGAAAACGCCCAATTAAAAAAATTTACTGCCGATTCAGACGCTAAGAAAACCAAGCTAAAAAAGCAGTTGGACAGCGGAATGATATCGCAAAAACAATACAATCAACGAGTAGAAAAAATAGATGAAGAACTGGACAATAAAAAGGCTGAGTTAGAGTATAAGCAAGCCAAAAGGCAAAAAATGATTGCCATTTCCCAAATTATAACTTCAACGGCGATGGCCATCATTGGAATATGGGCTCAGTTTCCAAAGTTTGATTTTGGTGCAACTGCTGCAATAATGTCGGGAGTTGTAGGAGGATTGGGAGCATTGCAACTGGCAACTGTATTGGCAACACCATTACCAGCCAAAGGTCACGAAGAAGGTCTTTATCCGGAATATGTAAAACGCACACAAGACGGAAAAACCTTCAAATCAAAATACCAGGGAAAAACCCGCTCGGGATTAGTAAGCGAAACCAGTCATTTCCTTGTGGCCGAGAATGGTCCTGAAATGGTTATCGATAATAAAGCATGGAGGCAAATGGATCCAGCGGTCAAAGAAGCTTTGGTTCGCAACCTTCAAGGCATCAAAGGTTTTGAAAACGGGATGTACAATACCGAGAAAATGCGCTATGAGGTTCCTGCCACCACCACCGCCCCTGCTTCATCGGCAAATGATACTCAATTGCTGGAAATGGTTTTGGCAGTCGTTTCAGAGAATACTGCAGTAATGAAAGATTTACGCGATAAAGGTGTTATAGGCAAGTTTTTTAAGAACGACTTACAATCAGCCAAAAACATTCAGGAAAGCATCAATGATTATAACGATTTAAGAAACAAATCTAAAAAATAGAATTATGGCTTATTCACAAGTAATAATAAATTTTAACTCCATACCTAATGACGGACAAGTTCTTAATTTCTCAGAGACAAATAAAGGTCTTTCGCTGAACGAAATTTTTAAAACATCAAGACTTAGTTCCGGGCAGGTAACAATACCACAAGCCACAAAAGGCAGATATGAGATGCTTTATTCTCAAAATGCTAATATATCTGATATTGGGGTAAGGTACATGCCGTATCAGGGCATATATGAAGACGCTTTTTTAAGTTCCATTATAACAATGGATAATATTGACGGAACTTTTACTGCAATAGTAGATTCATTTTCGCCTCCATCTATGATATATATGTCATCTGGTACTCAGATTATATGGAATGAAGGTCAGTTTCAAAAAACAAGTGAATCCTATTCAGATTTTATCTCAGACAATTATAAGAATGCTTTTGATTTAGACTATAATAATAGTAGTTTTTTTACCCTAACATCTGAAAATGCAGAAGAAGGTTATGGACTAGGAAGCGTTATTATAACGGCAAATTACCCTAATGCTGTATTTGTACTAGGAACCAAAACTGCAGATGTTACTGTTACCATAAATAATGATAATACAGTACCAATAGTTACGTTCGTCCCAAATAGCTTGAATTTTGCCCATAAACAAAATGAGTCCCTGCCTAGTAAAAACATTTCTATGTCTGGTAATTTATGGAAAGTAGTTGGCAAACCTAATTTTTTATTGACGTCAGGCACTGCTGGTGTTGTCATAAACGCAGTTACTGATGGAAGCGGCAGCTATCAAATAGCGTCTGGTTCCGGGAATGCAATAGTTACAATTGCATTAACTTCATTTTACAATAAAGATTCTGCCTTTTTACCTTCTGATTTAGAAGGAACATTTGCTGTTTTGGAGAATGATATCCCTTTTGGACAGATTGCTTTTAGTGTAAGTGTTAGTCGGTTTTCTGATTTTGTCACTATACCTTATTTGTCCGCAGATAAGGCGTTCACATTAGATCCTAAATTTTTTGAAATTTCATCTGATAAGGTAAATACTTACTTCGAATTCAACGCGGTGATTAAAACCTACGATTTTTTTACTAATGCTTTAAATGAATATTTTATTCCTCAAAAAATAATTTTATTCAAAGGCAAATCAAAAATTAATATTGGTCAAATTATTCATCGTCTGATGCGAAATTTTGAAAAACCAAATGATAATTTTATACAGTATAACTTGTCAAAACTGATCGTTAACTGTACCGAAAAATCAATTATTGATGAAACTATTGTGCGCTCTGGAACATCTCCTGAAATCGCTTTTATTGCAGGACTAAGCCGCGGTTTTTCTCAATTTGGATTTTTAGATTTTAATCCAAAACCCAATCGAGTAACCGTAAATAGCTTTGCATATTTAAATATGCACGTCCCTTATGCTAATTATGAATTACGAACATTTAAAAATGGGAACTTAGTTGAATCATTAGCTATTGCAGCAACAGCAGACCATGTTTTGTGCAAAAAAATGTTTTTCAATACCTATGCTCAGGGTGATATTATTGAATATGTTTTGGATGTGGTTGGAGAAAACAATGAAATGGCACCTAAAAAAACATTTATTGTTTTTCCAGAGGGCAACTACTCTAATATGATCGTATGGGAGGATGAATTTTTAGTGCAAAAAGCAATAGAATGCACTGGAACTGTATCAATTGATGGGGAAGTGGAATTTCAATCCCGAAAAAAACATAAAGATTTTGTCGAGAAATTAGAACATTTATCCTCTTCAAAAGAGGTTAAATTATTAATCAATACAGGGTGGCTATTATTTACAGATATTGACACGGTTGAAAGTTTGATGCGTTCCAAAAGGGCATGGCTCATACAGGCTGACAATACAATATCACTTAGACCTATTGCAAAAAAACTACCTAAAAAAGATTTGGATCAGGAACTAATTTCTTTTCCACTTGAATTCACCATAAACCGAAATTACGATGAGGAAACTTATTCATTCTAGATTTGAACTGGATTTATCTCCTTTCAAAATTTCCGATACCGAAGAAAACAATTGGTTTTCAGACTCCTTTTTTACAAAATATTCCTTTCCTTTTAATATTGATTTAACAGAGGATATCGATATAGCATTTGGGTTTATTTCGCAATATAATGCGCAAAATGTAGAGACCTATTTCGATTGTAAATACATTCATAATAATAAAATAGAAGATGCTGTTTTAGAAGTAGAGTCGCATCAGGATAAATTGAGTTGTATTCTTCGATTCGGATTTGAGCAACTGCCATCATTTGACAAAATGCTCTCTGAATTATCGTTGGATAAATTTGATTTACCTGCAGGAACATCCATTTATCAACATGCCGAAACCATAATTTCCAAAACATGGCCAGAAGTAAATTATAATTTCCCTCAAATACACGTGGATAAATATGATCCCAATGATGACCTATGGAATGGTTTCGAAAGCATAATAAACAATCGTGTTGACGGTGCTTTTCTAACCAATACCGTTGATACAGTGGCAGACATTACTTATAATAGGAATGTGATTCAGCCATTACCTTATTGGATTCATATACTGCAGCGAGGTATGATTGATGGAGGTTACTTATTATCCGGTAAAATATTAATTGATCCAAGATTACAAAAGGCTTGCCTTTTTGCCGACGCAGATTATTTTAAGAAGCCTACATTCCAAGAACCAATCACGATTTTTCAACAATCTGAAGATGCGATTCCGTTTAATAATAATGTCAAATACCTTTCAAAAACTACTTTAACGGTACCTGGGAAGTATAACATTTCAGGCACCATTTTAGCGCAGGCACGTTCCTCTATAGGTGGGTATTTTACAATAAAGTATAGAAATAGTGTCCTTTTCAGTGTGAAAGCAAAAGGCACAGATTTTTGGACGGCATCTCGATTTGAAAATTATGATGTGGATGTAGATTTTGAAACGATAGTTGATTTAAATGTAAATGAGATTACTATTGAAACCTATCAGCCAAAAACCACAGATAGAATAGTCATTGATTTAAACATCAGCTGTATTAGATTACATGATGCAACCGGTGTTGCAATTCCAACTATTTCAAATGAAAATAAAGTTGATTTGACAAAAGCAGTTCCGGCAATCAACTTTGTTGATTTTATCAAAGTAGTTAAAAATTGGTTTAATTACGATTTAACCATCGTTGGTAAATTGGCGGTCATGAATCCGATTGAAGACGAAATCAATCATCATGAAGCTGAGGATTTACAATTTACAGAAGTAAAAAAGCCGTTGCGAAAATTCAGCCAGGGAACCTCTTTTTTGTTGAAATTTTCGGACATTGAAAATAAAGATTTTAAATTCCCACCCGTATTCCATTCGAGGGAATCTATCTTAAATTCAAATTACATTACAAATGATAAAACAATTCCTATTGAAATTAACGCTTTGCCCTTGCCATTATTTACTAGAAATGGTCGGCAAACCGCCTATGCAATAGAATCAAATGATTCAAAAGTTTTTTTGGTTCCTTACGACGGCCTTTATAATGGAAACAATTTAGCAAAACCAATTGACGAATATCAACTTCCTGCAGTTCATTTACAATATTGGAAAAAATGGTTTGATTTCCGTATTAATTCTCATGCTTTCGTTTGGGGTTTTAAAGCATGCAACGAGCAAATTATCAATCTAAAGGCAAAGATGAAAATCTTTGCCTATAACAAATACCATATTGTGAGGAATATCAACAAAACAGAAATAGAACCTGATCTATTTGAAGTAGAAATCGAAGCAGAAAGTTTAGAATAAATTATCAAGTAGAAAAACTTCGGCATTGGCATCAGCCTGAACTATATGCACGTAAATCATTGTTTGCTTGATGTCACTATGGCCTAGTAAAAGTTGTAGCTTTTCTACTTGACCACCCGCTCTTAGGAAGCTGGTTGCAAACGTGTGTCTGGCTACATGAAAAGTTATTTTCTTTTGTATTTTCAAAATAGCCATTATCTTTTTCAGCTCATCATTGATATGTTGATCAGCAAATTTTTTCTCGAATAATAAAGGATCGTGATTCACAATTTCACGGGCTTTCATATTCATTGCGATAGATTGGTCTTTTTTTGATTTTTTGGCAACAAATGAAACGTAGTTATCCATAAAATTACTGCGTTTCAATTTTTGAATATCCGAAATACGCAATCCAGTCATGCAGCTAAACAAGAAATACCCTAAAATCAATCTATAAGAATCACTTATATAATCACTAAAGTAATATCCGGCACAACGTTTCAATTCATGAACCGTCAAGCTTGTCCTATTTCCTTTCGTACTTCCTACCTCTATTTCGTCAATATTAATGCTGAGTTTTATTCCGGCTTTCTTGGCAAGGCCTAGAAACTTTTTAATCGCACCTACATTTCCCGCCACGGTTGTGCTCTCATTTCCTAATCCTCGCAAATATTTCCTAAACTTATCTAACCAACTCTGATCGATATCCATAAATGTAACATCGTTATCATAGATAATCAGTTTTCGAAGTACTGATTTGTACCTATTATAGGAGCCAATTTCCATTAAGACCTTCTCTTCCTCCAGCATCATGTCATAAAAAGCAGTAAAACGGATTCTAGGCATTCCGCTAAGGAACTCTTTCTTTAAATTTTCAGGAGTCAAAACCCTTTCAGCAAGTCGATAAGAGGTTTTAATGTGGGTGATCTTAGATTTGATATTGTCAAGAATCAGATTGATATCTTGATTTTCTTTAGAATTTGGAATGACTTGTTGAGTCTTTAAATTCCATTCACTTCGTTTCACTTTAACATCGATATCAATACGATGTTTTTGTTTACTTCCGGTTATGCATAAAAAAACAGAAGTTAATCCATTCTTTAAATCATATTCTCTTAAAAAAAAATTCTCTTTCATGGACACGTAGATTTTTTGCGTGTCTACGAGCGTGTCTAAAATCCTGTCAATACTTGAAATCATTAAGGCTGTAATAAATAGGTTAAAAAACAAAAAAAGCGCACTATACTTGATCTTACGACCTGTATGTGCACTTTGTTTTTTAGCTAACTATAGCCATTTGTGAAGGCAGAAGGATTCGAACCTTCGACCGCCTGCTTAGAAGGCAGGTGCTCTATCCAGCTGAGCTATGCCTCCATTGCTCATGTAAAAAATAGTAGTCGGGGTGGCAGGATTCGAACCTGCGGCCTCCTGCTCCCAAAGCAGGCGCGATAACCGAGCTACGCTACACCCCGAAGTGCAAAAAAATTAAGCGGAGGGACAGGGACTCGAACCCTGGCACCGATCACTCGATGACAGTTTAGCAAACTGCTCCATTACCACTCTGGCACCCCTCCAAAACTCTTAGAAAACGTGTTCTGTTTTGCGGTTGCAAATTTAGGATATCTTTACGTTACACACAACTATTTCGGAGCTTTTTTTCAATAATTTTTCGTTTTTTTTATAAAACACTTCAGAATCAAACATATAGACTGATATAAAAATCACCATTATTTCGGCAAAAATATAATACTTAAATCAAAATCAGATTATATCTAAAAATGATTAAATTTGCTACATAAACTAACATTATATAAATCATGAACAAAAGAGTTGTTATCGTTTCTGCCGTTAGAACACCCATAGGAAGCTTTATGGGAGGATTATCCACTGTTTCTGCCCCAAAACTTGGCGCAGTAGCAATAAAAGGTGCTTTAGATAAAATAAAATTGGATCCAAATTTAGTTGATGAAGTATATATGGGTAATGTTATTCAGGCAGGCGTAGGACAAGCTCCAGCACGTCAGGCAGCTTTATTTGCCGGTTTACCTAATTCTGTTATTTGTACTACAATAAACAAAGTTTGTGCCTCAGGAATGAAATCTGTGATGCTAGGTGCTCAAGCCATTCAATGTGGAGACGCCGAAATCGTCATTGCCGGCGGTATGGAAAACATGAGCTTGATTCCGCATTACCTGAATTTGAGAAACGGAACAAAATTTGGCCCAGCCACAATGGTTGACGGAATGCAAAAAGATGGCCTTACTGACGCTTATGACAATAATGCAATGGGCGTATGCGCTGATTTATGCGCCGCTGAATATAACTTCACCAGAGAAGACCAAGACAATTTCGCAATCCAATCCTATGAGCGTTCAGCAAAAGCATGGGAATCCGGGAAATTCAACAATGAAATAGTTCCTGTCGCTGTTCCGCAAAGAAAAGGAGATCCAATAATTGTTTCTAAAGACGAAGAGTACAGCAACGTAAAATTGGATAAAATTCCAACATTAAATGCTGTTTTTACAAAAGACGGAACGGTAACCGCTGCTAACGCATCAACAATCAACGATGGAGCTGCTGCGATGATATTAATGAGCGAAGAGAAAGCATTATCCTTAGGACTAAAACCTTTGGCTTACATAAAGAGTTATGCTGATGCTGCTCAAGAACCAAAACTATTCACTACAAGCCCTGCCAAAGCACTTCCTAAGGCCTTAGACAAAGCAGGAATGAGTATTGGTGATGTAGATTACTTTGAATTTAATGAAGCCTTTGCAGTAGTAGGATTGGCTAATTCCAAAATTCTTGATTTAAACAACGATAAAGTTAATGTTAATGGAGGCGCTGTTTCATTAGGACATCCTCTTGGCTGTTCTGGAGCAAGAATAATAGTTACCCTATTAAACGTTTTAGAACAAAATAACGGTAAAGTCGGAGCTGCTGCTATATGCAACGGTGGCGGTGGTGCATCGGCAATTGTTATCGAAAGAATTTAAATAATTATAGGCTATGAGTTATGAGTTTTGACACTTATAACTCATAACTCTTAACTCATATTTTAACATCAATGTTCGGAATTTGTAATCTGGCTATAATCCCGCTTCGGCTTGAACCTAGTGATAAAAGCGAAATCGTTTCTCAAGTTTTGTTTGGTGAGCATTTTGAAATTTTAGAACAATTAAAACAGTGGTCTCGTATTAAACTACAATATGATGGCTATGAAGGCTGGGTAGATTCTAAACAATATCAATTGATTTCTGAATCAAACTACAATCAATTAACAAACGAAATAATTGTTTTGAACTCAGATTTAATAGAATACATAACCGCACCATCCAATTTATTACTACCAATTCCGTTAGGTTCCTCTTTATCTTTCTTAAAAAACAAGGAAATTAACACCTCAGGATTTCATTTTGAAGGCACAACAGTCGAAGGCATCAAAGACAAAAAAGAACTAATAAACACCGCCTTTTCATACCTTAATTCACCATATCTTTGGGGCGGAAAAACTCCCTTTGGAATAGACTGTTCCGGTTTTACCCAAATGGTTTACAAACTCAACGGATATAAATTACTTAGAGATGCTTCGCAACAAGCCATTCAAGGCGAAGCTTTAAGTTTTATCGAAGAAAGCGAACCAGGTGACCTGGCTTTTTTCGACAATGAAGAAGGAAACATCACCCATGTTGGTATCATAATGGAAAACAATTACATTATCCATGCCAGCGGAAAAGTCAGAATCGACAGACTAGACCATTTGGGAATATACAATGCCGAAACCAATAAACACACCCACAAACTCCGGGTAATCAAAAAAATCATATAATAAAAAAGCCTGTTTGAAAATATTTTCAAACAGGCTTTTTTCAATTAACAAATGAATATTACATTTTAGCTTTTAACGCTTTATACTCTGTAGTCATTTCTAAGGCACTATACACATTCAAAAGAGTTTTAGCTACATCTTCATTTTTAGGATCTAATTCATATCCTTTTTTAAGGTAAGGAATCACACTTTTAAAAATGTTTTCTCTTTTAGCTTTCAACTCATCATAGCGCTTCATATCTTTTGTTGAAGTACCTAATTTGTTCATTTCATCAATAATAGCTTTTTCACCCTCAAGCTTCAAAGCCGCTAGGTTTATATAAGCATTGATGTAATCTGGTTTAATTTCAATTACCTTAGTGTAATATTTTTCGGCATCAGCCTTATTATTAGCATTACCACTGATTACACCTAAATTAAAAATCAAATCTGCATCATTAGGATTCTTTTCTAAAACCTCTCCAATTAACTTTTTGTAAGTCTCAAAATCTTTCGTCTCTAAATACAAATTAGCTTCTGTTAACACCAATGAATTATCTTCTGGGTTTAATTTTCTAGCCTCTGAAACAGCTTTCTTAGCCTCGTCAATCTTTCCGTTTTGAACCAAAATTAAAGCTATATTTTTATATATCTCTCCTCTTTTTGATGGAATAACCTCAGTAGTTGGTTTTTCATGAGTTCCCATTTTTACCATTCTGTCTCTCTCTTGAGCATTTGCAAAAAGATCCTCTTGACCACTAACTTTATTAAGTGCTAAATAATTTGTTCCTTTTCCTGAATAATTTAATTTTTTCAAATCATTATACAACTCTAACGCTTTATCATACTCTTTTGAATTAACAAAAGTAGAAGCAGCGTAGTACAAATTAATAGTGTCTTTTTTATCTAATAAGTAAGCATTATAAAGTTTTTTTGCACTTTCAGAATGCTTATCAACTTTTGAATCAGCAATAGCACCGTTTATCAACTTATTTTTTATATCTGTTATTGACGCCACAGCCTGAGTAGAATATTTTACTTTTCCCGACTCTTTCTCTACAGAAATCAATTCCTGATAAGCGCCAGCAGCGATACTTAAATTCTTATCGGTGTCAATATTTTTATTTGCCAATTCTAAAAAGGTATTTCCTTTTATAAAGAAAAATAGTGCTTTCTCGGCATCAGCAGCATTAGTAACTAAATATTCTGCTCCTTGCAAAATTGTTGCCGCCTCTTGAGCCTCTCCTTTTTTCAGCGCTTTTTCAGCCGCTTTAATTTGATCCTTTTGAGCAAAAGTAGCTACCGATATCAATAAAGCTGACGCTAGTATTACATATTTACTTTTCATAAATTCAATTTTTGTATTTAATAATTATTCTTGTTTTTCTCTATTATTTTTTAAGCTTCATCATCAGAGTCTTCCTCGTCAGCATCTTCTTCTATTTCTTCTTCATCAGAATCGTCCTCCTCTTCCTCGTCGGAACCTTCATCTTCTAGTACTTCCAATACTGGCTTCACTCTTTCGATAACTTCGGTTTCAATTACATTCCCATCTTCATCAACCACAACCTCTGCTACATCGTCTTTCATCACTTTTGTAACTGCCGCAATAGAGTCTTTACCTTTTAGGTTAATTAACTTAACTCCTTGAGTAGCACGCCCCATGACGCGTAAATCTTCAATAGCCATTCTAATTGTCAATCCTGATTTGTTGATAATCATCAAATCATCAGCATCTGTAACAGCATTTATAGAAATTAATTTACCCGTTTTTTCTGTGATATTCAATGTCTTAACACCTTTACCTCCACGATTTGTAATTCTATAAACATCTTCACCGTCTTCATCAACTAATTTGGTACGCTTACCATATCCATTTTCAGTTACAACTAAAATCTGAGAATCGTTAACATTATCTTTATCAACGGTAACCATACCAATAACTTCATCAGTGTCGTCTTTTAATGTAATTCCACGAACACCAGAAGCTGTTCTTCCCATCGGACGGGTTTTAGTTTCTTCAAAACGAACTAATTTACCTGATTTTACAGCCAAAATAATTTGACTCTCACCATTTGTTAATTTCGCTTCCAATAACTCATCACCTTCCTTGATAGTAATAGCAGCAACACCATTTACCCTAGGTTTAGAATATTTCTCTAAAGAAGTTTTCTTAACCTGACCTTTTTTAGTCACCATAACCAAGTTATGACTCTTAATATAATCCTGATCTTTTAAATCTTGAGTACAAATAAATGCTTTTACTTTATCATCATTCTCAATATTGATAAGGTTTTGAATCGCTCTACCTTTAGCAGTTTTACTTCCTTCCGGTATTTCATAAACACGCATCCAGAAACATTTTCCTTTTTGAGTAAAGAACATCATATACTGATGATTTGTTGCCACAAACATATGCTCTAAGAAATCTTGATCTCTCGTTCCAGCACTTTTTTGCCCAACTCCTCCTCTATTCTGAGTTTTATATTCTGTCAAATTAGTACGTTTGATATAACCCGCATGAGATATTGTAATTACCACATTCTCGTCAGCAATTAAATCCTCGATACTTACATCTCCACCTGAATATTCAATTAACGAACGACGTTCATCACCGTATTTGTCGCGAATTTCTTCTAACTCCTCTTTTATCAAAGCCGTTCTAAGATTCACATCTTCTAATAATGCTTTCAAATGAGCTATTAACTTCATTAATTCTTCATACTCTGCTCTTAACTTATCTTGCTCAAGACCGGTTAATTGACGCAAACGCATTTCAACAATGGCACGAGCCTGAATATCAGATAATTTAAATCTTTCGATTAACTTTTCTCGAGCTTCTTCGGTATTTTTTGAACCTCTAATTAATGCTATAACTTCATCAATATTATCAGAAGCAATAATTAAACCTTCTAAAATATGCGCTCTTTCTTCGGCTTTACGCAATTCGAAACGTGTTCTTCTAACCACAACATCATGACGGTGCTCTACAAAATAATGAATCATGTCTTTTAGATTCAACATTTGAGGACGCCCTTTTACCAATGCAATATTATTTACACTGAAAGAAGATTGCAGTTGCGTGTATTTATAAAGCGTATTTAAAACTACGTTTGGAGTTGCATCACGTTTCAAGATATAAACGATACGCATACCATTTCTATCCGATTCGTCACGAATATTAGCAATTCCGTCAATTTTCTTATCATTAACTAAGTCAGCAGTACGCTTGATCATATCTGCCTTATTCACTTGGTATGGAATTTCAGTAACGATAATACACTCTCTACCATCAACCTCTTCAAAACCAACTTTGGCACGCATAACAACACGTCCTCTACCTGTTTTAAATGCTTCACGGACACCTTCATATCCATAGATTACACCACCGGTAGGAAAATCCGGAGCTTTAATATGATGCATCAACTCATCGATTTCGATGTCATTGTTGTCCATAAACGCCAAAGTACCATTTACAACCTCTGTAAGGTTGTGAGGCGGCATATTAGTCGCCATACCTACGGCAATTCCTGTTGCCCCATTAATTAATAAGGTAGGAACTCTTGTCGGCATTACTTTTGGCTCGTATAAAGTATCATCAAAGTTCAATTGAAAATCAACCGTTTCTTTTTCGATATCTGCCATTATTTCTTCCGAAATCTTACGCATTCTGGCTTCCGTATAACGCATTGCTGCCGGACTATCACCGTCAACAGAACCAAAGTTACCTTGACCATCAACTAATAAATAACGTAAACTCCACTCTTGAGCCATACGAACCATGGCGTCATAAACTGAAGTATCTCCGTGTGGGTGATACTTACCTAAAACTTCCCCAACAATTCTGGCGGATTTTTTATGGGCTTTATTTGAAAAAACTCCTAAATCATACATTCCATAAAGAACTCTTCGATGTACTGGTTTCAAACCATCTCTAACATCTGGAAGCGCCCTTGATACAATTACCGACATTGAGTAATCAATGTAAGCTGATTTCATTTCATCTTCTATGTTAATAGGAATTAACTTTTCTCCTTCAGACATAAGTTGTTATATTAAAAAATTATATTAGTTTCAAAACGTGCCAATATACGCCTTTTAGAAATTCTTAAAGGCATTTTTACTTAATAATTTCAATGATTTATTAACAAATTAATATCGCTTTTTGTTTAATAAATTAAGACTGTTTTTACGTTATTCTATTCTTTTTTTTGTCTCTTAGCTGACATGATTTCACTAAGGAATGGTTTTTGTTTTTAATTCCTGAAATCACTAAATTTACATATACCAAATATATTATGGATGATAATTTTTCACCTAGAGTAAAAGACGTTATTACCTATAGCAAAGAAGAAGCTTTGCGATTGGGTCATGACTTTATAGGAACCGAGCATCTAATGCTGGGTATTCTTAGAGATGGTAATGGTAAGGCAATACAAATATTAAACAACTTGTCAGTTGATTTAGATCATTTACGCAAAAAAGTAGAAATCTTAAGCCCCGCAAGCCCTAGCATAGATACCAATATAGAAAAGAAAAACCTACACCTGACACGTCAGGCAGAGCGCGCATTGAAAACTACTTTTTTAGAGGCAAAAGTTTTTCAAAGTTCCTCAATTAGCACCGCACATTTATTGCTGTGCATTTTAAGAAATGAAAACGATCCAACAACCAAGCTACTAAATAAATTGAAAATTGATTATGATGTAGCCAAAGAACAATATTTAAATATGACTCCAAACGAAGATGATTTTTTAGAGAATTTGCCCAAAGCGAGTGACTCATATAACGACGATTTAGGACAAGATGACAGTCTAAAAGAAGGAAACTTCAACAATCCAGCCAATAAATCAAACAAGAAGTCAAAAACGCCGGTTTTAGATAATTTCGGAAGGGATTTAACCGAAATGGCCGAAGAAGGAAAATTAGACCCTGTTGTAGGACGTGAAAAAGAAATTGAACGCGTTTGTCAAATTTTGAGCCGACGCAAAAAGAACAACCCACTACTTATTGGTGAACCCGGAGTAGGTAAATCGGCTATTGCCGAAGGTCTAGCTTTACGCATCATACAAAAGAAAGTTTCCCGAATCCTATTCAACAAACGCGTCGTAACTTTAGATTTAGCCAGCCTTGTTGCCGGAACTAAATACCGAGGACAGTTTGAAGAGCGAATGAAAGCAGTGATGAATGAATTGGAAAAAAATGACGACATCATTCTTTTCATCGATGAAATTCACACCATTGTTGGCGCTGGTGGAGCTACAGGCTCATTAGACGCATCCAACATGTTCAAACCAGCTTTGGCAAGAGGAGAAATTCAATGCATCGGAGCAACAACCCTAGACGAGTACAGACAATACATCGAGAAAGATGGCGCTTTAGAAAGACGTTTTCAAAAAATAATTGTTGAACCAACTTCGGTTCAAGAAACTATTACCATTTTGAACAATATTAAAAACAAATACGAAGACCATCACAACGTTACTTATTCGCCGGAAGCAATTGAAGCCTGCGTTAAGTTAACGGATCGATATATGTCGGAAAGATTCTTGCCAGACAAGGCTATTGATGCTTTGGACGAGGCTGGTTCGCGTGTTCACATCACCAATATTGAAGTTCCAAAAAAGATACTCGATTTAGAACGTCAATTAGAAGACATTCGAGAATTGAAAAATGTGGTTGTCAAAAAACAAAAATACGAAGAGGCAGCCAAGCTTCGCGATGATGAGAAACGCATCGAAAAAGACCTTGCTATTGCTCAAGAACAATGGGAAGAAGATGCTAAAAACAACCGTATTGAAGTTACAGAAGACAATGTTGCCGATGTAGTTTCGATGATGACAGGAATACCGGTGAATCGTATTGCTCAAACCGAAAGCAATAAATTGGCCAAATTACCAGAGCTAATCGAAAGCAAGGTTATTGGACAAAAAGAAGCGGTTTTAAAAATTGCCCGTGCCATACAAAGAAATCGCGCCGGATTGAAAGACCCAAACCGACCAATAGGATCGTTTATCTTTCTTGGTCAAACAGGAGTTGGAAAAACACAATTAGCCAAAGTGCTAGCTAAAGAATTATTTGATTCTGAGGATGCATTGATCCGAATTGACATGAGCGAATACATGGAAAAATTTGCCATTTCACGTTTAGTTGGAGCGCCTCCAGGATATGTTGGCTACGAAGAAGGCGGACAATTGACCGAAAAAGTGCGCAGAAAACCGTATTGTGTTGTTTTATTAGATGAAATCGAAAAAGCACATCCAGACGTATTCAATATGCTATTGCAAGTATTGGATGATGGATTCCTAACAGATAGTCTAGGTCGAAAAATCGATTTCAAAAACACAATAATTATCATGACTTCTAATGTTGGAGCCAGACAATTAAAAGATTTTGGACAAGGCGTTGGATTTGGCACAGCTGCCAAGGTAGCTCAAGCGGGTGATAACTCTAAAAGCATTATTGAAAACGCTTTAAAGAAAACCTTTGCTCCTGAGTTTTTAAATCGAATTGACGATGTAATTGTATTCAATACATTAGAAAAACACGATATCGATTTGATTATCGAGATTGAATTGAAAAAATTATATGCCAGAATAGCTGATTTAGGATACAACCTAAGTCTTTCGGACAAAGCCAAGGCATTTATTGCCGACAAAGGATTTGACAGGCAATTTGGCGCAAGACCATTAAAAAGAGCCATTCAGAAATATGTAGAAGATGCACTTGCAGAAGAAATTATCACTTCAAAAATCACATCTGGCGACGAAATTTTCATGGATATTGAAGAAGGTGCTCAAGAATTAACCATAAAAATCAATAAAGCTATAGAACCGACTAATCAATAGATAATCAAATCCATAGCAATTCATTAAGCCCGTTACGTTTTTATAACTTAACGGGCTTATTCTTTATACAAATTCAACATATTTTTGAAAACAAATATTTACATTTGGTTTTTAAAAAATAGACTAAACAAAATCAATATATGTCTCAAAACAAAGTTATACTAGGCAGCGAAGAATGGTGTTCATTTCCTGAATTAGGGATCCCAACGATTAAAGCCCGTGTCGATTCAGGGGCCAAGACTTCTGCTTTACACGCCATAAACATAGCTCCGTTTATCAAAAACGATGCAAATTGGGTAAAATTTGACATCAACCCTATTCAGAATAACTTAAAGACAGTAATTCATTGTGAAGCTCCTTTAATAGACAAAAGAATTGTAAAAAGCTCTAGCGGTTTTAGAGAACAACGTTATGTTATACAAACCTCTTTGATGATTGGAGACTCAAATTGGCCTATCGAGATGACGCTGACCAATCGAGATTCTATGGGTTTCAGAATGCTTTTAGGTCGAGAAGCCATGAGCGGAAGGGTTCTTGTTGATCCCGAACAAAAATATCTTTTAGGTCAACCCACAAACGACAGCTTGAAAGAACTGTATAAAAACTCCGAAAAAGCGAGTTCAGGTCTTCGTATTGGTGTTTTAGCGAGTAACCCCGAATTGTACAGCAACAAACGAATTATGGAAGCTGGCGAAATGCGCGGTCATGAAATGCATTTCTTAAACATCAAAGAATGCTATATGAAACTGGATGCCAAAACACCCGAAATTCATTATAGAGGTGGAATAATTTTAAATCAATTTGACGCTATTATTCCAAGGATAAGACCAAGTATTACTTTTTATGGCTGCGCCTTGACAAGACAGTTTGAAGCATTGAAAGTTTATTGCCTGAATTCAGCATCAGCCATCACACAATCGCGCGATAAATTATTTTCCTTACAATTACTACTTAATAGCGGAATAGGAATACCAACAACCGGTTTTGCCAATTCACCTTTGGATACAAACGATTTAATAAAAATGGTTGGAGGATCACCGTTAATCGTAAAATTACTCGAAGGAACCCAAGGTAAAGGCGTTGTATTAGCCGAAACAAAAAAAGCTGCAGAAAGTGTTATCAATGCTTTTAAAAGCTTAAATGCTAATATATTAGTTCAAGAATTCATCAAAGAAGCTAACGGAAAAGACATTCGTTGTTTTGTAATAGACGGCAAAGTAGTTGCTTCTATACAACGAGAGGCCATGCCTGGAGAATTTAGAGCTAATATCCACCTTGGCGGAACAGCCTCGGTAATAAAAGCTACCAGCGAAGAAAAACGCATTGCTATAAAAGCAGCCAAAGCCATGGATTTGAAAGTAGCCGGTGTCGACATCATTCGTTCATCTAAAGGGCCTTTGTTATTAGAAGTAAATTCTTCTCCTGGATTAGAAGGAATTGAAGGCGCAACTAACAAAGATATTGCCGGTGAAATGATTAGAGCCATCGAAAAGAACTTTAAATTGAAATAATTAAATTCCAAAAGCTATGAATACTTATTTCGATATCATACTCAGAAGTATATCCGTTTATTTTTTTATGATTATCGCTTTAAGAGTTTTTGGAAAAAAAGAATTATCACAACTCAATACTGCCGATGTCATCTTAATATTATTGATTAGCAATGCCGTTCAAAACGCTATGGTAGGAAGTAACACCAGTCTCCTTGGAGGGTTGGCGGCGGCTGCAGTACTTTTTTTTATCAATTTTCTTTTAAAAAAATTAATGTACAAGTACCCTAAATTTAATAATTACATCCAAGAAAAACCAGAAATCTTAATTCATAATGGAACTTTGGACTTCAAATCCTTGAGCAAATTAAACATCACTTCTGACGAATTAAAAGAAGCGATGCGCGAACATGGTGTAGAAAATTTCGTTGATGTAAAATTAGCCATATTAGAGATTGATGGTAATATCAGCATTATTTCTGGCGAAAATAATCTCAAACAAACGCAATATAAAAGAAGACTCAGACGCAAGAAGATTATAACTTAATTTTGTTTTATCTGAATAAAATTTAGGCTCAAAACACATTCAAAAAAAGCGCTTAAAAATTCAAAAGTCTAAACTTGAATTCTAAGCCTTAACCCATTAAAAAAACCATCCAAATTTTACAACTTGGATGGTTTTTTTAATTTTAAAAACTTTATTATCTAAAAGAACAAGCTAAGAAAATAATAAATTAAAGCCGCTAAAATAGCCGAAATAGGAATTGTTAACACCCAAGCCCATAAAAGACTTACCGTAACACCCCAACGTACCGCAGAGACTCTTTTTGTTAATCCCACACCGATAATAGAACCGGTAATAGTATGTGTTGTACTTACAGGTACTCTGAAATGTTCTGTAAAATATAAGGTTAATGCTCCTGCAGTTTCTGCCGCAACACCTTCAAAAGAACTCACTTTTGTAATTTTAGAGCCCATTGTTTTTACAATTTTCCATCCTCCACTCAAAGTTCCTGCAGCAATTGCAGAATAACAAGCTAACGGAATCCATTCTGGCATTCTGAAATCACCATCTTCATTTGGAAGCACAACATCCAACCAATGCGGAAGACTTTCTTGAGCAATTCCACTAGTATGGATGTAAACAGTAACGGCTGCCGCTATAATCCCCATTACTTTTTGAGAATCATTTCCACCGTGACCTAAACTAAAGGCAGCAGAAGACAACAGCTGCATCTTTTTTAACCAAGATGCCGATTGGTGTAAGTTTAAACTACTAAATAGCAAACAAAAACTACTGATTGACAAAATAATGAAAGCAACCAAAAACCATTTTATATTGTGTGATTCAAAAACAACACTCCAAAAATGGGAATCAAAACGTGGTTTCTTAATTTGATCATAATAAATCATCTGACTTTCAACAAACCAGATCGTTAACAACATCAAAGCTGCTGTAAATATCTTAGGATAAATACTTTTCTTAGAAGCACTAAGAAGCCAGATTGAAATCAAATAAGACATTAAAGCCCCTAATAAAGGTGCCAAAACGATAAAAGCAACGATGACCATTACTCCCGAAGGAAAACCACCGTCTTTTCCGGCAGTGTACCAATTCACCGTATCGTACCAATAGGCTTTGTGTATTTCTGCACCTTCAACAATTGTATATTCAAAAAAACCATGGACTGCAATGGCATGAGCAATGGCCGCACCAGCAAAACCACCAATTAAAGTATGAGAAGAACTCGAAGGAATTCCCTGCCACCAGGTAAATAAATTCCAAATAATGGCTGCTATAACTCCGGCGAGAATAACCACCAGATTAATTTCGAGCGTATTAGCTGTTTTAGCAACAGTGTCTGCAACTCCAAAACCAAAAACCCAATAGGCTAAGAAATTAAAGAAAGCTGCCCAAACTACAGCCTGAAAAGGAGATAGGACTTTTGTGGCAACAACGGTAGCTATCGCATTGGCTGCATCATGAAAACCGTTGATGTAATCAAACACAAGAGCCAGAAAAATAATAACTATAAGTAAAGTAAATTCCATAAATGTAATTTCAGAAAGTAACTGATTAAATTAAGAATGCTTTACAGCAATTGATTCTAAAACACCTGCCACACTTTTACACTTATCTGTTGCTGTTTCTAAAACAGACAATACTTCCTTGTATTTAATTATATTTTTTGCGTCAGTTTCATTTTCAAAAATTTCAAACACTGCTTTATTGTAAACATTATCTGATTTATTCTCTAACTTGCTGATTCTCGCACAAGCTTCAGTAATATTCTTGATGTTTTTAAAGTTTTTCAATTCTTTCACCGCAGCATCAATATTCTGACAAGCTTCAAGATTTATTTCTGTCAATTTTCTAATTGATTTGGTAATCTTATCCACTTGATACAATCTCATTCTGCTTGCTGCACCTTGAAGGTTATCGGCAACATTGTCAATTGATGTAATCAAAGAGTGTATGTCTTCTCTATCAAATGGAGTGATGAAGTTTCTACTTAACTCTAAATTAGTTTGACGCGTAATATCCTCACCTCTTTGTTCTAATTTGTCTATTTTTTGAAAAAGAACTTCTCTTTCTTTTAAAGGCAAATTAACCGCTTCGTGCAAGTTTGAAGCTAATTCAATCAAGTTAGTGGAAGCTTCTTCGAAAAGCGGGAAAAACTTCTTGTCTTTTGGAACTAAAAATTGGAAAATACTATTTAATGACATTTTATTTATTTTTTGGGGACAAATTTAATTCTTTATTTTAAGATAATGTTAAGCCAATGTTAACAAATCTTCTTCGATCTGAAAACTATTTAAAAAAGAAACTGTTTTTTCGATGTCATAATGCAAAATTCTATCCTCTGTAACCAACGGAACTTCCTCACGATAAGAGCTCAAAAACATCTCAATAAAATCACTTGAATGCAATGGTCTTCTATATTGAATTGCTTGTGAAGCATTCATTAACTCAATGGCTAAAATACGTTCCAGATTATCCATTACGCGTAATGCTTTTGTCGCTCCATTAGCGCCCATACTTACATGATCTTCCTGCCCGTTACTAGAAACTATACTATCTATACTTGACGGAGTGGCCAATTGTTTGTTTTGACTGGCAATACTCGCCGCGGTATATTGCGGAATCATGAAGCCTGAATTCAACCCTGGATTATCTACTAAAAATGCAGGAAGATTGCGCAATCCTGATATCAATTGATAGGTTCTGCGCTCTGAAATACTTCCTAATTCTGCCAAGGCAATGGCCATAAAATCCAGTGCTAATGCCAAAGGCTGGCCATGGAAATTCCCCCCAGAAATGATCTCGTCACTTTCAATAAATATATTTGGATTATCGGTAACCGAATTAATTTCAGTTTTAAAAACTTTTCTTACGTAATCTATCGCGTCTTTTGAAGCACCATGAACTTGCGGCACACAACGGAAAGAATAGGGATCCTGAACATGCGTTTTTTCTTGTTCAATAATTTCACTTCCTTCTAAGAATCCTTTGATCCGATTAGCGGTTACAATTTGTCCTTTGTGAGGACGAATAAAGTGAATAAGCTCATGAAAAGGTTCAATACGACCATCAAATCCTTCCAATGAGATTGTCGCAATTAAATCGGCCAAATACGAAAACTTATTCGCCTTCATTAAAATATGAGCTCCATAAGCGCTCATAAATTGCGTTCCGTTCAATAAAGCCAAACCTTCTTTGGACTGTAATACTATAGGCTCCCAATTAAAATGCCTCAATACTTCCGAAGAATGTACTTTTTTGCCTTCAAAATAAACCTCGCCTTCACCCAACAATGGCAATGATAAATGAGCCAATGGAGCTAAATCTCCAGAAGCACCAAGCGATCCCTGTGTGTAAACAACAGGCAGAATATCATTATTATAAAAAGCGACCAAACGCTCTACTGTTTCTAATTGCACTCCAGAATGTCCATAGCTCAAAGATTGAATTTTGAGCAATAGCATTAATTTTACAATTTCATTAGGAACCTCTTCACCGGTCCCGCAAGAATGTGATTTAACTAAATTCTCTTGTAGTTTTGATAAGTTCTCATTGGATATTTTAACATTACAAAGTGATCCAAAACCAGTATTTATCCCATAAATAGGTTCAGAATGCGAAGCCATTTTTTTATCCAAAAAATCCCTGCATTTTTGAATATTTACCTTGGCTTCTTCGGATAATTCCAATAATTTGTGTTGCGAAATAATTTCTTGTACTATTTCTAAGGAAAGTACAGCCGTACTTATATAATGTATGTTATCCATTAGGTATTGAATTTAAAAAGCCAAAATTCAATAAATCAATATTAAAAAGCAACATATATTAATGATAATTTAAAATTATAGCTAAAAGGCATCAATTTAACAAATCTTACATAATTAATCCCTTAATAATATCATTTTACCATCATATAATTATGATTTGCCTCCTTATAATTTTTAGAACAGTAATTTTCAATAAACAAAATATTATTTAATAGCCAAACATCTTGTTAATCAAACCGAAAGTGGAAAAAACATCCGATTAAAATTACAAAAAAATGCCGCAAAACACTTTTATAAGCTTTCCGATTTAAACAAAAAATAATGATAGTACCAATAAAAAGCGCCTAAATTGTGAAATAATCAGTACGAAACAAATTCGACAATCCTTTTTAAAATATTCGCAAAAAAAAAACAGATACTCTCTTTACGTTTACAAAAAAAGCGTACATTTGAGAAATCATAATGGCAAGTAACAGAACAACATATCATTCTTCGATAACAACTCAAACTTGGGTTGCGGCTTCTGCTATTTCTACAATTACTACAACAACTACTACTACCCCTTAGGGGTATACATTCTACATATAAACCTATTATTTATATTTTTCTTTTTTTTAGAAAGAAAAGAATCAAACATATAAATAGCTCAACTTTTTTTTCAAAATAAAAACAAATAGAATGAAAGCATTAAAATTTGGAGGAACTTCGGTTGCCAATGCGCAAAATATAAAACTAGTCTTAAATATAGTTCTTAATCAAGCCAAACAAGACAAATTAGTTGTAGTTGTATCTGCTCTTAGTAAAGTAACCGACTTACTTCAATTAGCAGCCATAAAAGCAGCTGAAAAGGATGAAAGTTATAAGGAAATTGTTTCCGAAATCGAAAAAAAGCATCTCGACACACTAAAAGAACTGATTCCTGTAAGCGAGCAAAGCGGCTTATTAAGCCATGTTAAACGAATCATCAATCATCTCGAAACCTTATTGGACGGCTGTTTCCTTTTAGGAGAATTGTCACGTAGAACTTCGGACACTATTTTAAGTTTTGGCGAATTATTGTCTTCTTATATCATTGCAGAGGCAGTGAAACAAAATTTTAAAAACAGTAGCTATAAAGACAGTCGCGAATTGATAAAAACAAATAATAATTTCGGAAAAGCACTTGTCAATTTTGAAGTTACAAATCAACTCATCACTGATTTTTTTGCGTCTAATGAAAGTCAAGTTGTCGTGATACCCGGCTTTATTGCGTCCTCTCTAGACGGAATCACAACTACCTTAGGTCGTGGAGGCTCCGATTATACAGCCGCGATAATCGCAGCAGCATTGGATGCATCCGATTTAGAAATCTGGACCGACGTAAACGGAATGTATACCGCCAACCCAAAAATAGTAAAACAAGCACAGCCAATTGCTTCTATTTCTTATCAGGAAGCGATGGAGTTGTCGCATTTTGGCGCCAAAGTATTGTTCCCTCCTACTATTCAGCCGGTTTTGAAAAAAAACATTCCTATACATATCAAAAACACTTTTGAACCGGAAGCCAGCGGCACCTGCATTTCAAATAGCGGAATACATAATTCCAATCCAATAAAAGGAATTAGCCATATCGATAATATCACTTTGATTACGCTTGAAGGTCCCGGTATGATTGGAGTAACAGGATCATCAAAAAGACTTTTTGAGGTATTGTCTCAAGAAAACATCAATGTTATTTTTATTACCCAAGCCTCTTCTGAGCATTCCATCTGTATTGGGATTCTAAATACCGATGCCGATGTTGCCGAAAACGCCATCAACAAAGCTTTTGAAATTGAGATTTTACAAAACAAAATAGATTCTTGTATTGTAGAAAAAAACCTCTGTATTACTGCACTCGTGGGAGAAAACATGAAAAACCATCAAGGTTTGAGTGGCAAAATGTTCAGTACTTTAGGAAAAAACAATGTCAACATTCGTGCAATTGCCCAAGGCGCCTCCGAAAGAAATATATCGGTCGTGATCAATGAAAGAGACGTAAAAAAGGCTCTGAATACGCTTCACGAGCGTTTTTTTGAGGACAACACCAAACAATTGAACCTGTTTGTAATGGGAGTTGGAAACGTGGGGGAGAAATTCATAGAACAAATAAATCAGCAAAAAAAATTCCTGAAAGACAACTTAAAAATAAACCTGCGCGTTATTGCTTTGTCTAATTCGAGAAAAATGCATTTTGATGAAGACGGAATCGACTTAAAATCATGGCAATCTGTTTTAGGAAATAGCAAGGAAGCCAACAAAGAACTATTTATCGAAAAGGTAAAAGAACTCAATTTACGCAACAGTATTTTTGTAGATATTACTGCCAATGAAACTGTTTCTGAAACCTACGAACACTATTTAAGAGAAAATGTAGCCGTGGTTACTTGTAACAAAATTGCCTGTTCCTCCGCTTATGACAATTATAAAAACCTTAAAAATTTATCCCGAAAATTCAATGCACCTTTTCTTTTTGAAACCAATGTTGGCGCTGGATTACCTATTATTGATACCGTAAAAAACTTAGTGGCTTCTGGAGATAAAGTCAATAAAATACAGGCGGTTTTATCAGGAAGTCTGAACTTTATCTTTAATAATTTTGACAAAAATAATCCTTTCCACGAGGTTGTAAAAGAAGCCGGAGTACAAGGTTTTACTGAACCCGACCCTAAGATCGATTTGAGCGGAATTGACGTTGCCCGAAAAATTTTAATCTTAATTCGTGAGAGTGGCTATCAAATGGAAATAGAAGAAATTGCCAATGAATCCTTTATGCCTACTGCCTGTTTAGAAACGAATTCCAATGAAACTTTTTTTGAATCATTAATGGATCATTCAGCTCATTTTGAAGAGATTCATGCCGAAGCGCTTCGCAAAGAATCCCGACTGAAATATGTAGCCCAATTTGAAAACGGAAAAGCAAGCGTTGGTTTACAATTTATCCCAAAAGACCATCCTTTTTACAATTTGGAAGGAAAAGACAATATTGTTTTATTCTATACCGATCGCTATGTCGATCAACCTTTATTGATAAAAGGAGCCGGTGCAGGAGCAGCAGTTACAGCATCCGGAATTTTTGCCGATGTAATTAGAATTGGAAATATATAAATAAATTATATCATAAAGTCAAAAGTATATAAAGTCATAAAGTATCCATTCTTTCGACTTTCAACTTTCAACTTTAAGACTTTAAGACTACATAAATGAACGAAATAAAAATATTTTGCCCCGCCACAATCGCCAATTTATCCTGCGGATTTGATGTTCTAGGACTTTGTCTGGACAATGTAGGCGATGAAATGATTATCCGAAAATCAGCTACGAAAGGAATTCGCATCACTAAAATAGTTGGTGCCGATTTGCCACTGGAAACCGAAAAAAATGTTGCTGGCGTAGCCGGATTGGCTTTACTGGATGCCGTGGAAACCGATTTTGGCTTTGATATTGAAATACGCAAACACATCAAAGCTGGAAGCGGTATCGGGAGTAGTGCCGCCAGTGCCGCCGGAGCGGTTTTTGGAATTAATGCTCTATTAGGAAATCCTTTTGAAATAAAAGATTTGGTGCAATTTGCCATGCAAGGAGAAAAATTAGCTTGCGGAAATGCTCATGCCGACAATGTCGCTCCTGCTTTATTAGGCGGTTTTACCTTGGTAAGAAGTTACAATCCATTGGATATTATAAAAATAGAAAGCCCATCAGAATTGTACGCAACCGTAGTTCATCCACAAATTGAGTTGAAAACATCGGATGCGCGCTCTGTACTGAAACAAAATATTTCTCTAAAAAGTGCCATCGTACAATGGGGAAATGTTGGCGGATTGATTGCCGGTCTATACACCAAAGACTACGACTTAATCGGTCGCTCATTGCATGATGAGATTGTAGAACCAATTCGGAGTGTTTTGATTCCCGGTTTTGATTTAATCAAACAAGCCGCTTTAGAAAATGGGGCTTTGGGATCAGGAATATCGGGATCGGGACCTTCTATTTTTGCTTTAAGCAAAGGAAAAGATACTGCAGAAAATATCGCCAAAGCCATGAGCTCTGTCTATCAAGAAATGAATCTACCTTACGAAATTCATGTTTCAAAAGTAAATTCAAAAGGAATTAAAATTATATAAGAATTATGAATTTCTAAATCATATTTCAAATATCAAAAATCGTAAATATCAAAATGAAATATTACAGTTTAAACCATAATGCACCCAAGGTTTCTTTCGAAGAAGCCGTAATACAAGGATTAGCAACCGATAAAGGTTTGTATTTTCCGGAAACAATTAGCCCTTTAACTCCAGATTTTTTTGAAACTATCGAAAATTTGAGCAACGAAGAAATTGCCTTTGAAGCCATCAAACAATTTGTGGGCAATGAAATTCCAGAAGCTACACTTAAAAAAATCATTGCCGAAACCTTATGTTTTGATTTCCCGCTTGTCGAAGTCGAAAAAGGGATTTATTCCCTTGAATTATTTCACGGTCCTACAATGGCATTCAAAGACGTTGGAGCGCGCTTCATGTCGCGTTGTTTGGCGTATTTTAACAAGGATAAAAAAAACAATACAAACACTGTACTTGTAGCCACATCCGGAGATACAGGCGGCGCCGTTGCCAGCGGTTTCTTAGGTGTAGAAGGCGTTGAAGTGGTGATTCTTTATCCTTCGGGGAAAGTGAGCGATATCCAAGAGAAACAACTAACGACTTTAGGACAAAATATAAAAGCATTGGAAATAGATGGCGTTTTTGATGATTGTCAGGATATGGTCAAAAAAGCGTTTCTGGACGAAAATCTGAAACACAAAAACCTGACTTCGGCAAATTCTATTAATATTGCGCGTTGGCTGCCGCAAATGTTCTATTTTTTCTTTGCCTACAAAGCATTGAAAAAATACAATAAAGAATTAATTTTCTCTTGCCCGAGCGGGAATTTTGGAAATATCTGCGCCGGAATCATGGCAAAAAAATTGGGCCTACCCCTACTTCATTTTGTCGCTTCGACTAATGTGAATGATACGGTTCCTCGTTTTCTGGCAAGCGGAATTTATGATCCAAGACCATCCAAAGCAACCATTTCGAACGCAATGGATGTAGGCAATCCGAGTAATTTTATTCGTATTCAGGAAATGTATCACAATGATTTGGAACAATTCAAAAAGGATTTTTCTTCCTATTCTTTTACAGATTCCGAAACGAAAACTGCAATGAAAACCATTCATGATACAAGCGGTTACATTGCTGAACCTCATGGTGCCGTTGGCTACTTGGGATTGAAAAAAGAATTAGAAAATTATCCAAATGCAATTGGTATTTTCTTAGAAACGGCGCATCCTATCAAATTCTTAGATATAGTTGAACCTACTTTGAATGTAAAATTACCAATCCCTCAGCAAATAGAAAGTGTAATGGGCAAAGAAAAAATAAGCACTAAAATTAAAACCTATGAGGAATTGAAAACGTTTTTAGGTTAAAACTAGTTATCTGAAGCAAACAAAAAAGCGACTAAAAACGGATTTTAGTCGCTTTTTTGTTTGCCTAAATCACTCCATTTACAAAGTAAATCGCATCAAAAAAATTCAGTTTTTGAATCCAAAAATAGAAATCTAGTACCGTTTCAGGGCTAAATCCTATATATATGATTATAAATACTTTAAAAAAACAAATCAATAAATTTAACAACAAAAAAATAAATCTCTAGATCAAAAAATATAAATTGATTATCATTTATATTTTACCTACTTTTGCAAAAAAATTAAGGTGTTTATATTCAGGTCTTGTACGAATAAAAAAAAACAACTTGTCCCCACAAAAAAACAAAACAATAAGTATTAATAAGCTATTTGAATCTTTACAAAAAAGAAAATCAAAAAGGTTCTTACTGCTTCAAAAAAACTACCTGATAAAGTAGCTTCCCATATCAACATAATTTATTAAAAGAAGGAGAAAAAAATTTATGACGAATCATAGCATGAATGATGTTAGTTTTGAAATTGAATTATTGGACAAACATAAAGAGTATATCAATCAATATCAGTCAAATGATTTTTATTGGGGAGTTGGTATCGAAAATGAATGTTATTTAGAGTTTGAAAAACACCGAACGGTGGATAAAGATTTTTTGCTAACTAAAGGTCTGCATGAAAAGTATAGCGTCAATCATTTTAAAAATTACAAGGAAAACGTATTCGAAAATTCGTTACAGAAAATCTTAACGGATAAAGAATATCAGATTCCTGTATTAATGAATTCGCATTCGTTTACAAAAACTGATGTAAACAATGAACATGAAACTTTGGATTTTATAGATAAGGAACCAAATCCAGCATATTCAGGGGAAAGCATATTCGATAAATTACAAAAAAAAAATAGCTATTTCGTAGATGAACTTCAAAAAAAATTCATTTTTGATGGTGATACTATTGAATTTGTAACTCAAGATTTCTATAAAAAAGATGTTGATTCTGTAATCGCAGAGCTAGCAAACATTAAGCAAGAGTTTTCAACAAACTTGCAGCGTGGAATGGAAAAGGAAAGTATATTTTCGCAGTTTGGTAAAATAAAAATCTGTTCCGAAAACCATCCTTTTGCCATATTTGTTTCAAACAATGATAATTATTCTGTTTTTAACAACATGACTTATCATTTTAATCTAACCATTCCAACAGAGTTAAACACCGAAGGTGAAATTAAAGACAAATTAGATTTTATAAAAAAACATCAGCGAACTATACGCTTATTTCAATGGTTGAGTCCATTGTTTATGATCAAATTTGGCTCTTCTGATTATTTATCGCATCATGACGATAATGTCAATTTAACCAAAGCATCTCAACGATGCGCCATGTCTAGATACATCGGTATTGGCACTTATGATACTAATGTGATGAAAACTGGAAAAATTGTCCAGATGAATTTTGATGAGCATCCAATGCATGAAAATCCATTGTGGTGGGTGAATCGTTATTCTAAAATATCAGATTACGAAAGAATTGAAAAAATTGGACTTGACGTAAACTTCCACAAGCACAAAAATCATGGTATTGAGTTCCGAATGTTTGATTATTTTAATGAAAAACACCTACAGGAGGTTTTGAATTTCCTGGTTTTTATTATGGATCATGCCGTATTAAACGAAATCGAAAACCCGATTTGCAATTTAGAATGGAATAACTTTGTCTATGAATCTATTATAAATGGTAAAGAAACCTTTGTACCAGCAAACTTTATCGCTCTTTTAGAAAATATATTGGCCATTAAAATAGAATCGAATGATCCTATGCTAATCTACAATCAAGTATATGAGAGCTTACACGCCAAATATTACGAAAGTGGTTTTTGCAGCTCTTTGCTAATTAAAAAAAGTGCTGTAGTCGTATAAACCTAATTGTGGTTTTTAAAATATCCTATAAATAGAAAAGACTTCTTGTAGATAAACAATCTTCAAGAAGTCTTTTTTATTTATCTAATCATGATAATAAAAGATGGCTGAGGAATATCCTTTTTCTGGATCCTTATTGTTCCACCAATCCTTTCTGATTTCAGAAAAATAATTATAATTATTCATCCCCGCTTGAGACTGCAACGGATAAATAACTTTACCATCTACTCTATAGGCTTTTTCGGTTTCGGTTTCGGGAACTACCACAACAACATGTCCCGATTTATTTAATATAAATCGTTTGGCGCAGATAATCCCTACTCCGCCATTTGCATTTACTTTTTCCTGCAATTCATCAACATTATCGATTTTTTTCCATCCAAAAGCATTAGCCGATTTTTCAAACCAGTCATAAATATAATTAGAATAAAAAGGTCTTACCGTATCTTCAAAAATCACTGGTACTTCATTTCCTTTTTTAAGCTCCTCGATTGCTTTATCGGTCCATCTTAGTCTGGGAATATAAACCTTGGCAAAAAAACAAAAATCAAACGTATAAATATTACAATAAGTATCTGCTTCATCTTTCTGATACCTGAAGCTTTTTGAAACATCGAGCGTATCGATTATTTTTGCTATTGACGCTCGTTTTGACTCAGCACTTGTCAAATCCCTAAAAGGAATCGAAGGATTACCAATTGGCTTATACGTTTCTTCTTTATTATCAAGACTTCCTTTTAAACCTGGTTCAAAATTGGGCACTTCTAAATCTGAAATTTCATCAGTGCTTTCGTCAACAGGTTCTATATCTTTAGAAAAGACAAATCCTTCTTTTTCCGTATTTAAAAGCTTTACTTTCCACCAATCCGATGCTGTTTTCTCTATTAATTTAACTGTATGTCTAAAAGGTATTTTTGCTAAAATTGTAGAATTATCATTCGTCGACGGAAAATCTCTGAGATTTAATGACGAGCTTGCTACTCTATATTTCATAATAATTTAATCTATTAAAAATAATTCAACGGCAAAATACTAAAAACAGCCAACAAAGCGTCATACAAAACCAATATTTTATGACATTTTTATCAAAAAAAATGAATCCCAGAAAATCAAAAATCATAAACATATTTACATAACTACATCAATACAAACCTGTTAAACCTACTTATAAATCTTGTTTTCAAAGACTTAGCTAAACAAAAATTACAAAACTAGTTCTTCAAACAAACGTTGAGTCGTTTTTTCTAAATCATCACACAATCCCGGATGCGGTCTTGAGGTTTGAATTGCCGAACTTCTTAAAGCGGTTAACCAACGAAAACGTTCTGGCATTTCAAATTGCGCAATGGGTCCGCCATTTTTAACTCCATGACCTATTTTCTGGAACGATTCCAAATTTAATTGCAGCTGTTCCAAATCTAATTCGCTTGAAAACAATTGTATTTTTGATCCATCAATAGTATAAAGTACCTTTATAAACTTTGCTTTTTTACAAAAAAGAACAATTCCTACATTGAGGAATTCTTCGCGTTCTACCCTAGGCACAACGCGTATTACCGCATATTCATATAAGTGTTTCTCTTGCATTTTGTGCTTCATTTATAAAAATTTCGGAATAGGTCAAACGCGTTAATAAAAATTGAAGATAAACTTCACGTATAGCCTCAGGGCTTTCGTCAGTTTCCTGCCATTCTAACCATTCCAAAGGAATGAGATTCACTATAGACTGCAATTTATCTGGCGTTAAAATGGACTTGAAAAGCGTATCTGCTTCTTGCAACATCGAAGCTTGAGGCAACAACACATGGTCTTTTATAAGAGCAAATGGACTTCTGGCATGTTTTTCCCAATTAGACCAAGAATGATGAAAATAAAGACAAGCACCATGGTCTATCAGCCATAATTCCTTATGCCAAACCAACATATTCGTATTCCTAAAAGTTCGATCCACATTAGTTATAAAAGCGTCCAACCAAACTATTTGCGAAGCCAATTTTGCATCAACAACCGTTACCACTGGATCATAATTAATGGCTCCCGATAAAAAATGCAATGCCAAATTAAGTCCCTGACTCCCTTGTAATAAATCTTGAATTTCTTCGTCGGCCTCTGTTCGTCCAAAAGCTTCATCGAGATTAGCATAGACCAACTCGGGAATTTGCAATTTTAAAACTCGGGCAATTTCGCCACCTATCAATTCGGCAATTAAGGCTTTTACGCCATGACCGGCTCCCTTAAATTTAAGGACATATTTAAAATCATCATCGGCTTCTGCCAATGCCGGCAACGAACCGCCTTCTCGCAAAGGGCTAATATAACGCGTGACGTTTACAGTTCTTAGATGGGGGTTATTTTCCATAATCTAATTTTAATGGCACATTTTACGCCATTACAAACTTACAAATAACTGCGTTGGATTTTATAGCTCGTG
Organism: Flavobacterium sp. W1B; assembly: GCF_047344965.1. NCBI lineage: Bacteria > Pseudomonadati > Bacteroidota > Flavobacteriia > Flavobacteriales > Flavobacteriaceae > Flavobacterium > Flavobacterium sp. W1B. The sequence continues at coordinate 3,067,005 of NZ_CP178845.1, forward strand.
CCGCTATTTCTGACAATTTTCCAAAGTCAAATAGGCTTTTCCAATATTCGAAATAATATCCGAAGCAATAAAAGACTGATAGCCTGTTTCAGGCAAAGCGATATCAATCTTTAAATTATGAAACTAAACATCAATATTTTATTTTTATTTCTAAAAAATAAATACTAATTTTTATAGGAATTGTTTTATATTTGAGTAACCCTAAAATAACCCGCTATGAAAAAAACTCTCTATTTATTGCTAATTTTAGTTTTAGCCTCATTCACAACTTCAAATGAGTTAATAACAATTTCGGGAAAAATTACAAATACCGAAAAAGGGATAATTAGCATTAAAGGTGAATCATTTGAGAAAGAAATCAAATTAAAAGCTGACGGGAGTTTTTCAGCAAACTTAACTATCCAATATGATGGAATTTACACCCTTGAAACTACCCAAAACAGTAATCCTATATATCTATCAAAAGGAACAAAACTAACAATTATTGCTGATGATAACGCTTTTAACCGCAGCTTAAAATATACCGGCAAAGGAAGTATCGAAAATCAATACTTGGCTGAAAAATCAAATATAACTACTCAAATTCCAGATTATGATCTTTATAAATTGGACGAAAATATTTTTTTAAAAAAACTCAAAGAAATCAAAAATTCAGTAATTACTTTATATGGCAAAACAAAATTTACTGATAATAATTTCAAAGAAAAAGAAGCCAGAAATATCCATTATTTAGAACAGAAACATTTATTTATTTACAAAGAAAATCATTCTATTTACGCTGGATTGGATGGATTTAAAGTTTCTGAAACATTCCCTAAAATTGACGAAACAATTGACCTAGATAATAATTCTGACTATTTATTTTCAAGTGAATACAAGGTAATAGTATTTTCCAAATTCTATAAAAACATAAAAGGGGACAGCACTAGTTGGTTCATTACAGCGAAGAATGCAATTCCAGAAATCAAAGCTCTCAAAAGTCAAAACATAAAAAATCGTCTAATTAAAAACTCAATAGCAGATATCAGTATGGATAATCCGAATTACGAAAAAACATACAATGAATTTTCTGCTATTGTAACAGATCCAAAATTAAAAGAAATACTCACTCAAAATTACAAAGCAACCAATGCATTAAAACCTGGTAATCCATCTCCAAAATTTGATTATGAAAATCAAAAAGGAGGAAAAACTTCTTTGGAGAGTCTAAAAGGAAAATACATTTATATAGATCTTTGGGCGACTTGGTGTGGGCCATGCATTCAGGAAATTCCATTTCTTAAAAAAGTGGAAGAACAATATAAAGACAAAAACATCGAGTTTGTAAGTATCTCGATAGATTCAAAAAAAGATCAAGAAAAATGGTCAAAATTTGTTAAAGAAAAACAATTGAGCGGGATTCAATTATTAGCAGAAAATGAATGGGATTCAACCTTCATCAAAGATTATGCTGTCCAAGGAGTCCCAACCTTTATCCTTATTGATCCAGACGGAAATATTATTAGTGCTCGTGCACCCTGGCCATCTGACACAAAACTGATTGATCTATTCAACAGTTTACAACTATAATTCCTAAAGCCCTTTTTTAAGGGCTTTTTTTATACTTCAATACTCAAAAAAGCTTTACCGATATTCGAAATAATATCCGAAGCAATAAAAGACTGATACCCTGTTTCGGGTAAAGCGATATCGGCAGTCAATCCGTGAAGATAAACGCCCAAAATCGCGGCTTGGATTGGCTCGTAAGATTGCGCCAATAAACTGCAAATCATTCCTGTCAGTACATCGCCACTTCCCGCCGTGGCTAATGCCGCATTACCTGAAGTGTTTTCATAAATCGTTTCGCCGTCAATAATATGCGTTGGTGCGCCTTTCATCACCACAATCAAGTCATATTGTTTAGAAAAAGCTTTCGTTTTCTCAAATTTTTCTTCGTCCGAATTCCACTTCCCTATCAATCTTTCCAATTCTTTGGGATGTGGCGTAATAATAGTTTTGGGGGCTAATAAAGAAAGCCAAGATTTATTTAGAGATAAAATATTTAAGGCATCGGCATCTGTAACCAAAGGTATTCTATTGGTTTTTAGAAATTCATGAAATGCATTTTGGGTTACTAATCCCTGCCCTAGACCGGGTCCAATTGCGATGGCTTGCGGTTTGATTTCGAATATTATATCCGAGATGAAATTTTCTGCAACATCCGTCAAAACCATCGCTTCCGGAATGGAGATTTGAACAATTTCATAACCGCATTTTGGAACAAAAGCAGTCACTAATCCACAGCCGGTTTTGAGACATGCTTTGGAAGCCAGCACCGCTGCCCCCATTTTCCCATAACTTCCCGCAATAATTAATGCATGCCCTTGAATGCCTTTGTGTGTATGTTTGTCAATCGGTTTGTAGCGTTTAAGGATTTCTTTTCTGTCAATATAAATCAGATTCGTCATGGAATTTTGTTTGTATAAAATTACGACATTAAATGAAAACCAACCGATCTAGTAAACAAAATCAGCCTATTTAATAAGAATATCGATTCGTTTAACTAAATCAAAATCCATCATCATTTCTTACAAATATGCGCCGGCTTTTTTGTCGTTCCTTTAAAAAACAATACTTTAGTAACCTAAAATTTAACTTTCCATAAACCAGTTAAACAATCTTATGAAAAAAACATTATTTTTATTAATCTTAGTTGGATTTATTAAGACTTCTAATGCCCAACAATCCAGTTCACAGCCAAAAGAGTCAAAAGAAGCTGTTAAAGAAAATAATTCGGCCTCTAATTTAGTTTTTAATCCAGACCAAAATGTTGTCACAGAGCATACCACTACGATAAAAGGGCAAAAAGTTCCCTACAAAGCAACCACAGGTACGATGCCGGTTTGGGACGAAGACGGGAAAGCAATTGCAGGATTATTCTATACTTATTATGAGCGCACCGATGTTAAAAATCGTGCCGCTCGTCCGCTAGTAATTTCCTTCAATGGTGGCCCTGGTTCTGCTTCAGTTTGGATGCAAATTGCGTACACAGGTCCAAGTTTAATTAATATAGATGACGAAGGCTATCCTTTGCAACCTTATGGAATTAAGGAAAATCCATATTCCATTTTGGATGTTGCCGATATTGTTTTTGTAAATCCTGTTAACACCGCCTATTCCAGAGCAACAAGCAAAGACATACCAACTACGAAATTTTTTGGCGTAAATGCCGATATTAAATACCTAGCCGACTGGATTGGCGGATTTGTAACACGTACCAACCGTTGGGCATCGCCAAAATATCTGATTGGTGAAAGCTACGGTACAACCCGCGTTTCTGGACTGGCTCTTGAATTACAAAACAGCGAATGGATGTATCTCAATGGAGTTATTTTAGTATCACCAACTGAATTAGGAATAGCTCGTGGAGTGGCATCGGATGCTGCACTAAAACTGCCCTATTTTGCAGCTACAGCCTGGTATCATAAAACACTGAGTCCTGATTTACAGAATAAAGATTTGACAGCAATGTTGCCGGAAGTAGAAGATTTTACCATCAATGAACTGCTACCTGCATTAAGCAAAGGTGGATCTTTGGATGAACAAAAAAGAAAAGAAATAGCTGCTAAAATAGCGCGTTACTCTGGACTTTCAGAAAAAGTAGTTTTGCAAAATAATTTAGATGTTCCTTTTAATTATTTTTGGAAAGAACTCTTGAGAGATCAAGGATATACTATAGGCCGATTGGATTCTCGCTATAAAGGAATTGACCGCAAAGATGCCGGTGACGGACCTGATTTTAATGCTGAACTAACTTCTTGGCTGCACTCCTTTACTCCTGCAATCAATATCTACCTTCGCAATAATCTGAATTACAAAACCGATTTTAAATACAATATGTTTGGATCTGTGCGTCCTTGGGATAATTCGAACGATAAAACCGGGGAAAATCTGCGCCAAGCTATGGCACAAAACCCCTATTTGCATGTAATGGTTCAAGCCGGATATTATGATGGTGCCTGTGACTATTTTAATTCAAAATACAATTTATGGCAAATGGATCCTAGCGGAAAGTTAAAAGACAGAATGAGTTGGAAAGGATACCGTAGCGGACATATGATGTATTTAAGAAAACAAGATTTAGAAACTGCCAATGAAGACATCAGAAACTTCATCAAGCAATCAATTCCCAAAGAGAATGAATCGGCAAAATACTAAGATTGTTTAAAATTAATACAAAATGACGAAAAAAGGCAAATCGAACCCTAAGTTTGATTTGCCTTTTTAGTTTTATTAAAATCTTAAAAAATGGTTCTTAATCGAAAGAAATATCGAAGCTTTGATAACTAAAAATCTTTTTATGTTTCTAATAAAAATCAAAAACTAATAGCAATCAAATAGTTAATAAATAAAATTAGAATCAATCAAAAACACAACAAGCAATTACTTAGAAAGTAGAATAACTAAATCGTTTGAATCTGTTTCTTTTTGACTTTGCCACTCCATAAAAAATCAATAAATTAGCCACTTGAAATTTTATACAACAATACAATGAAAAATACTGCGCTTACGCACATCCACGAAAGTTTGGGAGCTAAAATGCTTCCGTTTGCCGGATACAATATGCCAATTACTTATGAAGGAGTTAATGCTGAACACGAAACGGTGCGTAATGCCGTAGGAGTTTTTGATGTTTCTCACATGGGTGAATTCTTGCTTACGGGACCAAATGCATTGGCTTTGATTCAAAAAGTTTGTTCTAATGATGCTTCAACTTTGACAATCGGTAGAGCGCAATACTCTTGTTTGCCAAACAATGATGGCGGAATTGTAGATGATTTAATCATCTATAAAATGAAAGATGAAGAGTATTTATTAGTTGTAAATGCTTCGAATATAGACAAGGATTGGGAATGGATTTCGGCTCATAATGATGTAGGAGCTGATATGAAAAACCTTTCAGATGAGTATTCTTTATTTGCAATTCAAGGACCTAAAGCGGTTGAAGCGATGCAATCTTTATCATCTATAGATTTGGCTGCTATTCCTTACTATCACTTTGAAGTTGCTGATTTTGCTGGCTTTGACAATGTAATTATTTCGGCTACTGGATATACCGGTTCTGGAGGTTTTGAAATTTATTGTAAAAATGACCAAGCGGAAGAAATTTGGAATAAAGTTTTTGAAGCGGGAGCTGCCTTTGGAATCAAACCAATCGGACTTGCTGCAAGGGATACTTTACGTCTTGAAATGGGTTTTTGTTTGTATGGAAATGACATTAGCGACACCACTTCGCCATTGGAAGCTGGATTGGGTTGGATTACTAAATTCACAAAAGAATTTACCAATTCTGAAAACTTGAAAAAGCAAAAAGAAGCAGGCGTTAGCCGAAAAATTGTTGCTTTTGAAATGCAAGAGCGTGCGGTTCCAAGACATGATTACGAAATTGTAGATGCAACAGGAACTGTAATCGGGATTGTAACTTCGGGAACTATGTCTCCATCGATGAATAAAGGAATTGGATTAGGTTATGTAACAGTGGCAAACAGTGCCGTTGACAGCGATATCTTTATTAGAATCCGCAAAAATGATGTTCCTGCCAAAGTAGTAAAATTGCCTTTTTACAAAAAGTAATACTAAGGTTCTCTATCTAAAAATTATGTTTTTTTTAAGTCACTTTTTTCAAAAAAAGGCTTAATTTTAAACGTAATAGATGATGTAGGACTCATGAGAAAGATTACACTAATAGTAGTTTTTACAACATTTTCGCTCTTTGCTCAAAATGACGGAAAAACATGTGAAATTATTTCTAAAATAAATACGCTTATTCAAAGCGAGCATATTCATCCAAAACCGATAGACGATAGTTTATCGGTTTTTGTGTTTGATCGCTTTATCAATGAACTGGATCCTTCCCGAAATATCTTTCTTAAATCAGAATACCAAACACTCTCCGAAAAATACCGTTTCAACATTGACGATTTCATCAATGCTGAAAATTGCTCTTTTATCCCCGAAATCATATCGATATATAAAAAAGATCTTTTGAGAAACAAGTCTATTTTAGAAAAAATAGACACCATAAACATTGATTATGAACTGAAAGATACCGTTCGATTTAACAAAAAAGGATTTCCTTTTTATCTGCAGGAAAATCAAACCGAAAAAGTTTTGACAAAAAAATTAAGATATGAAATCCTCAATGATATAGCTTCAAAACATAAAAATTTAGACTCTATAAAAGCTAATTTTAAAACACTGGAATTTACTTCTAAAAGAACAATTATTGAGAATGAACTTTGCAAAATAAACAACTTATTGCAGAATGAAACGAATTACAGCGAAAACATATTCAACTACTTTTGCAATTATTTTGATCCACATACAAGCTATTTCAACGTGAATACCAAATCTAATTTTGTAGCTTCTTTATCTAAAGAGCACCTTTCTTTAGGAATGAATGTGAGTTTGAACGAAAAAAACGAGATTATTATTTATGAGTTGAACCCAAACGGTCCCGCCTTCCAAACCGGAAAAATAAAAAAAGGAGATCAAATTATTTCGATTTCAAATCTAAAGGAAACACTAGATGTTTCTTGTTCCACGCTGGATCTAATTTCGAAAATGATTCTGTCTGATACCAACAAAAAAATCAAGCTAACACTTAAAAGAAATTCCAGCAAAAATTTTGATGTATTAGTAGAAAAACAACTACTGAAAGATGAAGAAAACACCGTTTACAGCTTTATCATTGAGCATAAAAATGATAAATTTGGTTATATAAAAATCCCTAGTTTTTATACCGATTATGAAGAAAACAGCGAAAAAGGATCTGCAGAAGACGCAGCCTTAGAAGCATTAAAACTACAAAAAGACAATATCAAAGGTCTTATTATTGATATAACCGATAATGGTGGCGGTTCAATCGAAGAGGCTATAAAACTGGCAGGGATGTTTATTGATTACGGTCCTATTTCTATTATTACCGACAATAAACAAGCTCAAATGCTAATAAATGATCCCTATGAAGGAATGATTTATAATGGACCTATTGTCATACTCATAAACAATAATTCGGCTTCGGCAACTGAGTTTTTCGCCTCGATAATGCAAGACTACAATCGGGCTTTATTGATAGGAAATACAAGCTTAGGCAAAGCAACTATGCAAACCATATTGCCATTAGAAAAAAACGATAATACGAATTTTGTAAAACTGACCATTAACAAATTTTATAGGGTAACCGGCAAAAGCGATCAAGCCATAGGGATTATTCCAAATGCACATCTTCCTGAAATATTTGAAACAATCTATCCAAAAGAGATTGACAGTCCTACTGCCTTTAAAAACGACAGCATAATTACAACTCTTGATTTTAAACCTTTTATAGAGAATAATTTGATTCTTGAAATTGCAAAAAAAAGTAAGAAAAGAATCGCTTCTAACTCCTATTTTAATGAAATAAAAAGAATAAATTCGAAAATAGATGACATCATTAAAAAACCAAAATTACCAATGCCATTAACTATTGATGCTGTTTTTAAAGAAAAAACAGATTTAAATTGCCTATGGGAAGACGTTAATGCTTTTGATTCAAAAACGAACGGATTAAACATACACAATTCAAATCTAAATCAATATCTTTTGACAATTCATCCATTGGAAAAAACAAACAATCTATACCAACTAAAAATACTTGAAAAAAATCATTATTTGAATGAGGCAATCGCTATTTTGAATGATTTTAGGGCACTTAAATAAAATTCGGGATTGATTATTGAACTCTTTTCACAAAAAGTAGATAATTTGATTTTGGTAAAAAAACTAATAACCGTATTTTTGCAATTCAAAATAACAAATTAGAAATGGGAAGAGCATTTGAATTCAGAAAAGGTAGAAAAATGAAACGTTGGTCAGCAATGGCTAAAGCATTTACCAGAATTGGAAAAGATATCGTAATGGCTGTTAAGGAAGGTGGACCTAATCCGGAGGCCAACTCTAGATTGAGAGCCGTTATCCAAAATGCAAAGGCTGCCAACATGCCTAAAGATAACGTAGAACGTGCCATTAAAAAAGCAACAGATAAAGACACTGCCAATTACAAGGAAGTACTTTTTGAAGGTTATGCACCGCATGGAATTGCGCTTTTAATTGAAACAGCTACTGACAACAATAATAGAACTGTTGCCAATGTTAGAAGTTACTTTAACAAATGCAATGGAACGATGGGAACGCAAGGTTCTGTTGAATTTATGTTTGACCATACCTGTAATTTCCGAATTCCGGCAAACGGACTTGATCCCGAAGAATTAGAATTAGAATTAATCGATTTTGGTGCCGAAGAGGTTTTTGAAGATGAAGATGGAATCTTAATCTATGCTCCTTTTAATAGTTTTGGAACCATCCAAAAAGAATTGGAAAGCAGAGGAATCGAAATACTTTCTTCTGGATTTGAAAGAATTCCGCAAATCACTAAAAAACTATCGGAAGCTGAAATGGCTGATGTAGAAAAATTGATTGAAAAAATGGAAGAAGATGATGATGTGATGAACGTTTACCATACAATGGAAGAAGCTTAACATTTCTTATTATAAAAACAAAAAAACTCCAGTTATACTGGAGTTTTTTATTAGATATTCTTAAACTAAAAAAGACAATAATGTTATTTCTCATCCTAAGTATTTTATGTAGCGTAACTGTAGGAATCATTTTTAAAATTTCACGCAACTACACGGTAAATAATACGCAAATTATAACATGGAATTATATTTTCGCACTACTGCTCTGTTATGTATCATTTAATCCTGATTTAGAGGCTATAGACAACACAGCGCCTTGGAATATCTATATTTCTCTTGGTTTTTTACTTCCTGCTGTATTCCTTTTTCTGGCGTTATCAATAAAACAGATGGGAATTGTAAAAACTGATGCTGCCCAGCGGCTTTCATTGTTTATTCCCATATTAGCGGCTTGGTTACTATTTGGCGAAGAATTTAACAAGCTTAAAGTCATCGCATTTTTTATAGCCTTGGCTGGCTTATTACTTATTCTGTCTAAACGGGAAGAAAACACCAACAACAAGTGGATTTATCCCGCCTTAGTATTGGTCGGTTTTGGAATTATAGACGTATTATTCAAACAAATTTCCCTATATACTAAGCTGCCTTATACTAGCTCTCTATTTGTCATATTTTGCATTGCAATGACACTAATGACAATGGTTATTGTATATGAAGTGGTTTTCAAAAAAACGAAATTAAGCACCACTAATTTCATTTTTGGTGCCTTAGTAGGTGTTTTGAACTTTGGTAATATTCTTTTCTATCTAAAAGCGCATAAAGCTTTTTCGGATAATCCATCAACCGTTTTTGCAGCAATGAACATGGGAGTAATTATTCTAGGTAGTTTAGCGGGAATCTTTTTATTTAAAGAAAGATTAAGCAAAAGAAATTATTTAGGTCTATTTTTGGCTTTAATAGCAATTGTATTAATTGTACTATCACAAATCTACAGCTGATATAATTGGATAAATTTAAGCTAAATAATTCCTCTTTGATCAGAATAACAAAAGTTATAAAAACAAAAAACTCCAGATTGCTCTGGAGTTTTTTTTATAGTTAAAAATAGAAAACTCTATTTTATAAGTTCAATTTTTTGTGCTTCTTCTTCATTAACACTGTCAAAGAACCCTTGTTCATTCATCCAGTCATCACTAAACACCTTACTCATATAACGAGAACCATGATCAGGGAATATAGCAATTACATTACTGTTTTTGTCAAATTCACCTTCTTCGGCATATTGTCTTATCGCTTGCATTACGGCTCCTGAGGTGTAACCTACAAACAATCCTTCTTTTCTTGTAATCTCTCTTGCTGTGTGTGCACTTTCCTCATCAGTTACTTTCATGAACTTATCGATCACGTCAAAATCTGTAGCTGATGGAATCAAGTTTTTACCAAGACCTTCTATTCTGTAAGGATAAATTTCGCTGTTGTCGAACTCTCTTGTTTCATGGTATTTTTTCAATACAGAACCAAAAGCATCAACACCAAGTACTTTAATATTAGGATTTTGCTCTTTTAGGAATTTTGCCGTCCCAGAAATTGTTCCTCCAGTACCACTACAAGCAACAAGATGGGTGATTTTACCGTTGGTTTGCTTCCAAATTTCCGGTCCTGTTGATTTATAATGAGCGTCAACATTCAATTCATTGAAATATTGATTGATATAAACGGATCCTTTGGTTTCTTCGTGCAATCTTTTGGCAACATTATAATATGAGCGTTCGTCATCGGCAGAGACATGGGCTGGGCAAACATAAACTTTAGCGCCTAAACTGCGAAGCATGTCAATTTTATCTTTCGAAGATTTTGAACTAACTGCTAAAATACAGTTATATCCTTTTATAATACTTACCATTGCTAGACTAAAACCGGTGTTTCCTGAAGTAGTTTCTATAATGGTATCTCCTGGAGATAATATTCCTTTTTTTTCTGCCTGCTCAATAATATATAGTGCAATTCTGTCTTTTGAGGAATGTCCCGGATTAAAAGCTTCTACTTTGGCATAGAAATTACCTTCTAATTTTTCGGTGACTTTGTTTAGCTTAATAAGGGGCGTATTACCTATTAATTCTAAAACATTATTGTAAGCGTTTATTTCTTCTTTCATAAAAAAATAGTTAATCTAGGTCAATTTTATTTGACTTTGATACGTTGCAAATTTAACACAAAAAAACCAATTACTTATTAATTTTCTCTAAATCTAACAAAAAACTGAACTCTTTTGACAGTTCTTTTAGAGCCTCAAACCTTCCGGAAGCCCCACCATGACCAGCATCCATATTAGTATCAAGATATAAAATATTTGCATCTTTTTTTATTTTTCTTAGCTTGGCAACCCATTTTGCTGGCTCCCAATACTGAACTTGTGAATCATGAAGTCCTGTAGACACGTACATATTAGGGTAATTTTGTTCTTTCACATTGTCATACGGAGAATAAGATCTCATGTAGTCGTAATATTTTTTCACATTTGGATTCCCCCATTCGTCATATTCGCCCGTGGTCAATGGAATCGTATCGTCTAACATTGTAGTCATCACATCTACAAAAGGAACTTGTGCAATAACGCCTTTATACAATTCTGGCGCCGAATTTACAATAACTCCCATCAATAAACCACCGGCTGAACCGCCTTCGGCATACAAATGTTCTGGAGATGTATACTTTTGATCGATAACATATTTAGAACAATCGATAAAATCAGTAAAGGTGTTCTTCTTTTTCAACAATTTCCCATCTTCATACCATTTTCTGCCTAAATCTTCTCCTCCGCGGATATGCGCTATCGCATAAATAAAACCTCTGTCGAGTAAAGAAAGTCTTGTTGAAGAAAAATAAGCATCCATAGAATGCCCATAAGATCCATAAGCATACAATAACAAAGGATTCTTAGCATCTTTTTTCAATCCTTTTCTATAAACCATAGAAATAGGTACTTTTGTTCCATCAGTGGCAGTAGCCCAAACACGCTCTTCGATATAATTGTTTTTATCAAACTTACCGCCAAGTACTTCTTGCTCTTTCTTGATTTCTTTTGCTTTGGTTTTCATGTTAAAATCAATTACCGAAGCAGGCGTAGCCATTGATTGATAACCGTAGCGCAAAACATCAGTATCAAAATCAACATTGGTTGTCGTATAAGCGGTATAGGTTTCGCTTTCAAAAGGCAAATAGTATTCGTCTTTACCGTTCCAAGGCATAATACGAATTTTATTCAAGCCGTTGCTTCTTTCTGAAACAACCAAAAAGTCTTTAAAAATATCAATATCTTCTAGTAAAACGTCTTCTCTATGCGCAATAACATCTTGCCAATTTTCTTTTGAAGTTGCCGTTTCCGGTGTTTTCATCAATTTAAAATTGGTCGCCTTATCTTTATTAGTCACAATGTAAAAGTTATCTCCAAAAAAAGAAATACTATATTCTAAACCTCTTACTCTTTTTTGAAAAAGAGTAAATTTCCCTTCAGGATTATCGGCTAATAAAGTTCTAAACTCAGTTGTTAAAGTACTTGAAGAACTGATGAAAATATATTTTTTTGATTTGTCTTTACCAACACCAACATTATAGGTATCGTCTTTTTCAAAGTAAACCAGTTCGTCTTTTGAAGTTTCATCACCTAATTTATGCTTAAAAACCTTATCAGAGCGCAAGGTTTTTTCATCTTGTCTGGTATAAAATATAGTCTTATTATCATTAGCCCAAGTTGTATTTCCTGTTGCATTTTCAATTTTATCGGCTAGAATTTCTCCGGTAGCAAGATTTTTGAAATGCAGCGTATAAATTCGTCTTCCTACTAAATCCAAAGCATAAGTAGCATATTGATTATCAACACTAATACTTAATCCACTCAATTTAAAATATTTATGATCTTTGGCAAGCTCATTACAATCAAACATGATTTCTTCTTTGGCCGAAAGACTTTCTTTTTTTCTGGAATAAATTGGATAATCTTTTCCTTTTTCAAAACGGGTAATGTAATAATAGCCATTATAAAGATAAGGGACAGATTCGTCATCTTCCTTAATCCTAGATTTCATTTCTTCAAATAAATCTTTTTGAAAATCTTTAGTATGAGCCGTCATCTTTTGATAATACTCATTTTCTTTATTCAGATAATCAATTACTTCGGGATTTTCTCTATCATTCAACCAAAAATAATCATCGATTCTTACATCTCCGAACTTTTCTAACTTAGTAGGTATAATTTTAGCAACTGGCGGCTGTATCTTTTCTGTCATTTGTTGTGCTTTCATATTTGTAAAAGAAGTTACAAAAATAGCACAAAGACAGCTTAAAACGATTCGATTTTTCATCTAATAAATTGATTATTGTATCAAATATAGTAATTTCGTATTTAAATAATTTAAAAAAATAGCAAAATGGATTTAATGGGAATGATGGGAAAATTAAAAGAAACCCAAAATAAAATCGAGGAAACGAAAAAACGTTTGGATACTGTCTTAGTTGACGAGCAAAGCACTGACGGTTTATTAAAAGTAACCATAACTGCCAACAGAAAAATTAAGGCGATCACAATTGCAGATGAATTATTAGAAGACAAAGAGCAATTGGAAGATTATATCATTTTAGTATTAAACAAAGCCATCGAAAAAGCCACTAAAGTAAATGAAGCGGAACTTGATGCTGTTGCTAAAATGGATATGCCAATGATCCCTGGTATGGATAATTTATTCAAATAAATCAATATGGCAACTCATAAAACTTGGCACCAGAGACATACTGAAGCATTAAGCTTTGGTAGCCGCTTGGCAGATTCAGTGGCTAAAGGTATGGGTTCTTGGAAATTTATTATTCTCCAAACTGTTTTGGTATTGCTCTGGATGGGATTAAACCTTGTTGGTTTTATATACCATTGGGACGCCTATCCTTTTATCTTGCTCAATCTTGTTTTCTCGACCCAAGCAGCTTATGCCGCTCCAATCATCATGATGTCACAAAACAGACAAAGTGAAAGAGATCGAATTCAAGCTCAGGCTGATTACCAAACCAACATTGAGGCCAAAAGAGAAATTGAAGCATTGACATTGGTCCTGAACCGACTTGAGGTAGAAAAATTGGACCGAATTATTGAGATGCTGGACAAAATGGATAAAAATGCCGCTGAGTCAAAATAAAGTTAAACTCTTTTTATAAAAAAATTAAAAACCCAATCAAAACATCAAATTTTGATTGGGTTTTTTAATAGCTATAGAGTTAATTTTGCTAAAGTTTCCAGCACATACGTATGCATAACTTCTCTGTAATCAAGATGCGTTACAATCCTAAGTTTACCATGTCCCATAGAACTTATTGAAATATTTTTTTGTTTTAACTTTTCAATCAACAACTGATCGCTGCAATGAGGGGCTAATGAAAAAATCAAAATATTGGTTTCAACCGGCTCAACAGTAGCTACCCAACTTACTTTACTAAGTACTTCAGCCAATTCTTTTGCTCTACGATGATCCTCTGCCAAACGCCCTAAATTATGGTCTAGAGCATAAATTCCGGCAGCTGCAAGATAACCCACTTGTCGCATTCCTCCTCCTAATATTTTTCGAACTCTTAAAGCACGATGAATCGTCGCCTTATCCCCTAACAACATGGAGCCTATAGGAGCTCCAAGACCTTTTGAAAAACAAACCGAAATAGTATCGAATATTTTCCCAAAAGACTTCGGATTTTGCTTTTTGGCAACCAAGGCATTCCAAATTCGGGCGCCATCCATGTGAAACTTTAGATTATTAGCAACACATACTTCTTTTATTTTTTGCAAATCTTCCAATTCATAGCAAGCACCGCCACCTTTATTGGTTGTATTTTCAACACATACCAAACTTGTCAACGGACTGTGATAAAATTCGGGATCGTTAATAGCTCCAGCAACTTGTTCCGCAGTAATCATTCCACGGTTTCCGTCAAGCAAACAACAAGAAACGCCGCTATTAAAAGAAACACCTCCACCTTCATAATGATAAACGTGTGCATATTTATCAGCAATCAATTGTTCCCCGGGTTGAGTGTGTAATTTTATGGCCGCCTGATTCGCCATAGTCCCTGATGGAAAAAATAGTCCCGCTTCCATTCCAAACATCTCAGCAACTCTTGCTTCAAGTTCAATAACTGTAGGATCTTGTTTGTATACATCGTCGCCCACTTGGGCATTAAACATATACTGCAACATTTCATATGTTGGTTTGGTAATCGTATCGCTAACTAAATTTATCTCCATCTATTTATTTTTATTTTAATCCAAACAAGTCCAACTTGCTCCTAAGCGAAAAATTTTCTTATTTTTGCGTCACAAAATTACATAATTTATGACAACTACCGAACAAATAAAAGGTATTGTAGAGCGCCTTGGTGCGTTGAGGAGGTATCTTTGACGTTGATGCCAAACTAATTGAGATTTCTAACGAAGAAGAAAAAACTTTTGCTCCTGACTTTTGGAATAACGCCAAAGAAGCCGAATTAATTGTAAAAAATCTTAGAAACAAGAAAAAATGGATCGAAGATTACAATAAGGCAGTCGAAATGACTGACGAATTGCAATTGGCTTATGAGTTTTACCGAGAGGGAGAACTCACAGCAGAAGAACTGGACGAACAATATACACTTACCGAAAATCATATTGAAGCCATCGAGTTCAAAAATATGCTTTCGGACGAAGGAGACACCCTAAGTGCTGTTTTACAAATAACAGCCGGCGCTGGTGGAACCGAAAGTTGTGATTGGGCTTCTATGTTGATGCGTATGTACATGATGTGGGGCGAAAAATATGGATTCAAAATAAAAGAACTAAACTTTCAAGCAGGTGATGTTGCCGGAATAAAAACCGTAACATTGGAATTTGAAGGTGATTATTCCTTTGGTTATTTAAAAGGCGAAAACGGCGTACATCGATTGGTGCGTATTTCTCCATTTGACAGTAATGCCAAACGACATACCTCTTTTGCTTCGGTTTATGTGTATCCGCTTGTAGATGATAGTATCGAAATTGACATTAATCCCGCCGATATTGAAATTACAACTTCAAGATCTAGCGGTGCTGGTGGGCAAAATGTGAACAAGGTGGAAACCAAAGTACAGTTGTTTCATAAACCTACCGGAATTCAAATTCAATGTTCGGAAACGCGTTCACAACAAGACAACAGGCAACGTGCCATGCAAATGTTACGCTCTCAATTATACGAAATTGAGTTAAAAAAGAAACAAGCACAACGCGCCGATATTGAAGCCGGAAAAATGAAAATAGAATGGGGTTCCCAAATTAGGAATTACGTTATGCAACCTTACAAACTGGTAAAAGATGTCCGTACAGGTTACGAAACCAGCAATGTTGATGGAGTAATGAATGGCGAAATTGATGAATTCTTAAAAGCTTATCTAATGATGATGGGACAAAAAGAAGAAGACGAATAAATTATTTTATTAAACAATTACAATCCTATTAGTAAGCAAAAATGCTAACTAATAGGATTTTTTATTGCTATTAATCAGAAAATTCAGAATAAGCTATGGTTAATGTTTATTTCTGCAAAAGAGATCAAAAACAGCTTTCTCAAATTAAAAAGCAAGATATTTCTGTAAAAATAGAACAGGAATCACTATTCTGATCCAAAATATTCCTTTAACAATTACCAATCTTATATATCTATTTTAAAAAATTATAACGATATCATTTTATTGTTGTTAAAGAATCTGCAAATATTAGGAATTACAAGCCTAAATCATTTTATTTGAAAAATATTAATCCAAAATCTAACATACACTTAATGAAATCCTATTCAGTCCAAGAAATTAATGAAGTCCTTAAAGGAACCATTTTAGGTAATACCCTGCAATCTATAACAGCACCAGAACAATTGGAAGTTGCTATGGAAACTGAAATTTCATTCATAGGTAATAAAAAATACGAGAGACTTTGGTCAAGCTCTAAAGCTTGTGTAGCTGTTGTAAACGAAGACATTTCGATTGAACCCGGAGACAACAGAGCTTTTATAAAAGTAAAAAATGCAGATTTAGCAATGTCACAAGTACTAAATCTTTTTGCACATCCTATGCCTGAATTCTATATCGACATTCACCCAACGGCAGTTATAGATAAATCGGCAATTATTGGAGTTGGTTCAAAAATTGGTGCAGGAACATACGTTGGTCCTAAAGTTAAAATTGGAGAAAACACAACTATTTATCCTAATGTGACTATTCTTGATGAATGTACCATAGGTAAAAATACGGTAATTTGGTCCGGAACCGTGGTTAGAGAGCGTTGCCATATCGGTACTGATTGTATTATTCATCCCAATGCAACTATTGGAGCCGATGGATTTGGCTTTCGCCCTTGCCCAGAAAGAGGATTAGTCAAAATACCGCAAATTGGAAATGTGATTATTGGTAATGGAGTTGAAATAGGCGCAAATTCCTGTGTAGATAGAGGGAAATTTAGCTCTACAATTATTGGTGATGGTTGCAAAATAGATAATTTAGTACAAATAGGACACAATAGCAAACTAGGCCGTTTTTGCATCATGGCAGGAAGTAGCGGACTAGCTGGTTCAGTAACTCTAGGAAATGGTGTGATTATTGGCGGAAGCGCTTCTATTAAAGACCATGCAACATTAGGCGATGGTGCAATTGTAGGAGCAGGTTCCGGAGTTACCTGTGACGTAGCCGCCGGTAAAACTGTGTTGGGATACCCAGCCGTAGAAGCTCGAGACGCATTAAAACAATGGGCCATCTTAAAAAGATTGGTCAACGATTCAAAAAAATAAGCATTTATTTTACAAACGATACTAACAAAAAAGAAAACAGAAATAAACTCCCTGTTTTCTTTTTTTGCATTTATGTCAATTTTCGATTCTAAATCAGTCAATTTATTGAATTATTTCAACGGATTTCGTACTTTAGCAATCTATTTTCTTACAAACATTACATTATCATGGATTTAAACTTCAACAAAAACGAAGACCACAATAAACTTCTATTATCCCAATTAAAGAAAAATTTTACTAAAGTGAAATTGGGAGGTGGCGAGAAAAGAATTGAAAAATTGCATGCCGAAGGTAAAATGACCGCACGCGAACGAATCGATTACTTACTTGACGCTAACGCTGAATGTATTGAAATTGGAGCATTTGTAGGAGAAGGAATGTATGCCGAACACGGTGGCTGTCCTTCGGGAGGCGTTGTTGTAAAAATAGGATACATCAAAGGAAAACAATGTATCGTTGTTGCTAACGATGCCACTGTAAAAGCTGGCGCTTGGTTCCCAATTACCGCTAAGAAAAACCTGAGAGCTCAAGAAATTGCGATGGAAAATCGCTTACCAATAATCTATTTGGTAGACAGTGCCGGTGTTTATTTGCCACTACAAGATGAAATTTTCCCTGACAAAGAACATTTTGGTCGCATCTTTAGAAATAATGCCCAAATGAGCAGTATGGGAATCACCCAAATTTCGGCTATCATGGGAAGTTGCGTTGCAGGTGGAGCCTATTTGCCTATTATGAGTGACGAAGCCATCATTGTTGACAAAACAGGAAGCATTTTCCTGGCTGGAAGCTATTTAGTAAAAGCCGCCATTGGCGAAACTATCGATAATGAAACATTGGGCGGAGCCACAACGCATTGCGAAATTTCGGGAGTTACAGATTATAAGGCTAAAGACGACAAAGATGCCTTAGACAAAATAAAAAATATAGTTGATAAAATTGGTGATTTCGACAAAGCCGGCTACAGCCGAGTGAAGCCTGAAAAACCAGCTTTAGACGAAAAAGACATCTATGGTATCTTGCCAAAGGCTCGTAATGAGCAGTACAATATGATGGAAATTATCAATCGCCTTGTTGACAATTCAGAATTTGAAGCTTATAAAGATGGCTATGGCCAAACAATAATCACCGGTTATGCACGAATCGACGGCTGGGCTGTTGGAATTGTTGCCAATCAAAGAAAGGTGGTAAAAACCAAAAAAGGCGAAATGCAATTTGGAGGCGTAATCTATTCCGATAGCGCTGACAAAGCCACCCGTTTTATTGCCAATTGTAATCAGAAAAAAATCCCTTTGGTATTTATCCAAGACGTTACCGGTTTTATGGTGGGGTCTAAATCAGAACAAGGCGGAATTATAAAAGATGGAGCCAAAATGGTAAATGCCGTAAGTAATTCGGTCGTACCAAAATTCACGGTTATTGTAGGAAATTCTTATGGAGCAGGAAATTATGCCATGTGTGGCAAGGCTTACGACCCTAGATTAATATTCGCTTGGCCAAGCGCAGAACTAGCAGTTATGGGAGGAACACAAGCCGCAAAAGTTTTGGCTCAAATTGAAGCTTCTTCGCTTAAAGCAAAAGGAGAACAAGTTGACGAAGCCAAAGAAGCCGAATTATTTGCCAAAATTAAGGCACGCTATGACGAACAAGTTTCGCCTTATTATGCAGCTTCCCGATTATGGACAGATGCAATAATTGATCCTCTAGACACCAGAACTTGGATTTCAATGGGAATAGAAGCCGCCGACCACTCTCCTATCGAAAAGAAATTTAATCTTGGAGTGATTCAGGTTTAATAATTTATTTACCGTCACACATTATTTCAATCTCGGTTTTCATTAGCTGTAACCCTAATTTTTATTTACAATTAATGAAAACCGAGATTGTAAATACCTTTCTAATTAGAATTGTAAAAACATATCTCCCGCTTGTAACTGCAAACAGGAGACAGTAAAAACAATCAATTCTAAAAAACACTATCTCATCAATGAATTATAAGTTTAGAAAAGCTACAACTTCAGAAATTCCACAAATTTGGGACATTTTAAAACTGGCAATTGCGCGCCGAAAAGAAGAAGGAAGCGATCAATGGCAAGATGGCTATCCCAATCCGGAAGTGATACTAAATGACATTGAAAAAAATGCAGGATTTGTTTTAACCCAAGGCGATACCATCATAGGCTATAGTGCCGTAATTATTAATGACGAGCCAGCTTATGCCAAAATAGAAGGAGAATGGCTAACGAATGCTGATTTTGTAGTAATTCATCGAATAGCCATTTCAGAAAATTATCTAGGAAAAGGTTTGTCTAAAAAACTATTAGCATTCATCGAAGATTTTGCTCTTAATAATAACATTTACAGCATCAAAGCAGATACTAATTTTGACAATATTGCAATGCTGAAGATTTTCGAAAAACAAGGTTATACTCTTTGTGGCGAGGTATATTTTAGAGGGAGCGCAAGAAAAGCTTTCGAGAAAGTATTAATAGAAACTAAAAATTAATATACGTTTAAACTCCAAACTGCTACTCGTTTGCAAGAGATAACAACTCAAAATAGAAAATAAAGTGGGTAATTCGGTAAAAACACAAAGCTGTCATTTCTAATAAATATTCAAAAAAAAATACTGCTGTTCCTTGTATTTGCTCAATCTTTCTTTATAAACATAAATCGGGTTTCTATCTAAATAATAATCGCAATCCATTTCTTATTTCTCTTAAAAACACACTTCCCAAAAACCAAGTTTAACACTCATTAACAGACAGTTAACTATGTTTTTTCATACCTTTATTACTCGCTACTAAGGATTGAAAAATGCAAAATAAAACTGTATTTTTCAATTATGACCTCTTTTTATACAGGAAAATTAACAAATTATTATTTGGATAATTTAATACCTAAAATAAAATGAAAACTACATCTAATATATCTATGATTATCATGCTGTTAGTTTTTCAATTATGTATTGCACAACAAACAGATGAGAATAAAATTAGTATAGAGAAGAACAAATCAATCTTAATGGAAGCCGGAGTTAATGTATCATTGCCTGTCCATATTCAAATGTATAGAACACATCGATATGCAATTGGGGTTAATTTTAGAGCCTTTAAAAAAATATCTCCAAAAACCGAGATTGGTATTAAGGTAGACTACGATTATCGTTTTGCTAGAAACCTCCCCGACACTTCTAATTCAGTTAAAGAAAGAGCTTCGCATCGAAACTTTAGTATCATTGCCATTAAACCAAATGTACAATTCAATTTTAAACACGATTGGTTTTTGGGAGCAGAAACAGGAGTTGGATATGCAATTTCGGACGAAAATAATTCCATAGGACTTGGTTTTGTTTCTGAATATAATGGTAATGCCCAATTTGGATCCTGCTCTGGATTATACATCGGTAAATATTTACCGATCTGTCATGGACATAAAAATTTAGGAATCACTTTGAATTTAACCAATTTTCTTCGCAAGGGTCATGCTGAAAATACTCTTGGTTTAAAGTTTAATTACGCTTTCAATAAATAAACGTTTGATTAAATTTTTTTTTTTGTTTACTTATTATAAAAAACTTAATTGTTATTTGACAAGATTAAGACAATAATTTTCCTGTATTATAGAAAACATATTTAACAAAACAATCTTATTTAACTAAAAATCATTAACTTAGTGTAAGAATTTCAAAACCAAACCGATATGAATACCGTAAAAGATTTAAATAAATGGGCTAATGCGCACACTTATTTCACTTTAGATTTAGTACGAATTGCACTTGGTGTATTTTTGTTTGTCAAGGGAGTTAACTTTATTACAAACATTCAATATTTATCAGATTTGATATCTCCAATTGACAAAATTGGAGGCGGAATGTTTCTGGTTCACTACATCGCTCCGGCTCATATGATCGGAGGAATTATGATTGCATTTGGATTACTAACAAGATGGGCTATTATTGCACAATTACCCATATTAATTGGCGCTATTATTATTAATTTCATGGGCGAAATGCATTCTCAAAATTTACTATTAGCAATATTTATTCTAGCTATTTGTGCGTTTTTCTTATTTTATGGAAGTGGAAAACATTCGGCAGATTATTATTTTAAAATGCAAAAATAATCTCATAAAAAAAAGGCTGTCTTTCTAGACAGCCTTTTTTTTTATTCTCTAGAAACACTTTCTAGAATTTCTTTTCTTTTTATTTTTCCATTTTGAGTTTCACTAAATATTGAAATATAAAATACTTCTTTGGGTTTTTCATATTTATCTAGATTTTTAAAAAGGCTTTTGTCCAAATCTTGCTGCTCTCCTTCTATTACCAAAACTAATTTTTCGCCTAAAACGGCATCTGGAACTCCTCCTACAAAAAAGCGGGTCTGAATCTCGGCAGACAATTTTTCTTCAATTTGTTCCGGTATCAACTTAACGCCGCCACTATTGATCACATTGTCAATTCGTCCTAAAAAAACAAATTGACTCTCACTAAGTATTTCTACCAAATCATTGGTAACGATGGACTCATTTGATATTTTTAAAGCATCAATTACCAAGCAGTTTTTATCATTTTGAGAGATTCGAACATTTGGTAAAATAGAAAAAGCTTTATCACCTACTTTTTTGGCAGCTATATGCGTGATTGTTTCTGTCATACCATAAGTTTCATAGACATCAGTATTGACATTTAGGAGACTTTTTTCGAGAGATTTACTCATTTTGGCACCTCCAACAATCATTTTTTTAACGTTTTTCAATTCAGCAAGTGAATTCTCGACCTGCAAAGGAACCATCGCTACAAAATCATATTTAGTCAAATTATTAGATAACGGATAAGAATTTGGAGATACAAGATCAAGGTTCAAACCTAAAATAATGCTTCGCACCAACATCATTTTACCCGCTATATATTTAACAGGTAAACAACACAAAGCTTTGTCACCAGGATTCAATTCGAAAAAATCCCCAGTAGCCAAGGCCGAATTGATCATTGCTTGCTTACTTATTCTAATAATTTTAGGAGTTCCGGTAGTTCCTGATGTTTGTAAGTTTATATAGGGCTTATTATCAAACCAGTCTAGCAAAAATTCTCCTGTTACTTTTTCAAACTCATCTCCCTCTTTAATCAAACAATATGCAGCTTCACATAATTCTTCTTTGTCCAGATGAGACCCATTCAGCTTAAAAAAATTATGTACACTATTATGAGTCACTTTTTTCATATTGTTGGGATTCTTTTTAGTTTATTGTTAGGCTACTGTACATCAATTTTTCCAGTTAATTTTTCTTTCCAGTTGGTCCATTGGTATTTTCTACTAAAGATATACAAAAGTAATGGGTAAATTAAAACTACCGGCATAATTACATCTAAACCTGCTTTAGGCTCAGAAATATCCTTAAAAATAGAATGGGTTTGAAATGCTGACCAATCCGAAGTAACTAACAAAGCACCGATCAGATTATTGGCAGCATGAAAGCCTAAAGCAAGCTCCATTCCTTCATCCATCATAGTAATTATTCCAAGAAAAAAACCTGTTCCAATATAATACACAAAAATAATATTTCCCATCTTGGAAACTTCGGGATTCGAAAAATGCAAGGCTCCAAAAAAAACAGAAGTCAATACTAATGGAACCCATTTATTTTTAGCCAGATTAGCAAAGCCTTGCATCAAATAGCCTCTAAAAACATATTCTTCAGTACTAGTTTGAATTGGAATTAAAAACAATCCGATTACAACTAATATCGCAAAAGGCACCGGTTTAAAATTGATCACAAAGCTATCAGGACTAAAGATATAAAAAAACAAAGTGGAAATAATCGTGAAACCAGCCCAAATAGAAAAGGAAAAAAACACCCTATTCCAATCTATTTTTTTTCTTGATGTCGTAACCGAAAGTATCGTTTGATTGTGCAAATAACGAATTACAAAGAAAATCCCCAATAAAGTAAACACAAAGGATATGAGAATTAGAAACAGAGACAAATTGGGCTCAAAAAAACGCATCAATTGATCATTATCTGAAGGATAGGGTTTCCCGTTTAAAATTGTTTCATAAAAAACCGCTAACAATAAAGGAATCTGGCCTGCAATTGAAGCCACAAAAATTAACCCCAACCCCATTAAATACTTCCAAAACTCATTCTCTGAATTTACACCTTGCTCTATAAACATCTGTTAATATTTAATTTATAATTCTGTAATTCGACTATCAAAGTCTATTTTTGTTTCTTCTAAAATTACTTTTAAAAATTCAATTTTCTATAACTTCTAAAAAATAATACAAATGATACAAATATACCATAATCCGCGTTGTGGAAAATCAAGAAATTGCTTAGCCTTCATGACACAATCCGGATTAGAATATGAAGTAATTAATTATTTGGAAAATCCTCCAAGCTTTGACGAATTAGTAGCTATCCTTAAAAAACTAGGTATTAAACCGTTGGAATTAGTTCGTAAAAAAGAAAAAATATGGATAGAAAACTTTAAAAACAAAGAACTTACTGATTCTGAAATCATTCAAGCAATGGTTTCAAACCCAATTCTTATAGAAAGACCTATCGTGATAAAAGAAGACAAAGCAATCATTGGTAGAGACTTAGACAAACTAAACACTTTCATTTAAACCACAGAGAAATGATTTAACATAATATTATGATTTGCTCTTTAAACCAAAGTCGAATTTAACAATCTTATCGTCATAATTTTAATTTAACCCAAAATGAAACAGCAGTTAAAATACTTTTTTTCAATTAGCCTCTTTTTTGTATTTCTGATTAGTTTTGCCCAGCAAAATGCACCATCAAAAGATAGAATAAAAATTACTGGAGTCGTTATTGAAAAAGTAAGTAAACAACCTCTCGAATATGCAACGGTAACCCTTATAAATTCAAAAAATCCAAAAGCGATTGCAGGCGCTATCACAAATGCAAAGGGAGAATTTGCAATAGATGTGATTCCTGGAGTTTATGATATAAAATTTGAATTTATTTCTTTCAAAGTTAATGAGATCAAACAAAAAAATCTTCAAACAAGTACCAACCTTGGCAAAATAGCCTTGGATGAAGATGCTGCACAATTAAACGAAGTAGTTATTCGTGCTGAGAAATCTACAGTTGAAATTAGATTAGACAAAAAAGTTTACAACGTAGGTCAGGATATGCTTGTAAAAGGTGGAACGGTAAGTGATGTTTTAGAAAATGTTCCTTCGGTTTCGGTTGATGTTGAAGGAAACGTAAGTTTAAGAGGTAGCGACAATGTTCGTATTTTTATTGATGGTCGTCCTTCAAACGCTTTAAATATGGCCGAAGCTTTGCGCCAGATTCCTGCTGATGCAATTGATAAAGTAGAAGTAATTACAAATCCATCTGCTCGTTATGATGCTGAAGGTGGAGCCGGAATTTTGAATATTATCCTAAAAAAAGGAAAGAATCAAGGTTTTAACGGAACATTTATAGCTTCGACAGGGATTCCTGAAAACTATGGTTTAAGTGCAAACTTAAATTACAAAACAGAGAATTTGAACTACTTTACTTCTACCGGTTACAATTACAGAATAAATGAAGGTGGTGGAAAAACTAATTCCAAATATTTTAACCCTGATGGTTCTGTTAACAAATACATTTACGAAGACCGTAGTACTGACAGAACTAGAAAAGGAATCAGCACAAAATCTGGTGTTGAATGGGCAATAAACCCAACTACATTTTGGACCAACTCTATTAGTTACAGAGAAAATAGAGGAAGTGACGAAAGCTTAGTGAACTATAATAATTTTGATAACAATCTAAATTTCACTTCATTAAATTACCGTTTGAATAATGGAAAAGATAACGGAAAAGACATTGAATTTTCTTCTAACTTCATCAAAAACTTCAATGATAAAGGGCACAAATTAACAGTTGACGGTTCATTTTCTAAAAGCGACAATAATGATAATTCAATTATCAATGGTGTCAATGTCACTTTCCCTAATGAATCTTCTTATAGTACCACACTTAATGATGAGGAGCAAAAACAGTTTCAATTTCAAGCTGATTATGTTTTACCTATTGGAAAGGACAGTCAATTTGAAGCAGGATACAAAGGGAATTTCAACAATTTGAACAAAGATTATAATATTTTCTCCTCTGAAAATGGAAATGCTGTTGGAGATTACCTATCAAATGTATTAGAATATAAAGAAAAAATCAATTCGTTTTATACCCAATATGGTTTCAAAGTAAGCAAATTTTCTTATTTATTTGGTTTGCGTTGGGAAGACACCAATATCGATGTTAACTTATTAGAGACTAATGAACTTAACAATAAAAAATACAGTAATTTTTTCCCAAGTGCTTTTGTTAATTACGAAATTTCGGATGAAAGTAGTGTATCTTTAAGTTACAGCAAGCGTTTATCTAGACCTAGAGGTCGTTTTTTAGATCCTACTCCTAACATTTCAAGTAACATTAATATTTTTAAAGGTAACCCAGATTTGGATCCTTCATTAACTGATAAATTTGACTTAGGATTTATCAAACGTTGGGATAAAGTAACATTCAATACTTCGATGTATTTTGAAAACACTACTGATGTATTTTCATTTGTACGTTTTGAAAGTGGCGAATTTGTAGGCGATACTCCTGTAATTCTTAGTACACCTATCAACATAGGAAAGGAACAGAAATTTGGATTTGAATTTACTTTAAATTACAGCCCAATTAAGAAATGGAAAATAAACAGTAGTTTCAATCTTTACAATACCAATACAACAGGAGAATTTGTTTACACGAATTCACAAAACGAAGTCGTTACTCAAAATCTTGACAATAAAGCTTTCTCATGGTTTGCTCGAATCAACTCTCGTTTGACATTACCTTATAAAATTGAGTGGCAAGCAAACGGAATGTACTTTGGCCCTAGTAACACCGCTCAAGGTAGAAGTTTAGGCATGTACGGTATCAACACTGCGTTTAGTAAAGATATCTTGAAAGACAAGGCTACAATCGCTTTTAACGTAAGTGATATTTTCAACACAAGAAAAATGAAATCAGAAACCAATTTGCCAAGTGTAAGTTCATACGGTGAAATGCAATGGAGAAAAAGACAATTTAATTTGTCATTCACTTACAGAATAAACAAAAAGAAAACCGATAGAGATAAGAATGCCCCTAAAAATAATGAAGAAAATGATGGCGGTGGATTTCCAGGATAAACAAAAAGGACTCGTGAAAACGAGTCCTTTTTTTATAGAATCATAGTTATATTTTTTACACTTAGCTATTAGTAAAAATAGAGCAAGGAAATATTATTAGAACAAAAAAAAAGGACTCGCAAAAACGGGTCCTTTTTTTATTAAACGATCAGATTAAACCGATTGTTCTTTCTTTGCTTTTCTTTCTTTATATATTTCCCATAAAGCTCCTCCAATCCAATATTGAACGAAACCTACTAAGAAAAACATTAACCAAAATCCTATAGTAAGAATGGTTAAGAAAAGTAAAAAGCCTAAATACTGTGAAAATTCAAACATGTTTTCCGGAATTTTTGAATGTAGCCACAAATGTAGGTTTAATATCTTTTCTTAGCAATAAAAAACCAAATCAATTTTCATAAAATAGTATTTATACGTAAATTTAGATACAATTTGAGGAGCTTTTCCATGCTCCCGATGCCTCGGGACGTTTTAATCTTTTTGTCTTTAAGAAAAAACAAAAAAGATTCCACTATTATCGGGGCTAGGAATCCAATATTCTAATAACCGTATTTCTAAAAAACATGAAAATGAAATTCAGAATAGAAAAAGACACCATGGGTGAAGTGCAAGTTCCTGCCGAAAAATACTGGGGAGCACAAACGGAGCGTTCCAGAAACAATTTCAAAATAGGACCATCGGCTTCGATGCCAAAAGAAATCATCGAAGGTTTTGCTTATCTAAAGAAAGCTGCCGCTTATACCAACTGTGATTTAGGTGTTTTACCCATCGAAAAGCGTGACGCTATTGCAGCCGTTTGTGACGAGATTTTAGAAGGAAAATTGGATGATCAGTTCCCTTTGGTCATTTGGCAAACCGGTTCAGGAACCCAAAGCAACATGAATGTAAACGAAGTAATTGCAAATAGAGCTCAGGTACTAAAAGGTTTTTCTATTGGCGAGGGGGAACAATTTATAAAAGCCAATGATGATGTCAACAAATCACAATCCTCTAATGACACTTTCCCAACAGCAATGCATATTGCAGCATACAAAGCGGTCGTAGAAATTACGATTCCAGGAATTGAGAAATTAAGAGATAAACTTCAGGCAAAAGCAGTTGAATTTAAAAATGTCGTAAAAATTGGTCGGACACATCTTATGGATGCCACTCCCCTAACTTTAGGCCAAGAACTCTCTGGTTATGTTGCCCAACTAAACCACGGTTTAAAAGCGGTAAAAAATACTCTGACACATTTATCCGAAATTGCATTAGGCGGAACAGCTGTCGGAACCGGATTGAATACTCCCAAAGGATATGACAAAAAAGTAGCAGCATATATAGCTGAATTCACCGGAAATCCATTTGTAACCGCCGAGAATAAATTTGAAGCTTTGGCGGCTCACGACGCAATCGTAGAATCTCATGGAGCCTTAAAACAATTGGCAGTTTCGTTAAACAAAATTGCTAATGATATTCGTATGCTGGCTTCAGGGCCACGTTCGGGAATTGGTGAAATCATTATTCCTGAAAACGAACCCGGTTCCTCTATTATGCCTGGTAAAGTAAATCCAACCCAATGTGAAGCCTTAACCATGGTTTGTGCCCAGGTTATCGGTAATGATGTGGCTATAGCTGTTGGCGGAATGCAGGGTCATTATGAGTTAAATGTTTTCAAACCTCTAATGGCGGCCAACTTTTTGCAATCAGCACGATTGTTAGGCGATGCCTGTCTTTCTTTTGACGAACACTGCGCCCAAGGCATTGAACCAAACTACAAACGTATCAAAGAATTAGTTGACAATTCATTAATGCTTGTTACCGCTTTGAATACCAAAATTGGCTATTATAAATCGGCAGAAATTGCCCAAACAGCCCACAAAAACGGAACAACTCTAAAAGAAGAAGCGGTCCGTTTGGGATATGTAACCCCAGAAGATTTTGATGCTTGGGTAAAACCCGAGGATATGATTTAAAATAGCTATGGGTTATGAGTTATAAATTGAAAACCCTGCAATGTTTTAGATTTGCAGGGTTTTCAATTTATTCTTTATCATTATTTTAAAGATGCTTACTGTTTGACATTAACAATTTATAACTATTTCCCATCAACATAGTCTTGCAAATAAGCAAATCTTGGTGTAAGCTTTCCTTTTTCGGTCATCTTGGCTCTTTCTAGAATACCATCTTTATCGCCATTAAAAAAGGCAGGGATTACATGTTCCATAAACATCGCACCAAAACCTTCACTAGCATCTTTAGGGAGTTCACAAGGCAAATTATCAACGGCCATCACAACTATGGCAGCGGGATGAAAAACATCGACTTCTTTATCTTCAGAAGGTAAATAACCATACAAGGGTTCAGCAATCGTTGAAGATCTCAAAGTACTGGCTATAGGACCATTAATATCACAGGAAACATCTCCAATAACTTTGATTTTGCAATCGTTAGCATTTAGCATTTCTCTAGAAATAATAACAGGTGCATCATTAGCATAAAAATGCCCAGTAATGACTATATCCGAAACTTTTGTGAATCTTTCAAAATCAGAAATATATTCTTTTGGATTTTGATAAAAATCATTAAAATCCAAAACCTTTCCATCAATTCGCTTGTTGTAATCCAAAACATCGATTTGAACATAAACAGCCTGTGTATAATTTTTGGTTAAATAATTATCTACCGAAACCTGCTTAATTTTTATAGCATCAAGAACTTCTTTTACACCACTTCCTACTTTTCCAGTACCTGTTACCACAAATTTAATTGGAGGAAAAACAATTCGCCTTAAATAGGAAATCAATTCTGCTTTTCCTGAAAGTGTTTCCGCTTTTGGCAATTTAAATAATTCAAATTTTATTCCAAAAGCACGAATACTATTGTAAGCACCTACAATTCCAGCATAGCGACCAAAACCTATTAACCTTCGATTTTCGGCATCAATAATGGTTTCATGATCGTAAAAATTTATGTTTTTTTCGAGAATTGCCTGCAATAACTCTCTATTATAGGGCTGCTTTTTTATCGTATGCGAAAAAAAGAAATAAGACTTATCAGCAATTAAGTTTTCAATTGGAACTTCTTTTACTCCAAATAAAACATCACAATCACTTAAGTCCTCAGAAACTTCAATCCCTAAATTACTATATTGCTCGTCAGTAAAAACCCGTATATCAGAGGATTCTACTTTTACACTAGCTTCATTATAAAGCTCTTTTAATCTTAATAATTCTTCAGGTGAAAAAACGACTCTTCTGTCTGGTGGATTTTTTCTTTCTTTTATTATTCCGAATTTCATATTCTCCAACACTATTAATTAATATAACTTTAAAACGCTTTATTGTTACAAATATAACATTTTAAACCAAATTTCCCTTTTTTTTATAACTAACATTCCTACATTAAATTATTAGAAGCTGATGCCCATAATACTATGGGAATTTTAAAAAAACTTTAATAAAAAACTAACATAAGGTTTTCAAAAAAACAATCCAGAAAAGAGATTGATTCTATATATTTGCCCTTCTAGTACCACAAACAATGAATTTTATAAAAAAAGCAAATATACTACAAATACTTGTCCTTACATTGGTATTGACTTCCTGTGCTCAAGAGAAAAAGAAAGTAGAATTAAGCGATGACAAGCTCCCAAAAAGTACATTACCTATAATGAAGCCTTTAGCTAATGAACTTCCCAAATTAAAGCCCGAATACATCAACTCTAAAAAAAGATCAATTGAATCATTCTACAATAAAACTTGGCCTAACAACAGTTTAAACGGAAGTATTCTTGTGGCCAAAAACGGTCAGATTATTTATGAGAAGTATGAAGGATATGCCAATTTCAGAACTAAAAAACTCATCACAGCTACTACTCCACTTCACTTAGCCTCGGTTAGTAAAGTAATTACTGCTTCGGCAATTTTAAAATTAATAAATGCAAAAAGAATTGATTTAGATCAAAAGGTAAATACTATTCTTAAGGAATTTCCTTATCCGGATGTTACCATAAAAATGCTTTTAAATCATAGAAGCGGCATGCGCAATTATGCCTATTTTGCTGATAAAAAAGAAATTTGGGACAGACACAATATCCTAACAAATCAAGATATTCTAACCTTAATGGCTACTAAAGACATTGGATTAGAATCTAAAACAGATACTCGTTTCAATTATTGCAATACTAATTATGCCATGTTGGCATTAATAATTGAAAAAGTAACAAAGCTCAGTTATAAAAAGGCAATGGAGGAAATGATTTTCAAGCCTCTTGGAATGAAAGACAGCTTTGTTTTTGATTATGAAAAAGACAAAGACAGCATCGTTCCTTCTTACAAAGGAAATAAAGTTGAAATTGGCAAAGATTTTCTAGATGCTATTTATGGAGACAAAAATATCTATTCTACACCTCGCGATTTATTAAAATTTGACGAGGCCAGAAATGCTCCTGATTTCTTAAATCCGAAATTACTGGAACAAGTCTATACGGGATACAGTAACGAGCATAAAGGAATAAAAAACTATGGTCTGGGTATTCGCATGATTAATTGGGAAACAGGTCAGAATTTCTATTTTCACAATGGTTGGTGGCATGGTAACACTTCTTCTTATATCACTTTAAGAAAGGAAAATGTAACTATTATTGCCCTATCTAATAAATTTACTACAAAAACATATCAAATTAGAAAATTATCTCCATTATTTGGAGACTATCCATTCCGTTTAGACAAAAATGAAAAAGAGGAATAATTTTTGCTATAGAGTTTAGAGTTCTCGTATAATTTTACAAGTTTTAGTTGTACATTTGCCAACTCAAATTCATTTTTGAATTTTAAAAAGGGGTCGACTGGTTTTGACAGCAAGTCGAATTGAGAAGTAAGCACGCCGAGCATTGAGACCTTGCTCGTAAATATAAGATCTTACAATTTTACACGGCGAAAATAACTACGCTTTAGCTGCATAATCCGAATTATAGTACGATTACGCCACGTTCCTACAAGGTAGGAAAGCTGGATTCTCCTTGAAAGCCTTGGTTTGTGGCGGTCAGTACAGGGGAACCGTAAAAATAAACCTAGATTTCCATATGCTTCGGGTGGATTTCGAAATTAAGAAGATAAGTAGTGTGTGGCTGTTTCTGGCCTAGCGCACTATCGAAAATCCAATCAGGAAATAAGCGTGTAGAAAGCCTTTTAGTTGCTTGTTTGGACCCGAGTTCGATTCTCGGCGACTCCACAATTTTTTTTAAATTAAAAAGCCTATAAATCATATGATTTATAGGCTTTTTAATTATTATTTATTCAATTTTAATTTCTTTAATGACCGGCCAACAGCTATGTTGTTTAGTAGCCTCAATACGAATTGCTCGAATGGTTTTCCCACCCAAAGCCGCTATAGCCATTCCATCATCATTAAAAGCTGCTATTTTTTGAAAGGTTTCTCCATCTTCCGAAACTAGTAAATCGGCATATTGAATATAATCTTTTGAATCACCCGTAATCACAGAAATCTTTGTTGCTTTTACCGGTTCACCCAATTTAATTTGGTACCAATCACCAACACCAATACTTCTACTTCCCCAATAAAAAGAATTTGATTTACCATCAAATATATATTCGAGATGGTAATTGCCATGATTCGGAAGATTGGTTGTCAGCCAAGCATGTCTAACCAAAGCGGGTTTTTCTTTTTTGGGTTTAAACTCGGTTTCATTAATGGCATCGTCAAAATAATAGTTAATCCCCAAGGCTTTCATTTGGTCATAATTTTGATCCAATCGCTTTAGATAAGAATCCCAATTTCTACTTTCTTTAGGAGACCAAAGGACTTCGGCCAAAGCCGTAATTCTTGGATACAACATCTCCTCTACCCTATCTTGAGTACTTACGCGCTCTGTCCATAAACAAGCCTGTCCTCCTAAAACTAAGTTATTCTTATTCAGCGCTTCCATTTCGGATGAAATTGGATCCCATTCATATACTTTTCGGGTTGCATTTCCAGCATAACCCCAATCGTAATAACAGCCATGTTGTGGCGCCATTATTACAGGAACATTACGTTTTAAAGCTTCTACCGCTTGATTGAATCCATAATCGCGCCAAGCCATAATAATATCATCCGTTGAAGCGGCGTGTCGCTCGTTAATTTCATCCCAGCCCACCATCGTTTTGCCATATTTCTTGGCAACATTCGACATTTTTTTGGTGAAATAATCCTGTAATTCTCCCCATTCCTTTAAATTCTCTTTCTGATGTAGTTTTTGGCATTTTTCGCATTTTTTCCAAATATCAGTTGGTACCTCGTCACCACCCAAATGTATTTTTTGGGAAGGAAAAATAGAAGCAATTTCTTGAATCACCTTTTCCGAAAAAGTATATACCTCAGGATTTCCAAGGCAAAACATATTTATATTTCCTCTTTTTCGGTCTTTCAACGGCATTTCTTCCGGATACACTTCAAATTCACCTCCTGTACAGGACAAATCCGGATAAGCGGCAAGAATACCAGTAGCATGACCTGGAATTTCAATTTCTGGGATTACCTCAATATTGTGTAGTCCCGCAAAAGCAACAACTTCCTTCAAATCCTCTTGGGTATAAAACTTATTAGACAAGTCCGGATAATCCTTATAATAGGTGCCGGCAGTGGTGAGTTTCGGATACGCTTTAATCTCTACTCTCCAAGCATTATTATCTGTAAGGTGTAAATGCAATTTGTTAAGTTTAAAAAAGGCCATTTGCGTAATGGTTTCTTTTAATTCATTAACTGTCCAAAAATGCCTGCTACAGTCTATCATCAATCCACGATAATTAAATCGGGGCTCATCTTCAATTTTCAGTTGCATTACTCTATTATTTTCAGCATGTAACACCAGCTGTTTCCATGTTTGCAAAGCATTAAAAGCACCTCCATAATCTGAAGCTTCTATCTGAACTCCCTTCTCATTTATAAGTAATTTGTAAGATTCAAGATTTCGATTTTGAACTTTTTTTACACGGATTGCAATAGTTTTCGCTTTTTCGACGATCTTAATGGCAGCTAGATTATTTTTTTGATTAAACTCAACAAACAGTTCCCCTAAACCACTCCAATCCGAAAGTATTTCTAACTCATTAAGTGTTTTTATATTAAGTCCTTTTTTAGAGGTTTCTATTAATTTTGGTTGTGGAATAATTGCCAATTCCATTTTAGTTGAAATTGCTGATTTTTGCCCCTTACAACTCAATACAATACCTAAGAGCAGGCTAACTATTATTGCTTTTTTCATAAAATGGAATCTAATTTAAGGATAGAAACGACCCTTTTGCTATTTAAAAAATTATTAATCTGTACTACAATCCATTCATTTGTTCAAATAAATTGACCGAATCCAATAATGCCAAATATATCTCATTTTTTTATAAAAAAATATGCTGTTATTCTCTTTTATTTATTATTATTCGTTCATATTCTCTAAATATACAAATCACATCCTGCTCTTTTTTCATCTCCCTTAAAAATTCATGTCTGAATAAATTTAAGACAAAACTGACTTTATACTTTAAAATTACAATCAAAAATAAATATCTAAAAAAACACATATCAATCTATACAACAAGTACTTGCATAATTGAATTTTATTTTATAACATTTGCATTTTAAAAATATACCGCCTCAAATTATGGATTAATAAAAGAAATATAGCATCTTAATTAATCCTAAAAGCAAAAAACAAATCGTCTATATAACAACTAAATTAATGAGAAGAATAATTTTTATATTAGTCTCAATAGGACTACTATTTATAAGTTTAAAAATTTTTTCCAAAGGTTTTGAAAACAACTCTCCAATGCATTTTGAATCTGATAATTCATCAGCTGAAAAACTTTTGAAACACGTGAATCTCATAAAGAAATTAGTTCGTAATAATCCTAATTACAATACTGAAATCGCCTTTTTTATTGACATGAAAATTATGTCCGGAAAAAACAGATTTTTCATTTATGACTTAAAAAATGACAGTATAATTGACCAAGGTTTGGTTGCTCATGGTTTAGGTTCAAAAATAAAAGACGATGGCAAACAAAAATTCAGCAATGAAAATAACTCCTTATGTACCGCATTAGGAAAATACTCTATCGGGAAAAGTTACAACGGGAAATTTGGCAAAGCATATAAAATGCATGGATTAGACAACACAAATAACAATGCTTTTTTAAGAAACATTGTACTTCACAAATATAGCTAT
This sequence comes from Flavobacterium sp. W1B, assembly GCF_047344965.1. Taxonomy (NCBI): domain Bacteria; kingdom Pseudomonadati; phylum Bacteroidota; class Flavobacteriia; order Flavobacteriales; family Flavobacteriaceae; genus Flavobacterium; species Flavobacterium sp. W1B. Next base: position 3,101,731 of record NZ_CP178845.1, read on the forward strand.
GTACCTTATGAAGAACAGGAAAACCAAATATGTCACAGTTTTGGATGTCCGATGGTTAATGAAAAATTTTATAAAAGAATTGAAAAGCTAATTGACAATTCTAAAAAGAATATCGTTTTAGATATTTATTATTAGAATTTGAATGTCTTTATTAAAGCTAAAAACATTCCGAAATTTCAGCTAATACATTGATACTTATCTTAAAAGTATCAATCAATTCTATTGAATCAACAATCAAAGTAAGATCATAATAGCTAATGATTAATTCCCCAACTTTTGTACCATCCGTATCAAATATTTCTAATCTATTTTACTATAAAAAAGTTTGAAAAAGGGAAATTAAAAAAAACAAAAAATAACCACAAATCACTGTTAAACAAGTATTTAAAATAAAAATTAATTCAAAATAACAGTCTCTTTTCTGCAATCAAAAAAATAAATTGATTAAATTTACTGTAACAGTTTCAAGGAGCTAAAACCCACTATTATCCACCTTGTTACTGTCGAGAATCAGATAAATCCCCAAATTGCCTGTGTGCTTTTCTGCAAAGCTATTGTTTAGCCTATTGAACCACACCGATGTTCCTAATTTTTTATATACCGAATAATCAAGTATCTAAAATCAATTAAAAAGGCATGGCAAATTTTAAACAAATTCTCTTTTTTGATCAAATTGGCATCACTGACATTGATAAAGTGGGTGGCAAAAATGCATCATTGGGTGAAATGTACAATCAGCTCAATCCTATTGGAATTAACATCCCGAATGGTTTTGCATTGACCGCCGATGCTTATCGATTATTTCGAAAAGAAAACAATATCGAAAAGAAACTAAACGATCTATTGCTTTCCCTTGATTTGAAAACCTATGCTAACCTTTCAGAAATTGGCAAAAAAGCCCGAAAAATAATTTTATCGGCCAACTTGCCTGCAGTAATAGAAAATGAAATTCGTTTAGCCTATCAATTCCTAAGTAACCAAAATAGTATCGAAAATCTTGACGTAGCAGTACGAAGCAGTGCAACTGCCGAAGATTTACCAACGGCCAGTTTTGCCGGCAGAATGGAGTCTTTTTTAAATATTAACGGCGAAAATCAATTACTCGATGCCGTACTTCGCTGTTATGCTTCCCTATTTACGGATCGCGCCATAAAATACCGCCATGATATGGGTTTTGCAAAGATAGACATTGCCATTTCGGTAGGAATTCAACAAATGGTACGCAGTGACAAAGGGGCTTCTGGCGTGGCATTTACCATAGACCCCGATACCGGATTTCAAAATACAATTATCGTTAACAGCTGTTGGGGACTTGGAGAAAATATTGTTCAAGGTACTGTAACCCCTGATGAATGGATGGTTTTCAAACCTACTTTGCACAATGAAAATTGGAATCCTATTCTAAAAAAACAATGTGGCAGAAAAGAGTTTACGATGATTTATGCTGAAAAATCTACCTCAGCTAAGAATACAATAATTAACACAACAACTTTAACAGAAAAACAAAAGCAATTTTCATTAAATGATTCCGAAGTAATACTACTATCCCAATGGTGCGATACTATCGAAAAACATTATAAAAAACCTATGGATATTGAATGGGCAAAAGATGGATTAAACAACAAACTTTACATTGTCCAAGCACGCCCTGAAACCATTCATGGTAAACTTCGGAAACAAGTTCGAGAAATTTACAAGCTCAAAGAAAAAGGAACAATAATAGCAAAAGGAATAGCATTAGGGGACAAAATTGCTTCCGGAAAAGCCAGAATATTACACAGTCCGCAAGAAGGAGATCAATTATTGGAAGGAGAAATCCTTGTTACCGATTTGACTAATCCAGATTGGGACCCGATTATGAAAAAATCGGCAGCAATTATTACCAACAAAGGCGGACGCACGAGTCATGCCGCCATTGTGGCTCGCGAACTCGGAACCGTTGCCGTAGTAGGAAGTGGCGATGCTACGAAACATATAAAAAACGGACAGCAAATAACCGTTTCCTGTGCAGAAGGAAAAGAAGGTCATATTTATGATAGCCTATTAGAATGGGAAATAACGGAGCAGGATTTCAGTCAACTGCCGATGCCCAAAACAGATCCTATGCTTATTATTGCCGACCCAGAAAGAGCCTTTGAATTGAGTCAATATCCCAATCAAGGCGTGGGATTAATGCGAATGGAATTTGCAGTTTCCAACACAATAAAAATACATCCGCTTGCTTTATGCGAACCCGAGAAAGTAACTGATAAAGCTGTTATCGCTGAAATAAAAGAAATGATTGGTGATTATACCGACAGCAAAAAATATTTTATTGATAAACTGGCAGAAGCCGTTTGCATTGTTGCCGCCGCATTTTACCCAAAAGATGTTATTGTTCGAATGAGCGATTTTAAAAGCAATGAATACGCCAACCTCATCGGTGGGAAGTATTTTGAACCCCATGAAGAAAATCCTATGATTGGTTTTCGAGGTACCTCTCGTTATTACAGTGATTTTTATCGAAAAGGATTTGCCTTGGAATGTGAGGCCATGAAAAAAGTACGAAATCAGATGGGATTCCTCAACGTAAAACTGATGATCCCTTTTTGCAGAACAATAGAAGAAGGCAAAAAAGTTATTTCGGAAATGGCAAAAAACGGATTAGTACAAGGTCAAAATGAATTAGAGATCTATGTTATGATAGAGATTCCCTCTAACGTACTGTTAGCTGACGAATTTGCTCAACTTTTTGATGGGTTTTCAATCGGATCTAATGATTTAACGCAGCTTACTCTTGGCCTTGATAGAGATTCTGAATTGGTAAGCTATTTATTTAGTGAACAGAATCCAGCGGTAAAGAATTTAATTAGACAAACTATTCAAGCCGCAAAACGCAACAATATAAAAGTAGGCCTTTGCGGTCAGGCGCCTAGCGACATGCCCGAATTTGCACAATTTTTAGTGGAAGAAGGTATCGATAGCATCTCTTTTAATCCCGATGCATTAATCAAAGGGATAGAAAATATTTTGGAAGCAGAAAAAATAAATGTTCAATAAAATAATTCCAGCCATGAGATCATTTAATAAAATAAATTTAATGTTTTTATTTCTTGTTCTTTTATTATTTCAAGGATGCCAATCACAGGAAAAGAAAAACGAAAAAGACATAGAGGAGATCCAAAAAAGTACGGCTTCTAATCTTGCCACAATTTCTCCAACCGCTATTGTTGATTTCAAATTTGCTGCAAAAATAGCCACGCCTGGAGTTGTAAATATCAAGAGCACTTTTAAAACGCGAGTACCGCAACAATACGATAATAGCAATCAAGATGATATCCCCGATCCTTTTAAAGATTTTTTTAAAGACAATCCTTTTTTTAGAGGGTTCAAATTCCAAAATCCAAAATCACCTCAAGGCGACTCTGAACCCATAATTGGTAGTGCATCTGGGGTAATACTTACTGCTGACGGATACATTGTTACTAATAATCATGTGATAAATGGTGCCGATGAAATTAACATTACATTATTTGACGGGAGATCCTACCCTGCCAAGATTATAGGTACTGATCCCTTAACTGATCTATCACTTCTAAAAATTGACGAAAAAAACCTGTCTTTTATTCAATTTGGTGATAGTGATACAATAGAAGTTGGCGACTGGGTGCTAGCCGTGGGCAATCCTTTCAATCTGGCATCAACCGTTACCGCCGGAATTGTAAGTGCCAAAGCTCGGAATATTAACATTCTAAAAGAACAAGGCGCCATAGAATCATTCATACAAACAGATGCGGCCGTAAATCCCGGAAATAGTGGTGGCGCACTGGTGACCTTAGAAGGAAAACTAATCGGAATCAATACTGCCATAGCCACACCTACCGGAGTATATGCCGGTTATGCCTTTGCTATTCCTGTAGATATCGTAAAAAAAGTTACTAATGATCTCTTGAATTATGGAGCTGTTCAAAGAGGCGCTTTAGGGATAAGCATCCATGATCTAAACAGTACACTCGCTAAGGAAATAAAAATTAATCGCGCCAATGGAATTTATGTAGACAGCGTAATGGTAAACGGAGCCGCCAAAGAAGCGGGTATTAAAGCCAAAGATGTAATCATAAGCATCGATAACATAGAAACAGTTAGTACTTCAAAATTTCAGGAAATTGTTTCTCGAAAACGTCCCGGAGACAAAGTAAAAATAAGAATCATCAGAAACGGTAATGACGAAAAAGAATTGACAGCAACTCTCCAAAAATATATAGTAAGCGCTCCAGTTCTAAATACAAACCTACTAAAAGAGTTAGGTGTTGAACTTGTTGAAATTAACAAAGAAGATCAAAAAAAATACAATATTAACAAAGGATTAAAAGTAACCAAACTATATGACGGAAAATTGAAGAATTTAACCGACATACAAGTGGGATTTGTAATAATATCAGTAAACAGAAGACCGGTAAGCACCGTAAAATCATTTCTAGAAGCTATCGATGATCAAAAAGGAGGTATAATGATCGAAGGAAAATATGCAGGGAATCCTACTATCTATTATTATGCATTTGGAATCTAACAGTAAATCAATCTAAAAAACGGAATAACTTACATAAGATGGCTTTCTATTTTAAAAATAAAAAAGCAAGACAATGAAAACATTAATATACAGCACATCTGGTTTTGATAAACCTTTCCTGGAAAAAGCAACTCATGGTAAACTGGAATTAGTATATACCAAGCAAGTATTAAAGGAAGAAACGGTGAATCTTGCCAATGGCTTTGAAGCAATTTCACTTTTTACATCAGATAATGCAACGGCATCGGTGTTAGAAAAATTATACAGCTACGGCATTAAGTACATTGCTTTACGTTCTGTGGGCTACGATAATATCGATTTGAGAAAGGCAAGATCTTTAGGAATTAAAGTAGCAAATGTACCAGCTTATTCTCCCTATTCAGTTGCCGAACATGCCGTTACTTTACTTATGGCATTAAATCGGAAATTAATTTTGGGACAAAAGTTGATACTGATGGAAGATTATCGTTTGGATAATTTAATTGGTTTTGATTTACATGGAAAAACAGTTGGAATTATTGGAACAGGAAAAATAGGTTCGGCTTTTGCAAAAATAATCCATGGATTTGGCTGCAAACTAATGGCTTATGATCCTATAGAAAACAAAGAACTAATACAACAAACTAATATTAGTTATAAATCTTTAGAAGAGGTATGTCTAAATTCGGATGTAATTTCAATTCATTGCCCATTAAATTCCGAAACAAAATATATGTTCAACAGAAGTCTTTTTAAACTAATGAAAAAAGGAGTCTTTCTTATAAATACTGCTCGCGGAATGATTATAAACACCGAAGATTTAATAGAGGCATTAAATAGCGGCACTATTGCCGCAGCCGGTTTGGATGTTTATGAAAAAGAAAAATCGATTTTTTTTCTAAATCACATTAACAAAAAAATTGAGGATAATTTGTTTACTATTCTCCGCTCCCAACCGAATGTCTTAATTACCGGACATCAAGGTTTTTTGACCAATGAAGCTTTACAGGCAATTGCCGTTACCACTATTGCTAATTTAAATGAGTGGGCATACAATGGTATTTCTGAAAACGAACTGAACTAACAATCCCTTTTCTTAATCTGTATCTAGATTTGAACCTTTTCAGTTTATTTTAATCTTGAAAAATTGAGTCTCTATTACTTTTTAATTAAGATTAATGCCTTTAAAACTCTAAAAAAAAACAGACCGAATCATTCATTAAAATAGATTCAGATGAACTGGCACTTACTTCCTCTTTCTGAAGTTTCCCGATTGTTGGGAACAACTCCTACCGGGATTGATCAAACTATTGCTTCGCAACGACTAGCACAATATGGCAAAAATCATATTGAGGAGACTAAAAAAAAATCTATTTTTCGAATGTTACTGGATCAATTATCCAGCTTTATGATTCTCATTCTTGTTATAGTTGCTATTATATCAGGTTTTATAGGAGATCTAACAGATACCATAATTATACTTATCATAATTATAATCAATGCAATTGTAGGATTTATTCAAGAATACCGAGCAGAAAAAGCAATGGAGGCCTTGAAAACTATAATTCCAAACAAGACAAGAATTATCCGCTCAGGGAAAACGATCGAAATTCTTACTGTTGATCTGGTTCCAGGCGATTTAGTTTTACTAGAAGCTGGAAATAGAATTCCTGCCGATGTTCGTTTTATTGAAACATATCAGATAAAAGTTGATGAATCAACACTTACGGGTGAATCACAGACGATAGAAAAAATCTCGGAAGCATTACTGCCAAATGAAAATTATTCCCTTGGTGACTGCATTAATTTAGGATTCAAAGGCACTTCGGTAACTAATGGTCGTGGTACTGCTTTTGTGACCACAACCGGCATGAACACAGAACTCGGTCGTATTGCCGAAATGATCCAGAAAGAAGAATCATTGACTCCGCTGGAAATTAGATTAGCCGTTTTTGGAAAACGATTATCAATCATTATTCTTCTGATTTGTGCCCTGCTTTTCCTGATAGGCTGGTTGCGCGGAGAGAATGCTATAATGATGCTGTTAACATCCATTTCTCTAGCAGTAGCTGCTATTCCCGAAGCATTACCGGCACTAGTTACCATTACTCTTGCCTTTGGCGCCAAGCGATTGGTAAAAAATAATGCACTTATCCGTAAGCTTTCGGCAGTTGAAACACTCGGTTCCGTCACCTATATCTGCTCGGATAAAACAGGAACGCTTACACAAAATAAAATGACCGTACAGGAAATCTATATTACTCCAAACATTGCAACCAAATCTCTTCTTTTTCAAAATAATAGCTTGCTCAATGCCTTGGCTCTTAACAATGATGTTTCCCAAAGAAAAGAGGGAAAGTGGTTTGGTGATTCCACCGAAATAGCTTTGATGCAATATGCATTTGACAGGAATATCAAAAAAATCGAATTAGAGAAAAAATTTCCCCGAGTGGCCGAATTCCCATTTGACTCTTTAAGAAAATGCATGACCACTTTGCATCAAACCGAGAAAGGAATCATCGTTATTACCAAAGGCGCCGTAGATATGCTAATGAACAAGCTTGCTGAGAATCAAAAAGCATTAATTTCTGATTTTGAGCAAAAAGCGAACGAAATGGCAAATAAAGGATATCGGGTTCTTGGCTATGCCATAAAAGAAATAGAAACTTTGCCCGAACCTTTCAACATAGATGATATAGAATCCTCATTGACATTTATAGGTATTGCAGGGATGATTGATCCGCCTCGCGATGAAGCAAAATTAGCGGTTACCGCCTGCAAACAAGCCGGAATTATTCCTGTAATGATTACCGGAGACCATAAACTCACCGCTAAAGCCATTGCGATACAACTGGGAATAATAACATCCGAAGAAGACTTAATATTAAGTGGATCCAAACTTGCCGCATTAAAAGAAAATGAGTTTGAGAATATAGTAGAAAAGGTTCGTGTTTATGCCCGTGTTAATCCAGAGCAAAAATTAAAAATCATCAAAGCACTCCAAGCCAAAGGACAATTTGTTGCCATGACAGGTGATGGAGTAAACGATGCACCTGCTCTTAAAAGTGCCAATATTGGTATCGCTATGGGAATTAATGGCACAGAGGTTTCTAAAGAAGCAGCCGATATGATTTTGCTTGATGATAATTTTGCTACAATTGTCATTGCCGTTAAGCATGGACGAATGATATTTGAAAATATTTTAAAATTTATCAAATACATAATGACCGGTAATTTTGGGGAAATTTGCGCCCTTTTTATTGCTCCTTTTTTCGATTTACCCTTTCCATTATTAGCTATACACATCTTATGGATCAATCTGGTAACCGATGGTTTACCGGGATTGGCCCTTGCTTATGAACCCGCAGAACCAAATATTATGAAACATCCTCCTAAGGATCCTAAACAAAATATTTTTTCCGGAAGGATGGCCTTTCACATTTTATGGGTTGGATTTTTAATGGGCATGATAACCCTAGGAATACAAGCATGGGCTATAGAATCCAATATCAAACATTGGCAGACAATTGCTTTTACAGTTCTCTGTTTTAGTCAAATGGGACATGTAATGGCGATTCGTTCTGAACGGGAATCCTTTTTTAAAATAGGTCTATTCTCAAATATGCCTCTTTTGGGCGCATTAGTTCTTACCATTTTACTTCAATTAATGATTATTTACACTCCTTTTTTTAATATGGTTTTCAAAACACAAGCCCTTACAATTTATGAATTAATACTTACTTTTCTAGTATCAAGCATTGTTTTTTGGGCGGTGGAAATAGAGAAATGGATTATTAGACAGAATAAATAACAGAACACAAAATACTTATCTTTAATAAGTTAAATCCTAAAAAGGCTAAAAAACAGAGTTATTTCTTAATCTCAAATATATCCAATTCTTCAAAAAAATATCGTAAATTAGTATTGAGTTATGCCCACCTCTTTTTTGAAAAAATCCTACAACTTACTGTTTTTTTAATCTTTTGTGCTTTTTTAAAACTTACTATAGACTAATAGTATTAAAATTTCAAAAAAATGAAAGGAACATTCAAACTCGGAAAAGTGGCAGGAATTGGTTTGTTTATTCATTGGACATTTTCATTACTCATTGTATTTATTATTTTTATTAATTACCAATCGGGTTATAATACAATTCAGATTATATGGTCAGTGGTGTTCATTCTGAGTATATTTATCACTGTTGTCTTACATGAATTAGGACATGCCTTAGCGGCAAAGAACTTCGGAATTGCAACCAAAGACATTACCTTGTTACCCATTGGCGGATTGGCCCGATTAGAGAGAATCCCTGAAAAACCTTCAGAGGAATTGATAGTTGCCTTTGCTGGACCAATGGTAAATCTGGCTTTAGCAATACTAACTGGTTTTTTCATTACGATGCCTGAAAATCCCGAATTATTGACTGCACAATTATCAGGGGGAATTAATGCACATAATTTTTTTCTCAATTTCTTCATCGTAAATATTGCGCTGACAGTTTTTAATTTGATTCCAGCTTTCCCTATGGATGGTGGTCGAGTCCTCAGAGCATTATTAGCTTTCAAATTTAAAAGGCATATAGCAACTAAAATTGCGGCACGCGTTGGACAACTTTTGGCAATAGGATTCATTGTTTTAGGATTCTTTTCTAACCCATTTTTAATTTTTATAGGATTATTTGTCATAATGGGCGCACAGATGGAAACCGAATACACCGAATCAAAATACATCCTAAAAGGCTATAAAGTAAGGGATGTACTGATGAAACAGTACTTCGCCATTGATGCTAATGAACCCATAAAAACTGCTGTTGCCTTATTGCTTGACGGTCAATCCAAGATATTTTTGATAACAGAAAACAATGAACCGGTTGGAACATTAAACCGAGATCAAATGATAATGGCACTTTCTCAAAATGGAGAAAATTCGCCTATACATTCTGCTATGAACAAAAACCTAATCTTTCTTGATGTAGAAACACTTTTGGAAGACATCTTTGAATTGGTTTACAGCAACAAATCCAATTTAATGCTCGTTATGGAAAACAACCAACTTATAGGCACTTTAGATACCGAGAATCTTTTAGAATTTTTATTGATAAAAGAGATTAAACCAAAAAAAACGTATGCCAACCAGTAATTATATCACTGAAGCCGTAGGAAGTATGGAATTGGTCTATAGCGGAACGGATTATTTTTCCCGTTTGGAAGAAATTATTCAAAACTCAAAATACGAAATTCACATCCAATTCTATATTTTTAAAAATGATTCCGCAGGAAAAAGAATCCTCGAAGAGTTAAAAAAAGCGACAGACCGTCATGTAAAAATATATATGTTATTAGATGGCTTTGGCTCGTTCTCCTTTCCTAAAAAAGAAATCAATGAATTAACTCAAATGGGAATTCATTTTCGTTTTTTTTCTCCTTTCTTTTCTGCAAACTCATTATATATCGGCCGAAGATTGCATCACAAACTGGTTGTTTCTGATGCCCGAGTGACCTTAATTGGAGGAATAAACATTTCCAATGAATATCTCGGAACAGCCACCACAGCACCTTGGCTGGATTATTCCATACAAATTAATGATTCAAATATTAGTAAAATGCTCCAATTGCTTTGCAGGGATTTGTTCTTTAAAAAAAGACATTTGTTCCGAAAAAAAATAAAATCCGTTTTTCTTACACAAGAAGATACCACAGTGAGTATTATTCAAAACGATTGGTTGAAAAGAAGAAATGAAATTTATAAAGCTTATATCAATAGTTTTAGCAATGCGCAGAAAGAAATCATTATTGTAGGAAGCTATTTTTTTCCCGGAAGAAGATTAAGTAATTCGTTGAAAAAAGCGGCTAAAAATAAAGTCAAGATAAAATTAATATTATCCGGAATATCTGACATTCCGCTTTCCAGAAGAGCTAGTTGTCATATTTATTCCTCACTTCTTGATAAAAATATTGAATTATACGAATGGAATAAAACCATATTGCACGGAAAAGCTGCCGTAGTTGATGGCTGCTGGACCACTATTGGTTCTTTCAATCTGAATAATTTAAGTTCTTACGGAAGTCTAGAAATGAATGCAGAAGTCAAATCGATTGCTTTTTCAAATAGCTACTTGCTACACCTCAACGAGATAATAACTCAATGTGAAAAAATAACTCCCGAATCCCTTAAAAAAAGAAACAATATTTCCTCTTATTTTATGAATTGGCTTTCGTATTGGGCAGCAAGATTCATACTAAATACGGTCACTTATTTCCCTTACAAGCGGTTCAAAAAATTTTACTGAAAAATAAATTAGTAAGATTAAAAAACATTTAAAACAACTGTAATTTATTACTTTTTATTTTGTAAATTTATGAGACAAATATATATTTCAACTAATTGATTTTAAACTAATTAAAACAAAAAAGTCAACTATTATTTAAAACCGTAATTTGTACAACTAAGGTGGAAACGACTATAAAAAGAAAGAAAAAAAAAGAAGATTGGATCCAAAAGGATTTGAAAAGTAAGATTCCGAAACTGGATAAGAAAACGGTATACATCCCTTTTCAAAATGAATTGCCTTTTTAATTCTTTTTTAAAGATAATGTTAGCTCAGCTAACCTCGGAGCAGTGAGTCACTGTTCTGTAATTGAATGCTTTTTCAAGCACTGGGTTTAAAAGATCCTCCGCAGAGCTCCGAACCTTTTAAACCCGTATTCCTAATTGGAGTGAGTGACAAAAAAGTCCTCACTCCATTAACGATTTTAAACCTATGGATTTTGTACAGTACAAAGAAAGTTTTACAAAGGAAGCGCTAAAAATAGGCTACTCCCAACAAAATATCCAAAGTTGTCTGGATTATGCCCAAGCTTTATTCTCTCATAATGTTCCTGTTATTTATAATGCCTCGCATCTTGCAGTTTTGGTGGGCTACAAAAAAGAATACCTCAAAAAAGCGGCTCTTCACACTAAATATTTCTACCGCGATTTTGAGATCACAAAAAAAAACGGCAAGAAAAGACCCATATCTGAACCGCTACCCAGTTTAATGGAAATACAACATTGGATCCTAAAAGAGATCCTTTATAAACTCCCCGTGAGTCCTTTTGCCAAAGCGTACAAACCCAATGTTAGCATTATTGAAAACTTAAAATTCCATAAAAATCAACCCAAAGTATTTACGTTGGATTTGGAAAACTTTTTCCCATCGATAAAAATAGAAAGCATCGAAAAAATATTTACTGAATTGGGTTATTGCCAAAACGTTTCTAATTTACTTGCCAAGTTATCTACCCGTGACAATACTTTGCCACAAGGCGCGCCTACGAGTCCTTATCTTTCTAACCTCATCTTTAAAGATGCCGATCTTACAATCTCAGACTATTGCAAACAACACAAAATAAGATATACTCGTTATGCTGACGATTTGAGTTTTTCAGGAGATTTTGACGAAAAAGAATTACTAAATAAAGTGATTGAAACCATTGAGAAATTAGGTTTCAAAATCAATACAGCCAAAACAAAGCTGATGAAACCTGACAGCAGGCAAACCGTAACGGGAATTGTAGTCAATGAAAAACCTCAGGTTGTATTCCATAAACGCAATGCATTGAGACAAGCCATGTATTACATCAAAAAATTCGGTATAGACGAGCATCGGGAATACAAAGAAATCAATCAAGCCCACTTTTTGGAACATCTACTGGGCAAAATAAATTTCGTTTTACAAATCAACCCAAAAGATTCCGAATTTATAGATTACAAGTCTTTCCTCATTGATTTGAAAAAGAAACAGGAGTCTAAAAATAATAAAACAAAATTTCTGTTGATGTAAAACTGTTTTCTCTAATCAATAGCTATCATTTTGCTTAAATAGGGATCAATCTAGCACCAATTCTTCTAAAATGATAATGCAAATGAGGGATTAATGCAATTCCCAGCATTATAAAAAATATAAGAACTCCCATATAATAATAGTAATCTCTCGCAAACAATATATTTGTGTGATTAGCAACCGCTTTACCTAATAACTTTTTAGCCATAACTTTGGCTTTTATAGGCGAAGCACCTTTGGCAAGAGCCGCATTTTCATATAATTGCAAACGTTTAGCCGATTCTGAATTTAAAGTGTTAACTGTATTTCCTAATTCGTTATAATGCACACTTCCTTGCCTCAAACTCATAAATGAAACCAGTGCAAAACTGACTGTAAAAGCAAAAAAACGATAAGAAACACCACTTAATGAGGCCGAAAAACTTTTGGATTCCGGTACAGCTGTTATCATAAACAAAACTATAGAGAGCATCAAAATACCATTCCCCATTCCTTGAAAAAAAAGTGGTCCTAAAAGACTTTTTTCATTGGCTTGGGTGCCAAAAATATAAAACATTTGTATATGGTACAGTAGTAAAAAAGCAAATCCGGCAAGCCAAATTAATCTCATATTGCGTTTCCTTAAAAGAAAACGAGCCGTTATCCCTATTCCGACAACAATTCCTAGAGCATTAAAAGCCATCATATAGGCATAATGATAAGGATCTAAACTCATTTCATTAAAAAGGAAAGTATTTGCCACACTAATATCTCCTTTACAAATATAATACAGTACTATAAGCAGACCTCCCCTTCTAAAATTTCGGTATTTATATACTGTTAGATCAATAAACGGTCGCTTATTGTTTCGTTGCATTAAAATAAAAGTAATAAGCAACAAAATAATTGCTCCTGAGCAAACCCAAATACGAATACTATCGAACCAATAATAATATTGCCCATACAAAATAACATAGGCAATTAATAACAGTAAAGCCCCATAAACCAAGAAGCTTTTCCAATCTAAATTAAACAAAGGAAACCTTTTTGTATGCAAACGTAAATTTGTTTTGAGACAAATAAACATTAATACAACTCCCGGAATTTGAACATAAATAATTGCTAAATACAATACATTAAAATCGTAATTCTGAAAAATAAAAGCATCTAACAAATACGAAAAAGCATTAGAAATAAGCAAGGTTCCGTAAAAAACGGCGTAGCCTAATACTCTTGATCTCTCTGAATGAAATTGTGAGAATATTAAACTCAGCGTAACCCCTATTAATGCAACTGTAACCGCCCCGCCTAAAAAACGCAAAACAAAGAAAAGCATTGCATTTTGGGTCATATACAATATAAAGTTAATCGCTGTAAACAATAGTATACTCATTAGAAAATAAGTTTTGGAAGCAAAATAGCTAAAAAATCTTTTTTCTAATGGGAAAAAACTGGCAATACCCACATAGTATAAAACTATTGAGAATTGAATATCAGTAGGATCCAAACCATAATAACTGGCAGCACTATTTATTCCGCCAATATAGCCTGCTAACATAGAAACGGCAGGAAGAATTACCAAAAAGATAATTATTCTAATAAACCATTTGGGAACCCAACTTTTAAATATGGTCGATGATTGATCCATACAACTATTATAATTTAGGAATCAATACCTCAGCATTCATACCAGCTTTAAGGTTTTTAATTTTTTCTGACGCATCTGTCAAAAGTATTCTAACGGGGAATCTTTGTACTATCTTGACAAAATTTCCGGTGGCATTATCAGGAGGTAAAAGTGAGAATCGAGATCCCGTTGCCGGAGCAAGAGATTGTATCTTGCCATGAAAAATTTCTTTAGAATAGGCGTCTACTTTAATTTCTACTTCCTGGCCTTCTTTCATATTTGCAATTTGGGTTTCTTTAAAATTAGCTACAATCCATTTCCCTTGATCCTGATCTACTATAAAACCTAAGGTTTGTCCTTTTTGAATCAATTGTCCTACTTGTAGGGTTTTATCGCCCATAATTCCATCAGCGGGAGCGGTAATAACGGCATAAGTCAAATTGAGTTTAATATTATCTACTATAGCCTCTCTTTGTTGTACAGTAGCTCTGGCTACCGCCAATTGAGAATCGACATCGTTTATTTTTCCTTTTGCAGTTTTATACGTATTTTGAATAGCTTTATAATCTGCTTTTGCGATTTCAAAACTGGTTTTTATAGCTTCAAAATGTTGTTGTGTAACCGCCTCTTCAGCAAGAAGTTTTTTATACCTATTAAATTCCTGTTCTTGTTGCCATAATTTTGCTTTGGATGCGGCTATACTAGCCTCACTTACCGAAGCGCTGCTAGTTGTGGTTACAGTATTACTTTCTAACACCAGCAATGTTGCTTTAGCGGCACTCAACGCAGCTTGGGCTTCTTGCAATTGCATCAGAGTTTCGTTTTTATCAATTACCATCAAAGTATCGCCTTTATGCACTCTTTGATGATCTCTAAATTTAATTTCTTGCACAAATCCTGTAGTACGACTCAAAATTGGGTTGATATATTCCTCAACCTGAGCATCATTGGTTTCTTCGTATCGATACATTCTTATAAGTGCATAAACTCCATACACCAACAATACAATTAATACTAAAAAAGCGATACTATAAGTTATTTTGACAGTAATTCTATCAATGCGTTCATGTTTTTCGGTTACTGTAGCCATAATTATAGATCTCCTGTATTTTTTAAAAGTTGGTAATAATGTAATTGTTGCGCGGTTTTAGCTGAAATAAGTTCGAATTGAGCCTGTAATAATTGGGTATCAGCATCAAGCAAATCCGTTATTAAAGTCAATTGATTAAAATAAGTTTGATTTAGAATACGGTAGTTCTCCGTAGCTTGTTTAATATTTAAATGGAGTTCTTCTATTTTTTCCTGATCCTCCACATAATGCTTATATGCTTTGTTTATAGCCTTACGCAAATTATCTTGAACATTTTCCTGAGCTATTTTTTGTTCTTCATATAGAATTTTAGCTTCTTCTTCCTTGTGAACATCATGGTAAATGGAAGAAATAGAATAGGAAAGCTTTACTCCTACAACTCCTAATAAGTAAGGTGAGTTTTCATATGGATATAATTTTATCTGCGGATAGGAATAATTATAATCTCCAAATAAACCTATTCTTGGCAATTTATCCGCTTTTAAAGCAGTCATATTTAACTTGCTGAGTTCCACTTTTTGCTTTGCAATTTTCTGCAAAGGTGAATTATCTATCGCGCTATCAATATAATCAGAATAACTCATTATTTTTTGATCTTCCTGAAAGCCAATAGGATCAATAGGTTTCAACTTTTGCTCATCTGAATCTCCCATGAAGATATTTAATTCTTGCATGGCCAGTTGCGCATTATTTCGAATCTCAGTGAGGGCTGTTTTTTGTTTCGATAATTGTAATTGTGCACGCAGTAAATCACTTTTCAAAACGACTCCTCCAGTATGCAGTTTCTGAATTAACTTTAATCGTTCTTCATTCTGATAAATATTCTGTTTTACTAATTTTTCAAATTCTAAAAAAAGCTGTAATTTTAAATAAGTTTGGGCAACCTGATAATGAACAGACAAGCTAGTCTCTTCTTCCATATATTTAGACAGCTGTTGCTTTACAGTCTCTTTTTTGATATTTGTTTTAAGTTTATGACCATTATAGATTTCAAAATAAGCATCAATTGTTGCTCCATAAATGGAATGGTCTTCTAGTGGAATATAATCCGGATGATGTATAATACCATTGTTATAGATGGGAATATTTGCTAATTTTCCGTAATTGGCATTAAAACCTATTTCAGGAAGTTGTTTGCTTTTGGCGTTTTTCACGGCCTCAGCTCCTGATTCAGTATGCAATTGGTTCATTTTAATCTCCTTGCTGTTTACGGCAGCTTTTTCCCAAACTTTTTCCAAAGAAATAGGAATACTATCCTGAATAGTAACCTGAGCTTTGACTGATACAATAGCAAACAAGAATAAAGGCAATACTATTTTATACGGACTGGAATGCATATTTATTAATTAAATTAAAATGCAAAATTGCGGCATATTTTCAAGTCTTATTTTGTCAATTAAGCCATTTATTTGTTAATTTGAGCCAAATTAAAAATCAGCTTATGCCAACCCAAAAAGCGCTTTCTTTTTTAGAAAAAGTAAACAAATATCCTAAGGCTACTTATATATATCACTCCAAGATTGAGGAGCGCCTTTTGATGCACAGTCATAACAAACATCAGCTAACCTATGTAGAAGGAGGAGCAGTTTATCTAAAAACAAAAGACAATTCCTATTTCCTACCGGCGCGCCATTTTGTTTGGATTCCTGCAGGAATGGAACATTTTATTGAATTGAAATCATCAATAAGCATGATACGAAATATATACATTCCGCCTCCCATTTTAAATAGTAATGATTTTTTTGCAACAATGGGAATTTACCCTGCACCAAATTTAATTTTGGAAATGATTTTATTTACTGAGCACTGGAGTGGGAATATTTTTGAAAAAGAGAAAAACAAGTACCAATATATTAGAACATTAGGCAATGTAATTGCCGAAATGAGTAAAAATCCATTGCCGGTGGTACTTCCCACAACTACAAACGAAAGATTGAGACCCATCTTAGAACACATTCATCTTCAGGTAGATCAGCCCTTATTGCTGAAAAATATAGCTAAACTCTTTGGTTTTAGCAGTCGTAGTCTTTCGCGTTTATTTAGAACTGATTTAGACATTTCATTCCTGCAATATGTAAAACTCGCCCGAATTATCCACAGCATGGAGAAACTGCTGCAAACTCAAATGTCAATTAGTGAAATTGCTTATGCATCCGGTTATAACAGCCCGGCAACTTTTAGCAATACTTTTTATAATTTGGTAAAAGTAAGACCTGTAGATTTTAGAAAAGCAAATCGTGAAATTTCTGGATAAACCCTATTTATACAACTATATTAAAAGTCATTTTATATTTCGGAAACGGTTTAAAAAACAGTAAACCCAAAAAAAAATTTACATAAACAACTAACAATCAATACAAAAAAATCATTTTTATTGCAATTTATCACCTGAAAATTGATTAAATTTGATAGTGTAACAAAACCAATCAATTTCAATATTTTGAATAGTAAATTGGTAATTGGGTCTATGTTTTTAAAGCATTATAAAAACACCAGAATTAATGCAAAAACGACATGAATGATATAAAAAAGGTTTTAATCGCAATTGATAATGAACCAACTTCAGAAAAAGTTGCTTTATATGGTTTTCAGTTAGGATTTCGGTTAAACTGCGAAATTGCATTAATAAGTGTTGTTGACACAACAATGCTTGTAACCGAAAGCACCCTTACTCCGATGGAATTTGTGCAAATCATAAAAAACGACTGCAAAAAAAACCAACAGCTGTTGATTGACAATGTTTTTAAAGATTACAAAGTTTGGTCTTTTATTAAAAAAGGAAAGCCATATGAAGTCATTTTAGATGTTGCCAAAGAATGGGATGCAGATGTAATAGTTATAGGCACACATGGAAGAACTGGCATATTACGTCTACTTTTAGGTAGCGTTGCGGAAAATGTATTAAGGCATTCTGAAAAACCGGTATTTATCATTCCAACTAAGTCATGATTAAAAAGCGACATTCCTGTTAGAAACAATCCGCAGATCAATTTTAAAAACTGTTAGACAGGTTGATTATTTTAATTTTAGACTTTAGGCTAATTTATTTACCGAACAAATGAAGATTGCTATAAATTTTATGATTGTAAGCAATTATAAAAAAATAAAAATAGTAGTTAAGCCTAATTGCAAGCCATAGCTTCGTTTTTCGAAATTTCATATTCAAAAATTAGATACAAATATAAAATGGCATTTATAGACTACTACAAAATATTAGAAGTGGATAAAAAAGCAACGGAGGCCGAGATAAAAAAAGCATACCGAAAACTGGCCAGAAAATACCATCCCGACTTAAATCCTAACAATAAGGAAGCTGAAAAAAGATTCAAAGAAATCAATGAAGCCAATGAAGTGTTGAGCCATGCCGAAAATCGTAAAAAATACGATGAGTATGGAGAGAATTGGCAGCATGCCGAGCAATTTGAAAAATCAAAAAGACAACAACAGCAAAGCGGTAGTCAGTACGGGGATTTTGGCGGTTTTAGCGGTGGCGGAGACTATTCTGATTTTTTTGAATCCATGTTTGGAGGACGAGCCTCAAGCGGTGGCGGGCGCCGGAGTACCCAATACAAGGGACAGGATTTCAATGCTGAATTACATCTTGACTTAAAAGAGGTCTATGCTACGCACAAACGCACCCTAACCATCAACGGGAAAAACATTAGACTCACCATTCCCGCAGGAGTAGAAAATGGGCAAATCATAAAAATAACCGGACTTGGTGGCGAAGGAGCCGGAGGCGGTCCAAAAGGCGATTTATACATTACTTTCTCGATAGAAAACCACACTAATTTTAAACGCGATAAAAACAACCTATACACAAGTGCTGATTTAGATTTGTTTACCGCAGTTTTAGGTGGCGACATTACCGTAGATACTTTTGACGGAAAAGTAAAACTGAAAGTCCCGCCAGGAACTCAAAACGGTACAAAAGTAAAACTGAAAGATAAAGGCTTCCCTGTTTATAAAAAAGAAGGAGAATTTGGCGATTTATACATCAGCTACCAAATTCAGATTCCCAAAAATCTTACTGAAAAAGAAAAAGAATTATTCATAGAACTTTCTAAGCTAAGAACAACATGAGTACAAAAAACTTTATTGCCCTAAACACCCTATCAACTCATTATAAAATGGAGTTGTCTTTTTTTGATAACCTAAACGAAATTGGATTAATAGAGATTCAAACCTTCGATCAAACACAATATGTACATCAAGATTCTATTTACGAAATTGAAAAAATAATTCGGATGCATCAGGAATTAGACGTCAATATTGAAGGTATTGATGTTGTATTTAATTTGCTTCAAAAAATTGATACTTTAAAAACCGAATTGCTTTTGGTTAGAAACCGATTGCGTTTGTACGAAAATTAAAAACAGAATGATTAATACTTTTAACACTCTAAAACTTGTTCAGCTTGGTATTGACACACAAAAAGAATTTGTTGTGTTTATGCGCAAAGACTGCCATATTTGCAAGTCAGAAGGTTTTGAAGCACATAATAGAGTATTAGTGACCGTCAAAGGAAAATCAATCATTGCTACTTTATATATTATCACTGACGGAATTTTAAAAAAAGGGAAAGCCGGATTATCAAATAGTGCGTGGAGCCAATTAAATGCCATTGAAGAAGATGAAATCAGTTTCGCACATGTTCAGCCTGTCGCTTCAATGGGATGCGTTCGATCTAAAATGTATGGCAAGAAATTAAATAAAATAGCGTTTCAAAACATTATTAATGACATTGTAAAAGGACAATATTCTAATATTGAGATTGCCTCTTTTATAACTTCTTGTGCCGGTGACAATCTCAATATTCAAGAAATTATTGGGCTTACGGAAGCAATGGTTAATTCAGGACAAAAACTATCTTGGATTAACAAAATTGTTGTAGACAAGCATTGTGTAGGCGGACTTCCTGGAAACCGAACCACACCTATAGTTGTATCCATCATTGCTCAGGCCGGACTCACAATTCCTAAAACTTCTTCCCGCGCCATAACGTCCCCGGCTGGAACCGCTGATACTTTAGAAACCATGACTACGGTAAATCTAGACCTCAAAAAAATTAAAAAAGTGGTAGAAAAAGAAAACGGCTGTTTTGTATGGGGCGGCTCTATAAAACTGAGTCCTGCCGATGACATTTTAATTCGGGTAGAAAGAGCTCTCGACATCGACGGTGAGGGACAAATGATTGCATCGGTATTATCAAAAAAATCAGCCGCCGGATCCACCCATGTACTTATTGACATTCCTATTGGGAAAACCGCAAAAGTAAGAACCGAAGAAGATGCAGAGAAACTAAAATATTATTTTACCGTTGTGGGAAAAGCACTTGGACTTGAAGTAAAAGTACTTCTCACAGATGGTTCACAACCTATCGGCAGAGGCATTGGTCCCGCATTAGAAGCCATGGATGTGTTAAGTGTATTGCGAAACGAAAACGAAGCGCCACAAGATTTAAGAAACAAATCCCTTCTTATTGCTGGTAGTATCATAGATTTAGCAAACAACCAAAAAAATGGAAATGGATTTATATCCGCCGAGCGAATACTCTCCTCAGGAAAAGCTTATGAAAAATTCATCGCTATTTGCAAGGCTCAGGGCGGGTTTAGAGAACCCGAATTGGCAGCATTTAAAATGGATATACATGCCGAAAAACCCGGTATTATAACCGAAATTGACAATCGTAGACTCGCAAAAATAGCTAAGCTTGCTGGGGCTCCACATGATCCTAAAGCAGGTGTATTACTCCATACTCCCTTAAAAACAAGAGTAGATAAAGGAGATCTTTTATTTTGTATTTATGCAGAAACGGAAGGCGAATTGAATTATGCCATAGAATACCTAAAAACGGAACAGGACATTATTTTAATCCAATAAAATACGATGAAGAAGCTATTTTTTGCTTTGCCTGGAAATGAAAAGCTCATGGATTTACTTCTCCAAAAACAAGATGGCGAAAAAGGGAAAGTTGAAATCCATCAATTTCCAGACGGAGAAACCTATGTCCGAATATTATCTGATGTTAAGGATAAAGAAGTTATCTTGGTATGCACCTTACACGAACCCGATTCTAAATTATTAGCAGTCTATTTTTTGGCAAAAACTGCAAAAGAATTAGGTGCCAAAAGCATTTCTCTTGTTGCCCCTTACCTAGCCTATATGCGTCAGGACAAAGTTTTTAATCCCGGAGAAGCGCTAAGCTCTACCTATTTTGCCAGACTTATTTCAAGCTTTATCGATACTCTAATCACAATTGATCCGCACTTGCATCGAAGAAGTAGCTTATCCGAAATTTATACGATTCCTACAAGATTGGGACATGCTGCTGACCACATCTCTACATGGATTAAAAATAATATCGATCGTCCCTTATTGATTGGTCCAGACAGCGAAAGCGAGCAATGGGTTTCAGAAATCGCAAAAAATGCCGAGGCGCCTTATGTCGTTTTAACAAAAATACGCCATGATGATGTTAATGTAACAGTTTCTGTCCCTCACGTCGATAAGTATAAAGAATACACTCCTATCCTCATAGATGATATCATTTCAACAGGACATACGATGATTGAAACCATCAAACATCTGAAAATTGTCGGGATGAAACCACCTATTTGTATTGGCATTCATGCCGTATTTGCCGGAAATTCTTTTGAGGAAATAAAAAATTCCGGTGCCAAAGAGATAATTAGTTGCAACACCATTCCTCACGAAAGCAATCGCATTGATATTAGTGATTTATTAATTGTATAATCAAAATTCAAAATCTCAAAATAACTGATAATAAGCATAATAACCGTATATTTGAGTAGGCTTTTCTTGCTGAAAATTAATTCATGATACCAAATGAATACCAATTTTAAAATAATAGAAATATTCAAATCTTTCTTACTTGAAATTGGTGAACTCTCTTTCTTTGCCGGTCGTTTTTTTAGAGAGGCATTTAGACCTCCGATGGAATTTAAAGAATTCCTGCGCCAATGCTACAATATGGGAAATCGTTCTTTGCTTCTTGTTACGGTAACGGGTTTTATTATTGGTTTGGTTTTTACCTTACAATCGCGTCCTACACTCTTAGAATTTGGAGCAGTTTCTTGGATGCCTTCTATGGTAAGCATTTCAATTATTAGAGAAATAGGTCCTATTATTACCGCTCTGATTTGTGCCGGACGTATTGGCTCGGGAATTGGTGCAGAATTAGGTTCTATGCGAGTAACGGAACAAATTGATGCTATGGAAGTATCTGGTACAAATCCATTCAAATATTTAGTTGTAACTCGAATTTTAGCCACCACTTTGATGCTTCCCTTATTGGTTTTCTTTGGAGATGCTGTTTCTCTTTTTGGTTCTTATCTGGTAGAAAATATCAAAGGAAATGTCTCATTTTTGCTGTATTTCAATAAGGTTTTTAATGCATTAGAATTTGGTGATTTATTTCCCGCAACCATTAAAACATTCTTTTTTGGGTTTGCCATAGGATTAGTGGGCTGTTTTAAAGGATATTATTGCAAAAAAGGTACTGCAGGTGTTGGTTTGGCTGCTAACTCGGCCGTTGTATTTACTTCTATGTTGCTTTTTATTATTGATTTTATTGCTGTTTTTATAACTGATATTTTTTATAATTTATGAAAACCGAATTACAAAATAAAGAACCAATTATAATAATCAAAGACTTGAAAAAGAGCTATGGTGATAATCATGTTTTAAATGGTTTCAACATGGTTTTGAATGAAGGCGAGAATCTGGTTATCATGGGCAAATCCGGCTCAGGTAAATCAGTAATGATTAAATGTCTGGTAGGCCTTGAACAACCCGATAGTGGCTCGATAGAACTTATGGGCAAAAATATAAGCGAACTACATCGATCCGAATTAGATGAACTTCGAACAGAAATTGGCTTTCTCTTTCAGGGAAGTGCACTTTATGATTCTATGACCGTTCGAGAAAATTTAGAATTCCCTTTGCGACGCCACACTAAAAAATTTGGAGTTCTAAAAGACACCACTCCTATGGTTATGGAAGCACTTGAAAACGTAGGTTTGGCGCGTACTATAAATTTAATGCCCGAAGAACTTTCGGGTGGAATGAAGCGCAGGATTGCCCTTGCCAGAACCTTAATTCTTCAGCCTAAAATTATTCTTTATGACGAGCCTACAACAGGGCTAGATCCCATAACCGCAAAGGAAATACTAATCTTGATGAAAACTATCCAGCAAAAATACAATACTTCATCACTTATCATTACCCATGATGTGGACTGTGCCAGAGTGATTTCGAACAGAATGATTTTACTCGTTGATGGTATTAATTATGCCGAAGGTACTTTTGAAGAGCTATCCATTTCAACAGATCCTAAGGTACAGGCTTTCTTTAAATAAGTATAGACATGGAAAAAACGACAACACAAAAAATAAAACTGGGACTCTTTGTTATTATTGGTCTGATCATTTTTATTTTAACAACATATCTCATTGGCGATAAGCAAAAGATGTTTGGAAAAACCAATCATTTAGAAACCGTTTTCACTAACGTAAATGGCTTACAAATAGGCAACAATGTACGTTATTCAGGGGTAAACGTAGGGACAGTTCGTGCCATAGAAATGGTTAATGACACCAGTATTAAAGTAGATATGATTATCGATAAAAACATATTTAAACACATCCGAAAAGATGCCGTAGCCACCATTGGCTCTGATGGATTGGTGGGAAGTATGATTATAAACATTATCCCCGGAAAAGGACTTAAACCAACTGTTGAACCAGGGGATAAAATTCCTTCTTTTGACCGTATTCGAACGGATGATATTTTAAATACGCTTAGTAAAACCAATAAAAATGCTGCAACTCTTACCGAAAATTTACTTAAAATAACTGCCGATATCAATCAAAAAAAAGGAGCCGTTGGCCTATTAATTAGTGATATTGAAATGGCAAAAGATCTGAAAGAGACCTTGCATTATTTAAAAATTTCAGGAATGGAAACCTCGAAATCAGTGACAAATTTAAACAAACTCATCATTTCTTTGGACAGTAAAAATAATGTGATTGGCATCTTGAAAGATACCGCTGTAGCAAATAAAATCAAGAACATTGTTGTTAATCTAGATAAATCAAGCACCGAAATAGATAAGGTCGTTACAAACCTAAACAAAACTGTTTTAAACATTAAAGAAGGAAAAGGAGCTATCAATTACCTTGCAAACGACCCGAATTTAGTGCAAAACATAGACTCTACGATGACTAATATAAATCAAGCCAGCAAACGTTTAAACCAAAACCTGGAAGCTTTAAAACACAATTTCCTTCTTAGAGGTTATTTCAAAAAACAGGAAAAAGCAAAATTGAAAGAACAGAAAAAATAAACTGTTCCTTAATATTCGACCAATATAAAATGAAAAAATCCGCTTCAAAGCGGATTTTTTCATTTATTTAATACTCTTTAAACCGTCAATCAGCAAATCAATATCTTCTTTTGTGTTGTAATGGCTAAAGGAAATTCTCAGACTTGGTTTTTTCAAATCCTCATCAGAGAGCATCTCGGCCAAAACATGCGAAGCTTTAATACTTCCGCTTTGACAGGCACTGCCTCTTGAAACGGCAATCCCTTTCATGTCTAAATGAAATAGAATCATCGCCGTTTTATCGTCTGAAAAAGGCAATAAAACGTTCAATATATTGTAAAATCCGTTAGGGTTTCCATTGATAGAAAAGCCGGGGAATTCAATTTCAAGCCTTTCGATCAAATAGCTTTTTAAATCCGAAATATGATTTCTCTCCGTTTCTAAATTAGTATAGCAAAGTTCTAATGCTTTTGCCATTCCCGCAATTTGGTGTACCGCTTCGGTTCCGGCTCTCAGTCCTTTTTCCTGTTCGCCACCATAAAACAAAGGCTGTAAACCCGAATTTTTTCGAACAAAAGCAAAACCAACTCCTTTCGGAGCATGAAATTTATGTGCGCTGGCAACAATGAAATCAACCGGAACTGTTTGCAAATCGATTGTTGTTTTTCCAATTGACTGAACCGTATCCGAATGAAATAAGGCATTATATTGCTTGCATATTAGTCCAATTCTATCTAGATCTAAAAGTGTCCCAATTTCGTTATTTACATGCATCAGGCTTACCAAAGTCTTTTTTTCCTGGGAAAGCAATTCGGATAAATTGGTAATATCAATTTCGCCATTCGGTCTAATTGCTACAAAATCAACCTGAATTCCGTACTCTTTTTGCAATGCCAAGACAGTGTACAAAACAGCATGATGCTCAATTTTACTAGTAATTATGCGTTGTACCTTTAAATCTTTGACTGCTGACCGCAAAATCCAATTATTAGCTTCGGTACCGCAAGAGCTAAAAATAATTTCCTGAGCCGAAGTATTCAGTTGCTTGGCAATTGATTTCCTGGAAAGTTCCAAAATACTTTTGGCATTGCGACCAAAACTATGTGTTGACGATGGATTTCCATAATCTTCAGCCATCACCTTAGTTATTTCCTGGATAACTTCCGCGCGGATTGCTGTGGTGGAGGCATTATCGAGATATACTTTTTTCATTGCTGCTAATTAGAAAATTATTTATGTGAATTGTTTATTGCTGTTGTGCTTTTGTTTTTTCTAGAAAAAAGTATTTTTTCATTAAAAACTACAATCGAAATCAAAATTAAGAAATAAGAAAATACCTGTAGCAAAGTCACTTCCTCTTTGTAATAAAGTATGGCTAATAAAAATCCGATGATTGGATTAATATAAATCATAATTCCTACTGCTCCTGAATTGATTCCTTTGAGCGCAAATAAATTTAAGAACAAAGGAATAATCGTAAAAAACACGACTATAAAAAACAGACAGCTATAAAACAAAGGTTCAGTGGGAACTGGACCGCTATATTCTGGGTAAAACGGAAGCAAAATAACTGCCGTAAAAACCAATTGTATCGTTAGAGCCAAAAACTTGTCCAATTCGCTGTTTTTTCTTTGGCTTACCAAATACAAAGCATAAGTTGCTGCTGTAATGAGGCTATAAAAAATATCTTCAAAATGATTCAACGATAATAAAACGCAGCTGACTGCACTTATCATTACAGCAACCCATTGCCATTTACTAAGCTTTTCTTTAAGCATAAAAAAAGCAAAAACAGTCGTCAGAATCGGACAGATCAAATAAGCCAAAGAAGCTGCTTTAACGCTGATATTATTCATCGCATAAATAAATACAAACCAGTTTGAAGAAAGAAACACCCCACCTCCTAAAGTCAACAGAACAACATTTTTTCGCTGTTTTGGACTCATGTTTTTAAAATGATTCCAATTTGATCGTATTACATTTCTTCGAAAAACAAGATTAATAAAAACCATTGCTGTGACACTAAAAAAAACACGGTAAAATAAAATATCCAAAGAAGGATAACTATGTAAGGGTTTTAATGCTAAACTAAAAAATCCCCAGATAAAAAAAGCTAAGAGCGCTGCAGAATAATATTTATTAAGTCTCATTTTGGTATTTAATTGGCACAAAGGTAATGATTTCTACCGGCTTTGAATTATTACAAAGATTGCTTTGCAACAAAATTCGATCAATACTATTGATTGTTCTTATGTGAAATCGAAGTATTAATCATCCCTTAAATTCTATGTTTTTGGACAGGAATGCATTTGAAACAAATTAAAAATTCTATTTTTGTTTCAAATATTATAAAAATGAAAAAAGTTGTAAGCCTAATGTTTTTTGCATTGTTATTGAACAGCTGTGACGACGGTGATTTAATTCAAGAAGATATTAGTTTTGAAGATGCTAGCACGCAAAGTTGCAGCACAAATAACATTATCTACAAACTAAAAGAAAAAGAAGCATTACTTCTTGAAATCCCAAAAAGTTTCTTTATAAATGAACCTTCTTTGGCCAATACACCAATTTCGATAGACATCAACAACAGCAATCGTGTCGTTTATCGTTTTTATAATGGAGCAGTTGCAGTTGATAACATTTGTGAAACTATACCTCCGGCCACTCCAATTGTAACTGACCAATGGAATGCCACTGCCGGAAAAATACAAATATTCACTACCGCAATCAAAACTGTTAATAGCACCGATAATAGCTCAAAAATTACGGGGTACAATCACAACATTGTTTTCAAAAACATCACTTTTGCCAAAAATAATGGGACTCAGGTATACGAAACTTTTCCTTTTGGCAATTATGTTACACCTGCTACACCTTTACCACTACTCTTTGACAAGACAGTGGAAAAATGCAGCGCATCTAACTTAATTTATAATTATACCACTAGCGAAGCTTTAACATTGGATATAGATCCTGAATTAATTGTTAACGCTGTAACGGCTCCAAATACTCCAAGAAAAGGAATCATTGGCGCTAGCAAAAATGTTCTTATTTATCGCCTATTTTCTGGTCTTCTTACCGCCGATTATTTTTGTAATACCACAACACCTGCAACTCCAACAATAAGCCAACAATGGAATGCCGTAGCTGGTGTAACTGATGCAAGCGGGATCATAGAAGTTACTACAACCACAAATGGACCGAATAATTTTAAGCATACAATTGTACTTAAAAATGTAACTTTGAAGAAAGGAAATAACGATTTTTCATTAGGTGACAACTATCTTTATGGCGACTTATTAATGTCAAATTAAGCCGCTATTTTCTTTAAAAAAACCCATAAAAAAGTCCCGTTTTGTAACCCAAAACGGGACTTTTTTATGGCACAATTTCAAGGCTATTATTTGCTGTTTTACCTGATAAAAACTTCGGTTGTAGGTAAGTCCTATTTTTGATAATTGGCATCCTGAAAAACAATATTACCATATTGTTTTAACAAAAAATAAAGCACGGATTTTAAGATTCCTTCACCAACTTCGTGGATACAAAAATCTTCGAAATGCGATTGCGAATGACAAATTCGATATGCAATTTGTCCGTTTCACATTGCAAATTTCGAATGCCAAAATTAGATATATCTTGATTATTGAGAAGCAATTTTTGAAGCTATAAATAGTACTTCAGGCAATAAATTTCATTTTTACATTTGCGTTATTTGACAACAATTTCTTGTGAAAAAAGCATAAAAAAAGGCCCCATTTGCAATTACAAACGGGACCTTTTTTGACACAATTTAAAGCCTACTATTTGCTGTTTTGCTTGATATAAACTTCGGTTGCGCCTAAACCATATTTTTGATAATTGGCATCCTGAAAAGCAATATTATCATATCGGCCTAACAAAAAATCAAGCTCCGCTTTTAAGATTCCTTCGCCAACTCCGTGGATAAAAACAATCTTCGGGATGCGGTTGCGGATAGCAAATTCGATATGCCTTTTTGCCGTTTCCGATTGCAAAGTTAGAATATCATAATTTGACATTCCGTTCTTATTAGGAACCAATTTTTCAATATGCAAATCGAACTCCGGAGCCGAAACTTCATTTTTTTCTTTGCGTTCTTTAACAAAACTCCTTGGTTTTGGAATCTCTTTTTCCTTTGCAACTTTATCTATATCAATTCTTTTAATGGAATCCATTAAGTTACTGGAATTGTTTATTTTAAGTAACTCATTGACAAAAAATGTCATCATGAATCCGTCCTCTGTTTCTATCGTTACCTCCTTATCTTTTGTCGATACTACCACTCCGTTGATTGCTTCATCAAGCACAGTAACCTTGTCTCCTTTACTAAACATCTTTCTCTTCTTTTTCTTGATTTTTACTTGGCGTTTTAGCACTTAATCGCATCATCCCAAACATAAAAACGACTATCGCTACCACCGTTACATATACATTTTTCTCTGTACTTACCTGCTCAAAAAAAGCAACAAGTATTGCTAGAACCATTATTAGAATTACAATTTTTTTCATTTCAATTTATATCAGATTCCAAAAGTAACAAATTTAAAACTGCCCTCCTTTTTTATTAAAAAGGTTTCCAGTATTTTTGTAAATTGTAAAAAAAATAAATCCATTGAATTTAGAAAAATACATGCTTCCTTGTTTGAGCAAAACACTCTTTGGAATGGAGTGTTTAGGATGCGGTTTTCAGAGAGCTTTACTGCTACTTTTGAAAGGCGAATTCATTGCTTCATTTCAGATGTATCCCGCCATTTATACTTCACTATTATTCTTGGGTTTTATTAGTTTTCATTTTTTTTACAAGCGTCTTTTCTCCCAAAAAATAATTTTTATGATGGGTATGCTAAATGTTATTTTCATGATTGCAGGCTACATTTACAAACACTACTAATTCTCTTTTTTGGATTTAGAAAAAAGGAATTCTAAATTAGAAATTATATTAAAAACTGCATCCTTCCTTTTCGATTAGCACCTCATTTTTACGCCCTATTTTACACTCAAATTCCTAATGAAATATTCAAAATTTAAAGCTTCAATTTTAGAGCAATTTTTATAATTTTTTACTCGCCTTTGGCGGTCTTTTATTCCTTGGCTTTTTGGTGTAAAAATCAGGAAAATCCTTTTTCAAAAAAGTCAGGATAACAGCAAGAATTGTTTTAACAAAATCGTACCGATAAATGGAAATTCATTTTTAGAAAGATCACTTATAAAAGTTGAAATTGTTTTCATATAATTTGATTTTGCCACGCTAATTTACTGATTTATTATTTTTTTAATTTAAATACAGCATACATCCTAAATCGCCTGATTCCCAGTGAGACAATTGTGGTTGTTGCCACATAATTCAAAATTCTTCAATATATTTGTTTCACATTTAATTAGAAAAATAATAATCATGCTCAAATACACAAACAACAACCCATTCTTTCCTAAATCGACAACTTCCTTACATAGTTGTTGCTGTTGTTGTCAGCATTAAGCATTCTTTTACATCTAAAATTTTCTACTAATAATTCAAAATCATAATCATGACAAAAGATCTGATTATCAAAAATATCGACTCTTTAAAGAGTCATTCCTCGATCAATTACGGAATCAAAACAAAAACAGAAGCTTTTACCGAAAAACTGTTTTATACTTTATTTGATTCGAATGCACCTTTAAGCGAAAGCATCGATGAACTCAAACAGCTATTCAAAGAAATTTCTGTTATCGCTTGCAAAAAACCGCAAGACAGCTGTGATTCCATTTGGAATCAATATCTTGAAAAACTACCTACTGTCCTTAAAAACCTGAATCAGGATGCCTTGTACATTTTAGAAAACGATCCTGCTTCTAACAGTATTGAAGAAGTATATCTTGCCTATCCCGGATTTTACGCCATAGCAATCTACAGGTTAAGCCATGAATTGTATCTGTTGGATTTATTATTATTTTCAAGACTAATGAGCGAATACGCCCATAGAATCACAGGAACAGACATCCATGCAGGCGCAACAATTGCTTCGCCTTTCTTTATAGACCATGCAACAGGAATTGTAATCGGGGAAACCACAGTTATCGAAGAAAACGTGAAAATCTACCAAGGAGTGACCTTAGGAGCATTAAGCGTTAGTAAAGACATGAAAAACACCAAAAGGCATCCCACTGTTGAAAAAAACACTTGTATTTATGCCAGTGCCACGATTTTAGGAGGAGAAACCACAATTGGCAAAAACAGTATCATTGGGGGAAATACATGGATCACCAAATCAATTCCCGCCAAATCAATTGTTACCAATACCACAATCACTGAAGTAAAAATAAAAGAGCTAAAATAATATGGAGCCACAAAAATTATTAAACCTAATTGGAAATACTCCTTTGATGGAAACGGTCAATTTGATTAAAAATAAAAATGTAAAACTTTTATTGAAGCTTGAAGGAAACAATCCCGGAGGCAGCGTAAAAGATCGTGCCGCTTATAATATGATTTCTTCAGCTTTAGAAAGAGGAGATGTCAAAAAAGGGGACAAACTAATTGAAGCCACCAGTGGAAATACCGGAATTGCCTTGGCTATGATTGCCCAATTATTAAATATCGAAATAGAATTAGTTTTGCCCGAAGACTCTACCAAAGAGCGCACCCAAACTATGCGTGCTTATGGAGCTACCGTTATTTTGACTCCAGCAAAAGAAGGGATTCTGGGTTCTAGAGATTATGCCGACAGAAAAGTAGCCGAAGGTGGTTATGTAATGCTGAATCAATTTGCCAATGAGGATAACTGGAAAGCACATTACAAAACCACGGCACCTGAAATCTGGAACGACACCCAGGGAACAATAACCCATTTTATATCAGCAATGGGAACTACCGGAACCATTATGGGCAATTCAACCTATTTGAAAGAAAAAAATAAAAACATCCAAATAATTGGAGCACAACCAAGCGACGGATCTCAAATTCCTGGAATAAGAAAATGGCCCCAAGAATACTTGCCTAAAATTTTTGATGCCTCAAAAGTGGATCGCATAATAGAAGTAAGCGAAAAAGAAGCAAGAATCATGACCAAACGATTGGCTCTAGAGGAAGGTGTTTTTGCTGGAATGAGCTCCGGTGGTTCTGTAGCTGTTGCTCTAAAAATTGCAGAAGAATTAGAATCAGGTGTAATTGTAGCTATTATTTGTGATCGAGGGGATCGTTATTTGTCTTCGGATTTATTTGATTAACGAATAAAAAAGCTCGTTTTATAGCTAAAACGAGCTTTTTATTAGCCAAATATTTTTTTTTAGAC
The DNA here is from genome assembly GCF_047344965.1 of Flavobacterium sp. W1B. NCBI lineage: Bacteria > Pseudomonadati > Bacteroidota > Flavobacteriia > Flavobacteriales > Flavobacteriaceae > Flavobacterium > Flavobacterium sp. W1B. Next base: position 3,133,418 of record NZ_CP178845.1, read on the forward strand.
TAAAGTCGCCATTGAAGTAATTTCCGCCTTCAATAATTTAGAAACAGGACAATTCTTTTCGGCTTTAGTTACTAATTCCTGAAAAACGGCATCTGAAATTCCCTTTATTTTGGCATTCACCGTTAAATGAGATTCTATAATAGTTCCCTCTACTAAATTAATTACACATTTAGTTTCGATATTTTCAATTTCAAAGCCTGCTTCAGTAACATAAGCAGATAGTTGCATGGTAAAACAACCAGAATGTGCTGCTGCGACCAATTCCTCGGGATTTGTCCCAATTCCTTCTTCAAAACGAGAATGAAAGGAATATTGGGTGTTTTCCAAAACTTTACTTTGAGTAGTAAGCTTCCCTCCTCCTTCTTTAAGAGAACCTTTCCAAACTGCGGTGGCATTTCTTTTCATATGTAGCTATTTTTTAGTTCGCTCTAATTTAGTTCTTTTTTTTCAATTGTGTCTTTCTTTGTAATTATCAGTCCTTGAAACTTAAAAGTTTTTTCAGATAACACGAAAGTAAAAACCAGCCCTTGAAAACGAGCTGGTTTTGGAGTAAACTGAATTAAAAATAACCTTACTTTTTAATCAAATTAATTGTTTTTTGATTCATGCCCTGTCTAATTAGTACTAGATATTCTCCAGAAGACAATTCTTCGCCAAAAAGAATTTTATTGCCATCCTTTTTTTCAAAGCGTTTAACCATTCTTGCCATCATGTCATATACTAGAACTTCTATCTTTTCCTTGCTATCACCTTCAACCTCCAAAGTGAATTGATGACTAGTCGGATTCGGGTAAGCTTTTACATCAAAAACAGAGGAATCAATTTCTATATTTTTCTTGTCTTTAGAAACCATTTTTACCAGGGTTTGTGGCGCAACACAGTTTGTTGTACAAGTGCCTAAGAAGTCACCATGAGCCAAATGTGCTTCAACTGCTGACTCATCAACACATAATTCCTGACATGGGTTTTTACTGTTTCCTGTTCTATGACAAAGCTTAATTTTTGCATTACCACTTTTGCCTGCAAAACAACGTACATCTTCTCCATGAATGAATATTTTTTCTGTTGTTATACTGCATCCTTTTGCATCAGTAATGGTTGCTGTAAATCCTGCATCATCCATAAGACCAACAGTTATCGAATAAGAACCATTTACAACTGTTGCTGTAGTTGATGGATAACTACTTATAGGTAATGAACCCGAATTAGGCAATACAACATTAGAACTAGTTATTGTTCCCGGAGCACTTATCTGGTCAGCAATCCATGATTCATCGCCGTTATTAGTCATATAATTACTTATTAAAGGACGATCCATAGTAATTGAAATTGTATATGGTCCCACACCACCTGATGGTGTTACCGTAACTTTTGATGTTTGATCTCCAGATAGTCCAAAATAATGATTTGGATTTGTTCTCGTGAATGTTGCAGTTAAACCGCTTATCGTAAAGTTTGCTCCCACATAAGTCTCAATATAGTTATTACCATAAGTATATGTGCCTTTACTTATAGCATAAACCCCTCCACTAGCCTCACCCGTAACTCTCAAGAGTGAACCAGTAGCTACATCCCCAGAAACGATTGCTCCTGAAGTAACCTGAGCTGTTAAAATTGGATCAGAGTATGGTGTTGGGCTTTTAAAGCACTTGAATTTAGCATCGGCTGTGATAGTAATTGGTCTTGGTGTAATCGTTAAGTCGGTACCAGTGTATGTAATGTTATAATTGGCATATACATCAATCAAACCTTTCTTTATAGTAAGAGTACCTCTATTGATTAAATACAAGCCTACATTCTCACCCGGAACTCTAATCAACGATCCTGTAAAAGCATCATTACTAGCCAATGATCCATTTGTAATAGCATAAGTTAATGCCGGATCAGTATTGCCATAAACTTTGTTTTGTTGAAAAATATGAATCACCAAAGGTCTTAATCCGATACTAAGATTTGCTCCTACATAGGTTTCTTCATAATTACTTCCAAAAGTATAGCTGTCTTTATTGATAGCATAAGTCCCTACATTCTCTCCTGTTACCCTGCTCAGTGAACCCGAGGCTACATCTCCGTTTTGAATTACCCCTGTGGTTACCTGAGCGGTCAAACTTGGATCGGTATCCCCATAGATTTTTGATTTAACATCGGCTGTAATGGTAAGGGCTCTTTTGCCTATAATCAATATTGAATTGGCCGGTGTGACCGTATAGTTTGGATTTAATCCTAAACTCACTTCAATTGGATAACTACCCACATCGGAGTATTTCAAGGCGGCTGTAGTTAAATTATAATCTAATACATCACCGTTTACCGCGCCGCTAACCGCTGCATCCAACACTGGATTATCATCGCCATAGATTTTTGACTTCGCATTGGCTATTATCGTAGCCTCTTTTTTGGTTATCGAAAGTAAAGCATTTGTTGGGGTTATGCTATAATTAGGATTAGATCCTAAAGCAACACTGATTGCATAGTCACCAACTCCCGAAGTCACATCGGCAGAGGTTGTCACTGTATAATCTAAGACATCCCCATTCTCTGTCCCTGAAACTACTGCATCTAATAATGGATTCGCAGCTCCATAGGTTTTTGACTTCGCATTGGCTATTATTGTAGCCTCTTTTTTGGTGATCGAAAGTAAAGCATTGGTTGGGGTTATGCTATAATTAGGATTAGATCCTAAAGCAACGCTGATTGCATAGTCACCAATTCCCGAAGTCACATCGGCAGAGGTTGTCACTGTATAATCTAAGACATCCCCATTCTCTGTCCCTGAAACTACTGCATCTAATAATGGATTCGCAGCTCCATAGATTTTTGACTTCGCATTGGCTATTATTGTAGCCTCTTTTTTGGTTATCGAAAGTAAAGCATTGGTTGGGGTTATGCTATAATTAGGATTAGATCCTAAAGCAACACTGATTGCATAGTCACCAACTCCCGAAGTCACATCGGCAGAGGTTGTCACTGTATAATCTAAGACATCCCCATTCTCTGTCCCTGAAACTATTGCATCCAATAATGGATTCGCAGCTCCATAGGTTTTTGACTTCGCATTGGCTATTATTGTAGCCTCTTTTTTGGTGATCGAAAGTAAAGCATTGGTTGGGGTTATGCTATAATTAGGATTAGATCCTAAAGCAACGCTGATTGCATAGTCACCAATTCCCGAAGTCACATCGGCAGAGGTTGTCACTTTATAATCTAAGACATCCCCATTCTCTGTCCCTGAAACTACTGCATCTAATAATGGATTCGCAGCTCCATAGATTTTTGACTTCGCGTTAGCTATTATCGTAGCCTCTTTTTTGGTTATCGAAAGTAAAGCATTTGTTGGGGTTATGCTATAATTAGGATTAGATCCTAAAGCAACACTGATTGCATAGTCACCAATTCCCGAAGTCACATCGGCAGAGGTTGTCAAAGTATAATCTAAGACATCGCCATTCTCTGTCCCTGAAACTACTGCATCCAATAATGGATTCGCAGCTCCATAGGTTTTTGACTTCGCATTGGCTATTATTGTAGCCTCTTTTTTGGTGATCGAAAGTAAAGCATTGGTTGGGGTTATGCTATAATTAGGATTAGATCCTAAAGCAACACTGATTGCATAGTCACCAACTCCCGAAGTCACATCGGCAGAGGTTGTCAAAGTATAATCTAAGACATCGCCATTCTCTGTCCCTGAAACTACTGCATCTAATAATGGATTCGCAGCTCCATAGATTTTTGACTTCGCGTTAGCTATTATCGTAGCCTCTTTTTGGGTGATCGAAAGTAAAGCATTTGTTGGGGTTATACTATAATTAGGATTAGATCCTAAAGAAACACTGATTGCATAGTCACCAACTCCCGAAGTCACATCGGCAGAGGTTGTCACTGTATAATTTAAAACATCCCCATTCTCTGTCCCTGAAACTACTGCATCCAATAATGGATTCGCAGCCCCATAGATTTTTGACTTCGCATTAGCTATTATTGTAGCCTCTTTTTGGGTGATCGAAAGTAAAGCATTGGTTGGGGTTATACTATAATTAGGATTAGATCCTAAAGAAACACTGATTGCATAGTCACCAACTCCCGAAGTCACATCGGCAGAGGTTGTCAAAGTATAATCTAAGACATCGCCATTCTCTGTCCCTGAAACTACTGCATCCAATAATGGATTCGCAGCTCCATAGGTTTTTGACTTCGCATTAGCTATTATCGTAGCCTCTTTTTTGGTTATCGAAAGTAAAGCATTGGTTGGGGTTATACTATAGTTAGGATTAGATCCTAAAGCAACACTGATTGCATAGTCACCAACTCCCGAAGTCACATCGGCAGAGGTTGTCAAAGTATAATCTAAGACATCGCCATTCTCTGTCCCTGAAACTACTGCATCTAATAATGGATTCGCAGCTCCATAGATTTTTGACTTCGCGTTAGCTATTATCGTAGCCTCTTTTTTGGTTATCGAAAGTAAAGCATTTGTTGGGGTTATACTATAATTAGGATTAGATCCTAAAGCAACACTGATTACATAGTCACCAACTCCCGAAGTCACATCGGCAGAGGTTGTCACAGTATAATCTAAGACATCCCCATTCTCCGTTCCTGAAACTACTGCATCCAATAATGGATTCGCAGCTCCATAGGTTTTTGACTTCGCATTGGCTATTATTGTAGCCTCTTTTTGGGTGATCGAAAGTAAAGCATTTGTTGGGGTTATACTATAATTAGGATTAGATCCTAAAGAAACACTGATTGCATAGTCACCAACTCCCGAAGTCACATCGGCAGAGGTTGTCACTGTATAATTTAAAACATCCCCATTCTCTGTCCCTGAAACTACTGCATCCAATAATGGATTCGCAGCCCCATAGATTTTTGACTTCGCATTAGCTATTATTGTAGCCTCTTTTTGGGTGATCGAAAGTAAAGCATTGGTTGGGGTTATACTATAATTAGGATTAGATCCTAAAGAAACACTGATTGCATAGTCACCAACTCCCGAAGTCACATCGGCAGAGGTTGTCAAAGTATAATCTAAGACATCGCCATTCTCTGTCCCTGAAACTACTGCATCCAATAATGGATTCGCAGCTCCATAGGTTTTTGACTTCGCATTAGCTATTATCGTAGCCTCTTTTTTGGTTATCGAAAGTAAAGCATTGGTTGGGGTTATACTATAGTTAGGATTAGATCCTAAAGCAACACTGATTGCATAGTCACCAACTCCCGAAGTCACATCGGCAGAGGTTGTCACTGTATAATCTAAGACATCCCCATTCTCTGTCCCTGAAACTACTGCATCCAATAATGGATTCGCAGATCCATAGATTTTTGACTTCGCATTGGCTATCACTATAGCCGCTTTGACGGTTACCGAAAAAGTATTTACTCCTCCTAAATTCAATGCATAGTTAATGCCAGCGCTCAATGTACCTAATGTATAAGCATAAGTTCCCACATTAGCACCTGCAACTCTTCCCAGTTCTCCGCTGAAAGAATCTCCGCTTTCAAGTGTGGGATTGTTGGTGTAAGTAAACACAGGGTCACTCTGCCCATATACTTTTGTTTGTCCAGTAGTTGGTGTAACCGTGATGGCTTTCGCATTCACGTTCAGTGCTGCATTACCATCACTTGTGGCCGTTGGCGAGCAAGCACCGTTTATAACACAGCGATATTTATTAGTACTCATGGCTACGGTTGGTTTACTCAGTATTAAAGTAGCTGTTGTAGAACCAGAGTAAACTCCACCATCAATAATATTATTAAAGGAACCCGAACCTACTTTCTCCTGCCATTGATAGGTTAACGCAGTACCTGTTGCTGTTACGGAAAAACTTGCCGACGCCCCATAAGTTACTGTTTGACTAATTGATTGTAAACTAATGACAGCAGGCTGATTTACCGTTACCACCGCACTTCCTGTCAAAGATGTTGCTGTGCAATTAGCTCCGCTGGCGGCCGTTAAAGTGTATGTCTTGTCAGTTGCTGGTGATACACTAATAACTTTTGGGCTACTTGTGATACCGCTTACCGTAACCGGTGCAGTCCCATCAGTATAAGTGATACTCCAAGGTGGAGTTCCCGTCAAGGCGACAGATAAATTGGTCGAATTACCGGAACATATAGTGCCATCACCGCTGATAACCGCAGTTGGCAAGGATAATACATTTACAGTCTTATTTGCTGGTTTTGAACAACCATTCACATCAGTATAAGTATAACTAATCGTGGGAGATCCCGCAGCGATACCTGTGACTAAACCACTTGTGCTTACAATCGCTAAAGAATTGTCACTGCTGCTCCACACGCCACCCGGGGTAGCATTCGACAATGAAAGGGTAGCCCCAACACAAACATTGGTAGTCCCCCCAGGCAGAATAGATGCTACCGTTGGCGAAGGATTCACTACATAAGTAAGAACATTGGAAATAGAAGAACAGGCTACTAAATTCAAAGTAGATGTTGCAACTCTTCTGAAAAAAGTCGTTACCGTAAATGGATCAGGATTATACTGACTCGATGTTGCTGATGTAATTACTGTCCAACTCGCCCCTTCGTCAGTACTTTTTTCCCATGTATAACTTACTGACCCTGAACCAGTGGCATCTACCGAACCTGTGATTCCCGGATTCAATGTGTCACAACCAGACCCAGGCTGGGTGGCTCCCTTGGCAATTGTTCCCGGATTTATTGCATTTAAACTAGCCGTCACATCTAATCTTGAGGCACTTTCGCAACCGGATACCGTTTGCGAGGCATAATAGTGTGTGCCGTTAACCAAAACTGTTGTACTTGCCACTAAATTTCCTCCTGTTGCTGCATCATACCATTTTATTGCAGTTCCGGTAGCTGATAAATTGGCAACCGTGGGGTTAGTTCCCGAACAGAAACTTTGTGCAGTCGCTCCATTTGGTGCTGCGGGTGTTGTACAAGTTGAAACATAAATCCCTATAAACGTTTTAGCAGAACTATTAGGCATTAAGTATTGTAGGCTTGGACCACTTAAAATCGTACCAGCGGCATCAATTGTTGTGCTAGTGTAAGTAACTCCGGAAATAATAACATCCGGAAATATAAAGTCTATATATTTGTTATTATCCTGAACAAATGTTGCGGGAATACTTGGTGGCGTAAAGGTTGCTGTCTCTGTATAAGCTCCTATCGGAAGAGTATTATTAGAAGTCCCTAATCTGTAAGAGACTTTTAAAGAAGTGCCCGCAGGCAATCCTGTTACTGCAACTGTAATATTTGCATCATCAAACTCTGTCAAAGCAATAAGTCCAGAACTAAGTCCTGTAGCTGTTAGCACAAAATGAACCCCTAGATGGTTATCTTTAATTAAAAACTGATTATTATAAATATTCCCGTTAGAATCTGCAACAGCAATTAAATCATGCGGATTAACACAAGTTGCCGGCTTAGGGGTTTCATCAAAATGAAAACTAACGGTTTCTCCAGGTTGCCAACCGCTACCAGTAATAATTACATACTCACCAGGAGCGTAATCAAGCTTATCCGTGGTGACCGTTGCCTGTCCAAAAGTCACACTGGTAAAAAACAAATTAGTAATTAAAAAAAGAATCGTTAAAAACCGAGAGTTGAGTAGAAGTTTTCTCATAATTATTGAATTAGAATAATAAAATAACGAATACGATATGCCTAACTATAAAAAAGTAAAATCAATAAGATTTGGGGTTCTATTTTTTTGATTTATTGTAATCAAATTCCTTTTTTTAGAAAAAACAGAAACTCTTTTAAAAAACAAAAAAAATGAATAATAACTTAAATTTCATACACTTACGAACCTAAATTATATAATAAATAACACATTAATATCATTTTAAATATATTTTCGATGAAAGTGTTAAAAAAAACCACAAACTACACAACGCGCTGTTTTTAAATAAATTAAAACCAATCAAAAACAAATTTTAAAAGTTAATAGCGCCCTTTTTCATTTATATATGATATAAAAAACACCAAAATCGATTTTAACTATGACTGAAAAAATTGGTAGATTTGTTTATAAATCAATCGCGTTTATAATAATTTCGACAACAATATCTACCATGAATCAAGACTGGCCTTATTTAAATAAATACCGACAAGAAAACGCAGAACTTCCCATTGCCGAATCTGGCGAAAACAGAATTGTCTTTATGGGAGATTCCATTACCGAATTTTGGAGCACTGTTCAACCGGATTTCTTTTTAGAAAAACCGTATATAAACAGAGGAATCAGCGGACAAACCACGCCTCAAATGTTGGTGCGATTTAGAGCCGATGTCATCGATCTGAAACCAAGTCTAGTTGTCATTCTCGCCGGTGGCAATGACATTGCAGGAAACACCGGCCCTTCAACGCTACAAATGATTCAAAACAATATTTTTTCGATGGTTGAACTGGCTCAGGCGCACCAAATCAAGGTTATCCTTTGTTCTGTTTTACCTGCCAATCATTTTCATTGGAAGCCAAAAGAAAAACCTGCGGATAATATTGTTGCTTTGAACGAAATCCTTAGCCAATATGCCGAAGTAAATAACATACAATATCTCGATTATTATCCAGCGATGGTCAATGAGCACAAAGGCCTGAAAGTAGATTATACCGATGATGGAGTACATCCCAACAAAGCCGGCTATCAGCTAATGGCGCCTCTTCTTGAAAAAACAATTGCATTGGCATTGAAATAATTTAATCTGAAGCTCCTTTATTACAATCCTAAAATTCAAATTAAACCTAACTATTATTAAAAAAAAGAGCAATAATAAGTTTAGACTCAAATAAAAACAGCTGTTTTTAAAAATATTTCCAAATTTGAATTTATAAAACCAACCAAAGGCTTATTTTTGCGCCATGGCAAAGAAAAATACAGACAAAGTTGTCTTTCATCAAATAAAAGTCCTTGATGCAGGAGCAAAAGGCGTTTCGGTAGCAAAGGCTCCCGATGGTAAAGTAGTATTTATCCCGAATGTAGTTCCGGGTGACGTGGTTGACGTGCAAACTTTTAAGAAGCGCAAGGCTTATTACGAAGGAAAAGCAATTCATTTTCACGAATATTCAGAGCATCGTGTAGAACCTATTTGCGAGCACTTTGGTGTTTGCGGTGGCTGTAAATGGCAGAATATGAAGTACAGCCAACAGCTGTATTACAAGCAAAATGAGGTACTGAATCACTTACAACGCATCGGAAAAGTGGAACTTCCAGAATTTGAACCAATATTAGGTTCAGAGAAAAAGTTTTTCTACAGAAACAAAATGGAATTTTCGTTTTCTAACAGCCGTTGGTTGACCGAAAAAGAAATTGACAGCACCGAAGATTTAGGAAATAGAAACGCCCTTGGTTTTCATATCCCAAAAATGTGGGATAAAATCCTAGACATTAACAAATGTCATTTGCAGGAAGATCCTTCGAATGCGATTAGAAACGAAGTGAGAGCTTTTGCTAATGAGCATGGCCTGACTTTTTTCAACCCGAGAGCACACGAAGGTTTGTTGCGTACTTTGATGTTGCGTACGGCTTCAACAGGAGAAATCATGGTTTTGATTCAGTTTTTTGAAAACGACAAAGCCAACAGAGAATTGCTTTTGGATCATCTTTACGAGAAATTCCCGCAAATCACTTCGTTGCAATATGTAATAAACAGTAAAGCAAACGATACACTTTACGATACAGATATTAAACTATATAAAGGTAGAGATTACATCTTAGAAGAAATGGAAGGTTTGAAATTTAGCATTAATGCCAAATCTTTCTACCAAACCAATTCGGATCAAGCCTATGAATTGTACAAAATAACGAGAGATTTTGCTGGATTGACAGGAAACGAAATCGTTTATGATTTATATACCGGAACAGGAACCATTGCTCAGTTTGTTTCTAAAAAAGCAAAAAAAGTAATTGGTGTCGAGAGCGTTCCAGAAGCCATCAAAGACGCAAAACTAAACGCTGAACGCAATGAAATTACAAATTGTGAGTTCTTTGTTGGGGATATGAAAGTGGTTTTTAATGACGAATTTATCGCTCAACACGGTCATCCTGATGTAATTATCACCGATCCACCAAGAGACGGAATGCACAAAGACGTTATTGAACAAATCATGAAAATTGCTCCCGAAAAAGTCGTTTATGTAAGCTGTAACTCGGCTACCCAAGCCCGTGATTTGGCCTTGATGGACGAGAAATACAAAGTGACTCGCGTGCGTCCTGTGGATATGTTTCCGCAAACACATCATGTTGAAAATGTTGTACTTTTGGAAAGAAGAAATTAGTTGGCAGTAATGCCAAACTGAACACTGACACTTTATATGAAAAAAATAATAGTACTATTGTTTGTTACGCTATTCTCTTTCTCCAGTTGTGAGAAAGACGATATTTGCGATGCCAATACAATTACCACGCCCCGATTAGTAATTTCGTTTTATGATATCAACAATTCCTCTATCCCGAAAAATGTGACTGATCTAAAGATAATCGGCGAAGGAATGACTAATGGCGTAGTTTTTAAAGGCAGTGATTTAATAAATGGTAGCACCGTTTCTATTCCACTAAAAACGGATGCTGATATAACAAGCTTTCGTTTTATATTGAATTATAACAACCCTAATACGGCTTTTATAAACGAAGACATCATTCAGTTTAACTATACAAGAGAAAACTTTTTTGTATCTCGTGCCTGCGGTTTCAAAACAAATTTCACCTTGGATCCACTTATCCCATTTGTACATTCAGACGCTACTGTGCCTGACCTAAAATGGATGCAATATGTTACAGTTAAAAATAGTATTATAGCAAACGAAAATGAAACACACCTTGAAGTATTTTTTTAGTATCTGTCTTGTTTTGTCTTTGTTGTTTGCAAATGCACAAAACCCAAAAGGCGAACCGACAAAGGAAACCGCTCCTGTAAAAAAGGCTGCTGACAGTAGCAAAACTGAAGGTGTAATTCCTGATAACGGAAATTTAAAAACGACGAAACTTCCTGCCGAGAAAAAGAAAGATAGCGTTGCGGCTCCAATAAAGACAAATCGGTACGGACTGCGTGTAGGTGTAGATTTATTTAAATTGACCCGAGCCCTATATGACAAAGACTATAAAGGAATTGAATTTGTAGGGGATTATCGTTTGACAAAAAAATATTATTTGGCAGCCGAACTCGGAAATGAAAATAAAACCACTGATGACGACCGCTTGAATTTTACCACCAAAGGGTCTTATCTAAAAGCAGGTTTTGATTACAATGCTTATGAAAACTGGCTGGATATGGAGAATATTATCTCTATAGGAATGCGTTATGGTTTTAGTACTTTTAACCAAGAATTAAACAGTTACAAGATTTACAATTCTAATCCTTATTTTGGCCAAGTTCCTGCGATTGTTTCTGGAGAAAAATTCAACGGATTATCTGCGCATTGGATTGAAGTAGTTGGTGGAGTAAAAGCAAAAATATTTGATAATGTATTTATGGGGTTTAGCGTTCGCTTAAACACCTTAATTTCAAACAAAAAACCGGATAATTTTGACAATCTGTATATCCCGGGTTTTAATAGAACTTATAACGGCAGTTTTGGAGTTGGATTTAATTATACTGTTACTTATTTTGTTCCTATTTACAAGAAAAAAGTTATTCCTAAAGAAATTTCCAATAAAAAATAAATTCCGCTTTTTTTAAGGATTATAACTAATAAACCGCAGATTCATTGATTTTAAAGATCATGAATCTGCGGTTCTTTTTTGGAATAACTTTATAAGTGTTAGCCTATTTCTTTAAAACCTTTTAAAAAAATCCATTTCATAAATAATTTCTCGCCGTCTTTGGTTTTTACGGCATGAAATTTTGGAGATAAAAGCGTTCCTACTACAAATGCTGTCATAGGAATCCATAAACCGGTTAAATTTGTAAAATGTTCTGCTAAATAGCGAACTGAAATAAATAATATTGCAAAACAACCCAATTGGTATAAAAATGCACGTACTTGTAATCTTGTCATCTTAATAAATTATAAATTATGAGTTTTGTTTATTTAGGCTAAAAACAGACTATTGATCAGTCCCTTCAGAAACCTGAAATTTGGTTCTTTTACTTCCTTCATACATTTCGTATTTTACCAAACGAGCTTCCAAACTAGCGTTGAAAAGTTTGATTTTTCGAGAAGGCTTCAATCCCACAAATTTTAATGCTTCTAGGTTTGCAGTTATAAACCAAGCATTGGTACCCGGATAATTCTTCTTCAAGGTATCACCGATACTTTTGTAGAATTCTTCCATGTGAATATCCAATCGCTCATCATAAGGAGGATTAAATACCATGTGTAATTTTCCTTGGGTAGTTTTCTCGGTATCGAAGAAGTTTTTCTCTTCAATAGTGATATACTCATCAAGATTAGCATTCTTGATATTGTCTTTGGCTTTACTCACCGCCGATGGCGCTTTATCATAACCTTTTATCGTATAATGAAACTCTCTTACTCTTTTTAGTAAGCTATCCACAATTTGGTCAAACAAGTTGTTGTCCCAATCGTGCCATTTTTCAAAAGCAAATTCTTTACGGTTGATGTTTGCCGGAATATTACAGGCAATCATCGCGGCTTCTGCCAAGAAAGTTCCAGAACCACACATTGGATCTAAGAAATCTCCTTGTCCGTCCCAACCCGAAAGCAATAAAACTCCCGCTGCCAAAACTTCATTAATCGGCGCAATATTCGTTGCAGTTCTGTACCCGCGTTGGTGCAAAGAATTCCCCGAAGTATCCAGCGCAACCGAAACCTGATCTTTGTCAATATGAATGTTGATCCTTAAATCAGGATGCACTTTATCAATGCTTGGACGTTGTCCCGTTCTTTCTCTAAATTGATCCACAATGGCATCTTTACATTTTTGAGAAACAAATTCAGAATGATTAAAATTAGTAGAGTGTACGGTAGCGTCAATCACAAAAGTTTGATTTGCATTGATGTATCTGGACCAGTTTACTCCTGAAATCCCTTTATACAAAGCCTGCTCATTATTAGCTCTAAAAGAATAAATAGGTTTCAAAATTTTCAAAGCCGTGCGCAAAGACAGATTGGCTTTGTACATAAATCCTTTATCTCCTTTAAAACTTACCATTCTTACACCTTGCTCAACGTCTTGTGCGCCCAACATTTGTAATTCCTTTGCTAATATTTCTTCAAAACCAAAAAAGGTTTTGGCAACCATCTTAAAATTATTTTCCATTTGTGTATCAATTAAAACAGACCTTTTTCTGTTTAATATTCTCTGGGCGAAAGAAATTAGGCAATTCTCGTCGAGAATCACTGTCTATCTACCCCGATTCGTTATTTTTCAGCAAAAATACACTAAATTTGCGGGACTTGAATTAATTGAAAAAGAATAAATGTCTGAAGAACAAAAACCAACGCATATAAATCAACAACAACCAACAGATTCTTGGTTCAGTTCTTGGTTCGATACTCCTTATTATCACATCCTTTACAAAGACCGAGATTACAAGGAAGCTCAACTTTTTATGGATAATTTGACACATTATCTCAATTTGCCCGAAAAGGCCAAAGTACTTGATTTAGCGTGCGGAAAAGGCCGTCACGCCATCTACTTAAACCAATTGGGTTTTGATGTTATTGGTGCTGATTTATCCGAAAACAGCATTGCCGAAGCCAATAAAAACTCTAATGACACTTTGCATTTTAAAGTGCACGATATGCGTGAACCTTTTGAAGAAAAGTACGATGCTATTTTCAATTTGTTTACCAGTTTTGGTTATTTCGAAAATGACGAAGACAATCTTAAAACACTAAAAGCCATTAAAGAAAGCCTATCCGAATACGGATTTGCCGTTATTGACTTTATGAATGTAAATCAGGTTTTAGACACCCTTGTTCCTGACGAAGTAAAAACCGTTGATGGAATCGATTTTCACCTTAAACGCTATTTAAAAGAAGGACATATTTATAAAGAAATTGACTTTGAAGACCAAGGTCGAAAATTTCATTTCACCGAAAAAGTACAAGCTTTAACATTAGAAAATTTTGAAGCTTTGATGGAAGAAGCTGGAATTTATCTTTTGGATATTTTTGGGGATTATAAATTGAGAAAATTCCATAAAACAGAAAGCGAACGATTAATCATGATTTTCAAATAGTTGAATCAAATAATCGGTTATTTTGTTAATCTATTAAACATGTAACTTTTCAATAAATAAACAGTTAAACAAAAAACATGAATTACCTTTTACCCTTACTTTCTGTATTGCTTGGTTATATTGTTGCTTTGCTTATAAAACCACAAAACAAAACCAACCTAAAATTATTATTAGCCTTTAGTGGTTCTTTCTTACTTTCCTTGACAGTAATGCATTTATTACCGGAAGTCTACGAAAATCACAATCATGATATTGGTATCTTTATTATGCTGGGAATTTTATTCCAAATCTTATTAGAATTTTTTTCCAAAGGTGCAGAACATGGGCACGTACACGGACATCCAAACATGACTCACATTCCGTGGTTATTGTTTATCAGTCTTTGCATCCATGCTTTCTTAGAAGGATTCCCGGTAGGACATCATCATGATTTAGCCGTGGGTATTGCCATTCATCATTTACCTATTGCCATTATATTGACCACGTTTTTTATTAATTCGCATCTGAACAAAAAAGCAATTTTTGCCTTTATGGTCACTTTTGCATTAATGACTCCACTAGGAACATTCACATCTGATTATTTACCAGTTTTAAACGCCTACCATACCCAAATAACAGCCGTGGTAATTGGAATATTATTTCATATCTCCTCGACCATAATTTTTGAAAGTAGCGAAGGACATAAATTCAATATTGCCAAAGTTTCCATGATTATTTTAGGAATTATTCTGGCGTATTTTGTTTAAAATACTTTAAACAAAACACACAAATTCAGCATAAAAGTTGCCCATACAAAATTTGATTATTAAAAAAAATGACATTTACTAAAACTACCGAACAATCCTCAAAATACGAACATTTAGAAAAAATGTCCGTGCAGGAATTGCTTGCCAATATCAATCAGGAAGACAAAACGGTTCCTAATGCCGTTGAGAAAGCCTTACCTCAAATTGAAACTTTAGTAGCACAAATTGTCCCTAAAATGAAATTAGGCGGAAGACTTTTCTACATTGGTGCCGGAACATCGGGGCGTTTGGGGATTTTGGACGCTTCAGAATGCCCGCCTACATTTGGCGTTCCTTTTGATTTAGTCATCGGAATCATTGCCGGCGGTGATACAGCTATTCGCAAAGCCGTAGAAAATGCAGAGGACAACACCACACAGGCTTGGAAAGATTTACAAGCATATGCTATTAATGAGAACGATGTTGTGGTTGGGATTGCAGCCTCAGGAACTACACCTTATGTTATTGGTGGTTTAGAAGAATGCAATAAAAACAACATTATTACAGGAAGTATTTCTTGCAATGCAGAGAGTCCGCTTTCGCAAACGGCACAATTTCCCGTTGAAGTTATTGTGGGACCCGAATTTGTAACCGGAAGTTCTAGAATGAAAGCCGGAACAGCGCAAAAATTAGTACTCAATATGATTACTACCGCCACAATGATCCAACTCGGAAAAGTAAAAGGCAACAAAATGGTCGATATGCAACTCAGCAACAATAAACTGGTAGATCGTGGTATAAAGATGATTATGGGAGAAATCCCTGTTACTTATGAAGAAGCCGGAGAATTATTGAAAAAACACGGAAGTGTGAGAAAAGCGGTCGATTTTTACAATAATAAATAATACAATTTTAGTTTAGTATGCTTTGTAAAAACTTGCATACTTTATAGCTAAATAAAAAACTAAAAAATGGCAACAAATAGAGAAGTGTTATCCAAAGGAATTAGATATTTAGCTTGGGCTTTGCCTTTGTTATTTGTTGGTCCATCCGTAATTCATAATGCATTCATCAACAAACAGAATGCGTGGCATTATCTTGTTTTAGGAGTTGGGATTTTCGCTTGCTTTGGCGGGGTGTATCTACTTTTTATGGGACTAAAAACAATTACAAAAGCTATATTTAACGACTAATGGAGGATCTGATTCACATTCAAAAAACATTTGAAAAAGTTATTTTTATCAATAAAAAAGTCAGTAATCGAGAATTTGAAGATTGTGTTTTCAAGAATTGCGATTTTTCCAACAGTGATTTCTCGAACAATACTTTCATGGACTGTGAGTTTATTGATTGTAATCTCTCCTTGACGGAGCTTGGTGGAACAAGCCTCAAAACAGTTAATTTTACCAATTGTAAACTACTGGGAATTCAGTTCAATAATTGTGCTGATTTTATGTTTGCGGTAAGCTTTAAAGAATGTATTTTGGATTATTCTTCTTTTGCCAACAAGAAAATTCCCAAGACAAAATTCAACAACTGTTCTCTTAAAGAAGCAAGTTTTATAGGTAGTAATCTTTCTAATTCGGTTTTTGAAAATTGCAATTTAGACAATGCTATTTTTAATGATACCCAATTGAAAGAAGTAAATTTCGTAACGGCTTATAACTATATAATCGATCCCGAACTCAATCCGATGAAAAAAGCTAAATTCTCAGCTCAAGGAATTCCGGGACTTTTAGATAAATACGATATTAAAATTCAGTAATTATGGAAATCAATGACCAATATCTCGAAAGCGTAAAAAAGCAAATGCACTATTACAAAACGATAGGCGAAAAAGCAATTGAGCAATTAGAGCCAGAGCAGCTTTTTATTGCCACAAATGAAGATTCTAATAGTATTGCGGCAATTGTAAAACATATGTCTGGAAACATGTTGTCTCGTTGGACTGATTTCCTAACTACCGATGGTGAAAAAGAGTGGAGAAAACGGGATGCCGAATTTGAAACCAATATCACATCCAAAGAAGAAGTATTAGCCTCGTGGAACAAAGGTTGGGATTGCTTTTTTCAAGCAATTGAATCCCTAAAACCGGAGCAGCTTTTACAAATTATTTATATCCGAAATGAAGGACAAACAGCATTGGATGCAATAAACAGACAATTAGCGCATTATCCTTATCATATTGGACAAATCGTATTTTATGCCAAACAATTAAAAAATAGCGGTTGGGAAAGCCTTTCGATTCCTAAAAATAAATCCAACAGCTATAATGCTGATAAATTTGCACAAGAAAAAGAAATCAAACACTTTACTGATGCTGAATTAAAAAGGTTAAATCACAAATAAAAACTCTTTTCCAGAACAATAGAAAAAGTCCAAAGTAAAAACAAAATTTAGAAATGAAAAAACTACTCTTAATTCCCCTACTCCTTTTAATGTTCTCTTGCTACAATGTAGAACGCAATTGTAAAGATTTTAAAACCGGTAAATTTCGTTTTGATTATGAAGTTGACGGTGTTAAAAAAACAACGCTTTTTGAGCGTAATGACAGCATAGAAATAGAAACTTATGAAGGAAAAACAGATACCGCTTCCATAAGATGGATTAACGATTGCGAATATGTCTTGACAAAATTGCATCCAAAAAATAGAAACGAAGCACAATCAATTGCCATGAAAATTTTGACAACATCAGGAAATACTTATACCTTTGAATTTGGAATGGTTGGTAACAACTCCCAAAAGCAAAAGGGAACTGTAACAAAACTTGAAGAGTAAATACTAATCATTCAAAAAAACAGAAAATTAAAAACTTATAACTAAAAAAAAAATGGAAGTATTCTTAAATCCTGATGCTTGGATTGCCTTATTAACGTTGACATTCCTAGAAATCATTCTAGGTATAGACAACATCATTTTCATCTCAATTGTTACGGGGAAATTACCCGAAGAAAAACGAAAAAAAGCGACTCAAATTGGTTTATTTCTAGCAATGTTTATGCGTATTGCTTTGCTTTTTGGAATTACTATTCTAATTGCAATGAAAGAACCTTTTTTCAGCGTTAACTGGCGTTGGTTTAGTGCCGATTTTACTGGTCAAGCAATCATTTTACTACTGGGAGGTATCTTTTTAATTTATAAAAGTACCAAAGAGATTCATGAAAAAGTAGATCATAAAGGAGAAGAAGAGAAAGATTTAAAAACTGCGGCGACAAAATCTTTTGGAAATGTAATTTTTCAGATCTTACTAATCGACCTTATTTTCTCTGTTGACAGTATTCTAACAGCTGTTGGAATGACCAATGGTGTTGAAGGTGCTTTGTATATTATGGTAACTGCCGTTATAATTTCGGTTGGTGTGATGATGCTTTTTGCTGTTCCAGTAGGAAATTTTGTAAATGTGAATCCATCTATTCAAATTTTAGGCTTAGCCTTCTTAATCCTTATTGGGTTTATGTTGATTACCGAGAGTATGCACTTGTCAAATGCAGCTTTGGTTGGCGAACATGTTGGTGCCGTTCCTAAAGCTTACCTCTATTTTGCCATTGCTTTTTCGCTGGCAGTAGAGTTCTTGAACATGAAAATGAGAAAGAAAAAGTAAAAAAATATTCTATAAAAAAGCTCCTAATTGGAGCTTTTTTTATGCAAAAAAATACAAGCTGTAAATAAGTAACTCAATAGTGCAGATTAAAACAGATTATAATACCATTTCGTTAAAATTTTTCTTTTTAAACTACACTTTTATATAGTAACTTAGGCTCAAACAAGTACTATGAAAAATACAATCTCACATAGAGTCGCCGACTTTTTAAAAAACTTCCCTCCCTTTAATTTTTTAAATCAAAAGGATATCGAAATTCTTTCTGAGCATATATCAATAATCTACAAAGAAAAAAACTCGGTTATATTTGCCGAAAATGAAGAGGTACACGATTGCTTTTATGTAGTTCATAAAGGCGCGGTAGAGCTCAAAAAAACACTCGAAAATGACATTTTAGACATGTGTGATGAGGGAGACATTTTTGGTTTAAGACCACTCCTTGCCAATGAAAATTATAAAATGGATGCTACCGCGCATGAAGAAACCATACTTTATGCCATACCCATACATATTTTTAAACCTTATGCGCTAGAAAATCCAGCGGTAGGTAATTTTCTAATCGAAAGTTTCGCCTCTACAACTAGAAATCCATTTTCAAAAAACCACAGAGGGAAATTATACGGAGAAACAGCGGAGACCAATTCAAACACTGATCAAAAAATACTCGATTTACAACCGGTAAAATATTCGAAGAAAATAATTAGTTGCACCCCAGCAACAACAGCAAAAGAAGTTGCTGAAATAATGACTAAAAAAAATGTAGGAGCAATAATTGTTGTCCAAGACAATATGCTTCCTATTGGGATTATAACCGACAAAGATTTAAGGAATAAAATTGTGACGGGAAAATATCCAATCACCACTACTGCCGATTTAATAATGACCAAGCCGGTAATTACTTATCCTAAAAAAATGACCATTACCCAAGCTCAAATGGCCATGATGAAAAGCAACATAAGTCATTTATGCCTGACAAAAGACGGCACAGCAAACACTAAAGCTGTGGGAATTTTATCTAAACATGATGTCATGCTTGCGTTGGGAAATAATCCTGCGGTATTGATTAAAGCGATAAAAAGAGCTAAAAAAATCAAAAACATCAAACTCATTCGTTCCCGAATAATGCAATTATTACAGGGCTATTTAGACCAAAACATTCCGATAACCTTAACTTCTAAGATAATAACGGAACTAAACGACGCCTGTATAGAGCGCGTTATAGAAATTTCGCTTACAAAAATGAAGCAGCCACCTGCTGTCAAATTTGCTTGGTTAGCATTAGGAAGCCAAGGAAGAAGAGAACAATTACTGCAGACAGACCAAGACAATGCCTTAGTCTACGAAGATGTTCCCGAGGACTTAGCCCCAGAAACCAATAGTTATTTTCTAGAACTGGCGGCTTATATAAACAAAGGTCTTTTCCAAATTGGTTATGACTATTGTCCCGCCGAAATGATGGCTTCAAATCCTGAATGGTGTTTGAGTCTTAATCAATGGAAAAAACAAGTTTATCACTGGATTAGCAATCCAGGAAAAAAAGAAGTACTAAGATCCTTTATCTTTTTTGATTACAGTCTCTCCTATGGAAATCCCGAAATCGTAAATGAACTGTCCGAATATATTTTTGAAGAAGTAAAAGCAAATCCATCTTTTTATATACACTTGGTCAGCGGTGCATTACAAAATCCTTCTCCTACTGGTTTCTTTAGGCAATTTTTAGTGGAACAAAACGGAATATACAAAGATTATTTCGACATAAAAAAACGGGCTTTATTACCTCTGGCTGATGCAGCAAGGGTTTTGATTCTATCCCACAGCGTGAAATCAATCAGTAATACGCCGGAGCGATTTGAAAAATTAGCAGAACTAGAACCCAACAATAAAGAGCTGTACTTATCCTGCTCTTATTCCTATAAGGCTTTATTGAAATTTAGAACGAAACAAGGTCTTTTACACAAAGATTCGGGACAGTTTATTGCTTTAGATGCCTTGTCTAAATTAGAAAAAATAAAACTGAAGAGGACTTTTAAAACAATTAAAGACCTTCAGGAAATAATCTCAATCCGATTTAATCCAGCCAAGATAATAGTATGATTCATTTTATAAAAAAATTTAACTTTTATTTCTTTCGCTTTTTGGGATTATCAAATCAGACCGTAGATGAAAAATTAGCGACTAGCATTGATTCAACCCGTTTTGTTGTATTAGATACCGAAACCACGGGTTTTGATTACGACACAGACCGAATTCTATGTATTGGAGCCATCGTTTTGCAAAATGGAGTGATTCCAATCCAAGAAAGTATTGAAATCTACATTTATCAAGAACATTATAATTCTTCAAGCGCACAAATACATGGGATACTAAAAAGTGAAGTGAGCAACACTAAAACAGAATTGGAGTCCTTACAAGAATTTTTAGATTTTTTGGGAGATGCTATCATAATTGCACATCACGCTCTATTTGATATCACAATGATCAACAAAGCATTAGAAAGAAATGGTTTACCCATACTAAAAAACAAAACTTTAGATACGGGAATATTGTACAAAAAAACCTTAATAAAATCGAATTTATTAAACCACAAGGACCATTATACATTAGATGAACTCGCCGATAAATTTGACATTTCCCTACAAGATAGGCATACCGCTATGGGAGATGCTTATATAACTGCTATAGCCTTTTTAAAAATCCTGAAAAAATTGAGGGACAAAAAAGAAATTACGTTGGAACAACTCTTTAAATAGTTGTTTAAAAACCATTTTTGAACAACAAACCAATAAAAAAGCTTCCGCATGGCGGAAGCTTTTTTTTATCTTAAAACAAGATTACTTGTCCATCATCATCTAATTGCACATCAACACCATCTTGGCTTGTTATTATGCGCTCTGGAACTACTTCTTCAGGCTCTTCATATGGCAAAGGTTCTAACATATTTACCTGTTTCAACTTATCTGTCGTCAATTGATTACCAAGAGCTTTAAATCCTTTTATGGCAATAAAATCTTCAATATCAACAGATATACTTTCCTTTTGAACACCTTTAACTTTTGGAAAAATCAATTCGGCCACAGGACGGTAATCAGTAGATACAATTTCCAATTGTGAGTTTGCATGTTCCGTTATAAAGCTTTCTTCTTTGTTTTCAGTTTCCACCAAGAAACGTTTTACATAATAACGTTCTTTTTCCCCATCATAATAAATGGCTGAAATTGGTTTTTTAGGAATCCATTTTTCCAGAACCACCATATCAGCATCAAAATGAGTCGACAATTCTGGCGTAATCACTTTTAGTTTTCCAGATTGATGGATAATTAAAATTTTATCACTTGGCCTGAATTCACCTAATAACTCTCCTCTTCCATCTACATTTAATCGTTGAACGGTATCGTCATACCAGACTTTTCTTGGCAATAAAGTCGAAATTCCTTTCTCTTTTATTTCAATTTTCTTGATCGGATATTTAGAAACCAAATTCCCTTTTGAGGCACGACCTTTAATGGCTAAAGCAGCAAAGTCAGTATCGAATTTTAATTTTTTAATACTTCCTATTTGACGCAATATAATTGTTATTACTTCCGCTTCCCCGTTTGGATTGCAGGTAAAATAAAGGATTTGAGATCCTTTCGAGCCATTGGTCAAATCATACAATTTATCTCTTGTCACACCCGAAACATTGAACCTTTTTATATAAGAAGGCCCCGATTTTCCATCGCGATAAATCACGTTATAAATAGTGCGTTTGTCACTTTTGTCAAAAATAGCAATGTGAATAATATCTTTCCCTACAAAAGTTTTGGCATCTACCTTAGTCACCATCATACTTCCGTCACGAAGAAAAACAATAACGTCATCAATATCTGAACAATCCGTAACATACTCGTCTTTTTTCAAACTCGTACCCACAAATCCCTCTTCTCTATTTACATACAATTTGGTATTTCTTAAAACCACCTTTGTAGCTTCGATATCATCAAAAATGCGAAGCTCCGTTTGGCGCTCTCTTCCTTTTCCGTATTTCTCTTTTAACTTCGTAAAGTAAGCTATCGCAAAATCAATCAAATTCGCTAAATGATGCTCAACTTCTTTCATTTCGCCTTCTAGCCTAGCGATAAGATCATCCGCTTTATCAGAATCAAAACGGGTAATACGAATCATCGGAATCTGAGTCAATCTTTGTAAATCATCATCGTTGATTTCTCTGACGAATGCTTTTTTGAAAGGCTCAAATCTATCGTACATGTATTTGTACAATCCTTCCCTATCACCATACAATTTGAAATCAATGTACATTTCCTCACGAATGAAGATTTTTTCTAAAGTAGAAAAATGCCATTTATTTTTTAATTCTTCTAATTGAATTTCTAATTCCTGACGAAGCAAATCAACGGTTCTGTTAGTCGAAATTTTCAGCATCGCAGAAACTCCAATAAATAACGGTTTGTTGTCTTCAATCACACAGCCCAAGGGCGCCACAGAGGTTTCGCAAGCCGTAAAAGCAAACAAAGCATCAATAGTTTTATCTGGTGAAACACCAGGAAAAAGGTGGATTAAAATCTCAACATCTGCCGCTGTATTGTCTTCGATTTTCTTGATTTTGATTTTCCCTTTATCATTGGCTTTCAAAATACTGTCAATCAAAGTCGTTGTATTTGTCGAAAAAGGAATTTGGGTAATCACCAAGGTATTCTTGTCCAATTGGGCAATTTTGGCACGCACACGCACACGACCGCCACGCAATCCATCGTTATAATTTGACACATCGGCAATACCTTGTGTCATAAAATCTGGATATAAAGTAAACGGTTTTCCTTTAAGAATCTTGATCGAAGCATCGATTAATTCGTTAAAGTTGTGTGGTAACACTTTTGTAGAAAGTCCAACGGCAATACCCTCGGCACCTTGCGCCAAAAGCAATGGAAATTTTACCGGAAGATTGTTTGGCTCCGCACGACGACCGTCGTAAGAAACGCCCCAATCGGTAATTTTTGGAGAATATAAAACCTCAAGAGCAAATTTTGATAAACGTGCTTCAATATAACGCGAAGCCGCAGCACCATCACCTGTTAGGATATTACCCCAGTTCCCTTGACAATCAATCAATAATTCTTTCTGCCCAATTTGCACCATCGCATCACCAATACTTTGATCTCCGTGAGGATGATACTGCATGGTGTGACCAACAACATTGGCGACTTTATTGTAACGACCGTCATCCAATTCTTTTAAAGAGTGCATAATTCGACGTTGCACAGGTTTAAAACCATCCTCAATGGCAGGAACAGCACGTTCTAAGATTACGTACGAAGCATAATCCAAGAACCAGTCTTTGTACATTCCGGTTACTTTTGTAATGGTATCTTGGCTGTCCTCGTCTTGATTTTCGTAAAAATGATGTCCTTCAAAATTTTTAGCATCTACTTCAATAATTTCCTCAGAGTCATTATCTTCCTGATTTTCATCAATAGGATTCTCTTCAGAATTATTTTCTTCGTTGTTTGGAATGATGTTATCGTCTTCTTCGTCTTTCATATATTTTGTTCAGTATAACTACTAAAATTCTTCTAAGCTTCCTCTATCGTATCCAACTCCACCTTCAAATTCTTGATGATAAATTCTTGTCGGTCAGGAGTGTTTTTCCCCATATAAAATGACAATAATTGCTCAATCGAAGTGTTTTTATCCATCATAATAGGATCAAGACGAATGCTATCACCAATAAAGTTTTTGAACTCGTCTGGCGAAATCTCTCCCAAACCTTTAAATCGGGTGATTTCCGGTTTTGGTTTTAATTTTTCGATTGCATCTTTTCTTTCTTCATCAGAATAACAATAGATGGTTTCTTTTTTATTTCTAACCCTGAAAAGCGGTGTTTGCAAAATGTATAAATGACCTTCTTTTATTAATTCTGGAAAAAACTGCAGGAAGAAAGTAATCAACAACAATCGAATGTGCATACCATCGACATCGGCATCGGTTGCGATTACAATGTTATTGTATCTCAGTTTTTCTAGTCCGTCTTCAATATCCAGCGCCGCTTGTAGTAAATTAAATTCTTCGTTTTCATACACAATTTTCTTGCTCATTCCATAAGAATTCAGAGGCTTACCACGTAAACTAAAAACAGCCTGTGTATTTACATCACGAGATTTAGTAATAGATCCAGAAGCCGAATCTCCCTCGGTAATAAAAAGCGTACTTTCTAAATTTCTTGGGTTTTTTGTATCGGGAAGATGCGCACGGCAATCTCTTAATTTTTTATTGTGAAGATTGGCTTTTTTAGCACGGTCTGTTGCCAATTTTCTGATCCCTGATAATTCCTTACGTTCGCGTTCTGCCTGCAAAATTTTACGCAATAAGGCTTCTGCTGTCGGCGGGTTTTTATGTAAATAATTATCTAATTGGGTTTTGATAAAATCGTTTACAAAAGTACGAACAGAAACTGCCGGCGTTCCGTCATCAGAACCCATATCCATCGAACCCAACTTAGTTTTGGTCTGGGATTCAAAAACCGGCTCCATTACCTTGATGCTAATCGCACTCACAATCGATTTACGGACATCGGATGCTTCGAAGCTTTTGTTGTAAAACTCACGAATGGTTTTTACAATAGCTTCCCTGTAAGCCGCTAAGTGCGTTCCTCCCTGCGTGGTATTCTGACCGTTTACAAAAGAGTGATATTCCTCACTGTATTGTGTTTTACTATGCGTAAGAGCGATCTCAATATCCGTATCTTTCAAGTGAATGATTGGATATTCTAAATCTTCTTCGCTGATTGTTTCTTCTAATAAGTCTCTAAGACCATTTTCAGAAATGTATTTTTCTCCATTGAAAATAATCGTCAAACCATTGTTTAAATAACAATAGTTTTTGACCATTTTGATCACATATTCTAAACGGAATTTGTAGTTTTTAAAAATCGTCTCATCAGGCGTAAAAGTAACTTTTGTTCCTTTTCGTTTTGTAGTATCAACTACATCTTCTTCAAGGACTAGATTTCCTGCTGAAAATTCCGCCGCTTTTTGTTTTTCGTCGCGAACAGATTCAACACGAAAAAAACTAGACAAAGCATTTACCGCTTTTGTTCCGACACCATTCAAACCAACTGATTTCTGGAAAGCTTTAGAATCGTACTTTCCTCCGGTATTCATTTTCGAAACTACATCTACCACTTTTCCTAACGGAATTCCACGTCCGTAATCACGAACCGAAACTGTTTTGTCTTTAATAGTTACCTCAATATTTTTTCCCGAGCCCATTACAAACTCATCGATACAGTTATCTAAAACCTCTTTTAAAAGAATATAAATACCATCATCCGGGGAAGATCCGTCGCCTAGTTTCCCAATGTACATACCAGGACGCATACGAATATGTTCTTTCCAGTCGAGTGACCGAATATTATCTTCGGTATATTGATTTTGATTTGACATTTTAAATTTTGTGGATTTGGTGCTAATATAGGATATCTCGATATATTTTAAAAGGAGAAGCCTTCAAAGTTATCAAAAATCATACTGAAACTATATTTGAGATTGAGAACCGAAGATTCAGAACTACCAACGCTAATTTTACAGCACAATACTTTTTACAATTTCTTTCAATTCTTGATCTAATTCCTCATTAGAAATTTTTCCGTTTTCGACATCAAAATTAGCATCGAAACTAGGTAAGGAAAATGTTGCTTTTATATTTCCTCCATAAAAAGGAAAAGCATTTGTCGCTATCCCCAATACACTCGCACCTCCTCTTGTCCCTGGAGATGTTGCCATAAGAAGCATGGGTTTATTCTGGAAAACTTTAGCCGAAATTCGAGAACACCAATCAAATAAGTTCTTGAAAGCAGCAGAATAATTCTTATTATTCTCGGCCATAGAAATCACCAACATATCAGCACTTTCAATTTTATCCAAAAAAGCCTGTGCCAAAGGATGATGCCCGATTTCTTTTTCTATATCCACACTAAATAAAGGCATTTGAAAGTCATTTAAATCCAATACCTCAACCTCAGCATTTTCGAACAAATGAGCCGCATAAGTCGCTAATTTTTTATTAATGGAATTTTTACTGGGACTCGCACCAAAAGCTACTATATTCATGTTGATATATTTGTTTTTAAAAGTACAGAAAAAATTACCAAAAATAAAATTCGGAATCTCAAGCTGAATTAGGCACAAAAAAAAATCTGCTAGATTACTCTAGCAGATTTTTTTATTTCGTCAAAATCAAAATTTCAACTTATACGTTAAATCTAAAGTGCATTACATCACCGTCTTTTACGATATATTCTTTTCCTTCTACTTTGAATTTTCCTGCTTCTTTACATTTAGCCTCAGATCCGTAATGAACGAAATCCTCGTACGAAATAACCTCAGCACGAATGAATCCTTTCTCAAAATCAGTATGAATTACTCCTGCAGCTTGTGGCGCAGTAGATCCAATATTGATTGTCCAAGCACGAACTTCTTTTACACCAGCGGTAAAATACGTTTGTTGTTTCAATAATTTATAAGCAGCACGAATCAGAACAGATGCTCCTGGCTCAGTTAATCCCATATCTTCAAGGAAAACCTGACGCTCCTCATAACTTTCTAATTCGGTAATATCAGCCTCAGCTCCTACTGAAAGGATAATTACCTCAGCCTCTTCGTCTTTTACTAATTCACGAACCTGGTCTACATATTTGTTTCCGTTAACGGCTGAATTTTCATCCACATTACAAACGTATAAAACTGGTTTTGCCGTAATCAATTGAAAAGATTCCATTAAAACTTCTTCATCAGGACCTTGAGGTGTAATAGTACGAGCGGATTTAGCTTGCAACAATGCTTCTCTGATTCTGTCTAAAAGTGCTTTTTCAGTTTGCGCTTCCTTATTACCCGTTTTAGCTGCACGATTTACTTTTTCCAAACGTTTTTCAACCGTTTCTAAATCTTTTAATTGCAACTCGATATCGATAGTTTCTTTATCACGAATTGGATTTACATTACCGTCAACATGAACAATATTATCGTTATCAAAACAACGCAATACATGTATAATAGCATTACATTCTCTAATATTTCCCAAAAACTGGTTTCCAAGACCTTCTCCTTTACTAGCTCCTTTTACTAAACCAGCAATATCAACAATATCAACGGTTGCCATCTGAACACGTTCAGGCTTAACCAATTCCTCTAATTTTTCAATTCTCGGATCTGGAACGTTTACAACACCTATATTAGGCTCAATAGTACAAAAAGGGAAATTAGCACTTTGTGCTTTCGCATTTGACAAACAATTAAATAATGTTGATTTTCCAACATTTGGCAATCCTACAATTCCTGCTTTCATATGTAGCTAATATTTATTTTTTTAATGAACACGCCATTGCCTTTCTTCATTATTTCCATAATAGAACCATGACAATTACACAATATTTATAAATAGCATTTAATACTAAGACCTTTGTATAAATATTTTTTGCAAATATAACATTTAATATATCCTAGATTTTAGAAATCTTCACATTAATACTTCTTTGATTATTTGTGTTAAAAAAATATACATATCTTAACTTTTTGTTAAAAAAATTATATATTGCATTTGATTAACCATCCGAAAAACCAAACTTCTTTAATTATGAAAAAAATTACTTTATTGTTTCTATTCCTGAATGCAAGTTTACTTTTTGCCCAAAAAGAAATCTCGGGAGTAATAAAAGACAACACCGGAACGGTATTACCTGGTGTTAACATTGTCGAAAAAGGGACTTCAAATGGCGTTTCTTCAGATACAAATGGTGTCTATAAAATAATTGTCAAAGAAGGGGCAACTTTAGTTTTTAGCTATATGGGGTTTCAAAGTATAGAAAAATTAGCTATAAACACGAAAATTGATGTGGTACTCTCGCAAGAAGGCGGACAGGAATTGAATGAAATTCAAATAGTAGGCTCGAGAAATACCAAAAGAACAGTGGTAAACTCAGCGGTTCCTATTGATGTCATTTCGATGAAAGATGTGACTACACAAAGCGGAAAAATTGAGATCAACCAATTATTACAATATATAGCTCCTTCATTTAACGCCAACAAACAATCCGGATCTGACGGCTCAGATCACGTAGATCCAGCCTCATTAAGAGGAATGGGGCCTGACCAAACTTTGGTTTTGATTAATGGAAAAAGAAGACACCAATCGTCTTTAATTAATTTGTTTGGGACACGTGGTCGAGGAAACACAGGAACCGATTTGAATGCTATTCCGGCTGCATCGATCAAAAGAATTGAAGTACTTAGAGATGGTGCTGCTGCTCAATACGGCTCTGATGCAATTGCAGGTGTTATCAATATTGTACTTAATGATAATGTTGACGAACTAACTGGATCTGTAACATATGGTGTTTTTAATACCAATGCAAGAGGCACTTTTCCTGAAGGAACAGCCAACACAGATGGTTATCGATTAGACCAAAACGGCAACGGGAATTCATTTGGAAAAAACCAATCTTTTGATGGTGGCTCTGTAAAAGTAGCCGCCAACTATGGAGTTGCCATTGGCGATCAAGGTGGTTTTGCTAACTTCACCACTGAATATTTAAGCAAAAACAAAACCCTTCGTCCTGGTTTTGATTTTAGAAAAGGCTTTGGTGAAGCTTCAATTCAAAGCTTTAATTTATTTGGAAATTTAGCCATTCCAGTATCTGACAGAACCGAATTTTATGCATTTGGAGGCAGAAACTTCAGAGATACTGATGCTTATGCCTTTACAAGAAACGACGGACCACGTGTTGTTGAAGAAATTTATCCGGGTGGTTATACGCCAAGAATTACTTCAAATATTATTGACAATTCGTTTGCTGCAGGATTTAGATCTAAAACGGCCAGTGGATGGAAAATTGATTTCAGTAATACATTCGGTAAAAATTTATTTCATTATTATGTAAAAGGAACTATCAATGCTTCTTTACTTGAAGCTTCTCCAACTGAATTTGATGCAGGAGGACACAGTTTGACTCAAAACACAACAAATTTTGATCTTTCTAAAAATTATGAGTCTGTAATGAAGGGATTAAACCTTGCTTTTGGAGCAGAATTCAGAACAGAAAAATTCGATATTTTTGCGGGTGATGAAGGTTCTTATAGTACATATGATACCAATGGAAGAGTAATTATTGATCCAACTACTCAAAGTCCACCTTTAACAGACAACCCTGATTACGATCCTTCATTACCTACTTCAGTCGACAATCCTTTATTAGTTCCTAGACCTGGAAGCTCACAAGGTTTTCCTGGATACAGTCCTAAAAATGTAGTAGACAAAACCCGTACCAACCTATCTTTATACACCGATGCTGAACTAGATATAACAGACGCTTTTTTATTAAGCGGAGCTGCTCGTTTTGAAAACTACAGTGATTTTGGAAGCACTTTAAACGGAAAATTAGCCACCAGAATAAAAGCGGGCGAACATATTAATTTTAGAGGATCTATAAGTACTGGATTCCGCGCTCCTTCATTAGCTCAAATATATTACAACTTGCGTTTTACCAATGTAAGTGCTGCTGGAATAACTGAGGTTTTATTATCTCCAAACAACAGTCCGGTAACCAAAGCTTTTGGCATCGATCAATTAAATGAGGAAAAAGCGGTTAATGCTTCGTTAGGTTTCACTGCTAGTTATGGTGATTTTACTGCCACCGTTGACGGATATCTTATTAATGTAAAAGATAGAATTGTGCTAACTGGTTATTTTGATGCACAAGCATTAAACATTGGAGTTGATAAGGCGCAGTTTTTCGTAAATGGCGTTGATACCAAAACCAAAGGACTTGATGTTGTTTTAGCTTGGAAAAAGAACATTGGGGAAAGCAAACTAAGCGCTACCATAGTTGGAAACATCAATGATATGAAAATCGATAAAGTAAAAAATGGAGATTTGGATGAAAAAACATTCTTTGGAGAACGAGACAAAGCCTTTTTATTAGCTTCTGCACCTCCTAGCAAATTTGGTTTAAACCTAAACTATGCTAAAAAATGGTTCGATGCAGGACTAGCTTTCACTCGCTTCAGCAAAGTTGAACTATTAGATTATCAAATGGATGAAGATCCAGAAGATTACCGAATTTCTCCTACTGAAACCGATGCACAAGTATTTACTAATCAAAAGAAAGCTGCCACAGATACTTATGGAGCCAAAATTACAACCGATTTAACCTTAGGTTTTAAGCTTTCAAAATCAACAAAAATAAGCATTGGAGCTAATAACTTACTAAATATCTATCCAGACCAACAAGATGATTGGGTAGAAGCAGGTGGATATTGGGATGCCGTTCAAATGGGATTCAGTGGAGCTTATTACTACGCTAGATTAGGATTTAATTTTTAGCGGCATTTATTCTTACAAAACCAATATAATTCATAGAAAGAGCTGTTTTAAAGACAGCTCTTTTTTTATTTCCAAATTTTTAATTATTTTTATAATATCTAAACAGACCTTCTTTACACAAATAATGTAATTTTTTATTTACAGAAATCATACAACAAACCCATCATTAATTCCGTTATTTATTAAATACAAATCATTAAACTAAAAATTATGAAAACTATAATTCTAGGAATAACCGCTTTTCTATTTTCATTAAACAGTCAAGCGCAAAACAAAAATGTAAAATCAGAAGTAAAAACTACTGTAACTACTGTGAAAGATTCTAAGGGCGTAAAAAAATCAATAAAAACGCAGGAAGTAAAAGAAGTTCAAAACATTGAATTAAAAGATGCCGATTCTAATGTACTAAATAAAGATGTCAAAGAAACACCTGTTCAAGTAACCGCTACTACTGCAATTACCGCAGATGGCGTAACCAAAATAATAGATGTAGACAGATCAGCCTATTACGAGCTAAACGGTCAGAAATACCAAGTAGCAATTGATAAAAATGGCTATAATATGTTCTCTCCCGATGGAAAAGAAGCCGCTGTTTTGAGAAAAACATCAAATAACAATTATATTTATAAAGCAAAAAACAATACTTCTTTTGGCTATTTTGACACCAATGGAAATCTTGTTTTAGAAACATACGACGACATGACTGATAAAGTAATAATAACAACTTATATGATTATCAAACAGTAAAAAAGATAAATCGATAAAACAAAAAATCCGGAGTAATTACTCCGGATTTTTTGTTTTATATAATGAAAATTATATTTATTCGTTGTGCAAAAATGCTTGTCTATTCAACAAAGTCTCTTCGCTTTCTACATGATTATCATCCGGTATACAGCAATCTACTGGACAAACCGCAGCACATTGAGGCTCATCGTGAAAACCTTTACATTCTGTACATTTACCTGGAACAATATAATAAATTTCATCCGAAATAGGAGTTTGAGCATCTTCTGCATCAACTTCAGTTCCATCAGGCAAGATTACTTTTCCTTTTAGGTTTGTACCATCTTTATATCTCCAGTCGTCTGCACCTTCGTATATTGCAGTATTTGGGCATTCTGGCTCACAAGCGCCACAATTGATACATTCGTCGGTTATTATGATTGCCATTTTTTTCTATTAATTAGGAGTTAAAAGTTATGAGTTAGAAATTAAAACCGTATAACAATTTTTTCTCCTTTGACTTATAACTTAATATAGCTTATTTTTGTGCAAAATTACAATCAAAACTTTTCATAAGCAAACATTATGACATTAGAAACAAAAAAAAGTGTTTTTGTTGAATTAGGAAAATTCTTAAGTCAATTTTCTGAAAACAACACCCAAAAAAAACCAGAGGTTTTACAAAACGATTTATTTTTTGACGATTGTATCCAATTAATAAAATTATCGCAATCCCATAATGGATGGTACACACCGGAGCAAGTATATTTTTCATTACAGTCTTGGGCTACAGCGTTAACCGAAGAAAATCTAAATCAATGGCTCGCAGCTTATGATTTAGAGGATGTAAAAACAAAGAACATCGCTTTAATACTTGCAGGTAATATTCCCTTGGTAGGTTTTCATGATTTCCTGTCTGTTTTGATTACAGGACATAATGTTATGGTAAAAACATCATCAAATGACCAGCATTTATTGCCCTTTTTAGCCAAATATATTATAGCCGTTGATCCCGAATTTGCCAACAAAATAACTTTTGTCGAAGGAAAATTAGAAAATTTTGATGCGGTTATAGCAACCGGAAGCAATAATACCGCGCGCTATTTTGAATATTATTTTAAAGACAAACCTTCTATAATTAGAAAAAGTAGAAATTCGGTTGCTGTTTTAAACGGAAAAGAAACCAAAGAACAACTTGTAGCATTGGGCGAAGATATTTTCAGATATTTTGGTTTAGGATGCCGCAATGTATCTAAACTTTTTGTACCAAAAGGATATTCTTTCAATGCTTTTTTTGAAGCGATTTTTGAACACCAAGACGTTATACATTACGAAAAATACGCTAATAATTACGATTACAATAAAGCTGTTTTCTTGATGAGTAATTTTAAATTATTAGACAATGGCTTTTTAACCTTAAAAGAAGATAAAAGTCATGCCTCCCCTATTTCGAGCGTGTTTTATGAGTTTTATGACAATATAGAAGAAATTCAAACCCGATTACAAATTGAAAATGAGCAAATTCAATGCATAGTGAGTAACAATCTGATCGAAAATAGTATTGAATTTGGACAAACACAAAAACCTAAATTATGGGATTATGCAGATAACATCGATACGATATCGTTTTTGTTAACAACATAACCGAATAGCTTTTAATTATTTCTTTTTATTTAATGCTTTTTTAAGTCCTATTTCCCGAAATTTGTATTCTAATTTTTGGACTCTAACTACACCATGAAAAAACACAACTACAGCGCAGGACCTTGTATTTTACCACAAGAAGTATTTGAAAAATCGGCACAAGCTATTTTAAATTTCAATGATTCAGGATTATCTCTTTTGGAGATTTCGCACCGAAGCGAAGACTTCGTTGCCGTTATAGAAGAAGCCAGAGCACTGGTAATCGAATTATTGGGTCTTGAAGGCAAAGGCTACAAAGCCTTGTTTCTTTCTGGTGGTGCCAGCTTAGAATTTTTGATGATTCCTTACAACCTGATGAAAGAAAATGGGAAAGCCGCTTATCTAGATACTGGAACCTGGGCCGCTGGAGCTATAAAAGAAGCCAAAATCTTTGGAGAAACAGTGGTTGTGGCTTCTTCAAAAGAAGAAAATTACAATCACATCCCAAAAGGATATACTATACCCGCTGATGCCGATTATTTTCATTGCACCAGTAACAATACTATTTTTGGTACTCAAATGAAGAAATTCCCTTCGCTGGATATACCATTGGTTTGCGATATGAGTTCTGATATTTTTTCAAGAACATTGGATTTTTCTAAATTTGACGTTATCTACGCAGGTGCTCAAAAAAATATGGGACCTGCCGGTACAACTTTAGTCGTTGTAAAGGAAGAAATCCTTGGAAAAACAGGCAGAACAATCCCTAGCATGCTCGATTATGAAAAACACATAAAAGCAGAAAGCATGTACAATACACCGCCAGTTTTCCCTATTTACGGGTCTTTATTGACTTTGCAATGGTTAAAAAAACTTGGTGGAATTGCAGCAATCGAAAAAATTAACAATGCCAAAGCGGCTTTGCTTTACGCAGAAATTGACCGAAACCCATTATTCAAAGGAGCTGCAGTTATCGAAGATCGCTCTAATATGAATGCTACCTTTTTGTTGAATGACAAGAGCCATACCGCTATTTTTGACGCTATGTGGACCGAAGCAGGAATATCGGGCTTATCAGGACACCGCTCCGTAGGTGGCTACAGAGCTTCTATGTACAACGCACTTCCTCTAGAAAGTGTTCAGGTGCTGGTAGACGTAATGAAAGCATTGGAGAAAAAAGTTTAATTGGTTATTCGGCAATTTGACTATTCGAACAAACAGCAAATCCATATAATTGAAATCAATAAATTTTATGTTATTTTTTAATCTAAACGATTAAATAAATCATCAAAAAACAAATAAAGTAAAAATGAAAATATTAGCCAATGACGGTATTTCTAAAAGCGGAATACTTGCATTAGAAAAAAGTGGATTTGAAGTAATAACGACAAAAGTAGCACAAGAACAAGTCGCTAATTTTGTAAACAATAATGACATAAGCGTACTTTTGGTGCGAAGTGCTACCAAAGTCCGTCAAGACATTATTGATGCTTGTCCAAATTTAAAAATCATTGGTCGCGGTGGTGCAGGAATGGATAATATTGATGAAGACTATGCCAAAAGCAAAGGAATTCACGTAATCAATACACCAGCAGCCTCGTCAGAATCTGTTGCTGAATTAGTTTTTGCTCATTTATTTTCAGGCATTCGTTTCTTGCATGATTCGAACAGAAATATGCCTTTGGAAGGAGACAGCAACTTCAATGGTTTGAAAAAAGCTTATGCTAATGGAATTGAATTAAGAGGAAAAACACTCGGCATCATAGGAATAGGCCGTACTGGTCAAGCTACCGCAAAAATGGCATTGGGCTTAGGAATGAAGCTTATTGCTACCGATACATCAATCGAAAAAGTGGACATAAAAGTAGCTTTTTTTGATGGTCAATCAATCACAACGACAATTGTTACTCAGCCATTGGAATCTTTACTTAAAGAAGCCGATTTTATCAGCTTGCATGTTCCCGCACAAAAAAGCTATATCATAGGCGAAAAAGAATTTGCTTTAATGAAAGATGACGTAGGAATCATAAACTGCGCTCGTGGTGGTCTAATAGATGAAGTTGCTTTAGTAAAAGCATTAGACGACGAAAAAGTATTATTTGCTGGATTGGATGTTTTTGAAACCGAACCAACTCCAGAAATACCAATTTTAATGAATCCTAAAATCTCTCTGACCCCACATATCGGAGCTGCAACTATAGAAGCACAAGACAGAATTGGCATTGAGCTGGCGCAGCAGATTATTGCTTTATTGAAATAATCTTCTGCATAAACAGTAAAAGGGATTTGTTAACTTCGTTTAACGAATCCCTTTTTTCATTAAATTTGATTTCTAATCTAAATAAAATCAAATGTTTGAACAATTAACTCAATTAGTACAGCAGTTTGGAAAAGAAGCAGTCGTAAAGAACGAGGCTATTCCAAATGATCAAAATGAGGCGGTAATAAACGAAGCAAGCGATTCGATTATTTCTGGTTTACAAAAAATTGTTTCTGAAGGTAAGCTAGATCAACTTGCCGGATTATTTCAGAACAATAATACTCAGGACAACTCAAATCCCGTTGTACAGCAACTTACTGAACAACTCACCGGTAATCTTGGTCAAAAATTTGGTTTAAGCAACGAAGCAGCTTCTGGAGTAGCCACTAACATGATTCCTCAGGTTCTAGGTTCTTTGGTTAACAAAGCAAAAGACCCAAATGATTCGAGTTTTCAAGTTTCTGATTTGGTAAATGCTATTTCTGGTGGCAGTGGTCAAAACTCAGGAATTATGGATGCTATTTCAAAATATGGCGGACAATTTGGTTTAGATCAAAATGCCGACGGAAAAGTAGATATGGGAGACGCAATGGACCTTGTTACGAAAAAAAGTGGGGGATTTGGCGGCTTATTAGGCAAGCTTTTCGGAAAATAATATACTATTGAACATTTATATAAAGTCATTTTCCATTTAACGGAAAATGACTTTTTTAGTTCTGAAAACGAATAACCGACGGTTTATTTTCGTAACTTTATAATCCACATTATTCTTAAATATCATGAAAAATAGTTTTTATATTATAGCAATTATTTTTTGTGCTCTTATCGGTTGTACTGCTTCAAAATCAGGTAGCATTGCTAAAGAGAAACCAACAGGCTCAAAAAATGATACCGTCAGAATTGCTAATAATGAACTAGAATACGAAGTCATTATCATTGATCCGGGCTTTAGCTCTTGGCTTGCCTCTAGAGCACTTCCTAGAAATTACTATTCCCAATCCTATTTAGAAAACAAAAACCAATTATGGGTCAGTGAATGGAATAGTCGCGTTTCACAACCTTTTAGATACAACCCCAACCTGTATGAAATGACCATTGATTATAATCCGAACATCGATTATGGCTATGAAGTAAATTATTTAATTTACAATTACATGGTCTATTTTCAAAATACCTATAAACAAAAACTATTTGGTTACGTCCCCATAAGATAATGTTACTATATTTGTATTCATTATAAATAAAAATGAAGAATTTAAAAAAACGTTGGGGAATTGAATCCAATTTTCAGCTCACAGTAATATTTATTGTTTTTGCAATTACCGGTTCTACTTCTGCCTGGTTGTCAAAACCTTTTTGTTTTTGGTTAGGAATTACAAATGAAGACTTAGGTTTTTGGTTTACCCCCGTTCGATTGCTACTAATTTTCCCAATATATCAAGTCCTTTTAGTATTATTTGGATTTCTTTCTGGACAATTTGCTTTCTTTTGGGCATTCGAAAAAAAGATGCTAAAACAAATGGGAATGGGTTTTCTGTTCAAAGAATAAAAAATCCTTAATTATTGAGCGCTTTTATTTTTTATTAAATAACTATAAATCCAAGTTAATGTAAATGTTGGAATGATATCTGTAAAAGGAATAAGTTCTTCCAAAAATTCGATCGTTCCTGCTATTTTACCTGTATTTCCTTTATACATTCTAGTCATCAAGTAAGCAGCTATTGGAGCCCAAACTACATCTGAAAATTCACCCAAAATTGGCACACTAAAAGACAGCATCCCAATAAGATCAAACAAAATACCCAAAAACAATTTCCTTTTTACGGCACTTTTGCTTTCAACTTGAAATTCATTTATCATCTATAAATATTATTTGAGCCTATCTTTATAGAACTTTTTCAGTTTTTCTATTTTAGGCGTTATCACATAACTGCAATATCCTTGTTCTTGATGTTGATTGTAATAATTTTGATGGTAATCTTCGGCTGGATAAAATATTGATGCAGGTGAAATCTTGGTTACAATAGGCTTACCAAATGTATTTTCTTTAGTCAAAAGCCCAATATAGCCTTCCGAAATTCCTTTCTGTTCCTCATTATGATAAAAAATTTCACTTCGATATTGCGTACCCACATCATTTCCCTGACGGTTTAATGTTGTGGGATCATGCGTTGCAAAAAATATTTCTAATAATTCACCGAAAGAAACTTCATTTGGATTAAAAGTAATCTGAATCGCTTCGGCATGACCTGTGTCTCCATTACATATATCCTTATAGGTAGGATTCGCCGTTTTCCCGCCAATATAGCCCGAGACAACGCTCCTTATCCCTTTTAATTTTAAAAAAACGGCTTCTGTACACCAAAAACAGCCTCCAGCAAATGTGGCTATCTCTTTTTCTTCTTGTATATCCATTTTTATTGTTTTAAGTTTTTGAAAAAATAATATCTTCTTTTTGAAAGGTTTAAAAAAAATGATTTTCAAAATAATATTAAACCTTCAGGTAAACAATCTTCCAAATTTACTCTATTAAATAGATTCCGCTGTTTTTTGTTAACTAAAATTTATAATTTGCCTTTTGAAAATTATTCAAAATAATCATCAAATTCTTTGTTTCTTTGCGCAAACAATTCCAAAATGATACAAGCCAAAAATTTACATAAATACTACGACCAACTTCATGTATTGAAAGGAGTAGATTTACATATAAAAAAGGGAGAAATTGTTTCTATCGTTGGGGCTTCCGGAGCAGGAAAAACAACTCTTTTGCAAATCCTTGGAACCTTAGACAAACCTACAGTTGAAAATGGAATCGAATTGCGAATCAATGACGAAGACATTTTGACAATGAATGATAAAACCTTGTCTAAATTCAGGAATTTGAATTTGGGTTTTATTTTCCAATTCCACCAATTATTACCCGAGTTCACTGCTTTAGAGAATGTTTGCATTCCGGCTTTCATAGCCAATAAATCTAAAAAGGAAACCGAATTAGAAGCTAAAAAACTACTGACTTATCTTGGTCTTTCCCATAGAATGGATCACAAACCCAATGCGCTTTCCGGCGGAGAACAACAACGTGTAGCTGTTGCAAGGGCATTAATCAATAAACCGGCAATTATTTTTGCCGATGAACCTTCAGGGAATTTAGATACTGTCTCTGCTGAAAACTTGCATCAATTGTTTTTTAAATTAAGGGATGAATTAGGACAAACTTTTGTAATTGTTACCCATAATGATGAATTAGCCAATATGGCAGATCGGAAATTAGTTATGGTTGACGGCCAAATTAGCAATCCATAATTCTGTTTCAAAAAAACAGGACTAAATCTATCTCAATCTACTTTTTAAGCAATGACAAATGACGAGCTCAAAGACTTTCTCGACGAAAAAGTTACCCAATACAACACGCTAGATTTCATTGATAGTGACCCAGTACAAATTCCCCATCTCTTTTCTAGAAAAGAAGATATAGAAATTGCCGGATTTTTAAGCGCTACTATCGCCTGGGGCAATCGCAAAATGATTATAAAAAATTCTCATCGGATGATGGATTTTATGGGCAACGCTCCCTATGATTTTGTGATGTCGTATACGCAATACGATTTAGAGCGATTGGAAACATTTGTACATCGTACTTTTAACGGACAAGACTTTGCTTTTTTCATTAAAAGCCTAAAAAATATTTATCAAAATCATAATGGCCTAGAAAGCGTATATTCTAAAAACCAAGAATTAGATAGTATGCAAAAAAGCATCTCGGAGTTTAAAAAAATATTTTTCGAAATTCCGCATCAATATCGTACTCAAAAACATGTTTCGGATCCAATGAACAATTCGGCCGCAAAAAGAATCAACATGTTTCTAAGATGGATGGTACGCCAAGACAATAAAGGAGTAGATTTAGGGATTTGGAAAACTATTTCTCCCGCCGCCTTATCTTGTCCACTTGATGTACATTCTGGAAATGTTGCCCGAAAACTTGGCTTATTGACCCGAAAACAAAATGATGGAAAGGCTCTTGCCGAATTAGACGCAAAACTTCGAAAATTAGATCCAAATGATCCCGTAAAATATGATTTTGCTTTGTTTGGATTGGGCGTTTTTGAAGGATTCTGATTTCAATTAAAAATCTTGACAAGAAAATTCTTTCATAAGTCTGTGAAACACTTGTATAAAAATCCCTACTCAAATTTAAAATTCAGGAATATCCTATTTAAAGTAATTATTATACTACAAAATTGTTAATTTATGTGTTTTGGCGATTATTTCAACTCTTCATCGATATAAAAAGATAAATTTGACTAAATTTGATTGAGATTAAATCGTTGAATTTAAACAGGATATTTCATTCAAAATTAACAGTGTACAATAGAATTTCAATTATAAAAAAAAGAAATGAGCGAACCTAAAAAGATACTTTTAGCTGAAGACAATTCAATACTCTCCTTATTACTAAAATTCAAATTAGAAAAGGCAGGATATAATCTTTTTATTGCTGAAAACGGAAAAGAAGCAATTGAAATAATAGAACAGCATAATCCTGAAATAATTCTTACCGATATTATGATGCCTTATATTAGTGGGTTAGAAATAATAAGTCATGTAAGAAATAAATTAAGTCTAATGACGCCTGTTATCGTATTTTCATCCGCAGGTCAGGAGGAAATGGTTCTTAATGCATTTAACTTGGGCGCTACAGATTTTATGTCTAAACCATTTAGTCCTAACGAATTAATTATTAGAATAAAAAGGCTAATACAATAAAAAAGTTTAGTTGATTATGGCAAATCTATATCAATATATTATTGACTATATCAAAAACACATCAGAACTTCTTCTGTTTTTATGGGCTTTGAGTGCTGTTTTTGCCTTAACAATCACGGGCTTAATCCTTTATTTAAAATACCTAAGAGTTCGTCTGAAAACTAAAGAAAGAATCCAAAAAGTATATCAAAAAAAATACGAATCCAATTTGATAGAATATTTATATTCTGGTGATGAAGACGCTGAAATCAGTATTGAACAACAAAAAATAATTGATTTTTTAGAGAAAAACTCTATGGACGGTTTAAAAAGAAAACTTATCATTACGACCTTATTGAAATTAAGAAATGAGATTTCAGGGGAAACGGCAGATGCTATTCAAAGACTTTATTACCAAACTGGACTTATAAACTATGCTTCTTCTAAATTGAAGCATAAAAAATGGGATGTAGTAGCAAGAGCAATTAAAGAACTAACGCAATTTGAGATCAAAGAAGTTCATAGTGAGATTATTCTTCTAATAAACCATCCTAAAAAAGAAGTTCGTAATGAGACACAAATGTATCTCGTTAAATTATTCCATTTTGAAGGACTTGATTTTCTGAATGTTTTGACCACTCCTTTATCCGAGTGGAACCAAATTCAATTATTAGAAATTCTTCAAAATTTTATAGATCAAGAGATACCGGATATCACAAAATGGCTAGAATCTTCAAATAATTCCGTTGTTATTTTCGCTTTAAAACTAGCAAAAATATACAATCAATTTGAAGCTAAAGATGCGATTATAAATCTTTTAAACCACTCTGATATAACAATTCGGATTGAAGCAATTGATGTCTTATCGAATTTGGGTGTTACTGAAGCTATTCCAATTTTAAAAAATGATTTTTATAACCGTAGTATTGAGGAACAGATTGCTTTCTTTAAAATGATGGAAAACACCTATGAAAATACTGACACTCCCTTTATTTTACAATTTATTGATCATGAAAATTTTGAAATCAGAGTTTCAGTGATGAAAATCTTAAAAGTGCTTAATGTGGATATGTATAATACTTTCAAAACAACAACAAACCAAGAGTACTCTAAAAAAAATAATCTAATAAAAGCCAGTAATTAAATACAAAAAACCACTCAAATGATAATAGATTTAATTCAATACTTGTTTTTGGGTTTTTCGTTTACCGCAATAGTATCTTATATTATCTTATCTATAATATCTGCATTTGAAACGGTTGAATATATGAAGAAAAACAGCTTTGTAAATTACAAAGAAATATTATCATCTTCCATTTCACCATCCATTTCAATTATTGCTCCTGCCTACAATGAAACATTAAATATTGTTGAAAATGTGCGTTCCCTACTATCAAATCATTATGTAAATTATGATGTAATTATAGTTAACGACGGCAGCAAAGACGACAGCCTCGAAAAATTGATAAAAGCATATGACTTAGTCAAAGTTGATTATCTGATCAACTATCAAATCCCCACAAAACAACTTAGAGATGGTGTTTTTAAATCGACAAATCCCGCTTTTGAGAAATTGATTGTAGTTGATAAAGAGAACGGAGGAAAAGCCGATGCATTAAATATGGGACTAAATATAAGCTCAAATAAGTATGTAGCCTGTATTGATGTTGACTGTTTATTACTTCAGGATTCCTTACAAAAAATGATTAAACCTTTTTTAGAAACCACAGATGCTAAGGTAATTGCCGCAGGTGGCGTAATTAGAATTGCCAATTCTTGTGTTATCAAAGACGGTGAATTACTAGATGTTAACTTACCTAAAAACTTAATCGTAAGAGGGCAAATTCTAGAATACTTAAGAGCTTTTTTATTAGGGAGAATGGCCTGGAGTAAACTTAATGGTTTATTAGTTATTTCAGGAGCCTTTGGCATATTCGATAAAAAAGCGGCGATAGAAGTTGGTGGCTATGATAGCAATACGGTTGGCGAGGATATGGAAATCATTGTAAGAATGAGAAGACATATGGAAGAACAAAAAATAAAATACAAAGTGGCTTATATTCCGGATCCTCTTTGCTGGACCGAAGCGCCAGACAATTATAAAATATTTATTTCTCAAAGAAATAGATGGACAAGAGGAACTATTGAAACATTGAAAAAACACCGAAAAATTGGATTTAACAGAAATTATAATTTTTTAGGGATGATAAGTTATCCTTATTGGTTAATCTATGAAAGACTAGCTCCGGTAATTGAAGTTACGGGAATATTTTATTTCTTATTTCTTTTAATCAATAATTATATCAAATGGGAATATGCTATTGCGTTCATTATTTTGGCTTATTTATTTACCGTAATGTTTTCTATTGTCACCATTATTACCGAAGAACTCACCTATCACCAATACAAGAAAAAAGGGATTGGCTTTCGTTTAATTAGCACAGCCTTTTTAGAGCCTTTTGTCAATCATCCTTTTATTTTATATGCCGCAATTAAAGGTAATTTTGACTATTATTTTAACAAAAAAATAAAATGGGGAGAAATGACGCGAAAAGGAATTTCAAATAATTAAATTTCAAAAAAATTATAACAATTAAAATATGAATATTAAGGTTCTATTGAAAAACTGTTTCCCTTTCATTTATTTAACCCTTTCATTAGTAGTTACATTTTGGTTCATCAGTATTTTTGAAATATACATCAAAGTAACAAATGGAATAAATCTTCCTAATCTTACCACGATATTAGCTTATCAATTACTTAATGATTTCGGAACTATATTAGCCATTGGCTTACTTAGTTTGCCTATCTATGTAGCTTTTTATTTTATTAAAAAAACTTGGAGCGCAACTGCAATCAAAGTCCTGTTTTTTTTAATTATTGTTGGTCAATTTGCCTTGGTAAAATACAATCTGACCACTCTTGTAAATCTAGGTGCTGATATTTTAGGATATTCTATAGATGATATGTACACTACGGTAACGGCATCCGAATCGCTTTCCTACTTGTATTTCCTACCTTTTATAATTTTCCCTTTTTTGTATTTAGGCATCAACAATCTTATGCTTAAATATGCGAAACTAAACACTGTTTATACCGTTTCTGCCATTTTGATTGTACTATTCGGAAGTTTAAAATGGATTATTCCTGATGCTTCTGATTCTGCTTATCAAAATAAATTATCCTTTTTCGCAACGGATATTATCCGATTTCAAACTAACAAAAATGCATTTAATGCCGCTAATTTATTCTATAAAAAAGAATATCCGTTGGTTCAACCATTTGATGCAACTCCAGATGTTTTAGCGCCATTTTTTGAAATTCAGGATGAAAAACCAAACATTGTAATGATTATCGTAGAAGGATTGGGTGCTGAATTTATAGGAAAAAATCAATATAGGGGCTTTACTCCTTATT
Source organism: Flavobacterium sp. W1B (assembly GCF_047344965.1). Taxonomy (NCBI): domain Bacteria; kingdom Pseudomonadati; phylum Bacteroidota; class Flavobacteriia; order Flavobacteriales; family Flavobacteriaceae; genus Flavobacterium; species Flavobacterium sp. W1B. Next base: position 3,177,022 of record NZ_CP178845.1, read on the forward strand.
TAGATTCCCTAATTCCAAAATCGCTTTACTGGGAAAATTTTGTCAGTAATGCTGGTCGAACTTTTGGCGCATTGCCTTCTATCTTAGGTTCATTGCCTTATGGCGAAAAAGGCTTTTTAGAGATGAATCCCTTGCCTTCTCATGTTTCCCTAGTCAGTATTTTAAAGGCAAATGATTATACAACCTCTTTTTATTCTGGTGATGAATCTAGTTTTGACAGGAAAATAAATTTCCTGGAATACAACGGAATTGAGAATGTCATAGACATCAATAAATTTGGTCCTGGTTATGTAAAAACCAAAGAAAACTCGGGTGGTTTCACTTGGGGATATCCTGATGGCGAAATTTTCAAAAAAACACTTTCTGAATTAGATTCAAAAAAACTCCCGCGACTGGATGTCATCATGACACTTACCAATCATGAACCTTTTGATTTTCCTTCAAAAAAGGAGTATTTAAAAAAAGTGGATCAAATTATAGATTCTAATAAAACGCTTGGAATTTCTAAATCAGAAGTAAATACTTATAAAGATATCTTTGCTTGTTTACTATACACTGATAATTCTATCAAAAATTTCATTGAATCCTATTCAAAAAGACCTGAATTTAAGAATACCATTTTTGTAATCACTGGGGATCACAGATTAATCCCTATTGCTCAAAAGGATAAATTATGCCGTTTTCACGTTCCATTGTATATCTATAGTCCTTTATTGAAAAAACCACAAAGCTTCAAATCCGTTTCTTCTCATTGGGACATAACGCCCAGTTTAGTGTCATTTTTAATGAATAATTACAAGATGAACAAAATAGAAAAAACAACTTGGATGAGTTCCGGTTTAGATACTGTCAAAAAATTCAGAAACATTCATACTATTCCCATCATGCAAAACAAGGGAAGTATTAATGATATGATTTACAAAGACTTTTTGTATTCAAACGGTGATTTATTTAAAATAAATGAAAATTTTGAAATTGCAAAAGTCAATGACGGAGCAATGCTTAAAGCAATAACAGACACTTTGAATGAAGCCAAAAGACTTAATGCTTATCTGACTCAGAAAAATAAAATTATTCCAAACTCAATTAATATATACGCAAAACCCGCTTTTGAATTTTCAAAGCAAGATCTTGCAACAATCAAAAAATTAACCAAAGGCTTAAGCTATGATGAAATATTTCTTCTTGCCCGAGAATTTGCTTTCAATAAAGAACGTAATAAAGCAATGTTATTATGTAACTATATCCTGAATGAATCCCCTAATTATGCCGATGTAAGAACGCTAAAAGGGCGAACTTTGGCTTGGGATAATGACTACAAAAAAGCAGAGATTGAATTGCTGGAAGTAGTAAAAAGAACTCCTTATTACAATGACAGTTACCTTGCTTTAATGGACATCTATTGGTGGTCAAATCAAGATCTAAAAGCAATTGCCATTGCCAAAAAAGGGCTCAAAAATAAAGTCGATACGCCAGAATTAGGAGTTAAACTGGCACAAGCCTACAAACGAACCAATAAGCTCTCATTAGCCAATAAAGTTATTGACAGTCTTATAAAAAAGCATCCTAAAGAAAAAGAATTAATTAAAATCAAAAAATCCTTTATATAATGATTTCCAAAAAAATAGTTCGACTAACATTTGTAATTTGCTTTGCAATGGTTTTCCAAATGCAGGCTCAAAAAGGAAAATACAATGGTAATCCGGACACCTCATTTGAAACAGCCCGCACCCTAGCTTTCAACCAGCAACGCAAACAGGCACAAGATACTTTATCTCAAATTCTAACCAAATATCCTGATTACCATGAAATTCGCACTTTTTTGGCAAGTACTTATACATGGGATGCTGAATATGAAAAAGCACGAAAAGAATTTGCTTATGTATTAAAGAAAGACCCTAAAAATAAGGCCACTTGGATTGCTGCCATTAAAAATGAATCTTTTGGCGATTTTAAGATTAAAGCACTCGAAATGGCTACCGAAAGTTTAAAACATTTCCCGGATGATGCCGAATTATTATATTTAAAAGCAAATGCCCAAGAAAGCAACAATAATCCTTTGGATGCTTTAAACACAATTCAATCTGTCTTAGACAAAAACCCAGAAGATCAAAAAGCCATCGATTATAAAATCAGTTTGAGTCAAGGACTAAGAAACAACTCCTTCGGAATAAAATCCAGTGTTGATGTGTATTCAAAAGTTTTTGATCCCATGCAATACCATACTCTTAAATTAAGCCGACTCACGAAATACGGAAGTATTATTGGAAAATTAAACTTAAGCAGAAGATTCAACGAGAATGGAGCCCAGTTTGAAGTCGATTTATATCCAAAAATTACCAAAGGCTTATATGCTTACCTAAATTTAGGCTTAGCAAATACTTTCCTTTTCCCTGATGTTAGATATGGCGCTGAATTATACAAATCATTGCCGCATAGTTTAGAAGTTTCCCTTGGATTTCGTACATTGAAATACAGCAGCACAACAAATATCTACACCGGTGCAATAGGCTGGTATACCGGAAATAGTTATTGGTCATTGCGTCCTTATTTTACTCCTGGCGATGGAGGAACGAGTACATCTGCTGCTTTAAACTATAGGAAATACCGCAGTAATTCAGAAAATTACATGAGTTTTGGTTATAGTATGGGGGTTTCTCCAGAGGTAAATCAGTTCAAATTTGACGATGCCGATGCAGCAATCGTAAACCTAAAGACACAGCGTTTTAATATTGGTTATTATTTCACCACCGCTAGCAATAAAAATGCTTGGGGAGCTCAATTTGATATTGCTCATCAAGAAATAAGTTTCGATCCCGGAAGCTATTTTTGGATTTATTCACTTAGTCTTTCTTGGGATTTAAAATTTAAATAAGTTAAAATGAAACGCATCCGTTTAAAATCATTACTTTCAAAAAGACTATCTTTGCAAAAAATATACGTTTTATGACCACTTTCGAGCAATTAAATCTTCCAAAATCAGTCCAAAAAGCAATAGACGATTTAGGATTTACTTCCCCAACTCCTATTCAGGAAAAAACTTTTTCTGTAATAATGTCTGGTCGCGATATGATGGGAATTGCACAAACCGGAACCGGTAAAACATTTGCCTATTTATTACCCTTATTAAAATTATATAAATTTACTCCAGGACATACTCCAAAAATAGTAATCCTAGTACCTACTCGTGAACTTGTGGTTCAAGTTGTAGAAGAAGTAGAAAAACTGACTAAATACATGTCAGTGAGAACCATCGGAATATTTGGTGGAGTAAATATCAATACCCAAAAAACAACCGTTTATCAAGGTTGTGACATACTCGTAGGAACTCCCGGAAGGATCATGGATTTGACATTAGACAATGTAATCCGTTTTGAAGAAATGCAAAAACTGGTTATCGATGAGTTTGATGAAATGCTGAATTTAGGTTTCCGTACTCAGTTGACAGCGATTTTGGCTATGATGCCAAAAAAACGTCAAAATATCCTTTTTTCAGCGACTATGACTGATGAAGTAGATACCATTTTGAATGATTACTTTGATTATCCCGAAGAAGTTACCCTTTCTCCATCGGGGACTCCATTGGAAAATATCAAACAAATTACCTATAATGTTCCCAATTTCAACACCAAAGCAAATCTGTTAAAACACTTATTAGAAACAAACGAAGACATGAGTCGTGTTTTGGTTTTTGTAAATAATAAGAAAATTTCAGACATGCTTCATGTTCGAATCGAAGAAGATTTTGAAAGACAATTTGGAGTAATCCACTCTAATAAATCGCAAAATTACCGTTTAAGTACGATGGCTGAATTTCAAGAAGGAAATCTTCGCGGTCTGATTACCACCGATATTATGGCGAGAGGATTGGATATTTCGAATATTACTCACGTAATTAACTTTGAAATGCCCGAAATGCCTGAATTATACATGCACCGAATTGGTAGAACCGGTCGTGCTGATGCAACGGGTACCGCAATTAGTTTTATTGCACCTCGAGAAGAAGAGTCTAAAGTAGAGGTCGAGGTATTGATGAATATGGAATTAAATCCGGAGCCTTTCCCTGAAGCCGTTGAAATTTCATTGAAATTGATTGAACCGGAAAAAGACCGTCAACCGATTAAGTTTTTAATGAAAAAACAAAAACTAGAAGGTGATGGAGCTTTTCAGGAAAAAAGTAAAAAGAATAAAAAAGTCAATTTGGGAGGTCCCGGTGTTACCAAGAAAAAAACACATGGTTCTGTCAACAGAAATATGCTGAAAAACCAAGCTGCCAAAAAGAAGAAAAAGAAATAAGTTTACCAAAGCCTAAAGATGAAATTCATTTTTAGGCTTTTTTTCTTTATAAAACTTTATTCCTTGGTAAAAACCAAACAAACCGGCGAACATAAAGTGATTCTTTTGCCAGTATCTGTCAACGCTCCCGTTGTTTTATTACGCTTAAAGATAACGACATCGTTTGTATATTGATGGGCTACCAAAAGGAAGTTCCCGCTAGGATCAATCGCAAAATTACGAGGTCCTTTGCCCAAAGTACTTGTTTGCCCTTTAAATTCCAATTTTCCGTTTTTAGCAATTTTAAAAATAGAAATATCATTTGCCTTTCCACGGTTGGTTGCATATAAAAATTTACCATCAGGAGAAATATGTATATCTGCAGAAGCACCTTCTTGACTTGCGCCCTTTGCCAAAACAGTCGTTATATCAATTTGTTTCAAAGAACCCTCTTTATAACTAAATATTGTTAAACTACCATCTATTTCCTGCAATAAATAAACAAATTTACCGTCTTTGCTAAAAGTGAGATGTCTTGGACCACTTCCAGATTTTACCGAAACACTATCGGTAACTCTCAAAACTTCACTGTCAGAATTTGGATTGTATTGATACGTATATACTTTATCATTCCCCAAATTATTAGATAAAACATATTTTTTATCCGGAGAGAAATAAACCATGTGAGCATTAGACTTTTCTTTTCTTTTGTTATTCTGCCCTACAACCTGTTTGGCTTGAGCAATACTGCCATCACTATTTTTTCCAAAAACAGAAATATTTCCGCCAGAATAATTGGCTATAATTACATTTTTATCATCATTAATTATATAGCAAGGATCTGCTCCTTTGGAACTTTGTTTATTCATAAAATTCAATTCTCCATTTGAAGAATTGAACCCAAAAGAACTAACAGCACTTTCATTTCCGTCTTCATTTACAGCATAAATAAATTTATTATCCTTTGAAACAGTCAAATAACTTGGATTCACCACATTCTCACTGCTGTTTTTAAAATTAAAATTGCCTGTTTTTGAATCAAAATCATAGACATAAATCCCCTTGCTTTCGCATCCTTTAGTATAGGTCCCAATAATCAAATTTTGTTTTTTACCTTGTCCTTGCACATTAGTGAACACTAAAATTAAAAGAAGAACAGCAAACGATTTTTTCATGTTTAAAATTTTATTAAAAAGCTAAAATACACAATGATTTTCAATTAATTGTTCCTTTAAAAATTTATATGGTTTTGTCATTTTTGGACTTAAAAAAATTAAACTATTAAGAAATTATGAAAATTAAGGCCTTACAAAACTTGATTTATTAATGGCTAGAAAGCTGAAAATTAATTTTAAAAGTTTTAGCCCCGAAATTTATAGCAACTTCCACAAAAGCTGTCTACAAATTTGTATTTTTGACAATGAACCCGATCAAGAATATAATCTTGTGACGAAAATTAAACCTAAGAATGCAATTTAAACATCCCGAAATTCTATACTTTCTTTTCCTATTGATTGTACCTATTTTGGTCCATTTATTTCAATTTCGCCGATTTAAAAAGGAATATTTTACCAATGTTCAATTCTTGGCAGCTCTTTCTGTCCAAACCAGAAAAAATTCCAAAATCAAAAAATGGTTGCTTCTTGGCTCTCGTTTGTTATTCATCGCATTTATTATTTTCGCCTTTGCCCAACCTTATTTTAAAGCAAAAGACAATGCCAATGCAACAAATGAAATGTACATTATCCTGGATAATTCATTTAGCATGCAGGCCAAAGGCAAAAAAGGAGAATTACTAAGACGTTCTGTTCAGGAATTATTAGAAAATACGCCCGAAAATGTCAATTTTTCCTTGATCACCAATTCTGAAAGTTATTGGAACACCGATATAAAATCCATCCAGAATTCTTTGCAAAACCTAAAATACAGCGCCTTGCCTTTTCAATTAGACCAACTAATGGCAAAAGTAAAATCGCATAAATCTGCTTTCAAAAAAGACATTGTGATTATTACCGATGCGGTAGGTCTTGACAAAAAACAACTCAAAAACATTGATAAAAACGACATTCCTTATTTTATAATTCCAAAAGCGGAACAAAAAAATAACGTTGCCGTTGATAGCGTATCTATTCATGAAACATTGGACGATTTCTATGAAATAAGCGTTGAATTATCCAATCATGGCGAAGATTTTAAGCCAGTACCAATTGCAGTTTACAATAAAAACAAACTTATCGCAAAAACATTGGTAAACTTTGAAACTAAAAAAAAGAGCATTCTTTTTACGATTCCAAAACAAGATTTTCATGGTTATGTCTCCATCACAGACAATGGTTTAGAATATGATAACATTTTATATTTCAGCATTTCAAAAACAAAAAAAATCAATATTATCAGTATTGGAGAGCCCGAAAAGAGCAACTTTTTAAGCCGAATTTATACTGCTGATGAGTTTAATTTTAGTAATTCACCAATTAGCTCATTAGATTACAACGGCTTAGAAAAACAAGACGTTATTATTTTAAACGAACTCGATGAAATTCCGCAAGCTTTACAAATTACTTTGAAATCTTTTGTAGAAAAAGGAGGCAATCTTGTTCTGATTCCATCGGCAAAAAATGCGGTAACAAACATAAACTCCTTTTTGACAAATTTTGGATCCGTTCAATTCAATTACTTAGAAAATACCGAGAAACTTATCAGTAAAATCAATTTCAATCATCCGTTATTTGCTGCTGTGTTTGAGAATAAAATCACCAATTTTCAATATCCAAAAACAAACGCTTCGTTTAAAATCACTAGTTCGAGTCCGGCTGCTTTATATAATGATGATCAAACGCCATTTTTGATTTCTTTATCTCGCCCTATCTCTGCTGTTTATGTTTTCTCGGCGCCAATAAACATCTTAAATTCAAATTTCCAACAATCCCCGTTGATTGTTCCAACTTTTTACAAAATGGCAACGAGCAACCAGAAAAATGCGGTAACGGCATTGACAATAGGAAATTCGAATCCTTATTTTGCTGATGTATTACTTTCGAAAGATGCTATTTTGTCCGTTAAAAATCCTACGGAACAATTCATTCCCATTCAACAAATCCTGAATAATAAAGTCAAATTGACCTTTAATGATTATCCGGTTCAAGCAGGGAATTTCGAGATTTACAACCAAAAAACGGCAGTAGAAAACATCAGTTTTAATTACAGTAGAACCGAAAGCAATTTGGCTGCTGCCAATGAAAATATCCTTTCTGATTATAAAATAATAAATTCTATAGCCACCGTCTTTGATACTTTACAAACTGACAGAACAGACAATCAAATTTGGAAATGGTTTGTTATCTTTGCACTGCTTTTTCTATCAATCGAAATGGCAATTCTAAAATTCCTAAAATAAAAAGTAAATATTATCTGCATATGAAATTAATCATCCGAGAAGCAAAAATTATCGATTCAAAAAGTCCTTTTCACAACAAGACAGTAGATATTTTAATTATAGATGGTTTTATTAAAAAAATTGGCACTTCGTTAGCCAACAAAGAAAATGCAGACGAAATAAAACTCGACAATTTACATGTGTCTCAAGGCTGGTTTGACAGCAGTGTTACACTTGGCGAGCCGGGTTTTGAAGAGAGAGAAACCATTGAAAATGGCTTAAGCGTTGCTGCAAAAAGCGGTTTTACTGCAATTGCTTTGCAACCCAACTCCTTCCCTATAATTGACAATCAATCTCAAATAAACTTTGTGCAGAATAAGGCAAATGGTAGCGCTACACAACTTTTCCCGATAGGTGCTTTGACAAAAGGCAGCGAAGGAAATGATATGGCTGAACTATTTGACATGAAAAAAGTGGGGGCTGTTGCCTTTGGAGATTACAATAAAAGTCAAAACAATGCTAATCTGTTAAAAATTGCCTTACAATATGTGCAAGATTTTGATGGTTTAGTTATTGCATTTTCTCAAGATGAAAAAATAAAAGGAAATGGAGTAGCTAATGAAGGAATCGTTTCTACCCGATTGGGCTTAAAAGGGATTCCAAATCTAGCCGAAGAATTACAAATCGCCAGAAATTTATTCTTATTGGAATACACCGGAGGTAAATTACACATCCCTACTGTTTCAACAGCAAAATCAGTTCAATTAATCAAAGAAGCCAAGGCAAAAGGATTAAAAGTAAGTTGCAGTGTTGCTGTACATCATCTTGTGATGACTGATGAAAAACTCGAAGGTTTTGACACCCGTTTTAAAGTTACGCCTCCTTTGCGAACAGAAGAAGACAGAAAAGCATTATTGGAAGGAATCCTAGACAACACCATCGACATGATTACATCTGATCATAATCCGATGGATATTGAACATAAAAAGATGGAATTTGATATGGCAAAAAATGGTACAATTGGTTTAGAAAGTGCTTATGGCGCTTTGATGACCGTTTTACCATTGGAAAAAGTAATCGAAAAATTAACTGCCGGAAAAACAGCCTTTGGTATCAAAAACCAACCTATAGAAGAAGGTCTAAAAGCAAATATCAGCTTATTTAATCCTGAGGGACAAAGCATTTTTACCAAAGAATCCATTTTATCGAAATCAAAAAATTCCGCCTTCCTCGGAATGGAAATGAAAGGTAAAGTTTATGGAATTTTAAATCAAGAAAAATTAATTTTAGCATAACAACATGAACAACACGGTTGAACAAGGAAAAACAGCAGCAATTACCAGTTATATTTTAGGTATCGGCGTATTTATTGCCATGTCAATGAATTCCGAAGACAAAAACGCATTTGCCTCCTTTCATATCCGTCAAGGATTAGGATTAACACTTACTTTTATATCATTAGGACTAATTATCAGCAATTTTGACAGCTTAATGATCTCAGCTCCCATGTGGATTTGCATTTCCGTTTTATGGACTTATGGCATCTTTAGTGCGATAAAAGGCGAAACAAAACCAGTACCTTTATTGGGGAATATTTATCAAAAGTGGTTTGCAAGTATATCCTAGATTAATTGCAAAACACAATATACAACCTGAATTTAAACGTAATAAATGAACGAATTATCTCTTGACTATCTCATTAGAGAGCCCAAAATAAAATTAGACAAAAACCCGCTTATCCTTTTATTACACGGATATGGCAGTAACGAACAGGATTTATTTTCATTTGCAACTGAGCTCCCCGATGAATATTACATTATATCGGCGCGTGCACCCTATGATTTACAATACGGCAGTTACGCTTGGTACGCCATCAATTTTGATGCAAACCAAAATAAATTTTCAGACAATGAACAAGCCAAATCTTCCAGAGATTTAATTGCTCGTTTTATAGAAGAATTAATCAGCACTTATCCAATTGATTCCAATAACATTAGCTTAGTTGGATTTAGTCAAGGTGCTATTTTGAGTTATGCTGTGGCGATGTCCTATCCGGAAAAAATCAAAAACGTAATCGCTTTGAGCGGTTACATCAGCGAACCTGCATTAGACGAAAATTATCTAAAAAATGATTTGTCTAAACTTAAAATATTTGCTTCGCATGGAACTGTCGATCAGGTAATCCCGGTTGATTGGGCCCGAAAAACAAAACCTTTTTTGGATAAATTAGGAATTGAATCTGTTTATAGAGAATATCCTATTGGTCATGGAATATCGCCTCAGGTATTTTACGACTTCAAGAATTGGTTATTAGAATAAAAAAAGGCTTCCTAGGAAGCCTTTTTTTTTATTATTTCTGATACAGTACCGATTGATTTACTTCAAAAGAAATGCTTTCATCGGGATTGATAAAGTATTTTAGTAAAACTTCTCCCCAAATTTCGCCATCATTAAAATCGGCAATAATCCAGCGGTGATTCAAAACTTTCACTTTATTGATGATAAATTTATTTTCCCCAATTTGGTCCTGACCTGTATAAGGATTCCCTTTAGGATTAGCATTCAAATCCAATAATTTTTCGGTAACATAAGGAATTAGTTTTTCGTATGGAATCATTTTCTCTGAACTTGCAGAATCGAAATAATTCTGGGCATTTTCGTTATTTTCCAAAGAAAAATAATTGGCATCATTCAATTTGGTCGTAACCGAATTCAAACTGTCTTTTAATCTTTTTGTAACTTTTTGATATCTTTCTTTCTCAAAAGCAACTTCCTTACTGTAAAACATATACGTAAAAATATTTAAAAGTGCGATTAAAATAAAAGCATAGAGCAATAATGATTTTCTCATTTTAAAATTTAATTAAATTGTAATTTCTAAATTATCGAAAGCAAGGTAAACGTTTTTAGGTAATTTTTTTTGCACTTCTTCATGAAATCCAAAAAGATGACTGATATGGGTAAGATAGGCTTTCTCAGGTTTTACCAAAGCAATAAAATCCAAGGCTTCCTGCAGATTAAAATGGGTAGAATGGGATTCTTCGCGTAAAGCATTAATCACCAAGACTTTTAAATTTTTTAATTTTAAAACTTCGGCGTCTTCAATGGTTTTTACATCGGTCAAATAAGCAAAATCATCAATTCGATAACCAAAAATCTGGAGATCTCCATGCATCGCGTTTACAGGAATTGCCATTTTGTCGCCAACTGCAAAAGGCTCGTTATTGATAACTTCAATCGTCTTTACCGAAGGAGCGCCGGGATACCTGTTTACGGTTTCAAAAACATAATCAAATCGTTTTTTCAAATTATCGATAACCCGTTGATGTGCATAAATAGGCATCTCACCTTGTTTAAAATTAAACGGGCGAATATCATCTAATCCTGCTGTATGATCAGAGTGTTCATGTGTAAAAAGGATTCCATCTACTTTCTGACAATCTGAGGCCAACATTTGCTGTCTAAAATCAGGACCGCAATCGATAACGTAGGAATGATCTTCCCAAGAAATCCATACCGAAACTCTCAGCCTTTTATCCTTAGAATCAGTGCTCTTACAAACGGAATGATGGCTCCCTATAACGGGGATTCCTTGTGATGTACCTGTACCTAAAAAATATACTTTCAATACTATTTTATTTTTTGACAAAAATAGGATTAATTCTCTTTCATTAGAAACCATTTTGACTAACTTTGTATCATATTAGCCATATTTAAAATAAAATGGACACCCAAATAAAACTAAAAGGTGACAAAGTCATCGAACAAATCCCTTCTATAAAAGACAAAGCACTTCGTATCAATTTAAACGAAAACATTTACGGAACTTTTGCCGAAATTGGTGCTGGACAAGAAACCGTAAGACATTTTTTTAGAGCCGGAGGTTCTTCTGGAACTATTGCCAAGGCAATGTCAGCATACGATAAAGATTTTAGTGACGCGGTTTATGGAGAAGAAAAAGACGGTCGTTATGTTACCGAAAGCCGACTAAAAAAAATGCTTTCTCACGAAGTAAATTTAATTGAAAAACGCTTAAGCAGAGAGAAACATCCAAACAAGATGTTTTTTAGCTATGCCAATACGGTTGCTACAATTGATTTTGCAAAACAATTCAAAGGACATGGTTGGGTAGGAATTAGCTATCAAATTGAACCAGATGAAGACTATAACGAAATCATACTTCATATTCGTTTTAAGGAAACCGATGCCCGTTTGCAACAGGAAACCCTTGGAATCCTTGGCGTAAACCTGATTTATGGTGCCTACTATAAATACAATGATCCTAAACGACTGCTGCGCTATTTGTATGATCACCTAGATAAAGACCAATTAGAAATTGACACCATCAATTTCTCAGGTCCTCGATTTGCTGATGTGGACAATCGCTTGATGAGTTTGCAATTAGTTAAAAACGGAATGACTGATGCCGTAATGTTTGATCCAGAAGGCAAAAACATCCTTCCTGCAGCCATATTATACAAAAAGAACATCCTTGCTTTGAGAGGTAGTTTTAGACCCGTTACAAAGGTAAATATGGACATGTATGAGAAATCATTAAAAATGTTCCTCGAAGAAAATAAAGTTGAAAAGAAAAATACCCTGGTAGTTTTTGAAATCACTTTATCAAACTTACGCTCTGACGGAGAAATTGACGAACGCGATTTTATGGACCGGGCAGAATTGCTTTGTTCACTCGGACAAACCGTAATGATTTCGAACTTCCAAGAATACTATAAAGTAGTTGAATATTTTTCAAACTATACCAAAGCCAGAATGGGATTAGCGATGGGAGTCAACAATTTAGTTGATATTTTTGACGAGAAATACTACCGTCATCTTAGCGGCGGGATTCTTGAAGCTTTCGGAAAATTATTCTTCCGCGACATGAAAGTGTTCCTATATCCGATGCTAGATGAAAACGGCGATGTTATTACTTCCGAAAATTTAAAAGTACATCCTCGAATGAAAGAACTTTACAAGTTCTTCAAAGCGAACGGAAAAGTAATTAATATTGATGATTACGATCCAAATATTTTAGAAGTGTTTTCTCGTGAAGTACTAAAAATGATTAATGACGGAAAACCGGGATGGGAACCTATGCTTCCATCTGGTATCGCAGAAATCATCAAGGAACACAGGCTCTTTGGTTATGAACCAACTAAAGTTTTAAAAGAAAGCAACTAATCAGCTTTAAAGAAAACAGAACCAAAAAGAAGACTATAAAATGTCTTTTCTTGGTTCTGTTTTTTTATATAATTATTTCAAAATCTGAGCAGCATGCTCCTTGGTTTTTACTTTTTCGATAACGTCCTCTATGATTCCGTTTTCGTCTATTACAAAAGTAGTTCTGTGAATTCCATCATATTCACGACCCATGAATTTTTTAGGTCCCCAAACACCAAAGGCTTCTATCACCGATTTATCTTCATCAGCAAGTAAAGGAAACTGAAAATCGTATTTTTCTTTGAATTTTGCCTGCGCTTTAGCCGAATCGGCACTTACACCCAGTAATTCATAATTATTCGCTTTAAAACGCTCAAAATTATCTCTCAAATCACAGGCTTCAGCAGTACATCCCGGCGTGTTGGCTTTTGGATAAAAGAAAACGACTAATTTTTTTCCTTTATAATCCGCTAATTGATGTTGCTTCCCGTCTTGATCCACTCCCGAAAACTGAGGTGCTTTATCTCCTTTTTTTAATGTTGTCATGTTTTAAAATATCAAAGTTGTAAAGTATCAAAGTTACAAAGTATTCCTTGATTATCGGGTAAGGATTAAAATTCGTACTTTCGTAATTCCTAATTTTTAATTTAAAAATGACCAAGCAAGAAAAGGTAACATTTGTTATAAATACATTAAAAGAATTATATCCTAGCATTCCGATCCCGCTGGATCATAAAGATCCTTACACTTTACTGATTGCCGTTTTACTCTCGGCACAATGCACGGATGTTCGCGTCAACCAAATCACGCCTTTGCTCTTTGCCAAAGCCGACAATCCGTACGACATGATAAAAATGTCTGTTGAAGAAATTAAAGAAATCATAAGACCTTGTGGCTTATCGCCAATGAAATCTAAAGGAATTCACGGTTTATCCCATATTTTAATTGACAAACATAACGGAAAAGTCCCCCAAAGTTTCGAATATTTAGAAGAATTACCTGCCGTAGGTCACAAAACAGCTAGTGTGGTAATGTCTCAGGCCTTTGGCGTTCCCGCTTTTCCGGTAGATACTCACATTCACCGATTGATGTACCGATGGAATTTGACCAACGGAAAAAACGTGGTTCAAACCGAAAAAGATGCCAAACGCATTTTCCCGGAGGAACTATGGAATGACTTACACCTACAAATGATCTGGTATGGAAGAGAATATTCACCAGCTCGCGGTTGGAATTTAGATAAGGATATTATAACCAAAACAATTGGTAGAAAATCTGTTTTGGACGAATATTCTAAAAAATAAAATTCACTAGTTAAAAATAAACTAGTGAATTTTATCATTACAAATCATCCATTTGGAGATTTGTTTTTGTACTAAAAATAATAACCGCGCTAATTGGATATAATTTCGAAACTTTTGTTATCCACTTTTATCATGCTTAACGCTTTTGAATAATTTAATAAAAAAGAAACGACTTCTTTTTTGGGTTTCATTGCTTTGGTCATTAATGAATTTTTAAAGTAATTTTTTGCCATGTTATATTAATTCGTTATATTATAACAACGTGACAATTACCGATATATTGTTAATTTGTCAAAACAATTTGATGTTTATCAATAACTTTTCTTAGGTTCAATAAAGCATAACGCATTCTTCCCAATGATGTATTTATACTGACGCCCGTAATTTCGGAAATTTCTTTAAAACTCATGTCTTGATACATTCTCATTACCAAAACTTCTTTTTGATCGTTAGGAAGTTCTTCGATCAATTTTTTTAAATCTAATTCTATTTGATCCGAAATTAACTTACTCTCCACACAAAGAGAATCATCTGTCATTATCGAAAATATTGAAAACTCCTCTGTTTCTCTAAACATTGGCATTTTTTTTGTTTTCCTGTAATGGTCAATAATAAGATTATGGGAGATTCTCATGACCCAAGGCAGAAACTTCCCTTCCTCATTATAGGAATTTGATTTTAAAGTTTTGATGACTTTAATGAAAGTGTCTTGAAAAATATCGTTTGAAATATCTTTGTCAGAAATTTTGGAATATATAAAACCATAAATTCTTGATTCGTGTCTTTTGATTAACGTAGACAAGGCTTCTTCGTTACCTGCTACGTAATTCTGAACCAATAAAGCGTCAGGGATTTGAATATTAGCTATCATAGTAATACTTTTTAGTGTTAGTTAAAATTTGGGTAATTTTTCTAAAAAAGTAATTTTATACTATAGGCTATCGTTATTTTTAATGTTAATTGAATAATCAAATTTAACAAAAATTTACATCAAACAACAAATAAAAACCACAAAAAATAAAAAAACTTATACTAATATGTTAAAAATGAGCATCTAAAACACAAAATCAATAACTTCAAAGCAGACAATCCTTCTTTTTTTCAACTGCAATAATTGGGTATTATCTATGATTTGCAATTCATTCTCCCTCTTTTCTCTGCTCAAAATTGATTACTTTTGTAAAAATTCATTCTTTTTATGCAAGTTGACATTTCCAAAATAGATCCAAAGAAAAATATCATTATAAAAGGTGCCCAAGTACACAATTTAAAAAATGTGGATGTGGTGATTCCTAGAAATAAACTGGTGGTAATAACTGGACTTTCGGGTTCGGGAAAATCTAGTTTGGCTTTTGATACTTTGTATGCCGAAGGACAACGTCGTTATGTAGAAAGTTTGTCCTCGTATGCAAGACAATTTTTGGGCAGATTAGACAAACCAAAAGTAGAATACATCAAAGGAATTGCTCCTGCCATTGCCATTGAGCAAAAAGTAAATACCACAAATGCGAGATCTACTGTAGGGACTTCGACAGAGATCTATGATTATATGAAACTGTTGTTTGCCAGAATTGGGAGAACTTTCTCGCCTATTTCTGGACAAGAAGTCAAAAAAAACACAGTAACTGATGTTGTCCTTGATGTCAAAAGTTTTGACATCGACAGCAAATGGTTGCTCCTAGCTCCCATCCATTTAGAAGAAGGACGAAAACTGGAGGACAAACTAAAAGTATTACTTCAGCAAGGATTTGCCCGAATTTTAATTAATAATGAAATGATCCGTCTCGACGAAATTGATCAACATTCGTTGGACAAAAAAGAAATCCTGCTAATTATTGACCGAATAGTTGTCAAAGAAGAAGAAGAATTTTACAACAGACTCGCCGATGCCGTACAAACCGCTTTTTATGAAGGAAAAGGCATCTGCTATTTACAAGAATTAAATGCTGAAAAAAGGTTTTCCTATTCCAATAATTTTGAAATGGACGGGATTACTTTTATGGAGCCAAATGTTCATTTATTTAGTTTCAACAATCCTTATGGAGCCTGTCCCGTATGCGAAGGCTACGGAAATATCATAGGCATTGATGCCGAATTAGTCATTCCTAATACCACTTTATCGATATTTGAAAACGCCATTTTTCCTTGGCGCGGCGAAAGCATGAGTTGGTATAGAGATCAATTGGTAAATAATGCCTACAAATTTGATTTCCCTATTCATAAACCATTCTTCCAATTATCTGAAGATCAAAAAGAATTAATTTGGAATGGAAATGAATATTTTCAAGGACTGAATGATTTTTTCAAAGAATTAGAAGAAAAAAATTATAAAATACAAAATCGGGTAATGCTTTCCCGTTACCGCGGTAAAACCAAATGTTATTCCTGTAAAGGAAAGCGTTTGCGTATTGAGGCATCCTATGTAAAAATCAATTCTAAAACGGTTTCTGACTTAGTCGATTTACCGATTAAACATTTGGTGCATTTTTTCGCAAATATTGATTTAGATGTTTACGAGAAACAAATCGCGAAACGTTTATTGTTGGAAATCAATAACAGATTGTCCTTTTTGACCGAAGTTGGTTTGGATTATCTAACTTTAAACAGGAATTCATCGACGCTTTCGGGCGGAGAATCTCAACGAATCAACTTAGCGACATCACTGGGAAGCAGCTTGGTAGGATCGATGTATATTTTGGATGAACCTAGCATTGGTTTGCACCCAAAAGACACAGAACGATTGATAAAAGTATTGCTGTCTTTAAGAGATTTAGGCAATACCGTTATTGTGGTCGAACATGATGAAGACATCATGAAAGCAGCCGATATGATCATTGACATTGGTCCGGAAGCAGGATCATTTGGAGGAGAATTAGTAGCTCAAGGCACTTTTGATGAAATCCTAAAATCGACTTCATTGACAGCGAAATATTTGAATGGGAAGTTGGAAATTTCTGTGCCTAAAAAACGAAGAACTTTCAAGAATTTCATAGATATAAAGGGCGCGAGAGAAAACAATTTACAAAATATTGATGTTACATTTCCATTGGATGTGTTAACCGTTATTACGGGAGTTTCAGGAAGTGGAAAAAGTACACTTATCAAGAAAATATTGTTTCCAGCAATGCAAAAAAAGCTGGAAAACATAGGTGAAAAAGCAGGGCAATTCACCGAAATTAGTGGCTCTTTTTCACAAATAAAACATATCGAATATGTAGACCAAAATCCTATAGGCAGAAGTTCCCGATCTAATCCTGTAACCTATATCAAGGCTTATGATGACATCCGAGAATTATTCGCGAAGGAAAAACTATCCAAAATAAGAGGTTATCAGGCCAAACATTTTTCTTTTAATGTCGATGGAGGCCGTTGTGAAACCTGCAAAGGAGAAGGCTCTATAAATGTAGAAATGGTTTTCATGGCAGATGTTCAATTGCCTTGCGAAACCTGTAATGGCAAACGATTCAAAAAAGAAGTACTCGAAGTGAACTTTGCCAACAAAAACATTCACGATGTCCTGACGATGACTATTGATGATGCCGTAGCATTCTTTGAAGTCAACCAGCAACAGAAAATAACTCAAAAACTAAAGCCACTACAAGATGTTGGATTAGGCTATGTACAATTAGGACAATCTTCGTCAACACTATCCGGTGGTGAAGCCCAAAGAATAAAACTGGCTTCTTTCTTGGTAAAAGGAGCTACAAAAGAAAAAGCTTTATTTGTCTTTGATGAGCCTACAACTGGATTGCACTTTCATGACATCAAAAAACTACTGGCTTCCTTTGACGCTTTAATAGACAAAGGCCATTCCATACTTGTAATTGAACACAATCTAGACCTTATAAAATGTGCTGATTGGGTTATTGATTTAGGACCTGAAGGCGGTGAAAATGGAGGTCAATTATTGGCTGTAGGAACTCCTGAAGATATCGTAAAAAACAAAAAATCAATTACCGGAAAATACTTAAAGGAAAAATTATAATTCCAATTTATTCCATATAACATTTTTCTTCAAAAATTTTCCCATCTTCATCAATGGCCACTAATATCTTTTTGGGTTTAGAGGCCACCTTACTTATATAGATCCATGGTACTGTCCACAAACCGAAAGTAGCACAAAAAAGAAGGAAATTTAAATTATTATTGACCTCTTTTCCTTCTTTTAATAAAATAGAAAAAGGTAATGTATCATTACTTTCAACTATTTTAAAACCATTCTGGACTTTGTGGGCAACCATATTTGAATATTTTTGCAGCTTTTTATCTTTCGAAGATTGCGTGTTTTTCATAATCATTAGGCTAATTATTATTGCTATTCAAACACCTAATTTTCAGAAAAAAAATAAAAATGTGTACAAACAACTTCCGCAAAAATAACCAACACCTCTTTTTTATACAATACCCACTTTTAGTGATTAACATTTGCACAATAAACAAATATCTACTACAAAAGAACCTATTTTATCCTTTTTAACAAATTATCTATAACTTGGTTAATCTCGATAGAAATCTTAAATTTATAATTAACGTAGATGTATAAAACACTCACTAAAGCCGATTTCATTGCAATAGAGACTATAGGATGAAATGGAAACTCCCAGAAATAAAACAGCACAAATAAAACAAAAGTAATTATTATAGAATATACTGTCTGATTTGTAAATGGATATAAATGCAGGCGTTTAACCACAAAAAGAAGTTTAGCAAGGCTGTATATAGTTATTGATAACAAGGTTGCAAAAGCAGAACCCATTATACCATATATCGGAATAAAAATCCGATTCAATCCTATCGTTAATAGCACTAATCCAACACCCAAAAACAAAACTGTTTTATAATATTTAGTATTAAAAATAATGGCATTATTATTTCCCAAAATCAAATCAAAATATTTTGAGATTCCAATCATAAAAACAACCGGGATTCCGCCACTGTACTCTTTGGGAACCATTTCATAGAGCTGATTGATATTAACAAAAATGCAAAGCATCACAAAACCTCCAACCATTTGCAAATTGATAGATGTTTTCTTGTACAAATCATTTAATTCGTCATGCTTATTTTCGTGCATCAGTTTTGCCGTAATAGGATATACGATTTGGTGCATTGCCCTACTTGGAACCGATATTACCAAAGCGATATAAGTTGCAACTGAATAGAACGCAATATTTTCAATTTTCATATATTGATTGAGCATCATTTTATCACCGTCCAAAAGCAAATTAGCCACACTTCCTGACAAAATAATATAAAAAGTATATTCCATAATTCCTTTAACATTATGAGGAATCGAGAATTGAAAATTGGGTTTCTTTACGTAAAAAGCATACAACATGGTCACTATAAAAGCCACAAAATAAATCAAGGCGGTCATGTAAATATATTCTACAATGGTCAATAATTCAAAATAAACCCCAACCAAAGCAAATAAAGAAAATAATCGCAAACCCACTTCTTTGATAAAATTTCCAAATATAGAATGCATATGTACTCTTGCCCAAGCATAGAATATTTCGAAATAGGCCATACACAAGCCCGTAAAAGGGATTAGCCAAAGATAATCCTTGACCATTCCGTTTTTCTTTGACAGAAAAAAACCAATATCATCGTAAAAAAAAAGCCCAATCAATAGTAACGGGATACACAATAGTAAAGGAAATAAAACCGTAAAAGACAAAAATCGGTCTTCCTCTTCTTCATTATTACATTGTGCATAAAATTTAACCAAAGTGTTTTGCATTCCAATTGCAAACAATGGCATGATAACATTGGCACAAGAAAGAATATAATTAGATAAACCGTAGTATGTTTTCCCTAAAATTTGAGGATATAAAAAAAGAGTACTAATACCTCCTATTCCAAATCCAACATAGGTAATTATAGTATTTTTTAAGGACTGATTTAGAACGATTCCCATTTGGAAGTTTACGGTTAAAAGTTAGAATTAATCAATTGTACCAGTTCTTGGGTTAGATTTCTTCTGGAATATTTTTGCAAACCTACACCATTTGATTGTAATCTTCCTTCCAGAAATTGATTATAATAGTCTAAAATTACACTTTTTAGTTTCATCTTCTCTGAATAATCAAAGAACACTCCTGTATTAGTATTGGTAATAATTTCGGCAAAATCAGAACCTTTTGGACCAATGGCAACAATAGGCCTATTAGAAACCATATATTCGAATAATTTCCCAGGAATAATGCTTTTCGTATCTTCGGAATTGATTTCAATCAGTAACAATACTTGCGATTTTCTTTGATGCGCCACAGCTTCTGCATGCGAAACATAACCCAAACTATTCAAATAAGGATCTAATCCAAATTTCGCAATTGTTTCTAAAACTTCTTGGCTTACTGCACCGATCAATTTAATTTCTAAATCCGATTTAAAACCGGGAATTTCAGCAATTAACTCAACCAAACTTTCCCATAAAATCATAGGATTTCTTTCGGAAAGAAAAGAACCAATATGCGCCAAACTGAATTTAGTATCCAAAGTTTGTTTTTCCACTTTTTCCACATCATAACCATTCGTTATAACGGCAATTGGCTTGTTTGTAATGGCTTCAAACTCGGTTTTTGTGGTTTTACTCGTAACGATAATTGTGTCGGCCGAATTCAAAACCTGATGCTCCAAAGCCTTGTGTTTCTTATCTGCAAAATTAGATAGTCGCAAAGACTTATGATAGCCAATCGTTGTCCAAGGATCACGGAAATCCGCAAACCATTTTAAATCTAATCTTTGTTTTAACTCTAATCCAATAAGATGCAGGCTGTGTGGCGGACCTGAGGTAACAATGGTATCGATACTGTTTTCGACTATGTATTTCTCTAAATAAGACACCGAAGGTTTTACCCAAAAAACACGGGCATCGGGAATGAAAAGATTCCCGCGTATCCAAAGAAACATTTTATCCAAAAAGGATTGTTTCTTCTTATTTGGCATAATTCCAGAGCTAATTTTTTTGGTTTTACTTTTAGAAAAAAAAGAAGCCAATTGATAAGGTTCAAAAATCTTATGTTTCAGAATAATTGCTTTTTCTGAAACTTCTTCAACCAAATTTTTATCAACAATTGGGTAGGTTGGATTTTCTGGAATATAAACGATGGGTTGAATTCCAAAATCTGGCAGGTATTTAACGAATTTCAACCAACGTTGCACTCCTGGACCTCCCGCAGGTGGCCAATAATAAGTTATGATTAGGATTTTTTTGCTTTCCAATTTATCTTTTAATTTAAAAAATGATAATGACGGAGATGATTTTTGAATGAAGAGCAATGATTCTTGATTGCCGATTTTGGAAAATCAATAATCTTTAATCAACGGTCTTAAATCCTTTTTTTCTTTCGTAATAAATACCTCCCAATAACAACAGTAACATTCCGGCTGAACTAATCAATGTTATGATGCTTCCCGTTTTTATCACTTCCGGCTCAAATTTGAATTCGATAGTATGTTCTCCGCCGGGAACAATTAAAGCTCTCAGTACATAATCAACAGGAAAATGATCTGTTTTTTCTCCATCAATGTAAGCATTCCAACCATTTTCATAATAAATTTCAGAGAAAACAGCTAAGCCTTCACTTTTATTATTAGAAGTATATTTTAAATAATTCGGTTTATATACATTCAACTGAATAGTTCCCGTAGTATCTAGATTCTTTTTCAGTTGGGCATTTTTAAATTTAGAACGGTAACGATTGATGTTAAAAATCGCTATTTTTTTACTGTCGAATTTATCCAACATTTTCATTTCATCATCGGCTTTATTCACCAATTTAACATCGCTTACAAACCAAGCATTTCCGTTAGCATCTGGGTTTATTATCGGGAACTCTTTTCCTTCTTTATCGGTCTGGATTATATATTTGACATTCAACATGTTTAAAATCTCCATATTGTTTTTGGCAATTTGATAATCAAATAGCTGCTGTACACGTCTTGGTTTTGCAGCATGATATCCTCCAATTGACTTATGAAAATAGGAAGCTCTAGCACTTGATAAATTCCCATTTACTTCAAAAACACGATAATGCGAAGTATCTTTTAGAATCTGAGCATCTGTAGGAGTTTCTTGAAAAGGAACTTCAACTTCCCTACCGCTTACAAAATCCTTGGCAGAAACATATTTTTTATCTACAAGAAACAAATCGGAAATCATAAATACGCTTACCAGAATGATAGCCGTATTTTGAGCAATCTTGTTCTTCAAAAACAGCCATAAAGCACCAGAAACCATTAAGATAAAAAATCCAGATCGCAACAAATCGGCACTATACAAGGTCATTCGATCTGCTTTTAAAGCGTCTACAAAACTAGGTCCATAACTTTCTAAATAATAAGCATCGTTAGCCCCAGAAAAGCTGAACATGCTTTTACTAAAGAACAAAACTAAAATAAGTCCAAAGACAACCGCTGCAGATTGCCAAAGTGCTTTCCATTGTAAGTTTTTATCTATTTTAAAGAAAGACTGTAATCCCATTATTGCCAAAACAGGGAAACACAATTCTAAAATTACCTGAATCGATGAAACTGCTCTAAATTTATTGTACATCGGTACATAATCAATAAAGAAATCAGTTAATATCGGGAAGTTTTTACCCCAAGAAAGTAAAAGTGCAGCAATAGCGCCTGAGAGAAAAGCATATTTAATTTTTCGATCATCGATAAATAGTGCTAAAATTCCCAAGAAAAAAACAACAATCCCAATATAAGCTGGAGCTGCTACAATAGGCTGGTCTCCCCAATAAGTTGGCATTCCGGTAACAAAATCGGCGGCTTGTCCTTCCGGCACACCCTGACCAATCATGAATTCATACATACTACTGTCTTTCCCAAGAGTTTCATGATTTGATCCTCCAAAAAGCCTTGGAGCAATCAGATTAAAACTCTCTGTTACACCATAACTGTATTCTGTTATATAATCATAGGTCATAGCACTAGAACCTGTACTTTTTGTTCCATCAGGATTAAAGCTCAACTCACTTTTACCACGAGTACTAAAGTTTGCGTACTCGGCGGTAGCCATCAAATTAGTAGCATTGGCGCCAATGGCCAAAATTCCTGCAATAGCCAATATCCCGAAAGATTTCAAAAGTGCATTATATTCTTTGGCTTTTAAACCTAAATAAATAAAATAACCCGAAAGTATCAATAAGAAAATCAACAAGTAATAGGTCATCTGGAAGTGATTGGCATTAATTTCTAAAGCCGTCGCAAATAGAGTAAGCAAACCTCCCAGCACATATTTTTTTCTAAAAACCAATATAAAACCGGCGATAACTAGTGGCATATACCCAATAGCATGTGCTTTGGCATTATGACCAACACCTAATATAATGATTAAATAAGTTGAAAAACCAAAAGCAATAGCTCCAAAAAAAGCTTTCAATGGATCTATTCTAAGAACCAATAATAAGCCGTAAAAGCCCAAGAAATATAAAAATAAATAATCGGCTGGACGCGGTAAAAATCGTATAGCATCATCAAGAGCTCCAACATAATCATGAGGATATTTGGCTCCCAACTGATAAGTAGGCATTCCTCCGAAGGCTGAATTAGTCCAATAAGGTTCTACATGCTCTGAAGCTCTGAAATCATTTTGCTCTTTTGCCATGCCGGTATATTGAACAATATCCGATTGGGAAATTTGTTTTCCTTGTAAAACAGGATAAAAATAAATGAGAGAAATGAGTACAAAACCAATAACGGCAAGAGCGTGCGGATAAAACTTATTTATTATTTTCAATTTTCGAGAGTTTTTTATTTTAATAAGAAAAAGGAACTACGGCAAATTTAATCTATTTCTTCGTAATCCACATAATCTCCTACTTTTTTAGTCTCTCTCGGATTTTTAGAATTGTTCGTATTGTAAATTATTTCATCATTGGAGTTGGCTTTCCTCCATGACGCATCTTGTGAACGTTGTTGTTGTTCTTGAAAATTGGCTCCTGCTTTCTCAACCACTTTTTTAACCAATAAGGGTAAAAATAATTTAGCCAAAAATTTAAAAATATAGTAGAAAGCTACAATATAAAATAGAGTTTTTATAAAACCCGCAAAAGAAGCTGTTTGCATAATCAAAATATTTTTTAGCAAAATTAGCAAATCAAAAGTTCAAAACTAAACTATCATTCTTAAATAAATAATAAAATATAGTACATTTGAAAAGCGTTATTACTTTTAAAATTAAAAAAATAATATGTCAAAAATCAAATACCTAATCTTCAGCGCCATACTAATGATTCCTTGTATTCATTACGGACAGCACACAGATCAAATCAATTCTAACAGACCTGGAGAAACCATGTCGGCTTTTTCGGTTGGAAAATCAGTATTTCAAATAGAAACTGGAATTTATGGCATCAAAGAAAAGCATAATATATTGAATTATGATGCTAATGGTTTTGGAATAGACATGATGCTAAGATGGGGATTATTTTCTGAAAAACTAGAATTAATTGCCGATTTACAATACCAAAACGAAACTTTCAACACTAAATTCAGTAATACCAACAAGGCTGCTCTAAAACAAACGGTTTTAGGAGCTAAATATCTGCTTTATGATCCTTTCAAAAATCACGAAAAGAAAATTAACATTTACAGCTGGAAAGCCAATCATGCCTTCAATTGGAATCAATTTATTCCAGCCGTTTCTATTTTTGCTGGAGCAAATATTACTTCGTCCAACAATCCTTATTATTTTTCTCCAAAAGGAGAAATTTCACCAAAATTAATGCTGATTACCCAAAATCATTTTGGTGACGGAACATGGGTTTTTGTAACTAACATCATCGGAGATTATATTGCTACTGATTATCCAAGTTATGGATATGTGCTAACTCTGACAAAAGGATTTAATGACAACTGGTCTGGCTTTATAGAAAACCAAGGTTTTAAAAGTGATTTTTACAGCGATGCCATCGTCAGAGGTGGTGCAGCCTATTTACTAAATAAAGACATGCAAATAGATGCTTCAATAAGTAGTAGTTTAAAAAATACTCCTTCGATACTTTACGGAGGGATTGGATTTTCTTGGCGATATGATGCCAACTACAAAGAAGTACGCATAAACCTTGACTCTGGATCAGACGACAAGGCTATGAAAAAAGCACAAAGAAGAGCTAATAAAACTAAAAAAGGATAAAAATACAATCTAAAAATAGAATGATTACAATAAAAGAAGCCAAGACCAAAAGCGAATTAACGGCATATATCAAATTCCCTTTTTCTCTATACAAAGACAATGAATTCTGGGTTCCACCTATAATTGCCGATGAACTAGAAACTTTTGACAAAACTAAAAATCCAGCATTTGAGAATGCCGAAGCTTATTTTTTTCTTGCCTATAGAAATGATAAAATTGTGGGTCGCATTACTGCAATCATCAATTGGAGTGAAGTAAATGACCAACAAAAAAAGAAAGTGCGTTTTGGTTGGTTTGATGCCATCAATGATATCAAAGTCACAAAAGCATTGCTTGAAAAAGTATATGAATTAGGTCGAAAAAATGGTTTGGAATACGTTGAAGGTCCAATGGGATTCTCCAATCTTGATAAAGTGGGCGTTCTAACTGAGGGTTTCGATCAATTAGGAACTATGATTACCTGGTATAACCATCCCTATTATGCCGATCATTTTGAGCAATTGGGTTATGTTACCGAAAAAGAATACATCGAAAGTAAATTCCCTTTTTCAAATGTAAAACCGGAATTTTTTGAAAAGGCGAATGAATTGGTAAAAAGAAGGTACCAGTTAAGTCCGCTTAACTTTAAAACCACCAAAGAAGTAATGCCGCATGTGGACAAAATGTTTGATTTATTCAACGAATCCTACGCCAGTTTATCTTCATTTGTTGCCATTTCAGATATTCAAAAAGAATATTTCAAGAAAAAATACATCAGCTTAATTAATCCGGAATACATCAAATTCGTAGAGGACAAAGACCATAATATTATTGCTTTTAGCATTGTAATGCCTTCTTTTTCTATGGCTTTACAAAAAGCAAACGGAAAATTATTCCCTTTTGGATTCATCCATTTATTGAAAGCCAAAAAGCAAAGCAAGGATATGATTTTCTATTTGATAGGCGTACATCCTGATTTTCAAAACAAAGCAGTCACGGCAATCATTTTTAATGAATATTACCATACATTTAAAGAAAAAGGAATTGTAAACTGTTTTAGAACGCCGGAACTGGCAGATAATACAGCAATTCATAACTTGTGGAAACATTTTGATCCTAAAGTGCACTGCAGAAGAAAAACGTTTAAAATAGAGTTGTAATAAAAAAAAATCCATTCCTAACGGAATGGATTTTTTCATATAAACTATATACTACTTACTATGCATCTAAATCTACAGTAGTTCTCGATGCAATTTCTTTATAGGTTCCGTTGACTAATTTCTCACGGATTGCTTCAAAAGCAGTTAATGTCTCATTAATATCTTCCATTGTATGTGAAGCCGTAGGAATCATTCTCAACAAGATAATTCCTTTTGGAATAACAGGATAAACCACGATTGACAAGAAAATACCATAATTTTCTCTCAAGTCATTTACCATAATCATTGCTTCAGGAATACTTCCTTCAAGATATACCGGAGTAATACAAGTGTTAGTATCTCCAATATTGAATCCTTTTTCTTTCAATCCGTTTTGCAACGCATTAACATTTACCCAAAGTTTATCTTTAATTTCAGAAGACTTGCGCAATAATTCTAAACGTTTCAACGAACCAATTGTTTGAATCATTGGCAATGCTTTTGCAAACATTTGTGAACGCAAATTGTATTTCAAATAATCGATAACATCTTTATCAGCAGCAACAAAAGCACCAATATTAGCCATCGATTTAGCAAAAGTAGAGAAATAAACATCAATATCATCCTGAACTCCTTGCTCCTCACCTGCTCCAGCTCCAGTTTCTCCTAGAGTTCCAAAACCATGTGCATCATCAACTAGCAAACGGAAATTGTATTTTTGCTTCATAGCAACAATCTCTTTCAATTTTCCTTGTTGACCGCGCATTCCAAAAACACCTTCGGTAATAAAAAGAATTCCTCCACCAGTTTCAGTAGCCATTTTTGTGGCACGTTGCAGGTTTTTCTCCATACTTTCCAAGTCATTATGCTTGTAAGTAAAACGTTTTCCCATGTGCAAACGAACTCCATCAATAATACAAGCATGCGAGTCAACATCATACACGATAATATCGTTTTTAGTAACCAAAGCATCAATGATTGACACCATTCCTTGGTAACCAAAATTCAATAAATAAGCCGATTCTTTCATTACAAAAGCAGCTAATTCTTCTTCTAATTGTTCGTGATATTTGGTGTGACCACTCATCATACGCGCACCCATTGGGTAAGCAGCACCAAATTGAATAGCCGCATCCGTATCTGCTTGACGCACTTCTGGATGATTAGCAAGACCCAAATAGTCATTCAAACTCCAGTTTAAAATGTTTTTTCCACCAAACTGCATTCTTGGACCCAATTCTCCTTCTAATTTAGGAAAAACAAAATAACCCTCAGCTTGTGAGGCCCATCTTCCTAATGGTCCTTTATTGTTTTGAATTCTTTCGAATAAATCCTTTACCATAATATATTAAGTACTATTTTTAATTTTAAGAGGTTGCAAAATTAATTATTTAAATTTTATAATAGTATCGAAAGCAATTTTATTTTTAGAAGCTACTCCTACTCTACTCTTTTATCTTTAACTTTTTGAAGAAAAAAGCAAAAGATTCCCTTTACTATCAGGGCTAGAATTGTTATACTAATAAACTTCGTACCTTTGAAAAACCATTTTCAATGTAAAAAAGTATGTCACAAGATTCAAAAGAACTAAAACTAGCCGTCCTTATTGATGCCGATAACGTTCCTTACAGCAATGTAAAAGGAATGATGGAGGAAATTGCTAAGTTTGGAACACCTACCACCAAACGTATTTATGCCGATTGGACCAAACCCAATGCTGGCGGTTGGAAAAGTGTTTTACTTGAACATGCCATTACTCCTATTCAACAATACAGTTACACGGTTGGAAAAAACTCTTCCGACTCTGCAATGATTATTGATGCGATGGATTTATTGTATTCTTACAAAGTGGATGGTTTTTGCATTGTTTCCAGCGATTCTGATTTCACCCGATTGGCAATTCGTTTGAGAGAATCCGGAATGAAAGTCATCGGAATTGGAGAACAAAAAACACCCAATTCATTCATTGTTGCCTGTGACCGGTTTATTTATATTGAAGTTTTGGATGGAGCCATCAAGAAAAAAACACCAAAAAGAGCTTCTGATACTGAAACAAAAAAAACAATTGAAAAAAGCACTTCAAAAGCAGCCGAAAAAACAACTCGAAAACCACTTAATAAAATTGACGAGCCAACTATCGATCTTATCGAAGATTCTATAGACGATATTGCTGACGATAGCGGCTGGGCATTTCTTGGCGATGTAGGAAACCTCATTGTAAAGAAAAAACCCGAATTTGACCCTAGAAATTACGGTTTTCCAAAACTTACACCCATGTTAAAATCCTTAACCGATATCCTGGAAATTGACGAAAGAGATTCGGATAAAAAAGGAATTAAACATGTTTATGTACGATTGCGTTATAGCTAAATCCAAAATACTTTTCTTATTTCAAAAAAACATTAAGACTCCATCTGATCGAATACTTAAAACAATAAATTATTATTTTTTAAGCTTTTGATCTTAAAGATTATATATTCTTACTAAATTAGTAAACCATTAAATCTTTAGCTATGAGAAAACTTTTTTTTGTATTAGGAATTGCTATTTTTATTATATCTCTAACATTTCATTTTTATTTCAAAACGGGACTTCTTTTCCCATCTGTTATATTAATATTGTTATTTATCGGCCTGTTAAACATCCTACAACACAAACACGCTGTCCTTAGAAATTTCCCTGTCCTTGGTTATCTTAGGTATTTTTTCGAATCAGTTGCACCAGAAATCCAACAATATTTTATTGAAAGGAATACAGATGGAAAACCATTTACAAGAAACGAACGCAGTCTTGTTTATCAAAGAGCAAAAAATATTAGCGCTAATACTCCTTTCGGGACGCAGCTAAACATCAACCAATCGAATTATGAAGGGATAAGACATTCTATATTCCCTGCTAAAGTCAACGAAGAACTTCCCCGAATCATTATTGGCGGTCCTGCTTGCAAGCAACCTTATTCCGCTTCTTTATTGAATATTTCAGCGATGAGTTTTGGCTCTTTGAGCGAAAATGCCATTATGGCACTCAACAAAGGAGCACAAAAAGGAAACTTTTATCACAATACCGGCGAAGGTGGACTAACTGATGTTCATTTACAAGGCGGTGATGTGACTTGGCAAATAGGTACTGGATATTTTGGCTGTCGGACTGAGGAAGGAAACTTTGATTCAAAAAAGTTCGCAAAAAAATCAAACCATCCATCAGTAAAAATGATTGAATTAAAACTGTCACAAGGTGCAAAACCCGGACATGGAGGCGTTTTACCTGCAATCAAAAACACTAAAGAAATAGCTAAAATAAGAGGTGTAAAACCACACACAACTGTACTTTCTCCTCCTAACCATAGCGCCTTTAAGGATATCAAAGGACTAGTTCAATTCATAGCCGAATTGCGTCAACTAGCCAACGGAAAGCCTATTGGTTTTAAACTATGTATTGGCCAGACCAATGAATTTGAATTAATTTGCCAAGAAATGGTTGCCCAAAATTGTTTCCCTGATTTCATAACGGTAGATGGTGCCGAAGGTGGAACCGGTGCTGCACCGCTAGAATTCGCCGATGGAGTCGGAATGCCATTTGAACCTGCACTTATCTTTGTAAACAAGACCTTAATCCGCTACAATGTTCGGGACAAAATAACAGTTATCTGTAGTGGCAAAATAATTTCGGGCTATTCAATACTTAGAGCTATAGCTATGGGAGCAGATAT
Source organism: Flavobacterium sp. W1B (assembly GCF_047344965.1). NCBI lineage: Bacteria > Pseudomonadati > Bacteroidota > Flavobacteriia > Flavobacteriales > Flavobacteriaceae > Flavobacterium > Flavobacterium sp. W1B. Next base: position 3,207,119 of record NZ_CP178845.1, read on the forward strand.
TTGCAATAGCGCCAGGGGTTTTATGTTTTCTTTGGGCTGTATTCAAGCATTGCGTTGCCATAACAACACCTGTCCTACTGGAGTTGCTACCCAAGATAAAATGCTAGTAAAAGGTTTGGTGGTAACCGATAAATCCGAAAGAGTTTATTATTTCCATAAAAATACGCTTCATGCCGCCAATGAACTTCTTGCAGCAGCAGGAAAGACGAGTTACAAAGAAGTAGATGCCACTATTTTCATGCGTGGCGATGAATTCATTCATTTATCGGATTTATACTTCCCGGACAATTTGACAAATGTCACAAAACACTAAAAGATAGAAACAAAAAAAGGAGGGCATCTATAGCCCTCCAGTTGTAAGTTCTGATTTACCATTATCAACTCATACTTTTAATCGTATTGCTGAATATTGCACCTCTAATCTCATGTGAAGATTAACAAACACAAGTAATTAATCAAAACCACATATCAAAGATACAACTATTTAAAAAACAATATACTAAATACCAGTCGTTTAACTCCTATTTAACCAAAATAAAACCAACGCTAATAATTCTGCAATTATTTAAATCAAATAAGGCTCTAGCTCTAAAAAACTGTTTGTACAGATTTCTGGCTAAATCCTTAAAAATTGTATCTTTGAACAATAAAATTTTAAACTAAAACAATGCAACTCGTTTTCGCTTCCAATAACAAGAACAAAATCCTTGAAATACAAAGTATACTTCCTGAAACAATCCAAATTCTAAGCCTAGAAGATATTGGCTGCCATGAAGAAATTCCCGAAACAGCAGATACCATAGAAGGAAACGCTATTCTAAAAGCAAATTATGTAACCACCAATTACGGTTATGATTGTTTTGCCGACGATACAGGACTAGAAGTTGAAGCTTTAAACGGTGAGCCCGGAGTGTTTTCTGCACGTTATGCAGGAGAACAAAGAAATTCTGATGATAATATGTCGAAGTTATTAGACGCTTTGTCTAACAAAAATAATAGAAATGCGCAGTTCAAAACCGTAATTGCTTTAAACCTTAAAGGGAAGCAGCATCTTTTTACAGGAATTGCCAAAGGAGAAATCACAGCGAAGAAATCCGGTAATCAAGGTTTTGGTTATGACCCTATATTTCAACCTATTGACTTTAAAGAAACTTTTGCAGAATTATCATTAGAAATCAAAAATAAAATAAGTCATAGAGGAAAAGCGACTCAAAAATTAATAGACTTTTTAAAAAACGAAAAATAATTGTTTAAAATACACTATTTTTTATTCAAATTTTCAAAGATCGCAACCTAAATTCTCTTATAATTTGCATGTTCTAAATACAACAACCACCAATAAAAATCGTAACATTCTGATAATCAAATTACAATAAATCATTAAATCTTAAAATAGCATTAGTTTATGTGGATTATTAACAGTAATTTTGCACCCTATTTTAAAAATACATATGAATAAATTTGAACAATTAGGATTGAGTGAATCGTTACTGAAGGCGGTTTTAGATCTAGGATTTGAAAATCCGTCAGAAGTACAGGAGAAAGCGATTCCCCTATTATTGGAAAAAGACATCGATATGGTTGCGTTGGCTCAGACAGGGACAGGGAAAACGGCAGCTTTTGGTTTTCCAGTTATCCAGAAAATTGATGCTAACAACAGAAACACACAAGCATTAATTTTATCTCCAACACGCGAACTTTGTTTGCAGATTACCAACGAACTTAAAAACTACTCTAAATACGAAAAAGGTATTAATGTGGTAGCAGTATACGGTGGAGCTAGCATAACAGAACAAGCGAGAGACATAAAGAGAGGCGCGCAAATTATTGTAGCAACTCCAGGAAGAATGCAAGATATGATTAATAGAGGTTTGGTAAACATCTCTCAAATTAATTACTGTATTCTAGATGAGGCTGACGAAATGTTGAACATGGGTTTCTACGAAGATATCGTAAACATCCTTTCTACTACGCCAGACGACAAAAACACATGGTTATTCTCTGCAACAATGCCTGCTGAAGTAGCACGTATTGGAAAACAATTCATGAAAGATCCAATTGAAATTACAGTTGGAACCAAAAACTCAGGATCTGCAACAGTTTCTCACGAATTTTACTTAGTAAATGCTCGTGATCGTTACGAAGCTTTGAAACGTATTGCCGATGCTAATCCAGACATTTTCTCAGTAGTATTCTGTAGAACAAAACGTGATACACAAGCTGTTGCCGAAAAATTAGTTGAAGATGGATACAGCGCTGCTGCTTTGCACGGAGATTTATCTCAAGCGCAACGTGACGGTGTAATGAAATCTTTCCGTGGAAGACAAATCCAAATGCTTGTAGCTACTGATGTTGCCGCACGTGGAATTGACGTTGATAACATTACTCACGTAGTGAATTATCAATTACCTGACGAAATTGAAACGTACAATCACCGTTCAGGTCGTACGGGTCGTGCAGGAAGATTAGGAACTTCTATCGTAATCGTTACTAAAAGTGAATTGCGTAAGATTTCTTCTATTGAAAGAATCATCAAACAAAAATTCGAAGAAAAAACAATTCCTTCTGGAATAGAAATCTGCGAAATCCAATTATTACACTTAGCTAATAAAATTAAAGATACAGAAGTTGATCACGAAATTGACAACTACCTACCTGCAATCAACAATGTTCTTGAAGATTTATCAAAAGAAGAATTGATTAAGAAAATGGTATCTGTTGAATTCAACCGTTTTATTGCTTATTACAAGAAAAACAGAGACATCTCTAACCAATCTTCAGACAGACGCGAGCGTAGTGACGATAGAGAGCCAAGAGAAAACAACAATGCAGGTGGTGCAACAAGATATTTCGTGAACATTGGTTCTAGAGATAATTTTGACTGGATGTCATTGAAAGATTACTTGAAAGAAACATTAGACTTAGGTCGTGATGATGTTTTCAAAGTAGACGTAAAAGAAGGTTTCTCTTTCTTTAACACTGATCCTGAGCACACTGATAAAGTAATGGAAGTATTAAACAACGTACAATTAGAAGGACGTCGTATTAATGTTGAAATTTCTAAAAATGACGGTGGAGGAAGACGTGATCACAACGGAAGAAGTTCTGGTGGTGGTTTTGGTGGCGGAAGAAGCTCTAGTCCAAGACGCGAAGGAAGCTTTGCTCCAAGAAGAGAAGGTTCTGGTGGCGGATTTAGAAGCGACAGAGGTTCAGCCCCAAGAGAAGGTGGCTTCAGAAGCGACAGAGGATCATCAGCTCCAAGACGCGAAGGTGGTTCTTCAGAAAGACCAGCAAGACGTTCTGAAAGCTTTGGTGACTCACCTAGACCAAGAAGACCAAGAAGAGACTAACAAATATTGTTAATTTTCTTATAATAATACAAGAGACTACAAAATATTCAATCCTATTTACTACTTTTAAAGTTTTAAATCAGTATATGAAATATTTTGTAGTTTTCTTTTTTTTAGCTATATCAATAACCAGCTCTGCTCAAGATATAACTCCTTCCCAAAAAGTATCGGCTTATATTTATAATGACAATACAAAATCTGCATTAGCCAATGCAAACATCATCAACATCAATAAAGTAAGAGGCGCCAGAACGGATGCAAATGGTTATTTTGAAATTGATGTACATCCAAACGATACTCTTCATATTTCACTTTTAGGATTTCAATCATTAAGAGTTAAAGTTACAAATGACTGGTTGAAAAATAAGATGGCTAAAATCTTTCTTACTGAAAGTGCAATAGCACTTGAAGAGGTGGTCATCAAACCCTTTAATTTAACAGGATATCTCGAAGTAGATTCAAAAACAATCCCTATAAAAGAAAACTATCGTTATAGTATTTCAGGATTACCAAATGGATATGAAGCCGGAAATACTTCTCCAAATGCTTTTGGAAGAGTTTTGGGATCAATTTTCAATCCAGCCGATATGCTTTATAATTTCTTTGGCAAAAAAACAGTAGAGCTTAAGAAGCTTAAAGAAATGAAAAAGGACGACACAGTTAGAAACCTTTTAGAATCTAAATTTGATCGCGAAACACTTGCCATTTTATTAGGCATCGACAAAAAAGAAATTCCTGAAATATTACAGCGCTGTAATTATTCTGAATCTTTTATACAAACAGCAAACGACCTGCAAATCATGGATGCCATTAGCGGTTGTTACGAAGAATATAAGATTTTGAAAAAGAAATAAGCTAAATAGGATATCACAATAAAAACACAAAATTTTGACAAGCCAGCTTTATCGTTTTAACGAAAAAAGTTATAAATAATTCAATCCTCAATTACTTTCACAGTTGAGGATTTTTTTTGGAATGATATTAATTCCACGAAAAAAAATAGTAATAAATTATTTACAGAACAATAAGCCGAAAATAGTTCCTATCTTTACTTATATTAAAAAATACAAATCTTAATTACTGATAATCATGGCAAAAAGTCAAGACGCGAAGAAAACTCAAAAAAAGGAACCTCTTAAAACAGCAAAAGAGAAAAAAGAAGAAAAAAGAGAGAAAAAAAATAGCCCGAAAAGAGACTAAATTTAGTGTTCAGTTTAAATTTAAACTGAACACTATTTTTTTTAAATACTGAACCCTGAATACTATTTTGCAGGAATTTCAGCTAAAATTTCAAGCAAAAATTTCCAGAATTTTTGAGAAGAAGAAATACTGGCTCTTTCATCTGGGGAATGTGCTCCATGGATTGTTGGTCCAAAAGAAATCATATCCATATCCGGATAATTAGTTCCCAGAATTCCACATTCTAATCCGGCATGACAAGCAACCACTTTTGGTTTTTCACCATTTTGTTTTTCATAAATAGGAACTAAAACATCTAAAATCTCCGATTTTACATTTGGAGTCCAACCTGGATACGATCCTGAAAGTTCTACCTCGCAACCTACTAATTCAAATGCAGAACGCAAAGCATTAGCTAAATCAAATTTAGAAGTTTCAACAGATGAACGTGTCAAACAACCAATTGAGATTTCTCCGTCTTTGATAGTCACTTTGGCAATATTATTTGAAGTTTCCACCAAGTCTTCCATATCAGCGCTCATTCGATACACCCCATTATGAGCAGCATAAATTGCTCTGATGATTCCTTCCTGAACCCCTAGATCCATTACTTTTTTCGGCGTATCGCATTTTACGATTTCGATAGTTAAGTTAGGTTCTGTGGTTTTATATTCGGTTTTGATGTCATTGATGATTTCCTGCATATCAAAAATATAGGCTTCATCAAACATTTCAGAAATAATCACTTTGGCAACACTTTCTCTAGGGATTGCGTTACGCAAACTTCCTCCGTTGATTTCAGCTACTTGTAAACCAAAGTTTTCAAAGGCGTCAAACAACAAACGGTTCATAATCTTATTGGCATTCCCCAAACCTTTGTGGATATCCATCCCTGAATGTCCGCCTTTCAATCCTTTTACGGTAATAATATGTCCTACAGAACCTTCCGGAACTTCTTCTTCGTGATAACTTCTCGTAGCTGTCACATCGATACCACCGGCGCAACCAATATCAATTTCATCGTCCTCTTCTGTATCCAAATTCAACAGAATTTGCCCTTGCAGAATACCGCCTTTTAAATTTAAAGCGCCAGTCATTCCTGTTTCTTCGTCAATCGTAAACAAAGCTTCGATTGCCGGATGTGGAATATCTTTACTTTCTAAAATCGCCATAATAGCAGCAACACCTAGGCCGTTATCAGCGCCTAAAGTTGTTCCTTTGGCACGAACCCAATCCCCATCAACATACATATCGATTCCTTGGGTATCAAAATCAAAAACGGTATCAGCATTTTTTTGATGTACCATATCCAAATGCCCTTGCATTACGATCGCTTTGCGGTTTTCCATGCCTGGAGTGGCAGGTTTTCGGATTATAACGTTACGAATATCGTCTTCAAAAGTTTCCAATCCGAGGCTATTTCCAAAATTCTTCATAAATTCAATTACGCGTTCTTCTTTTTTAGAAGGACGAGGAACTGCATTTAAATCGGCAAATTTATTCCAAAGTGCTTTGGGCTCTAAATTTCTTATTTCTTGGCTCATTTATTTTTGTTTGAAGTTTAACATTTTAAAAACTCAAAGTTACAAAGTTTAAATTCTTTTTCGCTATTAATTGATATTGTAATTATATTTACGTTTTCAAAATCAGTATCGTGAAAAGAATATATATTCTGCCTTTATTTCTTGCTTTCCAAATAATTGTTCTGCAATTCATTCCTTATTTTCCGGAAACTGTAGAAGCTGTATATAGCAATGGGCTGTACCCTATTATTGTTGCATTTTCTAGAACAGTTCTGGGTAAAATTCCATTTTCTGTTGGAGATTGTATTTATTTTATTTTGATAGTATTAGGCGTAAAATGGTTTTGGAATAAAAGAAAAACTTGGAAACTCGCTTGGAAAAATAATGCATTACATATTTTAAGCTTTCTTTCCGTATTTTACTTTTTGTTTCACACGCTTTGGGCGCTAAATTATCATCGTCAACCGCTTTTTGAAAAAATGGAGATTCAAAGAGATTATTCGGATGCAGATTTGTTAGATTTCACCAAAAAACTAATCCACAAAACCAATGCTATCCAAAGTCAAATCACAAAAAATGATAGCCTGAAAGTTACATTTCCGTACTCTCAGGAACAGGCATTTCAGATGAATTTGAATGGCTATAAAAACTTATCCGCTAGCTATCCGTTTTTTAAATATTCTAACTTGAGTGTCAAAAAATCGCTCTTTAGCTTGCCTTTGACATATATGGGATTTGGAGGTTACCTGAATCCGTTTACCAATGAAGCCCAGGTAAATTATTTAGGTCCGATGTACAGCTTCCCTATGACCACAAATCACGAAATGGCACATCAGATGGGATTTGCCAGCGAAAGCGAATGTAACTTTATAGGTTTTTTAGCCTCTGTAAAAAACGATAATTTATATTTTAAATATTCGGGCTACAGCATAGCTTTGCGTTATTGTTTAGGAAACTGGCAGGCTCGTGACGAAAAAGTATTGAAACAATTACTTAAAACCATTAATCCCGGGATTTTAAAAAACTATAAGGAAAGTCAGGATTTCTGGAATGAATATGAAAGCCCCATTGAAACCGGTTTTCATATTTTTTATGATAATTTCTTAAAAATAAACCAGCAAAAAGACGGCATGGAAAGTTATAGCAAATTTGTGAATTTGATGGTGAATTATTATAAAAGTGATGAGTTATGAGCTAATATTTTGAGTTGACGAATCATTGATTTCACTTATTATTCAACTCATAATTACTCATGTTAAATCATTTATTTAAGAAGACCCTCTTTATTTTCACAAATTCCCATTGAAAAAATTATACTTTCTCGAGCAACAAGCCTGTGGCTGTAAGACCTGGTCCAAATGCCATTGCCACAATTTTAGTTCCTGATTTGATAGCGGCATCATTTACAATTTCATTAAAAATATGTGGAACAGTAGCCGAGGACATATTCCCGTAAATACGTAATACTTCGTAAGACCATGAAGCTTGTTCCCTTGTTATCCCAATGGCCTCCACTACATAATCAATAATTTTAGGACCGCCGGGATGTATTGCAAAATGCATTTTTGATTTTTCTTCTTCAAGATTAACAGCTGCTTTTTCGCAAAGCTCCGTCAAAAAAGGCTTGATGTTTTTACGGATAAATACAGGAACGCGTTTTGACAAAGTCATTAAAAAATTATATTCCCCTAAATCCCAAGACATATCTTCTAAAGAATCAGGAATAATAACCTCATGAGAAGCTAAAATGCGTAATCCTTTTTTCTCCTTAACCGAATCATCTTTGAAAAAAGAGTTTCCATCATACAAAGAATAACCTATGAAGCCATCCGCAAATAGAGAGCAAATCATTGTATTTCCGGGTGAAAATGCTGTCAGATTTAAATGTGCAGATAGTAATTCTGTATGAACAATATCGACCCTACCTTTGTCTTTACTAGCACAAAGCAAACTTCTTCCGGTACGGATTGCCGGAAATGCTCCGTAGCATCCCATGTGATAAGAATGGGTAACTTGTACCTTCTCCCATTTTCTTTCAATCACCGCCTCCTGAGCGACGCTAGGCGAAGAATATCCAGAACAAGTGACATGAATGAGGTTTTCAGGATTTGTAGTCGTTTTTGAATAAAAGACATCAAAAACATATCCCATTTTCTTTTTAAACCATTCCATACGGACCTCTATTTTGGGGCCGAAAGAATTTCCTGATTTTACTTCAAAACCTTCTGGGAAATGATATTCTGAAGGGAGTGTGTTATCCATTTCATTTTCAATAAAATTTTCCACTCCTTCAAAGATTAAAGTCTGTCGGCTATTAATACTTTCTGAGGAGACTGAATATTTATCTACATGATCTGATATGGTTTCAAAACTAACTGATTCAGCAACTAAGCCATTGTTCCCTTTAGCATCTGTATTTTGAAGATTTTGAAAATGATAATACAGGAACTTTATGTACTGATTGAGCTTATTTTGATCCATTAATTTCCCAGCCTGAATGGGATGGAAATTGGATATAATAACACTTTCCATTAATCTTGCACTTTAGTTAAAACTCAAATTTAATTCAAAACCAATTCAAAAAAAAGTGGTAGACAAAGCTCTTTACTTAATACAATTGTAATCTATTGATTATCAATGAATTGAGCGTTATTAATATTTAGTTAAAATACTGATTATCAGAATATTGTGAGAATAAAATCACAGCATAAAAAATAATTTTTTAGTATATTAAAACGACTATCGTCATTATCTTTTATTTCTCAGTAAACAGAAACTTTTCTTATTTTATCAAGCTCATTTTTATTATTGAAAAGACAATATCTTGAAAAAATAATTATGGAAAAACAAAGCTTCTGAATAGCCCCGATGGAAATGGAAATCCTCCCGTTTTTTTCGGGAGATTGAAATGTACAGCGGGACAACTAATCCTTATGAATTGAGAAGTTTGTGCTCCATAAATTCAAGATGCTACTGGTTTTAAATAAAAATCTATTCCTTTGTAACAAAATCGATTTGAAGTGTACTAATGAATTATGAGTGAGAATCCAGAACATTCTTTTGTGAAGCAATTGCAGGCAAATCAGAATATAATCCACAAAATTTGTCGGTTATATACTAATTGTGAGGATTCGCACAAGGATTTGTTTCAGGAAATCACCATTCAGTTATGGAAAGCTTTCCCAAAATTTAGAGGTGAAAGCAAATTTTCTACTTGGGCCTATCGCGTAGCCTTGAATACAGCCATTACTTTATACCGAAAAAACAAACGCTCCATTGCCACCGTGGAGTATGAGGCGCGGCAGCATTTTACAAAAGATGTCGATTATAACTATGAAGAGGAAGAGCAAATTAAGCTCATGTACAAGGCCGTTTATGAATTGAACGACATTGAAAAAGCATTGGTTTTCATGTATCTTGAAGACAAAGACTATCATGAAATTGCCGAAACACTGGGAATTAGTGAAGTAAATGCCAGAGTAAAAATGAACAGAATAAAAGGGAAACTAAAAAAAATATTAAATCCTTAAGGAATATGGAAGAGCTGGATTTATTGAAAAAAGACTGGAAAAAGAACGAAAATTCTTTTCAGCAGGTATCGGAAAAAGAAATCTACAAAATGATTCACAAAAAATCGTCTTCGATTGTGAAGTGGATTTTAGCCATTAGCATTTTGGAATTTATCATCCTTAACTTAATTGGTTTTTTACTCCCTGATGAAAAGAGAGAAGAACTTATTGCTATTGAAAAATACCTAAATGCATTTACGATTTTAGGTTATGTAATTACGCTGTATTTTATTTATTTATTTTATAAAAATTACAAATCTATTTCGGTTGTTTCGACAACAAAAAAACTAATGGAAAGCATTTTAAAAACTAGAAAAACAGTACAATATTACATCTGGTACAATATTGTATATATTTTCTTAATGGTTTCTGCCTTACTTATTTTTGAATTTCAAAACTCACCAACTTTTAACACACAAAGCAATCATAAAAACATGATAATGTGTATAATATCTTTTGTTTTATTAGGGTTCGTATTAGGAATTATTTGGTTATTTTACAGACTATTATACGGCATTTTACTCCGTAGATTATATGCTAATTATAAAGAATTGAAAAAAATTGATTTGTAGTTCCTTAAAAAAGATTCTGGTGCATAAATAAACCCGACCGCTTTTAAAAAGCGGTCGGGTTTATTTATATTTATAACTATATGAATTTACTCCTATTTGAATCTGGAATTTCACGAAACTTTAAAGCGAAAGTCTTAAGCTATCTGAACGGTGTATTGCATTGTTATCATTAATTGAACTGCTTATTGAACTGGTTCGTTGGATGTGTAAAAATCTACTTGAGTCGCTTTATCTCAAACTACTACCCTACAATCAGCGGTTGTACCAGTTCTAATTTTAAGCCTGTGTATAAACAAAACTCTTCAATGCTTAGGAATTGATGTTCTTGTTTATGTAAGTGCTTTTTAATGTCAATTAGAAGTAATCGTGAATATCGATAACTTTTACCTGTAATCCTCTGAACGTCTTTTGGGTATATGCATACTCTTTTCTGTTCTGTTTTCATACACTATCCATGCTTTATCCATGCCTTTGCTATGCACTATCAATAAGGACTGACCCGTCCTGAAATAACTATACAGGTTAATAAATAAATCCTGATATCGCTTTACAACAGATGACACAAGCCTACCAAAGTTATGGAATATCTTGGACTTGATATGGGTAATGCCGATTGTATATTCGGATATAGGTAATGAGAACGAAATAATGACGGTTTTCAGTTATCGGTTTTCAGTTATCGGTTATTTGTTGTTGGTTATTTGTTGTTGGTTATCTGTTGTCGGGTGGTGACTTCAACTATATAGTACTGTTTTGTCATTCCGAGGAACTAAGAAACATAAATTCAATGAAGCTAAATCTCATAAAGAGAGTGTTTATTTACTTTTTTAGCTCACTCAATTTTTATTTTAAGTTGTGTTCGCTGAATCTTCGATTTGTCTTGATGAAAAAAGTAACAAAAAAATATTCATGCTTTATTATTGTTTTTTTGGTATTCATGACCCGAGCCTGCAAGGCGTACGGATGAAATAATCTTCGATTTCACTGCCTGAAAATTCAAAACTTAAAAACTACCTCAAAACGCCGTTCCACGCCCCGAGCCGTTCGCCTTGCAGGCTCAACTTGCGGAGCGCTGCTACCTGACTGCCACTGGCAGTCCTCCTTTTAATTTCAAATGTTTTTTGACGTTTTTAATTTAAGGGCGGGGTTAAGACTACAGTTTTGAGTTGTCAGTTGTCAGTTATCGGTTGTGTCGTGTGGGTTATTGGTTGTCGGTTGTCAGTTATCGGTTGGGGTTGGAAATAAGCTTGGTAGAAAAATAATACTAGAATGTGTTGCACTGGGATGTAAAATTGTATAGTATAAAATAGGCTATAATGGTTTTAATAGTCCTTTATGGTCGTTCCTGAACAGCTGTGCTTTGATTTTTGAATAAATAACAAAAGCTTTGTACTATAAATCCGCTTTTAGATGCATCGAAATTGGTTTTATAAGGTTTGAAAAAATGTACCTAACATTTTATACATCCACATTATAAAAATTAGAAATTATGGCCCAACAAAAAGGTATAATTAAATTAAGAGGTACTATCGGGGATATTACTTTTTACAAAACTAAAGACGGTCATTTGGCTCGTGAAAAAGGAGGCGTTGATGCCAAGAGAATTGCCAATGATCCTGCTTTTCAGCGTACCAGAGAAAACTGCTCTGAATTTGGCAGAGCCGGAAAGGCAGGCAAAATTTTAAGGGCTTCGATACGATCGCTGCTTTTGAATTCGGCTGACAGTAGAATGGTGAGTCGGTTGACACAAGCTATGATTAAGGTTATTCAGGCCGACACCATCAGTATCCGTGGTTTGCGAAACGTTATTGATGGTGAAGCTGAATTGTTAGGCGGTTTCGAATTTAATATTAATGGGACATTGGGTAGCAGTTTGTTTGCCCCCTATGCCGGAACTATTGATCGTGTTAGTGGTGAAATTGCGGTTGCCATTGCTCCTTTTGTGCCCGCAAATATGATTGCTGCTCCTGCTGGAACGACGCATTTTAAAATTATTTCGGCTGGAACCGAAATTGATTTCGAAGCAGAAACATTTGTAGAGTCACATTCAGAAACTGCTACGTTAGCCTGGGATATGGTGCCTACGATTGCCATTGACCATGTCAATATGGTTACTCCAAACAGTACTAAGCCGTTATTTTTGGTATTGGGTATGGAGTTTTACCAAGAGGTCAACGGACAAATGTACCCCTTGAAAAATGGTGCTTATAACGCATTGGCTTTGGTTGCCGTAAGCGGACTATAAATGGTTTTGGTATTGACCAGAACGTATTTCCCCGAAGGAACTAACGGAAAACTTGTACATGAAGGCAAAATAATCTGCCATACGATTGAATTGCCATGGAAAGACAATCTCAGTCAAGTTTCTTGTATTCCTGAGGGGGAATATTTTATAGAAAAGCGCTACAGTAGCCGATTTGGATGCCATTTGGAGGTTTTGAATGTTCCGAACAGGAGTTTGATTTTGTTTCATCTAGCGAATAATGCCTTGGTCGAACTTCGTGGCTGTATTGCTCCTGTAAACCATCTTGTGGCTTCAGGCTTAGGGCTTCAATCAAAAAAAGCTTTTATAAAGCTTAAAAATTTGGTTTATCCTGAACTGGATGCCAAAGAGTCTATTTTATTAATTGTTCAATCTTAAAAAATAAATATTATGAATGTTATCAAACGAGCAAAAGCTCCTACCCCAAATTTTTTTAAAATGCTTCGCACTATTGGGCTTGTTTTAGTAGCCGTTGGCGGCAGTATTATTGCTGCGCCTGTAGCCTTACCCTTGACATTAGTTACGATGGGTGATTATCTGGCAGTTGCCGGTGGTGTATTATCGGCGGTTAGCCAGCTGACTGCGGAGCCTAATTCGGAATCTAGTGCAAGCGAGTAACAGTCCGCTCATAGGAACTGCGAGTGGCACTTTTTTGAGTGTGTTACCGAATTTACATTCGGAAGACCTATTAAAAACCGTTTTACTAGCTATTATAGGCGCAGTTGTTAGTTTTGGTATCTCAATCCTACTCAAAAAACTGATTCGAAAGGAGAAGAAATGAAACTTTTCCTGTTGTGAGTTGTGAGTTGTGAGTTGTGAGTTGTGAGTTGTGAGTTGTGAGTTGTGAGTTGTGAGTTGTGAGTTGTGAGTTGTGAGTTGTGAGTTGTGCTTTAAGAGCCCAGACCTAGCGGTCTGGGCTCTTTTTATTTTAATCCCTTTTTATCATAGAATGTATAGCGTCCGCGTTGACGTTTAGGTTTGAATAGAGATTTAGGTTGCACACTTTAGCGGGCGGGCTTATAGAAATTATGAAGAAGATAATACTGTTTTTTTGTAATGTCGCTGTTGAGTCACTCTAGTAAAGAACCGCGTTGTAAACACTAGAATTTGCGTTCAAAAACAAGTAGCTAATCGTTGCAAAACCAGAGGAAGGGACTGTTATTTTTTAAATATTCCATTTTCATATTCAAACTTTTGAATTGTGTCAGATTCATTGTCTATATCGTGATATAACAGATAACCATTTCCGTTTATTAATTTTCCACAATCCAATAAATTTCCATTTTTATCGAAACAAGATTTGATTTCTATCAACTTACCATCTTCATGTATTCGTTCTGTGTATAGCCTCCCATTTTTATAATACCAATTCCATAAACCATTTTGTTTATCATTTGTAATTTGCCCAACTCCCATAAAACTTCCGGTTTCATAGTAAAATTTCCAAATTCCATTTTGTTTATCATTTTGGAAATTTCCTTTTTGATGTATTTTCCCATTAGCATAGAAATGTATCCATTTTCCTGTCTGTTTTCCATTAGAATACTTACCAATCGAATTTAGTTTTCCATCTTTAGTAAAAACCCATTTCCCTTCTTTTTGATTATTTCTATGCCTCCCCTCTCCTTTTATTCCGTCTTCGAAGACTATTGTTTTGGTTCCACAAGAAAATAGAATTAAAGTAATTGAAAATATAAAAATGCTCTTCATTTGTCTAAGTTGGGATAAAATTGCTGCTAACTAGTAAACGCCATTAAATATATACATCATTTTGATACTTCAGCAGTAATTATTAAATAAGTTTTTTCTTGTTTTTTCAAGCTAAAAATAAGCTGAGATTTTTGGTAGCCATAGAAATCATGAATGTTCATGCTGCACAGCAAACATTTCCCTGCAATAGGGCTTATTTACTCCTACATATATCTCTTCGGTTGCAGATTTTATTCCTTCGGTCAGTAATCGTTTCTTAATATAGAATTCGAAAAACAACCGACATATACCCCTCTAAAAGTTGTGAATAACTTAAGTCTGCTTTACATAGGAACGGCTGCTGTAGGCAGTGCTTTATTTTGATGCTTTAGACTTCTTAATGTACAGAACTTTCTGTTTTATCCATTGAATTGAAATATCAACAGGTTCGGTAATATTGTCAGAAGAAGTATTATGTCCTAATGTTGAAAACAATGTATATTCGAAAGGTTTTCCTTGAACTTTAAATGTATTTAATTGCTCTATGCACAATTTTACTGGAATTTGTATGTCTTTCTCACCAAAAAGCCAAAGTCCAGGAATTGAAAGAGTAGTCAGAGATTTTTTTGGGTCAGTAGCTGTAAATTGATATCTGTCAGAATCATTTTTTATATGTTCACGAGCATCTGACTCTGTATGATTTTCCCAAAAACTATTGTTCCCATTTGTATAAAACTGAAATCTGAGTTGTTCTAAAGTTGTAATTGTAGGGCAACTAAATAAAACCATAAATTCTACTTGCGGATTTTTGCTTGCAGCAATTGGAATTATCCATCCTGCTTGACTGAAGCCAACGAATCCAATGGGTGTTTTTTTATCTTTCAAATAGGTTCGAAACGTATTTACTGCTGAACTTGCGTCGTTAGATAATAAATTAAGATTAATAGTGTCAATATTATTCGTACCAACAGATGGTCCTACATATACACCACCAGATTCTCCAACGCCACGTTTATCATATGTCAATACAGCAATACCTTCTCGTGCAAGACGTTTAGCAAACTCCATTTCTCTTTTTACAGGATCGGATCCATGAACAATTACAACTGCTGCTACTGTTTTTTTAGGCGTTAAAATTGAGCCTGCAAGAATGACGCCCTGACTTTCAAACTTTACATCTTGAATGGTAAAGTCAGCCGATTGCGAAAATACCATTTCTGGAAAAGTCATTAATAGTAACCAAAGAAATAAATTACAAGAAAAGTTAATATTCATCTTAGTTTAATATAAAAAATTGCGTTAGATTATTCAGTCTGCGGTACGCTTGCAACGATCCTCGGCTTGGCGATGTGGCGAATTAAGAAAGCGAAATCTTTCGGTTAAACACTAACTTTCCAAGTACAAAACCAACTTCTAATTCAGCCTATTACCCAAATCTCGTATAACTGCTGTTAGCCTTTCGTTATTTTTTCGTTCGTTATTCTATTTCAATTTTGTTGTAAGCAATCCAACGTTTTAAATTTCCAACCATTCTTTTTAAATGGTCTTCATTCAGGAAAATATTTGTCCAATATTCAAATCTGTCACACTGAACACTTATGTAATATATCATAATTGCTAAACAAGCAAAAGGCAAAAGCTTTTTTTCTTCGTCGCTAATTTCTGTTACAGTTTCGTAGCCTTTAAAAAAATTATCCGCTTTTACTTGATATTCTTCTTCTTTCAAATTTGTTGCAAGTAACTGAAATAAAAAATAGGAAATATCAAAACATAAATAACCGTTTCCACAAAAATCAAAGTCAAAAAATGTTACGTCTTCTTCATTATCAATGTGCAAATTGTCAAACCAAACGTCAAGATGAACACTTCCATATCTCATTATCTGTTTGTCACTTTCATTAATTTTCAACGTTAAGAAAGCAGACAATTTTTCCAAAAATTCAATTTCGTTGTTGGCTTTATTAAAGAACTTTTTTGTTCTTAAAATAGAATTGTCAAGTAAGTTTTGAGAATTATAAGATATTCTCGACAGTTCAAAATTCTCTGTCGATTGATGCACTTTTGCTAATGCTTGTCCAATTAAGAAACTTGTTTGAGCTGAAAATTTTGCTGTCTTTGTTCCTTTTGCATAAGAGAATAACACACCAAATCTTTTTCCTTCGGATGCCTCAATTTCTTGTATGTACTCGTTCGATTGGTCTGCTATTGGATAAGCAACTTGTTTGTTATTTTCTTTTAGATGAACTAAAAGTCTTAATTCTTCTTCAATTTCTAATTTTGTCCGCCAATTATAAGTATAAACTCTAAAAACGTATTTCTCTTGATCATCTTGAACGATGTATAAATGGTTCATTGCAAGTCGAAAGATGCTACATTTAGTTTTGTCCCTTAACTTATATTTTTGTTGAATAAGTTTAGCAAGTTCTGTTGGTGAAAGTGTACTGTTTATTGCCGGAAATTTCTCTATCATCAATTCTTGGTTTGTCTTTGGTTACTGTCGCTCTACAATGACGGCTAACGTTGGTTCTCGGCTTAGCGATGTGGCGGATTAAGAAGCCGAAACTTTCAATAATTACTGAACTTTCAAAGAAGAATTTAACTTCTATTTAGCACTAAACCCACCATATTGCCAAACCGATGTTAGCGGTTCGGGCTTTTTTAAGTTTATTCTTTGCTTTCTTCTTCGTTAAAATTGTCAAAATAGGAAAAGTCTTTTGTGATTATTCCATTTTCAATGGTCAATATTGTACAAATTGGCAACTCAAATTTAGAGTTGTCTGATGCTGTTCCTGTTGAAACGAATTCAACAATTATATGCTTGTCACCAGAAGGGTATGTTTGGATAACTTGGTCGTGAAGGTCAGGGAATATTTTGTTAAGTTCAGAATATTTGTCAATGATTTGTTGTCTTGTTTGTTTTACAATTCCTTGTCCTAAAGATGGGTCTTTAAATTCGGATGTTTCTGCATACATATTCGCCATTTTTGTCCATTCGTGCTTATTGAAATGTTCAAAATATTGTTTTACTAATTTTTCATTGTCGGTTGTCGTCATATTATTTTGAGTTTTATTTTTGCAGGAAGCAAACGCAATAATCGCAAATAAAATTGTTATTAAATATTTCATGATTTTAGTTTTAATTCTTTATTTTCTGTCGTTCGTTTGCCGTGTCGTTTTAGCCTGACCGCTAACGTCAGTCTATGAAAAAACCTTCGTTGATTTCTTTCAAAAATAGTTAAATTATTTTAACAAAAAGAAGAAAAGTAGTATATTTAGTAATGTAGCATATCAGTGGAATTTACTGCCATCAACTAAGTTTATCTAGTTTAGAAGATACTATTTTACCAGAAAACCCCGTTCGATTCATCGATGCTTTTGCAGAGACTATAGCATTGGAGTCTTTGGGGTTTTCAACTCAAACCATAAAAGCCGAAGGTCGTCCGAGCTTTGATAGTAAAGTATTTCTCAAAATCTATTTATACGGTTATTTAGACGGACTTCGAAACTCTAGAAAGCTAGAAAATGAAATCAAGCGTAGCGGATTCACGAATGCAAAAAAAAAATAAATATTTATGAGTAATGCATTCGTAATATAGAAATACAACTAAGAGAGCAAGCAAAGCTGTAGCATAATTGATAAAAGTTTTTTCCAACTTTTCCAACAAGCCGTTGCAGCGGAATTCTATACTCGAAAAAGAACCGATATATAACCCTCTAAAAGTTGTGAATAACTTAACAATGCTTTACATAGGAACGACTGTTGTGCGTTCGTTTTTTTATTTACACATTGTATTTAAATAAAAACTTAAACTTTGCCCGCTTTTTTTCCAAGTATCCATTGATTTTTCTCTATAGTAACTTGTTTCGGTTACTGACATTGCTGTAGAAATTCCAAAATATTTACTTTTTGCATTTGCTTTTTTACTTTCAACCCATTGGATAGTAATTGCAATATCTTCGGATTCTTTATCTAAATAAATGTCATATGGTTTCAAGTCTAAATTAAACCAACCTTTAAATTCATCTTTAATTTCAAAAACAATATCTTTTTCTATTAATAATTCTGTTGGAAATCCATTTTCAACTTTATAAAAATTTAACCTAAATTTCAGAGAACTAAATTCATTAGAAGTTATATTGAAATTTAAATCGTTTATTTTGCAATCTTTTTTCAGTTTAAATTTCATTCCTATTTCTTTACTCAATCTATCATCAACATCTTTTTCATAATAGGAATAAAAATTCAAATGCATAAGACCAAAACCTTTTGAGTTTCTTCCAAGTATTTTAGGTTTAGGTTTTACAAATTTCACTACAATTTCATCTAATTGGTTTTTTTCAGGTTTTAATTCAATTACATTATTTGTTAGACTAAGTTTTGAAATTGGAATTGTTTTGGTTTGATAACCAACATAAGAAAATGTGACTAAATCACTTTCAGTAATACTCTCGTTAATTTTTAAAGAAAATTTTCCGTTAGAATTTGATACAGTTCCTGTATTTTTATTTAAAATTCCAATATTAGTATATTGTAAGGAAGTTTTCTTTTCAGAATCTTTTATTTCACCATTTATTATTTTTATTTGAGAAAATGAATTTATAGTTACAACAAAAAAAAGATAAAAATAGAATTTCATATATTGTTTGTTTTTCGTTTCGTTCGCGCAAAATTACGCACAACGTCCTGGCGCTAAATGAAGTGACGAACTTCGGAACTGCGTATTTTCTGCTAGGATAATATTTCTTGCGGAAAATAAACCTGAATTTAGCACATTTCTCGCCATTTCTTGTAACCGCTGTTGGCAGAAGTGCTTTATTAGAAATTTATGTAGTTTTTCATTTTTTCATTCTATTTGTCAAATAAATTTTGTTCTTCTTTATAGGATATTTTAATTGGATTCACTGTTTTAAAATTACTCCAATTGGAGTCTATGTAAATTTTTATTTGATTTTGATTCTTTTCTTTATCAACTAATTTACCCGATATTTCTATTTCAGAACTTGTTAGATAATACAAATCATTTATTTTCTCAAAGTTTGTTTCTACGATTTCGGAATGTATTTCTTTAGTAGTATATTTTTCATTCCAACCATAAGTGTCATATTCTGAAGGTTCAGGATTTTCTTTATATTCCCAATTTTCAATGATTTTCACAATAGAAAAATCGTCTTGGTTTATATATAGTATTCCCGAATAATCACTTGGAATACTTCTTTTGGTATAGGTATAATGATTTCTAGGAATAGAAAAACGTATTACATATACTTTTTTGTCATTATAGACTTTAATTTCATTTATTTTATAAACGAATTTTTTTGATTTTCTACTATTAAGACAACTTCCATACATTATAGGATTGTTATAACTTAAACTTCTAAATTCCCGTATGCTTTTTGGGACATAATCATTTTTTATATTCCATTTTACTTCGGTTAATTTTTTTGAATTTCTATCTATTTGGTCATATCCGCGATCATATTGAATATTTCTGAAATCAATATTGGTGACTGTTTCATTTTTAACTTTTACGTCAATATTTGTATTTTGTTGCGAATTAAAAGAATTTGTAGGGTAGTTTTTATTGATATTTTCTATCGCTTTACTAATAATCGAATAAGTAAACTTTTTGCTATAATTTACAATGAAAACCTCTTCTAAATTAATTACTTCTGATGTAGTAGTCTTTTTTGAAGTTTTAGTTTCTTGCTTTTCTGCAGTAGTTAAACTGCTATCGTTTTCTGTAATTCTTTGAACTTCATTTTCTTCATCTTCAATGGAAGTTGCTTGTTTTACGTGATTAAAATATAAATAACCATCGTGTAACAAATCCAATCGTGCTTCAATAAAATCTATCGGACTAAATAACCTGTTGAATTGAATTTTCTTCATTTCGTCTTGTTTAGAAGAAATAAATAAAAGCGGTTTGTTTTTATTCTTAAGAAATTCTTCAAAAGAATCTTTATTTATTGGAGTTTTACTCCAATTCTTATTCAAGTATATTGAATCAGCTGCGGTAACTGATGCCAAACTATACACTTTTTCTTTAAGTTCTTTTTTTATAAAAGAACCCATTGGAATATATTCTTTGATGACAGATGTTTTTACGGATGATATATCATTTACAAAATGTACGTTGGCACCCCAACAAATTATTTTTTCATTTGGATGATATTTAATATATTCCAATAGGTTATCAGCCATCTGTTTATCTCTAATGTTATCGTCAGAAGTTGTATTAAATATACTTAAAATGGGTTCCTTTTTATTATAACTATCTTCGCCAATTGTCAATAAATTTTTTATTATTTGACTCCAATAGAAATGAATTTCTTCCTTTGGCTTTTTACTAATATTATTTAATAAGTTGGTTAATGATGATTTGTATTTTTCATAAGTAATATCGCTTTCATCAAACACGCCTGAATTATCAATTGATTCAATTAATAACTCGAAATCATCATTGTTTAATTTTAGAGTTAGTTGATTTTGATTGCAGTAGGAAAATAAATCTTTGATGAGTTCATTTCTGCCATATTCACCAGTGATTTGATTATCAAACCCGAATAATTTTAATGTAGATTTATTTTTATCAAAAAAAGTTATAAAACTTTGGAATTCATTGGTTTTACTCCAAATAGAAAATAATGATTTTTCAAAAGCAATTTTTGTTTTTTCACTATTATTAATATTATTTTGAGCTTTCCAAACATCATAAACTCCCGATTCAAAAGCAATAGTATTAAATCCCAACTCTTGATTTAGGTATTTTATAATTTCTGTTTTTATTTCAAAAACATTTCCATCAAAATGAGTTCTTTCTCCAAGCATTACAACTTGAACATCTTTTAATTCTTCTTTTAAAAATGAGAAATCTTGAGAAGTTGGATTTTCAGGTAATGTTAGAGTTTTAGGATTAAAATTTTGAGCGTTTACATTTAAACAAAGTAAATTCAAAAATATATAAAGCACTTTTTTATTCATATGTTTTCCTGTTTTCTACAATTTTTTGTGCATTTCTGCCAACGTTTCGGCGCTTGGCGAGATAGGGGATTAAAGATGCGTTATTTTCCACTAAACACTAATTTATCCAAGTACAAAACCATCTTTAAATTAAGCCTAAACCCGCCATATTGCCAAACCGATGTTGTGCGTTCGGTTTTATAATATTCTGTTTTCGTTTTTTGCTTTTTTATCTAAATAATTACCTATTAAAAGTCCAATAGCCATTCCAATCGGCATACCAATTGTCAGACTTAATCCAATTTTCCCAATTGCTACTCCAAACGGTAAGCCTAATGGCATTCCTAAAGGTATTCCCAATAATATATAACGTTTC
Source organism: Flavobacterium sp. W1B (assembly GCF_047344965.1). NCBI lineage: Bacteria > Pseudomonadati > Bacteroidota > Flavobacteriia > Flavobacteriales > Flavobacteriaceae > Flavobacterium > Flavobacterium sp. W1B. Next base: position 3,228,601 of record NZ_CP178845.1, read on the forward strand.
TTAAATTTCCCCTCTTTAATAAGATTAAATTTTTCCTCTACAAAGGTTTGTAAGTTTGTTATTTCATTTAAATGTTTTGTGTTGTAACTTATTCTTTTTTCATCTATTTTGTTAGGCATTTCATTAACTACATATTCTACTTTTGACTTTAGCTCTTCATTTTCAATAATAAATCCTTTCTCAATTTTTACAAGTAAATTATTTAAATACTGATAACTTATATTTTCCTTTTCCTGAATTGAAAAATTTTTAGTTTTGTTTTTTAAAACTTCTTTTATTTCTTCTGCCCAATTTATCATAAAATTTTCTTGTTTTATAAATATCATTCATATGTTGCACGGTTTTCTAAACTGACGCACAACGTCAGTCTGTGAAAAAACCTCCGTTGATTTCTTTCAAAAATAGTTAAATTATTTTAACAAAAGGAAGAAAAGTAGTATATTTATCGATGCACCATATCAGTGGGATTTCCCGCCATCAACTAAGTTTATCTAGTTTAGAAGATACTATTTTACCAGAAAATCCTATTCGGACTTATAACACTCTAAAAGTTTTGAATAACTTAATAATGCTTTACATAGGAACCGCTGTTGGCAGTAAGTTTTATTTCCATATCTTCCACCACTTTCTGCTTTCTGTTTGGTTTTGTCTTTTGATAATTCCATTTTCTGTAAATTCTAGTGTCTGAAGATTTAGAGTAAAAGGGATTTTAATATCATTTACTGATGAATCAATCGTGTTTAAAATTCCGTTTATTTTTCCATTTTCTAATTCAACATTTGTAATCCCATCATAACATAAGTTGTCAAAATGTTTGATTTTATTAGCACTCTCAACCACAGAAATCGAATATCCTCCAATTAAAACAAAACAGTTTTTATATTCAAAAACTTCTTTGTAATCAAATCCAAATTCAATAATAGGTTTTGTATTTTCAGCATTCATGATATAACAAATTCCAAATGCAATAATCAAGATGTTTTCACTTTCTTTTAATTCGCAAGCAAACTTTAGATTAGAATTTCCTTTTTCAAAATTCACAACCCATTCGCTATTATCTTTTCTGATAAGCTTAACAGCTAACCCTTCTGAAAATTGAGTATAGGCATTTTCGGGAATTGTAACATACATTTCTCCGTATACTGGTAAACCAGATAATATTTCAAATTTCTTTTTCAAAGATTAGGTGTTTAAACTTACTGCCAACGTCAGTCTATGAAAAAACCTCCGTTGATTTCTTTCAAAAATAGCTAAATTATTTTGACAAAAGGAAGAAAAGTAGTCTATTTAGTAATGTAACATATCAGTGGAATTTCCCGCCATCAACTAAGTTTATCTAGTTTAGAAGATACTATTTTACCAGAAAACCCCGTTCGATTCATCGATGCTTTTGCAGAGACTATAGCATTGGAGTCTTTGAGGTTTTCGACTCAAACCATAAAAGCAGAAAGTCGCCCGAGCTTCGATGCTAAAGTGTTTCTTGAAATTCATTGCTACTATTATGTAAAATGAATACCAAAAAAAAGAGGCACATTTGCCTCTTTGAAACCCTCCTAATTCTTTTACGATAACCCCATAGTGTTGGCGGAATCTCAACCGGTTGCAGCTTGTCCGTCGTGGCGGATTCAACCGCGGGTTCATTACTTTGTCCGTTCGATTGCGCACGGGTGTTGGCTTTTCAAGCCCAACGGAACTCTTAGTTGTTATAGGCTGTGGTTTTACGTATTCGGTTTTTTTATTTTACTTCAAAAGTAACAGTTGTATTTCCAGAACCTAATGCAGATGCAAAAGCTGTTGTATCATCCACTGAACCTAATTTTGTGTAACTGTAAGATGTTGAAAAAGTCTTGTAAAATAAAACCAAAGTCTTTGAACCATATAGCATTAAGTCTCCATTTTTAATAGTTTTTGGATTGGATGAATTTGTCGGAAGATTGTTTGGCAAATCATAATATTTTTCGTTTCCATTCAGTTCAATCATATTAATTGTCAAAGGCAATATTTTCTTAAATACTTTTGCCGAATTGTTGTCTAAAAGCGTAGCAGTAAATATTTGTGAGCCAATTTTTATTTTTATCTTTCCGTTTGCCATCGGTACATTATTTTCTGTATTAATTGTATCTTCTTTTTTGTTACAAGATGATGCACTACAAATAAATATAGAAATAAAAGTGAGTAGTATTAAGAATGACGTTTTCATAATTAATTTGTTACTTCAAATTTTCTTTAAAAAATGTTTCTAATTTATCGAAAGGGATTTTATCTATTTGGTCGTATAAATCGACGTGCACAGCATTTGGAACAATAACCAATTTTTTAGGTTCAGAAGCCATTGCAAAAGCATCTTCGCTAAAATATCTTGAATGTGCTTTCTCTCCTGCAATAATTAAAATCGGTCTTGGCGAAATTTCTTTGATGTAGGTCAAAATGGGCATATTCATAAAAGATATTGGATTTGTTGCCGTCCAAGAACCAGTAGAATTTATAGAACGTTCGTGAAATCCTCTTTCCGTTCGGTAATAATCGTGGTATTCTTTCACAAATTGCGGTTCATCGCCCTTCAGTTTTTCAGCGTTTAAAACAACTCCAGCTTGGAAGCTTCCTACTTCTGCATCTTTCCAACGTTGTTCGCCCAATTGTTCCAAAGTTTTTGTACGTTGTTCTAAAGTTACTGCGTCGTCATAGCCTTTCGACATTACTCTTGTCATATCGTACATTGTTGAAGTTGCAACCGCTTTTACACGTTTGTCAACAGCAGTTGCATTTAATGCAAAACCTCCGAAACCACAAATCCCGATAATCCCGATTTTATTTCGGTCGATATTTTTCTGAATACCAAGGAAATCTACTGCCGCACTAAAATCTTCAGTATTAATATCTGGAGAAGCAACATTTCTCGGTTCGCCACTACTTTCGCCAGTGTAAGACGGATCAAAAGCTAAAACTGCAAAGCCTCTTTCTGCCATTTGATTGGCGTATAAACCCGATGATTGTTCTTTTACCGCCCCAAAAGGCCCACTGATTGCAATTGCAGAAAGTTTTCCGTTTTCACTGTTTTTAGGTAGATATAAATCTCCCGAAAGTGTAATTCCGTAACGGTTTTTGAAACTTACTTTTTGTCGGATTACTTTTTCGCTTAACTTAAATGTATAGCGTTCTAATGTATTCATTTTTGTGTTATTTTGTTTTTGTTGTGCATTAATTTGCCCTGAAAAGAGTAGTAATGCAACGATTATCATTGCTAATTTTTTCATTTCTCGTTAATTTAATTTTTTAAAAATCTCCAACATTGTTGCTCCATCCAAACTTTCCATATCGATTAATTTTAGGCCTTTTACCATTTTTAAAGTAGAGGTTTTGTAATGCAAAAAGTGTGGCGTTTGCAAATGAGATTGATACGCAGTTTTATCCGCATACATTTCTATAATTCTGATTTGAAGTGGATTTTCCTTTTGATACATTGGAAAAATAGCAATTACTCCTGGTTCAATTTTTACCGAAACTGAAGCTTCTTCTTTCAGAATTGCATTGTATTCTTCTAAATATTCTGGTAAAATTTCAATTTCAGAAATACGAACCATCATTTCTGGTTTTACGATGGGAATGAGTGGTTTTGAAATCAATTTTCTTATTGTATTGGCTTGTGTTGCACTGACTGATTGCGCTATTAAACTTGAAATTTCTTCCAACTGATTTTCTGTAATTCCTGTATTTTTTCCCATTGTAATATGAGATTGCAACTGACCTTCAACGCCAGACATTGATGCCAATGCAGAAATTGTAACCAATTCTCTTTGCTGAAAACTCAACACATCACTTGCAAAAATATCCGCGAACAAATGTTCCTTCAAAAAAGCATCAATGCGAGGTGCAAATTCACCAAAACCTGGTGCTGGTTTAGCTTGTGGAGTTTTAGTTAAATCTTCCAAAACTTTTCTGCCTTGTTCATATTTGTCAGATGGATTGTTTTCTACAACAATTTTTTTTCCTTCTTTATCGGTAATTCCTTTGTTTTTTCGTTCATCTAAAACCGTTTTAAAAGTAGTAATGGCATTCAAACATCTAGGGAAACCACAATAAGCATAGAGTTGGGTTAATGCTTCTTTAATTTCGTTGATGCTTAAGCCGTTGTCTAAACCATTGTTTAATTGAATTTTCAATTCTTCAATATTTCCGGTTGTGGTAAGTGCAGAAATTTTGACTAAACTTTGTTCCTGACTATTTAAAGGGGTTTTATTTTGTGCGTTCATTTTAGTAAAACTTAGGATGAGAAGAAAAAGTGATGTCCATTTTAGGTATTTGCTGATGTTCATGTTTTTTTGTTTTAATGAATACTAAAACCTCCGTCTACAACAAGCGTGTGTCCAATGATTAAACTTGCAGCATCGCTACAAAGAAAAAGAACCGTATTTGCAATTTCTTCGGAGCGTCCTAAACGACCAAGAGGTACTTCTTTAAGCATTTCGTTGATAGCATCACCTTGCCCGTTTGCAATCATTTGGTCTGCCATTGCTGTATGAATAAGTCCAGGGCAAATTGTATTAATGCGAATGTTTTGTGAGGCATATTCCATTGCTGCACTTTTGGTAAGTCCGATAACACCGTGTTTTGCAGCGTGATAAATTCCTCTTTGAGCACCACCCAAAATTCCACCAATAGAGGAGCAATTTACGATAGACCCATTTCCTTGTTTCCGCATTTGTTGCAATTCATATTTCATACAACTCCAAACGCCACGAAGATTGATGCCTACTACTTTGTCGAAATCTTTTCGGGTTTGGTCGGCTGCTTCTGCCAATTCATTTTGAACTCCTGCATTGTTGTAGGCAAAATCCAAATATCCAAAATTGGCTACGGTTTTTTCGATCATTGCCTTCACTTGTTGGTCATCAGAAACATCACAAGTAATCGCAAGCGTTGTATAACCTTGGTTCGCTAATTCTTGTGCCATTGTGTTTACGGCTTTTTCGTCCCAATCTGATAAAACTACTTTTGCACCTGCTTCTGCAAATGCTTTTGCTGTTGCAAATCCAAGTCCTGATGCGGCTCCTGTGATGAGTGCTACTTTATTTTCAAAATTAAATTTCATTCGTTTATTTTATTTTTTGTTTGCTTCTTTGTAAACTTCGTCTGTCACAGGATCGAACCAATTATTTTCGTTGCTACTCGGATTTCCGTTCGTAGCCAAATGCGAGAACCAACTTGTAGCCGTTGCGCCGTGCCAATGCTCGATATTTGGAGCAATTTCCACAATGTCGCCAGGTTTTAAATGTCTTGCTTGTTTTCCTCTTTCTTGATACAAACCTTCGCCGCCAACAACAATCAAAAGTTGCCCACCAGTGTGGCTATGCCAATTATTTCGGCAACCAGGCTCGAAGGTTACATTTGCCATTGGCACATTCAAATTTTTATCTTTCGTTAAAGGAGCTAACCAAGATTTTCCTGTAAAATATTGTGCAAAACCTGTGTTTTCTTCTCCCGTGGGGAAATCGCTTATTTTTGGAATATTTGTTTTCATAACTGCTGATTTTTTGTCGGATTTGTTTTGTGCATTGACCTGATAAATAGCCATAAAGGCAATGAAAGTTAGTGAAATTATATTTTTCATTGTCAGATTGGATTTTAAATTTCTTTAATGATTTTTGCAGGAATTCCGCCAACAATACAATTATCTGGAACGTCCTTTGAAACCACCGAACCTGCTGCTACAACTGCATTTTCGCCTATCGTTACACCTTGCAAAATGGTTGCGTTGGCACCAATCCACGCATTTTTTTTGATGAAAATTGGAGCAACATTTAACGAATGTCTTTCGGTTGGTTCAATAGGATGCCCTTCGGAAAGCAAACTTACTTTTGGCGCTATCAAAACGTTATCTTCAATGGTAATTCCACCTAAATCCAGAAAAACACAATCGAAATTGATGAATACATTTTTGCCGATTTTGGTATGTTTTCCGTAATTGATGTACAATGGTGTAAAAACGGTTACACTTTCATCAATTACAGTATCGGTAATTTGGCTTAATAAATTTCTAATTTCTGCTGGATTTGTAGCATTATTCATTTCCACCAATAATTTTTTGGTAGCAAACGAAGCTTCACGCATTTTATAGGCTTCGTTGTCGTTTGATGAAATGGTTTCACCTTTTTTTAGTCGTTCAAATATGTTATTATCCGTATTTCTCATCTTTTGTTTTATTTATATAACAAAATTAATTCATTTTCTATTCTTATTTATGACACCAATTGCGTTAATAATGTCAAATATTACTTATTTTAGCTAAAAAATACAGATGAGTAAAAGTGCATTGCCAGATGTTTTATTTTTAGAAATAAAAAGCGAAATAGATTTTCCACATAATTTTAAAAATCTGTACCACACCCATTTGTATTGCCATATCGGAAGTATTCATTTTATGTTTAACGACCAAAAGATGGTTTGCAAAAGCGGACAGTTTTTGTTTTGGTTTGCGGAAAGTAGCTTGTCGGGATTAGAATTTTCTAAAAACTTTAAAGCGTCTGTTTTATTAGCAGAAAAAGATTTTTTGATGGATAATATTCCAGATCAAAGTTGGAGCATTAATGCACAATTGCATTCACGAGTTTATCCGATAAAAGATATTCAATCGAAATCTATAAAAGAAAAAATCTTAACGAATTTTAAACGATTGAACGAACGTTTTTTAGAAACCAACCATCGTTTTTATGAAGAAGTTTTGAAGTTACAAATGCAATTATTTATCTTAGAAATGTGGCATACGTTTGCCAATGAATACGACCAGCGCAAGCATAGTTTGCAAACCGGAACTTTGTACGAGCGATTTATTCAATTGCTTCAACAGCACTGTTTAAAGCATCGGGAAGTGCAATTTTACAGCAACGAATTAAATATTACGGCAAAATACCTCAATCATCTTTGTAAAATTCACTCAGGAATTACTGCTTCGGATTGGATAAAGCGACACGCCAAAGAACGCATTATTCTTTTGCTTCAAAATAAAACTCTCAACATTTCCGAAATTGCTGATGAAATGGATTTTAGCAGTCGGTCGTTTTTCACAAGATATGTGAAAAAGATTTTGGGTGTAACTCCGAGTGAGTTTAGAGATCGATTGAATTAAAGTTCATTTTGTTTGGTCGGAAAGTTGAATTTAAGTCTTGGTTTGTTGCTGTGCAGTGTCGTCATACCATAGCCTATAACGTCAGTCTGTGAAAAAACCTTCGTTGATTTCTTTCAAAAATAGCTAAATTATTTTAACAAAAGGAAGAAAAGTAATACATTTAGTGATGCAACATATCAGTGGAATTTCCCGCCATCAACTAAGTTTATCTAGTTTAGAAGATACTATTTTGCCAGAAAATCGTATTCGGACTTATAACACTCTAAAAGTTTTTAATAACTTAACAATGCTTTACATAGGAACCGCTGTTAGCGGCTCCTTTTTATTGTTCGTCTTTTTCAAGCAGTTCTTTCAATGTTGTCAAACTGGCATCCATATCTTTTGGAAAATTCTTTTCTGCCATTGGAATAAATATATTCATCGGATATTTCAATGTACCACAATTAATCAAAGTTACTTTGGTTTGATTATCGGATAGGGTTTCTGTCTCCATTATTACATTTGCAACGGTGGCCATTGGTTTTATAAAACGAATTTGAGTTTCTATTCTTTTCCCTTCAATTATTCTCATAATTTGCTTCTCTCCTTCACCTGCTTTTTTGTTACCGTTCCAAGAAATAACAAAGCCTACTGTTCCGTCTATTCCTTTGTATTCCCATTTTCTGTCTGGGTCTGCCTTCGCCCATTTATTAAATTTGTCTTGGTTTTTAAGTAGTCTTAAAAAGTCAAATACTTTTTGGCGAGGTGCGTTGATGACAATTTCACGCTTGACGTAATGTTCCTTTTTTAGAAAAAGAGCCATAATTAAAAACAGGCCAATGATGCCAACTATTACAAGTAGAATTGTTATTACAATGTTCATTTTATTTTTTTGTTTTTAATTTGAGTTTTCCAAAACGTTTTTATTCTTGTTTTGATTTAGAATGACCGTTACTCGTGCTCACAAACTAATTCAAATCTGTTCCTAAAACTGTGTTATCGTTATGACCTTAGCTTGTGGCACTGCCATTAACCCTAAAGTTTCGTCCCATTTTCTTTCCAAACTTATACTTTCTACTCATTGCCTTTCTAAGTAAAAGTAAACAAAAAAAGAGGCATTGCTACCTCTTGTCTCTACTAAACCTCAATCACGATACCTCTTGAAGGTGTAATCTGTTCCGTTTCACACAGGCTGCATTAATTCGTCTTTCAAAAGCAACGAAGCCTTAGCTGTTGTAGGCCGTTTTTATTTGGTTATATTTAGGATATAGTCAATAGTCTTGGTAATTACTTGTTCGGTTGCTTCTTTGTGAGGCGTGTGTCCAATGTTTGGAATGATAAATTTTTCGGCTTGTCCACTTACTTGACTGATTGTTTTTTCTAGCTGTGCCAAAGTTCCATATTCGTCTGCTTCGCCCTGTATGAACAAAAGCGGACAAGTAATACCCGATAAAAAATGCTCAATGTTCCAATTTCGGTAATCATTCCGTGTCCAGGTTTCTGTCCAAGCCTTAAAAATAGTTTCAACTTTTTCACCGTGGTATTTCGCCAATCGTTCAGGCAAGTTTGTAGTATTATAACTCTCAATAGCTTCATAAATACCTTTCAACGTTTCGTCTTCTACAAAAATGTGTCCTGCTTCTACAATGGTAGCTTTTATTTTTTCAGGATATTTACTTGCGGTTAGCAGTGCTATTGTTCCCCCGTCAGAATGTCCAAACAAAATGGCGTTGTCAATATCTAATTTGCTTAATAATTCATTCAATACATCTGCTTCCAATTCCATATAGTTGGTTGGTCTTTCGTAGGTAGGCATTGGCTCCGATTTTCCATAACCTAAACGATCATACATCAAAACATTGCATTGTGTGGCTTCTGCCAATTTTTGCGGAAAATCACGCCATAATTGCGCACAACCCAAACTGTCGTGAAGAAACACAAGCGTAGGTCGGTTTTCGTAATTGTTCTGGTACTCGATGTAAAGTTCTTTGTGGTTGCTATTCATAAATTAAATTTTAATGGATTGTGATTTGCTTTTCTCTTTTCGTTTTTACGATGTTGAGCCAAATAATTGCCCCTAACATCAACCCAATTCCGATGATTTGAAAAAAACTGATTTGTTCGTTTAAAATGATATAGGCACAAAAAATGGCGGCAGGCAATTCTAATGTCAATAGAATTGAACTTAATCCTGTACCGATTTTTGGCATTCCTGTTGTGAAACAAATAGGTGGAATTACGGTGCCAAAAACAGCCAAAAATGTTCCCCATTTCAATAAGCCTAAATCAAGATGTGTACTTGTGGTAATCGATTTTAGGTTAATCAATAAAATCATCAATGCAGAACCCGTTGTCATCAATGCGCTTTTTTCAAACATCGGAACATCATTGCCCAATCTGCTTGTAAATAAAACATAAAGCGTGTAAAGTAATGCCGATGTCAAACTCAACATAATTCCAAAAACGGAAAAATTAAAATCTTTTACATTCAATAAATTCCCTGCTAAAACAGTTCCAATAATAATTAAAACGGAAGCCAACAATTCAAAATTTGTCGGTTTCTTTTTAAAGAAAATCCATTCTGCTAACATACTCATCCAGGTCATTTGCATCAACAAAACGATGGCTAATGAAGCCGGAATATAAGCCACTAATAAATAATAAGTATAAGCTGAAATACCCATAGAAGTTCCTGCCAAAAGCAGTTTCCAATTTCCGGCTAGTTTAAAAGAACGATTTTTTATACTTCTAAAAAATACGATTGACCACAAAATAACTGCACCAATTAAGGCTTGCACAAAGGTAATTTCTCCTGCAGTGTAACCTTGCCCATAAGCGATTTTTGCAAAGGATGCTAACATTCCGTAACTTAAAGCACCCAATATTACAATGCTAATATATCTTGTCATGAAAATTTATTTTGTCCGTGCAAATTTATATAATATGAAATTAAGTTTTAATTACAGCTAACATATAAGTAAAATATCCTTTTTAAACATTAACCAACCGTGTTATGTCCTAAAAAGTATTTATTTTTTTATCTTTATCGGAAAAAATCCGATGGAAGAATTAAGTACACAAGAAATTGAGTTGTTGCGATTGCTTCAAAAGAACTCAAGATTTGATATTTCTGATTTGACAGAGAAATTAAATATGTCCCGAACTTCGGTTTATGACAGAATTAAAAAGTTAGAAAACGAAGGCTATATTAAGGAATATGTCGCCATTGTAAACCAAAGAAAAGTGGGCTTGAAATTTACCGTAATTGTCAATTTATCACTCAATAGTCAGCGAATTGAATATGTGGAAGAATTTTTAGAACAAATTTCGGATCTGGACGAAGTAATGGAAGCTTATGTTACCGGAGGTGTTTTTGATGTTGTACTCAAAGTCGTTACTAAAGACCCCGATGCATACAATGATTTTGTTACAAGAAAATTGTCTGCCATTCCGCATATCAGTAAAATCCAAAGTTCATTTGTTATGCGGTATATCAAACAAACTTCGGCTTTACCATTTTGATTTTTACATCCAGATTTACAAGTAAAGGGCTTTTCATACCAAATAACAAACCCGACCATTTCTTAAAACGGTCGGGTTTGTTTATTTAATTCGTCACAAATTAATCAATAGTTAGAATTTTACTAATAATCCCACTTGCGGTATTTGTTTAATTTTTCATGTTCTTCTATTTCTTCAGCTGGAATTACTTTTAGAAAAGATGGATGTTGCTCGATGGCATATTCTACTTTTTCTACGATTTCATCAATGGTATCGTTATCGTAATCAATTTTTAATGGCTCCTTGATGATAAAAGATTGCAAAATCCCTTTCTTTTTCATACGCAATCCCTTTTTGTCAAATGAACGTCGGAAACCATCGATAACTATTGGGACAACGATAGGTCTGTGTTGTTGGATAATATGCGCCGTTCCTTTGCGAACTGGCTTGAAAGATTTGGTTGTTCCTTGCGGAAAAGTGATTACCCAGCCATCCTTAAGCGCAATTTTAATATTTTCGGTATCATTGGGGTTTATATCACGCTTTTCGGCAACATCAACTCCTTTGGCACGCCAAGTTCGCTCCACCGAGATCGCTCCCACATAAGATAAAATTCTTGGCAATAGACCGGCACGCATTGTTTCCTTGGCGGCAACATAATAAATATTCATTTTAGGCTGCCACAAGTAGCATACATTTTTTATAGAGTCTTCTCTTCCACTAAGACTGGCATTAAAAACATGAAACATTGCCACTACATCGGCAAAATAGGTCTGATGATTAGATATAAAAAGTACGTTTGTATCTGGCAAATTACGGATTATCTCTGAGCCTTCAATCTGTAATTCATTGAAACCTCTATAACGTCTATGCGTAATTGCTCCAAAAACTCGGATTAACCATTTTTTTATAAATAGAATGTGACCAAAAGGATTTCTCTTAAATAATCCCATAAAATATTTGTTTATTTTCTAAATTAGGAAGGCAAACTTACGAAATTTATTTTTGAAGTATGCTTGATGTTTAAGCTTCTAAAAATGCCTTTAAATCACTAAAAAATCAAATTTCAGATTGTAAAACTACATTCAAAACATCTTTTAATTCACTAAGAATCATCGCTGTTGCTCCCCAAACTATATGCCCTTCGATATCAAAAGCCGGAACATTGATATTTTGAGCATAGGAAGTGGAAAGTTTTGCTTCGGTTACTATTTTATCACTTAAGAAAACCGACAATGGCAGTTCAATGATTTGGGCTACTTCAGAAGGATCCCGTACAAAACAAATTTCGTCTTTACAGATTCCTAAAAAAGGATACACGATAAAATTACTCGGAGGAATATACATTGGGGTAAAAGGCTTGATCACCTTCATTATTTCCGGACTAATTCCAACTTCCTCATGGGTTTCTCTCAATGCAGTTTCGCTGAAATTTTCATCTTTTTCTTCATATTTTCCTCCAGGAAATGCAATTTGTCCAGAATGAACTCCTACATAGGAATTCCGAACAATAAGTACCAAATGTGTGATTCCGTCTTTAGGATAAAATAACATCATTACCGCTGCTGTTCTTGGATTTTCATTTTTAACAGCATTATTTTTCAAACCTTCAATTCTTTCGAATGGCGCCATTTTAATATGAGCTTCCGTAGCCGGAAGTTTTGCTTCAACTAAATTGGGAACAAATTCTAAAAAATATTGAAAATCCATAATCAAAGACTATTTTTGCATTCAAAAAAAGAATATAAATATAAGTTAGAAAATAATAATCTACAAATTTTCTAGAAACCAATCCTAACAAACAAAATGTACAGCAAAGAAGAAACTCAAAAATTAAAGCGAGAATTCTGGGTCTCATTCGCCGAGAAATATCCCCGAAAATGGGTGCTATACGATACCAAAATAAAAGATTTCTCTTTTAAATTCTATGTAGACAATAAAAAAGCGCAAGTGCTAATTGACATTGAACATCGTAACGATGACAAGCGCAATGCCTATTTTGACAAGATAGAAGCCTTAAAAAACATCCTGGAAGAAGAATTTATCAAAGATTTAGTGTTTGAAAGAAACTACGTACTCGAAAACGGAAAAAAAATTAGTCGAATTTGGATCGAAAGATTAGGTGTAAGCGTAAGTAACCGTAACTATTGGGATGAAATTTTTGATTTCTACAACGAAAAAATGAATGCTTTGGAACTGTTCTATTCAGAATACGACGAGTTTATCAAAGACATTGAATAAATTTAAAAAAAACGCTGATTTACTATTTCTAAATAGTAAATCAGCGTTTGTAATTTTTATATAAATAGTTTTCAACTACATATTAAAAATATTGTATACAATAATTCGGTCGTCATAACTGATATACAGCTGCTTTCTATTATCCTGTTTTTTTCTGGTAATTATAGAAAGAGTACAATTCTCCCCATTATTATCTTTACAAGTAAAAGAATAAACAATATCTGTATCATTTTCTTCGATAGGCTGATAAACAACTATTTCAAACAGTTGAATCATTTCTGAATAAACCACAATCCTGTTTTTATTAGTATCCAACGTAATTGGAATATTCACTAATTGAAGATCAGACCATTTTCCCCATTTGCCCTTATCGTTTTTTTCTAAAACACTAAGACCAGACGTTTTGAATTGGTAGCTTTGACTATAGGAATGTTGCAAACCAAGTCCTAAAAAAAGCAACACTATATATAATTTAATTTGGGTCATTGTTTATCAGTTAAAAATTAAAACTCATTACTTCTTTTCTGGCTGTTTCAAAATCGGTCATCATTTCCATAACGATTTCTTCTGCAGAATTTATTTCGTGAATCAATCCAGCAATTTGACCTATTTCCAGTTCGCCTTCAATTAAATCACCTTCAAACATCCCTTTTTTGGCTCTAGCCCTACCCAACAATTCAATTAATTCTTCTTTCGTAGGACATTTTTCGTATAAATGTTGAATATCCTGATAGAATTTATTTTTTATTAATCGAACGGGAGCCAATTCTTTTAAGGTCAATTGTGTATCGCCTTCCTTTACTTCTACAATCGTTTTCTTAAAACTCTCATGGGCTGAGGATTCTATAGATGCAGCAAATCTACTTCCTACTTGAACAGCATCGGCTCCGAGTGCCATCGCAGCAAGCATCCCTCTTCCTGTGGCTATTCCTCCTGCGGCAATAACCGGAATTGTTATTTGTTCTTTTACCATTGGAATCAATGTAAAAGTAGTCGTTTCATCTCTTCCGTTATGGCCTCCTGCTTCAAAACCTTCGGCAACAATTGCGTCAACACCGGCATTTTGTGCTTTTAATGCAAATGCAGAACTACTGACAACGTGTACAACGATGATGCCATTTTCTTTTAAATAGGAAGTCCAAGTTTTGGGGTTTCCTGCCGAAGTAAAAACGATTTTCACCCCTTCCTCAACAATAATTTTCATTATTTCATCGATATTAGGATACAGCATTGGCACATTTACACCAAAAGGTTTAGAAGTGGCTTTCTTGCATTTTTGAATGTGTTCCCGCAAAACTTCGGGATACATTGAACCCGCTCCTATAATTCCTAATCCGCCGGCATTACTGACCGCACTGGCAAGTTTATAACCACTCACCCAAATCATTCCTGCCTGAATAATGGGATATTTAATTTTAAAAAGAGCTGTGATTTTATTCATTTACGGTAATTCCTAAATATAAATACTAAGCTAAGAAATAACTCCCGAACCAACTAATTCATCGCCTAAATGCCAAGCCACAAATTGTCCTTCGGTAATAGCTGATTGTGGTTCTTCAAAAGAAACATACATGCCGTTTTCATATTGATGCAAAGTTGCTTTTTGCAAAGGCTGCCTGTAGCGTATTCTTGCCATTACTTCCATTTGCTCTCCATTGACCAAAGCCAAATCAGTACGAACCCAATGCACTTCGGATTGCTCTATAAATAATGCAGAACGAAACAAACCCGGGTGATGACTTCCCATTCCTGTGTAAATTGTATTGGTATTTACATCTGTTGCTATTACAAATAAACCTTCAGCTGTACCCCCAACATTCAACCCTTTTCGTTGTCCTACTGTAAAATAATGAGCTCCTTGATGTTTCCCTACCACTTTGCCCATCTCGGGAGTGTAGGCAATTTTATTTGAAGCAAAAGCTAACTCTTCTTTCAAAGTTAAATTATCTTTTTTCTCTAAACTATAAACCGGATTGTTTTTGTCAATTTGGATAATCAAACCTTCTTTTGGTTGCAATTTTTGTTGCAAAAATTCCGGTAACCGAACTTTTCCAATAAAACACAATCCTTGAGAATCTTTCTTTTCGGCAGTTACCAATTCCATTTCGGCGGCAATTTCACGTACTTCCGGTTTCGTTAATTCTCCAATAGGGAATAAGGCTTTTGACAATTGCTCTTGTGATAATTGACAAAGAAAATAAGACTGATCTTTATTATTGTCAGCCCCGGCTCGCAATTGGTATATTGTTTTTCCGTCAACTTCAATTTCACTTTTTTGACAATAATGTCCTGTAGCCACATAATCGGCGCCCAGACTTAAGGCAATTTTCATAAAAACATCAAATTTTATTTCACGATTGCAAAGTACATCCGGATTTGGAGTACGCCCTTTTTCATATTCGTTGAACATATAATCAACGATTTTCTCTTTGTATTCTTCGCTTAAATCAACGGTTTGGAATGGTATTCCTAATTTTTCGGCTACCAATAAAGCATCATTGCTGTCTTCTAGCCAAGGACAATCATTAGAAATAGTAACTGAATCATCATGCCAGTTTTTCATAAAAAGACCGATCACCTCATATCCTTGTTGTTGCAACAAATAAGCAGCAACACTTGAATCAACACCTCCAGAAAGTCCTACAACAACACGCTTCATTTCAAAATCTTTATTAATTTTATAAGTCGGCAAAGTTACAAAGTTTTACCGCAGTATCTTAGCAAGGACAAACTTAATTGCGTTTGCTCTTTGAGGCATTCTCAAGATCGCTCATATTGACTTCCTTGACTTGTTTTCCTTTTTCAAAAAACTGCCAGACACCTGTTTTTTTGCCTTTTGAAAATTGCCCTTTTGAAGCAATATTACCATCAGAATCTTTAAAAACAGCCAATCCGTTATATTCATTATTCTTATAAGTGGATTCTTCAAGTACAATCCCGTTATCCGAATATTTCTTGTAAACGCCATCTTTCAAATTATTCTTAAAATTAATCTCTTCGGCAATTTTTCCGTTAGGATAAAATACGGAACGCAAACCTTCCAACTTTCCATTCTTATAATTCTCAATGGTCATTACAATCTGCGAAGCTTGATGGTAGTATTTCCATTGCCCTTCAAATAATTTATTTATCACTTTCCCTTCGCTTACCTTGTTTTTTGCCTGATCATAAAAAACAGTGTAAGCCGAATTATCATTTGCATTAAACTCCCTAGTAGCAATTACGGATTTAGCTTTGGTATCATCATAAAAATTGAAAACTCCAATTTCTTTTCCATGTTCAAAAACGCCCTCATATTTTGGTCTTTTGGATTCTCCATAAAATCCTTTCCAAAGCCCATGTTTTTTTCCTTTTTCGTCTAATTTATTGAAATCGGTTTGTGCCTGAAGACAAAGTGTACCCAAAAAAAACAAAGTGATCAATCCTTTTTTATAAAATGTTTTCATAAATATCTTTTATATAATAACGAGTTCTTAGAATCAAAATTACAACTGAAAATAAAAAAATCCCGACAAATCGGGATTTTTTTCAATTAAACTATTTCTTTTTTTGTTGGGCTTTTAAAGCTTCTTGCTGTTCCATAACTTCTTGAAGTTTTCGTTGGAACTTACCTTGTTTTTTAGGCTCTTTCAATTTGTTTTCCTGAATTTGAGCGTGAATCTTATCACTGTCAATAAAATATCTTTTGATGACAATCATAATACCAATAGTAATCAAATTCGAAATAAAGTTATACAAACTCAATCCTGCTCCATAACTGTTGAAGAAAAACAACATCATGATTGGCGAAACATAGATCATGATTTTCATCATTTTAGCCATATCTGGCATTCCTTCTTGTTGCGGAGCAGCCATTTGTTGATCACCAGAAGTCATTTTCATATAAAAGAAAATCGCAATTGCTGCCAAAACTGGGAACAAACTGATATGATCTCCATAAAAAGGAATATGAAACGGTAATTTTATCACTTCATCAAAAGACGATAAATCATCTGCCCAAAGGAAACTTTTTTGTCTTAACTCAAAAGCTGATGGGAAAAACTGAAACGAAGCATACATAAAAGGAAGCTGAATCAATGCCGGAATACAACCTGCCATAGGATTTACTCCCGCTTTGTTGTACAACTTCATCGTTTCTTGTTGCTTTTTCATTGGGTCTTTCTTGAATTTTTCTCCCAATTCAGCAATTTCAGGACGCAATACTTTCATCTTGGCTTGAGACAAGAATGATTTGAAAGTAATAGGCGACATTGCAATTTTTATAAGAATTGTAAAAATAATAATTGCAATACCGTAAGCAATGTAAGAACTCAAAAATCCGAATAATGGAATAAAAATAAATTTATTAATCCATCCAAAAATACCCCAACCTAATGAGATGATTTTATCTAGATTTTGATCGTAAGCTTTTAAGGTTTTATAATCTGTTGGTCCAAAATACCAGCTCATCTTATAGTCTAATTCACCATTGGTAAAAGCAAGAGGTAAATTAGATTTAAATTGCTTTGTAAAAGTGGTATCTATTTTCTCATCATTAACTAAATTAGTCGAATGCAATTTAGCGTTTTCAAAAGGCGTTTTCGTCAAAAGAATCGTTGAGAAAAAGTGTTGCTTATAAGCGATATATGTTGCTTTTTCAGGACTAGCTTCGTCATTTGAACCAAGTCCTGCATAATCAATTTTTCCGCCTTCATGTTCAAAATAGATTTCAGTATAACGGTTCTCGTAAGAAATACTTTTCTCGTTTCTGTAACTTTTCAAACTCCATTCTAAATCTAATGGTTTAGAAGTATTCAAAACTTTGTTCAAACCTTGAGAACGAAGATCAAAACCAATCATGTAATCGTTTGGCTTCAATGCGTATTTGTATTCTAAAAATTCATTAGGTCCTGCTTTCAATTTCATCGAAAGAATTTGATCCTCACCATTTTTAGTCAAAGTAGGCTCAAAATAAAGATCTTTGGTATTTAATGTACGATTATCGCTAGTAAGCAATTGTACATTCAAATTAGCATTATTGTTTTTTACCAACTCAACTAATTCTCCAGATCCTTTTTTGAATCTTTCGAAATTCTTTAAAGTAGCTTCAACAATGTACCCCCCTTTATTGGCGATTTTTAGTTTGACCAACTCGTTTTCGATTGTAGTATAGCCTTCTTTGGCAGAAGGAAGTGTTGCAGAATAAGCAAAATTCCCTAAAGTTTTTTCCAATTTAGCCAACTGAGTTGAATCGCCAGTTGTAGCAACAGCTACAGTAGCGTCGGCAACTGCTTTGTCATTTAATTCCTTGGCTTTGGTCGCCTTAAGAACCAGCTCTTTTTGAGCTTTCTCAGCTTCAATAGCTTTAGGATCGGGCTGATTATTATAGATTATCCAAATTAATATCCCAAAAATCAATGCAAAACCTATTATCGAATTCGGGTCAAACTTTTTTTGTTCCATTATAAAAATTATTTATTTTTTATCGTTTATTGTTTTCCAATAAACAAAATTAGATTTCATTACCTTTTTGGTAAACTGAATGTTATTTCTTTTTTGCCTTTACAGCTGCCGCAACAAAATTCACAAATATCGGATGTGGGTTTGCAACGGTACTTTTATATTCAGGATGGTATTGAACTCCAATGAAAAATGGGTGATTTTCTATTTCTATAATCTCAACCAAACCTGTATCAGGATTTACCCCAGATGCTATCAAACCAGCATTTTGCAGCTGTGCCACATAATTGCTGTTGTACTCGTAACGGTGACGGTGACGCTCTGAAATAGTTTCTTTTTCATAGATTTTATATGCCAATGAATCCTGCTTCAAATCACATTTCCATGCTCCAAGACGCATTGTTCCTCCTTTATTGGTAACTGTTTTTTGTTCTTCCATCAAGTTTACAACCGGATGAGGCGTTTGATCGTTCATCTCAGTCGAATTCGCATCGGCGAAACCTAAAACATTTCTTGAATATTCAATGACAGCCATTTGCATTCCCAAACAAATTCCGAAAAATGGAACCTTGTTTTCACGCGCATAACGTACTGCTTCAATCTTTCCTTCGATTCCTCTTTCTCCAAAACCTGGCGCTACAAGAATTCCGTCAAGACCTTTTAATTTCTCATCGATATTTGTTTCGTCAATATGTTCTGAATGAATCGAAACAACATTAACTTTGGTTTCATTAGCAGCACCTGCATGAATGAAAGCTTCCAAAATCGATTTGTAACAATCTTGCATTTCTACATATTTCCCAATCAAACCAATATTTATAGTATGCTTTGGATTATTTAATCGCTTCAAAAACGTATTCCAGTTTTTTAAGTCTGGAGCCGCTTTTTTAGGCAAATCTAATTTTTTCAATGCAACAATATCAAGACCTTCTTCTAGCATTAAATTAGGTACTTCATAAATAGTAGCAGCATCAATAGATTGAATAACGGCTTCTCTTTTTACATTGCAAAATAAAGCTAATTTATTGCGAATTTCGTCTGAAATTTCGTGCTCCGTTCTACAAACTAAAATATCTGCTTTAATACCGCTTTCCATTAAAGTTTTTACCGAATGCTGAGTTGGTTTAGTTTTCAATTCACCAGCAGCAGCCAAATAAGGCACTAAAGTTAAATGGATTACAATAGCATTGTTTTCTCCTAAATCCCAAACCAATTGGCGAACAGACTCTATATAAGGTAAGCTTTCAATATCTCCTACAGTTCCACCAATTTCAGTGATAACAATATCATAATCACCTGAATTACCAAGCAATTGCATTCTATCTTTAATTTCATTGGTAATATGCGGCACTACTTGTACCGTTTTTCCAAGAAATTCCCCTCTTCTCTCTTTTTCAATAACCGAAAGATAAATTCTTCCTGTAGTAACATTATTAGCCTGAGAAGTAGGAACGTTCAAGAAACGCTCATAGTGTCCCAAATCTAAATCGGTTTCAGCACCATCATCAGTCACATAACATTCTCCGTGTTCGTATGGATTTAATGTCCCTGGGTCAACATTTAAATAAGGGTCGAACTTTTGAATAGTTGTCCTATACCCTCTTGCTTGTAACAATTTTGCCAAAGACGCCGCGATTATTCCTTTCCCTAAGGAAGAAGTCACACCGCCAGTAACAAAAATATATTTCGTTTGATTCATTCTATTGTTGTTTGTGTTGTAGTTGTGTAAAAAACTTGGCAAAAGTACAAATTAAATTAGAGAATTTGCCAATTAGATAATGAGAAAATAAAGAGATAAGCTAATTAGATAATCCGACAATTAGATAATAAAATTTTCATTACTAGCAATAATCTAATTAACTCGGTTTTGGATAACGTTTTTTAATGTTTCGTATCAATTCTTCAAGCCCGTTTAGCTTTAACTCATAAACCAATTTTAGCTGTTCCCCTAATTCTCCTTTCGGAAACCCTTTATTATGATACCAAACCACATAATATTCTGGTAGATCAATTAGGTGTTTTCCTTCGTATTTACCAAAAGGCATTTTAGTATGCGCTAATTTGATCAGTTGTTGTTGATTTTTATCCATTTATTTTATAAAAGAAAGAGAAAAGAATAAAGGAATAAGAGAAAAAATTACATCAGCGAATCCTTTCTCTTATTCCTTTATTTTCAGTTCTAAAATTATTTCCAGTTAAAAGTGATTCTCTTTTCGATATCAGAATTTAAACTTAGAAAAACCGGGCAAGTCATAGCGGCTCTTTCTAAAATAGTTTGGTTTTTAGGATCCGAGGTACCGCACATTTCAAATGCTATTTCTATTGCGCCAATTCTTCTTGGCTCGGCATTCATAATTTTAGTTACCGAAGCCGTAGCGCCTGTCAAATCAACATCCATTTCGCGGGATTTTATACCCATTATAGTCATCATACAACTTGCCAAAGCATTAGCAACAGTATCAGTTGGCGAAAAAGCTTCTCCTTTACCGTTATTATCTAAAGGCGCATCTGAGATGATTTCATTTCCGGATTGCAAATGTATAGATGATGTTCTTAACTCGCCTAAATAGGTTACTTTTGATGTCATTATTTTGCTTCTTTTATTGTTAAATCGCTATCGTAATACAATACAAATACACCTTTATTGGTATATCCTGCGTCTTCTTTTTTATAGTACTCAAATTTATTATCTACTTGTAGCGTTGCAGTAGAATTCACCGTTTCTTCAAAACTTTTATTCTGAGACAATCGCAACAAAGTATCAAAAGTAACATCAAAACCGCGTGTTGCAAAATCGCTAGGAGAAACATTATTTAACTTTCTATATTTATTCTTAAAAATCAAAGCCTCAGCAGAATCATTACTACGCGTTACCGAAGGATACATCAGTCTTAATTTTGTTAGATTTAAAAAGTTAATTTCATCGGTATCTAAAGTTTCATTTGGCTCTAAAACCACCAGCTGTATCTGATACATTGGCAAAGCACTTACCATTGCTGCCATAGTTGTTTTTACCATCCCGGTATTCGCCGTTTCCATTAGCACATAATTGATTTTGTCTTTAACCAGCATAGCTTTCAAACTTTCAGCAGATACACTTCCGTTTTCTTTGAAAGCTACAAAACGAACATCCTTTTGATATTGTTGAATATATTTAATTACAGATTCTTTTTTCTTATCAACAACTGCTATAACATTTCCTTTTTTAGACCTCATATAATCAAAAACGGTGTTTCTGACAACATCAACAGTGGGAATTGTCTGAAAAAGGTTAGCGTAAGGATTCCCAACATCTTTTGATAGCGGAGAAATAACAGGAACGTTGTTTGCGCTCAATAACTGCGCTGTGGCTTCGGCATTGCTTTGATAAAAAGGACCAACAACAGCATCAGCCGATTCTAATTTATTATTACGAACAATAGCCGCCACATTAGAACTATTTTTGGTTTCTTGCGAATCGTATATTTCTACATCAACAGGAAGTCCAAGAGCCTTAGCTGAATCGACAGCCATTAAAGCTCCCGAATAAAAATCCAAGGTCATGTTCAAAAACTTATCTTTTTTCAAACGATCAACAGTCGAATTGACAGTATCTCCTTCAATCTTAGATATATTAAAAGGCAACAACAAAACCATTCTTTTGCGATCTCCATTAGTCGTTTTTTTTGATAAAGAACTAATCTCTTTTTTAGCATCGGTTGAAACCAAACTTTTTGAAGGAACCATTAAAGTCATTCCTGTCTCCACTCCATTCTTCAATTCCGGATTAAGAACAATTAATTCTTCTTGGCTCAGTTCAGTCATTTTTGACAAGCTGTAAAGTGTTTCCTTCGGTTTCACCTCATACATAACATAATCAGTGGCAGCTAATTTTTTTGAAGGACTCGGCTTTAAAGCTTCTTTTTGAGCTTCAACCTTCTCAATAGCTTTCACCGCTTTTGGAGCATTTCCTTTGATTATTAATCTATATCCAATTGGCAAATTAGGAATAATTTCAGGATTGCGTTTTTCCAATTCTTCTATAGAAATTCCATATTGTTTCGCAATTGAATATTTCGTTTCCTTTGCAAGCACCTCATGATAAACAACTTTAACCGGAACAACAGCAGTTATTTTTGAGCTGTTTTTTGAAGGAATAACAAGAGTTTGTCCTATTTGCAATCCGTCCTTTTCAAGGCTTGGATTGGCTTTTTTCAAATCTTCATCCGAAACGCCATATTTTTTTTCAATCCCGTACAAAGTTTCTTTAGCAACAACCTCATGTGTTTGAGACTTCGCACTTATCTTTAACGGTGTACTTGGAATCTTAGCAGATGTTTTATTAGGGATAAGCAAAGTTCCATTAGGCTTTAAACCTCTTTGCGCATCTGGATTTAATTGATAAATATCAAATGGAGTCACTTTATACTTTTGTGCAATTTGACTAATAGTTTCCTCTTTTTCTATTTTATGTGTTATTATTTTTTCTTGTGAAAAAGCACTCCCAACAAACAAGAAAATTGTCATATAAATCGCGAAAAAATACTTCATTATTTTATTTGTAAAATTAATAATTCAAAGATAACTAAAACGGTATCAAATTTTATTCCAAAATCTGATACCGTTTCTATAAAGAACATTAGAAATAATGACTTTTTAATAAGTAAGATATTACTCTATTCCCATTCTATTGTTGCTGGCGGCTTAGAGCTAATATCGTACACTACTCTATTAACACCTTTTACTTTATTGATAATATCATTAGACACTTTCATCAAGAAATCATACGGTAAATGTACCCAGTCAGCTGTCATACCGTCAGTAGATTCAACAGCGCGAAGTGCCACTACTTTTTCATAAGTACGCTCATCGCCCATTACACCTACACTATTTACAGGAAGAAGGATTGCTCCCGCTTGCCATACTTTATCGTATAATCCCCAAGATTTCAAGCCTTCAATAAATACAGAATCTACATCTTGCAAAATTTGTACTTTCTCTGGCGTAATATCTCCTAAGATTCGGATTGACAATCCTGGTCCTGGGAAAGGATGTCTTCCTAACAATTCTGGATCAATTCCTAGACTAGCCCCTACTCTACGTACTTCATCTTTAAAAAGCATGCGAAGCGGCTCTACAATTTTCAATTTCATATAATCTGGCAATCCACCAACATTATGATGCGATTTGATAGTTGCAGAAGGTCCCTTTACAGAAACCGACTCAATAACGTCAGGATATATTGTTCCTTGCGCCAACCATTTTACATCTTCAATAAGATGCGACTCATCATCAAAAACTTCGATAAAAACTCTACCGATAATTTTACGCTTGGTTTCCGGATCACTTACTCCGGCAAGTTCTGACAAGAAACGATCTCCGGCATCTACTCCTTTTACGTTCAATCCCATTCCTTTGTATTGATCTAATACATTTTGGAATTCGTTTTTACGAAGTAAACCGTTATTTACAAAAACACAATATAAGTTTTTCCCGATAGCCTTGTTCAATAATACCGCAGCTACAGTAGAATCTACTCCTCCTGAAAGTCCAAGAACCACTTTGTCGTCTTGCAATTTCTCTTTAAGTTCAGCAACCATATCTTCAACGAAAGCACCTGGCGTGAAATTTTGAGGAACCTCGGCAATTTTCACCAAGAAATTCTCTAACATTTTTGATCCATCAGTAGAGTGAAAAACTTCAGGATGGTATTGGATGGCGTAAGTAGTTTCGCCCTCAATTTTATAAGCAGCAAATTCTACATCATGAGTGCTAGCAAGCTTTACTCCATTTGCTGGCAAGGCTTTTATACTGTCGCTATGACTCATCCAAACTTGGCTATTCTCTGAAACACCTTCAAAGAAAACTTCATTCTCTTTTATAAAAGATAAATTAGCTCTACCATATTCTCTCGTATTTGAAGCAGCTACTTCCCCACCACTAAAGTGAGCTAAATATTGCGCCCCGTAACATACGGCAAGTACAGGCAATTTGCCTCTAATTTGAGATAAATCAGGATGTGGTGCATCTTCTCCTCTAACAGAAAATGGACTTCCTCCAAGAATTACGGCTTTATAACTTGATAAATCACTCGGAAAATGATTGTATGGGAAAATTTCGCAGAATATATTTAATTCGCGAACTCTACGCGCAATAAGCTGAGTATATTGCGATCCGAAATCTAAAATAAGTACGTTGTGTTGCATGCGCAAAAATACTTTTTATATTTGGAATTGAAAAATTGAAATTTGAAAAAATTAAAATTTATTTATATCCCAATAAACATCAAGTATTTTGAAGATTGTTGTTCTTTAAAATAGGATAATATTGAAAGAAAAATCTTTTATTGAGATTCTGTCTTTTTACCCAAAAAACAGAATCTCAATAAAAAACACAATTACAACCTACTCTTTTGTAAGAATTAGAGTTGCTTTAAATCCAGTTCCAAGATTCCACTGACTAGCCGATATCAAAACTCCTTTGTCATCATAAACCTTAAACTCAGCTGTATTTGGTCCTGAACTACCTTGATTCAGAGCTTCAAAATCAATTTTATTAAAACCTTTTTCCAGTTTTATTTCAAAACCTTGAAAGTTACTATCTAAATTCACTTGATATTGAATCACTTTGTCATTCAAGTACACACGAATCTGATCGCCATCCACATAAGCGGCATCACGATACATCACTTTTGCGGTAACGGCTGTGGTTTTAAAATCTCCCAGATTTTGATTTCTTCTATAAACTATCCCTTCCGATGGCTCTTCTTTTTTATTTAGTTTATCTCTAATAGCATCTCCCGGATTAATAAATTCATTTTTAGGAATCATCGAAATAGTAACAGGTTTCTCTATTAGCGCAGAAGGATTCGGTTTTTTTGGAACATCGGGCGCAACAACCTTTGGAGGCTCAGCAACAGGAGGCTTAACCTTCTTAGATTTAAACTTGGTATCTATAGGTGGTATCGCTTTGAACTTAGAATTAAATTCATTTTGGGAGTATCCTTTTACCGACAATCCTAGTATTAAAACATAAAAGAGTATTCGCTTCATAATTTTATAATCTATAATAATCAATTGTGTAATTTTTTAAAAATAAAAAACCAATGGTATAAAAACCTAAAAATGCTGTTAATTAACTTTCTTTTATAACATCAAATTTTCAAATTTATTTTCCAATAAAGTATAAAACACTTTAAATCCTTTTTTGAAAATCGCCTTTTTATATAAAATCAGTATTCTTTATTTTACTATTTTTACAAATGGCAAAAAATATACCAAACTTTAAATTAGTTAGTATTCTTAAAATCTAAATCCAAAAAAGAATCAAAATGAAAAGAGAAAACATACTAACAGGCTCTCCTTGGGAAGAGAAAATGGGTTATTGCAGAGCGGTTCGCATTGGAGACATTATTGAAGTATCCGGAACAGTTGCAATTGTTGATGGTGAAATTGTAAAAGCCGATGACGCTCATGCTCAAACACTGAACATCCTAAAAAGAGTCGAAAAAGTACTTAAGGATCTTAATGTAAGTATGAAAGACGTTATTCGAACCCGAATATTCACAACTGACATTACTACTTTTGATGCCGTTGCGAGCGCTCACGCTAAATTTTTTAAGGACATAAAACCAGCAACCGGATTTTATGAAATCAGTAAATTAATGGCTCCCGAATATTTAGTGGAAATAGAATTTACCGCCATTGTCACCGAAAAACCACTAATTCAAGAAGGATTGTAATACTTTAGCCAAAAATTACTTGTCAATTTTCGTATTGAAACGAATGAATTTAGAAAAAATAAAAAAAACAATACCACTTCTTACCAAATGGCTTTTCATTTGTATCCTAATAGGCTTTTTATCCGGTTCTGCTTCGGCTTTTTTTCTAGTGGCCTTAGAATGGGTGACACAAATTAGAGAGCACAATAATTGGATTATTTGGCTTTTGCCAATTGGCGGACTCCTAGTAGGATTGAGTTATCATTATTATGGAAAAGAAGTTGTAAAAGGCAATAACTTATTACTGGAAGAATACGAAAATCCTCAAAAGACAATTCCTTTAAAAATGGCACCATTAGTGCTTATCGGGACTTTAATAACTCATCTTTTTGGAGGCTCAGCCGGTCGCGAAGGAACTGCCGTACAAATGGGAGGCGCCATAGCCGATCAATTCCGCCGGATTTTCAAACTCGATACTTCTGATAGAAAGACACTTATTATTCTAGGCATCAGCGCCGGATTTGCTTCGGTTTTTGGAACTCCATTAGCCGGCGCTTTGTTTGCGTTAGAGGTTTTGTATTTTAGCCGAATTAGTTTAAAAAGCAGTATCTTATCATTTTTGGTTGCGTTCATCGCCTATTTTACAGTAGAATTC
Source organism: Flavobacterium sp. W1B (assembly GCF_047344965.1). Taxonomy (NCBI): domain Bacteria; kingdom Pseudomonadati; phylum Bacteroidota; class Flavobacteriia; order Flavobacteriales; family Flavobacteriaceae; genus Flavobacterium; species Flavobacterium sp. W1B. The sequence goes on from NZ_CP178845.1 coordinate 3,255,238, forward strand.
TGGGAAGTAAAACACATTCATTACACAATTCCCTTGGTTCCGGATATAAGCCTAGAAACGTTGCTTTGGATTATTCCTGTAAGTATTCTGTTTGGATTAGCGGCCATGTTATTTTCCAGAAGCACTCATTATTGGGGCGCACTATTTGCAAAAAACATAAAATATCCTCCACTTCGCCCTTTTATTGGCGGGCTGTTGTTTGCTATTATCATGTATTTTATAGGAACCACAAAATACCTTGGTCTAGGTGTTCCCGTTATCGTAGAATCCTTTTCGAAACCAAGTGAAAATTACGTTTTTTTACTCAAAATATTGTTTACTGGATTTACGCTTGGTGCGGGATTTAAAGGTGGCGAAGTAACTCCTCTTTTCTTCATCGGCGCCACATTAGGAAGTACTTTATCTCTCTTTATTCCTCTCCCTATCGCCTTATTAGCAGGAATGGGATTCGTAGCTGTTTTTTCGGGAGCAACCCATACGCCAATAGCATGCACAGTAATGGGAATAGAACTTTTTGGCATAGAAAGTGCATTATTTATTGGAACAGCCTGTTTTATTGCTTATTTCGCATCGGGTTCAGTGGGGATTTACCATTCACAACTTTTAAAAGGACCTAAATATCATTTGTACGAAAAATTTAAAAGAAGAAAATTAGATGATTTCTAATATGAAAAAGCATGTTAATTTTTAAATGATTTAAAACTTTACATTAAAAAATGTAATTTCGCAGACTATGAAAATACAAGACATTCAAGCGATAAAGTTGTTATTGGCAACACCAAAAAAAATTGTAATCATCCCGCACAGAGGACCTGACGGAGATGCTATGGGATCTACCTTAGGATTATACCATTTTTTATTAAAGAACAATCACGAACCTATTGTGATTGCCCCAAATGAATTTCCTGATTTCTTGGCTTGGCTTCCTGGCTCAGAAACCGTTAAAATATTCGAAAAAGACAAGGAAAATTGCACTAAAATCCTTGAAGCAACTGATCTGATTTTTACATTGGATTTTAATGCCTTGCATCGTACTGGTACAGACATGGAGCAAGTATTAGCCCAGCAAAAAGCGCCGTTTATCATGATCGATCATCATCAAAAACCTGATGATTACGCTGCTTATACTTACTCTGACACTTCTTTTGGATCAACTTGCGAAATGATCTACAACTTCATCTCTTTCCTTGGAAAAAAAGAAGATATAGACAAAACTATCGGAACCTGTATTTATACAGGAATTTTGACAGATTCCGGTTCTTTCCGCTTTCCTGGTACTACAGGAAATACGCACCGAATTGTAGCCGAATTGATCGATTTAGGTGTAGAAAACACCAAAATCCCAAGTTTGCTTTTTGAGAACAGTTCTTACAGCCGTTTGCAGTTATTGGGAAGAGCGTTGCAAAACATGAAAGTCCTAACAGATCATAAGACTACTTATACGACACTAACCCAAGATGAATTAAATACATTTGGTTATGTTAAAGGAGACACCGAAGGCATTGTAAATTACGGATTAACGATAAAGGGAATTGTTTTTACGGCTATTTTTATCGAAAATAAAGAAGAAAAAATCATCAAAATATCATTCCGTTCTCAAGGTAATTTTGATGTCAATCAGTTTGCCAGAGATCATTTTAACGGAGGTGGACATCAGAATGCTGCAGGAGGAAAATCAGAAGTATCAATGGAAGAAACAATTGCCAAATTTGAAGATTTAGTAACAAAACTAACGCTATAGAACATCATGAAATTAAAGCATTTTATTTCCATCTCATTCATTTTATCTATACTCGTTTCGAGTTGTAAACAGGAACAAGAAGTTCGTAGACCTATTTCGCATAGCTCTGGTTCTTTTATGAAAAAATCGGTAGTCCGAAATAAAAAATTAGTAGCAACCGAAGAAGATCAAATCAAAGCCCTCATCAAAAGCACACCTACGATTGAATATTTCACTTCAACCAAAGGCTATTGGTATTCTTATGAAACTAAAAATGAACTAGACACCTTGACTCCTAAAAAGGGTGATATTGCTTTTTTTGATTATGAGATAAAAGACCTAAAAGGCAATATTATATACTCTGAATTAGAATTAAGACCCCAAACCTATCGCGTAGACAAGCAAGACATCATGATGGGATTAAGAGACGGAATCAAATTAATGCATAAAAACGAAAAAGTAAACTTCCTTTTCCCATCTCATATAGCTTATGGATATCATGGCGACAATAAAAAAATAGGCGTAAACCAGCCATTACTTTGTACAGTTACGCTACGTGATTTCAAACCCGAATCGGTTTATAAAAAAGAAAAAGAATCAAGTCCGATTATTGATGCTAATCCCACAAAAAAAACAATTACCGATAGTTTAGAATAATAAAACCATTACTGATCAAATAAACCCAAAAAAAACACCATTAAATAATTAAGTAAATAGTTATGAAAAAAAGAATCTTACTCGTATTATTCGCAATCACTACTTTATATTCTTGTAAAGAGGAATACAACAATCTTCCAGATGGCTTGTATGCTAAAATTGAAACAAGCAAAGGAGATATCATTGTATCATTAGATTATGAAAAAGCACCTATTACGGTAGCTAATTTTGTTACTTTGGCCGAAGGAAATAATGATTTTGTTACCAATAAAAACCTAAAAGACAAACCCTTTTTTGATGGTTTGAAGTTTCACAGAGTCATCAATGACTTTATGATACAAACAGGAGATCCTTTAGGCACAGGTTCTGGCGATGCCGGATATAAATTTAAAGATGAAATTTCTGATTTGCAATTTGATAATGGAGGCGTTTTGGCCATGGCCAATAACGGTCCTGCAACTAACAGCAGCCAGTTCTTCATTACGCACCTTGCTACACCATGGCTTGACGGGAAACACACTATTTTTGGTCATGTGGTTGATAAAGGAATGGAAGTTGTAAACAAAATTGTACAGGACGATTTCATCAAAAAAATCACCATTATAAGAAAAGGCGAAGCTGCAAAAAAGTTTAATGCCATTAAAACATTTTCTGATTACTTCACTGTTGAATCTGAAAATCAAAAAAACAAGCAGGCTATTGAGGCTCAAAATCAAAAAATATACGACGAAAAATACAAAGACGTTCGTGATGACAAAGTAAAATATTTTAATGCCCTAAAAAGCAAAGCAACAAAAACCTCCTCTGGACTTAAATACGTTATCACTAAGAAAGCTGACGGTAAAAAGCCTGCTAAAGGAGCAACATTATATATTCATTATGCCGGTTTTCTTGAAGACGGTCATTTATTTGATACCAGCATAGAAAGTGTAGCCAAAATTTTTGGTAAATATGATGAGAACAGAGCAGCTCAAGGAGGTTACCAACCCATTCCCTTTCAAGCAGGAAAAAAAGATGGGATGATTCCTGGTTTTATCGAAGGACTGGAAAAACTATCTTTTGGCGATAAAGCAATACTATTTATTCCTTCTCATTTGGCTTACGGAGCAGGTGGAGCAGGTGACATAATACCACCAAACGCTAATATTATTTTTGAAATCGAATTATTAGAGACAGCCCCTCAATAATTCAATGGACAAAAAAATTAAACTTTAAATTTTAAAAAAATGAAATTCAAACTTTTATTATTAGCTTTCATCGGAATGCTAAATATGCAGGCACAAACGACAAAGAAACCCGTTTCATCAAAAAAACCTGTTGCTACAATTAAGAAAACAATTAAAGCTCCTGTGGTTGCTGAGGGAATTTTTGCAACTATTTCGACTAACAAAGGAGATATTGTTATTCAATTAGAATATAAAAAAACGCCTATTACAGTAGCAAACTTTATTTCGCTTGCTGAAGGAAAAAACACTTTTGTTACTGACGAAAAATTAAAAGGAAAACCTTTTTTTGATGGTTTAAAATTCCACAGAGTCATCAATGATTTTATGATTCAAGGTGGTGATCCTTCAGGAAATGGATCTGGCGGACCAGGCTATTCTTTCAAGGATGAAATCACCGACTTGAAGCACGACAAACCAGGAATTCTTTCTATGGCCAATTCGGGACCAGCTACCAATGGAAGTCAGTTTTTTATTACTCATAAACAAACATCTTGGCTAGACGGGAAGCACACCGTTTTTGGACATGTAACCAAAGGAATGGAAATAGTAAACAGCATTGTTCAAAATGACGTAATTACAAAAATTACTATTGCCAGAAGAGGAACTTTGGCAAAGCAGTTCAATGCCACAAAAGTATTCTCTGATTATTATGGAGATAAAGCCGACGATGCCAAAAAACAAGCCTTAGTAGAAGCTGAAAATAAAGCCAAACAGCTGGCAGCTGAAGCTGAAAAGAAAAAAGTATACCTAGAGAAATATAGCCCTGTTATTGCAGCTAAAGCCGCTTACTTGGCAACAACAAAAGCTACTACAACCACGACTCCTTCAGGCTTAACATACAAAATAGTTCAAAAAGGAAAGGGTTTAAAACCTGCCGATGGAACGACTTTCTATTTTCACTATGCCGGATATTTTGAAGACGGAACCTTATTTGACAGCAGTTATGAGGACGTTTCTAAAACCTACGGGAAATATGACGAAAACAGAGCCGCTCAAAATGGCTACCAAGCTTTTCCTTTTGAAGCCGGTAAAAAGGACGGTATGATTCCAGGATTTATTGAAGCATTATCATTAATGTCTTATGGTGACAAGGTAGTAGCATTTATCCCATCTAAATTAGCCTATGGCGAAAGAGGTGCTGGTGGTGTTATCCCACCAAATGCTAATCTTGTGTTTGAATTGGAAATGTTTGAAAAACCAACAACTTCAAAATAATAAAAACAGTTTTTTACTAAGAACTAAAATAAACAAACCCGACAAGTTTTAATAAACTGTCGGGTTTTTTATGCGCTGCTATTTCAAATTTCATTAAAATATTAGCAACTTATACTCCTTTATAAATCTACAACTCTGGACTGTGATTTATTTCTTGCACGGGCGGAGGGATTCGAACCCCCATCAACGGTTTTGGAGACCGCTATTCTACCCTTGAACTACGCCCGTTTCTAAAAGTCAATAATAGCAAAGCCTTACTGATTATTTTATCTTTTGCAAAAGTAACAATTCAATAATAATATTAGCCTATTTAAGTTTTTATTTACAAAAAAAAATACTGCAAGCTTAAATCAAGTTCTCAACTTCTTTTAAAATGAATTATCACTTTTTTAGAAGAAAAACATTTTTTCGTAAAAGGTAAATCATATATATTTACCCTTTTGGGTTCGACTCTTTATTATTTTATGTAAACCCGAAATATCTTATAAAAACTTATTCAAGCCCTATTAACCTTTAGACCCAAAAATGAAACTAAAACAACTCTTATTAACTGCCTTAATTTTATCTTTTGCAAATACTGGCTGGACGCAAAATAGCAGCCACAACATTTACCCAAGTCCACAGATAATAAACCTTGGTGAACAAAAAATCAGTTCCGATGTACCTTATCAATTAGCGGGTAATTTTAAATTAAAATCCAATAGTTTAAATTTATTAAACGAGCTATTTAACAATAAAAGTGGAAGCAAACCATTAGCCATAATCATTAATCCTTTAAAAAAAGCCGATAAAAACCTAAATGTATCCGGAGGATTTACGTTGAAAATCACTCCTCAGGCTATAGAAATTGGTGTTTTTGATAATAGATCTGCTTTTTATGCGTTGCAAACCTTAAAGCAATTAAAAAAAGACAATAGTCTGCCTTTAGTTGACATCACAGATTTCCCAGATGTTTTGTCACGTGGTTCTGTTGAAGGTTTTTACGGAACTCCTTGGAGCCATGAAGACCGCATTTCGCAATTTAAATTTTATGGAGCGTTAAAATTAAACACTTATATCTACGGTCCAAAAGATGACCCATACCATTCCTCACCAAACTGGAGAAAACCTTATCCATCAGAAAATGCGAAGCAAATTAAGGAACTCGTTCAAGAAGCTAAGAACAATGAAGTAGACTTCACTTGGGCCATTCATCCGGGCTTAGACATTCAATGGAATAAAACAGATAGTTTAGCCATTTTAAACAAATTCGAATGGATGTACGATTTAGGCGTGCGTTCCTTTGCCGTATTTTTTGATGATATTTCAGGAGAAGGTACCAAAGCCGAAAAACAAGCACAATTATTGAATTATCTACAAAGTCAATTCGTTGAAAAGAAAAAAGATGTTTTGCCTTTAATCATGTGCCCAACAGAATACAACAAAGCCTGGTCTGACCCAAAACCAAATACTTATTTAGACATTTTGGGAGACAAATTACATCCTACGATTCAAGTGATGTGGACGGGTGACAGAGTTATCGATGATGTTAGCGCAGCCGATTTAGACTGGATCAATAAAAGAATTAAACGCAAAGCTTACATTTGGTGGAACTTTCCTGTAAGCGATTACGTTCGCGATCATTTGTTGATGGGCGCGGCTTATGGTCTTGACACTACGATTAAAAATGATTTATCGGGATTTGTTTCCAATCCTATGGAGCGAGCCGAAGCCTCTAAATTGGCATTATTTAGCGTTGCTTTGTATTCTTGGAATCTAAAGAGTTACGAGCCAATGTCGGCTTGGCATGCAGCGGCAAAATATATTATGCCAGAAGCAGCAACGGCATTTCAGTTATTCAATGAACACAATAGTGATTTAGGCCCAAATGGACATCGTTACAGAAGAGACGAATCGGTAATCATAAAACCCGCGGTAGAGTCTTTTTTAGCGGCATATAAAAACGGAAGTTATTTGCAGGACTTAGCGACAAAAATTAAAACTGAATTTGAACATATTATTCCGGTTTCCAAGGAACTGCGCAGCAAATCTCTCAATAAAAATCTGATTCGTGAAATTGATCCTTGGTTAACACAATTTAACTTATTAGGAAAAGCAGGATTAGAAACTATAAATATGCTTGAGGCAAAACAAGCCGAAAATAAGGCTTTGGCTTGGAATAGTTATTTAAAAGTGGAAGCGCTTTTAGACAGCATCCATTTAGTAGACAAAACCTTCAACCAAAACCCTTACCAGCCGGGAGTAAAAACAGGTTCTTTGGTTTTAATGCCTTTTGTTAAGACTATTTTTGATCAAACTCAAAGCTATTTTATCCCAGCTGCCGCAAATTTTGAAAAAAACAGTTCTACAGCCTTGATCAACAATACCGAAAAACTAAAAAACCAACCTTTGCAATTAAGCAATACCAGTATTGCCATATCCCCTATTTTGGAGGTTATAAATCTGAATTCACAAGAATATCTAGGAATTCACATTGACAAAAGCTTAAAAGCAAAAGAATTTTATTTTAATTTAGAATCCAATAATTTGCTGGAAGGTGGAGCATTTGAAACTTCGGTTGATGGTCTTAATTGGCAAATCTTAAATGTGGAGCAGAAAAAAGGAAAAAGAAACCTTAAAGTTTTGGCCGATGGTATAAAACACATCCGTTACAAAAACAACTCCGCAAATAGTAAGAGTTTTTTCCTAAAAGAATTTAAAATAATTGTGGAAGCCGAAAATAAAAATGCCGATCAAACGGTCTACGTTCAAGATTATTCGATTGCAACCTACTTAGAACTGAATGCTAAAGATAATCTAAACCTGCCTATATCATTAAGCAAGGAAACAAAAACGATTAGTCTGCTTTTGCAAAACAACAACAAGCCTTTTGAAATTTATCAAATTAGCAAGCAAGGTAAAAAAACACAAATCTATAAAGGTTCTGAAAATTACATCGTAATTCCTTCTAAACAATTAAAGAAAGTAACCGCAATAGAGATAAACGCTAATGGTAATAAAGACTTTAGAATTTATGAATTACTAAAAAACTAATCCAGAAAAGAATTATTACAGCCTTTTTTAGACAAAAAACCCGATAGCTATAAACTATCGGGTTTTGTTATTTAGGGATACAAATTACTTTTTAGCCGGGAATTTCCAGTCAAATTCGTCTTTTTGATTGATGATAGCACCAATTTCAAATTTCACTACCTCGTCAAATTCGGTTTGCAGGATAATCCAGTTTTCTTCATTGAAATAATTTTCAAACGTATCAAACTCTTCTTGGGTGAATTTAGTAATTCCTTTGGCTACCATGTCTTTCTTAACATCATTAATGTTTCGACCGATAACTTTGTTACCAAATAATTCCAAAGCCGCGCTGGAAGCCACCATGTAGCCCAGTTTAAACTCTTCGTCTTTGTAGAACGTTAATCGAATTTTAAGCGCATTATAGGCAAAAATTACGTTATCATCCTCATCCTTGTAGTTTCTATCCGGCTTACCGTAAACTGCGGTAACATCCTTTTGCTTCATCCCGAAAATGAGCTTGTCAATTCCGTTCTTTAGGTTTATTTTCATTTTCTCTTGTTTTACCGCAAAGTTCGCAAAGTTTTTCGCAAAGTGCGCTATAATTTATTTTTTATCTAATACAAAGTAAAAGCAAAACATACCTCAAAAATTATCTCATTAAAACTAAATGCGCTTGGTATACTTTTCAAATAATTCTTTATTCTGTATCCATCTCTATAAACAATTTCTAAAACTCCTCTCTCCTTTTCGTCCTTTTGCAATTAATTGCTTTTTCACTATCTTTATAAAGCCGAAAACATTCAGCTTGCTATAACACTGAATTACAAACAGCTATAAACAAAAAGTAAGGCCATACAACTAACATTGACCAACTAAAAAAAGTCTAAAAAGTCGGATTAAGATCGTAACACAATTTTTCATTTCAAGCATTAAATCATTCGAAAATGAATTTCATAAAAGTAGCATCTCTTTCTGAATTTCCGGAAGACAGCAGTAAGATCGTACAGCTAAAAAATTCAAAAGTAGTTCTGTTTCATTTCAATGGAAAAATCACGGCCATAGGAAATGCTTGTTTGCATAAAGGAGGTCCTTTAGGCTTAGGCTGTGTCGAAAATAAATATGATGGCACTTATGTGACCTGTCCATGGCATGGTTGGGAATATAATATTGAAACAGGTAAAGCGCCTTTTGATTACAAAGACCAACAATCTGTTTATCAGATAAAAATAGATGGCGATGCTATTTTAATAAGCGAAGAACCTATCGTAAAAGCAAAAAAAGCCACCCACGATTTAAGTGCCTTGGAGGATTTAATTCATTTAAAATACCAAACAACAGCAAGCTCTTTAAACATATTGGGGATTTCTACCACTAACATGAATGATAATCTGGCAAGATTTAGCACATCCGAAGACGCACTTGAAAAAGCATTGGCCTATGCTAGCGAAAAATATGGGGCGCAAACAAAAATGATCAAACTACGGCAATTGAAATTCAGGCATTGTGAAGGTTATTACTCTCAGCATATGAATGCGTGTACTTGGCCTTGCAGTATCACCGAAATGAATCCCAAAGACGGCATGACACAGCTATATCGTGATATGGTTTTGTGGGCCGATGTGGTTTTATTAGCCACTCCAATCCGTTGGGGAAATCCTTCGTCTTTGTATTATAAAATGGCGGAACGCCTCAATACGGTACAAAATCAAATCACCCTCAAGAAAAAAATATTAATCAAAAATAAGGTAGCGGCTTTCATTATTACAGGAGGACAAGACAATATCCAATCTGTTGCCGGTCAATTAATGTGGTTTTTTACCGATTTAGGATTTATTTTTCCCCCTTTCAGTTTCGTAGGCTGGAGCAGAGGCTGGACAGCTGAAGACATGGACAAAAATGTAATGCAATTTAAAAAAAGTGACTATATAAAACGCACCACCGAAGAAATGGTTGATAACTGCATCGAAACTTTATCCCAAATAAAAAATATAAACTCAGTCAAAATAATTGCTCCCAAACCACATCGACAAGATTCCTTGTCAGCAGATATTGAAAATCCGGATATGAATATCTGAATCTGAGCAGAAGGATTGATAATAAAACTCTATAAATAAGCTACCTAAAACAGCTGCTTTTTCATATTTACCTCCGATTTCGCACTATTGGAAAAAATCTTACATTAACAAATCTAAACACTATTTTTTCTTAACTTCGTTCCCGTTATAAAAAATAGGTAGCGTACTTTTTATCAAAAAAACAGCAGCCTATTCTGACACAACATCAAATCCTGTTTTAATCAGTCGGTTCTTTAAAAACAATAATTTAAATTTTTAAAATGAAATCATTCCAGTTTCTAACACTCCCAATTCTCCTATTTACGGTATTTGTTTCCTATTCACAGAAGGATGGTAAAACGGCTAAATCAAAAGAATTCAAAGTGGAATTTGAACAATTCACTTTAGACAATGGCCTCAAAGTAATCTTACACATTGATAGATCTGATCCTGTTGTTGCCGTTGCTTTGACCTGTCATGTGGGATCGGCAAGAGAGAAAGCCGGCCGAACTGGATTTGCTCATTTATTTGAACACTTGCTTTTCTTGGAATCAGAGAATCTGGGTAAAGGCGGATTAGATAAAATGAGTGCCCGTATTGGAGGCTCCGGTGCCAATGGATCAACAAGCCGAGACCGCACCAATTACTATCAAACAGTCCCTAAAGATGCTTTAGAAAAAATGATTTGGGCAGAAGCCGATAAACTGGGGTATTTCATCAATACCGTTACAGATCCTGTACTTGCCAAAGAAAAACAAGTCGTAAAAAATGAAAAAAGACAGAGTTACGACAATAAGCCTTACGGGAATAATTTTTCTGTAATCAATACCAATTTGTACCCTGAAAACCATCCCTACCATTGGGAGGTAATTGGTTCTTTGGAAGACTTACAAAATGCTTCCCTTCAGGACGTAAAAGAATTCTACAATCGTTGGTATGTCCCTAACAATGTGACCCTAACCATTGCAGGCGATTTTGATGTAAAACAGACCAAGGCTTGGGTACAAAAATATTTCAGCGAAATTAAACGTGGAGAAAGCATTCCGAAAATGGAAAAACAGCCCGTAACCCTGACCGAAACTAAAAAATTATACTACGAAGATAATTTTGCGCGTTTACCACAACTTACCCTAACCTGGCCTTCGGTTTATGAATACCACCCTGACAGCTATGCGTTGGAAGTTTTGGCAACTTATCTTTCAAGAGGAAAAAAAGCACCTTTATACAAAACTTTGGTGGAAGACCAAAAATTGACCGATGAAGTAAGATTCTCTCAATACAATTCTGAACTAACAGGACAATACATCCTCAAAGTTGTTGCTTTTGACAAAACGGATTTAAATACTGTTATGAATGGTGTAAACGAAGCCTTCAAAAACTTTGAAAAAGAAGGTATTTCTCAACAAGATCTAAGCCGAATTAAAGCCGGACAAGAAACTGATTTTTACAACGGACTATCGAGTGTTTTAGGAAAAGGATTTCAGTTAGCTCAATATGAAATCTTTGCTGGAACTCCTGATTTTATAAATCAAGACGTAAAAAATATCCTTGCAGTAACGACCGAAGATGTGATGCGCGTTTATAAAAAGTACATAAAAGACCAACATTTTATTGCAACGAGTTTCGTGCCGAAAGGCGAAGCCAATTTAGCACTTAAAGGCTCAGTCTTAGCCAAGGTTGTTGAAGAAAAAATAATTGAAGGCAAAGAAGAAGCTTTTGATGCCAGTATTGCAGCAACTTATGCCAAAACGCCTTCCAAATTTGACAGAAGCATAGAACCTGCTTATGGGAAAAGTCCGGATGTTGTATTGCCATCAGTTTGGAAAGACAAATTATCATCTGGTTTAAGTCTTTTTGGAATCGAAAATCAGGAAGTGCCTTTGGTAGAATTTCAATTACAAATTAAAGGCGGAATGTTATTGGAAAATGCATCGAAAATTGGTATTTCAAAAATGCTTGCCGAATTGATGACAAAAGGAACGCAAAACAAAACGCCAGAACAATTGGAAAATGCCATTGAAAGCCTTGGAGCCACAATCAAAGCTTCGGCAACCGATGAATCTATTTTGATTAAAGGGAATACACTGGCGAAGAACTACGACCAAACAATGAAATTAGTTCAGGAAATCCTTTTGCAGCCTCGTTGGGATGCCAAAGAATTTGATTTGATAAAACAAAGTACTTTAAGCCAAATTCAACAACAAAAAGCAGATCCAAACAATATTGCCAGAAATGAATTCCGAAAATTAGTTTACGGAAAAGAATCTGTTTTATCGAATAATCGCATCGGAACCGAAAATTCAATCAATAGCATCAGCCTTACTGATTTGAAAGACTATTACAACCAAAATATCTCGCCAGTTGTTTCTGATTTCCAAATTGTAGGAGCTGTATCAAAAGCCGAAGTAAATCGTTCGTTAGCCGATTTAAATAAAAACTGGAAGTCTAAAAAAGTAACATTCCCGGCAATAAAAGTAGCCGATGCCCCAGAAAGTTCTAAAATTTACTTTTACGATGTTCCCGGTGCCAAACAATCAGTAATCCGAATAGGATACCCGGCTCTTGCCGCTACAGATGCTGATTTTTATCCTGCTGACATCATGAATTACCGTTTAGGAGGCGGAGGTTTTTCGTCACAACTTACCCAAGAATTGCGCGAAGGAAAAGGTTATACTTACGGAATTGGTTCATCTTTTGATGGGTCCAATACCAAAGGTCCATTTGCAATTTATAGCGGAGTGCGTTCAAATGTAACTTACGAATCAGTAAATTTAATAAAAGAAATTGTAGATCAATATGGCGCCAATTTTAATGCAAATGATCTAGATGTCACTAAAAGTTATCTGATTAAAAGTAATGCCAGAGCATTTGAAACAATGGATTCGAAATTGGAAATGCTTTATGAAATCAGCAACTACAATTTCCCTAATGATTACGCCAAACAAAGAGAAAATACGGTGAAGAATATTTCTATAGAAGACATAAAAAAGCTTTCAAAAAAATATTTAAACACTAACAAGATGATCTATTTAATTGTAGGTGACGCAGAAACCCAACTTAAAAAATTAGAGCAAATTGGTTTTGGAACGCCTATTCTTTTAAACAAGCAGCAAAACATTAATTAGAATAGAAAATTGAAATTATGCAACTGCCAATAAACGATAAAAAATTTCTTTTTCTCCTGCTAGCTATCAGCATTGTGATTATTTTAGAAATTTTATCGCTTATTGGCATTTCTATTCCGATGCCTTATGGTCCTTTTGTTTTTGCCGCATTTATTATAGGTATTGGTCATGAGGTTTTGACAAATGGTATAAAAGCCATTTTCAAACTTCAATTTAGCAGTATCAATTTGCTGATGACTATTGCGGTTATTGCCGCTTTCTATTTGGGTGAATACCCCGAAGCTGCAGTCGTTATAGTACTTTATGTTTTGGGCGAGCGACTAGAAGATATCGGTTTAGAAAACTCAAAATCAGCCTTGGATGAATTAGTGCGTAAGGCTCCCAAAACTGCTTTTGTAAAATCTGAAAACAAAGCTATTACCCTTAACAAAATAGCCGTAGGAACCATCATTCAGGTAAAACCGGGCGAAATGATTCCGCTAGACGGAAAAATCATTTCTGGGGAAACCACCGTTGATGAAGCCGCAATTACAGGAGAACCCATCCCAAAAGACAAACATCCCGGCGACGCCTTATTTGCGGGAACGCTCAATAAAAATAATTTTATCGAAATCGAAACCACCAAACTTTCCGTTGATAGCACCTTTTCAAAAATCATCCGACTCACCTTTGAAGCAGCAGCCTCAAAAAGTGAAACCCAAAAATTTATTCAACGCTTTTCTAAATTTTATACACCAACGATTATTGCTATCGCAGTTTTGGTTTTTGTGATTCCGGTTTTTGTGCTACATCTGGATTTTGATCTTTGGTTAAAACAAGCCATCACCCTGCTGGTAATTGCCTGCCCGTGTGCGCTGGTTATCTCCACTCCCGTTGCCATCTATGCCGCCATTGGGAATGCTTCCGCAAAAGGAGCTCTGATAAAAGGAGGTAAATACATTGAATCTATGGCGCAAATAAAAGCAATTGCGCTAGACAAAACTAGAACCATCACTTATGGAAATCCAGTCGTTTCAGATATTTTTCCATTAAATGGTACCAGTCGCGAAGAACTCTTGGCTTGTACAGCTGGAACCGAACTGTTTTCTGAACATCCTTTGGCGCAAGCCATAGTTGCCGCAAGCAAAGCAGAAGGTTTTGAACCACACAAAGCAGAAGGCTTTAAAAGTTTTATGGGGAAAGGAGCTACAGCAAGATGTTTGGTTTGTGAAGATGAAACCGTTTTTGTAGGCAAACTTGAATTCATCAAAGAATATCATGAAGTAACTGAAGAAGCCGAAAAAATAGTAGCACAATTAGCATCAGAAGGCAAAACAAGTGTGGTCGTAAGTTTTGGTAAAGGTGTTGCGGGTATTATTGGTCTGACAGACGAGATAAAACCAGATAGTATTGCCGCAATAAAGCAATTACAAACACAAAATATCGAATTGATAATACTTACCGGCGACAGTGAAAAAGCGGCAAATTATGTGGCTAAAAAAGTAGCCATTACAAAAGTGTTTGGCGGTTTACTTCCCGAAGACAAATCCGAAAAAATAAAAGAATTATTACAAGAATACGGCAGTGTAGCCATGGTGGGCGATGGCATAAATGATGCACCAGCCTTAGCATTAAGTACCGTGGGAATTGCAATGGGAGCTGCAGGAAGTGATACCGCAATAGAAACAGCCAATATTGCTCTGATGAATGACAATCTTTCTCTTATCCCTTTTTTAATTCGTCTTAGCAAAAAAACATTGTCCCGAATAAAAATAAATACCATCGGTGCAATTACAGTAAAAATATTTTTTATCCTCTTAGCTTTTTTAGGTTACAGCAACTTAGTTTTAGCCATTGCCGCAGATGTAGGGGTCACTCTTGTTGTCATCTTATTGAGCTTAAATTTGATGAGATTTGAAAACAGTTAAAGATAAAATACTAGAACTGTATTTTTAAAATTATACAAACCATTACTGTTTTTTTGCTTCTTTTCACACCGCAGACAATGATTATTATACTTATAAAAGCTACTTAATTTGCTGTCAAAAAAATGAAATACAGATTCAAAAATTGAATATAATTCACTAACTTTCATATAGATAAGCAATTCATCAGGATTTAACTCAAATCGCGTTTAAAACTTTAAACTCATGAAAATTTCTTTTGAAAAAAAAATATTCCTTGGATTTGTCATCAACGTATTGGTTGTTATTGCTTCAGGTATAATTTTTGTCACACGACTGAAAGAGCAAAGAGATCAAGTTATGGATTCCCCATTAAATTGGATCGAACTCTCCTTGTTTGTCCTCTCCGTTATTTTATTGTTTATTGTTTATTTTATCATTCGTTCCCAATTGCATGCCAAACAAATTTCACAGGACTTACTTTACGAAAACAAACAATTACTTCAGTCAATCATAGACAACACAACCAATCCTATTTTTATAAAAAAAATCAATGGAGAATACTTATTGATAAACAAGCAATTTAGTAACTTATTTAAAATATCGAATGAAGAAATAATAGGAAAAACAGACTATAATTTTCTAGCAAAAGAAGTGGCGGAGCGCTATCGAAATTCAGATCTTGAAGTTGTAAAAGCATTAAAAGAATTAAAAACAGAAGAAATTATTGAACAAGGGGATGGACCACATACTTATATCGCGGTTAAGTTTCCCTTGTATGATTCATCAGGTCTAATTTATGCCATCGGAGGAATTTCTACTGACATCACCGACAGAAAAAAACTAGAAGAATCAACAAAAGGCACTGACAAATTCTTTAATATGTCTTTGGATATTATGGTAATTGCCTCCAAAGATATGCTTATAAGAATTAATCCATCGCTCAGCAAAACATTAGGATACACTGAGGAAGAATTATTGAGTCATCCTTTTCTAACGTACATCCATCCGGATGACAAACTAATTACACAAAAAGAAGTAGAAAAACTTGAAACAGGAGGTAAAACCATCCAATTTGAAAACAGATGGATTTGCAAAGACAAGTCTGTCAAACGATTGGTATGGTCTGCTTCTTCAGATCTTCAAACGGGATTATTCTATGCTGTTGGCCATGACATTACTGCTCAAAAAGAAATTGAAAACACTTTAATCATTGCCGATGCCTTTTTTAATATATCCTATGATATTTTTGTTGTTGCAAAAGACGACTATTTTATAAAAATAAATTCAGCCTTTACAAGGACTCTTGGCTACAATCAAGAAGATATGAACAACAACCCTTTTTTGACATTTACCCATCCTGAGGAGCAAAGAAATGCTATAGATTCTATGAAAAAATCACAAAAAGGGAATGCTGTTTTAAATCATAGAGCGCACACTATTTGTAAAGACGGCTCTTATAAATGGCTAGACTGGACAAGCACTTATGATAGCCGAACAGGTTTAATGTATGCCGTTGCCCGTGATATCACAAAATTAGTTGAAAATGAAGAATCCCTAAAAATGGCTGATCAGTTTTTTAATATGGCATTCGATATACTTACCGTGGCAAAAGATGATCATTTCATCAAAATTAATCCTGCTTTTACCAGAACATTAGGCTATAGCCAAAAAGACATTGCTAAAATAAAATTTATCGACTTAATCCATCCTGATAATAAAAATGCAGTCGAGGAAATCTTAGCCAAACTTTCAAAAGAAAATCCCGGAGTAAATTTTAAAGATCGTATGTTATGCAAAGACGGCACTTTTAAATGGCTGGACTGGAATGTCAATATTGACACCAAAAAAGACATTTTATATTCTGTAGCCCGCGATATTACTGAAAGAGTCCGATTAGAAGAAGAAGAGAAAGAAATAATAAATGAGCTTTATCAAAATAAAGAAAAACTACAATTAATCATTGAAAATATAAATGAAGCTGTCATAGTAGCAAATGTAGAAAAAGAAGTTATCATGGCTAATTACATGGCCAATGAAATTTTTGGGATTGAAAATGACAATCAAATACCTGTGAATCTATCAGAGCATTTTGATTTGTATTTCCCCGATGAACAAACGATTTTTCCGTCTCAAAATCTGCCTATGGAACGCGCTTTAAACGGTGAAGAGACAAATGACGTTGATGTTGTACTTTGGAATCCAACTACACATGAAAAAAAGCGAGTTCTTATAAGCGGAAAACCTTTAATTGATCAAGAGAATAATGTGGTTGCTGCTGTGGTAACCATAAAAGACATTAGCAATTATAAAAAACTAGAAGAAGAACTAAAAGAATCAGAATCTAAGTACAGAAAGTTGATTGGTTTTAGAAAGGAAGATAAAAAAGAACCCTAATTTCTTGTTTCCTTTACTCTGTAATCCTTTTTAATAAATTAGCCTTTACCTCCTTAAACCATTCTTCCCTTAGAATACTCAAAATAATGGTGTCACGGCGCAATTCACTTCCAAAAATGGGCATATGATTTCGCAAAATGCCTTCTTCTTGACAACCGATGCTTTTCATCGCAGCAATACTTCGAAGATTATTATTATCTGCACGAAATTCCACCCGTTCCATTCCAAGGGTTTCGAAAGCAAATTGCAGCAATAAAAATTTGCAATGTTGATTCAATCCTGTGCCACGGAATGCTTTTCCGTACCAAGTGTAACCCAATTGCAGGGTTTTGAATCCAAAATTGATATCATAAAAACGAGTGCTTCCGGCATATTTACCCGTTTTTTTATCGAAAACAATAAAGGGAAATTCGGTTTTATTTTCTCTTGCTTCAACGGCAATCTGGATGTAGTTTTTCAGGTTTTCTTTCCCATTGGCCCGTACTAAAGAATACTCCCAAGTTTCGGGTTCCTTGATAGAGATTTCGAGTAAATTTTCAATATCATATTCCTGTAAAGGGCGAAGCAACACCCTTTCGTCTTCGAGGATTATATTCTGAGAGAAGTTGAAATTCATATTTTATATCTGATACAATTATTAAATTCAGGATTCTTTTTTCATTAAAACACTAAGGCATTAAGTTCCTTATGTTTTTCATAATTCCCTTAATGCCTTTTAATTTTATATAGATAGTGAAAATCTATTCACTCATTTCGTCGTAACGCATGGGTACTTGCGGATCGTATAGCGGACATTTGAATTCTTCCATAATATCTACTAAAGTGTCCATTGTCTTGCCTTCGGTACCATAGCAATCAATCTGAATGCTCTGCGGTGTCGTTTTTACTTGAAAAGCACCTACTCCAGCATTATTTTTCCAACTGTTATCATCTACTTTTTCCCATTTTGAGAACACAGAAGCAATTCTATTCAAGATTACTTGAACAGGAAGTTCCTCTAATCCTTCTACAGTTTGTTTTTCCTCGATGGCTTCATAAACCTCGTGATGGTTTAAATAAACCTCATCTAAATATTTCCAAAAAAGTAATTCGTACATCTTATTTTGTTTTTAGCCCCGATATGAGCGGTATTCTTAATGTTTTTCTTTAAGAACATAAAGACATAGCGTCCCGATCCTTCGGAAGCTGGATTAGCTCCAAAAAAATATCGGCTTAATTAATATTCGAAAGTTCCGTATTCACTGCTAATTGTTAGTTTTTTAGTATCGGCTGCTTCTACTCTTCCGACGATTTGTGCATCGACATTGAATGATTTAGAAATAGCGATAATATCCTGTGCAACGGCTTCGGGAACATATAATTCCATACGATGTCCACAGTTAAAAACTTGATACATTTCTTTCCAATCGGTTTTTGATTGCTCTTGAATCAATTTAAAAAGTGGCGGTACCGGGAATAAATTGTCTTTTATAATGTGTAGATTTTCTACAAAATGTAAAATTTTTGTTTGTGCACCACCGCTACAATGTACCATTCCGTGAATGTCTTTAGCATCGTATTGATCTAAAATTTTCTTGATAATAGGCGCATAAGTACGCGTAGGCGAAAGCACTAATTGTCCGGCATCGATTGGGGAATTCTCAACTGCATCTGTCAATTTCACCTGACCTGAATAAATCAATTCCTCTGGAACAGCGGCATCATAACTCTCCGGATATTTGGCAGCCAAATATTTCCCGAAAACATCATGGCGCGCAGAGGTCAATCCGTTGCTTCCCATTCCGCCATTATAACTTTTTTCGTAAGTAGCCTGACCAAATGATTCTAAACCTACAATTACATCTCCATCTTTGATATTTGCGTTGTCAATTACTTTCGAACGTTTCATGCGAGCCGTTACGGTAGAATCTACAATAATGGTACGAACGATATCGCCCACATCAGCAGTTTCCCCGCCTGTGGAATGAATGGTCACTCCAAAAGAGTCCAGTTCTTTTATCAATTCTTCGGTTCCGTTGATAATAGCAGAAAGTACTTCGGCGGTAATAAGGTTTTTATTTCTTCCGATGGTAGAGGAAAGTAAAATATTGTCTGTTGCTCCTACGCACAACAAATCGTCGATATTCATGATTAAAGCATCTTGTGCAATACCTTTCCAAACTGATATATCACCTGTTTCTTTCCAATACATATAGGCCAAAGAGGATTTTGTTCCTGCTCCATCGGCATGCATAATCAGACAATATTCATCGTCTTGGGTTAGATAATCTGGGACTATTTTACAAAAAGCTTGAGGAAACAAACCCTTATCAATGTTTTTTATGGCGTTATGCACATCTTCTTTGGAAGCCGAAACGCCTCTTTGTGCGTATCTTTTTGAAGTATCTGAACTCATGAAATAATTTGTGTTGTGTGAGGCAAAGATACAAATTTGATTTAGGATTTCAGAATTAGGGTTTAGGATTTATTTGACTATTTTTTGACAATCATAATCTCCACTCTTCTATTAGCAATTCTTTCTTCTTCATTCTTTTCTGGCAATAGATAAATTGGTCTAGTGCTACCAAATCCATTATAAGAAAGTCGCTCTTTTTCGATTCCGTTCTTGACTAAAATATCATAAATCTTTTTGGCACGTGCAAGAGAAACATCATACTTACCTTCTTTTGTTTGGCAACAGATATGTCCTTGAATTTCAATCTCTACATTTTTATTTTTCATTAAAACAGAAAGCAACTCCACTAAAGCAGGTTTCGACTCCGGAAGCAATATATCACTAAGATTAAAAAAATTGATATTCTCTAATTTTAGTAAGTCGCCAACTTCCGATTTATTTACCTCTACTTCAATAACTGCCTTTTTTGATTCTTCCTTTTTGATTTCTATCGGTAGAATTGTCTTAAAAAAAACTTCAACTTTTCGATTTTCGCTTTGGATTTTGGATTGCACAAAGTCTTCTCCAAAACTGCTTAACTTCAAATTTTCATTAATCTGAACTTTATTTAATTCCAAAAGAGAAAGCACATTATTAACTCTTCTTATCGACAAATCCTTATTATACAAATTCGTATCAACACTATCACAATATCCATGAATATTTAAGATTTCAATATCTTTAGAATTTTCCAGCCAATTGCTGAATTCTTTATTAGATTTTTCATTAATAACGTCTTTATTAAAGTCAAAAAACAACACAAGCCTATCTTGGGCAGACAAAATCATTGTATTTAAAAAAAACAAAATCAAAAACTGCTTTATTCTCATAACTAACTATTTATCGTTATTTAAAATTGTATATGTGGTCATTATAAAATCATAATTGACTTTTACGTTTTACCAAATACGGCTACTTCATGTAAATAAAGTATTACATCAGAATAACGTATAAAAAAATAAAATAGTATACAAAAACACCCGACGAGATTCGAAAACCTGTCGGGTGAAAAAAAAATCTTTTTAAAGAATTATTTAGTAAATAATAATTCTCTGTATTTAGTCAATGTCCATAACTCATTATCTACCAACAACTCCAATTTATCGCAGTGATTTCTAATGATTTCGAAATATGGTTTTACTTTATCACAATATGCCTCAGCCATTTCTTGTGCATCGGTCATTGTATTTGCTTTCTTTCTTTCGTTTGTCATCGCTTCCACTTTAGAATTGATTCCTTCGATATGCCCTGAAATTTCTTTGATTAAGATAATTTGTTCTTTTGCAATGGATTCAAATTCAGCACCAAAGATATCTTTCAATCCTTTTACGTTTTCAATCAAAGTGTTTTGGTAACGAATAGCCGTTGGAATTACGTGATTTTTTGAAATATCACCTAAAACTCTACCTTCAATTTGAATTTTCTTAGTATACTCTTCCAATTCAATTTCGTAACGAGCTTCCACTTCAATGTGATTCATGATACCCATTTCAGAAAACAAATCCAAAGCTTGTTTAGAAGCTCTGGCTTTCAATGCCTGAGGTGTTGTTTTGAAATTGCTCAAACCTCTTTTGGCTGCTTCTATTTCCCACTCTTCACTGTATCCGTCTCCTTCAAAAAGGATCTTCTTAGAATGTTTGATATATTCTCTCAATACATTGAAGATTGCATCGTCTTTCTTCATGTCTTTAGATTCAATCAAGGCATCTACCTCTTTTTTGAAATCTCTCAATTGTTTTCCTACAATAGCATTCAAAGTAGTCATTGAATTCGAACAGTTTGCCGTTGACCCTACCGCTCTGAATTCAAATTTATTTCCTGTAAAAGCGAATGGTGAAGTTCTGTTTCTGTCTGTATTATCTAAAAGAACATCTGGAATTTTACCAACCACATTCAATTTTAAATCTGTTTTTTCCTCAGGAGATAATTTACCAGCAGTTACACCTTCTAATTCATCCAAAACTTTTGTCAATTGCTCTCCAATAAATACAGATATAATTGCAGGTGGCGCTTCATTAGCCCCTAATCTGTGATCATTACTTGCAGAAGCGATAGCAGCTCTCAACAAAGCTTCATTGTCATTTACCGCTTTAATTGTATTGATAAAGAAAGTCAAAAATTGTAAATTACTCATTGGCGTTTTGCTTGGACTCAACAAGTTTACGCCTGTATCTGTTGCCAATGACCAGTTGTTGTGTTTTCCTGAACCGTTTACTCCTTTGAAAGGCTTTTCATGGAACAATACTTTGAAATCATGACGTTCTGCCACTTTTTGCATAACATCCATCAACAAACAGTTATGATCTACCGCCAAGTTTGTCTCTTCAAAAATAGGAGCCAACTCAAATTGATTTGGAGCCACTTCATTGTGACGTGTTTTTACAGGAATACCTAACAGCATACATTCTTGCTCTAAATCTCTCATGTAAGTCAAAGCACGAGTTGGAATAGCACCAAAATAATGATCGTCTAATTGTTGTCCTTTTGCAGATGTATGTCCTAACAAAGTTCTTCCTGTCATCATAAGATCAGGACGAGAATTTGCCAAAGCACTATCAATCAAGAAATATTCTTGCTCCCATCCTAGGGTTGCAGTAACTTTCTTTACATTTTTATCAAAATATTTACATACTTCGGTAGCTGCTTCATCTATAGCTGTCAAAGCTCTCAATAAAGGAGTTTTAAAATCTAAAGCTTCACCAGTATAAGATATAAAAACCGTTGGAATACATAAAGTAGTTCCAAAAATAAAAGCAGGAGAAGTTGGATCCCAAGCTGTATATCCTCTGGCTTCAAATGTATTTCTAATTCCTCCGTTTGGAAAACTAGATGCATCCGGTTCTTGTTGCACTAATTGTGCGCCACCAAATTTTTCAACAGCATCTCCACCATCATAAGATGTTTCAAAGAAAGCATCATGCTTTTCGGCAGTTGTACCAGTAAGTGGTTGAAACCAGTGTGTATAATGTGTAACTCCTTTTGAGAGAGCCCACTCTTTCATACCCATTGCAATATAATCTGCTAATTTTCTATCTATTTTAGTTCCATACTGAACAGCACCTTGAACTCCTTTAAAAGCATCTGAAGTTAAATATTGCTTCATTGCCTTATCATTAAACACATTTGAACCAAAAAGCGTAGATTTTCTATCAGCTTCTTCAAATTTAACCGGTTTTCTGTTCGATGCTTCTTTCAAAGCTTGGAAACGTATTGTTGACATAAAAAATGTATTTTTAGATTTAACCCCTATTATTTCACTGCAAATATAATTTAAATATGACTTTCTCAATATCCAACCTCTATTTTTTTATGGGTCAACATCAATAAATTATCAAATTGTCAATATTTTCGTCTACAATTTAAAACATGATAATTTTAGAACTGTTTTTTTAAACTCTTATTTTTAACAAAAGATATTTTTCTCTCAACTCGTTAAATTAAGACTAATTTTAAGTTAATAATTTAAAAAAAAACAAATTCTAAGACTATCTTTACGTTTTTAAATTAATTATTACTATACTATATGATTGTTTGGATCTCTTTTTTAGCCGCTATTTTATTATTTCTTGCACTCGACTTGGGCGTATTCAACAAAACTCCCCACATTATTAGCACCAAAGAAGCTAGTAAATGGACTGCCATTTGGGTTAGCATTTCTTTTCTGTTTTCGGGAGTAGTCTATTGGTTATACAGCAACAATTATGTTGCAAATCCAGACCAATTGAAACCAGCAGTAGCCTCGATGAAATTCATCACCGGGTATTTAATCGAATTATCCCTTAGTGTTGACAATATATTTGTCATCGCAATTGTTTTCAATTCTTTTAGAATTCCAAAAAAGTACCAACACCGAGTTTTGTTTTGGGGAATATTGGGTGCCATTGTTTTTAGAGGAGTTATGATCTATTTTGGGGTTTTGCTTATTAATAAATTTGCATGGACCACTTATATTTTTGGAGCTTTTCTAATTTATACTGCGATGAAAATGCTTTTCACTAAAGAAGATGAACATTTTGAACCAAAAAAATCATTCGTTTACAGAACATTACGAAAAGTGATACCTGTAACCAGTCATATAGATGGAGAACATTTCTTCGTAAAAAAAAGACACCTAAATGTAGCAACGCCACTTTTTGTTGCTTTGATCATTATTGAAGTAATGGATGTTGTATTTGCTCTTGATAGTGTTCCCGCTATTTTAGCAATTACAAGCGATCCTTTCTTGGTTTTTAGTTCGAACATTTTTGCCATACTAGGACTACGATCCATGTATTTCTTCTTAGCTAATATGATTGAAAGATTCAGCTATTTAGAATACAGCCTTATTGCTATTTTGAGTTTCGTGGGACTCAAGATGCTACTTCATGATTTTATAGCAGTTCCAGAATGGGCATCATTAGCTTTTATTGCGGTATCGCTTTTAACGGGAATTGTAGTTTCTTTAAAAATGAACAAAAAAGAAATCTCTGAAGAAAACACTTCATCCGAGAATTCTTAAATTCAATAAATAGAAAGTATAAAAAAAAGGAAATCGAGAGATTTCCTTTTTTTTATAGATTGAATTTACAATTAAAACTTAATCTGTTGAACTTGATTTTCTTTTAAATTTAAAGCAGACATAACTTCTGAAAAATCGTTTTTATTAACAGATTTAGCTAAAACAGAAGGCATTATAACAACACGAAATGTTTGATTATTTATAAAAGTAGGAGCATTCAATAAATTAAAAGAACCTCTTGCGGTAATTATAAAATCAACTTTACTGAAATCAAAATAATAATCTATTACATCTCCATTATTAAAATAAATTGTTCTAGGTATCAATTGCCAAACCGGAGTATTCGAATTCACAATATCGGTTAATCTATAAACCAAGACAGTTTCATCATCAAATAAATTTCCCCCTACTTCAAATTGGAAAGTACTTTTTAAATTATACTCATTATCAGCAACTCTACCTAAGTTAACATTTTTAATTTCGAAAGCTTCAGGGATGGTGTCATGATCTACATAATCCGTAGCATCATTTACTGTACAACTTTGTAGGCTAAACATTCCTACAACGGCCAAAAAGGTAATTATTTTTCTCATAGATTATTTTTTTTATAGATTAATGATTATTTGTTACAATGACCTATTCATGAATTGTGCCAAAGTTTATTTTAAGCAAAAATATAGTTTTAACATCTGAAAAAATATAATGCTTTTTTGGAATAGGGAATTTTAAAAAAAATTAAAACACTATAAATAAGCGACTTAAATAACCAAAAACTATAAAAACACGAAGTAAACTTTAAAGAAGATAAATAGGAAATTGGCTATTTTAAAAATTGACAATCAAGCTCTTTAACAAAAAGCAAATGACTTTTTTAAGGTATGTACTAAAAAATAAACCCCAAAAACAAAACTTCTGGGGTTTTATCCTACCATCTAGTCCCTCTCCTATTTTATGGGACTAGCTGATTAATACTATTATTGTGAAGAGATTACTTTTTTAGTGCTGCTTCCTCGATTGGTAGTCAGTTTCACAACATACACTTGTTGTCTTCCTGAATTCATTTTAAGGTCAAGTGCAATTTCTTTGTTCAAATAGCTATTGGTATCTACTTTAGAAAGCACCCGAGCACCTTGCGAATTAAACACTTCAATTTTTACATCAGAAACATAATCAAAATTATATCTGATTGTAAACTGATTCTTAAAAGGAACAGGATAAGCTTCAAAACCTGCAAGTTCAGTTTCACTCGTTTTCGCGGTTTCTTTTGGAGTAACTGTATCGGTGGTTTTAGCAAATGGTTGTGAACAAGTAGCCGTTGCATTGCTACAAGAAGTCGGAGCAGAAATACACCCTCCAGCAGTTGTTGCAGTTACACTTGGATTAGAGCCAGCCGCAAGACCATCAAATACAAGTGGTCCACTTACATATTTTGATTTAGTTGTGTTAAGCACACCATTTAAATACAACTTGTAAATGTAATCAACAACTGGATTACATACCTCAATACTCCCAGTTGATGATGATCCACAAAGTGATGGCTGAGTTATTTTTAATGAAGGTGCTGGTGGCAATGTAGGTGGTTGATCTACAGTTACAGCATCACCTGGCGTAGTACATTCACCAAGGGTAGCTGCGAAATCATAAGTACCAGGAGTCACTGTACTGAAAACTCCACTAACAGCTGTGTATATTACAACATTTGATTGCTTAAGCGTATAAGTGACACCAGTGACAGGTGATGTTACATTAACAGTTCCCGTACCAATAGTACAAGTTGGCTGAACTACTGTAGCCGCTGGCTTACCTAATGGAGTCGCCCCACCCACAGTTTTAGGTTTAATGATACTACAGTGAGTAGGAAGGGCAGAATCTGTTATCGTAATATTGTAAGTACTGGCAGCGAGACCACTAAAAGTTGTTGAGGCACCAGCAGCAACGTTAACTGGAGTACCATTTCCTAATTTGACAGTATACGGTGGCACACCACCAAATGGAGTCACAGTAATAGAACCTCCTGCAGTACAAGTAGCACTAGCAGCTGTAACAGTCCCGTTAACCCCTGCATTAATTTCTATAAAAGGTAAAGTACCGCATTTTGGAGCAATTTTACTAGATTCTAAGGGACATGATGCATTATCAGCAGCTGAAGTCCACGCTAAAAATAAATTAGTAATCACCAACCTTTCTCCACATGTATAGGTAATTTGATTAAAATCCAAATCTGTTATTTTATTTGGAGGAAGTGCAGAAGTATTACCTGGAAGAGGAGTACTATTACATCCACTTATTGGACCCGAAAAAACTAAAGTAGTACCATTATATCGCTCTAAAGTTCCCCAAAATGCAAAGGACGTTCTATTTGATCCTGTAGTATTGTTAATAGATAAGGTCAAGGTTCGCGTCACATCTCCTGCAGTACATGAATTACATGCATCTCCACCAGTCAACCTTGCTTCAACTAATTGTAAATCTTTGGAAGTACATCTCTTTGCTTCAGGGAGAGCAACTTGTGCAAATGCAGTAGAAGAGCTTAAGTAACTAACAATAAAAAACAAACATATATTTCTAAAAGAAAAAAAAGTTCTCTCTACCGATAATTTCAATAAGTTGTAATGGGCAAAATTCAATAAATTATTCTTTATTCTTTCTAATTTATTTCGAGAATCAATACGAATAGTGTTCTCTAATTTTAAAAAAACTAATCTAAAAACATTGTTTTTCGTAAAACGCAAATTTATACTTTTGCTAAATAAATAATCGAAAAACTGCGGAAGTGTATTATTTTCCATGATAATAGTATTTTTAACACCATACATTAGTTATAAAAGGAGGTTTACAGACTGGGGAAAATTTAAATAAAAATAGAAATCATCTTCAGATAAAATCTTGAAGTATACCGTCATCAAAAGGAATCACATCGTGATTAACAATCGCAAAATCCTTTAATTAACCAAAAATCACTTTAACACATTTAAAAAAGTATAAACAAACCCCGAAAGTTTTACTTTCGGGGTCTATCTTTACTACCTAATCCTTCTCTATATTTTATAGGATTAGATTATTGGTACTTAACTATTGTGAAGACATTACTTTTTTAGTGCTGCTTCCTCTATTAGTAGTCAATTTCACAATGAAAACCTGCTCTTGCCCTCTATTTACATTTAGGTTTAGCGCAATTTCTTTGTTCAAATAACTATTGGAATCTAATTTAGAATACACCAAGCTACCATTTGAATTAAACACTTCAATTTTCACATCAGAAACATAATCGAAATTATATCTAATATTCAATTGGCCTTTAAAAGGAACCGGACTGGCTGTAAAACCTGCTGGATCAGCTGCTTTAGCTGTTGGTGTTAGACTAGTACAATTAGAAGCTGAAGTTGCGCTTGTGCCTCCTAAAGTACAATTGTCTTTCTCATTAAGTTTCCCTAAAATAGCTCCCATTGCACCTGCTTGATTATTTCTATAGGCAGAATTAACCGCATCAATAACAGCTTGTGGGGTACTATATGGATCAGAGTATTTAAGAGTACATGCATTAAGCAATGCAGCTACACCTTGACGCGCTAATAAATTATTACCGCCACCACCTAAATTTAATGCTTCTAGCAACGTTATGTTTTTCAAAGCTGCAGGTGCATCTTTAAATACATCACCAAATAAGTCACATGTTCTGTAAGTAGAACACCATCTGTCGGTATGGTTTTTCCAATAACCGAGGGTACATTCTTCAGATATACAACTTTCTACAATAAGCTCTCTTGAACATGTACTTGAACAATCACTTGAATTTGTGATTGTCACTTGATATGTTCCTGCCATACTCACTGTTATAGTCTGATCAGATGAAGTGAACCCATTTGGACCTGTCCAAGAATAGCTTTTCATTCCTGCTGTTGCAGTAAATGTCGAGGTTCCTCCGGAACAGATGGTTTGCCCTCCTGTAATGTCACATATAGGATTTGGATTAATAGTAACAACCATAAAATCACTGACTGCAGGACAAGGTCCATCCGGATTATTAGTTGTTAATGTTAATGTTACACTACCTCCTGCTATATCTGCTGCACTTGGAGTATAAACAGCATTGAGTGTCGTAGCATTAGGTGCAAATGTACCTGTACCACTTGAACTCCATGTTCCTGAAGAAGCACCTCCACCAACTGAACCCGCTAGCTGAACGGTTGAACCCGCACAAATAGTTTGGTCAATATTAGCATTAGCTGTTGCTCCCGGATTAATAGTAACAACCATAAAATCACTGACTGCAGGACAAGGTCCATCCGGATTATTAGTAGTTAATGTTAATGTTACACTACCTCCTGCTATATCTGCTGCACTTGGAGTATAAACAGCATTAAGTGTCGTAGCATTAGGTGCAAATGTACCTGTACCACTTGAACTCCATGTTCCTGAAGAAGCTCCTCCACCAACTGAACCCGCTAGCTGAACGGTTGAACCCGCACAAATAGTTTGGTCAATATTAGCATTAGCTGTTGCTCCCGGATTAATAGTAACAACCATAAAATCACTGACTGCAGGACAAGGTCCATCCGGATTATTAGTAGTTAATGTTAATATTACACTACCTCCTGCTATATCTGCTGCACTTGGAGTATAAACAGCATTAAGTGTCGTAGCATTAGGTGCAAATGTACCTGTACCACTTGAACTCCATGTTCCTGAAGAAGCTCCTCCACCAACTGAACCCGCTAGCTGAACGGTTGAACCCGCACAAATAGTTTGATCAATATTAGCATTAGCTGTTGCTCCCGGATTAATAGTAACAACCATAAAATCACTGACTGCAGGACAAGGTCCATCCGGATTATTAGTTGTTAATGTTAATGTTACACTACCTCCTGCTATATCTGCTGCACTTGGAGTATAAACAGCATTGAGTGTCGTAGCATTAGGTGCAAATGTACCTGTACCACTTGAACTCCATGTTCCTGAAGAAGCACCTCCACCAACTGAACCCGCTAGCTGAACTGTTGAGCCAGCACAAATAGTTTGATCAATATTAGCATTAGCTGTTGCTCCCGGATTGATAAAAGTTACCATCATATCAGAAACTGCCTGACATGGACCAGTTGGATCATTGGTGGTTAACGTTAATGTTACACTACCTCCTGCTATATCTGCTGCACTCGGAGTATAAACGGCATTAAGTGTCGTAGCATTAGGTGCAAATGTACCTGTACCACTTGAACTCCATGTTCCTGAAGAAGCACCTCCACCAACTGAACCCGCTAGCTGAACGGTTGAACCCGCACAAATAGTTTGGTCAATATTAGCATTAGCTGTTGCTCCCGGATTAATAGTAACAACCATAAAATCACTGACTGCAGGACATGGTCCATCCGGATTATTAGTAGTTAATGTTAATGTTACACTACCTCCTGCTATATCTGCTGCACTTGGAGTATAAACAGCATTGAGTGTCGTAGCATTAGGTGCAAATGTACCTGTACCACTTGAACTCCATGTTCCTGAAGAAGCTCCTCCACCAACTGAACCCGCTAGCTGAACGGTTGAACCAGCACAAATAGTTTGGTCAATATTAGCATTAGCTGTTGCTCCCGGATTAATAGTAACAACCATAAAATCACTGACTGCAGGACAAGGTCCATCCGGATTATTAGTAGTTAATGTTAATGTTACACTACCTCCTGCTATATCTGCTGCACTTGGAGTATAAACAGCATTGAGTGTCGTAGCATTAGGTGCAAATGTACCTGTACCACTTGAACTCCATGTTCCTGAAGAAGCACCTCCACCAACTGAACCCGCTAATTGAACGGTTGAACCCGCACAAATAGTTTGATCAATATTAGCATTAGCTGTTGCTCCCGGATTAATAGTAACAACCATAAAATCACTGACTGCAGGACATGGTCCATCCGGATTATTAGTAGTTAATGTTAATGTTACACTACCTCCTGCTATATCTGCTGCACTTGGAGTATAAACAGCATTGAGTGTCGTAGCATTAGGTGCAAATGTACCTGTACCACTTGAACTCCATGTTCCTGAAGAAGCACCTCCGCCAACTGAACCCGCTAGCTGAACGGTTGAACCCGCACAAATAGTTTGATCAATATTAGCATTAGCTGTTGCTCCCAGATTGATAAAAGTTACCATCATATCAGAAACTGCCTGACATGGACCAGTTGGATCATTGGTGGTTAACGTTAATGTTACACTACCTCCTGCTATATCTGCTGCACTCGGAGTATAAACGGCATTAAGTGTCGTAGCATTAGGTGCAAATGTACCTGTACCACTTGAACTCCATGTTCCTGAAGAAGCACCTCCACCAACTGAACCCGCTAATTGAACTGTTGAACCCGCACAAATAGTTTGGTCAATATTAGCATTAGCTGTTGCTCCCGGATTAATAGTAACAACCATAAAATCACTGACTGCAGGACAAGGTCCATCCGGATTATTAGTAGTTAACGTTAATGTTACACTACCTCCTGCTATATCTGCTGCACTAGGAGTATAAACAGCATTGAGTGTCGTAGCATTAGGTGCAAATGTACCTGTACCACTTGAACTCCATGTTCCTGAAGAAGCTCCTCCACCAACTGAACCCGCTAGCTGAACGGTTGAACCAGCACAAATAGTTTGGTCAATATTAGCATTAGCTGTTGCTCCCGGATTGATAAAAGTTACCATCATATCAGAAACTGCCTGACATGGACCAGTTGGATCATTGGTGGTTAACGTTAATGTTACACTACCTCCTGCTATATCTGCTGCACTCGGAGTATAAACGGCATTAAGTGTCGTAGCATTAGGTGCAAATGTACCTGTACCACTTGAACTCCATGTTCCTGAAGAAGCTCCTCCACCAACTGAACCCGCTAGCTGAACGGTTGAACCCGCACAAATAGTTTGGTCAATATTAGCATTAGCTGTTGCTCCCGGATTAATAGTAACAACCATAAAATCACTGACTGCAGGACATGGTCCATCCGGATTATTAGTAGTTAATGTTAATGTTACACTACCTCCTGCTATATCTGCTGCACTTGGAGTATAAACAGCATTGAGTGTCGTAGCATTAGGTGCAAATGTACCTGTACCACTTGAACTCCATGTTCCTGAAGAAGCTCCTCCACCAACTGAACCCGCTAGCTGAACGGTTGAACCAGCACAAATAGTTTGGTCAATATTAGCATTAGCTGTTGCTCCCGGATTAATAGTAACAACCATAAAATCACTGACTGCAGGACAAGGTCCATCCGGATTATTAGTAGTTAATGTTAATGTTACACTACCTCCTGCTATATCTGCTGCACTTGGAGTATAAACAGCATTGAGTGTCGTAGCATTAGGTGCAAATGTACCTGTACCACTTGAACTCCATGTTCCTGAAGAAGCACCTCCACCAACTGAACCCGCTAATTGAACGGTTGAACCCGCACAAATAGTTTGATCAATATTAGCATTAGCTGTTGCTCCCGGATTAATAGTAACAACCATAAAATCACTGACTGCAGGACATGGTCCATCCGGATTATTAGTAGTTAATGTTAATGTTACACTACCTCCTGCTATATCTGCTGCACTTGGAGTATAAACAGCATTGAGTGTCGTAGCATTAGGTGCAAATGTACCTGTACCACTTGAACTCCATGTTCCTGAAGAAGCACCTCCGCCAACTGAACCCGCTAGCTGAACGGTTGAACCCGCACAAATAGTTTGATCAATATTAGCATTAGCTGTTGCTCCCGGATTGATAAAAGTTACCATCATATCAGAAACTGCCTGACATGGACCAGTTGGATCATTGGTGGTTAACGTTAATGTTACACTACCTCCTGCTATATCTGCTGCACTCGGAGTATAAACGGCATTAAGTGTCGTAGCATTAGGTGCAAATGTACCTGTACCACTTGAACTCCATGTTCCTGAAGAAGCACCTCCACCAACTGAACCGGCTAACTGAACGGTTGAACCCGCACAAATAGTTTGATCAATATTAGCATTAGCTGTTGCTCCCGGATTAATAGTAACAACCATAAAATCACTGACTGCAGGACAAGGTCCATCCGGATTATTAGTAGTTAATGTTAATGTTACACTACCTCCTGCTATATCTGCTGCACTCGGAGTATAAACGGCATTAAGTGTCGTAGCATTAGGTGCAAATGTACCTGTACCACTTGAACTCCATGTTCCTGAAGAAGCACCTCCGCCAACTGAACCCGCTAGCTGAACGGTTGAACCAGCACAAATAGTTTGATCAATATTAGCATTAGCTGTTGCTCCCGGATTAACCGTAACATCAAATTGAGCAATTCCATAACAACCAGGATTACTCAATTTTTCACTACGCACATAAATAGTAGTTGTACCAAGGGATGCATTGTAAGATGCTGGATTAAGTATTTCAACGTCATAAACACCTTCAGCATCATTGTTATCACCATCGGATGTAAAATAGTGAATTGGACCACCATCAGGCGTTACAGAAGTTCCTGTTGTAAGATTAACTGGATTATCAGAGTTACAAATTGTTTTAGCAGCAACAGTTATGTTAGGCGGGGTTCCAGTGTTTCCAAACAAGAAAGGACCTGCAAAATCTTTCAGCTCACTGCCAAAAGCAGTACTATCGGTTGGACCACCACCACTACTTCGGGTTTTAACCAACAAACTTCCCAATATATTGCTACATGGATCTTGTGACCCACGTGCGTCCAATCCGAAAGCAGTAAGATTTATCCCTATTTCAACAAACTGTAACGCTTGATAGTGAGTTACAGCATTCGGTGTAGAACCTTCAAAGGTTCCCCAAGGAGGCCCTAGTGTGGTGTCATTATTATTTACTCTACCCCAGATAGCTGTTGTTCCTACATTGGGTAAAATAACACCATAGCCAAAAGTTAATGAACCAGTTCCTTTTTCAAAAGTTCCAGGATCAGTTGTGAAAGGGCGAGCCACAGCTGAATTATTATAATTATTAAAAACGGTTTCGTCCATCCATACCCTGACCCTAACTTGTGGTACTGTTCCCCCGTTAGTATAATCTACAGAAACAATAATGGTTCCGGGAGTTGCAACAGATCCGTCAGGATTAAAAGTCCAAGCGGTTCTACCTCCATCGGGACCAGTAGCCCCTGGAACAGATAAGTCTGATACTTCGTCCAATGCGGTACGGAAGAACTCAAAATCAACATGCTTATTACCATTAGTAACCACTAAAGAAGCTCCCGCGTAAGCCCAAAGTGTAGTAAAGGGTCTTGGGTCTGTGTTCCCTGGAGGTGTAAATGGAATTCTGGGTCCTTCCCCTCTTAAATGTGCATACACATCAATAAGATCATCCTTTTGAGGAACACTCCCTGAAGTCCCAATAGACCAAGTAGATGGATTATCGGAATTCTTATCCCCAGAACCTGCAAAATAGGATTTTTCAGCGCTACCACCTTTTACATAGTTATCTCTTCCATAAACGGCATCCAACCACAAATAATCAACAACCGCACCTGAATCATTAACGCCAGGAACAAGAGGATAAGGATAAGGAGAATTAAGAGCTGTTATAGATTGTCTAAATGAAAAGGCTTCATTAGGAGTTGCTGGAATGGGGTCAGTTTGTTTTATCACTCCCCGACCGTCGCCCGGATATGTACTGTTAAACCAGTCATCGGTATTCGAAGGACCAGCAAGATTACCAAATTGTAACAGATTAGCATAGACATCTCCATCAATACCAAAACCAGCTTTGACGGCTGCTCCACCAACAAGCTGTCCATAAATAGGAGCCTGACCAAATGCTAAAAGCGATAAAGTAGTATAAAAAACGAGTTTTTTATGAAACCAACTCGTCCCAAAAAAACTCGAAAAGCCTGCTTTGCAGCAGCAGGAAAAAGTATGGCTATGCTTTAGCCAAACTTTTAGCTTAGATAAAATTGTATTCTTTTTCATGATAATAGTATTTTTACACCATAAATTATATCAAGTAGGATATTTAAAGACTTGGAGAAAAACCAGTAAAGAAAATCATCTTCACAAGAAATAGCTGTGAAGTACACCATCATCCAAAGGATTTGTCATTTTTAGGAAATAAAAAATCCATCCTTTTACCAACTAATAAAGTCATTAAAAAAACTTTTAAAATTAGGATTAAAGCAACGGATAGGTTAAAACTAAAGTTTTCAGAATCGGGGGAGAAAACCAATAAAAAGAATCCTCTTCACATACTTTTATGAAGGATAACATCATAGAAAGGCTATCTCTATTATAGGAATAGTTAAGTCTTTTTACCAAACAGCTAAATCATTTCTGAAATAACTTAAAAAACATTATTAAATATAGTCTATAGATTAAATACAAAAGCTTTCAGACTTGGGATAGAAAAGCTGCAGAAAAAATTATCTTCAAAAAATATTTATGAAGTATGGCCCCCTTTATGGATATTTCATGAAGTAAAAACAACAAATAAGCACCTTTTTTAGTGTTAAAAAACTGTCTTATAAAACAACTTATTGTGAAAATTTTGTCTCTCAAAGTTAACTATTTAACTAAAAAAAAAGACGTTAAAAAAACCTAAAAAAGACAATCAACTACTATTCTCGTCAAAAAGCATGGTTGACTAAGAAAAACATTACAGTAGAAAAAAATTAGCATTAATTGACGTGTTAATATATTGAAAATCAATTAATTAATACAATTATTACATAAATTTTGTTAATCAAAAATAAATGTTAATTGCCATAAAACTTATTACGTTATTGTCTCTTTAATGGAATAAAAACTAATTTTTAAACAGTGATTTTTACAAAAAACCAACAATATTAAATTATTAAAAATAACTACAAAAAAACGTTTACTTTAAACTCAATTTTTAGTAAACGTAAAATTATAATCTCCAAAAATAAAATTGCGATTATCAGTTTCAAATCAATAAAAAAAAAGGCTTTTTTCTAACTAATTAATAAAATAATAGCATAAAAAAACCACCTCATCGGAATGGAGGTGGTTTGGATTTTAACAAAATAGTTAACTATAAAATCAGAATAAAGAATCTACAAATAAGACCCGATTTTATTCTTTATCGGAGTAAGGGATTCACATACTTTTCTTTTGCATATAAAGCGGTTCTCTATTTACATATTTCTTCTATACTGACCGCCTACCTCAAAAAGTGCAGCAGTGATTTGTCCCAAAGAACAAACTTTGCTCGCTTCCATTAAATATTCGAATAGATTTTCATTTTTAATGGCAGCGTCTTGAATCGCTTTCAATTGTTCATCTACTTTATCGTGATTTGCTTTGTGCAAATTATCCAGCATGGTGATTTGGTATTGTTTTTCTTCTTCAGTTGCTCTGATTACTTCAGCAGGAATAACCGTTGGCGAACCTTTAGAACTCAAGAAGGTATTTACTCCAATAATTGGGAATTCACCTGTATGTTTCAAAGTCTCATAATACAAACTCTCTTCCTGAATCTTAGAACGTTGGTACATCGTTTCCATTGCACCAAGAACTCCACCACGCTCTGTAATTCGGTCAAATTCCTGTAAAACGGCAGCTTCTACCAAATCCGTCAATTCCTCGATGATGAATGCACCTTGAATTGGATTTTCGTTTTTGGCCAAACCTAATTCTTTATTGATAATCAGCTGAATTGCCATTGCGCGACGTACCGACTCTTCGGTTGGTGTTGTAATCGCCTCGTCATACGCATTGGTATGCAAGGAATTACAGTTGTCATAAATCGCGTACAAAGCTTGCAAAGTTGTACGAATGTCATTGAAATCAATTTCTTGTGCATGCAAAGAACGACCCGATGTTTGAATATGGTATTTCAACATTTGCGCTCTTTCGTTAGCACCGTATTTGTTTTTCATGGCTTTCGCCCAAATTTTACGCGCCACACGTCCGATTACCGCATATTCAGGATCTACACCATTCGAGAAAAAGAACGATAAATTAGGTCCAAAATCATTAATGTTCATTCCACGACTCAAATAATATTCCACGTAAGTGAAACCGTTTGAAAGCGTGAAAGCCAATTGCGTGATTGGATTGGCACCAGCCTCGGCAATGTGATATCCAGAGATCGAAACTGAATAAAAATTTCTAACGTTCTTAGTAATGAAATATTCCTGAACGTCACCCATTAATCGCAAAGCGAATTCTGTTGAGAAAATACAGGTATTTTGTGCTTGGTCTTCTTTTAAAATATCCGCTTGAACGGTTCCTCGAACTTGAGATAACGTTCTTGCTTTGATGTCATTATATACTTCCAAAGGTAAAACCTGATCTCCGGTAACGCCCAAAAGCAGTAATCCTAAACCATTGTTTCCTTCTGGTAAATCACCTTGATAATGCGGTCTTTCTACCCCTTTTTCTTTATATATTTTATTGATTTTAAGCTCAACTTCTTTTTCCAGACCGTTAGCTTTAATATACAGCTCGCATTGCTGATCAATGGCAGCATTCATAAAAAATCCTAATAACATAGGCGCAGGACCATTGATGGTCATACTCACTGAGGTCATTGCATGAACCAAATCGAAACCAGAATATAGTTTTTTAGCATCGTCCAAACAACAGATAGAAACCCCGGCATTACCGATTTTTCCGTAAATATCCGGACGAAGATGCGGATCATTTCCGTATAAAGTCACACTATCAAAAGCCGTTGACAGTCGTTTTGCCGGCAAGCCCGCACTTACGTAATGAAAACGCTTATTAGTTCTTTCCGGTCCACCCTCGCCCGCAAACATACGAGAAGGATCTTCGCCTTCGCGTTTGAAAGGATATAAACCAGCTGTGAAAGGAAATTCTCCAGGAACATTTTCCTGCAGACACCAACGCAGAATATCACCCCAAGCCTGGTACTTTGGCAAGGCGATTTTTGGAATTTGAGAATGCGAAAGTGACTCTGTATGTGTCGCCATCTTTATTTCGCGATCACGAACCTTAAAGGTATAAACCGGATTCTTATATTTATTTACTTTTTCGTTCCAAGTCAATATAATTTCCCAATTGTAGGGATCTAAATCCATTTTTACTTTATCAAATTGATTCAGTAAAAGATTAAGGAATATTTTATTTTCAGCAGCTCCTTGCTTTTCGGATTCAATAGCGTTTGGTAAAACCGAACTATCATCAATTCCCGTTTTTATAATAAGCGGTACTTTACCCGAAACCGTTTCCAGTGTTTTGAAAATTCCGTATAATTTTTGGGCAACTTGCTCTTGGCTTAAAGCTATGTCATCATATTTACGATTGCTCTCGGCAATTTCAGACAAATAACGCGTTCTGTGTGGCGGAATAACATAAATTTTCTCGCTCATTTCTCGCGTGATTTGAAAAGTTGATTTCAAATCTGAATTTGTTTTCTCAACGATTTTATCCAAGATCGCTTTGTAAAGCGTATTCATTCCCGGATCGTTAAACTGCGAGGCAATGGTGCCAAAAACCGGCATTTCATCCGGATTCACATCCCATAGATTATGATTGCGTTGGTATTGTTTCTTAACATCGCGAATAGCATCTAATGCGCCTCTTTTGTCGAATTTATTTAATGCCACCAAATCAGCAAAATCAAGCATGTCGATTTTTTCCAATTGAGTTGCAGCACCAAATTCCGGTGTCATAACATATAAAGAAACATCAGAATGGTCCATAATCTCGGTATCTGATTGGCCAATTCCGGAAGTTTCAAGGATTATAATATCGTATTTAGCCGCTTTAATTACCTGAATTGCATCGGCAACGTATTTTGATAATGCCAAATTGGATTGACGCGTAGCCAACGAGCGCATATAAACTCTAGGATTATTGATGGCATTCATTCGGATTCTGTCTCCCAACAATGCTCCTCCCGTTTTACGTTTGGATGGATCCACAGAAATTAAACCAATCGTTTTTTCTGGAAAATCGATTAAAAAACGACGAACTAATTCATCTACTAATGATGACTTTCCTGCTCCTCCTGTTCCTGTAATTCCAAGAACTGGAGTCTTACAATTTTCGTTCATTTTATGAATAGCATCCAAAGCAGGTTTTGCCAAATCTGGGAAATTTTCTGCAGCAGATATGATTCTTGCAATGGCTGTTGGATTTTTGGATTCTAATTCTTCAAGCTCATTTGTTAATTTATTTCCGGTAGGAAAATCAGAACGTTCTACCAAATCATTGATCATTCCTTGCAATCCCATCGAACGACCATCATCCGGCGCATAAATACGGCAAATTCCATAGGCTTGCAGTTCAGCAATTTCAGAAGGCAAGATCACTCCGCCTCCGCCTCCAAATATCTTAATATGTCCCGCTCCTTTTTCTTTGAGCAAATCATACATGTATTTAAAATACTCATTATGTCCACCTTGGTAAGAAGTCATTGCAATAGCATTAGCATCTTCTTGAATGGCGGTATTTACCACTTCTTCGACACTGCGGTCATGACCGAGATGAATTACCTCAACACCTGTAGATTGAATAATTCTTCTCATAATGTTTATGGCAGCATCGTGACCGTCAAAAAGAGAGGCCGCGGTAACAATTCTTACTTTATTCTTAGGAATATATGGTGTTTCTGGATTCATTTTGAGGATATGATAATTTTAGTGGTGCAATTTACAAATTTTTTTAATGATTGTTTGACCTTCGTTAGACTTGTTAATAAAAAAGCAAGGAACTTAGCTTATAGCCCCGATGGAAGCGGTATCCTTAGCTGTTATTGCGAGGAACGAAACAATCAGCGAAGATAGAGCGCACAGCGGGACCGATGCCTGCAAACAAATCCTAAAGTTTATGCTTCTAAACAAAATTATGCGTTTGTTTTTGAATTAAATAGTATTTTTGACTCAAACCTTTTAAATAAATTAAGGTGAAGTAACTCTTAAAAAATAAACATGAAACGATTTTTAATTTTAACAGCAGTATTTTCTCTTTTTGGCTGTGCCGAAATGCAACAAGTAATGAATCAATTACCACAAGCCCAAGGCATGGGATTAGTTGATATATCTGGCGGATTAAAAGAAGCTTTGAACAATGGAATTTCAAAACAAGTAACAAAATTGACTGCCGCTGACGGTTTTTATAGAAATGAAGCTGTAAAAATATTATTACCAGAAGAATTGCGAAAAGTTGATGCGGGCTTGAGAAAAATTGGTCTTAATTCCTTAGCCGATGAAGGGCTAAAAGTACTGAACCGTGCCGCCGAAGATGCAGTGAAAGAAGCGACTCCAATTTTTGTAGATGCCATAAAAAACATGTCTTTTGCTGATGCCAGAGGAATATTGATGGGAAATGAAAGTTCAGCGACTAATTATTTACAAAATAGCACTTCGACTTCTTTATACGGAAAATTTAATCCTGTGATTAAAAATTCGTTTGCTAAAGTTGGTGCCGATAAAGTTTGGGCCAATATTATCACCAAGTACAACAGTATTCCATTAGTAAACAAAGTGAACCCAGATTTGACAGATTATGTTACGAATCAGGCGATGAGCGGTGTTTTTAAAATGGTGGCTGTTGAAGAAAAAAACATTAGAACAAATCTAAATGCCAGAACTTCTCCTCTATTACAAAAAGTTTTTGCGATGCAGGACAAGAAGATTTAATTCTTATTTATTATAGGTAAACAAAACGGCGGTGTTTTACTAAAAACACCGCCGTTTAATAATTTGTCTCCATAACATTTATTTTATTCTCGTTTTCAAAGATTACTTTTTTCCAAAAAGGTTTTGCTTTTATGCTTGTAGGATACCAATCTTTTCCTTCTGCAGCGAGTATAAAAAGTCCTGTTTCTGTTCCCATAACAATAAACTTTTCCAGTTTTGGCTGCATCGAAAAAACGGGAAGCTCATATTTTTCGACTAATTCATCGCAAAGCTTTGAAACACTTTTAGCTACAAAACCAATTTCGCTTATCGAAATAATGGAAGAACCATCAAAAGGATCGTTTGATTTGTTATCCAAATTATTACGGGCTATAAATTCTAAAATATTTCCGTTGTTATCATAGAAATAAAACGACTTGGCATTCCAATTACGAAAATCCGCAATTTTATCAGGAGGAATCACCTCTAGAATCTGAACTTTTGCTTCCATCCATGCAAAAGCCTCCGAAAGCATATTATTTGGGATATCGAAAGCGAAATGATAAATCGGCTTTTTAATTTTAGACAATCTGAAAGTCAGCTTCGTCTTTTTTACAGCAAATGAGATACTGGATTTATCCTTTGAAATAATTTTCAATCCTAGTTTTGTCCTATAAAAAACTTCTGTTCCGTCAATATCATTTGTCAATAATTCAACCTCTAAAATATTCATACCAATTTTGTTAAAACTATTTCGGTTCTTCCATATCCACCTCATCAACACCCAAACCTTCTTCAATTGCCGCTCCTAAACGACCATCGACTCTATACCAATGACTCAATTGTCTGTTGATGATTTCGCGTTTTTTAGGCCCCTGAATACCAGACATGGCGGCTACAATGTTACTAATGGTGTTTTCTTGTTGTTTAGCTGTCATTAATTTAAATAAATTACCAGGCTGCGAAAAATGATCGTTCTCGCCTTCAGAATTTCTGTCGTACCAATCGGCATAATGGCTGTTAATAGGAAGTGGTGGTTCCTGATATGCCGGATCAATTTCCATATCATCAAAGCTATTTGGAAAATAATTAGGGTTTTCGCCACCATTACCATCCACTCTCATGTGTCCGTCTCTTTCATAATTATTGGTTGCAAAGGGACATCTGTTTACTGGAATTTGTTCGTAATTGGTCCCCAACCGATAGCGGTGGGCATCCGGATAGGACAATAATCGTCCTTGCAACATTTTATCGGGCGAATAGCCAATACCGTTTACTATATGCGCCGGGGCGAAAGCGGCTTGCTCAATATCCTGAAAATAATTATGGGGATTTTGATTTAATTCTACAACTCCAACGTCAATCAATGGATAATCTGCGTGGGGCCAAACTTTTGTCAAATCAAACGGATTTAAATAATAGTCTTGACTAAGCGCTTCTTCTTCGGTCATTACTTGAATTTTTAAATCCCATCTTGGAAAATTCCCTGCATCAATATTCTCCATCAAATCACGTTGTGCAAAATCCATGTCATGGGCTTTCATTTGGGACGCTGCCTCATTAGTGAAATTGCGAATCCCTTGTGCCGTTTTAAAATGAAATTTTACATAGGTACGTTCATTGCCTGAATTAATCATCGAATAAGTATGACTGCCATAACCGTTCATGTGACGGTATCCGTAAGGCGTTCCTCTATCAGACATTAATATCAAAACCTGATGCAAACTCTCGGGATTCAACGACCAGTAATCCCACATCATTGTTGGTGACTTCAAATTTGTATGGGGATCTCTTTTTTGAGTATGTATAAAATCTCCGAATTTTTTAGGGTCTTTGACAAAGAAAACCGGGGTATTATTGCCGACTAAATCCCAATTTCCATCTTCGGTATAAAACTTCATTGCAAAACCTCTGGGATCTCTTTCTGTATCTGCCGATCCTCTCTCTCCACCTACCGTTGAAAACCGCATCAACATTTTTGTTTCTTTCCCTATTTCAGAAAAAATTTTAGCTTTCGTATATTTAGTGATATCATGAGTTACCGTAAAAGTTCCAAAAGCACCTGAGCCTTTTGCATGTACCACTCTTTCCGGAATGCGTTCCCGATTAAAATGAGCCATCTTTTCATGGAGAATATAATCTTGCAATAAAAGCGGCCCTCTTGAACCTACAGATTGGGAATTTTCATTCTCTACATAAGGTCTCCCCGATGCGGTTGTCAGTTTTTTATGTAATTTCATGATTAAGAATTTAAGAATTTTTATCAAATTAACACTCTGAACAATAGATGCAATA
Organism: Flavobacterium sp. W1B; assembly: GCF_047344965.1. Lineage (NCBI taxonomy): Bacteria > Pseudomonadati > Bacteroidota > Flavobacteriia > Flavobacteriales > Flavobacteriaceae > Flavobacterium > Flavobacterium sp. W1B. The sequence goes on from NZ_CP178845.1 coordinate 3,297,329, forward strand.
AAAACAAAACGAATTAACTGTATGCTTTTTTAACAAAAAGTCATACAGAAGTAACAATGACAAAGAAAGAGGTATTATAAAAAAAATTAAAATTATGGACTTGGGGACTAATGCCATCAATTTTAAAAACTACACTTAAAGTTAAAAAACTTAACTTATAAACAACAAACTAATAACAAAATATTAACAGCTAAATAGGGGCTTATAACCGATCTTTGCAGAGTAATAAACTGGTTATTTATTATATTGGTTTTGGTTAGTTAAAGATTTGCCGACATTTTAGGATGTCGGCATTTTTTATTTTGTTTTATTCATAAAAGAAAGGACAGCAACATTAAAAGCATTAGCCTGCTCCACGTTTACCACATGTCCACAGTTTTCAATTACAAACAATTTTGAGGATTTATAATGAGCTGCCACCACTTTTCTGACAGAAGGCAAAAACATATAATCTTCTTCTCCCATTACATAAAGGGTCGGTATATTCAATTCAACCTGACGAAACCATTTCAGTACAGGATTAATTTCGGCTGTGAGTTTAAACCATTTTATGAACTCTTTCTGATATAACTTTTTGGCCTCATTGATAAATAGCAAACGGGATTGTTTGTGATTCGCTTTTGGCATGATCACAAAAGCAAAAAACTTATACAATACCAGATAAGGCAACACATATTTAAAAAGATTCCCCAGTCGCATTAAAACCTGAGAACGAAAATTCATTTTTAATATTGCTCCTCCTAAAATCATGCTTTGAACCCGTTCAGGATACATTTCAGCCAATTGTCTAATCAAAATTGTTCCGAGAGAAATTCCAACAAAATGTGATTTCTGAATTTTGAGAAAGTCCAAAACTTCCAAAATATCATTGGCCAAAGCCGAAAAAGTGTATTTCTGCTTAAGAGCACTCTTTAGTGAAGTTTTTGAGTTTCCATGCCCCCGCAAATCCAATAACAAAACATTATACTGTTTCTGGAAATCCCTAATCTGCTTGAACCAAATAGAAGAACTTCCACCAGCACCATGAACAAAAGTCACCCATTGGTCACTGTTTTTATTTTCATAAATAGTATAATTTATCATGCGCTTATTTTTTGTAAAAGAAGATTTATAAACGGAATAATCTATTCATCAATCCTCCTTTTATAATTTTTGATGTAAATTTTTAAAATACTCAAAAGCTTTCAGCAATCTGCTTCCATACCAGGAAAACATTTCACCATCTACCAGAATAATTTGGGCGTTCTCTGCAAACTCTGCTATCTCATAGCCATCTTCGCGCTTAAAAGGATAAGGTTCCGAAGAAAGAAAAACGATCTCGGGATTCCCTTCTGATTTCATTTTTTCTAATTCAATTTCCGGATATCTGCCTTTATCATCATAAATGTTTTTAAAATGATTCAATCTCAATAACTCATTAATAAAATTGTTTGAACCGGCAACCATATATGGGGTTTTCCAAATAAAATAGGTGACTTTCGCAATTGCTTTATCTTTGATGAAATTTTTAAAATCGCTCAAGGCAAAAGCCAATTTGTCATTCCATTTTTGTGCTTCGATTCTACAATTAAAAAGTTGACCAAAATCAGTTATCATCTTAAAATTATCTTCGATAGTAATGATGTCAGTCACCCAAACTGGACAAATTTTACGCAATTCTTCAACGATTTCCTTCGTATTCTCCTCTTTATTGCAAATAATAATATCTGGCTGCAATAGTCGGATTTTCTCATAATGCACTTTTTTTGTTCCGCCTACAATCTTCTTGGTCGATTTTAGATGATATGGATGCACGCAAAACTTGGTTATCCCAACAATTCGGTCTTCCAAGCCCAAATCACACAACAATTCCGTTTGCGAAGGAACCAAAGAAATGATTCTTTGTGGCGACTTCTCAAAAGTATGTTCATTCCCGATTTGGTCAATTAAAGTTTTCATGTATTTAACGCAAGACTCACAAAGAAATTCACAAAGGATTCAAATTATGTTGATTGCTTCCTTTTGAACTTCTTCTGAATTTTATTATTTTATTGGATTTGTATTTAAAATTGCTTCCATTTCCTGTTGCATCTTCAAGGCTTCGACTCTGGCTTTTTCGGCAAAATCAGCTCCATTAGAAGCATAGATAATTCCTCTTGAAGAGTTAATAAGCAATCCCACATTGGCATTCATACCGTATTTACATACTTCAGAAAGGCTTCCACCTTGTGCTCCCACTCCCGGAACAAGTAAGAAACTATCAGGAACTATTTTACGAATTTCAGTAAAATATTCTGCTTTGGTTGCTCCAACCACATACATCAAATTTTTGCTATTTTTCCAAGTTTTAGAGGTTTCTAAAACACGTTTATACAATTCTTTACCGTCTACGTTCAAAGTCTGGAAATCAAAAGCACCTTCGTTTGAAGTCAGTGCCAACATAATGGTATGTTTGTTTTCGAAAGCCAAGAAAGGTTCTACGGAATCTTTCCCCATGTAAGGCGCAACGGTTACACTATCAAAATTTAAATCTTCAAAAAAAGCTTTGGCATACATCGAAGAGGTATTTCCTATATCGCCACGTTTGGCATCGGCAATTGTGAATATTTCGGGATAATTCTCGTTGATGTAATTGATTGTTTTTTGCAATGACATCCAGCCTTTGATACCATAAGCCTCAAAAAATGCCGTATTGGGTTTGTAAGAAACCGCAAGATCATGAGTTGCATCAATTATCGCTTTATTAAACTCAAAAATAGGATCTTCCAGTTCTAATAAATGTGATGGGATTTTAGTTAAATCTACATCTAATCCTACGCATAGGAATGATTTCTTTATTTTTATTTGCTCAATTAGTTGTTGTGTTGTCATTGTAATTTATTTAATCGCAAAGTTCGCAAAGTTTTTCGCAAAGTCCGCAAGGATTCTTTGATATTGTGTTGTTTTTTAGGAGCAATATCCTCGAAGTGAAACGAAGAGATAAAGACGAAATCGGGAAAAAGCTCCAAAAAAAAGCCTCAATAAATGAGGCTTGTAATTTAGAAAACTTCGCTGGCTTCCTTTAATTTTTCCATGTTGTTCACCAGTTGTAACTCGTCAACAATTTTCTGAATGTCACCATTCATGATATTTCCTAAATCGTATAATGTCAGACCAACTCTGTGATCCGTCACACGACCTTGTGCATAGTTATAGGTTCTAATTTTTGCAGAACGGTCACCTGAACTCACCTGAGAAGTACGTTTTGTAGCATCCTCAGCTTCTTTTTTGGCTAATTCTTGTTCGTATAAACGAGAACGCAAAACGCCCATCGCCTTATCCTTATTTTTATGTTGCGATTTTTGATCTTGACATTGCGCTACTAATCCTGTAGGAATGTGTGTCAAACGCACCGCAGATTTAGTTGTATTTACCGATTGTCCTCCTGGTCCTGACGAACAAAAGAAATCCACACGTACATCATTCATATCAATTTGAACATCAAATTCCTCCGCTTCTGGTAAAACCATAACTGTTGCTGCCGAGGTATGAACACGTCCTTGGGTTTCCGTTTGAGGAACACGTTGTACACGGTGAACTCCCGCTTCAAATTTTAAAGTTCCGTAAACATCTTCTCCACTAACTTCAAAAATCACCTCCTTGAATCCTCCTGATGTCCCTTCATTCATATCCACAACCGATGTTCTCCATCCGCGGTTTTCACAGTATTTAGTATACATACGGAATAAATCTCCGGCAAAAATACTCGCTTCATCCCCGCCCGTACCGGCACGAATCTCCACCATCACGTTCTTAGCATCTTCTGGATCTTTAGGAATCAGCATGAATTTAATTTCTTCTTCTAATTCCGGCAATCTATCTTTGGCTTCTTCCAGTTGCATCTTGGCCATTTCGGTCATATCAGCATCACTATTGTCAGCTATTATTTCGTTTGCTTCATCAATATTAGCCATCAAAAGAACATATTCATCTCTTTTTTCAGCCAAAGCTTTCAGATCTTTATACTCTTTGTTCAGTTGCACATAACGTTTCTGATCCGAAATAACATCCGGCTGGATGATCAAATCCGAAATCTCATCGAAACGTTGTTTTACTATTTGAAGTCTATCTAACATATTATCAGTCCTTATATTTGGAGTGCAAAAATACAAAAAAGATTGCAGATTTTAGATTCCGGATTTCAGATTTTTTTAGAAGCTTAATTCAGCTGTTTGATCAAATAAAATTGATCAATTTCCGATGAAAATAAAAACAAAGTGAAGTACTCTTTTATAATAAGAAAAAATCAAAAAAAAGGATGCTGATTCGATCTGGGCTAATTGCAGTAATTTTCATAATATTGTACCCAATTTCATCAACAATTCAATTTTTAAAATATGTACACAAAAACCTTTTTTCTACTTCTTATCATAACGCTTGTCTCCTGTAAAAATTCAGATTCAAACGAAAAAGACAAAATCAAAACAGCACATTGGCTCCTTGGAAAATGGGAAAGCAAAACTTCTGATGGTACTCTTTCGGAAAACTGGAAAAAACTAAATGATAGTACTTATAAAGGGCAATCCTATTTCATCAAAGACAAAGACACCTTGCATTTTGAAAGCATCCTTTTACAACAAAAAGGAGAAGAACTAAATTATATTGCCACCGTACAAGGACAAAACGATGATAAAGCTGTTACGTTTCAACTTACAGGGACCACTGAAAAACAATTAGTTTTTGAAAACCCGAAACACGATTATCCTCAAAAAATAAGTTATACGAACGTTTCCACCACCACTTTGGTTGCTGAAATTTCAGGAATCCAAAAAAGAAAACCAAGTTCTGAAAAATATACTATGGTTAAGACCCAATAGAGAAACATTATATTTCTTATAAAGCCTTGCTTAAATTAAGCAGGGCTTTTTGTTTACATAAAAAACTGATTTTCAATTTACTAAAAAAAAGTTAAACTTATTATTGATATTTAATCTAAATAAGCTTTGTCAAATCAAAATGAGGTTTTATCTTTGCATCGTTATTTTTAATTATTCCAAATAAACAATCATGAGCAATCAAATTAGAATATTATTTATCCTATTATTTACATCATTTTTTATACAAGCACAAGAAACAGGTATCATTGAAGGGAAAATAGTTTCGGCAGATGGATTTCCTCTTTCGGGAATAGCCATAAAATTAGGAAAAGAAGTGAAAACAACCAAAACGGATGCCAAAGGCGAGTTTAGTTTCACTAATTTCCCAATCGGAAACCACACTATTACATTAGAAGGAAGCGGAATGAAGAAACAATCCAAAGAGATTAAAGTTCTGCCAAACCAAACCAATTTTGTAGAATTCCGATTAGAAGAGGACATTACTACTTTAAAGGAACTGGTAATTAAAATTAAACAAACTCCCAATAAAAAAAGAGAAACCGTTCTATCTGGTCTGGAAATAAAACCAATAGATTTGCCTCAAAGCATTCAAATAGTAGGAAAGCAAGTTATAGAACAGCAACAAGCAGTAAAATTGAGTGACGTCATTAAAAATGTAAATGGCTTATATGTAGGTTCAGCCCGTGGTGGTGCTACAGAATCATTTTGGTCTAGAGGATATGATATGTCAACCAATAATATGTTTAAAAACGGCTTCCGTTTTAACAATGGTTCAATTCCGGAAGTATCTTCTTTGGAAAGAATAGAAGTACTTAAAGGAAGTGCCGCATTATTATTTGGAAACGTGGCTCCAGGAGGTGTCTTAAATATGGTTACAAAAAAACCTTCTTTTAAAAGTGGAGGAGAAATTAGCATGCAAATGGGAAGTAACGCTTTCTACAAACCATCTCTTGATATTTATGGTCCTTTAAATAATACTATTGCTTATCGCATTACAGGTTCTTATGAAAACTCAGAAAGTTTCAGAGATGTTGTAAAAAAAGAACGTTACTACATTAATCCATCGGTACTTTTTAAAGCTAGTAAAAAAACCGAAATTGTATTGCAAGGAGATTATTTACATGACAATTGGACACCTGACTTTGGAACAGGAATCATTGGAAAAGAAATTGTTGATTTGCCTAGAAATACTTATTTAGGTGCTACTTGGTCTAATGGTCAAACTAGACAAGCCAGCGTTTCAGGATTAGTAAAACATGAATTTAATGAAAATTGGAAATTGAATTTCAATACTTCTTTCCAAAACTATGAAAGAAGTTCAAAAGGAACCGAACGTATACAACCAGCTGCCAATGGAGATTGGAGCCGCCCTTTAGGTCAAAACAAAAACTTGGAACAAATAATCGGGGAGCAAATAAGTTTGCAAGGAAATTTTGTTACCGGAAAAATAAAACACCAATTTTTTACGGGAGTCGATTTTGATAATTCTTTTGCGCAAGCATATACCTATACATTTGGCCAAAAAAATTATGGTAGCGGTAACATTTTCGATTTTGATAATTTTGATCAAGGCGGTGCCATTCCCGATGCGACTAATACTCGAATCGTAAAAACAGACACCAATCGTTTTGGAATTTATGCACAAGATTTAATTTCGCTTACCGATAAATTCAAAGTTTTGGCAGGAATACGTTGGTCTTGGCAAGAATCACAGGCAACAAACCATGATTTAACTAAAAGCCCGGTTGCAATAAAAGAAGATGAAAAACGTATCGATCAAGCTTTTACTCCTAAATTAGGTTTGGTTTACCAACCTACAAAAAACACCTCGTTATTTGCCAGTTATTCTAATTCTTTTACCCCAAACACAGGTACAACGGTTGATTTAAAAGTGATAAAACCTTCTATAATTGACCAATATGAATTGGGAATCAAAAACGATTTTTGGAAAGGAATATTGAGTACAAACGTTACTTTCTACCAAATTGAAAACAGCAACTTAGCTCAAACTGCCGAATTTAAAGCCGATGGATCAAGCAATACTGACTCTAGCATAAAAGTCTTAAGCGGATCAACAAAAAGTAAAGGTGTAGAATTAGATATCACAGCACGACCATCAGAAGGTTTAAGCATAATAGCAGGTTATAGTTATAATGACATGCGCTACACTAAAACTTCAGGTTTAAAAGGAAGTTTTATAGAAGGTGATCGTTTAGCAAGAACACCAGCAAACACAGCTAATTTAAGTTTCTTTTATACCTTACCATCAGGAGCCTTAAAAGGTGTTTCTTTTGGAGCAATAGGAAACTATATCGGAAAAAGAGTTGGAGGTTGGAACAATCAAATTGATGCATCATTACCAAACGGAATTTTTGACAGAGAAATCCCTCTTGCAGCTTACACGACGATAGATGTATCAGCAGGTTATAGCTGGAAACAGTTTTCAATCTTATGTAAATTGTCTAATATCACAAACGAGTTGAATTATACCGTACATGAAAATTACAGTGTAAACCCAACCGCTCCACGTCAAGTAATGACTTCGCTAAAATATAAGTTCTAATCAAGTTATTTTTCTTGATTCTAAACTAAAATTTAAATCATACAACTTACAAAAAATCCCAATTCTGAAATTTCAGAATTGGGATTTTTTTATTTTAAGAAGAATCTAATATTATTTCAATCCAGCCAAACTCTGCTCAATGGTTTCAATTTTAGATAAAGCATCGGCTTCTTTTTGCCTTTCGTTTGCCAATACCTTCTCCGGTGCACCGGCCACAAATTTTTCGTTGGCTAATTTGTTTTGAACTGATTTCAAGAAACCTTTTATATATTCTAACTCTGAAGTTAGTTTAGCAATTTCTTCCTCAATATTTATGTTTCCGGTAATTGGGATGAAATATTCATTTGATTTAACTCTGAATGATAAAGCGCCATCCACTTTGTCCGAAACATATTCCAACGCAGTGATATTCCCCAATTTAGTCACCACCGAATCAAAATAAGTCGAAGTGTTATCATTATTAATCGCTTTCAATTCGATCGCGTCTTTGAAAGGAATATTTTTGTCTTTACGGATCGTTCTTATTCCAGAAATCACATCGATTGTGTTCTCGAAATCGGCAATTAATCCCGCATTAAATGGTTTCATCTCCGGCCAAGTTGAAACGATTAACGCTTCTTCTGGTGTTCTTTCGGCCAATAATTGCCAGATTTCCTCTGTCAAAAACGGCATGAACGGATGCAATAATTTCATGTTGTTTTCCAGCATTTCTATCGCTTTCGCAAAAGTTACGCTGTCAATTGGCTGTTGATAAGCCGGTTTTATCATTTCAAGGAACCAAGAACAGAAATCATCCCAAACCAATTTGTAGATTCCCATCAAAGCATCGGAAATTCTATATTTTTCGAAATTATCTTCGATTTCCAAAAGCGTTTGTTGCAATTTGGCTTCATACCATTCAATCGCTACTTTTGAGGATTCCGGCTGCGGAATTGAATCCGAAACTTCCCATCCTTTTATCAGTTTGAAGGCATTCCAGATTTTGTTGGTAAATCCTTTTCCTTGGTTGCATAACTCTTCGTCGAACATAATGTCGTTTCCTGCAGAAGCACTCAAAAGCAAACCTACACGAACACCATCGGCACCAAATTTTTCAATCAAATCCAATGGATCCGGTGAATTCCCCAATGATTTAGACATTTTACGTCTTTGTTTGTCGCGAACCAAACCGGTCAAATACACATTTGTAAATGGTTTTTTCCCCGTATATTCATAACCCGCAATGATCATTCGCGCCACCCAGAAAAACAAAATATCCGGCCCGGTCACTAAATCATTCGTAGGATAATAATATTTAAAATCTTCGCTTTCTGGATCCATGATTCCACCAAAAACGGACATTGGCCAAAGCCAAGAAGAAAACCAAGTATCTAAAGCATCAACGTCTTGTCTCAGATCAGAAATTTGAAGTTGAGCGTTAGAAGTTTTTGTTTTTGCCAATTCTAAAGCTTCTTCGATAGATTCAGCAACCACAAAATCTTCTTTTCCGTCGCCATAAAAATAAGCTGGAATTTGTTGTCCCCACCACAATTGGCGAGAAATATTCCAATCGCGGATATTATTTAACCAATGTGCATAAGTATTCTCGAAACGTTTTGGGTGCAATTTAATATCACCATCAACCAAAACGGATTGGATAGCCGGTTTAACCAAATCCTCCATTTTCAAAAACCATTGGTCTGATAATCTTGGTTCGATTACCGCTTTGGTTCTTTCAGAAGTTCCTACTTTATTCAAGTGAATTTCCGTTTTTGCCAAGGCACCAATAGTTTCGAGTTCTTTTGCAATTTCTTCACGAACCACAAAACGGTCTTTTCCTTGGTAATGCAATCCAAAACTGTTCAAAGTGGCATCTTCATTAAAAATATCAACGATTTCAAGATTGTGTTTCTCACCCAATGTTTTATCATTCATATCGTGGGCAGGAGTCACTTTCAAACATCCTGTTCCGAATTCGATATCAACGTATTCGTCTTCGATAATAGGAATGATTCTTCCACAAATAGGCACAATCGCTTTTTTTCCTTTCAAATGAGCAAAACGCTCGTCATTCGGGTTGATACAAATCGCGGTATCCCCAAAAATAGTTTCCGGACGCGTTGTAGCAATCGTTAGGAAATCTTCACTTCCCTCGATTTTATATTTTAAGAAATATAATTTCCCTTGTTGCTCTTCATAAATAACCTCTTCATCAGACAAAGTTGTTTTGGCTTCCGGATCCCAATTCACCATTCGATAACCTCTATAAATCAATCCTTTGTTATATAAATCAACAAAAGAACGAATTACAGATGCTGACATATCCGGATCCATCGTGAATTTTGTTCTTTCCCAATCGCAAGAAGCGCCTAGTTTTTTTAATTGATCCAAAATTACACCGCCATACTTATCCGTCCAATCCCAAGCATGCTTAAGAAATTCTTCGCGTGTCAAATCATTTTTATTGATTCCTTCGGCTTTTAACTTCGCAACCACTTTGGCCTCAGTAGCAATCGAAGCGTGATCTGTTCCGGGAACCCAACAAGCGTTGAAACCTTTAAGACGTGCACGACGAATCAAAACATCTTGAATTGTATTGTTTAGCATGTGTCCCATGTGCAAAACTCCGGTAACATTTGGCGGAGGAATCACAATGGTATATGGGGTTCTATGATCTGGCTCCGAATGAAAATAATTATTCTTCATCCAGTAGTCATACCACTTATTTTCAATAGTTTTAGCGTCAAATTGTGCAGGAATTGTCATTTTACTTTTGATTTGTTTATTTGTTAATTCGTTGATTTGACTAACCGAACCATCGATTAACCCTATCAACAAATAACCATTTAATCTTTGGTCTAATTATTGTAATTCATATAGGCAACAAAAGTAAGTAAATAATTAAGGACACTATAAAAAGGCAAATAAAATTTGTGTACTAATTAAAAGAAAGTATATTTACTTTTAATAAATAAACTAAAAATGAAAAAAATAGCCACATTATTAGCGATCATATGCTTTAGTAGTATGGGATTTGCCCAAAAAGGAGCTAAAATTGAATTTAAGGTACAAAATAACACTATCGATTACGGAAATATCAGCAAAGGAAAGGACAATGGGATACGGACTTTTGAATTTACTAATACCGGTGACGCCCCATTAATCATCTTTTCTGTTCAATCAACTTCAAATTTGACTATACTTTCTAAACCGAAAGATTCCATCTTACCTGGAAAAACGGCTAGAATTGAAATTAAATACAATATGATTCCAGGGCCAATCAGAAAAACGATTACTGTTGAATCTAATGCTATAAATTACGATGAAGGACGTATTCCTTTAAAGATTAAAGGGGAAGTAATTGCCAACTAATATTCCTAACTTAACTAAAAAAACGCTTCTTGATTTAATTTCAAGGAGCGTTTTTTTTTTATAAAATATCAACGAGTTGAAATTTAAAAACCTGAAGTTTCCCTTCTCTTTCTATTTCCAAAGTAATCCATTTATCTTCTTCTGATTTTAACAACAGATTAATTTGTTGCAAAGTATATTTGTATGCCGGATTTTTATTAATCGAAATAATTATATCTCCTTTTTGCAATCCGCTATTCTCCGCCGGAGATTTTTTTCGAATATTTGCTATTTCAAAAACGGGTTTTAATTCAAATTTGTATTTAAACTCAACCGAATTCCTGTCCTCTTTGTTACTATATGAATTCGCCGAAACCGGTACTGTATTAAGGCGCACCGTTTCCTGAACCCACTGCACACCAACATGGCTAATTTCAATTCCGCTTTTATTATAATGAAAAGGAGCATTAAAATCTTTGTTCTTTTTTAAATAAATATATTCATTAGGATAGTCAAAAACAACGGAAAATCTTTTTAAAATCTCCCCACCTACAGAACCCAATCTATTTGAGGCCATGGTCACATGCCTTATGGAACTGGAATCCGGAAAAGCAGCAATAGGCTTATTAAATTTAAAATCCGAAATTGTAAATTCAGAAATCCGAGCTCTTTTACCTAAAACATCACCACTAAAACCTTTGCCCAAATAATCATCGAAATTTTTCTCTGGAACTGAAATTTTATCTGAAATTTTTTGAAAAAGCCATATTGCATCACTGTTTCCTATATCGATCAGTAATTTCGCAGGAAATGCAATCGAATCTATAACCATTGTAGTCTTAATATAAGGTTTTGATCTTTCAATTGAAATTGGAATTTTATTAGAGTTCTTCTCAACTCTCTTTCTGTTTTTCGGATTGTCTTTATAAACAATAACTTGTTTCTTGGCATAATTAATTTCTACAAGATTATGCTGCAAAAAAGAATAGCCAATAATTCCATTTACAGGAATCCCAACATGCGAGGATAAATTAAAACTTGGATCCAAAATAATATACAACAAATGTTCTTTGGACTGCATCCCATTGACTTCAACTAAATTCCCTTCCGATTTTAGTCCTTCAATAGCATCTTCACTTCCTAAACCCCGCAAGCTTATTTTTTCAGTGTTTTTGAGATTAACTTCATTTTTATCTTCCAAACTGAATAAAATAGTCTCTTGAACACCCGAATCTAATAAAACCGTAAGTTCCGTTCCGTTGACTTTTATAGGAATAAATATCAAATTATTAATCAATTGAAAGGGAATTTTCACTTTATCAATTCCTTTTTCAAATTGAAATTCATCCTGAGCAAAAACAGGAAATACATAAATAAAAACAAAAAAAAGCAAGAGCATTTTTTTCATATAAAATCGTTTTTTATAAAATTACTAAAATTCCTTCATTATAATACACAATCAACAATAAATATGGATGTTGACGGCATTAAATTCGAAAAAAATTCGCAAATTTGCAGATCAAAAATTTTATTATCATGCCAAAAATATCCAATAAAGGCAAGCACATGCCTGAATCTCCAATTCGCAAATTGGTTCCTTACTCGGAAATCGCCAAGAAAAAAGGGCACAAAGTATACCATTTAAACATTGGTCAACCCGATATAAAAACACCTGAAGTGGCTATGAATGCCGTAAAGAATTTTGATATAAAAGTATTAGAATACAGTCATTCGGCGGGTTTTGAAAGCTACAGAACTAAATTATCTCAGTTTTATAAAAATCAAGGATTACCAATAAACCTAGAAGACATCATTATTACAACTGGTGGTTCTGAAGCCTTGCTTTTTGCTATGGGAAGCACAATGGATCAAGGTGATGAAATCATCATTCCTGAGCCATTTTATGCTAATTACAATGGTTTTTCAGTGGCATCAGGTGTTACTGTAGTTCCTGTGATTTCTTCTATCGACACCGGTTTTGCGCTACCTGCAATCGCTGATTTCGAAAAATTAATCACCCCTAAAACCAAGGCAATTCTTATTTGTAATCCAGGAAACCCAACGGGTTATTTGTATTCAAAAGAAGAAATGATGCAATTGGCTGATTTGGTAAAAAAACACGATTTATTTTTGATTGCTGATGAAGTTTATAGAGAATTCACTTATGATGGTGACATCCATTATTCTGTAATGAACATTCCTGGAATTGAAGAAAATGCCATAATGATTGATTCTGTATCAAAAAGATATAGTATGTGTGGCGCAAGAATTGGTTGTATTGTTTCAAAAAACAAAGAGCTTATGGCTACTGCAATGAAATTTGCACAAGCAAGATTAAGCCCACCTACATTTGCACAAGTTGCAAGCGAGGCAGCTCTTGACACTCCTCAAAGCTATTTTGATGAAGTAATCACAGAATACAGAGATCGTAGAGATACACTTATTGCCGAATTAAATAAAATTGAAGGCGTAAAAGTAGCTACACCAAAAGGCGCATTTTATTGCATCGTAGAACTACCAATAGAAAATGCAGACGATTTTGCACAATGGCTTTTGGAAAGTTACGATTACAATAATGAAACCGTTATGGTTGCACCAGCAGCAGGTTTCTATTCTACTCCTGGAGTAGGTTTAAACCAAGTGCGAATTGCTTATGTTCTGAAAAAAGAAGATTTGATCAAAGCAGTTCGTATTTTGAAAGAAGCTATTATTGCCTATAATTCTAAATAATCTGGCATATAAAAAGGATTTGTTAACCAAAAAAGAAAGATATCGTTTGTAAAACAATACTTTTCAGTTGGCAAAACAATAATTAAACACTTATAATAAAGGCAATAACAATCAAATGTTATTGCCTTCATTTTTATACTTAAATTTATATCCTACTATCGCAGTAAAAAGAGATGATTAATTATCAAAAGCTATAGAAATTCTTTGGTTTTTATTAATTATCTTTACCCCTTTAAATTATTACACCCACCATAACAGTAACTTTTAATGATAAATAGAGAAGAATCACATGACGAAATAGGAAACAATCATATTGGTTCATGCGCACAAAACCCATTAAGAAAAGATGCTTTTGATCTTTCAGACGATGAAAAAATAGAAATCATAAAAAAGGATGTCAAAAATATTCTGCTTACCCTTGGAATGGATTTGACAGACGACAGCATGAAAGGTACACCTAATCGTGTTGCCAAAATGTTTGTAAAGGAAATTTTTGGCGGTCTAAACCCAGATCGAAAACCAAAAGCATCCACTTTTGACAATAATTACAAATACGGTGAAATGTTAGTCGAAAAAAACATCATCGTATACTCTACTTGTGAACATCACTTATTACCAATTATAGGAAGAGCACACGTGGCTTACATTTCTAATGGAACTGTAATTGGACTTTCTAAAATGAATCGAATTGTAGAATATTATGCCAAAAGACCTCAGGTACAAGAGCGTTTGACAATGCAAATTGTTCAGGAATTACAAAATGCATTAGGAACAGAAGATGTTGCTTGTGTTATTGATGCTAAACACCTTTGTGTAAATTCAAGAGGAATCAGCGATATCGAAAGCAGTACGGTAACCTCCGAATTTGGCGGAAAATTTAAAGAAGCTCAAGCTCGAAGAGAATTTTTGGATTACATCAAACTAGAAACAAAGTTCTAAAAGCTTCTTAAAATTCATTAGAAATAAATAGATAAATAATGCCTCTATATAATAATCAGACTCTAAAAATATACAACTCTCTTTCAGGAGAAAAAGAAACTTTTGTACCTATTCATGAAGGTAATATTGGCATGTATGTTTGCGGACCAACGGTTTACAGCAATGTTCATCTTGGGAATGTAAGAACTTTTATGTCATTTGATGTTATTTTTAGATATCTATTGCATTTAGGCTATAAAGTACGCTATGTTCGAAATATTACCGATGTAGGTCATATTGTCGATGATGTGGATGAAGGCGAAGATAAAATTGCCAAAAAAGCACGTTTAGAACAACTGGAACCTATGGAAGTTGTACAACGTTATACGGTCGATTTTCATGAAATCCTAAAAGCTTTTAACTTTTTACCTCCAAGTATCGAACCTACTGCCACAGGGCATATCATTGAACAAATTGAGATAATCAAAAAAATTATTGATACTGGAGTTGGTTACGAAGCCAACGGATCTGTTTATTTTGATGTGGTAAAATTCAATGAAACCAATCATTACGGAAAGTTAAGCGGTCGAAACATTGAAGACATGCTTGCTAATACCCGTGATCTTGATGGACAATCAGACAAAAGAAATCCGCAGGATTTTGCTTTATGGAAAAAAGCGGAACCGCAACACATTATGCGTTGGCCCTCTCCTTGGAGCGACGGATTCCCAGGTTGGCATTTAGAATGTACTGCAATGAGCACAAAATACCTTGGAAATCATTTTGATATTCACGGTGGCGGAATGGATTTAAAATTCCCACATCATGAGTGTGAAATAGCCCAAAACGAAGCTTGTACAGGTCAAACTCCAGTTAATTACTGGATGCACGCCAACATGCTTACCCTAAACGGTAAAAAAATGGCTAAATCTACTGGAAATAATATTTTACCAAGAGAGATTTTAACCGGCGAGAACACTATTCTGAGCAAAGCATTCT
This sequence comes from Flavobacterium sp. W1B, assembly GCF_047344965.1. NCBI lineage: Bacteria > Pseudomonadati > Bacteroidota > Flavobacteriia > Flavobacteriales > Flavobacteriaceae > Flavobacterium > Flavobacterium sp. W1B. Next base: position 3,312,725 of record NZ_CP178845.1, read on the forward strand.
CTGCATCTGTAGCTCGATTCTTCATGCTTCAGGCTCAATACAGAAGCATTCTTGATTTTTCGGATGATGCCATTGTCGCAGCCGAAAAAGGATACAAAAGATTAATGGAAGCAATGGATTCCTTGAAACAAATTAGTCCAAGTTCTAATAGTTCTCTAGACATTGCAAGCTGGAAACAATCTTGCTATGACGCCATGAACGATGATTTCAACTCCCCTATTTTAATTGCCCAATTATTTGAAGGCGTTCGATTTATCAATTTATTAAATGATGGTAAAGAAAGCCTGAATGCAGTTGATTTAGAAACATTCACCAAAGCAATGAACGCTTTTGTGTTTGATGTTTTAGGATTAGAAGACGAAAAAACAACCGATAATAGCAACGATAAATTAGAAGGAACTATAAATATGCTTATCGGAATGCGAAATCAAGCCAGAGCCGATAAAAACTTTGCCCTCTCTGATCAAATCAGGGATCAATTGATAACGTTAGGAATTCAATTGAAAGACGGTAAAGAAGGAACAACTTTCGCGATATAATGTGTAAATTAGAAAATGAGATAATTATTTCATTTTCTAATTTACCAATTTTCAAATTAAACCATGAAAATAACTGCTCCATTTATAATCATAGTTCGGTTTTATCAAGTAGCAATATCACCCTTTACTCCCGCTACCTGTCGGTTTTCACCTACTTGTTCCTCTTATATGATTGAAGCTTTACAAGTACATGGCTTATTTTACGGAGGCTATTTAGGAATAAAAAGAATTCTAAGTTGCCATCCTTGGGGAAAAACGGGTTATGATCCCGTTCCTAAAAAAGAGTGCAACCATAAACATTAACCTTTTATTAGTACGTATTTTACACGGAATCTTTATTTTTACAACATATCATAAAACAATAATAAATGACACACTCTTTAAATATAGTTTGGAATCCATCGGAAGGTATAGATTTAGGATTTTTTATGATTCGCTATTACAGTTTAATGTTTGTAATTGCTTTTGGACTGGGTTGGTATATCATGAAAAAAATATACGAACGCGAAAACGAATCAATAGAAAAACTAGATTCATTATTCATATGGACCGTACTTGCCACTCTAATTGGTGCACGTCTTGGGCATGTATTCTTTTATGATTGGGAATATTATCGCAATCATTTAGTGGAAATATTTTTGCCTATCAGAGAAAATCCAAACGCAGCCCTTTTTAACATAATTAATGGTTGGGAATTCACCGGATTTCAAGGATTAGCAAGTCATGGAGCTGCAATTTCGATAATAATTGCTATGTACTACTACAGCAAGAAAGTTTTACAAAGACCTTTATTGTGGATTTTAGACCGAGTGGTTATTCCTGTAGCAAGTGGAGCTATCTTTGTAAGACTTGGTAACTTTTTCAATTCTGAAATAGTAGGAAAAGAAACTAATTCTTCTTTCGGAATCAAATTTATTCACGATCATTTTAGTCCTAGAGATGCTGAAAATGCAACTCAGATACAAGACTCAAAAGAGGCCTATACAGCAATAGCAACTGACCCAAAATTTGCGGCTTTGTTAGAACAAGTTCCTGCAAAACATCCGGCGCAATTGTACGAAGCTTTTTGTTATATTTTCGTTTTTGCCATCTTGTTTTTCCTATATTGGAAAACAGACGCAAGAAAGAAATCCGGTTATTTATTTGGACTATTTCTAGTATTGTTATTTACTGTTCGTATCGTTGTAGAATCTGTAAAAGAAAGCCAAGGCGGTTTTGAAAGCGCTTTAGGATTACTATCTACAGGTCAATGGCTCAGTATTCCTTTTATACTAATTGGATTCTATTTTTTCTTTACTGCGAAAAAACAAGTTGAAATATAACTTTATTTCAATTCAAATAAAACATAAAAAAGCTTCCAAATTTTGGAAGCTTTTTTATGTTTATCTTTTTAATGAAAAATGCGATTTAAACTCTTTCCGAATATTTTGCTCTGTATAATTAACAACAAACCAATAATCATCCGCAGGCAGAGGTCTTCCGTTATAAGTTCCATTCCAGCCATTTCCGTTAGGTCTTATTTCTTTTACTAATTTACCATAGCGATCAAATATGTAAATTTTAGAACTTAAGTCATCTTGCAATTCGAATATATTCCAAGTATCATTAAAATTATCCCCGTTGGGCGTAAAAAACTTAGGATAATTAACAACACGAATATTATTCACTGTTACAGCTAAACTGCAACCGTAAATATCCTTAACTGTGATAGAATGTAAGCCATAAGCAACATATTCAAAGCTTGAATCTTCCTGAAATGGTCCATCATCCAGTTGATACAAATAATTACCCATCGGACTTGCTACAATTGATATTACTTGATTATCAGCAAAAGCTTCTGTGACAGTCCAATCAACACTCACAATATTAACTAATGGATTTACATCTACTTTTATGCTTTTTGAAGTAGCACATTGTCCAGGATCAGGAGTAAAATCATAAGTTCCGCCAAGTGTATTATCTATGAATGCAGGCGACCAAGTTCCAGTAATTCCATTAGGAGATTGAATATTCAAATTTGGTGCTGTACTTCCAAAACAAATTGCTAAATCAACAAAATCGGGTTCTTTAAAAGAACCTACAGTTACAACTAAAGTTTGCGTTGTAGCACAAGGAAATAAAATGGGATCTGGCGTAAAAACATAGCTTCCACCTATCAAATTATCAATTACCGCTGGCGACCAAGTTCCAACAATACCATTTGGTGATGTTGATGATAAAATTGGTGCTGCTGTACCTGTACAAAAAGGAGGAACAGCAGGAAAATTTGGAATTGAAGTTGTAATACAAGGAACAGAACATGTAGCAGATTGTGGAGGTACACAAGGATAAGGATCTACCGAAGTTATAGTCAAAGTAACAGATTGCCCAGGTAACAAACCTGGTATTTTAAGATTTGTAGATGCATTTGTTTTTTGCCCTGTAAAAGTCCCTCCACCTAAAATTGTATAGGAATAATTATAAATCACACCTCCAGGTGTCAGAGGATTATTTCCCCAATCAAAAAAAACAGCACTATTTTTTTCAGCAGCTGGTACCTGTGAAGGATCACATACTAAACTTTGCACAGTCGCCCCACTATTAGCAACAACTATAACATCAATCTTAGAACGAGTGCTCTCAATACCAGCGACGGTTTCGCTCACATAATATGAAGTAGTACCAACAAGAGCTGTTGATGGAGTTGGAGCTGCTACAGAGGCTATTCCGCCTGAACTACTGGTACCATACCAATTTAAAGTTCCTCCTGGGGATGCAGTTGCGGTTAATGCAGAAGCCACACTTCCTTGACAATAATAAATAGGAGAACTTACAAGCGGAGGCGAGGCAACAACCTCTAAATTAACAATTGCAATTTTAGAAACAGTACTATTACAATTAAAGTTGGCAAACAGATCTGGGTAAATACAACAAACAAAAACAAATAATAGTAAATTCTTTTTCATTGTTCTAAATTTTTAAAATAGATTAAGAGTCAGGAATTATATTCTGTTGTTGAGTAAATATATAAAATTTTGAATCTTTTATTAAATTAAATCACACAAATAAAAAAGCTTAATCGCTATAAAACTGAACTTTACAAATTACTTTCTAGAAATAACACCGCTTATAATGGAATTTTAAAACCAAACTCTAAGTTAAATATGCTAAATCCATTGTTGTTTTTCTGAAGTCCGGCATTAGAAATATGATTAAAATTAGGTCTAAGCTCAAAAACAAAAGGAGATACTTTTAATGAAACACCTAAAGACAAAACGCTTGAAAAAGCAAAACCTTTTGAAAGTCTTTCTGTTTCGGTATCTGTAATCATTGGACCTATACTTGCTAATACAAAAACACTGCAATTATCAGAAATTGGTTTTCTAACTATTATACCCAAATTCAATATATAGTCCTTAATATGTTTTAACCTACCAAATTCTTCTCTTTTTTCAATATAATTTGGTTCTTCTACTCCAATATAGTCTAAATTTAGAAGCTTGTGTTTTACAAAATTGAGTTCAGGCTGAACAAAGAGTTCGTATTCAAAATGTTTAGATTCCTTTATTAAATAACTAAGCTGAACCTTATAATAATTACTTTCATAAAAATAATCCTCCTCTAGTATATTTTTTCCAAAACCATAATAAAAACCCAAAGACAAATCCTGCTTGCTTTCTTGGCTGTAGAAAGCATTAAAAAAAGTAAGAAAAAACAAAGTGAAAATTTTCGCTTTCATGATTCGATTTTAAATTAAAACAAATTATTACAAATCAAATACTTACATTAAAATTAATCAATTTCAAAGATTAATCCAGCAAAAAATCTATTTAAACTTTAAAACATATATACAAAAAAAGGACTCAACTTTCGTTGAATCCTTTTTTGTATAGTAATAAAGCAATTTTATGCTTCCTGATGACGTTTTTCAATCAGGTCTTTGTCAACACTCGAAATTGTATCAACAAGTACAGGCGTTGCGATGAACAAAGATGAATATGTTCCTACAAGAATACCTACCAACATAGCAAAAATAAATCCTCTGATAGATTCTCCTCCAAAAAGAAACATAATAAACAATACCGCGATCATTGTCAACGAAGTATTGATTGTTCTTGACATAGTTGTGTTAATAGACTTATTAACGATATCAGCGAAAGTACCTTTTGTTTTACCAGCTAAGAATTCACGAACCCTGTCAAATACAATTACTGTATCATTCATAGAATATCCAATAACCGTTAGAATCGCTGCAATAAAATGTTGGTCGATCTCCATACCAAAAGGCATGAATTTGTAACATAAAGAATAAATTCCTAATACAAAAATAACGTCGTGCGCAATAGCTGCAATAGCACCTAAACTATATTGCCATCTTCTGAAACTAATCATCAAGTATAAAAATACGATTGCCATAGCTCCAAGAACTGCCCAATAAGCATTCGTTTTAATATCTTCAGCCACTGTTGGACCTACTTTTGATGCTTGTAGAATACCTAGTTTTTTTCCATCATAAGCATTAACAAATTTATCATAAGTCAACCCTTCAGAGAAATGCTGTTTTAAATTATCAAACAATAATCTATTTACTTCTTCATCTGCTTTTACACCGTGCTCTTCTACTTTATATTTAGTAGTGATTTTCAACTGATTATCTTTACCAAATATTTTAGCTTCTGTATTACCAAAAACCTTAGTTAATTCTTCTTTTACAGTTTCAGCTTCAACTGGTTTTTCAAAACGTATTTGAAAAGTTCTTCCTCCAACAAAATCAACACCTTGATCCAATCCATTTACAGAAAGAGAAACAATACTAACAATAACTACAACCGCTGAGAACCCATAAGCCCATTTTTTAACACCTAAGAAATCAAAATGGAAATTGTTAAATAAGTTTTTAGAAAACTTGGTAACAAATGATAAATCGTTCTTTTTACTTATGTTCCAATCGATGAAGATTCTTGCAATAAAAATTGAAGTAAACAATGACGTTACAATACCTATCAATAAAGTAGTAGCAAAACCTTTAATTGGTCCTGAACCAAAGATAAACAATACAGCACCAGTTAATATGTGTGTAACGTTTGCATCTGTAATTGATGACATTGCACCTCTCCAGCTGTAAGACGTTTTTATGGCTTCTGCCAAAGTTTTACCGTCACGCAATTCTTCTTTTGCTCTTTCATAAATAATAATATTCGCATCTACCGCAGTACCCATCGTTAAAACGATACCTGCAATACCCGGCAAAGTAAGAACAGCTCCTAAGCTTGCCAAAATTCCAAACAAGAACAATAAGTTAACCGCCAAGGCAAGATTAGCATACCAACCTGCTTTTCCGTAATAAACCATCATCCAAAGTGATACTAAAAGTAATCCTACTAATGCAGAATTAGTTCCATTATCAATAGCTTCTTGTCCTAAGGATGGACCTACTACTTCTGACTGAACAATATCAGCAGCAGCTGGAAGTTTACCTGCTCTTAATACGTTAGCTAAATCTTTCGTTTCCGTTACATCAAAAGATCCAGAAATCTCAGATCTTCCACCAGAAATTGGTCCGCTAGAAACACCCGGTGCAGAATAAACAACATTATCCAAAACGATAGCAATATTACTTTTTTGAGTATATGCTTTACCTGTTAATTCTTCCCAACCTTTAGCACCTTGTCCGTTCATTTGCATAGAAACTGCTGGCTTGCCTAATTGGTCAAAAGTATCTTTTGCATCAGTTACAACTCCACCACTCATTGCCGGAATATTATCTCTATTCCCTTTTAAAGCATATAATTCTACCGCTTCAACACTTTTATCTTTGGCATCTTTTATTGTTGTCAATTTACCCCAAACAAATTTAGCGTAACGTTGATCAGCAGCCAATAAAACTTTAATGTCAGCTCTTTTAAAATATCCATTGATAACAGCTGTATCTTTTGGAGAGAAAAGACCAAGAACTGGTCCACCACCTTGAGCAATTATTTTGTCAAACAAAGGATTATTCCCTTTTTCAGTAGTAGCTGAATCTTTTGCATCAGCTAATAAAGAACTCAAAGAGTCTTTAACAACTTCCTTTTTTTCAACTTTATTGATTTCAGTTTTTTTCAATGACTCATTTGCAGCCATCAAGAAATTACCAATTTCTTCTATTTTATACGTTTCCCAAAACTCTAATTGAGCTGTACTTTGTAATAATTTTTTAATTCTGTCTACATCTTTAGCTCCAGGAAGCTCTACAAGAATTCTTCCGGTCTCACCTATTTTTTGAATATTAGGTTGCGAAACGCCAAATTTGTCAATACGTTTTCTAAGAACTCCAAAAGCACTTTCTACTGATTCATCAACTTTTCTTTTGATGATTTTCTTCACTTGTGCATCTGTCATTTGAAAATCAACACCACCTTCTCCTTGTAAACTTCTGTTCGCAAAGATATCTGGCGAAGCTAATTTTACAGTTCCTTTAGAATTTGCATCAAAAGCATCAAAAAACTTATCTAAATATGGTTTATTTCCTTGTAAATCAGCTGTAGCATCGGCCAAAGACTTATTGAAAACCGGATTTTTAGAATTATTAGATAATCCTTTCAAGATATCTTTAACAGAAACCTGAAGTATAACATTGATACCTCCTTCTAAGTCAAGACCTTTGTTGATTTGCTTATCAGTAACTTCATTAAAAGTAAAATCTGTAAAACCAAGATTATATACTTTTTCCTTACCAATAGAATCCAAATACTTTAATTCTTTATCTGAATCACCTCCAGCAAAAGATTTTGCATCGCTTTTTACTTTATCTGCGACAAAAGTGAATGAAAGTTGGTAAATACTCACCAATGCAAATAGAATTGCGAAAAATTTAATAAGTCCTTTATTCTGCATTATTACTAAAAATTAATTATTTTAAATTTATTTATGTTTCAATCTTTCCAACCATATTCTTAATACACTATTAATCACATAAATAGAAAAACCAAGAATTATATTATTTTTTTAAACCGAGCAAATATATAATTAACGACAAGATTAACCAATTTATTTATTAATTAATCTCAAAAAAAAGACTGCAAAAGTGCAGTCTTCTCTGTTATATAACAAAATTACTAGACTAAAATAGATTTTAAAGCGTCATTCATTTGTCTAACTGCATCAGCACTTTTGACAAACAAAGCTTTTTCTTGATCATTTAACTCAATGGCAAGGATTTCTTCCACCCCATTTTTACCAATAATACAAGGTACACCTATACATATATCATTTTGTCCGTATTCTCCTTCCACAAAAACGGAACAAGCAATCATTTTCTTTTGATCATTCAAAATACTATCTACTAAGTAAGCAACCGAAGCTCCAGGAGCATACCATGCCGATGTCCCTAAAAGACCGGTAAGTGTTGCTCCGCCCACCATAGTGTCAGCGGCTACTTTTTGCAAAGCTTCTTCTGAAAGAAACTGAGAAACCGGAATACCATTATAAGATGCTAAACGAGTCAACGGAATCATCGTAGTATCTCCATGACCTCCTATTACCATAGCAGAAATATCGTTTGCCGGCTTATCTAAAGCCATAGAAAGATAAGTCCTAAAACGAGAACTATCTAAGGCTCCGCCCATACCTATTATTCTATTTTTAGGTAATCCAGTAGCTTTTAAAGCTAAATAAGTCATGGTATCCATAGGATTTGAAACCACAACAATAATAGCATTAGGCGAATGCACCAATACATTTTCGACAACTGTTTTCACAATCCCTGCATTGATTCCTATTAATTCCTCGCGCGTCATTCCCGGCTTCCTTGGAATACCAGAGGTAATAACCACTACGCTACTATTTGCTGTTTTAGAATAATCATTGGTAACACCAGTCACCTTGGTATTAAAACCCGTATTGGTCGCACATTGCATGATATCCAAAGCCTTACCTTCGGCAAAACCTTCTTTTATATCCAATAATACTACTTCGCTTGCAATTCCTCTATAAGAAATTACGTCAGCACAGGTTGCGCCTACATTTCCTGCTCCTACAATGGTAACTTTCATATTGTAATAGTATTTTTGGTTAGTTAGTAATCAGTAAACAACGTCTTAATTAAGCGTCAATTTTTGCATAAACTGCATTTTTCTCAATAAATTCCCTTCTAGGTGGTACTTCATCCCCCATCAACATAGAGAAAACACGGTCCGCTTCGGCCAAACTATCTATAGTCACCTGACGCAATGTTCTAAAATTAGGATCCATTGTAGTTTCCCATAATTGCTCGGCGTTCATCTCTCCAAGACCTTTATAACGCTGAATACCTGCGCTTCCGCCCATTCTTTCATTAGCCTGATCACGTTGAACGTCATTCCAAGCGTATTCTTTCTTATTTCCTTTTTTAACTAAATACAAAGGAGGCGCAGCAATATAAACGTGACCTTCTTCAATAAGTTCTTTCATAAAACGGAAGAAGAATGTTAATATTAAAGTAGAGATATGACTACCATCGACATCGGCATCACACATAATGATTACCTTATGATATCTTAATTTTGAAATATTAAGAGCCTTACTATCCTCTTCGGTACCAACAGTAACTCCTAGAGCTGTAAATATATTTCTGATCTCTTCGTTCTCGAAAACTTTGTGATGCATCGCTTTTTCGACATTCAAAATCTTACCTCGTAATGGTAAAATAGCCTGAAAAGCACGATCACGACCTTGTTTAGCCGTTCCTCCTGCCGAATCTCCCTCGACAAGATAAACCTCACATTTTGCAGGATCTTGTTCCGAACAATCCGAAAGTTTACCTGGCAATCCGCCGCCACCCATTACGGTTTTGCGTTGTACCATTTCACGCGCTTTTTTAGCTGCGTGACGTGCCTGAGCTGCAAGAATTACTTTTTGCACAATGATTCGGGCGTCATTTGGATTTTCTTCCAAATAATTTTCGATCATTTCACTCACCGCTTGACTCACTGGCGAAACTACTTCTCTATTTCCAAGTTTGGTTTTAGTTTGTCCCTCAAATTGTGGCTCTTGAACTTTTACCGAAATAATAGCAGTCAATCCTTCACGGAAATCATCCCCGGAAATATCAAATTTCAGTTTGTCCAACATTCCGGAAGCATCAGCATATTTCTTCAACGAACGAGTTAAACCCGTTCTGAAACCTTGCAAATGCGTTCCTCCTTCGTGCGTATTGATATTATTTACGTAAGAAAAAATATTTTCAGTGTAACTTGTATTATAAATCAAGGCAACCTCAACCGGAATTTCTCCTTTTTCGTGATCCATAGAAATTACGTGCGCAATAATCGGCTCACGATTTCCGTCTAAATAACGAATGTATTCTTTCAGTCCTTCATCTGAATGGAAAACTTCTGAAAGGAATTTTCCGTCCTTATCTAATTCTCTTTTATCGGTAAAAGTAATTGTGATTCCTTTGTTCAAGAATGACAATTCACGCATACGAGCCGCTAAAGTATCATAAGAGAACTCCGTTGTTTGGGTAAAAATGGTGTTATCTGGAAAAAAAGTAACTATCGTTCCTCTTTTCGTAGTTTCCCCAATTTGCTTTACAGGATAAAGCGCTTTTCCTCTTTCATATTCTTGTTCATAGACTTTACCGTCACCACTGTGAACCGTTGCCGTAAGGTGGTTTGATAACGCATTAACAACCGAAACCCCAACACCGTGCAAACCTCCAGAAACCTTATAGGAATCTTTGTCAAATTTACCTCCTGCACCAATTTTAGTCATTACAACTTCCAATGCAGAAACACCTTCTTTTTTATGGATTCCTACAGGAATACCACGTCCGTTATCTTCAACTGAAACAGATCCATTTTCATTAATAGAAACACTAATAGTATCACAATGACCTCCCATTGCCTCATCTATAGAGTTATCGACTACTTCATAAACTAAATGATGGAGTCCTCGAACACCTACATCTCCAATATACATCGATGGACGCATTCTAACGTGCTCCATTCCCTCTAATGCCTGAATACTATCCGCTGAATAATTGTCCTTCTTGATTTCTTCGCTCATATGTTTTATTCTATAATATAATTGTCTCTAACACGCAAATATATAAAAACGCAAACTATATAAGCGTTAAAATCCCTTTTTAAGCCGTTAAGTTATTAACATTTTGTTTATTTATTGTAATAAAAAACGCTCTCTATTGGAGAATTTTTTTAAAGTAAATTAAAAATTTGACATTACTGCTAACTGTTTGTATTTTTGCTCAATGAATGATAATTTTACAACTGAATATTTTGGCATAGGGATACAAAACGGCAAAACACCTGAAAATCTAGGCGTTTTATGGCGCTCAGCACAAAACCTTGGCGCAAGCTATATTTTTACTATTGGAAATCGTTATGCAAAACAAGCCTGCGACACCCATAATGCCGTAAAATCAATACCCTATTTTCATTATGAAACTTTTGAAGAGTTCTATAAAAACCTACCCGTAGGCGCGCGCTTGGTTGGTGTTGAATTGGATGAAAATGCAGAAGATTTAGAGACTTTCGAACACCCAAGACGTTGTGTTTATTTATTAGGTGCAGAAGATAATGGTCTTTCAAAAAAAGCGATTGAAAAATGTCATTTTTTAGTAAAATTCAAATCCGAAAAAAGCTTAAATGTATCTGTTGCGGGAACAATTATTCTTTACGACAGAGGTCTTAATAAACCGAGATCATAAATTCAATTTCAATGGTAATTTCAAAAATTAATTAAAAACTAAACCTTTCTAAAAGACAAATTTTCAAAACAAACATTTAAAATGCCGTTTTGAAAATTTGAAAATTATTACATTACAATTGAAATTGTTATTGATATTTTTTTTTAAACTGTAAACGCCGCTTTCGCAATTTCAGTATCCGCTTGTAAGTGCGCGGCATTTGCTCTCCCGCTTGGATCTTGGTTTTCTTGCCATTTCGGAATCCACTTCCTAACCGTTTGAGCCGCGCTGCGCTGCGGATAATACTTATTAAATATTGACCTGTAAAAATAAGCTTCTTTGGTAGTTGGCGAATTGTATAAAAATTCAGTAGAAGCTCCCGCTAATTGCTCATCCGTAACCTTTGAAGAACAATATTCAATCAGCTGATCAATCCAATTATAACCTACGCCATCAGAAAACTGTTCCTTTTGCCTCCATAAAACTTCGCTCGGCAGATAAGGATCTTCCGGAGTATCAAATGCTTTTCTTAATATGTATTTTTCTATTCCTTCGTAGGTTTTAGGCATTTTTTCTTCTGCTTTAACACAAACAGCCATTTCCAAGAACGCTTTGTCTAAAAACGGTACCCTAGCCTCTAATCCGTGAGCCATTGTTGATTTATCCGCTCTTAACAAATCGGCAGTAAATAATTTCTGAACCCTTTCGATGGTTTCTTTTTGAAACTCTTCGGCAGATGGCGCATTTCTAAAATACAAATAACCCCCAAAAACCTCATCGGCTCCTTCTCCCGAAAGCACCACTTTAATTCCCAAATCAGCGATCGCTTTCGACAAGAAATACATTGGCGTACTAGCTCTTATTGAAGTAACATCATAGGTCTCCAGATGCCAAATTAATTTATCCAAAATCGCAATTCCCTGCTCTATCGTAAAATAGATTTCATGATGTTCCGTCCCTAAAAACTCAGCCACTTTCCTTGCAGCCAAAGCATCTGGAGCATCAGCATCCAATCCTATTGAAAAAGAATGCAGTTCCTTTCCCTGCTCCTTCAGCAACCTTGAAGCAATTGCCGATGTTAATGACGAATCCAATCCCCCAGAAAGCAACACCCCAATTGGCACATCGCTCATCAAGCGCTTACGAGTAGCCTCGGTCAAAGTCGTTCGGATCAACTCTAAATCCAAATCCTGATCTGCCTTTAAATAATCTTCGTATTGAGGTCTATAATATTTCACAAAACCTGTTTTTTGTGTATAATAATGTCCGGGCGGAAAAGTGGAAAATGTTTTGCACTGATCGGCTATAGATTTCATTTCTGAAGCAAAATAAATCTTACCTCTTGCGTCTAAACCATAATACAAAGGTTTCACACCTAGCGGATCTCTAGCGGCGATAAAATCATCCTCATCGATTACAACAAAAGCAAAATCACCATCCAACATATCGCAAAATTCATAGCCAAATTCCTCGTATAAATGAACAATCACTTCCGAATCCGATTGGGTTCTAAAAATATGATCTTTCAAAATGCCATCTCTTAATTCCTGATGATTGTAAATTTCACCATTATGAACCATATAAGCTTTCTTAGAACCTTGTATCGGTTGTTTACCAGAATACAAATCAATAATAGACAAACGTTCATGACTCAGAATGTGTCCTTTTTCAGTAACATATAAATCGCTTTCATCCGGACCACGATGTGACATCCTTTTCGAAAGTTCTTTTATCAATTCCTCGTCTTTTCCTTTTCCAATAATGGCTAATATTCCACACATACACTGTCTATTTTACTGTTTTCAATCTGTTTTATTAAAACAAATTTGCATCAATAGTCACTATTACAAAACACAAAACTTAATTCTAGTTACAAAAAACAACAAAAATTAAATATTTACATAAAAAATGTAATTCACAAGTTCTAAATCTGGAATCAGGCAAACGAAGCTGTAACTTTTCCAATCCCGATTTCTTTATCCTTAAAATCGATATTTTTCTCAAGAACAGCTATATAAATAAAAAACGCCCTCAAAATGAGGACGCCTTTCTAACAACTAATTCTAAATAAAAATTATTTATGCTTTAACATACGCATCGTCATGAACGCTTGCAACAGCTCTTCCTGACGGATCATTCATGTTTTTGAATGCTTCATCCCATTCTAAAGCTATTTTTGTACTACAAGCCACACTTGCTTCCTGAGGCACGCATAAAGCTGCTGCATCACTAGGGAAATGTTCTGTAAAAATTGAACGATAGTAATACTCTTCTTTAGAAGTTGGCGTCTGTAAAGGGAACTTGTATTTTGCATTTGCCAATTGTTCATCTGAAACCGCTTCTGCAACTACTTCTTTCAAAGTATCAATCCAGCTATATCCTACTCCGTCACTAAATTGCTCTTTTTGTCTCCAAGCAACACTTTCCGGCAACATGTCTTCAAAAGCTTTACGAACCACCCATTTTTCCATAGGATGTTCTTTATTGATCATTTTGTCTTGTGGGTTGATTCTCATTGCCACATCCATAAATTCTTTATCTAAGAACGGAACGCGCCCTTCAATACCCCAAGCCGCTAAACTTTTGTTGGCACGCAAACAATCGTACATGTGCAGTTTACCTAATTTACGGACGTTTTCTTCATGAAATTCCTGCGCATTTGGAGCTTTATGAAAATAAAGATAACCTCCAAACAACTCATCAGCACCTTCACCAGACAATACCATTTTGATACCCATTGATTTAATAACTCTCGCCATTAACCACATTGGTGTCGATGCTCTAACGGTAGTAACATCATAAGTTTCTAGGTTGTAAATTACATCACGCACCGCATCCAAACCTTCTTGAATTGTAAATTTAATTTCGTGGTGAATTGTTCCGATATGATCCGCTACAATTTGAGCAGCTGCTAAATCTGGAGAACCTTCCAAACCTACTGAAAAAGAGTGTAATTGTGGATACCAAGCATCGGCAACATCGCCTGACTCGATACGTTTTTGCGCATATTTTTTGGCCACAGCCGAAGTAATAGACGAATCCAAACCTCCCGAAAGCAAAACTCCATAAGGAACATCGCTCATCAATTGTCTGTGAACAGCAGCCTCAAGCGCCACTTTGATATCTGAAATATTTGTTTCGTTATCTTTTACTGCATCATATTCAGTCCAATCTCTTTTGTACCATTGTACAAATTCTCCATCTTTACTTGACATATAATGTCCCGGAGGAAACAATTCTATTTTAGTACAATAGCCTTCTAATGCTTTCAATTCAGAAGCTACATAAAAAGTTCCGTGTTGATCCCAACCAATATATAATGGAATAATACCCATATGATCACGTGCCACAAAGTATTCATCTTTGTCAACATCATAAATAGCAAATCCGAAGATACCATTCATCTCATCGATAAAATGAGGTCCTTTTTCTTTGTAAAGTGCCAAGATAACTTCGCAATCACTTTCTGTTTGAAAGTTATATTTCCCTTCAAATTGCTTGCGCAACTCTCTATGGTTATAAATTTCACCATTGGCAGCCAAAACTAATTTCCCGTCTTCGCTTAACAAAGGTTGTTTTCCCGAAGCCGGATCAACAATAGCCAATCGCTCATGAGATAAAATCGCTTTTTCATTACTAAAAATTCCACTCCAATCTGGTCCGCGATGACGAATAATCTTAGACATCTCCAACACCTGTGGTCTTAAAGTTTCAGCATTCTGTTTTAAATCAAAGGCACATACTATTCCGCACATAACTATATATTTTAAATGTTTTATTTAATTTGATAAGGCAAAGATGCGTTATCAGTTACAAACACAAAACACAAAAACACTATATAGTTACAAATAAAAACAAATAATCGCTTTTTACATAAAATATGTAATTTCAAAGCTTTCAAATATGAGCATAAAGTTTAAAATTTCAATTTATACCAAAAACAGAAAACAAAACAAGGAATAAAACTGCTATACTATCTCCTCAATAGTATATTTTGTAGTGTTGATTTCAAATTGAAAACCAACTTTATTACCCATTAAATGAGTCCCAAGCGGAGATTGAGGGGACAAAGCAATAACGTTGATTCCGTCGATATTAATTTTTGGCAATGCTAAACTGAGATACAGATAAATTCCATTGGCCTTCACCAAACTACCTACAATAATGGTTTCAGCGATTGCATTAGAATCAATTTTATCTAAAACAGCTTTTTGAGCAAGTACTTCTCGTAGCTTCGAATTAAGTTTTTCCTGCTCCAGATGCATCATCGACAAAGCCGTTTCGTGCTTATCACCGGCAGAACCTTTGGCATCATTTTTAGAATCTTCGGTCAATGCAGTAATCATATCTCTAAAAACATCTATTCTATCTTGAACAAGTTGTAGATAATACTGATATATTTTTTGTTTGAAAGTCATAATTTTTGTTTAAAATACAGAATAATGGAAATAAAACCAACATCTCTGAACAAAAGAGAAACCGCTTCTTTGCCCATAAACGCGACCAAAGTTATACTATTATTCCAGAGTCCTACAACTTCCGTAATCCCTTTTGCCATTCTTATGAAACTTTAACAAGATTTTTTATCTTTACAAAAACACAATTAATAATTTCAACCTTTTAAACTTTTAATAAAAACTATGAAAAAATCTACATTTCTTACCACAGCTGTCTGTGCATTTGCGATGCTTTTATCCGCTAATGCGAATGCACAAAAATTCTCTGATCTTGACAAAAGCCCAATGGATGCGGCTTGGTTCCCTAATGATTATAAAGAAACTAATAAAACCGCAAGAGTAATCTATAGCCGACCTCAACTAAAAGGACGTAGTCTTAATGAACTGGCTCCTAATGGAAAAGTTTGGAGAACCGGAGCCAATGAGGCAGCCGAAATAAGTTTTTACGCGGATATGTATTTAGGGAAAACCAAAATAAAAGCCGGAACTTATACCTTATACACGATTCCAGGTGAAAAAGAATGGATCGCTATTATAAGTAAAGACCGCAACGCTTGGGGAGCCTATAATTACGATGCCAAAAATGATGTGGCAAGATTAAGCGTTCCGGTAACCTCTGCTGACGATTATCTTGAAGCTTTTTCAATGGTTTTCACCAAGGCTGATAATGGAATATTACTTAACATAGGTTGGGACAAAATGAGAGTTGCCATTCCTTTTACCAAATAAAAAGCATCCTAATTTGTTCTTTTAACCGCAAAGAACACTAAGATTTACGCTAAGTTCGCTAAGTTTTATTTTTTATAATTCTTTGCGCTCCTTGTAAAACCTTAGTGTTCTTTGCGGTTAATTTTTAGTTTAAAAATCAAACTTATAGTTTGCTCCCACTACTATTTGAAAACCTTGAACCGGATAATTTAACCATTTTTGATAGGCTTGATTGGTGATATTATTGGCTCTAAGAAAACCTGTCAAACGATCGCTGTACTTATATCCCAAATGGGCATTTACGTCAAAATAACTATCTAATGTTGTTACGGTATAATTAGCTACAATATCGGTCTTCGTTTTTAAATCCTTGCGATCACCAACATAGAAAACCGCTGCTCCGGCATACCATTTCTTAGTAATATTAAAATCAATATTAGAATTTAATTTAATGGTTGGCAAATTCCATGCTTCGCTTTGAAAATCATTGGTAAAACTATTAAAAGTTCCGCTAATCCCAAAAGTCACATTGTCTGAAAAATCAGCTTTTAAATCTCCCGAAAAACTCAAGGTTCTCATATCATCATAAACCACTTGCATTGAATTCCCAAATTCATAATCTTGATTTGAAGAATTCTCATTATAATCATTGCTCTTGTACAACGCTTTATTTCTTTCATTAATATAAGAACCACGAATATTATAACTTACGTTATTTGCTAACTTTCCTTTTAATCCCGCAAAAATATCATACTGCTTGTCAGTCGGAGTAATATTTAAAGTTGGTGATAAAAATGAATTCCCGTTAACAAAATCCTGATAAGAGTTTTGCTCTAAACTTCCTTCGGCACCTGCGTAAAAAATCATCAAATCGCCCACCACTTTATAGGAAGCATTAATATTTGGATAAACAAAAAGGCTATTATTGCTGTTCTCTGTATCTAGACTATAAAATACCGATGCTCCCAAATTTAAGGTCCAATCGTCTTTTTGCATTACAAAACTTGGCGCAATACCAAAATTTGTATATCCATATTTTAAAGGTTGGATGTTATTCATATAATTTTTATCGAAACTTCCTCCTACATAATCAACTATAATATTTGTTTTAATAGATTCCTCCATTATAGCTAACTGCAAAGAAGGTTTGATGAAAAATCTATTTTCAGCAGAACCAAAATTATCAGTAAAATGGCTAAATTTCAGAATAGCCTCATTCAAAATCCCTTCGTTAAAATCAATTTTACTTCCCAAAGAAATAGTAGTATAACTATGTTGCGGATTGATTCCGTTTACCAAAATCGCCCTTTCAGAAGGAATCAGAGTATTGCCAAAACCTTCCGGTATGCCATACCAATTGTAAATCTGGTTTTGAACCCCTAAATCTACATTCCAAGACATATCCTTATAATTTGAACCATAGGTTAAATCTAGTAATGTATTATAAAACGGATCATCCAGCTCTACTCCACTTATTCCGCCTTGAGAAGAAAGATGACGAAACATCCCTCCTACATAATCGTAATTATTCAACTCATGATTTACGAACAACTCCGCATTGAGAGTTCCGTAGTTTCCAAATCCTAAAGTCGCGTAATTATTGTACAAATGCGCTTGCTTTGTTTTATCTACCCCTTCTGCTTTTCCTTTAGAAGGTGTAAAAGTAGAGGCAACTGGAAAAGAAAAAATAGAATATTTAATCGTTTCTTTCTTGGCATTTCCGGCATCATCCAGAACAGGCGTTTCCGGCACTTTGAAAGCATCCGAAATAGTTGGCGTATATGGCTTTACCACATTTACCACTTCTGAGCCTATGTTTTCATCCTTTTTTTGAGCAAATGAAAACTGGAAAGCCATTAACAACAGGATTATAATTGTTTTATTTTGGAAATTGAACTTCATGTTTTTTTGTTTTTATAAAGAAAAAAGCTTTAAAATAAGGTCTTAAAATTTACAACGCTCTTTTTTCTTGATTCTAATTTCTTATTTTATTACTTAACGATAGATGAATTGGTTTTCGATTCTTCGGCTTTAATGACATCCAATTCTTTTTGTGCTTCTGAAACAACATCAGGGAAATCAGTAAAATTTTGAATAACATTATCTAAAATGTAAGTCGCCTGAAAACTATCTTTCAATCCATAAAAGTTTTTAGCCATAAGAACCAAACCTTTGGCACCAAAATAACGATAAGCCGAATAATTTTTAGCCAGTTTTTGAACCGCTACATTTGAAACTTCAAATTTCCCATCTTTATTCTTAAAATATGCATCATAATACAAAGCTTCCGCCGCCAATTCTCCTTTGGCAATGGTCAACAACTTAGCATAACCTGATCTTGCCTTAGTTTCATCACCGGTATGCACGGCTGAACGTGCAATGATAATTTGAGCATCACTTTTCACATTATCATCCGTTTTTGGATTATTCAAAACCTTATCGGCATATATCACAGAGTTTGCATAATCCTTTTTATCATAATAGCATTTCATCAAATTAGACTGGGCAAAGATTTTATTTTGAGGGAAATCAGCCTCATTCTCTAAACGAATAAGTACCGGAATTGCTTTTCCTTTTTCATTATTGTCTAACAAAACTTGAGATAATCTTGCCAATGATTGTTCTGTAAACTCACTTCTAGGCTCATTGATCACATACTCATAATTAGCTATTGACTTGTTTTTTTGCCCTTCAGAGAAATAGGCTTGTGCTAAATAAAAATTAGCTGACAAAGTATGAATCCCTTTTGGAAAACTAGAAATATAAGCCGTAAAACCAGAGATAGCTTGCTTGTTGTTGTTTTGCTCAAATTGTTTCAACGCCGATTCATAGGAATCATTATCCAAATCAGCATCCGTAACAGCTACAAAATCTAATGTTCTTACCCAAGTTGCATATTCATCTACTTTTCCTGAATCAACATAAATCAATCTTGCAGTCGAAACTGCTTCAAGTGCTTCTGGAGTTTTAGGAAATTCTGCAGCCACTTTTTTAAATTTAGTCAAAGCTTCCGCATTTTTATCTGAATTGTAAAAAATCAATCCTTGACGTAAAACTGCTTTTGAAGCATACGATCCATTTTTATATTCATTTATTAAACGGTCATAGGTTTTTAAGGCCAAATCCTGTTTGTTGCTCGCAACATAAGTATTTGCTAATTCATACATCGCATCATCACGTAAACTTGATTTAGGATACAATTGTAAAAAGGAATTCAAATCTTCTATTTTTCGGTCATTTTTAGAAACAAAACCATAACAAATTGCTTTTTGATAAAAAGCATAATCGGCATCAATTCCTTTAGAATCAACTACCTTATTATAAGCCTCCATCGCAGGCCAATATTTAGATGTAACAAATTGACAATCTCCTAATCGCAAATAAGAATCATTCAATCGTACTTTATCATCCTTTACTTTGTCAATCTGTGCTTGGAAATAAGTAGCCGCAGATTCGTATTCTTTCAATTTAAAATAGGCATAAGCCATATTGTAATTGCTGTTTTTATATTCTGGTGTCGAAGTCGCACGAGGCAATCCTGAGAATTGTTTGTAACTCAACAAGGCATTTTTATAATCGTCCAATACATATTCTGTTTCTCCTTTCCAGAAAGTGGCTCTTGCTGTAAATTCGGCGTCTATTTGTCCGTCAATAGATTTTTTAAACATTTTTGCGGCCTCTGAATAATCTCTGTCAACGTATAATTCTAAACCTCTGTAAAAAGTAACTTTTTGATAGGCCAATTTATTCTCAGAGCTTTTATTTTTTTCCAATAAAACCAATGCTTCTTTGTAATTTTTTGAAGAAATATAAGAGTCAATCAGTAATTTCTCTATTATGGAACGACTGGAATTATCTGGATATTTTTTTATAAACCCAAGCAAAACAGCTGGGACACTTTGATAAGAATTCCCTAATTCATAACTTAATTTAGCATAATTCAAACTCGCATCTTCTTGTATAGCCAGGTCAAATGTCATCTCGGATGCATTCTTGAAAGCGTTCAATGCTTCTTGTTTTTTATCTAATTTCAAATAACTTTCTCCTAAATGATAATAGGCGTTTTGTGCCACAAAATCTTTCCCGCTAACAATTTTATTGAACTGAGAAATAGCATTTTCAAAATCATTTTGCTTGTAATAGGCATATCCTAACTGGTAAAAATCGGTATTGTTCCATTTTCCTTTTTTTCCTTTGTAAGCAGCTAAATAAGGAATTGCTTGATCGTATTTTTTTAAATTGAAATAACTTTCTCCAATAATTTTATTGAGTTCCGACTTTTCTAAGGCATTTGATTTTGCCATCGCTTTCTCGCCTAATTCAATTGCTTTTTGAAAATTCCCGAGTTTAAAATTCATATCAGCCTGATAATACGAAAGCTTCTCTTTGTATTTCTCTTCGCCTGAAACTTCATCAAAATATTTAGTAGCTTCCTTATAATCATCGCCTTCATAGGCCATAAAGCCCAAGTAATATTTAGCTTGAGAACCGTATTCGGCAGAGTTGACCACTTTATTCAAATAAGTAGTGGCTTCTTTTTTGTTTTTGGAACTAAAAAAAGCATATCCTTTCTGGAAATTAAATTTATCGCGATCTGCAGAACTAAGCTGGCCTTCATCTACTTTTTGAAACCATTGCAAGGCTTTTGGATAGCTTCCTTGGTCAAAATAATAATGCGCCACTTCAATAAAAGCTTGATTACTCTTAGCACTTGTAGGATAATCCGAAACAAAACGTTCCATCAGTTCATCTGCATTAGCATGATTGAGACGAATGGCACAAGTAGCGTCATAATAAGCGCAATCCGATTTTAATTCCTCGTTTTTAGTTTCTGATTTAACTTTATCAAAAATAATTTGAGCCGAAGCATATTGATTGTCTTTGAAAAGTGAGACCGCCTGGTCAAAATCCTTTAAATCATGGGTGTATATTGCTGATTTTTGTGCCGACGCAGTTAAGGATTTAACAAAAATCAATAAAAAGAAGAGCCAAGAAAGTTTACGCATTTTTATTTTATTTTTATAATATTCAAATGTATCATATTCTACGGTCTATAACGGCTTGTAAATCGCTTTTATTATGAACATTTTTCTTAACAACCACACTTTAACATTTTAAGAAAACAACTACACAGCTTTTAAAAATCACAAATCCTTCGCTAATTATACACTAGAAGCTCTCATTTAAAAACAAAGACTTTAACGAATGCTCTTTATTGATAAAATTTATTTTGAATAGAAGCGTTATCTTATTACTTTTACCCAATAAACAAATGTTAATTATGTCTCAAGCTGTACTGTCTTTAAAAAACGCAACCATTTATCAAGAAGATAAGGTAATTTTATCTAATATTAATTTGGATGTAAACCACGGTGAATTCTTATACATCATTGGAAAAACAGGATCAGGAAAAAGTAGCTTAATGAAAACACTTTATGCCGATTTACCTTTAAACGAAGGCGAAGGACATGTTGTAGATTTTGATTTGGGAACTTTAAAAGAAGATGACATTCCGTTTTTGAGAAGAAAAATTGGTATTGTTTTCCAAGATTTCAAATTATTACCAGATCGTACCATAAAAGATAATATGCTTTTTGTACTAAAAGCTACTGGCTGGGTCGATAAAGACGAAATGGATCATAAAATTGATGAAGTATTAGACAAGGTAGGCATGAAAGATTATGCGAATAAAATGCCGCATCAAATATCTGGAGGAGAACAACAACGTGTTGCCATTGCCAGAGCGTTGCTTAACGACCCCGAACTTATTCTTGCTGATGAACCTACAGGAAACCTAGATCCTCAAACCAGCGCCGAAGTCCTTGAACTTTTAAGACAAATAAACGCGAACGGAAAAACAATTATAATGGCGACACACGATTATGCCTTATTGATGAAATTCCCATCGAAAACCTTGAAATGCGAGGATACTAAAATTTTTGAAGTGGTTCAAAGAGCCGTTTAATTCTTTTCTTTATATCTCTTACAAAAACGATACTTAGCTTTAGAATCACCTAAAATTAAATCCAAATTTTCTTTTGCGGATAAATTATAAATTTCCGCAAAAGATTTTTTTATTTATTCCCTAAAGCGGGCAAATACCATTTGAATTTGACCGCCATCAAGCGTACCGAAATAATCACTAACGAAGTTGTTAGGTACAAAATATCATTGTCTAGATGGAATTTTTTCAGAATAAAAAATACGATTCCGCCAAGGATACAAATCGTAGCATAAATCTCTTTTCTAAAGATTACCGGAATTTCATTGCACAAAATATCTCGGGTTACTCCGCCAAAACAGGCAGTCATTGTTCCAATGGCAATACATATAACGGGATGCAAACCAATGCTGATTCCTTTTTCGAGACCTATTAATGTAAAAACTCCTAATCCAATGGTGTCAAACAGAAATAATGAAGTTCGCAATTTATCCATTTTTTTTCGAAACACTAAAGTCAACACAAATCCAAAAATTATCACGTAAACGTACTTTAAATCAAGCATCCATCCCACCGGAGTCCTACCAATCATGACATCACGCAAGGTTCCTCCACCAACAGCAGTCACAAAAGCGATAATAAAAACCCCAAAAGGATCTAACTTTTTGTTCATTGCCGTTAATGCACCTGACATAGCAAAAGCCATTGTCCCAATGATATCTAATAAATGAAACATGATTATTTTTGAATTTAAATTGCAGAAAAAAATTGTTTTGACTAAAACAATTTAAGCAAAATTAAAGAAAAATACTCGCGTAAAACAGTTCTGATAAAATAAATAAACAAACTCTTTTCTCCAGATTCTCGAATATTCTATTTCAAATTTATAAAAACTGAAATTTCTCTATGTATCTTTGTTTAATAAATAATAATTAAATTTTAGAATACCTTGAAACACATCACTTCTATTCAAAATCCATTCATAAAATCCTTGGTATTATTACAAGAAAAAGCAAAAAACCGTAAACAAACGGGAAGTTTTTTAATAGAAGGAAAACGTGAAATCACATTAGCCCTAAAAGGTGGTTATGAAATAGAAACGATTTTATTCTTGGCTGAAATTTGCTCTGAATCCGAAACAAAAAAAATTTCCGGAAATGCCGAACTGATAGAAATCAATAAAGAAGTCTATCAAAAACTGGCCTATCGCGATACCACCGAAGGAATCTTGGCTATAGCCAAAACAAAATCATTGCATTTATCCGATTTAAAACTATCCGATAATCCTTTAATTCTTGTTGCCGAAGCTCCCGAAAAACCAGGAAACATAGGCGCTTTATTGCGCACCGCAGATGCCGCAAACCTAGATGCGGTAATTATTGCCAACCCGAAAAGTGATTTATACAGCCCAAATATTGTTCGCTCAAGTGTGGGCTGTTTGTTTACCAACCAAATTGCCACAGGTACAACCAATGAAATTATCGCATTCCTGAAAGAAAGAAAGATCAATTTTTATTGTGCCACCTTACAAAACTCGACCTCCTATCACACTCAAGACTACACTACTCCAACCGCTTTAGTTGTGGGCACAGAAGCGACAGGTTTAACACAAGAATGGCGCGATGCCGCCACACAAAACATCATTATTCCTATGCAAGGCGAAATTGACAGCATGAATGTTTCCGTTGCCGCAGCAATTTTGATTTTTGAAGCCAAAAGACAAAGAGGATTTTAGGATTAGGATTTAGAAAATCTTATCAAAAAATCGCTACTAAAATATTATAATCAGAAGCCCTACTTACCCCTTGCATATATGATAACTAATCGCTATTTTTAGAAAATGAACCATGAAGTTATGACAGAAATAGATATCGAAAAAGAAAATAAAGCAATCGCTCAAGAATATAAAGAATTACTCCGAATCAGTTACCAAACCTTGTCAAACGAAGACAAAAAACTCATTCGAAAAGCCTTTGACGTTGCCGTAGAAGCCCATAAAGAACAACGAAGAAAATCAGGCGAAGCCTATATATTTCACCCTATTGCCGTGGCAAAAATTGTTGCTTCAGAAATAGGATTGGGAGCCACTTCAATTGCCGCAGCATTATTGCACGATGTTGTCGAGGACACTCCTACAACCGTAAAAGAAATCGAGCGTTTATTTAACCCCAAAGTAGCACAGCTTGTTGAAGGGTTAACAAAAATCTCTTTGGTACAAAAAGACTTGAATGTGTCTATGCAAGCCGAGAATTTTCGTAAAATGTTATTGACTCTTAATGATGATGTACGTGTAATTCTTATAAAAATAGCCGACAGATTGCACAATATGCAAACGATGGAATCTATGGAAAATGCCAAGCAAATCAAAATTGCTTCGGAAACACTATATATTTACGCTCCACTTGCACACCGTTTGGGTTTATATAAAATAAAAAATAAATTAGAAGATTTAGGTTTAAAATATACCGAACCCGAAGTTTACAACAACATTGTAAGCAAAATAAAAGAGACCAAAGAGCAACAAGATGCTTACATCAAAGATATTTCAGATGTTATTAAAGCTTCTTTGGACGAAGAAAATGTTGATTATATCATAAAAGGGCGCCCAAAATCAATCTACTCCATTCGAAGAAAAATGAAGGCACAAAACGTAAGCTTTGATGAAGTTTACGACAAATTTGCCCTTCGCATCGTATACAAGTCTATTCCGCATGACGAAAAATTTCTGGCTTGGAAAATTTATTCGATCGTAACAGATCATTACAGACCCAGCCCAAGTCGTTTGCGTGATTGGATTTCATCGCCAAAATCAACCGGTTACGAAGCATTGCACATCACTGTAATGGGACCAAAAGGTCGCTGGGTAGAAGTTCAAATACGAAGTGAACGCATGGACGAAATTGCCGAAAAAGGCTATGCAGCTCATTACAAATACAAAAATGGCGCAACAGAAGAAGGCGGTTTAGACCGTTGGCTGAATTTGCTCAAAGAAGCCCTTGAAAATTCGGAAACCAGTGCCGTAGATTTTGTAGAGGATTTTAAGATGAATTTATATTCTAAAGAAATCTATATTTTTACCCCAAAAGGAGATATCAAATCCTTACCAAAAGGAGCAACTTCTCTTGATTTTGCTTTTAGCATCCACTCCGAAATAGGAATTAAGACCCGAGGAACACGAGTAAACGGAAAACTAGTCCCTTTAAATTACGAGTTAAAAAGTGGAGATCAGGTAGAAATTATCACTTCTCAAAATCAAAAACCTACAATAAACTGGCTTGATTATGTAACTACGTCCAGAGCTAAAAACAAAATCAGGAATGTTCTAAACGAAAACACCAAAAAGATTGCCGAAGACGGAAAAGAACTGCTAACGCGTAAATTAAAACATCTTAAAGTTAATTTAAACGAGTCCGTTGTCAATGAATTAGTCAACTTCTTTAAATTAAAAACCAGTTTAGATTTGTTTTACAGAGTTGGAATAGGTTCTATCGACAACCAACAGCTCAAAGACTTTGCCGCCCAAAAAAGCAATACTTTAATCAATTTCTTTAAAAATAAAATTAAACGTTCCGGGCAAACTGCTGATATAGACATTCACAAACAAGTATTGAATAGTAATTATGACATGCTTGTTTTTGGTAAAGAACAGGACAAACTAGATTATAAACTATCAACTTGTTGCAATCCAATTCCGGGAGACCAGGTTTTTGGATTTGTCACTATCAACGAAGGAATCAAAGTTCATAAAAAAGATTGCCCTAATGCCATTGCAATGCAGTCCAATTACGCTTATCGCATCATGCAAGCCAAATGGATTGATTCGACCCAACAGGAATTCAAAGCTATTCTTACTATTACGGGAATGGATTCTCTAGGACTTACTAACGAGTTGACCAAGGTGATTTCGAACAATATGCATGTAAATATTCAAAGCCTAACCTTGAGCGGTGAAGCCGGACTTTTTAAAGGTCAGGTGACGGTTGTGGTTCAAAACAGTACAATTTTGAAAAAGCTAATAGACAATATCAAAAAAGTTGACGGAATAGATAAAGTGACCCGGATTTATAAAAACTAATTCCCAAACTTTACTCCTATTATTGTTTCAAAACTCACAAAATTATCCTCTTATAAGTATTAAACTATAGAACTATTAAAATAATAAATTATCTTTGCCAAATATGACACTAATTTCCACAGATAACGACAAAAACCAAGAAATTGTAAAAAATGTTTTTACAATGTATCTTGAACAAAAAGGACATCGAAAAACTCCTGAACGTTACTCTATACTTCAAGAAATTTACGAAAGCGAGGAGCATTTTGATATAGAAAATCTTTATATCAAAATGAAAAACAAAAACTACCGTGTCAGTAGAGCCACGCTATACAACACCATCGAATTACTATTAGACTGTAATTTGGTGCGCAAACATCAGTTTGGGCAAAATCAGGCTCATTATGAAAAATCGTACTTTGACAAACAACACGACCATATTATAATGACCGATACCGGTGAGGTAATTGAGTTTTGTGATCCTAGGATACAAACCATCAAGAAAACTATTGAAGAAATATTTGATATTGAAATCACCAATCACTCTTTATACTTATATGGAGTTAGAAAAAGTCCAAAATCAGATAGCACAATTTAGAACATACAATTTTAAAAACACGAACAACTTAAGAGCTGTTCATTCGATAAAAATTAACTACAAATAATAAACAGAATGACCGTAGATTTATTACTAGGATTACAATGGGGAGATGAAGGGAAAGGTAAAATCGTTGATGTACTTACTTCAAAATATGATATTATTGCTCGTTTTCAAGGAGGACCTAATGCGGGACACACTTTAGAATTTGACGGAATAAAACACGTACTTAGAACCATTCCTTCTGGAATTTTTCATGAAAATAACATAAACATCATCGGTAACGGAGTTGTGATTGACCCAGTTGTTTTTAAAAGTGAAATTGACGGTTTAGCAAAATTTAATTTGGACTTAAAATCGAAACTAATCATTTCGAGAAAAGCTCATTTAATCTTGCCTACACACCGCTTGCTTGACGCTGCTTCTGAAGCATCGAAAGGAAAAGCAAAAATTGGTTCTACTCTAAAAGGTATTGGACCAACTTATATGGACAAAACCGGTAGAAACGGTATTCGTGTTGGAGATATTGAACTAGAAGATTTCAAAGAACGTTACAGAGCTTTGGCTGACAAGCATGAAGCCATGATTGCATTTTACGATGTAAACATTCAATACAATCTTGAAGAGTTAGAAAAAGAATTTTTTGAATCTATCGAAGATCTAAAAAAATTAGATTTTATTGATAGCGAAGAATATTTACACCAAGCTCAAAAAGCGGGGAAATCAATTTTATGTGAAGGTGCTCAAGGTTCTTTACTTGATGTAGATTTTGGAACTTACCCATTTGTAACTTCTTCAAATACAACTGCCGCTGGTGCTTGTACCGGTTTAGGAATTGCTCCAAATAAAATCAAAGAAGTTTACGGTATCTTCAAAGCATACGTAACTCGTGTTGGAAGCGGACCGTTCCCTACGGAACTTTTTGACGAAGACGGTTCTACGATGGCACGTATCGGAAATGAATTTGGATCGGTTACCGGAAGACAAAGACGTTGTGGATGGTTAGACCTAGTAGCATTAAAATATGCTGTTCAAATCAATGGTGTTACTCAGTTAATGATGATGAAAGGCGATGTTCTTTCAGGATTTGAAACTTTAAAAGTATGTACTGATTACAACTACAAAGGCGAAAAAATAGCTCATTTCCCATACAATATCGAACCGGAAAATGTTACTCCGGTTTACCAAGAATTCAAAGGATGGAAAGCTGATTTAACCGGTATGACTACTTATGATGAATTGCCGATTGAATTGAAAGAATATATCGAGTTCATAGAAAAGGAAGTAGAGGTTCCGATAAAAATTGTTTCTGTTGGACCAGACAGAAAACAAACAATCCTTAAATAAGATTCACTAACGCTCTGAAATTTCAGAGCGTTTTTTATTTTAGCAAAATTCTAGCTCACAAATAAATTCCAATGAACGATCCTCAAATAAAAATCAAACAAACCGATTTGCTTTCTGACAATTGGTACATCCTGAACAAAGTCACTTTCGATTACCAAAAAAAGGACAACTCCTGGGTAACCCAAACAAGGGAAGTCTATGATCGCGGAAACGGCGCAGCTATTTTACTATATAACTCAAAGAAAAAAACGGTAATACTAACAAGACAGTTTAGATTGCCAACCTATCTTAACGGTAATGAATCGGGCATGATGATTGAAGTTTGTGCCGGGCTATTGGACGAAGATAATCCTGAACAATGTGTTATCAGAGAAACCGAAGAAGAGACTGGTTATCGCATTACCAAAGTTCAAAAAGTGATGGAAACCTATATGTCTCCGGGTGCCGTAACCGAAATTTTATATTTATTCGTTGGAGAATATGATGAATCTATGAAAGTCAATGAAGGTGGTGGCGTGGAACACGAAGAAGAAAATATAGAGGTTCTGGAAATGTCCTACGATAAAGCTTACGATATGATTGAATCAGGGCAAATAAAAGATGCCAAAACAATAGTATTGTTGCAACATGCCAAAATAAAAGGATTAATTTAAAACAACTGCTTAAAGTTCCCTGAATGAATAATGAAACTAAAGGCGTTATTTTTGCACTCAGCGCTACCTTTCTTTGGTCAGTAAATATGGTAATTGCCAGCGGAATAAAAGGACACATTCCTCCTGTAGGTCTTGCTTTCTGGAGATGGACAATAGCCAGTATTATTTTGGCTCCATTTGCCATTAGAAACACAATTAAAAACAAGGCATTAATAAAACAGAACATCTGGTATCTTATAATTACAGCTGTACTGGGAATCACTATCTTCAATACGTTAATTTATTTTGCAGGAAAAACGACGTCGGCAGTAAATTTATCGTTAATTGCTATTTCGATTCCTTTATTTATTGTGGCAATATCTCGAATTGCTTTTAAAGAAAAGATATCCACTATCAAAATCATCGGAATTCTAACAATTATTTTGGGAGTTTTAGTGCTTGTTACCAAAGGCTCTCTACAATCTTTGCTCGAAATAAATTTTACTGTAGGCGATTTTATAATGTTAGCCGCTTGTTTTTTCTTCGCCTGTTATACCATATTAGTTCGAATAAAATCCAAAGAAATACCTCCAAAAGTATTCTTATTCAGTATTTTTGTTTTGGGAGTTCTCTTTCTTTTTCCGTTCTATCTTTGGGAACATTTTTTCTATAAAAAAGTAATTTTAGACAGCACAACATTTTTGGCAACAACTTATGTTGGGCTATTTGCTTCACTAGTGTCCTACTATTTATGGAATGAAGCTATTAGCTTGATTGGTACTAATAAAACAGCTTTAATATATTATTTAATCCCTGTTTTTAGTGGAATTTTGGCTTATATTTCTTTAAACCAAGAAATTTCACTGACCCAAATCATAAGTATGGGAATTATAATTTCAGGTTTATTGATAACCAATCGCAAAGAAAGCTAACTCCAATTTCTCATCTTAAACTCCAAAAAAAGGACTTTGAAACGATTTCAAAGTCCTTTTTTTAATATTGTAAATTCCAACTTTTATTTATTGGGTTGTGGAGTCATTCGCAAATAAGGCTTTATTTGCTGGTAACCTTTTGGAAATTTTTGGGGAATTTCACTGTCAGGTACCGAAGGAGAAATCACCACATCATCTCCATCTTTCCAGTTTGCCGGCGTTGCAACGCTATAATCTGCTGTCAACTGCAAACTATCAATAACACGCAAAATTTCGTCAAAATTCCTTCCGGTCGATGCTGGATAGGTAAATATCAATTTTATCTTCTTGTCCGGAGAAATGATAAAAACAGAACGCACAGTAAAATGATCATTTGCGTTAGGATGAATCATATCATATAAAGTAGCGATACGCTTTTCAGCATCAGCTATAATAGGAAAATTTACCGTAGTATGTTGGGTTTTATTTATGTCTTTTATCCACTCTAAGTGCGAATCCAATCCATCGACGCTCAAAGCAATTACTTTTGTATCTCTCTTTTCAAACTCTTTAGAATAATTGGCCACAGTACCTAATTCTGTAGTACAAACTGGCGTAAAATCTGCCGGATGAGAGAATAATACTCCCCAAGAATCTCCTAACCATTCATGAAAATGAATTTTACCAAGAGTCGTTTCTGCCTCAAAATCCGGAGCTATATCTCCTAATCGTAATGTTGCCATGATGAATACAGTTTTAAATTCATCTAAAATTAATAAAAAAATTCTACAAGACAAGCAACAGCCATCACAAATAAAACCTTAAATCTCTACAAACCAAACTTTTAATTTTAAAAATTAGATTCTATACAAATAGCTCTAAATTAAAGATATTCAACGATAAAATACCAGAAAATCAAGGTGACAAAAGAAATTGGAATTCCAAAACCAATCATCATACTACTTAATCTAGGCTTTAAACCATAAGAAGACGCTATAATACAAGCTGTTATCATTGGCGCCATCGCCGCCTCCATAATAGCCACATGAATCATTTTAGAATTTTGGTTCAAAACCACTACATATAAAAAATACAATAACGCTGGAGTCAAAAACAGTTTATAGAAAAGACCAAGACCTAAAAATTTTAAATGCTTACTTCTCCTATCGAATTGCAATTGTAATCCAACGGAAAGCATTGCCAAAGGTGTCATCGCTATTCCTACTTTTTGCAACAGCAATTGAATGTACTGATGGAAATCGAAACCAAAAATATTCATCAGGCAAGCCACCAAAAAAGCAATGAATGGAGGAAAAAAAAGGATTCTTTTGGCAATATAGATTCCATTGACACTTCCAGAAGAATATAGCGTTGCCACTAAAATCCCAAAAGTAGATAGAGCCACAAAAGTACCGGGCTGATCGACTAAAATTGCCATTCTCAGCCCTTCTTCGCCATATAAAGCCTGAATAATAGGAAAACCCAAAAACGATGTATTCCCAAAACCTGCCGTTAGAATTAAACAACCCGTAAGTTTTTTGGACCAACCAAATTTATTTCCTAGAAAACTGAAAAACAAATAGGAGAAAAGAAATCCAATCCAAGCCACTCCTATGGGATACAGTAGCCGGTTATCCCAATGGATCTTGGGTATATAATACAAAGCCAAAGCAGGAAGGCAAATATAAATTACGAAATTATTTATAAGCTTATAGCTATGCGATGGAAACGATTTAACTCTTTGCAAAACCATTCCAAAAATTAAAAAAACGAAGATTATTATAAAATTGTACATAGCTTAAAATTGAAAACAAAAATACTATTAAAATTGTTTTAGAGAAGAAGCAAACTATGTTTTGATTTAGATAAGAAGCATAGATTTTGGAAATTCCAATTTTGTTTGTAAATTTGTAAACTATTTTATTACAGTATGATTTCAGGCAAATTTGCAATAACAGTACATATCCTTACTTTACTCTCTAAATTCCCAAACGAATTCTTATCGTCAGAATTTATAGCTGGAAGTTTAAACTTGCATCCGGTGTTGGTAAGAAAAGAAATTGCTAACCTGAAAAAAAATAATATTGTAGAAAGTAAAGAAGGCAAAAATGGTGGAACGAAACTATTGAAATCAGCTTCAAAAGTTTCATTAGATGCTATTTTCAAAATAACCTTTGACAAGGTAAGTTTGGGTTTCTCAAAAAACAAACCCAATCCGGAATGCCCTGTTGGGAAAGAAATAAATAAAAATTTAGAAGATTTATATGAAAATATCAACGAAAAAATCAGCTTACAATTAGGCGGTATTTCATTGGAAGATTTTTCTAATAAATTTTAGAACTATTTTTTTATCCAAAACTGTAACTTTTTTTATTACTTTTAAAACATACAATTATGAAAATCGCAATTATTGGAGCCACAGGATTTGTAGGTTCATCCATTTTAAAAGAATTAGCAAGCCGCAATCACGAGATTACAGCTATAGCTCGGAATCCTAAAAATGACCAAACTAAAAATGTCAAATGGGAAAAAGCAGACATAAATAATCCCGAAGAAATAGCTAAAATATTGGCCAAAAATGATTTGGTAATTAGTGCTTTCAATGCAGGATGGACAAATCCAAATTTATACAATGATTTTATTGAGGGTTCAAAAGCCATTCAGGAAGCGGTAAAAAAATCAGGAGTAAAAAGGTTTATTGTTATTGGTGGCGCAGGAAGTTTATATGTGGCACCAGACTTACAAGCTGTAGATACAGCCGATTTTCCAAAAGAATATTATGCAGGAGCATCGGCAGCAAGAGATTATTTAAACATCCTTAAAGAAGAAAAAGACTTGGATTGGACATTTTTCAGCCCTGCTTTTGAAATGAACCCAGGAATCACTTCAGGGCGAACTGGAAAATACCGTTTGGGATTAGAAAATCCAGTTTTTGACAAAAATAACCGAAGTATTTTATCGGTTGAAGATGCTGCAGTTGTAATTGCTGACGAAGCCGAAACCGCAAAACATCATCAGGCTCGTTTTACAGCTGCTTATTAATTAAGTAATTAAAAAAACAGTTTCAAGAAGCAATTTGTTTTTTGAAACTGTTCTTTTTAAATTTCAAGCAAAATTCTCTGTCGTCAGCAGGGTTTACAACTTTTTTAAACTTCAATGTTTTTTAATTACAATAACTCTTTAATCAATTTAGATATTAAAGACTTTCCCTTTTCTACCTACTATTTGTTTATTGTCCAAAACAAAAAACAACTAATTTTCATTACTTTTACTTTTCAAATCATACGCTTTGCCAAACAAAAAATCCCATTCTAGTGCACTTCATGAAAAAGCCGGAATTTCTCCACCAGAAATTATCAGCGCCGCTGTTGTAAAAAACATTCAGCAGTTTAGAAAGACACAGCCTTCATCGACAGAGTTAGTTAACGGAATTTTAGAAGGAAACATTACCGCTTTAAGTCGGGCGATTACCTTGGTCGAAAGCACCAATCCGGATCATTTGGCAAAAGCCAATGAAGTAATTAATGCCTGTTTGTCTCATGCTAATAAATCGGTTCGAATAGGAATTACTGGAGTACCGGGCGTTGGAAAAAGTACCTTTATAGAGGCTTTTGGGAAATACTTGACTAGTTTAGGAAAAAAAGTGGCGGTTCTTGCCGTTGATCCCAGCAGTACAATTAGTCACGGAAGTATTCTGGGAGATAAAACCCGGATGGAAGAATTGGTCAAAGACCCAAATGCTTATATTAGGCCATCGGCTTCTGGCGAAACTTTGGGTGGTGTGGCTCGAAAAACCCGTGAAACCATTACTCTTTGTGAAGCTTGTGGTTTTGACACGATCATCATAGAAACAGTTGGCGTCGGACAAAGTGAAACTGCTGTTCACAGTATGGTCGATTTCTTTTTATTGCTAAAAATTGCTGGAGCAGGCGATGAATTACAAGGTATTAAACGAGGAATAATGGAAATGGCAGATGCCATCGTTATCAACAAAGCCGATGGCGATAACATCAAAAAAGCAAAATTGGCAAAAACCGAATTCAACAGAGCCTTGCATCTTTTCCCTGCTAAAAAATCAGGCTGGATTCCTACAACGGCGACCTGCAGTGCCGTTACACATGAAGGCATTCCAGAAGTTTGGGAAACCATAGAGAAATTCCTAAAACTAACAAAAAGCAATTCTTATTTTGACACAAAACGTGCAGAGCAAAATGAATATTGGATGCTCGAAACCATAAACGAGCAATTAAAACTTAATTTCTTCAATAATCCTGATATTCAAAAATTAATGGATTTAACAAAAAAAGCGGTGCAAAATGATGAAACTTCACCCTTTGCAGCCGCTCAATTATTATTGGAAAAGTATTTTAAAGAGTAGACTATATTTTTTTCTAAAACCACCTTTTTTAGATAGTATAAAAAACAGTAGCAAACTTTTTATTTTCAAATACTATCGTTTCTTCTGTGCTTAATTTATTTTTAATCCTACAATAATAGCATTTGAATGCGTGTTCATAAAGCTAATAATTTGTTCTCTATATTTTGATACAACCATAAAACTCCAAACTACTGGCAATATCATATCATTACTTCTTACAAAGAGACAAATACATAAGTGCTTAAAAAACAACTACATATATCCAGCTTTAACATGAATTGTATTTTTTTTCATAAAAAACACAATTCAACGATTTTTTAGGTTGTTGATGGACAAAAAAAATCAATAATATTAATAATTCATAACTTTGAATATATATTTTAACAAACTGTTTGTAAACCGTTTGAAACTTAAAAAGCTCCTGGCGAGGAAAAGACTCTTTTAACCCCAAAAAAAAGACTTTCATCCTTGAAAAGTAAACAAATACCGCTGATGTTTAATTTTTGAATTTATTAAATACTTACAAGATTACACCCTTAATTATTATTTTTTTTAGAGGTCCTATTTGCCTCCTTTTTAAATTAATTTAATTCGCCCCATTTCTTAACTGGCATGTTTATGTTCATCTTCATCATTGAAGAAAATCATTGCATTTAACTTTTTTATCGTCAATCATTAATTAAAAATTAAAATATGGAAGCAAAAATTGGTTCTACGAAAAAGAAAGTTGTTTATAAATCATTGGTTTTCTTTACATTACACGGTTCTATTTATTTATTATTTCGCACCCTTAAACTTAGGGCAAGGATGAAAGGATATTTGAAATCAAAAAAAATCATCTCTATCGATCTTTTTATCAATTTCTTGGAAAAAACTTCCAAAAATATTGATTCACCCCATTTGAAAGCTGAAAAGCAGCGAAAAAAAAATCAACTTTCAATACCTCTTACACTCATTAGACGTGAATTCTATTACATAAATTCATCCCATTTTCTAACGATTTAAAATAAATCAATATGAAATCAATTTTTACTCATTCGACAAAATTATTTACTTTTTTTTTAATAATCTTCTCCATCTTTACGACGGTAACACTTGCTCAAACTTTCCCTCCTGCAAGTAGCTGTACATCTAAAGATTTGAGTTTGGCAGGAGCTTCTCTCTCCGGAGGTGATCTATGTAATTCATGTCCGGTAGCTACTTCGATAAACAGAACGTTGACTTTGTCCATCGACAACACAACTGGTTCTACGAGAACTTCGTTTGCTTTTTGGGGAACTTTGGAAGAATATAGTGGCAATGACGGTTCATTAATTTCTTCTACTTCAATAACTGGTTGTGTAGGCCCTCTTCCTGGTAATACTATAACCAACCTTGCTTCAAATTCCATAACTTACACCTGCGGTAATATACTAAAAATAACTAATTTATATTTAGCATGGACAGATGCCTCTCCAAATAGTACCTGTCCTTTAAATCCTTCAACTATTAGTCCTAAATGCGGTACATTACCTTCTTTAACAATTAATAGTGGTGTAAATGGTGAATTCGTTACTAGCAATCCAAGTTGTTTTGGCACGGCTGACGGTAGCATTAACTTAACTCCAACCGGAGGTACTTCACCTTACAATTTTTCATGGACAGCTACGGATGGTGGTATAGTTCCAAGTGGGCAAGTAAATAATCAAAACCTTACTAATTTAGTAGCCGGCACATATTCAGTAACCATAACCGATACTAATGGCTGTACCATTATAAAATCAAGAACCATCACCAATCCTGCGGCTCCTGATCCTCCAATTTCTGGCGGAAATCAAACCGTATGTACCGATGGAACCCTAACACAAACTCTTACAGCTACGGCTACTGGAGGAACTATAACTTGGTATACAGCAGCTACCGGAGGGACTTTGGTTGCTAATCCAACACAGGTTGGAGTGGGAACTTCTACCTATTACGCCCAAGCTTCCAATGGAACTTGCTCGAGTTTGATTAGAACTGCCGTGACTTTAACTATAAATACGGCTCCTAGTGCCCCTATTTCTGGCGGAAATCAAACCGTATGTACCGATGGAACCCTAACACAAACTCTTACAGCTACTGCAACTGGAGGAACAATTACCTGGTATACAGCAGCTATCGGAGGGTCTTTGGTTGCTAATCCTACACAGGTTGGGGTGGGAACTTCTACCTATTACGCCCAAGCTTCTAATGGAACTTGCCCTAGTTTGACTAGAACTGCCGTTACTTTAACTATCAATCCGGCTCCTAATGCCCCTATTTCTGGAGGAAATCAAACCGTATGTACCGATGGAACCCTAACACAAACTCTTACAGCTACTGCAACTGGAGGAACAATTACCTGGTATGCAGCAGCTACAGGAGGGTCTCCGATTGCTAATCCAACACAGGTTGGAGTGGGAACTTCTACCTATTATGCTCAAGCTTCTAATGGAACTTGCCCTAGCTTGACTAGAACTGCCGTGACTTTAACTATAAATCCAGCTCCTAATCCTCCAACTTCTGGCGGAAATCAAACCGTATGTACCGACGGGACTCTAACACAAACTCTTACAGCTACTGTAACTGGAGGAACAATTACCTGGTATACAGCAGCTATCGGAGGGTCTTTGGTTGCTAATCCTACACAGGTTGGGGTGGGAACTTCTACCTATTATGCTCAAGCTTCTAATGGAACTTGCCCTAGTTTGACTAGAACTGCCGTTACTTTAACTATCAATCCGGCTCCTAATGCCCCTATTTCTGGCGGAAATCAAACCGTATGTACCGATGGAACCCTAACACAAACTCTTACAGCTACTGCAACTGGAGGAACAATTACCTGGTATACAGCAGCTATTGGAGGGGCTTTGGTTGCTAATCCTATACAGGTTGGGGTGGGAACTTCTACCTATTACGCCCAAGCTTCCAATGGAACTTGCTCGAGTTTGACTAGAACTGCCGTGACTTTAACTATAAATCTAGCTCCTAATACCCCTATTTCTGGAGGAAATCAAACCGTATGTACCGATGGAACCCTAACACAAACACTTACGGCTACGGCTACTGGAGGAACTATAACTTGGTATACAGCAGCTACAGGGGGATCTCCGATTGCCAATCCGACACAAGTAGGTGTGGGAACTTCTACCTATTATGCTCAAGCTTCCAATGGGAATTGCTCGAGTTTAACTAGAACTGCCGTTACTTTAACTATCAATCCAGCTCCTAGTGCCCCTATTTCTGGCGGAAATCAAACCGTATGTACCGACGGAACTCTAAACCAAACTCTTACAGCTACGGCTACAGGAGGAACAATTACCTGGTATACAGCAGCTATCGGAGGGTCTTTGGTTGCTAATCCTACACAGGTTGGGGTGGGAACTTCTACCTATTACGCCCAAGCTTCTAATGGAACTTGCCTTAGTTTGACTAGAACTCCGGTAGTTTTAACTATCAATACGGCATCTAATCCTCCGACTTCCGGTGGAAATCAAAACGTATGTTCTGACGGAACTCTAACCCAAACACTTACAGCTACGGCTACAGGAGGAACAATTATTTGGTATACAGCAGCTACTGGCGGGACTTTGATTACTGATCCAACACAGGTTGGTGTGGGAACTTCTACCTATTATGCTCAAGCTTCTAATGGAACTTGCTCGAGTTTGACTAGAACTGCCGTAACTTTAACTATCAATGCGGCGCCTAATGCGCCAATTTCTAGCGGAAACATAGCTGAGTGTAAAAATCCTTCAATTCAAACTTTAACTGCAATTGCATCTGTACCTCAGGGTCAATATATTGTTTGGTATGATAAAGATACCGGTGGAACAGTAGTTCAAAATCCTATTCTTGATACTGTTGGAACAATAACCTATTATGCTGAGTCTGTATACAATAGTACTTCTTGTCCTAGTTTAACTCGTACTGCTGTTACTTTAACAATACATATATGCTCAATTGCTATTACTAAAGATGGTAATTATGAGGATTCTAATAATGATGGCATTACCAATGTTGGGGATAAAGTAATCTATAACTTTGTAGTTACCAATACAGGTACTGCAACGCTAACTAATGTAACGGTAACAGATAATAATGCAGTAGTTTCAGGTGGGCCTATTGCCACTCTTGAAGTTGGTGCTTCTGATAGTACTACTTTTACCGCAACTCATGACATCTCTCAAGAAGACATTAATGCAGCCATAGTTTACAATTTAGCTACGGCTACTGGAACTCCTCCTATTGGCGATCCGGTATCGGCTACTTCTACAGATCCTACACCTTGCACAACATGTCCTGTCAAAGAAGGCTGTCCTGATTGTACGATTACAACTTTGGAACAAAATCCTTCTATTGCAATTACAAAAGACGGAACGTATCAAGATACTAATCAAGATGGAATCACCAATATTGGAGATAAAGTAATCTATAACTTTGTAGTAACCAATACAGGAAATGTCACTCTAACTAATGTAACGGTAACAGATAATAATGCAGTAGTTTCAGGTGGGCCTATTGCCACTCTTGAAGTTGGTGCTTCCGACAGTACTACTTTTACCGCAACTCATGACATCTCTCAAGAAGACATTAATGCTGCCATAGTTTACAATTTAGCTACGGCTACTGGAACTCCTCCTATTGGTGAACCTATATCAGCTACTTCTACAGATCCTACACCTTGTACAACATGTCCTATCAAGGAAGACTGTCCTGATTGTACGATTACAACTTTGGAACAAAATCCTTCTATTGCAATTACAAAAGACGGAACGTATCAAGATACTAATCAAGACGGAATTACCAATATTGGAGATAAAGTAATCTATAGCTTTATAGTTACCAATACAGGAAATGTCACTCTAACTAATGTAACGGTAACAGATAATAATGCAGTAGTTTCGGGTGGACCTATTGCCACTCTTGAAGTTGGTTCTTCTGATAGTACTACTTTTACCGCAACTCATGACATCTCTCAAGAAGACATTAATGCAGCCATAGTTTACAATTTAGCTACGGCTACTGGAACTCCTCCTATTGGCGAACCTATATCAGCTACTTCTACAGATCCTACACCTTGTACAACATGTCCTGTCAAGGAAGACTGTCCTAATTGTACGATTACAACTTTGGAACAAAATCCTTCTATTGCAATTACAAAAGACGGAACGTATCAAGATACTAATCAAGACGGAATTACCAATATTGGAGATAAAGTAATCTATAATTTTGTGGTTACCAATACAGGAAATGTTACTCTTACTAATATAACAGTTACTGATATTAATGCCGTAGTTTCAGGTGGACCTATTGCCACTCTTGAAGTTGGTACTTCTGATAGTACTACTTTTACCGCAACTCATGACATCTCTCAAGAAGACATCAATGCAGCCATAGTTTACAATTTAGCTACGGCTACTGGAACTCCTCCTATTGGTGAACCTATATCAGCTACTTCTACAGATCCTACACCTTGCACAACATGTCCTGTCAAGGAAGACTGTCCTGATTGCACGATTACAACTTTGGAACAAAATCCTTCTATTGCAATTACAAAAGACGGAACCTATCAAGATACTAATCAAGACGGAATAACCAATATTGGAGATAAAGTAATCTATAATTTTGTGGTTACCAATACAGGAAATGTCACTCTAACTAATATAACAGTTACCGATAATAATGCGGTAGTTTCAGGTGGACCTATTGCCACTCTTGAAGTTGGTGCTTCTGATAGTACTACTTTTACCGCAACTCATGACATCTCTCAAGAAGACATCAATGCAGCCATAGTTTACAATTTAGCTACGGCTACTGGAACTCCTCCTATTGGTGAACCTATATCAGCTACTTCTACAGATCCTACACCTTGCACAACATGTCCTATCAAGGAAGACTGTCCTGATTGTACGATTACAACTTTGGAACAAAATCCTTCTATTGCAATTACAAAAGACGGAACCTATCAAGATACTAATCAAGACGGAATAACCAATATTGGAGATAAAGTAATCTATAATTTTGTGGTTACCAATACAGGAAATGTCACTCTAACTAATATAACAGTTACCGATAATAATGCGGTAGTTTCAGGTGGACCTATTACTTCACTTCAAGCTGGTGCTTCTGATAGTACAACGTTTACAGCGGTTCATAACATTACTCAAGAAGACATTAATGCAGCCATAGTTTACAATTTAGCCACGGCTACTGGAACTCCTCCCGTTGGTAACCCGGTAACGGCTACTTCTACAGATCCTACACCCTGTACAACATGTCCTGTCAAGGAAGACTGTCCTGATTGCACGATTACTGAGATACCTCAAAACCCTATTTTAGAGGTTATCAAGACTGCAACTGTCACTAGTCATAATACAATAACTGATGTTTATAGCTTTGTAGGAGATGTAATCAATTATACTATCATCGTAAAAAACACAGGTAATGTGGCAATTAATAACATTATCGTGAAAGATCCCCTAACTGGATTAGACACAACAAATAACAGCTTTAATCTTAGTGCTGGTGAATCTAAAGAATTCAATCAAACTCATACAATAACTAAAGAAGACCTAGCAAACGACTCGATAACTAATATTGCTACAGCAGATGGGGTATCACCACGTGGGACTCCAATTAGCGCTTCCGATACTGTAATTGTTGAAAAAGCCGGTGTATTAGGCTGTGAAAGTATACTTGTTCATAATGCCTTCTCTCCAAATGGAGATGGAATTAATGAAAATTTTGTAATCGACGGTATTGACGATACTATTTGTTATCCAGAAAACACAGTTGAGATTTACAACCGCTGGGGTGTATTGGTTTTTGAAACCAAAAACTACAACAATCAAACTAATGCTTTTGACGGTTACTCAAGAGGTAGAACAACCATCAGTAAATCATCTGGTTTACCTACAGGAACGTACTATTATATTTTGAATTATACTTCAGTTGATTTAAATGGTAATATCCAAACCAATAAAAAAGACGGGTATTTATACCTTACAAGATAAACTTATCTCAAATCTAATCCCTGAGGGCTTAGCAACCCTCAGGTTAAAAAAGGAAACAAAATGAAGACAAGAATACTATTATTCGCTTTGCTGTTTACTGTAGCTGTAAGTTATGCACAACAAGATGCTCAATTTACACAATATATGTACAACACAATCAATGTGAATCCCGCTTATGCTGGATCAAGAGGAGCCTTGAGTATATTTGCCTTACACCGTACACAATGGGTAGGTCTCGATGGAGCCCCTGTTACCAATACAGTGTCAGTTAATACTCCTTTAAATGAAAGTAACTTAGGATTAGGCGTTTCTTTCATTAATGACAAAATTGGACCAACCCATGAGAACACCATATCGGCTGATTTATCTTATACCATTCCTACTTCAGAAACTTTCAAGCTTTCTTTTGGTATAAAAGCAACTGCCAATTTGTTTGATTTAGATGTCACACAGCTGAATCCTGTCGATGACGACCCGAGCTTGCATGATTATAATAATAAATTCTCACCAAATATTGGCGCTGGTCTCTATTTACATTCTAACAAGGCGTACTTAGGCCTTTCCGTTCCTAATTTTATTGAGACAAACCGTTATGATGATAATGATGTAAGAATTTATAAAGAGAAAATTAACTTTTACTTAATTGCTGGCTATGTATTTGATTTAAGTACATTTGCAAAATTCAAACCTGCCCTACTTACAAAAATGGTCGAGGGAGCTCCCCTACAAGTAGATGTTTCCGCAAACTTCTTGTTTAACGACAAATTTATGATTGGAGCTGCTTATAGATGGAGCGCTGCAGTAAGTGCTATGGCTGGTTTTCAAGTCTCTGATGCCTTGTATATAGGATACGGTTATGACCATGAAACAACTCGTCTTAACAGTTATAATTCTGGCTCACATGAAGTTTTCTTACGTTATGAACTATTTACAAAAAATAAAAAAATAACAACCCCTAGATTCTTTTAAAAAACAACTACTATGAAAAACAACCTACTTGTTTTAGTAATAATAAATTTTCTTTCATTTATTGGCTATACACAAAATGAAAAAAATTATGTAACAGAAAAAATAAGTGATAAATATGCTTTTGTTGATGTTATAAAAACCTACGAAAGGATTGCTGTAAAAGGATATAAATCAGTAGATCTATTTCAAAAATTAGGAAATGCATCTTATTCAAATTCTAAGTTAGACAAAGCAGCAATTTGGTATGGAGAATTATTTGCCATGACATCTGATTTAGAACCGGTATATTATTATCGTTATGCAGAATCTCTAAGATTCATTGGTCAAAATAATAAAGCCGATGAAGTGATTGAAAGATTAAAACAAAAATCTAAGATATTGACAACAAAAATTTGACAAAAAAGATAACTCCAAGATTCATATAAAAAACAATTATTATGAAAAATATTACACTCTTTTACATCATACTAATAAGTGTTTTTTCAT
The DNA here is from genome assembly GCF_047344965.1 of Flavobacterium sp. W1B. Taxonomy (NCBI): domain Bacteria; kingdom Pseudomonadati; phylum Bacteroidota; class Flavobacteriia; order Flavobacteriales; family Flavobacteriaceae; genus Flavobacterium; species Flavobacterium sp. W1B. The sequence goes on from NZ_CP178845.1 coordinate 3,355,406, forward strand.
TTAACATTTATTCCCAAAAAGCGAAAGTAATTGCTGCCGACAAAAAATATGAAAAGTATGCTTATATAGATGCCATAAAAACCTATGAAAAGGTTGCCGAAAAAGGATACAAATCAGCGGACATATTTGAGAAACTTGGAAATTCTTATTATTTCAACGGAGAATTAGACAAAGCGGCTAAATGGTATGGTGAATTATTTGCCATGACTACTGATCTAGAACCTGTTTATTATTATCGCTATTCCCAATCATTACGATCTATAGGGGAAAACGCCAAAGCAGATCAAATTTTAGATAAATTCAATCAAATAGCAGCAAACGATAGCAGAGGAACTCTTTTTAAAAAAAATAGAAACTATTTAGATGAAATTAAGGCAAATTCAGGAAGGTACCAAATAGAAAATGCGGGAATCAACTCTAAATATTCTGATTATGGGACAGCCATTTATTCAAACAAAATTGTATTCACTTCCGCTAGAGATACCGGTAATCTTGGACAAAGAAAACATGCATGGACCAATCAACACTTCACCAACTTGTATAGTGCTGATTTAGGAGATAACATGACACCCAACTCACCAAAAAAGTTCGATAAACACATCAACTCCAAGTTTAATGAAGCCACTCCTACTTTTACAAAAGATGGAAAGACCGTGTATTTTACCCGAAACAATTATATTGATGGCAAAAAAGGAAAGGATGCAAATAAAATTACTTTAATAAAAATATACAAAGCTACTCTGGAAAATGAAAAATGGATAAATATCTCCGAACTTCCTTTTAACAGCGATAATTACAGCACAGCACATCCTGCTTTGAGTCCTGACGAAAAAATCTTGTATTTTTCATCAGATATGCCCGGTACATCAGGACAATCCGATATATTTAAAGTGCAAATTAACGAAGACGGAACCTTCGGTACTCCTGAAAACTTAGGCAATACAATTAATACCGAAGGCAGAGAAACCTTCCCTTTTGTCACTGATGAAAATGAAATTTATTTTGCTTCAGATGGACATCCCGGTCTTGGAGGATTGGATGTTTTTGTATCTAAAATGAATTCAAACGGCGCTTTTGGTGAGGTACAAAATGTTGGAACAGATGTTAATTCTCCAATGGATGATTTTGCTTATTTAATTGATACAAAGTCAAGAAGAGGTTTTTTTAGTTCCAATAGAGCTGGCGGACAAGGATTTGACGATATTTATAAGTTTTTAGAAACCAGAAGACTTGTTTGCGAACAACTACTCTATGGTGAAATAACGGACTTAGCAACGGCCGAAATCTTATCTGACGCTAAAATTAGTTTGTATGACAGCCGTTTTAATCTAATTAAAAACACTGTTTCCGATGAAAAAGGGAATTATTCCTTTGCTGTAGAATGTGGCGAAACCTATAATGTTAGAGCTGAGAAAACGGATTATACAACCAAAGAACAAAAAATAACAATTGCTAAAGACAATGGAAAAACACATTTACCTATTGCTTTAGAGAAAGCGCAATGTAAAGTGGCTGTAGGTGATGATTTAGGTAAATGTTTTGGTATAAAAATGATTTATTTCGATTTTGATAAATCAGATATCAGAGTGGAAGCAGCAATTGATTTAGAAAAAATATTAGATGTAATGAACCAATATCCTAATATGAAGCTAGACATACGTTCACATACTGATAGCCGAGGAACATTTAAATACAATGAGGCTTTATCTGACAGAAGAGCCAAATCAACTATTAAATGGTTAATAAAAAACGGAGTCAATAAAAACAGATTAATAGGTAAAGGTTATGGCGAAAACCAACTCGTAAACAGATGTGCTGATGGAGTAGAATGCACCGAAGAAGAACATCAACTCAACAGACGTAGTGAATTTATTATAACTGATTTATAATTTAAAAAACCCGAGCTTGTTTGAAAACAAGCTCGGGTTTTTTAAAGATACTATACCACAAACTAACTTGTAGTAAAATAAACCTACTCCTTCTCGTAACGTTCCATCTCTCGGTCATAGAAAGCATTTGCTTGTTCTATCAAGCCTTCCATCTCCGTATTTAATTCTGCTTCATCAAGATCTTCAGCTTCTTCCATAAATTCTACCTCATCATCTTTCAAATTGATGATAAATCTAGGATAATCTAAGTGAATGATAAAGATATCATCTGGAAAATCAGTATTGTCTCCCAGTAAAAATTTTGGTAATTCCATGTTCTATTTATTAATTAATGCTGTTTTTTTCGCTGTCTAAAATCAGTTTTCGGGTCAATCTTGCAAAGCGAATATACAAAAATAAAGCTGCTGCCGTTAACCCAGCCAAAAGTCCTATCCAGATTCCTACTGCTTTCAAATTGGTATACAATCCCAGGTAAATTGAAATTGGAAAACCTATAACCCAATAAGCCACAAAAGTAATGTACATTGGTATTTTCACATCTTGTAATCCTCGTAAAGCTCCTAAAACAACGACTTGGATTCCATCAGAAATTTGAAAAACTGCTGCCACAAATAACAACTGAGAGGCTATAAAAATCACTTCCTTAGTTTCAGTTATGTGTTTCATATCATTGACATTCACAAATAATTCAGGCAAATATTGGTGAAAAACCACAAAAATGATTGCAAATACAATTTCAAGAAGTATTGCCAATAAAAATATGGATCGTGCCACAAGCTGTAATTTCACAAAATCCATCAATCCTTTTTGGTTTCCTACTCTAATCATTACAGCCACACTCAATCCCATGGCAAACATAAAAGTTAAGGATGCTAAACTTAGCGCAATTTGATTAGCAGCCTGACTTGTCGTTCCTAAAAGTCCCGAAAGCCAAATTGCTCCTGTAAACAAAGCGACCTCAAAAAACATTTGCATAGACGAAGGCAAACCTAAGTTGATAATCTTATTGAGCATCTTTTTTTTGATTTCTTTAAAACTGAAATTCTCAAAATAGGGATAAAATTTTGGCTTTCTAGCCAAAGCATAATGCATAAAAATCAACATAACAATACGAGAAACAATCGTACCAATTGCAGCTCCCACAATTCCCATCTTAGGAAAGAACCAAATCCCATAAATCAAGAAATAATTGATTACAACATTAACTAAATTACCAATGATAGTAGCCCACATGGAATATTTAGTTTCTGATTTCCCGTCAGCAAATTGCTTATAGGCTTGAAAAATAATCAGAGGTACAAGTGAAAAAGCTACTATATCGAGATAAGGCTTTGCCATTTCAACCACAATATCCGGCTGTCCCATAAAAGCAATCAAAGGCTTAAAAAAGAAAATAATCAGAAATAAAGTCAAACCTAAAACAGTACATAAAAACAAGCCGTGATGAAACACACTTCGCCCTTCTTCAATATCATTCTTTCCATCAGCCTCGGCTGCCAAAGGAGTTATCGCAGTAGAAAATCCAATTCCTAGTGACATTGCTATAAAAACAAAGCTATTGCCTAAAGAAACTGCTGCTAACTCTGTTGGCCCTAGTTTCCCCACCATAATATTGTCGACAATACCAACAATTGTATGCCCGAGCATTCCTAAAATAATAGGATATGCTAATCGTAAATTATAGGAAAACTCTTTTGTGTACTGGGATAAATTCACTTCTTTTTTTTTAAGTCGACAAAGGTAAGCAGAACCCGCATTATATCAGAATAAGAATCAATAATTTAATAGATAAACTTAGCTCGCAAATTGCATTTGACACCGTTCTTTTTGCTATTGCAGTCAAAAATCACCAAATAAAACCAGATAATTTTACAACATTTCAGGAAACTTGCAGTTATATATCTACAACTCTCATCAACATTATAAAAAAATAAAAAAAAAGATTACAGTAAATTTTATCAACAAAACCCCCAAATTCATGACAATCAAAAAAAAGATTAAAACGGCACTCGTATTGACAATTGCAACATTCTCTATTAATGCAATTACAGCTCAAGAGGTAGACAAATCAAAAAATTACGATCAAGGATTTCGTTTAGGATTAGGCCTAAACGCAGGTTACGCCACTCAAAATCCTTATAAACTAGCTTTAGGAGCGGATGTAAGATTGCAATATGATTTATCTAAAAGATATTCAATAATCTTAACCACTGGTTATTCTAACTTATTTGTTAGTGAAGCTGACGGAGAAGATTTAGGATTTATTCCCGCAAAAGCAGGTTTAAAAGCTTTTATTTGGAATGACCAATTTTACTTAACAGGCGAAGCTGGTGCTGCTTTTGCAGTAACTAATAATTACGACAAAACCTCTTTCTTGTTAGCTCCAGGTATAGGATATGCTACAAAATATATTGATATCTCGCTACGTTATGAGCAGTACTCTGACTTCCCAACCATCAAAAGCGATGGAACAACCGGAAAAGGTTTTGGTCAGGCTGCAATTAGATTGGCTTATGGTTTCAAATTATAAGCGTTGAATCATTTAACAAAAAAGTGCTGAAATTCAGCACTTTTTTTATTATTCTTTTGTCAAAATCTCTTTATACAATTCTATATTTTCCCTGATTTTCTCATCCATTTCAGGCTCTTGAATATCCGTATGTTTTTGCATTTCTTCCCAAATGATTTTACCCACAATATAACGACACATTTCTTTATCATCGGCAGGAACTACATACCAAGGCGCATATGCTGTCGAGGTATTATTAATTGCTTCTTCATAATAATGCATATAATCAGTCCAAAGTTCTCTTTCCTTCAAATCACCGATAGAGAATTTCCAATTCTGTTTTTGTTCTTCCAAACGTCGCAACAAACGTTCTCGTTGCTCTTCTTTACTCAAGTGCAAAAAGAACTTCAATACAATGGTTCCGTTTTGAGTGATGTGTTTCTCGAAATTTCTGATTTGTTCCATTCTGTTTTCCCAAAAAGTATCTGTAATTGCCGAAACATCTTCAATACCCGGCAAGTTTTCGTTTAAGATGTATTCTGGATGCACGCGCGTAACCAATACATTCTCATAATGCGTACGATTAAAAACGGCAAACTTCCCTTTTTCTGGCAAAGCCAAATAATGACGCCACAAATAATCGTGTTCTAACTCTGTCGAATTAGGCGTTTTAAAACTGTGCACCACTACCCCACGCGAATTAAACTCTTTGAAAACTTCTCGAATCAAACTGTCTTTCCCCGAAGTATCCATTCCCTGCAAACAAATCAAAACCCCATAACGGTTGTGCGCATACATCACATCTTGCAATTTGCTCAGCTTTTCACGAACCTTATCTAATTTATCTTCTTCTTCATCGTTATCAACAGCAAGCAAAGTGGGCATTTTAGAAAGTTCGATCGCATGAACCACTTTAAAATCATCAGGATTAATAGACTTCATAGGAAATATTTTATATTTACTAACTCAAATATAATAAATTAATTAACCCATTCATCATTCTAAATACTAACTAAATAAGAAGCTATTTCCAGCTATCCGTTACAATCTATTGGGCCGAACAACGGCACAATAGGATTTTCACTGCTATCTGGGCTAGGGCATTTCACTTTCAATATATAACTATGAAACAATTTACATTAGAATTATTCACGACAATTATAGGTATTGGTTCTGCATCGGGACTATTTTATCAAGGCAATGCGCTCTATTTAATAGGAGACAACAGCGGCTTTTTATACGAATACAACATCGCCAATACTGTCCTTAACAAATACCCGCTACTCGAAAACCCGAGTCAAAACATGTTAAAAAAAGACAAAGCCGACTTTGAATCTATCACTCATTTTCAGGATACTTTATATGTTTTTGGTTCCGGATCTACCGCTAAAAGAAATGCGATGATTGAATTTGATCTCAAACAAAAAAAGAAAACCACGACCAACAATCTGGTCGATTTATACGCGGTCATGCAAAGCTTTGGAAACATAAAACCCGAAGATTTTAATCTCGAAGGAGCCATTTACGATGGCGAAAACTGGTATTTATTCAATCGTGGCAATGGAATTTCAAATAAAAACACACTCTTTAGCTTTCATGCCAAAAAACTAAGTGATGAATTCAGCCTAATGTCAAACGACTACAAACTCCCAAAAATAAAAGGAGTTCGCTCTAGTTTTACAGATGCAGCGTTGGTCAACGATAAAATTTACTTCTTGGCCACAGCCGAAAACACCCAATCTACTTATGATGACGGCGAAGTCCTAGGAAGCCTTATCGGACGAATTGATTTAGAAACGATGAAAATCGATTTTACTAAAAAAATAAGTAATAGCCATAAATTTGAAGGAATAACTGTTTTCAAAAACTCAAAGGAAAAAATCGAATTCCTTCTCTGTGAAGACAATGATACCGATACACTAGAAAGTAGTATTTACAAATTGAGCTTGGACCTAAAATAAAACACAAAACGGCTCTTGAAACCCCATTTTATATAAAGTTAATTTTAGATTAAATAGAAAACCAAAAAGGGATTTAGAATCTAAAATGGGTATTTTTGTAAGACAAATTTTGATTCTTAAAATCAATAAATAAACGAACAAAATGAACGATCTAAAAAATAAAAATGCACTGATTACAGGTGCAGGAAAAGGAATTGGAAAAGCAGTAGCCCTTGCTTTGGCTAAAGAAGGAGTAAATGTAATTTTGTTGGCACGAACGCAATCGGATTTAGATCAAGTGGCGAAAGAAGTGAATGCATTTGGCGTAAAATCATTAAGCCTTATCGCTGATGTTTCCGACATCAATTCTGTAAACCAAGCCGTAGAAAAAGCCTTGACTGAGTTCAAAACCATTGACATTTTAATCAATAATGCCGGAATTGGTGCTTTTGGTAAATTCTTGGAATTAGAACCAGCTGTTTGGGAACGCATTATTCAAGTAAATTTAATGGGAACTTATTATGTAACGCGCGCCGTTTTACCCAATATGATCGAAAGACAAACGGGCGATATCATCAATATTTCCTCGACAGCCGGATTAAGCGGAAATGCAATGACCAGCGCCTACAGCGCATCAAAATTTGCCGTTTTAGGATTGACAGAATCTTTAATGCAAGAAGTTCGTAAGCACAACATTCGTGTAACAGCCTTAACGCCAAGTACCGTTGCCACAGATATGGCCAGAGATTTAAAACTGACAGACGGCAATCCAGAAAAAGTAATGCAAGCCGAAGACATGGCCGAATTAATAGTTGCTCAACTCAAATTAAACCGAAGAGTCTTTATAAAAAACAGCAGTATTTGGTCTACTAATCCGTAATCAATCCGTTTTCTACTCAACAACAAAACCCCTCGTAAAAGGGGTTTTGTTGTTATAAAACATTGCTTTTTTATGCTAAAACAGTAATAAAATCCATTCGAACGCTTCCGTCCTCATCAATTTTGGTCAAATTGATTTCATGTAGTGTATTTACTAATTCAGGATTCCAAGGCGTTTTTACTTTTACGTAGTTTTCGGTAAAACCGTGAATGTAACCTTCTTTATTTTCACTCTCAAAAAGCACCGTTCTGTTGCTTCCCAATTGACTTTCATAAAAAGCACGACGTTTTTTAACCGATAATCCACGCATCATCTTACTTCTTTTGGCACGAACATTGGAAGGAACAATGCCTCCCATTTCGGCAGCTTCGGTATTATCACGTTCCGAATAGGTGAAAACGTGTAAATACGAAATATCCATTTCGTTCAGGAAATTATAAGTCTCCAAGAAATGCTCATCGGTTTCACCGGGAAATCCAACAATCACATCCACACCAATACAAGCATGCGGCATCACTTCACGGATTTTATTCACTCTTTCGGTATATACTTCACGCAAATAACGGCGCTTCATCAATTTCAGAATATCGTTACTTCCGGATTGCAGCGGAATGTGAAAATGCGGCACAAAAGTTCTGCTTTTCGATACAAATTCGATCGTTTCGTTTTTCAATAAATTGGGTTCAATAGAAGAAATTCGCAATCTTTCAATTCCTTCCACTTTATCTAATTCCTGAACCAATTCCAAAAAAGTATGTTCGTGTTTTTTATTTCCGAACTCTCCTTTTCCGTAATCACCAATATTAACTCCCGTTAAAACAATTTCTTTAATATTTTGAGCCGAAATTTCTTTGGCATTTTTCAGCACATTTTCCAATTCGTCACTTCTGGAAATTCCTCTGGCAAGCGGAATTGTACAATAAGTACATTTGTAATCGCAACCGTCCTGCACTTTCAGGAAAGCTCGTGTTCGGTCACCGATGGAATAACTTCCCACGTAGAAATCGGCTTCCGAAATCTCGCAGGAATGCACCTCGCCCATATCATTTTTGGACAAATCATTGATATAATCGGTGATTTTGAATTTTTCTGTGGCTCCAAGAACCAAATCAACGCCATCTACTGCCGCTAATTCTTCTGGTTTCAATTGGGCATAACAACCCACTGCCGCAATAAAAGCCTTATCATTTAGCTTCATTGCTTTTTTTACAATTTGTTTAAACTGCTTGTCGGCATTCTCCGTAACCGAGCAGGTATTAATCACATACATATCAGCCACTTCTTCAAAATCAACGCGATCAAAACCCTCATCCTGGATAGAACGGGCAATCGTTGAAGTTTCCGAAAAATTCAGTTTGCAACCCAGTGTATAAAAGGCAACTTTTTTTCTATTTTCCATAAGTAAGCGCTATTAATGAAATCGTTGTCAAAAAATAGCGTGCGCAAATTTACAAACAAATACAATAACAGAGTAGTGAATCAATCATTTATTAAGACTCTGAAAAATCAAAAAACCACTAAGAAATTAAAGACATCGAGAAAGTTTCCCAAATTACCTTAATTCCTTAATGGCTTATTTTAAAAAATGATAATTTAATTCAAAATAAATCGTCGCACTACCTCAGCTACTCCATGATCATTGTTTGAAGCTACAATAACATCGGCTCTGTCTCTCAATTCAGAATCTACATTGTCAACCCAAACTCCTAATCCGGCATATTCTACCATCGTTAAGTCATTGCCTGCGTTACCAACAGCTATAATTTCGCTTTGATGGATATCCAGTTTCTCTGCCAATATTTTGATGCTGGCTGCTTTATCGATTCCGTTTTGCGCTACCTCAAGGAAAAAAGGTTTAGACATACTCACACTCAAATGAGGCATTGCCGCTTTCAAATCTTTTTCGACTTTTTTCAAATAACTTGGCTCTTCCAATAAAATGCATTTAACCGCCGAAGAAGGTACAGCATTTTTAAAGTTGCTAACTTTATTATGCTTTAAACCCGTTATGTTTTTTTCAATATCAATGTACTCGGAGTCGGTTTCGCTCACAATTTTTCCATCCACATAAGTAATAATATGGGTTTTACTTTGTAGACTATAATCATACAATTCATGGATTTGTTGTTGGGTCAAAGTTTGTTCAAATATCACTTTGTCTTCTTTCAAATCCGTAATCACCGCCCCATTATAGGAAATCATATAGGAATTATCCAGCTGTAATTCCTTTGCAAAAGGAAGCATTGCAGGCGTTGGCCTTCCAGATGCCAAAATAACGAGTACCCCTTTTTCTTGCGCTTTGGCAAGCATCTCTTTATTCTCTTCCGAAATTTCATGGTCGTCTGTCAACAGGGTATCATCCATGTCTAAAACCAGCATTTTATATTTCATTTTTTTCGTTTAAATCTTTTAAAAAGAAAAACCCTGACGACAAAATCGCATCAAGGTTTCTATACTTTTCAATAAATAGGCTATTAAATACTCAATCTAAATTCTTCGATAACCGGATTCACTTTTGCAAATTCCGTTTCCTGAACAAACAATTCTACCGCAGATCCTGAAGTTCCAAAACCGGCTAATCTCGCTGATTGAATATTGTCTTTCATCAATACATCAATCCCAATTGCTTCTATTCTTTCTTTCAAGGCAATTGCTAAAATCTCACTTCCCGAAAACACTTTCATTAATCCCATTCCTGTCTATTTTTATTATTTTTCTTCGTCTTCTTCTACATCATTTTCTTCATCTTCTTCCTCAAATTCCTCATCTTCATCTTCATCGTCCTCTTCATCGATTTCAAACAAGAAAGGTTCTTCCATCATTTTATCGGCAAGGCTTTCTATTCGCTCAGAAAGTTGTTCTGTAAAAATAATACGCTGAGTTTTGGCAATACTGTTCGAAATACGCATGATTTTAGTTTCATGTCGCAATTTTAAAATTGGATCTGCGTCATCAACAATAAACATTTTCAATCTGTTTACGTTAAATCCTGCAGTGGTAAACATATCATTCAACTTAATAGGTGTACCGATCAAGACATCGATTCCGCCTGAAACATAATTCTTATCATATTCCATATCTCCTTTGTCATGAACTCCGTATACCGTCAAATTAGTGTGCTTTCCTAGTTTTTCAAAAAGTTCTTCCATTGCCAAAACCTTCACTTTATCTTCTACAACGATCAGTGCTCTAGGAGATTGCTCGCCTTCTTTCACTAATTGTTGAATGACATTAATGACAATAGTCGTGGTTTTTCCGCTTCCTGGAGGCGCAACAATAATACAATCGGCACCACTTTTTATAGTCGAAAAAGTTTCCTGTTGCATGGCATTGGCTTCGGTTAAACCGTTGTCAATTAAGGTCTGCTTTAGGTCTTCGTTTATTTTTTTTAATTTCATAATTTAATTTTGGATTTTGTTTTAAGATCTAAATCTTAAAAACAACAATTATTTACTTGCAAACAGCTTGACATCACTCTCGGAAATTTCGCTTCCGCCAAGGATAATCAAACGCTCTACCACGTTTCTCAATTCGCGTATATTTCCTGTCCAATCGTATTCCTGTAATAATTTGACAGCATCCGGAGAAAATTTCTTCAAGGCATTTCCTTGCTCGGAAGCAATTTTTGCTGCAAAATGCGAAATCAACATCGGAATATCATCGCGTCTTTCATTCAATGAAGGCACTTTTATCAAAATCACTGCCAATCGATGGTACAAATCCTCGCGGAAACGACCTTCGGCAATTTCTGTTTTCAAATCTTTATTGGTTGCTGCAATTACACGAACATCCACTTTGATGTCTTTATCTGCACCAACTCTGGTAATCATGCTTTCCTGCAAAGCGCGCAATACTTTGGCCTGAGCCGAAAGACTCATATCGCCAATTTCATCCAGAAAAATAGTTCCTTTGTCTGCCGCTTCAAATTTCCCGGCGCGATCTTTCACCGCCGATGTAAAAGCGCCTTTTACGTGACCAAACAATTCACTTTCTATCAATTCAGAAGGAATTGCGGCACAATTGACTTCTATTAAAGGAAAACTGGCACGTTCGCTTTTTTCATGCAATTGATGTGCAACTAATTCTTTTCCGGTTCCGTTAGGTCCGGTAATAAGTACTCTGGCTTCGGTTTGAGCTACTTTATCAATCATTACTTTTATGTGATTGATAGCTTCACTTTCGCCAATCATCGTGTAGTTTTTACTAACTTTTTTCTTTAAAATCTTGTTTTCTACTACGAGTTGTTTTCTGTCTAATGCATTTCTGACCGTATTCAATAATCGGTTCAAATCCGGTGGTTTTGAAATGTAATCAAAAGCACCAAGACGCATCGTATTGATGGCAGTTTCCATGTCGCCATGACCGGAAATCATCACCATCGGAATTTCAGGTTTTATTTTCTTAACGGCTTCGAGCAATTCAACACCGTCCATTTTGGGCATTTTGATGTCGCACAAAACAAGGTCGTAGTCGTTATTTTTTATTTTCTCATAACCGGCAACACCATCTTCTGCCTCTTCAACTTGATAACTATCGCTTTCTTCCGAAAGTATTTTGGTAAGCACTCTACGGATGGCCGCTTCGTCTTCTATGATTAATATTTTTGGCATAACTTAAATTTGATTATTAGTTGATTTGGTTATTTGTAATGTCGAAAAACCTAAATTACATGTAGCCAAATCACCTTTTTAATATTTTAACCATTTATATAATTCTTTCCATGTTGGCTTTTTACCATACATCAATATTCCTACTCGGTATATTTTGGCGGCAAACCATACCACTGAAAAGAAAGTTGCAAACAATAAAGTTACTGATATTGCTATTTGCCACAAAGGTACGCCAAAAGGAATTCGCATCAGCATGACAATGGGCGAGGTAAGCGGAATCATAGAAAAAATAACCGCTATTGTTCCATTCGGGTCATTTACCACACTGAAAAAACCAATATAAACGCTCAAAATTAATGGCATAATAATAGGCATCAGAAACTGTTGTGAATCTGTTTGATTGTCTACAGCTGCACCAATGGCTGCATAAAAAGAGCTATACAAAAAATAACCTCCTATAAAATAAACCACAAAGGAGACAAGAATACTAGCAATAGGCAAATTCCACAACTCTTTGATATACATCTGGGCAGTACCGGCAAATTCATGTTGGGCTTGTTGCATTAATTCTGGTGAAACTTTGGCAGTTGGGCCCACGTTTACACCAAAAAACATCGAAGCGGCAAACATTAAAGAAAGTCCTATAACCGCCCAAATAAAGAACTGAAGGATTCCCGCCAGTGAAGTTCCAATAATTTTACCAATCATCAATTGAAAAGGTTTCACCGATGAAATGATAATCTCAATAATACGATTTGTTTTTTCTTCGATAACGCTGCGCATCACCATATTTCCATAGATAATGATGAACATCATAATCAGATAACCAAATCCTCCGCCAATGGCAATTTTAATTTCATTAAGCCCTTTTACACTTTCCTCGCCAGAAGCTTTGGCTAAATTAATACTAACTTTAGATTGCGCTTTTTTAATGGCTAAAGTATCTAAATTTGCCTTTTCTAGATTGAGTTTAGTAATCTTTTTGGCAATTGTATTTTGTACACTCTCAATAAATGAAATACTCGGGCTGTTATTGGAAATGAATTGTATTTTATTTTCGAAATCCTTCGTATTATTCTCTTTTGGAATATACAACAAACCGTCATAGCTTTCTTTTGTAATACTGTCCTTAAGAAACTGTGTGTCTATTAGCGATAAATCGAGGTATTTATAATCACTCTTCTTTTTATTGTTTTGCGAAATAAATTCCTTTACAAAAAGACCCGATTCGTCATGAATGGCGATACGCTTTGTATCGGGTTTCATCGAAGCCAAATAACCCACAAAAACTGCTATTCCCACGAATAACAACGGACTTAAAAATGTCATTACAATAAAAGATTTATTACGCACTTTGGCAATAAATTCCCTTTTTATGATTAGTGATACGATGCTCATTTAGATTTTAAATTTTTGATTAACGATTGTTGATTTTAAAAAATAATTCAACAATCAACAGTCACAACCCTTTATTATTTACTAACGGTTTGAATAAAAATATCGTTTACGCTTGGAATTTTTTCCACAAAATGGGTTACTTGTCCGCGTTGGGTCAGTACATTTAGTAATTCATTTGGCATGGCATTGCCTAATTGAATTTCGAGTTTCAACTCGTTATTAAGTGATTTGAAATTAGCTGGTCCCACAGTAAATTTTTGAGTAATATCATACATCAAACCCTCCACATTATCAGACAGAATCCCAACTTCAAAACTATTGGTCTTAAATTGCCTTTTAACATCTTCCAGCTTCCCCTCAATCAATTTATTCGATTTGTGAATAAGCGCAATATGATCGCAAAGCTCTTCAACGCTTTCCATACGATGGGTAGAAAAAATAATGGTGGCTCCATCTTCTCGTAATTTCAAAATTTCATCCTTAATGACATTTGCATTTACGGGGTCAAAGCCCGAAAAAGGTTCGTCAAAAATCAACAATTTAGGCTTGTGTAAAACACAGACCACAAACTGGATTTTTTGAGCCATTCCTTTAGAAAGTTCTTGGATTTTCTTGTTCCACCAACCTTGAATTCCCAATCTATCAAACCAATATTCTAATTGCTTTTTAGCTTCCGCCTTAGACAGACCTTTCATTTGAGCCAAATACAAGCACTGCTCCCCTACTTTCATACTTTGGTACAATCCTCTTTCTTCGGGAAGATAGCCAATGTATTGCACGTGTTTGGGTTGCAGCTTTTCTCCATCAAGGATGATTTCGCCGCTATCGGGTAATGTAATTTGGTTTATGATTCGGATAAGAGACGTTTTTCCGGCACCATTGGGACCTAAAAGCCCATAAATACTGCCTTGGGGAACGGTTAATGAAACTTCGTTAAGCGCTACGTAATCACCATATTGCTTTACGACTTTATTGACTTCTAATAAGGTACTCATGCTGAATTTTTGAATTTGCTTCTTCAGTTCGGCCTTTTTGGCCTTGCGGGTGTAAAAGTAAATAATTAGTAGCGAAATGCTTGTGATTGTTACATAAAAATACCCCTAGGGTGAACCATTCGCTTTTTTTACATAAACCTCAACACAAGGACAACTCTAACTTAGTAGGAACTTCATTTAATTCCTTAATAAGGAATTTCACAATAATAAATAAACAAAAATGTTTTTTAAATATCGTTAAGCAAAACTTCCATTTTGAACTTAACCTGAATAAGTGAATTATATTGAACTCTCAACGATTCCATCATACTATCAATAGTACTTTTAGAAAAAGGCAGAGACAAATAATTTTCATAAACCTGATTAGAATTACATCTATTGAATTCAACTTTCATTTTTTTCAAGTAAAAGCCGTAAGTAACATTATCAAATATAAATTCATTTTCAGCTGAATTTTCACTTATATATATTTCAATTAAATCTTGAGTTTGAAGATATATCTTCTGAACCATTAAAAAATAAACCTTTAAGTTCTCTCTTTCATCAATTGGATCTTCTTTTGGAGGTGGCTTAAAACTACGGAGATAAACAAGCCAAGATATAAATAATCCTGCAATCCCAATTAAAATTTCTATGGTCATAAAATTAAGTTCATCTTTAATAAATCAATTATAAGTTTTGTTGTATATATTTTGATTCTATCCTAGACTTACAAATATAAAAGAAAAAAAGAGGCGCGATACACTCGCGCCTCTAAACTTATATTAGAACTATTTTCTATCTACGAAAACATGTCTTTTACTTTTTCAAAAAAGGATTTGTCTGATTTTTCAGGATTTGGAATAAAATTTTCTTCGGTCATATTTTTCTCAAAAAATTGTTTTTGTTCCTTATTCAACGTTTTAGGCGTCCAAACATTTACATGTACAAGCAAATCTCCGCTGCCGTATCCATTGATACTAGGAATTCCTTTCCCTTTTAATCGAAGAATCTTCCCGGATTGAATTCCTTCTTCCAGTTTGATTCTCACCTTACCGTTAATTGCTTCGATATCTTTTGAAACTCCTAAAACAGCTTCCGGAAAACTCACATATAAATCATAATGTAAATTCTCTCCTTCACGTTTCAATAATTCATGCTCTAATTCTTCGATAGCTACAATTAAATCTCCTGGAATACTGTTCCCCGGAGCATCATTTCCTTTGTTGGAAACTTTCAATTGCATACCATCAACAACACCAGCCGGAATTTTTATTGAAACCGTTTCATCTTCCAGAATCATCCCTTGCGAATCTGCATTGGATGGTTTTTTGTCTAAAATTTGACCTGAACCTCCACAAGTAGGACAAGTAGAAGCTGATTGCATTCTGCCCAAAATCGTATTGGTAACACGCATTACCTGCCCTTGACCATTACAAGTAGAACACGTTTTATAACTTACTCCGGGAGCCTGAACTTTACGTTTTACTTTTACTTTTTTCTCAACACCATTAGCAATTTCTTCCAAAGTTAATTTCACTTTGATGCGCAAATTACTTCCTTTAGCGCGACGTACTCCGCCACCGCTTCTGCTTCCGCCAAATCCTCCGAAACCACCTCCGAAGATGTCTCCAAACTGGCTAAAAATATCGTCCATGTTCATGCCGCCATGACCACCACCACCAAATCCGCCTGAACCATCAAAAGCTTGATGACCATATTGGTCGTATTTCGCTTTTTTATCGGCATCGCCTAAAATCTCATAGGCCTCAGCGGCTTCTTTAAACTTATCTTCTGCCGATTTGTCTCCAGGGTTTTTGTCAGGATGAAATTCAATCGCTTTCTTTCTGTAGGCTTTCTTTATAGCCGCAGCATCAGCACTTCTTGAAACACCTAATATCTCGTAAAAATCTTTTTTCATTTTTATTTTATCTTTTGTGGAGTCGCACTGCTGTGCTACTCTATAAAATTTATTGTCCTGTTACCACTTTTGGAAAACGAATGATTTTATCTCCCAATTTGTATCCTTTTTCAATAACATCAACAATTTTACCTTTCATCTTAGGAGTAGGAGCCGGAATTTGCGTAATTGCTTCTGCAAAATCAGCATCAAAAGCATCACCAGCTTTAACATCAACTTGTTCTAAACCTTTAGCCACCAAGGTGTTTTTCAGTTTTTCATGAATAAGCTCTACACCTTTCATCATTGCTTCATCCTCAGATTTAGCAATTTCAATTATAGCTCTGTCAAAATCATCCAAAACTGGAAGCATCGCCAATAAAACGTCTTGATTAGCCGTTTTGAATAATTCGATACGCTCTTTTGAAGTTCTTCGTTTGTAATTTTCAAATTCAGCAAATAAACGCAAGTACTTATCTTTCTCTTTAGCTAGGTCTTGTGCCAATTGTTCTTCAACACTCAATTCATCAATTGCATTTTGATCTACATTTGCATTTTGCTCCAATGTTGTCGCATCCTCTATCTCTTGATTGATTTCTGTATTATCAGTAGTCATATTACTTGTATTTTTAAAAATATTCTTAAACTTCATTTTTTACACTTTTCTTTGGATTGCAAAAGTACTGCCAATTCTTGTAAAATGTCAAATTGTCATTCTTTTTTTAATAGAATCTATTCTTTAAATTTATTTTTAAAGAATATTTTTTACGTTTCTAGTCTTAAAATTTAATATAATTTTAAGACTCTTTCGATATAGTTTTTTTTAAGTTTGTTAAAGGATCCAATCAAGATTTGGATTTAAATTTTTGAAACAAATTTAAGGTTGGTTTCTATATAATTATTAATTCATCAGTGCCTTATATTAAAAAAAGCTTTGTTCATAAAACAAAGCTTTTTTTTATCTATAATTACCTTATGCCAAGGCTTTCTTTAAACCTTCAAAATCAAGCGAAGCCTGTTCTCCTGTCACTAAATTTTTAAGAGAAAATGAATTAGAAGCTATTTCCTGATCCCCTACGATTACCGCAAAAGGAATATTGCGTTTATCAGCATGTTGAAACTGTTTGGCTACTTTTGCATTGTCTGGGTACAACTCTACTTTAATTCCTGAAGCTCTCAGCTTTTGTATGGTTTGCAAAGCATAAAAAGCTTCTTTATCTCCATAATTGATGAACAAAGCCTTTGACGTTGCCGTTACAGTTTCCGGAAACAAATTCAATTCTTCGACAACCAAATAAATACGATCCAAACCAAAAGAAATTCCAACGCCGCTCATGTTTTTTAACCCAAAAATTCCGGTTAAATCATCGTATCTTCCACCACCGCCTATGGATCCCATAGCAACTCCTTTTGGCGGAGCTACTTCAAAAATGGCACCTGTATAATAATTAAGTCCGCGCGCCAAGGTAACATCCAAGTCTAATATTGCTGTAGACAATCCTAAATTCGTTACATTAGTGCATATAAAACGCAATTCTTCAACTCCTTTCATTCCCTCTTCCGAAGTGGATAAAAGTTGTGATAATTTTTCTATTTTTTCAGAAATGGTTCCCGTGAAATTAAATAGTGGCTGCACTTTTACAATTGCTTCCTCAGAAATTCCTTTTTCAATCATTTCCTTTTTTACTCCATCCTCACCTATTTTATCTAGCTTATCCAAAGCTACTGTAAAATCAATCAATTTATCAGATGCTCCAATTACTTCGGCAATTCCAGATAATATTTTTCGGTTATTAATTTTAACCGTCACAGCTTTCAATCCCAAAGCAGTAAATACAGTGTCATACAATTGCACCAATTCTACTTCTTGCCACAAAGATTTTGAACCTACCACATCGGCATCACATTGAAAAAACTCTCTAAAACGTCCTTTTTGAGGTCTATCGGCGCGCCAAACCGGTTGAATTTGGTATCTTTTAAAAGGAAATTCAATATCGTTCTGGTGTTGTACCACATATCTTGCAAAAGGAACAGTCAAGTCATAACGAAGTGCTTTTTCTGAAATGCTTGAGGTCAATTTTGTACTGTCTTTACTCTCTAAATGAGCGGCATTGGCTTTCGCCAGATAATCTCCAGAATTCAATATCTTAAAAATCAAACGATCTCCTTCTTCTCCGTATTTACCCATCAAGGTTTCTGAATTCTCAAAAGAAGGGGTTTCTATCGGTTGAAAACCAAATTTCTCGAAATTACTTTTTATAATTTGAATGATATATTGACGTTTTGCCACCTCAGCTGGTGAAAAATCTCTTGTCCCTTTGGGTATACTCGGTTTTGATGCCATTTTTGATATACAATTTTAAAAATTAGATATACGAAAAACAATTATTATATGATTTTAGACAAAATCCCAAATTCAATAGCGTAAATCGTAATTATTATTTTGCAAATATCTTATTTTTAAAATAAAAAAATACTCCTTCCAAAGCAAACTTGTAACAAAAATTGTATTTTCGTGACAAACTGATATGATGCTAAATTTATTCAAAGAAAATGTTCGTATTGCCATTGGTTCGATAAGAACACAATTGTTGAGAACCGTACTTACGATACTAATTATTGCGATAGGAATAACGGCCTTGGTTGGTATTCTAACCGTAGTATCCGCTTTAGAAAACACTATTTCCAAAGATTTTGCTTCTATGGGAGCCAATACATTCAATATCAATCAATACGAAAACACTACTCGAAGTCGCGGAGGCGATGAAAGAGAAATCATAAATCCTATTATTTCCTACCCCGAAGCGGTCGCTTTCAAGAACAAATATAAATATCCTTTTACCGAAACTTCACTTTCGTTTAAGGCAACTTCTAAGGCGGAAGTCAAATACGAAGCAACAAAAACCGACCCGGAAATTTCAGTTGTTGGGGTTGACGAACATTTTTTAACTAATTCCGGTTTAGAAACCAGCTTGGGAAGAAACTTTACAGGTTTTGACATTGCCAACAATACTTATGTTTGCATCGTGGGTTCCGATTTTGAAAAAGGATTATTAAAAGACATCAACCCAATTGATAAGACCATTTCTATTCGAGGTGCCAAATTTAAAGTCATTGGCGTTCTTAAAGAAAAAGGATCCACCTTTGGCAACAGCCAAGATTTAAGGGTTTTGATTCCCATTCAAGTGGCTAGATCTTTATTTACAGCACCCAACATAAATTATACTCTAAGTGTAATGGTTTCTAAAAAGGAACTGCTGGATCAAGCTATCGACAACGCTAACAGCACCATGCGCAGGGTTCGAAAACTCAGTCCTATACAAGACAATAATTTTGGAGTAGTACGAAGCGACGATCTTATCAATAGAATCCTTAGTATCACCAAATATCTTGGACTTGCTTCCTGGCTCATCGGAATCATCACCGTTCTGGGTTCTTCTATTGCTTTGATGAATATTATGATTGTTTCGGTAACGGAACGCACACGCGAAATTGGAGTCAGAAAAGCCTTGGGTGCCAAGAAAACTACCGTGGCATTCCAATTTTTCATAGAAACCCTATTGATTGGTCAACTGGGCGGATTAGCGGGAATTATTTTTGGAATCCTAATTGGCTTCGGAATCGCCACCGCAATGGACTTTGCGTTTGTAATTCCGTGGACTGCCATCTTTGCCGCTTTTTTTACCAGTTTCATGGTTGCTATCGTTTCTGGTTTATATCCAGCGATAAAAGCATCAAAACTAGATCCTATTGAAGCTTTGAGGTATGAGTAATTAGGAAATAGAATTCAGAAAACAGAGGCAGATTTGAAACTAAATTCTCTAATCTGCCCTCTTTCCGAAAATCATTCTATCGTTTCCATAAATATCTTTGCGCAATTCGATGTTTTTAAAACCCATTTCCTCAAGCAATTCGATCATTTCCTTGCCTAAATACTGATTAATTTCAAAATACAGCTGTCCGTTTATGGTTAGATTTTTCTGAGCTAACTCGGCTATCTTTCTATAAAAAATCAAGGCATCGTTATCTTCTACGAAAAGTGCCAAATGCGGCTCGTTATCTAATACATTTTTCTTAATCTCCTGCTTCTCCAAATTTCGCACATAAGGAGGATTCGAAACAATAATGTCAAACTGTTGCCCTAAATCTTCCGTTTCAAGAATGTTTTGATTCAAAAAAGTGACATCAACTGTATTGATTTTTGCATTTTTTTGGGCTGTAGCCAATGCTTTTTCAGAAACATCAATCGCATAAACTTGGGCATTTGGAATGTTTTTTGCCAATGAAATAGCAATACAACCGCTACCAGTACCAATATCAAGAATTTTGGGCTGATTTTTTGATTTGTTGGTTTGTTGATTTAAAATTATCCATTCGACCAATTCTTCGGTTTCAGGCCTTGGAATCAAGACATTTTCGTTGACCTCAAAATCCAATCCATAAAAACTCGTTTTACCTAACAGGTATTGAACGGGAATCTCCAATTTCAACTGTTCCAGAATCGCATTCCAACTTGCAATTTCTTCTTCCGAAAAGGACAAATCAGGATGTAACGCCAAATCAACTCTTTTCAATTGGTGTTTTTCTTCTAATATCAGATAGAAAAAACTCTCGGCTTCGCCTGCATCAAAAATTGGCGTGAGTTCTTGAATAAACTCGCTTCTGTATTCTTTTATTTTCATTAGTTTTATTTAATTCTGAAAATCTACAATCTCAAATCTTTCAGCATCCAGACCGGACAAGACGTATGCCCCGTACTTCCCATGGGAGCATCTATATATTCGAAACCCACTTTTTTATAGAGTTTTTGGGCATCATGCATAAAAGGCATCGTTTCGAGGTAACAGTTTTCAAAACCAAAATCTTTGGCACTTTGCAAACATTTAGCCATCATTTCACTTCCAATTCCCAGACCGCGGGTTTCGGGAAGGAAATACATCTTTTGCAATTCGCAAATCGTTTCAGCCTCGTTTTCCAACGGAGCCACTCCAGCACTACCAACAACTTTACCTTGAAATTCCACTACATAATAAACCGACTTGGGTTTGCTGTATTCCTCAAACATTAAATCCAAATAAGGATCCTCATAGGCCGTTCCTACTTTCGGGATATTCAATTCATCAAAAACCGCTCGTATCAATTGCGCAACTTGTTGATTGTCTTCTTTCTTAATTTTTCTAATAAACCAATTTTCCATTATCTTAGTTTGCTCATTTTTGAAACACAAAAATAACCATTGTTTATTGTTATTATCTAAAGTTTTAAAACTAATCTCGAAGTTTCGGGACTACATTCAAAAATACTACTTTTGTATTGTGGAAATACATAAAAAATACATCCGACGTTGCATCGAACTGGCCAAAAATGGCTTAGGAACCACCTACCCCAATCCTTTGGTGGGCAGTGTGATTGTTTATGACAATAAAATAATTGGGGAAGGCTGGCATAAAAAGGCCGGAGAACCTCATGCCGAAGTAAACGCAATCAATTCAGTAAAAGACAAATCGTTACTAAAAAAAGCTACAATTTATGTAAGCTTGGAGCCTTGCTGTCATTTTGGAAAAACGCCACCTTGTTGCGATTTAATCATCCAAAACGAGATCCCAAATGTGGTAATAGGAACTATGGATCCCAATAAAAAAGTGGCAGGCAAGGGAATAAATAAAATAACCGAGGCAGGGATAAAGGTAACCGTTGGCGTTCTCGAAGACGAATGCAACGAACTCAACAAACGTTTTTTTACATTTCATCAAAAGAAAAGGCCTTATATAATTTTGAAATGGGCCCAAAGTCAGGACGGATATATCGCTCCAAACACTGCTTTGCGCGAAGAACAGCAAGGCAGTGAAAAAAAACCGCTTTGGATTACAAATCCATATTCTAGACAGCTTGTTCATAAATGGAGATCTGAAGAACAGGCCATTCTTGCGGGAACCCAAACGGCAATTGATGACAATCCAAAATTAAATGTAAGAGACTGGACCGGAGACAATCCTGTTCGAGTGATTTTGGACCAAAATAATCGAATACCAAAAAGCAACCATGTTTTTGATAATCAAACAAAAACAATCATTATCTGCAAACACAGCACTGAAATAGGAACAGAAAACTGTATCTTTGAAAGTATTGATTTTGAAAAAAATATAGCTGCGCAACTTGCAGACCTGCTTTTTAAGCATCAAATTCAGTCTATAATCATCGAAGGCGGAAGACAAACATTACAAACTTTCATCGATGCTAATCTTTGGGACGAAGCGAGAGTTTTTATTGGAAATTCTGTTTTTGGAGATGGTGTAAAAGCCCCAATGCTAACTACAAAACAATTCAAAAAAACTTTGATTGATCAAGATGAACTTATAATATCCAGAAACCATGATTAATGCAATTATTTTCGATTTTGGAGATGTCTTTATCAATTTAGACAAAAATGCGACTTTAGAGGGTTTGAAAAAAATAGGCATTTCGGAATGGAATGAAGACTTGAATAAATTAAATATCCTTTTCGAAAAAGGTGAAATTTCCAGAGAAGACTTCCTTTTAGGCATTCAAAAATACGCACCAAAAGCCACGACTGACGAAATCTTGGAGGCTTGGAGTGCCATTTTATTAGATTTCCCATTGTATCGATTGGAATTCCTTCAAATGCTTTCCCAGAAATACCGCTTGTTTTTACTGAGTAATACCGATTCTATTCACATTGATACTTTCGAGCAGAAAAATGGAGTTTCCTTTTACAGCGATTTTTATCAATGCTTTGAAAAAGTCTATTTTTCCTTTGAAATGGGAATGAGAAAGCCCGACACTGAAATTTTTAACCATGTTTTAAACAAACACGACTTGCAAGCCAAACGCACCTTGTTTGTTGATGACAAAAAAGAAAATACAGATACTGCACTTTCACTAGGAATAAACGTTTGGAATCTACAAGTGGGACAAGAAGACGTAGTAGACCTGTTTGAAAAAAATATAATTTAGAAGACAACTCTTGGAAATCAAAGACACTTACAATACCATTGCCTTTTCTTCAGAAGAAATACTATTCAAAGAAAAGAACAGCAAATTTTTTGGCTATGCATTTCCTATTCATTCAGAAGAAGAGCTAAAACCAATTATTGACGTTCTGAAAAAACAACACCCTAATGCTGGGCATTTTTGTTATGCTTATCAAATTGGCACCGATACTCTTTCATACCGAGCCAATGATGATGGAGAACCAAGCAACAGTGCCGGAATGCCAATTTATGGCCAAATTCAGTCCTTTTCTTTGACAAATACACTAATTGTAGTCGTTCGGATTTTTGGTGGTGTAAAATTAGGCGTTGGAGGTCTGATCTCAGCCTATAAAACAACGGCTCAAATGGTGCTTGAAACTTGTGAAATAATCGAAAAAACAATCGATATTCATTATCAAATAACATTTGACTATAAAAATATGAACAAAGTCATGCGTGTTATTAAAGAAAAAAAGCTTGATATCGTAAACCAAGAAATGGAGTTAAACGAAGAAACCGGATTACCGATCGGCAAAATCGAAATAAAAACAAGAAAAAAAAATGCCGAAATGATATTCGACATTTTCAATTCACTATTCGAAATAGATATTAAAATTAAAGAATAATTCCTTATTTTTTTCAATTCTACATCTGCAAAAGTTTTTCTTTCACATATTCCGGTGGAACCCTCGGACGCCCCGTTTTCATGTCTACAAAAACCAAAGTTGAACTGGCAATTGTTAATAACTCATTTTGTTCATTATATATTTCATAATCAAATTCAATCTTGACAGAAGTCTGACTTTTCAAAACAGTTTTTACCGTTAACAAGTCATCATAACGAGCCGGTTTTTTATAATTCATACTCAAAGAAACCACCGGAAGCATAACGCCGTTTTCCTCCATCCATTTGTAAGAAATCCCAATGTTTCTGAGCCATTCCACGCGCCCCATCTCAAAATATTGAGCATAATTCCCATGATAAACAACCCCCATTTGGTCCGTTTCTGAATACCTTACCCTTACCTTAAATTCATGTTCTTTCATCTTATTTTTTATATGTTTTAAATTAGCTTTACAAGCTTTTTAGTGTATTACGACAATATTTCTACATAATCAACCCCTAATAATTTTTTTTTACAGAAAATTGTTCACATATTTGTTACCCCGAAAAATAAGACTTTTTTTAGTTTTATTTAATAAGACGCCGATTACTAAAAAAATAATTTAATAGAATTT